>CAVQXH010000003.1:0-512500 GCA_963717845.1 uncultured Actinomycetes bacterium
CGATACCATCCAGGAGCCATGAGCGTCTTCCAGAAGATCCTGCGCGCCGGCGAGGGCCGGACGCTCAAGCGCATGCAGGAGCGCGTGCGCGAGATCAACGCCCTCGAGCCCGAGATCGAGCGCTGTCCGACGACGAGCTGCGCGCGAAGACCGACGAGTTCCGGGCCCGGTTCGACGCAGGGCGAGGAGCTCGACGAGCTCCTGCCCGAGGCGTTCGCGTGCGTCCGCGAGGCGGCCCGGCGCACGCTCGAGATGCGCCACTTCGACGTGCAGCTGATCGGCGGCATGGTGCTGCACGAGGGCCGCATCGCCGAGATGAAGACCGGCGAGGGCAAGACGCTCGTCGCCACGCTGCCGCTCTACCTGAACGCGCTCGCGGGCGTGAACGTCCACCTGGTCACGGTGAACGACTACCTGGCCAAGCGCGACGCCGAGTGGATGCGGCCCGTCTACGAGGCGCTCGGCGTGACGGTCGGCGTGATCCAGTCGAACATGGCCGACGACTGGGAGCAGACCAACCGCCGCGCCGCCTACGCCTGCGACATCACCTACGGCACGAACTCCGAGTTCGGGTTCGACTACCTGCGCGACAACATGGCCGCCGAGCTGACGCAGACCGTGCAGCGCGGGCACTACTTCGCGATCGTGGACGAGGTCGACTCGATCCTGATCGACGAGGCGCGCACGCCGCTCATCATCTCCGGCCAGCCGGAGCAGGCGGCCGAGACCTACTACTCGTTCGCCCGGGTCGTGCGCGACCTGAGCCTCGGCGACGACTACGAGGTCGACGAGAAGTTCCAGACCGCGTCGCCCACCGAGGAGGGCGTGACCAAGGTCGAGCGCGCGCTCAAGATCGAGAACCTGTACGCGCCCGAGAACGGCCAGCTCGTCAACCACCTGATCCAGGCGATCAAGGCCAAGGAGCTCTACAAGCGCGACGACGAGTACGTGATCGTCGACGGCGAGGTCAAGATCGTCGACGAGTTCACCGGCCGCATCATGGAGGGCCGGCGCTGGTCGGAGGGCCTGCACCAGGCCGTCGAGGCCAAGGAGAACGTGAAGATCCAGGAGGAGAACGTGACCGTCGCCACGGTCACGATCCAGAACTACTTCCGCATGTACAAGAAGCTCGCCGGCATGACCGGCACGGCCCTCACCGAGGCCAACGAGTTCCACGACATCTACAAGCTCGAGGTGGTGCCGATCCCGACCCACCGGCCGATGGTGCGCGACGACAGAAACGACCAGATCTACCGCACGAAGGACGAGAAGTTCGCGGCGGTGGTCGAGGACATCGTCGAGCGCCACACGCTGGGCCAGCCGGTGCTCGTCGGCACGATCTCGGTCGAGGTGTCGGAGCACCTGTCGACGCTGCTCGGCCGCCGCGGCGTCGCGCACGAGGTGCTGAACGCCAAGAACCACGAGCGCGAGGCGCTGATCATCGAGGACGCCGGCCAGCGCGGCGCGGTCACGATCGCGACGAACATGGCCGGCCGCGGCGTCGACATCAAGCTCGGCGAGGGCGTCGCCGACCTCGGCGGCCTGTACGTGCTCGGCACCGAGCGGCACGAGTCGCGCCGGATCGACAACCAGCTGCGCGGCCGCTCCGGCCGCCAGGGCGACCCCGGCGAGTCGCGCTTCTTCCTCTCGGCCCAGGACGAGGTCATCCGCCTGTTCGCGGGCGAGCGCATCTACAAGATCCTCGACTCGCGCTTCGGCCCGCCCGACGGCGAGCCGATCGAGGCCAAGATGCTGACGAGCCGCATCGAGGGCGCGCAGAAGAAGGTCGAGGAGTTCCACTTCGTCAACCGCAAGAACGTCGTCAAGTACGACGACGTCCTGAACGAGCAGCGCGAGCAGGTGTACGCCACCCGGCGCGAGATCCTCGAGGGCGAGGACCTGCACGAGATGGTGGCGGGCTGGTTCGAGGACGTGATCGAGGCCGCGGTCGACTCCCACACGGGCGGCGTCGGCTTCGCCGACGACTGGGACTGGGAGGGCATGTGGGTCGCGCTCCAGTCGGTGTACCCGATCCGGATCGGCCTCGACGACATCGACCGTCACAACATCACCCGCGAGGACCTGCTCGACCGCATCTTCGACGACGCCATCTCGGCGTACGAGGCGCGCGAGCAGGAGTGGGGCGAGGAGCTGACGCGCAACCTGGAGCGGTGGGTCGTGCTGCAGGTGCTCGACGTGCGCTGGCGCGAGCACCTCGACAACATGGACTACATGCGCCAGGGCATCGGCCTGCGCGGCTACGCGCAGAAGGATCCGCTGGTCGAGTACCGCGCCGAGGGCGCGGCGATGTTCAACGAGATGGACTTCCTGGTGAAGCAGGAGACGGTGCGGGCGCTGATGCACGTCGAGGTCGCGGTCGAGGACGAGGCCCAGTACGACCACTCCCCGCAGCGGCACGAGCAGCTCTCCTACGAGCACGACGCGGGCGCGACGCTCGAGGCGCTGGCCGCGGCCGGCGCGCCCAACGGCGACGTCGAGCTCGACGGCGAGGCCTTCCCGGTCGTCGAGCAGCGCACCGTCGACCCCGAGCGCGACGTCGGCCGCAACGACCCGTGCTGGTGCGGCTCGGGCAAGAAGTTCAAGAAGTGCCATGGCGCATAACGGCGGCACCCCGGAGCCGCGGTCGCTCGACGAGCTGCGCGCGGCGGTCGAGGAGATCAGAGCCCAGTTGCACTGGGTTCGTGATTACCTTTGACCCGGATTCCCTGAGCGCACGCAAGGCCGAGCTCGAGGCCGAGACCGTCGCAGCCCGGCTTCTGGGACGACCAGCGCCGGGCGGCGCGGGCGTCCGCCGAGCTGGCCCGCACGCAGCGCAACCTCGACATGTTCGAGCGCCTGCAGTCCGATGCGGGCGAGCTCGACGGCATGCTCGAGATGGCCGCCGACGACCCCGAGTGGAAGGGCGAGGTCGAGCGCTCGCTCGGGCCGCTCGAGCGCGACCTGGGCCGGCTGCAGGAGGAGGCGCTGTTCACGGGCGAGTACGACACCGGCCCCGCCGTCGTCGGCGTGCACGCGGGCGCGGGCGGCACCGACAGCCAGGACTGGGCCGAGATGCTGCTGCGCATGTACCTGCGCTGGGCCGAGTCGCGCGGATTCAAGGCCGAGCTGCTCGAGGCGACGCCCGGCGAGGAGGCGGGCCTGAAGAGCGCCACGTTCACCCTCGCCGGCGACAACGCCTACGGCATCATGCAGGCCGAGAAGGGCGTCCACCGGCTCGTGCGGCTCTCGCCGTTCGACTCGGCCCACCGCCGCCACACGAGCTTCGCCCAGGTCGAGGTGTCGCCGCTCGTCGACGACGACGTCGACGTCGAGATCGACGAGACCGAGCTGCGCATCGACACGTACCGCTCGCAGGGCGCCGGCGGCCAGCACGTCAACAAGACCGACTCGGCCGTCCGGCTGACCCACCTGCCGACCGGGATCGTGGTGCAGTGCCAGAACGAGCGCTCGCAGCTGCAGAACAAGGCCCAGGCCATGCGGATCCTGAAGTCCCGCCTGCTCGAGCGCGAGCGGGAGGAGCGCGAGGCGGCGATGGCGAAGGAGCGTGGCGAGGCGCAGGACATCTCGTTCGGCAGCCAGATCCGCTCCTACGTCCTGCACCCGTACACGATGGTGAACGACCACCGCACGAACCTGAAGATCGGAAACGCCCAGGGCGTGCTCGACGGCGATCTCGACGAGCTCATCCGGGCCGAGCTGCTGCGCCGCGCGACCGCAAAGTCGTCGGCATGATCGGATTGGCGTCTGCATGGATAATGTTGGCAGATACTGGGAATGCGAGTGGTTGCGTTTGCACCCATCCGGCCGCACCGGTACCCTGAACCGGCAGCCATCGCCCGTCGCGGCGATCCGAAGCCGCCTATGAGCAACGAGATCCGAGTCCACCAGGCCGTGTCCGACGCGCCGCCGCCCGCATTCGATCCGGGCGCCGGGCCGCTGCGGGCCGCAACCGCACCGCCGCCGCCCGACGCCCCGCGCGTCGCGGCGCAGGCGATGATCATCTTCGACGGGGTCTCCAAGGAGTACCAGGGCGGCGTCGTCGGGCTGGACGACGTCTCGGTGCAGATCGACAAGGGCGAGTTCGTCTTCCTGGTCGGCCCGTCCGGCTCGGGCAAGTCGACGTTCATCAAGCTGCTGCTGAAGGAGCTCGACGTCACGACGGGCAACCTGATCGTCGGCGGCCGCTCGCTGCCCAAGCTCAAGCGCTCGCGCGTGCCGACGCTGCGCCGCAACATCGGCTGCGTCTTCCAGGACTTCAAGCTGCTGCCGAACCGCAGCGTCTACCAGAACGTCGCCTACGCGCTCCAGGTGCAGGGCAAGTCGCGCGCCGAGATCCGCAAGAAGGTGCCGGACATCATCGGCCTCGTCGGCCTGGCCGACAAGGGCGACCGCTTCCCGCACGAGCTCTCGGGCGGCGAGCAGCAGCGCGTCTCGGTGGCGCGCGCGTTCGTCAACCACCCGCCGCTCCTGATCGCGGACGAGCCCACCGGCAACCTCGACCCGGACACGTCGGTCGGGATCATGCAGCTGCTCTACCGCATCAACCGCGCCGGCACCACCGTCGTCATGGCCACCCACGACCGCGAGATGGTCGACAAGATGCGCAGGCGGGTGATCCAGCTCGAAGGCGGGCGTGTCGTCCGCGACGATCGCCGCGGGGGCTACGAGGGTTGAGGTGGCGGTTCTTCTTCTGGGAGGCGCTGGCCTCGATCCGTTCGAACGCTGCCACGACGATGGCGGCGACGGTGACCGTGCTCATCGTCACCTTCCTGCTCGGCATCTTCGTCAGCACGGCGTGGTGGGTCTACCACTACGCCGTCGGCGTGCGCAACGAGGTCACGGTCAAGCTCTACCTGCCGGGTGACTACTCCACCGACGTGAGCAAGCGCGGCCTGGTCGCGAACCAGGTGAAGAACCTGCCCAACGTGAAGTCGTTCCGGTACGTGTCGCCCGATGCGGCCGTGAAGATGCTCTCGCCGAGCGCCCAGAAGGCGCTGATCGAGTACATGAAGGGCGGCCAGGCGAACCCGCTTCCGCCGGCGTTCTACGTCAAGCTCACCGACGCGAACAAGGCCGGGGTGACCGCGGCCGCGGCGCAGAAGATCTCGGCGATCCACAACTGCGGGCAGGAGCCGTGCGTCACGTACGGCAAGAAGATCACCGACCGCGTGCTGAACACGCTGAAATACGTGCTCTACTTCGTGTTCGGGTTGATGATCCTGCTCGGGGTGGCGGCGATCGTGCTGATCCAGAACACGATCCGGCTCTCGATCTTCTCCCGCCGGCGCGAGATCGAGGTGATGAAGCTCGTCGGGGCGACCAACGCCTTCGTCCGCCTTCCGTTCATGCTCGAGGGCATGCTCACCGGCCTTCTGGGAGCGCTCGGGGCGCTGGCCCTGCTGGCCGTCGTCTACTTCGCCCTGAACGGCTACGACCGCGGCCTGACCGATCCGGCGCGCCTGGTCGGTGTGCCGCTCCTGATCGGCATGCTGGCCGCGTTCGGGCTCCTGCTGGGCGCCTTCGGCTCCGGCCTCACGCTGCGCCGCTTCCTCAGGGTCTGACCACCCGGAACGTCACCGGGATTGCAGACGCGGGCCGCTGCAAGCGTTACAATCTCCGGTCGGTGAAGGGGCACCGTCTACTCGCGCTGGCCGTTGCCACCGTGGCGCTTCTGGCGTCATTCGCGGTCGGGTTCGAGCTCCGGACGCAGCTCGCTCTCGGAGCCCGCTCCGGGCCCGCGTTCGGCACCCCTGCGCACGCAGGTGCTGGACGACCTCGCAGGCGTACTACTTCCGCCGGCTGCCGCGCTCGGCCTACCGCGCGCACACGGTGGCGGCGATGCTGCAGACGCTCGGCGACCCGTACACCCGCTACCTGGCGCCCACCGCCTACACCCAGCTGCGCAACGCCGAGGCGGGCTCCTATCCGGGCGTCGGCCTCGGCCTCCTGCGTGAGCGGCGCGGGCTGCGCGTGACGGCCTCGATCCCCGGGCTGCCGGGGAGGGAGGCCGGCATCCGCCCGGGCGACGTCATCACGACGATCGACGGCACGTCGCTCGCGAGCCTCTCCTACCGGCGCGCGCTCGACCTGATCGGCGGCCGGGTCGGCCAGCCCATGCACCTGGAGGTCGTCCGCTCCGGCCACGCGCCGATGGAGCTCACGCTCGTGCGCCGCCCGATCGTGCTGCCGTACGTGTCGAGCCGCGTGGTGCGCTCGGGCGGCGCGCATGTGTGTGTGATCCGCCTGCTGAGCTTCCCGGCGACCGCCGCGGCGCAGGTGCGCCGGATCGCGGCGCGCGCCGACCGCCGGCACGAGCCCGTGATCCTCGACCTGCGCGGCAATCCCGGCGGCCTGCTCTCGCAGGCGGTGGCCGTGGTGCGCGTGTTCGCGGCGCAGCGGCATCGTGGTGAAGACGCGCGGCCTGCACGAGCCGGCGCGCCGGTTCGAGGCCGACGACACCGCGGTCGGCAAGCTGCGCCTGGCCGTCCTCATCAACGCCGGCACGGCCAGCGCGGCCGAGGTCGTGGCCGGAGCGCTGCGCGCCGACGCGGGCGCGATCGTCGTCGGCCGGCGCAGCTACGGCAAGGGCACGGTGCAGGCGATCGAGCCGCTCGACGGCGGCGGCGCGCTGAAGCTGACCGTGGCCCGGTTCACGCTCCCCGGCGGCCTGGTGGTGGAGGGCCGCGGCATCCGCCCCGACATCCCGATCGCCGCCCGGCCGGGCCCGACCGACCGCGTGCTGCGCGCCGCCCTCCTCGCGCTGCGCGACCCTTGACGCCCGCGCCGGCGGCGGCGCCGGTCGTCTGTGAGGTGTCGCTGCGGGCGCGGCTGGTCGTCGGCGAGCCGTTCTTCACGCCCGGGCGGCCGCTGACTCTGGGGAGGGTGGGCGCCGTCGGCGCCGATCCCGGCGACCTGGTGGCCGTCGCCGTCACCGCGCCCGGGCAGGGTGCGGTGCGCGAGCGGCTCGGCCCCGCGGTCGACGTGTCCGCCGTCTTGCACGGCCTCGCGATCGAGGCCGGCGTTGCGGCGCCGTGGCCGGACGACGTCGCGGCCGAGGTGGCCGCCCTGCCGGCCGATGCGCCGGCCGGCGGTGACCGCACCGATCTGCGCTCCGCTGCTGACGTTCACGATCGACCCGCGCGACGCCCGCGACCACGACGACGCGCTGTCGGTGGACGGCGACCGCGTGCTCGTCCACATCGCCGACGTGACGGCCTTCGTCACCGCAGGGCGGAGCGATCGACCGCGAGGCGGCGCGGCGGGCGACGTCGGTGTACCTGCCCGGCCGCGTCGACCCGATGCTGCCCGAGCGGCTCTCGTCCGACCTCTGCAGCCTGCTGCCGGGCCGCGACCGCCTCGCGGTCACCGTCGAGGTGGGATCGCCCGGCCCGCTGCGCGCCCACCGCAGCATCGTGCGCAGCGACCACCGGCTGACCTACGACGAGGCCGAGGGGATGCTCGCGACCGGCGAGGGCCCGCCCGATCTCGTCGCCGCGCTGCGCCGGCTCGACGGGCTCGCCCGCGAGCGCGCCGCCGCGCGCCTTCACCGCGGCGGGATCGCCGTCGACGCGCCGGAGCGGACGTACCGGATCGAGGCGGGCGCGGTGGTCGCGGGCGCGAGCCGCCGCTCCGGGCCTGCGCACGCGCTGGTCGAGGAGATGATGCTGGCGGCGAACGAGACGGTGGCGGAGGAGCTCGCCGCGGCCGGCGTCCCGGGGCCGTTCCGCGTGCACGAGCCGCCGGAGCCCGACGCGCTCGCCCAGCTCGTCGAGCGCCTCGCCGCCCTGGCGGTGCCCACGCCGCCGCGGCCGGACGTGCTGCCGCCCGCCGAGGCGGCGCGCTACGCCGGCGCGCTCAGCCAGGCGGTGGCGGGCTACGTGCGCACGTCGGGACGCGGCGCAGGCGCCTATCCGGGCATGGTCCTGCGCGCCCTGCGCAAGGCCCGCTACGACGCCCGCAACCTGGGCCACGCCGGGCTCGCGAGCCCGGCGTACTGCCACTTCACCTCGCCGATCCGGCGGCATCCCGATGTGATGGTGCACCGGGCGCTCCTGCGCCGCCTCGGCCTCGACTCCACGCCGCCGCCCGCGTCCGCCGACGTGGCGGCTGCGGCCGAGCACGATTCCGACGCCGAGCGCGCGGCCGAGATGCTCGAGCGCCGTGCCGACGACATCTGCGCCGCCTTCCTGCTCGAGCGGGAGCTGTACGAGCTCGGCTTCGACGCAACGTTTCCGGGTGAGGTCGTCGGGCTGGTGGCTGCGGGCGCGTTCGTGCGCTTCGGCGAGCTCTTCGAGGGCTACCTGCCGGGGCGGTCGTGGGCGGGCGAGTACGTCGATCTGGATCCGCTGGGGGTGGCGCTCGTGGCGGCGCGCAGCGGGCGCCGGCTGCGGCTGGGAGACGCCGTCGAGGTGGCCGTGCAGACGGTCGATCGCGTCACCGGACGGGTGCGGATTCGCGCAGCGCACGCAACCTAGGGCACAATCCGGATGATGGCACCGGGGCGGGGGAAGCGAGTATGGGCCGCACGGCTTGCCGTGGTCGCCGTCGTGCTCGCCGCGGCGGCCGGTACCGCGGTCATCCTGACAGGCGCAAGCGGCAGCACCGCGACGGCGCACAAGTCCCCTCCCGACCCGACCACACCCGTCGGCCCGTTCGTCGCCGCGTGGCACGCGCACGACTTCGCGGGCATGTACGCGCTGATCAGCCCGGGCGCCCGTGCGCGTGTCTCCTACGCGCACTTCGTCGCCCTCTACACGCATGCGGCGATGACCGCGACCATGCGCGGCCTCCACGCGACGGGCCGCCCGCAGCGTCAGGGTGCCGCCGTGACCGTCGCCGTCTCGGTCGCCACGCGCCTCTTCGGCCGTCTCTCGGAGACGCTGACCGTGCCCGTCGAAGGCGCCGGGAAGCACCGCCGGGTGGCCTGGACGCGCGCGCTCACGTTCCCGGGCCTGGCGACGGGCGAGCACCTGGCGGTCACCGCCCACGCTCCGGCCGGCCGCGGCCGGATCCTGGATCGCAGCGGCCGGGTGCTCGCAGAGGGGCCGGCGACCGCGCGCACCTATCCGCAGGGACCGGCCTTCGCGGTCGTCACCGGCTTTGTCAAGCCGCCCGCGCCCGCCGCCGTCGCCACCCGCGTCCGCGCCGGCTGGCCGGCGACGCAGCCCTACGGCCAGGGCGGCCTCGAGGAGTCGCTCGACCCGCTGCTCGCGGGGACGCCGCGGTTCGTCCTGCGGGCCGTGGCGAAGGCCACCGGCGTGAGCCGCGTGATCGCCGTGCGCCCCGGCACGAACCCGCAGGACGTCACGACCACCCTGCGGGTGCCGATCCAGCAGGCGGCGGCCACGGCGCTCGGCAACCGCTACGGCGGCGTGGTCGTCCTGAGCCGCACCGGCGCCGTGGAGGCCGATGCCGGGCTCGGCATGGACGCCCTGCAGCCGCCGGGGTCGTCGTTCAAGGTCATCACCTCGGCGGCGGCGCTCACCGCCGGGAAGACGACGCTCAACACGACCTACCCGTATGCCCGCTACGCGCTCCTGAACGGCTGGAAGCTGCACAACTTCCACCACGAGGACTGCGGCGGGTCGCTGATCCTGTCCTTCGCCGTGAGCTGCAACTCGGTGTTCGGGCCGCTCGCGGTGTCGGTGGGCGGGCCGAAGCTCGTGGCGATGGCGAACGCGTTCGGGTTCAACCACTCGGCATCGATCGCCTACCCGGTGCCCGAGAGCGTCACGCCGGCGGTACCGACCCTGACCTCGCAGCTCGATCTCGGCGTCGCCGGCATCGGCCAGGGCGGCGTCGACGCGACACCGCTCCAGATGGCCTCGGTCGCGCAGACGATCGGGGCGGGCTGCACGCTCAAGCCGCCCTACCTGATCAGGCGCCCGCTCTCGGCACGCGAGCCGCACGTGCCGGTGCGCGCGTGCAAGCGCAAGATCGCGCACGAGGTGACGACGATGATGGAGGCGGTCGTCAGCGAGGGCACCGGCACGAGCGCGGCCATCCCCGGGGTGACGGTGGCGGGCAAGACCGGGACCTCCGAGATCGGCGGCCCGCACGTGCCCACCGACGCCTGGTTCATCGCCTTTGCGCCCGTCGGGGCGCCGAAGGTGGCGGTGGCGGTGCTCGTGGTCAAGGGCGGCGTCGGCGGCGACGTCGCCGCGCCGATCGCACGCCAGGTGCTCGAGGCCGCGCTCGCCCAGTAGCGGCGGTTTTCGCCGCCGGCCGGGCCGGCTCTGCTAGCATGGCCGCCGCCATGCAGCCGCGCAGCCGAAACCTCGATGCGACACCCCAGAGGATCCTGCTGCTGCGTCACTGCGTGTCGCGCGTTCAGGGCTGACACGGCCCCGTGACGGGAGAGGTGCGCCCTCAGGGCGGCCGCCCGTCCCCGCCGGCCCCGTCGTCCGATCGTCTCCGAGGAACCCATGAACGCCCGCACGCTCGCAGTCTTCCGCCTCTACCAGCTCTTCAACGGCATCCTCTTCTCCGGCCCGATCTGGGCGGTCTTCCTGCTCTCGCGCGGCCTCAGCCTGACCCAGTTCGGGATCGTCGAGGCGTGTCTGCACGTGGGCATGCTGGTCGCCCAGGTGCCGACCGGCGCCCTCGCCGACGCGCTCGGGCGGCGGCGGCTGCTCGTCGCGGCCGGCTTCTTCTCGGCCGCGGCCGAGCTCGGCTACGTGTACGCCCCCGGCTTCGCCCTGATCTGCGTCGCGGGCGCCGTCCACGGGGTCGCGTTCGCGCTCCGCACCGGCGCGGACGAGGCCTACCTGTTCGACTCGCTCGCCCATGACGATGCCCAGGCGCAGTTCCCGCGCATGCTCGGCGGCCTGTGGGCCGTGTTCCAGTTCGCGGGGGCCATCTCGTTCATGGTCGGCGGGCTGATCGCGACCTACTCGCCGCCGCTCGCGTTCTGGCTCACGGCGGCGTGCGCGCTCACCGCGAGCGCGATCGCGACCCGTCTGCCCGACGACGCCCGCGGCGAGGCGAGCCACGGCGTGCGCGTCGCGGCGCGCGGCCTCGGGGCGCTGCGGCGCTCGCCCCGCCTGGCGGTGTTGACGCTCGCGTGGAGCGTCTACTGGGCTGCCGTCACGAGCTGGTGGTTCTACGCGGCGCCGCTCTTCCAGTCCCGCGGCGCATCGGACGCGCTCCTCGGCATCGTGCTCGGGACGGCGCTCCTTGCCGGCGCCGGGTTCTCGTGGCTCGGCGGCCGTATCGGCGAGCGGGTGCCGCTGACGGTGTCGGTCGCGGTGGCGTCGGGCGCCGCGGCGGCGGGGCTCGTGATCGGCGCCCTGCTGCCCGGGCTGGCCGCACCCGTGATCGTGCTCGTCGTGATCGCCGGCGCCCCGGAGCTCGTGTATGTGACGCTCTCGACGTACCTGCAGCACAACACGCGCTCCGAGTTCCGGGCGACGTCGATGTCGATCGCCGAGGGCTGCTTCTCGATCCAGATGCTGTGGCTCTTTCCGCTCACGGCGTACGTCATCCAGCACCACGGCTATGCGCTCGGCTTCGGGCTGTGCGCGGCGGTGATCGTGCTCGGCGCCGGCCTCTTCATCGGCTCGCAGCGCCTCCCCGGACTGGACATCGCTCCGGAGGGAGAGCCGGCGGCGGCCTGACGGCCGGGTTGCGGGCGTGCCGCGCGGGTGGGAGACTCCGTGATTGTTACATTCATCACGAAAGGGAGGCTGTCATGGGCAAGGTCCTGCTGCGGGTGCTGCTGACGGGGGTCGCTGTCGGAGCCGCGGCCATGGTCGCGGGCACGGCGGCGGTCTCGCACGCCGGCGCGACGGCGAACGATCGCCAGTTCGTCCTGTTCGAGACGACGACGGATCGGGCAACCGTCGACGTGGACGGGTCCGGGACGTCCACGCCGGGCGACGAGTTCATGTTCCACAGCGTGCTGGCGACGCCGGGCGGGACGGACGTCGGCAGCGTCGACGGGCACTGCACCGTCCTCATGGGCGCCCAGAACCTGTGCCACTCGGTGGTCACGCTGCGCCGTGGGACCCTCAGTACGACGTTCGTGGCCGCCGCCGGCGCGGCGACGCTCGGCATCTCGATCGACGGCGGGACGGGCGGGCTCGACCGCGCTCGTGGCCAGATCACCGCGGTCCGCGCGACCCAGACCGCGTTTCGGGAGGTCTTCGACATCGACCGCTGATCCCGTAGGATCGCCGGATGACCTACTCGATCGTCGCCCGGGACGCGGACACCGGCCAGCTTGGGGCCGCGATCCAGTCGGCCGCGTTTCGGGCCGGCGTCGACACCCTGTGGGTCGAGGCCGGCGTCGGCGCCGTCGTCACGCAGTCGTTCACCGACCCGGCGTACGGCCCCCTGTGCCTGCTCGCGCTGCGCACCGGCTCGACCGCAGCCCAGGCGCTGCGCGGCGCCGTGCGCCGCGACGCGATGTCCGCCTACCGCCAGGTCGGCGTCGTCGCCGCAACCGGGACGGCGGCCGCGCACACGGGCAAGGCGTGCATCGCCGAGGCCGGGCACGTGCATCGGGCCGGTGTGGCCTGCCAGGCCAACATGATGGCGAGCGACCGCGTGTGGCCCGCCATGCTCGAGGCGTTCGCGGAGGCGGCGGGCACGCTCGCCGACCGGCTCGTGACGGCGCTCGCGGCGGCCCAGGCCGAGGGCGGCGACTGGCGCGGCCAGGAGGCAGGCCGGGTGCTCGTCGTCGCCGGCGAGCCGAGCGGGACGCCGTGGAAGGACGTGATCTGCGACGTCCGGGTCGACAACCACCCCGAGCCCGTCGCCGAGCTGCGCCGCCTGGTCGTGCGCAGCCAGGCCCTGGCGGCGGCGTGGGCGCCCGGCGAGGGGGTGGGCGTCGAGCAGGCCGTCGCGGCCGCCCGCGACGCCGGCCTGGAGGAGGCGCACGTCGTGGTCGCGGCGCTGACGGCGGCCGCGCGCAGCGGCGAGGTCGAGCGAGCGCGGGTCCATCTCGACCGCGCGCTCGCCGAGCAGCCGCGCTATCTCGACCTCGTCCGCCGCATGCCCGGCATCGCCGAGATGCTCGGGCTCGAGCCGGTCCTCCCCAAGCTGGAGGGCTGGGACCGGGTCAGCCCGCGCGGCGCAGGTCGCGCAGGATCTCGCGCGCCGCGTTCCGGCCCGGGCCGCCGGTGATACCGCCGCCCGGATGGGCGCCGGCGCCGCACAGATAGAGGCCGCGCACGCCGAGGCGGTGGCGGGCGAGGCCGACCACCGGTCGCCAGGCGTAGAACTGGTCGAGCGCAGGCTCGGCGTGGTAGAGGTGCCCGCCCGCCAGGCCGTACTCGCGCTCGATCGCGGCCGGTGTGAGCACGGCGGTGGCGTCGACCAGCCCGCCGATCCCCGGCGCAAGGCGCTCGAGCACGGCGACGACCCGCTCGGCCACCTCGTCCGCATCGGCGGCGTAGGGCACCCACTGCGCGAGCACCGTCATGCGATGCCCCTCGCCGGGTGCGCCCGGATCGTGCAGCGTCGGGATCGTGGCCTCGAGGTACGGCTGCTCGCTCACGCGGCCGTACTTCCACGCGTCGAACGCCTGCTCGACGGCGTCGACCCCGGGCGCGAACACGAGCCGGCCGTGCAGCGCCTCGTCGCCGTCGACGCCTGCGAACGCCGGCAGTCCGCTCAGGGTCAGGTCGAGCCGGGCGGTCGCCCCTGGGGTGCGGATGTTCCCGGCCCGCCAGCGCATGCGCGGGCCCGCCGTGACCGGGTCGAGCCAGCTCGTCAGCACGGTCTTGGGATCGACCGCACACGCCACGGCCGCCGCGGTGATCTGGCTGCCGTCCACGAGCCGGACGCCCTCGATGCGGCCGTCGCGGGCGAGCAGCCCCGCCACCTCGGCCTCGGTGCGCACCTCGGCGCCGGCCGCCCGGGCCGCGCGCTGGAGCGCGAGGGCGAGCGCCTCCGGCCCGCCGCGGACGAACGCGGTCTGCCCGGCGGCGCCGCCGTCGTTCCCGGCCGAGTCGGCGACGAGGACGAGGGCGGTCCCGGCCGACCACGGCCCCATCGCCGTGAAGAGCGTGCCGCGGGCGGCGAGGGCGCCGCGCACGGCGTCGTCGGCGAACCACTCGCCGACCAGGTCGGCGACGGCCATCGGCAGGACGCGCGTCAGCTCGCGGGCGGCCCGGGGGCCGAGGCGCCGGTAGGCGCGGGCGAGCCGCAGGCCGGCCGCCGCGTCGCCCAGCGCCGCCTTGTCGAGCCGGGGCGGGGTGGAGGCCTGGACCTCGGCCACGAAGGCTGCGAGCTCGCGCACGTGCGCGTCGAAGGCGGGATAGGCCTCGGCGTCGGCGGGAGCGACGGCGACGAGGCCGTCCGCCGTCCGCGCCGGGTCGGCCCAGAACGTGAGCGCAGGCCCCTCCTCGCGCAGGGCGGTCATGCGCACCCCCGGCCGCACGAGCTCGAGGCCGTGCTCCGCCAGGCCGAGGTCGTCGATCACGGCGGGCTGGAGCCGGCCGGCGGTGTGCAGCACCTCGGCGATGCCGCCGAGCGCCGCCCGGCGCTCGAGCACGACGACGCGCTGCCCGCCGCGGGCCAGGTAGGCGGCGCAGATCAGGCCGTTGTGGCCGCCTCCGGCCACGATCACGTCATAGTCGGCCACGCACGCCCTTTCTGCGGCCGCGCTCGCGCAGGAGCTCGAGCGCGGCGATCCGCCCCGGCGCGCCCATGAGGCCGCCGCCGGGGTGGGCGCCCGACCCGCAGATCCACAGGTCGTCGACCGGCGTGCGGAACCGGGCCCAGCCGGGCACCGGCCGGTTGAAGAAGAGCTGCTCGAGCGACAGCTCGCCCTGGAAGATGTTGCCCTCGGTCAGCCCGATGCGGCGCTCGATGTCGAGCGGCGTCAGCACCTGGCGGCCGACGATCAGGTCGCGGATGTTGGGCGCCCGCTCGGCGATGGTGTCGATCACGGTGTCGCCGAACGCATCCCGGGCGGCGTCGTCCCATTCCGCCCCGCCGGCGAGGTGGTAGGGCGCGTACTGCACGAAGCAGCTCACCACGTGCTTGCCGGGCGGCGCCATGGCGGGGTCGACGAGCGTCGGGATGATCATGTCGATGTAGGGCCGCGCCGAGAAGCGTCCGTACTTGGCGTCGTCGTAGGCGCGCTCCATGTAGTCGACCGACGGCGAGAAGCTGATCGCCCCGCGCAGGTGCTCGCCGCGGCCGGGCAGGCAGGTGAAGTCGGGCAGGCCGTCGAGGGCGAGGTTCACCTTGCCGGACGAGCCGCGGAACTTGTACCGGCGCAGGTCGGCCTCGAACTCCGGATCGAGCGTGCCGGGCTCGAGCAGGCCCTGGAACGTCACCCGTGGGTCGGCGCTCGAGAGCACCGCGCCCGCCTCGAGCTCCTCGCCGGAGGCGAGCGTGACGCCGGTCGCCCGGCCGCCGCGCACGTCGATGCGCGCGACCTCGGCCTCGGTGCGGATCTCGGCGCCGAGCGCGCGCGCCGACGACGCGATGGCGAGGCTGACCCCGCCGGTGCCGCCCCGGGGGATGCCCCAGGCGCGGAAGGCGCCGTCGATCTCGCCCATGTAGTGGTGCAGGAGCACGTAGGCGGTGCCCGGCGAGCGCACGCCCTGGAAGGTGCCGATGATGCCCGACGCCGACATCGTCGCCTTGAGCGGGTCGGTGGCGAACCACTGGTCGAGGAAGTCGGCGGCGCTCATCGTCATCAGCTGGATGAAGGCGTCCTTCAGCCGCCGCGGCAGGTCGGCGAAGCTGCGGCCGAGCCCCGCCAGCGGCAACCACTGGCGCGGGTCGATGCGGCCCTGATCCGGCGGCACCGCGGCCAGGATCGGCTTCACGAACCGGGCCATCTGCGCCATCGCGATGCCGTACTCGTCATACGCCTCGGCGTCGGAGAGCGACCAGCGGCGCAGCTCGCGCAGGGTGCGCGCGTGGTCGTTCGTGCGCCAGAGGTAGTCGCCGTCGAGGGGCGTCAGGGTGCCGTCGAGCGGGAGGATCTCGAGGCCGTGCCGCGGCAGCTCGAGCTCGCGGACGATCTCGGGGCGGAGCAGCGAGACGACGTAGGAGGCAACGCTGAAGCGGAAGCCGGGCACGATCTCCTCGGTGACCGCTGCGCCGCCGAGGACGTCGCGCCGCTCGAGCACCACCGTGCGCATGCCGGCGCGGGCGAGGTAGGCGGCCGTGACGAGCCCGTTGTGCCCCCCGCCGACCACGATCGCGTCGTATCTCTCCGGCATCCGGGCGATGCTACCGGGGACGGCACGCGCTCGGCCCCGTAAACTGCCCGGCGTGAGCGTCGGCACCCCGTTCCACGAGCGCACCGCGCCGCTCAACCGCAAGCTCGCCTGGGGCGACTGGGCCGGCTACGCCGCGGCCGCCGTCTACGCCGACAGCCACGACATCGAGTACAACGCGATCCGCCAGGCGGCCGGGCTGATCGACGTCTCGCCGCTCTACAAGTACCTGGTCAGCGGCGCGGACGCCGTCCGGCTCGTCGACCGTGTCATCACCCGCGACGCGACCCGGCTCGAGGTCGGCCAGGTCGTCTACACGCCGTGGTGCGACGAGCGCGGCAAGGTGATCGACGACGGCACCGTCGCGCGGCTCGACGAGACGAGCTTCCGCTGGACGGCCGCCGACCCGTGCTACCGCTGGCTGCGCATGAACTCCGCCGGCCTCGACGTCGACGTGCAGGACGTGACCGACACGACCGGCGCGCTCGCGCTGCAGGGGCCGCGCGCCCGGGCGGTGCTCGAGGCCGCGACCGGCGAGGACTGGGCGGACGTGCGCTACTTCCGCCGCCGGGCGGGGGCGGTGGCCGGGATCGCGGTCGACGTCACCCGCACCGGCTACACGGGCGACCTCGGCTACGAGCTCTGGGTCGACGCGCAGAGCGCACCCGCGCTCTGGGACGCGCTGCTGGCCGCCGGCGGCGACCACGGCCTGCGCCCGTGCGGGATCCGGGCGATGGACGTCGCCCGCGTCGAGGCGGGCCTCGTCCTGATCGAGGTCGACTACACGAGCGCCCGCACCGCGCTCACGCCCGAGCACGAGTACACCCCGTTCGAGATCGGCCTCGGCCGCCTGGTCAACTTCGACAAGGCCGACTTCGTCGGCAGGCGTGCCCTCGCCCGCGAGCGCGACGCCGGGACGCCGGGGCGGCGTCTGGTCGGGATCGAGCTCGACTGGGCGGGGATCGAGGCGGCGTTCGCGCGTCACGGCCTCGCCCCGGCGGTGCAGGCGACGGTGAACCGCGAGCCGACGCCGGTCTTCTACGCCGGCGGCCAGGTCGGCAAGGCGACGAGCACCTGCTGGTCGCCGACGCTCAAGAAGATGATCGCGCTCGCGTCCATCACCGCGCCGCTGCGGCCCGACGCGCCGCTCGAGATCGAGTGGTCGGTCGAGGGCGAGCGCGGCCGCGTCGGCGCCAGGGCCGTCGACCTGCCCTTCCTCGACCTCGACCGCAAGCGCGCACCGTAGCTCCGTTCAGCTCCGTAGACTTCCGGGCATGCCCGCCGCCCGCAAGCTGATCGCCGACAACCGCAAGGCCCGCCACGATTACCACATCCTCGAGCGGCTCGAGGCGGGGATCGCCCTCACCGGCACCGAGGTGAAGTCCCTGCGCGAGGGCGGCGGCAACATCCGCGAGTCCTACGCCCAGCTGCACGACGGCGAGGTGTTCCTGGTCGGCGCCAACATCGCCCCCTACCGTCAGGGCAACCTGCAGAACCACGAGCCGACCCGCGAGCGCAAGCTGCTCCTGCACCGGCGCGAGATCGAGCAGCTCGGGCGCAAGGTGGCCGAGCGGGGGATGACGCTCGTGCCGCTCCAGCTCTACTTCGTCGACGGCAGGGTGAAGCTCGAGCTCGGCCTCGCCCGCGGCAAGGAGGGCATCGACAAGCGCCACGCGATCGCCGAGCGCGACGCCCGCCGCCAGATGGACCGGGCGATGCGCGGGCTCGAGCGGCAGCGGCGGTGAGCGTCCGGCGGGCGGTCGCCGGCGATGCCGGCGCGATCGCCGCCCTGCTGGCGCAGCTCGGCCACGAGCCGGGTGCCGAGCGCGTCGCGGAATGGCTGGTGAAGCTCGGCGCGGACGAGCGCTCGGCGGTGCTCGTGGCCGAGCGCGACGGCGCGATCGTGGGGCTGCTGACGCTGCACGTCGTGCCGGTGCTGAACGAGCCGGGCGGGTGGTGCCGGATCACCGCGCTCGTCGTCGACCAGGGCGCGCGCAGGCGGGGGGCGGGACGCGAGCTCGTGACCGCGGCCGAGGCGTTCGCCCGCACGGCCGGCTGCTCGCGGATCGAGGTGACGAGCGCCCGCCACCGCGCCGGCGCCCACGAGTTCTACCGCGGACTGGGGTACGGGCAGGTGTCGGAGCACTTCCTGAAGCGGATGGCGGCGCACGGTGGCTGACGTCGAGGCGTACTGGCAGCGCTTCGTCGCCGCGACGGGGGTGGACGGCCCGTACACGGCGTGGGGGTTCGGCGACACGGCCGAGACGGCGACCGAGCTGGGGCTGCTCGTCCGTGACGGGCCGAAGCGGGCGACCGCGAGCCTGCGCTCGTGGTACGACGACGGCGAGCCCATGCCCCGCGCCGGCGACCTCAGCGTCATCCTCGACGGAGGCGGCGAGCCGCTGTGCGTGATCAGGACGACCGCGGTCGAGGTGCGGCGGTTCGGCGAGGTCGACCCGGAGTTCGCCTGGACCGAGGGCGAGGGCGATCGCAGCCTCGCGTACTGGCGCGAGGAGCACGTCCGCTTCTTCGCCGCCGAGGGGCGGCCCGTCGCCGAGGACACCGAGGTCGTCCTCGCGCGATTCGAGCTCCTTTGGGCGTAGATCACAGCTCCTGGGTCGTGGGGCGGAAAAGGATCTCGTTCACGTCCACGTCGTCCGGCTGGCTCATCGCGAAGACGACCATCGTTGCGAACGTGTCGGCGGGAAGCGCGCTCTCCATCGCCGCGCGGACGGCCGCGGCGACGTCAGGCTCGGTGACGCTCTCCGCCAGCTCGGTGGCGACCGCTCCCGGCGACAGCACGGTTGTGCGGATGTTGTAGGGCTTGACCTCCATCCGGAGGCCTTCGGAGATGACGCGGACGCCGGTCTTCGCCGCGGCGTAGACCGCGCTTCCGGGCCGCACCTTGTGGCCGGCGACCGAGGAGACGTTGATGATGTGGCCGCTGCGCTGCTCGATCATGTGCGGGAGGGCCGCGGCGATCCCGTACAACGTGCCCTTGAGGTTCACGTCGATGCTCCGGTCCCAGTCCTCGACCTTGCGCCGCTCGAGCGGCGAGTGCGGCATGACGCCGGCGTTGTTGAGGATCACGTCGATCCGTCCGTGCGTCTCCACGGCGTGATCGACGAGGCGGACGACCTGCTCGTACCGGGTCACGTCGGTTTGCACGACGGCCCGGTCGCCGAGCGACAGCTCGGCGGCCAGCGCCTGCAGCCGATCGAGGCGCCTCGCACCCAACACCACCTTCGCACCTTCGGCAGCCAACCGACGGGCTGTCGCTGCGCCGTTCCCGCTGCTTGCTCCGGTGATGACAACAACCTTGTCCGCGATCCCGGGCACGATGGCCTCCGATCTGGGCGTCGCCACGCCCGCTCGCCGCGCGACGTTCTCCCGCCGCTGGACACTCGTGGAGGCAACCTACCCCTACGAGTACCAGGCAGGGGGATCGACGCCGGGCGCCGGCGGCTCGGCCGTCTGGCCACCCGCGTACTCGCTCCGCTCGGTTGTCGAGCACCAGACCGACACGCCCTCGAAGCGCTCCGCGAGCAGTCGGGCCGTCACGTCCTGCATGGCTGCGTCGGTCACCGATGCCGCGCCGTCCGTCTCGATCAGAAGAAGGCCGTCCCCGTCATCCGGGAAGTAGGTGGCGCGAACGCCGGTCCCGGACAAGGGTCGCTTGCGCCAGCTGAACCCGATCCCATCCAACTCCGGCCCCCAGTCGAAGCGGTAGCCGAGCGGCTCCAGGAACGCACGAAGCGCCTCGACGGGAACGGCCTGGAATCGGACCTCGAGGCGCATGACGGTTGAGTCTAGGCGGCCGCCCTCCGTGTATCGTTGCCGCGTGCCGATCCGAGTCGCCGTTGCCCAGGTGCGTGCGCCTTCCTCGACGGAGCATGCGGTCGAGCGGGTGGCCGACTTCGCCGCGGAGGCGCGCCGGGCGGGAGTGAGGCTCGTCGTCTTCCCGGAGGCGCTGCTCGGTGGGTATCCGCGCGGGGCGGGCTTCGGCGCGCGGGTGGGTGATCGCAGCGGGCCGGGCCGGGACGAGTTCCTGGCGTACAGCCGGGGGGCGGTGGCGCTCGACGGGCCCGAGGTCGAGCGGCTGCGGTCGATCGCGGCCGAGCACGGCGTGTGCTTGGTCGTGGGCCTCATCGAGCGCGTCGGGACGACGCTCTACTGCGCCGCGGTGACGATCGACGACACGGGCGCCCTCGCCGGCCGGCGCAGGAAGCTGATGCCGACGGGCAGCGAGCGGCTGGTGTGGGGCGAGGGCGACGGCTCGACCATCCAGGTGTCCGAGACCGGCGCCGGGCGGATCGCCACGGTGATCTGCTGGGAGAACCTGATGCCCGCGCTGCGGATGGCCATGTACGCCCAGGACGTCCAGATCTGGTGCGCGCCGACGGCCGACGCTCGGGACGCGCAGCTCGCGACCATGCGCCACATCGCGATCGAAGGCCGCTGCTTCGTGCTCGCGGCGAACCAGGTCGCCCGGGCGCGTGACCTCTCGCCCGAGCTCGCAACCCCTTACGACGATCCTGACGCCGTCGTCTGCCGCGGGGCGAGCGTGATCGTCGACCCCTTCGGCGAGGTGCTCGCCGGGCCGCTGATCGATGAAGAGGGGCTGCTCGTCGCCGACATCGACCTGGATGACATCGTGCGCGGGCGCTACGACTTCGATGCGGTGGGGCACTACAGCCGCCCTGACATCTTCCAGCTGACCGTCGACACCCGTCCGCGGAGCGCCGTCACGCTGGCGGCGGACGTGGCGGAGGCCGCGCTCCCGGCCGACACCGCCCCGGTGTCGTAGTGCGCCATGCCGTGCTCGGCGCCGGCGGCGTCG
Organism: uncultured Actinomycetes bacterium; assembly: GCA_963717845.1. GTDB lineage: Bacteria > Actinomycetota > Thermoleophilia > Gaiellales > JAICJC01 > JAICJC01. The sequence goes on from CAVQXH010000003.1 coordinate 21,043, forward strand.
GCAGCCTCGTCGCCGCGGCCCTGACGCGCTCCGGCGAGGAGGTGACCCTGATCATGCGGCCTGCGTCGATCCGGCGCTTTCCGGGGCGGATCGGAGTCGCAAGCGTCGTGCTGGGGGACTTCGAGGTCGGCGTGCCGGCGGCCGCGGCCCTGCCCGCGGCGTTCGACGTGCTGTGGGTGGCGACGAAGGCGACCGATCTCGTGGATGCGCTCGCGCTCGCGCCGCCCGAGGCGGTCGGGGCCGCCGTCGTCGTCCCGCTGCTGAACGGCGTCGACCACGTCGCGCTGCTGCGGGATCGGTATCCGAGCGTCGTCCCCGGAGTCATCCGCGTCGAGGCCGAGCGGACGCAGCCGGGCCACGTCCGCCAGCCCTCGCCCTTCGTGCGGGCCGAGCTCGCCGGCGCAGAGCCGGTTGCGGCCGCCCTGCGGTCGGCTGGCATCGAGTGCGTCGTGCGGGTGGACGAGCCGACGATGCTGTGGGAGAAGCTCGTGTTCCTCGGCCCGGTCGCGCTCGCGACGACGGCCCGCGCCGCGCCGCTCGGCGCCGTCCGGGGCGATCCGGCGTATCTGGCCTGCGGCGCCGAGTACATCGAGGCCTCCCTCGCGGCGGGCGCGGCGGTCGACCTCGACGCCCTGCGGTCGCTGCTCGCGCTCACGCCCGACACGATGCGAAGCTCGATGCAGAAGGACGTCGCGGCGGGACGCCCGCCCGAGCTCGACGCGATCGCGGGGCCCGTTCTGCGCTCGGCGGAGCGGCGGGGGGTCGAGGTGCCCGCCACGCGCGCGCTCGCCGCCGAGGTGGCGCGGGCGTCGCCGCGCCCCTGACGTCAGCCGGCCAGCAGCACGGGCGCGAGCGCCCGCAGCTCGGCCCGCGACCGGTCGAGGTCGCGGATGACGGGCTGGATGCAGACGTGGTCGGCGCCCGCCTCGTGGTGGGCGCGCACGCGCGCGGCGACCGCGTCCGTGTCGCCCCAGGCGATCAGCGCGTCGACGAGCCGGTCGCTGCCCCCGTCGGCGAAGTCGGCGTCGCCGAACCCGTCCTCGCGCCAGCTGTTCGTGTAGTTGGGGAGACCCAGGTAGGCCTGCAGGTGCGCTCGCGCGGCCGCACGCGCCCGCACTGGGTCGGTCTCGAGCACGACGCCCTGCTCGGGCGCGAGCACGGGGCCGGGGCCGAGCACGGCGCGGGCACGCTCGGTGTGGGCGGGCGTCACGAGGTAGGGATGGGCGCCGTGGGTGCGGTCGCGTGCGAGCTCGAGCATCCGCCGGCGCAGGGCGGCGATCACCACCGGCACCGCATGCGACGGCGGCGGCGCCAGATAGCGGGCGCCCGCGAGGGCGTCGAGGTACGCGCGCATGGCCGTGACGGGCTTGCCGTAGTCGTGGCCGCGCTGCGTGACCGCCGGGGCATGGCTGACTCCGAGGCCGAGTACGAACCGGCCCCCGTGGGCCTCGCCGAGCGCGTTTGCCGCGGCATTCGCCGCTGCGGGATCGCGGGCATAGATGCTGGCGATCCCCGTCGCGAGCGTCATCTCGCTCGTCGCGGCGAGGAGGATGCCGGCGTGGACGAACGCCTCCTTGTTCACGGGCGTCTCGCCGAACCAGAGCGCCGGATAGCCGAGCTGCTCGATCTCGGCCGCCGCGGCCCGCTCCTCCGTGGCGGAGCGCAGGCCGAGCAGCGTCAGCCAGACGCCGACGGGCCCGAGCTGCGAGCGCAGCCGGTCGCGTTCGGCGGCGTCGATCGGCATCGCTAGATGCGCGTGTGGCCGGTGCCGGTTGCGAGCAGCTCCGCCCGGGCGACCTCGCCGAAGTGCGAGCGCCAGGCCGAGAGCTCGCGCTCCTCGGCCTCGAGGGCGTCCCACTCCGCGTCGACGTCCTCGCCGCGCCGGAGGGCGTCGTAGACGCCGTAGAGATGGCGCAGGCACGCCTCGAGCTCCTCGTTGACGCGCACGGCAGCCGTCGTCGTCTCCGAGCTCGCGCCGAACGCCGAGTGGATCTGCGGCAGCCGCGCCGACATCTCATCGTGCCGCTGCATCATGCGCGAGAAGAGGTCGTCGCGGTCCTTGCGCAGGCCCTCCCACTTGGCCGCCGTGAGCAGGCTCTGGGCCGCTGCCGCCGCGCCGGCGAACGTGTTCGCCTCGGCGGCCATCCGGTCGTGGGCGCGCTCCTCGAGGTCGAGCTCGCGCTCCCGGTGCCGCGCCCACATGAGGATGCCCGCACCGCACGCGCTTCCCGTCAGACCGCCCACCACCGCGACGGCGAATGTCTCAACCATGCTCAAGATGACCCCAACCCCGTGATCTCCGGCACCGCTGCCCGCGGGCCGGCTCCCAACAGATCGGATACCATAGTAACCGAACTCCCATGGGGGGCGACCTGGTTTCGACACGGTTGGCTTTCGGGGAGAGTTGCAAGCCGAGGTTCCAGGTGGCCTCGTAAATCCCCTGGAAACCGCAAGTGCGGAATCTGATCTCGCACTCGCCGCCTAAGACTTAGGCAGCGCGCCGGCCCCTCCAGCCCGCGGGAGGGACCGCCGGTGTCATGAAGCGGGCTTGCCGGAAGGGGGAGCGCCTCCGCCGCCGACCGGGACTTCAAAGAGGGGCTAGTCCGAGCGGTGGCCCGTCCGGGGGCAGCCGCTCAGGCGAATGCAAATCCCGGAATACGCTTGTAGACGCTCTCTTCGTACGATCGTGGACGCGGGTTCGATTCCCGCCGCCTCCATAAACGGCTTGGTTGAGCCGAAGGCCGGTAGCATGCATCGTCATGCAACCGGGGTTGCAGTATGATCGCCGGGTGCAGGGATCGCAATGGGTCATGCTCGTCTACCGGCTGCCGCGCACTCCCTCGACGCCGCGGATCACGTTGTGGCGGAAGCTGCGCAGGTTGGGCGTCGCGCAGATCGTGGACGGCGTCGTTGCGCTACCCGCCGGCCCGGATACCCGAGAGCGGCTGGAGTGGCTGGCGGAGGACGTCGTCGGGGCCGGCGGGGAGGCGACCATCTGGCTGTCGAACCCGGCCACGGCCGCCGAGCACCGCGCGCTCGCGAAGGCCATGACCGAGCGGGTCGACGCCGAGTACCGCGCCCTCGCCGCGGAGGCTCGAGCTGCCCACCAGCGGACGCCGGTCGAGCGGCGCCGCACCCTGGCACGGCTGCGGCGCGAGCTGCGCCGCGTGGACGCGCGCCGGTACTTCCCCACCGGTGAGGCGGACGCAGCGCGCGAGGCGGTGGAGGCGCTGGCGAGGGCGGCAGCGGAGGCTGCGGCATGATCTGGGCCACCCGTCGCCACGTCCACATCGACCGCACCGCCTGCGCGTGGCTGATCCGCCGCTTCATCGACTCGGACGCCGAGTTCGTGTTCGTCGACGATCCTGACGAGGTGACGGCGGACGCGACGCCGTTTGACATGCGCGGCGTCGAGCTCGGCCACCGCGACGGTCGCTGTTCGTTCGAGAGCATCCTCGTCCGCTACCAGCTGGCCGGCGATCCCGCACTCGGAAGGATCGGACGGGTCGTGCACGAGGCGGACATCGGCGACGAGCGCTACGACGCGCCCGAAGCCCCGGGATTGGATGCGCTGATCCGTGGCCTTGCCCTGCAAGCGGCAACGGACGACCAGCTGATCGCCGTCACCGAACCGCTGTACGACGCCCTCTACGAGCTCTGGAGCCCGCCCCGGTGAGCGCGGTCCCAGCCGCTGGCCGGGGAGCGCCGGGCGAGGCCGCGGCGACGGTCAGGCCGACCGAGCGCGAGGCGCTCCGGTTCTGGCTCAAGCTCGGCTGCATCAGCTTCGGCGGGCCGGCCGGGCAGATCGCGATCATGCACGACGAGCTGGTCGAGCGGCGCAGGTGGATCAGCGAGCGCCGCTTCCTGCACGCGCTCAACTTCTGCATGGCGCTGCCGGGCCCGGAGGCCCAGCAGCTTGCCTCCTACATCGGCTACTCGCTGTACGGCGTCCGCGGCGCGATCACCTCAGGCGGCCTCTTCGTCGCTCCTTCGTTCGTGCTGCTGTGCCTGATGAGCGGGATCTATGTCGAGTACGGCAACGTCACCGTCGTCGAGGGCGTCGTCAGCGGCCTGGGCGCCGCCGTCGTCGCGCTGGTCGCGGCCGCGGTGCTCCGCGTCGGCGGCCGCGTCATCCACACGCGCACCGCCGTCGGGCTCGCCGTCGCCGCGTTCGCGGCCATCGTCGCCGGCGTCCCGTTCCCGGTCATCATCGCCGTCGCCGCCCTGATCGGCTACCTGGCCGGGCGCTCCAATCCCTCGTTGCTCGGCCGGCCGGTCGCACACGGCGACGACGACCCCGACGACGCCGCGGCGGCGGGCGCTCCTGCCGACGTCAGCGTGCGCCGACGGTTCGCCAAGGGGCTCGTGATCTGGCTCGTCCCCGTGGCCGTGCTCGTTGGTATCGGGGGCGTGGCCGGTCAGCTCGCCGGGTTCTTCACGATCGCCGCGCTGGTCACGTTCGGCGGCGCCTACGCCGTGCTGCCGTTCGTCGCCAACGCGGCCGTGAACCACTACGGCTGGCTGACCTCGAAGGACATGGTGGCCGGTCTCGCGCTGGGCGAGTCGACCCCCGGCCCGCTGATCATGGTCAACACCTTCGTCGGCTTCGTCGCCGGCTACCACGTCGAGGGCAGCCTCGCCTGGGGCCTGCTCGGCGCCACCATCGCCACGCTCGCCACGTTCGTTCCCTGCTTCGTCCTGATCATCACCGGGGCGCCGCTGATCGACCGCATCCGCGCGACCGGCAGCTTCGCCAACAGCCTGAACGGCGTGACCATCAGCGTCGTCGGCGTCATCGCCGCGCTGGCCGTGTTCGTCGCCCGCCACGCGCTGATCACGAACGGCCACCCCGACTGGGTGCTCACTCCGCTCGCCGCCGCCGCGTTCGTCGCCGTCTGGCGCTACCGCGTCGGCGTCATCCCCATCGTCCTGTGCTGCGCCGCGGTCGGGATCGCCAACACCGCCCTTCGCTGAGCACGCCGCGGTCCTCCCGGGGCCGCGCTACAGCGTGCGGATGCCGAGCAGCACGGCTCCGAGCGTGCTCGCTGCTCCCAGCGCGGGTACCGCGAGCTCAGCGGCACGCGGCGGCAGCAGCAGCTCGAAGAACGGCGTGTCGTCACCGAGCCTGCGGAACAACGGCTCGAGGGGGCAGCTTCCACGATGGATCAGCACGAGCACGCCTTCCACCCAGAGCGCGGCGAGGGCGGCGAGCGTCACGGAGTTCATCGAGCCGCGCCACGCATCGATGTAGAGGATCGCGATGCAGCACAGGAAGGCCAGCGCGATCAGCCCGTGTGCGACGCGCGCCACGAGGACGATCCATGTGGTCGGCCGCCGCAGGTCGACGACCGCTTCACCGGCGACTTGGGCAGAGGTCTCGTGGATTCCGTACGGCATCGCGAGCTTGACGGGGACCGTCTCGCACGCGGGCGCCCGCCGCCTCGTCCGATCCGGGTGATGCGGGCGCCGTCGGCACCTGGGAGCGTTCCGGCGCGCGGGGGTGCCGGGGACACTCACTGCCAGGCGGCCCCTGTGGGAGCAACCCGGCACCCCCTCGACCTCGGGCACGCGCCTGCTGGAGCCGTCAGTCCTTGCCGCGACGCACGCGCACGGAAGGCAGCCGGCCGACCTCATCCTTGCTCAGGTTGAGCGTCACCGCGTCCGTCTCGACCTTCTCGACGGCGGTCATCGGGATGGTCACCTCGCGGCGGCCGAAGAGGTGTCCGTGCCGCAGGACGATGTGGGTGATCGCACCGCCGTCGGTGAGGAACGCCTCGACCTCGCCCAGGTGATGCTCGTCGGCCGAGACGACCGTGCTCTCGCGCCGGATCTCGACCTCGCCCTTCGGCACCCGGTCGTACATCACCTCGAGCGGGGCGTCGTACCCGATCGGAGCCACGCCGAGCTCGGTCGGCGAGTACGACGGCAGGGCCAGCACGTCCTGGACGCCGACGTCCCAGTCCGCGTCCGAGCGGGCGACACCGTCCATGGTGAGCGAGGCGGACTCGGAGACCGAGGTGTACGTGGCCGCCTCCTCGCAGCTGCATCGCAGCGAGATCTGCTCGTCGTCCGCAGCGGTGTCCACGAGCTCCACCGGGATGAGCCGGGCGAGCCCCGGGTGGTGATGCGGCTTGACGACCAGATGCGTGACCGTCCGCTTCGCAGGGTCGATGACGACGTCCGCAAGCTCGCCGAACGGGCCGTCGCTACCCTCGACAGGGCGTCCGAGATTCAGCCGTACCATCATCGTAGTCTCGCCTCCCGCAGCCTCGGTGGTTCATGCGATCCGGATGAGCCGGACGCTAGCGCCCCAGCACTGCCGCGAGCGTCGCGCCTGTGACCGCGTGCAGCCCGGTGCCGTTGGGATGGACGACGAAGAGGTCGTCGGCGCCGCCGGGCCGATCGATCCGGTCGAACGCGATGAAGCGGCCGTCCGGCGACCAGCGCGGGGCCGTGATCCGGGCCGCCTCGGGCGTGATCCGGCGTGGCCGCGAGCCGTCGGCGTTTGCGACGTAGAGCGCGCTCCTCCCGCCCCTGCCGGCCGCACCCGCAGCGAAGGCTGCAAATGCCACTCGCCCATCCGGGCCCCAGGCCGCCGGGTGGCCGAGGTCGCAGCACTCGCTGGTCATGCCGGGCGGGGTCAGGCGGACCCGGTGGGTGGCGTCTGCACGAACGACGTAGAGCGCGCCCGCCCCGTGATTGCGGCCGTCCTGGTAGAACAGGATGCCGATCCCGCCCGCCGAGTAGGCGAGGGGCGTCTGCACGCGTCCTCGCGGGCTGACCGTGACGCGCTCGAGCGCGCCCCCGGCCGCATCCCGGGTGTAGATGCCGTCGACCGCCGGCCGCGACGGATTCCAGGCCCACATCGCAATCCGCTCTCCACTGGCAGCCCCGATCCCCGGGCCGAAGCGCAGCCGCTCCGCGATCACCCGGATGCGCGGACCTCCGATCCGGTGCGATCGGACGCCGACGTCCACGAGGGTGGCTGTGGCGCTGCCGCCGCTCTGCACCTGCGCCGTGGCTCGCGGGGCGGACGCGGGTGGCCCGGCCGACGCCGGCGGATGGGATGCGAAGTGACCGTTCAGCGAGTCGAGCAGGGCCGCCACGACGACCCCGCCGACGATCGCGATCACCGCCACCGTGCTCAGCTTCGCCCTCACCGTCCGGATCGTGCCACAGTCCCGCGGCTAGACGACGGCCGAGACCGGCTCCCGAGTCAGAAGCGGCACGCGGAAGATCACATCGGTGCCCTCGCCCGGGTGGCTCTGGATCGCAAACGCCCCGCCCGCGAGGTCGATCCGCTCGCGGGCGGCACGGAGCCCCATGTGCGTGCTCTCGACCTGATCGGGGTCGAACCCGGCGCCGTCGTCGCGGACGCTCCCGTAGACCATCCCGTCCCCGGCCTCGACGACGATCTCGACGGTCGTTGCGTGGGCGTGCTTGCGGACGTTCGCGAGCGCCTCCCGGATCGACCGGTACACGAGCTGCTCGGTCGCGGGCGGGAGCCGATCGCCGGGAACCTCCACGTGCACCGTGATGCCGGTGTCCGCGGTGAACTGCTCGGCGAGTGCGTGCACCGCGGCACCGACGCCGTTCTCGTGCAGGAGCGGCGGACGCAGATCGAACATCATCCGGCGCGTGCGATCGAGCGCTGCCCGCAGGGTCTCGGCGCTCGTCATGATCCGGCGGCGGGTGCGCGCATCGGCCTCGCGCGCGGCAAGGTCGAGCTGGAGCAGCGTCGCGGTCATCACCTGCACCGTGTCGTCGTGCAGGTCGTGAGCGATCCTCATCCGCTGCTCGTCCTCCACCTGGAGCAGCTGGCCGAGCACCACGCGCCGCTGCGCCTCTGACCGCAGGAGCGCACGCTGCTGGCTCTCGATGTCGGACGTCAGCTCGAGATTCAGGTACCGGCTGGCGAGGAACCAAAACAGGATCCCGGCCGGGCCCTGGAGCCCGTGTTCGATGAGCATGTGCCACGACGTCAGCCAACCCGCGCCGAGCTGATACGTGTGCACGGCGAGCTCGAGGTGAGTGGAGGAGCACAGGACGAAGAACAGCGCGGCCGCGCCCTGCGCCGCGAGCCACAACGGCCGCTTCGACGGCGAGACGCCCGAGAGGGGGCTCCGGCGCCGGCCGCCGTCGCCGCGGCCGTCGAGCACGACGGCGCGGAACCGGCCCGCAAAATAGATGCCGTTCAAGAGGTATGCGATGGCGATGATGACATTGAACGCCACCATGCACGCCACGGCTTCGGTGAGCGGCTGCGCCGCCAGCTGTATCACGCCCGGACTCCCTGAACGCCCGCCGTCAGTTTACCTCGGGCTGCAGCAACTGTGGAAAATTCTGTGCAGGAGGCGTTGCGGCGACACCGCCGCTTTTCAGAGCTCCGCTACCCGGTGACCGCGGCGCCGCTCGGCTTCGCCTGCCTGTCCCAGCCGTGGAACGACGCCAGGTCGCCGGCGTCCCAGGCGGCCCGCAGTCCGGGGGCGCTCAGATCCCAGTCCGGGCGGATCTCGCGCGTCGCCGCGCGCAGGTCATGCCAGAGGTCCGAGACCGACGGCCGGCCCCAGAACCAGTAGCCGTTGTAGATGCTGTGGACGATGAGCCCCGGCTTGAGCACGAGCGTGTGCGGGATCATCGGGTCGTTCTGCGGATCGGTGTACTCCTGGATGTCGAGGTCGCGCTGGACGGTGCGGCCGGGGTCGGAGAGGAACGGCCACTGGGCGCCGACCGAGGCCCGGAACTCCTGGAGCGTGTGATGCTCGTCGGTCGCGATCGTGACGACCCGGGTGTAGGCGACGGCGATCTTCGGATAGAACGCGGCCAGCTCCAGGTGCTGCTGGTGCTCCTTCGGGCAGTAGTGGCCGCGCGCAAGCGTGAGGATCATGGGATCGTCGCCCTGCAGTTCGCTGAGGCTGCGCGGGGTGGAGGTGTGGTCGGGCAGCTCGTAGTCGGGGAAGGTGGCGCCGGGCACGATGTCGGGACGCATGCTGGGACTCCTCCGTCGATTTACGTCCCCGTCAGGGTCGCCTCCGGGGTGCGGCGTCGCACCTGTCGAGATCCCTGGTCGATGCACGGGTCGCTAGCTCGCCCGCGCGAGCGGCTCATCGGTGAGGACGGGGCGGGCCAGGAGCTCAGCCCCGGCCCGGGTGGCGAGGTAGGCGACGAGCTGCCGGTGGAGCTCGCGGCGGCTGGTCACGCGGAAGAAGCTCCACCACTCGAGCCGTGCGGTCCCCGTGACGGGGTCGACCCGCGAGCGGGCGTGGCCGGCCGAGCCGTCGCGGATCAGCCGCGCGATGAGCTCGAGCCCGGCGATGCGCTCGGCGGCGCCCGTGCCGTCGTCGTCCGAGAGCGGCCGCAGGTAGCGGCCGGCGGCCGTGATCAGCTCCGCGGCGGTGAGGGCCGCTGAGAGCTCGGAGGTCTGGGCGATGATCGTCTTCATGAGCCGGGGTGTGGGGTTCCGTACGCCGCCGGCCGGCGCGCGGTTTGTGATCGGCCCGACGTTGGCGACGCCGGCTCCACCGGGGCGGTAGGGTGGACGCGATGCGCGAGACGCCCATGCCGGCCGGCGCCGCCTGATGCGCGTGCTCGTCCTCGGAGCCGGCTTCGGAGGGCTCGAGCTCGCAACGACCCTGTCGCAGGCCGGCCGCGACGACCTCGAGGTCGTGGTGATCGACCGCAGCGACGCGTTCGTGTTCGGCTACGCGAAGCTCGACGTCATGTTCGGCCGCGCCACGCCGGATGCCGTGCGGATTCCGTACCGCGAGGTCGACATGCCGGGCGTGCGCCTCCTGCGGGAGACGATCACGGCGATCGAGCCCGCGGCGCGCCGGGTCACGACCGACGCCGGCGTGCACGACGCGGACGTTCTCGTCGTCGCGCTCGGTGCCGACTACGAGTTCGCCGCCACCCCCGGGCTGGCCGAGTTCGGGAACGAGTTCTACTCGGTCGCGGGGGCCGAGCGGCTGGCGGGGATCCTGCCGACCTTCCAGAGCGGCCGCGTGGTGATCGGCGTCTGCGACGCGCCGTTCAAGTGCCCGCCTGCGCCGAGCGAGGCCGCCCTGCTCATGCACGACCATCTGACGGCGCGCGGGGTCAGGGACGCGTGCGAGATCTCGCTCGTGATCCCGTTCGGCACGCCCGTGCCGCCGTCGCCGGACACCTCGGCGGCGCTCCTCGCCGCGTTCGCCGAGCGGGGGATCACGTTCGTCGCCGCCCGCCGCGTGGCCGCCCTCGACGGCGCCCGCCGCACGGTCGTGCTCGACGACGACGGCGAGCTCCCCTACGATCTGTTCCTCGGGGTGCCGAAGCACCGCGCTCCGGACGTGGTCATCGCGAGCGGGATGACCGAGGAGGGCTACATCCCGGTGAGCTCGCAGACGCTCGAGACGCGGTTCCCGGGCGTGTACGCGGTGGGCGACGTCGCCACGATCGGAGTGCCGAAGGCGGGCGTCTTCGCCGAGGGCGCCGCGCGCGTCGTCGCGGAGTCCCTGCTCGCGGCCCTGCGTCGCGGCGACCGGCCGGGTGCATACGACGGGCGCGGCTCCTGCTACATCGAGTTCGGCGCCGGCCGCGTCGGCCGGGTCGACATCGACTTCCTCTCCGGCCCGACCCGGACGGGCACGTTCAACGCGCCCTCCGCGGCGCTCGTCGCCGAGAAGGAGCACTTCGGCGCGAGCCGCCGCGCCCGCTGGTTCAGCGGTCGCTGAGCTCTGCGTCCGGCGCAGCCAGCGCCTGATCCGGCGTCCAGCCGAACCGCCGCTCGGCCAGCACGGCGCCCGAGGCCGCTGACACGATCAGCATCAGGCTGAACGCGAAGAGCCAGGTCAGGATCGTGAGCGTCACTCCGACGAGGCCGTAGCGCTGGACGTTGGTCGTCGTGCTCCCCGGCAGGTACACGCGCGAGCCGAGGTTGAAGGCGGTGAGCAGGAGCGCGGTGGCGATCCCGCCCGGGACGAGCACGCGCGGCCGGACGCGCCGGCCCAGGAGGATGAACGGCGTGAACATCCAGAGCAGGCTCCCGGAGATGAGGGTTACGAGCGTCGCGCCGACGTGGAAGCCGTGGGCGTTCAGCAGGTGCGCGAGCGGGGTCGAGAGCGAGAAGTAGGTCGTGAACGCGACCACCCAGACGCCGCCCCACAGGAATCCGCGCGAGCGCAACGTGGGCAGCCGCCAGGCGTTCTCGTACACCCGCTGGAGCGCGTGCGCGAAGCTGAGCATGGAGTAGAGGAGGACGAGCAGGCCCACGATGTTGATCGTCGCCCGGGTGTCGCCGACCGGCACCTCCAGGAGCCTGCGAAGTGCGGTCGCGCCCGCGCCCGTGAGGCCGAACCCCTCGATCAGGCGCTCGGCGACCGCATCCGGTGTCGAGAGGATGCCGCCCAGGATGATCGAGAGCGGGATGACCGCCGTGAACAGCTTCGAGCCCAGCGCCAGGCCGCGCTCGATCGGGTTCAGCTCGAGGACGCGCTCGACGAGCCTGGCCGGCAGGGTCTGCTCGAAGCGCGCACGCAGCGCTACCGGGTCGATCCGCGCCCGCATCGTGTCTCGCCGCGGCTACACGCCAGAGGCGGCCGCCTCGGCATCCTCGGCTGTGAGCATCCCGATGGCGACGAGGTCGCTCGGGTGGATCCATGCGTCGGCGAGCGCCATTCCGCCGGCGCCGCGGATCGACTCGCGGAGCGGGATCGCCCAGCGATGCTCGATCAGCGCGACCGCTGCCGCGCTGCCCGGCGGGATCGCGTCGGCGATCTCCCACATCTCGTTCTCGTCGAGGATGGTGCCGTCCTCGGCAGCCTCGGCGCCGGCCTCGGCGCCGATCTCCAGGCCCTCCTCGCCCGCCGCGCCGAATCCCATCAGCGCGCCGGCGTATGCGCCGAACTCCTCGGTCTCCTCGAATGACAGGTCGGAGCTCTGAAGCGCCTCGATGTCGCCGTTGTCGTGCTTGCGCACGACGATCATGTCGACGAGCCGGATGACGTCGCTCTCACGGAGCCGCGTGAGCTCGGCGCGGATCTTGCCGTCGAACTTCGGCTCGGCGAACCCGATCACGAGCAATTGAATTGGTCCGAACATCAGTGCCTTCCTCTCGTCCTCACGTATCGTCGGATCGTCGGTGTCAGAGCGACTGCAGGAGCTTCTGCTTCTGGGCGTCGAACTCGGGCTGGGTCAGCACGCCGTCGTCGAGCAGCTTCTTGAGCTTCTCGAGCTGGGCGTACGTGTCGTCAGCGCTGGGCGCGGGCGCCGCCGCGGGTGGCGCGTACTGCGCGGGCGGCGGTGCAGACTCAGCGGACTCCTCCTGCGCGCTCCGCGCGCCGGACTTCGCGCCGGCCCTGCCGGCGACGTAGGCGGTGCCGCCCACCATGGCGGCTCGCATCAATGGACGTCGTCGTCTCAACATCGTGCGCCTCCTCGGGCGTCGTTCGGTTCCCCACCGGGATGTCCCGGCAAAGCGTCGTGTACGCGGGCCCGCAGTATCTCACCCTCTCCGGGTGATTCCGCGCTCCGCGGCGGCGAGGCTAGTACCGGAGCCGATATGTGTCGGCCAGAGCCTGCTCTCCAAGCGCACCGTAGGTGTCCCACTCGCGCCGCCGCACCGCGACGAAGGCGTCGTGCAGCACCTCCCCCAGGGCGCGCCGGGCGACCGCGCTCGCCGCAAACAGGTCGGTGGCACGGTCGAGCGTCGCCGGCAGGCGGGCGATGCCGCGGTGCTGCGAGCTCGGCCGGCGTGAGCGCCGCGGGGTCGTCCTGCACGGGGTCGGGCAGCGCGGCATCGCGCTCGACGCCGTCGAGGGCCGCCGCCGCGAGCAGCGCCATCACCACGTACGGGTTCGCGCCGCCGTCGCAGACCTTGACCTCGAAGTTCGCCGACCGCTCCCGGCTCGTGACGGTGCCGGGGATGAACCGGACGGCCGCCTCGCGGTTCTCGACGCCCCAGCAGGCGTACGCCCCCGCCCAGTGGTGCGGCTGCAGGCGCAGGTAGGCGGCAGGGCTCGGGGCGAGTGCCGCCAGCAGCCCGGGCAGGGCGGCGACGACGCCCCCGAGCGCGGCGGCGCCCGCATCGGTGAGCCCGGCCGGCCCGCCGCCGCCCTGCATCAGGTTGCGCCCGTCGCGCCAGACGCTCAGGTGCGCGTGGCAGCCGTTCCCCACCTCGCCGGGGAAGACGACCGGCGCGAAGCTCACGGTCAGCCCGTGCCGGCGGGCCGCGAACCGCATCTGGGTGCGGACGAAGACCAGGTCGTCGGCGGCGGCGAGCGGGTCGCGGGCCGCGATCGAGATCTCGAACTGGCCCGGGGCGTACTCGGGGTGGAACTGCTCGACCTCGACGCCGGACGTCTCGAGCGCGTCGACGAGGTCGAGGAAGAACGCGTCGAGGAGCGCGAGCGCGCTCGTGCTGTAGCCGGGGCCCGTGTGCACCGGGCCGCCGTCGGCGTCGAGCAGCGTCGCCTCGATCTCGAACGTCGCCCGCATGTCGAGGCCGGCCGCGCGCGCCGCGGCGAGCGCGCGCGCCGCGGCCGTCCGCTGGCACGCCGGGACGGGCTCGAGCTCCTGGCTCATCTGGTCGACGGGCGCCCACGCCCAGCCGGCCGACGCCGTCAGCACGCGCGCGGCGGCGAGGTCGGGGATCAGGCGCATGTCGCCGCTCGGGTTGTCGAACGGCGCCACGTCGGCGAACAGGTCGTCGGTGCCCGCCGCGGCCCAGATGTAGGCCATGCCGACGCCGTTTGCCGCCACCCGCTCGAGCCGCGCGGCCGGCACCGCCTTCACGCGGGTGATGCCGCCGTTGTCGACCATCGTCATCGCGAGCGCCCGCACGCCCGCGGCGTCGAAGCGCTCGCGCGCCTCGGCCACCGCCGTCATCCGGCCGCCCCGAGCCCGTGCAGGCGGCGCGCGTTTGCGCCCATCACGCCGGCGCCGATCCGCCGCGCCGCCTCCCGGTTCAGCTGCCGGCGCGCGACGCCTGTCTCGAGCACACGGGCGAGCGCCTCGCGCGCGAGCAGCGCCGAGAGCCAGATCACCTCCGGCTCGCTGGCCTCGTCGGAGCCGTACATCACCTTGGCGGGCGGGGCGATGCCGAGCAGGATCTCGAGCCTGCTGTCGATCGCGAGGCTCGCCCACGGCGTCGAGAGCGACGTGTCCAGGTAGACGTGTGGCAGGATCGACGCCACGAACGCGCCCTCGTCCACCCACGGCCAGCCCGAGTGGATCAGGACGACGGGCTGGTCGATGTGGGCCGCGAGCAGCGGGAACAGGTCGGACGGCCGCGCGTGGTCGAGCACGATCGCAGGATCGCCGCCGCCGCAGTGGATGTGCACCGGGATGCCCGCGCCGCGCGCGACCGCGAGCGCCCGCCGCAGCAGCGCGTCGCGGACGGGCTTTGCGTGCTCGCGCGTCTCGCGCCAGCCGTCGGCCCGCCAGGCGGTGAACGCCGCCTCGCGCTCGGACGCGCTCCACTCGGCGACGTCGAGGCCGGTGCGGTAGGCGATCACCGACTTGAACGCGATCGATCCGGCACCCGCAGCCGACTCGAGCCCGGCGGTGAACGCATCCTCGAGCTCGGAGTAGGAGCCCGCCGCGTCGCGCACGTCGGTGATGACCGGCTCGATCCGGCAGACCCGGTGCACCGGCAGGCCGACCTCGTCCCCGAGCGCGCGGCCGTCGATTCGCGGCAGCGGGTAGCCGTCGTCCATGATCAGGTCGGTGACGCCGGCGTCGGCCCACAGGCGGCGCAGGTAGGCGCGGTGGTCGCGCAGCGCCTCGGCGCGGGCCTCGGCGAGCCCGTCCCGGGTCGGCGCGCAGCCGAGCACGGCGGCCAGCCGGTCGGCCATCGCCACGGCGATCGGCGCGGTGTCGGTCGTGAGCTCGAGGATCTCGCGGTGGCGCTCGTCCTCGAGCCCGGAGCTCATGAGGCACATGCCGAGCATGGTGATGCGGTCGAGGAAGCCGCGCTGCGGGTGCGGCGGCGACCTCGTCGCTGCGCCAGCCGTGGCAGTGGACGTCGACGGCCGGCGTGCCTTCGAGCAGGTCAGTCACGGGCGTTCTCCAGTGGTGAGAGGTGGTTCAGGAGCGCCGCGATCCTCTCACGGTTGCACGGCATCGGTAGCATCGGCGCCGTGCCCGACTGCGCCTTCGAGGAGATCTCCGCCCACGTCGACCGGTTCAGCCCGGACGAGCGCACCGACCGGCCGGCGCTCGGGGCCGTGCACGGCGAGCGCGGCACGCTGCTCGTCGAGGGCGGCGCGTCGGTCGCACACCTGGGCGCGTTCGCTGCGCGAGCTCGACGCGCGCGGCCGGCCGCCGGTCGTCGCGATCGCCCTGACGCACTCGCACTGGGATCACAGCTTCGGCTCGGCCGCCGTCGCCGCGCCCGTGATCGCCCACCGCGAGACGGCCGCCGCGCTCGCCGTGCAGGCCGGCTACGACTGGTCGGACGCGGCCCTCGACGCGCGCGTGCGCGCCGGGCTCGAGATCCCGTTCTGCGCCGAGATGATCCAGCTCGAGCTGCCCGACCGCTCGGACCTCGAGATCGTCGTGCCCACCGAGACGTTCGCCGAGTACCGGATCGTGGACCTCGGCGGCGTCCAGGCGCTGCTGCATCACGTCGGCGGCGACCACGCGGCCGACTCGAGCGTCGTCCACGTGCCGGGCGACGACGTGCTCTTCCTGGGCGACTGCCTCTACCAGCGCCTGCACGCGCCCGTGCCGCTCCTCACCGTGGCCGGCGTGCGCGCGCTGCTCGCGGCCCTCGCGCCGTTCCCGGTGTCCCTCGCGGTCGAGGGGCACGCCGACGAGGTCGCCGACGCGGCCGCCTACGCCGCCCGCCTGGGGGAGCTGCGCGAGGCGGCGACGCTCGTCGCCGAGCACGGCGCAGGCGCGGCGGCAGCGGGCCGGCGGGGACGAGGATCTCGCCGATCTCGTCGGCTTCCTGCTCGTCGGCGAGGGGCTCGCGTAGGCGTCGCGCGGGCGCGGGTTCCAATCTGCCTGCAAGGTTCTCCGGAAATCCACAGGTTTCGTGCCGATGATGAGGGTATGGCACGCCTGCGCCGCTTCACGAAGACGGAGCGCGCCGCGCACTGGCTGATCGCGGCGGCGTTCGGCGTGATGCTGCTCTCGGGCGGCCAGGTGCCCCACGACTGGTCGTGGACGACGACGGCGCTCGACGTCCACGTCGGCGCGGCCGTCGTGCTCGTCGCCGGGCTGAGCCGGCCTGCTCGTGTTCGGCAACGGGCGCGCCCTGAGCAGGACGGCGCGCGAGCTGCGCCGGCTGGACGCGGCCGACCGCGCGTGGCTCGCGCCCGACCGCATCCTGACCCGGCGCCCCGCGCCTCCGGTGGGCCGGTTCAACGGCGGCCAGAAGATGAACGCGCGCCTCGCCCTGCTCGGGCTGCTCGGGCTCTACTCGACCGGCATCTACCTGCTGGTGGTCGGCCGCTCCGCCTTCGGCCACCTGCACGGCCCGTTCGCCTTCCTGACGACGGCGCTCATCGCCGGCCACATCTTCATGGCGGTCATCAACCCGTCGACCCGCCACGCGCTGCGCGGGATGACGCTCGGGAGCGTCAACCGCGAGTGGGCGGCGCATCACTTCCCGCGCTGGGTCGAGGAGATGGACGCCGAGGAGCGCGCGGCCGAGCGCCTGCCGAACTGACAGCGCCGCTCCGGCGGCGTAGAGTTGACGACAGGTGGTGCGCACACGCAGCCCAGCCCGGCACGTGGCCCGGTTCGCGTCGATCGCGATCGTCGTGTGCGTGCGCGCTCGCGGCGTCGGGCCAGGGCGCGGCCGCCACGGCGCCCGGCAGCCGCCTTCGTCCGCGTCGACCAGGCGGGCTATCCGACCGACGGCGCCCAAGCGCGCCTACCTGCTCGCGAGCATCGCCGAGCCGGGGGCGGCGTTCACGGTCACCGGCGCGGGCGGCCGCGACGGCTCGTCGGGCCGCGTCGGCCCCGACCTGGGACGCTGGAGCGCGCGCTTCCCGCACGTCTACGCGATCGACTTCTCCCGCCTGCACGCGGCGGGCACCTACACCGATCGCCGTCTCCGGGCCGGCGGCTGCCGCCTCGCCGCCGTTTCGGGTTGCGAGCGGCGCCGCGCTCGCGGCCGGGCCGATCCGAAACGCGCTCGCGTTCTACCAGGACGAGCGCGACGGCCCGGACTTCATCCGCGAGCCCGCTGCGCACGGCGCCCGGCCATCTGAACGACGCGCACGCGATGACCTACCTGACGCCGAAGGTGGACGGCGACGGCAACTTCGCCGGCGACCTGCAGCCGCTCGGGGTGCGGATCGACGCGGCCGGCGGCTGGTGGGACGCGGGCGACTACCTGAAGTTCGTCGAGACGACGAGCTACACCGACGCCGTGCTGCTCTCGGCGGTGCGCGACTTCCCGCGCCAGACGCACGTGCGCGTGCACGGCCACACGTTCGCGGCCGAGGCGGCGTTCGGCGTGCGCTGGCTCCTGCGCATGTGGGACGACCGCACCCGCACGCTCTACTACCAGGTGGGCATCGGCGAGGGCAACGACCGCACGCTCGGCGACCACGACATCTGGCGGCTGCCGCAGGCCGACGACCGCTACGGCGGCACGAGCCGCGCCGCCCGCTACATCCGCCACCGCCCGGTCTTCCGCGCCGGCCCGCCCGGATCGCCCGTGAGCCCGAACCTGGCCGGCCGCGACGCGGCCGCGTTCGGCCTCTGCTACCAGGTCTACCGCCGCACCCACCCGGCCCTCGCCGACCGCTGCCTGCGCGCGGGCGAGCACATCTTCGCCCTCGCCGACACGTCGCCCGGGCGGCTGCTGACGGTGATCCCGTTCGACTTCTATCCCGAGACCGAGTGGCGCGACGACCTCGAGCTCGGCGCGACCGAGCTCGCCCTCGCCACGGCGCACCGAGGCGCTGCCGGGCGGCCTCCCGCACCGGCGCTCGCGCTTCTACCTGCGCCTGGCCGCGCACTGGGCGCACGCCTACATCACGGGGCCGAACGACGCCGCGGACACGCTGAACCTGTACGACACGAGCGGCCTTGCCCACTACGACCTCGTCCGCGCCATCCGCGCCGCGCGCGACCCGCGCGGGCTGCAGGTGACGCCGGCAGCGCTGCCTGCGCGACCTGCGCCGCCAGCTCGACCGCGCCGAGGCGCAGGGCGAGCACCGACCCGTTCGGCTTCGGGTTCCCGTGGGCGGCCTACGACACGACGTCGCACGGGTTCGGCCTCGCCGTCATGGCGGGCGAGTACGACCAGCTGACCCACGGCCGCCGCTACGCGGCCGCGGGCGCGCGCTGGCTCGGCAACGTGCTCGGCGCGAACGCCTGGGGCGTCGCGCTCGCCGTCGGCGACGGCACGCACCTTCCCGCACTGCATGCAGCACCAGGTCGCGAACCTGGTCGGCTCGCTCGACGGCTCGGCGCCGATCCTCGCCGGGGCGGTGGTGGAGGGCCCGAACAGCGCGGCCACGACCGGCGTCGTGCCGCCGATGCGGCTGTGCCCGGGCACGGGCACCGACCGCTTCGCCCGGTTCAACTCGGCGGCGGTCTTCCGCGACAACGTGCAGTCCTACTCGACAGTCGAGCCCGCCATCGACCTGACGGCGACGAGCCCGCTCGCGTTCGCCCGCGAGGCCGCCGCCCGCGCCGACGCGCGCCCGTAGCTACTGCTCGTAGTGCTCGACGGTCTCGGCGCTGCGCGCCGCGCGCGTCGTCGGGGTCGAGGCCGAACTCGCGGTGCGCCCGGCGCTGGCGCAGCAGATCCCAGCAGCGGTCGAGCGAGACCTTGATCTCGGCCAGCCGCTCGTGGTCGCCGGGCTCGAGCCGGCCGTGGCCCTCGCGCTCGTACAGCGCCTGCTCCTCGGCCACAAGCGCATCGATCCGGCCCAGAACCTGAGCGTCGTCCATCGTCCCCTCCTCGGTCGTGCCTAGGCGGGCAGTGTAGGCCGCGGTGGCATCGTCGCCGCATGGCGGTACGAGCGCGTCGCGATCCCCGTGCAGGCGGACAGGTTGTCGAGCCCTCGCGCGGTGCGGCCGATGGCATCGAGTACGCCGTGGTCGACCACGGCCACGACATGGCGGCGGCCGGCGAGGGGCGTACCCGGCGTGGACGCTCGTCTTCGGCAGCCGCGCGGCCGGAGCGAGGATCCTGGCCCGCGACCTCTCGGCGGCGGCGGACATCCCGCTGCGGCTCGCCGTGATCGCGACGGACGACGGCGCGAGCGAGATCGTCCTGCGCGGCATGGCGTCGCTGCTCCACGGCGCCGCGGGGCCGCTCCCCGGCGGGTTCACCGACGTCCTCCGCGGTCTGGCGGAGGCGACGCGAGGGCGCTCGTCCCGGTGGAGAGCGGCGCAGGATGACCACCGCGCCGCCGTCGAGGATCAGGCCCCAGTCACCCGCCGCGGCGGCGGTGGGCCTCTTCCTCGACCGTGCGCTCGGCGGTCGGGCTGACCTCGAGCCGCTCGTCGGGGATGGGCTTGCCGCTCTCGACCGAGCGACCGTAGGTGCCCTGGCGCAGGCGCTCCTCGGCGCGGTCGACGGCGGCCAGCCGGTCGCGCAGGTCGTCGATCCGGCCCTGGTCGAACTCGTTCTGGTACGTGTCCGTCGCGTCGTCGGCCATCTCGGTCGTCGACAGCTCGTCATTGGGCTCGAGCGCAGCCTCCCGCAGGGCCTCCTCGATCTGCGCTCGCTCGGCGGCGAGCAGCTCGCGTGCACGGTCGTTGTCCACAGGCGGTCCTCCTTCGGTCGGGGGTACCCTCTGCCCGGCGTCGAGCCCGGGGAGCGGCGGGTGCAGATCGGTACCGTACCGACCGGCCTGCGGTCGCGCTATCGGCGCGGCTGGGGCCGGGGCGGCTGGTGGTCGTAGAAGAGCGTCGTGCTCGTCGCCGACGCCGAGTGCGACTCGGCCTTACGCGCCGCCGCCCGGCGGGTCGCGTAGGGGCCGAAGCGATGCTCCTCGCCGTTCATGACCACGATCGCAAACCAGCGCCGGAATGGCATCGGCCGTGTTCCCTTCGACGTTGCCCGCAGTCATCCTAACATCGGCAGGGGCAGAACGGGACGGCCGCGATCGGCGAGCCGGACTCGGCGTCCGGCTCGGGATCAGCGGTAGCGGTAGACGATGCGCCCGCGGTTCAGATCGTAGGCCGACAGCTCGACCTTGACCCGGTCGCCGGGCAGGATGCGGATCCGGTAGCGCCGCATCCTGCCCGCGATGTAACCGGTGGTCTGATGGCCGTTGTCGAGCTCGATCCGGAAGAGGCCGTTGCGGAGCGACTCGGTGACCTCGCCCTCCACCTCGACCTTCTCTTCCTTGACGCTCATATGGCTCCTCTCAGCCCGCCTGGGTAACGCCGGTCGCCTCGGGTCCCTTCTGACCCTGGCGAGCCTCAAATGTGACCTTCGCACCCTCCGGCAGGCTCTTGTAGCCGCTGCCAGAGATCTCGCTGTGATGGACGAACAGGTCCTTCCCGCCGTCGTCAGGCTGGATGAACCCGTAGCCCTTCTGGTCGTTGAACCACTTCACAGTTCCGGTTGCCATGAAACACCTCCCTTCCACACTCACGAACGAGTCAGGAAGGCGAAGCGCGCAACCGTCGAACGTCCTACAACGGACGGAAGCGTATCAGGCGCGGCCCTGCTCGGGCGCGCCGGGCCCGTGTGCGCTTGGGAAATACGCCATCGGGGGGAGGCTGAACGCGCCCGCACATGCCGATGGCAGCGGCACGATGGCGGCGCACCGCGACCAGATCGTCCCCGCCGAGCCCTCCGCGCCCTGCGCGCCGGCGGCTCCGGCGACCGTGACCCCGCTCCCCGTGGCGGGCGGCGCGCGTCTGGAGCTGCTCGGCTTCGACCTCGCCGCAGCGTTCCACGAGTCGCCGCTCGGGATCGTCATGCTCGACCGCGAGGGCCGCTGGCAGGAGGTCAACCCGGCCTGGTGCGCCATCCTCGGCCGCCCGCGCACCGAGCTGCTCGGACGCCACTTCAACGATCTCACGCACCCCGACGACCTCGCGATCGGCATGGAGATGCTCGCCACGCTCGAGACGCGGGGCGCGGTCGGTGCAGGCCGAGAAGCGCTACCTGGCCGCGGACGGAAGCGTCGTCCACGTGGCCGAGTCGACGACGGCCCGCCGCGACGAGCACGGCCACATCATCCGCTACGTCGCCCACATCCGCGACGCGACCGCCCGCGTCCGCGCCGAGCAGGAGCTGGCCGAGTCGGCCCGGCTCTTCCGCGACGTGCTCGAGAACGTCGACCTGGCCGCGCTCAACATGGACGCGAACGGCACGATCACCTACTGCAACCCCGAGCTGTGCCGGCTCGTCGGCTGGCCGGCCGAGGAGCTGCTCGGGCCGCGACTGGTTCGAGATCTGCGTGCCGCCGGACAACGGCGAGGCGCGCGCCCTGCACGGCGAGGGCATCGCCACCGGCCGCATCGAGCGCCATCACGAGGGCCAGATCCGCACCCGCGACGGCGAGCGGCGCACGATCCGCTGGTCGCACACGCTCGTGACCAACCCGTCCGGACGGCCGGTCGGGACGACCTCGCTCGGCGAGGACATCACCGAGAAGATGGCCGCACAGCGCGCGCTCGCCCACCGCGCCACCCACGATCCCCTGACCGGGCTCGCGAACCGCACGCTCATGGACGAGCGGCTCGCCCAGGCCATCGCCGATCCGGATCGGCCGGTGGCCGTGATCGTGTGCGACCTGGACGGCTTCAAGCGCGTGAACGACCGCCTCGGCCACGCCGCCGGCGACGAGGTGCTGCGCGCGGTCTCGGGCCGCCTGCGCGGCATCTGCCGGGCGCAGGACCTGGTGTGCCGCCCGGCCGGGGACGAGTTCGTGATCGTGATCACCGGCGAGCCGGGGGAGACCGCCCGCCACCTGCGCGGGACGTGCGCCCACGTCGCCGACCGGATCGGCCGGGTCGTGCGCCAGCCGGTCGTCGTCGACGGCGGCCGTGCCCAGGTGGGCGTGTCGGTGGGCGTGGCGGCCACGGCCGGGCCGGGCAGAGGTGCCGAGCATCTCCTCCGCACGGCCGACCGGGCCATGTACCGCGAAAAGAGCGCGCGCTCCCACCAGCGCTGAGCTCAGGCGGCGCGGGCCGCCGGGGGCGCGACGATCCCGAGCTGCATCAGCGCGGCCAGCCGGTCGGGCACGCCCCAGTGCGCGACCATCCGGCCGTCGCGCACGCGGACGACGTCGAACACGTCGACGCGGATCGTGCGTCCGGTCGGCGCGTGGCCCATGAACGGGCCGGCGTGCGTGCCGGTGGCCACGAGCCGCGCCCAGGCCGTGTCGCCGACGACCGTCAGATCCTGGATCTCGAGCCGGAAGTCCGGGAACGCCCGCCGCAGCGACGCGATCACCGCCCGGACGCCCTCGGCGCCCGCGGCGTGGCCGGGGCCGAAGTCCTGGTGCTCGACGAAGTCGTCCGCCGTCAGCTCGTCGGCGACGGTCAGGTCGCCCGCGTTGAAGCCCTGGTCGATCAGCTTGCGAAAGACACGTTCGGGATCGGTCATGGCACACTCTCCTCATGCTCGCCAATATTGAATACAGTATTACTGTATCAGAATGAGGGACGACGACCGCACACCCAGGCGCGCCTACCGCTCGCCCCGCCGCCGGGAGCAGGCGCAGGAGACGCGCCGGCGCATGCTCGCCGCCGCCGGCCGGCTGCTGGCCGCGCATGGCTACGCCGGCACGACGATCGCCGCCGTCGCCCGCGAGGCGGGCGTGGCGGTCGAGACCGTCTACGCGGCGTTCGGAAGCAAGCGCGCGCTCGTCGGCGCGCTCGTGCAGGCGTCGGTCAGAGGCGAGAACGCCGCCCCGGCGGCCCGGCAGGCCGGTGCTGCAGCCGTTGCCGCCGCGACCGACCAGCACGAGCAGGTGCGTCTGTTCGCGGCCGACGTCGTCGAGCGGCTGGAGCGGGTGGGGCCGGTGCTGCAGGCGCTCGCCGCCTCGGCGCGAGCCGGAGCTCGCCGAGCTGCTCGCAAACGTCGACCGCGCCCGGCTCGACGGCATGGGCGTGTTCATCGCGGCGCTCGGTCAGAACGGCGCGCTGCGGGTCGAGGCGGGACCGGCAGCCGAGACGGCCTGGGCGCTTGCGAGCCCGGAGCTGCATCAGCTGCTCGTGCGGCGGCGCGGGTGGTCGCGCGAGCGCTACCGCGACTGGCTGGCCGACACGCTGGCGGCGGCGCTCTTGCGGTAAGCGACGCCGACCGAGTCCGTCAGCAGATCACGCCGGGGTCCGTCGCCGTCGCGGAGAGCAGCGCACGCACGGTGCTCGGATCGATCTCCTCGGGGCGGCGAAAGCGGATACAGCCCTTGCCCATCGAGAGCCCGGCCAGGCGATCGGCGCTCGCGTCGAGCGCCGCCTGGCGGAGGATGTAGAGGGAGATGTACGCCTTCTGGCTCGGCGAAGGCGACCTCGACGGCATCGTCACGCAGGTAGGAGGGCATGCCGTAGCGCATCGCCTCCTGGAACCCGGACAGCTCGTCGCGACAGAGCCGCCGCAGCAGTGTGAGCGCGTCGCGGCGCGCGGGCGGCGCCTCGGCGATGTACTCCGCCACCGTTGCCGCGTCGCTGCGCACGGGTGCAAGCTAGCGCAGCGGCCCTCAGGCCGCGGGGGGCGCGCCGAGCTTCTGGCGGCGGGGCGCGTAGGCCGGCAGCGAGACCGGCGCCCGTGCCGGTGCGGCGGCCGCCGGCGCGGCCGGGCGGCCGTTCACGACCCGGAACGGCGCCACGTGGCGCAGCGCCCGGCGCAGCCGCCACGAGGCCGCGCCGACGAGAACGATCTCGTCCGGCATGCCCTGCTCGATCGCCTGGCCGATCGCCGACTGCACGCTGCGGCACTGCGTGATCTCGATCCGGCCGCGGCGCATCGGCGCGCGCACCGCCCGTTCGGCGGTCACGCGCAACGCTTCGAGCCGCTCGGCGAGCCGCGGCGGGTACGCCGAGAGCGGCATCGTGACCGGCAGGACGGCGGGCAGCACGACGTGGACGTAGCAGTTGCCCGTGGCGACCTCGGCGATCGCCGTCTCGAGCAGCTCAGGCGCGATCCGGGGCGATGTGGCGCAGATCAGATAGCGGGTGGGGGGCGGAAGCCGTGTCATTCGCTGCTCTTACGTCATATTTTCGGTCGCAGCGCGTCACGGCGGCCTCACAGTTGCGGCCCCGAGCCTCCCAGTCGCGTCTCGATGGGGTCACAGCCGCGTCACGGGCGCGCCCTACGTGCGCAGGCGGTAGCCGACTCCGGTCAGCGTCTCGATCGCGCTGCGGTCGACGCCCTCGGCCTGCAGCTTGTCGCGCAGCCGGCCCATGTTCACGCGCAGCAGGTGCATCTCGTCGGCGTAGCCGGGGCCCCAGACGGTGCGCAGCAGCATCTGGTGGGTGAGCGGCCGCCCGCCGGCGATCGCAAGCGCCTTCAGGAGGTCGAACTCGGTCGGCGTCAGCCGCACCTCCTCGCCTGCCACCGACACGATCCGGCGGGGCAGGTCGATGCGCAGCTCGCCGACGTCGATCACAGCCTCGCCCCCGCGCTGGCCCGCCGCGCGGCGCAGGAGCGCGCGGCAGCGGGCGAGCAGCTCGCCTGGCGAGAACGGCTTGGTGACGTAGTCGTCGGCGCCCGCGTCGAGCGCGCGGATCTTGTCCGACTCGTCGCCGACGGCCGAGATCAGAAGGATCGGTGCCGCCAGCCAGTCGCGCGAGCTGGCGGCACACGTCGGCGCCGTCGGCGTCGGGCAGCATGAGGTCGAGGATCACGAGGTCGGGCGGCTCGAGCGCGGCGGCCGTGAGCGCCTCGTCGCCGTTGGTCGCCGTCTGGACGTGGTAGCCGGCCTTCGACAGCGTCACCTCGAGCGCACGCCGGATCGGCCGCTCGTCGTCGACGACGAGGATGCGCTGCTCGCCGCTCACCGCTGCCGCCCGTCGGGGGTGGGGGATGCCGGGATCGACACCGTGAGCGTCGCGCCGGCGCCGTTTGCCGGCTCGAGCGCGACCGTGGCGCCGTTGGCGACCGCAAGCCCCTGGGCGATCGCGAGCCCGAGGCCCGACCCGGGCTCATGGCCCGTGCGGCCGCGGTAGAACGGCCGGAAGATGTGCGCCCGATCGGACTCGGGCACACCCGGGCCGCGATCGGACACCGACACGACCACGCGCCCGCCCCGGGCCGCCGCGGAGACGCGCACGTGCTCGTCCTGCGGCGAGAACTTGGCGGCGTTCTCGACCAGGTTCACCAGCACCCGCTGCAGCTGGGCGGCGTCCACCCGGACGAGCGGCAGCTCGCCGCCGTGATCGACGTCGATCGGGATCGGCGACCGCGTGCAGACGTCGGCGACGGCCGCGTCGACCAGGTCGCGTACGTCGACCCATTCGGCCGCAGGGGCGGCCGCGCCGGCCTCGAGCCGCGACAGGTCGAGCAGGTTCGTGACGAGGCGGCCGAGGCGGCCGCTCTGCTCGGCGATCGTGTCCAGGAGCTCGCGCTCCTCGCTGTCGAGATCGGCGAACCGCAGCCCCTCCGCGGCGGTCGAGATCGCGGTCAGCGGGGAGCGGAAGTCGTGCGAGACCGTCCGCAGCAGCGCGGTCGTGAGCTCGTTGGAACGCCGCAGCGCCTCGGCCTCGACCTCGTTCACGAGCCGCTGCTCCCGCTCCTGTCCGAGCGCGATCAGCCCGGCCAGCACGCGCCCGACCCGGGCCGCGTCGGCCGAGTCCGCGGAGCCCTGCGGAGCGTCGATCAGGCGCAGCTCGCCGAGCCTGCGCCCGTCGAGCTCGATCGGCACGATGCTGTCGGCCTTGGCCGACGGCGCCGGCGCGCCGAGATGGATGCCGCCGTCGCGGGCGCCGAGCGCGCGCGCCGCCTGCCGGCCGAGCAGCGGCAGCGCCGCCTGAAGCTGCGAGCCGTTGGCGATCAGCGTCGCCAGGCGCTCGCCGAGCTCCGCCTCGGCCGCGCGCCGGGTGGCCTGCTCGGCCTCGACGCGCTCGCGCGAGGCCAGGTGGCTCGTGACGAGCGCCGTCACGACGAACGCCGCCAGCGTCAGCCAGTCGCCCGAGGAGTTGACCGTCAGCGTGTGCAGCGGGCGGAAGAAGAAGAAGTTGTACGCCAGGGCGGAGGCGAGGCTCGTCGCGAGCCCGAGCCACAGGCCGTAGATCGACGACATTGCGAGCACCGCGACCATGTAGAAGACCCCCGCCGAGCGGGCGGGGACGGTCGGGCGTCAGCAGCGCCGACGACGCCGGTCGAGGCCGCCACGCTCGCGGCGGCGATCAGCCCGGCCGCCGGCCGCGACCGGTACCACTCGCGGTGCCCGACGGCCGAGGGCCACGGGATCCGCGTCAGCCAGGCCCGCGGAGGGGGCTGCTCACCGCTCATGCCCGGGATTCTCGCAGGCCGTGGCGCCGGTACGCTGCCCGGGATGCCCCGCCGCCCCGCCAACGACAACGACTGCAGGCGCGCGCTCTGGCTGCTCGGCCTGTCGGCGCCCGTCACTGCCGACGAGCTGACGGCCGCATACCGGGCGCGCATCTCGCAGGCGCACCCGGACCGTCACGTCGGCTCGGCCGCCCGCGAGGAGGCCGCGCACACCCTCACCCGGGCGCTGAACGACGCACGCGCGGTCGTGTCGGAGTGGATCGGCTCCGGCCGCGGCTGGCCGCACGGCTCGGCCGCCACGGCGGCGAACGGCGCCCGGCCGGCGCCGCGGCCGCGATCCGCGGCGACGCCCGCTGCGCCCGCGCCCGTCTGCAGCCGCACCGGCCTGCGCGCCGGCGACCTCGTGCGCGTGTGGCCCTACGACGGCGACGCCCGCGCCGTCGCAGGTACGATCGTCGGCAGCCGGTATGCCCCGGCATGGGTCGTCCTCGACGACGGCGCCGAGGTGCCGGCCGACCGGGTGCGGCTGGCGGCGTTCGCCTGCCCGGTGTGCGGGATCTGCGCCGGCCCCGCCGTCGACCATCCCGTGCTGCGGCCGTGCCCGCAGTGCCTCGTCGACCTGCGCCGGCTCGAGCGCCACGCGGCCGAGGCTGCGCGGGTGCGAAGCGCGATCGAGGCGCGCGCCCAGGCCGGCATGGCCGAGGCGGACGGGCTGGGCGACGACCGCCTGGCCGAGCGCGCCCGCGAACGGCGCGGCTGGGCGCGGCGGCTGCGCGGCGCGCCGGCCGAGGATCTCCACGCCGCCCTGCTCTCGGCGTTCACGAACGCCTTCGACCGCTGGGCGGCGTAATCGCGCTGACGACGGCCCGCGCGCCCGGGAGTGCGGGAGGGCCGGTGCTACACTTGCGTCTCCAAGCTTGTAGCAGGAGGCACGATGAACGTTGCCGAGATCATGCAGACCAGCCTGGTGACGAGCCCGCCCGAGGCCAGCGTGCTCGAGGTGGCACAGCTGCTCACGCAGCGCGGCGTCGGCGCCTGCCTCATCACCGAGGACGGCCGCCTGGCCGGCATCTTCACCGAGCGCGACCTGCTCCACCTGGTGGCCGAGGGCGACGACGTGCGCGGGCGTTCCGTCGCCGACGCGATGACCCGCAGCGTGACGATGGCGCCGCCGGATGCCGACGTCCTCTGGGCTGCCGACACGATGCGGCGCCTCGGCGTGCGCCACCTGCCCGTCGGCGAAGGCGGCCACGCCGTCGGCATCGTGTCGATCCGCGACCTGTACGCCGCCGCCGAGGCCGTCCTGCGGCTCGATCCGCGCGGCGCGGACGCCGCCCGCGACGTGCTCTCGGCGGCAGGCGGCTGATCGAGCTCACCCAAGCGACGACGAGAGGAGCAGCAGATGCAAGAGCGACACGACGATCCCGGCTTTGCCATCCGCGTGGGCCTGCTCTCGGTGGTGGCGTTCATGTCCTGGCCGGTCTGGCTCGCGGTGGTTGCCGGTGAGCGCACGTTCAATTCGGCGGTGTGGTGGTCGGCGGCGGTGCCGCTGATCCTGACGCTCATCGTGCCCGTGGTCGCGTTCCACGTCCCCGCCCGCATCCATGCCGGTCTGAACCGCGCCGAGCACGCGCTGCACATCGACTCGTTCCTGCACGACCACCTGCACCGACACGCCTGAGGCGTCACCGGGGAGGGATCAGGCGGGCGTGGCCGACCCCAGCCGGGCCGCCAGCGTGCGGCCGGCGAGCTCGATCGGCTCGAGGTCGTGCGCGTCGGGCAGGCTGATCAGCATGCCGTCGAGGCCGGCTTCGAGGAAGGCGTCCACCTGCTCGAGCACCGAGTCGGGGTCGCCGGTGATGAACGAGCCGCGGATGCGGTCGGGGTCGAGCTTGCGCACCTCGGCCACACGCCTGGCGTTCCGTTCCGCCTCGGCCTGGGTCGGCGCGATGTTCAGCGGCCCGAGCCGGGTCTTCGTGATCTCGGCCGGATCACGCCCGATCCGCTCGCAGGCGTCCTCGAGCACTGCCACCTTGTGCCGGATCGTCTCGACGTCGCCGAAGAAGTTGCACGCGTCGGCGTGGCGGGCGACCATGGGGATCGTGCGCCGCTCGCCGCTTCCGCCGATCAGGATCGGCGGCCCGCCCGGCCGCACCGGACGGGGGAAGTTCAGCACGGCGTTCACGCTGTGGTGGGTGCCGGCATAGGTCGGCGCCTCCTGCGTGAACATCGCCCGGCAGATCTGGACGGCGTCCTCGAGCCGGTCGAAGCGCTCACGCAGCGGCGGGAACTCGAACCCGTAGCCGTGATGCTCGTCGTCGTTCCAAGCGGCCCCGATGCCGAGGATCGCCCTTCCGGACGAGATCACGTCGAGGGTCGTCACCATCTTGGCCAGGAGCGCCGGGTTGCGGTAGGTGACGCCCGTGACCATCGTGCCGAGCTGGACGCGCGCCGTGCGGGCCGCGATGGCGGTGAGCAGCGAGTACGCCTCGAGCATCGGCTCGGTGCGGTCGCCGACCACCTTGATCTGGTACAGGTGATCCATCACCCAGACCGAGTCGAACCCCGACCGCTCGGCCGTGCCCGCGATCTGGGCGATGCGGTCGAAGAGATCCGCGTCGGCGACGCCGGGGTAGGTAAAGCTGTTGATCTGCAGTCCGAGCCGGGTGACCGGCTCATGCGCGCTCGTCGGCATGTGTCCTCCTCGTGTGCGTGGAGGGAGTATGCCGCCGGACGGAATATTCTGGCCGTTTCGAGCGTCCAGGGTAGTAGAGGTAAAGAGGCGGAAGCGCGTCGTCGACTCGGGACGCGAGAGGAGGTATCGCGATGTTGCAACATGCCCAATGCTGGATGGACATCTTCAGGGAGCGCGTGGCGGTGCACACCGAACGCGGCCGCATGGACGCCGAGCGTGCCATCGCCCGGCACGTCATCGACCCCGACGCGCCCGTGGAAGGGGTGGCGGCGACGCTGCTCGACCAGGTGCGCTCGCCGAGCCACCGGGCGATGCTCGCCGACGCGGTGCGCCGGAACATGCGCCTCGGGATGGCCCGCGCCCGGCTGGCGCCTCCGGTCGCCCGGCTGCTCGCGCAGGACGCCGATCAGGCCGCGCGGATCGCCGCGGGCCTCGAGGCTCCCGACCCGGACCCGCGCGCGGTCATCGAGACCGAGCGGCAGCTGCGGGCGGGAATTCCGTCTGCCGAGCGGCTGGCGTGGATCGCGCGCGTGCTCGACGTGTCGCGCTCGCCCCAGGCCTGCTGAGCGAGATGGTTGATCGATAACTCCGGCGCGCCTGGACGTCTGTCTGTGGCTGGTGGGCGTCCGGTGGTGGGGCTGCGCCTGCGAACCGTCGCAGCGCCGCGCCGACCATCTAGACCGCGGCGGCGGCCGGTGACGCTGCGGCGACCGTCTCGATCGCCGCGGCCATGCCGGCGGCCATCGCCTGCAGCTGGTCGGCGGTGATCACGTAGGGCGGCGAGATCTGGAGCGCGCGCCCGGCCAGTCCGCGCGTGATCACGCCGTGGTCGCGGCAGGCGTGGACGGTGCGGTCGACGAGGCCCGGGTCGGCGGCGCGGGCGCCGGCGTCGAACTCGATGGCGGCCAGCAGGCCGAGTCCGGCCCGCACCTCGCTCACGAGCGGCGCCGAGCGCAGCGGCGCGACCGCGGCGGCGAGCACCGGCTCCAGGTCGGCGACGCGCTCGACCAGGCCCTCGCGTGCCATCAGATCGAGGTTCGCCAGGCCGGCGGCGCAGGCGGTCGGATGGCCCGAATACGTGAAGCCGTGCCGGAACATCGTGCCCGGCTCGGTGTAGAACGGCTCCTGCACGCGCTCGCTCGCGATCACGGCGCCCAGCGGCAGGTAGCCGGAGGTGATGGCCTTGGCGCAGGTGATCAGGTCGGGCGCGATCCCGAGCCGCTCGCTGCCGAACCAGCGCCCGAGCCGCCCGAAGCCGGTGATGACCTCGTCGGCGATCAGGAGCACGTCGTGGCGCCGGCACAGCTCCTGCACCGCCGCCCAGTAGCCCTCGGGCGGGTGCAGGATGCCGCCCGCCCCGATCACGGGCTCGCCGATCACGGCGGCGACCTCGTGGCCGCGCTCCTCGAGCAGGGCGGCGAGGTCGGCCGGATCCTCGTGCGACACCGAGGCGACGTCGGCGATGAGCGTCCCGAAGCCCTCCCGGTTCGAGGGGATGCCGGCCAGGCTCGTGCCGTAGGCGTTCATGCCGTGGTAGGCGTGGCGCCGGTGCACGATCACCTGCTTTCCGGGGCGCCCGAGCGCGTGCCAGTAGCGTCGGGCGAGCTTCGCGGCCGTGTCGACCGCCTCGGAGCCGCCGCTCGTGAAGAACACCGCACCGGCGGGCAGCGGCGAGAGCGCGGAGACACGCTCGGCCAGGTCGAGCGCGGGCCGGTTGGCCAGCCGCTCGAAGGTGTCGTAGGCGGCCAGCCGTCGCATCTGGTTGGCGGCTGCGTCGGCGATCTCGCCCCGGCCGTGGCCGGCAGCGCAGTACCACAGGCCGCCGCGCGCGTCGATGTACTCCCTGCCCTGCTCATCCCAGACGAGCGCACCCTCGCCGTGGTCGATCACGACCTCCGCGTCCTTGACGATCGCCATGTCGGCGAACGGGTGCCAGAGCCGCGTCATCGCGTGGACGATACCAGCCCCTGAAACAGGGCCTGGCCCGAGCCGGGCACGTCGGCCTCGGGGTGCCACAGGACGCCGACGCAGAAGCGGGCGCCCGCGATCTCGAGCCCCTCGACGGTGCCGTCGTGGGCGTGGGCCGAGACGGTGAGCCCGGCGCCGACGCGGCCGATGCCCTGGTGGTGGTGCGAGCGCACGAGTGGGCGCTCGCCGACGATCGCGCGGGTGCGCGTGCCCTCGACGGTGACGATCTCGTGCCGGCCCCAGTTGCTGTCGTCGAGCCGGTGAGGCCTCTGGTCGACGACGTCCTCCAGATGCTGCACGAGCGTGCCGCCGCAGGCGACGTTCAGGAGCTGGATGCCGCGGCAGATCGCGAGCACCGGCAGGTTGCGGTCGATCGCCCCGGCCACCAGCCCGAGCTCGGCCGCGTCGCGGCGGTGATGCTTCGGGCCCGTGCGGGGATGGCGCTCGTCACCGTAGAGCTCCGGGCCCACGTCCTCGCCGCCCGCGACGACGAGCCCGTCGAGCAGGTCGAGCACGTCGCCCGCCTCGTGCTCCCACAGGGGGTCCGGCGGCAGGACGAGGGCACGGCCGCCCGCGAGGCGCACCCCCTCGACGTAGCCCTGGGCGATGAACGCGGCATCGAGCGCCCACGCGTCCATCGTCGCGTGCCGCCAGTAGCTCGTGATGCCGATGCTCGGCCGGTTCATGGGCCCTTCGCCCGGGACGGAGGCCGGGCCCCGATCGCTCCCACACGATCGAGGCCCGGCTCCAGCTCCGGCAGGTCGCTCAGTCGCCCGACGAGGCCTCGAGGCCGGTGTCGAGCGGGATGTCGACCGCCTTGGCGCGGACGTCGGCCGCAAGCGCGTAGCCGATCAGGCCGAACACCAGGATGACCGCCAGCGTGCCGAGCGTGAACACCTCGAACCGCACGCGGGTCACGCCGTAGGAGTCCATCACGCTGTAGGAGTGCCCCGTCAGCCGCTCGAGCGTGCCGGGGAAGATCGCCACCCACGAGCCGAGCACCATCCAGCCGGTGCACAGGGCCGTGCAGCAGCCACATGAGCCCGTTCCCGGAGCTGCCCAGCCGGTAGGGCCGGTGGACATGCCCGTGGCTCAGCCGCAGCTTGATCGCCGCCGGGAAGATCAGCAGGTAGCTGAGCAGGGTGGTGGAGGTGGCCAGGTAGAGCACCACCGTGAACGTGTTCGCAGCGCTGGCCGAGCCGGTCAGGAGCTGCACCGCGGCGAGCATGAAGATCGTCGAGGCGACGCCCGACATCACGTTCACCCGCACGGGCGTGCCGAGACGGGCGTGGAACCGGCCGAAGTAGCCCGGGAAGGCGCCGTCGTAGGCCGCCACCGCCAGGATCCGGTCGGAGCCCATCATCCACACCGCGCCCGAGGTGACCAGGGCGAAGATGAACCCGAGCACCATCACGTCGGTGAGGAAGTTCTGGGCGCCGCCGTAGACGCCGAACGTCGTGTGCACGGCATCCAGGAACCCGCCGATGCCGGTGATCGCCTTCGACGGCAGCACCGCCAGGATCCCGAAGACCGGGATCGAGTAGGCGAGCACCGTCACGACGCCGCTCTGCAGCACCGTCACCGGGACGTCGCGCTGCGGGTTCTGCATCTCCTCGGCGGCGCCGTTCTGGAGCTCGAAGCCGACGTAGTTGAAGAGCAGGAGCGGCACGAGGCCGAGGAAGATGACGAGCGAGCTCGGGATTGAAGTCGCCGGCGCCGTAGCCGTGCACGCCGTGCTCGATGCCGTAGATCAGGACCGTGATCGAGAAGAACGCCAGCACGCCGATGCGGATGATGGCGCCGACGTTCGGGATCCACTTGCCGTGGCGCAGCGACGCGATTGCGACGCCGATCGAGATCCAGATGAAGACGACCTTGAAGACGATGTTCGCCAACCGTGAACCCGGATGCCGATCGGATGCAGGTTGCTCGCTCCACGCGTCGGTGGCGATGAACGCCAGCGAGCCGCCGACCCAGAGCGGGTTGGTGACCCAGTACAGCACCGATCCGAGCCCGGCCGCCATCCGGCCCCAGCTGAGCTTCATCCACTCGTACGGCCCGCCCTCCTGCGTGAAGGCGGCTCCCAGCTCCGCCATCACGAGCGCGTACGGGAACACGAATAGGACCGCGAGGATGACGAGCCAGGTGAACGTCTGCGCGCCGAAGCTCGAGACCTGGCCGAGCGTGTCCAGCCCGACCAGCGCGCACACGGTGAAGAAGAGCATGTCGAACCTGCGCAGGCTCTTGTGCAGATGCCCCTTCTCCTCGAGCGCCATTGCGGTCGTGTGTTCGACCGCTCCTCCCTCAGATGCACCCATGGGACCCCTTCCCGTCGAACGCGGACGACGCCCCTGGGACGCCCCCGCGCCAGTGAATGCAGCAAGTATGGACGAAAACGCGGCTGTCGCCTAGTGTCGCCCGGTCGCGGTGCGGGCACGGTCCTACGGGGCGGCGGCCCAGGCCGCCCCTAGGCCGGGACGCTACGCCGAGGTCGGCAGGGTGAGGTCGGCCAGCGTGGCGGTGCCGAGGACGCGCAGGGCCGGGTCGATCGCGGCCATGCGTCCCGCCACCGCCTGCTCGAGATCGTTCGCCGCCGCGTCGGCCAGCTCGCGCCCGGCCGTGGTCAGCTCGGTGCGGCCGTTGGCGCCGTGGCGCGTGGCGAGCCCGCGTGCGCACAGGCGCAGCGCGATCTGCTTGGCCTGGCTCTGGCTGGCGGCCAGCTGGGCCGCCAGGCGGGTCGTCTCGAGTGGCTCCTCTGAGCGCAGCAACAGGAGCGCGTACAGCTCCATCGGCCGTAGCGCACACCGGCGGGCTGCCTCGAGCACCGCGCGGTCAAGTGCCCTGACCATCCGCAGCCCCGCCGGCACGTCGTGGGAGGAGAGGGAGGGGGATCTTCCATCCACGACGGTCAGGCCGGCGCGACTGCGGAGGTCAGGTGATGGTGTTGCCACGGGCGGCATTCTCCGCTCGATCGGGTAGGGGTGCCCTCCCCCAATTGGGGTAACTTTTGCGCCGAATTCCCGAATTTGACCTGCTGGTTAACCGGTTATGTCGCGGCGTACGAAATGTGCCCATGCCACAACCAGTGACGCAAGGGCATAGACCGTTGACACATAGGCGGCGTGGATGATCGGCGCCCAGTCAAGCGGGGTGCGAAAGAGCGTCTCCCACGCGTCGAGCTGGGTCGTCAGCATCCACCGCTGGACGGCCGGGCCGTCGAGCACCGGCACGATCTGCGTCAGCTGCTCGAGCAGGGCCACCATCAGCGTGCCGACCACGGCCGCGGCGCTGTTGCGCGATGTCGTCGAGAGCAGGATGCCGACGGCCGCGAGCGCGAGCACCGGCATCGCGTAGACGGCGAAGCTGCCGACGACGAGCGCGAGCGCGCGCGACGGCGAGATCACCGTCGAGAAGGTCGGCAGCGGGTGGAAGCCGCTGGCGAGGCCGCCGGCGATCGTGCCGGCGACGCCCATCGCCACCACGGCCGCGATCACGTAGGCGAACGCGGCGACGACCTTGGCCGCGAAGATGCTGCTGCGGCTCGTGGAGCGGGTGAGGATGGTCTTCAGCGTGCGGTTGTGATCCTCGGCCGCGACGATGTCGCCCGCGACGAGGGCCGTCACGAGCGGGAACAGGAAGAGCGCCGCGAACAGCAGGGTCACCAGCGGCAGCGCGAAGCCGGACTCGACGGCGAAGCGCAGGAAGAAGGGGATGCCCGAGTCGGTCGGAGCGGGCGGGTGCACGACGATCGCGATCGCGATCGCGACCGGCGCGAGCACGGCCGCGCCGAGGCCGACGTAGGTGCGCCGCTGGGCGGCGAGCTTGCGCACCTCCCATGCGAGCGCGCGCCGGGTCACGCCTGCCCCGGGTCGGTGAGGTCGAAGAAGAGCTCCTCCAGGCCGCCCGCAGGCACGAGCGCGTGGATGCCGATGCCGGCCGCGGCCAGCGCGAGCGTGAGCGCCGCGACGGCGTCGCGTTCGGCGGCGAACAGCACCGTGCCGCCGTCGGCGCGCGCGTCGTGCACGCCCTCCGCCGCGGCGCATACGGCGAGCGCCGCCGCCGGGTCGGTGGCGTCGAGCCGGTAGCGGCCGTCGCTTCCGGCCAGCAGCTCGGCGAGCTCGCCCTCGTAGCGCACGCGGCCGCTGCTCAGGATCGCGACGCGGTTGCAGAGCGCCTCGACCTCGCCCATCAGGTGGCTCGAGAGCAGCACCGTGATCCCCTGGTCCGCGAGGCGGCGCACGAGCGCGCGCATGTCGCGCATCCCCGCCGGGTCAAGGCCGGTGGTGGGCTCGTCGAGCACGAGCAGCCGCGGCCGCCGCAGCAGGGCGGCGGCCAGGCCGAGCCGCTGGCGCATGCCGTGTGAGTAGCCGCGCACGCGGTCGTGCGCGCGCGTCGGTCAGCTCGACCACCGCCAGCACCTCGTCGACGCCGTCCGCCGACGCCGCCGTCGAGCGCCGCGAGCAGCTCGAGGTTCGCGCGCCCGCTCAGGTACGGGTAGAAGGCCGGGTCCTCGACGAACCCGGCCACGCCCTCGAGGGCGGCGACGGGATCGACGACCGGGTCGCGCCCGAACAGGCGCACCTCGCCGGACGTCGGCCGGATCAGGCCGAGCATCATCCGCAGCGACGTCGTCTTGCCCGCGCCGTTCGGGCCGAGGTAGCCGTAGACGTCGCCCGGCTGCACGGTCAGGTCGACGCCGGCCACGGCCTCGAGCGTGCCGTACGTCTTGCGCAGGCCCGTCGCCGAGACGGCCGGCGCGGCCGCGGGCGTGGCGCTCACAGCCCCCGCGCCACGGCTTCGACGACCGGTCGCGGCAGGCTGCCGACCACCGTGTAGGTGATCCCGCCGCGCGCGAAGCGGATGACCGTGCCGAGCGGCGTCACGAGCTCGCGTCCGTCGGCGCCCGACACCGACACCGACGGCAAGAGGCCCCACAGGCCGCCGCCGGGGTCGCCGCCGCCGGGCTGCTCGAGCACGACGACCGACCCGAACGAGTGGCCGTAGACCAGCAGGCGGCCGGGCAGCTCGTCGGCGCGGCTGGCCTCGCGGCAGCTCTGCAGCGGCAGGCCGCCGAGCTGCGCCGGGCGCCGTGCAGTCGACGGTCGCCCCGAGCGACGGCGGGCTGCCGAAGCGCACGGGCACCGGCTGCATCCCGAACGGCAGCCGCAGCTTGAACACCGACGGGTCGACCGGGCCGTAGTGGACGTTCGAGAGCGCGAACTCGACCAGCGGCTTCGCCTGGCCGCGGCCGTAGACGTCGAGCGCGCAGCGGCGTGCCGGTGTCGGCGTCGACCGCGAGCGTCACCTTGGTGAGGCAGGCCCGAGCTCTCGACCGGCGCCATCTCGACGGTGTAGGACGGCCGGCCGGCGGTGACGCCCGGCACCGGCGCCGAGATGCGCAGGCTCGAGCGCAGGCGCCCGAGCAGCTGGGTGGCGCCGGCGAGGCCGGTGCGCAGGCCGCCGAGCGTCGCGATCGACGGCAGCGTGGCCGCGAACGCGGTGCCGTCGGAGGCGTCGTACATGAGCGCGTGGGTGCCGTGCACGACGAGCTGCGTGTCGCCCTGGCTCGTCTGGAACTCGAGCCGCAGCCGGCCGCCCGAGTACCACAGCCGGCCGTCGGCGCCGGTGACGAGCGGCAGCGAGCTGCCGCCCGCGCTCGCCTGCGGGATGAGCGATGTGGTCGGCACGAGCGAGTTCGCGTAGCGGAAGTTCGCGCTGATGCCCTCGGGCCCGGTGCCGCCGAGCTCGCGCAGGGTCAGCTCGGAGAGCGTCGCCGGCGGCGGCGGCTTCGCGCCGCCCGTGTCGAGCGCGGCGAACGCGTTCGCCGCGACGAAGACGACGGCGACCGCGGCGCCGACCGCCACGAGCCGCGCCGTCGAGGCCGTGCGCACCCACAGGGTCAGCGTCCTCATCCGGCGGCCAGGATACTCAACCACCCGCATGGGGCCCGGCCCCGCCGAAGCGGGGCCGGGCCCCGGTTGCCGGAGTGGCCGTTACCGCTTCGCGCCGACCAGCGAGCGCACCGCCGCGGCGATGTGGGCGCGGTCGATGCCCGGCCTGGTCGAGCAGCTCGGCCGGCGTGCCGGACGTCGGCATCCCGGTCGGCGCGAGCCCGGTGACCGGCACGTTCACGCCGGCGCCGTTGAGCGCCTCGAGCACGGCGTCGTGCGATCCCGCCCTCGGGCCAGTGGTCCTCGACGACGACGATGCCGCCGGTCGCCTCGCGGCCTCGGCCAGCGTCGCGGCGTCGATCGGCTTCACCGAGTAGAGGTCGATCACCCGGGCCGCGATGCCCTCGCCGGCCAGCGTCTCGGCGGCCGCGAGCGCCTCGTGCAGCGTGATCCCGGCGCCGACGATCGTGACGTCGTCGGAGTCGGACGAGCGGATCACCCGCGAGCCGCCGATCGGGAACGGCTCGTCGGCCGGGTAGAGCACCGGCAGGCTCTCGCGGGTCGTGCGCAGGTAGACGATGCCGTCGCGGTCGGCCATCTGCTCGACGAGCCTGGCGGTCTGGTTCGCGCAGCTCGGGTAGAGCACGGTCGAGCCGTGCACGGCCCGGAACGAGGCCAGGTCCTCGAGCGCCATCTGCGACGGGCCGTCCTCGCCGATCGAGACGCCCGCGTGCGAGCCCGCCAGGCGGATGTTGGCCTGGCTGATCGCGGCCATGCGGATGAAGTCGTAGGCGCGGGCGAGGAAGGCCGCGAACGTCGAGGCGAACGGCCGCCAGCCGCGCACCTGCATGCCCGACCGCCGCCGCGACCATCTGCTGCTCGGCGATGTACATCTCGAAGTAGCGGTCGGGATGGGCGTCCAGGAAGAGCTCCGAGAAGGTCGAGTTGCCGACCTCGCCGTCGAGCGCGACCACGCGGCCGTCGCCCGCGCCGACCGCGACCAGCGCGTCGCCGTAGGCCCGGCGGGTCGCCACCTTCTCGCCGACGTCCCACGCCGCCGGCGCGACCTTCGTCGGCTCGAACCGGTGCGGCCGCGCCGTCGGTCGGCGGCGCCTGCGGGCGCACCTGCAGGTCGCGCCTGCCGCCCAGCTCGGCGATGGCCGCCTCGGGGTCCGCCAGCGGCTTGCCGTGCCAGCCGTTCTTGTTCTCGACCGCGGCGACGCCCTTGCCCTTCAGCGTGCGGGCGATGATCGCGACCGGCTGGCCGTCGCGCGGCGGTCGCCGCCTCGTAGGCGGCGTCGATCTCGTCGACGTCGTGGCCGTCGATCTCGATCGCGCGCCAGCCGAACGCCTCGGCCCGGCGGGCGTAGGCGGCGGTGTTCCAGCCGAGCATCGTCTCGCCGCGCTGGCCGAGCCGGTTCACGTCGATGATCGCGATCAGGTTGTCGAGGCTCTCGTGGGATGCGGCCGCGAACGCCTCCCACATCGAGCCCTCGGCCATCTCGCTGTCGCCGCAGACGACCCAGACCCGGTACGGCAGCCGGTCGAGCCGCTTGCCGGCGAGCGCGATGCCGACGGCGATCGGCAGGCCCTGGCCGAGCGAGCCGGTGGCGACGTCGACCCAGGGCAGGATCGGCGTCGGGTGGCCCTGGAAGCGCGACGCCGATCTTGCGGAAGCGTGAGCAGCTCCGTCGTCGGTGATCGCGCCCGCCGCCTTGAAGATCGAGTACACGAGCGGCGACGCGTGGCCCTTCGAGAAGATCAGGTGGTCGTTCATCGGGTTCTCGGGGCTGTCGAAGTCGTAGCGCAGGTACTTCGCGAGCAGCACGGCCATCAGGTCGGCCGCGGACATCGATGAGGTCGGATGACCGGAGCCGGCGGCCGCCGCCGCGCGGACCGAGTCGACCCGCAGCTGCTGGCCCAGCTCGCGCCAAAGTTCCTGGTCGTTCATCGGGGCTCCTCGTCCGGGGAATGGTTGCCGCGGCGACCGTGCGCCGCGGCCGCCTCCGCCACTCTAGCCCGTCGCGGAACGCGACCCCGGGAACAGAAACGGGCCTGGACGGAAAACCCGTCCAGGCCCGTATCGAAGCCGTTCCTACAGCGAGGAGATGACGTTGTTCAGCGTGTTCTTGATCGCGGTGCTCAGCAGACCGAGGGTGACGACGACGGCGATCGTGATCACACCGAGGACGACGGCGTACTCGGCCATGGTCTGGCCGGCCTCGTCACGCACGTCCGCGGACAGCGTGGTGAAAAACTCGTTGATGGGACTCACCTCCCCGGCGGGATCGATGGGATACCGGTTTGTTCCCATCGGATCGGCAGTTTCCGCGCAGGCCGCCCGGATCGCCCTTTCTAGGGAAGTTTCATACTCGGCGCATGCCGGCGACGCGCCGCGAATCGGGCCCGTCGAGCAGCCGCAGCGCGGGCTCGATCGCCCGCACGGACGCGCTCGGTGATCGGGTCGAGCACGAGGATCGCCTCGTCGGCGCCGGCCTCGGCGAGGTCGTGCAGGGCCCGCGCCAGTGTGCGCGGCGTCGCCGGCGCAGCGGCGCGATGTCGGCGCCGCGGCGCCCGCTCGCCGTCTGCGCCGCTCGACCGTGACGAGCACGCAGGCGCTGCGCTCGATCTCGCCGGGTCGCGGCCGGCCGCCTCGCGCCGCGGCGCGTGATCTCGCGCGTTGAGCTCCGCGAACCCCTCGGCCGTGTTGCCGTAGCCGTCCCACCAGGTGTTCCAGCTGTCGACGTGGGGCAGCGTGGTCCGCGAGCTGCCGCGGCCCGTTCGTGCCGATCATGAGCGGCATCGCGCGCGCGCGGGCGGCGGCAGCAGCACGGCGTCCTCCACCTGCCAGTAGCGGCCGTCGAGCGTCACGTGCTCGCCGGCGAGCAGCCGGCGGATGATCTCGAAGCCTCCTCGAAGCGGCGCGACGCGGTGGTCGAAGGGGATGCCGAACGCGCGGAACTCGGCCTCGTTCCAGCCGCGAGCCGACGCCGAGCACGAAGCGGCCGCCGCTGATCTCGTCGATCGCGGCGGTCATGCGCGCGATCATGCCCCGGCGGGTGGAACGCGAGGCAGGCGACGAGCGGGCCGAGGTGCACGCGCTCGGTCGTCGCCGCGAGCGCGGCCAGCAGCGTCCACGCGTCCCACGGGCCGCGCTCCGGCCGGCCCTCGTCGCGGTAGAGCAGGTGGTCGCCGAGCCAGATCGAGTCGAAGCCGACCTCCTCGGCGGCGCGCGCCATCGCGACGTACTCGGGCCAGCGCACGTCGCGCTCGACCTCGGGCAGCTGCACTCCGATGCGCAGGGGGCGGGGCACGGCGGGGACTGTATCAGTCTGGCGGAGCGAACGCGCGGACGTACACTGAAGGCGGCGTGCCCGACGAGCGACCACACGACACCGAGGCGCCGGCCGGGCCGGCGTTGTGGAAGGCGGCGACCGCGTTCGACGTGATCGTCCCGGTCGCGATCGGCGTCGCGCTGATCGTCTTCCTGATCCTGGTGTTCGCGGGCAGCTCGACGCGCCCGGCCTGACGGCCGCGGGCGAGCGGCTCGACGCCGCGGCGCTGGGGAGCGTCCGCCCCTCCAGCGGAAGCCGGTTGCCGCGGGCGGGGCGGCAGCGGGCTCCCGGGCAGGCTGCCCGGCGGGTCGTCCTCGTTGTAGGCGCTCGGCGCGACGTCGTTGGGTGCGTCGGCGTGGAACAACGCTGCGAGCAGCTGGATCTGTCCGCGGCCGGCGCCCAGCTCTCCGAACCCACCGCCGTACATCGGCCGCCGCTCGCGCTCGCAGCGTGCGTACACCTCGAACAGCGGGCGCAGGCCTCCGATCCGCCCGGGCTTGACGTTCACGACACGGGCGTGAAGCGGCGTCGCGCCGATGTCCTCGGCGCTTCGGATCGGCGCGTCGTAGGACACGCGCTCGAGGTGATCGCCGAGCCGCTGCGCGATCCCGGGCAGGTCGTGCGGATCCTCCAGATACGCGTCCGGAAACGCCGTCGAGGACGCGGTCGTACAGTGCGCCCAGCGCGTCCGGATCCTTGACCTCCAGGCCGTACTGGCCCTTGAAATCGATCGTGTCGACCGCGCCCGTTGCGGCGACCTCGTCGACGAGCGCCGGCGGCCAGGTCGCCTCCGCGTCGAGCTTGAAGCGCACGCCGGGCGAGCGGGCGAGCCGCCGCTGCAGCGGCTCGATCGAGGGCGCCTCGCCGAGGCCGAGCGAGTTGACGAAGCGCACCGGCTGCGGCTCCAGCCCGAGCACGTCGTGCAGCGGGCGAGCGGCCTGGCGCAGGGCCAGGTCGAGCGCCGCCGACTCGAACGCCCAGCTGCGCAGGCGCCGGAGCCACGTCCCACTCCGGAGGCGCCGGCCACAGGTCGAGCGCCGCCAGGTGCGCGCAGAAGCCGGCCAGCGTCCACTCGCCCGCGAGCGGCAGTGCGCGGCCGCGTCTCGTGCAGCGTCGTGCCGTCCTCGCGGAACGCCGAGACGTCCTCGCCCAGCCCGTCGGCACCGCCGCCGACGAGCCGCACGTGCGTCGTGACGCGCTCGAAGTCGTACGCGAGCGACGGCGTGCAGGCGGTCGTACTCGCACGTCTCGACGACGAGCGGCAGCTCCGCGAGCCGCGGCCATAGCGACTCGCCGCCTCCCGATGGGCTCTCAGGGCTCACCGCCGTGATTGTCCCACAACGGCGGCCGTCTTCCGGCTATGCGGATGAGAGGACTTGAACCTCCACGACCTTGCGGTCACACGGACCTGAACCGTGCGCGTCTACCAATTCCGCCACATCCGCGAGAGACGGGAGTTTATCCAGGCGCGCACGCGCCCGTGACGAGTCCGGCGATCTCGTCCGCCGTGTAGCCGGCCTCGGCCAGCACCTCGGCGGTGTGCTCGCCCAGGCGCGGCGGCGGGCGGCGGGCGTGCAGGCGCTCGCCGTCGACCTGCATCGGCGAGCCGATCATGCGCAGCGGCCCGGCGGTGGGGTGCTCGATCGTCTCGACGGTGTGCGCGGCCGGCCCGGCCAGGGTGTCGGGCACCGACAGCACCGGGCCGCCGGGTACGCCCGCGCGGTCGAGCACCGCGAGCCAGTGCGCCACCGGCCGGGTCGCGAACGTCTCGTGCGAGCGACGCGACGAGCCGGTCGCGGTTGACGACGCGCAGGCGGTTCGTCGTGAACTCGGGGTCGGCGGCGGTCTCGGGCAGCCCCGCCTCGCGGCAGAAGCGGGCGAACTGCTCGTCGGTGCCGACCGCCAGGTTGACGTAGCCGTCCGCTGCCCGGAACGTCTCGTACGGCACGATCGAGGGGTGCGCGTTGCCGAGCCGCACGGGCTCGATGCCGCCGATCAGCCAGTCGCCGCCGCGGTTGGCGAGCCACGCCACCTGCGCGTCGAGCAGCGACACCTCGAGCGCGGCGCCCTCGCCGGTGCGCCCGCGGCGCAGCAGGGCGGCGAGGATGGCCGAGCTCGCGAACTGGCCGGCGACGATGTCCGAGATCGCCACCGCGACCTTGATCGGCTCGCCGTCGGGCTCGCCCTGCATGCTCATGATCCCGCCGACCCCCTGCATGACGAAGTCGTAGCCGGGCTTGGCCGCCTCGGGGTGCCCGGTCGGGTAGCCGCGGATCGAGCAGTGCACGACCGCCGGGGTGCGCGCGCGCACCGACGTCGCAGTCGAGGCCGAAGCGCTCGCCGGCGTGGGGCAGGAAGTTCTCGATCACGACGTCGGCCGCGTCCGGCGAGCCGCTGCGCGACCGCGGCGCCGTCGGGGTGCTTCAGGTCGACCGCGATCGAGCGCTTGTTGCGGTTCACCTGCAGGAAGTAGGCGCTCTCGCCGGCCACGAACGGCGGGCCCCAGCTGGCGGCTGCCGTCACCGCCGCCGGGGCGCTCCACCTTGACCACGTCGGCGCCGAGGTCGGCGAGCATCATGGTGCAGTACGGCCCGGCCAGGATCTGGGTCAGGTCGAGCACCCGCACGTCGGCGAGGGGCAGGTCGGGCACGGGCGCGATCGTAGTTGACGGCGGTCAGCCGGCGAGCTTGGCGAGCTCGGCCAAGGCCCACTCGCGGTGCTTGTCCGCCTTCACGTTCACCTTCGCCGCGGCGACGTTGCCGTCCGGGTCGATGACGAAGCCCGAGCGGATCAGGCCCACCGACGTCTTGCCGTAGCGCACCTTCTCGCCCCAGGCGCCGTACTCCTCGGCGACGGCGTGGTCGGTGTCGGCGAGCAGCGGGAACGGCAGCGAGAACTTGCTCTTGAACTTCTCGTGCGACTCGGTCGAGTCCGGGCTGATGCCGAGCACGGTCGCCCCGGCCTTCTCGAACTGGCCCCAGCTGTCGCGGATCTCGCACGCCTGGGTCGTGCAGCCCGGCGTGTCGTCCTTCGGGTAGAAGTAGACGACGACCGGCCTGCCGCGCAGGTCGCTCAGGCGCACGGTGTCGCCGGCGTCCGAGCGGAGCGCGAAGTCAGGTGCGGGCTGTCCGACGCTGACCACAGCCGTAGGCTAGATCACGTCCCGCGTGCGCGAACGCACCACCGGACCGCCTGATAGCCTGCGCGCCTATGCCGGTGGTGCACGCGATCGTGGGGTCGCTCCTGATCGTGGTCAACGCGTCCGTCGCGATCTGGGGAGGCATCGCATACCGGCGCAACGCCCCTCCCGGCGAGCTCTTCAGGCAGGCGCTCGCGCTCGCGCAGACGCTCGTCATCGCCCAGGCGACGATCGGGCTCGTCCTGATCTCAGACGGCCTGCGCCCCGGCGACCAGCTGCACTTCGCGTACGGGCTGCTACCGCTGCTCTGCGTCGCCTACCCCTATGCTTTACGCGGTGAAGACGGGCGGCGCAACCTGCTGCTGTTCACGATCGGGTCCGGCCTCGTGGCCGCCCTCGGCATCCGCGCCTTCATGACGGGACCGCACTGATGACCAAAGAGACGATCCGCGGCCTTCTGATCGTCATCGGCCTGGCGATCATCGCCACGGTCTTCTTCAGCGTGTCGTCGAGCATCTTCGCGATCCTCTTGGGGACGATCGGGCTGATCTTCATCGTCCTCATGTGGTACTTCGGCTACGCGTGGTACCGCTCGAACCGGATGACGATCTCGCTCATGCCCGACCGCCAGCGCCAGGCCCTCTACGCCGGGATGGGCGCGGTCACGGTCGCCGCCGGGGCGTACTCGCTCTCGCAGTTCGGGCTGGTCGCGCTCGGCGGCTTCACGCTCCCGCTCGTCATCCTCGCCCTGGCGGGCGGCTTCGGGATGCTGTGGGCGTGGGAGGAATCGAAGCGCTACCACCTGTGAGGGTGAGAGCGGCTGGGGCTAGGCGCTGAGCGCCCTCCCGGCGCGGGCGGTGAGGTGATCCGGCAGCCTGATCGTGACGGCCGTGCCGTCGCCCGGGGCGGATATGACGTCGACGCGTCCACCGGCGAGCCGGACGAGCTCGAGGATGGTCGAGAGCCCGAACGACAGCTGCCGGCGGGCCCGCATCAGGGCGTCCTCGACGCGGAATCCGACTCCGTCGTCTGTGACCTCGCCGACGACGCCGCAGCGGACGGGGTGGACGGAGCAGCGCACGCGGTCGGCCCGGCTGTGCTTACGCGCGTTGATGACCGCCTCCTGCATGCCCCGGTAGAGCAGGGCTTCGACGGCGGGGTCGTAGCGAGTCCGTTCGCCGTCGATCTCGACGGCGAAGCCCGCCTCGCGACCGGCGTTGGCCGCCATCTCGGCGATCGCGGCGATCACTCCCTCGGCTTCGAGCAGCTGGGGGCGCAGCTCGAAGATCATCCGGCGGGTGCGGTCCGTGGCCGCGCTCAGGGTCTCGCGGACGCTGGTGATGCGGATGTGGGCTTGCTCGTTGCGGGGGTCGATCGTCTTGTCCAGGCGGTCGATCGACAGCAGGCTCGCGACGAGTATCTGCACCGTGTCGTCGTGGAGGTCAGACGCGATCCGGCGCCGCTCGTCCTCGACGCTGCTGACGATCTGGCTGAGC
The DNA here is from genome assembly GCA_963717845.1 of uncultured Actinomycetes bacterium. Taxonomy (GTDB): domain Bacteria; phylum Actinomycetota; class Thermoleophilia; order Gaiellales; family JAICJC01; genus JAICJC01. Next base: position 65,929 of record CAVQXH010000003.1, read on the forward strand.
ACGCGCCGGCGTTCCGCCTCGCTGCGCCGCAGCGACAGATACTGCGCCAGCTGCCCGGCTGATCCCTCCAGGATCCGCATCATGCCCGGATCGGCGTCCCGGACGACGCCGAACAGCAGCTCCAGAACGCCGAGCACCTGACCGTGCTCGTCGGTGAACGGCACCCATGCGCCGGCGTGGATGCCCAGGCGCGTTGCGAGCTGCCTGCGGCTGAATGCCGGGTCGGCGAGGACGTCGTTGACCCAGGCCACGTGCGGGTCGGCGACGACGGTCCCGAGCCGTCCAACCCACGGCCGGAACACGCGGTCGACCGACTCGGCATGGAACAGGCGATCGCGTTCCGACGCAGACCAGGAGTCGACGAAGCGGATCGCGCGGGACCCGTCGACAACCCAGAGTGCAGCGATGTTCGCCCCTGAGGCCGGCCCGATCGCGGCGAGGACGGCGCCGGCGGCCTCCTCGAGCGAGGCGCTCTCGGCCAGCGCCTGCGTGACCAGATACTGCGCCGCGACCAGTCGTTCGCGGCGATCCTCCGTGACGTCGCGCACGCTGATCACCGCCAGGCGCTCGCCCGTCGGGGACTCGACCGGCGCCAGGCTGATGTCGGCGAAGAACACCTCCCCGCCGCAGCGCCGGGCCGCGAGCGGCAGACCGCTCCCCATGCGGCGTGCGACCGGCCTGGTGAAGAAGTGCTCCATCAGCTGCCGGTGCCGCCCGCGTGCGCTCGCCGGCAGCAGGCGTTCGATCGAGCTGCCCACCAACCGGTCGAGCGGATAGCCGAAGAGCTCAGCCGCTGCCCGGTTCGCGATCCGGATGCAGCCCGTCGTGTCGACCCCGAGGACCGCGTCCGGGTTCGCCGCAAGGATGTCCTCGCCCGAGACCGCGGCGTCGATCAGCGCTCCCGCATGCGCTCGCCCATCGCGGGGACGAACCCGATCAGCCACGGCTGCGCCGAGCACACCTCGAGTCGGCCGGCTCAGTTCGCAGCCCGTCGGGTTGCGCTGCCCCACAGGCGCTCGAACTCCGCGCGATCGTAGAACAGCTGGGCGTCATGCTCGAGGCACAGCGACAACCATGCATCGCCCAGGCTCGGCGCGTGGATCGGCGCCGGGTGCTCGCAGCCGGGGAACTCGCATGTACCGGTCACCATGTAGGCGACCGTCACCCTGCTCGCCCGACCCTGACCAGACGGGAGCGCACGTGCCCGAGGAACCCAGCGTTGCCACGATTCGCCACGTCCAGACACTAGGCCGGGGCGCCGGCCGGGCGCATCCGGCAATCCCACACACTCGCGTACGGCGAACTACGTACCGGGCCGGCCTAGAACCCGCCGATCCCGTTCGGCGTTCCGAGGCCCGTCGGCAGGTCGTAGCCCGTCGCGGCGTTGCACTGCAGGCTGGCCGAGCAGGTGAGGCTCGCGTTCCCGGGCAGGTCGTTGCCGCTCTTCACGTCGTGCAGAGACCCCGCGTGCGCATACGGGATCGCCGCGGGGTAGCTCTTGCTGCTCGCGTTCGCGGCCAGGCCGTAGACGCCCGCGATGAGGGGCGCGGCGAGGCTCGTGCCGCCGACCTGCATCCACCCGTAGGCAGCGTCGTAGACGGCCGCGCCGGTGTTCGGGTCGGCGTCGGCGGAGACGTCGTTCATCGCCCGGAAGGCGCCGCAGCCCGTGCTCGCCCAGCTCGAGAGCGCCGTCTGCCACGACCGCGCGTGCGAGCCGTTGTCGCAGCCGCTTCCGGTCGCATCCTGGCCGGGGCCGTTGTTCCACACGCTCTCGCCGGCGTGGGCGTTTCCGGCGCCGAGCTGGAGGTTCGTGCCGCCGACCGAGACGACCGTGTTCAGATCCGCCGGGAAGGCCGGGCCGAAGCCGCTGTCGCCGGCCGACACCACGATCGCGTGGCCCGGATGGTCGTAGTACGAGGCGGCGCCGCCGGTGCCCAGGGAGCCCGTCGTGTAGGAGCCGTAGCTGTTCGACACGACGTTCGCGCCCTTGGCGACCGCCGTGTCGACGGCGGTGCCGAGATCGGCGGTGGAGGGCGATGTGGCCTCGACGAGCATGATCTTGCAGTTCTCGCAGATCTCGTGGGCGGCCTGCACGTCGAGCGAGATCTCGACGTCCCAGCCCGAAGGCACGCCGGAGGCGGGGAGCGTCGTCCCGCCCGTCTCGTTCATCGCCGAGAAGCACGCCGACGTCACCGTCGCACTGCAGCGCGGGAACGCCGGCAGGCCGAAGGTGGTGTCGAACTTCGTCAGGTCGGCGAACGCCGTCGGCGAGCTGTACGCGTCGACGATGGCGATCGTCTGCCGCTTGCGCGCGGTCTTCGACCCGGCGGCGAGCGGGGTCAGCTTCGGCAGGCGGTACGCGCCGTGGAACTGCGCCGGTCCGTAGCCGGAGGGCAGGACGAACGGCGAGAGCGCGAGCGCCGGCTGCATCCGCCTGCCGGTCTCGATCTGGGCGAAGCAGCGCATCATCCCGGGCGCGGCGGCGGCGCAGGCCGCGCGGCTCTGGGCCTGGGCGGCGGCGGGGATGGCACACGCGCCCACGAGGGCGGCGACCAGCGGCAGCGCAGCGACACGTCTCATGCATCCATCCTTGGAAGAGGGGCTCCTCCCACCCACGGTACGCAGATTGCGGGAGGGCTCCATCCCCCGACGGGGTGGCGTCAGTCGGCCGTGAGCAGCGCCGCGGCCGCGCCGCCGAGCGAGCGCAGCGCGTCGGCAACCGGGCACGAGATGCACGTGAAGATCGGCGTGTCGCGCTCGGTGTAGCGGCTCGCCTCGGTCTCGCGCAGCGTCATCATCAGGTCGAGGAAGTCGCCGACGAAGTCCGTCTCGAACGCGACCACGAACTCCTGGTCGTCGATCCCGAACGAGTACGTCGTGTTGATCTTGACCGTCGGGAACTTGTGGCCGGCGGCGATGTGCTCGTTCATGATCCCCTGCCGGGCCGGCTTCGAGAGCTGGTACCACGCCCGCGTCTTCACCATCGGGTAGATCAGCAGGTAGCGCGAGTCGGGGTTCCACATGATCCGGCCGCGCTTGTGCATCGAGCGGCCCTCGCCCTTGACGTACTGTGAGCGCCGGGTCATCGACAGGTACGCGTACGGCGTCTCCAGGTAGCCGCCCATCGCCGTCGACATCACGGCGGTGCCGAGCTCCTGGAAGTCCTCGAGCCGCTCGGACACCTTCCAGAGCATGAAGTCGGCGTCGGGCCGCAGGCCGGCGACCGTGTAGGAGCGCAGCGCGAACCGCTCGCCGAACGACTCGATCGTGGCCGCGAGCTCCGCCCGCGACGCCTCCTGCTCGGCCTCGGGCAGCCGCCGCCAGGCCGGGTCGAGCTTGTAGAACGAGAAGTGGACGAACTGGCGATCCTCGCCCGCGGAGTTGTTGGGGTGGGCGCCGTTCTCGCTCATCTGCATCGATCGTAGCAGGGGATTCGTGACGCTCCCGCAACGCCTCGGGCGTTGTTCCGTGACGGCGGACGAGCCTACCTTGGGCGGGTGGCACGAGCGGTGCATCGGGAGCGCGGACAGGCGAGCGTCGAGACGGTCGCGCTCATCCCCGTGCTCGTGCTCCTGGCCGTTCGCGACGTGGCAGGCGGCGCTCGCGGGTTGGGCGCTCGTCTCGGCGCAGAGCGCCGCCCGCGCGGCGGCGCGGGCTGCGCTCGCCGGGGCGCCCGCACGCCCGGCGGCGCTCGCGGCGCTCCCCGACGGAATGCGCCGCGGCGCCTCCACGCGCATGGCGGACGGGCGGGTGACGGTGCGCGTGCACATCCCCGCCGTGCTGCCGGGGTTCGCCTTCGACGTGTCGGCCTCGGCGCAGGCGGCGCGCCAGTGAGCCGCGAGCGCGGCCAGGCGACGGTCGAGCTCGTGGCGTGCGCCGCCGTGCTCGCGGTCGCCGCGGTCAGCCTGCATGCGCTGCTCGTGCTGTGGGCGGCGCAGAGCCGCGCCCAGGGGATCGCCGACCAGGCGGCGGTGATGGTCGCCGAGGGCCGGGCCGTGCCGGCTGCGTTGCGGCGCGACGCCGGCATCCGCGTCCGCGGGCGCACGCTCGTCGTCACGCTGCACGTCTCGCTGGCCGGCGGCCTCGGCCGCACCGACGCGGTCGCCCGGGCCGCGCTGCCGTGAGCGAGCGCGGCCAGATCTCGGTGGCGGCGATCGCGCGTCGTCACCCTCGTGCTCCTCGGCGGCGTGCTCCTCGGCTACCTGAGCAGGGTGGCCGCGGGCGGCGGCCACGCCCAGCGCGCGGCCGACCTCGCGGCGATCGCCGCGGCGCACGGCCTGGGCGCCGACCCGGAGGCGACGCCCGCGGCGCCTGCGTCGCATCGCGGCCGCCGTCGCCCGCCGAAACGGCGCCCGGCTCGCGTCGCTTCGGATCGTCCGCGACGGCAGCGTCCCGCGCGCGGTCGACGTGGCGGTGTCGGTCTCGGCGGACGGCTCGGTGCCGGTGGCTGGCGGGCAGCGGCGCGGACGTGGTCGCACGCGCCCGGGCGGGGGTCGCGTTCACGGCGGCGGCTCCGTCCGCAGCGTTCCGGCCGATCGCGCTGCACGGCGCGCGCGGGCCGCTCGCCGCGGTCGCGGCGGCCGAGGCGCAGGTGGGGTGGCCGTACGTGTGGGGCGGCGAGAGCCGGGCCGAGGGCGGCTTCGACTGCTCCGGGCTGGTCGACTTCGCCTACGCCGCCGCGGGCGATCCCCTGCCCGGCCGGCCGACCGCCGCCGACCTGTGGCGGCTCTCGGCGCCCGAGCCGGCGGCCGCGCTCGCTCCGGCCGATCTCGTCTTCGTCGGCGCAGCCTCGGGCGCGCCGCACCACGTCGGCATGTACGTCGGCGACGGGATGGTGGTCGTCGCGCCGCACACGGGCGCGCGGGTGCGCTTCGAGCCGCTCGCCGCCGGCGGCTGGGACGGCTTCGGCCGGGTGCTGGCGGCCGCGTCCCGGCGCGGCCGTCGCCGACCCGGCGGTCGAGGCCGCCGCGCGCGCCCACCAGGTGCCGCCGCGACGCGCTCGCCGCCGAGCTGCGGCTCGGCCTCGCCCATGACCCGGAGGCTGCGGCGGCCGCGCTCGCGCAGGCGATGCGGCGCCACCCCGGCGACCTCGCGGCGGCCCTCGGCGACGCCGTCGGCGATCCGTCGGCGGGCGCGCTGGCGCTGCGCGCGGCGTCGGGGAGCGGGCTGACCGGGTTCTCGGCGGACGTCCGGCTGCTGCCGCTGCCGGTCGGGCCGCCGGCCGCCGGGGTCGCCGTTGGCCGGTGCCGGCTCCGCGCGGCGGGAGCGGATCGGGCTCCGAGGCGGCCGGCATCGCGCGACACGGTCGGCCGGGCGCTCGAGCGCGGCGCGGAGCAGCTCGATCACGTCGGCGGCCGGCTGCTCGGTCCAGGCGGCGGCGGGGGTGCGCAACCTGGGCCGGTTCGGGCTCACCGGCGCGGCGACGTTCGCCCCGAACCGGCACCTGCAGGATGCGTCCACCTTCGCCGGTGCGGTCTGGGACGGCACGGAGATCGCTCATCCGCGCGGTCGGGGGCGGCGTCGTGCTCGACGGGCCGTCCCTGTGGGTGGCACGGGGGACGATCCTCGTGGGGCTCGTCTTCGCGGGGCTGTACGCCTGGCAGGCCTACACCGCGCGCCGGCGCGCGGACCAGATCTGGTACGGCGGCTCAGGCGGCGAGCGCCGGGCTCACGTCGATCGGCGCGATGACGGCCGGGCACCGATCTGATCACGCTCGGCGCCGGCAGCGCGGAGGTGCCGCCCGTCGGGGTGGCGCTGATCGTCGCTCGGGGCGGCCATCCTGGCCGGCGCGTGCGTCTACCGCGAGTACGGCTGGCTCGCGGCCCGCATGCACGCGGGCGCCGCGCTCGCGCGGCGCGGCCTGGGATGGGCGCGCAGCACCGCCACGAGGGCGGCCGGCGCCGCGATGGACGCCGGCCGCTCGGTGGCAAGCGCGCTCGACCCGTTCTAGGCCCGGGCTGCGGCCGCAGCCGTCGTCGGCGCGACGACCTGGTCGACGCTGCCGGTGCGGACGCTGTAGATGTAGCCCGACACCGGGATGCTGTCGTCGATGAGCGGCGAGGCCAGGATCGCGGCGACGTCGTCGCGGACGCTCTGCTCGAGGTCGGGGAACGGCAGGAAGTCGATGTGCGACGTGTCCTCGCCGCACTCGTCGCGCAGCTTCGCGCGCAGATCGTCGTTCGTGAACGTGAGCATGCCGCAGTCGGTGTGGTGGATGACGGCGAACTCGTTCGTGCCCAGCAGGCGCGACGAGATCACGAGCGAGCGCAGGGCGTCGTCGGAGACGCGCCCGCCCGCGTTGCGGATCATGTGGGCGTCGCCGATCTCCAGGCCGAGCGCCTGCTCGGGGTGGATGCGGGCGTCCATGCAGGTCACGATCGCCACCTTGCGCGCCGGCGGCATCGGCTTGTCGCCGTCGCTGAAGCTGCCCTGAAACGTCGCGGTTGGCCGCGAGCATTCCGTCGAGTTCTGACACGTGATCCCCCCTTGGTCGGTGGATGCGATGCTAGCACCTTTGGATCCAAATATCGGGGCCGGGAAGCTCGCGCCCTCAGGGCTACGATGAGGCCATGTCCGCCGTCGCCCGCAGCGAGCGCAGCCAGCGCCTCGACGCCCAGCTCCGCGCCCTGCCCGACCAGCCCGGGGTGTACCTGTTCCGGGGCGGGGAGGGTGAGGTGCTCTACGTCGGCAAGGCCAAGTCGCTGCGCAAGCGCGTGAGCTCGTACTTCCGCCGCGACCTGCACGCGACGGTGAAGACGGCCGGTCTCGTCGAGCGGATCGAGGAGATCGAGTTCGTCGCCGCCGACTCCGAGACCGAGGCGCTCCTGCTCGAGCAGAACCTGATCAAGCGCCACCGGCCGGCGTTCAACATCCGCCTGCGCGACGACAAGTCCTACCCGTACATCGCCGTGACGGTGGGCGACGAGTACCCGCGGGTGATGTTCACGCGCGAGCGGCACCGCAAGGGCGTCCTCTACTTCGGGCCGTACGCGAGCGCGAAGAAGGTGCGCGAGACGCTCGACGTGCTGAACCGGGTGTTCCCGTACCGGCCGTGCGAGGGGCCTCAGCCGGGGCGGCGTTCGGGGGTGCCGTGCCTCGACTACCACATCGGCCGCTGCGCGGCCCCGTGCGTCGGCTACATCACCCGCGACGAGTACGCGAGCGTGATCGACAGCGTGGTCGAGTTCCTGTCGGGCCGCGTGCGGCCGCTCGAGCGGCGGCTCGAGACCGAGATGAAGCGCGGCCGCCAAGGAGCACGAGTTCGAGGACGCGGCCCGCTACCGCAACCGGCTGATGGCCGTGCGCCACCTGTCCGAGCGCCAGGTCGCCGACCGCCGCAGCATGGGCTCGGCCGACATCCTCGGGATCGCCTGCAGCGACGACACGGCCAACGTCCAGCTCTTCCACCTGCGCGACGGGCGCCTGTCCGACCGGCACGGGTTCTACCTCGAGAACGTCGCCGACAGCAGCTCCGTCGGACGTGCTGTGGGGGTTCGCCCTGGAGTACTACGGCGGCCAGGTCGCGATCCCCGGCCAGGTGGTCGTGCCGCGGTCGTTCGAGGACGCCGACCTGCTCGAGGCCTTCCTGGGCGAGCGGCGCGGGGCGACCGTCGAGGTGCGCAGCGCCCAGCGCGGCGAGAAGCGCCGCCTCGCCGACCTCGCGGCGCGCAACGCCGCGCTCGCGCTCGAGCACGACTCGCTGATGCGCGAGCGCACCCGCGCCCGCCGGATCGAGGCGCTCGAGGAGCTGCGCGAGGCGCTGAACCTCGAGGTGCTGCCGCTGCGGATCGAGTGCTTCGACATCTCCAACCTGGGCGAGTCCAACCCGGTCGCGTCGATGTCGGTGTTCGAGGACGCGGTCGCCAAGAAGTCGGACTACCGCAAGTTCACGATCCGCCACAGCGCCGGACAGGACGACTTCGCCATGATCGCCGAGGCGGTCGGGCGCCGCTTCGCGCGCATGACGTCGGTCGAGGCCGACGACTACGACCGCAGCTTCGCGACGGCGCCCAACCTGGTCGTGATCGACGGCGGCAAGGGCCAGCTGGGGGCGGCGGTCGAGGCGATGGCCGGGTTCGAGCTGCCGCGCGTGGCCGTGATCTCGCTGGCCAAGCGGATCGAGGAGATCTTCGTGCCGGGCCGCTCGGAGCCGATCCTGCTCGACCGCACCTCGGCCGGGCCTGCAGCTGCTCCAGCGCGTGCGCGACGAGGCCCACCGGTTCGCGGTCGGGTTCCACCGCCAGCGCCGGGCCAAGGCCAGCGTCGACTCGATCTTCGACAGCCTGCCCGGCGTCGGCCCGGCGCGGCGGCGGCTGCTGATGCAGCGGTTCCGCACCGCCGACGAGCTCGTGAACGCGAGCCGCGACGACCTCGAGTCGGTGCCCGGGGTGCCGGCCAAGGTCGGCCGCGGCGTCTACGCGGCCCTGCACCGCACCGACTGAGCTGGAACCGATGCGCCCGGCACGGCGTCCAACGCGAGCATGAGGCGCGCGCTCTTCTTGCCGGCGCTGGCGGCGGCCGTGGTCACGGCCGCCGGCGGCGTCATGCCCGCGCCCGCGCTCGCGAGCTGCGCGTACTTCACCGTCTGGCACGACACGGCCTACTCGCAGTACTGGTCGGCCGCCGCCGCGCCGCAGCGTGAAACAGGGCGCGGCTCTGCGGGGGGCGGTCGCGCCGGGCTGCAACGACACCGGCGGCGCGACGCCGGCGCCCACGCCGGTCGGTGCCCGCGCGATTGTGGGAGCGCCGCCTGCGGTGGCGATCCGGTCGCAGGGCCTGGTCCTGTTCGCGCTCCGGCTACTTCCCCCAGCTCCCCGGGTTCCCGCTGGTGCCGCGGGTGGCCCCGGTCGGGACATCCACATGCCGGCCCGGCCCGGCGCTGACGCTCACCGGCCGGGCGCTGCCCGCGGCCGGCCGGATGGTCCTGGCCGACGTCCGCTCCAGCCGCCCGGTGCCTCTGTCCGACCACCTGCTGATCGACCTCGAGGTTGACGCGCACACGCGGATCACGGGCCTTGCGCGCAACGGGCTCCCGTACATCGGCACGGGGCAGAGGGTGCGGATCGCGGCCCGCCGTTGCGGCGGGTCGGTCGTCGCGCGCGCGATCACGCCGGCAGGGCCGATCGTGCGGGCGTCGACGGCCGAGGACATCCTCGGCGCGGACTGGCGCGGCGGCGGCGGTATCGTCGACCAGCTCGGCGGCCGCGACCGGCATCGCGGCGGCGCTGGCCGTGCTCGCCGTCGTCGCCCTGCTCGTGCTCGGCATGCGGGCCGGCCGGCCCGGGTCGCCGGCCCCCGGCTCGGGCTAACCTCACCGGGTGGCGTACTTCCCCGACTCGCCGGGCGTGAGCCACCGCAGGCGCGGCGTCCGCGTCGTCTGCCTGGGCGGTGGCACCGGGCTCAGCATGATCGTGCGCGGCCTGAAGCGCGTCGCCGACGTCACGGCCGTGGTGACGACGACCGACGACGGCGGGTCGAGCGGGCGGCTGCGGCGCGACTTCGCCATGCCCGCGCCCGGAGACGTGCGCAGCTGCCTGGCCGCCCTGGCCGAGGACGAGTCGCTCGTCGGGCAGCTCTTCCAGCACCGCTTCACGACCGGAGAGCTCGCCGGCCACAGCTTCGGCAACCTGTTCCTCGCCGGGCTGACCGACCTGCTGGGGAGCTTCGACCAGGCCGTGTCCGAGTCGGCGCGGGTGCTCGCGGTGCAGGGCCGCGTCGTGCCGAGCACCGTGGACATGGTCGAGCTGGTGGCCCGGTTCGCTGACGGCCGCGAGGTGCACGGCGAGACCGCGCTCGCCGCCGACGGGGCGCAGTGCCAGCGGGTGCGGCTCGACCCGCCCGACCCGTCCGCCCACCCGCGCGCGCTGCAGGCGATCGCCCGGGCCGACGCCATCGTCATGGGGCCGGGCAGCCTGTTCACGAGCACGCTCCCGCCGCTGCTCGTGCCCGGGATCGCCGAGGCCGTGCGGACGGCGACCGTCCCGCGCATCTACGTCTGCAACCTGCTGCAGCAGCCGGGCGAGACCGAGGGCTACCGCGCCTCCGACCACGTCTCCCGCATCTTCGACCACGTCGGTGTCGGGCTGGTCGACACGGTGATCGTCAGCCGCAACCGGGCCGAGTTCGGGACGCCCGTGCCGGTCGACCGGGGCGGCCTGCGCCGTCTCGGCGTGCAGGTGCTCGGCGGCCGCCTCGCGGGCGAGTGGCAGCACGACCCCGACCGCCTGGCCCGGCTGCTGGCGCGGGTGGCGCGGCGGGGACGGCCCGCGCGCGTATGAGCGCGCGGTCGGCGTTCGGCGAGGGTGTGCGCCGCGAGCTGACCGAGCGGCCGCCGCGCCGGCGGTGCTGCTGCAGCGCCCTCCTGTGCGGCATCTTCCGCCACGCGGGCACGCTCGAGATCTCGGGGGACGGGGTTGCGGTGCGGGCCGAGCTCGGCGATGCCGCCACGGCGCGGCTCGCGTTCCGGCTGGTGCGCGAGCTCGGCGGCGACGGCCAGCTGGCCTCGTTTCGCGAGCCCCGCTTCGATCGCGGGACGCGCGTGCTCGTGCGCCTGCACGGCGACCGCAGCCTGCAGCTCCTGCACGAGGTGGGGGTGCTCTCGACGGCGCTCGCGCCCCTCGCCGAGCCGCCCGGGCGGCTGCTGCGCCGGCGCTGCTGCCGCGCCGCCTACCTGCGCGGGGCGTTCGTCGCGGCCGGATCGGTCTCGGCGCCGCGCGCGCCCGGCCACCTCGAGATCCGCGCGCCCGAGCCGGAGGGGGCGCAGCTCGTGCGCCGGGTCGCGAACGCCGACGGCGTCGCGCTGCAGGTCAGCGCGCGCCGCGGCCACGCGGTCGCCTACGCCAAGAGCAAGCAGACGATCCGCGAGCTCCTTGCGCACATGGGCGCCCACGACGCCGTGCTCAGCCTGGACGAGGCCGAGGTGATCAGCCGCACGCGCGAGCGCGCGAACCGCGCCACCAACTGCGACGAGGCCAACCTCGCCCGGCAGGGCGACGGCGGCGATCGCCCAGACCGAGGCGATCGCGGCGCTCGACCTCGACGCCCTCGGCGCCCGGCTGCGCCAGGTGGCCGAGCTGCGCCTGGGCAACCCCGATCTGTCGCTCGTCGAGCTCGGGCGGCTCGCCCGGCCGCCGCTGTCGAAGTCGGCGGTGGCCGGCCGCATGCGGCTGCTGATGGCCGCCGCCGAGGCTACGCCGAGTGCGGCCGGCGGCCGACGATCAGGTGGTTCCAGCTGAACTTGGGCTGGTTGTCCACCCGCTCCCACCGGCGCGCGAGCCACTGCACCGAGACGCACGTCGCGTCGACGGCCGCCGCAGACCAGGGCCGCCGGTAGCGCTGCAGGCCGTAGCTGACCTCGATCGCGACCGTCGACCACAGCCCGCCCAGGGGCCGGAGCTCGGCGATCTCGAAGCCCGCGCCCTCGAACAGGTAGCGCAGGCCCTGCGGCGTGTAGCGGTAGAAGTCGCGGGCGTCGTGCACGGGCCAGAAGAGCGGCGTGGTGGCGATGATGTGGCCGCCGGGCTCGAGCAGCCGGAAGCACTCGGCCAGGGCGTCGGCCGGGCGCTCCAGGTGCTCGAGCACCTCGGTGAGGAGCACCGTCTGGGCGCCGCAGTCGGGCAGCGGGATGTCGTAGGCGGTCGCGACGACATCGACGGCCGGGCCGCGCTCGGAGTCCTTGTCGACGTGGTCGACGCAGCACGTGCTCGGAGACGTGTGGGGCGAAGACCGGCTGCCACGGCTTGCGGCCGCCGCCGACGTCGATCAGCCGGCCGCGCGCGTAGCGGCTCGCCGCGTCGCGCAGCGCGGTCTCGAACGTGCGGTAGACCAGGCGGTTCTTGGCGCTCTCGTTGGGATGCCTGAACACCGGCGCCGAACCCTACCATCCGCCTCCCGGCGCCGAAGCTCCAGATTTCCTTGAGAGTTCCCTAACAGTTTCCTAATGAATTCACCCGTTCGGGGGTCGCTCGAAATCGGGCTGAGCCCGAGAATGGAGAAGGTGTTCGCGGGTGACCGGCATCCCCCGCGCGACGGATCCAGACCCCATCTGACGCTGCCCGATTCTGCCGGTCACCCGCGATGACTCCCCTTCCGGCGCAAGCGCCTCGGCGCTTCGCCGGAGTGCTGCCATCACCTGGCTAGTATGTCCCCGTTCCGGCGATCCGACGGGGGAGTTCCATGAGCGTACGCGTGGCCATCAACGGGTTCGGGCGCATCGGCCGCAACGTCTTGCGCGCCGCCCGTGAGCGCGGGACCGGGTTCGAGATCGTGGCCGTCAACGACCTGATGGACCCCCAGATCGCCGCGCACCTGCTGCGCTACGACAGCGTGCACGGGAAGTTCCGCGGCGAGGTCGAGGCCGGCGAGCACGCCCTGATCGTGGACGGGCACGAGGTGCGCGTGCTCTCCGAGCGCGACCCCGCCAACCTGCCGTGGAAGGACATGGGCGTCGAGGTCGTCGTCGAGTCCACGGGGCTCTTCACGAAGCGGGACGCCGCGTCGAAGCATCTCGACGCGGGCGCGCGGACGGTGATCATCAGCGCGCCGGCCACCGACCCCGACATCACGATCTGCATCGGCGTGAACGACGACCAGTACGACGCCTCGAAGCACCACATCATCTCGAACGCGTCGTGCACGACGAACTGCCTCGCGCCGGTCGCGAAGGTGCTCCTGGACACGTTCGGCATCGAGCGCGGGTTCATGACGACCACGCACGCCTACACCCAGGACCAGCAGATCCTCGACGCCGTGCACAAGGACTACCGCCGCGCCCGTGCGGCGGCGGTCAACGTCATCCCGACGTCCACCGGCGCCGCCAAGGCGATCGGCCTCGTCATCCCGGAGATGAAGGGCAAGCTCGACGGCATCGCGATGCGCGTGCCCGTGACCGACGGCTCGGCCACCGACCTCGTCTGCCAGGTCGGCCGCGAGACGACGAAGGACGAGGTGAACGAGGCGATGCGCGCGGCGGCCGACACGGGGTCGATGCGGGGCATCCTCAAGTACAGCACCGACCCGCTGGTCTCGAGCGACATCGTCGGCGACTCCTTCAGCTCGATCTTCGACTCGGCGCTCACGATGGTGAACGGCAACCTCGTCAAGGTGCTCTCGTGGTACGACAACGAGTGGGGCTACTCGTGCCGCGTGGCCGACCTGGTCCAGAAGGTGGCGTGAAGACCGTTCGCGACCTGCCCGTCGCGGGCAAGCGCGTGCTCGTCCGCGCCGACCTGAACGTGCCGCTCGACGGCACGACGATCACCGACGACTCGCGCATCCGGGCCGCGCTTCCGACCATCCGCTACCTGCGCGAGCACGGCGCCGACGTGATCGTCTGCTCGCATCTGGGCCGGCCGAAGGGCGAGGTGCGGCCCGAGCTCTCGCTGCGCCCGGTCGCCGACGCGGATGCCGGAGCTGCTGGGCGAGCCGGTGGCGTTCGACCAGGAGCAGGGGCCCGCTGCGCCTGCTCGAGAACCTGCGCTTCGACCCGCGCGAGACGAAGAACGACCCGGCGATGGCGGCCGAGCTGGCCGCGCTCGCCGACCTGTACGTGAACGACGCGTTCGGCGCCGCCCACCGCGCGCACGCCTCGACCGAGGCGGTCGCGCACCTGCTCCCCGCGGCGGCCGGGCTCCTGCTCGAGGCCGAGCTGCGGCGCGTTTCACCGCCTGCTCGACGACCCGGCGCATCCGTTCGTCGTCGTCCTCGGCGGCGTGAAGGTGGCCGACAAGATCGGCGTGATCGACCGGTTCACGCAGCTCGCCGACGCGATCCTGATCGGCGGCGCGATGGCGTTCACGTTCCTGGCGGCCCGCGGCCTGCCCGTCGGTGAGTCGCGGCACGAGGACGCCGACGGCCAGGAGACGGCCCGGCGGGCCGTGGCCGACGCGACGGCGCGCGGATGCGAGCTCGTGCTGCCCGTGCGACGTCGTCGTCGCCGACCGCTTCGCGGCCGACGCCGAGGTGCGCACCGTCGCGGCCGACGCGATCCCGGACGGCTGGATGGGACTCGACATCGGCCCCGAGACGGTCTCCGACTACTCGCGGCGGCTCGCGAGCGCGCGCACGATCTTCTGGAACGGACCGATGGGGGTGTTCGAGCTCGCGCCCTTCGCGCGCGGCACGATCGCCGTGGCCGAGGCGGTCGCCGCATCGGAGGCCGTCTCCGTCGTGGGCGGCGGCGACTCCGTGGCGGCCGTGAACGTCGCCGGCGTGGCCGACCGGATCACGCACGTCTCGACCGGCGGCGGCGCCGCGCTCGAGCTGGTCGAGGGGCGCACGCTGCCCGGCGTCGCCGCGCTCGAGGCGGCGGCGATGAGCCGGCGGCCGTTCGTCGCCGGGAACTGGAAGATGTACAAGACCGGCGCCGAGGCGGCCGCGTTCCTCGAGGCGCTCTCGGCCGACGTCCCCGCGGGCGTCGACGCAGGCGTGTGCCCGGCCTTCACGGCGCTCGCCGACGCCGTCCGCGCCGCGGCGGGCACGGGCGTCGCGGTGTACGCGCAGAACATGCACCAGGCCGAGGCGGGCGCGTTCACCGGCGAGGTGTCGGCGGGGATGCTGCTCGCCGCCGGCGTCGACGGCGTCCTGATCGGCCACTCGGAGCGGCGCCAGCTCTTCGGCGAGACCGACGCGGGCACGAACGCGAAGGCCGCCCGCGCGCATGCCGCCGGACTGCGCGTCGATCCTGGCCGTCGGCGAGACGGCCGAGGAGCGCGAGGCGGCGCTGACCGAGATCGTGCTCGAGCGGCAGGTGCGCGCGGGCCTCGAGGGCCTCACGTCGGCGCAGGTCGCGGCGACGACGATCGCCTACGAGCCGGTGTGGGCGATCGGCACCGGCCTCACGGCCACGCCCGCGATCGCCCAGGCCGCGCACGCGTTCATCCGCGGCCTCGTCGAGGTCGCAGCACGGCGTCGGCGAGCGGCGTGCGGATCCAGTACGGCGGCAGCGTCAAGCCCGGGAACGCGGCCGAGCTCTTCGCCCAGCCGGACATCGACGGCGGGCTGATCGGCGGCGCGAGCCTCGAGCCCGGCGACTTCGCGGCCATCCTTGCCGCCGCGGCGGGATGAGCGAGCCGCTCGTCTGCCTGGTGATCCTCGACGGGTGGGGGATCGCGCCGCCGGGGCCGGGCAACGCGGTGGAGCTCGCCGCGACCCCGGTCTTCGACGGGCTCTGGGCCGCCTATCCGCACACGCAGCTCGCGGCCTCGGGCAAGGCGGTCGGCCTGCCGGACGGCCAGATGGGCAACTCCGAGGTCGGCCACACGAACCTGGGCGCCGGGCGGGTCGTCCGCCAGGATCTCGTCCGCATCGACGACGACATCGAGTCGGGGGCGTTCTTCACAGAACCCGGTGCTCGTCGAGGCCTGCCACCGCGGCCGCGCGGGCGCGCTGCACCTGCTCGGGCTCGTGTCCGACGGCGGCGTGCACAGCCACCTGCGCCACCTGCGCGCGCTGCAGGAGCTGGCCGCCCGCGAGGGCGTCGAGCACGTCCACGTGCACGCGTTCACCGACGGCCGCGACACGTCGCCCACCGGCGGCGCCGGCTACCTGGCGGGCGTGCGCGGGCGTCGCCACGGTCTGCGGCCGCTACTACGCGATGGACCGCGACAAGCGCTGGGACCGCGTCAAGCGCGCCTACGACGCCATCGTGCACGGCGTCGGCGCGCAGGCCGACGACGCGGTCGCGGCGGTGCAGGCCCGCTACGCGGCCGGCGAGACCGACGAGTTCATCCAGCCGATCGTGATCGGCGACCCGGCGCAGGGCCGCATCCGCGCGGGCGACGCCGTCATCTTCTTCAACTTCCGGCCCGACCGCGCCCGCGAGCTGACGCCGGGCGCTGACCGATCCCGGCTTCGCCGAGTTCGACCGCGGCGCCGACCCGCCGCTGCCCCACTACGTGCAGATGACCGAGTACGCCGACGACATCCACGCGCCGGTCGCGTTCCCGAGCGAGTCGCTGCACGACGTGCTCGCCGCGACGCTGGCCGGCGCCGGGATGGGCCAGGTGCACGCCGCCGAGACCGAGAAGTACGCCCACGTGACCTACTTCTTCGACGGCGGCTCCGAGACGCGCCAGCGCGGCGAGGACTGGCGGCTGGTCGACTCGCGCCGCGACGTCGCCACCTACGACCTGGCGCCGCAGATGTCGGCCGACGGCGTCGCCGACGCGTTCTGCGCCGGGCTCGCTCCAGGACGGCGTGCGCTTCGGCCTCGTGAACTTCGCCAACCCCGACATGGTCGGCCACACCGGCGTCATCCCGGCGGCGGTCGAGGCGGTGCAGACGGCCGACCGCTGCCTGGCGCGCGTCGTCGAGACCGTCGAGAGCCGCGGCGGCGTCTGCCTCGTCACCGCCGACCACGGCAACGCCGAGCTCATGCTGAACCCCGACGGCACCCCCAACACGGCGCACACGACGAACCCGGTGCCGTTCATCGCCACCCGCGCCGGGCTCGCGCCTGCGCGACGGCGGCCGGCTCGCCGACGTGGCGCCGACGGTGCTCGCGCTGCTCGGCCTCGCGCAGCCGCCGGTCATGACGCGGCGCCTCCTTGCTCGGCTGACCAGCGCCAGGTGTGGACGATGGTACGGGTGGCTACCGTCACCGTGTGGGCGAATGTCTATACTCGCCTTTGGTTCTCGTAACCAACGCTTCACCTCTTGGCCCTTCCGCAGCCCGATCCCAATGTGCTCCGACTTGCCCGCCGTGGTGATGAGCGGGCGTTCGCGCTGATCGTGCGGCAGTACGAGACGCCGCTCTTCAACTACATCGCGCGCATCCTGGGAGGCGACCGGGCGCTGGCCGAGGACATGTGCCAGGAGGTCTTCCTGCGCGTGTACCAGGCCCTGCCCGGCTTCGACGCGCGCTGCCAGTTCACAACCTGGTTGTTCCAGGTCGCCAAGCACCGCGTGGTGGACGAGCTGCGCGCGCGGGAGCGCCGCGGCCGGCCGACGGTGGAGCTGAGCTCGGCGCCGCAGCTGCACCTGCTCGGTGGCGCCGGTCGAGCCGATCGAGAGCATGGAGGCGGTGTGGGAGGCGATCGCGCGCCTCAGCCTCGACCTGAAGATGGCGCTCATGCTGCGCGACGTGGTCGGGCTCTCCTACGCCGAGATCGCCGAGGCGCTCGAGACGACGCTCGCGACGGTGAAGTGGCGGATCTACAAGGCGCGCGAGACGGTGGTCGCCGAGCTCGTCCGCGACGGCTACCACGTCGGCCGCGGCCGCGCCGCCTCGGCTGCGACCGCCGCGCCCGCCTCCTAGAGCGCCTTGCCTAGCGCCCCTCGGCCAGCCGCGCCCCGAGCCGCAGCGGCAGCCCGGCGTCGCGGATCGCCGCCTGGGCGGCGCGCACGTCGTAGTCCACCCGGCGCCAGCGCGGCGGCGCCGGTCTCGAGCTCGAGGGTCATGTAGGCGGCGCGGTGGTCGCCGTCGCGCGGCTGGCCGACCGAGCCGGGATTGAGCAGGAACGGGCCCGGCGCGGTCGCGAGCTCGCGTGTCGGCGCCGGCGAGGCCGCCCATGAAGTTGCCGTCGGTGTACCCGTAGGCGAGCGGCACGTGGCTGTGGCCGACCAGGCTGAGCGCGCGAGCCCTGCAGCTCGAGGCAGATGGCCGCAGTGCGGTTGTCGATCACGTACTCCCAGACCGGGTCGCGGATGCTGCCGTGGTAGAGCTCGACGCCGTGGCGCTCGCCGGCCGGGCGCAGCTCGCGCAGCCGCCGCAGGGCCTCCGGGTCGAGCACCCCCATCGTCCACTCGACGGCGGTGCGCGCGTCGGACGAGAACGCGCGAGATGTCGATCTCGCCGGTGACGACCATGTCGTGGTTCCCGGCCAGGCAGACGTCGGCGCGCTCGAGCACGATCTCGGTGCACCGGGCCGGGCCGGCGCCGTACCCGGTCAGGTCGCCGAGGCACCAGAGCTCGTCCGTGCCCTCGGCGTCGATCGCGGCCAGCACCGCCTCGAGCGCAGGCAGGTTGGCGTGCACGTCGGAGATGACCGCGACCTTCACCGGCGCAATCTACCGACCGAGGCGGCCGGCGACGGCCCGGGCGCGCGCTCAGTCGTCGTCGGGGGCGTCGAACTCGGGGAGGTTCTTGATCCCCTCCTTCGTCTGCCACTTGGAGTAGTTGTCGCTCATCGCGTCGATGAGCTCCTTCATGAACCGCGGCGAGAGGTTGACCCGGGCGACGACCACGCCGGGCACCTCCTCGTCCTCGACCTCGTGGTCGACGCGGGCGAAGGTGACCGTGAACTCGTAGTCCGAATGGCTGACGTTGGCGAAGTTCGCGTAGACGCCGGCCATGATCTCTGGCGAGAAATGGATGTTCAGGTGGCGCTCGGAGGGGCCGTCGTCGTCCATGTCCGCACCCTACCAAGGTTACGATGAGGACCATGAGCGCGAGCGCCGTCGACGAGCTTGCCGCCGCCGTCGCGCGGGCGGTCGCCGCCGTGGGCGGCGACGGCGTGCCCGTGCGGCTCGACCGGCCGGCCGATCCGGGCCACGGCGACTACGCGACCGCGGTCGCGCTCCAGCTCGCAAAGCCGCTGCGCTCGGCGCCGCGCGACATCGCCGACGCGCATCGCCGCCGGCCATCGAGTCCGACCACCTGGACGTCGGTCGACGTCGCCGGGCCCGGGTTCCTCAACCTGCGCGTGTCGCCGGCCTGGTACCGGGACGCCGTCGCGCGCATCCTGACCGAGGGGCCGCGCTACGGCTCGGGCACCGCTCGCCACGCCGCAGCGGATCCAGGTCGAGTACGTGTCCGGCAACCCGACGGGCCCGGTCACCGTCGCGACGGCCCGCAACGCCGCCTACGGCGACAGCCTCGCGCGGCTGTTCGCGTTCGCGGGGCACGAGGTGGGCCGGGAGTACTACTTCAACGACGCCGGCCGCCAGATCGACCTCTTCGGCGAGTCGCTGCGGGCGCGGGCGCAGGGCGCCGACCCGCCCGCAGACGGCTACCAGGGCGAGTACGTGGCCGAGGTGGCGGCCGAGCCTCGGCCTCGATCCGGCCGCCGGCGCCGAGCAGTGGGCGCGCGCGGGCACCGACGCGATGATCGTGCGGATCCGCGCCGACCCTGGCCCGCTTCCGCTGCTCGTTCGACAACTGGTTCCTCGAGCGGTCGCTGTACGAGAGCGGGGCGGTGGAGCGCGCGATCGACCGCGTCCGCGCCGGCGGCCATGTCTACGAGCAGGACGGGGCGACGTGGCTGCGCTCGACCGCGCTCGGCGACGACAAGGACCGCGTGCTCGTGCGCTCGGACGGCACGTTCACCTACGTCGCCGGCGACCTGGCCTACATCGTGGACAAGCTCGAGCGCGGGTTCGACACCGCCGTGTACGTGCTCGGCGCCGACCACCACGGCTACATCGGCCGGCTCAAGGCGGGCGCGCAGGCGCTCGGCTACGACCCCGCCCGCATCGACGTCCAGATCTACCAGCTCGTGCGCCTGAAGGACGGCAAGATGTCCAAGCGCGCGGGCCGCATCGTCACGCTCGACGACCTGCTCGACGCGATCGGCGTCGACGCCGCCCGCTACGCCCTCGTGCAGCGCGGCCACGACCAGGCGATCGACCTCGACATCGACCTGCTCACCGCCCAGAACGCCGAGAACCCGGTCTACTACTGCCAGTACGCGCACGCGCGCATCGCGGCGATCCTGCGCCGGGCCGACGGCGCCGCCGCCGCTGCCCGACCCGTCGTGGACGCCCGAGCCGGCCGAGACCGAGCTCGTGAAGGCGCTCGTGGAGTTCCCCGACCTCGTCGCCGAGGCCGCCGAGCGCCGCGGCCCGCACCGGATCGCCGGCTACGCCCAGGAGACCGCCAAGGCGTTCCACCAGTTCTACAAGCAGTGCCACGTGATCGGCGCCGAGCCGGCCGTCGAGCGCAGCCGGCTCGCGCTCTGCCGGGCGACCGCGCAGGTGATGGCGACGGCGCTCGACCTGGTCGGAGTGGAGGCTCCCGAGTCGATGTGAGCGCGCCGGGCGATGCTACCCTGACCGGGTGGCGAACCTGCCCACGGCACCGACGGTCTACGAGGTCGAGGAGCTCGAGGAGATCCTCGCCGGCGAGGATGCCGGCACCGACGAAGGCGACTGGTACGCGATCCACACCGACCCGTGGCCGTGCCCGGCATGCGGCGAGGAGTTCTCGTACGTGACCGCCTGCCACCACGTCATCGTCACGCCCGACCGCGACGACCTGATCGACCACGCCGCCCGGGCGGCCCAGGTCGGGCGCAACCCGCGCATCGTCCGCTACGACGACACGCTGCCGACCATGACGCTCTTCCAGTGGCGGGCGCTCGGCCGGCCGGTGCACGGCGTCAAGAAGGTGAGCTGAGCCGCAGCTCGGCCTCGGCCCGCGTGGGCATCGCGGGCTGGCATCCGTGCCGCTCCACGCAGATCGAGGCGGCGGCGAGGCCCAGGCGCACGGCATCCTCGAGCGGCCGCCCTTCGGCCAGCGCAGCCGCGACGGCTCCGGTCAGGCAGTCGCCGGCGCCGGTCGTGTCGACGACCCGCGCCGGCAGGGCGGGCAGCTCCGGGCCGTCGGGCAGGATGCGCGCGCCGCGCGCCCCGAGCGTGAGCACGATCGCCGCGCGGATGGTGGCCGCCGAGCGCGGCGAGCTCGGTCTCGTTCACGACCGCGACGTCGAACCGCGCCACGAGCTCGGCGGGCAAGAGCCCCGCCGGTGCCGGCACGACGAGGGTCGACGCGCCGGTGGCGCGCGCCGCCTCGAGCACGCCCGCGGCGACCGCGGGCCGGCACCTGCCCGTCGGTCACCCACACGTCGACCGCCGGCTGCGGGTCGGGGGCGGCGACATGGTCGTTCGCGCCCGGTAGGGCGACGATCTGGTTCTCGCCGGCGTCGTCGACGACGATCAGCGCGACGCCCGTCTCCATCGTCCAGGCGCGCGAGCCCGGTGAGGTCGATGCCGTCGGCGGCGAGCGCCGCGGCCACCTCGGTCGCCGAACCCGTCGCGGCCGCACGCGCCGACGAAGCGCACCTCGGCGCCCATCCGCCGCGCGGCGACCGCCTGGTTTCGCGCCCTTGCCGCCCGGTGCGTAGGCGAGCCGTCGGCCCAGCACGGTCTCGCCGGGCGCGGGCAGCCGCGGGGCGTAGCCGAACACGTCCATGTTGATCGACCCGCACACGCCGACCCGGCCGGCCGTCACGGGGCGACATCCGCTGTTCGCATCACGCGCTGCACGGGCGGGGAGGGTAGCGCCACCCGTGCAGCGCGTGAGGGTCTGCGGCTAGTAGCCGCCGCCTCCGCCGCCCCCGCCGCCTCCGCCGTAGATGGCGATCAGGGCGATGACGACGATGAGCGCGACGATGCCGGCTGCGATCCAGAGGCCGCGATGGCCCGTGTCAGTTGTGGGGGTTCGTTCCATACCCCGTACTACTGGCTGGGCGCGCTGGCAGATTGCCTGTGATCAGTGCACCGGCCCCGCGGCGATCACCGCGCGGACATCGGCGGCGGTGACCGACTCGGGCGGCTCGGTGATCCACCAGGTGGCCCCGAGCCGCCGCCAGGGCTCCGGATCCGCCCCGGGAGCGCCACGGCCGACGACCTCGAAGCCGTCGAGGCCGCCGCGCTCGCGCCGGATCAGGTCGAGCATCCACGCCGAGGCCCTCCGGCGTCGTATCCGGGCAGATGCCGTCGAAGCGGGCCGCCCGGCGCACGGGGCGGGCGTTGCCGGTGCGGGCCGCGACCCAGATCGGGATCCGCGGCTGCTGCAGCGGCCGGGGCAGGAACGTCACGCCGTCGGCAGTGAAGGCCGGGCCGGCGTGGTCGACCTCCTCGCCGCTCCAGAGCCGGCACAGCAGCTCGAGCCCCTCGTCGAGCCGGTCGCCGCGGGCGCGGTCGTCGTCCTCCTCGCCGAAGCGGGTCAGCTCGCCGCCGGTGTTCACGCCCAGGCCGACGCCGAGCACGAGCCGCCCGCCGGCTCAGGTGGTCGAGCGTCGTCGTCTCGCGCGCGAGCTTCTGCGGCCGGCGGCGCGCGACCGGCGTGATCAGCGGCCCGAGCCGGATCCGGCGCGTGCGCGCGGCCACGGCGGCCAGCGCCACCCACGGGTCGGCCATCGGCCGCGGCGGGCCCGACCGCAGCATGTGATCCCACACGAACACGCCGTCGAAGCCGGCCGCCTCGGCCTCGACCGCGAGGTCGGACAGCACCCAGGGGTCGGCGAGCTCTCCGAACGGCGCGAGCGAGAGGCCATGGTGCACGGGCCGACTCTAGATCGAAGCAGGTTCTTGGTAGAGTCTTCGACGCCCGTGCGGACGTAGCTCAGTTGGTAGAGCGTTGGCTTCCCAAGCCAAAGGTCGCGGGTTCGAGACCCGTCGTCCGCTCCTTCGCCGCTCGATTTGCAGGCAGTTCGCGAGGGGCGTTCGAGACCCGTTCCACCGCTTCCGGAAGCTCTCGAACCACTTTCGGCTCCTTCATCGGGGACGGACTGACTGGTCGCGAGCATACCCTGCTCGGAGAGGTGGTGGAAGGGGAAGTTCGCGGTTGCGCCATGGCGAGGGCGCCGGTTTGCGTGAGGCGCACGGAAGCGCGCATGCAAGATCGATATGCCGCGAGCGATCACACGCTCGGTGCCCGCTCGCATCGCGACACCTCTAGTTCGGTGCCTCAAGCCGTCGGCCGTGACAGTTGGGTTTCGCTAGCCCACGGCGTACAGGCGGTAGGGCTGGGGGATGCCTTTGAGTTGGTGCTCGCCTGCGTCGGTGAACGTGAAACCGCTGCCTGCGACCAGGTCCTTGACAGTCTGGGAGACGAGGACTTGTGAAGGGCCGGCGAGGGCTGAGATCCGGGCGCCTGTGGACACGGAGATCCCTGCGCACTTTCCGTCCACCAGCTCGCACTCTCCGGTATGCACGCCGGCCCGTATCTGCACGCCGAGGTCACGGAGGCGCTCGTGGATTTCTTTGGCGCAGTGGATGGCTCGGGCGGGGCCGTCGAAGGTGGCGTAGAAGCTGTCGCCTGCCGTGTCGTTCTCCCGGCCGCGCCAGGTCGAAAGCGCGTCCCTGACCTGCTGGTTGTGCCGCTCGATGAGCTGCTTCCAGTCGCGATCGCCAAGCCGCGCCTGGTGAGTGGTGGAGTCGACGATGTCGGTGAACAGGATGGTCGAGAGGATCGTGTCCGGCACGACTGGTTTCGGCTGGAGGCCGACGAAGCGGGCGATCGCGTCCAGTCGCGGACGGTTGACGCGGTCGATGTCCGAGCCGCTCGCCATCCAGCCCTTCTCAGCGAACGCCTCGATCTGCGCGTTCGGCATCAGCGATGCAACGTGTTCTGCCAGTGCGAGGTCTTGGGCGTCTTCTTCGCCGATCATCAGTAACGTCGGCGCCTGCACGGTGGGGAGGACGCCGCGGATGTCTGTTTGCCACCAAATGCGTTCAAGCGCCTCGGCGACGTCGCGCGTGCACGCGTTTCGCGCCTTCTTCGCCCACCATCGGATCGATTCCTCCGAAGGTCTGGCTCCGCCCCCCTGCTGGAACGCGTCCGCCCACGCCTCGCCGTACTTCACCGTTCCCCAATGCTTGACGTCCTCCATGGACCCCGCCACGTCCTGCGGCCCGAAGCCCCATGGATAATCCTCTGCCCACGCCATTCGCGGCACCGGGTTCCACCACACCAGCGTCCGCACCCGAGTTGGATCGCTCGCCGCGAGCAGCGCGCCGGGCGCGAGACTTTCAAACCATCCGCCGATCACCGTGGTCGTCGAGCCGACCTCATCCAGCACCGCTCGCAGATCATCCGTCCGCGTCTCCAGATTCGGAACCGGCACGTTTCGGCTGGAAAGACCACACCCCCGCCAGTCGTGCAGGATCAGCCGACCAAACGACGCCAACCCCTCAAACCACCCCCGGATCCACACCGATTCCCACCACACGTCGAGGTTTCCGCCGAAGTCGAGCTGCCACGCGACATCGATCGGCCCCTCGCCCACCACCTGGTAAGCGATGAAGGCGCCATCCTTCGTCTCGAGATACTGGGGATCCGGGATCTCCACGTTGCCTCCAAGTCGACCCGAGCCGAGCGAGTCTACTGGGAGTCATGAGCTTCGGCTCGAGTCGCTCGGGCGATTGTGCAACAGCTCTAGTGGTGATCGTGACTCACGCGCCCGCCTCTCCGACCAGCAGCGCGACCGCGAGCGTCGGCTACACGGTCGACAACAACACCGCCAGCTTGACCCGCACTCTCGACGGCGCCCCTGAGCAGCTGCTGGTCACCGATCGCGTTGTCGGGGCTCGGGGACGCTGGCGCTGGATATGCGACTGGGGAGGCTCTCGCTCCCTGTGAGTCGGCAGGACGCCGCCCGCCAAAGGCTAGCAATCACGAAGGGCGGGTTCGAGGCCCGTCGTCCGCTCCTTCGCCGCTCGAGCAGCGCTAGCGCGGTCCCCGCCGGCGAGCGCGCCTGCGCTCCCGTCGGGAAGGAGCGATGGTGACGCCGGTGGCTCGCGCCCGCTGCCCCACGACAAGCATCTGCGCGGCAAGCGTGATCGCCAGCATGATCGGGATGGAGGTCGGAGACGCCGCCAGGTGCGCGCCGATGGCGGTGGCAAGGCCGATGAGCGCGATCCGGGTGGCGAGCAGGCCGCCCCATCCGCCGGCGATCGTCGTCCACGTCGCCCGCTCCCACAGCTCGCCGTCTCGTACGAACAGCTCGATCGTGCGTCCGCGGAACACGCCGAACCCGATCGACGCCACGGCACTGAGGAGCAGCAGCACTCCTGAGGCGAACGTGACGGGGTCGTGCCGCGATGTGCTGTTGAGGAGGAGGGCGCCGTAGATGCCGAGCCCGATCGGGAAGATGAGTGAACGTTGCTCGAACCGATCGCTGCGCCGCTGGCGGACGATGAAGAACGCAACCACCGCCAGACCGCCGAGAAGGTAGATCGCAGCGCGCACGTGCCAAATGTTACCCAGTTGCTCGCACCAAGGGCGCCCGACGCGCGACCCGGCTCGAGGAGTAGGGTCTCTCGAACGCGACCCAAGGAGGACTGATGAGCAGGATGGCCCCGAACCAGTTCCCGTATCAGGACGACATCCTTCGCGGCTTGGCGAACGGCGCGGCGACGGCGGCGTCGGTCTCGAACAAGATCGCGAGCGAGGGGCGCGCGCCGGGGCACGGCGAGAACTCGCCCGAGCTCCACCGCGAGGTTGCCGAGAACATCGACCACCTCGTGCACCTCGGGCTGGCCGAGTACACCGGCGCGACCCCGCGCACGGCTCAGCTCACCAAGGCTGGGCAGGACGCCGTCGCGTCGCTGCCGTGAGGGGTGGGCGCGTCATCTAGGCGGCCAGGTCGTACGCCGCCTTGAGCATGATCGCGATACCGATCGCCGTCAGGAGCACGACGGCGATCGTCCGCGAGTGGGCCACCAGCCACCGCCGGGAGCGCTCGAGGTCCGCCGTCGCGCGTTCGGGTGCGAGCACCGTGTAGGCGATCGGGGCCGCGATCGTCACGATCGACGTCAGGGCGAACACGGCGATCGCGATTGCGCGATCCAGCGCGCCGACGTTCGCCTTGAGGGTCTCGAGGACCGCGACGAACGTGATCGAGTAGGTGAGCATCACGCCGCCGGCCACGAGGGCGACGGCCCAGTGCCTGCCGACGAGGCGCACCAGCCAGTCCGGGACGGGGTCCTTCGGCTCGGCGCTCACCGGCCGCCGGTGCAGCACGACCGCTGCGGCCACCATCAGGCCGCCCACGAGCAGCTCGGCGATCGAGGCCGCCCGAGACGGCGTCGTCCGTGACGAGTGGAAGTTGAGCGCCGGGAACACGACCACCACGACGCCGATCAGGGCGATCGTCACGACCCAGCCGCCGACGAACGCCACCGCCCGCCGCACGCCTGACGGCATGCCCAGCAGCACGTAGACGGCCAGCACCGAGGTGGGGCTCGAGAACGCGACCGCGAGTCCGAGCAGTGCAACCGAGGCGAGCAGGGTCTCCACGCGAGCGCTCATCATGCCACCGGGACGCCGAGTGGCGTCCACTACAGTCGGGCAATGGCCGACCTGCCCGCGGGGTTCGCGCTGCGCCCACCGCTCGACGCCGACGCCGAGACGATCACGGAGATGATCAACGCCGAGACGACGGCGCTGGCCGGGTTCGCGGCGGTGTCGGTCGAGTGGGTCCTGACGCCCTGGAGCGCCCCGGGCGCCGACCGGGAGCGCGACTACGCCGTCGTGACGGAGACCGGGGGAGACGTCGCCGGGTACCTGTACGTCGAGAGCGACCCGCCATACACCGAGGTGTTCGGCATCGGCGTCGTCGCGCTGCGCCACCACGGCCGTGGGCTCGGGGCGGCAGTGGTGCGCGAGTGCGAGCGCCGGGCGCAGCGGTTCGTCGCGCTGGCCGATCCCGAAGTGCGTGTGGTCATGCACGCCGGCTCGCTCGCCGACGAGCCACGCGTCGCCGCGCTGCTTCAAGCGCACGGCTACCGGGAGGTGCGCCGCTTCACCGCGATGCGGATCGACTTCGACGGTGCGCCCGCCGCGCCCGGCCGGGTCGACGCGATCGAGATCCGCTGCCTTCGCCCGGGCGAGGAGCGGGCCGTGTACGCGTGCCTCGCCGAGGCGTTCGCCGACCACTGGGGCGAGACGTGGCCGACCGAGGAGGCGTGGATGCACCACCACGTCGCCGCCGCCGATGCCGACCCCGGACTGTGGCAGCTGGCATGGCATGGCTCCGAGCTCGCGGGCGCGCTCGTGGCCGAGCCGCGGTCGGGCGAGGATCCGGCGCTCGGATACGTCTCCGCCCTCGGGGTGCGGCGCGCGTACCGCCGCCGGGGCATCGCTCAGGCGCTCCTGCGCACGAGCTTCCGCCAGCTGCACGCGCGCGGCGCCGCCGGCGTGAGCCTGCACGTCGACACCGAGTCGACGACCGGGGCCACCCGCGTCTACGAGCGCGCCGGCATGATCGCCCAGCCCCGGTTCGCCACGTGGGAAAAGGAGCTGCGGGGCGGGGGCGCTCCGATGCGCGGGCTGTAACGATCGGCCTCCCCCTCTCGGTGTTTGCCTGTACCGGGCGCACTGAGGTACGGAGGAGGCACCGCGAGCTCGGAGGGCCGCCCGGCCGGCGGCCCTCCGAGCGCGTGCACCCGGCACCGCAGGAATCCCCGCCTTCGCGGGTCATGTCCTTTCGTGCGACCGGATGACATCCCGTGGGGCGCGGATGCGGCCACCGTGAGCGAGCGGGTCGCGAGCGCCTACGTGTCGGTGCACGACGACCTCGTCCGCTACCTGCGGGCCGTGGTGGGGCGTGAGGTGGCCGAGGACGTCGCGTCGCAGGTGTGGGTGGAGGTCGTCGCGGGCGCCGGTGCGTTTCGCGGCGATGCCTCCGCGTTCCGGCGGTGGGTGTTCGCCACGGCGCGCCGCCGGGCCCTGGATCACCGCCGCCGGTGGTGGCAGCGCTCGGTGGTTCTGCGGCCGCCGGGCGCCTACGAGCTCGACCGGCCGGTCATCGACGAGCCGGGCGACGACGGCTCGGCCGCGGTGGCGCGCATCATGCGGCTTCCGGCGGCGCAGGCCGAGGTGGTGCTGCTGCGCGTCCTGGGCGGGTTCAGTGCCGAGGAGGTGGCCGAGATCACGGGCCGCTCGCCGGGCTCGGTGCGCGTCATCCAGCACCGCGCCCTGCGCGCTCTCGCGCGCGAGCTGCGCCGCGGCCAGACCGACATGTAACGGCCCCGGGGGTCGCTGCGGTGTTTGTTGGCCATGGGCAAGGTGCGACTCGACCAGGAGACAGCCGAACGGATGCTCGCCGGCGTGGTCGCACGCGCCGACGTGCCGCCCGGCTTCGAGGCCGTGGCCGAGCTGCTCGAGGCGCTGCGGTCAACGACGCTGCGCCCGGTGCACGCTCGCGTCGGCGGTCCGGCGGTGGTCGACTCGCGGCGTGCGGGTGGGCAGATCCGAAAGGAGCGACCGATGTTCACGACCACATCCTTCCGGCCGCGGCTGTCAGTCCTGGCGGTGGCGATGGCGCTCAGCGCGACGACGGGCGCCGCGTTCGCGGCCGGTCTCCCGGCGGACGCCGCTGGACCGGCGTTCGCCGCGCTGCACCGGCTCGGGATCGGCTCGCCCGCGGCGCCGGCTCCGGCTCCTGCGGCCCACCCGGCAAACCACGGCGCGACCGTGTCGGCGACCGCCACGACGACCACGGCGACGGGATCGGCGAAGGGCGCGCTGATCTCCGGTGTCGCCCACGCCGGCAAGGGCAACGCAGGCAAGGGCGGCGCCGGCAAGGGCGGCGACGCCGGTGCGAGCGGATCGTCACACGGAAAGGGCGCGACGATCTCGACCCTCGCTCGTACCACGACGGCGACCGGCGCCGCCAAGGGCGCGACCATCTCGGCGGCCGCAAGCGGCGGAAAGAGCCATGCAGGCGAGCATGGCCACGGGGCGTCCGGGCACGGGGCGCCGCGCCACGGCGGCGGCAAGCCGTCGGGCGCCGGCCACGGTCACGGCCATCACCCCGGCTGAGACCGCGCCAGGCGACGGCTGAGCCCGGCACGATCCGGGCTCAGCCCTTGCCGTGCCCCTTCGCGGCGCCGTTGCCGTTCGACCCCGAGCCGGCCTGCTTGCCGTTGGCCTTTCCGTTCGAACCGGCGGTGGCGGACTTGCCGTTGGCCGCGCCGGTCTTCGCCGGCTTGCCGGCGCCGGCCGGCTCCCCGGCGGCCTTGCCGTTCGACCCCGCCGTTGCGGACTTGCCGTTCCCGGCGCCGGGCGCGGCCGGTGTGCCGCTCGTCTTGCCGTTGCCGTTGCCGTTGCCCGTGCCCTTGGCCTTGCCCTTGCCCTTGCCGTTGCCCTTGCCGTTGCCGTTGCCGTGGCCAGACTTGCCGTTCGTCTTCGAGCCCTTGGACGGTGCCTTCGGCGCCGGGTGCGCCGGCCGGTTCGCCGCGGCGTTCGCCACGGCATGGTGGGCCGATGCGGGCCGCGGGTGAGACCGGCCGCCGGAGGGTGCTGCGGCGGCCGCGGCCGCGCGCGGCGTCCCCAGGACGGCGTGCTCGACCGCACGGCGGACGGGATGCGCGGCACCCAGGGCGACTACCGCGGTCGCGGTCACGAGAGCGACCTTGGACGCGACGGCGAGCTTCGTCGCCGCCGACGCGGTCGCGATCCCCGTACCCGCGCCGCCGGCCCCGCCCGCGCCGGCGGCACCGCCGCCGGCCGTGCCAGCCGCGGCGGCGGCGTGGCCGCCGAAGCCGGGGATGGCCGAGGTGAGGGCGTGGGCGACGGACGGCCGCGGGACGAGCGTGAACGCCGTCGCGAACTCCGACGCCCGCAGGAGGCGCGTCTGTGCGGTGCGGCAGCGGCGGCAGCTCGCGATATGCGCCCGATGGGCCGAAGTCGGCACGAGCGCCTGCACGAGCCGCGTGCGCACGCTGGCGCATTCGGACGGGTGCTCGCGATCTTCGAGGAGCGCCGCGCGGGCGCGCACGAGCAACGACTCGACGGCGCCGGCGGTCGTTCCCAGGACATCGGCGATCTCGTCCTGCGAGAGGCCGCTCCAGTGCCGCAGGACGAAGGCGTGGTGCTGGCTCTCGGGCAGCGCCCACAGCGTCGAGCGCACCTCGGCAAGCGCCTCGGCCTCGGCGGCATCCTCGTCGTGCCTCGGCGCGACGGCGATCTCGGCATCGATCGTCGGCGTCTCGCGGCGGTCGCGGATCAGGTTGAGCGACCGGTGTTTGGTCGCCTTGATCAGCCATGCGCGCGGGTTCACGAGCGGCGTCCCTGACTCGAGCATCCCGTACGCGCGCAGGAAGACGTACTGCACGACGTCCTCGGCGTCTTCACGGCGGCCCGTGAGGTGCAGGGCGTAGCGGAATGCGTCGGCGGCGTGCGCCTCGTAGAGCGACGTGAGCCTTGCGGCGGCGCCGGAATCGGGATCGGGCAACTCTTCACACCTTCCAGACACGCGACCGCGGCCGTTTCCTGCGGTCACACCCTCAGTATCGGCAGGATCCGGGTTGCGTTCAAGGCGGACGCTCACTCGGACGGGTGATCTTCGCCCGGATGCCGCAGGAACCGCGTGCACAGCGGGTTCATCTGAGCAGTGAGGACGCTGCGGACATCGGCATGGGAGATCTATCAGGATCGTGCGGCGCGTGCGCGGCGTGGGCGCGAGAGCGGTCAGGCGGCGGTGTTGCTCACGGTGTTCCTGATGTCCCTGCTCGGCGTCGCCGGCTTCGCGATCGACTACGGCTTCTGGAGCGTCAGCCGCTCGCAGGTGCAGAGCGCCGCCGACGCCGGCGCGCTCGCGGGTGCGTCGGCGATCCCCGGCGGCTCCGGCAACGCGACGGCGCTCGCCCTCCAGCAGTACGGCAAGAACGGTCTGCAGGGCGACAACGTGCAGGCCACGCCGAGCACCAACCTGACGACGAACGACTCGGTCACCGTCACCTCGACGCGCACGGTGCCCACCTGGTTCACGGGCGTCTTCGGCATCCACTCGGTGAACGTGTCCGCGACGGCGCGCGCCACCATCGAGTCGTTCACGTCGGTCAACGGGCTGAACGTGATGCCGTGGGGCGTCCTCCAGGGCAGCTACACCCCCGGCCAGCCGTACCCGATCTACACGAAGGACACGGGAAACGCCAACAACGGCGCGCTCAGCCTGCCGTACGTCCAGAGCGCCAACTGCCCCGTCCCCAACGGCGCGAACATCTACTCGGACGAGATCGCCGGCACGACGCAGGTGTGCCCGGTCTCGGTCGGCGAGACGCTCCAGACCAAGCCCGGCGACAACAGCGGCAAGACGGCCCAGGGGCTGAACCTGCGCATCACGAACTGGGAGCAGCCCGACCAGATCGTGCAGGCGCAGGCAGACGGCACGGTCAAGCTGCTCGAACCGAACAGCCCGCAGCTCGTCGTCATCCCGGTGCTGACGAACCCGAGCGGGCAATCCCAGTGGCCGAACGGCACGAGCAGCCCCATGACGGTGGTCGGCTTCGCCTGGTTCGTCATCACGAGCTGCGGCGACCCCGCTCATCCGAGCTACTGCCAGACGAACGACGGCAAGGAGGTCAACGGCATCTTCGTGACGCTCGACGCCTCGTCGACGATGGGCACGCCCGGGCCGTACAACCCGAACTCGAACACGATCTACACGATCGAGCTCACCCAGTGACGGGGGCGCCGGTATCCTGAGCCGGCCGTGAGTTCCGCCGAGACGCAGCGCCAGCCGGAGGGCTACCACCTGAGCCTGTGTCCGGCCGTGCCCGAGCCGCCGTTCCACGATGTCGCCGAGCTGGAGCAGGTGTGGGGGCGGCGCTGGGGGGCGACCGACGAGGTGGGCCGGCTGCGGGTCGTGCTCGTGCGCGCGCCCGGCCGTGAGTACGAGGTGGTGCGCGCCGACGCCTGGAACGAGGCCGCGGGCGCGCTGGTCGACCCCGGCGGCATGTGGTACTGGGAGTCACGCGATCCGCCCGACCGCGAGCGCGTCGCCGCGCAGCACCGCGGCCTCGTCGCCGCCCTGCGCGCCGAGGACGTCGAGGTCGTCTTCGTCGAGGAGAAGGGCCCGGCCCACCTGACCCGGCCGATCTACACGCGCGACCCGCTCCTGACCGTGCCGGGCGGGGCGATCATCGGCCGCATGGCGCCGGCGATGCGCCGCGGCGAGGAGCCGCTCGTCACGCGGGCGGTCGCCGCCGCCGGGATGCCGATCCTGCGCACGATCACCGGCACCGGCCTCGTCGAGGGCGGAAGCTTCGTCAAGCTGCGCCCGACCGTCGCGGCGTACGGCACCTCGATCCGCTGCAACGACGAGGGCGCCCGCCAGCTCGGCGAGGCGGTCGCCGACCTCGGCATCGAGCTGATCGTCGTGCCGATGGCAGGGTGGTCGATCCACCTCGACGCCCACCTCGGCATGCTCTCGCCGGACGCCGCGCTCGTCGAGGTGAACGGCCTGCCGTACTGGTTCCTCGACCGCCTGCGGGCGCTCGGGATCGAGCCGGTGCCGTGCCCGGAGGGCGAGGAGTGGGCGATCAACTCGCTCGCGCTCGGGCCCGGCCGCATCCTCATGTGCGACCGCTATCCGCGTACCCGCGCGCTGCTCGAGCGGCGGGGGATGGAGGTCGTCGCGATCCCGTACGACGAGATCCAGAAGGGCGGTGGCGGGGTGCACTGCTCGACCATGGAATTGGTGCGCGACCCGGCCTGACCGGAGCGCGTCAATGCCGAAACTGCCCCGTCAATGCCGAACCGGCGGCCGGTGCCGGTGACGTCGATCACCCCTGCATGGGCAGCTCGAATGCGCCTCTAAGGCGCATGGTTGAGCCAAAATCGCCGCCGGTCGCGGGTGGTCCGAAGACTTCTTGAGTAGGCAATATCCAGGCGCGGAATGTGGTAGCCTCGAACCGCGCTACGCGACGAACGCGACAAGCGCCGGTAGGTGTCTCAAAGGCCTGCGCCCCGGGGAGGGACCACGTGAAGAAGTTCGTGAACGACCCGCAGCAGTTCGTGCCGGAGATGCTGAAGGGCATCGCCGCTGCCAACCCAGGCAAGCTCAAGTACGTCCCCGCCTACAACCTGATCATGCGCGCGGACATGCCGAGCGACGACAAGGTCTCGATCATCCAGGGCTCGGGCTCCGGCCACGAGCCCGCGCACGTCATGGCGGTCGGCCCGGGCATGCTCGACGCCGCCTGCCCCGGCGATGTGTTCGCCGCGCCGCCCTCGGACTACGTGTACGAGACGAGCAAGCTCATGAACAGCAAGAAGGGCGTGCTCCACATCATCAACAACTACACCGGCGACCGCATGGCCTTCGACATGGGCAAGGAGCTCGCCGAGGCCGAGGACATCACGATCGGCACCGTGATCGTCGACGACGACGTCGCCGTCAAGGATTCGACCTACACGGTCGGCCGCCGCGGCGTCGCCGGCAACTTCTTCGTGATCAAGGCGCTCGGCGCCGCGTCGGCGAAGGGCGCCGACCTCGACTCCCTGGTCGCCCTGGGCGAGCGGGTGAACTCGGTGACGCGCTCGATGGGCGTCGCGCTCACGTCGTGCACGCCGCCGGCCAAGGGCTCGCCGCTGTTCGAGATCGGCGACGACGAGATCGAGATGGGCGTCGGCATCCACGGCGAGCCGGGCCGCCAGCGCGAGAAGCTGCGCAGCTCGAACGAGATCACCGACTACATGCTGGACGCGGTCGTGACCGACCTGCCGTTCAACTCGGGCGACGAGGTCGCGGTGATGGTGAACGGCCTCGGCGGCACGCCGATCTCGGAGCTCTACCTGATCTACGGGCGCGTCCACGAGCAGCTCGAGGGCAAGGGCATCAAGCCGGTGCGCTCCTACGTCGGCGAGTACTGCACCTCGCTCGACATGGCCGGATGCTCGCTGACCCTGGTCAGGCTCGACGACGAGCTGAAGGAGCTCCTGGCGGCGCCCGCAGAGATCGCCATGCGCATCTTCTAGCGATGGCCCTCGCCATCTAGGATCCGAGCAGCTGTGCCTGTCGTCTCGTTCAAGGAGATCCTCGACCCGGCGTTCGAGCATCGGTACGGCGTCGCCGCGTTCAACGTCTTCAACGACCTCACGCTGGAGGCGGTGCTCGCGGCGGCCGCCGAGCTCGACTCGCCGGTGATCATCCAGACGTCGCTCAAGACGGTGAAGTCGGTCGGCGCCGAGGTGCTCTACAAGATGTTCCATGCGATGGCCGACGACCTGCCGGTGCCGGTCACGCTGCACCTCGACCACTGCCCCGAGCGGGAGTGGATCACGACGTGCCTGAAGACCGGCTGGAACTCGGTGCTCTTCGACGGCTCGCATCTCGACGTCGAGGAGAACACGCGCCAGACGGCCGAGGTCGTGAAGGAGGCCGAGGCCTACGGCGCCCAGGTCGAGGGCGAGATCGAGACCGTCCGCGGCGTCGAGGACGACGTCGGCTCGGACGAGGGCGGCGACGTGCACCCGGTCGAGGTGTCGGCCGAGTTCATCGAGCGGACGGGCGTGTACGCGTTCGCGCCGGCGGTCGGGACGGCGCACGGCCTGTACGCGAAGAAGCCCGAGCTGATGCCGGAACGGGTCACCGAGCTCGTCGCCGTGCGGCCGATCCCGATGGTGCTCCACGGCGGCACGGGCCTCGTGGCCGAGCAGTTCCAGGACCTGATCGGGCGCGGATGCGCCAAGGTGAACATCTCGACGGCGCTCAAGATCGTGTTCACCGACACGACCCGCGAGTACCTGGACGCGAACCCGAAGAAGCACGATCCGCCGTCGCTGTTTGCGCCCGTGCGCGAGGCGGTGCGGGCGACGGCCGCGCAGCACATCGGCATGTTCGGCTCGGCCGGCAAGGCCGGGGCGATGTCGGGCGCCGCGTCGTGACCGCCCTCTTCTTCGACTGCGACGGCGTGCTCGCCGACACCGAGCGCGTTCGGCCACCTGCCGGCGTTCAACCAGACGTTCGCCGAGGTCGGGCTGCCGGTGCGGTGGTCGGACGACGACTACGCGGAGAAGCTCAGGATCGGCGGCGGCAAGGAGCGGATGGCGAGCCTGCTCACCGCCGAGTTCGTGCGCGCGAACGGCCTGCCGGCCGACGCCGACGGGCAGCGCGAGCTGCTCGCCGACTGGCACCGGCGCAAGACCGCCGCCTACAAGGCGATCGTGGCCGAGGGCCGGCTGCCGGCGCGGCCCGGGCATCGTCGCGCATCGTCGAGGACGGCGATCGGCGGCCGGATGGACGCTGGCGGTCGCGTCGACGTCGGCGCTCGGAGTCGGTGCGAGGCGGTGCTCGAGCACGCGGTCGGGCCCGAGCGGGCGGCGCAATTCGCCGTGCTCGCCGGCGACATCGTGCCGAAGAAGAAGCCCGATCCCGGCATCTACCTGGCCGCGCTCGAGCGGACGGGCGTGCGCCCCGACGAGACGATCGTCGTCGAGGACTCGCGCAACGGGCTGCTCGCAGCCGTGGCGGCCGGCCTGCGCTGCGTCGTCACCGTCTCGAGCTACACCGGGCAGGAGGACATGCACGAGGCGGCGCTCGTCGTCTCCGACCTCGGCGATCCCGGCCGGCCGATGCGGGTGCTCGCAAACCGCAGCCCGGCGACGCCCGGGGAGATGGTCACACTGAACGACCTCCAGGCGTGCCTGGCGGTCCCGGCCGCACAGGAGGTGCGATGAGCGAGGTCGCGTTGAGCACGGCAGAGGGGATCGTCCGCACGATCGCCGAGACCGCGATGGAGAACGAGAAGCACTTCTCGGACCTCGATGCCGTCGTCGGCGACGGCGACTTCGGCTACTCGCTCGCGCGCGGCTTCGGCAAGCTGCTCGAGGACTGGGACGCGATGGAGTACGACGACGTCGCCGGGCTCCTGAAGAAGACCGCGATCGTGCTCTCGAGCCGCATCGGCGGCACGTCGGGGCCCGATCTGGGGGACGGCGTTCCTGCGCGCGGGCGGCTCGCTGAACGGCAAGCCGGATCCGACCGCCGACGACGTGATCGCCGCGCTGCGGGCCGCCATCGAGGGCATCAAGCAGCGCGGGAGCACCGACGTCGGCGACAAGACGCTGCTCGACGCGCTCGTCCCGGCGGTCGACACGCTCGAGGCCGAGCTCGCCGGGGGCGCTGCCGCCGGCGACGCGCTTGCGGCCGCAGCCGTCACGGCGCGCCAGAGCGCCGAGGCCACCAAGGGCATGCTCGCCAAGCGCGGCCGTGCGGCCTACACCGGGGAGCGCAGCCGCGAGTCGGTCGACGCGGGCGCGGTCGGCGTCGCCGTGATGTTCGAGGCCGTGAGCACGTCCTGGAGCCCCGCCGGCGCCTGACGCGCTACGCCAGCTTCTTGCCGGGGTTCAGCAGGCCCTTCGGATCGAACATGCGCTTTGTGGCACGGTGCAGCTCGACGGCGCGGGCGTCCCACTGCCGCCGTAGCTGGCCGTTCTTGAGCGACGCCGACGCCGTGCTCGCCGGAGACGGTGCCGCCGAGCGCGATCGCGAGCTCGAACAGCTCGTCGGCGGCCGCTTCGGCCCGCGCCGTGCTCGCGTCGTCGCCGCGGCCGAGCAGGAACGAGGAGTGCAGATTGCCGTCGCCGGCGTGGCCCCAGCTGAGCGCCTCCAGGCCGTGGCGGGCGCCGATCTGCGACCGTGGCGTCGATCGCCTCGGCCAGCCGGTCGACCGGCACCGCGATGTCCTCGCTGACACGGCCCCCGAGGACGGCGGTGACGGCCAGCGAGACGCCCGTCGCGCCAGGCGCCACAGCGCCGCGATGTCGGCGGCCGACTCCGGGGCGTGCACGCCGACGGCGCCCTCGGCGAGGGCCTCGCGCAGCGCCTCGCGGCCCGCCCGGGCCTCGGCCTGCGAGCCGTCGGCCTCGGTCAGCACCGCGAACGGCGCCGCGGGACACGGCGATCGGGAACGTCGCTCGTCGCGTGCCCCATCGTGCCCGCGTCGAGGTACTCGATCGCTGCAGGCACGACGCCGCTCGCCATCGCCGCCTCGATCGCGGCGCAGCCGGCGGCGACCGTGGGGTAGAGCCCGATGACGGGCAGCGAGCACTCGGCGGCCGGGATCAGCCGCAGCCAGGCGGCGGTGACGATCCCGAGCGTGCCCTCCGACCCGATCAGCAGGCGCATCAGGTCGTAGCCGGCGACGTCCTTGCGCGTCGCGCCGCCCAGGCGGATCACGTCGCCGGGCGGGACGACCGACCTCGAGCCCGGTCACCCAGGCCCCGGTGACGCCGTACTTGAAGGCGTGCGGCCCGCCCGCGTTCGTGGCGATGTTGCCGCCGATCTGCGACGACTCGGCCGCGCCCGGGTCGGGCGGGAACCAGAGGCCGCTCTCGCGCGCGATGCGGCGCAGGTCGGCCGTGCGCAGGCCCGCCTCGACGTGGATGCGCCACTGCAGCGGATCGAACGCGCGCACCGACGTCATGCGCGCGAGCGAGACGACCACCCCACCGGTCGTCGGGACGGCGCCGCCGGCGAAGCCCGTGCCGCCGCCCCGCGGCACGATCGGGACGTCGTGTGCATCGCAGACGCCGCACGATCGCGGCGACCTCGGCCGTCGTGCGCGGCTCGGCGACAGCGTCGGCGTGGCCGCGCAGTCCGCGAGCCTCGGTGGCGTCGGTCAGATCGGCGGCGGCGGGCGCGCGCACGACGACGTCCGGGCCGAGCGCGGCGCGGAGGGCGTCCGCGACCGCCGTCACGCGCCGGAGCCGGCCGCCACGGGGACGGTCGCGGCGGGTGTCTGTGCGGTGCCGAGCTTCATGTGGACGTGGACGTCGCGACCGCGTCGTCGCCGCCGAGGCCGGAGGCGTCGATCGTACCGTCGGCGAGCAGCGTGCGGAACCGGTCGACCGTCTCTGCCACCGCGGCGTCGAACGGCGTCTCGGTGACGCTCCCGATCAGCTCCTCGAGCGAGCGCGCGTCGACCTCCTCGGGGAACGGCAGCAGCACCTCGTCGAAGCTGATCCGGCCGGCCGAGTCGGGCGCGACGGCGGCGATCGCCCTGATCACGTCGCGCATGTGCACCGTGCTCCCGGCCAGATTGTGGACGGTGGCGCCGGTCGCCGCGGCCCGGGCGGCGGCGATGAACGCGCGCGCCACGTCCGGCGCGTACTGCAGCTGGCTGCGGCCGCCGAAGGGCACCCGGTAGGGCATGCGCGGCCGCGGCGGCGAGCATCGCCGACGTCGGCGCCGACGTGAGCCCCTGATCGCGGCCGGGGCCGAACACGGTGTGGGGGCGCAGGCCGATGCTGGCGACGCCCTCGTCCATCCAGTACAGGTGGGCCGTGCCCTCGTTCGCGCGCTTGTAGACGCCGTAGAGCGTGCCGGGCAGGCCGGTCATCTCGATTCCGCCGCCGCCGGAGTCGAGCGCGTCGTAGGCGGCGATCGACGAGGCGTAGACGACGTGGTCGATGCGGTCGGCGCGGCGCTTGGCGGCCTCGAACACGTTGACGGTGCCGAGCACGTTCACGCGCGCGCCGAGCGGCGGGTCGGCGCGGCAGAACGGCACCTGCAGGGCGGCCAGGTGGATCACGTGGTCGATCCCGTCCTCGTCGAGCACGCGCTCGAGCGCCGGCAGGTCGGCGATGTCGGCCTGCACCCGGCGCACCTGCCCGATCTCGGCGTCCGACATCACGAGCCGCCAGCGGTGGGGGTCGGCGCCGACGTCGAGCGCCGTCACGGGCGTGCCCTCGGCGACCAGCTGGCGGACGACCCAGGTGCCGATGCACCCGAACGCGCCGGTCACCAGGAAGCGCTCGCTCGCGGGGGAGGCCATGATCGGGCAAACGTTATCGCAACGGATCAGCCGTGGCTAGGATACGGCCACGATGACCGTACGCCGCACGCGACCGGCGCGCCTCGAGGACGTCGCCCGGGAGTCGGGGGTGCACGTGTCGACGGTCTCGCGCGTCCTCAACGGCTCGGACTCGCTGACGGTGCGGCCCGAGACGCGCGAGCGCATCCTCGCGACCGCGCGGCGGCTGCAGTACCGGCCGAACGCGATCGCGCGCGGGCTCAAGATGTCGTCCACCGGGGCGCTCGGGCTGCTCGTGCCGTCGCTCCGAAACCCGGTCTACTCGGCGATCATCCGCGGCGCGTTCGACCGCGCCTGGGAGGGGGGCCTGGTCGTGCTCCTGGCCGAGGACACGGGCGGCAGCCGCGCCCAGCAGGCGTACGAGTCGCTCGTGGGGGAGGGGCGCATCGACGGCCTCCTGATCGCGAGCGCGCGGCCCGGCAACCCGATCCTCGAGCGGTTCGCGGAGCAGATCGTGCCGTGCGTGTTCGTGAACCGGCGCCACCTCGGCAGCGGCTGCAACGTCTCGATGCACGAGGAGGACGCCGGGCGCGATCGCCGGCCGAGCACCTGATCGGCCTCGGCCACACGCGGCTCGGCCACGTCGCCGGCCCGCTCGAGCTGGACACCGCCAACCGGCGCATGCAGGGCTTCGTCCAGACGCGGTCGACGCGGCCGGCCTGCGAGGCGCCGGTCGTCGAGGAGGCGGGCTTCGACGAGCGCGGCGGCAGCGACGCGATGACGAGGCTCCTGCGCCGCCGCGTGCCGCCGACCGGCGGTGTTCATCTCGAACATCAACCAGGCGGTGGGCGCGTTCGCCGGCGGCGCGCCGGCTCGGGCTGCGGGTCCCGGCCGACGTGTCGATGGTCGGGTACGACGACGACCCGCTCGCCGACTACCTGGACGTGCCGCTGACCACGATCCGGATGCCGCTGTGGGAGCTGGGCGCAGTGGCCGTCGACGCGCTGATCGACCAGCTCGAGCGGCGAGGCCGGCCCGCGACGTCGTCATCGACACGCCGCCGGAGCTCGTCGTGCGCCGTCGACGGCCCCCCGCCACGCCCGCTCGGCCACGCCGGCCGGAAGGGCGGCGTTAGGATCGCCTCGTCTGAGGAAAACGTTTGTTCGGGAGAGGGAGTGAGTGGTTCTCGGTAGGAGAGAAGCGGCGCTCGGCCGCGCGTCCGACGGCGACGACCGAGATCTACTACGCCTCGGACGTCCACGGGCCGGACCAGTGCTGGCGCAAGTTCCTCGGCGCCGGGCGCTTCTACGGGGTCGAGCGCGCTGATCATGGGCGGCGACCTCGACCGGCAAGGCGATCGTCCCGATCGAGCGCGAACGGCGACGGCGCGTTCACGGCGCGACGTTCCTCGGCGAGACGCACGCGGGCACCGACCACGAGCAGCTCGAGGAGCTGCGTCGAGGCGATCCGCTACAACGGCATGTACCCGTGGCTCGCGACGCGCGGACGAGATCGCGCGCCACCGAGCCGACGACGCGGCCGCGCGAGCGAGCTGTTCGAGCAGGTCATGCTCGACGAGCTGCGGCGCTGGATCGACGCTCGCCGACGAGCGCATGGCCGCAGTACGGCATCGACGTCTTCGTGATGCCGGGAAACGACGACCCGTGGAGCTGCGACGCGGTGCTCGAGCGCGGCGACGCACGTGCAGGCCTGCGACGACCGCGTCGTCAGCGTCGGGCGACCACGAGATGATCTCGTGCTCGTACGCCAACCCGACGCCGTGGAACAGCCCGCGCGAGCTCGACGAGGACGAGCTGTACGCGCGCATCAAGCGCGCTCGCCGACCAGCTCGAGGATCCCGCGACGCGCGATCTTCAACCTGCACGTGCCGCCGTACGACTCGGGGCTCGACACGCGCCAACGAGATCAACCCCGACCTGACGCTCGTCTACGAGAGCGGGCAGCCGACGAGATCCCGGTCGGCAGCCACCGCCGTGCGGCAGATCATCGAGGAGTACCAGCCGCTGCTCGCGCTGCACGGACACATCCACGAGTCGCGCGGGGCGGCGCGCATCGGCCGGACGCTCTGCCATCAACTCGGGCTCCGAGTACAACAGCGGCCGCATCCACGGGGTGATCGTGAAGCTCGCGGACGACGGAGGTGCGTGTCAGCATCAGTTCGTCATCGGATGAGTCGACATCTCGACGGGAGGATCTTCGATGAGTGACGTCAGATCCAGGTGCGACCGAGAGCGGCGACCGGCTCGTCGGACCTGTTCGCGCGCAACGCGACCGGCCTCGTCCGCGGCGTCTCGCCCCGCTCGTCGCTGATCATCAACTTCATCCCCGGCCATCCGGCCCAGTCGCTCGCCGCGGGGTTCTTCTTCGTGTTCGCGCTGTTCCCGGGCGGCAACTACCTGCTCGGGCTGCTGATGGTGATCCCGATGGCGCTCTCGATGTCCTACGCGTTCGGCCTGCTGACCGCGATGATCCCGCGATCGGGCGGCGACTACATGCTCGTCAGCCGGGTGATCCACCCGCTGGTCGGGCTTGATCTCGTCGTTCTGCATGACGCTGGCCGGGCTGCTCTCGAACGCGTTCTTCGGGATCGCGTTCGTGACGATCGGACTCGCGCCGCGGGCTGACGGGCATCGGGCTGATCGGCGGCAACCGACGCTCGTGCGACTGGGGCACCGACGATCCACGTCCAAGCACTGGACGATCGTGCTCGGCGCGCTGATGATGGTCGGCGTCCGGCCTGATCCTGGCGGGCGGCTGGCGCTGGACGCTGCGGATCCAGAACACGATCTTCTGGCTGGTCACGGGCAGCCTGTTCCTGCAGCGTGCTGATCGCGCTGTTCACGTCGCACAGTCGACGTTCGTCGTCGAACTTCAACAACTTCGCGCAGCCGTACACGCACGGCTCGCACACCTACCAGGACGACGATCGCGACCGCGCACAAGGCCGGCGTCGAACACGAGCCCGCCGTTCTCGTTCGCGAACACGATCCCGATCATGGGGTTCTTCGCGACGTTCTCGATCTTCAGCTACTGGTCGACGTTCATCGGCGGCGAGCTGCGCCAGGCGAGCACGCATGAAGACCGCGAACAACATGGCGATCGCCGGCGTCGGCGGCATCGCTGATCGTGGCCGTCTTCGCCGCGATCTTCTTCCACACGTTCGGCACGCCGTTCATGATCGCCGCGAACGGCGGCGGCATGCCGGCCAGCCTCGCGCTCGCGGCGACGTACTTCTCGCTCGTGTCGCGGCGTCGGTCGGCAACACGATCTTCGCGATCGTCCTGTTCGGCTGCTACATGCTGTTCTGGCCGCTGATCTGCTACATCTCGTTCCTCCAGCCGACGCGCATGCTGTTCGCCTACGCCTTCGACGGGATCCTGCCCAAGGGCGTCACCGCGCGACGACGCAAGTCGGCTCGCCGTACGTCGCGGTGATCATCGCGCTGGTGACGTCGGTCGTGACGCTGATCTGGGCGGTGAACGGCTCGAGCTTCTTCCAGGTGCTCGTCTACGCGACGCTCGTCCAGCTGATCGCGATGGGGCTGGTCGGCCTCTCGGCGGTGCTCGTGCCGTACACCAAGCCCGACCTGTACCGCGCCTCGGCGACCAAGCATGAAGGTGCTCGGCATCCCGGTGGTCTCGATCGCCGGGGCCGGGGCGATCGCCACCTGCGTGTTCGATCTGGATCCTGTACTTCCACTACCCGCCGCAGTTCGGCCTGGCGAACAAGACGAAGATGTTCACGATCTTCGGGGTCACGATCGGCCTTGCGATCATCTACTACCTCGTCGCCAAGGCCGTCCGCCGCGAGCCAGGGCGTCGACCTCGCCCGCGCGTACGCGGAGGTGCCGCCCGAGTGACCGCGATCGCGCGCAACGCCGGGGCGGCGGGGGGCCGCCCGGCGTTCCCGACGGCCGGCGCCGGCATGACGGTCGCCGTCGTCACCGGGGCGGCGATGGGCATCGGCCGGGCGATCGCCGCGCGGCTGATCGGCCGACGGCGCGCACGGTGGTCGGCCTCGACCGCGACGCCGAGGCGCTCGACGGCGCCGCGGCCGAGCTCGGCGAGGGGCTCGTCCCGGTGGTCGGCGACGTCGGCGACTGGGGCGACGCACGAGCGCGCCGCCGACCGCGGCGGGCGAGCACGGCCGGCTCGAGCGCATGGGTCAACAACGCCGGCATCGACTGGGTCGGCGCCGCGCACGAGGTCGACCGAGGCAGCACATCGAGCACGGGCTGCAGGTGCTGCTGATGGGGCCGATGTTCGGCTCCGCGGTCGCGGTGCGGCGGATGCTCGCCCAGGGCGGCGGAGCGATCGTCAACGTCTCGTCGATCCAGGGCGTCGCCGCGTTCCCGCGCTACTACGTCTACGACGCGGCCAAGGCCGGCGTGCTGATGGCCACCAAGAGCATCGCGGTCGACTACGGCCCCCTACGGCATCCGCGCAAACGCCGTGCTTCCCGGGCTGCATCGAGACGCCGATGACCTACTCGACGCTTGCCGCCCGGACCTCGACCGCGAGGAGGCGCTGCGGCGGGAGGGCGAGCTCGCGCCGATGGGCCGGGTCGGCCAGCCCGAGGAGATCGCCGAGGTGGTGGCGTTCCTGCTCTCCGACCGGGCGTCGTACGTGACCGGCGCCGAGATCGTCGCCGACGGCGGCGCGATGGCGCGCTGCTTCGCCTACCCGGCGATCGACGCGTCGTGAACGGTCACGGCGGCCGTCGTCGAGCGCCCGCAGGCGCCGCAGGTCGTCGAGCGGGTCGAGCTCGACCCGCCGGCGCAGGGCGAGGTGCTCGTGCGGATCGCGGCGTCGGGAATCTGCCGCAGCGACCTCTCCTGCTCGACGGCAAGTGGCCCGATGCCGACTGCCGATCGTGCTCGGGCACGAGGGCGCAGGGGTGATCGAGGCGGTCGGCGCGGGCGTCGCCCGCCGACCGCGTCGGCGAGCACGTCGTGCTCACGTTCTCGCCCGCCTGCGGAGCGCTGCCGGTTCTGCCTCGAGGGCCGGGCCAACCTGTGCACGTCGGCCGCCCACGCGTACGACACGCGGCACCCTGCTCGACGGCACCACCCGCCTGCATCGCGGCGGGGAGCGCGTCCACCACCTCGCCGTCGTGTCGTCGTTCGCCGACGCACGCGGTCGTGCCGGCCGACGGCCGCGCTCGCGATCGACGACCGGCTCGACCTGGGCCTCGCATGCCTGCTCGGCTGCGGCGTCACGACCGGCGTCTGCAGCGTGACGACGCGCGCGAACGTACGGCCCGGCGACGTCGGTCGCGATCTTCGGCTGCGGCGGCGTCGGGCTCGCGGCCGTGCAGGGGGCGCGGCTCGTGTCGGCGCACGCCGATCATCGCCGTCGACCCGCTGCCGACAAGCGCGAGCTGGCGCTGCGGCTCGGCGCCACCCACGCGTCGAGCCGAGCGACGAGGGCCTCGCCGCAGATCCGCGCGCTGACGGCCGGCGGCGTCGACGTCGCGTTCGAGGCGCTCGGCAGCCCCGCGGTCGCCGAGCAGGCGTTCAGCGTCGTGCGCGACGGCGGCACGACCGTGCTGATCGGCCAGCCGCGATCGGCGTCAGGGCCGGGTTCCCGGTCTACGACGTGACCCAGTT
The DNA here is from genome assembly GCA_963717845.1 of uncultured Actinomycetes bacterium. Taxonomy (GTDB): domain Bacteria; phylum Actinomycetota; class Thermoleophilia; order Gaiellales; family JAICJC01; genus JAICJC01. The sequence continues at coordinate 109,764 of CAVQXH010000003.1, forward strand.
CGAGCACACGATCCTCGGCACGAACCTGGGCGGCGCCGTCCCGGCGCTCGACATCCCGCAGGCTCGCGCGGCTGGCGGTCGAGGGCCTGCTCGACCTCGCGGCGCTGGTGACCGCACCGCTACCCGCTGGCCGAGGTGAACGCCGCGGTCGAGCGCGACGCGGTCGGGCCACGCCGGCAGGGTCATCCTCGAGATGGGCTGAACGCACACCGAAGGGAGCACGACATGGGTCGCATGGAGGGGAAGCGGGCGCTCGTCACCGGCGCGTCGAGCGGCATCGGCCGCGAGGTCGCCAGCCGCTTCGCCGCGCGAGGGCGCGGCGGTCGCCTGCGGCGGCCGCGACGCGCGAGCGCACCGCAGCGCACGGTCGACGAGATCACGGCCGCGGGCGGCTCGGCCGTCGCGGTGCTCGGCGACCTCTCGACGCCCGAGGGCGCCGCGCGGTCGGTCGTCGCCGCGGCCGCGGCGGCGCTCGGCGGGCTCGACGCGCTCGTCAACAACGCCGGGCATCGACGCGACCGAGTGGCCGACGCTCGCCGACTGGGAGGTCGCCGAGTTCGACCGCATCCTCGCGCACCAACCTGCGCGGGCCGTTCCTCGTCGCCAAGTCCGCGATCCCGCACCTGCTCGCGGCCGGCGGCGGCGCGATCGTCCACATGAGCTCGAGCGTCTGCGCGATCACGGTCTGGGCCGGCGACTGCGCCTACGACATCTCGAAGGCCGGCCTGAACATGCTCTCCGACCACATCGCGGTCGAGTACGGCCCGCAGCGGCATCCGCTCCAACACGCTCATGCCGGGCGTGATCCGCACCGAGCTGCACGAGTCGGTGATGGAGGCGATGAACGACGGCCGCGCGTTCGAGCGCGAGCTGCTCGGCCGCCATCCGATCGGCCGCTTCGGCGACGGTCGAGGAGGTCGCCGACGCGTGCGTCTTCCTGTGCGCGGACGAGGCCGGCTTCATGACCGGCGCGAACATCTCGATCGACGGCGGCTACAGCCGCGTCTGACGCGCGATGCGCATCACCGACGTCCGCACGCACGTCCTGCTCGATCCGGGCTACGACGTCGGCGCGACGAGCTCGGCCCAGGACACGATCGTCGTCGAGATCGAGACCGACGAGGGCATCATCGGGATCGGCGAGACCGACCTGAACGCCTGGATCGCGCGCGCCTGCATCGAGGCGCCCGGCACGCACACGATGGACCGCGGGCTGCGGTCGATGCTGATCGGCCGCGACCCGCTCGACCCCGAGGCGATCTGGCAGGACGCTGTACGTCGGCACGGCGATGACCGGCCGCCGCGGCGCGCTGTGCAACGCGATCGGCGCGCATCGACATCGCGCTCTGGGACATCTGCGGGCAAGGCCGCCGGCGTGCCGAGCTGGCAGCTGCTCGGCGAGCAGGCGCGCGAGCGCGCTGACGCCGTACGCGTCGCTGCAGCCCGAGGTGTCGTCGTTCGACGCCTACGTCGAGTCGATGACGGCCTGGGCGACACGCGCCCGCGCGACTCGGCTTCACGCGCCGCCAAGCTCGAGGCGACGTTCTCGGGCCCCTACGCGCACAAGGGCCTGCGCGGGCCGGACGAGTGGATCGTCGAGGTCGTGCGCGCGGTGCGCGAGGCGGCCGGGCCCGAGATGACGCTGATGGTCGACGTGCAGTACGCGTTCGACTCGGTCGAGCGGGCGCTGCGCGCCGCCGAGGCGATCGCCGAGCTACGACGTCTTCTTCCTCGAGACGCCGCTCTGGGTCGACGACCTCGACGGGCTACGCCGAGCTCGCCGCGGCGCTCGCCGGTGCGCGATCGCGCCGGGCGAGTGGCTGACGACCCGCCACGAGTTCGCAGGCGCTGATCGAGCGCGGCGGCGTGCAGGTCGCCCAGCCGGACATCGGCCGCGTCGGCGGCCTCACCGAGGCGCGCCGCGTCGTGCGACATGGCGCGCGGAGCACGACCTGCTCGTCGTGCCGCACGCGTGGAAGACCGGCATCTCGGTCGCGGTCGCGGCGCACCTCGCGATGGTCACGCCGCACATGCCGTTCTTCGAGTTCCTGCCCGCCGAGCTGTGCGAGTCGCGCCTGCGCAAGGAGCTCGTCGCACGACGAGCTCGTCTATCGCCGACGGCGAGCTCGGCGATCCCGCGCCGCCCGGGCCTCGGCTTCGAGCTCAACCGCGACGCGCTCGACGGAGTTCGCGCGCCGCCGCGGCCCGCGTCGCCTGAGCGCCGGCTCACAGCGCCGGATAGTTGAGCGGCGCCCCGGCGATGCCGAGGTCGATCGCCCTTCACGACCATGCCGCCGAGCGAGCGCGATGGCGACGCTCGCCAGGCCCGTCGCCGAAGAACGCGACGTTCGTCGGCATCGGGATGTGGATGCCGGTCGGGTCGTCGAGCACGACTTCGACGCGCCGCCCTCCGGCCGGCACGTGGAGCAGCCGGAACGGGTAGTAGCAGCCGACGAGGAAGCCGCCGTCGGCGCACGAGCGCGACCCCGTCGGGCGAGGTGCCGGGCAGCTCGGCGACCACCTCGGCGCGGCCGTCGACGACGCGCGAGAGCCGCGGCGTGAGCGTCTCGAGGAACGTACGGCACGCCGTCGGCGTCGACGCACATGCCGTTGGGGAAGTGCAGCGGGCCGAGGTCGAGCACCTCGCCGTCGCCGCCGCCCGGCGGGACGCGGATCAGGCGGCCGTTGCGGACGTCCAGGGCCTCGGTGCCCGAGTCGGTGAACCACAGCGTTCCGTCGGGCGCGAACGCCGCCCAGTTGGGCGTCTCGAGCGGCCCGCCGCCGGCCGAGGTGCAGTAGGGCTCGATCTCGCCGGTGAGCGGGTCGACGCGCAGGATCGCCGGCGCGGCTGGCGATGTCGCAGACGTAGATCATCCCGGCGGCGTCGTGGCACAGGCCGAGCACGAAGCCGCCGGTGTTCGCGATCTCGGCCGCCGTCCCGCGGTCGCGGTCGATGCGGTACACCTGCCCGGCCTCGCCGCCGGCGTAGAGCTCGCCGTCGGGGCCGGTGGCGATGCCCTCGGGGTGGTCGAGCCCCGAGGCGAGCGATGCGTACAGGTCGGAGAGCGATGCCATGGTGATCCTTTCGTCGGTCAGCGCGTCGCAGCCGCGCTGGCCGCCTGCTCGAACTCCTCGAGCACGTCGCGGTTGAGCTCGACGCCGAGCCCGGGCCGCTGCGGCAGCGCGAGCTGCGCCGTCGACGCAGCGCGAGCTCGTCGGTGCACCAGCTCGCGCCGCAGCCGCGACTCGGCCACCTCCTGGGGGACGTACTCGAAGAACGGCATGTGCGGCGTGACGGCGGCCAGGTGCGCGGTCGCGGCGACCGTGATGCCCGTCTTCCAGCCGTGCGGCACGATCAGCCGGCCGCGCTCGGCGGCGAGGTCGCACACCCGGCGCGCCTCGGTCAGGCCGCCGACGCGGCCGACGTCCGGCTGGGCGACGTGCACGCCGCCGCGGTCGATCAGGTCGGGAACTCGAACCGCGTCGCGAGCCACTCGCCCGCGGCGATCTTCGTCGGCGAGCGGCGCGCGAGCTCGGCGTAGCCCTCGAGGTCGTCGGCCCAGAGCGGCGTCTCGACGAAGAAGACGTCGAGGTCGGCCCAGCTCTCGATCACCGCCAGCGCGTCGCTCGACCGTCGTCCCAGCGCGTAGCGCGACGTCGACCATGATCGCGAAGTCCGGGCCGACCGCGCGCGCGCACGCCGGCGATCGTCTCGATCATGCCGGTCGTCGGGGATCGTCGAGCCCCGAGTGGCGCGTAGGGCCCGGTGATCAGGATCTCGAGCTTGGCCGCCGTGAACCCGAGCCCCTGCGCCCACGTCGCCTGGTCGACGAGCGTCTGGCTGAACTCGTCCCAGTCGCCCTGCGGCGCGGGGCAGCAGCGAGGCGTACGGCCGGAACGCAGTCGCGGGCGCGCTCGCCGAGCAGCTGCCACGTCGGCACGCCGGCGGCCTTGCCGCAGATGTCCCACAGCGCCATGTCGATGCGCACCGAGCGCGTGCACGAGCGCGCCGCGGCGGCCGGTCATCGCCGTGCCGACGTAGAGCCGGTCCCAGACCGCGACCGGGTCGAGCGGATCCATGCCGATCAGCGTCTGGCCGAGGCCGCGGTCCATCGTGTGCGTGCCCGGGCGCCTCGATGCAGGCGCGGGCGACCCAGGCGTTCAGGTCGGTCTCGCCGATGCCGGTGATGCCCTCGTCGGTGTGCACCTCGACGACGATGTCGTCCTGGTTCGAGCTCGTCGCGTCGGCGTCGTAGCCCGGGTCGAGCAGGATGTGGCAGTCGATCCCCGTGATCTTCATCCGCTGTGCCTCCGGTAGAGGTCGTGGAGCCTGTCCGTGAGCGCCGTCGCGGGCTCGCCCGCGCGCAGGCCGTCGTGAGCAGCTCGCCCGGCCTCGAGCTGGAACGGCCCGGCCACCACGCGTCGCGCGGCCGCACCCAGGCGCGGTCGATCGTCGCGCGCGTGCCCGAGTAGAAGCCGCCGGCGAGCGCGTCGAGCGCGGCGTCGTCCCAGGCCGACCGGTGTGCCGGGCTGACCGCCGTGGCGGGCGACGATGTCGTGCTGGGCCTCGGCGCCGCTCGCCCAGGCGGCGAACGCGGCCGCCTCGTGCCGGGTGCCGGACGTCGCGGCCGACACGGCCAGACCGGCGCCGCCGAGCACCGCGCCGCTCGGGCCCGCGCCCGGCCGACGGGCATGTCGGCGAAGCGGCACGGCGCGCGGCGCGGCGCCGGTGCTGTAGGCGCTGTACCCGTAGGTGAGCGGGATGTAGGCGATCGTCGTCGGTCGTCGGTCATGCCGCGCGAGCGCGTCCGGCGGCTCCCAGCCGAACGCCTCGGCCGGCCCGAGCCCGCGCCAGCTCGGCCAGGATCGACGTGCGCCTCCAGGCCGGCGGCGGGGTCGCGGAACGGCTCGGCGCCGTGGGTGGCGACGAGCGTGAGCCAGCTCGAGATCGCGTGCGGCGGCGCGAGCGGGAGGGCGACGCGTCCCGGGCCTGAACGCGGCGAGCGCGAGCACGTCGTCCCACGTCGGCGGCGTCTCGCCGAGCAGGTCGGTCCGCACCGCCGCCACCTGGCAGGCGGCGTCCGTCGCGAGGCCCCACTGGCGGCCGTGGTAGGTGTACGACGTCGTGGCTCGCGCCGACCGCGCCGGCTGCCAGGGTCGGCCAGCGTCGCGGCGCGAGACGAGGTCGTCGAGCGGCAGGCAGCGTCCCGTCGCGCTCGGCCGTGCCGCAGAACGGGTGGTCGATCACGAGCAGGTCGTAGCGCGCGGCGACACGGCCGAGCGGCTCGTCGCCGAACGCGCGCAGCGAGCGGGCCTCCCACTCGACCAGGACGTCCGGGTGCAGCTCGTGCCACGCCTGCGGCGCAGGCGCGCATCGGCGCATGCAGCGCGGGTGGTCCCAGCCCAGTGCGCGCAGCGGGTGGTCACGCGCCGGCCGCCGTGCTCACTCCGGCAGCGTCTCGACGATGTAGAGGTTCGCGGTCGTGCCGCCGTCGACGGTCAGGTCGGTGCCGGTGATCGCGGCCGCGTCGTCGCTGGCGAGGAACGCGATCGCCGCTGCGATCTCCTCGACGGTCGCCATCCGGCCCTGCGGCACGCGCGCGAAGCTCGTCGTCATGTACTCGTACATCCGCTCGCCGACGTACTGGCGCGTCAGCGGGGTGGCGGTGTAGCCGGGATTGACGACGTTCGAGCGGATGCCGTGCGGCGCGAGCTCGGTCGCCATCGTGCGGTTGAGGCCGAGCAGGCCGGCCTTCGAGGAGTTGTACGCCACCTGGTTGCCGTCGGCGCCGAGCGCGTCGATCGACGCGACGTGCACGATCGCGCCGCCGCCGGAGCGCGCCATCTCCCGGCCGACGCGCTGCGACATCAGGAACGGGCCGGTGAGGTTGACGCCGAGCACGCCCTGCCAGTGCTCGGCCGTCACCTCGAGGAAGGGGCAGTCGTCGTCGATCCCGGCGTTGTTCACGAGGACGTCGATCCGCTCCCAGCGCGCCGTCGCCGCGTCGACGGCCGCCTGCACCTGCGCCGCGTCCGAGACGTCGGCGACGTGCCACCACGCCCTGCCGCCGTCCGCCTGGATGGCGCGGGCCGCGGCCTCGACCTGCGCGGCCGTGCGGGCGATCAGCATCACGTCGGCGCCCTCGGCCGCGAACCGGCGCGCGGTGGCCTCTCCGATCCCGCGGCCGCCGCCGGTGACGATCACGTTGCGCTCGCTGAAGCGCGACTGCGAAAACGTTTGCGTCATCGCCGTCCGAGTCTAGTTCGCGGGGGCTCGGGGGTCAATGGCCGCACGGTGCTACGATACCCCCCAAGGGTATTGATCCACCGTGGGGAGTGGCATGACGCAGACCGCCGGCACGCAGCCGGGCACCGAGCGGCGCCTGGCGATCGCCGGGATGCACTGCGCGTCGTGCGCGGCGCGGGTCGAGCGCGGCCTGAACGGCGTGCCCGGCGTCTCGGCCAGCGTGAACTACCTGACCGAGCAGGCGACGGTGCGCTGCCCGCCCGACGTCACGGTCGAGCGCCTGATCGGCGCCGTCGAGGCGAGCGGGTACGGCGCAGCGCCGGCCGCGCCGGTGCAGGTCGGCGGCCACGAGCGCGGCCATCACCATCACGACGAGCCGCAGGCGCTCCTGCGCCGCCGGCTCGCGGTCGCGGTCGCGCTCACGATCCCGGCCGCGCTCCTCGGCATGGTCGCGCGGCTCGCACTTCTCGGGCTGGGAGTGGGCGGCGCTCGTGCTCTCGGCTCCGGTCGTCTTCTACGCCGGCTGGGGCATCCACCGCTCGACGCTGCGAAGCGCCCGCCACGGCGTGGCCACGATGGAGACGCTGATCACGCTCGGCACGCTCGTCGGCCTGGACGTGGTCGGCCGTCGTGCTCGTCGCCGGCCTGGACGCCGACACGTACTTCGAGGTCGCGGCGGTCGTGACGACGCTGATCCTGCTCGGGCGCCTCCTCGAGGCCGGCGCGAAGCGGCGCTCGGGCGACGCGATCCGGGCGCTGCTCGAGCTCGGCGCGCACGAGGTGCGCGTGCTCCGCGACGGGCGCGAGATCCTGCTGCCGGTGTCAGAGCTCGCGGTCGGCGACCGGTTCGTCGTCCGGCCCGGCGAGAAGATCGCCACCGACGGCGTCGTCTGCGAGGGCGCCTCGGCCGTCGACCGCTCGATGCTCACCGGCGAGTCCGCTCCGGTCGAGGTCTCGGCCGGCGGCGCCGTGACCGGCGCGACGATGAACACGTACGGCCGGCTCGTGGTGCGCGCGACGCGCGTCGGCGCCGACACGGCGCTCGCCCGCATCGCCGCGCTCGTCGACCAGGCCCAGTCCGGGCAAGGCGCCCGTGCAGCGGCTCGCCGACCGCGTGTCGGCGGTGTTCGTGCCGGTCGTGATCGGGCTCGCGCTCGCGACGCTCGCGGCTGGCTCCTGGCCGGCGCGTCGGCGTCGGACGCGTTCACCGCGGCCGTCTCGGTGCTGATCATCGCCTGCCCGTGCGCGCTCGGGCTGGCGACGCCGACGGCGCTCATGGTCGGCACCGGGCGCGGGGCGCAGCTCGGCGTCCTCATCCGCGGGCCCGAGGTGCTCGAGCGCACGCGCCGCATCGGCACGATCGTGCTCGACAAGACGGGCACGATCACCGAGGGCCGGATGGAGCTCGAGGACGTGACGCCGCTCGACGGCGCCGACCGCGCCGAGGTGCTGCGGCTGGCGGGCGCGGTCGAGGCGGCCTCCGAGCATCCCATCGCGCGCGCCGTCGCCCTGGCCGCGCGCGCCGAGGTCGGCGAGCTGCCGGCCGTCACGGGCTTCCGCAACGTGCCCGGCGCGGGCGTGCGCGGGACGCGTCGACGGCCACGACGTCGAGGTCGGCCGCGGCGACGGCGGCGATCACGGTGGCGTGGGACGGCCGGCCGCGGGCGACGCTCGCGCTGCGCGAGGCGGTGAAGCCCACGAGCGCCGCGGCGGTGGCGGAGCTGCGCGGGCTCGGGCTCGAGCCCATCCTGCTGACGGGCGACAACCGCGCGGCGGCCGAGCGCGTCGCCCGCGCGGTCGGGATCGAGCGCGTCGTGGCCGGCGTCTACCCGCAGGGCAAGGTCGACGAGATCCGCCGCCTGCAGGCCGCCGGCGAGGTCGTCGCGATGGTCGGCGACGGCGTGAACGATGCACCCGCGCTGGCCCAGGCCGACCTCGGCCTTGCGATCGGCACCGGCACCGACGTCGCCATCGAGGCGAGCGACCTGACGCTCGTCTCGGGCGACCTGCGCGGCGCCGTCGACGCGATCAGCCTCGCCCGCCGCACCCTGCACACGATCCGCGCCAACCTGTTCTGGGCGTTCGCCTACAACGTCGCCGCCATCCCGCTCGCGGCCGCCGGCCTGCTGAACCCGGTCATCGCCGCCGCCGCGATGGCCGCGTCGAGCCTGTTCGTCGTCACAAACTCGCTGCGCCTGCGCCGCTTCCGCGGCGTGCGCGCGGCCGACCGGCACGGAGGCGCCCGCGTGACCTACGGCTACGTGAACGACAAGGAGGCCCTGATCACGCGGCTGCACCGGATCGAGGGCCAGGTGCGCGGGATCGAGCGCATGGTCGCCGACGAGCGCTACTGCATCGACATCCTGACCCAGATCGGCGCCGTCTCGACCGCCCTCGAGAGCGTCGCGCAGAAGCTGCTCGAGGAGCACGCGAACCACTGCGTGGCGGGCGCGCTGGCATCCGGCAGCCGCGAGGAGGCCGAGACGAAGACGCGCGAGCTGCTCGAGGCGGTGCACCGCTTCACCCGCACGCGCTGAGCGACTACGGTCTGCGCCGATGCTGGGAACGCGCTTCGACGAGGCCGTCGCCTATGCGGGCGAGCTGCACCGCGATCACTTCCGCAAGGGCAGCAACGGCGTGCCGTACATGGCCCACCTGCTCGGCGTGACGGCGCTCGTGCTCGAGGACGGCGGCGGCGAGGACGAGGCGATCGCCGGCATGCTGCACGACGCCGTCGAGGACCGCGGTGGCGCGGCGACGCTCGCGGAGATCCGGCGCCGCTTCGGGGACGCGGTCGCCGACGTCGTCGAGGGCTGCAGCGACGCCATCCCCGAGCCGGGCGCCCCGAAGGCCGACTGGTGGCGGCGCAAGTGCGCGCACCTCGATCATCTCGCCGCTGTCCGCGGCGACCGCGCCGGCCCGATCCTGCGGGTGACGATGGCCGACAAGCTGTCGAACCTGCGCGCGACGGTGCGCGACGCCGGCGTGCGCGGGCCGGGGTTCTGGGTGGTGTTCCGCCAGGGCGCCGCGAGCCAGCTCTGGTACTACGGCCGCATGCTCGACGTGTTTCGCGAGCGCCGCCCGCAGAGCGCCATGCTCCCCGAGCTCGCGCTGCTCCTCGGACAGCTCGAGGAGCTCGTGCCCGCCGACGAGCGCGCCCGCGCGGAGCGCTTCCGGGCCGAGCGCTGCCCGCCGGCCTGAGGCCGGGCCGGCGTCACTCCGCTGCGGCCGCCAGCGCCTCGCGGCGCACGCCGATCGCCTGTATGGCGAGGTTCACGATCGAGCTGTAGACGACGATCTTCTGCGCGGCGACCTGGAACTCGAGCCCCGCCTTCGTGTCCAGCCCCGGCCCGGCGAAGAGCACGAGCACGTAGAGCGCGAGCACGATCAGGTAGACGGCGTTTGCGGCCACGTAGGCGGGCGGCCAGGCGTTTCGCACGTGCAGCGCGAGCAGGCACAGGACGTACACGAGCAGGACGCCGACGCGAGCTGGACAACGCGTTGTGGGCGTCGAGCACGCGATCCACGGCGTGACGGCGACGCCGATGAAGCCGACGCCGCTCACGATCGCGCGACCTGGCGATGCGCGACGCGCGCCCCTCGCCCGGCGGGCGGCGACCGTGCGCCAGGTGGTGGAGAAGGCGATCATCGCCACGCCGACGCTGACCGCCGCGACGATGAAGAGCACGTGCGACGTCGTGTTGCTTCGCCCGGTGTAGGTCTTGGTCGCGCCCAGGTCGCTGAAGAAGTTCTGGAAGAACAGGTAGCCGGTGCTTCCGTGGTCGTACTTCGCCCCGCCCGGATACGCCAGCATCGCCGCGACGGTCAGGACGGCGAACACGACAGCGGCGGCGATGAGGAGCTCGGCGCGGCGCGCCTGCCCGGGGCTGCCGACCGTCGTCTTCGCGCGCACGCCCGGCACGATACCGCCGTGACCGGCGTGCGCTACTTGACGATCATCACCGGGCACGGAGCGTGGTGGGCGACCCGGTCGGCGGTCGAGCCGAGCACGTAGTCCTCGAGGAAGTGGCCGCGGTGTCCGACGACGACGAGGTCGGCCCGTGGTCGCGCGCGTAGTCGGTGATCAGGCTGGCCGCATGGCCGGCGCGCACCTCGACCTCGATCGGCACGCCCGCCCGGGCCGCCTGCTCGCGGGCGTCGTCGGCGACGGTCGCGAAGAAGCGGTCCTTCTGGCGCTTGACCTCGTCCACCTCGCCGATCGTCGCGGCGTAGGCGGGCAGCGGTCCCTCGATCGTGAGCGCGGTGACGGCGGCGCCGGTGAGCTGGGCCAGCTCGAGCGTCGTCGTGAGCGCGCGCACGGCGCCCTGCGACCCGTCGATCGCGACCAGGATGCGCGCGAACGGCATGCCGCGATCATGCCACTCGGCGCGCCGCGACGCGAGGGCGGCGGCCTATCCGGCGATCCGCGCCGGGGGCATCGCGGCGTCGCGCCGCTCTCCGCGCTCTGCGAGCGCGACCAGCACCGCGACCACCGCGACGTTCGTCCCCAGCCAGACCGCTGCGATCCACATCAGGAACATGATCTCCCTTCCAGGTGCGTCATCTCCAAGGATCGCGGCGCGCGCCGCCCGAGTGGGTGAAGATGCGGTGTCCCGATGGTGAAGATGTGGCCACAGCCCCCCTCCGGCGACCATCCGTTCGGCGTGCCCGAGCTCGCTGGCCGCCGCGGGGGCGGCGGCCACGGCGCTCGACCTCGGCTGCGGCAGCGGCCGACTGACGGTCGCGCTCGCCCGCGCCGGGGCCGTCGCGACGGGCGTCGACACGAACGCCGGCCGGCTGGCGGACGCGCGCGAGCGGGCGCGCAAGGCGGGCGTGTCCGCGACCTTCCTGGCGGCCGACATGAACGCGCCGCTGCCGTTCGCAGACGGTGCGTTCGACGGCGGTCACGAGCCGGCTCGCACTGATGATCGCCCGCGACCCGGTGGCGACCCTGCGCGAGGCGGCACGTGTGCTCGCACCCGGGGGCGCCGTCGCGACGGCGGTGTGGGCGCGGATCGAGGAGAACCCCTGGTTCGGCGAGGCGCGGGCGGCCGTCGCCGCCGCGCTCGGCCCCGAGCGGGCCGCGTTCGCGGGGGCGTTTGGCCGCCTGGGCGATGCCGGGGAGCTGGCCGAGCTGCATCGCCGGGCCGGCTTTGCGGACGTCCACGCGACCGCGCTGCGCGACGAGGTGGCGGCCGTGGACGCGACCGCCCACTGGGAGGCGCTGACGGCGACGATCGGGCACTACCGCCGGCTCGAGGCGACCCTCACACCGGCCGAGCGGGCGCAGCCTGCACGCGGAGCTCGCACGGCGGCTCGAGCCGATGCGGCGCGACGGCGAGCTGCGGCTCGGCCGGGCGATGGTGATCGTCCGCGGCCGTGCGCTGAACGCGGCGCCGCTAGAGGAACATGCGGCGCGCGCGCCGCGCGCGATGCGACACGAAGCGCGTCAGCCGCTCCCGCCGGGTGCGCTTGCGCCGCGGCCACACGACGACGTCGATCGCGGCGAGCTCGCTCACGACGCGCTGTCTCAGCGTCGCCAGATCCTCTTTCATCTGCACCTGCTCCACCGCACCTCCATTGCGCCGGAAGTATCGCATTCGCACCGGTCGGCGTGCCATCTCCGGCTCTCGCATTGTGCCAGAACCTGGTGTCAGTTCCCGTTAGCGTCACGTAACGATCTGGAGACATACGCGCGCCCGTGCCCGTGCGCGGTATTCGCCGCGGAGGCGCGATCGGTTCATCGGGGTTCGCGCGGGCTTGCGACGGGCGGCCGCGGGTGCGACCATACTCGTGATGGGTGTGACGTATGAGCTGATCGACGCACCGTACCCGTACCTGTGTGCGGTCTACCGGTGCACCTGCGGAGCGGTGGCCGTGCAGCACTCGAACGACGCGGCGACGCCGCCCGAGCGCTGGGACCGCCAGCCGGTCGACGGCGACGACGAGGAGTACCTGTGCCCGGGCTGCGCCGAGCGGCGGCGCGCGGCAGCCGGCGGTCAGCCCGCCTGATCGGGGCCGCGGTGGGCGGCGACGCCCGCCATCACGAGCACGACGCCCGCGGCGTCGGCGGGCGACGGCACCTGCCCGAGCACGATGACGCCGACCGCGACGGCGGTCGCGGGCAGCAACGAGACCATGAGCGCGTAGGCGGAGCGCTCGAGCCGCGCCATCGCCAGCTGGTCGCAGACGTACGGGATCACCGACGAGGTGACGCCGACGCCGATGCCCGCCGCGAGCGTCGCCGGCACCGCGAGGGCGGGCAGGGCGGCGGCGCCGCCGATCGGCGAGACGACGATCGCGGCCACGAGCATCGCCGCCGCGAGCGCGTCGATGCCGGCGCCGGCGCGGGCGACGCGGTGGCCGAGCACGACGTAGACGGCGAAGAGGGCGGCGTTCGCGAAGGCGAAGGCAAAGCCGATCGGCTGGCCGTGCAGGCGCACTCCGGTGACCAGGTACACGCCGAGCGACGACCAGCGAGCAGCGCCAGCCGGTTGCGGCGCGTGCGCATCCCGGCGGCGGCGACGACCGTGGGGCCGAGGAACTCGACCGCGGCGACCGTGCCGAGCGCGAGCCGGTCGATGGCGAGGTAGAAGCACACGTTCATCACGGCCAGGGTCACGCCGAGCGCGACGACGGTGCGGCGATCGGCCGGCGGCGAGGCCGGCGTACCACCGCCACGGCCGCCGCCATGCGGCGAACACGGCGGCCGCGGTCGCGATCCGCAGCCACGCGACGCCGAGCACGCCGACGTGGGCGAAGAGGAGCACGGCGAACGCGGGCCCGAGGTAGTGGAAGACCGCGCTGCCGACGAAGTACCCCTGCGGTGGAAGCGTTCGGCGGGCGAGCATCGCTGCATGGAGTATCGACGGCTGCAGTCGCGATCACCATGGAGATTCGACGATATGATGCCCGGACTCGTCCAGACTATTCAGAGGTGTTTCGTGGACTCTACCTATGAATCGATTCTCGACCCGACGAACCGGCGGCTGCTGGCCGAGCTCGAGGCCGACGCGCGCGTCTCGGTCGCCGAGCTCGGGCGGCGGGTGGGGCTCTCGGCGCCGGCCGTCGGCGAGCGCATCGCCCGGCTCGAGCGCGCCGGCGTGATCACCGGCTATCACGCCGCGGTCGAACCGCGGGCGCTCGGCTTCGGCCTCGCGGCGATCGTGCGCATCCGGCCGAACAGCCGCGAGCTGCACCGGATCCCGCAGATCGCCGCCGCCACCGCGGAGGTCACCGAGTGCTACCGGATCACCGGCGAGGACTGCTTCTTCGTGAAGCTCCACCTGCGCTCGATCGACGATCTGGAGCCGCTGCTCGACCGCTTCACGCCCTACGGGCAGACGACCACCTCGATCATCCACTCGGCGCCGGTGCCGCGCCGCGCGCTGCCGCTCGACTGATCAGCCCGCGTACGCGAAGACCACGGTCACCTGGGCCGATCACCTTCTGGGTGCCGTGCTTGACCGGCACGACGTCCGACCGCGTCGCCTGCGGGACGGCCGGCGGCAGCGAGCCGCCCGTAGTCCGAGAACACCTGCTGCTGCGTCTCGTTCACCGAGACGACGCCGGTCACGTGCAGCCCGGCCGCGGCGGCGGCCGCGTCGGCCTTCGACCGGGCGTCGCGCACGGCCGAGCGCAGGGCCGACGCGTAGGCGGCGTGCTGGTTTCCGAGCGAGAAGTCGATGCCGTAGACGGAGTACGCGCCGGCGGCGGTGCCGTCGGCGAGGAGCTTGCCGGTGTGCTTCAGGTCGCGCACGGTCACGCTGAGGCTCTGGTCGGCGGCGAACTCGCCGGTGCGCGGACGCGCCGAGCCGCTCAGCGCCGTCGGTGCGCATGTCGCTGCGGGCGACGCCGTCGGCGCGCAGCGCGCGGATCAGCGTCCGCATCGACCTGGCTGGCCTCGTTCTGGGCGGCGACGAGCGTCGCGCCGGTGCCGTGGGTCGAGAACGAGATCGTGCCCTGGTCGGGCCGCATGGTGGTCGACCCGCTGCCGGTGAAGCGCATGAACGGCTGCAGCATGCCGTCCGGCCTTCGGCGCTGCCGCGGCCGGCGCGGACGACGTCCCGTGGACGGCCTGGTAGCCGGCGATCGCGAGCACGGCGACCGCGGCGGTGGTGACGAGCTGACGGACGTCGGGCATGGTGTTCCTCCGGGCGGATGGTGCGGTTTGCACCCCTTTGACCACGCCCTCGGCCGCCCGGTTCCCGGTGTCCGTCCGACCCGGGACCTACCATTTGCAGAGATGGACGAGCGTAAGCATGAGTTGGCAATGGCGATCGATCTGCGGCTGGCCGATCTCTGGGCCGAGATCTTCGAGGTCGACCCCGCGCGGCTCGACCCCGAGCTCCTCGGCTGGTTCCTGCGGGCGGCCTACGGTCAGGGCTACACCGACGCGTTGCGAGAGTCCCGGCGCGGGCAGCTGTGCCTCGATCTCGGCTACCGCGTCCCCGACCCCGCGGCCTAGCCCTCACGGCGGGGAGCACGGTGGTAACCTGACCGCCATGTCCCCGCGTCCGCGCCTGGTCGTCGCTCTCGTGGTGGGGTCGCTTCTGGCCGTGTTCCTGGCCTACCAGGCGCTGTTCAACTCGGGGACGCTGCTCGTGTCGGTCGCGCAGCTGCGCTCCGACGCCGACGGCGCCGCCACCAAGCAGGTGACGCTGACCGGGACGGTGGTGCGGGCGACGCGAAACGGCAGCCCATTGCGGTTCGTGCTCCGCGACGAGTCGACGTCCCAGACCGTGCCGGTGTCCTACCGGCGGTTCGGTTCCGGACGCCTTCAAGGCGTCGCGCCGGGTGATCGTGACCGGGCGGCTCGAGCACGGCGTGTTCGTGGCGCAGCCCGACTCGCTGCTCACGAAGTGCCCGAGCAAGTACTCCTCCGGCGGCACGTAGGAGGCTCGTCTGACCACCCTCGGTCGCGTCGCCCTGTACCTCGTCTTCGCGCTTGCCGTGTACGCAGCCGTCGCCGCGGTCGTGGCCGGCCGGCGGCGCGACCGGCGCATCATGCGCAGCGTCCAGAACGCGTTCGCGGCCGCCTTCGCCGCGGCGCTCGTCGCGATCGCGGCGCTCGAGTACGGCCTGATCACGCACGACTTCTCGCTCCAGGTGGTGGCCGAGCACACGAGCCGCAGGCTGCCGCTGATCTACCGGATCACGTCGCTCTGGGCGAGCCAGGAGGGGTCGCTGCTCCTGTGGGTCACGGTCCTCATGGGCGCGGCCACGATCGTGATGCGCCAGAACCGGCACCGAAACCGCGAGCTGATGCCGTGGGTCGCGGCCGTGCTCGGCGGGATCGCCGTCTTCTTCGCCGGCATGGCGACGTTCGTGTCGTCGCCG
Source organism: uncultured Actinomycetes bacterium (assembly GCA_963717845.1). Classification (GTDB taxonomy): domain Bacteria; phylum Actinomycetota; class Thermoleophilia; order Gaiellales; family JAICJC01; genus JAICJC01. The sequence continues at coordinate 125,350 of CAVQXH010000003.1, forward strand.
TTCGCCCACGTCGCGGGCGCCGTGCCGGCCGACGGCGGCGGGCTCGACCCGTCGCTCCAGAACGTGTACATGGCCGCGCACCCGCCGATGCTCTACCTGGGCTACGTGTCGATGTCCGTGCCGTTCGCGTTCGCGATGGCGTCGCTCATCACCGGCCGCTCGGACGCGCGCTGGCTCGTGTCGGTGCGGCGCTGGACGCTCGTCTCGTGGACGGCGCTCGGCATCGGCATGCTGCTCGGCGCGCACTGGGCCTACGTCGAGATCGGGTGGGGCGGGTACTGGGCCTGGGATCCGGTCGAGAGCGCCGCGCTGATGCCGTGGCTGGCGGCGACGGCGTTCCTGCACTCGGTGATGGTGCAGGAGAAGAAGGGCATGCTCAAGGTCTGGAACATGGTGCTCGTGATCGCCGCGTTCGCGCTGTGCCTGTTCGGCGACTTCCTCACCCGCAGCGGCGTCGTGCAGTCGGTGCACTCGTTCGTGCAGTCGCGCCGTCGGGCCGTACCTGCTCGGGTTCCTCGCGCTCGTGCTGGCGCTCTCGGTGGCGCTCCTGATCGCGCGCCTGCCCACGCTGCGGGCCGACCACAAGCTCGAGTCGGTGATCTCGCGCGAGGCGACGTTCCTCTTCAACAACCTGCTGCTGCTCGCGCTCGCGTTCGCCGTGCTCTGGGGGGTCGTGTTCCCGATCCTGAGCGAGGCCGTGCGCGGCGTCCGGGCCACGGTCGCCGCGCCGTACTACAACTTCTTCCTCGTCATCTTCGGGCTGCCGCTGCTCGCGCTGACCGGCATCGGCCCGCTGATCGCCTGGCGGCGCGCGTCGCCCGGGAGCCTCGTGGCGCACGTTCCGCTGGCCGGTGGTCTCGGCGGCTGGCCGGCGCGGTGCTGCTGTGGCTGGCCGGCCTCGGGTCGAGCCCGGCCGGGCTGACGGCGCTCTCGCTGTGCGTGTTCGTCACCGTCACGATCGTGATGGAGTTCGCGCGCGGGACGGCGGCGCGGCGGGCGATCGCCGGCGGCACGTGGCCGCGGGCGCTGCGCGACCTCGTGAACCGCAACCGGCGCCGCTACGGCGGCTACGTCGTCCATCTCTCGATCGTGCTGCTCGTGGTCGGCGTGACGGCGTCGAGCGCGTACTCGACGGTGCGCGAGGCGCACCTGGCGCCGGGCCAGTCGATCGCGGATCGACGGCTACACGCTGCGAAACGCGGGCACGTTCCAGCAGAAGGGGCCGAACTACACGTTCGACTTCGTGCGCCTGGCCGTGTCGCGCAACGGCAGCCCGGACGGCGTGCTCGAGCCCGGCCAGCGCCAGTACGACACGGGCCAGGTCGGGAACGAGGTCGACATCCGCTCGAGCATGACGACCGGCACCGACCTGTACTCGATCCTGCAGGGCGTCGACCCGAACGGGTCGGGGGGCGTGTCGGTGAAGGTGCTCGTCAACCCCGCGGTCGGCCTGGTGTGGCTGGCGGGCGTGATCTTCGCGCTCGGCGCGCTGATCACGATCTGGCCCGACCCGCGGGAGGCGCGTCAGCTCGCCCGCCGCTACGGGGAGTTGCTCGCCCGCAGCGAGGCATGAGCACGGTCGCACTGGTCGTGGCGGTGGCCGCCCTGGTCACCGGCGCGGTGCTGTTCGTGGCCTGGCCGTTCGCCTCGCCCGACGCGGAGCCGCCCGAGCAGGCGCTGAGCGACACCGACCGCCGCCGGCTGGAGCTGCGCGAGCGCCGCGACGAGGCCTACCAGGCGCTGCGCGACCTCGACCAGGAGCTGCACACGGGCAAGATCACGCCCGCCGACTACGAGCTCGAGCGCGGCCGCCTGCGGGCCGAGGCGGCGGAGGCGCTGGCAGAGCTCGACGGGTTGGATCCGCTACGCTAGGCGAACTGCTCGAGGAGGATTCGATGGCCGGTTTGATGTCCCGATTCACCACGCTCTTCAAGGTCAAGGCCAACAAGGCGCTCGACAAGGCCGAGGACCCGGGGGAGACGCTCGACTACAGCTACCAGAAGCAGCTCGAGATGCTGCAGAAGGTGAAGCGCGGCGTGGCCGACGTGGTCACGTCCAAGAAGCGCCTGCAGCTGCAGACCGCGAAGCTCGAGGAGAGCATCGTCAAGCTCGACGGCCAGGCCCGCCAGGCGCTCGCCGCCAACCGCGAGGATCTCGCCCGCACCGCCCTCGAGCGCAAGTCGCTCATCCAGGGGCAGCTGCAGGGCCTGGACACGCAGATCGCCACGCTCGAGCAGCAGCAGCAGACGCTGATCGACCAGGAGCGGCGGCTCTCGGCCAAGGTCGAGACGTTCCGCACGCAGAAGGAGGTCGTGAAGGCCCAGTACTCGGCCGCCGAGGCGCAGGTGCGCATCGGCGAGGCGACGACCGGCCTCGGCGAGGAGATGTCCGACGTCGGCATGGCGCTCAACCGGGCGCAGGACAAGACCGAGCAGATGCAGGCGCGGGCGGCGGCCGTGAACGAGCTCGTCGACAGCGGCGCGATCGACGACCTGACCGCGCCGGCCGGGTCGGATCTCGACCAGCAGATCGCCGCGCTCACCGCCGGCAGCCAGGTCGACAACGAGCTCGCCAAGATGAAGGCCGAGCTGGGCGCCGGGGCGCCCGGCCGGTGAGATCGGCGCCGGAGCCGCCGCGCCTCCGGAGGCGGCGCCCGCGGAGGAGAAGGCGCCGTGATCGTCCGGATCCTGGGCCGGGGTCAGTTCCGGCTCGACGACGGCCTGCTCGGGAAGCTGAACACGCTCGACAACGCGGTCGCGGCGGCGGTCGCGGCCGGCGACGCGCGGGCATTCGCCACCGCGTTCGCGGACCTGATCGCGATGGTCGAGACCGACGGCGTGCCCGTCGCCGACGACGAGCTCGTCACCTCCGACCACGTCCTTCCGCACGTCGATACGACGCTGGACGAGGCGCGCGAGGCGTTCGCCGGCGAGGGCGCGATCCCGGGCTGAGCCCGGCGCCGGGCTAGCGCAGGCCGGACCGGCGGGCGTGGGCGTCGATGATGTCGGCGCGCCGCCGCATCAGGAACTTGGCGAGCAGGCAGCGGTCCGTGACCGCGATCTCTGTGAACTCGCAGCCGGCCAGCCACTCGCCCTTGGCCGGGTCGCTCGCGCTGTCGATGCGCACGACCCGGGCGACGACCGAGAGCTCGTCGCCGCGGTCGAGCGGGAAGCGCATGGCGAGCACCTCGCCCGGCGTGCACGGGAAGGGCACGGCGACGAGCACTCCGCCGAGTGACAGGTTGACCGTTCGCGCCTCGCCTCCGTGCGACTCGCCTTTCTTCACCGACACCTGCCGCAGGAGCTGCGCGGTTACGGGCCAGTCGATCCGGGGCGCAGCGCGCCGCTCGGCTCCCCACCGGCGCTCGGCCCCGTCTTCGGGGGCAGGGTCTTGCGCGTGCAGCATCGAGTCATCCTCCAAGATGGTCGTCGCGCCGCCCGGACACCCCCGGTCATCGACGCTCCCGCACCGGACTTGACCGAAGGCAGCGTCCACCCGGGCCGGCTGCAGTGAGTCAGCCCGGGGAGACGGCCGGTGCGCTGGGCGGCGGACGATGCCTGGGCGTGGCCCGTCCCTTGCCGCAGATGAAAGGCGCGACCGATTGGCGTGTGCTGCCGCCCGCAAGGCTAACGACGAGGCGTTAAGGCCCGGATATGAACACGTAAGGGATCCGGGACGGGCTTCGGCGGGCTACGGAGGGCGGCTGAGCCAGCGCCGCTCGGCGTGCCACCGCTGGAGCGTGCGGCGGCTGGGCGAGTGGGCCGTGCAGCTCGTGCATGGATGGTCGCCGAGGTGGGACGGGGTGAGCGGTGGCGCACCTGTGGCGTAGCGGGCTTCGAGGCGGCGACGCAGCTCCGGCCAGGCGTAGCTTCCCGGCCGGAGGCGCTGTGGTTTGGCGCGCAGCTCGGCGAGGTGGGCGTCAAGCGCGCGGTGCCGTGCGACGGTGAGGCACCCGTTGGCCTGCCACACACCCATCAGGGTGCGCACGAAGTCGCGTCCGCCCCGCTTGGTCTGGAACGCCTGCGCCGCGTGGCCGGGGCAGAGCCACACGGTGACGCGATAGCCCAGCCGTACCTCCTCGGTGCGCCCGCGCGTGCGGTCGACGCAGATCGCGCACACCGGCCGTTTCAGCGGCAGGTTGCGCGCCTTGTACAGGGTGGGCAGCGTCGACATCGCGGAGATCAGTGTGACGCGGAGGATGTGACGCGTGGGTGACAGGGTGTTGCGGGGGTGTCAGGGAACCGCAAATGACACATGTTCGCAACGCCAACCGGCATCTCCAGCGAAGAGCTTCCAGCCAAGATTCACCGAGGTCTGCCCGCCGGCCGGCCAACCGCGCAGCCCCGCACCCTCGGACAGCCCGAAGGGCTGCCTGCCTTCCAGCCCGCAGCGGCGCTTCGCGCCGCCCGCCGCAGCTCCGCCAGCCTCGGACGGAGCGTGCGCTGCGGCGGAGCGATCTCCGCTGGATCAGGAGTCAGACCGGGGCGTCCCAGAGCGGGTACCAGCGCTCGAGCTCGGCCTCGATGGGCAGCTCCTGCTCGAGCTTGCCCTGCAGCTGCAGCTCGCGCTCGGAGTCGCGCTTCTGGCCCGAGAGCGGGACGAACGGGTAGAACGTGCCGCGCTTGAAGTTGTAGATGAAGCGCACGTCCCCGGGCTCGAACCCGAAGACGGCGCAGAGCAGCTGCTCGCCGAAGCCGTCGTCGGTCATCGACTGGGCGGCGACGTGGATCGTGGTGACGAGATCCTCGAAGTCGTCGTCGGTCAGCTTCAGCCACTCGTAGCCGTACTCGTCGACCGAGCGGTCCATCTTGGTGCCCTCGTCGGTGAACGCGAGCTTGACCATGTCCTCGATGTCCGAGCCGCTCTCGCGAAACCGCGCCGACGCCATCGGCTTGAAGCAGATCGCAGCCGTCTTCGACGGCGCGAGGCCGAGGCTCGTGTCGAGCGTGATCTGCGCGGTCGAGATGGCGAACAGGCGCTCGAGCGTGGGCTTCTGGATCTTCGTGCGCCCGAGGATCCCGTCCAGGAACCCCACGTCAGATCGTCTCGAGCTGGCGCTCGAGCCGGCGCAGCTGCTCCAGCCGGGCCTCGAGCGGGGGATGGTCGGCGACGAGCGTCGAGATGCCGCTCTTCAGGCCCGCGGGGATGATGAAGAACTGGTTCAGGCCCTCGGCCATGCGCATGTCGCGCTGCGGGATGCGGCCCATCGCCCCGGTGATCTTGACGAGCGCCGAGGCGAGGCTCGACGGCGACTTCGTGAGGACGGCGGCGCCGCGGTCGGCCGCGAACTCGCGATAGCGCGAGAGCGTCCTGATGAGGACGAACGAGATCGCGTAGACGACCACCGAGACGAGCAGGATGACCATGAACGAGGCGCCCGAGTTGTTGTTGTCGTCGCGCCCGCCGCCGAAGCCGCCGCCGAACGCGCCGCCGAAGTAGAAGCCCCAGCGGGTGATGAACCCGGCGACCATCGCGAAGAAGCTCGCCATCGTCATGATGGCGACGTCGCGGTGGGCGACGTGCGAGAGCTCGTGGGCGAGCACGCCCTCGAGCTCCTTCGGCTCGAGCCGGTCGAGCAGTCCCTGGGTGACGGCGACGACGGCGTGCTTGGGGCTGCGGCCGGTCGCAAACGCATTCGGCATGTCGGTCGGCACGATCGCGATCCGCGGCATCGGCAGGCTGGCGGTCAGGCACAGGCGCTGCACGATGGCGTAGCAGCTCCGGCGCCTGGCCGGGCTCGACGATGCGCGCGCCGGCCGAGGCCAGCGCGATCTTGTCCGAGGTCCAGTACTGCACGACGAGCAGGCCGCCGGCGATCAGGATCACGAACGGCAGCGCCATCCCGACGCCCTGCAGGAGGACGACGAAGAAGATCACGTAGACCAGTCCGAGCAGGAAGACGGTGCCCGTCATCCGTGCGGTCAGGCCGCGGTCGCGGTCGAGCGTTCGCTCGTTTGCGCGCCATGCCCGAAGTGTATCCCGCCAACCTAAGGCGATCTTGAGCGCCCCGGCGGCGTCACACCGCCGGGGTGAGCTCGTGCAGCCGTCCGGCCCGGATCTCGAGGTGGCGCCGGCAGCCGATGTTGCGGACGAACTCGCGGTCGTGGGAGACGGCGACGATGGTGCCGCGGAACTGGCGCAGCGCCTCCTCGACGACGTCCAGCGAGTCGAAGTCGAGGTGGTTCGTCGGCTCGTCCAGCAGGAGCAGCTCGGCCCCCGAGGAGACGAGCACGGCGATCAAAAGGCGCGAGCGCTCGCCGGGGGAGAGCGTCCGCAGCGGCCGGTGCATCTGCTCCTGGTCGAACAGGAAGTGGCCCAGGAACGCCCGCGCCTCGTCCTCGTAGCCGATCACCCGGGAGCGATAGAACTCGAGCAGCGGGCGCTCGAGCGGGAGGCTGTGGTGATCCTGGGGCAGGACGCCGGCCGCCTCGGCGGGCTCGGCCTGCCCGCCTGACGGCGTGAGCTCGCCGGCGATGAGGCGCAGAAGCGTCGTCTTGCCGGCGCCGTTGTCGCCGGTGACGGCGATGCGGTCGCGGCCGCGCACGACCAGGTCGAGCCCGTCGAGCACCCGCTGCTCGCCGTGGCGAACGCTCACGTCCGCGAGCGCCGCCAGACGCCGCCCGGAGACCGAGACGCCGTCGAGCGAGAGCGTGAAGCTCGGCGCCTTCGTGGGATCGCCGATCCACTCCGCCGCGTCCATCTGCCGGCGCAGCCGCCGCTCGCGGGCCTTCGCCTTCGCGGCGACCTTCTTGGCGTAGCGCTTCAGCTGGTCGGAACCTGGGCCCGACGCCGTGCGCTCCACGCCGAGCGCCTGCTGCCGCGTGCGGGCGATGTCCGCCTCGAGCCGCTTGCGGTAGCGCTCCTGGGCACGGTGCTCCTCGAGCAGCCGCTGCCACCGCCGCACCTTCTCCGCGCGGTAGGCCGTGTAGCCGCCGGCGTACGTCTGCAGGCGGTCGCTCACGCCGTCGAGCTCGAAGATCCGGGCGACGGTGTTGTCGAGGAAGCGGCGATCGTGGCTCACGACGAGCACGGCTCCCGGGAACCCGCTCAGGTAGGACTCGAGCCAGCGCAGGCCCGCCAGGTCGAGGTGGTTGGTGGGCTCGTCCAGGATCAGGACGGTGGGCCGTGCGAGCAGCACTCCGGCGAGCATCACCCGCGCCTGCTCGCCTCCCGACAGGCGCCGCAGCGGGGTGCGCTCGTCGATGTGGGCGATGTCCAGGTGGCGCCGCACCTCGTCGACGAGCGCCGTGAACCCCCAGCCGTCGAGCGCGGCGTAGCGCTCCTGCACGTCGCCGTAGCGGCGCAGGACGGCGGCGGCCGGGCGCGGCGCGGCCAGCTCGCGCTCGAGCCGCCGCAGCTCGCGGTGCAGGTCGTAGACCTCTCCCGCCGCGCCGTGCAGGTGCTCGGCCAGCGTCAGGTCGGGCCGCGGCGGCTGCTGGGCGAGGAAGCCGGCCGTGTCTCGGTCGCCCATGGCGACGCGGCCCTCGTCGGGCGGATCGAGGCCGGCCACGACGCGCAGGAGCGTCGACTTGCCGGCGCCGTTCGGGCCGACGAGCCCGACCCGCTCGCCGTCAGCGAGGACGAACGAGACGTCCGTGAAGAGAGGGAGCGCATCGTGCGCTCGGGCCACACCGTCGCATTTCAACACGGGCCGTCATACCTCTCGCCCCCGATGATAGCCGGTGGTGCCGGAGCTAGGCCAGGAAGCGCACGTCCGGCAGGTGCCGGAAGCGCTGGTGGTGCCCGAGCCCGTAGCCGACGACGAACCGCTCCGCCGCCGTGAAGCCGACGTAGGCGACGTCGAGCTCGACCAGGCGCCGGTGCGGCCGGTCGAGCAGCGTGCAGATGCGCACCGACGCCGGGTCGCGCGGCGCGCAGCGAGCGCATCAGGTTGTGCATGGTGAGGCCGGTGTCGATCACGTCCTCGACGACGACGACGTGCTCGCCGCGCACGGGCTCGTCGAGATCCTTCAGGAGCCGGATACGGCCGCTGCGGCGGTCGCTGCCCGAGTAGGCCGAGAGCGCCATCGTGTCGAGGCGGTGCGGCACGGTGAGCGCCCGCGACAGGTCGGCGGCGAAGACGGCGGCGCCCTTGAGCACCGCGACGAGCACGAGCGGCCGGCCGCGGTGGTCGCGGTCGACCGCCGCGGCGAGCTCGCGCGACGCGCGCGGCGAGCAGCTCGGCCGACAGGTACACCTCGCCCGGGGCGGGCACGGGGGCGACGGCGGCCGTCGCGGTCACGCCGGCCGGGCCAGGTCGTAGCGGTCGGCCAGCGCCTCGATGTCGCGCCGGTAGAGCATCTTGATGCGGACGTCCGGGTACAGCTCGCGCAGCAGCCGCATCTTGCGGTTCTTCTTCGTCACCAGCGACTGCTTCATGGTGGTGACCTCGATGTAGAGATCCTGCTCGGGCAGGTAGAAGTCGGGCGTGAACGCGACGCGCACCTCGCCGTCCGGCCCCGCCTCGAGCACGAACGTGTGCGGCTCGTACTGCCAGGCGATGCCGTGGTAGTCGAGCATGCGACTGAGGTCGTGCTCGGTGTCGTTGGCGAAGCGAGGTGGCATCCGGCGGCTCCAGCGTACCGATCGGGTCGGATGTCGCCGCCCTTGGAGCGGCCGCGCTGTGTCGGTACGATGGGCCCCCGTGGCCGAGATCCGACCGTTCGTGATCGCGCACCTGTCCGACCTGCACTGCGGGTCGCCGTACTTCGTCGAGAACCTGCTCCAGCGCGCGATCATGGAGATCAACGCGCTCGAGCCGGACGTCGTCGTGTGCTCGGGCGACCTGACCACGTTCGGGTACAAGCAGGAGTACCGCCAGGCGCGCGAGTACCTGCGCCGGCTCGACTGCCCCGACGTGATCACGGTGCCCGGCAACCACGACTCGCGCAACGTCGGCCACGTCCACTTCGAGGAGCTGATCGGGCCGCGCGCGACCGTGCTGCACAAGCGCGGACTGACGTTCGTCGCCGTCGACTCGTCCGAGCCCGACCTCGACAACGGCACCGTCGGCCGCGGCCGCTACCCGTGGATCGAGGAGCAGTTCGCCCCGCCGGCCGACTTCCGGGTCTTCGTCCTGCACCACCACCTGCTGCCGATCCCGGGCACGGGCCGCGAGCGCAACGTGGTGCACGACGCCGGCGACACGCTCGAGGTGCTCCAGCGCTCGGGCGTGAACCTCGTCCTCTCCGGGCACAAGCACGTGCCGTACGCCTGGCGGCTGGAGGACCTGTTCGTCGTGAACGCCGGCACCGTCTCGTCGCTGCGCCTGCGCGGCCACACCCGCCCCTGCTACAACATCGTCGAGGTCGGCCCGGGCGAGGTCGGCGTGTATCGCAAGTACCCCTTCCACGGCCGCGAGCAGCTGATCCGGTTCTCGCCGCAGACGCTCGAGTACTCCAAGTACGCGCCGCCGCCGCACGACACCGCCGCGGGGCGGCCATGACCCGGCGCGCGCTGGTGCTGGTCGACGGAGAGCACTACCCGCCCGTCGTGCGCGCGGCGATCGCCGAGGCGAACCGGGCCGACCACGTCGTGGCGGCGCTGCTCCTGGGCGGCACCGAGAAGCTGCGCGGCGAGCCCGACTACGGCCTCCCGCTCGAGCACGCCGGGAGCGACGCCGGCGCCGCGATGGTGGCCGCCGCCCGCAAGCACGCGGCCGAGCGCGTGGTCGACCTCTCCGACGAGCCGGTGCTGACCGAGCGCGACCGGTTCCGGCTGATCAGCCGCGCGCTCGCCGCCGGCCTGTCGTACGGCGGCGCCGACTTCGAGTTCTGGCCGCCGCCGCAGACCGCGGCGGGCGTGCCCGCGATCGCCGTGATCGGCACGGGCAAACGCATCGGCAAGACCGCCGTCTGCGGCCACCTCGCCCGCCTCCTGGGCGAGCATCACCGGCTCGTGCTGGTGGCCATGGGGCGGGGCGGTCCCGAGCACCCCGAGCTGGTCGACGGCGCGGCGGCGCCGCCGTCGCTCGACGACCTGCTGGAGCGCTCGCGCGCCGGCCAGCACGCGGCGTCGGACTTCCTCGAGGACGCCGCGCTCGCGCGCGTCGTCTCGGTCGGGGCGCGCCGCTGCGGCAGCGGCCTCGCCGGTGCGCCGTACCACTCGAACGTCGACCTTGCGGTCGCGCTCGCGCGCGAGCGGAATCCCGACCTGCTGCTGCTCGAGGGCTCCGGCGCGGCGCTTCCGCCCGTGGCCGCCGACCGCACGATCCTCGTCACGTCGGCGGCAAGGCCGGCCGAGCGGCTGACGGCCGGCCTCGGCCCCTACCGCGTGCTCGTCTCCGACGTCGTCCTCCTGACGATGAGCGAGCCGCCGCTGGCCGACGCCGACCAGGTCGCGGCGGTGCGCACCGCGGTGCGCGAGTGCAACCCCGACGCCGAGGTGATCGCCGCCGTCCTGCGGCCGCACCCGGTCGAGCCGATCGCCGGCGAGCGGGTCGCGCTCTTCACCACGGCGTCCGCGCCGATCCATCGCCGGCTCGGGCGCTTCCTCGCCGACGAGCACGGCGCCGAGGTCACGGCGGTGGTCGGATCGCTGGGAGACCGGCCGGCGCTCGCCGCCGACCTGGACGCGCCCGGCGTGCGGGCGGCGGGCACCTACCTGGTCGAGATCAAGGCGGCCGCGATCGACGTCGTCGCCGAGGCGGCCCGCGAGCGCGGCGTCCGGGTGGTCTTCTGCGACAACCGCCCGCGGTCGCTCCCAGGCGAGCCCGACCTCGACGCGGTCGCGCTCGGCCTCGCATCCGAGGTGGTGGCCGTCGGTGCCTAGGCTGCCGCGACCGCACCTGCCCACGTGGCTGCGGCGCGCCGAGCCCGCGCCGGAGCCGGCTGCCGCCGTGCCCGCGCGCGAGCCGCGCATCCTCGCCACCCGGGGCGCGCCGATGCCGTTCTCGAAGGGCCGGATGGCGCAGGCGCTCGTGCTCGCCGGCGCCGATCCCGAGCGCGCCTACCAGCTCGCGATGCGCATCGAGCGCCAGGTGAACGCCACCGCGGCCGACGAGATCCCGATCGACCACCTCCACGGCATGGTCGAGGACATCCTGGCGCGCGAGGAGGGGCCCGAGCTCGTCTCGCGCTACCACGGCTGGCGCGAGGTGCTGCGGCTCGACCGGCCGCTGATGCTCCTGATCGGCGGCGCGACGGGCACCGGCAAGAGCACGCTTGCGACCGAGATCGCCTACCGGCTCGGGATCAGCCGGATCACGTCGACCGACGTCATCCGCCAGGCAATGCGGGCGTTCTTCGCCCAGGAGCTCATGCCCGAGCTGCACTACTCCTCGTTCGACGCCGCCGAGGGCCTGAAGATCCCGCTGCCCGACCCCGACGACGAGGACCGCGCGCTCTACGGCTTCATCCAGCAGGCCGGGCAGGTGGCCGTCGGCGCGAACGCCGTGGTCGAGCGGGCCGTGCTCGAGGGCCTCTCGACGGTGGTCGAGGGCGTGCACGTCGTCCCCGGGCTCGTCACGGCCGAGCAGCATGCCGGTGCGGTGGTCGTGCAGCTGATGCTCGCGATCACCGACGAGGACGTGCACCAGGCGCACTTCTTCGGCCGCAGCGCCGACTCGGGCGGACTGCGCGCCTACGACCGCTACCTGCGCCGGTTCGGCGAGATCCGCCGCATCCAGGAGTACCTCGTCGCCCGGGCCGAGAAGCAGGGCTGGCCCGTGATCGAGGCGGCCGACCCCGACCAGGCGCTGCTCGCGGTCATGGACCTGATCCTCGAGCGCGCCACCGCGCGCGCCACCGCGATACCCTGAGGGCATGGCATCGGCGGAGCGCGAGGCAGAGGCTCTGGGGGAGGGGCGCGGCGAGGGCGCCGAGCGCTGCCCCTGCACCGACCTGGCGTCGGTGACCGAGCGCAGCGCGCTCGCCGCCGGCCGCTTCCTCGGACGGGGCGACGCCGAGACCGCCGACCGGGCGGCGTCCGACGCGATGCGTGTGGCCCTTGCCGGGGTGCCCGTGTCGGGGACGCTCGTCATCGGCCGCGAGGGCGAAGACCACACGCTGCACGAGGGCTCCGAGCTCGGCGCCGGCGGCCGCGCGCTCGACCTGGCGTGCGATCCGGTCGGCAACGGCTCCGCGGTGGCGGGCGGGCGCCCGGGCGCGCTCTCGATCCTGGCCGCGAGCGACCCCGGCGGCCTGATGCAGGTGCCGCGCATGTACATGCGCAAGATGGCGGTCGGGCCGGTGGCGAAGGGCCGGATCGACCTGCGCCGGCCGGTCGGCGAGAACCTCGAGGCCATCGCCGACGCGTTCGGCCGCCGCGTGGCCGATGTGACCGCGATCGTGCTCGACCGGCCGCGCCACGACGACCTCATCGCCGAGATCCGCGAGTCCGGGGCGCGCATCAAGCTGATCGCCGACGGCGACATCATGGCCTCGATCAGCGCGGCGATCAGAGGCACGAACGACCACCTCGCGATCGGCATCGGCGGCGCGCACGAGGGCATCATCGCCGCGGCCGCCCTGCGCTGTCTGGGCGGCGAGATCCAGGGCCAGCTGTGGCCGATGAGCCGCACCGAGATCAACCGTGCCGCCGAGGACGGGATCGACGACGTCAGCCGCATCTTCGGCCTCGACGACCTCGTCCGCGGCCATCAGACCGTCGTCGCGACCGGCATCTCCGGCGGCGACCTGCTGCGCGGCGTCCGCTACATGGCCGACGGCGCCCGCACCCAGTCGCTCGTCCTGTGCTCGCGCTGCAACCGCGTGCGCTTCATCGACTCGATCCACCTCTTCTCGGCCGACAGGCACGAGGAGATCCGTCTCTGACGCATCTCGCCGTTCGGTGCCAGGGCTAGGAGTGGGCGCGGCGCGTCCCGGCGCGCACCCGCGATAGGCTCACCGCGTGAACGCCGAGCCACTCCTGTACGAGCTCCACGACCGCGCCCGCGACGCCGGCCTCGCCGGCTACCGGCGGATGACGAAGGCGGCGCTCCTCGAGGCGCTCGACGGCGTCGAGGCGGGCCCGACCGTCGTCGAGACGTCCGTGCGCGCCGGCCTGGGGCTGATCACGCTGCGGGGAGGCGGCGAGAACGCCCTCTCGCTCGAGACGCTCGAGGCGCTTGCAGATGCCGCCGAGGCGATGGCGGCCGACGAGTCGGTGCGGCTCGTCGCCGTCACCGGCGCGGGCACGCGCATCTTCTCGTCCGGCGCCGACCTGAGGACGCTCCAGGGCCTCGCCGGAGCCGCGATCGCCGACCGCGGCAGCGCGGCGCTCGCCCGGCTCGCCGGCCTGCCGGTCCCGACCGTCGCCCTCCTGAACGGCCACGTCGTCGGCGGCGGCATCGACCTCGCGCTGGCCTGCGACTGGCGCATCGCCGTCGAGGGCGCGAAGCTGCGCTTCATCCACAACGAGCTCGGCTTCACGCCGCCGTGGGGCGCCGCCGGCCGGGTCGCGGCGCTCGTGCCGCGCGGGATCGCGCTGCGGCTGTTCGCGACCTGCGAGCTGGTCTCGTCGCAGGAGGCGCGCAACCTCGGCATCGTCGACGAGGTCGTCGCCCCGCACAAGCTCGTCTCGCGGGCCGAGTCGCTGGCCGTCCGCATCGGCCGCTCCGACCGGCGCGCGCTGGCCGAGACCAAGCGCCTGCTGCAGTCCGGCGTCGAGCCCGGCGAGCACGCGCGCACCTTCGCGGCTCTCTGGGATGCCCGAGCGGCTACCCTGCCTGCATGAGTCTGACCAGCGAAGACGTGTTCGAGGCGCTGCGGGTCGTCGAGGATCCCGAGCTCGGGATGGACGTCGTCGACCTCGGCCTGGTGTACGAGGTGAAGGTGGAGGGAGACGCGGTCGCCGTGATCTACTCGCTCACCTCCATGGGCTGCCCGGCCGGTGCGCAGATCGAGCAGGACATCAAGGACGTGGTGGGGAGCATGGAGGGCGTGACCGCGGTCACGACCGAGCTGACCTTCTCGCCGCCGTGGTCGCCGGAGCGCATGTCCGACGACGCCAAGTTCGTCCTCGGGTTCTAGCGTTCCGAAGGGGTGTCCCTGCGCGTGCGCAGGAAGCGCGCCCACGGCGCCGCCGGGTCGATGATCGCCGCCGCGGCGAAGATCTTGGCCAGGTCGCCGAGCACGAACGGCCACAGGCCGTAGTGCAGCGTCGAGGGGCCGCGCCCGGTCCACGGTACCGGCAGCGCCTGGTGGAGCCAGGTGAGCCCGACGGCGTAGAGCGCCACGCTGCCCGCGAGCATGGCCGGCACGGTGACGTAGAAGCTGCGGCCGTAGCGGTCGCAGATCAGGCCGGTGACGAACGCTGCGATCGGAAGCCCCCACAGGTAGCCGCCGGTCACGTGCAGCGGGTCGGCGTTCGTGAGCCAGGTGAGCCCGGCGTGGCCGTCTGCGAACACCGGCAGCCCGGCCGCGCCGGCGCCCAGGTAGAGCAGCTGCGAGGCCGCACCGCGGCGCGCGCCAAGGAGCGCGCCCGCACCGAGCACCGCGAACGTCTGCAGCGTCGTCGGCACCGGGTAGCCGAACGAGACCTGCGCACAGACTGCGGTGATCGCCGCGGCGCCGACGACCAGACCGACGTTCTCCCACAGCCGCTCCGGCGCCGCGGTTTGTGCTCGACCATACATGCTGCTGCCTCCCGGCTCGGATCCGAAGTGACCGCCGTTTGACGCCCGGGCGGGTGCGTTGGTTGCGCCCGACTACAGTGACCGGCGTGGACGCCGCCGAGCTTACCGGAGCGCTGCTGCGGGAGGCGGCCGAACTCGGCATCGACGCCTGCGGCGTGTGCGCCGCCGAGCCGTACGCCGGCACCGAGCGCCTGATCCGGGAGCGGCGCGACGCCGGGCTCTTCGCCGACATGGGGTTCACGATCCGCCGGCCGGAGCGGTCGTGTCACCCCGAGACGCTCCTGCGGGACGCGCGCTCGGTCGTCGTCGCCGCCCGCAGCTACGCCCGGCCGCAGCCGCGCCAAGCCGGCCGACGAGCCCCGCGGGCGCATGCCGCGGTACACGCGCCGCGACGAGTACGCGGCGCTGCGGGCGTCGCTGCGCGGGCTCGGCGAGCGCCTGCGCGCGCTCGCCCCGCGGGCGCGGTTCGCCGTCTACGTCGACTCGAACCACCACGTCGACCGCGAGGCGGCCGCCCGGGCCGGGATCGCCGTCTACGGCAAGAACACGCTCGCGATCACCCGCAGGCACGGTTCGTGGGTCGTGCTCGGCGTGCTCGTCACCGACGCGGAGCTCGAGCCGACCCATCGCCGAGCCGGAGCGGCCCGCGTGGGACGCCTGCGGCTCGTGCCGGGCCTGCATCGACGCCTGCCCGACCGATGCGATCGTCGCCGACGGCGTGCTCGATGCCCGCCGCTGCCTGTCGTGGCTCTCCCAGTCGCGCCTGGACGAGCTCCCGCACGCGGCCGCGTTCGGCGACCGCGTCTACGGGTGCGACATCTGCCAGGACGTGTGCCCGTGGAACACGGGCGCCGACCGGCGCGCGGCCGCGCTCGAGCCGGACACGGTCGCCGACGCCTTCCCGCCGCTGCGCGAGTGGCTCGAGGCCGATCCCGACGCGCTCGCGGCCCGCTACCGGCGCCTGTACATCCCCGACCGCGACGGCCGCCACCTGCAGCGCAACGCGCGCGTCGCCCTGGCCAACCTCCATCGCCGCTGAAGGGCGCTCGCTCCGGCTCTACGTGATCGGCGGCAGGAGGTCGATCACTGGGCCGTCGGCCATCGGCGGATGCTGCAGAAGCCGGCCTAGTGGGTGTGGTAGCAGCTGCTGCGCCGCGTCGGCACCGGATCGATCTTGCGCTGGTCGACGTTCAGCGCATGATCGAGCGATGCCCGGTACGGGCCGCGCTGGTTGCGCGTGGGGAAGAGGTTCGAAAGGCCCGGGACGTAGTAGCCGGGCCCGTAGTCGCGCCACACGACGACCGGCGTCACGCCCGGGCCGTTCGCGGTGATGCGGTACTCGGTGCCGCGCCCTGGGTGCGGCCGGGTGGGCACGCCCGCGATCGCCCCGTACACGCCGGGACAGAAGTCGCCGTGCGGGCGGTGGGTGAGGAAGGCGTTGTAGCGGTACCAGCCGCCGAGCTGGCGGTAGCCCGTCTTCCACGGCGGGTTCAGCGTGTCCATGTAGATCAGCCGGCCGAAGCTGTCGGTCGGGTTGCCGGACCTCGTCGCGCTGAACCCGTACACGGGGTGGCCCTGGTAGGTGAACGTCCCGTAGATGTGGTCGAACGGGCCGCCTCTCGCCCGGGCGTAGATCCAGTCGGCCTTGAACCACAGGTCGGGGAGCGCCCCCGACCAGTGGCTCACGTGCAGCTCCCAGGCGCGCCTCCGTCGAGGTGTGCGGCCGCCAGCCGTTGTCGCGCAGCGCCCGCTGCCACCGCTGCAGCGCCCAGAACGAGCCGTTCGGCGCGGTGCACGCCTTCACCATCCGGTAGAGCTTCGGGCCGGTGTACGGCCCGCACACGTTGTGCGTCGGAGACGTGGCGCCAGTAGCCGGCGCCGAGCGAGGAGCCGCGCCCGCCGGTGTAGTTCACGTGGAACTTGACCTGGCTCCGCGGGTGGGCGGCGTTCGGCGGCAGCGCGTTGATCGCTCCCCAGAGGAGCGCGTGGATCGTGCGCCCGTGCGCGAAGTAGGTCACGAGCGCGACGCCGCGGCTGTCGACCTTCAGGCTCTGGAAGCGGGTGTTGCGGTCGAGCAGCTTGCTCGCCTGGGCGGGTGGGGCGAGGGTGCCCGCGCAGACGAGCGCAGCGAGCGCGACCCACAGGCGTGGTGACGGCTTCGAAGGCCAAACGATCAGGCTACCAGTGGCCCGCGGAGGTGTCCAGGAAGGGGCATACAGTGGGCGTCAGCCGGCGACGACGGCGGTGAACTCGTGCAGCAGCGCCGACGCCGCCGCGGCCACCTGGCTGCGGACGCCGGCGGGCTCGAGCACCTCGGCGTGGCCGCGGTAGCGCAGGATCTCCGAGATCAGCCACGCGCGCGAGCCGTAGGTCACGTCCGCCACGGCCGAGCCGTCCTCGAGCGGCCGCGTGCCGGGACGGCCCTCGAGCTCCCAACGGGCCCGCTCGGCCGAGAACCACACCCGCGCGACGCCGACCTCGCCGCCGAGCGACTGGTCGAGATCGCCCATCTCGGCGCGCGGCTCGTAGCCGCCGTCGGCGAGGTGGGCCTCCTTGATGTACGAGACCTTGAACGTGCGCCGGCCGCCGCGCGAGCGGTCGAACGCCTCGACGTACCAGCCGCGGTCGTCGCGGCGCAGCAGGTACGGCTCGATGATGCGCGTCGAGAGCTCGTCGGACGAGCGCGACAGGTAGGTGATCTCGACCAGGCGGCGGCTGCGCACGCCCTCGTTCAGGATCGTCACCGCCTGCTCGGCCGCGCCCTCCTCCTGCGGCATCGGCGTGTCGGCGAGCGGGAAGCGGCCGAACGCCGCCTCGACCTTCTCGCGGACGGTCTGCAGCGACGTGTCGGCCTCGGCCGCCACGAGCGGCGCGACGACGTCGAGCGCGCGCAGGAGCGCCTTGGCCTCGAGCGGCGAGAGCCGCGCGGGGCGGCGGAACGCGTCGCCGTAGAGCTCCTTGTCGACCGTGACGTGGCCGTCGTCGGTGGCGCAGTAGACCGCGTAGCAGCCGCCCCCGAAGTTGACCAGGTTCAGGAGCTCGAGGCTCTCCTTGAGCTCCTGCGGGGTGAGCTGGAAGCGCTCCTCGATCTCGGCGGTCTCGACGCGGGCCGTGGTGCCCTCGCCGCAGCGCGCGAGCAGGAACGCGAGCAGGGCCTGGAGGAGCGCGAAGCGCTCGGGCGCGACGGCGCTCGGCCCGCGCGGCTGGAGCGTCTGCTCGGCCGGTTCGGCCGGATCGGCCGCGCGCGGCCGAGCGTGCGCGCCGGCGCCTCGTGCGCGTCGGCCACCGCCTGCAGGTCGGCGGCGACGGCGTCGACGAGCTCGGCCGGCTCGACGGGCACGGCCCGGCCGCCCAGCGACAGGATCCACGCCGACAGCGGCGCGACCTCGGAGTACGCGGTCGTGAAGCGGCCCGATCCGTCGGCCAGCTCCTCGAACTCGCCGTAGGCGCCGAAGCGGCGCTCGACCAGCCAGCTCGCATCGGGGGCGACCGTCAGGGTGGCGGTGCCCGCCTCCTCGGGGACGAGCCGCCACGGCGCGCGGTCGCGGTAGGCGGTGACGTTGAAGTCGGCCGGCATGCGGAAGTCGCGCTCGCGGCGGGTGGCGAACTTGATCTCGCCGCGGATCCGCGAGACGCGGAACGTGCGCCGGCGGTCGGGGCCCTCCGGGCGGTCGAGGTCGTCGCCGACCACGTACCAGACGCCGTTCAGCTCGAACAGCCCGTACGGGTTCACCGTGCGCTCGGCCTCGGAGTCGGACGTGATCGTCCAGTACCGGAACCGCACGGTGCGCTGGCGCGAGATCGCCTGCTCGAGCTTGGCCAGGCGCTGGGCGACCTCGCTCGTGTACGACGGGCCGAGCAGCTCGACCGTGGCCGTCTTCGGCCCCGGGTCGGCGGCCGGCCACGCCCGGCCGAGGGCCAGGTTCTGCAGCGCGAGGCGCAGCGGCTCGGCGTAGGCGAACTGGCCCTCGAGCAGGTAGAAGCTCATCTGCAGCGCCGCGAGCTCGGAGTCGGTCAGCTCGACCGACGGCAGGAAGTAGTGCTCCTCGCGCAGGCTGTAGAGCTCCTCGGAGGTGAACTCGTCGCGCACGGAGGCGATCGGCACGCCCAGCCCCTGCAGCTCGGAGCGGTCGGCGTAGAAGCGGCGCGCGAACGCCTCGTCGCCCATGTTGGCGTACCCCTCGACACGGAGCTTCACGTCCCGCGCGGTCACGGGACGCTGTTCTGCCATCAGGTACGCCACGAGCGAGAGCTGGCGGATGAGCTTGTCGGCGTCGTGGGTCAAGGCAGGTTCGTAGTGTACCGGCGCCGACGGCTTCCCGCGGGGCGAGGGGGGCCGCAAGCGCGCCGAATTCGTCACGGTGCCGCCTCGCTATCGTTGGCCGCGCGACCAAGGGAGGGATCGGATGGTGCAAGAGGCACGCATGGAGCAGCGGCCGGGCGGTCTGAAGCCGGAGGGCGACGGCTGGTTCGTCGTGAACGTCCGCGACGCGGAGTGGGTCCACAACGAGAAGTTCGGGGCCGGGGCGACCTTCGAAGGGGCGTCCTACTTCCCCCAGGTCGGCGTGAACGTCCAGGTGCTTTGGCCCGGCCAGCCGAACGGCTACTACCACCACGAGGACTATCAGGAGGACTTCCTGATCCTGAGCGGCGAGTGCCTGCTTCTGGTCGAGGGCGAGGAGCGGCGGCTGCGCTCGTGGGACTTCGTGCACTGTCCGCCCGGGACGGAGCACATCTTCGTCGGCGCGGGCGACGGCCCGTGCGCCTTCGTCGGCATCGGCGCGCGCCGCGCCGGCGAGTACGCGGTCGTCTACCCGGTGTCGGAGCTGGCCGTGCGCCACGGGGCCGGCGTGACCGAGGAGACGACCGATCCCGACACCGCATACGCAGGCGTTCCCGAGATGGTGCGGGCGCCGTACCGGGGCGGGCTTCCCGAAGGGTCGTGACCCCCGTGGGCGCGGTCGGGGGCGGGCAGTATCCTCGACGGGGTGATCGCACATCTCGACCTGGATGCGTTCTTCGCGGCGGTCGAGCTGCACCGCCACCCCGAGCTGCGCGGGCGGCCGGTGGTGGTGGGCGGCGACCCGGCCGGCCGCGGCGTCGTCGCCACGGCCAGCTACGAGGCCCGCCGCTACGGCATCCGCTCGGCGATGAGCAGCGCCGAGGCGCGCCGCCGCTGCCCGCACGTCGTGTTCCTGCGGCCCGACCACCGCACCTACCGCGAGTGGTCGCGGGGGGTGTGGTCGCTCGTCGCGAGCCTCGCGCCGGTGGTGGAGCAGGTCGGGATCGACGAGGGCTACCTGGTGCTCGCCGAGGGCGACCCGGGCGAGCAGGCCGCGCTGGTGCAGCTCGCCGTGCGCGAGCGCATGCGGCTGTCGTGCTCGCTCGGCGTGCGCGACCTGCAAGGTCGTCGCCAAGATCGGCTCCGACGCGCGCAAGCCGGGCGGGATCACCGTCGTGCCGCCGGGCGGCGAGGCGGCGTTCCTGGCGCCGCTGCCGGTGCGGGCGCTGCCCGGCGTCGGCCCGAAGGCGCAGCAGCGGCTCGAGGAGGCCGGGCGTGGCGACGATCGGCGCGCTCGCCGAGCTCGACGACGGCCGCCTGGGCGTCGCTCCTGCCCGGCCGGGTCGGGCTCGAGCTGCGCCGCCGCGCGCAGGGCATCGACCCGCGCCCGGTGCTGGCCGAGCCGGCCGAGGCGGTCTCGATCTCCAACGAGGAGACGTTCCCGACCGACATCGGCGACCGCGAGGTGCTGCACGCCTACCTGCGCACGATGGCCGACGGCGCTGGCCGGGTCGCTCGAGCGGCGCGGGATGACCGCCCGCACGGTGACCACCAAGCTGCGCTACCCCGACTTTGCGATCGTCACCCGGTCGCAGAGCCTCGACGTCGGCATCGACGACGCCGAGACGATCGGGAGCCTCGCGTGCGAGCTGCTCGACCGGGCGCTGCGCACGCGTCCCGGGCCGATCCGGCTCGCGGGCGTCGGCGTGGCGGGGTTCGACCGCCACAAGCAGCTCGTGCTGCCGGTGCTCGACAGCGATCCGGTCTGAGCCGGAGCCCTCAGGCAGCGGCCGGGCTGCGCTCCTCGAGGTGCTGGTGCGAGGGGCAGTACTCGCGGTCGGGCAGCGGCGTGCGCTGGCACGGCTTGCCCTTGCGCGTGGTGGCGCGGCACTGCTGCGCCGTGCCCTCGCCGGCCCGCTCGAGCTCCTCCATGATGTACTCGATCGCCTTGGAGATGTGGCGCTCGATGGAGCGGTAGACGCGCGCCTGGTCGGAGATCGAGAACAGGTGCCGCACCTCGGAGAAGAGGCTCTGGCTGGGCTTCGCGAAGTAGCGCGGGTCGCGTGCGAGCCGCTCGATCGTGGCCTCGCAGCAGTGCAGGACATATCGCTTCGCCTCCGGGGCGGTGATGGTCTCCGGATGCGGGTCGACGAGATCCTTGATCTCGATGAAGATAGCCCTGCTGAATCGATACATGCGAACTCCTCGCGCTGTCACAAGTCCTGGGAACGACCGAGGCCTAGTATGCCCTATCACGTGTTCACGTAACCAGGGGCGAGTGTTAAGCGCAGGTTAACCTGCCCCGGTTCGTTCGGCGAAAACCGCAAAATCCCAACGATTCTCTCCCGGCCGCCCGTGTCACAAACTCCCCGCATCCGCTGTTACATGGCCGACGTGTTCCGGCGTCACGATCCCGGCCCGCACCCGGAGCGCCCGGCCCGCTACGACGCGGTCTCCGAGGCGGTCGCGGCGTCCTCCGGCCGAGGTGGCCGAGGCCCCGCCGGCGCCGCTCGAGGCGCTCGAGCGCATCCACGACGGCGACTACCTGCGGGCGATGGAGCGCTACTGCGCGGCCGGCGGCGGCGCCCTCGACCCGGACACGGTCGGTGAACGCGGCGAGCTACGACGCCGCCGTGCGCGGCGTCCGGCGCGGCGATGGCCGCGGTCGACGCGGTGCTCGCCGGCGAGATCGGCTCGGCCCTCACCTGCGGCCGGCCGCCGGGCCACCACGCCGAGCGGGCGACGCCGATGGGCTTCTGCATCGTGAACCACGTCGCGGTCGCGGCGGCACACGCCCGCGCCGCCGGCGTCGAGCGGGTGGCGGTGCTCGACTGGGACGCCCATCACGGCAACGGCACGCAGGCGTCGTTCTGGAGCGACCCGGCGGTGCTCTACGTCTCGCTGCACCAGTGGCCGCTCTACCCCGGCACGGGCGCCGCCTCCGAGGAGGGCGGGGGAGACGGCCGCGGCGCGACCGTCAACATCCCGCTGCGCCCGGGCACCGGCGAGGCCGAGCTTCCTGGACGCGTTCCGCTCGCAGGCGCTGCCGGCGCTGCGCCGCTTCGACCCCGGCCTGCTGCTCGTCTCGGCCGGGTTCGACGCGCACGCGGCCGACCCGCTCACCGACCTCGGCCTCGGCGCCGGCGCGTTCGCGACCATGACGCGCGAGCTGCGCGGCATCGGCGCGGGGCCGGTGATGGTGCTCGAGGGCGGCTACGACCTGATCGCGCTGCGCGACAGCACCCTGGCCGTGCTCGACGCACCCTGGCGGAGTGAGACGGGTGCCCGGCACCGGCGATGCCGGTGCCGGGCACTCACCCGCCGTCAGTAGCCGAAGACCACCAGGCGCGGCTCGGTCATCTCGTGCACGGCGTAGCGCGGGCCCTCGCGGGTGTTGCCCGAGTCCTTCACGCCGCCGTAGGGCATGTGGTCGGCGCGGTAGGTGGGCGCCTCGTTGATCGTGACGCCGCCGAACTCGAGCAGGCGCGTCGCGCGCAGCGCCGTCGAGATGTCCGACGTGAAGATGCCGGCCTGCAGGCCGTAGTTCGTCCCGTTGGCCTTCTCGATCGCCTCGTCGACGTCGCGCACGCGCGCGAGCGTCACGACGGGGCCGAACACCTCGTCGCAGGCGACCTTCATGTCGAGGCTGACGTCGCCGAGGAGCGTCGGCCGCAGCAGGCCGGCGGCGTCGGTGTCACCGCCTGCGAGCAGCGTCGCGCCCGCCGGCGACGGCCTCCTTCACCCAGTCGCGGATGCGGTCGCGGTTGCCCTCGTCGATCACCGGTCCCACCTGCGTGCGCGGGTCGAGCGGGTCGCCGGTGACGAGCGCCTCGACCTTCGGCCGCAGCCGGGCGACGAAGTCGTCGTAGGCGGCGTCCTGCACGTACACCCGCTGCACCGAGATGCAGCTCTGGCCGGAGAACGAGTAGCCGTTGGCCGCGACGGCCGTGGCCGCCTTCTCCATGTCGGCGTCGGCGAGCACGATCACCGGCGTCGAGTTGCCGAGCTCGAGCGACACCTTCTTGCGGGAGGCGCGCTCGCGCAGCTTCCAGCCCACACCGGACGAGCCGGTGAACGTGATCAGCTTCACGCGCGGATCCTCGACGAGCACGTCGCCGATCTCGCTCGAGCGGCCGACGACGACGTTCAGCCACCCGGCCGGCTGGCCGGCGTCCTCGAACGCCTGCGCCAGCAGGAGCGCCGAGAGCGGCGTCGAGCCGGCGGGCTTGAGCACGACGGCGCAGCCCGCGGCGAACGCCGGGGCGACCTTGTGCGTGACGAGGTTCAGCGGGAAGTTGAAGGGCGAGATGGCGCCGACGATCCCGATCGGAAGCCGCATCACGAGCCCGGCGTGGCCGACTCCCGCCGGGATGCGCGTCCATGCCGATCACCTCGCCGCCGAGCGAGCGCGCCTCGACGGCCGAGAAGAGGATCGTCTGCACGGCCCGGTCGGCCTCGACCTGCGCCGCCGCGATCGGCTTGCCCGCCTCCCGGGCGAGCGTCTCTGCGAACTCCTCGCGGCGGTCGCGGACGATGGCCGCGAGCCGGTCGAGCACCGCCGCGCGCTCGTGCGCGGGCACCGGGTTGCGCATCGCCTCGGCCGCCGCGTCGATCGCGCGCCGGGCGTCGGCCGCGCCGCCGTAGGCGACCTGTGCCACCAGGCTGCCGTCGTAGGGCGAGTTCACGTCGAGCGTCTCGCCGGTCTCGTACCAGTCGCCGCCCACCAGGAGCTTGCGCACGGGCTCGGTCGTCGTTGCCATCTAGACCACTCCTTCCTCGACCTTGCCGAAGTCGGCAAGGCGCTGCGAGAAGCGCACGTTCTCGCGGTAATCGATCGGGATCTCAACCACCGAGGGCACGTCGAGCGCGAGCGCCTTGCGCAGCGTCGGCGTCACCTGGTCGGCGGACTCCACCCGCAGGCCGGCGAGGCCGAACGACTCGGCCAGCGCGACCAGGTCGGGGTTCTCGAACTTCGTGCCGGCCAGCCGGCCGAACTTGCGGTTCTGGTGCATCTCGATCACGCCGTAGGCGCTGTCCGACCAGACGATGTTGACGAATGCGAGCCCGAGCCGCTTCGCGGTCTCGAGCTCCTGGAAGTTCATCAGGAAGCCGCCGTCGCCCGAGATCGTGACGACCCGCCGGTCGCGCGGCAGCACGAGCCGGGCCGCGACCGCGGCCGGGAGCGCGAACCCCATCGCCGCGGCGCCGTTCGAGATCAGCACGGTGTTCGGCTTGTGGGTCGGCCACAGGCGCGAGATCCAGAGCTTGTGCGCGCCGACGTCGGAGATGAGCACGTCGTCGGGGCCCATCAGGTCGCGCAGGTCGCGCAGCACGCGCTGCGGCTTGACCGGGAAGCCGTCGTCGTAGCCCTGGTCGAGCGCGGCGCGCAGGAGTTCGCGGTACGGCGGGGTCGAGACACGTGCCGGCGGCTTCTCGGACACGAGGTTGCCGAGGTGGGTGAGGATGTGGGCGATGTCGCCGGTCAGCTCGACGTCGGGGACGTAGTTCTCGTCGATCTCGGCGGCGACGGTGTCGACGCAGATGATGCGGCGGTCGTGGCGCGGGTTCCACGCCACGGGCGACCACTCGACGAGGTCGTAGCCGACGCAGACGACCAGGTCGGACTGGCCCATGAACCCGGCCGGGTAGTCCTGCGCGCGCAGGCCGGCGGTGAAGAGCGCGTGCGGGTCGTCGGCGTCGACGACGCCCTTGCCCATGAACGTCGTGATCACGTTCAGGCCGGTCTGCTGGCAGAAGCGGCGCAGCGCGACCGAGGCGCTCTGGCGGGCGACGCCGTTCCCGGCCAGGATCACGGGCCGCTCGGCCGCCTGCAGCAGGGCGGCGGCGCGGTGCAGCTCGCCGGCGACGGGCTCGACCAGCGGCCGCGCGCGCCGGGGCACGGGCGTCCCCACGACCTCGGTCTCCATCACGTCGTCCGGCAGCTCGAGGTGCGTCGCGCCCGGCTTCTCGCGCTCGGCCACCGCGAACGCCTTGCGGACGGCCTCGGGGATGATCGCGGCGTCGTGGATGCGCGCGTTCCACTTCGTCACCGGCTTCATCATCCGCACGATGTCGATGTACTGGTGGCTCTCCTTGTGCATCTCGGCGAGGCCGGTCTGCCCGGTCAGCGCGACGACCGGCGCGCGGTCGAGATAGGCGTCGGCGAGGCCGGTGACGAGGTTCGTCGCGCCGGGCCCGAGCGTGCCGAGGCACACACCGGCCTGGCCGGTCAGCCGGCCGTAGGCGTCGGCCATGAAGGCGCCGCCCTGCTCGTGGCGGACCGGGATGAAGCTGATCTGGCTCGACGCGTCGAGCGCGTCGTTCAGGTCGAGCGTCTCCTCGCCGGGGATGCCGAAGACGTAGCGCACGCCCTCGTTCTCGAGGCACTGGACGAACAGATCGGCGGCGCGCGGCATCGTGCGGGCAGTGTATCGGCGGGGTGCGGGCCGGGACTCACGCTCGGGCCTCGGTACGATCCGCCCGTGGAGGGGGTCGTGCTCATCACCGGAGGGGCGCGCGGTATCGGCGCGGCGACCGCCCGTCTGGCCGCGGCCCGCGGCTACGCCGTGGCCGTCAACTACCGCACCCGCAGGCCGGCGGCGGAGGCGCTCGCGGCCGAGATCGGCGCCGCCGGCGGCGAGGCGGTCGCGGTGCCCGGCGACGTCGCCACCGAGGACGGCGTGGCCGGCCTGTTCGCCGCCGTGGACGCGTGGCGCGGCGAGCGGCCGCTCGTCGGTCTCGTCAACTGCGCCGCGACCGACGGCGGGCGCGATCCAATCGAGCGCGTGACCGCGGCCGGCATCGCGCCGCTCTTCACCGTGAACGTGGTCGGCACGGTGCTCTGCTGCCGGGAGGCGGTGCGGCGGATGGCGCTGCGAAACGGCGGTTCCGGCGGCGCGATCGTGAACGTCTCGTCGATGTCGGCCACGATCGGCGGCCGCTCCGGCGGCGCCTACTATGCGGCGTCGAAGGCGGCGGTCGACACGCTCACGGTGGGGCTCGCGAAGGAGGTCGCCGCCGAGGGCGTGCGCGTGAACGCCGTGCGGCCGGGGATGACGCTGACCGACATGACCGCCGAGCGGCTGTCCGACCCGGCCCGGCTCGAGACGGTGGCCGCCACCATCCCGATGCACCGCGTGGCGAGCGCCGAGGAGATCGCCCATCCGATCGTCTGGCTGCTCTCGCAGGAGCAGGCATCGTTCGTGTCGGGCTGTCTGGCCGACGTCTCGGGCGGCGGCTTCCTGATCGGCGAGCCGCTGCGCCCGCCGGCGTAGCGTCGCGGCCGGCGCGCGCAAATCGGCACGCCCGCGTGGCGGCGCGCGCCTTGTTCCGTGACAGCGGCCGGCGCGACCCTTGGGTGGTCAGGCGAACCCGAGGAGGAAGCGATGTTGAGTGCAGTTGCCGGAGCCCGCGCGCGCATCCTGGCGCTGGTGGGCCGGATCCGGCGCGACGAGCGCGGGCAGGGGACGGTGGAGTACGTCGGCCTCGCCATGGCCGTCGGAGTGCTGCTCCTGGCCGTGAGCTCGTTCCTGGGAGGTCACGACCACGGTCTCGGCAGCATCATCACCGGCGCGATCAAGTCGGCGGTGCAGCGGGCGGCGGGAGGCGGGAAGTAGCGAGGGCCGGGGCGGGCCGGCGCACACGGCCGGTCCGCCCGCCTCGTCTTCCCGATCGAGTGATGCTGATGGCGATCCTCCAACGGATCCTGGGATGGGATCCCCGCCGGTCGTGGTTTGCCATGGTGGGGCTTCCGACGGCTCTCGGGATCCTCCTTGGTCTCGCGGTCTTGTGGGCGACTGTGACCGGAGGGCGGTGATGCCCGGCCGGTACGATTCCCGCGGCTTTGACACGGATCCTCGAGACCGATCGGCTGGTCCTGCGCCACCTCGAGCCGGGCGACCTCGACTCGCTCTTCGCCCTGTACCGCGACCCGGAGATCCGGCGCCATTTCCCCGAGGGCACGCTGACGCTCGAGGAGACCCGGGAAGAACTCGAGTGGTTTGCGGACGGGCACCCGGATCACCCGGAGCTCGGCCTTTGGGCCACGATCCACAAGCCGGACGGCGCGTTTATCGGCCGCTGCGGCCTCCTGCCGTGGACGATCGAGGCCCGATCCGAGGTGGAGATCGCCTACCTGCTGGCGCGGCCGTACTGGGGGCAGGGGCTGGCGACGGAAGCGGCACGGGCGATCGCCGCCCACGCGTTCGGTCGGCTCGGGCTGACACGCCTGGTCTGCCTGATCGATCCGGCCAACGTGGCCTCGATACGGGTGGCCGAGCGAATCGGGATGCGCCTCGAGCGGCGCATGCACGACGAGACCGGGCCGTTTCTGCTGTACTCGTGCGCTCATGAGACTTGAACCGATCTACCGCGTTCAGTTCACCTACCCAGAGGGGTGGAGCATCCAGCTCGCAGGCGACCACGGCAGCGAGTGGCACGACTTCTACCTGGCCGAGGGGGAGTGCACCGGGCGCATCGCCGGCCGGATGCGCGGCGCCAACCATCCCCGCCGGCGCAGCGACGGCACCTACTGTCCAGATTTCCAGGGCGTGATCGAGACCGCGGACGGCGCGCAGGTCATGTTCGACTGGCACGGCTACGGCCGTGCCTACCCCGTCGGAGCGCGCCAGATCGTGCTGACGGCCACCCACGTGGCGGCCGACGAGCGCTACCGGTGGCTGAACGATGTCGTCTGCGTGGGCACAGGGGAGGTGCGGACACCTCCCGGCGCCGACGGGGCCACCCTGGTCATCGAGCTCGCCGAGCTGATCTGGGAGCCGCCCGGCAACGGTCCGTAGCGGGCGGACTACCCTGCGGCGATGGCCGCATACCGCGAGCTTGCCCCGCCGCCGGGACTGGAGCAGCAGGTGGCGTGCGTGTGGGTCGGGGGCGGCGGCGCGACGCGCGTCCTGCCCGATGCGTGCGTCGACATCGTCTGGACGCGCGGCGAGCTGGTCGTGGCCGGCCCGGCGACGATGCCCGACCTTGCGCCCGCGACACCGGGCCAGAGCCGCTGCGGCGTGCGCTTCCGGGTCGGGATGGCGGGAAGCGCACTCGGCCTGCCGGCATCGGAGCTGCTCGACCAGGTCGTGCCCCTGACCGAGATCTGGGGCGCCGCCGGGCGCCGGCTCGAGGGGCGGGTGGCCGCGGCCGAGCGCCCGCTCGAGGCGCTCATCGCCGGCGTCGCCGGGCGGATCTCCGGCGCCCGCGACGACCTCGCGCGCGAGGCCGTCCTGCGCGTGCGCCGGCGGCGAGACGAGCGTCGAGCGCCTGGCGCGCGCGAGCGCGTTGAGCGAGCGCCAGCTGCGGCGCCGCTTCGAGCGCGTCGGTCGGCTACGGGCCGGGCACGCTGCGCCGCGTGCTGCGGTTCCAGCGCTTCCTCGCGGCCGCGCAGGAGCGGGGGATCGCTGGCCCGTCTGGCGGCCGACGCCGGCTACGCCGACCAGGCGCACCTCGCGCGCGAGTGCCGCCGCCTGGCCGGCCTCACCCCGAGCGCGCTCCTGGCCGAGGGCGCCGGTCCCGCCGGCGAGCCCGTGGAGCGGCTGTCCGATCCGTTCAAGCCGGAGCGCCGCGCGCGCTGCGATCCTGCGCTCATGACCGACATCTCCGCAGCACACCGCTTCGTCACGCTCCACGCCCGCCTGATCGACCGCCGCCGGCTGGCCGGCGACCCGGCTCTGATCCGCTCGGCGCTCGCCGCCTACCAGAATCCCGACGGCGGCTTCGCCTACCTCGAGCCCGACCTGCCCGACGCCGCGCAGCCAGCCCATCGCCGCCCTCGCTGCGCTCGAGATCCTGCACGAGATCGATGCCCCGCCCGGACGATCCGCTCCTGACCGCCCTCGCCGGCTGGCTGGAGCGCACCGAGCCCCGACGGCGGCCGTCGCTGCGGTGCTCCCGTACGACGCCGACGCGGTTCCGCACGCCCCGTGGATGGCGCCGGCCGCCGACGCGCCGCCGTCGCTGCTCATGACCGCTGCGGTCGACCGCGGCCGCGCAGCGCGCCGGGATGGCCGCCGGGGCGGGACGGGCATGGCTCGAGCGCGCGACCGACGTCGTCTGGGAGCGGCTCGCCGACGCGCGACCGCAGCCTCGGGCTACGAGACGAAGTACGTGATCGACTTCCTCGACGCCGTTCCCGATCGCGACCGCGCCGAGCGCGCGCTCGACGACCTGGCGGCTGCGCTCGGCGGCCGGGCGTCGCTCAGCGTCGGCGGCGGCACCGACGGCGAGGTGCTGACGGCGCTCACGGTCGCGCCGCGGCCCGACCACGCCGGCCGGCGCCTGTTCGATCCGGCCGCGGTCGAGCGCCAGCTCGACGAGCTCGCCGCCGGTCAGCGCGACGACGGCGGCTGGATGTTCGACTGGCTGGCGTGGAACGACGCCGTCGCCTGGGCCTGGCGCGGCCGCGTCACCGTCGACGCGCTGCGCACGCTCGCGGCGAACGGTCGCCTCTGACCCCGCCGGCCTGGTAGGTTGCCTGCATGGTGCCGGAGGCTGAATTCGATCGCACCGACGCCGGGCTCGTGCCCCGGGGCGAGGGCTGGTTCGTGGTGAACGCCCGCGACGCCGCCTGGCACGACAGCGACTACGGCGCGTACACGCGGTTCGAGGGCGAGCCGCGCTTCCCGCAGATCGGCATCAACATCGGCGTCCTCGCACCCGGCCAGCCGGCGTGCATGTACCACGGCGAGGACGAGCAGGAGGACTTCCTCGTGCTCTCGGGCGAGTGCCTGCTCCTGGTCGAGGGGCAGGAGCGGCGGCTGCGGGCATGGGACTTCGTGCACTGCCCGGCGTGGACCGAGCACGTGTTCGTCGGCGCCGGCGACGGGCCGTGCGCGATCCTCGCGATCGGCGGCCGCAGCGGCGGCGATGTGATCTACCCGGACTCCGAGCTCGCCCAGCGCCACGGCGCCGGCGTCGCCAAGGAGACGACCGAGCCGCGCGTCGCCTACGCCGACTCCGGTCCCGAGAGCGACGTGCCGTATCGCGAGGGCTGGCTGCCGGACTAGCCGTACGGCGTCGCGATCTGCGACGATACGGCGGTGGACGGCGCGTACAGGGTCGTGCGCCTCGACCAGGTCGAGGCGGCGGAGGACTTCGGCGGGCAGCGTTTCAAGCCGGTGCGCACCCTGCTCGGGATCGAGGCGTTCGGCGTCGCCGCCTGGGTGGCCGACGCGGGCGAGACGGTGATCGGCGAGCACACCGAGGCCGAACGACGGGCAGGAGGAGATGTACGCCGTGCTGGCCGGGCGGGCGCTCTTCACCGTCGACGGCCAGGAGTTCGCGGCCGACGAGGGGACATGCGTCGCCGTGCGCCCGTCGGCGCGGCGGTCCGCACGGGCGCAGGCCGACGGCACCGTCGTCCTGGCCGTGGGCGCGACCGTGTGGCAAGCCCTACACCGCGCCCGGGTGGGAGCACGGGGCGGCGGCCGCGGCCGACTACCGCCGGGGCGACTACGAGCGCGCCGCCGAGATCCTGCTCGCGGCGGACGCCGAGCACCCGGACACGGTCGGCGTGCTCTACAACCTCGCCTGCTGCGAGGCGCTGATCGGGCGCAGCGACGACGCGCTCGACCACCTCGGCCGCGCGATCGCGATCCTCCCGCGCCTGCGCGCCCACGCGCAGGCCGACTCCGACCTCGACTCCATCCGCGCCGATCCCCGCTTCCCGGCCGCCGAGGCGTAGCGGGCGGCTAGCGCGGCTCGACGGGGAACGAGAGCTTCACGAGCGCGTTCCAGCGCGCGACGTGGCCGTCCTCGACGTCGCAGGTGACCGACACGACCTCGACGGCGGAGATGCCGCGGATCGAGCGCCCGGCCGACGTCACCGCCTCGCGGACGGCCTCGTCGGAGCCCTGATCCGACGTCCCGATCACCTCGATCACCTTCGTCACCGGCATGGGCCGGAGTGTATCGACGCGCGTCAGGCGCCCCGCGGCGACGGGTCGGGCTGCTCCTGCTCGGTGGGGCGGAAGAGGTCGCGGACGCCGCTCTGGCGCGGCCGCTCGACCGTGACCTGCAGCGGCTGGTCGAGCCGTGCGGCGACGCCGTTGACCGACGAGTTCATGCGGGCGAGCGTGCCGCTGACGTCGGCCATGTCCTGGCGCAGCGAGGCCATCCCGCGTCGAGATCAGGTCGACGAGCAGCTCGAGGTCCTCGATCCGGCCCAGCCGCTCGGTCAGCAGGTCGCGGTTCACCTGCTCCATCTGGCCGGCGAGCGAGCGCACGAGCTCGCGCAGCTCGACCAGCCGGCGCGGGGTGGAGCGCTCGTCCATCGCGCGCTCGATCGCCCGCTCGACGGCCTCGGGCAGCGACTGCTCGAGGGCGGCGGCGGTCTGGCGCAGCTCGCCGACGTTGGCCTCGGCCCGGGCCAGGATCGTGCGCAGGTCGGGCATCGTCGCCGGGGTGTCGCCGGCGGCCCCGGGAGCGCGCTCGGAGCGCGCGCGGGCGCGCAGCTCCTGGATGCGGCGGTAGAGCTGAGCCTCGGCCTCGGCCATCGGGTTTTCCTCTTCCGCCATGTCGACCACCAGTCTATCGGCCGTCCGCCGCCACTGCTAGGCTCGAACGGCGCAATTCTCCGCCATCCGGGAGCCCAAATGGACGACGATCAGCCCAGCTTCACGCGCATCATCGAGCCGGCGTCGCAGGCCGACGCGCCGCGCCCCGTCCCGGCGGGTGCGCACCCGACGCTGGTGTGGCGGCCGAAGCTCGGCGACGAGCAGACGTTCCCGCTCGAGCACCGCACGGCGACCATCGGCCGCCACGAGGACAACGACATCATCCTGGCCGGCCCGACCGTGTCCGCGCGGCACGCGACGCTGCGGCGCGAGTCCGTCGGCGTCGTCCTCGAGGACGAGGGCAGCCTGAACGGCACGTTCGTGAACGGACAGCTGATCCAGCAGCACCTGCTGGAGGAGGGCGACCAGATCCAGGTCGGCCCGCACCTGCTCGTGTACGTCCCGCCGGCCGGTGGCACGCCGAACCCCGACTGAGCGGCCGCCGGCGGCCGCGCGGCGGTCAGCCGGTGAACTGCAGCGGCGCCCAGCTCGGCACCGGGGCGACGTCGACGACCGGCGTCTGGTCGGTCGGCATCCGGTACGCGAAGCGGCCCGCGCCCTCGTCGAACGTGATGTCGAGCATGCCCGTCTTCAGCCGGTGGTCGAGCCACGCGCCCCGGAACACGAGCTTGCGCAGCCAGTAGGCGAGCGGGTCGGCGTGGAGCGAGTCGAGCCGGCCGGCGTGCGCGGCCAGGTGGCGGCCGAGCCGGCTGCGGGGATGGTCGACCCGGCCCGCGCTCGCGAGCTCGACCAGGTCGGCGCACTCGTTGTCGGTCAGGTCGCGCACGGGCACGAGCTCCAGGCGCACGGCGGCGGCGGTCACGCGCTGCTCGAAGTCGGTGCGCGAGAACGCGTACCGGTAGTCGAGGAACTCGACCACGAAGTCGTCCCCGGACACGTACTCGAACTCGGAGTGCTCCATCGGCGGTTCGGTGTGCCCCATCGGAGGACATGGTAGTGGCCCGGATCCGTCTGGAACGCGGGCCGGTCGTCTGCGAGCGCGGCGAGCTGGCGACCTCGCTCTGGAAGCGCACCAAGGGACTGCTCGGCCGGTCGGGCCTGGCCGACGACGAGGGCCTGTGGATCCCGACGAGCTCGATCCACATGTTCGGGATGCGGTTTGCGATCGACGTCGTCTACGCCGACCGCGAGGGCCGCGTGCTGAAGCTCGTGCGCGGCATCCGGCCGTGGCGGGCGTCGGTGCTGCATGGGCGCGAAGGTCGCGCTCGAGCTGCCGGTCGGCGCGATCGACCGCTGCGGCGTCGAGGTGGGCGACCACCTGGTGATCGAGCACACCTGACCTGACTGGGGCCGCCCGCGCGCGCTCCTATCGGCCGCTGCGCTGCAAAATTTACCCGGTCAAGTGATAGGAATGTCTTGCCGACCTAGTAAAATAGATGTTCGGCAAGTACGTCCTAGCGCTCGCTGTGACACTCGGCCTCGCCGCCGCCGTCGGCGGTCGCGGCGCCGCCGTCGCGGCCGCGCATCCCCATCCGGCCGTCGCCGGCGTCTACGCGCGCAGCGGCCGTCTCGACGCCGCCCCAGCTCGGCGCGGCCGTCAACACGGTCATGCTCGACGCGGCCGATCCGCGCTACGTGCGGACGCTGCTCGCCCATTACGCGCTCGGTGACCCCGGAGTACGAGATGGAGATGAGCCAGCTCGAGCCGGCGCGAGGGCGCTTCGACTTCGCCCGCGCCGACCGCATCGTCGCGTTCGCCGCCCGTCACGGCCTGCCCGTCCGCGGGCACACGCTCGTCTGGGACGAGATGATCCCGGCCTGGCTGACGCGCTCGCACCCGACGCGGGCGCAGCTGATCGGGATCCTGCACGGCTACATCCGCACGGTCGTCTCGCACTACCGCGGCCGCGTGGGGGAGTGGGACGTCGTGAACGAGCCGCTCACGCGCGCCGGCGGCCTGCGGCGGAGCCTGTGGGAGCGCGTCATCGGCCCCGGCTACATCGCGCTCGCGTTCCGCTGGGCTCACCGCGCCGATCCGCACGCCGCCCTCTTCCTGAACGAGTACGGCGCCGAGTGGCGCGACGCCAAGGAGCGCGCGCTCCACCGGCTCGTCGCGCGGCTGCGCGCCGCGCACGTGCCGGTGGCGGGCGTCGGCTTCCAGGCCCACCTGCGCCTCGACGCGCATCCGCCGCAGGCCGAGCTCACCGACGTCCTGCGCAGCTTCGCCGCCCTCGGCGTGCGGCTCGAGGTGACCGAGCTCGACGTCGACGCGGCCGGCCCGGCGCCGCTCCCGCAGCGCCTCGCCGCCGAGGCCGCGATCTACCGCACCGTCGCCGGCGCCTGCCGCGCGGTGCGCGCCTGCAGCCGGGTGACCACGTGGGGCATCACCGACGCGGCGAGCTGGCTCGGGGCGTCCGAGCGCGGCCTGCCGTTCGACGCCGGCTACCGGGCCAAGCCCGCGTGGCGGGCGCTGCGCGCCGGGCTCACTCCTCCCGCTTGACGACGTCGCGCACGAGCTCGTGGATCGCGTCCACCTTCTCGGTGCGCTCCCACACCCGGCCGCCGTCGCGCAGGTACATGCCGAGGCCGACCGCGATCGGCACCGACCACCACAGCCAGTAGAACCACAGGAAGACCGGGTTCACGCGCAGCATGTAGCGCAGGCGGTCGCGGCGGCGGTCGAGCACGAGCGCGGTGCGGCCCCAGGTGACGACGTAGGTGATGCTCATGCTGATGCAGTAGAGGACGATCGTCCCGATCGCGAGCAGGATCAGGGCGATCGGCAGCGGGCTCGTCCCCTGGATCCACACGACGAGCGCCCAGACGCCGACGGGGATGCCGAGCGGGTTCACGCCGAGCGAGAGGCACGGCAGGAAGTTCGACCACGCCCGGATGCGGTCGCGCCGGCGCATCCCCATCAGCTTGAGCGGGCGGCCGAGCGACTGGAAGAAGCCGCAGATCCAGCGCTTGCGCTGCGTGAAGCCGCGGCCGCAGGGTCAGCGGCACCTCCTCGATCAGCGGGCTCGCGATGACGCCCAGGCGCCTGCCGTTGACCCACAGGCGCATGCCGACCTCGGGGTCCTCGATCGTCACCCACGGGTTGAAGCTGCCGAGCGCGATCAGGTCGGGCGCGTGGTAGAAGAGCCCCTTGCCGAGCACCCAGTAGGGGTGGCGGCCGTGCGCGCTCATGTGCGCGTAGCGCATCCCGTCCCAGGCCATGTGGTCCATCGCGTGCCATGACGCCGCCCAGCTGTCGAGCAGGTTGCCGGCGACGTTCGTGCTCTGGATGACGTCGTAGTGGGCCGCCCCCGCCGCGCCGGCGAGCAGGTGGTCGCGCGGCGGCACGCTGTCGGCGTCGATGTAGTTCAGGAGCCAGTCGGCCTCGGTCTCCTCGCCGTGGAGGGTGTAGAGCGCGTAGACGAGCTGGCGGGTCTTCTTGGGCGGCAGGTCGCGGTCGCGCGCCGTTTCGCCCGGTGCCACCAGTAGGCCTTCTCGGTCGCCTCCCAGCTCTCCCACACCGGCTCCCAGCTCGGATCGCTCGTCGGCGGCACCTCCAGCACCTCGATGAAGGGGAAGTCGAGCTGCAGCCGCTCGAGCGCGGCGATCGTCTCGCCGTCGTCGTGGTTGGGCACCGCCACGATGCGGTAGCGGTCGGGCGGGTACTCGAGCGTCGCGAGGCCGACGAACGTCGTGCGCATCGTCTCCTCGGGCTCGCGCAGCACCGGGTAGAGCAGCACGATCCGGGGCCGATGCGGCGGCCCTGCGTCGTCCGCCTCCTCGAGCTCGACCCAGTCGACCGGCCGCGCGAGCATGTACAGGTCGTGGATCAGGGCGACCAGGTACAGCAGCTGGCGTCACGACGAACACCGCCGCGAGCACGGCGACGGTGATCGACACCGCGAGCACGGTCACCGCGGCGGCGTCACCGTGCCAGCCCGCGCAGGCGCAGCTCGGCGTGCGCGGCCTCGGAGTGGTCGTCGGCCTCCTGCTCGCGCACCCACGCGACCAGCTCGCGCATGCCCTCGTCGAAGCTGACCTCCGGCTCGAACCCGAGCAGGGCGCGGGCCTTGGAGGCGTCGGCCCAGCAGTGGCGGATGTCGCCCGACCGCGACGTCGCGCTGAGCCGGGCGGGCACCTCGACGCCGATGTGCCGCGCCAGCACCTCGGCGACGCCGAGCACCGAGACCGGCCGGCCGGTGCCGATGTTGATCGCCTCGCCGACGGCGCTGCGCGACCCGAGCGCGAGCACGGTCGCCCGGGCGACGTCGTGGACGTGGATGAAGTCGCGCAGCTGGGCGCCGTCCTCGAACACGAGCGGCGGCTGGCCGTTGATCAGCCGCGAGCTGAAGATCGCGGCCACGCCGGTGTAGGGGTTCGAGAGCGCCTGCCGCGGGCCGTAGGTGTTGAAGTAGCGCAGCGCGACGACGCCGATGTCGTACGCGCGGCCGACGGCCAGGCACATCAGCTCCTGGTCGAGCTTGGAGATCGCGTAGATCGAGGCGGGGTGGAGCGGCTTTGACTCCGGCGTGGGCACCGGCGCGGCATGGCTGCCGCACTCCGGGCAGCGCATCTCCCAGTCGCGCGCGCCGAGCTGGCGGTCGCCGCGCACCCGCGGGTGCACGACGCCGTGCTCGGCGCAGCGGTAGGCGCCCTCGCCGTAGACCGACATCGACGAGGCGACGACGATCCGCTCGACGCTGTGGCGCTCGTTGGCGAGCAGCTCGAGCAGCACGCCCGTCCCGCTCGTGTTGCCGTCGACGTACCGGGTGATCTGGTACATCGACTGGCCGACGCCGACCTCGGCGGCGTGGTGGACGACGGCGTCCACGCCGCGAAGCGCCCTGCGCAGCGCGGCGGCGTCGCGCACGTCGCCGCTGCACGAACTCCGCGTCTGCGGGCACGTGGCGCGGGCCGAGCCCGCGGTGCACCTGCTCGACGAGCCGGTCGTACACGCGCACGTCGTGACCCGCCTCGAGCAGCGACTCGGCGACGTGCGATCCGATGAACCCGGCTCCGCCGGTGATGAGCACACGCGACACGCTTCTTCGCTTCTCCCTTCGAAGACATGAGTGAACCCGACCGTGCATCGTCACGCACGGCGAACGCCCTTCCGGAGGGCAGCTAGCACCGTGCGGATCGACCCGGTCCGCACACCTCCGGCGCACCCAATCGTGACCGCGCAATCGTTTCCTGTCAAGGAGCGATGGTAAAGACCGGGTCGGATGCGACAATGCCCGGCGTGGCGCAGCTCCGCGTGGCCGAGGTGACCGAGACCGTACTGCGGCCACGTGCGCCGTACTCGCTCCAGGCGTCGGCGGGGCGCTCCGATCCGACCCGGCGCTACCACGGCGGTGTGCTCGACATGGTGGTCGTGACGCCGCAGGGGCCGGCGCAGATCCGGGTCTGGCAGCGGCGTGACGGCG
This sequence comes from uncultured Actinomycetes bacterium, assembly GCA_963717845.1. Taxonomy (GTDB): domain Bacteria; phylum Actinomycetota; class Thermoleophilia; order Gaiellales; family JAICJC01; genus JAICJC01. The sequence goes on from CAVQXH010000003.1 coordinate 162,151, forward strand.
ACCTGGTGGCGCGCACCGGGGCGGGCGAGCCGGCCGCGGTGCTCGATGCGCTGCGCTTCGTGCTCGCGGTCGACGTCGACCACGCGCCCTTCCTGCGCCTTGCGGCCGCCGATCCGGTGCTCGCCGCCGCCGTGCGCCGGAGGCCGGGCCTGCGCCCGGCCCGGCTGGGCACGGTCGCGCACGCCCTCGTGCGGGCCGTGTGCGGCCAGCTGATCACCGGGCGCGAGGCGATGCAGATCGAGCGCCGCCTGCTGGGGGCGATCTGCGACCGGTCGGGCGAGCTGCGCCGGCCGCCCGGGGCGTCCGAAATCGGCCGCCTGAGCGCGGCCCGGGCCGAGCGGGCCGGGCTCTCGCCGCGGCGGGCGGCGGCGCTCGTGCGCGTCGCCCGGACGCTCGACCTCGAGCGCCTGCGCACGGTGCCCGCCCAGGCGGCGGTCGACCGGCTGTGCGCCGAGCCGGGACTGGGGGTGTGGTCGGCCGGCGTGATCGCCGGCGCGGGCCTGGGCTCCTACGCCCACGGGCCGGTTGGCGACCTCGGCCTGATCAAGCTGTGCTCGGCCCTGCTCGGGCGCCGCGCGGGGGTCGAGGATACGGCGGAGCTGCTCGGCCGCTACGGCGAGTGGGCCGGGCTGGCCGCCGCCCACCTGCTCGCCCATCCGCTCGCCCACGCCCGCTGGGCCGTGGCGCGCGCGGGCTGAATCAGTCCCAGAGCGCCTCGGCCGCGCCGGCGGCGCGCAACGCCGCCGTGCGGGAGGCGTAGTCCTGGATCGCGGTGATCAGGCCGTCGTGCAGGGTGAAGACGATGGACGCGGTGCCGCGGCGGAGGTCGGGATCATCCGCCGCGTCGAGCGGCTGGCCGACCGTCGGCGCCCGCACCGAGAGCACGACGTTGTCGCCGGCGGCGACGAGCTCGATCGCCTCGACCTCGGGCAGGTCGCGGGACGTGGCGCGGACGCTCTCGATCACCGCCGCGCGGTCGGGGCAGTACAGGTCGGGGCGCACGCCGCGGTGGGTCACCTCGGGGGCGAGCCGGGCGGCGAGGGCGTCGACGTCGCGGCGGCGCAGCGCATCGAGCCAGTCGCTGAAGATGATCTCGATGTTCGACTGAGGTGTGTGGACGGCCGTCATCGCGCTCCTCTCCCGGGGTTCCCGCCACATGCAGGGTACGTCAGGGAACGCAAACGGCGGCGGTGGAGGCGCGAGGGGTGGGTGTGCGCGCCGCCACCGCCGCCGGGATTGACCAGCGGCGTTGCTCCCGCCGGTCAGTCGTCGCCGCCGCCGTCGCCGCCGTGGCCGCCGCCGGAGCCGCTGTCGCCGCCACCGGAGCCGCCACCGTCGCCGCCGGAGCCGCCATGGTGGCCGGAGCCGTCGTCACCCGAGCCGGACTGGTCGCCGGAGCCCTCGTTGCCGGGGCCCGAGCTCGGGCTGCCGGGGCCAGAGTTGTCGGTGCCCGAGCTGTCCGTGCCCGAGTTGTCGTTGCCGGGGCCGGAGTTGTCCCCGCCCTGCGTCTCGGTGGCCGTCGTGCCGTTGTCGTCGCCGGCGTCGTTCTCGTTCTCGTTCTCGACCTCGCCTGCCTGGCCCTGCACGTCCTCGCCGGGCTCGTTCGCGCGGCCGCGGGCGTCGCCCGGCTCGGCCTCGTGGGAGCGGCTCTTCTGCGGCGCCTGGGTCGCGAAGCTGCGGACGGTCGTGCCCGCCGCCGGATGGCTGACGTGATGAGCGGGGGGCGTGGGGCTCGACGAGGCGGCGCTTGCCGCCGTTGCGAGGAGGGCCGCCGCGGCGGCGGCGGCCGGGATGCCGGCTGCGACGGCGATCCTGGTGGTGAGGGTGCTGCGGGCCATGTGGTGCTCCTTCGATGTCGCGGTGTCGGTTGACTCCACTCACCGTAGGAGACGCCGGGTTAGGGCCGGGCTATGGCGCGGAACGGGATGGTTAAGCGCTTGGCAAGGTCAGCTGTCGCCGCCGCCGTCACCGCCGCCAGAGCCGCCGTGGCCGCTCCCGTCGGAGCCGCCGCCGGAGCCGCCGTGAGCCGCCGAGCCGCCGTCCGAGCCCCGGCCGCCCGACCGGCCCGAACTGCCGTCGGATCCGCCCGAGCCGCCGTCCGAGCCTCCCGACGTGCCGGACGTCGTGCCGCCGCCCCCGTGCGTCTCGGTTCCCGTCGTCGCGGTCGTCGTGGTGGCCGAGCCGCTGCGGTGGCGGTGCCTGCGCCGGTGGTGGCGAGCCGTGGTGGTGGCCGGCTGTGGCGCCGACTGGCCGGTCGTCCCGCCGAACTGGGGCGTGACCACGCTCGGCGTGTCGCCGACGGCCTCGTCGGAGGCGTAGAAGACCGCGACCGCCATCACCGCCGGTAGGGCGAGTGCGGCGATCACGACGAGGAGGGTCGGCAGGCGCGCGCGCATGACCTCACCGTAGGCGCTTCTCGCCCAGGTGAGGGTTCGGCGCAGGTTAGGAGTTGGCAATGTCGGCCTCCCCCGCGGGCACGAGGTGCACCGCGACGCACGCGCCCGGCCCGGCCGATTCGACGCCGACACGGCCGCCCCAGCGCGCGGCCAGGTCGCGCACGATCGCAAGGCCGAGCCCGGTGCCGCCCGGCGCAGCGCCGCCGGCGCGGCCGCGGTAGAAGCGCTCGAAGACGCGCGCCGCCTCGGCGGGGTCGATGCCGGGGCCCTCGTCGCGCACGCGCAGGCAGCCGTCGGCGTCCACGGCGACCGTGACGGCTCCGCCGTGCGGCCCGTAGACGATCGCGTTCTCGATCAGGTTGTCGAGCACGATCGCGACGTCCGCCGAGTCGCCCGCGACGACAACCGAATCGGTCGGCTCCGCGAGCACGAGCGTTCCGCCGTGCTCGGCCGCCACCGGCCGCCAGCGGTCGGCGGCCGCGCGCGCCTGCTGGCGCAGGTCGCAGAACGCCTCGGCCTGCGGCGGCACGCCGGCGCGCGCGAGCACGAGCAGGTCGGCGACGAGCTCCGCCAGACGGTCGACCTCGTGAAGGGCTGCCTGCGCGTCGGCGTTGGGCGGCGGCCCGGCGGCGATCGCCTCCAGGCGCAGGCGCAGTCCGGTGAGCGGCGTGCGCAGCTGGTGCGAGGCGTTGCCGACGAACTCGCGCTGCGCCTCGATCAGTCCGATCAGCTCGTCGGCCATCCGGTTCATCGCCCGCGCGACGTCTGCCACGTCGCGCGGGCCGGCCTCGGGCGCACGCGCCTCGAGGTCGCCGCGACCCAGCCGCCCGGCGGTGGCGCCGAGGGCATGGATCGGCTTTGCGAGCGAGCTCGCGAGCAGCCAGGCGACGCCCATGCCGACCAGCGTCACGGCCGCGGCCACGGCGCCGATCGCAAGCCAGCTGCGGTGCACGCGCGAGTCGACCGCCGCGATCGGCTGCGACAGGCGCACGGCGCCGACCACACGGCTGCGGTCGAGCACGGGGTAGGCCACCACGAGCAGGCTCCCGCCGAGGTCGGCGCTGTGGCGGATCAGGCGCACGCTGCGGCCGGCCAGGGCGGCGGCGATCTCGGGCCGGCCCGGCCGTCGCGAAGCCGACCCGGGCCGGGCGCGGCCGCTGCGAGTCGGCCAGCAGCAGGCCGCGGCCGTCGGTGACGACGACGCGCGCGTCGGTCTCGGCGCCGTAGCGCGCCACCGCCCGGCGCACGCCGGGGACGCTTCGGCCCGGCAGCGGGGCACCGCCGAGCGAGGCCGCGATCACCTGCGTCTGCGAGTCGAGCCCGGCGTAGAACGAGTCCTTCGCCCGCCGGTCGACGGTCACCGCGAGCGGCACGGCGAGGGCGACGACCGTGAGCAGGAGCAGGTATGCGAACGCCGCCAGCAGGCGCCCGCGCAGCGTCACCCGGCGAGCTCCGCCGGGGAGGCGAACCGGAATCCGACGCCGCGCACGGTGTGGATGTAGCGCGGCTCCGCGGCGTCGTCGCCGAGACGGCGGCGAAGGCCGGCGATGTGGACGTCGAGCGTCTTCGTCGACCCGAACCAGTCGACGCCCCACACCTCGTCCATCAGCCGCGAGCGCGCGAGCACGGTGCCGGCGTTCGCCATCAGCGCGTGCAGCAGGTCGAACTCGCGCCGCGGCAGGTCGAGCGGCTCCCCGGCGTGGGTGGCCTCGTAGCGGGCCGGGTCGATGCGCACGTCGCCGACCGCGACCGCCGATGTCGGCGCAGCGGCCGCGGGCGCCGGCGCGCGCTCGCCGGTGCGCCGCAGCACGGCGCGGATGCGGGCGACGAGCTCGGCCATGCTGAACGGCTTCACCAGGTAGTCGTCGGCGCCGAGCTCGAGGCCGACGACGCGGTCGGTCTCGAGGCCCCGGGCGGTGAGCATGATGATCGGCACCTGCGACGTCGTGCGGATCGCACGGCACACGTCGCGGCCGTCGGCGTCGGGCAGGCCGAGGTCGAGCAGGACGATGTCGGGCTCGGCCCGGCGCACCGACTCGACGCCCTCGGCTCCCGTGGTGACGAGCGAGACGACGAAGCCCTCGCGCTCGAGCGCCGATCGCAGCGGATCCGAGATCGACGCCTCGTCCTCGATCACCGTCACCTGCCGGCCCCTCGTGGGTGCCGTCCACTGCCCTGGCGGGTCCATGGGGCCGGAGTCTAGGTAGGCCGCGCTCACCGCAGCGGTGAGCGCCGTGACGGCCCGCCCCTACCGCAAGGCGATGATTCGCCTCACGGAACTGCAACAGTTGCTGTTGCATCCCTTCCAGTTGTGAGTTTGGTCGGATACGGTGAGATCGAGCTCCGGGGCGGCCGGAGCGGACGAACCGAAAGCAACGTGCCGATCGGCCCTCGGTGACCCCCCGCCCGGCCCGGCCGCAACCTCAAGGAGCCACTCCCCATGGCTGGAGCAACCGTGCTCGTCGTCGACGACGAGCCCCGCATCGTCGCGTTTCTCACCGAGAACCTGCGCGACGACGATTTCAGCGTCCTCTCCGCCGGCACGGGCGCCGAGGCGATCGACCTGCTCGGCCGTTCCCGCCCCGACGTGATCCTGCTCGACGTCGTCCTGCCCGACATGAGCGGCTACGACATCTGCCGCACCGTGCGCCAGGGCGACGGGGTGAACGACCCGTGGGATCCCGACCTCGCGATCATCATGCTCTCGCGCGAAGGCCGAGCACACCGACCGCGTCCGCGGCCTCGTGCGCGGCGCCGACGACTACGTCACCAAGCCCTTCCACTACCCGGAGCTGCTCGCCCGCATCGGGGCTGTGCTGGGCCGCATCTCGCGCGGGCGCGACCGCCAGGTGATGCGCCACGGCGAGCTGGCCGTCAACACCCTCTCGCGCGAGGTGACGGTCGGCGGCATCCGGCTCGATCTGTCGGCCAAGGAGTACCAGCTCCTGACGACGCTCGCGGCGGAGCCGGAGCGGGTGTTCACGAAGAGGGAGCTCCTCGAGACGGTGTGGGGATTCCGGTCGCAGGGACGCACGCGCACTCTCGACTCCCACGCGAGCCGCCTGCGCCAGAAGCTCCGCGCGCACTCGGCGGAGGCCTGGATCGCCAACGAGTGGGGCGTCGGCTACCGCCTGTGCAGACCGCAATGATCCGCGACGCGCTGCGCAGGCGAAGGGGCGACGTGGACGAGCGGCTGCAGGCGTCGGTCGAGGAGCTCTCGACGCTGCTCGCGCGCGAGGAGCGCGCCCGGGCGGAGTTCATCGGCAAGGTCTCGCACGAGCTGCGCACCCCGCTCACGGTCATCAAGGGCTACGTCTACACGCTCCACCGCGGCGAGTCCGACCCGGCGAAGGCGGCCAAGCTCGACGTGATCAACGGTGAGTGCGAGCGGCTCGGCTACCTGATCGAGGATCTGCTCGAGCTGTCGCGGGCACGGGCCGGCGAGCTGCGCGTCCACGCGGAGGTCTTCCCGCTCGAGCGCTGCGTGAGCGAGGTCGCCGAGCGGCTGCAGACGGTGGCCGAGCAGGGCGGCGTCCAGGTGCGTCTGGACTGGAGCTGCAACGGCGGCCTGATCAGCGGCGACCAGAACCGCGTGCGTCAGATCTTTGCGAACCTGATCACGAACGGCATCAAGTACGCCCCTCCGGGGACGGCGGTCACCGTCCGCGGCACGCGGGTGCAGGACACCCTCCGGGTCGAGGTGGAGGATGCCGGGCGCGGCATCGCCGAGGCCGACCTGCCGTTCATCTTCGACGAGTTCTTCCAGACCGAGCGGCCCGAGCCGGGCGCCGGCCTCGGCCTTGCGATCGCGCGCGAGCTGACCGAGGCCCACGGCGGCTCGATCGACGTGGCAAGCGCGGTCGGTAGGGGCACTCGCTTCACCGTCACCCTGCCGTGCTGGAGCTCCGAATGAGCGCTCGGGCCGCCCGGCGGCTGCGGGTCGCGCGGATCGCGGACGCCCCCGCCGCGTCCGGCCCGGTGGGAGCCCCTGTGCAGCTCGTCTCGGCGTTCTCGGCCGCCGGCCGCGTCGCCAGGGCGCAGGGACTGGCAGGCGGCGGCGCGGTCGGCCACGAGCTGCGCTTGCCCGGCATCGGCGGGCGCTACCTGGCCGGAGTCGCCGCCCATGCGCACTCGCGCGGCTGGGATGCGCTCGAGGTGGTGGCGCTGCTCGCCGCGGTCGAGGAGCGCTCGGCGATGTGGGTGGTGGCGCCGTCGGCCGGTGCCCTGCGCCAGGCCGGGCTGATCGAGGAGGGCCGCGGCCCGCGGCGCGCCTGTGCGCGCTGGTCGGGCGGTCGCTGGGCGCGTGTCGGCGTCGACCCCGCGGCGCTCGCCGCCGTGGCCGCTGCCGGCGGCGCACGCGCCGTGTGCGCCGCCGCGGTCTCCGGCGCCCGCGCTCCCGGTCGCCTCGTGTCGGCCGTACGGGCCGACGGCGTGCGCGTCGGGGCGCTGGAACGCGGCCTCGCTGCGTCGCTCGGTGTGGAGTGGACGGTCGAGCTGCTGGTCGCCCCGGCGCTTCCGTCCGGGTCGCTCATGGCGCTGCGTGAGCGCGTGGCGGGCGCTCCCCGCTGCGGCTGGTGCGGCGTCCCCGTACTCGGCCCGGCCTGCCGCCGCTGCCTCGCCGGGGCACGCGCGTGAGCCGCCATCGCCGCCGCAGCATCGCGTTCGCGCTCGCCGGCGTCGTGCTGGCCGCGCTTGCGCTGGTCCGTCTGGCCGGGGGCGGGGCGGCCCGCGTCCCCGCCACCGTACGGGTCGAGCGGGTCGTCACCGTTCGCACCGTCGCAGCGGGCACCCGGATCACGGCAGCCGATCTCGGCGTCGTACGGATGCCGAGCGCCGCCGCCTCGCCCCACCAGCTCTCGGCCCCGCGGCAGGCGATCGGGCACCGGGCCGCCGTCACGCTCACCGCCGGCGCGCCTGTGATGGACGCGGAGCTCGCGGCGAGCGCCGCTCCGCCCGACGCGCGGGCGGTCGCGGTGCGGCTCGACGACGCCGCGGGCATCCCGGCGGGTGATCTCGCCGGCGTGCGCGCGGACGTCTACGTCACACCGCCCGGCCGTGCCCCGCGCTCGCGCCTGGTGCTCGCCGGCGTCGTCGTCCTCGCCGCGGTGCGGTCGGACGGCGGATCGGTGGCGACGCTGCTCCTGCCGCACACGGCGGTGCCCACGGCGATCGCGGCCGAGTCCGAGGGCGCGCTGCGGCTCGTCGTGCACACCGCCGGTGGGCCGACATGATCGCGCCCGTCGTGCGCTGTCTCGTCGTGGCCGCCGATCCCGTGCTGGGCGCCGAGATCAGCGCGCTCGCCGACGATCTGCCCGGCGTTCAGCTCGTCGGCGTGATCCCCCCGCTTCGCGCCGTCGCCGGGCGCCTGCCGCCGTGCGACGTGACACTCGTCGCCGATCCCGGGGACGGGGGTGCGCCCGGCCTGCGCCAGCTCGTCGCCGGGTGCGATCGCCCCGCCGTCGTGCTGGCGCGGTCTGTCGGCATGGACACGTACCGGCGGGCGCTCGGGGCCGGTGCGCGGGCCGTGCTCGCGCTGCCCGCGGTGCCGTCCGCACTCGGGGACGCCCTCGTCGAGGCGACGGCCACGGCCGCGCACGCCGCGACCGCCCCCGGAGGGAGCGTGGTCGCCGTCGCGGCGGCCAAGGGCGGCGCCGGCGCGACGGCGATCGCGCTCGCGCTGGCCCGCCTGGTCGATGGGCTCCTGGTCGACCTGTCCGGGGCGCGCGCCGGGCTGGCCGGCCTGCTCGGCTGCCGGGCCGACCGCTCGCTGGCCGACCTGGCGCACGTCGGCGACGGCCTCGCAGCCGCGGTCGAGACGGTCGCGGTCGCGCATCCGTGCGGCCTGCGGCTCGTTCCCGGCCCGGCCGGGCCCGAGATCGCCGCAGCGCTCCCGAGCGGCTTCGCCGCCGCCCTCGTGCGCGAGCTGCGCGCGAACGCTCCGGCCGTCGTCGACGCCGGCACGGCCGCGTTCGCGGCCTCGCGGGAGGTCGCCGTCGCAGCGGATCGCACGCTGGTCGTCGTTACGCCCGACGCCTACGCCGCCGCAGCGGGCCGCGAGCTCGTGACCGGCCTCGCCCGGTGGGGCGCGGGCGCCGACGCGATCGCCGTCGTCGTCAACCGCTGGAGCCGCCGCTCCGAGCTCTCGCTGCGCGGGATCGCGCGCACGGTGGGCGCGCCCGTGGTCGCTGCGGTGGGCGTCGAGGACGCGGCCATGGACGCGTTCGCCAACGGCCGCGCCCGGCTCGATCGATGGCCCGGGCGGTCGCACGCGGCGGCGCTGCGCGATCTCGCTGCGGAGCTCTCCGGGTGAGCGACCCCGTGGCCGACCTGTCGGGCGCCTACCGCGATCGCCTGCGCCGCGAGCTGCTCGAGCGCCCGCCGGCGGGCGACCTGCGCGCCGCGGCCGAGCGGGCAGCGTGGGAGCTCGTGCGCGCCGATCGGCTCCTGCTCGATCCGGCCGACGCGCGCCGACTGATCGCGGGGATCGTCGACGACACCGTCGGCATCGGCCCGCTCGACCCGCTCCTGCGCGATCGCGGCGTGACCGAGGTGATCGCCAACGGCCCGGCGAACGTCTACACGGAGCGCGCGGGGCGGCTCGTGCGCGAACCGGTCGCGTTTCGCGACGAGGAGCACCTGCGCCAGGTGATCGACCGCGTCGTCAGCTCCGTCGGGCGGCGCGTCGACGAGTCGAGCCCGATGGTCGATGCACGCCTCGCCGACGGGAGCCGCGTGAACGCGGTGCTCCCGCCGGTGGCGCTCGACGGCCCGCTGCTCACGATCCGCAAGTTCGGCCGGTCGCCGATCGGCGTTGCCGACATGATCGCGTCGGGCAGCCTGACCCGCGGCTCAGGCGGAGCTCCTCGAGCGGTGCGTGCGCGGGCGCCTGAACGTCGTCGTCTCGGGCGGCACCGGCACCGGGAAGACGACCCTCCTGAACGCCCTGGCCGGGTTCATCGACCCGTCGGAGCGGATCGTCACGGTCGAGGACGCGGCCGAGCTGCGCCTGCCGCAGCCGCACGTGGCCCGGCTGGAGAGCCGGCCGCCGAACGTCGAGGGCCGCGGCGAGGTGACGCTGCGTGCGCTCGTGCGAAACGCTCTGCGGATGCGGCCCGACCGGATCGTCGTCGGCGAGGTGCGCGGCGGCGAGGCGCTGGACATGCTGCAGGCGATGAACACGGGCCACGACGGCTCGCTCACCACCGTCCACGCCAGCTCGCCCGCCGACGCGGTGCGCCGGATCGAGACGATGGCGCTGATGGCCGGGCTCGATCTGCCGCACGTCGCCGTGCGCGAGCAGGTCGCCGCCGCCGTCGACGTGATCGTGCACCTGGTGCGCGAGGGCGACGGCTCGAGGCGGGTGCGGTTCGTCGACGGTCGCGGCCGCGACGGCCGCCTGCAGATGCTCGACACCCGTCTGCTGGGAGCGCTGCTGGAGCACAGGTGCCACACCGCGGCCTGATCCGCCTCGCGGAGGAGGCGCTCCGCCGGCGCCGGAGCGAGCGCCGGCAGGCGGCGCAGCTCGCCGTCGTCGTCGAGATCCTGGCGGCGCACGTACGCGCGGGCCGGTCGCTGCGCCAGGCGCTCGCGGATGCGGTCGCCGACCTCCCGGAGCCCGCCGCGGAGCGCGTGGCCGAGGCGGCCGCGGACGCCGCGCTGGGCACCCCGCCCGACGAGGCGCTGCGGGCGCTCGGCGAGAGCCGCGATGTGGCATACCTCGCCGCGGCGGTGCGCCTGCACACGCGGTCGGGCGGCGATCTCGCGCTGCTGCTCGAGCGCATGGCGGAGCTGCTGCACGAGCGGGCCGCCCAGCAGCGCGCGGCCGAGGTGGCGACGGCGCAGGCACGTGCCACCGGCCGGATCGTCACGGCGATGCCCGCCCTCGGGGTCGCCGCGCTCTACCTGGTCGACCGGTCGGGCTTCGACCTGCTCGTGGGATCGCCGATCGGCTGGGTGGCGCTGGCGGGATCCGCCGGCCTCGCCGCGGTGGGCCACGCCCTCATCACGCGGATCGCGGGTGTCGATCCGTGATCGGCCTGCTCCTGCTGGCAGGGGCCATGGGCGCCTTCTCGGCCGCCCGCAGCGCGGCCGGGCGCGACCGCGCTCTGAATCCGCGCGACCGCGCCTCCGCGCCGAGCCCGTCGGCGCGGCTCCTGTGCGCGCTCGGCCGCATGCCGGCCCGCCGGCTCGAGGCGCGCCTGCCGGCGCTCGCGCGGGGGTGGCTGCCCGGCCTCGGCAGCGTGCCCCCTCCGGCGCAGGTCGACGCGGCCGCGCTGCGCGCGGGAGCCGCGATCGCGTTCGTGGGCCTCGCGCTCGCTGCGCTCGTGGTGGTCGGTGGCGCGACCGGCGTCGTCGCGGCGCTCGTGCTGGCGGGGTTCGGCGCCGCCTACCCCGACCTCTGGCTGCGCGCGACGGCGGCGCGGCGGGCCGAGCGCATCGAGCGGCGGGTGCCCGAGCTCGTCGAGCTCGTGGCGAGCATGGTGGCGGCGGGCGTGGGCGTCGAGGGGTCGCTGCGCGGCGCCGGGGAGGCCGTGGGCGGTGAGCTCGGCGAGGAGCTCGAGCGCGTGCATGCCAACCTGGCCCTGGGGCGGCCGCGCTCGGAGGAGCTGCGCGATCTGGCGCTGCGCACCGGCTCGGCGTCGCTGGCCCAGCTCGCGCTGACGCTGCGCCTGAGCGACCGGCTGGGTGTGCCGCTCGCGGAAGCGCTGCGACGGCAGGCGGACCGGGCGCGCATGCAGCGGGCGCGGATGGTGCAGGAGCGGGCGGCAAAGGCGGGGCCGCGCGTGCTCGTGGTGGTGGTATTCGTGCTCGTCCCCGCGGCGCTCCTGCCGCTCGCGGCGGCCGTCGTCCTCACCGTGTCGGGCTCGTTCACAGGGTTGTGACGTTCGTGCAGCACGTCGCCGAACACGCCTGACACTCGCGTCCGTACCGTCTTCCGATGCAGCGCGGCCAGGCCACCGTCGAGTACCTCCTCCTGGTGGTGGCGCTCATGCTGAGCATGTGCCTGCTCGTCCGCTACCCGACGCCCGTCGAGTGGATGGCCCGGGCGGTCGTCCACGCCGTCTCGCAGCGGCCGGCCGGACATCGCCACCATGGAGGCGGCCACCACCACGGCTCACAGCACCGGCACCCGCATCCGTGCGCCTGTCCCGGCTCCGGTGTCGGCAGCTCCGAGCGGATGCCGTCCGCTTGACTTCTCCACCATCGGGGAATTAGCCTGCCGGTTGCGTCGACCCGGGTGTGGGGGAGGTCGAGCATGAGGCAGCAGGCGTGAGCGAGGGCCGGGCACAGGCTGGGGTGACCCCGTCGGCGTCGGCCGTGGAGCCGGACGTGGTGACGACGCCTCCCGGCGGCCCGGGCGGCCCCGGCGGTCCCACCGAGCCCCGGCGCAGGCCGGCGAGCAAGCGGCGCAGGCGCCGGCTGCTCGCCGTGTTCCTGGCGGTGTGGGCGCTCGTCGTCGCCGCGGCGGCGGCGGCCTGGTACGAGTACGGCCGCCTGTCGCAGGACCTGCACGTCTCCAACGGCCGTGTCGCCCCGCCGCTTCGGCGCGCCCTGACTCCTGCGCCCGTCGGCGCGGCCCGGCAGACGACGCTCGTGGCGGGGATCGACTCGCACAAGAACGTCGCTGGATCGGTGATCCTGGCCCGCGTCGACTCGACTCGCCACGCGGTCGAAATCCTGACCGTGCCCTCGACCGTGGCGCTCGCGGGCGGGCAGCAGCTCCGCGACGTCCTGCGCTTCGACGGCGTGTCGCGCGCCATCGGCCTGCTCCAGCGCGACCTGCACGTGCCCGTGAACCACGTGCTCCTGATCCAGCTCGCCCAGGTCGGCGCGATCGTGCACTCGCTCGGGGGCATCACGGTCACGAACCCGACTCCGGTGCCGTACCGCGTCACCGGTGCGAGCGGTGTCTTCCCCGCCGGCCGCATCGTGCTCACCGGCCGCACGGTGCAGTGGTACATCGACCCCACCGAGCACCCGCTCACGGCCGGCATCGTCGCCGCGGACGACTTCCGCCAAGCGCTCGTCGTGCGCGGCGTCACCGAGAAGCTCGTGCACGTGACGACGCCGTCTGCGATCTCGGCCCTCGGGGCGACGATCTCGCACAACTTCGACACCGACCTTCAACCCGGCCCGGTGCTCGGGATCGTCGCCGCCCGGCTGGGCGCGCACACGCTCGTCGACTGCCGCCTCGGCACGAACGCCGATCTCGGCCGCCCCGGCGCGATCCCGACCGTCGCCGGGTTCCGGACGGCGGCGCAGCGGGGCGCGTGCGCCACCACGCCGCTGCACACGAAGCTCCCAGCCGCGGCGGCTGTCGCCGCCACGATCATCGCCACGCTCGTGACCCACGGCGGCTCGCAGGTGCTCTACTGGCTGGTCGTGGCGACGGTCGCGATCTGGGGGATCGCGGCGTGCGCGTGGGTGCTCATGCTGCCGTCCGTCCGCGGCGTGCGCCGGCTGCCGCGGCGCGGCGCCCTGCCTCGGCCGCACCGGCCGGCGCTGCCGCACTTCTCGCTGCCCGCGCTGCCCGCGCTGCCGCACGTCGGCCGGCGCGAGCGCCCGCAGGCCGGCTACGGGCTCGTCTCCCGGCGCCGGCGCTCGGGCGGGCGGATGGTCGTCCGCGTCCTGTCGGTGCCCGTCTCGATCCTGGTGGGCATGCTGATTGCGCACGCGCTCTACTGAGCCGCTCGCCGCCGCGAGACGGGACTCACCGGGCCGCCCCGGCCTGCCGAAGTAGTCTTCGGAGATACCCGAAGCGAGGAGCGGACGTGGCAAACCAGAAGACGCGCCAGCAGCGTCGGGCAGCGGAGCGTGAGCGCGGGCAGCGGCTCCAGTCGAACCAGGCGTCGTCGCGCAAGCCGCTCCTGATGGCCATCGGCGGGGTGATCGGCATCATCGCCGTCATCGCTGCGCTCGTCGGCGTGAAGCTCGCGCAGGGGGGCAGCTCGGCAGCCACGTCGAACACGCCGGCGCACCCGGCCGGCCTCGCGCCCGCCGCGGTCGTACAGGGCCTCGCCACCATCCCGGCGGCCACGTTCGACACGATCGGCTACCAGTCGGGCGTCGGCGGCCTCAAGGCCATCCCCGGCACGCCGGTCAAGCAGGGCGGGAAGCCGCTCATCGCCTACCTCGGCGCCGACTACTGCCCGTACTGCGCCGCGCAGCGCTGGCCGCTCGTCACGGCCCTCCAGCGCTTCGGCACGTTCACGAACCTCGGCGCGACGCATTCCTCGAGCGTCGACGTCTTCCCGAACACGCCCACGTTCTCGTTCCACGGCTCGGGCTACACGAGCAAGTACATCGCGTTCAACGGGGTCGAGGTGGCGACGAACCAGGTGCAGGGCAACACGTACGCACCGCTCGACAAGCCCACCGCGGTCGAGAGCAGCCTCGCGCACACATACGACCCGGGCGGGACGATCCCGTTCACCTACCTCGGCAGCTACGCCAGCACGGGGGCGAGCTACAACCCGCAGATCCTGGCGGGGATGACGATGCAGCAGATCGCCCAGGCTGCCCGGAACCCGGTCAGCCCGCAGAGCCAGGCGATCCTCGGCACGGCGAACATGCTCACCGCGGCGATCTGCAAGCAGACCGGCGGCCAGCCCGCGAACGTCTGCTCGGCGCCGGGCGTCACCGCCGCCGCGAAGCACCTGCCGACGTGACCCAGGCGGCAGGGCGGTGGGTGCCGGCATGGGTGCCGGCGGCGAGCCTCGTCCTCGTCGGCGCGGGCCTGGCCGTCTCGATCTACCTGACGATCACGCACTTCACGACCCACGTCCAACTCGCGTGCTCGAGCACCGGCACGATCAACTGCGAGAAGGTGACCACGAGCCCGCAGTCCTACATCGCCGGCGTGCCGGTGGCGGTGCTCGGCGTCGTGTTCTTCGTCGCCGGCGCAGCGCTGTGCCTGCCCGCGGCCTGGCGCTCGGCCGCCCCGTGGATGCGCTACGCGCGGATGGCCTGGGTCGTCGGCGGCGTCGCCACGGTCGTCTGGCTCGTCTACGCGGAGCTCTTCAAGATCGACGCGATCTGCCTGTGGTGCACCGTGGTGCACGCGATCACGGTCGTGCTCTTCGGCGTCGTGCTGGTCGCCGAGGCGCTGATCGCAGAGGCGATGTCCGGCGCCGGCTCAGGGTAGTATCCGCCGCCGATGACGACCCCTCCGACCTCGACTTCGCGCTGGTGGGTGCTGGTGACGGTTGCCATGCTGCTGTTCGCGCTCACCCTGGTCGTCTACGTGAGCAAGTAGACGCCTGGATGGGTGCGGCCGCCGCGGGCATCGTCAGCCTGAACCCCGCCGATCCCGCCGACCGCATCGGCACGTTCGTGCCCGGCGGCGGCATCGACGTCGACCGCGCCGTCACCGCGGCACGCGCCGCCGCGCCCGGCTTCGCCGCGCTGCCGGCGCAGGCGCGCGCCGACGCGCTCCACCGCGCAGCCGCCCGCGTCGAGGCCGCCGCGGCCGAGCTCGCCGAGCTGATCCGGCGCGAGGTGGGAAAGCCGATTCTCGAGGCCCGGGCCGAGGTCGGCCGCACGGCGGCGATCCTGCGCTACCAGGCCCAGGCGGCGCTCGACCCCGACGGCGACACCTACCCGTCGGCCGACGGCCGCTCGCTGCTCATGTCCCGGCGGCGGCCGCGCGGCGTGGTCGGCATGATCACGCCCTGGAACTTCCCGATCGCGATCCCGGCCTGGAAGCTCGCGCCCGCGCTCGCCTACGGCAACGCGTGCGTGTGGAAGCCCTCGCCGTTCTCGCCCGCCTGCGCAGAGGCGCTGCTCGCATGCCTCGCGCCCGAGCTGCCCGCCGACGTGGTGCAGCTCGTGCAGGGCCGCGCCGATGCCGGCGCCGCGCTCGTCGGCCACCCGGGCGTCGCCGCGGTGACGTTCACCGGTTCGGTCGCGACCGGCGCGTCGGTGGCGCGGATGGCGGTCGAGCGCGGCGCGGCCGCGCAGTGCGAGATGGGCGGCCAGAACGCCTCGATCGTGCTCGCCGACGCCGACGTCGAGTCCGCCGCGGCGACGATCGCGACAGCGGCGATGGGCTACGCCGGCCAGAAGTGCACCGCGACGAGCCGCGTGATCTGCGACGGGCGGCGTGCGCGACCCGATGCGCGACGCGCTCGCCGCGGCGGTCGCCGGCCTGCGGATCGAGGATCCCGCCGACGAGGCCTGCCGGGTCGGCCCGCTGATCTCGGCCGAGGCGCGCGACGCCGCGGCCGCGGCGGTCGACGCGCGGCGTGGAGGCGGGCGGGCGGCTGGTGGCCGGCGGCGCGCGCGCTCGACGCCGCCGGGAACTACCTGGCCCCGACCCTCGTCGAGGTCGCCGACCCCTCGGCCGAGCTGGCCCAGGAGGAGGTGTTCGCGCCGGTGTGCGCGATCATGTCCGCCGCCGACGCCGGACGCCGCCGCTCGAGCTCGCAAACGGCGTGCGCCACGGCCTGGTGACGGCGGTCTTCACGCGCGACCTCGACCGCGTCCTCGACCTCGTCGGCCGGCTCGACACGGGCCTCGTGCGCGTCAACCAGCCGACGTCGGGCGTCGACCTGCACACGCCGTTCGGCGGCGAGAAGGCGTCGGGCCTCGGCCCGCGCGAGCAGGGCAAGGCCGCGCGCGAGTTCTACACCAGCCTGCGCACCGTGCTGATCTCGCCCTCGTGCTAGCCTAGTCACGAGGTCTATAAGTGGCCGGTGCCGAACATCCGCGCGTCGCGGCCGACGTGGCCGTGTTCGCCTTCCTGGACGGGGCGATGAACGTCCTTCTCGTCCGGCGCCGCTACGAGCCGTACCAGAGCTACTGGGCGCTGCCGGGCGGGCTGATGGACGCGGGGGAGACGCTCGAGGAGGCGGCCGAGCGCGAGCTGCGCGAGGAGACCGGCGTCGCCGACACGTTCATGGAGCAGCTGGCCACCTTCTCGGACGTCGACCGCGACCCGCGCGGCCGCGTCATCTCGTGCTGCTACCTGGCCCTCGTCGACGGCGGCAAGGTGCGCCTGCGGCCGGGCTCGGACGCGCGCGAGGCGGTGTGGCGGCCGCTCGAGCCGCTGCTGCGCGAGACCGGCGAGGCGCGTCGTGCTCGCGTTCGACCACGACCGCATCCTGGGCTACGCCCGCCAGCGCCTGGCCTACAAGCTCGAGTACCAGAACGTGGCCTGGAGCCTCCTGCCCGAGACGTTCACCCTGTCGGAGCTGCGGCGCGTGTACGAGGCCGGCATCGGCCGCGCCTTCGAGCCGAACAACTTCCGCCGCATCGCGCTCGGGTGGGGCGTGCTCGCCGAGGCGGGCGAGCGGCCGACGGGCGGCCGGCCGGCGGCGCTCTACCGGTTCGCCGACCGGCGGCCGCTGATCCTCGCCCAGAGCGCCCGGTATCGGCGGTCGACATGATCGCCTGGCCGCCGGCCGAGCTCCTGACCGACGAGTACCAGCTGGCGATGGCCGACTCCTACCTCGCCCAGGGCCTCGCCGACGAGCCGGTGGCGTTCGAGCTCTTCGTGCGCACGCTGCCGCCGCAGCGCGGGTTCCTGGTCGCCGCCGGGCTCGAGCGCGTCTGCGAGTACCTGACCGGCCTCGCCTTCGGCGCCGACGCGCTCGGCTACCTGCGCCGGTCGCACACGTGCAGCGAGCCGCTCCTGCGCCACCTCGGACGGGCTGCGCTTCACGGGCGACGTCGACGCCGTGCGCGGAGGGCACGGTCGTGCACGCCGGCGAGCCGCTCCTGCGCGTCGAGGGCGGGCGGATGGCCTGCCAGCTCGCCGAGACGTTCCTGCTGAACCAGGTGAACTTCCAGACCATGATCGCCACCAAGGCCGCCCGCATCGTCGCGGCCGCGGGCGGCCGGCCGGTGGTCGACTTCGGCTTCCGCCGCGCCCACGGCGCCGACGCCGGCCTGCTGGCGGCGCGCTCGGCCTACATCGGCGGCTGCACGTCCACCGCGACCGTCGCCGCCGGCTACGCCTGGGGCATCCCCACCTCGGGCACGATGGCCCACAGCTACGTGCTCGCGTTCCCGACCGACGTCGAGGCGTTCTGCGCGTTCCTGCGCGACCACCCCGACCGCTCGACGCTCCTGATCGACACGCACGACGCCCTCAAGGGCGCGCGGGCCGCCTGCGAGGCGGCCCGGATCACCGGCGTCGTGCCCCAGGCGGTGCGGCTCGACTCCGGCGATCTGGGCGAGGTCACCGTCGCGGTGCGGGCGATCCTCGACGCGGGCGGCTGCGCGGACACGCGGATCGTCTGCTCGGGCGACCTCGACGAGTACCGGATCGCCGACCTGCTCGCCGCCGGCGCGCCGATCGACGGCTTCGGCGTCGGCACGGCGCTCGTCGACGTCGAGCGACGCGCCGGCGCTCGGCGGCGTCTACAAGCTCGTCTGGAGCGCCGGCCACCCGGTGATGAAGGCGGCGGGGGAGAAGTCGAACCTGCCCGGCCGCCACCAGGTGTTCCGCACCGCCTCAGGCGACACGATCGGCCTCGCCGACGAGGACCTGCCCGGCGAGCGGCTGCTCCAGCCGGTGCTCCGCGCGGGCCGGCTGGTCGCGCCGCTGCCACCGCTTGCCGACGTCCGCAGGCTGGCGGCGGCGCAGATCGCCGCGCTGCCCGCCGCGGCGCGTGCGCTGCGCGACCCCGAAACCGACTCCGCCACGGCTCTCGCCGCGGCTCTCCGCGCTCGAGGAGGAGATGTCATGACCCGCTCCGATCCGGCCACCGCGCTGCTCGTGGTCGACATGCAGAACGACTTCTGCCCCGGCGGCGCCCTGGGGGTGGCCGGAGGCGACCTGCTCGCGCCGGCGCTCGCGCGCGCCGCCGAGGGCGTCGGCACGGTGGTCGCGACGCGCGACCGCCATCCCGGCCGACCATGTCTCGTTCACCGCTCGCGGCGGGCCGTGGCCGCCGCACTGCGTCGTCGGGACGGCGGGCGCCGAGCTGCACCCGTCGGTCGCCGGCATGCGCTTCGATCGCGTCCAGGACAAGAGCAGCGACCCCGATCACGAGACGTACTCGGGCTTCGACGGCACCGGCCTCGGCGACTATCTGCGCGGGCGCGGGGTGAAGCGGGTCGTCGTCGCCGGCGCTCGCCACCGACTACTGCGTGCGCGCGACGGCCCTCGCCGCGATCGAGGAGGGCTTCGAGACCACCGTGCTCACCGACGCGATCGCCGCGGTCGAGGTGCAGCCGGGCGACGGCGCGGCGGGCGCTCGCCGACGTCGCGGCCGCCGGCGGCCGGCTCGACAAGGTGGCGCTGCTGCGCGACGAGGCGGCGCTCGCGCCGATGCTCGAGCGCAAGGCGCAGCGCCTGCGCGAGGTGATGCATGCCGCGGGGCGCGGCAAGGCGGTGATCGGCCTCTCCGGCGGCATCGACTCGGCGGTGGCGATGGCGCTCGCGGCCCGCGCGCTCGGCCCCGAGCACGTCGTCGCCGTGCGCATCCCGTCGCGGCACACCGAGCAGGTGCACATCGACGACGCCGAGGCGTCGGCCGCGCGCGGCCGGGCTGCCGGACGCGAACCTGCTGACGGTGCGCATCGACCCGATGATCGCGGCGCTCGAGACGATGCGCCCGACGCTGCCGCAGTCGGCCATCCGCGAGGGCAACGCCAGCGCGCGGGCGCGCATGATCGTGATCTACGACCTCGCCCAGGAGCTGCACGCGCTCGTCGTCGGCACCGAGAACCGCACCGAGAACCTGCTCGGCTACTTCACGCGGTTCGGCGACGCCGCCTCGGACATCGAGCCGATCACCGACCTCTACAAGACCGAGGTGCGGGCGGCGGCGCGGGTGCTGGGACAGCCGCAGGCCGTGCTCGACAAGCACCCGACGGCGGGCCTGTGGGGCGGGCAGACCGACGAGGACGAGCTCGGCTTCACCTACCACGACGCCGACCGCGCGCTCGTGGCGATGTTCGACCTGGGGATGACGCCCGAGGCGGCGGCGGAGCGCACCGGCGTCGACCTCGACGTCGTGCGGCGGGTGCGCGCCCGTGCCGACGGCGTCGCGTGGAAGCACGACGTGCCCCACGCGCTGCGGTGAAAAGCGGGGACAGTCCCCGAACGGTCGTCGTTGCAACTTCGCGACGGTGGCGTTCGGGGTCTGACCCCAGTGCTAGGCCGCGCGCAGCGGCTGCATGTCGGCCGACGCGGCGAGCTCGCGCAGCGCCTCGGCCTCGAGCTGGCGCACGCGCTCGCGGGTGAGCCCGACGATGCGGCCGATCTCCTCGAGGTTGCGCGGGTCCTGGCCGTCGAGGCCGAAGCGCAGCTCCAGGATCAGGCGCTTGCGCTCGCCCAGCCGGGCCAGGCCCTCGCGGAGCCGCTCGTGACGCAGGTGCGTCTCGGCCAGCTCCTCGGGATTGCCGGCATCCGGGTCGGCGATCATGTCGCCGAGCTCGGAGTCGCCGTCCTCGCCGACCGGCTCGTGCAGCGAGACGGTCTTGCGGGCGAGGCCGAGCGTCTCGGACACGGCGTCCGAGGTCAGCTCGGCGGCGCGGGCGATCTCGTCCTCGGACGGCTCGCGGCCGAGGCTCGCCTCGAGCGACCGGCGCGCGCGCTCGATCGCCCGCAGGCGGTCGGAGACGTGCACGGGCAGGCGGATGGTGCGGCCGCTGTTCGCGATCGAGCGCTGCACCGCCTGGCGGATCCACCAGGTCGCGTAGGTCGAGAACTTGAGGTCGCGCCGCCAGTCGAACTTCTCGACCGCGCGGTTCAGCCCCAGCACGCCCTCCTGGATCAGATCCAGGAACGGCACGCCCTGGCCGCGGTACTGCTTGGCGATCGACACGACGAGGCGCAGGTTGGACTCGATCATCCGCCGCTTGGCAACGGGGTCGCCGGCCTCGATGCGCTTGGCCAGCATGACCTCTTCGTCCTTGGTCAGCAGCGGATAGCGGCCCGCCTGGCGCAGGAACAGGTCGAGGCTGTTCGTGGTCGCGATCTCGACCTCGACGACCTCGATGCGCTCTTCCGGCGCAGGCGGGTCGACGATGTCGACGCCGAGCTGGGCGAGCTCGTCGCGCAGCGCCTGCACGTCGTCTGCCTCGAGGTCGAGCTCGAGTGCGAGACCGGCCAGCTCGTCCTCGTACACGAGCCCCCGCTCCTGTCCAAGCTCCACCAAGAGCCGTGCTTCTGGCTCGATGACGAGCTGGTCAGTCATTCCTCATCAACTCCTCAAGACTCCCGAGAGTTCCCTGAATCCGTTCTCTGCCTAACGTTCGGCGTAGACAGGCTATTCCCCGCCTGACGTCTTCTCTACGCCAGGGGTGTTGACTGCGGATTGGCGCCGCACTGATTTCCATCGGTCGGCGACCCCGACCGCCGATGGCTTCCCGCCGCCCGAACCCTACGCCTCCAACCGGAGGGCACACGCTCGCAGAGGCTCGAACCGCACCCAAAGCATACCCCCAGGCCGGACGGGTGAATACCCCCAACCGTCGGCCGCTGCGGGCGTCCGCTCTCAGCCGGTGACGCGCACGGCGCCCTGGTACTCGGCCGCGTACCAGGCGTCGGAGAGGCTCGAGATCTGGACGACGGTGCCGGTGTGGGGAGCGTGGATGAACTCGTCGCCGCCGATGTAGATGCCCACGTGGCCGATCCCCGGCTCGAAGAAGACGAGGTCGCCCGGCGCGAGCTGGTCGCGGGCCACGTGCGGGCCGGCGTTCCACTGCGACCCGGTGAAGTGGTCGAGGTGGATGCCGAGCTGGGCATAGACCCACATCGTCAGTCCGGAGCAGTCGAAGCCGGACGGGCTCGCGCCGCCCCACACGTACGGGACGCCGAGCTCGCCCTCGCGATCTGCACGGCCTGCGCGCCGACCGAGCTCGCCGGCGGCACCGGCCCGCCGCCGACCGGAGGCGTCGTCACCGGGTTCGAGGGCTGCGTCGGCTGCGGCGCCTGCGCGGCCGCGGCGGCCGCCGCGGCGCGCGCGCGGGCGGCCGCGGCGGCGCGGGCCTTGCGCTGCTGCACGAGCTGGCGGATCTGCGCGTTCAGGCCGGAGATGAGCGACTGCTGGCTCGAGATCAGGCCCTTGACCTTGGCCTCCGCGCTCTGGCGGCGCTTGACGAGGTGGCGGGCCTGGATCGCCTCGACGTGCAGCAGGTGCTGGCGGGTGGCCACCTGGTGCTCGGCCACGGTGACGCTGTGCAGCACCGTCGCCTCGCTGCGCGACGTCCGGTTGATCACGTCGATGCG
This sequence comes from uncultured Actinomycetes bacterium, assembly GCA_963717845.1. GTDB lineage: Bacteria > Actinomycetota > Thermoleophilia > Gaiellales > JAICJC01 > JAICJC01. The sequence continues at coordinate 183,730 of CAVQXH010000003.1, forward strand.
GTTGACGAGGTCGGTGAACGACTGCGCGCCCAGCACGTACATCGCCGCGTTGGGGTCGTCGCCCTTGTAGGCCGCGATGACGATGCCGGCGAGCTGCCTGCGCGCCGCCGCCAGGTTGGCCTTGGCGATCTTCAGCTGGACCCGGTTCTCGCGCTGGCGCCGCTGCACGCCGGCGTACTTCGACTGCGCGGCGTCGTAGGCGTTGACCGCGGCGTCCTCGGCGGCGTAGAGGTCGTTCAGGTGCCTCTCGGCCGACTGCGCCTGCGCGCGCTTGGACGCGATCGAGTCGGCACCGGCCGTCGCGGGTGCGCCCAACGCCGCGAGCAGGGCCATGACGAGGAGGGCGGCCAGGGCCGGGGCGATCCGGCGCCGGGGCCGCTGCTTCGGCGGGCTCGACATCGCGCGGCACTTTACCACCTGCAATCCCCTGCAAACGCAGGTGTTTTTGTAAGGATTTTCCGCCACGGCGAGCCTGAGCACCCGCGACGGCCGGCATCGGCAATCCGCCCGCATCTGCGCGAAAGTGGACCCATGGCGTTGCGAAGTGGTGGAAAGTGGGGTATTGTGGGGCGGAATGGGAGAGTGCTCTGGTGCTGCTCGGCGAATCTGTCCAAAAGCTCGATGCCAAGAACCGCGTGACGCTCCCGGCCAAGCTGCGGCCGCACTTCGCCGACGGCGTGATCGTGGCCAAGGGCGTCGACAGGTGCCTGTCCGTGTACACGCCGGAGGGGTTCGAGCAGTTCGTGGATGCGCAGCTCGGGCCGCTCTCCCCGTTCAGCCGCCAGGCGAGGGTCATGAGGCGGCATCTGTACGCTGGGGCGTCGGAGTCCGAGCTCGACCGTCAGGGCCGGGTCATGCTGCCGCCGCCCCAGCTGGCACATGCCGGCCTCGAGCGGGACATCGTCGTCGCCGGGCTGCGCGACATGCTGGAGATCTGGGACCTCGCCACCTGGCGCCGGAACCAGGCCGAATCCGAGGGGAGCATTGAGGATGTTGCCGAATCTCTCTCACAGCAGTAGCGCGGTGATGGAGCACGTCCCCGTCATGGCGGCCGAGGTGGCCGACCTGCTCGAGCCGCGCCCGGGCGACACCGTCGTCGACTGCACGTTCGGCGCCGGCGGGCACGCGGCGGTGCTCGAGCCGCACCTGCGCGGGACCGGCACCTACATCGCCGTCGACCGCGACCACGAGGCCGAGCCGTTCTACGACCGCTTCGCCGCCGCGGCGACCAGCGACACCCGCTTCGTGCACGGGGACTTCGCGCTCGTGCTGCGCAACATGGCCGCGACCGGCGTGCGCGTGCAGGCGATCCTGATGGACCTCGGCGTCTCGTCGATGCAGATCGACCGCCCCCACCGCGGCTTCAGCTACGCGAACGACGCGCCGCTCGACATGCGCATGGACGCGGGCGCCGACCTGACCGCCGCCGAGATCGTGAACACCTGGGACGAGCGCGAGCTGGCCGGCGTGCTGCGCACCTTCGGCGAGGAGCGCTACGCCTTCCAGATCGCCCGCGCGATCGTCCGCCGCCGGGCGGTTGAGCCCTTCCAGCGCAGCGGCGACCTGGTCGAGGTGATCAAGGCCGCGATCCCGACGCCGGCCCGCTTCGGCCAGGGCCATCCCGCCCGGCGCGTGTTCCAGGCGCTGCGGATCGCGACCAACGGCGAGCTCGAGTCGCTGCGCGAGGGCCTCGAGGCGGCCGTCGACCTGCTCGCCCCCGGCGGCCGCATCGCCGTGATCAGCTTCCACTCGCTCGAGGACCGGATCGCCAAGCAGTTCATCCGCGACGAGGCCCGCGGCTGCACCTGCCCGCCCGACTTCCCCGTGTGCGTGTGCGGCCACCAGCCGCGCCTGCGCTCGCTGACGCGCCGGGCCGTCGTCGCGACGGTCGACGAGCGGTGCACGAACCCGCGCTCGTCCTCGGCCAGGCTGCGGGCGGCCGAGAGGACGCCCGCCCCGTGAGCATCGCCGCTCCCGGCACGCGCTCCCCGCCCCCGCCGCGCGCCCGGGCCGCCGGCGGCGGCGCCCGTCCCCCGGCGCGCGCGCCGCGTCCGCCCCCGCCGGATCACCGCGGGCGGCGCCGCCTGGGTCGTCGTCCTCGCGGCGCTGCTCGGCGGCATCGTCGCGCTGAACGTGGCCGCGCTGCGCGACAGCATCGACGTCAACCGCCTGCAGGCGCAGGCGCGCCAGCTGAGCGACGCCGAACCGGCTGGCGCAGAACCGGGTCACGAGCCTGTCCTCTCCGGTGGCGATCGGCCTTGCGGCGGCCAAGCTCGGCATGCGCCAGGCCGACCCGAACACGACCACGTACCTGTCGCTGCGCCCGTCGTCCGCCCCCGCCAGCAGGTTCGCGACGCGGCCGTGAGGCGGATGTCCGACCACCGCCTGCGGCTGATGCTCGTCGTGTCGCTCGCGGCGTTCGCGGTGGTCGTGGCGCGTGCGGTGCAGATCCAGGGCGTCGATGCCGCCGCGCTGACCAGGAAGGCGGCGCAGCAGCAGCGCGGCGTGACGCCGCTGCTCGGGCTGCGCGGCTCGATCGTGAGCGCCGACGGCCAGGTGCTCGCCCAGACGCAGCCGTCCCTGACGATCGTGTCGTCGCCCAAGCAGGTCAAGGACGTGCGCGCGACGGCCGTCACCATCGCCCGCGCGATCGGCTTCCGTCCCAACCACCGGGTCAAGCGCCACAAGGCCCAGCCCACCACGGCCCACAAGGCGCACACGGGCCAGAAGACCCAGAAGGCCAAGCCGCCGAAGCTGCGGCCGAATCCGGCCTGGAAGCCGGAGGTCGCGGCGCTTGCGGCCGCGGTCCGGCGCGGCGGCTTCGTCGTGCGCCAGCTCCAGCCCGAGGTCGCCGCCCGCGTGATGCGCCACCACCTGCCGGGGATCTCGACGACGCCCGAGCTGCAGCGGTGGTATCCCGACGGCCCGCTCGCGTCGCAGCTGCTCGGCTTCACCGGCATCGACGGCAACGCCGGCCCCGGCGACGGCGCCGGGCTCGAGTATCAGCTGAACCCGGTGCTCGCCGGCCGTCCGGGCAAGCAGATCACCATCACCGACCCGAGCGGCATGGTGCTCGACACGGTGAACGTGCGCAAGCCGCAGAACGGGCGCAACGTCACCCTCACGGTCAGCGCCGCGGTGCAGACCAAGGTGCAGGATGTGCTCGCCCAGACCGTGCGCAACACGCACGCGTCGTGGGCCACGGGCATCGTCATGGATCCGCGCACGGGCGCGGTGGTCGCCATGGCGACCGCGCCGGGCTACGACAACAACCAGGCGCACATGCAGCGAAACGCAAAGCTCTGGCGCAACCAGGCGCTCGCAGACGATCTACGAGCCCGGCTCGACGTTCAAGGTCGTGACGTTCTCGGCGGCGCTCACGGCGAACCTGGTCTGGCCGGGCGAGGTGCTGCACAACGTCCCCGACCACATTGCCTTCGGCAACAAGGTGATCCACGACGACATCCCGCACAAGCCGTGGGACATCACCGTGCGCCACATCCTCAAGATCTCGTCCAACATCGGCACCGACGAGATCGCGCAGATGGTCGGCAAGCACGACCTGCATGCGCTGGATCCGCCGCTACGGGTTCGGCCAGTCGACGGCGCTGCACTTCCCCGGCGAGGCGACCGGCATCGTGCTGCCCGGCCGCAACTGGACGACGTCCTCGATCGGCACGATCCCGATCGGCCAGGGCATCGGCGTGACGGCGATGCAGATGGCGTCGATGTACCAGGCGATCGCAAACGGCGGCGTGATGGTGCAGCCGCACCTGGTGCAGGGCATCCAGGGCCGGCGCATGCCGCGCATGTGGCAGCGGCGGGTGCTCTCGCCGGACGTCGACAGCGAGATGGTCTCGATGCTCGAGGGCGTCGTCGACGGCGGCACCGGCATCCAGGCCACCATCCCCGGCTACACCGTCGCCGGCAAGACCGGCACCGCCCAGAAGCCGAACGGCCACGGCGGCTACTCGAACCAGTACGACGCCTCGTTCGTCGGCTTCCTGCCGGCCGAGCATCCCCAGGTCGAGATCATGATCGTGGTCGACTCGCCCAAGACCAGCCACTTCGGCGGCGCGGTCGCCGCGCCGGCCTTCGAGCAGATCGGCGCGTGGTACGCCAACCACGCAGGCATCAAGCCCGACCGTCCGGTTCACTAACCTACCCGGCGGAACATGAAGCTCTCGACGCTGATCGAGGCGGTCGCGCCGCGCGAGGTGCGCGGGCGGGCCGATGTCGACATCACCGCCGTCACCTATCGCGCCGAGGCTGCCGGGCCGGGCGCGCTGCACGTGTGCGTGCCGGGGCTTCGTCGCCGACGGCCACGACTTCGCCGACGTCGCGGTGCGAAACGGCGCGGCGGCGCTCGTCGTCGAGCGGCCGCTCGCCGTGGACGTGCCGCAGCTCGTCGTCGGCTCGTCGCGGCGGGCGATGGCGCTCGCGGCGGACGCCCTCTCCGGCCATCCCAGCGCCGAGCTCGCCGTGGTCGGCGTCACCGGCACCAACGGCAAGACGACCACCGTCTTCCTCGTGCACGCGGTGCTCGAGGCGGCGCTCGGGCCGGCCGGGCTGCTGGGCACGGTCGAGTCGCGCGTCGGCGGCGTCGTCGAGCCGGTGGCGCGGACGACGCCCGAGAGCGTCGATCTGCAGGCGACGCTGCGGCGTATGGTCGACGCGGGCGACCGCGCCTGCGCGATGGAGGTCTCGTCGCACGCGCTCGAGCTCGACCGGGTCACCGGCGTGCGCTTCGCCGCCGCCGGCTTCACGAACCTGACCCAGGACCACCTCGACTTCCATCCCGACATGGAGGCCTACTTCGCCGCCAAGGCGCGCCTGTTCGCCGAGGCGCCCGGCGCGATCAACGTCGGCGACCCCTACGGCCGCCGCCTGGCGGGCGATGGCCGGCGGACGGGTGCTCACCTATGCGCGCGCGCGGCGATGCCGATGCCGACGTGCGCCCGCACGCGGTCGAGATCGGCGCGGGCGGGGCGATCGCCCTGATCGCGACGACGCCGCGCGGCCCGCTGCCGCTCGACGTGCGCCTGCGCGGCGGCTTCAACGTCGAGAACGTGCTCTGCGCCGTGGCGCTGGCCGAGCTGCTCGAGCTGCCGCACGCGGCCGTCCGGGCCGGCATCGCCGCGGTGCAGGGCGTCCCGGGCCGGTTCGAGGCGGTCGACGCCGGCCAGCCGTTCACCGTGCTCGTCGACTACGCGCACACGCCCGACGGGCTCGAGAACGTGCTCTCGTCCGCCCGCGAGATCACCGCCGGGCGGCTGATCTGCGTGTTCGGCTGCGGCGGCGACCGCGACCGCGGCAAGCGCCCGCAGATGGGGCGGGTGGCGCGGCGGCTGGCCGACCTCGCCATCGTCACGTCCGACAACCCGCGCAGCGAGGACCCCGACGCGATCATCGCCGAGATCATGGACGGCGTCGCGATGGACGCCGAGCCCGACCGCCGCGCCGCGATCGAGCGCGCCGTCGCGCTGGCGCGGCCGGGCGACGTGCGTCGTGATCGCCGGCAAGGGGCACGAGCAGGGCCAGCAGTTCGCCGACCGCACCGCTGCCCTTCGACGATCGCACGGTCGCGCGGGAGGCGCTGGCCGGGCTGCCCGCGGCATGATCGCCCTCGACGGCGCGCGAGATCGCCGGCCTGTGCGGCGGGCGCACCACGAGCGCCGCGCGCATCACGGGCGTCACCATCGACTCGCGCGCGGTCGCGCCGGGCGACCTCTTCGTCGCGCTCCCGGGGACGCGCACCGACGGCGCCCGCTTCGCCGCCGACGCGCTGCGCGCGGGCGCCGCGGCCGTGCTCGCGGCCGGCGCCCCCGGCGAGGCGGCGGCCGACGCGCACACGATCGTCGTCCCCGATCCGCTGATCGCGCTCGGCCAGATCGCCGCCGAGGTGCGGCGGCGCTCGGCGGCGCGCGTGATCGGCGTGACCGGCTCGACCGGCAAGACCTCGACCAAGGACATCCTCGGCGCGATCCTGCGGCGCCAGCTCGTCACGGTCGCAAGCCACGCGAACTTCAACACCGAGATCGGCCTGCCGCTGACGCTGTGCCGGATCGATCCCGCCACCGAGGCGGTCGTGTGCGAGCTCGGCATGCGCGGGATGGGGCAGGTGGCCTACCTGGCCGAGATCGCCCGTCCCGACGTCGCGGTGATCACGTCGGTCGGTCCGGTGCACCTCGAGCTCGTCGGCTCGGTCGAGGCCGTCGCCGAGGCCAAGGCCGAGATCCTGCAGCCCCTCACCCCCGCCGACACCGCCGTCGTCCCCCACGGCGAGGCGTTGCTCGAGCCCTACGTCGAGATGTGCCGCGCGCGCATGATCACGTTCGGAGAGGACGCGGGCGCGGACGTGCGGCTGGCGGCATTCGGCTCGGGCAGGGCGGAGATCGCCCTCGGCGGTCGAACCATCACGGTGCCGGTGAACTTCGACCAGCACCACAACGGCCTGAACCTCACGGCCGCCGTCGCCGCCTGCGTCGGCCTGGGCCTCGACCCGGGCGATCCGGATCTCATGGCCGGTGCGGGGGAGGTCGCGTTCTCGCGCTGGCGCGGCGAGCGCATTGCCCTTCCGGGCGGCGGCTTCGTGATCGCCGACTGCTACAACGCCAACCCGGTCTCGATGCGGGCGGCGCTGCGGCACCTCGCAGCGGCCGCCGACGGCCGCCGTACCGTCGCCGTCCTCGGCGAGATGGCCGAGCTCGGCCCGGCCGGCCCGGAGCTGCACGCCGAGGTCGGCCGCGAGGCCGCGGCGCTCGGGGTCGACGCGATCGTGGCGGTGGGGCCCGCTCAGCCGGGCATACGGCGGCAGCTGGTACGCCGACGCCGCGGCTGCGGCCGGCGCGCTTGCCGACATGCTGCGCCCCGGCGACGCGGTGCTCGTCAAGGGCAGCCGCTCGGCCGGGCTCGAGGCGGTCGTCGAGGCGCTCACATGAAGCTCGTGCTGGCCGCCGGGGTGGTGGCGATGCTGCTCGGGATCGTGTCGGGGCCGGCGTTCATCGCGTTCCTGCGCCGCAACGAGTTCGGGCAGAACATCCGCGAGGACGGCCCGGCCGGGCACCACTCCAAGCAGGGCACGCCGACGATGGGCGGGATCGGCCTGCTCGGCTGCGCGCTGCTCGCGTTCCTGATCTTCACCGAGCACACCGGCCCGGGGCTCGCGGTCGCCGGCACCGCGCTCGCGTGCGCCGGGATCGGCTTCCTGGACGACTACCTCAAGCTGACGCGGCGGCGCTCGCTCGGCCTGTCCGGCCGGTGGAAGCTCCTGCTGCTGGCCGGCGTGGTCGCCGGGGTGGGGCTCGTGGCGCACCGCGAGCACCTGTCGACCGACGTCTACATCCCGCTGGTCAACACGTACATCGGCCTCGGGCCGGTCTACTACGTGTTCATCTTCCTCGTGGTCGCCGGCGCCGCGAACGCCGTCAACCTGACCGACGGCCTCGACGGCCTCGCCGCGGGCACCGTCACCATCGCCGCGCTGACGTATGCGGCCATGATGGTGGTCGCGTTCCTGGCCCACAACGGCGTCTATCCGGGGGCCACGGTGCACGGCGTCTACCAGGGCAATCCGCGCGCCCTCGACCTCGCGATCATCGCCGCCGCGCTCGTGGGCGGCTGCGTGGGGTTCCTCTGGTACAACGCCTACCCGGCGGACGTGTTCATGGGCGACACGGGCTCGTTCGGGCTCGGCGGCGGCCTCGCGGCGCTTGCGATCTTCACGAAGACGGAGTTCCTGCTCGTCGTCGTCGGCGGGGTCTTCGTGATCGAGGCCCTCTCGGTCGCGATCCAGGTGATCTCGTTCCGGGCGTTCGGGAAGCGGGTGCTCCTGATGGCGCCGCTGCACCACCACTTCGAGATGATGGAGTGGACCGAGAACAAGATCATCGTCCGGTTCTGGATCACGGCCGCGATCTTCGGCGCGAGCGGGTTCGTCCTCTACTACCTCTTCTTCAGCAAGTACCGGTGAGCGAGCGCTACCTGGTCGTCGGGCTGCGCCGCTCCGGCCTTGCGGCGTGCGAGGCGATCGCGCGCGTGTGGCCCGACGCCGAGGTGGTCGCAGCCGATACCGACCCCGCGTCCGACGTGAGCCGGCTCGACGCGCTCGGGATCCCGGCCCGCCTCGGGTCGGAGGTCGTGCCTGTCGCGGGCCTGACGGCGCTCGTGAAGAGCCCCGGTGTCCCCGGCGAGGTGCCGCAGGTGGCGGCCGCGCGCGCGGCCGGCGTGCCGGTCTGGAGCGAGGTCGAGCTCGCTGCGCGGATGCTTCGCGGCAACCCGATCGCGGGCGTGACCGGCACGAACGGCAAGACGACGACCACGCACCTGCTCGGCGCGATGCTGCGCGCGGGTGGCCTGGAGTGCGAGGTGGCGGGCAACGTCGGCCGGCCGCTGTCGGAGCTCGCCGGCCGGATCGAGCCGGCGACGTGGATCGCGTGCGAGCTCTCGAGCTTCCAGCTCGAGGACATCGACCGGCTGCGCTGCCGCGTCGCGGTCATCCTGAACGTGACGCCGGATCACCTCGACCGCCACGGCGATCTCGCGGAGTACACCCGCTGCAAGCTGCGCATCCTCGAGAATCAGCACGCGCAGGACACGGCCGTGCTCAACGGCGACGATGCCGTCCTGCGGGCCGCGGCGCTGCCCGGCGCGGGCGCACGCGTGTGGTTCACGGCCGCCGATCGGGCGCGGGATCGACTGGGAGCACGCGCGCCTGCGCGGCGACCACAACCTCGAGAACGCGCTGGCCGCCGCGGCCGCGGCTCGCGCGGCGGGAGTCGGCGATGCGGCGATCGACGCCGCCCTGCGCGGCTTCGACGCGCCGCCGCACCGGCTCGAGGTGGTCGCCTCTGCGGAGGGCGTGGAATGGGTGAACGACTCCAAGGCGACCAATCCCGACGCCACGATCAAGGCCCTGACCGCCTTTGCCGGCGGCGTCCACCTGATCCTGGGCGGCTCGCTGAAGGGCGGCTCGTTCGCGGCGCTCGCGGCCGCCGTCGCCGCCGGGCCGGTCGCGTGCTCCTACCTGATCGGCGCGGCGGCCGACGCGCTCGCCGACGCCCTTGAGACGGCCGGTGCGCCGTTCAGGCGCTGCGAGACGCTCGAGCGGGCGGTGACCGCCGCGGCTGCGGCCGCCGCGCCGGGCGACACGGTCCTGCTCTCGCCGGCCTGCGCGAGCTTCGACCAGTTCCGCGACTACGAGCACCGCGGCGACCGCTTCCGCGAGCTCGCCCGCGCCGCCGCTGCATGAACGGGGTCAGACCCCGTTCATGCACGCAGGGGTTCTGTGCCCGGGGGCGAACAGGGCATCGGGGTGAGTGGTGTGCATGTCGCCGAAGCGAACGCGGGCACCGAGCGTCCGAGGGCGCGGCGGAAGCCTGCGCTCAGCCGGCTGCTGCTGCGTGTCGTGGATGACGTTGAACGCGACCGCGAGCCCGAGGACGGTGCCGATCACGATCGACGTGAGCGCGATGAACGATGACTCGAGCAGGAAGCTCCACTGGACCATCCTCCTGCGGAAGCCCACGGCGCGCAGGACGCCGATCTGCTGGCGCCGCTCGACCACCGCCCGGGCGGTGATGACGCCGAGCGCTGTCACGCCGACGATGAGGCCGAGGCCCATGAACGCCATGATCAGCCGGTCGAATGTGAGCGACGCGCCGACGGCGTTCTGCGAGCAGCTTCGACATCGCGTCGGCCTGCATGCCGTTCGCGAGGAACGCCGACTCGAGGCGCTTCGCCGTGGCCGTCGCGTCGACGCCGTGGCGCAGGGCGAACAGGTACACCGTCGGCGCCGCCCGCGCGCCGAACAGGAACCCGAGCGTGCGCTGCGAGGTGGCGATGCCGGCCATCTCGAGCGGCGCCGTGTCGGAGAGCACGCCGATCACGGTCAGGCGCACGTGGCGGCCGGTCTGCGGGTCGCGGACGTCGACGAACACCGGGGCGAAGCGCTTGTCCTCGAGGTAGAAGCCCTTCAGCTGGAAGGGCGGCACCGCCCCGAAGTTGAAGTTCGACTTGCGCTGCACCAGCGACTGATCCACGACCGCGAGCCCATCGATGGCTGTTCGATGCGCGCGCCACACCTGTGCGTCCGACCCGTACCCGTACGCGCGCGCGGACGAGGCCGTAGGTCGTGTGGGTGAGGAACGCCGAGTCGAGCCCACGGACGGCGTAGTCCTCGGAGTGCTCGGCGATGCCGACCTGGCGCACTTTGACCGGCATGAATGACTGCGCCGACACGACCCGGAAGTCGGCCGCGTTGATGCCCGGCGCCTGTCGCAGGGCGGCGCGCATGTCGGGGATCGGCCGCGTCGGGGCGATGGTCGCGCGGATGTCGAAGCCGCCGCCGTAGGTGCCGAGGTCGTTCACGCCGTTCACGAACGACGTGGTCGTCGTCGCGCCGGTCACGAGCGTGAACACGACCAGGGTGAACATCGCCAGCGTGACGCCCGTCCGGAACCGGTTGCGCAGCGGGTAGGCCATCGACATCTTGAGCACGGGCGCAAGCACCCGGATCCGGCCCAGCGTCCGCGTCAGCGCCGCCGAGCAGCAGGTCGGCGTTGTACATGAGCGTCCAGCTGGCGCCGAGCACGATCATGATTCCCGGAGAGGATGAAGATCGAGAAGTTCACGCTAAGGGTGCCGAGCAGCCAGCGCCCCATCGGGAGCACGAACCAGGCCACGAGTGCGAGCCCCGCCGCCGTTCGCGCAGCGCGGCTGGGAACGCCCGAGCCGCTCGGACGACGGGCACGAGCCCGATGACGAGCAGCGAGACGCCGAATCCGAGTGTGATCGCGTCCTTGGCGCTGACGCCGGAGGCGATGAGCAGCGCCCCGAGCACCGTAGCCGGCGAGTCCGAGCAGCCAGCGCTTGCGCGGCTGCTTGCGCGCCGGCGGCTCGGGCAGGTTGCGGATGGCGGTCACGATGTTCATCCGCGCTCACCCGCCACGCCGATGCCGTCACGACCGCGAACGTGAGCAGGACGCCGAGCGCGTAGGAGACGATCACCGTGCGCGACGTCACGGAGTAGGTGATGTGGAATCCGGTCGTCTGGTCGAACGCGCCGGCGATCACCAGCACCATCAGGTAGGCGATGACGACGCCGAGCAGCGGCGCCGACGGCCGCTGCGAGCACGTCGTAGGCGACGCCCTCGAACAGGAACATCTGCACGAGGTTGCGCTGCCGCGTGCCGACGGCGCGGGCGATGCCGAGCTCGCCGCGGCGCTCGGCCGCGAGCATGATGAAGATCAGGAAGATCAGCAGGATCCCGGCGGCGATCGAGAACGACCCGAACGTGGTGAACATCGAGACGAACGCCGATCCGGTGGCGTCGGCGAGCTTCAGGGTATCGGCCTTGGTCTTGTTGGCCTGGAGATGCAGCGGGGTGAGCGCCGGCCGCAGTGTCCGCACGACCTGGTTCGTCAGCGCCGCGCCGGAGATGACCCCGCCACGGTTGGACACGAGCACGTACTTGATCCGGCCCGGCTGGCCGAACAGCTGCTGCGCGCGCTGCAGCGGCATGAGCAGGGCGGCGCCGTCGGTGCCGGTGCCGTCGTAGTCGACGATCGCCTGCACGCGCATCGCGGCGGCGCGTGGGTCCGGCGAAGACGCGGATCGAATCGCCGGGCGACGCGCCCAGCGAGTCGGCCGCGGAGCGGTTCAGGTACACCGAACCCGGCGGCAGCGCTGCGAGCGACGTCGCACTGCCGCCAACACGGGTGATCGGCCCAAAGCCGCGCATGCCGCGCGCGGTGCTGGCGAAGATCGTCATGCGACGGCTCGGTCTGGCGGCTGGTCATGTCCTGCACGCCGACGGGCTCGACGATCGCCGGCGCGACGCCGTCGACAAGGGTGGAGCCGGCGAGCGGCGCGCCTGACCGCGGCCACGTCGGCCGCGGGGAAGTAGCGCACGCCGGTGGCGGCTCCGGCGGCGGCCTGGATGTCGGGCGTCGCGCCACGGGCCGCGATCAGCTCATCGGTCTGCCCGAGCGACGTCACGGCGGACGAGCGCACCGTGCGGGTCATGGTGTCGCCGGTGGCCAGCGACGCGGTGATGATCGCCGTGCCGAGCATCAGGCCGACGACGATGAGCGCGCTGCGGCCGGGCCGGCGCCGGGCGTTGCGGATGCCGAGCCGGAAGAAGATGCGGTTGCGCACGGCGAGCGCGGCGACCACCGCGAACGCGGCCGCCAGCGCGGCGACCAGGGCCACCTCGAGCCCGCCCATGGGGATGCCGAAGAGCTTGGTCATGACCGAGGCCTCCTCTCAGACGGCGGCGACAGCGGGCGCGTCGGCGACGACGACGTCGTACATCTCCCGCCCGGGAGCCGACCTGTAGAGCGTGACGAACTTGCCGATCTGCTCGGCGTAGAAGCTGCGGCTGCCGGCGATGCCGGCGTCGGCCGCGGCCTCGCTCTCCCAGAACGTGACCGCGAGCACCTTGCCCGCGTCCGACAGCAGCACGTAGACGCCCTCATAGCCGGGCTGCTCACGCAGCGCCGGGACAACGGAGCGACGGAAGACGTCGACCGCCGTCATCGACACTCATCCGCACCGCATCGATCTCTGCCAGTGTCACTCGCGCGACCATCGGCCACCTCCAGAAGCTCCTCGTCGACGATCTGCCCGTCGACCATCCGCACGATCCGGTCGGTCGAGCGGCCGACGGCGATGTCGTGGGTCACGATCAGGAACGTCAGCCCGCGCTCGCGGTTCAGCGCGCGCATGAGCTGGATGATCTCGTGGGCGTTTTCGCTGTCGAGATCGCCCGTCGGCTCGTCGGCCCAGACGATCGCAGGGTCGTTCACGAGCGCGCGGGCGATCGTCATCGCTGGCGCTGGCCACCGGAGAGCTCCTCCGGGACGTGCGCCGCCCGCTCGTGGAGGCCGACCATCTCAAGCGCGGCCATGCGCGGCGCGCGCCTGCGAGCAACGCCCACCAGATCGAGTACCACCTGCTGCTCCTGCTGACGCTCGGGCTGGTCGCGTTCGGCCTGATCATGGTCTACAGCGCGTCGAGCGGCGTCGCCGTCGTGAACGGCGCGAACCCGCTCTCGCCGCTCCTGCGCCAGGGCACCTATGCGGTGCTCGGGATCGCCTGCATGGTCGGGGCCGCCCGCTTCCGCTACCGGCGGCTGCGCGTGCTCGCCCCGATCCTGATGCTGATGGCGCTCGCCGGCCTCTTGATGGTGAAGGTGCCGGGGGTCGGCGTGCGCATCAACGGCGCCGAGCGCTGGATCGTCGCGGGGCCGCTGACGCTGCAGCCGTCGGAGTTCGCCAAGCTCGCCATGGTCGTCTTCTGCGCGGCCGTGCTGACCGCCCGCAAGCGGGCGCCGCGGTCGATCAAGGAGCTCGTGAACCCGGTCGGCGGCGCCGCCCTGATCGTGTGCGGCCTGGTCGCGCTCGAGCCCGACCTGGGCACGACGATCGCGATCGCCGTCATGGTGACCGGCGTGCTGATCGTCGCGGGCACGCCGTTTCGGCTGCTCGTCGGGACCGCGGCCATGGTGTCGGCGGGCGCCGCGCTCGTGATCTCGCAGAACGCCTACATGCACGCCCGCCTGCTCGCCTTCATGCACCCGTGGCAGGACGCCGGCGGCAGCGGCTACCAGAACGTGCAGGCGCTGCTCTCGCTCGGGTCGGGCGGCATCTGGGGCAAGGGCCTCGGCCAGGGGACGGTCAAGAACGGCTTCCTGCCGGAGGCGCCGAGCGACATGATCGCCGCCGTGATCGGCGAGGAGCTCGGCCTGATCGGGATCCTCGTGACCGTCGCCGCGTTCGCCGCGTTCGCGGTGCTCGGCTTCCGGATCGCGATGCGCACGCGCGACCCCTTCGGCAAGTACCTGGCGACCGGGATCACCTGCCTGGTCACCGGACAGGCGGTCGTGAACCTGGGCGCCGTGCTCGGCTTCCTGCCCCTGACGGGCGTCCCCCTGCCGCTGATAAGCTCAGGCGGATCGAGCCTGATCGTGTTCCTCACCCTGATCGGGACGCTCTTGAACGTCGCCGACGGCGAGCGGGCAAGCGCCCGCAAGGTCGTGCCTGCCGATGACACCGCCAAGCGCAAACGGCCCCGCCCGCAGCCCAAGAGTGCTGATCGCAGCGGGGGGAACGGCGGGCCACGTCGTGCCGTCGCTGGCGGTCGCCGCCGAGCTCACGGCTAGGGGCGCGGACGTGGTGTTCGCGGGGACGGCCGAGCGCATCGAGGCCCGGCTCGTGCCCGCCGCCGGCTACCCGCTGCACACCTACCACGTCACCGGCCTGCCCCGGCGGCCGTCGTTCGGGTTGGTGCGCGGGCTCGGCCTGGCGGCCTTCGCGCCGGCGGCGTGCACCCGCATCCTGCGCCGGGTGCGGCCCGACGTGGTGTTCGGCGGCGGCGGGTACGTGGCCGGGCCGATGCTCGCCGCGGCCGCCGGCCGGCGCATCCCGGCGGCCCTGCTCGAGATCGACGCCCACCTCGGGCTCGCCAACCGCATGGCGGCCCCGTTCGCCCGGCGCGTGTTCCTGTCGTTCCCGATCGGCGACCTGGGGCCGCCGCGCTACCAGCTGACCGGGCGGCCGGTGCCACGGGCCGTGCTCGACGCGACCGCCGAGCAGGGCCGCAGCGAGTTCGACCTGCCGTCCGACCGGCCGGTGGTGCTCGTCTTCGGCGGCAGCCTGGGGGCGACGACGATCAACCGGGCCGCGACCGCGGCCTGGGCGGCGGACGATCCCGGCTTCACGGTCGTCCACATCACCGGGGAGCGCGAGTTCGCGCTCTCGTCCGGCCGGGCCGCGCCGCACTACCGCGTGCTGCCGTACACGTCGGCGTTCGGCCCGCTGCTGGCCGCCGCCGACCTGGTGGTGTCGCGCGCCGGCGGCTCGGTGTTCGAGATCGCCGCTGCGGGCAGGCCGGCCATCCTCGTGCCCTCGCCGAACGTCACAGCCGACCACCAGTCGCGCAACGCCGAGCACATCGCGGACGGCGGCGCGGCGATCGTGATCGCCGACTCCGAGCTCACTGCGGTGCGGCTGTCCGCCGAGGTCGACATGCTCCTCGCCGACCCGGTCCGGCTCCAGGGGATGGGCGAGGCGGCCAGGCGGCTGGCGCGGCCCGACGCGGGCGAGCGGATCGCAACCGAGCTCCTGGCGCTCGCGCGATGACGCTTGCCGACCGCAGGCTGCACATGATCGGGATCGGCGGCGCGGGCATGTCGGCGCTTGCGATCGTCGCCTACGCGTGGGGCGCCGACGTGTCGGGCTGCGACCGGGACGGGTCGGAGTACTCGCGCCGCCTGCGCCGGTTCGGCCTCGACGTGCGCGAGGGCCACGACCGCAGCCACCTCGACCCCGGGATGGAGGTGGTCGTGTCGTCGGCCGTGCCCGACGAGCTGGACGAGGTCGCCGCCGCCGGCGAGCTCGGCCTGCGGGTGATCGGCCGCGGCGAGCTCCTGGCCGAGCTCGTCGCGCAGCGGCGCTCGATCTGCGTCGGCGGCGCGCACGGCAAGACGACGACCACGGCCATGATCGCCTACGCCGCCGAGCGGATCGGGCTTCGAGCCGACCTGGCTCGTCGGCGGTGATGTCCCGCAGCTGGGCGGCAACGCCGGCCCGGGCGGCGGCGACCTGCTCGTGGCCGAGGCCGACGAATCGGACGGAAGCGCCGCGCTCCTGCGGCCGCACGTCGCCGTGGTCACCAATGTCGATCTCGACCACCACGCCCGCTACGCGTCGCTCGCCGAGGTCGAGCGCCTGTTCGCGGACTGGGTCGCGCAGGTGCCGGCCGACGGCGCCGTCGTCGTCGGCGACGGCGTGCACCTCCCGGCCGCTGCGCCGGTCTCGCGGTTCGGCTTCGACCCGGGCGCGGACTGGCACATCACCGGCTTCCACGGCGGCCCCGACGGGTCGCGGTTCTGGCTCGCGGTGCCGGACGAGCCGCCGGTCGACGTCCACCTCCGGGTGCCGGGGGCGCACAACGCCCGCAACGCCGCCGGCGCGCTGGCCGCCCTGGCCGCGGCGGGGGCGAACACGTCCGACGCGGCCGCCGCCCTGGCAGAGTTCACCGGCGTGGGGCGCCGGTTCGAGCTGCGCGGCACCGTGGCAGGGGCGACGGTCGTCGACGACTACGCCCACAACCCGGCCAAGGTGGCGGCGGTCATCGACGCCGCCCGCACATACGCCCCCGCCCGGGTCGTCGTGTGCTTCCAGCCGCACCTGTACTCGCGCACCGCCGCCTCGGCGCACGCCTTCGGCGGCGCCCTCGCCGGCGCCGACGAGGTGGTGGTGACCGAGATCTATCCGGCGCGCGAGCGCCCCGTCGCGGGCGTCACGGCCAAGCTCGTCGTCGACGCCCTGTCCGAGCGGCGGCCGGGGATGCCGCTGGCCTACATGCCGCTGCTCGACGACGCGGCCGGCTACCTGCGCGCCCGCGTGCGGGCGGGCGACCTCGTCCTCACCGTCGGCGCCGGCGACGTGCGCAGCGTGGGGGACGCCCTGCTGCGATGAGCGCCGCACCGGCCTGCGTCGAGGCGGACTACCCCGTGTCGCGGCTGACGACCGTCGGCACCGGCGGCCCGGCGCGCTTCTTCGCCCGCCCCGCGGACGCCGGCGAGCTGCACGAGGTGCTGCGGTGGGCCGCCGCCGAGGAGCTCGAGGTCGCGGTCGTCGGACTCGGGTCGAACCTGCTCGTGGCGGACGAGGGCTACGACGGAATGGTCGTGCGGCTCGTGCGCGACCTGGCCCGGATCGAGCGCGACGGCGAGC
This sequence comes from uncultured Actinomycetes bacterium, assembly GCA_963717845.1. Classification (GTDB taxonomy): domain Bacteria; phylum Actinomycetota; class Thermoleophilia; order Gaiellales; family JAICJC01; genus JAICJC01. The sequence goes on from CAVQXH010000003.1 coordinate 200,470, forward strand.
GCGTCGCCTGCGGCGGCGGCGCGACGCTCGCTGCCATCGTGAAGCGGGCGACGGGCTGGGGCCTCTCCGGGATCGAGTTCGGCTGCGCCATCCCCGGCACCGCCGGAGGCGCCGTGCGGATGAACGCGGGCGCCTACGGCGGCGAGCTGCGCGACGTCCTCGAGCAGGCGGTCGTCGTGGGCGCGGCGGGCGAGCGGCGCGGCGGCCCCGCGGAGCTCGGCATGACCTACCGGCACTCGAACGTCGCCGCCGGCGAGGTCGTCGCCGAGGCGGTGCTGCGGCTGCGGCCGGACGATCCCGACCGCATCCGCGCGACCGTGGCCGACATGCAGCGCCGCCGCCGCGAGGCCCAGCCGGCCAAGGTGCGCACGTTCGGGTCGGTCTGGAAGAACCCCGGCGGCGCCCTCTCCGCCGGGCAGATGCTCGAGGCGTGCGGCCTGAAGGGGTTCGCCATCGGCGGCGCGCGCATCTCGCCCGTGCACGCGAACTTCATCGAGAACGCGGGCGGCGCCCGTTCGGCGGACGTGGTCGCGCTCATGCGCGAGGGTCGCCGGCGCGCGCGCGAGCGCTACGGGGTGGAGCTCGAGCACGAGGTGCAGGTGCTCGGCCCGATCGCGGTGGACGAAGGCGCCTGACCGGGCAGGAGCCGCCCGCCCTCCGGCGAACTGGGTGGACATGTCAGCGGCTCACGTCGACCCCGCGCTCCGGCTGCGCCGGCGCGCGCTCCGTCGCTCCGAGGGCAAGCGCCGGCTGGCCGTGCTCGTCGGCGTCGTCGCGATCCTGCTCCTGCCCGGCCGGCTACTGGGCGCTCGAGCAGTCGGCGGTGTTCTCGGCCTCGCGCGTCGTCGTCACCGGCGCCACCCCGCGGGTGGACGCGCTCGTGCGCGCTGCGGTCGCCCACGACGTCGCCGGCCACAGCCTGCTGCAGGTGGACGCCTCCGGCCTCGCGGCCCGGCTCGAGGCGCTCCCCGACGTGCGCTCAGCGACGGTCGACCGCGCGTTTCCGCACACCGTCGCCGTGACGGTCGTCATGGAGCGCGCGGCCGCGTTCGTGCGCGACGGCGACCACGCGCTACGTCGTCTCGGCCGACGGCAGGGTCCTGCGGACCGTGCCGAAGCCGCCCAGGACGCTGCCCCGGCTCGCTCTTGCCCGCCGGCCCGGTGCCGGCGCTCGGACGCACGGTGCAGACCGCGCAGATGCGCGCCGCGCTGCGCGTGCTGACCGGGGTGCCGGCGGCATTCCAGCACGACATCGCTCGCCTGAAGGGCGTCGCCTCGAGCCGGTCCGGAGTGGTGGCCGTGTTCGGCCATGGCCTCCACGTGCGATCTCGGCGACACCAGCGCGCTCGAGCTCAAGCTCCGCGTCGCCGAGCGCGTGCTGGCGAACATGGGCGACTCGATCCGGCGCTCGGTGGCCTACGTGAACGTCTCGGCGCCGGCCCGGCCGACCGTCGGCTACAAGAAATAAGCCTAAAGTTGAGGTACAGACTTAGCCCTCCTAACCTTCTGCTTGACAGCGAGGGTGGATGGGGTTAAGCTGCCGACTGCGCCCGACCGGCAGCTTGGCTACGCTGTGCCCGCAGGACGGGCGATTGGCCGAGTCATAGTCAAACCCTCAAGTAGAGGGTCAGGTTAGGGGTAGGACACGATGAGAGATCCGAGCGGCAACTATCTGGCCGTCATCAAGGTCGTCGGCGTCGGCGGCGGCGGCACGAATGCGGTCAACCGCATGGTCGATGCGGGGCTGCGCGGCGTCGAGTTCATCGCGGTCAACACCGACGCGCAGGCGCTCCTGATGTGCGACGCCGACGTGAAGATCCACATCGGCTCCAAGATCACGCGCGGCCTCGGCGCCGGCGCCGACCCGACGATCGGGTTCGAGGCGGCGACCGAGAGCCGGGACGAGCTCAAGGAGGCGCTCAAGGGCGCCGACATGGTGTTCGTCACCGCCGGCAAGGGCGGCGGCACCGGCACCGGCGCGGCGCCCGTCATCGCCGAGATCGCCCGCGAGCTCGGCGCGCTCACCGTCGGCGTCGTCACCCGGCCGTTCGGGTTCGAGGGGCGCAAGCGCGCCGACCAGGCCGAGGGCGGCATCCGCCAGCTCCGCGACAAGGTCGACACGCTGATCATCATCCCGAACGACCGCCTGCTCCAGGTGGTCGAGAAGCAGACGTCGATCGTCGACGCGTTCCGGATCGCCGACGACGTGCTGCGCCAGGGCGTCCAGGGCATCACCGACCTGATCACCGTGCCCGGCCTGATCAACCTCGACTTCGCCGACGTGCGCACGATCATGCGCCAGGCCGGCTCCGCGCTCATGGGCATCGGCGTCGCCGGCGGCGAGAACCGCGCCGCCGAGGCCGCCAAGGCCGCGATCTCCTCGCCGCTGCTCGAGGCGTCCGTCGAGGGCGCCACCGGCATCCTCCTCAACATCACCGGCGGGTCCGACATGGGGCTCTTCGAGGTGAACGAGGCCGCCGAGATCATCGGCAGCGCCGCCGACGGCGACGCGAACATCATCTTCGGCGCGGTGATCGACGAGGCGCTCGGCGACCAGGTGCGGGTGACCGTGATCGCGACCGGCTTCGACCGCCAGAGCCCCGATCGCCCGGCCGCGGCGTTCGCGTCGGGCGGCCGGCGGGAGCCGGCCCCGCGCCGGCCGGAGCCCGCCGACACGCGCGACACCGGGCAGTTCACGATGCCGCCCGACGCGCTCGAGATCCCGTCGTTCCTGCGCGACGAGTAGCGGCCGCCGGTCAGGCCCGGGGCGGCTCGGACGTCGTCCGGCCCACGATGTGGGCGTAGACGATCCCGGCGCCGAGCCCGCCTGCGACCAGCAGCACGAGGCCGAGGAGGATCCGGGCCGTGAGGCTTGCGTCCGGCGTGCACTCCGCCAGGCTAGCGGCTCAGCCGCCGGCCTTGGCCAGCTGGTCGAGGCGGACCGGGTTCGCCGGCGCGTGCAGGGTGATGGTGCGGTTCCACTGGTCGAAGCGCACGACGCCCGGGTGTGCGCCGGTGTTCACGATCTCGACCGGGTACGGGGTGCCGGTCGCGGCGACGTAGAGCGTGCCGTGCGCCCTGTCGCGCAGGGCGATCACGCGGACGCCGTCGACCGTCCGCGTCCCCGCCTTGACGACGGCTCCGGCCGGCTTCAGGATCTGCCCCAGGAGCGCGCTCATGTCGGTGAGCTGGGCGAACGAGCGAAACCGCGGGTCGCTCGCCGGCACCTGCAGCCAGCGGCCGTTCAGCAGCACGATCCCGGCGTGGTTCGTGAAGTGGCGGTAGAAGCTCTGCGTGCCGGTGAAGTAGGCCGCCGGGCCGATCCGGGTCACCGCGAACCGCAGGCCGGTGCTCGCCACCGTGCCGCTGCCGCCGGTGCGGGAGAGGTGCAGGTCAAGGGCGATCGGCATCGAGCTCGACACGCGCCCGGTGAGGTGCACCGACGTGGCGTGGGCGACCGCCCTCTGGACGTCGGTCAGGATCTGCCCGGGGGGCTTGGCGGACTCGCGCGGGCTGGTCGCGCCGCCGGACGAGCCGCACGCCGCAAGCGCGAGGGTGCAGGCGGCTGCCGAGACGATGACGGACAGGGCGCGGCGATGCGGGCGCGCGGGGATCATCCCCGACCTATCGGCAGGCGTCCGCGCGCTCCTGAGCCTCTGCCCGCAGCGCGGGCGCGCGGCTCAGGCCGGGACGGACTCGACGACGTCGCGCCGCGCAGCTGCGAGCGGGCGCACCACCGGCGCCGAGGCGTGCGGCAGGAGCGAGCGGCCGAGGTCGCGGATCACCGGCAGCCGGATCGACGCGTCGGCATACGCCTCGCGCAGGATGCGTCCGGCTCGGGGCGTGCCCGGCGGGGTGTAGAGGCTGGCGTCGATGAGCTCGATCCACACGCCGACCCACTCACGCTCGGCCATCACGGTCGGCAGTGCGCGCACCTGCTGGCGGGCGCGTTTGGCCCGGTTGGTGTCCTGCTTGCGGCGGGTGTACCGGTGGCCCGCGATGATGACGTGGCGGGCGTCGGCGGCGGCCGCCTCCTCATGCTCGCCGCGGCCCTCGTCCTCGTCCGCGAAGATGTCGTTGAACGACGGGGATCCCATGTGTGCGCTCATTTGAGTGCCGTTCCTTCTGTTGACCAACGCCCTGGGCCATCGTGCTGCACAGCACCGAAACCTACCGGCGGACTCCCTGCGCAACTTGACCTTCTCCAAAGTATTACACGTCCCTTTTGAACGGCCTTGGATTTGGCGATCTTCTTTATGAGATCCGAACAGTTGGCACACACCGCAAGGGCGTCCGGCCCTACGGCACCGCTCACCGGGTGGTCCGATCGGATAACGTCCGCGGCGTGACCTCCGAGCGCGACGAGATCCGCCTCCAGCGGCTGCGCAAGAACGAGCAGACCTTCCGCGATCACAACAACCGCCGGGTCGCGTTCGAGGAGCGCACGGTGGGTACCGACGAGCCGGTCCCGTTCGTCTGCGAGTGCGGCGACCCCGACTGCATCGAGGGCGTCGAGCTCACCGTCGACGAGTACACCTCGGCGCACTCGGCACCCAACCTGTTCACGGTCAAGCCCGACCACGTCTTCCCCGAAGTCGAGCGGGTCGCAGAGCGGGGCGAGCGCTTCTGGGTCGTCGAGAAGCTCGCGATCGAGGCCGGAGCCAAGCCGTGAGGATGTCCGAGCCGCTCGCCGCGGCTCCGAGCGTCGAGCAGTTCCGCGGCGGCGTCGCGACCATCTCGGGGACGCTCGTGCCGAAGCTCGTCTTCGACCTCGACGGCACCGGCGGCGTCTTCTTCGAGCACCACACGCTGCTGTGGAAGGACGCGGCGACGAACATCGAGCTGAAGAAGCTCCCCGGCGGGCTCAAGCGCAAGATCGCCGGCCTGGACTTCTTCCTCACCCAGAGCCGCGGTCCCGGCCGCATCGCCTTCAGCCACGACGCCCCCGGCAAGATCCTCGACCACCACCTCGAGCCCGGCCAGGGGCTGCTCGTGCGCGAGCATCATTTCCTGGCCGCGACCGAGAATCTGGATTACACGTTCGAGCGGGTGAAGGGCGTGCGCAGCATGCTGTTCGGCGGCACCGGCTTCTTCGTCGACAGGTTCAGCGCGTCGAGCGGCCGGGCGTCGGTCTGGATCATGGGTGCGGGCGACGTGTTCGAGGCTGTGCTGGACGCCGGCGAGCAGATCGACATCGAGGCGGGCAGCTGGCTCTACCGCGAGGCGTCGGTGCGCATGGAGTCGGTGACGATGGGCCTGAAGACGGGGCTCTTCGGCGGGGGCGGCAAGCTCACCTGGAACCGGTTCACGGGCCCCGGCCGGATCGGCATCCAGACGATGTTCTACAACCCGGCCGCGCTCGTCGAGGGAGACGCCGGGTCGGGCAACCTGAAGGCGGCCGGGATCGGCGCCATCATCGGCGGGCTGGCCGACGGCGCCTGACCGGCGGAGGGACCGTCCCCGCCGCCGCGCGAACCGGTAGACTGCCCGTCCGGATGCACGCGTCCGAGGCCCTTCGCCGCACGCCGCTCCACGACCGCCACGTGGCCGCGGGAGCACGGATGGTCCCCTTTGCCGGCTGGGAGATGCCGGTGCAGTACCAGGGGGTCATCCCGGAGCACCGCGCGGTGCGCGGGCACGCCGGGATCTTCGACGTCTCGCACATGGGCCAGCTCGAGATCCGCGGCGCCGGGGCGATCCCGTTCGTCCAGCGGATGCTCTCGAACGACCTCGACCGCATCGGCGCCGGCCATGCCCAGTACACGCTGCTCCTGAACGAGCGCGGCTGCCCGATCGACGACCTGATCGCCTACCGGTTCGCCGACGACCACGTGCTGCTGGTCGTCAACGCCTCGCGCGTCGACGCCGACCGCGAGTGGCTCGTCGGCCACCTGCCGGACGGCGTCGAGCTCGACGATCTGTCCGAGGGGATCGCGATGCTCGCGCTGCAGGGCCCCGCCGCGCCCGGCCTCGTCGAGCTGCCGGCGCTCGAGCCGTTCGCCTTCGCCGAGGCCGAGGTGTGCGGCGTGCGCACGATCGTCGCCCGCACCGGCTACACCGGCGAGCCCGGCGTCGAGCTGCTCGTGGCCGCCGAACGGGCCGGGCCGCTGTGGGACGGGCTGACCGCGGCGGGCGCCACGCCCGCGGGTCTCGGGGCGCGCGACACGCTGCGCCTCGAGGTCTGCTATCCGCTCTACGGCAACGACCTCGACGAGGCGCACACGGCCCTCGAGGCCGGGCTCGGCTGGGTGTGCGCGCTCGACCGCAAGGACTTCATCGGCGCCGACGCGCTGCGCGCCCAGCGCGACGCGGGCGACCACGACCGGCTCGTCGCGCTGCGTGTCGAGGGCCGCGGCATCCCCCGCCAGGGCATGCCGGTGCGGCCGGCCGGCGAGGTCACGAGCGGCACGATGTCGCCGTCGCTCGAGATCGGCATCGGCATGGCGTACGTGCCCGCCGGCCTGGCCGCCGAGGGCACCGAGATCGAGATCGACGCCCGCGGCCGGCCGGTGGCCGCGCGGGTCGCCAGGAAGCCCCTGTATGTCAAGGAGAACGCACCGATGAGCGACGAGAGCTACCCCGAAGAGCTGCGCTACCACGAGGCCCACGACTGGGTGCGCGTCGACGGCGACACGGCCACGTTCGGCATCACCTGGTACGCGCAGGACACGCTCGGCGAGGTCGTGTTCTACAGCCCGCCCGAGGTCGGCGCCACGCGTGGCCAAGGACGCCGACTACGGCGAGCTCGAGTCGACCAAGGCCGTGTCGGCCCTGGTGGCGCCGCTGTCGGGCGAGGTCGTCGCCGTGAACGAGGCGCTCGACGGGAACGAGCGCACCGTCAACGACGACCCCTACGGCGACGGCTGGCTGATCAAGGTGAAGCTGAGCGACCCGGCCGAGGTCGACGGCCTGATGGCGGCAGCCGCCTACCGCGAGCTGCTCGAGTCGCTGTGAGCTTCACCTCGCTGACCGACGCCGACCGCGCGGCGATGCTCGCAGGCGATCGGCGTCGACTCGATCGCCGAGCTCTTCTCCGAGATCCCGGCCGACGTGCGGCTTGCCCGCCCGCTCGCCGTCGAGCCCGCGCTGACCGAGGCCGAGCTGTGGGCGCACCTGTCGCGAGCTCGCGTCGCCGCAACACCGGCACGGGCGGCGAGCTCTCGTTCCTCGGCGCCGGCGATGTACGACCACTACGTGCCGGCGGTGGTGGACGCGTTCATGCAGCGCGGCGAGCTCCTGACGGCCTACACGCCGTACCAGCCGGAGATGAGCCAGGGCACGCTGCAGGCGATCTTCGAGTACCAGACCGCGATCTGCGAGCTGACCGGGATGGACGTGTCCAACGCGTCCGGCTACGACGGCACGACCGTCGCCGCCGACGCCTGCTACGTCGTCCAAGCAGACGACCGGCCGCACGAAGGTGGTCGTGACCGAGACGCTGAACCCGCAGGTGCGCCAGGTCGTGCGCACGTTCGCGCCGGGCTTCGGCATGGAGGTCGTGGAGGTGCCGCACACCGGCGGCACGACCGACCCCGACCGGTTCGCCGCCGCGTGCGCCGACGCCGCCTGCGCGATCTTCCCGCAGCCCAACTTCTTCGGCTGCCTCGAGCCCGCCCCCGAGCTGGCCGCGGCGGCCTCCGGCGCGGGCGCCCTGGCGATCGCCCACGTCGACCTGATGACGCTCGGCGTGCTCGAGGCGCCGGGCGCGTACGGGTGCGCGCTCGCGATCGGCGAGGGCCAGTCGGCCGGGAACCACATCTCCTACGGCGGGCCCCACTACGGCTTCCTGGCGGCGCGGTCGGACTACATCCGCAAGCTGCCCGGCCGGATCGTGGGCGAGACGCACGACCGCGACGGCCGCCGCGGGTTCGTGCTCACGCTGCAGACGCGCGAGCAGCACATCCGGCGCGAGAAGGCGACGTCGAACATCACCACCAACCAGACCCTGCTCGCGGTGGCCGGCCTCGTCTACCTGAGCTGGCTCGGCCCGCAGGGGCTCGCCGACGTCGGCAACGCCTGCCTGGCGCTCGCCGAGCACGCCAAGCGCCGGCTGGGCCTGCCGCTCGCGTTCGACCGGCCGACGTTCCAGGAGTTCGCGATCCGGCTCGGCCGGCCGGCCCGCGACGTGATCCGCGACGCGCGCAAGCTCGGCGTCCACCCGGGCTACGCGCTCGGGCGCGAGTACCCGGGCATGGACGACGTGCTGCTCGTGTGCCTGACCGAGAAGCGCTCGGCCGCCGACATCGACCGGCTGGCCGAGGTGCTGCACGACGTGCGGGCGGTGGCGGCATGAAGCTCATCTACGAGAAGTCGCAGCCCGGCCGGCGGGCGGGGCGGATCGCCGACCCCGGGGTCGCGCCGGCCGAGGTGCCGGCGGAGCTCGCCCGGCGCGAGCCGCCGCGGCTGCCCGAGCTGGCCGAGCTCGAGCTCGTGCGCCACTACACCGAGCTCTCGACGCGCACATTCGGCATCGACACCAGCTTCTACCCGCTCGGCTCGTGCACGATGAAGTACAACCCGCGCATCAACGAGCGCGCGGTCGGCCTGCCCGGCTTCGCCGACCTGCACCCCCACCAGGAGGACGACGGCGCCCAGGGCGCGCTCGAGCTCATGTGGCGGCTGCAGGAGATGCTGGCCGAGATCGTCGGGCTCGACGCGGTCACGCTGCAGCCGGCGGCCGGGTCGCAGGGCGAGCTGACCGGGCTCACGCTGATGCGGGCCTACTTCGCCGACCGCGGCGAGGACCGCACCAAGGTCCTCATCCCCGACACGGCCCACGGCACCAACCCGGCCAGCGTCGCGATGGCGGGCTACACGCTCGTGCGCGTCAAGACCGACGCGCGCGGCAACGTCGACCTCGACGACCTGCGCGGCAAGGTGGGGGCGCACACCGCGGGCCTGATGCTCACCAACCCCTCGACGCTCGGCCTGTTCGAGGAGGGGATCACCGAGATCGCGGACATCTTCCACTCGGCCGGCGCCCTGCTCTACTACGACGGCGCCAACCTGAACGCGGTCTGCGGCATCTCGCGGCCCGGCGACATGGGCTTCGACATCATGCACTACAACCTGCACAAGACGTTCTCCGCAGCCGCACGGCGGCGGCGGGCCGGGCGGCGGGCCGGTCGCGGTGCGCAAGGAGCTCGAGCCGTTCCTGCCGGTGCCCGGTCGTCGTGCGCGACGGCGACCGCTTCCGGCTCGACTACGACCGGCCGAAGACGATCGGCCAGGTGCGCGGCTTCTGCGGCACGTTCGGCGTCTTCGTGCGCGCCTACGCGTACATCCGCATGTGGGGCCCGGGCCTGCGCGACATGTCCGAGATCGCGGTGCTGAACGCCAACTACGTGCTCGCCCGGCTGCGCGACGCCTACGACGTGCCGGTCGACCGCCACTGCATGCACGAGTTCGTCGTCTCGGCGCGGTCGCTCAAGCGCGAGCACGGCGTCACCGCGCTGGACGTCGCCAAGCGGCTGATGGACTACGGCTACCACCCGCCGACGATCTACTTCCCGCTGATCGTGCCCGAGGCGCTGATGATCGAGCCGACCGAGACCGAGACGCGCGAGACGCTCGACGCGTTCTGCGACGCGATGCTCGCGATCGCCGAGGAGGCGGCCGACGACCCGCGAGATGCTCAAGGACGCGCCGCACACGCGGCCGGTGTCGCGGCTGGACGAGGCCGAGGCCGCCAAGCGCCTGCTGGTGCGCTACGGCTTCGACGAGCACCCGACGTCCGGGTAGCCGCCGCGCGGTGCTGCGCGCGGTGGCGTTCGACTACCGCGACACGCTGGCCGAGTTCCGCTGGGACGACGGCCTCTGGCACCGTGGCGTCGGGGCGCTGCTCGCGGCCGCGGGAGTGCGACGCGGGCCAGACGGGGCGGGCGGCGGCGCTGCTGCGCGGCGCGGTTCGCCGATCGCGACCCGGCCGACCTGACCGAGCTCGACTACGCGGCCGCGGTCGCCGCGGTGCTGGGCGAGCTCGGGGTCGATGCGTCGCCGCCGCTCGTGCGGCGCGGCATCGAGGCCGAGTACCGCGCCTGGGCGCCGGCGCGGCATCGTGCACCCGGACACGCCTGCCCTGCTCGACGGCGTGCGCGCGCGCGGCCTGCGCTGCGCCGTCGTCGCCAACACGTTCGACCCGCCCGGCCTCTTCCGCGCCGACCTCGCGCGCGCAGGGGATCGCCGAGCGCGTGGACGCGATCGTGCTCTCGTGCGAGCTCGGCGTGCGCAAGCCGCATCCCGCCGTCTACGCCGCCGTCATCGAGGCGCTCGACGTCGCGCCGGGCGAGGTGCTGTTCGTGGGCGACCGCGTGTCGCGACGACGTCGCCGGCCCGCTCGCGGCGGGCATGCATGCGTGCCTGGCGGCGTGGTACCGGCGCGATCCGGGCGCCCGTCGGAAGGTCTGTGCCGATCTGCACAGAACCCCTGCACGTGCTGGAAATCCTCGCAGGTCTTGTCCGATCCGGATCGCCCGGTAAGATCTGACGATGGGCCGTATCCGCCAGTCCGCTGCCCGTCGCTCCACGCTCGTCCGACGTCGAGTGCCGGCGCTGCGGAGTGGTGTGCCAGAAGGTCGTGCACCCGTCCCGCTGCCTCGACCAGCAGTGCCCGTTCCTGTACGCCTACGACGCCTTCGGGCGCACCTACGTCGGCTGCACGCAGGAGATCTTCGCCGCCGACATCGACCTCGAGGTGCTCGAGCGCGCACGCCGGCGCCGCAACGGCTTCGGATCGGTGCGGGCCGTGCGCGAGCCGCTGCCGATCTGCCCGGCCGACGTCGAGCGCGCCTACGAGAACCGCGAGGATCCGATGGGGTGCATCAACCCCGAGTTCCACGAGCTGCCCGACCGGCCGAGCTTCCGCGTCATCCGCGGCGCCGACGACTGAGTACCTCCTGAATGGTTCGGCCAGGCCGTCTATTCAGAACTCGTAGGGGCCTGGCCCCGAGGCGGTGCCCGGCCCCGCTTCTCGTCGTCACTCGCCGAACGCGATCGTGCCGACGTCGACCGCCGTCATGCCGCCGTCGACCGTGAGCACCGCGCCCGAGACGTAGGCGGCCTCGTCCGACGCCAGGAAGAGGGCCGCTGCGGCCACCTCGTCCGGCTCGGCCGGGCGGCCGAGCGGCACGTGGCGGGTGACCCGCGCGTAGGCCGCCTCGGTGTCCGATCCGAGCCCCGCCATCTCGGCGTCGGCCATCGGCGTGCGCACCCAGCCGGGGCAGATCGCGTTCGCGCGCACGCCGCGCGGCGCCGAGCGTCACCGCGAGCGACTTCGTCAGCATGACGAGGGCGGCCTTCGACACGGCGTACTGCGGCTCGCCCGGGCCGGCGACGAGCGCGGCGACCGACGCCACGTTCACGATCGCGCCGCCGCGTTCGGCGAGCCCGTCGGCGGCGAGCGCAGAGAGGGCGTGGGCGGCGGTGACGTTGACCGCCATCGTGTCGTCCCAGCCCGCGTCGCCGAGGCCGGCGTTGTTCACGAGCACGTCGAGCGGGCCGGAGGCGGCGAGCGCGCGCTCGCGGTCGGCCGCCGCACCGACGTCGCCGGCGATCACGTGCGCGCGACACGCGCTCGAGCTGCTCGCGGCGGCGCCCCATCGCCCACACGATCGCGCCCTCGGCGGCGAAGCGGCGCACGATCGCCGCGCCGATGCCGCCGACCGCCGCCGGTGACGAGCACGGTCTTCCCCTCAAGCCGCACGGCGGGCCTCCCCGCGGTCGTCGGCGTCGGCGGGCGGCCGGCGCAGACGCTTGCGGGTCGCGTCGCGGCGCTTGCGACTCGAGCCGCTCCTCGGTGGCCGCGCGCGTCGGCCGGCTCGGCCGGCGCGGGGGAGGGGGCGGCGCGAGCGCCGCGCGCATCAGCTCGCAGAACCGCTCGGTCGCCAGGCGGCGGTTGCGGTACTGGCTGCGCTCGTCCTGGGCGACGACGCGCAGGCGCCCCTCGGCGTCGAGGCGCGAGCGCAGGCGGCGGCCGGCGCGGTCGCGCTCGGCCTCGGTCAGCGTGGGGCTGCCCGCGAGGTCGAAGACGAGCTCGACCCGGGTCGAGGAGGTGTTGACGTGCTGGCCGCCGGGCCCGCCGCTGCGCGTCGCCCGGAACTCGAGCTCGGCGGGCGGCAGCGGACGCGATGCGCCGATGTCAAGCACCGGCCCGCTCGGTCGCCCGCGCGCGCACGCCGGCGCGGTGGAGCCGCCGCAGCGCCCGCATCCCGCGCGCGTACGGCACGTCCTCGTCGTCGCCGGGGGTCTCCATCACCGCCGCGATGTCCTGCACGGCCGGATGGCCGAGGAACGCCGCGAGGCCCTTCCCGATCACGCCCTTGCCGACCTCGGCGTGGCGGTCGCGGTTGGAGCCGAGGGCGACGGCGGCGTCGTTCACGTGCAGGCAGGTGAGCCGCTCGAGGCCGAAGCGCTCGTCGACCTCGGCCATGAGCGCGTCGACCCGGCCGGGATCGGTGACGTCGACGCCCGACGCCCACAGGTGGCAGGTGTCGAGGCACACGCCGAGCCGCGCGGGCCGGCCGAGCGCGGCGAAGACGGCTCGATCTCGTCGAGGCCGACGCCCAGGGTGCCGCCCGCGCCGGCGGAGTTCTCGATCACGAGCCGCGTCGGGGATGCGGGGTCGGCGGCCGCGAGCACGCCCGCCATCGCCTCGGTCACCTGCGGCAGGACGGCGTCGAGGCCGCGGCCGAGGTGGCTGCCGAGATGGAACACGACGCCGTCGGCCGCGATCGCCTCGGCGGCGGCCATCGTGTTGCGCAGCGCGCCGACGGACTTCTCGTAGAGCTCCGGATCGGACGCGCCCAGGTTGATCAGGTAGGTCGCGTGGCAGACGACCACCTTGACGCGGGCCGGCTTGCGCGCCGCCCGGAAGCGCGCGGCCGCGTCGGGATCGACGGCCGGGATGGCGCCACATGCGCGGGCTCTGGGTGAAGATCTGCAGCGACGTCGCGCCGATCGCGCGCGCCCGCTCGAGCGCCTTGTGCGCGCCGCCCGCGACGCCGAGGTGGGCTCCGTAGTGCATGTGCCGATCGTACCGCGTCCCCGAGCGCCGAACTAGACTGAGCCGCCGTGTCCCGCCCCGTCTGCGTCCGCATGCCGCCGAGCCCCACCGGGCTCTTCCACGTCGGCACGGTGCGGACGATGCTCTTCAACTGGCTCTTCGCCCGGCGCAACGGCGGCCGGGTCGTGCTGCGCTTCGAGGACACCGACGTCGTGCGCTCGACCGAGGCGGCGGTGCAGCACGCCGAGGCCGTGCTGCGCTGGCTCGGGATCGACTGGGACGACGGGCCCTACCGGCAGACGCAGCGCTATCACCTCTACCAGGCCGCCGCCGAGGAGCTGATCGCAAGCGGCGCCGCCTACCGCTGCTACTGCACCGAGGAGGAGCTCGCGGCCGACCGGGCGCAGCGCCAGGCCGAGGGCCGGCCGCTCGTCTACAGCGGCCGCTGCCGGGCCCGCCCGGCCTCCGAGCGCGAGGCGCTCGCGGCCCAGGGGCTGCCGTCGGTCGTGCGCCTGGCGCTGCCCGAGACCGGTACGACCATGATCGAGGACGTCGTCCACGGGACGGTCGAGTGGGAGAACGCCCTGCAGGGCGACCACGTCATCCTGCGCTCCGACGGCTCGCCGACCTACCAGTTCGCAAACCCGTTCGACGACATCCAGATGGGTGTCACCTACGTGATCCGCGGCGAGGATCTGCTGCCCTCGACGCCACGCCAGCTCGCGCTCTACCGCGCGCTCGGTGCGCCCGAGCCGAGGTTCGCCCACCTGCCGATGGTGCTCGGGCCGGACAAGCGCAAGCTCTCGCAAGCGCCACGGCGCGATCTCGGTCGAGGAGTTCGTCGACGTCGGCGTGATCGCCGACGCGCTCGTGAACTACCTCGCGCTGGTCGGGTGGAGCTACGACGACCACACGACGTTCATGACCCGGGCGGAGCTCGTCGAGCGCTTCACGCTCGAGCGGGTGAACCGCAGCCCGGGGGTGTTCGACCCGGAGAAGCTCGAGTGGCTGAACGGCGAGCATCTGCGCGCGCTCGCGCCTGGCGAGTTCGCCGCGGCCCTGCAGGCGTACCTGGAGTCGTCGGGGTCGGCGCTCGCTGCGAACCCCGAGCGCGTCGCCCAGGCGGCGCCGCTCGTGCAGGAGAAGATGCGCGTGCTTCAGCAGTTCGAGCGCCTGGCCGGGTTCCTGTTCGGCCCGCCCGAGATGGACGAGGCGTCGTGGGAGCGGGTGCGCCGCGACGAGCGCGCGCCGGCGTCGCTTGCGGCCGCCCGCGCCGCGCTCGCGGAGGTCGCCGAGTGGGAGGCGGCCGCGCTCGAGGCCGCGCTGCACGCCGCCTGCGAGCGGGAGGGGGTGAAGCCGCGGGTGCTCTTCATGCCGGTGCGCGTGGCGCTGACCGGGAGCACGGTGTCGCCCGGCCTCTACGAGAGCCTCGAGCTCGTCGGCCGGGACGAGTCGCTGCGCCGCATCGACGCGGCCGCGGCGGCGCTCGCCGCCTGACGGGCCGCGGGCCGATTTGCAGGATTCGGCCCCCAGGCGCCCAAGGTGTCCCTCGGGTATGTACGGGTCACTGCACATCTCGAGGTCGGTCGCGCGCCTGTCGGTTGCGGGCGTCATCCTGTGGTGCAGCCTGTCGGCGCGTCATCGCGACGGCGGTCGGTGTCGGCGCGTGGACGCTCGGTCACCACACCGGGCAGTACTCGCCGGCCACCGTGACGCACCTCCAGGCCCAGGCGTACACCCGCGGATATTCGGCCGGCTACCGCGCCGGCCGGGCCGCCACCCCCTGACCCCACCCCATCGGGGGGGTTGCCGGCAATCGGCGAGGGGGGTTTCGCCCCGGTGGGCGACAGCGTCGCGCCACGGGAGTAAAGTGGCGCGCATGGGGGTCTACCTGCTGCAGGATCTGGCCCAGTGGGCCGGCGCGACGGCCGTGCTGGCCGGGATGGGCTGCCTCGTCGCCGCCCTTCTCGGCGTGCAGATGTCGGCGTCGATGCTGCTCCCTGGCGAGGCCGCGTTCGCGCTCGCGCGGACGATGGCGGTCATGGGGAGCGCGGCCGTCTTCGTGGCAGGCGCGACCTGCACCCTGTACTACTGGCTGATCGGCGTCGCCTCGGAGCGCGCCGCGATCTCCGTCGAGGCGGGCCTGCTGGCCGGCGCCCTCGTGTTTCTGGGTGTGCTCGGCATGCTGCACGAGCGCAGCCGCGCCCGCGCGCCCCGCTGACCCCCGGCGCGGCCGGTACGCTTCCCGACATGCGAGACCGGCTGCGCAACCGCGCGGTGCTGCTTGCCGCCGTGGCGGCGGTCGCGCTCGCGCTGCTCGGCGCGTACACGTGGAACCAGACCGCGCCGACGCCGTGCCCCGACACCGGCGTCTGCCTCGTCGGCCAGACGCACCGGATCCATCCGCTGCGCGCCCGGATCGAGTGGGCGGCGGCCGTCGTGATGGTGGTGGGCGCGGCCAGCCTGGCCGTCACCGGCCGGTCTCGCACGCGCAGGTAGCGCTACGCCGCGAGCCGCCGGCCCTTTGCCGACCAGGCGCGCAGAGCTGCGGCGTCCGCCGGAAGCACGGGGCAGCCGGCCGCACGGGCCAGGCGCTCGTGGCCGGAGCAGGCGTCGTGCAGGGGCACGTACCCGTCGACAGCGGCGTGCAGGCGGGCCGCGTCGCCGCCCGCGAGCGCGTGGGTGAGGATGACGATGTCGGCCGCGCGATCGAGGCTCACCCCGGCGCCCGCGGCGGCGGCGAGCACCCGGTCGGTGCAGGCCTCCTCGCCCGGCGCCGTGCGCGGATCGGCGAGCAGGAAGAGGCACGCGCCGTCTCCGGGCGCGACGCCGCCGACCCACGCGGCGAGCAGCTCGCCGAGGCGGTCCTCGCCCCGCCAGGCCGGCGTCGCCAGCAGGCGGATGCGGGCATCCTCGAGCGCGAGCGGCTCGGGCTCCGGCGCGGCGTGCCGCGGCGGCAGCGCGGCGAGCGCGTCGATCCGCTCGCGGTAGCGCGTCGGCGACGGCGTCCCACGAGAGCCCTCTCGGCGGCCGCACGCCCGCCGCGGCCGCGCTGCGCGTCGGGCGCCGGCATCGGCGACCGCCGTGAGCAGGAGCTCGCGCAGGTGGGCCGGGTCGGGCTCGAGCATCCACGGCCGGCCGGCGGTGACCCACTTGCCGACGCGATCCTCGGCGTACGGTCGGCGCGCCGCGCGCGCACGCGCCAGCAGGCGTCGTCGGGGCAGAACTCGTCGGTCGGCCCGCCGGCGGTGACGATCACGGGCAGCCCGCACGCCATCGCCTCGAGCACCGGCATCGCGAAGCCCTCGCCGCGGTAGGGGTGCACGAGCACGTCGCAGGCGCGGTAGAGCGCCGCGACCTCCTCGGCCGGTCATGTCGCGGTGCAGGTAGACGATGCGCGGCAGCTGGCCGGACTCGGCGTACTCGCGCAGGCGCCTGCGGTCGGCCATCGGGGTAGATGCCGTCGGCGCCGAAGTCCTTGACGACCAGGCGTGACGTCGTCGCGGCCCTCGAAGGCGTCCAGGAAGGCCGAGAGCAGGACGTCCGGCCCCTTGCGGTCGATCAGGCCGCCGACGAAGAGCAGGCGCACGCCGGGCGCGTCGTCGAGCTGCAGCCGCGGCCCGCCGGGGGAGAACAGCTCGAGGTCGACGCCGTTCGGGACGACGTGCCACGCGGTCCGGCTCGACGCCCGCGTCGACGTACATCGTCGCGCACGTGCTCGCACGGCACCCACACCTCGTCGACGTTGCGGTTGATGCCCTCGACCCACTCGCACCGGCGCGCGCCGAACTCCCACGGCTGGATCAGGGCGAGGCGTCCGGACGCCGAGGGGCGAAGGTCGGGCGGCCACTGGTGGCGCACCTCGACCTGCGGCGGGCAGCGGCAGCGCAGGCCCGCCGCCGGCGCCGGTGCGCGAGACGCGCTCGAGCGCGATCCCGTCCATCGCCTCCAGGCGGTCGCACACCTCGCGGTTGATGCCGGCGAGGCTCTGCGTCGAGGCTGGTCGCCGCGCCAGCGCACGCTCACCGGTGCGACGCCGGCGCGCTCGCGCCGCGGCCGCTCGCCGCGGTAGAGCGCCTCGAGCTCGTCGACGTAGTCGGCGAAGCGCGCGCGGCTCCGCGATGCCCGCCTGCAGCCGCTCGAGCAGGCCCGGCTCGCCGGCGAGGCGGTCGAGCTTGCGGGCCAGATCGGCGCCGTCGCGGCCGTCGAAGAGCAGGCCGTTTCCGCCGTCGGCGACGAAGTCGGGGATGCCGCCCATGCGCGCGGCGAGCACCGGCACGCGCCCGGCCAGGCACTCGGCGACCATGAGCGGCGCGCAGTCCCACCACAGCGACGGGATGACGGCGACGTCGACGCCCGGCGAGCAGCGCGGGCAGCTCGTCGTGCGCGAAGCCGCCGCAGATCTCGACGACGCCGCGCGTGTCGCGGGCCGCAGCTCGGCCGCGAACGCCTCGGGCACCTCGCCGTGGATGCGCACGCGGATGCGGGCCTCGGTGCGCTGCGCGGCGTCGACGAGCAGGCTCGGGCCCTTGTGCGGGTAGGCGGAGCCGAAGAAGCCGACGATGAGCTCGGCGCCGACCCGGCCCGGCTCGCGGTCGCGGCCGAGCGCCTCCCAGATCGCGTCGTCCTCGGGCATCGCCTGGTGCACGACGTCGATCATCGTCGGCCGGGTAGCCGGCGCCCGCGAGCGTCGCGCGCATCGCCTCGGAGACGGCCAGGCAGACGTCGACGCCGCGGGTGAAGCGGTCGCGGATCTCGCTCAGGCGGCGGCGGTAGCCCTCGGCGTCCAGGCAGCCGACGCAGGCGGCGCAGTCGCCGCCGCGGTCGCCGGGGCCGTCGCACAGCTCGAGCCGGTCGGTGAAGAGGTAGCCGCGCGGGCAGGCGAGCCAGTAGTTGTGGGTCGAGAAGAGCGAGCGGATCCCGCGCACCGCGGTCTCGTCGACCAGCGCCGCGCCCAGGTTGTGCAGGTTGTGGAGGTGGACGACGTCGGGCTGCACACGATCGAGCAGCTCGGCGAAGGCGCGCGTGATCGGCGGGTCGTCGAGCTCGCGGTCGGGATGGCCCAGGTCGAGCAGGCCGTGCGGGCGGTTGTACACGCCGACGAGCCGGACGCCGTCCTCCACCACTCGCGCACCGCGTAGGGCTCCGCCGGCTCGACCCGGCCGACGCCGGCGTGGAAGACGGTCACGTCGTAGCCGCGCCGGGCGAGCTCCTTGGACACGTAGCGCGGCACGATGGTGCCGCCGCCGGAGTCGTTGAAGCCGAACGACGTCATCACGATCCGGCGGCGGCCGCGCAGGCCGCGCTCGCGCAGGCGGGCGGCCAGCTCGGGCAGGGGCAGCGCGCGCCGCTCGAGCGCGTCCGCGAGCAGCACGAGCGCGCCCTCGCGCGTCGCCGCCTCGGGCGCGAGCACGGCCCAGTCCTCGCGCTCGATCGCGGCCTCGAGGGCGCGCGTGACCTCGTCGATCTCGCGGGCGCGCGCCGACTCGTCGGAGAAGTTCGCGCCGTGGCGGCGGTAGCGGATGAGCGGGCCGCCGTCGCAGTGGCGGAAGCGGAACCGCGGCGCCGCCCGCAGCCACAGGTCGAAGTCGTTGCACATCGGGTAGGCGGCGTCGTAGCCGCCGACCTGCTCGTACACGCGCCGGTGGATCATCGTGGTCGGGTCGACCAGGTAGTTGTGGCGGCGCACGAGCGTCTGCACGAGCGCGGCCTGGTCGAACTCGCCGGAGCGCCACTCGCCGACGGCGCGCCCGGACGCGTCGATCGTCACGGCGTCGCCGTGCACGACCGCCGTGTCGGGATGGGCGTCGAAGATGGCCACCTGGCGGCTGAGGCGGTCGGGCAGCGCGACGTCGTCGTGGCCGAGCCGGGCGATCAGCTCGCCGCGGGCGTGCTCGACGATCGAGTTGTAGGCGGCGGCGATGCCGCGGTTCTCGGCGTGGGTGACGACGCGCACGCGCGGGTCGGAGGCGTACCGGGCGATCACGGCGGGCGTCGAGTCGGTCGAGGCGTCGTCGACGATCAGGAGCTCGAAGTCGGCGTAGTCCTGGGCCAGGCAGCTCTCGATCGCCTCGGCCAGGAAGCGCTCGCCGTTGTAGGCGGCGATCGCGAGGGTGACGCGAGGTGCGCTCACGCCGCCCTGCGCGCGACGAGGCTCGCCAGGATGCGCTCGAGCGCGGCCTCGCACGCGGCAGTGCCGAGCGTCGCCGAGACCAGCTCGCGGCCGCCCTGCGACAGGCGCGCCCAGAGCGCGTCGTCGCGGTCGAGCCGCAGGATCGCCTCGGCGAAGCCGGCGGCGGAGTCCGCGATCAGCATGCCGCGCTCGGGCCGGTCGAAGCCCTCGGCGGCGATCGTGGTGGCGACCACCGGCACGCCGGCTGCGAGCGACTCGCCGACCTTGCCCTTGAGGCCCGCGCCGAAGCGCAGCGGCGCGATCGAGATCCGGCGCGCGCCCGAGCTCGTCCTGCACCGACGGCAGGAAGCCGCGCGGGTCGGCGCCCGCGGCGGCGGCGAGCCGCGCCAGGTCGTCCGGCATGCCCGAGCCGGCGACGACGACGGGGCCGGGATACTCCGCGGCCTGCAGGAGCGGCATGACCTCGGCGCAGAGCCACCGCACCGCGTCGGCGTTCGGCGCGTGTCCATAGCTGCCGACGAAGAGGGCGCCGCGGCGGCCGGCGAGCGGCGCGACCGCTCTCGGCGAGGCGGTGCACGTTTCCGAGCACCTGCACGTCCATGCCGGGCAGGAGGCCGGCGAGCAGCGCGCGCTCGTCCTCGGTCACGGCCAGGACGACGTCGGCGGCGGCATAGACGGCGAGCTCCTGGGCGCGCTCGCGCTCGGCGCGGGCGAGGCCGACCTGGTCGCCGGCGAGCTCGGCGGCGCGGCGCATGCGCAGGAAGTGCACGTCGACCGAGTCGACCGCGATCCGGGTGCGCGGCGAGACGGCGCGCAGGGCCGGGACGGCCCGCCCCGCGAGCGTGTGGAACGAGACGATGGCGGCGTCGAACCCGCGCCGCAGGAGCGCGTCCAGGTCGTCGCCGCGGTCGGCGGCGGCCACCTCGATGCCGTCGCCCGCGAACCGCGCGGCCGCGGCCTCGTAGCCCGCGGACGGTCTCGCACATGAGCGTCGTGCGGTAGCCGAGCCGGCGCAGGGCGAGTGCGATCTCGGCCGCGCGCGTGTGGCCGGCGCTGCGGCTCGGCTCGGGCATGTCGGGATAGAAGAAGAGCACCGACTCGCGCTCGCCCTGCGGGCCGCTCGGCGTGCGGGCGATGGCTCGGCGGGCGGCGCGTCACGATGCCCGCGCGCGGCCGCGGATCCGGGCGCCTCGCGGGCGGTGCGCATGCCCAGGTCGACCGCCTGGCGGACGCGTCGTTCGAGCGGGACTCGGTGCGGCGACGAGGGCGGCGAGCGGCCGGGGTCGGGATCGGGGGTGGCCGCGCTCACCCAATTGGCAATTCGCATGGATGCCAATTGAGTCGGGCGAGCCCTGCCCGCTCGTAGCCGACGGTCTCGAGCCCGTTGTGGAACGCGCGCAGGACGATGTAGCTCTCGTCGATACGGTGGTGCTCGATGCGGTGGCCGACGGCGGCCGCGGCCAGGTAGCGGCCGACGCCGAGCCCGAGCCGGTGCACGTTGGTGGCGGCCATGAACTCGTCGCCGCCGAGCGCGCCGCCCTCGCCCGTGCCGAAGCCGGCGTCGAACCCGCCCACGGCGTCGAACGCGGCGCGGCGGATGGCCCAGTTGGCGCCGTACACCTCGGCCCGGCCGGGGAAGTCCTGATCGGCGTCGCCGAGTGAAAGGACGCTGAAGAACGACTCCATGCCGGTTGGCGGCCAGCCGGCGGGGCGCTCGGCGGGCCACAGCCCCTGGATCGGGCCGCCGGCGACCGCGACGCGGGGGTCGCAGAAGCCGTCGCGCAGGCTCTCGATCCAGCCCGGCGCGGGGCGGGCGTCGTCGTCGAGATAGGCGAGCACGTCGTTGCGCGCGGCCGCGGCGCCGGTGTTGCGCGCCCGCGAGAGCCCCGGCACGGCCTCGCGCACGACGCGCACCCCGTCGGGCAGGCGGGCCGCGAGCGGCTCCTTGCCGTTGTCGACGACCACGATCTCGCCGCCGTCGGCGAGCACGCCGTGAGCGATGCACGCCTCGACGCACGGCCCGACCTCGTCCGGCCGGTCGCGCGTGCAGATGATGACGCTCGCCGCCGGCCCCTGCGACGCCCGGCGGACGCGGGCCGCGGCGGCGATGACGAGCGGCCCGGGCGCCGCCTGGGCGACCAGCGTCTCGTAGTGGCCCTCGCGCGCGGTGTACAGCGGCTGGCGCTCGATCCAGAAGCCGGCGGGCGGCGGCCAGGCAGTCGAGCGCGAGCGCGTCGGGCGCGGCCGTCGCCGGAGCGCAGCGGCCACAGGCTGCCGTCCTCCGCGATCCGGTAGCCGTGCACGTCGCCGGCGCCCGTCTCGATCACGGGCGCCGCCAGGCCGGCGCCGGCGGCGATCGCGGCGACGAGCGGGTCGACGAACCCGGGCAGCGGGCGGGCGATGTTCGCAGAGGGCGATGCAGACCTCGGCCGACGCCGCCTGCGCCGCCGCGGCGAGCGCGGCGCGGCGTCCGACCGGGCGATCGCTGCGATGGATGGTGACGTCGCCCTCGAGGCGGGCGAGCAGCGCCCGGGTCTCGGCGCCCGAGGCGTCGTCGACGACGACGACCTCGACGTCCTCGGCCAGATCGCAGGCGACGAGGGCCTCGATCTGCGCCCAGAGGGCGGCCGGGTTGTCCCGCGCGACGATCAGGATCGCGGCCCTCATGCCGCTGCGGCCATGATCGCGACGTGGTTCTGCCAGGCGTTCTCGTCGGCCGGATCGAGCTCGACGGCGGTGGCGATCGCCGACGCGCGCCTCGGGCGAGCCTAGCGCGTGCAGCGCGACCGCGAGGTCGTTCCAGGCCTCGGCTGTGGCCGGTGACCTCCTCGAGCGCGCGGGTGAAGAGCTGCGCGGCGGCCGCGGCGTCGCCCTGCCCGAACGCCGCCTCGCCCTGCTCGATGAGCGCCTGCGCGGCCGCGTCGTCGCCGGCGGCCGCGGACGCGGCGGCCACCTCTGCGATGCACCGCGGGTCGCGCAGCTCGCGGCCGAGCGACCACAGGTACCGGCGCAGCACGCGGCTGTGCGGGAACCGGCGCACCGTCTCGATCAGGAACTCGACGCCCGCCTCCTTGAAGCACCAGTAGTGGTCGCCGGTGTAGTGCGTGTCCATGCTGCGGCCGAACTCCTCGGGCGTGACGAGGCGCCGCGAACGCCTCGTCGTAGAGCCCGACGAAGTGGTGGGTCATCGTCTCGGCCATCCGCGCGCCCCAGGAGATGTCGGTGGAGCCCCACACGAGCAGGCGGTCGGCGACGACGCACGGCCCGTCGAGCGACGCCTGGACGTACCAGATCATCGGGAAGTACATGTTCTCGCTCGCGGACTCGGCCTCGACCGCGCGCAGCCGTCGCGGCGGACGATCGACGCCGAGAGGAACGTCAGCCAGTGCGTCTGCGCGACCCACATGCGGCCGGGATCGGCGTGCACCTCGGGCGCCTCGGGACGGCGCGACTCGACCTTCACGCGCCCGTCCGGGTGGATGAACCGGTGCGGCAGGTGCAGCCACGCCGGCCGGTGCGTCCGCAGGAGCTCGAGGATGTAGGCGATCGCGCCCGGCTCGGGCTCGTCGTCGTCGCCCATGAGCCACAGGTAGTCGCAGTCCGGCGCGTTCGCGACCAGCCAGCGGTGGTTTGCGATCACGCCGACGTTCGTCTCCTGCCGGTGCCACCGCAGGGACGGCATCGCCCGCCGCCATCCGCTCCAGCAGGTCCGGCGTTTCGTCCGGGGACGCGTTGTCGGAGACGAGCACGACGACGTCGGCCGAGCCGTCGAGCTCGTCGCTGCAGCCGATCCAGCAGCCGCCCGAGCGCCGCCGCCCGGTTGTACGTCGGGATGCAGATCGCAAGCAGCGGGCGGCTCATGCGGCCAGCCGGTCGCTGCCGCCGAGGTGGCCGCGATACCACGCGACCGTGCGCCGCAGGCCCTCGTCGAGGCCGTACGCCGGGGTCCAGCCGAGCCGCTCGCGCGCCTTCTGCGGCCGACAGGTACTGGTGGGCGATCTCGTGCACCGCCTCGCCGCGGATGTCGGGCTCGAGGTCGGTGCGGCCGCAGGCCGCGAGCACGCGCAGCGTCATCGCGGTCGCCGTCAGCTGCAGCTCGTTCGAGTAGTTCCAGGCCTCGCCCGCGATCCCGGGCTCGTGGGCGCGCTCGGCGAGGGCGATGTAGGCCAGGGCGGCGTCCTCGACGTAGAGGTAGTCGCGGATCAGCGTGCCGTCGCTGCGCAGCACCGGCCGCTGCCCCTGCAGGGCCGAGCGGATCGTGCCGGGGACGAGGCGGCTGTAGTTCAGGTCGCCGCCGCCGTACAGGTTGCCGCAGCGCGTGATCGCGATCGGCAGGCCGAACGTGGCGGCGTAGCTCTGGGCGATCAGGTCGGCGCAGCTCTTGGAGACGTCGTACGGATGCCGGCCGCGCAGCGGGTGGTGCTCCTGGTAGGGCAGGTCGGGCTGGCGTGCCGTACGCCTTGTCCGACGAGGCGACGACGATCCGCGCCGGGCGGCCGCTGCGCCGGCAGGCGTCGAGCACCTCCCACGTGCCCTCGACGTTCGAGCGCATCGTGTTCGCCGGGTCGCGCAGGGCGTGCTCGACGATCGTCTGCGCGCCGAGGTGGAACACGGCGTCGATCTCGTACTCGGCCAGGACGCGCTCGATCAGGCGGCCGTCGCGCAGGTCGCCGAAGACGGTCGTGCACCGGCTCCCGCAGGCGCCGGTGAAGAACCGGCTCTGGGGCACGAGGTCGCGGACGAGCGCGACGACCTCGGCTCCGCGCGCGACGAGCGCCTCGCAGAGCCACGATCCGAGCAGGCCGGTGGCTCCCGTGACGAGGACGGGCCGCTCGCTCCAGAAGGAGCCGTCGGGGGATGCGGGCATGCGCGCGGGGGGAGCGCTCATGCGAGCCCCATCGGCGATCCCGGAGGTGAACTTGAGCGCCCGCCCGCGCGGCTAAAGCTTCGCGCCCGCGGCACCGATTGAGGGACCTACGATGCCCCCCTCATCGAACGCCAAGGTCGTCATCCTGTGCGGTGGCCAGGGTACGCGCATGCGCGAGGAGACCGAGTACCGGCCCAAGCCGATGGTCGAGGTCGGCGGCCGCCCGCTGCTCTGGCACATCATGAAGATCTACGCCGCCGCCGGGCTCACCGACTTCGTCTGCTGCCTCGGCTACCGCGGCGCGATGATCAAGCAGTACTTCCTGGAGTACCGCAGCCTGGCCGCCGACGTGAGCGTCAACCTGCGCAGCGGCGACGTCGAGTACCACTCGTCCGAGAGCGAGGACTGGAACGTCACGCTCGTCGACACCGGCGACGACTCGATGACCGGCGCCCGCGTGAAGCGCGGTCGCCCACCACCTGGCCGGCGACCTGTTCCTCTGCACCTACGGCGACGGCCTGGCCGACGTCGACGTCGCCGCAGCTGCTCGCGTTCCACCGCTCCCACGGCAAGCTCGCGACGGTGACCGGCGTGCACCCGCCGTCGCGCTTCGGCGAGCTCGTGCACGACGAGCGCCCGCGTGGCACCGCTTCGCCGAGAAGCCGGCCGGCGGGTCGGGGCTCGTCTCGGGCGGCTTCTTCGTCTTCGACCGCACGGTGCTCGACCGGCTCGTCGTTCGACGCCGGCTGCGTGCTCGAGCGCGAGCCGCTCGAGGGGCTCGCCCGCGACGGCGAGCTGATGGTCTACGAGCACGACGGCTTCTGGCAGTGCGCCGACACGGTGCGCGACGTCGAGCTCCTGCGCGGCCTGTGGGACGCCGGCCGGGCGCCGTGGCGGATCTGGGACGACCGCCGGGGCGCATCGCGCCGTCCCGCGCCGCCGCCGCGGCGACCTCGAGGCGGCCGCGTGAGCGCCGACCTGCGGGCCGAGGCCGACGCCGTGCGCCGGATCGTGCTCGAGGCCGCCCTGGCCGCGGGCACCTGCCACATCGGCAGCTCGCTCTCGATCGTCGACATCCTGCACGGTGCTCTACTTCCGCACGCTGCGCGCGGAGGCCGGCGACCGCTTCCTGCTCAGCAAGGGCCACGCCGCCTCGGCGCTCTACGCCGTGCTCGCCCGCACCGGCGTGCTCGACGAGCGCGAGGTGATCGCCGGCTACTGCAGCGACGGCGGGACGTTCGCCGGCCATCCGGAGCGCCACGTCCCCGGCGTCGAGGTCACCGCCGGCTCGCTCGGCCACGGCGTCGCCGTCGCCCTCGGCTACGCGCTCGCCGACCGCAGCGACGAGCGCGACCGGCGCACGTACTGCCTGGTCGGCGACGGCGAGCTGAACGAGGGCTCGGTCTGGGAGGCAGTCGCGCTCGCCGGCCATCTCGGCTCCGCGACCTCGCCCTGATCGTCGACGCGAACGGGTTCCAGGGCCTCGGGCGCGGTGCAGCGACGTGTGCTCGCTGGAGCCGCTCGCCGACAGGTTCGCGCCTTCGGCTGGGCGGTCGACGAGGTCGACGGCCACGACCACGCGGCGCTCGAGCAGCGGCTCGCGCGGCGGCTGCCTGCGGCCGCGGGTGGTCGTCGCGCACACGGTCAAGGGCTACGGCGTCCCCTTGCTCGAGGGCGAGTTCATGTCGCACTACCGATCGTTCCGGCCGCACGAGCGCGACCTCCTCTTCGCCGGCCTCGACGAGCGGCAGGCGGCGGCATGAGGGACGCGTTCTTCCGCGCGCTCACCGAGCTCGGCGCCGCCGACGAGCGCGTGTGGGCGCTCACCGGCGACCTCGGAGTCGGCCTGTTCGAGCCGTTCGAGGCCGTCGCGCCCGGGCGCTACCTGAACGTCGGCATCGCCGAGCAGACCCTCGTCGGCGTCGCGGCCGGGCTGGCCTACGCGGGCAAGGTGCCGTTCGCCTACTCGATCGCCCCGTTCATCACGTCGCGGCCGCACGACCAGGTGCGCGTCGACGTCGCCTGCGCCGAGGCCAACGTGAAGCTCGTCGGCGTCGGCAGCGGCGTCTCCTACGGGACGCTCGGCCCGACCCACCACGCCATCGAGGACCTCGCGCTGATGCGCGTGCTCCCGGGCATGACCGTGCTCGCCCCGGGCGACCCCGCCGAGGCCGGGCGCGCGGTGCGCGCCGCCGGCGCGCACGACGGCCCGGTCTACCTGCGCCTGGGCAAGAACGGCGAGCCGTCGCTGCTCCCCGCGGACGCCCCCTTCGCGATCGGCTGCGCGCTCGAGCTGCGGCGCGGCGGCGACGTCACCATCGCCGCCACCGGCACCGCGCTGCGCGAGGCGACCGCCGCCGCCGACCTGCTCGCCGGCCGATGGGATCGACGCGACGCTGCTCCACTTCGGCACCGTCAAGCCGTTCGACGCCGCCGCGCTGGTCGCGGCCGCGGCGCGCACCGGCGCCGTCGTCACCGTCGAGGAGCACACGATCGTCGGCGGCTTCGGCACGGCCGCCGCCGAGGCGCTCGCCGAGGCGGGCATCGGCGCCGTGCTGCGCCGCGTCGGCCTCCCCGACACGTTCGCGCACGCGGTCGGCTCGCGCGACCATCTGGTCGGCCACTACGGCGCTCATCCGCCGCCGCCGTCGCCGCGACCGTCCGCGACCTGCTCGAAGGAGGCCGGCATGCGCGACGACGTGAGCCGCCGCGCGAGCGTCTTCCGCGCCGCCGTGCGCCGACGAGTTCGCGTTCCTGAAGGCCACGGCGACGCTCGAGGAGCTGCGTCGCCCGCTCGATCCCGCTCGCCGCCGGCGCCGGGCATGCTCGTGCCGGTCTGCGAGCTGCACGCCGAGGACGAACGCGCTGATCGCCACGCTCGCCCGCTGGCGCGAGCGAGAACGCCTTCGCCTTCCCGACCCAGTTCCCGGTCACGCATGCCGGGACGGCGACCTGGCTGCGGCGCGGCCTCCTCGACGTCGCCCGACCGGATCCTGTTCCTCGTGTCGACCGCTTCGGCCACACCGTCGGCCATCTCGGCTTCGCATCGGCGTCGAGCGGCGACCGTTCGCTCGAGGTCGACAACGTCGTGCGCGGAGAGAGGGCCGTCGCAGCCCGGCCTGATGGGCGCCGCGCTCGAGGGGCTCGCTGGCCTGGGCCGAGGACTGCTTCCGCCCGGCGCGCATCCATCTGCACGTGTTCGCCGACAACGAGCACGCGATCGGCTTCTACCGCCGGCTCGGGTTCCGCGACGGCGTCCGCGCGCCGCTGCGGCGCGAGGTCGACGGCGAGGCGCGTCGCGCTACGTCCCGGCGGATGGGCACGACCAGCCCGACGCGCTGGTTCCTCCACATGGAATGGCTCCCGGCCGCGCGGTCGAGCGACGAGCCGATCCTGACCGCCGGCCCGTCGATCTCGCCGCGCGAGGTCGGCTACGCGACCGACGCCGCCCGGCACGGCTGGAACCGGCGCTGGAGCGGCTACATCACCCGGCTCGAGCGCGAGTTCGCCGAGTACGTCGGCGCCGAGCACGCCATCGCGACGTCGAGCTGCACCGGCGCGCTGCACCTGGCGATGGTCGCGCTCGGCCTCGGCCCGGGCGACGAGGTGATCGTGCCCGAGCTGACCTGGGTCGCGACCGCCAAGGCCGTCTCCTACGCCGGCGCGACGCCCGGTGTTCGCCGACGTCGAGCCCGTGCAGCTGGTGCCTCGACGCCGCCTCGGTGCGAGTCCGCGATCACGCGAGCGCACGAAGGCGATCGTGCCGGTGCACCTGTACGGCCATCCGGCCGACATGGACGCGATCCGCGCGATCGCCGACCGCCACGGCCTGCCGCTGATCGAGGATGCCGCGCCGGCGATCGGCGCCGAGCTGCGCGGCCGCCGCGTCGGCGCGCTCGGCACCGCCGGCGCGTTCAGCTTCCAGGGCGCGAAGCTGCTCGTCACCGGCGAGGGCGGGATGCTGGTCACGAACGACCCCGACGTGTACGCACGCGCCTACAAGGCCTGGGATCTCGGGCGTCGAGCGCTCGCGGGGCTTCTGGATCGACGCGCACGGCCTCAAGTACAAGCTGTCCGAACGTCGCCGCCGCGATCGGCCTCGGCCAGCTCGAGCGCGTCGACCACCTGATCGAGGCCAAGCGCGAGATCTTCGCCTGGTACGCCGAGGAGCTCGACGGCGTCCCCGGCATCACGCTCAACCACGAGGCCGAGTGGGCGCGCAGCATCTACTGGATGACGAGCATCCTGGTCGACCCGGCGTGCGGGATCGACCGCGACGGCATGCGCGCTGCGCTCGCCGCCGCCGGCATCGACACCCGCCCGACGTTCCCGCTCATCAGCACCTATCCGATCTGGGACGAGCGCCGCGCGGTGGCGGCGCCGGTGGCGCGCCTGATCGGCGATCGCGGCATCAATCTCCCGAGCGGCGTGCGCCTGCGCCGCGACCAGGTGGCCCGCATCGGCGAGCAGATCCGCCGTGCCGTGTCGTCGGCCCCGGCCCTCGGCCAGGCGGCGTAGCCGGGTCGCGCCCCGGCCGTACCGATCAGGCGGCGCGGGCGGCGGAGCCGGCGCGGAACGCCGCGAACGTTTCGGCGACGTACTCGAGCGCGGCCCGGTCGAGGCCGGGGTAGCAGCCGACCCAGAACGAGCGCTCGGCGACGAGGTCGGTCGTCTCGAGGCCGCCTGCGACGCGGTGGGCGACGCCTGCGTAGGCGGGCTGGCGGAGCAGGTTTCCGCCCATCAGCTGGCGCGAGTCGATGCCGCGGGCGTGCAGGTACGTGACGAGGTCGCGGCGGGTGAAGCCGGCGTCGGGGCGCACGGTGACCGTGAACCCGAACCAGCACGGCTCCGCGCCCGGCGTCGGCTCGGGCAGCACGAGGACGTCGGCGTGGGGGGCGAGCGCCTCGCGCAGGAAGGCGTGGTTCGCGCGCCGCGCGGCGACGAACGACTCGAGCCGGTCGAGCTGGGCGAGGCCGATCGCGGCCTGCATGTCGGTCGCCTTCAGGTTGTAGCCGAGGTGCGAGTAGACGTACTTGTGGTCGGCGCCGAACGGCAGGGAGCCGTGCTGGCACGAGAACCGCTGCCCGCAGGTGTTCTCGGCGCCGGGCTCGCACCAGCAGTCGCGGCCCCAGTCGCGGAACGACTCGACGACCTTCTTCAGCAGCGGCCGGTCGGTGAGGACGGCGCCGCCCTCGCCGAGCGTGATCTGGTGGGCGGGGTAGAACGAGAGCGTCGCGAGGTCGCCGAACGTGCCGACGCTGCGGCCGTGCCAGGTCGAGCCGAGCGCGTCGCAGCAGTCCTCGACGAGCCACAGGCCGTGGCGCCGGCAGAACGCCGCGACGGCGTCGAGGTCGAACGGGTTTCCGAGCGTGTGGGCGACCATGACCGCCCGCGTGCGGTCGCTCCGGGCCGCCTCGAGCCGGGTCACGTCGATGTTGTACTCCGGCAGCGTCACGTCGACGAACACGGGCACGAGGCCGTTCTGGATGATCGGGTTCACGGTGGTCGGGAAGCCCGCCGCGACCGTGATCACCTCGTCTCCCGGGACGAGGCGGCGGTCGCGCAGACGCGGCGACGTCAGCGCCGTGAGCGCGAGCAGGTTGGCCGAGGAGCCGGAGTTGACGAGCAGGGCGTGGCGGTGACCCGTGACCGCGCGCAGGCGGCGCTCGAACGCGGCCGCCTCGGGCCCGTGCGTGAGCCAGAAGTCGAGGCTCGAGCGGACGAGCTCGACCACCTCCTCGGCGCCGAAGACGCGGCCCGAACACGGCACCCGCGGCGCCGACGGGTCGAACGGCTGCGGCGCATGGCGCTCGCGCGCGTACTCGGCGACCAGCTCGAGGATGCGGGTCGTGCGGGGGTCCGACGTCATCTCGGCGGCGTATCGGCATCTCGAAAGGGTGACTTGAGGATGCCCCCGAAGGAGGACGCCCTGCGGTAGGCCGGCGCACCCGGGCGGGTGATATCGGCGTTGCAGCGGATACCGATACACCACGCGGAAGCGGTACTCCCCGAAACCCTGAAAGGGTCACCATGATCGAGCGCCTCCTGCACCTCGGATCGTCGGACGAGTCCGGCCAGACCATGGCGGAGTACGCCGTCGTCCTGGGCGTCATCACCATCGCGGTGGTGATCACGCTCGGCCTGCTCAGCACGGCCATCTCGAACACGCTCTCGAACGTCATCAGCTCGCTCTAGCGCGGAGGCTTGACTGGCCCGCGTGCCGGTCGCTATCGTCGCCGGGCTTTGGCGGACGGCGAGCGCACGGCACCAGGCGGCGACGATCCCGGCGACGCCGGGCCGGTGATCCGCGCCTTCGTCGAGGGCGACGTCGCCCGGCTCGGACCCGTCCTGCATCCGGACATCGAGGTACGGCTCTCGGCGTTCGTCGAGTCCGCCTTGCGGCTGCACGGCCGCGAGTCGGTGCTGCGCTGGTACCGGCGCACCGCCGGGTCGTATCGCGCGTATCTGCATCGCGTGCAGGAGGCGGCGCCGGCGGTGTGGCTCGCGTTCGGGCGGATGCAGCTCACCGAGCCCGCCCGTGGCATGCGCGACTACCAGGTGGTGTGGATGGTGGCGCTGCGCGACGGGATGGTCTGGCGGGCGAGCTCCCACGAGACGGAGGCGCAGGCACGCGCGGCGGCGGGCGCGCCGCGGCCCTGACGCCGTCTCAGGTCCGCGTGCGCGTGCGGTCGAGCTCGGCGTCGATCGCGGCGCCGACGAGCAGCGCGAGGCTCGAGAGCCAGAGCCAGGTCAGCATCACGATGACGGTGGCGAGCGAGCCCCACGTCTTGTTGTAGGAGCCGAAGTTCGAGACGTACCAGGCAAAGCCGCCCGAGGCGGCCAGCCACACCACGAGCGCGGTGACGGCGCCGGGCGTCACCAGGCGCCACCTCGGGCGGTCGAGGTCGGGTCCGAACCGGTAGATGCCGGCGAATGCGATCAGGAGCGCCGCCACGAGCACCGGCCACTCCGCCACCCACCACACCCACGAAACGGCCGTACGCTGGTTGAGCGCCGATCCCACCCAGCCGCTCGCCTGCGGTCCCAGGACGAGCAGGCCGAACGCGAGCAGGAACGCGAGGAGCACGCAGACGAGCATCGCGATCGCGGCCAGCCTGGTGCGTACGAAGCTGCGCCGCTCGGTGCGGTCAAACGCGATGTTGAGCGCCCACATGAGCGTCTTCATCGCGCCGGTCAGCGACCAGATTGCGACCAGGGCGCCCACGACGATCATGGCCGTCCCGCCCGCGTGGTGGTGCGCGACCTGCGTCAGGCTCTTGTTGAGGAGGGCGATGACGCTCGCCGGCAGGATCGTGTCCAGGTGCTTCAGCAGGTGCCCGGCGGTGTTCTCGGTGGCCACGCTCGCGAACACGCCGACGGCGACGAGGGCGGCGGCCGGGATGCTCAGGAACAGGTTGAATGCGACCGCCTGGGCCAGGTTCGTGGCGTGGTCGTCGCGCGCGCGCCGGGCGGCGCGGAGGAGCACGCCGCCGGAGTCGCGCGCCCGCAGGCGCCGCTCGGGCGACGGCGGCGACACGACCGCGGTGTCGCCGAGCTCCGCGTCCGTAGGTGTCCCGCTCACCTCGTGCGGGGGTGTACGGATCGGCATACCTCAGGCACCTTAGCCGCTGCTACCGCGTTGTGGGGACTGCGGGTCCCCCAAGGAGTAAGAGTTCTGTTGGCATGGGTTGCTCATGCAGGTGGGTGCCGCTAGGTTGGCCCCCAATGAGACGCTCACTTGTCATTGCAATCATGTTGCTCTTGTCACTTCCGGCGACCGCTCGGGCCACCGCCATCGACGTTGCGCCGCACGTCGGTCGTACCCCGATCGCCGCCAACACAATCGCCGCCGCCGCCGTGCGCGACGCGATGCGCCTGCGGGGCGCGCCGTACGTCTGGAGCGGCAGCACCCCGGCCGGGTTCGACTGCTCCGGGTTCACGAGCTACGTCTACGGCAAGCTCGGGATCCATCTCGCGCACTCGAGCTACGCGCAGTGGACGTCCGGGCCGCGCGTGCCGCGGCGCGACCTGCGCCCCGGCGACCTGGTGTTCTTCGCCGGTCTCGGCCACGTCGGCATCTACATCGGCGGCGGCCGGTTCATCCACGCGCCGCACACCGGGACGGTCGTCTCGGTGAACCGCCTCTCCGGCGGCTGGTACGGGGCCGACTACGACGGCGCCGTGCGACCGCGGGGCTCGGGCGCGGCGCTGGCTACCATGGGCGGATGGCGCTCCCGCTCGACCCGGCGACTGCGTTCGGAGCACGCGCTGCGCGCCGTCTCGCACGTGATCTCATCGGCTGGCTGGTGACCGTGAACGGGGCCGGCGCGCCGCAGCCGGTCCCGGTCTGGTTCCTGCTCGACGGTGACTCGTTCCTGGTCTACAGCCGCCCGGACACGCCCAAGCTGCGCAACATCGCCGCGAACCCGCGGGTGGCGCTGCATCTGAACGACGACGGCCGCGGCAGCGACGTGATCACCGTCTCCGGCAGGGCGCAGCGAAGCGACGACCCGCCCGCACACCTGGTGCCCGCCTACGTCGAGAAGTACGCCGGGCTGATCGCGGGCAACGGGTGGACGCCGGAGTCGTTCGCCGCCGACTACTCGGTGCCGGTGCGGATCGGCGCCACGGCGGTGCGCGGGCACTGATCCAGCGTGGTAGGGTCGAAGCGCGCGAACGTCCGCTGGGTCGTCAACCGCTTCTCCTTCCTCCCGGGCGAAAGACCCTTTCAGAGGCGGGAGACGAGCGACACATGAATCGCCGCAACCTGCGCGACGCGTTCCTTGTCCTGTTCGGCGTGATCTCGGTCGTCAACGGAGCGTTCGGCAACGGGCATGTGCTCATCGCCGTGCTCGGGGCCGTGGCGCTCGCGCTCGTCGCCTGGCAACGGCTGCAGTCGCGCGCGGGTAGTCGACCTGCCGCCATGTGAGACGCGTCGCACTGCCCACCGCGATGCGCATGCTCACTGGATGGTGAGCCACAGCCTGCCGTGGTAGTACGCGATGCCGCTTGGCGGCAGGCGTAGATGCACGGTCGTGGCGTGGGCATCTGTCTGCGGATCGATCCGCACGACGGCGGTGTCGGTGGCCACCCACAGCTTCCCGGCGCCTGTTGCAACGCCATCGGCATTGCCCGGGAGGTGGATGGTGTCAGGGTTTGTGAGCGGTACCGACGGGGCGATCTTCCAGACCTTCAACCCCGCCGCGTACCAGGCATAGCCTCCGCTCAGCGCAAGGCAACATCCGCCCTGGCCAGACAGCGTGTAGGTGCCGTGTCCAGGGCGCAACTCGGTGATCCTCGGCGGAAACAGTGACGTCCGCACCCAAAGTGCGTTACCTCGGGCAGCGATTGGCCCCCCGCCGATGACCGGAGGGCGAGCCCTGATCTTCAGTCCGCCAGGGGTGATGCCAAGGAGCGAGTTGCACACACAGTTGGCCTGAGCAACCCAGATGAGCGATCTGCCGACAGCAATCGAGGTGCCGCCACTCTGATACAGCGTCGTCGAGTGTCTCGGGAGCGAGATCTGGTGCGACACGGTCGGTGAGCGGGCGTCGATCCTCCTCAGCACTTGATCCCATCCATCGGCGATCCACACGTCGCCGTTTCCTGTCGCGATGTCGGTTGGGGTTATGCCTAGGCCGAGCCGATCCACCTTGAGGGTCCGCGGGTCGAGCCGGTACAGCCTCTCGGCGTCCGTGCTGTAGGTCCAGACAGCTCCCTCGCCGGCTGCGATATGCGGCGTATCGCCTTTGAGGTTGACTCCTGGGTCGGCGACGATCTGGCCGGTCTGTGGGTTGACCACGGCGACCGAATCGTGCCGAAGCGGAACGGAGGTGGGCGCCTGCGAGGCCGTACGAGACGAGCTCACGAGCGCGGCGACACCCGCCACGAGGAGCAAGGCGGTCGCCACCGCCCCTGCGCGCCACCGAAACTGCGAAGCCCGCCCTCCCGGTCGAGGCACCGCCGGAACCGGCGGTAATGCCTCTTCAGGCGCGACCTCGACGAAACGGACCGGCTTCTCCATCCCCTTCAACCGCACCGGACGGCGATCCACCAACCGCAGGCCATCCACCTGGCCCGCCAGGTGCGCAGCATGGTCGCTCGCGAGGATCTCGCCCGGCGCCGCGATCGAGCACAAGCGCGCCGCCAGGTTGAGCGCACCGCCGCGGTATCCGCCCTGTGTCGGCACGGCCTCACCCGCGTCCAACCCGATACCGACGCCCACGGGCAGGGCCTCCGCGCGATCTGTTCCACCGCGGAACCGGCGCTGCAGCTCTACCGCCGCTCGCAGCGCCTGCCGCGCCGACGAGAACACGCACAATGCCTCGTCGCCGCGCAGCTCCAGCACCTCGCCCTCGTATACGGGAATCACCCCGCGAGCGATGTCCGCGAACCGCGCGGCCAGCTTCGACGCGGCCTCGTCGCCGTGCCGGTGCGTGTACGGCGTGTAGCCACGCACATCCGCGATCAGGAATGTGCGCACATCCGCGCCGCGACGAGCCGATGCATCACTGCTCGTATCGGACTGCACGATCCCGCGAGTCTAGCCTGCCATGTCGGCGGGTTCCGGGTGCTTACCCCGCGGCCTCCTCGCCGTCGCGCTCGCGCCGCTGTAACACCGAAAGGCCCGGAGTTCCGGGCCCTTCGGGAGGTACCGCATACCGGATTCGAACCGGTGTTACCGCCGTGAGAGGGCGGCGTCCTAGGCCCCTAGACGAATGCGGCAGGGACCGGCGGCAAGTGTAGCAAGGCGGTTATGCCGGGCTCGACGCGACGATCGCCTCGACCTCGATCTCGACCAGGAACTCGGGGCCGACGAGGCCCGCGATCCCGATCATCGTCGAGACCGGGCGGACGTCTGCGAAGAACTCGCCGTGCGCCCGGCCGACGTCGAACTGGTGCCGCTCGACGTCGACGACGTACATGCGGGTGCGCACGACGTCGGCGAGGGACGCATCGAGCGCCTCGAGCGCGGCCTGGATGCGGCGCAGGGAGGCGACCGCCTGGGCGTACGCGCCCTCGGGCGGACGCCCGTCGGGCCCGATGCCGAGCGTCCCCGAGACGTGCACGACGTCGCCCACCCGTACGGCCCGGTCATAGCCGATCCGGGCCTCGAACTCGGTGTTGCTCGAATGGTGGCGGCGCTCGGTCACGCCTTCGCGTCCACCCGCGCCGCAAGCGCGGCCTTCACATCGGGCCAGTCGTCGTCGATCACGCTGTACCAGGCCGAGTCGCGCCGCTCGCCGCCTCGCACCAGCATGTGCTTGCGAAAGACGCCCTCGAAGGTCGCCGGGAGGGCGGCGAGCGCCGCCCGCGAGCGCTCGTTGCGGGAGTCGGTCTTGAATTCGACGCGCAGGCAGCCGAGCCGCTCGAACGCGTGCGTGAGCAGGAGCAGCTTCGCGTCGGTGTTCGCGCCGCTGCCCCAGGCCGCCGGCGTCACCCAGCTGTACCCGATCTCGAGGACGCGGTCTGCGGGCCGAAGCGCCAGATAGCGGCTGCTGCCGATGGCGCGGTGGTCGCTGCGGCGGACGATGCAGAACGGCGCCTCGAGGCCGGCGTCGGCCGCGGCGAGGGCCTCGCCAAACCACTCGTGGAAGTCGGCGGGCTCCGTGGCGACGGTGCGCATGTACCGCCACACGCGATCGTCGGCCGCGGCGGCTCGCAGCCCCGCCTCGTGGTCGGCCCGCAGCGGCTCGAGGTCGACAAGACGCCCCTCCAGGTGCGGGCGCAGGTCGGCGAACGTTTCCACGGCGGTGATCGTAGCCGCCGCGCGCCGGCGGCCGGTTCCGTAGTTTTCCCGGCCCGGATCAGCGCGTGCACCGATGGCGGCGGCGGCGCGATTGCCGATCCTAAGGAGGAGCTGATGGGCACCCGCACCCCAACCTGGAGCATCGTTCGACGAGGGCCGTCATGTCGCCGGTGAGCTACCCGGTCGCATGGCAGCGCGAGGCCGGCCCGCGGCTCGTGGGCTCGGCGACGGTCGACGGTGACGGGCTCACGCTGGTCGGCCGCGAGGTCGGCACGCAGCACGCCGAGGAGCACCTGGCGCTCGTCGGCGGCGCCGTCGAGCGCGTGGAGCTGCGCCGGAGCTCCGCGCTGCCCTCGCTCTCCGCGGTGCACGACGGGCGCCCGGTCGTCATCGAGCTCCTGATGGGGGGATGGGGCGCCGCGCACGATCTGGCCGACGCGCTCGCCGGGCCGCTGCGAGGAGCTGCGCCGGCCGACTCGGCACATGTACGCACCGTCGCGATCGCCGCCCGTATCCGCACCGGCCGCAGGGCCGAGCTCGAGGAGATCCTGGGTCGCGGCATCCCGGCGGAGCTCGACCGCGACGATGTGTGCTGCCGCGAGATCGCCATGGGCGACGACGACGTGGTGATCGTCCTCACGGCACCGGGGACGAGCGTGCGGGTGCTCGCTGAGTCCGGGCTCGGGCTCGGCGGCACCATCGCGACGCCGCGCGTGCTCACGCAGACGTTCTCGTGGCGGCGCGGCGCGCCCCACCCGGCCGCGACCGGATAGCGCCCGGAGGGGTTCCGGTCTCCACGAGATCGCGGTAGGATTCCTGCGGGCAGCGGGCCATCCACCCAGGGAGGCCCGGGCCGCGTGTGGGCGCCACGCGCAGGAGCAAGCTTTGAGCGAGCACCGATGCCGGACATGAGACGGTGAGGATCCCGGACGGATGGCGTCCGCGGATGCCCGACCTCGACCGCCTGCGCGATCGCGACTGGGATCGCCCGCGGCGGCCGCGGCGGCTGCACCGCCCCGACATGGACCGGCTGCGCGACCGCGAGTGGACGCGGCCGCGGTGGCTCGTCATCCCGAGCCTCGCCTGGCTGCGCATGCCCGAGCTCGACGTCCCGGCGCACATGCTCGTGCCCGGCATCGCCGTCATCGCGCTCCTGTTCGGCGGCGGGCTCTACTTCGGCAACATGCTCGGCTCCGACCCGAGCGCGGCCAGCCTGATCACCACCGTCACGCTCAAGGGCAAGGTCGTCACGCTCAAGGGCAAGCCGGTGAAGGTGATCGTGCCGGCGAAGACCATCACGCGGCACGGCAAGACCGTCAAGCAGCCTCGCAAGACGGTCGACCTGACCCAGACGCAGACGCAGGTGCGCACGCGCACGGAGCCCGTGCCCGTGCCGACGACGGTCTTCCGCACTCAGACGGTCATCCACACGCAGACCGTGACGTCGACGTTCACGGTCACGACGACCCTTCCCAGCAGCTGATCTAAAGGACGATCTGCGTGATGCGGATGTGCGGGTGCCCTCCCGGACGGATGCGCACCGTGGCGTGGGGCTCCTGCGAGAGCGGGATCGCACCCTGGTAGAGCACCGCGGTGAACGTGTAGGTGCCCGGCGGGAGCACGAGCGCGAACCGCCCATCGCGGCCGGCGGCGAAGTGGCGGACGAGACGCCGGCCCGAGCCGGTGAGGCCGCGCACGAGCAGCGGCGCGGAGCGGATCGGGTGTGACGGGGACGCCGCGGTCGAGAAGGTCGCGCCGCCGCTGACGACGACGTCGCCGGTGATCGCGACGGCCGTCGCGGACGTGTGCGACGGGTCGGGCGCAGACCGCGACACCAGCCAGAGGGCGCCCGCTGCTGCCGGCACACAGAGCAGCGCGACCGCTGCGATGCGGCGACGGCCCGTGGCGTACGGCGAGGTGTCCGGGTGCGCGAGCTCCACCGAGGTGGGACGGTCAGGCGTCCCCGGGAGTTCCCGGGACCCTGCCCCCGCCCGGGAAGCGCGACCGCAGGGCGTTGTCGATCATCTCGGCCTCGCGCGCCGCGCGGGCCTTGCGCTCGGCCGCCTCGGCGACGGCGGCCCGGTATGCCGGCAGGACGCGCTCGAGGTAGTCCTTGCTCGCGTCGGTGATCGCGCCTTCGAGCGCGTCGACCGACCCGGCATAGGCCGACGGCTCGACCGTGAGGGTGATCTGGTGCATCGTGCCGTCGCCGAAGCACTCGGCGTTTGCGAGCCCGCGCCGTCCCAGCTCGTCCTGCACGCACTGCCAGAAGCGCTGGTCGCTCGTCTCGGGCACCACTGTGAACACCAGGTCGAGCCCGCCGCTTGCCTCGCGCTGCCCGAGGTACTCGAGGACGTGGGCCCGGCCGTCACCGTCTGTGAGCATCTCACCCATCGTACCGGGCCGGCCCGCCGTCCGTGTCGGCTGCGCCGGGTCACTCCCATGGTGTAAATATGGCAAGTTTTCCCACCCAAATGGGTAGTGTTGCAGCGGAAAGCGCAGGGATCGCACGCCCTCGGGGTTCACGTCAACGAGTCTCCCGACTCGAGCGCCGGCCGCTCCGCCGCAGTCCCCGAGGTGACCTGATCTCCGCAGCGACCCCGAAGGCTCCCCCTCTCACGCTGATCGTGTGCGATTCGAGCGAGATCTCGCGGGTCGGTATCGCCCGGTCGCTCGAGGCCTATGAACTCGTGGTGTTCGCCGACGCGAGCGACGCTGCGTCGGCCACCTCACTCGTGAGACGCTGCAGGCCGGCCGTCGTGCTCGTCGACATGGGGCTGCAGCCGGCGCCGACCGGAGCGCTCGACGTGATCGCGGCGACGGTCGCCGCCGGGGGTACGGTCATCGCGATCGGGCTCGATGCGGCACCCGACCTCGTCTTCGCCGCCCTGCGGGCCGGGGCGAGCGGCTACCTCACCAAGGATCTTCCGGCGTCGGCATGGGCGGGCGCCGTCCGCGCCGCCGCCCGCGGCGAGACCGCGCTGTCGCGGTCGGTGACCGCGCTGCTCGTCGAGCGCTTCCGCAGCCAGGCCGGGCCGGCGCTCCACGAGCTCCTGCCCTCCGACAGACGCCTCACGCGCCGCGAGTGGCACGTGCTCGAGCACGTCGCCACGGGCAAGACCAACCGCGCGGTGGCGAGCGAGCTCTCGATCTCGCTCGAGACGGTGCGGACGCACGTCTCGAACATCCTCACCAAGCTCGACGCGCCCAACCGCTCCGCCGCGGCCGCTCGCTACCGCGAGCTCCGCGCAGCCCAGGGCTAGGGGCGGCCCCGGGGGAGAAAAGATCCCCCGCAAAGATCGGTCAGGTGCGGGATGTGTGGATCGCCGCGAGCCGTGGATGCTCGGGGCATGGATCCACGCCGCCGCCGCCCTGAGACGTTCCGCCGGCGTCGCCGGG
Organism: uncultured Actinomycetes bacterium; assembly: GCA_963717845.1. Lineage (GTDB taxonomy): Bacteria > Actinomycetota > Thermoleophilia > Gaiellales > JAICJC01 > JAICJC01. Next base: position 239,618 of record CAVQXH010000003.1, read on the forward strand.
TCCTCCTCGTCGCGCCGACCCCGCTGATGCGGAGCGCGCTCGAGCCACGTCTGGCCGAGGTTGCTCAGGTGCGCTCCGTGCCGTTTCCGGGGGACGCGTTCGATGCCGCCGCCGAGGAGGCCCACGATGTCGTCTTCGTCGACCTCACGTACCTGGATGAGTCGCTCGTGCGCCCGCTGATCGCCCGACGTCTTGCCGGCACCGGCGCGACGGTCGTGTTCGTCGAGCCCGTCGGGGCGACTGCGGTCGACGATCTCGTCGCGCTCGCCGCGGGCCGGCGCCTGCGCCTCGTGGAGCCGCGATGAACGCCCCGCCCACGCCAGATGTCCGTGCCGGAGCACAACCGGCGGAACCGCTCGACCAGATGGAAGGAGGGGAGATACATGATGGAGATGACCTACCGGATCCTCGCCCGCATGCAGCGGGAGGAGGGCCAGACGATGGCCGAGTACGCCGTCGTGCTGGGTGTGATCACAATCGCCGTGGCCGTCACGCTCGGGCTGCTGAGCGATGCGATCAAGAGCACGCTCACGAACGTGATCGGCGCGATGTAGCGCGTGGTGGCTCCGGGGAGGGGTCCGCGCGGCCCCTCCCGGAGGCGGCATCCACGCGTCGTGGGCGGCGAGCCGTCGCCCACGAGGGCGGTCAGAGCATCGTGGAGTTCACCCTCGTGCTCATGCCGTTGCTCCTGCTCCTGTTCGGGATCATCGAGTTCGGGCTCGTGATGTACGACAAGGTCACCGTCGTCCAGGATGCACGGGAGGCGGCCCGGCTCGCGGCGGTGAACGACGCGTCGGGGAAGACGCTGCTCTCCGACGCGCCGGCCGGCAGCACGCTCACGTTCACGTGCGCGCTCGACCCGAACAGCGGCAACTCCACCTACAACGTCGGCGACAAGATCACCGCCCACGTCACCTACGTCCACAGCTTCGTCACGCCGATCATCGGCAGCCTGCTGGGCGGGACGATCGACCTCTCGTCGAACGCCACGCTGACCCTCGAGGGCGCTCCCACCAGGTACTGCTGATGGGCGCGCACCGAGAGCAGGGGGCCGTGATCGTGGTCGTCGCGCTCGCGATCACCGTCCTGCTCGGGATGGCCGCACTCGCGATCGACACCGGGGTCTTCCGCGCGCACCGCCGTCAGCTGCAGACGGCCGCCGACGCCGCCGCGCTCGCCGGGGCTCAGCAGCTGATCTCGAACCCGGCGGTCGCATGCGCGACGGCGGACCGGTACGCGCGCCAGAACACGGACCTGACCGCGGCCGCGAACCTGATCAAGAGCGCGAACCTCGACACGAGCTTCTGCGAGCTCCTGCCGACCTCGGGAAGCGGCACGGCCAACTCGGTGGCGGTGCGGCCGTCCGAGTCGTCGGTGCCGTACCTGTTCGGCGGCGTGTTCGGGCTCGCGAGCGCCACCGTCAATGCGAGCGCCCGGGCGCGGATCGTCTATCTGACGAGGACGAACGGCCTGCTCCCGTTCGGCGTCGAGGACATGCGCCCGGCGACCGTGCGCGTGGTCATCGACAGCACCGGGCAGCAGATCCCGCTTGGCCAGAGCGGCTGCAACGCCCCCACGGCGGAGGGGTACCCGTACTGGTGCTCCGGCGGCTACGTGACCGGGCTTCCGGCGGGCGGCTCGACGTTCTCGGTTTCCGAGACCGACACGAGCGGCGCCACGACGACGTGGAACAACGTGGGCTACATCGGCAGCGACAAGGCGCTCACCGGGTGCACCGACGCGGGCGGGAACACCTGCCTCGTCCAGGACGTCGTGATGTCGCCGACCACAAACCCGGCGCTGTACTACTCGTCGACCTCGTCGCCGGCGTCGTTCAACATCCTCGCCCACCTGCGCAACGTCCCGTCGAACGCAACGGTGGCGATCGCATACAACGGCAGCTCGGCGAACGCGACGCTGCTCTCGGGCACGGCCGCGAACGGGATCTGGACGCTCCCGGCGAGCCGGACGACGGCCTCGACCGAGAGCGCGTCCGGCCAGGCGATCCAGCTGTCCGTGAGCGTGCCGACCGGGAAGGGAAACAAGTCGACGACGTATGGGCCTGCGGTGGTGCAGAGCGCATACGCCCGCGACGACGGCGACCTGCTGCAGCAAGTGCAGACCGACCGGCACTACATCGACCCGGCGCTCCCCGCCACCGCCGCCGGGCGCTTCGTCAACTTCAACGTCGCCTTCCAGGTGCTCGTGATGGGCCGGACGATCACGCTCAAGCTGGGCGGCGGCGGCGCCGCGGGCAACTCCGGCAACTTTCAGGGCCTCGACCTGGACACCACGAACGGCTCCGGCGCCTGCCATGGTGACACCGGCGGCACGCCCAACGCCGCCGAGGAGGTGCAGTTCGGCGCCTGCACCCCGTACTCGATCGGCGACCCCGTGCAGACCCAGACCGGCAACTTCGCCGGCCAGGTGGACAACGGGCTTTCGGCCCGGGTGGGCAGCGCACCCGACAACTGGACCGGGGTTGCGAACCCGCCGCCGCCCGGCGACCCGCGCTGGATGAGCCTCATCCTCGTGCCGGCACTGACGTTCACGAACTGCAACGGCACGTGCACCACGCACGTGACCGGCTTCGGCAACTTCTACATCACCGACTGGTCGGGCCAGGCGGGCTCGACGCTCAAGCAGGGTGAGGTGCGCGGGGTGTTCTGGACGCGGCCGAACCTGATCAACGACTACTCGACAACCTGCAACGACCCGTCCGGCGTGTGCCTCGAGAGCGTGGCGCTCATGCCGTGGGGCGATCCCCAATCCCCGTAGGCCCATGGAGGTATCACCGTGATCACCCGTCTCACATCGTCCCGCATCGGAGCGGTCGCCCTGGCCGGCCTGCTGGCGGTGGTCGCCGCCGCACTCGTTCTGGTGTACGTCCGCAACTACGACGCCGGCGTCAAGCACGCGAACGGCCAGGTGACCGTGCTCGTCGCCACCCAGACGATCGCCCAGTTCACGCCCGGAAACCAGGTGGTCGACGGTGGCATGTTCCGGCGCACGAGCGTCGCCGCCACCTCGCTCGCCGATGGTGCGATCACCAACCCGGACGCGCTCAAGGGGCTCGTCGCGCGGACGGACGTGTACCCCGGCGAGCAGCTCACCACGAACCAGTTCCAGCGCTCGCAGACCACGAGCGTCGCGGTGAAGCTCAAGCCCGACCAGCGCGCGATCGGCTTCCCGGTCGACGCCGCGTCCGGCCTCATCGGCCAGGTGCAGGCGGGCGACCATGTCGACGTCGTCGCGAACTTCGACGTCGTCCCGCTCGGGCCGAACGGGCTGCCGTTGACCGGCGGCCAGCCGATCTCGCTCACGCGCACGATCGTGCAGGACGCCCTCGTCCTCACGGCGCCGTCGGCATCCAGCGGCGGCACGAGCGGCGCGTCCGATTCGACGAAGGGGCCGACGATCACCCTGGCGATCGACGCCGCCGACGTCAACCGCGTCCTGTTCGCGCAGGAGAAGGGGCAGATCTGGTTCACCGTCCGCCCGTCCGGGTCGGCGCAGAACCTGCCCGCAGACGTCGTCGATGTCGACGCCGTCCTGCGCGGCGTCAACCAGGCGCGCGGCAACGTGCTGCGCCTGACCGGGGCGAACCGATGAGCGCCACCCGGCTCAGCATCGCCGCACACCCGAGCTTCCCCGGCGGCCTCCTCGACGGGGCGATGCCGAACGGCGACGGCGACGTCCTGGTCGCCTCGGGCATGACCGACTTCGACAAGGCGCTGATGGCGGCGGAGCGGGACAACTCGCAGGTGCTCCTCGCCTTCACGCCCACCGTGGCCGACGTCGTCGAGCTGCTCGCACAGAGCCGCGCCACGCGGCCCGACATGGGCGTCGTCGTGGCGCTTCCCGGGCCCGCGAACGGGTCGATCGCGAGGCGCTCGCCGCGGGCGCCCACGAGATCGTGGTCCTGCCGGCCGAGCGGTCGGTCGTCGCGGTGGCCGTCCACAAGGCGGTCGCACGCGTCTCGACGGCCCGCTCGGCCGAGACGGCCGGTGCGGTGCGATCGCCGCTCGTGGTCGTCCTCGGGCCGAAGGGGGGCGTCGGCAAGACAACGGTTGCGACGAACCTGGCGACGTCGCTCGCGCGGGCCGGGAGCCGCACCCTGCTGATCGATCTCGACTCTCGAGTTCGGGGACGTCGGCCTCGTGCTGGGGCTGACGCCCGAGCGCACGATCCACGACCTGGCCGTCTCGCGCGGTCATCTGGACGGCGAGCGCCTGCGCGCCTTCCTCGCCCGCTCCGCCGACGGCGTGGACGTGCTCATGGCTCCGGTGCGGCCGGATCAGGCCGAGGCGATCACGCCGGAGATCGTCACCGCCGTGCTCGACGTGGCAGCAGCCGAGTTCGACGTCGTGTCGTCGACACGCCGCCGGCGTTCTCGACCGCCACGATCATCGCCATCGACCGCGCGGAGCACGCGATCGTGCTCGGCTCCGTCGACCTGCCGGGCCTGAAGAACATGCGCATCGGGCTCGAGACCCTCGACCTCATGGGGTTCCCCCGCAACCACGTCGTGTCGGTGATCAACCGTGCCGGCTCGAAGGTCGGCCTGCTCGCGCACGAGATCACCCAGGTGCGTCCGACGGCTCCGGACGCCGCCATCCCGTCCGACCGGGCCGTCCCGCGCAGCACGAACGCCGCCCGCCCGATCGTCGTCTCCGACCCCAAGTCCGGCCCGGCCAAGGCGCTGTCCGCACTGGCGCACCGCGTCTCGAGCGCCGTGATCCCCGTGAACGCCAAGGAGGCGTGAGCCCGATGTCGCTGACCGTACGTCTGTCATCCGGCCCCGGCGGTGCCAACGGCGCCGCCGCGGTCGATCAGTTCGCCGAGGTGCGTGAGCGCGTCCACCGCGTCGTGATCGAGACGCTCGGCACCGGCCTGCTCGCAAACGAGCCCGACGAGGACGTGCTCGCACGGCAGCTGCGCGAGATCGTCGATGCGGCGCTCGCCGCCGAGGAGGTGCCGCTCGCGCGGTCGGATCGCGAGCTGCTCGCCCGCCAGATCGGCGACGAGGTGACCGGGTACGGCCCGATCTCGCACTTCCTCAAGGACGAGACCGTGAGCGAGATCATGGTCAACAACCACCGCGAGATCTACATCGAGCGCGGCGGCCGCCTCTTCCAGACCGACGTGCAGTTCGCGAGCGAGGCCCACCTGCGCCGGATCCTGGACAAGATCGTGGCCCAGGTCGGACGGCGAGTCGACGAGTCGTCGGCGATGGTCGATGCGCGCCTTGCCGGACGGGTCGCGCGTGAACGCCATCATCCCGCCGCTGTCGCTGAACGGTCCGGCGATGACGATCCGCAAGTTCGCCCAGCGACGGCTCGAGATGCAGGATCTGGTCGGGCTGGGGTCGCTGTCCGAGGAGATGGGCGACTTCGTCGGCCGCTGCGTGCGTGCGCGCCTGAACGTGCTCGTGACCGGAGGCACGGGCTCGGGCAAGACGACGCTTCTCAACGTGCTCTCGGGGTTCATCCCCGAGGAGGAGCGCATCGTCACCATCGAGGACGCGGCCGAGCTGCGGCTCGACCAGCGTCACTGGCTGCGCCTCGAGGCGCGACCGGCCAACGTCGAGGGGCAGGGCGAGGTCACCATCCGCGACCTGCTGCGAAACGCGCTGCGCATGCGGCCGGACCGCATCGTGGTCGGCGAGGTGCGCGGCGCAGAGGCGCTCGACATGTTGCAGGCCATGAACACGGGCCACGACGGATCGCTCTCGACCGTGCACTGCAACTCGCCGCGGGATGCGGTGTCGCGCCTCGAGACGATGGTGCTGATGTCGGGATTCGACCTTCCGGTGCGCGCCATCCGCGAGCAGATCGCGTCGGCGCTGCACCTGATCGTCCACACCGAGCGGCTGCACGACGGCTCGCGCAAGGTCGTGCGGATCACCGAGGTACAGCGGATGGAGGGCGACCAGGTGACGCTCCAGGACGTCTTCGTGTTCAAGATCCACGGCACGACCGCGAACGGCTCCGTCGCCGGGCAGCTCGAGCCGACCGGCCTGCACCCGACGTTCATCGACGACTTCAACCGCCGCGGGATCATCCTGCCGGCCGACCTCTTCTCGCCGCGATGAGACGGCGTCGCATCCTCACGGCGGTCGTGCTGGGCGTCGGGCTGACGGCTGGCGCGACCGTCCCGCCGGCGCTCGCCGCGGGCTCGGCACCCTCCGACGGCGTGCGTCTGACGCTCTCGCCGTCGGCACGGTTTCCACAGCGGCAGCTCACGCTCTCGCTGCCGGCCGGCGTCTCGCCGTTCGACGTCCGGGTGAGCGAGAACGGCGTGCCCGTCATCGCGCATCTGAAGCCGATCACGAGCGGCCGCCGACCGCTCAGCCTGGCGGTGCTCATCGACGCCAGCGACAGCATGCGCGGCCGACCGCTGGCGGCGGCCGAGGATGCTGCCCAGACGCTGATCCTGGCCAAGCCCTCGCGGTCGGAGGCCGCGGCCTTCGCGTTCGCGCGCACCCCGTACGTCGTCCACGGCTGGTCGACCGATCGGGCCGCCTTCGGCGCACCGTTGCACGCGGTCTCCGCCGGTCCGGGCACCGCGCTCTGGGACGCCGTCACGATGGCCTCGCAGCAGCTCGAGCAGCGCCACGGCGCATCGCGGGCGATCGTCCTCCTGACGGACGGACACGACACCGACAGCACCGCCACGGCCGCGACCGCCGCCGCCGCCGCGCATGCGGCCGGCGTGCGCGTCTACGCCGTCGCGCTCCCCGGCGCCAACGTCGACCGCACCGATCTGGAGGCCCTCGTCCGCGAGACCGGCGGCGAGTTCGTGCAGGTCGCCTCCGTCGCCCGCCTCGGCCAGGTCTACGGGAAGCTGGCCGCGCGGCTGCGCGGCGAGTACATGCTGAGCTACACGTCGCAGCTGCGCGGCACCGGTCGCACGGTGACCGTGCGCGCCGTCGTCGGTGGCACGAGCGCCCGGCAGGCGTACACCATCCCGCCGCTGCCCGCGGGTGGCGCCACCAGCGTCCGCGGATGGTGGACGACGTCGCAGGCCTGGGCGGCGCTCGCCGCCGCAGTCGCCGCGATGGTGCTCGTGGGCTCGTATCTCGTGCTGCGGCCGCGCCGGGTCGGCGCCGCCAGGCGCCTGCGCGGATACGGGCTCGAGGCGGGTGCCGCCGCGCCGCGCGACGTCCTCGAGCTCATGCCGCGGCGGCCGATCCGGTCGGGCCCGCGCCCGGCCCCGACACACGTGTGGTCGCGCTTCGTCACCGACGTCGAGCGGGCCGAGCTCGGGCGGCGCCCGGTGGCGGTGCTCGCGACGGCCGTCGCCGGCGGGACCGCGCTCGCGGGCCTGGTCGCGCTCGCGTCGGGCCAGCCGCTCGCCCTCGTCGCCGGCCCGCTCGTGGGCGCGGCCGGCGCGTGGGCCTACGTGAGCCACCGCGCCTCGTCGTGGTATGCGCACTTCGACGCCATGCTCCCGGACACCCTGGCAGTGCTGGCGTCGTCGCTGCGGGCGGGTCACTCGCTCCTGCAGGCGATCGACCACGCCGCGCAGGAGGCCGACGACCGCACCGCCCGGGAATGGCTCGCGCTGGTGCAGCAGACCCGGCTAGGCATGTCGATCGACGACGCCCTCGACGAGATGACCGTCCGCGTCGGCAACCGCGACCTGCAGTGGGTCTCGCTGGTCGCCCGCGTCCAGCACCAGGTCGGCGGGAACATGGCCGAGATGCTCGACATCGTCGCCGAGACGGTGCGCGAACGGCAGCGCCTGCGCATGCAGGTGCAGACGCTGACCGCGCAGGGCCGCATGACCCGCTGGATCCTGACGTTCGCGCCGTTCGCGCTGGGCGGCGTGCTGACCCTCCTGTCCCCCTCCTACATCACGAGCTTCCTCTCCAACCCCACCGGCCAGCTGCTGATCGGCGTCGCGGTCGTCCTCGTCGTCGTCGGCTCGGTGTGGCTGAAGCAGGTCGTCGAAATCGAGGTCTGACGTGATCCTCCTTGCCATCTCCGTCGCCGCGCTCCTCATGGCCAGCACGCTGGTCGCGGTGCATGCCCTGCGGCTCGGTCGTCGCAGCACCACACGGGCCGTCGCGTCCCTCGCCCAGTACGGATACGGCGCCGGCGTCATCACGCCGCAGCAGGCCCGCGTCCGGGAGCAGAACCTGGCGCTCGAGCAGCGCCTGGCGAGCGTCGCCCGCCGGCTCACACGCGCCGACTACGAGCAGCACCTGCGGCTGCGCCTCCTGCAGGCGGGGATGTACGGCTTCCGTGCCTCCCGGTTCCTGATGATCCGGCTGATGTCTGCGATCTCCCTGACCACGCTCGCCCTCCTGCACGCGCGCTCTCCCGGGAACCCCGTGCTGACGACCGTCGAGATCGTTGCCGCCCCGGCGCTCGGCTGGCTCCTGCCCGACTCGTTCCTCTCGATGCGCATCCGCCGCCGCCTCGACCGCATCGAGTCCGACGCGGCGGACATGATCGACCTCCTGGCGATCAGCGTCCGGGCCGGCCAGGGCCTCGACCAGGCGCTCAAGGTCGGCACCGAGCGGCTGGAGGGGCCGCTGGCGGACGACCTGCGGCTGATGCTGAACGAGATCCGGGTGGGCCAGTCGCGCCCGGAGGCCCTGCGCAGGCTCGCCGAGCGCGCCGATACGCCCACGATGCGCGCCTTCACGCGTTCGATGGCGCAGAGCGAGACGATGGGCGTCTCCGTCGGCGACACCCTCAAGGCGCTTGCGGTGGAGGCCCGCACCCGTCGCCGGCAGCACGCCGAGGAGCGGGCCCAGAAGGCTCCGATCAAGATGGTCTTCCCGCTGGCCGCGTGCTTCTTCCCGGCGATTCTCATCATCGCGGCCGGTCCCGGGCTGCTTGCGGTGGTGCAGGCGCTCGGCGGCGGCTGAGCCCGGTCGCGCGTTCGTAGGGCTACGCCGGAGCCGGCGGCGCGGCCGGGCCCCCGTCCGGGGGCGTGGCCGGAGCGGGCGCGAGCCGCGCCGAGGCGACATACGCGACGACCACCGCGACGATGATGAGCGGCGTGAGGGCGAGGCCGTCCGCGCTCAGGAAGATCGAGGCGAGCAGCACCGACGTCAGCGGCAGGTCCAGCATGACGGCGGTCATGGCGCCGATGCCCATCCCGGCACCGGCGATCATCGGCAGGCCGGGCAGGTGCGAGAGCGCGATCCCGCCGACCGCGCCGATGAACATCCCCGGGAACACCGGGCCGCCGCGGAAGCTCGAGAGCGCGAGGCCATAGGCGAGCGACTTGCAGATCAGGAGCAGGACGAGCGCGCCGGCCGTCCAGCCGGCCGCCCCCTCGATCAGCCCGGGGAGCGCGTCCTGGCCCGAGAAGAGCACCTCCGTTGCCGGGTGGTCGGTCAGCTCGGCGAAGGCAAAGGCCGCGACGCCGATCGCGAACCCGACGACCGGCGTCAGCTGCACCTTCCGGGGTTCGACCACCGGCTGCAGCGCGAGCGCGCCCCGGCGGATCGCGGTGCCGAGGAGGGCCGCCGCGACGCCGATCGGGATCGCCCACAGGAACTCGGCGAGGGTCGGCGACGTGAACGCCGGGATGTTCGGGATCGCGAGCGAGAACGTGCCGTAGCCGGTCCAGTTGTCGAGGCCGACGAAGATCAGCGAGCCGATCCCTGCCGCGAGCAGCCCCGGCACGAGCACGACGCCGAGCATCGGCCCGCCGAGGCCGCTCGCCTCCATAAGCAGGAACGCGCCGACGATCGGCGAGCCGAGCAGGGTGCTGATCGCCGCGAAGCTGCCCGCCGCGCCGATCACCATCGTCGCCGTCCGCGGCGCGTCGCGCTTGAGCAGGTGCACCGCCAGCACGCCGAGCCCGCTGCCGATCGCGATCAGCGGCGCCTCGGGGCCGAGCACCACTCCCAGGCTCAGGGTCGTGAAGGCGGCGATGGTGATCCCGGGGAGGTCCTTCGGGTCGACCGCCCCGCTCGCGTGAAAGCCTTCGGCGGGCTTGTGTCCACCGGTTCCGGGCAGATAGCGCAGCGTCAGTCCGACGAGGAGGCCGCTCACCGTCAGCGGGACGATCGGCCACCAGGTCGGCATGCTCGAGAACCCGAGCTCACCGGGCAGGGTCGCGAACACCCAGTGCTGCGCCTCGCTGACCAGCTTCAGGAAGAAGTACGCGACGCCTGCCACCGGCACCCCGACCAGCCCGCCGAGCACGAGGATGACGACGTAGCTTCGGCTGCGGCGCAGGGTCGCCGGGTCGGGTGGGCGATCCGGGGTCAGACGCCCATCCGCTCGAGCAGCCTGTCGCCGACGCGCAGCGAGTTGGCCATCGCCGTCAGCGCCGGGTTGACGGCGCCGATGCTCGGGAACACGCTCGTGTCGACGACGTAGAGGTTGTCGAGCTCGTGCGCGCGGCAGTCGGCGGTCGAGCACCGAGGTCGCCGGGTCGGTGCCGAACCGGCAGGTGCCCGCCTGGTGGGCGACGCCGGCCACCGGGATCTCGTTCTTCATGTACGCGAAGCGGTGGATCAGGTGGTCGGGGTGCATGTCGAGCTTGCCCAGCATCGACTGGAGCTGGGCGTAGAGCCGCTGCTTGGGGACGTCGTTGGTCGACCGTGTAGCGCGAGCGTCACGCGGCCGTCGCCGTCGACCGTGACCCGGTTCTCGGGCAGCGGCAGATCCTCGGTCGAGAGCCAGAAGTCGACCGCGTGGCGGGCGATGCGTCTCGAGCGACCACTGCGGCGCGAGCCTCGTCTCGCCCGGCTTCTCGCCGCGGAACATCGGCGCCTGCGACTTGCCGACCATCTGGATGTTGCCCAGCGGGTAGTCGAAGCCGTCGCCCTGCGAAGTAGAAGTCGTTCAGGCCGAGCGTCTTCTGGAAGATGGTCGGGTTCTCCTCGCGCGAGAGCGCGAGCACCGCCTGGCTGTTGTGGAACATGTAGTTGCGGCCGACCTGGTCGGAGCCGTTGGCAAGCCCGTTCGGGTGCTTGTCGTTGGCCGACATGAGCAGCAGCTTGGCCGTGTTGGCGGCGCCGCAGGCGAGCACGACCAGGTCGCCCGCGAACGTCTCGGTCGCGCCGTCGCGCTCGACGACGACGCCGGTCACGGCCGTCCCCGCCGCGTTCGTCTCGACCCTCGTCGCGACGGCGTTCGTCAGCAGCGTGACGTTCGGGTGCTCGAGCGCCGGCCGGACCCCGAGCACCTCGGCGTCGGACTTGCCGTGCACCACGCACGGGAAGCCGTCGCAGTTCATGCAGCGCACGCAGGCGCTGTACGGCATGTCGCTGCTCGTTCAGCCGGATGCCGCAGGGCGCGTGGAACGGGTGGTAGCCGGCCGCGGCCAGGTCGTCGGAGAGCTGCTGGATGCGCGGCTCGTGCGAGACGGCCGGGAACGGGATACGGCGCGCTCGCCGGCGGCTCGGTCGGATCCTCGCCGTGGGCGCCGTGCACCTCGTAGAGCTGCTCGGCCAGCGTGTAGTACGGCTCGAGCTCGTCGTAGGAGATCGGCCAGGCCGGCGAGATCCCGTCGTGGTGGTGGAGCTCGCCGAAGTCCTCCTCGCGCAGCCGGTAGAGCGCCGCGCCGTAGAGCTTCGTCGCGCCGCCGACGAAGTAGTGGATCTGCGGCTGGAACGGCTTGCCGTTCTCGTCGTACCAGGTGTCCGGCGAGACGTAGCGGTTGTCGACGAACACGTCCTGGGCGAGCCAGTTCTGCGGCTCGCGCGGCAGCCAGTCGCCGCGCTCGAGCAGCAGGATCCGCTTGCCCGACGGCGCCAGGTGCCGGGCCAGCGTGCCGCCGCCGGCGCCGGTGCCGACGATGATGACGTCGTAGGAGTCCATCGTCAGTACTGCTCCAGCAGCTCGGGCACGATGATCCGGGCGGCCGCCTCGATCAGCGCGAGGTGCGAGAACGCCTGCGGGAAGTTGCCGAGGTGGCGGCCGGTGCCGGCGTCGAACTCCTCGGCGTAGAGGCCGAGCGGCGAGGCGACCCGCAGCAGGCGCTCCATCAGGTCGCGCGCCCGCTGGAGCTCGCCGACGATCGCCAGCGCGGAGACGAGCCAGAACGAGCAGATCAGGAACGTGCCCTCCTTGCCGGACAGGCCGTCGTCGGTCTCGTCGGTGCGGTAGCGCAGCACGAAGCCGTCCTCGGTGAGGTCGTTCGCGATCGCCAGCACGCTCGCCCGCAGGCGCTCGTCGTCGCCGGGGCAGGAAGCCGAAGATCGCCGCCAGCAGCGTCGAGGCGTCGAGCGCGTCGGTGTCGTAGTGCTGGCGCAGCACGCCGCTTGTCGTTCACGCCCGTGCTCGAGGATGTCGGCCCGGATCTCCTCGGCCGTCGCCTGCCCAGCGTCTGCCTGCAGCTCCGGGTCGCCGCGGATCTCGGCCAGCTTCGCCGCGCGGTCGAGCGCGACCCAGCACATCAGCTTCGACGAGACGTAGTGCTGCGGCTCGCCGCGCGCCTCCCAGATGCCCTGGTCGGGCTTGCGCCAGACCTTCGTCGCGCACTCGGCCTGCGACTGGACGATCGGCCACAGCCGCCGCGGCAGCCGCTCGCTGCGGCGGGTGTGCAGCAGGATCGAGTCGAGCACGGCGCCGAAGACGTCGTTCTGGCGCTGGTCGAACGCGCCGTTGCCGATCCGCACCGGGCGCGCGCCGGCGTAGCCGGACAGGTCGTCGCGGGTCGACTCGGTCAGGTCGCGGCGGCCGTCGATGCCGTACATGATCTGCAGCGAGCCGTCCTCGGTCGGCTCGAGGTCGGCGACGAACTGCATGAACTCGTCGGCCTCCCAGTCGAGGTTGAGCCAGTGCAGCGCCTGCAGCGTGAAGGTCGTGTCGCGCATCCAGGTGTAGCGGTAGTCCCAGTTGCGCTCGCCGCCCGGCGTCTCGGGCAGCGACGTGGTGAGCGCCGCGACGGTCGCGCCGGTCGGCATGTAGGTGAGGCCCTTGATCGTGAGCGCCGAGCGCTGGATCGGCTCGCGCAAGCGGTGGTCGGGGATGCGGGCCCGCCCGAGCCACGCGCGCCAGAAGCGCGTCGTGGCGTCGATCCGCGCCGTCGGCCTCGTCGACGTCGCCGGGCGCGGCGAGCCCTCGGCCCACGACAGCGCGCAGTAGGCGCGGTCGCCCGCCGCGAGCACGTGCCGCGCGCGGACGCGGTTGCCCTCGATGCCGAGCGCGAGGTCGGTGCAGAGCCGGATCGTCTGGCCCGGCGCCGCTGCGCGTCGGCGGCGTGCCGGCCGCCGTCGACCAGCGTCCACTCCGCCGGCGTCGCGGCCGTAGTCGAAGACCGGCTCGCAGACGAGCTCGACCTCGACGCTGCCCTCGAGGCACTCGACCGTGCGCACGAGCATGTGGTCGGCGTCGTCGTCGGCCGGCGGCCGCGTGTGCGGCGTGATCTCGTCCTCGTGGTCCCACGGCCCCATCGTCAGCGCGTCGCGGACGACGCACCCAGCCCGTCGGCGTCTTCCAGGTCGTGCTCGAGGACGTTCGTGCCCGGCTCGTAGATCGCGGGTCGGTCGGGTGGTTGATGCCGAACGGCCCGAACCGGAAGAAGCCCGCCTCGCGGTCGAGCAGGCTGCCGAAGACGCTCGGCGAGTCGAAGCGGGGCACGCACAGCCAGTCGATCGCGCCGTCGGGCGCGACCAGCGCGCCGGTGTGGCAGTCGGAGAGGAACGCGTAGTCGGCGATCGGCGGGAACGGCGACGGCGCCGCCGCGCTCTGCGGCTGCGTCTCCTGGGCGGGCTTGCGGCTCCGCGTGGGCGTCTTGGCGGCGCTCATGACGCCATCCACGGGTCGTGCCAGCGGCCGTGGCCGGCGACGAGCTCGTCGGCGGCCTCCGGGCCCCAGCTGCCCGGCGCGTACGGCTGCACCGGCGGCGGCGCGTCGAGCAGCGGCTGCATGATCCGCCACGTCTCCTCGACGCCGTCCTGGCGGGTGAAGCGGGTGCTGTCGCCGACCATCGCGGCGTGCAGCAGCACCTCGTAGGGCGTCGGCCCCTCGCCGCCCTCGTCGCGCGAACTCCATGTCGAGCTCGATCGCCTCCGGCGCCGGCCGCGTCCGCGCGGTGCGCGTCGACCATGCAGCCGCACGCCGGTCGTCGGGTCGAGCTTGACGACGAGCTGGTTGGGCTCCGGCGCGCGGTCGCCCGAGCTGCCGAAGCCGAGGCGCGGCGGCTGCTTGAACACGAGCCGCAGCTCGGTCTGGGTCGCCGGCAGGAGCTTGCCGGTGCGGATGAAGAACGGCACGCCGGACCAGCGCCAGTTGTCGATGTCGAGCCGCAGCGCGGCGTACGTCTCGGTCGTCGAGTCGGCCGCGACGCCGTCGATGTCGCGGTAGCCGTCGTACTGGCCGCGCACGTAGTGGGCCGGATCGGCCGCCTGCGATCGCCCGGAAGACCGCGACCTTCGCGTCCTTGAGCGTGTCGGCGTCGCCGCCGGCCGGCGCCTCCATCGCCGCCGCCGCGACCACCTGCATCAGGTGGTTGACGACGACGTCGCGCAGCGCGCCGACCGGGTCGTAGAAGTGGCCGCGGTCCTCGACGCCGAAGCTCTCGGCCATCGTGATCTGGACGCACTCGACGTAGTTGCGGTTCCAGACCGGCTCGAGCATCGTGTTGGCGAACCGCAGGTAGAGGATCTCGTCGAGGCCCATCTTCCCGAGGAAGTGGTCGATCCGGTAGAGCTGCGACTCGTCGATGTACTGGTGCAGCTCGGCGGCGAGCGCCCGGGCCGACTCGAGGTCGTGGCCGAACGGCTTCTCGACGACGACGCGCGCGTCGTTCGTCAGGCCGGCCTCGGCGAGGCCCTTGACCACGGTGCCGAACAGGAACGGCGGGATCTCGAGGTAGAAGACCGGCGGCTCGGCGCCCTTGATCGCCTCGGCGACGCGCTCGTACGTGGCCGGCGTCGCCGAAGTCGCCGTCGACGTAGGAGAGCCGCTGCGCGAAGCGGTCGAAGACCTCGTCGTCGAGCTTCTCGCCGGTGCCCTCGATCGCACTCGCGCGCGTGCTCGCGCAGCTGGTCGACCGTCCAGTCGTTGACGGCGACGCCGACGATCGGGCAGTCGAGCAGCCCGCGCTGCTCGAGCCGGTAGAGCGAGCGGAAGGTCATCACCTTCGCCAGGTCGCCGGTGATCCCGAAGACCACGAGCACGTCCGCGGCCTTCGTGCCTGCGGCCCTGCCGGTCCGCGGCCGGGTTTCCGCGGCGGATCCTGCGCTCGTCGTCATCTCATGCTCCTCGCGTACGGCCATTGCACGTTCGTCGTTAGCCGGTGCGGGCCGCGTGATTTCGGGTCCGGCGCGGAACGTAGGTTGCGGCCGCCGGACAGGCATCCCCCTGATGGGATGAGCATCCGGACGGTCGCATCTCAGCGCGCGCCGACCGGCTCGGTCGGAGGGGCTGCGGCGCTCGCCGCGATCCGTCCGCACCGTGATCCGGGCGGGACGTTCGTGCGTGAACCCCGCCCACGTCCAGTCGACGACCGCCTTCGCCCGGTCCTCGCCGGTCGACAGCAGGGCGAGGTGCACGGCGCCCCAGGCGAGCGAGGCCGTCTTGCCCTTCATCGTCCGCCCGCGCGGCATCTGGATCACGGCCGCGCCGCGGCCGATCGTCGCCATCGTGCCCTTGTCGTGGTACTCGAACGGCTCGGTCGTCCTTGCCGGCGAGCGACGCGGGCGATGTTCTCGCCCGCGTGCTCGCCGGACTGCAGCGCGACCGACCCGAGCTGCGGCAGCACCTCGTTCGGTCTTCGCGTCGGCGATCCAGGCGATGTCGCCGACCGCGAACACCTCGGGATGCCCGGCGATCGTGAGGTCGGGCTCGACCGGGATCCGGCCGCCGCGCTCGAGCTCGACGCCGAGCGAGCCGGCGATCGGGTTCGCCTGCAGGCCGGCTCCCCAGACGAGCGTGTGCGCGTCGAGCACCCGTGCCCGACTTGAGCGTCACGCGCGTCGGGGCGATCGACGCCACCACCTCGCCCAGGAGCACCTCGACGCCGCGCTTCTCGAGCGCCTTCTTCGTGTACTTGCGGATGTCGGCTTGAACATCGAGAAGAGCGTCGGGCCCGCCTCGACGAGGGTCAGCCGGACGCCGCTCCTGCGGGATGCGCCGGGTAGTCCTCGGCGAAGTTGCTGCGGTAGAGCTCCGCGAGCGCGCCGACGCTCTCGACGCCGGTCGGGCCGCCGCCGACGACGACGACGTTCAGCGCGCCGTCGTCGACGAGCGCCGGGTCGCGGTCGGCCGCCTCCCACCGATCGAGGATGTGCTCCTTCAGCCGGACGGCGTCGGCGAGCGTGTAGAGCGGGAACGCGTGCTCGGCCGCGCCCTGGACGCCGAAGAAGTTGACCTCGGCGCCGCAGGCGAGCACGAGGTAGTCGTATCCGATCGGCGCCATCTCCGCGAAGCGCACCTCGCGCGCCGTCGAGGTCGACCGCCTCGACCGTCGCCTGGTGCACGGCGACGTTCTCCTGGTCGTGGAAGAGGTCGCGCAGCGGATGCCCGACCGACGGCGTCTCGAGCAGGTCGGTCGCGACCTGGTAGAGCAGCGGCTGGAAGGTGTGGTAGTCGTGCTTGTCGACCAGCACGACGTCGACGTCGGCGTCCTTCAGCTTCCTGGCGGCGCCGACGCCGGCGAAGCCGCCGCCGAGGATGAGGACGCGGGGTCGCTCCGAGTGGCTGGGCGTCGAGCGGTTCGGCATGCTCGCGTCCAACGTAGCCGGGCCCGCCGCGGCGCGACCTCATCCTATGCGGACGACTCGGCCTCGGCCCCGGTGAACATGTGGGGAAGCGCCGCGGCGGCGCTTCGCCCGATTCGGACGATGCCCGGTCCGGAACGCGACCCTAAGAAGCCGTGGTCGCCAACGTGGCCCATCGCGTCCCCCGGGAGGTGGCCTGTGCCAGTCCAACTGCGAGTCGAATACGGTCCGCTCGTCGGTGCCGCAGTCGCATGATGCCGCTGGCATCGACCACGGTCGACCTGGCGCGGATCCAGTTCGCGACGACGTCGATCTACCACTTCCTCTTCGTGCCGCTCACGCTCGGACTGGCGCCGATGGTGGCGGCCATGCAGACCCTGTGGTACCGGTCGCACGACGATGCCTGGCTGCGGCTGACCCGCTTCTTCGGCACGCTGCTTCTGATCAACTTCGCGATCGGCGTGGCGACCGGCCTCGTGCAGGAGTTCCAGTTCGGGATGAGCTGGTCGGTGTACTCGAACTTCGTCGGAGGGGTGTTCGGCGCGCCGCTTGCGATCGAGGGTCTGGCGGCGTTCATGCTGGAGGCGACGTTCCTCGGGCTGTGGATCTTCGGCTGGGAGCAGCTGCCGCGCCGTCTGCATCTGGCCACGATCTGGATCGTGGCGCTGGCGACCTGGCTGTCGGCCTACCTGATCCTGGTCGCCAACTCGTGGATGCAGCACCCGGTCGGCTACAAGATGGTGGACGGCAAGGCGCAGCTGACCAGCGTGTCTGCGCTGCTTACGAACAGCTTCGCGATCATCGCCTGGATCCACGTCATCCTGGCCGGTCTGATCTTCGGGTCGATGGTGATGCTCGGGATCAGCTGCTGGCACATGCTGCGCGAGCGAAACGTCGAGCTGTTCGGCCGGGCCGCGAAGCTGGCGCTGATCGTGGCGGTGCCGGCGACGCTGATCCAGCTCTCGGTCGGCAACCGCTTCGGCGAGGCGGTGACGAGCGCGCAGGGAATGAAGATCGCCGCCTCGGAGGCGCAGTGGAACACCTGCCAGCCGTGCGGCTTCTCGATCTTCCAGATCGGCGGGTTCTCGGAGCAGGACGCGACGCCCAGCTTCTCGATCACGATCCCCGACGTCCTGTCATGGATGGCGACCGGCTCGTTCAGCGGCAAGGTCGACGGCCTGAACCAGCTGCAGCAGCAGGAGCAGCGGTCGTACGGGCGTCGGGAACTACATGCCGGACGTCAGGCTGATGTACTGGTCGATGCGGGTGATGGCGATGCTCGGGGTGGCGATGTTCCTCATCGCCGCGGTGGGGGCGTGGCTGTACCGCAAGCGGAAGCTGCAGACGACGCGGTGGTTCCTGTGGATCGCGGTGGTGGCGATGTCGTTCCCGTACATCGCCGCGACCGCCGGGTGGATCCTGACCGAGATGGGCCGCCAACCGTGGATCGTGCAGAACCTGCTGAAGACCTCCGACGCCGTCTCGACCGGCCTCAGCACGGCCACGATCGCCGCCAGCCTCACCGTGTTCCTGCTGCTGTACGCCACGCTCGGAGTCGTCGACTTCATGCTGATGCGGCGCTACGCCCGGCTCGACCCGCCGCAGGTCGACCGCGCCGGAACGGGCGCGCCGCCATGCCGCAGCCCTTCTCCTACGGAGGTGACTGACATGGGCCTCGAGGAGGTCTGGTTCGTCCTGATCGGCGTCCTCTGGAGCGGCTACTTCCTGCTGGAGGGGTTCGACTTCGGCGTCGGCATGCTGCTGCCCGTGCTCCCCCGCGACGAGCGCGAGCGAGGCCTCATGTTCGAGTCGATCGGACCGGTGTGGGACGGCAACGAGGTGTGGCTGGTGGTCGCCGCCGGCGCGACGTTCGCCGCCTTCCCCGCCTGGTACGCGACCCTGTTCTCGGGGTTCTACGTGGCGCTTCTGCTGATCCTCGTGCTGCTGATCGTGCGCGTGGTGTCGTTCGAGTGGCGCGAGAAGCACGCCGACGCCGCGCTGGCGCGCGACCTGGCTGTGGGCGAACACGATCGGGAGCGTCGGCGCCCCGTTCCTGTGGGGAGTCGCGCTCGCGAACCTCGTCCAGGGCGTGCCGCTCGACTCCTCGCACGTGTTCACCGGCGGGATCATCGACCTGTTCAGCCCCTACACGGTCGGCCGCCGGACTCGCGGTCGTCGCGATGTTCGCCCTGCACGGCGCGACCTACCTGACTCTGCGGACTGCACGGCGACCTCCGCGAACGAGCGGCGCGCACCGCCCGGCGACTGGCGCTGCCCGCGGTCATCCTCGGCGTCGGCGTCGCCGCGTGGACGGTGCTCGTCGCGCACCAGAACAACGACCGCGCGATCCTGCCGACGACCGTCCCCGCCGTGCTGACCGCGATCGTGCTGGTGCTCGCGCTCGTGCTCACACGGACCGATCGCGACGGCTGGGCGTTCGCAGCCACCGGACTGGGCGTGATCGGCTTCATCGCCACCATCTTCACCGGCCTCTACCCGCGGGTGCTCGTCTCGGATCCCGACTTCGCCAACAGCCTGACGATCTAAAACGCCGCCACCGGGCACTACGCGCTGCAGGTGATCACCGTGGCGGCGGTGATCTTCACCCCGCTGATCCTGCTCTACCAGGGGTGGACGTACTACGTGTTCCGAAGGCGGCTCGGCGGAGACCATGCGACCGCCGCCACCGGTTCGCTCCCGGCGGACGAACACTAGCGACGATGCGCGCGATCGTGGTCGATGAGCCCTGCAGGGCGGGAGGTCTGCGGCCCGGCGAGCTGCCGGTGCCGAAGGCGCGGCCGGGCCATCTCGTCATCCGGGTCGAGGCGGCGGGCATCAATCCCGTGGACGCGTCGAACCGGGCCGATCCGGCCTGGGCCGGGTTGGATCCGCCGTACGTCGTGGGCTACGAGTTCGCGGGCACGGTCGATCACCTCGGCGACGGCGTTTCCTCGGTCGCCGCCGGTGACCGGGTGTGGGGCCTGCTGCCGGTGCGTGGGACGCGGTGGGGTGCGTACGCTGAGCTCGTGGAGGCCCGGGACGGCTGGGTCGGCCGGTATCCGCCCAGCCTCGACGCGGTCGAGGCGGCGTCGATCCCGCTGGCAGGCTCGACGGCCCGTCAGCTCCTTGACCGGCTCTCGATGGGACACGGCGACTCGCTGCTTGTGCACGGCGCGGCCGGCGGCGTCGGCAGCCTGCTCGTCCAGCTGGCACGGGCGGATGGGATCCGGGTCGCCGGCTCGGCGAGCCGGCCCAGGCATGATCTCCTGCGCGAGCTGGGGGTCGACGTGATCCTCGACCGTGAGCGCGAGGACGTCGCCGACCTGGCGGCGCGGGAGCTGGGCGGGCCGGTGGATGCGGTCGCGGATCTCGCCGGACAGGGCCTCCTCGCCCGGAGCCTGCGCGCGGTGCGGGAGGGCGGCCAGGCGGCGTCGATCGTCGAGCTCACGGGCGACTTCGAGGAGGCCGTCGACCGCAACATCACCCTCCACGGCGTGCTCGTCCGCCCGTCCACGCAGACGCTCGACCGGCTGGCCGCGGCCGTCGCCGCCGGATCGCTGCGGCCGGTCGTCGACCAGGTGTTCGATCTGAGCACGGTCGCCGACGGGCACCGGCGGGTCGAGACCGGCCACGGGCAGGGCAAGGCGGTGCTGCGCATCTCCGGCTGACCCGGCTACGGCGACAGCGCGAGGCTCATCCGGATCCCGCGCCCGAACCGGGTCGGCACCTCACCGGTGATCCGGAAGCCGACCCGCTCGTAGAAGCCGAGTGCGCGCGGGTTTGCGACCACGTCCACCCAGCGCGCGCCCGCCGCCGCCGCGCGGGACGCCACGTCGTCGACGAGCAGCCGCCCGACACCCTGTCGCATCCACTCCGGCTCCACGAACAGGTCGTCGAGCTCGCACCGGCCGCCGTCCAACGGCAGCACCACCGAGAAGCCCAGCAGCCCTTGCGAGGCGTCGACGGCGACGCGCACCCGTCCTTCCGCGATCGCCTCGTGTGGCGCCTCGATCGCGGCTGGATTGGCCGCGAGCGGCGCGCGGTACTCCTCCCAGACATCGGCCGAACGCCGTTGGAGCGCCTCGAGCGCGGATGCCTCCTCGGGCCGGGCATCGCGAATCAGGTCGATCACGGAGTTCTCGGTGTCAGCCATGGCGCGTTCAGGCGCCGCATGAGGAGGCCGGTCGGCGATCCTGGCCAGCTTGTGCGGGTGACTGCCCGACGAGCCGCCGTGGCTCGCGAGACGGTCGCCGAGGTGTTGGTGGGAGCCGCCGACCGGCTACAGCGACGCTATCACGATCGAGCCCGCGTATTGCATGCATGCGCCGGGGCGTAGAGTGGGGCGGTGACGTACCCGGCCGGTTGGGACCGGCGCCGCCGGTGGACGCTGCGCTTCGCCGATTCGGCACTGGAGCGCGAATACCAGGGCGCGGACATGGCGCATGCTGTGGCACGGGCGCGCACCGCGAGCCTCGTGGCCGCCGGAGTCTGGATCATGGTGGCGATCATCGGGCCCGATGCTGTCGGTGTCGCACCCGGATCGACATGGCTGATCTGCGGTGTGATGACCGTCTTCCTGCTCCTGTGCGCGGGTGTGAGCCGCTGGGCGACCACCCAGCGTCGTCGCGACGCGATCGGGCTCGGACAGCAGCTCGCCGCCGCGCGTCGGCGGCGCTCGCGCTGACGCGGGTCACGGGGACCTTCGCCCGGCTACGCGATGCCGGGGATCATGCTCACCGCGGTCTTCGGCTTCTCGGTGACACGGCACCCGTTCGTCGGCTCGGTCGGGGTCGGGGCGTCCTACTGCCTGCTCTTCGTCTGCCTGCGCCGTCGCCTGGGGACTCGGGTCGCAGCTGCCGCTGCAGGTCTTCGATCGTCGCCGCGACGGTCGTCAGCGCGTCGGTCGGCGCGTACCTGCTCGAACGGTCGCAGCGCGACGGCGTTTGCCCAGGGCCGGCTCGTCAGCGCGCTGCACGAGCGCGTCGACCGCCTCCTCCACCAGTACCTCTCGCCGGACGTGGCCAGCAGCCTGATCGCCGATCCCGGAGCGGGCGGCGCTCGGCGGCGAGGAGGTCGAGGTGACCGTCCTGTTCGCCGACCTGCGTGGCTACACGGCGTTCGCCGAGCGAGCGAGCGCCGACCGAGGTCGTGGCGCATGCTCAACGCCGCCTTCGGGGCGGCGGTGCCGATCGTGCTCGCGGAGGGCGGCACGGTCGTGCAGTTCATGGGCGACGCGATGATGGCCATCTTCAACGCCCCCAATCCGCCAGCCCGACCACGCCCTGCGGGCCGCCCGAGCGGCCCTGGCGCATGCAGCGCGCGGTGGGCGACCTTCCCGCGCGCCGACGCACGGCCGCGGTTCCGGGTCGGGCTCAACAGCGGTCCGGCGCTGGTCGGCAACATCGGCGCGGCGGAGATCCGCAACTTCTCCGCCATCGGCGACACGACCAACGTCGCCGCGCGGCTGCAGACCTACGCCGCCGAGGGCACCGTGGTCATCGGCGCGAGCACCTACGAACAGATCCAGGGCTGGGCCATCGTGCGGCCGCTCGGGGCGCCCGCCCTGAAGGGCAAGTCGCAGCCGGTCGAGGTGTACGAGCTGCTCGGACTGCGCGACGGCGACGACTGAGCACGCGACGCGAGGGCCGGGTTGGACGGTGAGGCTGCGGGGCAGGGACTCGAACCCCGACTACCTGATCCAGAGTCAGGCGTCCTACCATTAGACGACCCCGCAAAGGCGGCACAAGGATACCAGAGGGGTATTCGGCCTCCGTGAGCCCGCGCTTGAGCCGGCTACAGCCGGAACGACGGCAGCAGCCGCTTCTCCGACTCGCCCTCGATGGTGGCCTCGACGTCCAGGTACGGCTCGAGGCCGGATCCGCGCAGCTTGGTGCGCAGCAGGTTGTCGACCTGGTAGAGGCCGGCGGAGTTGTTCATCTCGATCTCGATCAGCACCTTGCCCTTGTCGCTGCTGGATGTGCACGCCCTCGATCGCGGCGGCCGAGAGCGAGTGGATCGAGACGCGGCCCGACTCGAACGGGATCCGCGAGCGGCCCTTGGCCATGTCGAGCGCGTCGGCGACGCGCACGACGCCGGCCTCGACCGAGAGCGGCTGGCCGTCGGAGCGGTGCGAGATGATCGCCTGCAGCACCTCGGCCTGGACGATGGTGGACTCCGGCTCCTCGTAGAGGCCGTCGAGCAGGCGCGGGAGCCGGTCGGCGGCCAGGAAGAGGCTCATCTCCTCGTGGCCGTTGCGGTGGATCGCCATGCCGAGGCAGTGCGTCAGGCAGCCGAGCACGACGACGACCTCGGCGTCCTCCTGGCGCATGCCGTAGTCGCTCACCATCCCGGGCTCGACGCCGGCCCGGCGCAGCTCGCGCAGGAGCTTGAGGGCGATGTTCGTGACGATCTGGACGTGCACCCACGAGTGGTCGTTGATCTGCAGGCGGGTGACGGCGTTCACGTTGGCGGCGTGCCAGAGCGCCTTCAGCGAGGTGTCGTGGTTCACGCGGTCGACGATGTCGCGCAGCGTGCGGTTGCCGCGCGCGGGCAGCGTGATGCGCATGTCGCGCACGGCCTCGGCCGGCGTCATGCGCGCGCCGCGCTCGGCGCGGACGCTGATCGGCCGGCCGGGCTCCGGGTCGGCGCCTGCGGGGACCTCCTCGGTCTCCGGTGCGGTGTCGTCCTCGGCGCTCATGCCGCACAACCTAGACGCAGGCCGTGCGGCGAGCGCCGCGGCTACTTGTGCATCGGCATGATGCGCCAGCCGAACGCGAACGCGTCGTGGTACCAGCCGGAGCCCGGGCCCATGTAGTCGAGCGTGACGCCGTCGCCGGAGCCGTGGCTGTTGATCGTCCAGTCGTTGCCCGAGGTAGATGCCGGTGTGGTAGATCGTCCGCCACGATGTGTGCACGCCGTTCGGCGCCGAGCTCCAGAAGAGGATGTCGCCCGGGTGCAGGCCGGCGCGCGAGACGCGGCTTGCGAGCTGGCACCGACTGCGCCATCTGGTAGGTCGTGCGCAGCTGGCCGATGGCGGCGTTGCCGCTCCACGTGAGGCCGCCGGCGGTGTAGGTCTGCATCTTCATGACCCACCAGACGAAGCCGGAGCAGTCGAAGCCGCCGGCGACGTGCGCGCCGAACTCGACCTGCGGGTTGGGCGACGTGCCGCCCCACACGTACGGGGCGCCGGCGTAGCGCAGCGCGAAGCCGAGCACGGCCCGCTTGAGCGGCGTCCAGGTCGGCATGGCGCTCACGACGGCCGTCTTGGCCTGCGCGGCCGCGACGGCCCACGGCGACAGGTGGCCGAGCTGGTAGGCCTCGGAGGCGAGGTTGGCGCGCAGCAGCGTGTCGTTCGGCCACAGCTCCCACTGGTCGAAGCCCTCGGGGACGTTGGCCCGCGCACCGACCGCGCGCACCATCTGCTCGACGCCGAAGCCGACCGGGAGCGGGGGGCGCCAGCCGGTCGAGGTGTGCAGCGTGCCCATCGTCTTGGCGGCGGACTCGAGGCCGAGGACGCGCACGACGCCGTGGTCGAACTGGAGCTGGGTGATCGGCTGGTCGGCGCCCGTCGCCGGCCCCGATCCACCCGGCCGCGACGGCCTCGGCGTAGGGGTCGGCGGCGACGGGGGTGGCGTTCTGCTTGAAGGCGAGGTCGGCCAGCACGCGGGCCGCCGTCAGCCGGCTGACGGTGTGCGCGACGCCGAAGTGAGTGCGTGGTGCGCGGCGTCATCCAGCCCTGCTTCACCGACCCAGGTGATCGGCGTGTTCGCCCAGAAGCTCGGCGAGACGTCGGAGAAGGGGTGGTCGTCGCGGCCGTGGCGGCGCCGGGAAACGCGAGCACGGCCGCGGCAGCTCGCCGCGCCGACTGAAGACATGACCCCCTTCATCAGGAGGAGTTATCGGTCGGATGCCGAAGAGCTTGAGTTCGATCTCAGGCCGGGCTCAGGCGACGGCCTCGACCCAGTCGTCGTAGAGCGAGTAGTAGCGGCCGCGGCGCTCGATCAGCTGGCGGTGCGTGCCCGCCTCGATCACCTGGCCGTGCTCGAGCACGACGATCACGTCGGCCCGCCGGATCGTGGACAGCCGGTGCGCGACCACGAACGAGGTGCGACCGCGCAGCAGCGTCTCGAGCGCCGTCTCGATGCGGGCCTCGGTGGGGATGTCGACGCTCGACGTCGCCTCGTCCAGGATCAGGATGCGCGGGTCGGCGAGCAGGGCGCGGGCGAAGGCGACCAGCTGGCGCTGGCCGATCGAGAGCCGCGCGCCGCGCTCCTGGATCTCGGTGTCGTAGCCCGTCGGGCAGGGCCGCGATGAAGGCGTCGGCGCCGACCGCCTCGGCCGCGGCCTCGACGTCCTCGAGCGTCGCGTCGGGGCGGCCGAACGCGATGTTGTCGCGCACGGTGCCCGAGAACAGGAAGCTCTCCTGGGGCACGATCCCGAGCTGCGAGCGCAGCGACTGCGCCGTCACGTCGCGCAGGTCGTGGCCGTCGATCGTGACGCGGCCCGACGTGGGGTCGTAGAAGCGGGCGAGCAGCTTGACGACGGTCGACTTGCCGGCGCCGGTGTGGCCGACGAGCGCCACCGTCTGGCCCGGCTCGGCCGTGAACGAGACGCCGTGCAGCACCTCGGTCGCCGACGAGGCGTAGGCGAAGCGGACGTCGTCGAACTCGACCGCGCCGACGATCTCGGGCAGCGCGATGGCGCCGGCGCCGAGTCGGCCATCGCGGGCTCGGTGTCGAGCACGTCGAAGATCTTGTCGAGCGCCGCGGTCGCCGCCAGGAAGGTCTGGTAGAACTGCGACAGCTGCTGGACCGGGTCGAAGAAGTTCGCGAGCAGGCCGATGAACGCGAACAGGGCGCCCGGGCGTGATCTCGCCGTCGAACACGAGCACGCCGCCGTAGCCGAGCACGACCGCCGTCGCCGTCGCCGAGAGCAGCTCGACGAACGGGAAGTAGATCGAGGCCGCGTTCACGGTCTGCACGTTGGCCGCGCGGTAGCCGTCGTTGACCTCGACGAAGCGGCGGTAGTTCGCGCGCTCGCGCCGGAACGCCTGCACGACGCGCACGCCGGAGATGTCCTCCTGCAGGGTCGCCGTGACGTCGCCCAGCCGCTCGCGGGTGCGCCGGTATGCGCGCGCCGAGTAGCGGCGGAAGATGACCGTGGCGACGGCCATCGCCGGGAACACGGTCAGCGTCGCCAGCGCGAGCCGCCAGTCGAGCACGAGCAGCACGACGGCCGAGCCGACCAGGGTGAGCGTGTTCTGGACCAGCGTGGTCGGCGCCGTCGGTGACCATGCTGTTCAGCGCCTCGATGTCGTTCGTGAGCCGCGAGATGACGACGCCGGCCGGCGTGCGCTCGAAGTAGCCCAGGTCGAGCCGCTGGACGTGGGCGAACAGGTCGATGCGCAGGTCGGCCAGCACCCGCTCGCCCACCCAGCTCGTCAGGTAGCTCTGCCGGCGGTCGCCGCCCAGCCGACCACGACCGACCACCAGGAAGACCGCCACCCACTCGACCACGACGCGTAGTCGCCCGGAGCTGGATGCCGTAGTCGATCGCCTACTTGGCGACGACCGGGCCGGCGACGCTCGTCGCCGTGGCGACGAGGAGCGTGAACAGGGCCACGAGCGCCCGCCCCCGGTACGGGCGCGCGAACCGGCGCGATCGTGCGCCGCGCTTCACGGCAGCCGCCTGCCGCCGTCGCCGACGCCGCCCGCCGCTCGGCGACGGGCGCGTCGCCGTCGAGTGTCGACGAACGTGCGGTCGACCAGGCCGTGGTCGTGGATCTGCGCGGTAGACCGCGCTCGACTCGATCAGCTCGTCGTGGGTGCCCTGCGGCGACGATCCGGCCGTGGTCGAGCACGACCACCCGCTCGGCCAGCGAGATCGTGGACAGGCGGTGGGCGATGATCAGGGTCGTGCGGCCCTTCATCACCTCGCGCAGCGCGAGCTTGATCCGGGCCTCGGTGGTGGCGTCGACCGACGCGGTGGCGTCGTCGAGGATCAGGATGCGCGGGTTCATCAGCAGCGCGCGGGCGATCGCGATCCGCTGCCGCTGCCCGCCCGAGAGCGTCAGGCCGCGCTCGCCGACGCGCGTCTCGTAGCCGTCGGGCAGGTCGCAGATGAAGTCGTGCGCCTGGGCCTGGCGGGCCGCCGCCACGATCTCCTCGGGCGTCGCGTCGGGGGCGCCGTAGGCGATGTTCTCGGCGACGGTGGTCGAGAACAGGAACGTGTCCTGGCTGACGATCCCGACCTCGCCGCGCAGCGAGTCGAGGCGTGACGTCGCGCACGTCGACGCCGTCGACCGTGACGCGGCCCGCGGCGACGTCGTAGAAGCGGGGGATCAGGGCCGTGAGCGTCGTCTTGCCGCAGCCGGTCGGGCCGATCAGCGCGACCGTGCGTGCCCGCCTCGATGTCGAGGTCGATGTCGCGCAGCACCGGGCCGGTCGGCGTCGTAGCCGAACCCGACGTCCTCGAAGCGGATGTGGCCGGGGCCGTCGGGCAGCGGCGCGCGCCGCGGGCGGCTCGACGATGTCGCGGTCGACGTCGAGCACCTCGAAGATGCGCTCGCCGGAGGCGATCGCGCGCTGGTACTGGCCCACCCACATGCCGACGCTGCGCAGCGGCACGACGAGCAGCAGCACGTAGCCGTTGACGGCGAAGAACGCCCCAGCGAGAGCGTCCCGTCGATCACGTTGTGGCCGCCGACGAGCAGCACGGCCGCGATCGCCAGGCTGGGCAGGGTCTGCAGCAGCGGCAGGTACGCGGGCCTGGATGCGGGCGGCGTCGATCGCCTGGTCGAAGACGCGCCGGGCCAGATGCCGGAAGCGGTCGACCTCGCGCTCCTCCTGCGCGAACGCCTTGACCACGCGCACGCCGACGATGTTCTCCTCGGCGTGCGTCGTGACGTCGGCGACGCGCTGCTGCACGTCCTTCAGGATCGGGTGGCTGATGCGCGAGTAGCGGTAGGCGGCGTACATCATGACGGGCGAGATCGCGAGCGCGATCAGCGCGAGCTGCCAGTCGATCGCGAGCAGCGCTCCGCAGCACGATCACGACGGTGACGACGTTCTGCGAGAAGAAGATCAGGCCGTAGCCGAGGAAGATCCGCACCGACTGCAGGTCGACGGTCGCGCGCGACATCAGCTGCCCGGTCTGGTGGCGGTCGTAGAACCCGAACGAGAGCCGCTGCAGGTGCGCGGTACATCGCGTTTCGCAGGTCGTACTCGACGTCGAGCGACAGCCGCCCGGCCAGGTAGCGGCGGAAGAACATCAGGACGCCCTGGACGCGCCGGCGACCACGATCAGGCCGGCGTAGAGCATCAGCGCGCTGCGGTCGTGGTGGCCCGGCTGGGTGGCGTCGATCGCCTTGCCGGTCAGGTACGGGATCGTGAGGATGGCGACCTGCGAGCCGATCGCGAGCAGGGTCGTGACGATGACCTGGCCGCGGTAGGGGCGCAGGAATCCGAGCAGGCGGCGGAACGTCATCCGTTGCAGCGTATCCCGTCACCCTGGCCGTCCGGCCGTGACCGGCGCGCGCCGTCTGCAGAGCGGGGAGCCGCCCGGCCGCCGGGCCGGGCGGCGTGCTCAGCCGTGCCGCAGCTGGTGCAGCAGAACCGCGAACGAGACGCCCTCGAGCTGGGAGAGCATGAACAGCCCTCCGAGCACGAGCATCCCGATGACCATGACCCCGAAGCTGAGCTCGGAAGCGACGCTTCCGCGCTGGTTGGCGAAGACCCTCACGACGACCCCTTTCATGACCACCTTGTGCACCTGCGACGTGCACATACCACCCCAAGTATCGGGCCGGCGCGCCGGTCCGGCGATCCCCCGTCGGCGTGATCGGTCAGGGCCGCTGGATGCGGCCGAGCAGGCCGGACTCGCCGCTTCGCACCTGCTGCATGACCTCGGCCTTCTCGGGCCGGCGCTGGTCCTCCGAGCCGTCGGCGGGCGTCGACTCGGCCATCGCGGCGATGTTCTCGCGGGCGTCGGCGGCGTACTCGATGATCTCGCAGCCGGTGCGGAAGCGCCCGTACGGCGCCGGGTCGGAGCGCACGACGCGGGCCTCGAAGTGGATCGCCATGCCGCCGATGCGGGTCGAGACGAGCAGCAGGTCGCCGGGGTCGAGCGCGCTCATGCCGACGAACGCGACGCCGGTCGCGCTGATGTCGGCCAGGCGCAGGTCGAGGCGGGTGTCGCGGGGGAGGGTGCGGCAGAAGAGCACGCGCGCGTGGGCGCGCTCGCTGACGGTGACGCGCGGCGCCGCGCGGCGCATCTTGCGGTGGTGCACGCCGGTCACCCGCAGGTGCACGAGGGCGTCCGCGGAGGAGTGGTAGAAGACCTCGTCGACCTCGAACTCGACCTCGTAGCGGCCGCGGTGGGCGTCGGTGATGCGGGCGAGCAGCCGCAGGTCCTTGCGGAGCTGGGTGCGGGGGCCGTATGCCTGCAGCAGATCGGCGTCGCGGTCGGCGATGCGCAGGGCGAATCCGCCGCCGTCCTCGGACAGCACCTCGACGATCGCCGGCAGGGGCGGGAAGACGCCAAGGGCAAGCTGGAGCAGGTCTGCGGGGTTGGGGGTCGACATCAGACGCTTAGGTGATCGGCGCGCCCGCCCCGTCACTGTAGCGGGGGCGGGCGTGGGATATCCTCTCGGAGGCGTGGTGCTCTCGATGTTCTCCGGTGACGTCTGGGCGGTCGTCTTCCTGGCGATCATGCTGAAGCTGCCGCTGATCTGGATCGGCGTGGCGCTGTGGCTGGCCTTCAAGCGCCAGGACGAGGTGCGGCCCGAGGTCACCCCCGTGCAGGCGCAGATGGCGCTGTGCGGCTACTGCGGCACCCGCATCACCCTCGGCTACGACGCCAACGTCCTGCACGAGCAGGCGCATCGGATCGGCACCCGCACGGGCGAGGCGGTGTTCGACGTGGAGTCGCGGCTGGTGCGCGAGTCGCTGCGCCAGCCCAACCACTACGCATCGGCGCCGCGCTACTGCCCGGGGTGCGGCGACGAGGCCGTGTGGACGCCGATCGAGCCGATCGACCTCTCGGCCGCCGGTCGCCCGCGGCTCGGCCAGACGGGCTGAAGACCGGGGTCAGACCCCGAACGCCGGGCGTGACACTTCGGTTGCGGTTCGGTGACGGTGCCTGGCACCGCATGCGGTGCCAGGCACCAGCCCCTTACACCGTCGTCCAGCTGGCGCGCGGGTCGGGGAGCGGCGTCAGCCGCGCCTCGAGCGCCTCGCGCTCGGGCTCGAGCCACGGCGGCAGGATCACCTTCGAGCCGAGCTGCTCCATCGGCAGGTCGACGGTGAAGCCGGGGCCGTCGTCGGCGATCTCGTAGAGCACCCCGCCCGGCTCGCGGAAGTAGATCGAGTGGAAGTAGTGCCGGTCGATGACGGGCGTCGAGCGCACGCCGAGCTCGGCGAGCCGCTCGAGCCAGCGGGGATGCTCGGCGACGGTCGTGCCCCAGGCGACGTGGTGCACGGTGCCGGCGCCGGGCACGCCCGCCGCGGGCGCCGCGTCGAACGTGATCGTGGCGGCCCGCTGGTCGCCGCGCAGCTCGTAGGTCGTCTCACCGGCCGGTGTGGCGGCGAGGACGTCGGTCAGCAGGCGGGCGCTGCCCTCGGGATCGAGGCTGTAGGCGCGCACGCCGATGAGGCCGCCGATCGCATGCTCGCGCGGGATCTGCGGATGCTCGGCCGCGAGCAGCTCGGCGCCGGCATCGACTCGCAGCTCATGGCCGAGGCCCTCGGGGTCGGCGAAGCGCAGCGAGTCGCCGTCGCGGATGCCCTCGATGCCCTCGGCCGCGAGCCGGTCGGCCCAGAAGTCGAGCGCCTGTGCGGAGGAGACGCGGGAGACGAGCGTGTGCGCCATGCCCGCGCCGGCGCGGCCGCGGCGGGCGCCGGGGTACTCGAAGAAGGTCATCTCGGTGCCCGGCGAGCCGTGCTCGTCGGCGTAGAAGAGGTGGTAGACGGTGGGGTCGTCCTGGTTCACGGTCTTCGCGACCAGCCGCAGTCCGAGGACGCGCGTGTAGAAGTCGACGTTTCCGGGCGCATCTCCGGTGATCATCGTGACGTGATGGATGCCCTCGAGGTGCATGGGGGTGCTCCTTGGGTGTCGGGAGAGATTGTTGCTCGCTCAATCATATCACGGGAGGGCGGCCCCAACCGGGCTCGTTACACTCGCGCCGAGATGGGTGCCGAGGCCGAGATCTGGGCGGACGGGTTCGCCGCGCTCGAGGAGCGCGCGCGGCGCGCGCTGCCGCAGGCCGCCTACGACTTCTTCGCCGCCGGCGCCGGTGGCGAAACGACCCTGGCGGCGAACCTCGCGGCATGGGCCGACATCGAGCTGCGGCCGCGCATCCTGCGCGACGTCGGCGCGGTCGACCTGTCCGTCGACGTGCTCGGGACGCGGCTCGCCGGTCCGGTCATCGTCGCGCCGACGGCGGCCCACCGGCTCGCGCACCCCGACGGCGAGCTCGCGACCGCGCGGGCGGTCGCCGCGGCCGGGAGCCTGTTCGTGATCTCGAGCCGCGCGGGCACGACGCTCGCCGACATCGCCGCGGCGGCGCCGGCCGCGCGGCGCTGGTTCCAGGTGTACGTCATGCGCGACCGCGGGTGGACGGCCGACCTCGTCGCACGGGCGCGGGAGGCGGGATGCTCGGCGCTCGTCCTCACCGCCGACACGCCCGTCGTCGGATCGAAGCTGCGGCCCGCCCTGGCGGAGCTCGAGTTCCCCGACGGCGTGTGGATGGCGAACAGGGCCGGCCGGGACGTAGACGCCGCGGAGGATCAGGACCCCTCGATCGGCCTCGACACGATCGCGTGGCTGCGGGACGTGTCGGGCGGGCTGCCGGTGGTCGTCAAGGGCGTGCTGCGCGGCGACGACGCGCACGCATGCATCGAGGCGGGCGCCTCAGCCGTGGTCGTGTCGAACCACGGCGGGCGTCAGCTCGACGGCGCGGTCGCGACCGCGCGGGCGCTGCCCGAGGTGGTCGAGGTGGTGGCGGGGCGCGGCGAGGTGTACGTCGACGGCGGCATCCGCCGCGGCGTGGACGTCCTCCGCGCGCTGGCGCTCGGCGCGCGCGCCGTGATGATCGGGCGCCCCGTCCTGTGGGGGCTCGCATGCGGCGGCGCCGCCGGCGTCGGCGCGGTGCTCGGGAGCTTCGAGGAGCAGCTCCGCGAGGCGGCCGCCCTCGCCGGCGTGGCGGCCGTCTCCGAGATCACGCCCGACCTCGTCGTCCGCCCGGGCTGATCAGCGGTCAGTGCGTCGCGGCGGGCTCCGCGATGCCCATCCCGGCGAGCGTGCCCTCGCGGATCGCCTCCTCGAACGACCGGGGGCTGAGGACGTCGCCCGCGCGCTCGACGGCGACCCCGGCCGCGAGCAGCTCGTCGTGCAGGGCATTGCGCGCCGTGCGCCCGGCGCTCACCACGAGCGTGTCGACGCCGTCGACCGGCACGGCCCGGTGCGAGAAGACGTTCACGCACTCGACCGCGCCCGGTCGCACGCCGACCGGCCGGAGATGGTGGAGGAGCTCGACGCCGGCCTCGTCCAGCCGGGCCAGGTAGAGGTTGCGCTGGTACTGGTGCACGCCCTGGCCGAAGGCGACCGCGGACGTCATCAGCCGCACGCGGGCGCCGCGCGCCGCGAGCGCCTCGGCGACGTCGAAGCCGGTCCAGTCGCCGCCCCAGTCGCTCACGAGCACGCTCCCGCGGGCCTCGGCGCCGGCGAGCACGTCCCACGCGTGGACGACCGCGACGCCGTCGCCGGCGAGCGCGGGGACGTAGGGATCGGCGCCCGTGGCCAGCACGACCCGGTCGGGCGCGAGCGCACGCACCTCCGCGACGCCGGCGTCGACAGCCATAGCGGACGTCGGCCGCTCCCAGCCATGACCCGAGCACGTCCATCAGGCCGGCGGCGATCTCCGCGTGCCCGGGCGCGCCGAGCGCGAGCCGCATCTGGCCGCCGTGCGCGGGGCCGCGCTCGAGCACGGTCACCTCGTGGCCGCTCGCCGCCGCGGCGGCGGCCGCCGCGCAGCCGGCAGGCCCGGCGCCGATCACGACCACCCGCTGCGGCGCGGCCGCCCGCTGCGGCCGGGGCAGCGTCGCCTCGTAGCCCGTCCACGGGTTCACGGTGCACGCGATCGGCACGCCGGCGTGGTAGTGGCCGATGCAGCCCTGGTTGCAGCCGATGCAGACCGTGACGGGCTCGCCGGCGCGCGTCCTTCGGGCCAGGTTCGGCTCGGCGATCATCGCCCGGGTCATGCCGACCGCATCACAGACGCCCTCGCCGATCAGGCGGTCGGCGTCGGCGGGGTCGAGGATCCGGCCGGTGGCGATCAGCGGGACCGCGACACGCGGCTTGAACCGGCGCGCGAAGTCGGCGACGGCGTTTCGGCTCGCGGGCGGCGGCGGCACGATCCAGGTCGAGCCGCGGTAGGTGGAGGAGCCGCCGAGCGCGACCGAGATGTAGTCCGCCAGGCCGTCGTCGGCGAGCACGCCCGCCGCCTCGACGACGTCGTCGGTGTCGGTGCCGTCGTAGGAGCCGCTCTCGTCGGTCAGGCGGCAGCCCACGGCGCCGCCGGGGCCGATGCCCTCGCGCATCGCCTCGAGCACCTCGCGCAGGAACCGCAGCCGGTTCGCGAACGAGCCGCCGTAGGCGTCGGTGCGCGTGTTGGCGTGCGCCGAGAGGAACTGGGTGGGCAGGTAGCCGAAGCCGGCGCACACCTCGACGCCGTCGAGGCCGCCCTGGCGGGCGTGCACGGCGGCCTGGCGGTAGCCGGCCACCATCTCGCGGATCTCGGCGGCCGAGAGCTCGCGCGGCTCGACCAGGAACCGCGCGGACGGGATCGACGAGGCTGCCACCGCGGGCGCCCGCGG
The DNA here is from genome assembly GCA_963717845.1 of uncultured Actinomycetes bacterium. Lineage (GTDB taxonomy): Bacteria > Actinomycetota > Thermoleophilia > Gaiellales > JAICJC01 > JAICJC01. The sequence goes on from CAVQXH010000003.1 coordinate 273,131, forward strand.
GCCGGAGGTGATCATCTCGCGGCCGCCGTGGAAGAGCTGGCAGATGAGCCGCGTGCCGTGCTCGTGGACGGCGTCCGCGAGCCGCCGGTAGACGGGCACGATCTGCGGCAGGTAGCCGCCGAGGGTGTGCGCCGTGAGCAGGCCGGTGGAGTGGACGGCCGTCGCCTCGATCACGATCAGGCCGGCGCCGCCTGCGGCGCGGGCGCGGTGGTAGGCGATCAGGTCGTCGGTCGGCAGGTGGTCGTGCACGAGCGTCGTCTGGTGCGACGTCGAGACGATCCGGTTCGCGATCGTCACCGGGCCGAGCGCAAGGGGCGAGAACAGGCGATCGAGCACGCCGCCAAGATATCGTGCCGGCGATGGCGGTCGCGGCGCTGTACGACATCCACGGCAACCTGCCTGCGCTCGAGGCCGTCCTCGCCGAGCCCGACGTCGCCGGCGCAGACCGGGTGGTCATCGGCGGCGACGCCCTCGTGGGGCCGATGCCGGCCGAGACGCTCGCGCTGCTCGTCGCGCTCGGCGCCCGCGTCGCCTGGGTGCGCGGGAACACCGAGCGGGAGGTGATCGAGCAGCGCGGCGCCGACCCCGGCAAGGGCGAGCTGTGGGACCGGCGGGCGACGTGGGTCGCCGGGCGGCTGACGGCGGCGGATCTCGAGCGCTGCGGATCGTGGCCGCTCACGGTGAGCCTGGCGGTCGACGGCCTCGGCGCGGTGTGCTTCTGCCACGCGACGCCGCGCAGCGACTCCGAGATCTTCACGGCGATCTCGCCGCCGGAGCGGGTCGCCCCGATGCTCGCGGCGGCGGTCGAGGGCACCGTCGTCTGCGGGCACACCCACGTCCAGTTCGACCGCGCGATCGGCGGGAAGCGGGCCGTGAACGCCGGCAGCGTCGGCATGCCGTACCAGGGCGAGGCCGCGGCGTACTGGTGCCTGCTCGGCCCTGACGTCGAGCTGCGCCGGACGGACTACGACGTCGACGCGGCGGCGGCGCGGATCCGCGCGACGGGGATCCCCGATGCCGACGGGTTCGCGGCTGATCTCCTGCGGCCGGCCTCGGCGGAGGAGGCGACGACGGAGTTCGAGGCGATGGCGCGTGGGCGAGAGTGACGGGCGCGGACGGCGAACCTCACTGCCATCTGTGTGGCACTGCCCCCCGCAGCGTCCACCGTCCGCATCCCGTGTCGATTCGGATCGAGGGTGCGCGTCCTTGGTGCCTACCCTCGGAGGCGCGGTCGCAATGGTGTCCATTGCTGGGGGTCCCACTCGCGGGATCCACACTCGGAGCTCTTGCTCCTGTGAGGACGCCGCATGTTGAGCGGTTCCCGGTTTCGGCAGCCGAGCCGTCTCTAAGAGACCTCTGGCTTTGCGTGCTCACCTCGCGGTGAGTTTGCCTTTATCGATCCGTTGACCACATGATCGGCGCCGTTGCGGCCGGCGTCGTCGCTCGGACGGGGCGACTTGTGTCACCTGTTTGGGGTAGCCGGGCCCGGCTGGAACGCATTTCCACTTTCGATGGTGCTTGCGACCTGTCTGTGAATCCCCCGAAAAGGGGAGGCAGCCCTCGCCAGGCTGGAGGAAACTGCCCACGCCTGGCACCCGTCCTTACTGGGCACGTTCGAGCGCGAGCCAGGCCGCGGTTGGCCCGTTCACCCCCCCAAGAACGGCCACCTCGGGTCCCGCGGGCGGGCCTCACAGAGGCCCGCCGGCGCGGACGTCCTTTTCGATCGGCGTGTGCACTCCCAATTGACATCCACCGCGGATGCCAATTGGGACGGGATAATGCCGCCGATGCGCGGCCTTCTCGAATCGGTGCCCAACTTCTCGACAGGGCGCGATCCGGGGGCCGTGGCCGCGATCCGGGCGGCAGTCGAGGCGCACGCATCGGTGCTCGACGTGCACTCCGACGCCGACCACAACCGCTCGGTGCTCACGTGCGCCGGCGAGCCGGACGCGCTCGTCGCCGGCCTCGCGGCGGGCGTCGCCGCCGCGATCGAGCGGATCGACCTCACCGCCCACGAGGGCGTGCATCCGCGCGTCGGCGCCGCCGACGTGGTGCCGCTCGTGCGCTTCCGCGCCGGCGACACGCGGCCCGAGCTCGCGGCCCGCGCGCTGGGCGAGCGGATCGGCCGCCTCGGGGTGCCCGTTATCGGCTACGGCGAGCTGGGCGGCGGCCGCCGCCCGGCCTACTTCCGCTCGGCCGGGCCGGCGGGGCTGCAGGCGCTGATCGACGCGGGCGACGTCGTGCCGCTGTACGGGCCGGCGGCGCTCCACCCGACCGCCGGCGCGGTGCTCCTGGGCGTGCGGGCGCCGCTCGTCGCGTTCAACGTCGACCTGCGCACGGCCGACGTCGCGGTCGCCCGCGCCGTCGCCGCGGCGGTGCGCGAGCGCGACGGCGGCATGCGCGGCGTCCAGGCGCTCGGCCTCCTGCTGCCGCGCACCGGCCGCGCCCAGGTGTCGATGAACCTGATCGACCCGGCCGGAGCCCCGCTGCATGAGGTGGTCGCCGAGGTCGTGCGGCTCGCGGCCGCGCACGACGTCGAGGCGGAGCGGGGCGAGCTGGTCGGCCTGATGCCGGCCGCAACCGCCGCGGCCGCCGCCGGGCGGGCGCTGCTCCTGGACGGCATGCGCGCCGACCGCCTGCTCGAGATCGCCGCCGGCGGCGAGTTCGGCCGGTAGCGACGGCTGCCGGTAGTGTTCGCGGCCGGTGACGGCCACGATCGAGCTCAGCGGACACGACCTCACCGTCGACGACGTCGAGCGGGTCGCGATCGGCGGCGCCCGCGCGGAGCTGGGTGCCCGTGCGCTCGCGCAGATCGCCGCGTCGCGCGCCCTGATCGATCGTGTCGTCGCGGAGGGCACGCCCACCTACGGCGTGAACACCGGCTTCGGCCGCTTCGTCGACGTGCACATCGCGCCCGCCCAGGCCGCGCAGCTGCAGCTCAACCTGCTGCGCAGCCATGCCTGCGGCGTCGGCGCGCCGTTCCCCGACGAGGTGGTGCGGGCTGCCACCCTGCTGCGGGCAAACGCGCTCGCGAAGGGCTCCTCGGGCGTGCGCGTCGAGCCCGTGCAGCTCCTGCTCGACATGCTCGCGGCGGGGGTGCATCCGGTGGTGCCGTCGCGCGGCTCGCTCGGCGCGAGCGGCGACCTGGCCCCGCTCGCCCACCTGGGCCTCGTGCTCGTCGGCGAGGGCTCTGCGCGGGTGGGCGGCGAGACCATGCCCGGCGCCGACGCGCTCGCGCGGGCCGGCCTGGAGCCGGTCGTGCTGGCGGCCAAGGAGGGGCTTGCGCTGATCAACGGCACCCAGTTCATGGCGGCGATCGGGGCGCTCGTCCTCGCCCGCGCACGCCGGCTCGTGAAGCTCGCCGACGTCGCCGCCGCCCAGACGATCGAGGCCGTCCGCGGCTCGCGGACGCCGTTTGCGCCGGAGCTGCAGGCGCTGCGTCCGCACCCCGGGCAGGTGGCGTCGGCCGCGAACCTGTACCGCCTACTGGACGACTCCGAGATCGTCGCATCGCACCGCTGGTGCGGCCGCGTGCAGGACGCCTACTCGCTGCGCTGCGCGCCGCAGGTGCACGGCGCCGTGCGCGATGCGGTCGCCTACGCCGAGGGCGTCGTCGCGATCGAGCTGAACGCGGCCACCGACAACCCGATCGTGCTCGCCGAGCGCGGCGAGGTGATGAGCAACGGCAACTTCCACGGCCAGCCGGTCGCGTTCGCGCTCGACATGCTCAAGCTCGCGCTGCACGAGCTCGCATCGATCAGCGAGCGCCGGATCGAGCGGATGCTGAACCCGGCGCTGTCGAACGGGCTGCCGCCGTTCCTGACGGCCGACGGCGGGCTCAACTCCGGCTTCATGATCGCCCAGTACGTGGCCGCGAGCCTCGTCAGCGAGGGCAAGGTGCTCGTGCACCCGGCGAGCGCCGACTCGATTCCGACGAGCGCCGGCCAGGAGGACCACGTCTCGATGGGGGCGACCGCCGCCGTGCACCTCTGGCACGTGTGCGCGAACGTCGAGCGGGTGCTCGGGATCGAGCTCCTGTGCGGCGCCCAGGGCCTCGACTTCCTCGCGCCGAAGCGGCCCGGGGCGGCCGTCGCCGCCGCCCATGCGGCCGTCCGCGAGATCTCGCCGCACCTCGGCGACGACCGCTCGCTCACGGCCGAGATCGAGGCGCTCGCGCTGCGCCTGCGCGACGGGTCGCTGCTCGCCGTCGGTCGAGCAGCGGCACCGCGCCGCTCCTCTGAGCGGGCCGAGACGGGCGGGTCAGGGCACGAGCTTGTACACGGAGCCGTCGAGCGAGATCACGTAGAGGCCGCCGGCCGAGCCCTCGCCGAACGAGTCGATGTTCGACACCTGGAAGCTGATGTGCATCAGCACCGGGCGGCCGCCGGTCGCGCGCCGCTTCCAGATCCGCCCGGAGCAGTTGTCGGCGTAGAGGTACTGGCCGCGCAGCCCGGTCAGGATCTTGCCGCGGTAGACGTAGCCGCCCATGACGGCGCAGTTGCTCGGGCCCGACGACGTCGCGTGCGGGTACACGATGGCCGGGAACTTCAGGTGCGTGCGGTTGATCGGCTGCACCTTGAACACGGAGTTGCCCTCGTAGTAGCTCCAGCCGAAGTTCGTGCCCGCCGGCGTGCCGGCCTTCAGGTGGTCGATCTCCTCCCACGTGTCCTGGCCGACGTCGCCGATCCACATGTCGCCGGTCGTGCGGTCGAACGAGAACCGCCACGGGTTGCGCAGGCCGTACGCGTACGTGCGGGCCCTGGCGCCGGGCACGCCGACGTTGAGGCGCAGGATGCTCGAGAGCGGGCCGCCGCTCTGGCCCTCGATTGTTGGGATCGCCCTCGCTGCCGCCGTCGCCGAGCCCGATGTAGAGCTTGCCGTCGGGCCCGAACTGGAGCTGGCCGCCGTTGTGGTTCGCGAACGGCTGGTGCACCTTGACGAGGATCACCTTCGAGCTCGGGTTGGCGATGTTCGGGTGCAGGCGCTCGGTCGTGTAGCGGGCGACGCGGCGTGTCGCCGTTCTTGTTGCTGAAGTCGACGTAGAAGAACCGGTTCGTGCGGTAGTTCGGGTCAAACGCGATCGAGAGCAGGCCCTCCTCGCTGACGCAGCTCACGTTCGACGTGATGTTCAGGAACGGCCGTCGCAGCAGGCGGCCGGCGCGGTCGATCCGGATCACGCCGCACTTCTCGACCACGAACAGGCGGGTGTCGCCGGGGGGCGAGGTCAGGTAGACCGGCTGCGAGAGACCGTGCAGGATGCGCTGCAGACGCACCGCGGCTCCGGCCGCCGGCGTGCCCGCCCACACGACCACCGAGGCGGCCGCGACCGCCACCGCGGTGATTCCGAGACGCCGTCGCACCGGGCCATGCTAGACGACAGCGGCCCTGATAGCGTGTCGGCGTGGCCACCGCCGTCGACACCGTGGTCGAGTCGCTCGTCGGCGATCTGTCCGCGGTGCGCGCGCCGCGCGGCGCCGAGCTGCGCTGCAAGGGCTGGCATCAGGAGGCCGCCCTGCGGATGCTGTGCAACAACCTCGACCCCGACGTGGCCGAGGACCCGACCCGGCTCGTCGTCTACGGCGGCTCCGGCCGCGCCGCGCGCAGCCACGCGGCGCTCAGGGCGATCGTCCACGCGCTGCTCGTGCTCGAGTCCGACGAGACGCTGCTCGTGCAGAGCGGCAAGCCGGTCGGCGTGCTTCCGCACCCACCCCGGCGCGCCGCGCGTGCTGATCGCCAACTCGCTGCTCGTGCCGCGGTTCGCGAACTGGGACGAGTTCCGCCGGCTCGAGGCCGAGGGCCTGACGATGTTCGGGCAGATGACCGCCGGCTCGTGGATCTACATCGGCACGCAGGGCATCCTGCAGGGCACGTTCCAGACGTTCGCCGCCGCCGGCGAGGAGCACTGGGGCTCGCCCGACCTGGCCGGCCGCACGATGCTGACCGCCGGCCTCGGCGGGATGGGCGGCGCCCAGCCGCTCGCGGCGTCGCTCGCCGGCGCCGCCAGCCTGAACGTCGAGGTCGATCCGCACCGGATCGAGCGCCGGCTCGAGACGCGCTACCTGGACGAGGTCGCCCGCGACCTCGACGACGCGGTCGAGCGCGTCGCCCGCCACGCGGCCGAGGGCCGCGGCGTCTCGGTCGGGCTGCTCGGCAACGCCGGCGACGTGTTCCCCGAGCTCGCCCGGCGGGGCGTGCGCTTCGACCTGGTCACCGACCAGACGTCGGCCCACGACATGCTGAACGGCTACGTCCCGAACGGCATGCCGCTCGAGGCCGCGATCGCCCTGCGCGAGAGCGACCCCGACGACTACGTGCGCCGCGCGCGGCGACGGCCGTGCGACCACGTCCAGGCGATGCTCGACCTGCAGGCGGCCGGGAGCCACGTCTTCGACTACGGCAACAACCTGCGCACCGAGGCACTCGACGCCGGCCTCGAGAACGCGTTCGACTTCCCGGGCTTCGTGCCGGCCTACGTGCGCCCGCTCTTCTGCGTCGGCGCGGGGCCGTTCCGGTGGGCGGCGCTCTCGGGCGATCCGGCCGACATCGCCCGCATCGACCAGGCGCTGCTCGAGGCGTTCCCCGACGACGCGCTGCTGCAGCGCTGGCTGCAGCTGGCGCCCGAGCGGGTCGCGTTCCAGGGGCTGCCGGCGCGGATCTGCTGGCTCGGCTACGGCGACCGCGCGAAGGCGGGGCTGATCTTCAACGACCTCGTCCGCCGCGGCGAGGTGTCGGCGCCGATCGTGATCGGCCGCGACCACCTCGACACCGGCTCGGTGGCCTCGCCGTTCCGCGAGACCGAGGCGATGCAGGACGGCTCCGACGCGATCGCCGACTGGCCGGTGCTGAACGCGCTGCTCTCGACGTCGTCGGGCGCGTCGTGGGTGTCGGTGCACCACGGCGGCGGCGTCGGGATCGGCAACTCGATCCACGCCGGCCTCGTCATCGTCGCCGACGGCAGCGCCGAGATGGACGAGCGCCTCGCCCGCGTGCTCACGAACGATCCCGGGATCGGCGTCGCCCGGCACGCCGACGCCGGCTACGACATCGCCCTCGAGACCGCCCACGAGCGCGGCGTGCGCCTGCCGATGGAGGAGTACCCGTGAGCGCGGGGACGGCCGTCCTCACCGGCGTCACGGGAGGATGGGGGCGGGCCGTCCTCGACCGCTTCGTCGCGCAGGGGCTGGAACGTCGCCGTCACGCATCGCGGCGACGCGCCCGGCGACCTGCCCGGCGGCGTGCTCGCCGTCGCGGCCGACCTGACCGATCCGGCCTCGGCCGAGGCCGTCGTCGCAGCCGCCGTCGAGCGGTTCGGGAGCGTCGACGCGCTCGCGAACATCGCCGGGGGCTTCGCCGCGGGCGGCACGCTCGACAAGGCGCCGGTCGACGTGTGGCGCTCGCAGATGGCCGTGAATCTCGGACACGGCGTACCACATGACCCGCGCCGCGCTCGGGCCGATGCGCGCGGCCGGCCGCGGGGCGATCGTCTACATCGGCTCGTCGGCCACCGAGCGCCCGTTCCCGGGGGCAGCGGGCTACATCGTGTCGAAGTCGGCGCTGGCGGGGCTGATGCGGGCGGTCGACGCCGAGGTGCGCACCGAGGGCATCCGCGCGAACACCGTGGTCGTAAAGATCGTGGACACGCCGCGCAACCGGGCCGACAACCCGGACGCCGACTTCTCGCGTTGGACGACGGGCGCCGAGCTTGCGGGCGTCATCGAGTGGCTCTGCTCCGAGGACTCCGCGCCGCTCTCGGGCGGGATGATCCCCGCGTATGGCCGCGCGAAATAGCTTCCTGCTCACGAACCTGGCCGCCGCCGCCTCGCCGGCCGGCGCCGGCGCGCCGCTGCGCGGCTCCGACCTGGGCCGCGTGGACGTGGTCGCGCCGGCGGCGATCGCCGTCGTCGACGGCCGCATCGCCGCGGTCGGTGCGCCCGGCGACGTGCGCGCGCGGCCACGCCGACCTCGAGCCGGTCGACGGCCTCGGCCGCATCGCCATCCCCGGCCTGGTCGACTGCCACACGCACCCGGCCTTCGGCGGCGATCGCGCCGCCGAGTTCGACCTGCGCGCCCAGGGCGCCGAGTACGAGCGCATCCACGCCGAGGGCGGCGGGATCGCCGCGACGGTCGCGGCGACGCGCCGGCTGGGGCGCGAGGGCATCGCCGAGGCCGTCGCCCGCCACATCGGCTGGATGGCCGCGCACGGGACGACGACCGCCGAGGGCAAGTCCGGCTACGGGCTCGACCGCGACGACCGAGCTCGCGAGCCTGTCCGCGATCGCCGCCCGGCATCCGATCGAGGCGGTGCCGACCTACCTGGGCGCCCACTCCGTCCCGGCGGAGTTCGCGGACGGCGACGAGTACCTCGACTTCGCCATCGCCGAGGTGATGCCCGAGGCGGCGCGGACCGCCGAGGCCGCCGACGTGTTCCTCGAGCGGGGGGCCTTCAGCGCCGAGCAGGCCGACCGCTACCTGCGCGCGGCCGCCGGGCATGGCCTCGCGCTGCGCATCCACGGCGACCAGTTCACCGAGTCGGGCGCGATCCCGCTCGCCGTCGAGCTCAGGGCGCGGTCGGTCGACCACCTCGAGGCCACCGGGCCGGCGGGCGTGGCGCAGCTCGCCGCGAGCGACGTCGCCGGCGTGCTGCTCCCGGTGGCGGCGCTCTCGCTGCGGCGCACCATGCCGCCCGCCCGGGCGCTGATCGACGCGGGTGCGATCGTCGCCCTCGCGACCGACTTCAACCCTGGGAGCGCCTACTGCGAGTCGCTGCCGACGGTGATGAACCTGGCCTGCACGCAGATGCGCATGTCGGCCGGCGAGGCCCTCTGCGCGGCGACGGTGAACGCGGCCTGGGTGCTCGGCCGCGCGGATCGCCTCGGCCGGCTCGCGCCCGGCCACGACGCCGACATCGTCCTGCTCGACGCGCCCGACTGGCGTCACGTCGCCTACCACCTCGGCGGCCGCGACATCGCCGCCGTCTACAAGCGCGGCCTTCTGGTGCCGGTCTCGTGACTCTCCGGTGCCTGGCACCGGTTATGCATCAGCCGGGGCAGGCGGGCGCCTGCGGCAGGCGTGCGAGCAGGTCGGTGAGCGCGGCGAGCTCCTCGTCGCTGTAGCGCTCGGCGAAGAGGGCGCGCACGCCCTCGGTGTGCGAGACGCGGGCGCAGGCCAGGCGGGCGCGGCCTTCGTCGGTGATCTCGGCGTAGGTGACGCGGGCGTCGGAGGCGCACGACGCCTTGCAGACGAGGTTCGAGCGCTCGAGCCCGTCGAGCAGCCGGGTGATGCCCGATGCCGTGAGCAGCACGCGCTCGGCCAGGTCGACGCGGCGCAGGCGGCCACCCTCGGCGCTCTCGAGGTGGATCAGCACCTCGAAGTCGTTGATCGTCAGCCCGTGGGCCGCGATCAGCTCGCGGTTGAACTGGCGCGTCACGGCCGCATGGGCGCGCAGGAGTCCGACCCATGCGCCGACCTCGGCGGCCTGCTCGGTGCCGTTCGCGCGCTCGATGTTGGTCTGGGCGGTGCTCATCGTGGCTACTCTGGTTGCTTCCTCAAGTATTACTCAGTGTAGATCGTCACGACTATTGTGGCAATCGCGACGGTCGGACTGCGCCGCGCCGATCACTCGGCTTCGAGCGCAGCCGGAGACCGGCGCGTCCACGCCCGCAGCCGACCGCGGGTGCGCTCGACGTAGCGCAGGTCGCTCTGGACCGCGATGTCGCGGTAGAGCAGGGCCGCGAACGCGAGGATCAGCGGCATGCGCTCGGTCAGCTCGTAGTACGGCGCCTGCAGGCAGGCGACGAGGAGCGCCACCTGCACCCAGAAGAGCGCGGGTGAGCTGCGCGAGCGCTGCTTGGCGGTGCGCACGACCGTGTAGGCCATGAAGCCGCCGAAGAGGAACAGCGCCGGCACGCCGTGGGAGTAGAGCAGCAGGAAGATCTCGCTCTCGGTGCCGACCGACTTGCTCGTGTGGGTGACTGCCGACCGCCTGCTGCGGGGCGCCGTAGCCGAGCAGCGGGCTCGAGATGATCTGCGACTGCGCCGCCTGGTCGCGGGCGAGCCGGCTCGTGTCGCCGGTCTTGTGGCTGAAGCGCGCGGTCACGAGGCCGCCGAGCGGCGTGACCGCGACGAGCGCCCCGACCACCAGCACCGCCCCGACCACGCGCATGACGCGGCGCATGTCGCGCAGCGCGCCGAACCGCACGGCCGCGTAGGCGAGGCCGGCGCCGAGGCTGAGCCACAGGCCGCGGTCGAGCGAGAACACGATCGGCACGAGCGAGGCCGCGAGCGTGATCTTGAGCACGCGCGCCCACACCCGGCCGGGGTTGGCCGCGAGGGCGGCGAGCGCGATCGGCGTCAGCATCGCGCACGTCGAGCCCCAGGCGTTCGTGTAGGCGAAGAACGTCTGCGGCCGGCCCTCGGTGAACCCGAGGAAGTGCTGCAGCTGCGCGACCTGCAGGTGGACGTGCGCGTAGAAGTAGGTGTTGTTCAGGAGCGAGTGCGGGAAGATGTGACTCGGCCGGGCTCGCGAAGGCGATGGTGGGGAAGAGCACGCCGATCCAGCCGCCGATGATGACGAGCACCCAGATAGCCGGCGAGCGCGTTGATGACCGAGCGTGTCGGCAGGCGCTCGCGCGACGTGTTGTAGATCCACAGGAAGAGGACGGTGGCCGACAGGTAGAACGACAGCCGCCACGACCACGCGATCGCGCGCGACGGGCTCTGCAGCTCGACGCCCGAGGCGACCATCCAGGCCAGGAAGACGAGCCAGATGCCGAAGCGGCGGGGGACGCGCAGCTCGCCGCGGCGAAACAGCGGGTAGACGAGCGGCAGCGTGATCAGCGGCCACATGAAGAACGAGAGCCCGAGCAGCCACCACACCGGCAGGCCGAGGAAGATCGCGTAGGGCTGCCACCCCTGCGGGAGGTGCGCCCAGCCCGGGCGGTCGCTGGCGAGCGTGCGGATGCGCCGCGGCCCGATCGTCGTTGTCGTCATCGCCGCGCGCGACCCGTCAAGGGTCGAACCGCTCCTCGGCCCGGTTGTCGTGCCGCGCCAGCAGGATCCCCAAGACCACGCCGGTGATGATGACGCTCGCCGCGGGGAGCAGCGAGGCCAGCGATTGGAGTGACGTGCTCATGCTCTCCCAGCGTAGCGCTGTCGGGGAGACCCGCAACCCCGCGTCGAAGAGTTCGCCAATAGGCGCCTCCTAACCTGCCGCCGCTCGGGTTTCGACGGGCGGGTGGAAAGGACGGCCAGCGTGGGTGTGCAACGGGTGCTGCGGCGGGGCGCCTCGGCGTGGGCGCATGCGGCCGCCGGGCTGGCGATCTCGGTCGTCTTCGGCTGGCTGGCGCTCCGCGACGTGTCGTGGCGCGCGGTGCGCGCATCGCTCGCGGACATCCGCCCCGCCTGGCTCGTCGCGGCGCTCGTCCTGCTCGCGGTGGCGGTCGGGATGCGGTCGGAGCGCTGGCGGCTGCTCTTCCCGCGCGACGGCCGGCCGCCGCGGCGGGCGGTGTTCTGGTCGCTCGGCATCGGCTACCTCTTCAACAACCTCCTGCCCGCCCGTGCCGGGGAGGCGGCCCGTGTCGTCGCCCTGCGGCGCGAGGCGGGCGTCCCGGCCATGCGCGGGGCGGGCACGGTGGCGGTCGAGCGCGTGTTCGACCTGGCGTCGCTCGCCGGCCTGATGCTGGTCGCAACGCCGTTCCTGGGGTCGGGATCGGTCGTGCGGGTGACCGCGTGGACGAGCGCCGCGGTGCTCGCCGCCGCGGCGGCGCTGGCCGGCGCCTGCCGCAGCGCCCGGCTGCGCGGCCGGCGTCGCGGCTGCGGCGGCGCGGATCCCGCTCGTCGGCGGGCCGCGCGCCCGCGTCGACCGCGGCCGAGCTCGGCCAGGGGCTCGTCGGGCTGCGCGACACGCGCATGGCGGTCGTGGTGTGCGCGTGGTCGCTCGGGTCGTGGCTCGTCCTGGCCGGCTCCTACTACGCCGTGCTGCGCAGCCTCGGCATCGGCTCGCCGGGCCGCGCGGCCGTGCTCGCGCTGGTCGTGACGAACCTCGTGCAGGTGATCCCGGCGTCGGCGGCGTCGCTCGGTGTGTTCGAGGCCGCGGGCCGGGCCGCCGTCGCCACCTACGGCGCGAGCCCCGGCGCGGCGGTGTCGGCGGCGGTCGCCCTCCACGCCGTGAACACGCTTCCGCTCGTCGCGCTGGGAGCGGTCGGCATCGTGCGCGCGGCGCGGATGCGGCGCCGGCCGGCGCCGGCGGTGCGCGCGCCCGGCGCGTGACGCCGGGCGCGATCGGCGTCTCGGTGGTGATCCCGTGCCTCGACGAGGAGGCCACGATCGGCGCGTGCGTGCGCTCGGCGTGGGACGGCATCCGCGCGGCCGGCGTCGACGGCGAGGTGATCGTGGTCGACAACGGCTCGGCGGATCGCAGCGCGGAGCTGGCTCAGGCGGCCGGTGCTGTCGTCGTGCGCGAGGCCGCACGCGGCTACGGCAGCGCCTACCTGGCCGGGTATGCGGCGCGCGCGCGGCGAGTGGATCCTGATGGGCGACGGCGACGGCACGTACGACTTCGGCGAGCTGCCCCGCTTCCTGGCGGCGGGGCGCGATGCCGACATGGTGATGGGGTCGCGTCTGCTGGGCCGGATCCTGCCCGGGGCGATGCCGTGGCACCACCGCTACATCGGAAACCCGGTGCTCACCGGCATGCTGAACCTGCTGTTCGGCGCCGGCGTCTCGGACGCCCACTGCGGCCTGCGCATGGTGCGGCGCGAGGCCGCCGACCGCATCGGCCTGCGCACGACGGGGATGGAGTTCGCGTCGGAGATGGTCATCCAGGCGGCGCAGGCCGGCCTGGTGATCGCCGAGACGCCGATCACCTACGGCGCGCGCCCCGAGGGCAGCCACTCGAAGCTGCGCTCGGTGCCGGACGGCCTGCGCCACGTCCGGTTCATGCTCGCGTGCGCGAGCGGCGCGCTGATCTGGGTGCCCGCGGCCGTCCTCCTCGCCGCCGGCGCGGCGCTGCTCGTGTCGTCGCCGGCCGAGCCGACCGCGATCGCCGGCGCGGTGCTCGTCTGGATCGGGGGAATGCTCGTGCAGGCGGCGCTCATGGTGCGCGCCTACCGGCTGCTCGCGCTCGAGCGCCGCCGCCGCACGCGCGCTTGCGCCCTGGCGGCAGCCGCGGCTCGCCCTCGCCGTGGCGGTGCTCGTCGCGGTGAGCGTGACGGTCGCGGCCGAGGCCCGGCTCGACCTGCACCGGCATCCGGTGACGACGTCCCAGACCCACCACCACCGGCTGTGATCGCGCGGCGGGCACGCGCGGCGGCGCGGCTTCGCATCGCACTGGTGGCGCGGCACCGGCTGTTCGCCGCGCTGCTCGTGGCGGCCGCCGCGGTCCGGGTCGTCGTCCAGGTCGCCTACCGCCGGCGCTCTTCTTCTACGGCGACTCCTTCGCGTACCTCGCAAACGCCGCGAAGCTCCAGCCCGGAGCCGATCCGGCCCGGCGGGCTACCCGGCGCTCCTGCGCGGCCTGCTCGCCATCGTCCACAACCTCGCGGTCGTCCCGGCCGTGCAGCACGTCTTCGGCCTCGCCACCGGCGTGCTGGTCTACGCGCTCGTCCGCCGCCTCGGCGCCGGAGCGGCCGGCGCGTGCGTCGCCGCCGCGCCCGTGCTGTTCGACGCCTACCAGCTCGACATCGAGCAGCACATCCTGTCCGAGGCGCTCTTCTCGCTGCTCGTCGCCGGCGGCCTCGTCGTGCTGCTGTGGCGGGCGCGGCCGTCGATCGCCGCCTGCGCCGTCGCGGGCGTGCTGCTTGCGGCGGCCGCGCTCACGCGCTCGGTCGGCCTCGCGCTGATCGCCCCGGCGCTCGCGTTTGCGATCGTCCGCGGCGGCGTCGTGCGGTCGCTCGTGCTCGCGGCCGCGTTCGCGCTGCCGCTCGTCGGCTACGCCACCTGGTACAGCACGACGCCGCAGGGCCGGTTCGCGCTCACCGACCACGACGGGTTCTTCCTGTACGGCCGCGTGGGCGACTTCGCGAGCTGCCAGGGGCTCACGCTCAGCCGGGTCGAGCGCCACGTCCTGTGCGACCCGCGCCCGCCCGCAGACCGCCCCAACCCCAACTACTACGTGTGGCACCAGTGGTCGAAGCACTACTACCCCGGGTTCGCGCACGTCACGTCCACGCGGAACCGCGTGCTCGAGTCCTTCGCGCTCGACGTGATCCGCCACCAGCCGCTCGCCTACGCGCGCACCGTGCTCGGCGACATGGAGCACTACGCCTCCTTCGGCCGCACGACCGGCCGGCGCGACGAGGCCATCGGCGAGTGGCAGTTCCACGTCGTCGTCCCGCTGACCCCTCGGCACATCGCCCTCGTCACCCGCGAGGCGCACCGGTGGGGCGGCTCGGTCGGCGGACGGCAGCAGGCGCAGCGTGCGCTCCGCGCCTACCAGCGCGTCGTCTACACGCCCGGGACGCTGCTCCTGGTCGCGCTCGTGCTCGCGCTGGCCGGGGCCGCGGCCGGCGCGGCGCCGGGAGTCGTGCGCGGCGCGCGCGCCGAGATGCTCACCCTCGCCGCGGCCGGCGTCCTGCTGCCGCTGGTCGCCGCGATGACCAGCATGTTCGACTACCGCTACCTGCTGCCGTCGCTGCCGCTCCTGCCCGCGGCGGGCGTGCTCGGCGCGACGGCGCTCACGGCCCGGGTGCGGGCGCTGCGCCCGGCGCAGGCCGACCCGGTACCGCACTGAGGCGTTTCACCAGGGGACGATCATCGTGGTGACGCTGCGCCCGGGCAGGGTGGTCGTCACCGTGCGGGTGGAGCGGTCGAACGCGGGCGCGGGCGCCGGGTCGAGGTCGGAGCCGGACGTCGTCACGAACGCCGTCGGCCGCCCGTAGGTGTGGCCGCCCGGCGGGAGCAGGCGGACGGCGACCGCCCGCCCACCGGGGCGGTCGTTGATCAGGACGAAGCGCCACGTGTTGCGCAGGAAGGCGAGCACGTGCACGCCAGTTGGGACGCCGGTGACGCGGTAGTGCACCGCTCCGGGGCGGATGTAGCGGCTGAAGTTCGCGAGCACCCAGTAGCGGCGGGTGAAGTAGATCGACTGGTTGCCGTCGGAGCGGAAGTCCGGGTCGTAGTAGAGCAGGCCGTCGTTCCAGCCGCTCGTGTTGGCCGCCGCCGGGCAGGCGGGGTCGCTCGCCGGGGTGCAGCCGAGCTCGGGCGAGAGCGCGGTCCACCAGCTGAAGCTGCTCGCGCCGCCTGCGGAGAGGTTGCGCCAGATCGTGTCCGCGAGCCAGATCCCGTCGGCCATGCCCGGGTTGTAGCCCCGGGCGAAGCCCGCGCCCGCCGAGCAGCACACCTCGGTCATCTCCAGGCGCGCGCTCGTACGCGCCCGCACCATCGCGGCGACCGTCCTCAGCGTGCCCGCCGTCGGATAGTCGTAGCCGTGGAACGCGACCGTGCCGACGTTGCGGTCGATCCAGGCGTCGATCCCCGCCCGAAGCGCGGTCGAGGTGGTCGACTCGTCCGCGCTCACGGCCGTTCCCGGCGCCCGCGCGGCGAGCGATCGCGCGAGCGAGCGGATCACGGCCGCCCGCTGCGACGGGGGCACGTGCATGCCCTCCTGGTTGCAGGCGGCGAACGTGTTCGTGGGCTCGTTCATCGGGCTCACCGCCGCGAGCCGGACGCCGAGCGCCGAGCGCAGGTGCGCGGCCACGGTGGCAAGATAGTTCGCATAGCTCGCGACGGCTGCCGGCCGTAGGCTGCCGCCGCAGTCGGCGTGATTGGTCGTGAACGACGGCGGCGCGCTGTTGGCGAAGCCGATAAGGCGGTGCACGCCGTAGCGGCGGGCCTGGGCCAGGAACGCCGTGCCACCCGGATCAGCGCCCCAGTCGTAGCGCCCGGAAGGCGTCAGGAACGACCGCGGCGCCCTCGCTCCGGCCTGCACGCCGACCCCGCCGCCGCCGATGTTGTAGCGGTAGATCGAGAGTCCGAGCCCCGTGGTGCGGTCGAACAGCAGGCGGGCGATCAGGCCGCGGGTGGCCGACGAGAAGCCGGCGGCGTCGTTCGGCCACCATGCGCCCGACGCGCCGAAGCCGGTGATCGTCTGCGCCGGCACCGGTCGCACCCGCACCGCCGCGACGGCGGGCGCGTCGGCTGCGGCCGGCGCCGCCAAGCCGGCGGTCGCGAGCACCGCGAAGACCGTGGCCGCCGCGATCGGGAGCCGCCTGTGTGCCGGGGCGGTTCTTCTGGGTGAGAGACGCAGGATGGAAAGGTCGTTGCCGGGGAACCGTCCGGCGCAATTGTACCGCCTCTCCCCCTGCCCGCGACCCCGGCGCCGGGTAGACTGGACGCAATGGCGAACCGCAAGCAGCAGAAGCGCAAGTACCTGCGGGCCGTCGGGCGTGGGCGCGTCCCCGCCGACTTCGAGCCGCGCGAGCCGGCGAGCACGAAGGGGAGCAGCTCGAGCACGCCGTCGCGGCGAGCACGCGGCGAGCCGCAGCAGCCGTCGGCGGCCCGGGCGGCCAAGCGGGCGGCCGTGTTCGCGGTGCTCTTCTACCTCCTGATCACCTACACGTCGCTCGGAGGCAGCATGAGCCCGGGCATCAAGCTCTTCAACGGCATCGTCATGTTCGTCCTCTTCTGGTCGATCGGGACCATCACCGAGACGTTCGCCTGGCGCCGGTGGCAGAAGAAGCACGGCGGATCCTCCTGAGGCGCTGACGACGCGCCCAGCGCGGGCGCGCGCGACGTGGCCGCGGGCCTGAATGCCTAGACTGCGCGCTGCCATGCTCGACATCGTGCAGCTGCCGCTCGGCGCCTATCAGACGAACTGTTACCTGGTCGCCCGCGAGGGAGCCTCGGACGCCGTCGTGGTCGATCCGGGCGATGACCCCGCGACCGTCCTTGCGACCCTCGCCCAGCGCGGCTGGAGCGCGGCCGCGGTGCTCGTGACGCACGGCCACTTCGACCACCTCGGCGCCGTGAGCGGGGTGGCCGGGGCGGCCGGGGTGCAGGTGTGGGTGCCGCGCGACGAGGCCGACGACCTGCGGACGCTCGCGGCCGCGCCGCACGAGCCCGACCACCTGCTCGACGGCGGCGAGACCGTGTCGGTGGCGGGCATCGAGTTCGACACCATGTCGGTGCCGGGGCACTCGCCCGCGTCGATCGCCTACCACGCCGACGGGCACCTGTTCTCGGGCGACGTGCTCTTCTCGGGATCGGTCGGGCGCACCGACTTCGCCGGCGGCGACATGGCCACCCTGGTCGCGAGCATCGGCCGGCTGATGGACGCCTACCCGCCCGACACGGTGGTGCTGCCCGGGCACGGCCCGGCATCGACGCTCGGCCGCGAGCGCGCGCACAACCCGTTCCTGGGAGCGCTGCGGGCATGAGCCAGGAGTTCCAGGCCCCCCGGGGGACGCTCGACTGGTTCGGCGCGCGGGCGGCGCTGCGCCGCTCCGTGCTCGACGAGGCCCGGCGCGTGTTCGAGTCCGCCGCCTACGGTCAGGCGGTCACCCCGACGTTCGAGGACACCGGCATCTACCGGCGCACCTCCGGCGAGGCGTCCGACGTCGTGCGCAAGGAGATGTACAGCTTCGAGGACCGCAGCGGGCGGGCGCTGACGCTGCGGCCCGAGGGCACGGCCGGCGTCATGCGCGCCTACCTCGAGCACGGCATGCACCGGCTGCCGCAGCCGGTCAAGGTCTGGTACGAGCTGCCCATGTTCCGCTACAACGCGGTGCAGAAGGGCCGCTTCCGTGAGCACTACCAGTTCGGTGCGGAGGCCGTCGGGAGCGAGGATCCGGCGCTCGACGCCGAGCTGATCGCGCTGCAGGCCCGCTGGTACCGTAACGTCGACGTGACGGGCCTCTCGCTGCTGCTGAACTCCATCGGCGACCACGTCTGCCGGCCCGCCTACCTCGAGCTTCTGACGGCGTTCCTCGACGAGCACCTGGACGAGCTCGACGACGAGTGCCGCGAGCGCCGCGAGTCGAACCCGCTGCGGGTTTTCGACTGCAAGAACGCGAGCTGCCAGGCCGTCCTTGCCGACGCGCCGAAGATCACGCACCACCTATGCGACCCGTGCCGCGAGCACTTCGCGGCCGTGCGCGCGGAGCTCGACGCGCGCGGCGTGCGCTACACCGTGTCGCCCCGGCTCGTGCGCGGCCTGGACTACTACACACGCACCGCGTGGGAGTGGCAGTGGTCGGCGCTCGGCGCGCAGTCGGCGATCTCCGGCGGTGGCCGCTACGACGGCCTGGCCGAGCAGCTGGGCGGGCCGCACACGCCCGGCGTGGGCTTCGGCGCCGGCGTCGAGCGGCTCGTGCTGACCCTCGAGGAGCTGGGCGCGGCCGAGGCGGCCGAGCCGGCACTCGATGTCATGTTCGCCGTCCTCGACGGGGCTGCGCGCCCGCGCGTCCACGCGCTCATGGACGACGCGCGCGCGGCCGGCCTGCGCAGCGACGCCGCCTACGGCGGCCGGCGGCTCAAGCGCGTGCTCGAGCTGGCCTCGCGCCGGGGCGCTGCGCACGTCGTCATCGTCGGCGAGGACGAGTGGGGGGCCGGCGAGGCCACCGTCCGAAACATGCGCTCGGGCGAGCAGCGCCGGGTGGCGCTCGACGCGCTCGTGGGGGAGCTGCGCCCGTGAGCTGGCGCACCCAGCTCGGCGGCGACCTGCGCGCCGGCGACGAGGGCCGGCGCGTGACCCTGGCCGGCTGGGTGGCGTCGAGCCGCGACCACGGCGGCCTCATCTTCGTCGACCTGCGCGACCAGGCCGGTGTCGTGCAGCTCGTGTTCAACCCCGACGAGCAGGCGGCCGCGCACGCGACGGCGCACGGACTGCGCAACGAGTACGTCGTCCAGGCCGAGGGGGTCGTGCGCGCTCGCTCGCCCGAGACGGTGAACCCGCGCCTCGATACCGGCCGGATCGAGGTGCACGTCGAGCGGCTGGAGGTGCTCTCGACGGCCCCCGCGCTCCCGTTCCAGCTCGACGACGAGGGGGTCGACGAGACCCTGCGGCTGCGCCACCGCTACCTCGACCTGCGCCGCGCCGAGATGCGCAGGAACATCTGGGTGCGGTTCAAGCTCACGCAGACGATCCGCCGGTTCCTGGAGGACAACGGCTTCTGGGAGCTCGAGACGCCGATCCTGTACAAGTCGACGCCGGAGGGCGCGCGCGAGTTCCTCGTGCCGACGAGCACCCACCCGGGCAAGTTCTACGCGCTGCCGCAGTCGCCGCAGACCTACAAGCAGCTCTACGTCATCTCCGGCTTCGAGCGCTACTACCAGATCGCCCGCTGCTTCCGCGACGAGGCCACGCGCGCCGACCGCACGGCCGAGTTCACCCAGCTCGACATGGAGCTTGCCTTCGTCGAGCCCGACGAGCTGTTCGCGCTGATCGAGGGCCTGTACGCGGCGGTGTGGCGGGAGGTGCTCGGGGTCGACCTCGAGCTGCCGTTCCCGCGCCTGACCCACGACGAGGCGATGCTGCGCTACGCCTCCGACAAGCCGGATACGCGCTTCGGCTGCGAGATCGCCGACGTCACCGACGCCCTGCGCGACACCGCGTTCAACGCCTTCAGGGGCGTGATCGACGCGGGCGGCGTCGTGCGCGGCTTCGCCGTGCCCGGCGCCATGGAGTTCTCGCGCAAGGACTTCGACGGCCTGGTCGAGTTCGCCCGCGGCTGGGGCGGCAAGGGCGTCGCCTGGATGCAGGTGACGGCCGCCGGCGAGGTGCGCTCGCCGATCGCCAAGTTCCTCTCCGACGCCGAGGTCGAGGCGATCGTCGCAGGCGTCGGCGCCCAGGAGGGCGAGACGATCCTGCTCGTCGCCGACGAGCGCGAGGCGGCCGTGCGCGTGCTCGGCCCGCTGCGGCTGCACCTCGGCGAGCGGCTGGGGCTGATCGAGGAGGGGTGGAACTTCCTCTGGCTGACGGCCTTCCCGATGTTCGAGTGGATCGCCGAGGAGAAGCGCTGGAAGGCGGCGCACAACCCGTTCAGCGCTCCCGAGCCCGAGGACGAGGCCGACTTCGAGTCCGACCCGCCCGCCGCCCGGGCGCGGCAGTACGACCTCGTCCTGAACGGCAACGAGGTCGGCGGCGGGTCGATCCGAAACCACAAGCCCGAGGTGCAGAAGCGCGTCTTTCGGATGCTCGGCATCTCCGAGGTGGAGGCCGAGGAGAAGTTCTCGTTCCTGCTGCGCGCGCTCGAGATGGGCGCGCCGCCGCACGGCGGCATCGCGTTCGGGATCGACCGCCTGGTGATGCTGCTCGCGGGCGCGGCGTCGCTGCGCGACGTGACCGCCTTTCCGAAAGGGCAGGGCGGCGTCGACCCGCTCACCGGGGCGCCGACGGCGGCAACGCCGGCCGAGCTGCGGCAGTACGGGATCCGGGTGGTGACGGACCCGCCGGGACCGGCTACGCTGTGAGAGCCGGCGCCATTTCCGTTACGCGCACCACACTTTCGTCGTGCGAACACCTCACGCGCCGGGGCGAGGTCGGAGCGGTCGAAGCATCCAGAAAGTGGCCGTCCGCCGAGCCTCAGGAGCCGGCATCTTCGGCGGGGGGACCTCGGTCCCCCCGCTTCCGCGTGCCCCGGTTTTCGCGATGACGGTGTACCTCGACAACGCCGCGACGACGCCGCTCGCTCCCGAGGCGCGCGCCGCGATGGAGCCGTACCTGTCGGAGCGGTTCGGCAACGCGTCGGAGCCGCATACCTACGGGCGCGCGGCCCGGGTGGGGCTCGAGGAGGCGCGCCGGCGGCTGGCGGAGCTGCTCGGCGCCGAGCCGGGCCAGGTCGTCCTCACCTCGGGCGGGTCCGAGGCGGACAACCAGGCGGTGTTCGGCCTGGCCGGCGACCCGCCCGGCCGGCTCGTCGTGAGCGCCATCGAGCATCCGGCGGTGCGCGAGCCCGCCCGCGAGCTCGAGCGGCGCGGCTTCGAGGTCGCGTGGGCGCCGGTGGGCGGCGACGGCGTCGTCGACGCCGATGAGTTCGAGCGCCTGGTGCGGCCCGGCGACCGGCTCGCCGCGGTCATGTGGGCGAACAACGTCACCGGTGCGGTGCAGCCGGTGGAGCGGCTCGCGGCGGCGGCCGCGGAGCGCGGCGTGCCCTTCCACTGCGACGCGGTGCAGGCGGCGGCCGCGTTCCCGGTCGGCCTCGGCGCGGGCGCCGAGACGCTCGCGCTCTCGGCCCACAAGCTCGGCGGGCCCAAGGGCGTCGGCTGCCTCGTCGTGCGCACCCCCGCGCGCATGCCGCCGCTCGTCTGGGGCGGGGGCCAGGAGCACGGCCTGCGCTCGGGCACCGAGAACGTCGCCGGCGCGGTCGGGTTCGCGGCGGCGCTCGCCGCCATGCGCGGCGCCGGCGACGGCCGCGCCGCCCTGCGCGACCGGCTGCAGACGGCGCTGGCCGGGCACGCGACCGTCGTCTCGTCCGGGGCGCCGCGGCTGCCGGGCCACCTGCTGGCGCTCGTCGCGGGCATCCGCGCCGACCTGCTCGTGCTCGCGCTCGACCGTGAGGGCTACGCCGTCGCAGCGGGCTCGGCCTGCGCCGCCGGAGACGCCGAGCCGAGCCACGTGCTGACCGCGCAGGGCATGTCGGCGCAGGACTCGCGCAGCGTCGTTCGCATCTCGCTCGGCCTCGCGCACGACCGCGGCCGAGGTGGACGGCTTCGCGTCCGCGTTTATCGCGTGCGCCGACCGGCTGCGCGCGGGCGGCCTCGAGGGGGTTGCGGCCGCGGTCTAAGGTTCGCGGCGTGTACTCCGCCGCCACGGTCGAGCATGCGCTCGCGCTGCGCCACGCCGGCTCGGCGGGCCCCGGCGCGATCGCCGGCGAGGCGGGCGACACCGGTTGCGGCGACGCGATCCGGATCGAGCTCGCGGTCGCCGCCGGCCGCATCGTGGCCGCCCGCCACCGCTCCTTCGCCTGCCCGCATGCGACCGCCGCGGCCGAGCTCGCCTGCGCGCTCGCCGAGGGCCGCGACGCTCCTGGACGCGGCCCGGATCGGCGCGACCGACCTCGAGGCGGTGCTCGCGCCTGCGGAGGCGAACCGGGGCTGCGTCGCCCTGGCGGCCGATGCCCTGCACCGGGCGCTTGCATCGGCGCTCCAGACCGTGCAGCTGCCCGACGCGCCCGGGCCGCGTCGCCGTCGCGATGTCGGGCGGCGTCGACTCGGCCGTGGCCCTGCTGAAGGCCGTCGAGGCCGGGCTCGAGCCGGTCGGCGTCACCCTGCGGCTCTGGATCGATCCCGGTGCACCGGACGGGGAGCGGGCGTGCTGCTCGCCGCGGTCGGTGCGGGCCGCGCGGGCGGCCTGCCACGCGCTGGGCGTGCCGCACGTGGGCCTCGACCTGCGCGACGAGTTCCGCGCCGCCGTCGTCGACGAGTTCGTGGGCGGCTTCCGCGCCGGCCGCACGCCGAACCCGTGCATGCGCTGCAACGGCTCGTTCCGCTTCGCCGCCCTCGCGGACTTCGCCGACCGCATCGGGGCCGAGCGGATCGCGACCGGCCACTACGCCCGCATCCGCCGCCGCGGCGACGTCGCCCTGGTCGCCCGGGGCGCCGACCCGGCCAAGGATCAGTCCTACATGCTCGCCGCGGTGCCCGGCGAGATCCTGGCACGGTGCTGGTTCCCGCTGGGAGAGCAGACCAAGGCGCAGACGCGGACCGAGGCCGGCGCCGCCGGCCTGGAGGCGGCGCACCGGCCGGAGAGCCAGGACGTGTGCTTCGTCGGCGGGGGAGATCACCGTGCGTTCCTCGATCGCCACGGCGGCGGCGGCCGCCCGGGCGACATCGTCACGGCCGACGGCCGCCGCCTCGGCCGCCACGCCGGCGTGCACCGGTTCACGCCCGGCCAGCGGCGCGGGATCGGGGTGGCGGGACCCGAGCCGCTGTACGTCCTTGCGGTGGAGGCCGCGAGCGGCCGCGTCGTCGTCGGCCCGCGCGCCGCGCTCGAGCAGCGCTCCGTGCGCGTCGCTCCGGGGCGCCTGCTCGCGCCGTCGGTGCGCGTGCAGGCGAAGCTGCGCTACCGCACCGAACCCGTGTGGGCGACCGTGCGCCCGGGCGGCGACGGGTTCACGCTCGACCTGGACGAGCCCGTCGCGGGCGTCGCGCCCGGGCAGACGGCCGTCCTCTACGACGACGACACCGTCGTCGGGGCGGGTGTGATCGCCTCGTGAGCGCCGGGTAGGATAGGTTTTCCCCCGACCCGGGAGCGCCATGCATCTCGCACTTCTCGCCACCT
Source organism: uncultured Actinomycetes bacterium (assembly GCA_963717845.1). Lineage (GTDB taxonomy): Bacteria > Actinomycetota > Thermoleophilia > Gaiellales > JAICJC01 > JAICJC01. The sequence continues at coordinate 296,346 of CAVQXH010000003.1, forward strand.
CAACCGACATCTGGCACTACGCCCTGGCCGTGTTCCTGCTCCTGACGGGCGTGGGCGCCTGCTTTGCGCTGATCCGCCTCGGCACGACGTTCGGCCACGTGAACACGGCACTTGACAGCACCATGAGCGAGCTCGTGCCGATGCTCGGCAAGGCGTCGACGTCGCTCGACCACGTGAACGAGGAGCTCGACAAGGTCGGGCGCATCACCGACTCGGCCACCGACGCGACCGCGAAGGTGGACGCGACCGTGCGCACGGTGTCGGAGGCGATCGCCAAGCCGTTCCAGGCCATCGCCGGGTTCACGAGCGGCCTCACCCACGGCTTCGGCGTGTTCAAGAACAAGCGCGATCAGCGCGGGGGAGTCGTGTGAAGCGGGGGCTTGCGATCTCGGTCGCGCTCTCGGCCGCCGGCACGGCCCTCTACAAGCGCGCCCAGCACCTCGCGGAGACCGAGCAGCGGCCGGTGGGCGAGGTGCTGCGCGACCTGCCGGGCCGCATCTCGGCCGACCTGCGCACGCTGCCCGACGACCTGCGCGAGGCCGCGCAGGAGGGCCGCCAGGCCGCGGGCCGCAAGTCGGCGGAGGTCGAGGAGGACTTCCGCCGCGCCGCCAACCCCCCCTGAATGGATCGGGCCTGCCCCGAATGATTCAGTCGGTGATGCGGGCGATCAGCTCGCGGCGGTCGACCAGCCGCTTGGGCTCGCCGCGAGGGCGAGAGCTCGTAGCCTGCGCCGCGCGGGTAGAGCACCTTGTCGCCGGGCGCGATGCCGTGCACCTCGTCGCCGACGGCGACGACCACGCCTGAGAGGCACGACGGCCTCGGCGCTCGCGGGGATGATCAGGCCGGCGTTCGTCTCGGTCTCGTCGTCGACCGGCTCGATCAGCACGAAGTGGTCGAGCGGCTCGATGCCGCCGTGGCCGCCGCGGGGCGCGTGCTCGAAGCGCTCGAGGGTGTCGTCACCGTGCATGGCCCAAGGATACCCCCCGGTAGAATGGCCCGGGACATGCGCTCCCACGAGATCCGCCGCCGGTTCGTCGACCACTTCACCGCCACCGGGCACGTGCAGCTCGCGAGCGGGTCGCTGGTGCCGCCGGCGTGGGACCAGAGCGTGCTCATCACCACGGCCGGGATGCAGCCGCTCAAGCGGTACTTCCTGGGGCAGGAGGAGCCGCCCAACAACCGCCTCGTCACCGTGCAGAAGTGCTTCCGCACCGTCGACATCGACGAGGTCGGCCGCACCGCCCACCACCTGACGTTCTTCGAGATGCTCGGCAACTTCTCGATCGGCGACTACTTCAAGCGCTTCGCCGTCGAGCAGGCCTGGCAGCTCGTCACCTCGCCCGACGGGTTCGGGTTCGACCCCGACCGGCTGTGGGCGACCGTCTACCGCGGCGACGACAAGGTGGAGGCCGACGAGGAGGCGATCGCGCTCTGGCTCGAGGTGGGCGTGCCGCCTGAGCGGATCCTGCGGCTCGGCAGCGACAACTTCTGGCAGGCAGGGCCGGTGGGGCCGTGCGGGCCGTGCTCGGAGCTGCACTACGACCGCGGCGCAGGAGTTCGGCTGCGGCCGGCCGGAGTGCGGGCCCGACTGCGACTGCGACCGCTTCATCGAGTTCTGGAACCTCGTGTTCATGCAGTACAACATGCTCGACGACGGGTCGCTCGAGCCGCTGCCGCACCCGAGCATCGACACGGGCGCGGGGCTCGAGCGCGTGACGATGCTCGCCCAGGGCGTCGACAGCGCCTACCTGACCGACGCGTTCGGCGATCTGATCGAGGTGATCGAGGGCTGGAGCGGCGCCCGCTACGGGCACACGCCCGACGAGACGAAGGCGCTCAAGGTGCTCGCCGACCACGGCCGCTCGATGAGCTTCCTCGCCACCGACGGGATCGAGCCGTCGAACGAGGGCCGCGGCTACGTGCTGCGCCGGGTGATCCGCCGCGCCGTCCAGCACGGCCGCCGCATCGGCCTCGAGGACGGCCTGGTCGCGCGCCTGCACGGCCGCGTCGTCGAGCTCCTCGGCGAGGCGCATCCCGAGCTCGTCGAGCACCGCGAGCGCGTGGCCGCCGAGCTCGCGGCCGAGGAGGCGCGCTTCTCGCGCACCCTCGAGACGGGCGGCAAGCTGCTCGACGACGTGCTCGCCGGCACGGCGACCGAGGTCGGCGCGCGAGGACGCGTTCCGCCTGCACGACACCTACGGCTTCCCGATCGAGCTGACGGTCGAGATCGCCACCGAGCACGGAAAGACGGTCGACGAGGCCGGCTTCGCCGAGCTGATGGACGAGCAGCGCGGCCGCGCCCGGGCGGCGGCCGGCGGCCGGGTGGACACGTCGGAGCTCGCGAGCGACTTCGCCGCCGAGTTCGTCGGCTACGAGCGGCTCGACGTGACCACCCAGGTCGGCGCGATCCACGAGCGCGGCGACGGCTCGGCGCTCGTCAAGCTGCGCGAGTCGCCGTTCTACGCCCGCGGCGGCGGCCAGGTGGCCGACCGCGGCTGGGTCGAGACCGACTCGGCCCGGGCGGTCGTCGAGGACGTCGTCCGCGTCGACGCAGACCAGGTGGTCGTCGCCCGCGCCGAGCACGGCGAGCTGCACGCCGGCGAGCGCGTGCGCGCGCACGTCGACACCGAGGCGCGGCGGCCGACGATGGCAAACCACACCGCCACCCACCTGCTGCACGCCGCGCTGCGCGAGGTGCTCGGCGACCACGTCGCCCAGGCCGGGTCGTACGTCGGCCCCGACAAGCTGCGCTTCGACTTCCGCCACGGCGGGCCGATGACGCGCCGACGAGCTGCACCGGGTCGAGGCGATCGTGAACGAGCACATCGTCGCCAACCACCCGCTGCACATCTTCACGACGACCCAGCAGCACGCCCGCGAGCTCGGGGCGACGATGCTGTTCGGCGAGAAGTACGGCGAGCACGTGCGGGTGGTCGAGATCGCGGACGTCTCGCGCGAGCTCTGCGGCGGCACGCACGTGCGCTCGACCGCCGAGATCGGCGCGTTCGTGATCGCGCGCGAGACGAGCTCGTCGCAGGGCGTGCGCCGGATCGAGGCGCTCACGTCGGCCGCGGCGCTCGAGCACCTGCGCGCCGAGGCCGCCGAGGCGGCCGGGCTGCGGCAGCGGGTCGGCGAGCTCGAGGCCGAGCTCAAGCGCGCCGCGCCGCGAGGCGCCCGCCGCGTCGGCGAACGGCGCCGACGCGGGGCTGATCGACGGCGCGTCCGAGGAGTCCGGCGTGTGGATCGTGGCCGACGTGATCGACGGCGCCGACGCCGACATGCTGCTCGCAGATCTCCGACCGCGTGCGGGCCAAGCTCTCGCCGGCGGCCGCCGTGCTGGGCGGCAACGCCGGCGGCAAGGCGCACCTGCTCGCGAGCTTCGACCCCGCCGCGCAGGCCCGCGGGCTCTCGGCGGTCGACGTGATCCGCGAGGTCGCCCCGATCGTCTCGGGCGGCGGCGGCGGCCGGCCGGCGCTGGCCCGCGCCGGCGGGTCCGACCCGTCGCAGCTCGAGGCGGCCGTGCAGCGCCGCCGCCGACCGCATCCGCGAGCAGCTGCAGGGATCGCCCGGATGAGGGTGCTCGCGGTCGACTACGGCCGCGCCCGCACGGGGCTCGCCGTGAGCGACGAGACCGGCGTGCTGGCCCGGCCGGTCGCGGTCGTCGAGCAGGTACGCTCGGAGGCGGGGATGGGCAGAATGCTCGAGCGGATCGCCGAGCTCGACCCGGAGCGGATCGTGGTCGGGATGCCGCTCACGCTCCGGGGGGAGCACGGCCGCCAGGCCGCCGAGACGCTCGACTTCATCCACGAGCTGGAGGCTCGATGTCCGATACCGATCGAGACGTACGACGAGCGGTTTACGACGGCGATGGCCGTCCGCAGCCGTCCGCGCCGCGACCGCCCGGACGACGCGGTGGCGGCGGCCCACCTGCTCGAGGGGTATCTGCGCAGATTCGCCGGCTCCTAGCTCTCGTCGTGATCGTCGCGGTCGTGGCCGGCCTGGTCAAGGCCGGCGGCTGGGTGCTGCACAACACCTCGAGCCCGGCCACCGCGCCCGCCGCCGACCCGCACGGGCCGGGCGATCCCGGTCGCGATCCCGCCCGGCGACGACGCCACCGCGATCGCCGGCGTGCTGCAGGACCGCGGCGTGATCGACGACTCCGGCCGCTTCTCGAGCTACGTGAAGGCGCAGTCGCAGGGCTCGAACTTCAAGGCGGGCACGTACGTCTTCCGCGCCGGCACCGGCTACGACGCCATCATCGCGAGCCTCGACGCCGGCCCGGCGGCGGACGCCTCGAAGCTCGTGATCCCCGAGGGATACCGGGTGAGCGAGATCGCGGCGCTCGTGCCGCACTTCGGCATCCCCAGCCGCCGCTACACCGCCGCGGTGCGCGCCGCCGTCCCGCCGCCGGGCTTCGGCCACCACCTGAACATGGAGGGGTTCATGTTCCCGGCCACGTACCTGGTGCACCCGCAGGAGCCGGCGGCGACGCTCGTCTCGCAGCAGCTCGACGGCGTTCAAGTCGAACTTCGCCCAGGTGAACATGTCCTACGCGCGGTCGAAGAACCTGACGCCGTACGACGTGCTGATCATCGCCTCGATGATCGAGCGCGAGGCGAAGGTGCCGGGCGACCGCGCCAAGGTCGCGGCGGTGATCTACAACCGCCTGCACGCCGGCATGGCGCTCGGGATCGACGCGACGATCCTCTACCACCTCGGCTCGTGGACGGCGCCGATCCACGAGTCCGATCTGGCGAGCCCCGAGCCGTACAACACCCGCATCCACAAGGGCCTGCCGCCGACCCCGATCTGCAACCCCGGCCTGGCGTCGCTGCAGGCGGCCGCGCACCCGGACCACGTCGGCTACCTGTACTACGTCGCCATCCCGGGCAAGGCCGCGCAGTACTTCACGTCGAGCTACTCGGACTTCGTGGCGCATGGCGGATGAGGGCGGCCGTGATCGGCCATCCGGTGGCGCACTCGCGCTCGCCGGCGATGCACACGGCCGCCTACCGGGCGCTCGGCCTGGACTGGGAGTACACGGCGATCGACGTGCCGCCGGACGGGCTGGCCGCGTTCGTGGCCGGGCTCGGCGGCGGCCGGCTTCGCGGGCGTGAACGTCACGATCCCGCACAAGCAGGCGGTGCTCGCGCTGTGCGACGAGCTCTCGGCCGAGGCGCGCCGGGCCGGGTCGGTGAACACGATCCTCGTGCGGGCCGGCCGCCTGCGCGGCGAGACGACCGACGGCGCCGGGCTGCTGTGGGCGCTCGGCGACGTCGAGCCGGCCGACGCGCTCGTGCTCGGCGCGGGCGGCGCGGCCCGCGCGGCCGTGGCGGCGCTCGTGGACGCGGGCTGGCGGGTCGCGGTGAGCGCCCGCCGGCCCGAGGCCGCCGCCGCGCTCGGCGTCGACGGTGCGCCCGTGGCCGCCGGCCGAGGGGGCCGCGCTGATCGTGAACGCGACACCGCTCGGGCAGGTGCCCGGCACCGCGGACCGCGGTGCCGGGCACCGGCGCTGATCGGCCCGGACACGATCGTGTGCGACCTGGCCTACCGCGGCGACGGGACGCCGACGCCGCTCGTCGTCGGCCGCCCGTGACCGGGGCGCGCGGGCGGTGGACGGCCTCGACGTGCTCGTCGGGCAGGGCATCGTCGCGTTCGAGCTCCTGACCGGCGTGCCCGCGCCGGTCGAGGTCATGCGCGCCGCCGCTCGGGGCGAAACGGCGCCGGATCGGTGAACGGCGCCCGCCCGAGCACGAGCTCGGCCGCCAGCCGGCGCCGAGCCGCGCGCCGGTGAGGATGCCCTCGCTGCCGTGGCCGGCGCACACCACCGTGCGCTCGTCCAGGCGGCCGATGTAGGGCAGGCCGTCCTCCGAGAACGGGCGCAGGCCCGTCCAGGTCGTCGTCACCTCCCACCCGCGCAGGCCGGGGATGAGCCGGCACGCGCGGACGGCGTTCTCGCGCAGCGCGGCGGTGTTCTCGGGCCCCTCGTGCAGCGCCGCCGACCGCGACGCGCCGACGAGCACCGAGCCGTCGGCGTTCTGGTGGATGCCGAGCGCGTGGGCGGCGTCGGCGCCGTGGACGGGCGAGCTCGCCGGCCGCGAGCCGCTCGAGCGAGACCGGGTACCCCGGGGCCGGGTCGCGGCGCGGCTCGTAGGCGGCCTCGTGGATCGCGTGGCGCAGGATCGGCGGGCCCGGGGCGTGAGCAGCGCGAGCCAGCCGCGCACCGGGCGGACGGGCACGTCGACGCCGAGCGCGTGCGCGAGCCGGCGCGTCCACGCGCCGGCCGCGACGAGCACCGCGCCGGCCGCGAGCGGGCCGGCATCGGTCACGACCGCCCCGGCGCCGATCCGCTTCGACCTCGACATGGGTGCGGATGTCGGCTCCCGCCGCGGCGGCCGCGGCGGCGGCGCAGGCCGCCAGCGCTCCCGGGATCGGTGCGGCGGCCCTCGTCGATCAGAAGGCCGCCCGGCCATCCCCGCCGCCAGGGCCGGCTCGGCCGCGGCCACGCCGTCGGCGTCGAGCAGCTCGTCCGGCGACCGGCGCGTGCTGCGAGCGCCGCGAGCTGGCGCGTCGTGTCGTCGCCAGCAGCAGCGTCCCGATCGGCGCGCGGTCGAGGCAGAAGCTCGTCGCCGTGCTCGTCGGCCAGGCGCGTGTAGGCGGCGATGCTCTCCTGCCACAGCGGGACGAGCTCGGCGTGGTCGGGCGGGAGCACGAGCCCCTGGCTGCGACCGGTCGCCCCGGACGCGAGCGCGCCGCGCTCGAGCAGCGTCACGTCGGCGCCGGCCTGCGCGAGGTGCCACGCGGCCGTCGTTCCGACCACGCCGCCGCCGATCACGATCACGTCCGGCACGAGGGTGGCAGCCTACAGTCCCGCCCGCGTTCGCGCCGATAACGAGCCACATGGAGTTCGTTCTTCCCCTGGCCGGAGCCGGCTTCGCGCTCGGCTGGCCGATCGAGTGGCTGATCCAGCGCTTCCCGAAGGGCGAGGGCACCGCGCCGTCGAGCCGCCGCCGGTGGATCGTCGCCGCGGTCACCGCGGCGCTGTTCGCCGCCGTCACGATGCAAGATCGGCTTCATTCCGCGGCTCGCGCCGGCGCTGCTCCTGACGGCGCTGATCGTGCCCGCCTCGGTCATCGACCTGCGCCACCGCATCATCCCGAACGCGATCAACTTGCCCGGCGCGGTCGCCGTGTACCTGACCGCCGTCATCGCCCAGCCCGACCGCTGGGCGGAGCTCCTGATCGGCGGCGTGGCCGCCGCGCTCTTCCTCGGCGTCGCCTGGCTGATCTACCCGGCAGGGATGGGGCTCGGCGACGTGAAGATGACGCTGATGATCGGTCTGGCGCTCGGGACGCTACGCGGGCGTTGCGCTGTTCGCCGCGTTTGCGATCTCGCTGCTGCCGTCGATCGCCGTGCTGGTGCTCAAGGGCCCGCGCGGCCGCAAGGTCTCGTTCCCGTTCGGCCCGTTCCTCGCCCTCGGGGCGATGGTCGCGATCCTGTACGGGCCGGAGCTCTGGAACGCCTGGTACGTGGGCACATGACCCGCGCCCGCCGCACCGCAGTCGTGCTCTTCCTGGGCTTCCTCGGGTCGGCCGTCGTCTACTCGCTGATGATGGCGTTCGGCGATCCGGCGCTCGAGCTCGTGCGTCTGCGCCGCCTGGCTGCCGCTCTACCTGACCGCCTACACGGTCGGGTTCACGCGCGCCACCGCGCCCGCCCCGGCCTAGCACCCGCCGAAGCCTCGGCGAGTAGGCTCCGTGGCCTCATGGAGCTCACGTACGTCACCGCCGGCGAGTCGCACGGCCCCGGCCTCACCGTCGTCGTCTCGGGGCTTCCCGGCCGGCCTCGAGCTCGACCACGAGCTGATCCGCGCAGACCTCGCCCGCCGCCAGGCCGGCTACGGCCGCAGCCCGCGCCAGAAGCTCGAGCAGGACGACGTCGAGCCGCGCGCCGGCCTGCGCCACGGCCGCACGCTCGGGCAGCCCGCTCGCGTTCTTCATCGAGAACCGCGACCACAAGAACTGGACGGCGCCGATGAGCGCCTGGCCGGTCGAGCCGGAGGAGCTCGAGGGCTACGGCTGGCGCGGCCAGCCGGTGACGCTGCCGCGGCCCGGCCACGCCGACCTGGCCGGCGTGCTCAAGTACGGCCACGACGACGTCCGCAACGTGCTCGAGCGCGCCAGCGCCCGCGAGACGGCCGGGCGGGTGGCGGCCGGCGCCGTCGCCAAGGCGCTGATCGCGGACCATCGGCATCCGCGTGCGCTCGCACGTGCTCCAGATCGGCACCGTCCGGGCGACCCCGCCGGCGTGGCTGCAGGAGCGCGACTTCGAGCGCGCCGAGGCGTCCGAGGTGCGCTGCCTCGACCCGGACGCCGAGGCGCGCGATGATCGCCGAGATCGAGCAGGCCAAGCGCGAGCGCGACACGCTCGGCGGCGTCACCGAGGTGCGCGCGTTCGGCGTGCCGCCCGGGCTCGGCTCGCACGTCTCGGCGGGCGCCCGGCTGGACGGGCGGCTGGCGGCGGCGATGCTCTCGATCCAGTCGGCCAAGGGGGTCGAGATCGGCGACGCGATCGCGAGCTCGGCGCGGCGCGGCTCGCGCGTGCACGACGAGATCTTCCACTCGGACGAGCGCGGCTACCACCGCCGCACCGACACCGCCGGCGGCCTCGAGGGCGGCATGACCAACGGCGCCGACCTGGTCGTGCGGACGATCTGGAAGCCGCTGCCGACGCTGATGCGCCCGCTCGGCAGCGTCGAGCTCGGCACGCACGAGCCGCAGCAGGCGCACGTCGAGCGCAGCGACGTGACCGTGCTGCCGGCGGCCGCCGTCGTGGCCGAGGCCGCCGTCGCCTGGGAGCTCGCCCGCGCGGCGGTGGAGAAGTTCGGCGGCGACGCGGTGGGCGACTTCGTCGCCGCCCACGCCGCCTACCTCGAGCGCATCGCCCGGGCATGATCCCCGGGCCCTACCGCAACCTCGCCCTGATCGGCTTCATGGGCGCGGGCAAGACGTCGGCCGCCGGCCGCGCTCGCCGAGCGGCTCGGCTGGCGGGCGGTCGACGCCGACGCCGAGATCGAGCGCGACGCCGGCCGGCCGATCCGCGAGCATCTTCGCCGACGAGGGCGAGCCGGTCGTTCCGCGCGCTCGAGGAGCGGGTCGTGCATGCGGCTGCTGCACGAGACCGGCGTCGTCGTCGCGCTCGGCGGCGGCGCGGTCACCTCGCCGCTGATCCGCGAGCGGCTGCGCGACGAGTCGTTCACCGTGCTGCTGGACGTCTCGCCGCAGACGGCGTGGCGGCGGATCGAGGCCCAGGCCGGCGACCGGCCGCTGGCCGCCGAGGCGCGCGGGTTCGCCGAGCTCTACGAGGAGCGCCGCGGCGCTCTACCACGCGACGGCCGACGCGCTCGTCGACGCCGAGGAGGTGCACGGCGACGAGGCGCTGCTGGCGCCGATCGCGCGCGCCGAGCGCGCTGGCCGAGCTCGGCGCGCCTGATCGGCGCGCGGCGCGCGGCGCTCGTCGCCGACCGCTCGGTGCTGCGCATGGTGGGCGCGCCGATCGAGCCGTTCGTGACCGTGCGCCTGCCGGTCGGCGAGGCGGCCAAGACCGTGGCCGTCGCCCGCCAGGCCTGGACGCGGCTGGCCGAGTTCGGCCTCGAGCGCGGCGACGTCGATCGTCGGCCTCGGCGGCGGCGCCGCCACCGACGTGGCCGGGTTCGTCGCCGCCACCTATCACCGCGGCGTCCCCTGGATCGCGGTGCCGACCTCGCTGGTCGGGATGGTCGACGCCGCGGTGGGCGGCAAGACCGGCATCGACCTGCCGTCCGCGAAGAACGCGGTCGGCGCCTTCCACCAGCCCGAGTGGGTGGTCGCCGATCCGGGCGTGCTCGAGACGCTGCCGGTGCGCGAGTGGGCGTGCGGCTTCGCCGAGGTGATCAAGACCGCGCTCCTGGCCGGCGGCCGCCTGTGGGAGATGGTGCGCGACTGGGAGCCGGGCCGGGGCACGCCCGAGCAGCGGCTCGAGCTGATCCGCCGCTGCGCCGCCTACAAGGTGCGCGTCGTGGCCTCCGACCCGACCGAGCGCGGCCGCCGCGCGGTGCTGAACCTGGGCCACTCGATCGGCCACGCGATCGAGGTCGCGACCGGCTACAAGGCGTTCGCGCACGGCGAGGCGGTCGGCATCGGCCTGCTCTCGGCGCTGTGGCTCTCGGCGCAGACCGAGGGCCTCGACCCGTCCGTCGAGGAGGAGGTGCGCGGCCTGCTGCGCCGGCACGGCCTGCCTGTCGCCGCACGCAACGTCAGCCCCGCGGCGATCGTCGAGGCCATGTCGCGCGACAAGAAGGCGCGCGGCGGCCGCGTGCGCTTCGCGCTCCTGTCAGGCGATCGGCGAGCCCGTGTGGGACCGCGACCCGGGCGACGACCTCATCGAGGCGGCCGTCGCCCGGGCCGTGGCGCACCGCGGTTAGCCGGCCGAGAGCCTCACCGGCACGCGGACGATGTCCGGGTGCGCGATCCGGCCGCCGCTGTCGAAGATCACGATCGTCCCGGCCTGCGCCCGCCGCAGGTGGTAGGGGAGCGTGACCAGGTAGTTGCCGCGACAGCCGCTGCCGCACGTCGCCGTGAAGTGCTTCCGCGCCAGCAGCCGCCCCTTGGCGTTGATGATCCGCACGGTCAGCGCGGCCTCGAACACGTCGGCGGTGCCGGCGACAGTCGCGGTCGACGGGACGAGCGCGCCGATCGCCGGCCGCGACACGAGGATGGGCGGCAGCAGCCGGAAGAAGTTGCCGCGTGCGGCGGGCTGCGGCACCGGCGCGCCGTCGATCGACGTCACCACCCGGCCGTTCACCTCGAGCCGCACGCTGTCCACGGTCGGAAACTGGGTGGCCGTGTAGGTGAGCTGCGCGAGGCGCATGCGGATCCGGGTGCGCGCGGCCGGGGCGGCGAACGTGCTCGAGACGTCGACGGTCGCGACCCCGCTTGCGATCGACACGCCGTGCAGCGTGCTCCCCGCCGGCACCTCGGACGTCACGCCGGCGGCGGTCTCCGCGGCATTGGGGCCGGCGAACAGGCGGTTGATCGCCGCCGCGGCGGCGCCCGGCGTGCGCGCCACCGTCCGCTTCGTCAACCAGAGCTTGCCGCCGCGCTCGAACCAGACGCTCAGCGTCATCCGCGGGCCCGGCTGCGGTGCGGCCGCGGCCGCCGGCCCGATGCCGGACAGTGCCGCGACCGCGAGAGCGGCGACGACCAGGGGGATGAGGGGCTTCTTCATGACGACTCCTTCCGATGGAGGACGGCTTCAGCCGCCGTTCAGGGTGACCGGGATCTCGATGATCTGCCCCGAGGTGGTGGGATGGGAGTGGAGGGGCGAAGGACGACGTAGCCCTGCTGCAGGCCGGCGACGGAGAACGCAACCCGGGTCGTGTAGTCATAGCCCGGCGGGCAGCTCGCGCCGCACGACGCCCGCACGACGCGGCGCGTGAGCACGTGGAACTTTGCGTCGTAGATCTTGAGGACGACCGGGGTCGCGATGGGATGGGTGAAGGTGATCCGCGCCGGGCTCGTGAGCGTGGCGCCCGGGAGCGGGCTCGAGACGTCGAAGGGAGGCACGAGCACGAGCGGCAGCCGGTACGGCGGGCCTCCGCCGGGCTGCCCTGAGGCGTTCGCCGCGGAGATGACGAGCGTGCCCGCCTGGCTGTGCGAGATCTGAAGCTCGGGGATCTGGAACGAGAACGTGCCGGAGCAGCCGGTGCCGCACGACGCGGACGACGCGCCGCTCCCGAGCTCGTGACCGGAGGCGTCGAGCAGCCGGTAGGTCAGGCCGGCCTCGAACACATCGGCGACGCCCTTCACGGTGAACGGCGCCTGGACGGCCGTGCCCGGGAGTGGGCTCGTGACCGTGATCGGCGGCACCAGGGTGGGGAAGCCCATGCTCGTGCGGCGGATCGGATCGGGAACGACCAGGCCGTCGGCGAGCGCCGTCACCGGTGCACCGTCGAGATGCAGCGTCACGCCGCGCACCGACGGGAACTGGGTCACCGTGAAGACGAGCTGACCGAGCGCGAGCCGCTCGGCGGCAACGCCGTGGCCCTGCAGGTCGGAGGTGAGGTCGACGGTCGCGACGCCGTGGTGCAGGCTGATGCCGAGGAGCTGCGTGCCCGGCCGGGACGGCGCTCGTGACCCCGGCGCTCGCCTCGGCCGGCGTCGGCCCGGCCAGGAGCGAGGCGACGCCCGCACGCACCACCGCGACGGTCGGCGGCACGGCGCGCACGACCGGCCACAGCTTGCCGTGGCGCACGAGCCATACCTCCGCGGCCATCTTCGCCGGCGTCCCGGCGGTGACCGGCGCACTCGCGCTGCCGCCTCCCGATCCGGTCGACACGACGATGCTCGAGACCCCGAACGGGGAGTCAGACGAGCCGGACACAACGGTCGCTCCGGAGCTGCCGCAGGCCGCGGCCAGCAGGCACGTGCCGGCGAGGACGAGTGGGCGCAGGGTCATGGTGTCTCCTCTGTGCGGACGGGTGTGGCGGGCAGGTGCAGGGTGAAGGTGGCGCCGCCGCCGGGCGGGCTCTGCACGGTGATCGATCCTCCGAGCAGGGCGGCGTTCTCGTGGGCGATGGCGAGGCCGAGGCCGCTGCCGGCGGCGGTACGGGCGGGGTCGGCCTTCGAGAAGCGCTCGAACAGGCGCGGGGCGAACTCGGCGGTGATCCCCGGGCCGTCGTCCGAGACCGCGATCGCCGTCGCCCCGGCGTCGCCGTCGATGTGCACGCGGGCGTGGCCGCCGCCGTGCTCGACGGCGTTTCCGACCAGGTTCGAGACGATGCGCTCGATCCGGCGCCGGTCGGTGGCGACCCGACCCTGGCCGGTGATCGCGACGCTCCCGTCCCAGCCGCGGCTGCGCACGATGCTCGCGACGAGCGGCCGCGAGGTCGACCTCCTCGACGCGCACCGCCTCGGCGCCGGCGTCCAGGCGCGAGATCTCCATCAGGTCGTCGATCAGCCGCCGCAGCCGCGCGACGTCGCGGACGAGCAGGCCCGACAGCCGGGCGTCGTCGGCGGGCAGCCGGTCGGCGTGGCTCTCGAGCAGCGCGGCCTCGTTCACGAGCGCCGTCAGCGGCGTGCGCAGCTCGTGGGCGACGTCGGCGGTGAAGCGGCGCTCGCGCGCCTCGGCGTCGGTCAGCGCGGTGATCTTGGCCTCGAGGGCGTCGGCCATGTGGTTGAACGAGGCCGCCCACTGCGCCGAACTCGTCGGCGCCGCTCGCCGGCAGGCGGGTGTCGAGCAGTCCCTCGGCGAGCGAGCGGGCGGCCGCGCTCGCATCGGCCACGGGTGCCAGCGTCCGTCGCGCGAGCAGCGCTCCGACGAGGCCGGAGATGACGACGAGCACGAGCCAGCCCGCGATCAGGATGTCGCGCAGCTGGTCGAGGTCGGCCCACACCTGGCTCTCGTCGTAGAAGAAGTACAGCTGCGTGTGCCGCGACGGCAGCGGCTCGGCCACGGTCAGGTAGGGCACGCCGGCGACCGTCTGGCGCTCGTAGGCGACCTTGCCGGCGGAGGCCAGCCGGCGCAGGTCGGCGGGGACGGGCAGGCGTCCGGCGGGGACGCGGCCGTCCTGGCCGATCACGGTCGCAAACGTGCCCCGGGTGGCGTAGCGCGACGACAGGCGGGCCACGTCGCCCGGCCGCCCGCGCAGCGTCACCGCCGCGATCAGGGTGTTCAGGCGGCTCTGCTCGAGCGCGCGGCTCGTCGAGTCGTCGAGGCGGGCGTGGCGCACGACGAAGTAGGAGCCGACCGCGAGCGCGCCCGCCGAGAGCCCGCCGACGAGGATGAACGCGATGGTGAGCCGGCGGCGCAGGCGGCCGGGGCGGATCGCGGCGGGGACCGTGGACATGATCCCATCGTGCGGGGGCCGGGCAACGCCCCGGCCACGGCCGTGTTACGCCGGCGTAACGGCGCAGCGGTAGCCGACGCCGCGCACCGTCTCGATCAGCTGCGGCTGGGCCGGGTCGGGCTCGATCTTGGCCCGCAGGCGCTGCACCGCCACGTCGACCAGACGCGAGTCGCCGAGGTAGTCGTAGCCCCACACCTGGTCGAGCAGCTGCTCGCGGCTGAGCACCTGGCCGCGGTGGGTGCCGAGGGCGAGCAAGCAGCTTGAACTCCGTCGTCGTCAGGCCGAGGTCGCTGCCGTCGCGACGGGCCTGGAACGCGGCCGGGTCGACCTCGACGGCGCCCAGCGTGAACGCGGCGGCCTCACGCGGCGACCCGGCGCGCCGCAGCACGGCGCGCACGCGGGCGGCGAGCTCCGGCATCTCGAACGGCTTGGTGACGTAGTCGTCGGCGCCGAGCTCGAGGCCGACGACGACGTCGACGGTCTCGGTGCGCGCCGTCAGCATCACCACGGGCACCCGGCTCGTGCGGCGCAGCTCGCGCAGCACCTCGAAGCCGTCGAGCGACGGCAGCATCACGTCGAGCAGCACGACGTCGTACGTCGCCTGCCGGAACTGGTGCAGCGCGGCGCGGCCGTCGCCGATCCCGGTCACCTGCATGCCGGCCTGGCGCAGCCCGATGCCGACCACCTCGCGGATGGACGCGTCGTCCTCGACAAGGAGCACCCGCTCGTCCACGCGCGGAGCCTATCTGCAGGCCCGGTCAAGTACGCTTGCGCACTGATGCAGGTCGCGGTACTGAACGGGGTCAACCTCAACATGCTCGGACGGCGCGATCCGGCCGTCTACGGCACGGTCACGCTCGCCCAGCTCGAGACGCAGGTGTACCAGTGGGCGCAGCAGCTGCATGCAAGCGCGCGCTGCTGGCAGACGAACAGCGAGGGCGAGTACGTCTCGATGATCCACGAGGCCGTCTCCGGCACCGACGCGCTGATCGTGAACCCCGGCGCGTGGACGCACTACAGCTACGCGATCCGCGACGCGCTCGAGATCTTCCCGCGGCCGATCGTCGAGGTGCACCTGTCCGACATCGAGGGCCGCGAGGAGTGGCGGCGGGTGTCGGTGATCGCCGACGTCGTGTCGCTGCGGATCGTCGGCAGGGGCGCCGACGGCTACCGCGAGGCGCTCGAGCACGTGACCGGGCGAAGCGCATGAACCACGCAGCCCGGCTGGCCGCCGCCCGCGCGGCGATCGAGGCCGCGGGGGTCGACGCGATGATCGTGTCGGGCCTCGTGAACATCCGCTACCTGACCGGGTTCACCGGCTCGAACGCGCTCGTCGTGCTCGGCCCGCAGAGCTCGACGCTCCTGACCGACTTCCGCTACCAGACGGCGTCGGAGCCGCTGCGGCGGTGGGTCGACGTCGAGCTGGCCGAGCGCGACGTGATCCGCACCGCGGCCGACCGGCTGGCCGGCCTGTCCGGCGGGGCGGGGCGGATCGGGTTCGAGCCGGCCCAGCTGACGGTCGACCGGCACGCGATCCTGGCCGAGGTGCACGATGGCCTCGTCCCGGTCGCCGGGCTCGTCGAGCGGCTGCGGCTGACGAAGGACGCCGAGGAGCTCGACGCCGTGCGCGCGTCGGCGGAGCTGATCGAGCCGGTGTACGCGGCGCTGGCCGAGGAGGGCCTGACCGGGCGCAGCGAGCTCGACGTCGCCTGGCACGTGCGCGAGCTCTTCCACGCGGGCGGCGCCGACGGCCTCTCGTTCGAGACGATCGTGGCCTCGCACGAGCGCGGCGCCCAGCCGCACGCCCACCCCGGCCGCGACCTGATCGGCCCCGACACGCTGGTCACGATCGACCTCGGCTGCATGCTCGATGGCTACGCGTCTGACTGCACGCGCACGTTTGCGACCGGATCGCCGTCCGCCGCGCTCACCGACCTCTACGCCGTCTGCCTCGAGGCGCAGCTCGCGGCCATGGACGCGGTCAGGCCCGGAGAGCCGGCGGCCGACGTGGACGCGGCGGCGCGCGACATCATCACTGCGGCGGGCCACGGCGAGCACTTCGGCCACCCGGTCGGCCACGGCGTCGGCCTCGAGATCCACGAGGCGCCGCGGCTCGGCGCGATGTCGACTGCAACCCTCGAGCCGGGGATGGTCGTCACAGTGGAGCCGGGCATCTACGTGCCCGGAGTCGGCGGCGTGCGGATCGAGGATCTGGTCGTCGTGACGGCGACCGGAGGCGAGCGACTCACCATGTACCCTAAGCATCTCACCACGGTCGGGTAGGGCCGGCGCCGAAGCATGATCTCCACCAACCAGTTCAAGAACGGCATGCACATCGAGGTGGACGGCACCGTCTACCGCATCGTCGAGTTCCAGCATGTCAAGCCGGGCAAGGGCGGCGCGTTCGTGCGCACGAAGCTGAAGGCGCTCGAGTCCGGCGGCGTCGTCGACAAGACCTTCCGCGCCGGCGAGAAGATGCCGCGGGTGCACACCGAGGTGGCGAACGTCACCTACCTCTACAACGACGGCACCGACGTCGTGCTGATGGACTCCGAGAGCTTCGAGCAGATCCAGCTGCCGGCCGACTCCGTCGCCGAGGAGCTGCGGTTCATGAAGGAGAACGACACCGTGCAGCTCCTGCTCGTCGACGGCAAGCCGTCGAGCCTGCAGCTGCCCGCGTCGGTCGAGCTCGAGGTGGTCGAGACCGAGCCCGGGGTGCGCGGCGACACCGTGTCCAACGTGACGAAGCCGGCGACGCTCGAGACGGGCGCGGTCGTCTCGGTGCCGATGTTCGTGAACGTCGGCGAGCGGATCAAGGTGGACACCCGCGAGGCGCGCTACATCTCGCGAGCGTGACCCGGATCGTCGACACCACCGTCCGGCTGCTCTCGCAGCAGCCGCTCCACGGGTACGCGTCCACGGCGACGGTGCTCGAGGTCGCCGAGATCCTGGACGGCGCCGGCTTCGCGGGCCTCGAGGTGTCCGGCGGCGGCTGCTTCGACGCGGCGGTGCGGCGCGGGGTCGAGAGCCCCTGGGACCGGATCCGGGCGCTGCGGGCGCGGTGCACGCGCACGCCGCTGCAGATCGCCGTGCGCGGCCGGTTCCTGGTCGGCTCGAAGCCCGTCTCCGACGATCTCGTGCGCCGCTTCATCCTCTCGGCCGCCGAGAGCGGCATCGACGTGTTCCGCCTCCACGACCCGCTGAACGACGTCGAGAACCTGGCGGCGGCGGCCGCGGCCGTGCGCGAGGCGGGCGGGCGGCTCTACGGCGGCCTGGCCTTCTCGGGCCAGATGGGCAACCTCGAGCGCGTGATCGAGAAGGCCCGCCGCCTGGCCGAGCTCGGCGCCGAGCGCGTGCTGCTGCACGACTCGGCCGGCGCGCTCGACCCCGGCACGGCCGGCAATGTCGTCGAGCGCCTGTCCGAGGCCGCGGGCGTGCCCGCCGGCCTCTACTGCCAGGGCACCGGCGGCAAGGCGCTGGCGATGGCCGTCGAGGCGGCGCGCCACGGCGCCGAGCCGGTCGCCGTGGCCGCCTATCCGGTCGCGTCGCTCCTGAACCGGGTGTCGGCCGAGGTGCTGTGCGAGGCGCTGACCGGCCTCGGGCTCGAGCACGGCGTGGACGTCGACCGGGTGTGGGACGCGTCGCGCTTCATCGACGCGCACGTCACGTCGCGCATGCCGGCGCTGCCCGTGCCGCCGCGGATCATCCTGCGCACCGCGATCTCGCGCCTGCCGGTGGGCCTCGTCGCCGACATCGACGCGCGCCTGCGGGCGGCCGACTCGCTCGACCGCCTGGACGAGGCGCTGACCGAGCTGAACCGCGGTGCGCGCCGACTGCGGCACGGCGCCGCTGGCGCAGCCGATCGGCGGCATCCTCGCCGGCCAGGCCGTCACCCACGTGCTGACCGCGCGCCGCTGGGCCGAGGTGTCCGACGAGATGCGGGCGCTGCTCTCGGGCGCGTACGGCACGCCGCCGCTGCCCTTCGCGCCCGGAGGCCGCCGCGCATGCCGAGCGCGCTGCCGCTCGAGCCCGACACCGACATGGACGACCTGCGCTCGCAGGCCGGCGGCGTCGGCAGCGAGGAGGATCTGCTCCTGCTCGCGCTCTTCGGCGACGACGCCGCCCGCCTGCTCGACGGGCTGCGCGGCCGCGCCGACGCGCCCGGCGAGGCGGTCGACCACTCGCAGTCCGAGCGCGTGCGCGAGCTGATCCGGCTGCTCGAGGCCTCCGACGTCGGCGAGCTCACGGTCGACGAGGGCGGCGTGCAAGATCACGGTGCGCAAGCAGGACGAGCGCCCGGTCGCACCGGTGCTCGCCGCGCCGCAGCCCGGCCCGGTCAGCCGCGTCCGAGCCCGCCGTGTCGTCGGCGATCCGGCTCGAGTCGCCGATGGTGGGCACCTTCTACCGCTCGCCGTCGCCCGCCCAGCCCGCCTTCGTGGACGAGGGCGACCGGGTCGAGGTGGGGCAGACGCTGTGCATCCTCGAGGCGATGAAGCTGTTCAACGAGTACAAGTCCGACCACGCCGGCGTCATCCGCCGCATCCTGGTCGACAACGGCCAGCCGGTCGAGTACGGCCAGCCGCTCTTCGAGCTCGAGCCGGTCTGAGCGGCTCAGTGCGTGTAAAGCGCGTCCTGATCGCGAACCGGGGCGAGGCGGCGGTGCGGATCGTCCGCGCCTGCCACGACCTCGGCATCGAGGCGGTGGCCGTGTTCTCGACCGCCGACCGCGACGGCCTGTGGGTGCGGCTCGCCGACCGGGCGGTGTGCGTCGGCCCGCACCCGCCGGCCGAGAGCTATCTGCACATCCAGAACCTCGTGGCCGCGGCCGAGACGACCGGCTGCGACGCCGTCCATCCCGGCTGGGGCTTCCTGGCCGAGAGCGCGGCGTTCGTGCGCGCCTGCGACGACAACGACCTGATCTTCGTCGGGCCGACCGCGGAGTCGATGGAGGTGATGGGCGACAAGAGCCGCGCGCGCACGTCGATGCAGGCGGCGGGCGTGCCGCTCGTGCCGGGCTCGACCGACCGCCTGCACGGCGCCGACCACGCCCGCAGCATCGCCGCCGACCTCGGCTATCCCGGTGCTGCTGAAGGCCGTCGCCGGAGGCGGCGGACGGGGGATGCGGCTCGTCGACACCCCGGCCGACATCGAGGACGCCTACGGCCTGGCGTCGTCCGAGGCGCTGGCGTCGTTCGGCGACGGCGGCATGTACCTCGAGAAGGCCGTGCTCAACCCGCGCCATGTCGAGATGCAGGTGCTGGCCGACGGCGCGGGCGGCGTGCTCGTCCTCGGCGAGCGCGACTGCTCGGTGCAGCGCCGCCACCAGAAGCTGATCGAGGAGGGCCCGTCGCCCGCGCTCGACGCGGCCACCCGCGTGCAGATGGCCGAGGCGGCGACGCTCGCGTGCACCGGCTGCGGCTACCGCAACGCCGGCACGGTGGAGTTCCTGCTCGACACCGACGGGCGCTTCTACTTCATCGAGATGAACACCCGGCTCCAGGTGGAGCACCCGGTGTCGGAGCTCGTCACCGGCGTCGACCTGGCCTGCCAGCAGCTGCTGCTCGCCGGCGGCGGCGCCCTGCCGGCGACCGGCCTTGCGCCGCTGCGCGGCCACGCGATCGAGTTCCGGATCAACTGCGAGGACCCCTCGCACGACTTCCGCCCGGCGGCCGGCACGGTCACCGACCTGCGCCCGCCGCTCGGGCCCGGCGTGC
Source organism: uncultured Actinomycetes bacterium (assembly GCA_963717845.1). GTDB lineage: Bacteria > Actinomycetota > Thermoleophilia > Gaiellales > JAICJC01 > JAICJC01. Next base: position 315,945 of record CAVQXH010000003.1, read on the forward strand.
GCTTCGACACCCACGCCTACCCGGGCTACCGGGTGCCGCCGTTCTACGACTCGCTGCTCGCGAAGCTGATCGTGTGGGGCGCCGATCGCGCCCAGGCGCTCGCCCGCTCGCGGCGGGCGCTGCGGGAGCTCACGATCGAGGGCGTCACGACCACGCGCGAGCTGTTCGTGGACGTCGTCCACGAGCCGCGCTTCGTGTCGGGCCGGTACACGACCGCCTACCTCGAGGACGCCCGCGCCGGGCTGCCGTCGCTGGGAGAGGGGCTGGCAGCGTGAGCGTGCGCCTGGGCACGACGACCGTCGCCGACGAGGCCATCGTCTCGATCGTGCGCGGCGCGGTCGCCGGCGTGCCGGGCGCGCGGCTCGACCTGCCCGGGCGCGTGTCGCGGGTGCTGCCGGGCCGGCGCGGCCCGGTCGAGTGGGTCGTGAAGGGCGAGACGATCGCGTTCGACGTCGACGTCTGCGCCGGCTACGGCCGCGTGCTGCCGCAGGATCGCCGAATCGGTGCGCGACGCCGTGCCGAGCACGTGGCGGCGATGACGGGCCTGCAGGTGCGCGTCGTCGACGTGACCGTCACCGCGATCGACCGCGTCGGAGCCCAGCGGTGACCGAGAGCCGGCGCACGCAGCGGCGCGCGGCCGCCTTCCTGCTCTACCAGCGCGACCTCACCGAGTCGGAGTTCGCGCCGCTCTACGCCGCCTACGAGCGCGACAACGGCACGCCGCCCGGCGAGTTCGCGCGCACGGCCGCCGAGGGCGTCTGGGCCGAGCGCGAGCGGCTCGACGCCGTGATCGACGCCGCCGCGCGCGACTGGACGGCCGAGCGGATGGCCGTGCTCGAGCGCAGCATCCTGCGCCTCGGCCGTGTGGGAGCTGCAGGCGGGCGAGGTGCCGGCGGGCGTCGCGATCGACGAGGCGGTCACGCTGGCCAAGCGCTACGCCTCGCCCGAGGCCGGCTCGCTCGTGAACGGAATCCTCGGGCGCGTGGCCCGCGAGCAGGGGGTGGGGACATAGACGAGCAGAAGCTCGAGAAGCTGGCCGCCGACCTGGAGGCCCTGGGTGCACGCCTGGAGACCGGCGAGCTCGACCCCGAGCAGGCCACCGCCCTGCTCGAGCAGATCACGACGCTCGTGCACGAGGCGGTCGACGTGCTGGAGCAGGCCGGAGAGGGCCTGGAGGCGGGCGAGGGCGAGGCCTGACGGCCGGTAGGCTGCGGGCCGATGAGCGGCACGCAGATCGCGATGCTCGACCCCGGCCGGCTCGACGAGCTCGAGCCGCTGTGGCTCGCCCTGCATCGCCACCACCGTGCCGTCGCCGACCTGGAGGTGCTCGGCGACGACGCGCTCTCGTGGCAGCGGCGGCGCGACCTGGTACGCCTCGATGCTCGCCGGCGGCCACGACTTCGCGCTCGTCGCCCGCTCGACGGCGGCCGAGCCGGTCGGCTACGCCTTCGTCCACATCCGGCCGGGCGACGACGACACCTGGCCCGTGGGCAGCCACATGGCCGAGCTCGTGTCGCTCGCGGTGGCGCCGCAGCGCCGTGGCCACGGCGTCGGCACGGCGCTGATGGACGCCGTCGACGCCGAGCTCGACCTGCGCGGCGTGGCCGACCTCGAGGTGGCCGTGATGGCCGGAAACGACGGCGCCCGCCGCTTCTACGAGCGCCGCGGGCTGCGCCTGGGCGAGCTGCTGCTGTTCCGCTTCGGCGGCGGGAGGGCGGCGGGTGAGCGCGTCGACGCGCCTGGACGTGCTGATGGCCGAGCGCGGCATCGCCGAGTCGCGCAGCCGCGCGCAGGCGCTGATCATGGCCGGCCGGGTGCTGGTCGAGGGGGCCGTGGTGACGAAGGCCGGCTCGCCGGTGCCGCCGACGGCGCGGGTCGAGCTCGTGGCGCCGCCGCGCTACGTCTCGCGCGGCGGCGAGAAGCTCGAGACGGCCCTGCGGACGTTCGCGGTCGACGTGACCGGCGAGCGACTGCCTGGACGTGGGCGCCTCGACCGGCGGCTTCACGGACTGCCTGCTCCAGCACGGCGCGGCCCGGGTGACCGCGGTCGACGTCGGCCGAAACCAGCTGCACGAGCGCCTCGTGGCCGACGGCCGGGTGACGGTGATGGACGGGGTGAACGCGCGCCGGCTCGACTGCGGGGCGCTGCCGTACCGCGCCGGCGCTGATCACGGCCGACGTCTCGTTCATCTCGCTGCGCCTCGTGCTCCCGGCCGCGATCGCGTGCGCGCAGCCGCGCTGGCGCGCGCTCGTGCTCGTGAAGCCGCAGTTCGAGGCCGGGCGCGGGGACGTGCGCCGCGGTGTCGTGCGCGATCCCGAGGTGCGCCGGCGGGTGTTGCACGAATTCTGCGCGTTCGTGACCGCCGCCGGAGCCGCCGTGCTCGGCGTGTGCGATTCTTGTGTCCCGGGCCCCGCCGGGAACCGCGAGTACATGGTCTATGCCGCCGCCGCCGGCCATCCGGCGGCGCAGGAGGGTGGAGTCGATGTCGAACGAGCGATCGCGGACGCCGTTGCAAGCGCCTGAGCGTCACGCGCGTCGAGCGCATCGCCGTGATCGTCCACGGCAAGCCCGAGGTGATCGCCGACGCCCCGCGACGCCTGCGCGCCGTGGCGGCCGCGGCGGGCGTCGAGCTCACCGACGAGAGCGGCGCCGACCTGGCCGGTCGTGCTCGGCGGCGACGGCACGATGCTGCGCGCGCTCCAGCGCTATCTGGGCACGGGCGTGCCGTCGCTCGGCGTGAACTTCGGCCGCGTCGGCTTCCTCACGAGCATCGACGCGCGCGACCTCGAGACCGGCCTCGAAGGGCGCCTTCGCGGGCGGGTTCGAGGTGGTCGAGCTGCCGACGATCACGGCGACGAGCGACGGCGAGAGCGTCACCGGGGTCAACGACGTCGTGCTCACGAGCGCCGTCCTCGGCCGCATGGCGCTGATCGAGTGGTCGGTCGAACGGCCAGTCGCTCGGCGAGCTCGGCTGCGACGGTGTGATCGTCGCCTCGCCGACCGGCTCGACGGCCTACAACCTGTCGGCGGGGGGGCCGGTGCTGGCGTGGGGGACGGACGGGTTCGTCGTCACGTTCGTCTCGCCGCACTCGCTGCACGCGCGCTCGATGGTGCTCGGCCGCGCGCATCTCGTCCAGCTCCACAATCGCTCGGCGGACGTGCCGGTGCAGGTGATCGTCGACGGCCACACCGCCGGCCGCATCGACCCGGGCGGCCGCCTCGACGTGCGCCTGTCCGACGACTGCGCCACGCTCGCGCGCGTCGCCGGGACGTCGTTCTTCCGCCGCTACCTGGAGACGTTCAGCCACTGAGGGGAGCGGTCGGACGTCCGTGCCGCGGCCCATACTGTGAAGGATGCTCACCGACTCCCATCCGACCATCGATGCTGCTCCGGCTCCACATCGAGAACCTGGCCCTGATCGAGCGCGCCGACCTCGAGCCGGCCGCCGGGCCTGAACGTGCTCACGGGCGAGACCGGCGCCGGCAAGACGATGCTGGCCGAGGCGATCGGCCTGCTGGCCGGCGCGCAGCCCGCGTCGGGCCTGGTCGGCCCGCACGCCGACGAGGCCTACGTCGAGGCCGAGTTCGAGCTGCCGGAGGCGTTCTTCGACGCGCCCGGGCTCGAGGCCGTCGCCGGCCTGCGCCCCGACGGCGAGGACACGCTGGTCGTCGCCCGCCGGCTGCTGCCGAGCGGCCGCAGCCGTGCGCTCGTCTGGGGCCGGACGTGCGCCCGCGCCGACCTCGAGGCGCTCGGCGAGCGGCTGCTCGAGGTGTCGTCGCAGCACGAGGCCCGCCGGCTCGCCCAGCCGTCGCGCCAGCTCGCGCTGCTCGACGGCTACGCGGGCGGCGAGGCGCAGCTGCAGGCGATGGCCGCGGCGTGGCGCGAGCGCCGGGCCGCGGCGGCGGCCCTCGACGCCGCCCGGGCGCAGGCGGCCGATGCGGCCCGCCGCCGGCTCGATCTGGAGGATCTGGTGGCGCGCGCCGACGCTGCCGCCGTCGAGCCGGGGGAGCCGGAGGCGCTGCGGGCCGAGAGCGTGCGGCTGCGGCACCTGGACGAGCTGATCGCGGCCGCCGCGGCGGCTGCCGAGCTCGTGAGCCCGGCCGACGGCGAGGGCGCGCAGGCGCTCGCCGCCCGCGCCGGCGAGGAGGTGGCGGTGGCGGCCGGGTACGAGCCGCGCCTGGGGGCCGTGGCGGCCGAGCTGCGCGACGCCGCCGCGCGCCTGCAGGACACCGCGATGGAGCTGCGCGGGTTCGTGGACGGCCTCGAGGCCGACCCGGGCCGGCTCGAGCACGTCGAGGCCCGCCTGGAGGCGTTCACCCAGCTCGAGCGCCGCTACGCCGCGCCGCTCGCCGACGTGCTCGTCATGGCGGACGAGGCCCGCGCCGCGCTCGAGCGGCTCGACGGCTCCGACGCCGAGCTCGAGCGGCTGGCGGCGGCCGCCGACGCGGCCGCGCAGCGCGCGGAGGCGTGCGCCGCCGAGCTCTCGGCGGTGCGGGCCGGCGCCGCGGACGAGTTCGCGCGCGCCGTCGAGGCCGAGCTGGCCGACCTGGGCATGGCCGAGGCGCGCTTCGCCGTGCGCATCGAGCCGGCCGAGCTCGGCCCGCGCGGGGCACGACCGGGTCGTGCTCGAGCTGGCCGCGAACCCGGGCCTGCCGGCCGGGCCGGTGGCCGACACGGCCTCGGGCGGCGAGCTCTCGCGCATCGCCCTCGCGATCCGGGTGGCGGCGCGCGCGCAGGCCGGGCCGGGAGTGCTGCTGCTCGACGAGGTCGACGCCGGCATCGGCGGGCGCACCGCCCGGGCGGTGGCCGGCAAGCTGCAGCAGGTGGCGGCCGGCGCGCAGGTGATCGTGATCACGCACCTGCCCCAGATCGCGGGCGTCGCCGACGCCCACTTCCGGGTCGAGAAGCTGCACGGCGACCCGACCGCCACCGCGATCGTGCGCCTGGAAGGCCCGGAGCTCGTCGACGAGCTCGCGCGCATGCTGGGCGGCGAGGAGGGCGACGAGGCCGCCCGCCGCCACGCCGAGGCGCTGCGCGGCTAGTCACCGTGGGGGAACCCATGGTTCCCCCACGAGCCCCCTCCTTCCGGGCGTGGGCGTAGCGCCGGGATGCTCCGGCGAGACGCGGTCTCGCCGGAGCCGTGCGAACACCACGTGTGTCCGTGTCACGCCTCTACGTTCCGCGACGCCGGAACGCCTCGTAGCAGACGAGGTCGTTCTCGTGGGCGTGGAGCGTGCCCGCGGCGCGCATGCCGCACTTCTGCATCACCCGGATCGACGCCGTGTTCAGCGGGTAGGCGAGGGCGATGATGCGGTCGAGCCCGAAGGGGCCGAACCCGGCGGCGAGGCAGGCCGGCCGTCATCTCGGTGGCGTACCCGAGCCCCCAGGCCGGCCGCTCGAGCACGTAGACGACCTCGACGTCGGGGCCGGTGCCCTCGACCAGGGTGAGACCGCACAGGCCGATCATGCGGCCGTCCTCGCGCCGCTCCGCCGCCCACAGGCCGAACCCCTGCTCGCGCTCGGCGGCCATGAACCGGGCGACGTTCTCGGCCGTCTGCGCCCGCGTGCGCGCGCGGCCGTTGGGGCCGACGTAGCGCATCGCCTCGGGATCGCCGAACACGCGGTGCAGGCCGTCGGCGTCGTCGGCGCGCAGGCTGCGGATCTCGAGCCGGTCGGTGATGAGGGGGAGCGGGGCCATGGCCGGGTGCCGAATATGATGCCCCAACCGGCACCAGTCGAAGCGGAGGAACCATGAGCGAGCACCTGACGACGACGCGCGCGGGGGAACGGTTCGCCATCGCGATCGACGCGGCCACCGACTGCCACCAGGCGTGCATCGAGGCGCTGTCCTACGGCCTGCAGCGGAGGGGCGAGTCGGCCCACCTGCTGCACGCCCGGCTGATGCTCGACTGCGCGCAGGTGTGCGACGCCACCCGCGACATGATGCTGCGCAGCTCCGACTTCGCCCACCAGATGGCCGGCGCTCTGCGCCGAGGTGTGCGACCGCAGCGCGGCGTCGTGCGATCGTGCTGGGCGAGGGCATGGAGGCCTGCGCCGAGGCCTGCAGACACTGCGCCGAGGCCTGCCGCGGGGTGGGATGAGCAGCACGCGCCGCCGGCGGCGGCGACCGGGTCCGTCGCGTCGCTCGCGTATGATCCAGTTCCCGGATGCGGTCACTGCGGCGAAAGGCGGCGAGGGCGTGAGCAGGCAGGTCAAGTACGTGTTCGTGACGGGGGGCGTCGTCTCGTCGCTCGGCAAGGGGATCACCGCCGCGTCGCTCGGGCGGCTCTTGAAGTCGCGGGGCCTGCGGGTCTCGCTGCAGAAGTTCGACCCCTACATCAACGTCGATCCGGGCACCATGAGCCCGTTCCAGCACGGCGAGGTGTTCGTGACCGAGGACGGCGCCGAGACCGACCTCGACCTCGGCCACTACGAGCGGTTCGTGGACGAGTTCCTGTCCCGCAACTCGAACCACACGACCGGCTCGGTCTACGAGCGCATCATCCGCCGCGAGCGCAAGGGCGAGTACCTCGGCTCGACGGTGCAGGTGATCCCGCACGTGACCGACGAGATCAAGCGCCGCGTCCAGCTGGCCGGCCAGTCGCACGACGTCGACGTGGTCGATCACCGAGATCGGCGGCACGGTGGGCGACATCGAGAGCCTGCCGTTCCTCGAGGCGATCCGCCAGTTCCGCAACCAGGTCGGCCGCGACAACGTGATGTACATCCACTGCACGCTCGTGCCGTTCATCGACGTCGCCGGCGAGCTCAAGACCAAGCCGACGCAGCACTCGGTGCAGGAGCTGCGCCGCATCGGTATCGCGCCCGACGTGGTCGTGTGCCGCTCCCGCCAGCCGCTCGGGCGCGAGATGCGCGAGAAGATCGCGCTCTTCGCCGACGTCGCCGTCGAGGCGGTCGTCTCGGCGCCCGACGCCGACGACATCTACGCGATCCCGCTGATGATGCAGGCCGAGGGCCTCGACCGGCTCGCCTGCGACCGGCTCGGCCTGGTCACCGGCCCGGCCGACATGCGCGAGTGGGAGGCGATGGTCGAGCGCATCCACGCCGCCGAGGGCACGGTGCGGATCGCGCTCGTCGGCAAGTACGTGCAGCTCCAGGACGCCTACCTCTCGGTCGTCGAGGCGCTGCGGCACGCGGCGATCCACCACGGCACCAAGCTCGAGATCGTCTGGGTCGACGCCGAGACGCTGTCGTGGGAGGAGGCCGAGCGGCGGCTGTCGCAGGTCGACGGCATCCTCATCCCGGGCGGGTTCGGCATCCGCGGCATCGAGGGCAAGATCGCGGCCGCCCGGTTCGCCCGCGAGCAGTCGGTCCCCTACCTGGGCGTGTGCCTGGGGATGCAGGTCGCCGTGGTCGAGTTCGCCCGCCACGTGGTCGGCCTCGAGGGCGCCAACTCGAGCGAGTTCGACTCCGAGACGCCGTATCCCGTGATCGACCTCCTGCCCGAGCAGAAGCAGGTCGAGGACATGGGCGGCACGATGCGGCTCGGGTCCGACCCGGTCAAGGTGATGGAGGGCACGAAGGCCGCCCGCGCCTACGGCGAGAACGTCGTCTACGAGCGCCACCGGCACCGCTACGAGGTCAACAACAGCCTGCGCGCGCAGCTCGTGGCGCACGGCCTCGTGATCTCGGGCACGTCGCCCGACGAGCGGCTGGTCGAGATCGTGGAGCTGCAGGACCACCCGTGGTTCTGCGCCAGCCAGTTCCACCCCGAGTTCAAGTCCCGCCCGAACCGCCCGCAGCCGCTCTTCCGCGACTTCGTCGGCGCGGCCGTCGCCCACACCGGCCGCCGGCCCGCCGAGCCGGTCGCGGTGACCGAGAACCTGACCGCGTAGGCCGCGGGCGCGCGCGACCAGCCATGGACGCCTGGCCAGAGCTCGACCGCCACATGCACCAGCTCGCGGACCTGGGCCGCATGAGCGCGCTCCTGTCGTGGGACCAGCAGACGCTGATGCCGCGGCGAGGGGCCGAGGGACGGGCGCGCGCCGTCGCCACCCTGCGGGTGATCCGCCATCGCCAGCTGACCGATCCGCACCTCGGCGAGCTCCTCGCCGAGGCCGGCGCCGCCGGCCTCGACCAGCACCGGGCCGCGATGGTGCGCAACCTGTCGCACGACCGCGATCGCGCCGTGCGGCTCCCCGACGACCTGGTCCGCCGGCTCGCCCTGGCCGGCTCGCGCGGGCAGGCGGTGTGGGAGGCGGCGCGGCCGGCGGGCGACTGGGAGCGCTTCCGGCCGTGCCTGGAGGAGATGGTGGCGCTGAAGCGCGAGCAGGCCGACCTGCTCGGGCCACGACGGCGAGGCCTACGACGCGCTGATGGAGGCGTACGAGCCCGGCATGCGCACGGCGCGGGTCGAGCCGCTCTTCGCCGCGCTCGCCGACGACCTCCAGACGCTGCTCGGCGCGATCGCCGCCGCCGGCCCGGCGCGGCCGCCGCGCTTCGCCGGCCGGACGTTCCCCGACGCGGTGCAGTGGGACTTCACGATGCGCCTCCTGCGCGACATCGGCTTCGACCTCGACGCCGGCCGGCAGGATCGCTCGGCGCACCCGTTCACGACCACGATCGCGCTGCACGACATCCGCGTCACGACCCGGATCGACGAGGACGACCCGTTCTCGGCCGTCGCCTCGACGATGCACGAGGCCGGCCACGGCCTGTACGACCAGGGCTTCGACCCGGACTACGAGGACACCCCGATCGCCGAGGCGCCCTCGCTCGGCCTGCACGAGTCGCAGTCGCGGCTGTGGGAGAACCTCGTCGGCCGCAGCCTCCCGTTCTGGCAGCACTACACCCCGGTGATGCAGGCGATGTTCGGCGACGTGATGGCCGACGCGACCGCCGACGACGTCTACCGCGAGGTGAACCGGGTGCAGCCGTCGCTGATCCGGGTCGAGGCCGACGAGGTCACGTACAACCTGCACATCCTGATCCGGTTCGAGCTCGAGCTGGCGCTCCTGCGCGGCGACCTCGAGGTGGCCGACCTGCCCGGCGAGTGGGACGCGGCCTACGACCGCCGCCTGGGGGTGCGGCCGCCGCATCCCGGCGTCGGCGTGCTCCAGGACGTGCACTGGTCGAGCGGCTCGTTCGGCTACTTCCCGACGTACACGCTCGGCAACCTCTACTCCGCCATCCTGTGGGAGCGGATCGCGGCCGACCTGCCCGACATCGACGCCCAGCTCGGCCGGGCCGAGTTCGCGCCCCTGCTCGGATGGCTGCGCACGCACATCCACCGCGCGGGCTACCTGTACGAGGGCGACGACCTGATCCACAAGGTCACCGGCTCGCGGCTCGAGCACGGCCCGTTCATGCGCTACCTGTGGGGCAAGTTCGGGCCGCTCTACGGCGTCGAGGCGGCCCGGCGTGACGCGCTGCGGCGCCGGCCGGCGGGGTCGTCGAGCTCTTCTGCGATCTGGCGGCGATCGCGAGCCCCTCGCGCGACGAGCGCGCCGTCGCCGACCGGGTGCTCGAGGTCCTGCGCGGCCTCGGCCTCGCAGCCGGTCGAGGACGACGCCGGCGGGCGGATCGGCTCGAACATCGGCAACATCTACTGCCACCTGCCGCCGAGCGACGGCGGCGGCGGGACGCCGATCTTCCTGAACGCCCACCTCGACACGGTGCCGCCGGACGGCCCGGTCGAGCCGGAGATCCGAAACGGCGTGATCGTGAACCGGCGCGACACCATCCTCGGCGCCGACAACAAGGCCGCCGTCGCCGTGATGATCGCGGCGCTCGCCCGGCTGGCCGACGGCGTCGCCGCACGCCGGCGTCGAGCTCGTGCTGACGCCGATGGAGGAGGTCGGCCTGCAGGGCGCCAAGGCGTTCGACGTCTCGCGCGCTCGAAGGCCCGGTTCGGCTACTGCTACGACCACGCCGCGCCGATCGGCAACGTCGTCCTCGCCGCGCCGACGCAGAAGTCGCTCGAGCTGCGCTTCCTCGGCCGCGCGGCCCACTCCGGGATCGCACCGGAGGCGGGCCGCAGCGCGATCGCGGCGGCCGCGCGCGCGGTCGCCGACATGCAGCTCGGCCGCATCGACGACGCGACGACCGCGAACGTCGGCCTGATCCGGGGCGGCGTCGCCGGCAACATCGTGCCGCCCGAGTGCCGTGTCTGGGCCGAGGCCCGCAGCCGCGATCCGGGCCGGCTGCGCGAGCAGGTGCAGGCGATGCTCGACTCCGCCACGTATGCCGCCAACCTCGGCGAGTGCGAGCTCGAGACGCGCATCGTCTCCGAGTACGAGGGCTACCGGCTCGCAGCGCACGCACGAGGCGGTGCGGCTGATCGCCCAGGCGCTCGACGGGCGCGGCTACCCGGTCACCTACATCGAGTCCGGCGGCGGCGCCGACGCCAACGTCTTCAACGCGGCCGGGGTCACGTGCGTGAACGTCTGCAACGGCATGGCCGAGATCCACACCGCCTCCGAGCACATCGCCGTCGCCGACGTCGAGGGGATGCTCGGCGTCACGCTCGGGCTGATCGAGGCGGCGCGGACATCTAGAATCGGCGAGCCCGACCCCGACGGAGGAGCCGCATGAAGATCGGCGTCGTCAAGGAGATCAAGCAGGACGAGTCCCGCGTCGCGCTGACGACCGCAGGCGTCGTCGAGCTGCGCCGGCGCGGCCACGAGGTGCTGGTCGAGACGGGCGCCGGCGCCGGCAGCGCGATGGACGACGCGGAGTACGAGGCGGCCGGCGCGACGATCGCGGACGTCGACGGGGTGTGGGCGGACGCCGAGATGGTGCTGAAGGTGAAGGAGCCGCTCGACGGCGAGTACCAGCGCCTGTCGCCCGGCCAGATCCTGTTCACGTACCTGCACCTCGCCGCGGCGCCCGAGCTGACCCGCGGGCTGTGCGCGACCGGCGCCGTCTGCATCGCCTACGAGACGGTCGAGACGGCCGACCGGCGGCTGCCGCTGCTCGCGCCGATGAGCGAGGTCGCGGGCCGGCTCTCGTCCCAGGTGGGCGCCTACTACCTGATGAAGCCGCTGCGCGGCCGCGGCCGCCTGATGGGCGGCGTGCCGGGCGTGCTCCCGGCCAAGGTGCTCGTGCTCGGCGGCGGCATCGTCGGCTACAACGCCGCGCTGATCGCGCAGGGGATGCAGGCCGACGTGACCGTGTTCGAGCGCAGCGTCGACCGCATGCGCGAGCTCGACGTCAGCCTGGGCCGCACCGTGCTCATGCAGATGTCGAGCCGCCACGCGATCGCCGAGGCCCTGCCGAGCGCCGACCTCGTCATCGGCGGCGTGCTCGTCCACGGCGCCAAGGCGCCGCATCTGGTCACGCGCGACATGCTCGCCCTGATGCAGCCGGGGTCGGTGCTCGTCGACGTCGCCATCGACCAGGGCGGCTGCTTCGAGACCTCGAAGCCGACGACGCACTCGGATCCGACCTACATGGTCGACGGCATCGTCCACTACTGCGTCGCGAACATGCCCGGCGCCGTGCCGATCACGTCCACCTGGGCGCTCACGAACGTGACGCTGCCCTACGTCGAGGCGATCGCCGACAAGGGCCTGCACCGCGCCCTCGCCGAGGATCCTGCGCTCGCGCTCGGGGTGAACGTCGCCGGCGGCGAGGTCACGTGCGAGCCGGTCGCCGAGGCGGTCGGCGTCGCGTATACGCCGCTCGAGAGCGTGCTGCCGGTGCACGCCGCCTGACCGCACGGCGGTCAGTGCACGAGCGCGGCCGCCGTCGAGACGAGCAGGGCCGTCGCGAGCAGGACGTTCGCGCGCCGCGCCCGCACCGGGTCGCGCAGGACGGGCGCGAGCGACGCGCCGGCGGCCAGCCAGACGCTGTTGATCACGACGATCATCGCTGCGAGCGCACCCGTCTTCAGGGCCGCGTCGAGCACGGCACCCTGCGCGATGCGCACGCTCACGAACACGGCCCCGATCGCCACCCACGCCTTCGGGTTTGCGATCCCGAGCAGCGAGTCCGCCCATGGCCGACGGCGCGGCGGCCGACTCCGGCCCGGCCGCGAGCGGCGGCGCCGTCGCGATGTGGTAGGCGAGGTAGAGGATGTAGGCCGACCGCGACCGCGATCAGCGCCGGCCGCAGCGCGGGCGTCGCGAGCAGCGCGCCGGTGACGCCCGCGGCGACGGCGAGCAGCACGACGGCCGTGCCGGCCACGATCCCGGCCAGATAGCGGGCCGAGCGGCGCACGCCGAACGCGGCGCCGCTCGCGGTCAGGCTGATCGTCGCCGGCCCCGGGCTGCCCATGATCGCGAGCGCGGTGACCAGCAGCGGGGCGAACGCCGCCCAGTGGACGGATGACGTGAGCAGCGGCCCGTGCGGCAGTAGGCTCCAGTCCGTGGCGGAGACGCTATCGGCCATCCACACGGGTCGTCTTGAACGATCGTGCGGCCGTCGCGCCGACTCGATCCGGCTCGGCGCGGGCGCCGCGGGCATCGAGCGCGTCGCGGCGTTCTTCGGCGCACGCGCCTTCGCGCCGCACCGCCACGACACCTACGCGATCGGCGTCACGACGACTGGCGTGCAGCTCTTCCGCTACCGCGGCGCGACGCGGCGCTGCCTGCCGGGCGAGCTCCACTTCCTGCATCCCGACGAGCTGCACGACGGCGATGCCGGGCACGTCCGAGGGGTTCGGCTACCGCATCCTCTACGTCGAGCCCGCGCTCGTGCAGGCGGCGCTCGGCGGTCGCCCGCTGCCGTTCGTCGCCGAGCCCGTGCAGCGGCCGTCGCCCGCGACCGCGGCGGTCGTCGCGCTCCTGCGCGACATCGCCGAGCCGATCGACGAGCTCGGCCGGCGGCCGCCGCAGCGGCGGTGGTCGCGACGCGCTCACCGCTGCGGCCGGCAGCGGGCAGGAGGGCGGCCGGATCGACCTCGCCGCCGTGACCGCCGTGCGCGAGTACCTCGACGCGCACCCGACCGAGGAGGTGCGCGCGCACCTGCTCGAGCGCATCGCCGGCCTCGACCGCTGGACGATCGCGCGCCAGTTCCGCGCGCGCCTTCGGGACGAGCCCCGACCGCTACCGCACGATGCGGCGGCTGGGCGTCGCCCGCCGCGCGATCGCCGCCGGCACGCCGCTGGCCGAGGCGGCGGCCGACCGCCGGCTTCGCCGACCAGAGCCACATGACCCGCCAGTTCGGGCGCGCGTACGGCATGACGCCGGGGCGCTTCGCCGCGCGTCACGCGGGCGTGACCGTCACGGCGTCCACTGGATCCACCCGGTGCGGATCGGGAGGGCGTAGCGCGGGCGCCCGCGCATGTCCGTGAAGACGATCCGGCGTCCGTCGGAGAGCGCCGAGCACGTCTCCGCGCGGCGACGCGGCCACCGCGACGATCGGCCGGCCGGCGACCGAGGTGACCACGCCGCCGGTGCGGCGATCCTCGAGGACGACGCCGTCGCGCCCCGACGCCGCGATCACGCGCCCGCCGGCGAGCAGCTCGATGCTCTGCGCGAGCCCGCCGGTGTCCCAGGTCCCGACCACGCGTCCGGCGGCGTTGAAGAGCACCACGGTCGTCACGGGCGGCGCTCCGCCGGCCGGCGTGATCGTCGTCGCCGGGATGGCGAGCACGCCGGCCGCGGCCGTCGGGGCCGGCGTCTGCTCGACGTCGCGGTGCAGGAGCACCGTCAGCGTCCGCGCGTTGGCGATGCGGCGCGGACCGACCTGCGTGGCGAGGTTCGAGGCGCGGAACGCCAGCCGGGCGCCGACGTAGCCGGGGTCGCACCCGTGACCGGACGGCGTCGTGATCGCGCCCGGTCGCGAGGTGGTAGGCGCGCAGGGCCGGCGGCCCGCGGATTGCCGTCGCAGACGACGAGCGTGCGCGAGTCCGGGCTCCACGCCGGCGGGGCGAGGGCCAGATCGGGTCGCCGGAACGGGACGGTGATCCGGCCCGGTGGCGACGTTCAGGAGCTCGACCGCCTGCGGCGACGCGTTTGCGCTCCCGCTGTGCATCGCCACCTCGCGGCGGTCGGGCGAGACCCACAGGCGGCAGTGGCCGCGCGACGGCGTCAAGCAGGCGGTCGCGGCCCGTTGCGAGGTCGATCCGGTGCGCCCGGCAGGCCGCGTCGGCGTACCACAGCGACCCGGGCAGCAGGCCATGCGGCGGCCGTGGGAGCGCCGGAGCCCGACCGGTCGGAAGGGGGTGGAGCGGGCGGAGTCTGGGCGGCCGGGTGCCCGCCGCGGAACGCGTCGGCCGCCGCGGCGATGGCGACGGCGGCGGCGATCGCGAGCACCGCCGCGGTGCGCGCGCCCTCGCGCAGAGCCGACCGATCGGCCCTGGATTGCAGCCCCGTGAAAAGTGTTAACACAGAGCGCCTATCCTTCCACGGAGGGCCGGAGGCACGGCCCGGCAGGAACGCCTCGGTTTGTGGCGAAAACCGGAGACTGCCATGGGTGTGTACGACGACAAGCTACGCGACTTCCTGACCCACCTCCAGCTGGAGCGGGGGGCGTCGCCGCACACCGTCGAGGCCTACCGGCGCGACCTGATCGACCTCGGCGACTTCGTCGAGCACAGCGACCCCGACACGATCCCGGTGAGCGTGCTTGACGACTACGCCGTCGCCCTGCGCGACCGCGGCCTCTCGGCCGCGACGGTGCGCCGGCGGATGGCGGCGGTGCGGGCGTTCTTCAAGCACCGCGCCCGCGAGGGCGGCCGCGCCGACGCCGGGCGCACGGTGCCCCTGCCGCGGCTCGGCCGCAGCCTGCCCGACCCGCTGACGAAGGCCGAGGCCGAGGCGATCGTCACCCAGCCCGACACCTCACCGCGCGGGCTGCGCGACCGGGCGATGCTCGAGCTGCTCTACGGCGCCGGCCTGCGCGTCTCCGAGCTCGTGTCGCTGCGGGTGTCCGACATCGACCTCGCCGAGGGCGTCGTCCGCTGCACGGGCAAGGGCGCGAAGCAGCGCATCGTGCCGATGGGCAAGAGCTCGACCGAGGCGACGCGCATCTACCTCCAGCGCGGGCGGCCCTACCTGGGCCGGCTCCAGCGCGGCGACATCCTCTTCCTGAACCACCGCGGCCAGGGCATCACCCGCCAGGCCGTCTTCCAGCTCGTGCGCGACCACGCCCGCAAGGCCGGCATCACGAAGGACGTGACGCCGCACACCCTGCGCCACTCGTTCGCGACCCACCTGCTCGAGGGCGGCTGCGACCTGCGCAGCGTCCAGGAGATGCTCGGGCACGCGAGCATCGAGACGACGCAGGTGTACACGCACGTGTCGGCCGACCACGTGCGCAAGGCCTACTTCAAGGCCCACCCCCGGGCGTAGCATCTTCGCGCTCCGGCGCGGCGGTAGGGTACGCCGGTGCCACGCGCATGCGTGATCGTGCTCGACGCCGTCGGGGCGGGAGACCTGCCCGACGCGGCCGACTTCGGCACGGCCGGCTCCTCGACGCTTGCGCACGTCGCGGAGGCCGTCGGCGGTCTCGAGGTGCCGGCGATGCAGGCGCTCGGCCTCGGCAACATCATGCCGCTGCGCGGCTGCCCGCCCCGCGCCGACGCCCCGTCCGTGTACGGGCGCCTGGCCGAGCGCAGCCTGGGGATGGACACGACGACGGGCCACTGGGAGATGATGGGCATCGTCACCGCGCGCCCGTTTCCCACGTATCCCGACGGGTTCCCGGCCGACGTGATCGAGGCGTTCGCGGCCGCGACCGGGCGGCCGGTGATCGGAAACGTGGCCGCGTCGGGCACCGAGATCATCCAGCGCCTGGGCGAGGAGCACCAGCGCACCGGCGCGTGGATCGTGTACACGTCGGCCGACAGCGTGTTCCAGATCGCGGCGCACGAGGCCACCGTGCCGCTCGAGGAGCTCTACGAGGCGTGCCGGGTGGCGCGCGGCCTCCTGGTCGGCGAGCACGCCGTGGGGCGCGTGATCGCGCGGCCGTTCGAGGGCGCCCCCGGCGCGTACGTGCGCACGCCGCGCCGGCACGACTTCTCGCTCCTGCCGCCGCGCCCGAACCACCTCGAGCGCCTGCGCGAGCGCGGCGTCGCCGTCTACGGCGTGGGCAAGATCGGCGACATCTTCGCCGGTCAGGACATCGACACGTCGCGGCCGACGACGTCCAACGGCCACGGGATCGCGGTCACGACCGAGCTCCTGCGCAGCGTGCCCGACCGCAGCTTCGTGTTCGTGAACCTGGTCGAGACGGACATGCTCTGGGGGCACCGCAACGACCCGCGCGGGTTCGCGGACGCGCTCGAGGAGTTCGACGCCGGGCTGCCGGACATGCTCGCCGCGCTGCGCCACGGCGACCTCCTGATCCTCACGTCCGACCACGGCTGCGACCCGACGACGCCCTCGACCGACCACTCGCGGGAGCACGCCCTGCTGCTCGCCCACGCGCCCGGCGCGCCGATGATCGGCCGCCGCCACGACGGCGACACGTTCGCCGACGTGGGCGCGACGGTGATGCCGGGCTGCTCACGGGCGAGCACGACGCCGGCCTGCCCGGCACCCCGGTGCTGTGACCGCACGGATCGTCGACCTGATCGCGCGCAAGCGCGACGGCGGCGAGCTCACGGCCGCCGAGCTCACCGCCATGATCGCCGCCGACACGCCCGACTATCAGCTCGCGGCGTTCCTGATGGCGGTCGTGCTGCGGGGGATGAGCGCGCGCGAGACGGCCGACCTGATGGCGGCGATGGTCGCCTCCGGCGCGCGGCTCGACCTCTCGTCGGTCGGCGGCCCGGTCGCCGACAAGCACTCGACCGGCGGCGTCGGCGACAAGACGACGCTCGTCGTCGCGCCGCTCGTCGCCGCCTGCGGCGTGCCCGTCGCCAAGCTCTCGGGACGCGGCCTCGGCCACACCGGCGGCACGCTCGACAAGCTCGAGTCGATCCCGGGGTTCCAGGTCGACCTGGAGCCGGCCCGCCTGATCGAGCAGGTGCGCCGGGTCGGCATCGCCGTCGCCGGCCAGACGGCCGACCTCGTGCCCGCCGACCGGCGCATGTACGCCCTGCGCGACGTGACCGCGACCGTCCACAGCGTCCCGCTGATCGCGACGAGCATCATGTCGAAGAAGGTCGCCTCGGGCGCCTCGCGGCTCGTGCTCGACGTCAAGGTCGGCCACGGGGCGTTCATGCCCGACCTGGAGCACGCCCGCGAGCTCGCGGCGGCGATGATCGAGCTCGGCGCGGCGGCCGGCCTGCCGACGACCTGCATGCTGACCCGGATGGACGAGCCGCTCGGGCGGGCGGTCGGAAACGCGCTCGAGGTGGCCGAGGCGGTGGCCGCCCTCCACGGCCGCGGTCCGGCCGACCTGACCGACCTGTGCGTCGAGGCCGCGGCGATCATGACGGGTGATCGCGCGGCAGTCGAGCGTGCGCTCGCCTCGGGCGCCGCATACGCCGCCTACCGGCGCTGGATCGCGGCCCAGGGCGGAGACCCCGACGCGCCGCTCCCGGTCGCCCCGGTGGTCGTGCAGGTGCCGTCACCGCGCGCCGGCGTCGTGCGCTCGTGCCATGCGCTGCGGCTCGGCGAGGCGGCGATGCGGCTGGGCGCGGGACGGGCGCGGAAGGAGGACGCGGTCGACCACGCCGTCGGGATCGTGGTGGACGCGAAGGCCGGCGAGCCGGTCGAGCAGGGCGGGTCGCTTGCCACGGTGCACGCCCGCTCGCCGGCCGACGTCGATGCAGCAGCCGTTGCGGCCTGCTTCGAGATCGGCGCCGGCCCGTACGAGCCGCCGCCGGTGGTGATCGAGATCAGAGGCTGAGCTGCGGGTGCGCGACGCCGGAGGGGGTCGCATCGCGCACCCGCGTGCCCGTCCTCAGACTGGCCTCAGCCGCCGAACCCGTGGAATGCGCCCAGCTGATTGGGCAGGTGCGGCGTGAAGGGGTGGAACCTGAACGCATCGTCGGTGTCGAACCCGGCCTTCTTGGCCGCGGCCTTGTCGACGAACGGCAGCAGGGCCGAGACGGCCTGGCTGATGTCCGTCCACTTGAGCGTGCGCTCGTAGCCGTTGTTGTTCGGCGGGTCGACCGACTCGGCGACGCCCTGCGCTCCCGTGACGGTCTCGATCGGGCCGCCGTCGCGCTTGGCGACGCCGGGAGCGACGACACGCGCGAGCGTGCGGTGATCGCTCTCGATGCCCATGATCCGGGCGGCGGTCACGCGCAGGTCGGAGTTCGAGAAGTTGCGGACGCCGACCAGGTAGGCGGCGATGAACGCGTCCTCGAGCGTGACGAGCGTGTTCAGCGTGGTGTGCGCGTGCTTGAACATCCCGTGCGGGTAGTAGAAGGTCGTGAACGGGCTGGGCTTGCCGGTGACCGACATCTCCAGCGCGTAGTGCGACATCTCCTCCTGCCGGGCGGCCTTCAGGTAGCCCTGGTCGTCAAGGCGCGAGCCGCTTGAAGAAGGGCGCCCGGGTGATGATGTTCGTGTAGGTCGTGACCGCCAGCGCCTCGGCGATCTCGGCCGCGATCAGGATGTCGATGTCACCCTTGGTGACACCGCCTGCCGCCCGGGCGGTCGCCGCCGAGAGCAGCCCTCCGCCCAGCATCACTCCGGCGCCTGCGACACCCGCGTTGCGAAGCAGCGAGCCGCGGCTCACCGGTCGTGCTGCGATATCCGTCATTCCGTAGCTCCTTTTCCCATCCCTGGCCGCGGCGTCCTCATCGCGCCGCGTCGCCCCCCATTCGCACGGACTTCGGAAACGGTTCAGCGTCGGCGAAGCGTGCGGCCACATCCGCCCTAAGCTGACCGATGCCCGAGCTGCCCGAGGTCGAGACGGTCCGGCGCGGCCTCGCGCCGCGTATCGCCGGTCGCACGATCGTCCGCGCCGACATCCTCGACGGCCGGCTGACGGCGCCGCTCGATCCGGTCGCCGTCGGGCTCGAGCTCGACGGCGAGCGCTTCACCGGGGTGGGGCGGCGCGGCAAGTATCTGCTGTTCGAGCTCGCCACCGGGCGCACGCTCGTCTCACACCTGCGCATGACCGGGTGGTTCCACCATCGCCCGCCGGACTCGACGGAGCCGCCGCCGGCTCACGTCCGGGCCGTGTTCGAGCTCGACGACGGCTCGACGCTCGTCTACCGCGACCAGCGCCGGTTCGGCACCATGCGGCTGATCGAGCCCGGCGAGCTCGAGGCCTATCTGCGGCCCCGTGCCGGCCCCGAGCCGCTCTCGCCGGACTGGACGCCCAAGCGGCTGCGCGCCGACCTGGCCGGGCGGCGCGCGCCGATCAAGGCGCTGCTCCTGCACCAGGGCATCGTCGCGGGCGTCGGCAACATCTACGCCGACGAGGCGCTGTGGCAGGCTCGCATCCATCCGCTGCGTGCCGGCGGGGGGCTGACGGCAGCCGAGGCGAAGCGCCTGCACGCGGCCGTGGTCGAGGCGCTGGAGCGCGGGATCGACTCCCGCGGCGCCAGCATCCGCGACTATCGTGACGTCGACGGCGAGCGCGGCGGGATGCAGGAGCGCTTCGCCGTCTACGCCCGCGCCGGCGAGCCGTGCTTCCGCTGCGGGACGCCCATCGAGAAGATCCGCGTCGCTCAGAGGGGGACCCACCTGTGTCCACGTTGCACCCGACGGCCGTCCGTGTAGCAGACAGCCTGGCCGCGGCCGGGCTCGACGTCACCGTGGTGGAGCACGCCGAGTCCAGCCGCACGGCCGAAGAGGCGGCGGCGACGGCGGGCTGCGAGCTCGGCCAGATCGTGAAGTCGCTCGTGTTCGTCGACGACGCCGGCCCGGTGCTCGTGCTGTGCGCAGGCGACCGGCGTGTGGATGCCGCGAGCCTCGGCGTGCGCCGGGCGAAGCCCGACCAGGTGCGCGAGGCGACCGGGTTCGCGATCGGCGGCGTGCCGCCGCTCGGCCACCCTGCCCCGCTGCGCACGCTGGTCGACGCCTCGCTGCGCCGGTTCGCGACCGTATGGTGCGCGGCGGGGACGCCGAACGCGGTGTTCGAGGTGGGCACCGAGGAGCTGATCGCGGCGCTTCCCGACGGCGAGGTGCGGGAGCTCACCGAGCCGGCGTGAGCTCGAGCACGTAGGCGAGCAGATGCGTCCGCGGCGACGGGCGCAGGTCGCGGCCGGTCGTGCGCTCGAAGCCGAGCGAGCTGTAGAGCGCCTGGGCGGGCGTCATCGACGCGGTCGTGTGCAGGACGATGCGGGCCTTCCCGGCGGCGGTGGCGCGCTCGATGCAGTCCGCCATCAGCCGCCGGCCAACCCCGCGGCCCTGGGCGGCGGGCGCGACCGCGAGCATGCGGATGCCCGCCTCGTCGTCTCCGTGGAACTCCGCGTACGCGCCGGGGCCGGGCACGTAGGTGATCCCGCCCAGGAGGGTGCCGTGCGCGACAGCGACCAGGACGACGGCGTCGCGTGCGCGGGCCGCGACGTCACGGAGGGTCTCCTCGTACCCGGCCGACGTGCTGCCGCCGGGGACGGCCCGGTAGGCGGCGACGGTCAGGTCGCCGAGCGCCGCGAACTCGTGCGGCAGGACCGGGCGGACGGTGAGCTCGGACACGGCGGCGACCATAGCCGCCGGGCATCGTAGGCTCCCTCGATGGAGCCGATCCGCCCGTCGCCGCAGGTCGCGATCCGGAACGGCTTTGACCGAGGCGGCGTGCGGCTGGCCTACTGCGACTTCGGCGGCGACGGCCCGGCGGTGCTCTTGCTGCACGGCCTTGCGGGGCACGCGGAGGAGTGGGCGCAAACGGCGTCTTGGCTGACGGCACGGTGCCGGGTCGTCGCCGCCGACGCCCGCGGACATGGGCGCAGCGAGCGGTTTCCGGCGGACGTTTCGCGGGATGCGGCGGTCGCGGACGCCGCCTTCGTCGCCGAGCAGCTCGGACTCGGGCCGGCCGTCGTCGTCGGTCAGTCCGTCGGCGGCCTGACGGCGCTGTCGCTCGCGGCTCGCCGGCCCGACCTCGTGCGGGGCCTCGTCCTCGTCGATGCGAGCCCCTCGGACGGCGGCGAGGGAGTCGAGGCGGAGGTCAGCGCAACCGTGGAGGCATTGCGCGAGTGGCCGACTCGGTTCGGGTCCTACGCCGAGGCGCAGGCCTTCTTCGCTGAGCGATTCGGGGACGGTCTTCCGGCCGAAGCCTGGACGAGCGGGCTCGAGCGCGTCGAGAACGGCTGGCAGCCGCGGTTCGATGTCGACGTGATGGCGCGGACATTGCGCGACGCGCTGTCGGTCCCGAGCTGGGGAGAGTGGGAGAGGATCTCGTGTCCGACACTGATCGTTCGCGCGGGGAACGGCATGGTCGAGCCCGCGACGGCCGGGCGGATGACGGACCGGCTCCCCAGCGCACAGCTGGTCGAGATCGCGGGCGCGGCGCACGATCTGCACCTCGACCGGCCGGATGCGTGGCGCAGAGCGCTGACCGGCTTCCTCGACTCGCTCGACGGCCGCACGGCGTAGCGCGACCTCCGCGCCATTTGGCGCTCGCAGCGAGCGCCAATTGGCCGATCGCGCCCATACACTGGCCGCATGGGACGCACGTACCGCGCAGACGCGATCGTCCTGCGCTCGATGCGCTTCGGCGAGGCCGACCGCATCCTGCACCTCTACACGGCGGAGCGCGGCCGCGTGAACGCGATCGCCAAGGGAGTGCGCAAGACGACGTCGCGCTTCGGCGGGCGCCTGGAGCCGCTCACGCGCGCGGCGCTGATGCTGCACGAGGGCCGGGGCGAGCTGCACACGGTGTCGGGCGCCGACATCGTCTCGGCGCACGCGGCCGTGCGCGAGCGGCCGTACACGCTGGGCGTCGCGCTGATCGGGGCCGAGGCGGTGCTCAAGCTGCATCCCGAGCCGGATCCGCAGCCGCGCGTCTTCGACGGCCTCGTCCGGTTCCTCGAGCTGCTCGACGGCGCCGTCCCGGAGTCGGGCAACCCGGCGGCCGACGCGCTCGCGGTCGGGTTCCAGCTGAAGCTCCTGCTGCTCGCGGGCTACCTGCCGCATCTGACGTCGTGCGCGTCCTGTGGCACGGCCGGCCCGCTGGTCGGCTACTCGCCGGCCGCCGGCGGTGCGGTGTGCGAGACCTGCTCCGGCGGCCCCGAGTGGTTTCGGCTCCACCCGGGCAGCCTGGAGACGATCGAGGGCCTGATCGAGCGGCCGCTGCGGCCCGGCGCGCTCGACCCGGTGGCGGCGGGCGACGCCGTGCGCGTGGTCGAGGCGACGTACGCCCACCACGGCGGCTTCCGCATGCGCACCCTGCACGCCTGACCAGGCCCGGACGGCCTTCCCGGCCTGATAGCTTGCGGCCGCGATGGCGCACACCTTCCAGGGCATGCTCGCCGCGCTCCAGGCCTACTGGGAGGAGCAGGGCTGCACGATCATGCAGCCGTACCACACCGAGGTCGGCGCCGGCACGTCGAACCCCGCCACGTTCCTGCGCGTCCTCGGGCCCAAGCCCTGGCGCACGGCGTACGTCGAACCGTCGATCCGGCCCGACGACGGCCGCTACGGCGAGAGCCCGTTCCGGTTCCAGCAGTTCTACCAGTACCAGGTGATCCTGAAGCCGGCGCCGGCCGACATCCAGGATCTGTACCTGCACCTCGCTGCAGGCGATCGGCATCGACGTCCCCCGCCACGACGTGCGCTTCGTCGAGGACAACTGGGAGAACCCCTCTCTGGGCGCGTCCGGCCTGGGCTGGGAGGTGTGGATGGACGGGATGGAGATCACCCAGTTCACCTATTTCCAGCAGGCCGGCGGCTTCGACCTCGACCCGATCTCGGTCGAGCTCGCCTACGGCGCCGAGCGGCTGTCGATGTACCTGCAGGGCGTGCGCCGCGCGCAGGACATGCTGTGGTCGCCGGACGTGCGCTGGAGCGACGTGCTGCTCCAGAACGAGCGCCAGATGTCCATCTACAACTACGAGGTGGCCGACACGGCCGTGCATGCCCGCCACTTCGACGACTACGAGGCCGAGGCGCTGCGCTGCATCGAGGCGCGGCTGCCGCTGCCGGCCTACGACCACGTGCTCAAGTGCTCGCACGCGTTCAACCTGCTCGACGCGCGGCGGGCGATCGCGGTCACCGACCGGGCGGGCTACATCCTGCGCATGCGCCGGCTGGCGCAGGCGGTCGCGCGCACCCACATGGAGGTGGAGGAGGCCGGTGCCTGACCTCCTCGTCGAGCTCGGCTGCGAGGAGCTGCCCGCGGCGGCCTGCCGCCAGGCCGAGGCCCAGCTTCCCGGACTGCTCGATGCGGGCCTCGCGCAGGCAGGGATCGCCGCTGCCGAGCGGCGCATCCACGTCGCGCCCCGGCGTCTGGCCGCGATCGCACTCGGCCTCCCCGCCGAGCGGCCCGCGGAACGCTCCGAGGTGCGCGGCCCGCGCGCCGACGCTCCCGAGCAGGCCCTGCACGGGTTCGCCCGCAAGCACGGCCTCGACCCGGCCGGCCTCGAGCAGCGGGACGGGTTCGTCTGGGCGATCTCCGAGGGCGCGCCCACGCAGATCGCAGACCTCGTGCCCGAGATCGTGCGCGGCCTGGCCGAGGGGATCCAGTTCTCGAAGTCGATGCGATACGAGGGCGGCCGCTTCTCGCGCCCGGTGCGCTGGCTGGTCGTGAAGCTCGACGACGCGGTCGTGCCGATGCGCCTCTTCGGCCTCGAGAGCGGCGAGACCACCTGGGGCCACCGCTACGAGGGCGGCCACACGCGCCTGGGCACCGCCACGACCTACCTGGACGACCTGCGCGACGTGCGGGCGATGGCCGAGGCGTCCGAGCGGCGTGCGGCGATCGTCGCCGGCCTGGACGCCGCCGGTGCCTGGGACGACCCGGGGGGCAAGGTCGAGGAGGTCGTGCACCTGGTCGAGTGGCCCGTCGTGCTCGAGGGCCGTTTCGACGCCGGCTACCTCGAGCTCCCCGACCGGGTCGTGATCACGGCGATGCAGTCGCACCAGCGCTATTTCCCCGTCCGCCGGGCGGGCGCCGCGCTCGAGCCGCGGTTTCTGTTCGTCGCCAACGGCGGCGACCCCGACGTCGTGCGCGCCGGCAACGAGGAGGTGCTGGTGGGGCGGCTCGACGACGCCGCGTTCGCCCACCGGCGCGACCTCGAGCGCGGGCTCGAGGCGATGGCGGCGGAGCTCGACCGCGTCAGCTTCCTCGAGGGCTCGGGGTCGCTGGCCGACAAGGTTGCGCGGCTCGGACCGATCGTCGATCGGCTGTGCGCGGCGAATGCGCTCGACGCGTCGGTGCGGGCGGCCGCGGCGCGGGCCGCGGCGCTGTGCAAGGCCGACCTCGTGTCCAGCCTCGTGAGCGAGTTCGCCGACCTCGAGGGCTATGCGGGATCGGTCTACGCGCGCGCCGTCGGCGAGGACGAGGCGGTGGCCGTGGCCATCGAGGAGCACCACCGCCCGCGCGAGGCCGGCGGCGAGCTGCCCGCGTCCGCGGCCGGCGCGGTGCTGGCCCTGGCCGACAAGGCCGACACGCTTGCGGTCGCGTTCGGGCTCGGCCTCGAGCCGACCGGCAGCCGCGACCCATTCGGCCTGCGGCGAGCGGCGGCCGGCATCGCGGCAATCGCGCTGGAGCGTGGCTACCGGCTCGAGCCGCACGACCTGCTCGGCGAGCGCGCGGCCGCGTTCGTGCTCGACCGCCTCGATCCGCCGCTGCTCGAGGAGGGCGTGACCGTGGAGGAGGTGCGCGCTGCGCGCGGTTCGGGAGCGATCGAGCCCGTCGACGTGGCGGCGACCGCCCGCGCCCTGCACGCGTTCGCCGGGCCGGAGCGCGACGCCGTCCGCGACGCCTACGGCCGCTGCGTGCGCATCGCCGCCGCGACGCCGCCGGCCGGGGTCGACGCCGCGCTCCTGCTTGAGCCCGCCGAGCGCGACCTGGCCGCTGCCCTCGCCGATCCGCCCGCGACGCTTGCCCGCGCCGCCGAGCTCGTGCCGGCGGTGAACCGCTTCTTCGACGACGTGCTCGTCATGGCGCCCGACGAGGCGCTGCGCCGGAACCGCCTCACCCTCGTCGCAAACGTCGCAGCGGCGCTGCGGCGGCTCGGCGACTTCGGGCAGCTGCCGGGATAGGCCGATGTCGCGGGTCCTGGTGACCGGCATGTCGGGAACGGGCAAGTCCTCGGCGCTCGCCGAGCTCGGCCGGCTCGGGTATCGCGTCGTCGACACCGATGATCCGGGGTGGCGCGAGTATCGCGAGGATGTGGAGTCCGCCGACGAGCTTCACCGCGGAGAGTGGCTCTGGGTCGAGGACCGGATCGCCGCGCTGCTCGACTCCGACGATGGCCGCTCGCTCTTCGTGCAGGGGTGCGTGCGGAACCAGACGACGTTCTACGACCGGTTCGACGCGGTCGTCCTGCTCAGCGCCCCCGCCGACGTGATCCTTGACCGGATCGAGCGCCGAACGACGAACAGCTATGGCAAGACTCCGGTGGAACGAGCGATGGTCCTGGATGACCTCGTGCGGGTCGAGCCGCTCCTCAGGCAGGGCTGCACGCATGAGCTGGATGCCGGCCGGCCGCTCGCGGATGTCGTCGCCGACCTGATCGCGATCGCTCGCGGCTAGCGCAGGGCGGCGACGGCCTCGACCTCGACCAGCTGGCCGGGGTAGCCGAGCACGGCGACCCCAAGCAGCGTGCTGGGCGCGTCGTGGTCGCCGAAGTGACGGTGCACGACGTCCCACGCCGCGACGAGGTCGTGCCGATGGCGGCTGGCGACGTAGACCGTCGTCTTGAGCACGTCGCCGAGGTCGGCGCCGGCCGCTCGCAGCGCCGCGCGCAGGTTCGCCATCACCTGCTCCGCCTGCCCGGCCACGTCGCCCGGAGCCACCGTCTCGCCGGACTCGTCGAGCGGGCAGGCACCGGCGGTGAAGACCAGGCGCGCGCCGGCGGCGGGCACCGCCGCGTAGGCGTACGGGGCGGTCGCGGTCAGCTCCGGCGAGCGCACGAGCGTGACCATGCGTTCAGGGTTCATCGCTCCAGTGTCCCAGGCCGGGCGGACGGCCACCGCAGGTTCCGGGATAGGATCCGCGCACGTGTCCGACCGGCTCGAGATCCACATCGTGTCCGACTCCACCGGGGACACGGCTGCGCGGGTCGGAAGGGCCGCGCAGAGCCAGTTCGCGGACACGGAGATCGAGATGATCCGCCACGCTCGCGTGCAGACGCGCGAGCAGCTCGCACGGGCGCTCGAGTCGGCGACGGGCCGGCGCGCGGCCGTCTTCTACACGCTCGTCGACCCGGCGCTGCGTGAGGCGATGGTCGAGATCGCCCACGCGAGCCGCCTGGTCGTGCACGACGTGCTCGGCCCCGCATTGAACGCGATCACCACCGCATCCGGCCGCGAGGCGACGCTCGTCCCCGGCCGCAGCGCCCCGCTCGACGCCCAGTACTTCCGCCGCATCGCCGCGATCGAGTTCGCCGTCAAGCACGACGACGGCCGCGGGGCCGACGACCTGCACCAGGCCGACATCGTGCTGCTCGGCGTCTCGCGCACGTCCAAGACGCCGACCTCGATGCACCTCGGCTACCTCGGCTACATGGCCGCGAACGTCCCGATCGTGCGCGGCGTCGACCCGCCGCCCGTGCTCTTCACCGTCGAGCCGTGGAAGCTCGTCGGCCTGACGATCGACGCCGAGCAGCTGGCCGGAATCCGGCGCAGGCGCGTGCGCACGCTGGCGGGCGCCGGCGCCCGCTACGCCGATCTGGCCGAGATCTACGAGGAGCTCGAGTTCACGCGGGCGCTGCACCGGCGGCTGGGCTGCCCCGTGATCGACGTCACCGGCCTCGCGATCGAGGAGACGGCGGCCCGCGTCGCCGAGCTCGTCGACGAGCGCCGCCGGGCGTCGCTCGAGGGCGCGCGCTCGTGACCGGACGGCTACGACATCCACCTCGACGACAAGTACGGCCAGCTGCGGCTGATCGACGTCGCCGCCGAGGCGGCCGCGCACGAGCCGTGGTTCAACCAGACGCTCACGAGCGTGAACGACGCCGTCGTGCGCCTCGGCGTGATCGAGGGCGACTTCCACTGGCACAGCCACGAGGCCGAGGACGAGTTCTTCCTCGTCGTCGAGGGCGAGCTCGTGATCGAGATCGACGGCGCCGACACGGTGCGGCTCGGCCCGCTGCAGGGCTACACCGTGCCGAAGGGCGTCTCCCACAAGACGAGCGCCCCGACCCGCACGGTGATCGTCATGGTCGAGCCGGCGGGCGTCGTCCCGACCGGCGACTGACCAGCCTGTCGGCTCACACGTCGTCGGCCAGGAGCTCCATCAGCAGGCCGTCGTGCCAGCCGCGCGCCGCCGACGTCGCGCTCGTAGCTGGCGCATGACGCCGACCGGCCGGAAGCCGGCCTTGTCGTAGGCGCGGATCGCGGCCGCGTTCGCCGCGGCCGGGTCGATCGTGATGCGGTGGTGGCCGCGGTCGTCGATCAGGTGCCGCACCACCTGCCGCACCGCCTCGGTGCCGATGCCGCGGCCGTGCAGGGCGGGGTCGAGGAAGAGGTCGATCGAGGCGTGCCGGTACTTCGGCTCGAGCTCCTCGGCGAACTGGATCATGCCCGCCACGGCGCCGTCGACCTCGATGACGAGCCGCGTCGCGTCGGGGTCGTCGGTGAGCGGGAAGCCCTCGTCGGGCACGTCCCACCAGCGGGCGACCTCGGCCGTCTGCAGGATGCGCAGCAGCTCGGCCGCGTCGGCCTCCGCGAGCGGGCGCAGGATCACGGGCGCTCCTACCCGCCGAAGTAACGGCGCCGGCCCCAGGCCCGGAACGCGGCCAGCGTGCGGCTGTTCGACGTCACCTCGAAGTTGTAGCCCTTGGGGCTCATCGAGTCGAAGTACGACACGGCGTGCACGAGCGTGTGATGGTGGATCCACTTCGCCGCGCCGGCCATCCACGCGGGCGTGCGCGGGTCGGCCGCGGGTGAGGCGGTCTCGGCGATCATCATGCGCTTGCCGTGGACGTAGGCGAAGTGGTAGGCGTTCTGGAAGATGTCGCGGAACGAGTGCCACGTGCTGCCGGGGAAGTTGTAGCCGTCTGCGGCGACCCAGTTCACGTACTTGTTGCCCGGCCAGAACGACGCGGCGATCCCGCCGTGGAAGTCGAACGCCATCGGGCACCATACGAGCCGCACGTTCGTCGCGCCCGCGGCGCGGAAGATGCCGACCAGGTGCCGCCATGCGGCGATGACCTGCCGCGGCGTGCCGATGTAGCGCGGGTGGCCCGGGGGCTGGTCGAACTCGTAGAACGGGCGCAGGAAGACCTTGCCGCCGGCGTGCTTGAGCGCGACCGCGGCAGCCCGGATCAGCGCGTCCTGGCTGCCGCTCGTGATGTCGGCCGCCGTCGCCGTGGGCGCGGCCGACCACGAGATCAGCGGCAGGTGCCCGCCGTGCAGATAGGTCGAGACGTCCTGCCAGCTGGAGAACGTCCACGGCACGTACCGGTTGACGATCGCAAGCCGGCGGCCGACGCGGCTCTGCAGCGCCGCGATCCCGCCGCGCTCGTTCGGGAACGCCCCCCAGAGCGCCCCGTGCGTCGGCACGGCGGGCGGCGTCGCCGCCTGCGCGGAGGCGGTCGCGCAGAGCGCCGCGACGACGGCGATCACAACGCACGTCCGGCGCCGGGCCGGGCGGGTCAATCGGGCCACGCGGGCGGATCGCTGGCGGGGAACGACTCCATCGACGCCTCGTCGACGGGATCGATGTCGCGCACCGTCCAGTGCGCGTCCTTGCGGGCGACGACCACCTCGGTCGGGCTGCCGCTGACGTGGCCGGGCGCGATCAGGCGCACCCCCTCCGCGTGCAGGCGCCGCACCTCGTCCGGGGGCACGTCGAGCGATGCGTGACAGTCGGGCCGGCCGCACTCGCAGGTGGCGCTCTGCTGCGGCATCGGCCAACCTTACCGCACCTCCCGGACACGCCGCGCGGCGCGATTGGCCCTTCCCGGGAAGCCGACGTACACTCCGGCGCGTGGCCGGGTACGTGTACGACTTCTCCCAGGGGTCGAAGGACATGCGTGCCCTGCTCGGGGGCAAGGGCGCCAGGCCTCGCCGAGATGACGAACGATCGGGCTGCCGGTGCCCGACGGGTTCATCATCACGACGCAGGCCTGCCGCGACTTCCTCGGCGCCGGCGGCACCTGGCCGGACGGCCTGCGCGACCAGATCTCCGAGCACCTGGCGAGCCTCGAGGAGCGGATCGGCAAGCGGCTGGGCGATCCGTCCGACCCGCTGCTCGTGTCGGTGCGCTCGGGGTCGCCCGTCTCGATGCCGGGCATGATGGACACGATCCTCAACCTCGGCCTGAACGACCGCTCGGTGCAGGGCCTCACGAGCCGCAGCGGCGACGAGCGGTTCGCGCTCGACTCCTACCGCCGCTTCGTGCAGATGTTCGGCGACGTCGTGATGGGCGTCGACGGCCACCTGTTCGAGGACGCGCTCGACCGGGCCAAGCTCGACCGCGGCGTCCGCGCCGACGTCGACCTCGACGCCGCCGACCTGCGCAGGCTGCTCGACACGTTCCGCGGCATCTACCGCGCCGGCACCGGCGACGACTTCCCGCAGGACCCGGCCGAGCAGCTGGAGCGCTCGGTCGAGGCCGTGTTCCGGTCGTGGAACACCCCGCGGGCGATCACCTACCGCCGGCACGACAACATCCCCGACGACCTCGGCACGGCCGTCAACGTCGGCCAGATGGTGTTCGGCAACCTCGGCCCGACGAGCGCGACGGGCGTCGCGTTCACGCGCAACCCGTCGACCGGAGAGCGCGAGCTCTACGGCGAGTTCCTCGTGAACGCGCAGGGCGAGGACGTCGTCGCCGGGATCCGCACGCCGCGGCCGCTGGCGCGAGCTCGAGGAGGTGAGCCCGCAGGCGTTCGGCCAGCTCCGCGACGCCATGCAGCTGCTCGAGTCGCACTACAAGGAGATGCAGGACGTCGAGTTCACGATCGAGCAGGGCCGGCTCTACATCCTGCAGACGCGGACGGGCAAGCGCACCGCCCAGGCGGCGGTGCGGGTGGCGCGCGACCTGGTCGAGGAGAGGGTGCTCGACCGCCGCTCTGCCATCGGCCGCATCGACCCGGGGCAGCTCGACCAGCTGCTGCACCCCGGCATCGACCCGGGCGCCTCCTACGACGTGCTCGCGACGGGCCTCAACGCCTCGCCCGGCGCGGCCGTCGGCAAGGCGGTCTTCGACGCGGACACGGCCGAGACGCGCGGGCGAGCCGGCGAGGCCGTCATCCTCGTGCGCTGGGAGACGACCCCCGACGACATCCACGGCGTGATCCAGGCGCAGGCGGTCGTGACCGCCCACGGCGGCATGACGTCGCACGCCGCGGTGGTGGCGCGGGGGATGGGCAAGCCGTGCGTCTGCGGCGTCGAGGCGCTGCAGATCGATCCCGCCGCGCGCCTCTTCACGGTGAACGGCACCACCATCTCCGAGGGCGACGAGATCTCGGTCGACGGCGGCCGCGGGCTCGTGATCCGGGGCGCCGTCACGCTCGTGCCTCCCCAGATCAACGAGGACTTCCGCGCGATCACGGGCTGGGCCGACGAGATCCGCCGGCTCGGCGTCGAGGCGAACGCCGACACGCCCGAGGACGCCATCCGGGCGCGCGAGTTCGGCGCCGAGGGCATCGGCCTGTGCCGCACCGAGCACATGTTCTTCGGCGACGAGCGGCTGCCCGTGATGCGCCAGATGATCCTGGCCTCCGACGAGACCGGCCGCCGGGCCGCGCTCGACCGGCTGCTGCCGTTCCAGCAGGCCGACTTCGACGGCATCCTGCGGGCGATGGCGGGCTTCCCGGTGACGATCCGGCTGCTCGACCCGCCGCTGCACGAGTTCCTGCCGTCGCTGGACGAGATCGGCCCCGGCCAGGAGCGGCTGGTCGCCCGCGTGAAGGCGCTGCACGAGGTCAACCCGATGCTCGGCACCCGTGGCTGCCGGCTCGGGATCCTCTACCCGGAGATCTACGAGATGCAGGTGCGGGCCATCGTGCGGGCCGCCCGAGACGTGAGCGCGAAAGAGGTCGAGATCATGCATCCGCTGGTCGCGTTCACGGAGGAGCTGCGCCGGCTGCGCGCCCTGACCGAGCGCGTGATCGAGGAGGAGGGCGGCACGGGCCTCGACATCCGCATCGGCAGCATGATCGAGATCCCGCGTGCGGCCCTGCTGGCCGACCGGATCGCGAAGTACGCCGACTTCTTCTCGTTCGGCACGAACGACCTCACCCAGACCGCACTCGCCTTCTCCCGCGACGACGCCGAGGGCAAGTTCCTGACCCAGTACCTCGAGGACGGCGTCCTCTCCCGCAACCCGTTCGAGACGATGGACGACGGCGTGCGCGCCCTCGTCTCGATGGCGGTCGAGAAGGCGCGGTCGGTGAAGCCGGACATCCGGATGGGCATCTGCGGGGAGCACGGCGGCGATCCGGACTCGATCGCGTTCTGCCACCGCGCGGGCCTGGACTACGTCTCGTGCTCGCCGTTCCGCGTGCCGATCGCACGCCTCGCCGCCGCCCAGGCGGTGCTCACAGATGGGTGATTCGGCAGACGGATGAGGATCGATGTGGCGTTCACGCCTGGCGAGCCGCCGGAGGCGGCGGTCGCCATCGTCATCGACGTCCTGCGCGCGACCACGACGATCGCCTACGCGCTCACCCGGGGCTACCCGCGCGTCCTCGCCTGCGCCGGCCTCGACCACGCGCGCGAGGTGGCCGGCCGGCTCGGTGAGGGCACGGTGCTCGCCGGGGAGCGCGCGTGCGTGCGCCCCGAGGGTTTCGACTTCGGCAACTCGCCGCGCGAGTTCGCGGACGCCGAGCCCCGCGGCGAGACGCTCGTCCTGACGACGACCAACGGCACCCGTGCGATCGTCGCAGCGGCCGACCGGGCGGACACGGTGATGATCGGCAGCCTCGCCAACCTGACCGCCTGCGCCGCCGCAGCCGCCCGCACCGCCCGCCAGGCGAAGGGCGATGTGCTCGTGCAGTGCGCCGGCATCGCCGGCGAGTTCGCGATCGACGATGCGTACGCCGCCGGCCGCTTCGTCGCCGAGCTGCGGGTGTGGCTCGCGGAATGGGAGCCGAGCGATGCCGCCCAGGCGGCCGAGGCGATTGCGGGCTCGTTCGCATCGGCCACGGAGGGGCTGGGGGCATCGCAGAGCGCCCGCAACCTCCGCGCCGCCGATCTGGCCGACGACGTGCGCTTCTGCGCGCGCGAGGGCGTCCTCGACATCGTGCCGACCGTCGGCGATGTCGAGGGCGACGTCGCGCTCATCAGCGCCTAGGCCTGCAAAATCCGCATCTTTCCCGGTCTCGCGTGCCCGGCCGGGGTGAAGGCAGGCCCTGGCAGCGTAGAGTTCGCATGTGTCACGAGACCAGCTGCTGGGTCGCGCCCGTCGCGCCGTCCTGGCCGTAGCCGGGACGGCAGGTGCGCTCGGTGGCCGGGCGCAGCGCCGGGGGGAGGATCCCGAGGCGGATGCACGGCCGGAGCCGACGCCCCGGCCCGCGCCGACCCCGGGGCTGCCGCCGCGCCTGCGCCCCGAGCCCGTAACCCAGCCCGAGCCGACGCCGGGCCTGCCGCCGCGGATCACCCGGGAGCCCACGCCCGGACTGCCGCCGCGGATCACCCGCGAGCCGACACCGGAGCAGCCGCCGCGGATCGAGCGGGAGCCGCACCCCCAGGCGGCGGCGCCTCCGCCGGCCTCCGCGCCGCCCGCGACCGAGCCCGAGACCGCTCCGGAGCCCGCCGCGGAGCCGGCGCCCGCCTACCGGCCACAGCATGCCGCACCGGCTGAACCGGCGCCGCCCGAGCCCGTGCCGGGGCCGGAGGAGCCCGCGCTCGAACCGGAGCCCTCCGTGCAGGCCGCGCCGGGGCCGGCGCCCGATCCGCTGGGCTCGCCGCTGCGCGTGGCGCTGCGGTCGCATATGTGGCTGACCGGCATCGTGGTCGCGGTGCTGGCGGTGGGCGCGACCGGGTACTGGGTGCTGCGCGTGCACCAGCGCATCGGCGAGGCCACCCTCGAGCACCAGCTCGCAGCGCGCGAGCATGCCCCGACCGTGCGCTGCGCCGAGCTGCAGTCCGACGGCGCGGCGTGGGCGTGCGCCGTCGTCTACCGGGCCGAGTCTGTCTGCCTCATCGCCAAGGTGAACGCGCTCGGGAGCTGGAGCACGGCGATCGGCCAGCATCGGTGCGAGCGCGTGCCGGAGCTCGCGGCGCTGCAGCCGCAGAACTTCACCTCCGCGGCGGTGCAGGCGGACATCGCCCACCAGACGGGCCACAAGGACTTCCGCTGCCGGAAGCTGCCCGGACACAAGGTGCGCTGGCTGTGCGGGCGGCCGCCGGCGCCCGGCGGACAGTGCCTCGTCGTGCGCGTCGTCCCCTGGACCTCCTGGAACGAGACCGACGGCGGCCGCGCGTGCGACCACTTCCCGACGCTGCAACACGCGCTCCGCAGCGAGGCCGCGGCCAAGGGCTGAGCCCAGGTTTTTTGGGGGAGGCCGCAGGCGAACGGCCTCCCCCAACCGACCCCATCTCGCCGCCCGTCAGGGTGGGCTCCTTCTCCCCTCAGCGGCGAGACCACATCGGCTCACCCAGCCTACGGATGTTCCGCCTCGAGCGGCAGGGGCCTTTACGGAATTCTTCGGAAATACACACCATTTGGCGGGACCGTCTTCACCGACGGCCGCGGCCGAAGCTGTTCGCCCGTGGCGCGGCGGCGCGCAGGCGGCGCAGGTCGGCGACGTGGCCGCCCTGACCCGCCCCCGTCCCGGCCGCACGCGCAGCGGCCCGCTCGGCGGCACGGCCCACGTCGGGCCGGCCCGTGTAGGTGAGGCCGGCGACGCGGTCGGCGATCACGTTGACGGCGCCGTCGCGGCGCTCGAGCCGGCCCCACACCTGCACGAGCGGCTCGGCACGGACGGCGATGCGGTCGCGCTCGTACACGGCCGGCGGGCAGATCACGTTGGTCATGCCGTGCTCGTCCTCGACCAGCAGGAACACGATCCCCTTGGCCGTGCCCGGCCGCTGGCGGGCGATGGTGATGCCGGCGATGGTGACCTGTCCGAGCGGCGCGGCGAGCAGCCGGTCGGAGGTGACGATGTCGTCCGGCAGGCTCGGCCGCAGGAGCGCCATCGGATGGGGGCCGGTGGTCAGGCTCATCGCCTCGTGGTCGGCCACCATCCGCTCCCAGTCGGTCATGCGCGGCAGCGCCGGGGTGGGGGAGGCATCGAGCGCGAGCGCCAGCTGGGCGGCGCCCGGCGCGGCGGCGGGCGCGCGGTGCAGGGGCAGCTCCCACAGGAGCCGGCGGCGGTTGCGGTCGAAGGCGTCGCAGGCGCCGGCGCGGATCAGGCTGGCGAGCTGGTCGGAGTGGAGCGGCGCGCGCCGCACGAGGTCGCCGAGGTCGGTGAACGCGCCCTCGGCGGCGCGCTCACCGACGAGTCCCTCCGACCGGGTGCCGACGCCCTTGACGTAGCCGAGGCCGATCCGCACCGCGCCCCCGCCGGCTTCGACGGTGCAGCCGGCGCCGCTTCGGTTCACGTCCGGCGGGAGGATCTCGACGCCCCGCCGCTCGCCGTCGCGAAGCAGCGTCGCCGGGGGGTAGAAGCCCATCGGCTGCGCGTTCAGGAGCGCGCACAGAAACTCGGCCGGATACGAGCGGTGCAGCCACGCCGACTGGTAGGCGAGGATGGCGAAGGCGGCGGCATGGCTCTTGGGGAAGCCGAACTCCGAGAAGGCCACGACCTTCTCGAACACCCGCATCGCGGTCGCCTCGGGTACGCCCCGCGCGGCCGCACCGGCGCAGAACCGCTGCCGGTGGCGCTCGAGCGCGTCGCGGCTGCGCTTGCGGCTCATCGCCCGGCGCAGGCTCTCGGCCTCGCCGGTGGTGAAGCCGGCGAGCGCGATCGCCACCTCGAGCACCTGGTCCTGGAACACGACCACGCCCAGGGTGTCGCGCAGCACCGGCTCGAGCAGCGGATGGTCGTAGGGCGGCACGAAGGCGGGGTCGGCGCGGCGGGCGCGGCGGTGCTTCACGTACGGGTTGACCGCGTCGCCGACGATCGGCCCGGGCCGCACCAGCGCCACCTGCACGGTGAGGTCGTCCAGGTTCTCCGGCAGCGTCTGATGCAGCGACTGCATCTGCGCCCGGCTCTCGATCTGGAACACGCCCACCGTGTCGGCCTGCTGGATCTCGGCGTACACCGCGGGGTCGTCGAACCCGACCCGGGAGAGGTCGATGGGCGCACCGCGGGTCTCGGCGATCAGGTCGACGCACTCCTCGACCGCCGAGAGCATCCCCAGGCCGAGCAGGTCGATCTTGAGGAAGCCGGCGTCGGCGCACGAGTCCTTGTCCCACTGGCAGATCTGGCGCCCCTCCATCGCGGCCGGGATCACGGGCACGAGCTCGACCAGCGGCCGGGTCGAGATCACCATCCCGCCGGAGTGCTGGCTGATGTGGCGGGGGATGCCCATGATCTCCTCCATCAGGAAGGCGAAGGCGCGCCAGCGCGGCGACCCGGCCCGTTCCCGCAGCTGCTCCACCTGGTCCTGCCCGATCGCACCCCACTCGTCGGCCAGCCGGGCCATGCGCTCGACCTCGCCCTGGGGCAGCGCGAGCGCCTTGCCCAGGTCGCGGACGGCCCCGCGGACGCGATAGGTGGGGAAGGCGGCCACGAGCGCCGCATGCTCCGGCCCGTAGCGCTCGACGACGGCGAGCATCAGCCCCTCGCGCACGTCGCGGGGGAAGTCGAGGTCGATGTCGGGCACGCTTGCGAGCTCCTCCGACAGGAACCGGCCCAGGAAGAGGCGGGCGGCGATCGGGTCGACATGGGAGAGGCCGATCAGGTAGCACACGATCGAGCCGACGCTCGACCCCCGGCCGCGCCCGGGCGGCAGCAGGTGCCGGCCGGCGCTGCGCCCGCGTACGCGCACGGCCACCTCGCGCGCCATCTCGAGGATGTCGCGGTGCAGCAGGAAGAACCCCGCCAGGCCGTGGCGCTCGATCAGCCGCAGCTCCTCGTCGAGGCGCGCGCGGGCCTCGGCCAGATGGGGGGAGCCGGTGTAGCGGCGCTCGAGCTCGTCGCGGCAGATGCGCGCAAGCGCCGTGCCCGCCGGCTCGCCGCCGTCGGCGAAGTCGGGGTAGCTGTAGCCCAGATCGTGGGTGAGGTCGAAGCGGCACCGGTCGGCCACCTCGACGGCGCCGCGGACGGCGGCGGGCGCGAAGCGGGCGGCGATCTCGGCCGGTGCGCGCAGCACCGCCTCGTGGTTTCCGCGCCGCTCGGCCTCGCTGGCCTCGAGGGTGGTGTTGCACCGGATCGCCACGAGCGCGTCCTGCAGGAGCGCGCGGCGGCGGGAGTGGGCGTGGGGGTCGCCCGTCGCCACCGTCCGCACCCGCAGCCGGTCGGCGAGCTCGGCCAGCAGGCGGTTGCGGCGGGCGTCGCCGCGCGCATACGGGCGCTGCAGCTCGACCGAGAACCGGTCGCGGCCGAAGGCTGCGCGCAGCTGCAGGGCCAGCTCCTCGGCCTCGCGCAGACGGCCCTCGGCGGCCGGCCGGGCGAGCACGCCGTGGCGGGCGCAGCCCGACAGGCAGTGCAGGCCCTCGGCATGGCGGGCGACCAGGTCGAGCGTCGCCACGGGCGCGCGGCGGTCGCCGGCGTGGGCGGCGGTGATCAGGCGGCACAGGTTGCGGTAGCCCGTCCCGTCCTCGACCAGCAGGGTGAGGTGCGCGCCGCCTGTGAGCGTGATCTCGGCGCCCGTGACGGCGCGGATGCCGGCCTCGCGGGCGGCGTGGGCGAAGGCCAGGGAGCCGCACAGGCCGTCGTGGTCGGTGAGCGCGACCGTCTCGTAGCCGAGCAGCGCCGCCCGCTCGGCGAGCTCCTCGGGCTGTGAGGCTCCGTCCAGGAACGAGAAGCAGGAGTGGGCGTGGAGCTCGGGATAGATCACGGAATGGCGAACATGTGTTCGGGCTGACCAGCATAGACCATCGCCGCCGCCTGTGGCACCCTTCGCCCGTGAGTGACCCCGGCGCGATCGTGCAACTGCGGCTCGAGACCGCCCGGCTCACCCTGATCGCCGCACCCGCCGAGCTCCTGCGCGCGCTCGAGGCCGGCGACATCGCGCGGGCCGAGGGCCTGCTCGGCGCGGCGATCCCCGCCGGCTGGCCCGGCTCGGAGCTCGCCGCGATCCTGCACCGGTCGATCGCGCGGCTTTTGGCCGACCCGGCGACCCTCGGCTACGGCGTGTGGGTCGCGGTCGCCCGCGCGCCGCGCACCGTCGTCGGATCGGCGGGCTTCATCGCGCCGCCGGATCACGGCACGATCGAGCTCGGCTACGGCATCCACCCGGATCACCGCGGCAGCGGCTACGCCACCGAGGCGGCGGCGGCGCTGATCGCGTGGGGCCTTGCCCGTCCCGGCGTCCGCCGGGTGATCGCCGAGTGCGACGAGGTAAACGCCGCGTCCAGCCGCGTGCTCGAGAAGGCCGGCATGCGGCTCCTGCACACGCGCGGCGGCGTCATGCGCTGGGGCCTGACCGCATAGGGCGCGGCCGCGGCGTCATCCCCGCTGCGCCCACCATTCGCCGGAGCGCTGGTCGGCGAACACGACGACGTCTGCGCCGCCGTGCAGGACGAGCTCGAAGTACCGGCGGTGGATGGGACGGCCCGTCCACCAGCTCTCGTCGACTCTCCACTCATCGCGGATGCACTCGACCGCGCGCCCGGAGACCGCCACCGGGTGACCGGCGGCGTCGCAGCGAACGGCGGCGGGGCGGGGGCCGCCGATGGCGCGGGACATGTACGAGGGCACCGGCGCATCCTACCCGAACAGGTGTTCGCTCTGCCACTGCTTGCGCCCACACCGGCGTGACGGCACAATCGGCCCGTGCCCGCCTCGCGCCGCCCCCTGATCCTCGCCTACCACGCCGTCAGCTCGACGTGGGAATCGGCGCTGGCCGTCACCGAGGAGTGTCTCGCCGTCCACGCCGACCATCTGCGCCGGCGCGGCTACGTGGGCCTGACGTTCGCCGAGGCCGAGCGCCGGCGCGCGAGCCGGACGCTGCCCGCGCGCACCGTCGTCTTCACGTTCGACGACGGCTACCGGGCGACCGCGCGCGCCGCAGACATCCTGCACCGGTACGGCTATCCCGGCACGGTCTTCGCCGTGACGTCGTTCGCCGGCTCCGGCGCCCACCTCTCATGGGCCGGGATCGAGCACGAGCTGGAGCCCGGCACGGCCGACCAGCTCACGCCGCTCTCGTGGGACGAGCTCGCGGCGATGCGCGACCGCGGCTGGGAGGTCGGGTCGCACACGGTGACCCACGCGCTCCTCACCGAATGCGACGACGCCCGGCTCGACGCCGAGCTCGTCGATTCGCGCCGGGAGATCGCCGATCGGCTGGGCGGCTGCGAGACGATCGCCTACCCCTACGGCGTGGCCGACGCCCGGGTCGCGGCGGCCGCCGGGAGGGCCGGCTACGCCGCGGCGTGCACGCTCACGGGCGCCCATGTCGCCGACGAGCAGTACCTGCGGCCGCGGGTGGGGATGAGCTCGTCCGATACGGGCCGCCGGCTGCAGGCGAAGGTCTCACCGCTGGGAGTCGCGCTGCGCCGCAGTCCCGCCGCGCGCACGGTGCGGCGCCTGCGCCGGCGCCGCGACTGGCTGCCGGCCGCCGCGGAATGACGCCGGCGCTGCCGCGGCGGATCGTGTTCGTCGGCGGGCTGCACCGCAGCGGGACGTCGCTCGTCCAGCGCTGCCTGGCGGCGCACCCGGACGTGTCCGGGTTCGCGGACACCGGCGTCCCCGAGGACGAGGGCCAGCACCTGCAGACCGTCTACCCGCCCGCACACCGCTACGGCGGTGCCGGCCTGTTCGGCTTCGACCCTGCGGCGCGGCTGACCGAGACCTCGCCGCTCGTGACACCCGAGAACCGTGCCCGCCTCCTTGCCGAGTGGGGCCCCCACTGGCGGCCAGGGGCGGCGGTCGGCGTCGAGAAGTCACCCCCGAACCTCGTCCGCACGCGCTTCCTGCAGGCCCTCTTCCCCGACGCGGCTTTCGTCTGTGTCCTGCGCCATCCGGTTGCCGTCGCCGGGGCGACGCGCAAGGGCCGGCGGCGGCGGCTGAGCTACGGCACCCTGATCCACCACTGGGTCGCCTGCCACTCGATCCTCGCCGAGGACGCGCCGCATCTGCGCAGCCTGCACGTCGTGCGGTACGAGCGCTTCGTCGCCGACCCAGGCGCCGAGCTCGGGCGGCTCTTCACCGCGATCGGGCTCGCACCTGCCGGGGAGGTCGATGCAGTCCGGGGCGGAGTCAACGACGCCTACTTCCGCCGCTTCCGCTCGGGCCGCAACCCGTTGCGGGCGCTCGACCGCTCGCGTGCTGTGGCGCGCCACGAGGCGGACGTGCGCCGGTTCGGATACAGCCTGATCGACCTGGACTGCGTCGACGACATCCCGCTCCCGGCTA
Organism: uncultured Actinomycetes bacterium; assembly: GCA_963717845.1. Lineage (GTDB taxonomy): Bacteria > Actinomycetota > Thermoleophilia > Gaiellales > JAICJC01 > JAICJC01. Next base: position 355,285 of record CAVQXH010000003.1, read on the forward strand.
TGGTGGGCGGGTGGCACGTCGGCTCCTAGCGACGGCAGGTGCGTTCGCGATCGCCGTCGTGTGCACGACGGCCGTGGCGCCCAGCTCGCATGCGGCGACCGCGGTGCACCTGCACGGCGGCCTCCTGTACGTGGCCTCCGACGACGGCTCGATCACCGCCTACCAGATCGGCACGTGGCACCGGGCCGCGCGCTGGACGGGGCTCCCGATCACGAACGGCGTGCGCGGCGTCGCCTACCGGCGCGGGTACCTGTACATCGCCCACGGCGGCGACGGAGCCGGCCGCACGGGGGGCCTGCTGAAGTGGAACGTCAGGAAGGCGCAGACCGTGTACAACCGCTCCTACCCGTTCGGGATCGACCAGCCGGCCGTGTGCCGGCGCAGCGGGATCGTGCGCGTATACATGCCGACCGGTGAGCTCGCGGCCTCCCGCAGCTGGGAGGTGATCCGCGCCCGCACCGGCGCCGTCCTCGGGAGCATCGCCGGCGGAACGCGGCCCGCACAACACGATCTGCCATGCGGGAGACGTCCTGATGGGCGGCCGCCAGGCGCGGTACCTGCGCCAGACGAATGGCCCGATGGTGGGGCCGACCCCCTCCGCCGCGAAGGGCGTGCGCCCCTTCGTGGTGAACGCGCAGAACACCCGCGCGTACATCACGTGGACGCGACTTCCGCGGCTTCTCCGTCGGCAATCTCCGCACCGGGCGCATCATCGCGACGCGCAGGTTCGGCGCCGTGCCGGCCGGCTTCCGGCCGTCGGCGCCCTCGCACGGGATCAGCCTGAGCCCGGCCGGGAACCGGCTGTACGTGCTCGACACACCGCTTCGGCAGGTGCGCGTCTACACCGCCGGGACGCTCGCCGCGGCACGTGGCCACGATCCGCATCCCCCACGGCCTGCGCGGGAACGAGTCGCCGTGCGCGTACGACTGCGCCCGGGACGGGTGGCTGCTGCACAGCCTGCAGGGCGCCTACGTCTTCGTGGGCGACTCCGGCGACGTGATCCGCACCCGCACGCGCCGCGTGGTCGCGTTCCTGCCCGCCCTCGAGAACTCGCGCCACGGATTCCTGGAGATCCTGTGGCGAGGAGGCCGGCCGGTCGCCTCGACGGGGCACTTCGGCGTCGGCCGGTGAGCCCGGCGAAGCGGCGCTCGCGCTCCCGCCTACCGGTGGGCGGCGTAGCCGTACCGGACGAGCAGCGGGAACGTCATCAGGGTCACCAGGCGGCGGTCGGACGGCCGCATCTCCGAACGCCAGGCGTCGTCGATGCGCAGCGCGAGCCGGCCGGTGCGCATGCGCACGGGATTGCCGGCGACGGTGTGCTGGGGGCCGATCGCGAAGTCCGGGTCGTCGAACCGCGCGACGGCCTCACGCGCGGGCCCGGGAAGCACGTCGCCGACGGCCCGGGTCACCTCGCGCGCCGGAGCGCGGACGAGGTTCTCGTAGCGCATGACCCGCGGCCGCAGCCCGCGGGCGCCGATCGCGTCGATGGCCAGGTTGTTGCTGATCCACGTGAGCGACGACGACGACGGGCGGAAGGTGGGCATGAACTCCTCGGCGTCCGTGTCGCCCTTGGGCCGCGATCGCGTCCAGGAGTAGGCCACCGCCCGGCTGTCGCGGACGAGGTGGATCACATCCACGTCGAGCCCCGCCGACCGCAGCGTGAGCGCGTAGACCGGGCTCTTCGACGAGTCGACGATCAGCGCGTCTCCCGAGACGGCCGCAACGGCGCCGTAGACCTGCGCCTGCAGGTCGGCATAGGCGCGCAGCTCCGCCCGGAAGCGGGCCGAGCCGACCCCGGCCGCCACCAGCGGGAAGTGCCGCTGGCGCCCGACGGCCCACAGCCGTCGCGCCTGTCGCTCGGCGTCCACGCGGCTCCATCCGGCGAACGCCCGCTCTCCGACCTCGGACCAGAACGGGACACTCCAGGAACGGCACGCCGCACCCGCAGCGCCGGTTGGCGAGCACGCCGCGCTCCCAGATGTGGCACAGCTCGCCGACCGGCGTGCAGCCCGGCAGTGCGCCGAGCACCATCGCGAGGAGGGTGCTTCCGCTGCGGCCGGCGCCGGCGATGTACAGGATGCGGGGGCGGACGGCCTCCAATGGCTGGGCGGTATCGTAGCGGCGGGAATTGCGCGCCGAAGCGGCGGAACGCGGTGCGGCCCGCGGGTCGAATTGACGCCCCTTCCCTCCGCTCGTACCATGCGTGCGACGGTGGCCGGTGGGCGACCGCCGTCTGCGACCCCACGACGAGTTGCCCTGCCAGGACGAGCCACACGAGCGAGGTCGGGATGCTGGAGCAGACACCGGACGCCATGCTGGGGTCTGAGATGAGCGCGACCGCCCGGTACCTGGAGCGCATCGGCGTGGCGCGGCTGCCCGCCGCGACCAGCCCGTTCGACCCGGGCTACGACCCGGCGACGCTGCGGTCGCACCTGGAGCAGAGCGCGCACCTGATCTCGATCCTGAAGATCTCGATGGCCTGCTGGATGGTCGCGAGCGAAGCCGGCGACCCGGTCCAAGCTCGCGGCGGCGCGCGAACTCGCGGTGCCCACCGTCACCGGCGGCGGCCCGTTCGAGGTCGCCGTCGCCCAGGGCCAGCTCGAGCCGTACCTCGACCTGTGCGCCGAGATGGGCTTCGACCGCATCGAGTGCGGCGCCGGGTTCACCGACATGCGCCTGGCGCCGGCCGCCGTCGTGGAGATGGCCGCGGAGCGCGGACTCGAGGTGCAGTACGAGGTCGGCCAGAAGCACGCCGGCAGCTTCAGGCCGACGACGTCGACGAGCTGATCGCAGAGGCGGCCGCTGGCTCGAGGCCGGCGCCAAGCGAGATCGTGGTCGAGGCCCGCGAGAGCGCGGCCGGGGTCGGCGTGTTCGACGCCGACGGGCGCCTCGGCGGCGACGATCGCCGACCGGTTCGCGACGGCGTTCGGGCTCGGCGTCGTCTGCTTCGAGGCGCCGACGAAGGCGAGCCAGTTCGCGCTCCTCGATCACTTCGGCGCCGGCGTGCGGCTCTCCAACGTGCGCCTCGAGGAGCTCCTGCGGGTCGAGATCTACCGCCGCGGGCTGCACTCCGACGCGTTCCGAAACCCGCTGCTACGTCCCAAGGCGCCGGATGCAGGCCGTCCGTAGCGTCCGCGTCTCGTGCTTTGCGGAACACGCGCAGCCGGCCTTCGTGGCGGCGGCCGGCGTCACGGTGTGCGTGGACGTGTTCCGGGCGACCACGACGGCCGTCACGGCCGTCACCGCCGGCCGCCGGTGCATCCCGGTCGGGCTCGCTGGAGGAAGGGCTCCCCGTCGCCGCCGCCCTCGACCGGCCGCTGCTCGTCGGCGAGCTGGGCGGCAGCATGCCGTACGGCTTCGACCTCCAGAACAGCCCCGCCGCGGTCGCCGGCCGGCCGGACGTGTGGCGGCCGGCCATCCTGCTCTCGACGTCCGGGACGCCGCTCCTTACGCGGGCCGCGGCGGCCGGCCCGGCCTACGCCGCCTGCCTGCGCAACTGGTCGGCGACGGCCGAGCATGTGGCCGCGCGCCGGCGGCCACGTCGACGTCGTCGGCGCCGGGACACGGGGCGAGTTCCGCGAGGAGGACCAGCTCTGCTGCGCCTGGATCGCGGCGCGGCTCGATCGGCGCCGGGTTCGCGCCCGCCGATGCAGCCACAGCGGGGCTCGTGGAGCGCTGGCGCGACGCCGACGTCGCCGAGATCACGCGCGGCAAGAGCGCCGCCTACCTGCGCGACACCGGCCAGAGCCACGACATCGACTTCGTCCTCGCTCACGTCGACGATGTCGCCGCGCGTGTGCGTGATGGCGGCGGGCGAGCTCGTCGTCGGCCGCCGACGCGGGCCGCCGCGAGGACGCCGGCGACCGGGCCGTCTGCGAACTGATGCCCGACCGGTTCCCGATCGCCGCAGACACCCCGATCGTCGTCCTGAAGATGACGACCAACCTGGTCCAGCACGGCGTGCTCGGCGTCCTGCGCAGCGCGGGCCGCCTCGGGATCCCCGTGCACTGGGCGCACGTCGAGATCGGCAGCGCCGGCGGCTCGCAGCCGCTACCTCACCGCGGCCCACCCGCTGCCGCCGGGGCCGGGCACCGGCGGAGCGCTGGATCGCGCATCTCGAGACGGTCGGACGCGCCGATCGGCGGGCGCCCGGTGCTGATCCCGACCGACGATCCCAGCACGTCGCTGCTCGCCGCGCACGCGGACGCGCTCGCGCCGTGGTACCGCTTCCCCGTGCTGCCGGACGGCCTCGTGCAGCACGCTCGTCGACAAGCGCGGCCTGCTACGACATCTGCCTGCGCACGGGCATCCCCACCCCGGACGCGCGCTTTCCGGAGCGCACCGACGATCTGCGCGCCTATGCCGCCGACGGCGCCTTCCCGGTCGTCGTCAAGCGCATCGGCGCGCCTCCTGTCGAGGGCAACGACCGGCTGCCCAGCGTGACGGTCGTGGAGGACCGTGAGGCGCTGCTCGAGATCGCCGATCGTGTGGCCGAGGCGCTCGTTCCCTGCATGATGCTGCAGGAGTACATCCCCGGCGGGCCCGACTCGGTGTGGATGCTCGACGGCTACTTCGACGCAGACGTCGGACTGTCTCGCCGCCTACACCGGCCGCAAGGTGCGCCAGCACCCGACGAACACCGGGATGACCTCCCTCGGCGTGTGCGAGCACAACCCGGCCGTGATCGGCACGACGGAACGGCTGATGAAGGCAGATCGGCTACCGCGGCATCGTCGACATGGGGTACCGCTTCGACGCCCGCGACGGCGAGTACAAGCTGCTCGACGTGAACCCGCGCATCGGCGCCACGTTCCGGCTGTTCGTCGACCCGGCCGGGATCGACGTGCTGCGGGCGCTCTACCTCGACCTGACCGGGCAGCCGGCGCGACCGCGGGCCGCCGCGCGGGAGGGCCGGCGCTGGGTCGTCGAGCATCACGACGCGCTCGAGGTGGCGGCCGCCCTGCGCCGGCGGGAGCTCGGCGTCGGAGCATGGCTGCGGTCGCTGCGCGCCGTCCAGGAGGCCGCGTGGTTCTCGCCGCGGGATCCGCTTCCGGCCGTCGCGCTCACGCGTCGCCTTCGCCCGGCACGGCACCGCCGGACGGCGGCGGCGGCCGTCCGCGCTGCGCTACCGGACGGACGAGGCGTGAGCGGCCGCTCCGGACCCGCCGGCGGGCCGGCGATCAGCGACTGGGACGACGCGGGCGCCGCCTACTGGCAGTCCGTCTACGACGATCCGGGGATCGACGGGGCGGTGTACCGGCTGCGCCTGCGCCGGGTCATCGCCGCGTTCGCCGCCGCCGCTCCGTCCCCGCCCGCGCGCATCCTCGAGCTCGGACCCGGCGCCGGCCTCGTCACGGCCGAGCTCGCGCGCCGCGGCCACAGGGTCGTCTGCATCGACCCGGCCGCGCGGATGCTCGAGAACACCCTGGCGCACGCACGCGCGCGAGGGCGTCGCCGACCGCGTCGAGACCGTCGTCGCCGACGCGCACGCGCTGCCGTTTCCCGACGCGAGCTTCGCCGCCGTGGTCGCGGTGGGCGTCCTGCCCTGGCTGGCGGAGCCGCTCGTCGCCCTGCGCGAGATCCGGCGCGTGCTCGTGCCCGGCGGCGCGGCGGTGCTCACGTCCGACAACCGTGCGCGGCTGAGCTTCCTGCTCGATCCCGCGGCTGAACCCGGCGGCGGTCGAAGCGGCCAAGCGCGTCGACGCGATGCTCGTCCGCCGTCTCGGGACGCACAGCCACCGGCGCGCGGAGTCGCTGCCGCGGCGATACCGGAACGCCACGGTCGACCGGATGCTGGCCGCGGCCGGGCTCGTCAAGGTCGACGGCAGCGTCGGTCGGCTTCGGGCCGTTCTCGCTGCTCCAGCGGCCGGTGCTCCCGGCCGGCCCGGCGGTCAGCGTGCACGAGCGCCTGCAGCGGCTCGCCGACGCGGGCGTCCCCGGGCTGCGCGGGACCGGCGCGCACTACGTCGTCGTCGCACGCTCGCCCGCCGCTCCCGCCTAGCGCAGCGCGTGCCGGAGGGCGGAGCTCGCGGCGTGGTACCCGCACATGCCGTGGACGCCTGCGCCGGGCGGCGTCGACGCCGAGCACAGGTACAGGCGCGGGTTCGGCGTCCGGTAGGGATCCATGCGCGGCAGCGGCCGGGCGGCGACGCCGCGCAGGTCGGCGATGCCCCCGCCGATGTCGCCGCCCAGGTAGTTGGCGTTCGAGCGCTCGAGCGCTGCCGGGCCGAGGCTGCTGCGGGCGATGACCAGATCGCCCGCGCCGGGCGCGAACCGCTCGATCTGGGCCTCGATCCGCGCGGTCATGTCCACGGTCGAGCCGTTCGGGACGTGGCAGTACGCCCAGACGACGTGCCTGCCCGCCGGCGCGCGCGACGGATCGAAGAGCGTCGGCTGGACGAGGAGCACGAACGGCCGGTCTGGATGCCGGCCGGCGGCGACGTCGGCCTCGGCCGCGGCCACCTCGGCCATCGTCCCGCCGAGGTGGACGGTCGCCGCCCGGCGGCACTCCGGGGCCGTCCAGGGCAGCGGCCCGTCCAGCGCGAGGTCGAGCTTGAACACGCCCGGGCCGCGTCGGTGACCGCGCAGCAGCGCCGCGTACCACCCCGGGAGCCGGTCGCCGGCGATGCTCGGCCACGTGCGGCGGCGCCAGGTCGAAGAGCACCGCCCGAGCCGGCGGGCAGATCGCCCATGCCGCTCGACCCGGCGGCCGGTCTCGATCGTGCCGCCGGCGGCGCGCAGCGCTGCGGCGAGCGCGTCCGCGAGCCGCCCCGCGCCGCCCTCGACGATCGGCCATCCGTAGGCGTGCCCGGCGGCGGCGAACATCAGCGCGACCGCGCCCGTGAGCGGCTGCGAGAGCCGGATCATCGCGTGGGCGGCCAGGCCCGCCGAGGAGCCCGCCGGCACGGTCTCCGGGCATGCGCCGGTGCGAGCGCCGTCGCGGGCAGGAGGCCGCTCGCCGCGAACCGGCCGAGCACGAGCGGGTGGCGGGGGAGGCGCACGGGCGGCCGCAGGATCTCGGCGAAGAGCGGCTCGCAGTCGCGCACGAGGGGGCCGACGATCCGCCGGTACGCGCCGCCCGCCGCGCCCAGGCCGTCCGCGGTGGCGGCGACCGAGCGCTCGAGCATCGCCGCGGTGCCGTCGTCGAGCGGGTGCGCGAGCGGGGCGGGCGGCTGGATGTAGCGCAGCCCATGCCGCTCGAGCTCGAGGGTGCGCAGGTAGGGGGAGGCGAGCGCGAGCGGGTACACCGCCGAGCACACGTCGTGCAGGAAGCCCGGCTCGGTGAGTGCGAGCGTGCGCACGCCGCCCCCGATCTCGTCGGCCGCCTCCAGCACGAGCACCGAGCGTCCCGCCCGGGCCAGGGCCACGGCGGCCGTGAGCCCGTTCGGCCCCGCGCCGACGACGACGGCGTCGGGAGCGTCTATGGCCGCACGGCCTCGACCGCGGCGCGGCCGTGGCGGGCTTCCTGCGCCCACGAGACGGCGATCACGGCGAGGGCGGTGAGGACGGCGAGGGCGATCAGGCGGTGCGCGATGTCTGGCTGGGGCAGGGCGGCGACGACCCAGAACAGCATGAACGCCGGCGGGGCGTAGCGGAGGATGCGGCGCGAGCGCCGGGACGCCGGTGCGGGTGGCGGCGGCCGTCTCGACGGCCAGCCGTCCGCCGGCCTCCCACGTGAACGTCCGCTCCGTGTCGAGCATCCGCAGTCGCCGCAGCCGGGCCGGCACGCGCACGATGCCGCCGTCGGCGGGCCATGGCCGCGCGATGGCGAGGTACGAGGCGAGCAGCGAGAAGTAGAACATGCCGAAGGTGCGGCCGGCGGTGAGCATCAGCGTCGAGTGATAGCCGACGGCCAGCCAGACGGCGTAGGGGTACATCCGCGGCAGCGCGAACCACACCGCCAGCACCGCCTCGGTGCAGATCGCCGACCAGGCGAGGAGCTTCGCCAGCACGAGGTGGGGGAGCAGGCTGCTCACGTGGTGGTAGGTCGCGTGCAGCGAGGTGACGGCGGCCCAGTTCTCGAAGAACTGGCCCGACCGCCAGTCCGCGTCGAGCAGCTTGTTCAGCGCCGCAGCGGCGTACAGGAGCACCACCTGGTACCGGATCAGGCGGGTGCGGTCGCCCTGCAGGGAGAGGCCGGCGAGCAGCAGGATGAGGCCGGTGTACTCGGTGTTGTTCTCGAAGTAGATCCGGGACGAGATCGTGCCGAGCAGGATCGTGCTCCCGGCGACGCCGGCGGCCAGGTGGGGCACGCGGTTCAGGAGCAGGCCGGCCGCCGCGAGCAGGAAGACGGCCTGGAGCGCGTGGTGGTAGGCCGACCGCGAGCCGACCCGGTCGATGACGGCGAAGAAGGGCAGGAAGTGCCCCGGCAGGCGGCCGAGCTGGCCGTTCACGAGGAACGCGATCACGATCAGCTTGCACGCCAGCAGGATGTTCGGGGGCATGCCGGTGCCCGTGACCCGCAGCGGGTTCCACGAGCCCGCCCACGCCGACCGCCACGCGCTAGCCATGCGTCCACCGCCAGGTCTGTTGCGGGTGGCCGTTCAGGCGGTAGGTCAGGGTGACCCGGACGCGGTCGTGCGCCCCGTACGTGCGCTCGAGCTGCTGCACGTCGTCGATGATGTGCTGGGCGGGGAAGTACCAGAGGCCGTGCGCGGGCAGGTGATAGCGGCCCCTGACCTGGGCGGCCGAGAGCGGGTGGCCGTCGACGCTCGTCGTGCAGGCGGTACTGGACGACGTAGTCGTTCGGCGCCCAGGCGAAGTAGCGAGTGGGCCCCAGGTGCTCGTAGGCGACGAGGCAGAGCTGGCACGCGAGCACGGCGAGCCCGGCGCCGAAGGCCGCCCGCCGCAGCCGCGTGTCCCGGACATGCTCGACCGGACGTCGGGCGTCGCCGTCAGCCACGTCTGCCATGGGCTACGGGCGGTTGGCCCCGGTCAGCCCCTGCAGCTGCAGGATGGCGCCCGACAGGTTCAGCTCGCGGTTGCCGTTGATCTTGCCTGCGGGCGTCACGTCGGTCGTCGCGCCGTTCAGGAGCGCGGCCACGACCTGGGCGGTCGTCGCCGTGGGGAACTCGTCCTCGAGCACGGCCGCGGCGCCGCTGACGGTGGCCGCCGAGAACGACCCGCCGCTGCTGGTGAACGGCTGCGTGGTCGGCCCCTGGCACTGGGCGTGCGGGTTCTGGATCGTGATCGACGAGCTGCTGGTGAAGGAGACCGACACGTTCGGGAGGCCCTGCAGCGTGCTGGGGAACGGCCATGCCGCCGGCTTGAGGGACGAGCTCGACCCGGTCCACGTCGCGATGGTGGCCGTCGTCGTGCCGTCCGTTCCCGTGATCGTGAGCGGGCTCGCGCTGCCCTGCAGCTTGAAGGCCACCTGGCAGTTCGCGCCCTGGCTCAGGTCGGCCGGGAAGGGCTGCGACGTCCACGGCGTCTTCCCGACGATATTCACCCCGGGGGCGGCGAGCTGGACGGTCTGGCCGTAGTTGGCCTTCTTCCACAGCACGTCCTTCGGGCCGGTCGCCGTGACGCAGAGGATGTTCGGCAGATGGAAGCTGCACGGATACTGCGGCTTGGAGTCGATGTTCGTCGTCCCGTTGCCGGCCGCGGCCACGACGAGGAGCCCGGGGTTGTTCTTGATCGCGGCCTTGAACGTCGCCTTGCCGGCCGTGGTGAAGTTGTTGGACACGTTGATGATGCGAATGCCGTTCGAGACCGCAAAGCCGATCGCCGACGTGAGCGCGGCCTGGGTGCACATCACCGGCGGGACGGAGCTCGAGACGTTCACGAGGTTGCAGATCCGCATCGGCACGATCGCCGCATGCACGCCCGCCTCGGCCTGCACCAGTCCGGCGACGAACGTGCCGTGCCACACGGGGTCGGTCGTGTCGGCGCTGTTGGCGAGGAAGTTCCATCCAGGCAGAACCTGTCCACCGAGGTTCGCCGCGACGCCGCTGTCCGCGACGCCGACCGAGACCGTTGCCGATGCGCTCCCCGCGAAGCCGACGACAAGGCACAGCCCCGTCGTCACTGCCGTCAGACGCAGCCTGATCCTCACCTTGCCACCCACCTCTCGCGATCGTGCCCTCGCCACCGACCCGGTCCACCGGGCAGCTTGACTATACCCGCATCCGCGGCTGAACGGCAGATCGGAAACGGTGAACATGCGCGGGGTGCGCACGTGCCACTACGGCCGACGGGTTGAATCTGCGCGCGGCTGCGTCGATCACCTTGGGTGGCAGGCCCGAAAACCCGAGATCGTGAGAGTCAACCCATGAACGTCAGAAGCATCGTCAAGCAGGCCGGGCGGCTCTCGGTCCGTCGCAAGCTCTACCTGAGCTTCGGTTGTGTCGTCTCGATGCTCGCCGCCGTCGTCGCGGTCGCGTTCTTCGCGATGGGGAGCCTGGACTCCGCCCATCACCGGGTGTCGAGCCAGGTGCTGCCGCAGGTGCTCGCGGCCGACGCCGCCAGGTCGGCGGCGGGCGACATGCACTTCTCGCAGACGCGCTACGCGCTCATCCCGAGCGCCTACAAGGACTATCTGCCCGACCGGGCCGCCTTCGTGCACGACCTCGCCGTCGTGCGGAGGACCGAGACTCCGGACGGGGTCAAGGACGTGAACGCGATCTTCGCGGCATACGCACATGTGCGGGCGGTGGACGCACGGCTGCATGCCGCCGTGCTCGCCGGGCGAATGGCCGCGGCGAAGGCGATCGTCGCCGGCGCCGGCAACGACGCGTCCGACGGGCTCGTCGGGGCACTGACCGCCTACCAGACGCACATGGCCGCGGTCAGCGCGCAGGCGACGGCGAGCTTCAACTCCACCCGGTCGTCCTCCTACCTGCTCATGGGCGGGCTCGGGATCGCGGCGGTGCTCGTTGCGCTCGCGCTCGCATACGTGATCAGCCGCTCCCTCGTGGGCGGGATCCGCGAGCTGCTCGCGGCCGCCGAGGGCATCGCCGAGGGCGACGTCGACCAGGACGTGCGGCTGCACTCCGGCGATGAGCTGGGCGAGACCGCGTCGGCCTTCCGGCGGATGATCGCCTACCTGCGCGAGATGGCCGCGGCTGCTGAGCGCATCGCCGTGGGCGACCTGACCGTGGTCGTGACGCCGGCGTCCGAGCGTGACGCGCTGGGCACGGCGTTCGAGACCATGACCGTCAACCTGCGCGAGATCGTCGGCGAGGTGGCCGAGGCGGCCACTGACCTCTCCGGCTCGTCTCAGCAGGTCGCGACGGCCTCGGAGGAGGCCGGGCGCGCGGTCGGCGAGGTCGCGTCGGCCATCAACGAGATCGCCGACGGCGCGGGCCGCCAGGTGCACATGGTCGACCGGGCCCGCCTCGCGGCCGAGCAGACCGGCGATGCCGCCGCCCAGACCGAGACGATCGCACAGGAGGGCGTGGCCGCCGCCGAGCAGGCGAGCGTGGCCATGGAGGCCCTGCAGGCGTCGACGAGCGAGGTGACGCAGTCCATCCGCCAGCTCGCCGCCAAGTCGGAGCAGATCGGCGGGATCGTCGGGACGATCACCGGGATCGCCGGGCAGACGAACCTGCTGGCGCTGAACGCGGCCATCGAGGCCGCCCGCGCCGGCGAGCAGGGTCGCGGCTTCGCCGTCGTCGCCGAGGAGGTGCGCAAGCTCGCCGAGGAGTCGCAGCGCGCCGCCGAGCAGATCGCGACGCTCGTGGGCGAGATCCAGTCGCAGACCGACGGCGCCGTGGCGGTCGTCGAGGACGGCTCGCAGCGCAGCGCCGAGTCGGGCGTCACCGTGCAGACGGCCCGGGAGGCGTTCCAGCAGATCGCAGTCTCGGTGGCGGACATGCGCACGCGCATCGCCCAGATCGCCGATGCCACCGGCGAGGTGGCGGCGGTCGCCGAGGAGTCCTCGGCGGCGACCGAGCAGGTCTCGGCATCGACGTCGGAGACCTCCGCGTCGACGCAGCAGATCGCGGCGTCAGCGCACCAGGTCGCCCGTACCGCCGAGCGGCTCCAGGCGTCGGTGCACCGCTTCACCCTGCCGGCCTGATCGCGAAGTCCCCCAACCGGGTGATGCCGCGTGCCGCGGCTTCGGCGAACGTACAACCCGGAGGCAGGGACGGCGGCACCGCGGGGGCGGCGGCCGGCGTCCGGAGCACGGTCGAGGGGGATGGGGGATGGGCGTCTTCTATGCGCAGATCCGGTTTCGTGAGAGCCGGGAGTGGATGACTGTCGCGAAGGCGGAGAGCCGCCGCAGCGCGCTCGAATATGCGACCGCCGCCTTCCGGCAGTCACGTGACGATGCCGGACGTGCGCCCATCGAGGTGCGCGTGCTCGCACCCCAGTCGCTGGCAGTAAAGGCCGGCACCCGGTCCGCGTAGCGGGCGCTCCCGGCGGTGTCCATCCCCGGTTCGACGTACCATGCCGGATGCGCTCCTGGCTCGTACCCCGTCGCAGCAATTTCGACAAGGACCCCGGTACCAGGCATTCTCGTGGCACGAGCCCGGCGTATGCGCCGGGGCGGGGCTCCGAGGCACGCTGAGCACCTGCCGCAGCCGCCAGGTGGCGCGGTTGTGCAGGCACGACGAGGTCGACCGAAACTCGGTAGGGGGCTGTGACGACGCAATCTCGAATTCTGGTCACCGGGGCGGGCGGCTTCATCGGCCATCACCTCGTGTCGTCTCTGAAGGCGCGCGGCGACTGGGTGCGCGGCGTCGACCTGAAGCCGCCCGAGTACTCGCGGACCGACGCCGACGAGTTCGTGATCGGCGACCTGCGCGACACGGCCGTCTGCATGGAGACGACGCGCGGCGATCGACCAGGTGTACGCGCTCGCCGCCGACATGGGCGGCATGGGCTTCATCTCGTCGCACAACGCCGAGATCCTGCACACCAACGCGCTGATCAACTTGCACACGCTCGAGGCGGCGCGGCGCAACGGGGTCGGCCGCTACCTGTACACGTCGTCGGCCTGCATCTATCCCGAGTACCTGCAGACTCAACGCCGACGTGCACGCCGCTGCGGGAGGAGGACGCCTACCCGGCGCAGCCGCAGGACGCCTACGGCTGGGAGAAGCTCGTCACCGAGCGGCTGTGCCACGCACTACCGCGAGGACCACGGCCTCGAGACGCGCATCGTGCGCTTCCACAACATCTTCGGCCCGCTGGGCACCTGGGACGGCGGCCGCGAGAAGGCGCCGGCGGCGATGTGCCGCAAGGTGGCCGTCGCCAAGCACTCGGGCGATCGGCACGTCGAGATCTGGGGCGACGGCGAGCAGACGCGCTCGTTCTGCTACATCGACGACTGCGTCGAGGGCCTCGTCCGGCTGATGGCGTCCGACTACGCCGAGCCGCTCAACCTCGGCCAGGACCGCCTGATCTCGATCAACGAGCTGGCCGACATGGTCGCCGGCATCGCCGGCATCGAGATCGAGAAGGTGCTCGTGGACGGCCCGCAGGGCGTGCGCGGCCGCAACTCCGACAACACCCGGCTGCGCGAGGTGCTCGGCTGGGAGCCGCAGATCTCGCTCGAGGACGGCGTCGGCGCGCACGTACGCCTGGATCGAGCAGCAGGTCGTGGCACGGATCGAGTCGGGTGGCGGCGAGGTGGTGAGTGAGGAGCTCATCAGAGCTGACTGAGCGCGCCGGCACGTCGCGGGCAACCTGCACGGTGCTCGGCGTCGAGTACTTCGTCGGCGACCTGGGGTCGGCGGCGGATCTCGTCCTCGACCGCGTGCGCAGCGGACAGGGCGGCTACTCCTGCCTCTGCGGCGTCCACGGCATCGTCACGGCGCAGCACTCCGAGACGATGATGGGCGTCGCTGCACGACGCCTGGATGAACTTCCCCGACGGCGCCCCGGTCGCGTGGCTGATGCGCCGCTTCGGCGCGGAGGACGCCCGCCGGATCGCCGGGCCCGACCTGATGCCGCGCGTGATCGACGCCGGACAGGACGCAGGCATGCGCCACTTCCTGTTCGGGTCGACCCCGGACGTGCTCGAGCGGCTCGAGCGGACGCTGCTCGAGCGCTATCCGCGGGCGATCGTCGCCGGCAAGATCGCCCCGCCGTTCCGGCAGCTCTCCGACGAGGAGAACACGGACATCGCCAGCGAGATCGCCGCCGCGCGGGCCGACGTCGTCTGGGTCGGCCTCGGGCTGCCCAAGCAGGACGAGTGGCTGCGCCGCAGCGCCGGGCTGTTCGCACCCGCGGTGGGGCTGGGCGTGGGGGCGGCGTTCGACTTCCTCGCGGGGACGAAGCCGCGCGCCCCGGAGTGGATGCAGGGCGCCGGCCTCGAGTGGCTGCACCGGCTCTCGCGGGAGCCGCGCCGGCTCGCGGGCCGGTACGCGACCACGAACACCGAGTTCGTGGCCCGGGCCACGATCGCGATCAGCGGCGAGTACGGGCGCGCCGCGCGCAGGCTCGTCGACCGGGCCCTGGACCGACGGCGTCCGCCGATGATCGGCGGCATCCACAGGCCGCGTCATGGGGTCGTCGTGGCTCGGCGTCGCCGCCCTGACGGTGGCCGCTGCGGCCGGCGCCGGCGTGCTCGCGGTGATCTCGCCGCCGTTCGCGCTCGTCGTGGTGGGGCTCGTCGTCGCCGTGACCTACATGGGCGAGACGTCCCGGCGACCGCTGGGCGAGGCGCTGATCGTCGCCATGATCGGCATCTCCGGCGGCGTCGACATCCTGCAGCGGGTGAACGCCGGCGCCGGCTCCGGCCAGGCGGTGGAGACGGTTGCATTCGTCGTCCTGGCCGCGCTCGTCGCGCTGACCGGCATACGCGTCCCGGAGGGCGCGGCCGGCCGCGCGCTCGGTCTGGTGGCCCTCTTCGTGATCTGGACGCTCGTCTCGTTCACGTGGGGCACCGTCTCGACGCAGTCGCTCCAGAACGTGTTCGTGTACATCGTCTTCGTGCTCTTCATGGCGATCGCCGCCACGGTCGTGCACTACCGCGGGCGCGGCCGTCCACGCGATCGTCTCCAAGGCGTTCTGGGTCGCGGCGACGGTCGGCCTCGGGCTGTACGCCGTCAGCGTCGCCATCGCCGGCCCCGGGACGGGCAAGATCCTGCTCGCCGCGGCCGTTCGGGCTGCTGTGCGTCGTGCTCGTGGCCTGGTTCATGGCCGGCGGCCTGATCGGGCAGCGATGGGCGTACTGGGTCGTGGGCGCCGCCGTCGTGCTCACCCTGTTCTCGCTGTCGCGCTCGGCGCTCGCGGCCCAGTTCGCCCTGATCGCGCTCGGGCGCTTCGAACCTGCGCAACTTCCGCGGCTGGCTGATCGGCGATCGGGGCGGGCGTCGCGACGCTCGCGGTGGCGCTGTCGGCGGTGTTCTTCTACGCGCCGCTGCACCATCGCTTCTTCCACGGCGACAAGGCGAACGTCGCCGGCGTCAGCATCAACGTGACCGGCCGTGACGCGCTCTGGTCGGCCAACTGGGGATGGTTCAAGCAGCGGCCGCTGATCGGCCACGGCGCCGGCGCGTCCGACCGTCTGACGCAGGCCCTGCCGTTCCACGGCGCCGGGCACCCTCACAACGACTATCTGCGCATCCTGGTGGACTACGGCATCGTCGGGATCGTCCTGTGGTTCGCCGCGTTCCTGGCGATCCTGCGCCTGACGTGGCGCCGCTGGCAGGAGGTGCGCGGCACTCGGGTCTATCGCCGAGCAGATCCACGCCGCGGCGTTCCTCGCCCTGGTCGGGATCGCCCTCGCGATGATCGTGGACAACCCGCTGATCGAGCTGGCGCGGATGGGGCCGCTTGGGATCCTGGTCGGCCTCTCCCTCGGCCTGCCGCCGCTGCGGCGGCCCGCGCCGGGCGCCGTGGAGCCGGCCGTGGAGTCCGCGCTGGTGCCGTGACCGGCGGACCGTGAGAGTCCTCGTCCTGCACTCGCGCTACGCGACCGGCCAGTCATCCGGCGAGAACCGGGTCGTCGACGACGAGGTCGCGCTCCTGCGCTCGGGCGGGCCACGACGTGCAGCTGTGGTCGCCGATGCCCGACGACGCGTCGGCCGTGGCCCGGGCCGGCCTCGCCGCCTCGGCGGTGTGGTCCCGGCGCGCGGTGGCCGAGGTGCGCAGGCTGGCGCGCGGCTTCGAGCCCGACGTCGTCCATGTCCACAACCTGTTTCCGCTGCTCTCTCCGGCGGTCCTGCGCGCCGGCGCCGCGCCCGGTCGTCCTCACGCTGCACAACTACCGCCTGCTGTGCCTGCCGGCGACGTTCCTGCGGGACGGCCGCGCGTGTGAGGACTGCCTCGGGAGGCTGCCGTGGCGAGGCGTCGCCCACCGCTGCTACCGCGGCTCCGTCGCCGGCAGCGCCGCGCTTGCGACCGCCCTGGGCGTGCACCGGCAGGCGGGCACCTTCCGCCGCGTCGGCCTCTTCCTGGCGGTGAGCGAGTTCGTGCGCCGCAAGCATCTCGAGGCCGGGTTTGACGCCCGACCGGATCCGGGTGAAGCCGAACTTCACCGGGCCGCTGGCGCGGCGCGAGGGGCCGGGGCGGGACTTCCTCTTCCTCGGCCGCCTGTCGGAGGAGAAGGGCCTCGATCGCCTGGTGGCGCTGTGGCGCGACGTCCCCGCCCGGCTGGTCGTGGTCGGCGACGGGCCCGAGCGGGCGCGGCTCGAGGCGATGGCGCCCGCGACGGTCGAGTTCCGCGGCTCGGTGCCCAGCGACCAGGTGGGCTCCTTCCTGGCCGGCGCGCGGGCGCTCGTGCTGCCGTCGATCTGCTACGAGGGCGCGCCGCGCACGGTCGTCGAGGCGTACGCGGCGGGCGTCCCGGTGGTCGCGAACCGCCACGGCGCGCTCCCGGGCATCGTCGCCGACGGCGTTACGGGACTGCTCGCGGAGCCGGGGGTCGCGGATTCCTGGAGGAAGGCGCTCGAGGCGCTCCTTGTTGACGAAACATCGGAACGGCTGGGCCAGGGAGCCTTCTCCGCCTGGCGCAGCGGCTACAGTCCCGAGCAGGGACTTGCCGACCTGGAGGCGGCCTATGCAACGGTCACGGTGAGCGCCCGGTCGGAACGGCCACCGCGGAGCGGTGTTCGCATGGAAGGAACCGGAGGTCGGCGCGCTTGACTCGGTATCACAACGCGGGTATCCCAGTAGTGGACGTGCCGGGCCGAGGCGGCGGGGCAGCCAGCCTGTTCGGTGAGATCGCGTGAAAGGCTCTCCCTGTGGCTGAACAACGGCTGACCACGCTCTCCGACTATGTCGGAGTGCTCCGGCGGCGCATCTGGATCCTGATCGTCGCGGTGGTGGTCGCGGTCGGCGCGGCATACGTCGTGTCGAGCCGCCAGACGCCGGCGTACAAGGCCGAGTCGCAGGTGCAGATCGGGTCGAACAGCGTCCAGTCGGTCTTCAACCCCGGCGCCAAGGTGTCGAGCTCGGTGCTCGCGGCAGAGGTCGCGACAGCTGCCCAGAACGCGCACACGACGACGGTCGCGAAGCTCACGCTGCACGCGGCCGGCACCAGCGCGCTCACGCCCCAGCAGCTCCTGGACGAGTCCAGCATCACGCCCAGCACGACGACCAGCGTGATCACGTTCGCGGTCACGGACCGCATCCGCCGCTCGCGCCGAACAGCTCGCGACGACCTACGCGCAGCAGTACGTGAAGTGGAGCAACGCGAAGGCCGTCGCCGGCATCCACGCGCACATCGCCGCCGACGCCAAGAAGATCACGCGGCTGTCGAACGAGATCGCAGCCCAGGGAGGCAAGGGATCCGGCACGGCGTCGGTTCAGGGACTTGTCGCGCAGCTGAACGCCGCCCAGAAGGATCAGGGGCAGTGGAATACCGCGCTCCAGAGCCTTCGCAACGGGAACTCGGTCACCCAGACCGCGACCAGCGCCACCAAGGTGCGGCCGCTGACCACGCGCAACATGCTGATGGGCCTCGGCCTGGGCATCGTCATCGGCCTCGTCCTGATCTCGCTGGCCGAGGCGCTCGACACGCGCATCCGCCACTCCGACGAGGTCTCGCAGCGGCTCGGGCTGCCGCTGCTCACCCGGATCCCGATCCCGCCGCGGTCGCTGCGCAAGGCCGGCAGCCTGGGCATGCTCGACGACGAGGGCGGGCTCCAGACCGAGGCCTACCGCAAGCTGCGCATCAACCTCGACTTCGCCAACCTCCAGATCAAGGCGCGCACGATCATGGTGACGAGCGCCGCCGAGCAGGAGGGCAAGTCGACGACGGTCGGCAACCTCGCGGTCGCGCTGGCACGGGCCGGCCGCCGCGTCGTGCTCGTCGACCTCGACCTGCGCAAGCCCTTCCTCGACCACTTCTTCGACCTGACCGGCAAGCCCGGCCTGACCGACGTCGCACTCGGCAACGTCACCCTCGACCAGGCGATGTGGTCGATCCCGATCCCCGGCTCCGACGGCGGGCCGCGGGCCGGCTCGCTGCACGTGCTGCCGTCGGGGCCGATGCCGCCGAACCCCGCCGACCTGATCGAGAGCAGCGTCGTGTCCGAGATCCTGCTCGACCTGGCCGAGCGGGCCGACGTCGTGCTGCTCGACTCGGCGCCGCTCCTGCCCGTCTCCGACGGCGTCGTCCTCTCGAACAAGGTGGACGCGATGCTGATCGTCGTGCGGGCGACGGCGCTCAAGCGACCGATGCTCACCGAGCTCCAGCGCGTGCTGACGGCCTGCCCGGCGGCGAAGCTCGGGTTCGTGCTCACCGGGTCGGAGGAGGGCGAGGGCTACGGCTACGGCTACGGCTACGGCGGGTACCGGTCGAGCGTGCCGGCGCAGCAGCCGGCGACGCCTTACGAGGCGGGCGGCAACGGCGCCGAAGCGCCCGGCGAGAGTCAGTCGCCGACGAAGTCGCTGTAGGCACGCTCCGCGCGGCGGCGCAGGCCTTCCAGCCGTGAGTCGCGGTACACCTCGCGCAGGCCGTCGCGGGCAGCGTCGCGGACGGCGGAGGGGCGGGCCACCCGCATCTCCGGCGCGGCGCCGCTCGGCGTGCCGCGTGCGGCCTCCATCTGTGCGGCCGGGATGCGGCCGGACATGTACGCGCTGATGACAGGCGCCCAGGGCGCGTGGGCCGAACGCTCCTCGATCAGGCGGTAGCAGCGCTCGACGTGCTCCGGCGTGTGGTCGAACCGCGCGAACTCCGTGCCGTAGCGGCGGTTGATCCGCTCGACCACGGCGCCGAAGTCCGACGTGACCTCGTCGAACGGGGCCACCACGCATGCGTCCCGCACCGGCATGAGCCGCCGGTAGTAGCGCGCGTACGCCCGCAGTGCGGCCGGGGCGCTGACGTACGGCCACCACATCATCGCCGAGACCACGGTGGCCTCGGGCGGACGGATCAGCACGAGCGCCGGCACGCCTCGCTCGGCCGCTGCGATGACGTGGCTCGCGACGTGCAGATGGTGCGCCACCGGCACCGGACGCGGTTGCGCCGTCTGGAACGCGACCGTCGCAAAGGTGTTGCCGGTGCGGGGGAAGCCCTCGATCACGAGCTCGGTGCCGGCGTCGAGCACGGCCCGCCCCGGCCGCCGCCGGGCCAGATGCAGGTAGGGCGTGCGCGCTCCCGCCTCCTGCCACATGCGCCAGCGCAGGCCGCGTGCCGCGTGCGCGATGCGAGCCTGTGCCGTCACCGGCGGATCGCATGCCGCGACGGCCCCCCGCTCTTCAGCGGAGGGCCGTCGGGAATTTCAGCTGCAGGCAGTGATCTAGGAAGATCGCCGGGTGCCGGCGCGCCGCAGAAGCAGCCCTGCGCCAATCATCCCGATGCCGGCCGACGCATACAGCCCCAGGTCTGCACCCGTGAAGGGCAGGGAGTTGCCGCCGCCGGTGATGTCACCAGCGACACCAGCCGCTCGGGCCGCCACCACCGGTGACGACGCCCTCGACGCTTCCGTACTGATTGTTCGCCGGGGTGGCAGCGTATGCCGTGCCCGCACCGATCGCGCCCACTAGTGTGACCGCCACAAGGGCGGTAGTGATCGATCGGCGCCTCAGACGCTTTGCCATGTCCGCTCCGTTCCTACGCAATCCGTGGACCGCCTTACCATAGCAGCACCGTACCGCACGTGGTGGACGGACGCGCCGCGAAATGGAGTTTCACCGTGACAGGTTCTGGGACGATCGAAGGGCACGACCGCGCCAGGCCGGCATGGTGGCGGGTCGGCGAGCGCCGGACGGCGGAGTCGGTCAACCCGCTTGCCGCACCGGCCGCGTTCGTGCTCACAGGCGTCTCGATCGGGCTTCTCGCCGCCGACCAGGGCGGCTACTTCCAGGGCGCCTGGCGGCTGGCGACGCCGCTCTACGCCGCGGTCGTGGCCGCGATCCTGGCGGGTGCGCGAGAGCTGCGCGTGCCGCGGGCCGCGCTCGTGACCGCAGCCGGGCTCGCCGGCCTGTGCGCGTGGACGGCGCTCTCGTCCCTGTGGTCGTCCGATCGGACGGCGACCGTGACCGATGTCCACCTGCTGCTCGTCTACGTCGCGGGCGGGGCCGCCCTGCTCCTGCTCGCAAACGGCGGCCGCGGCGTCGCCGTCGCGGGCGGCGTCGTCGCCGCGGCGACGGCCGTCGACACGTTCAGCATGGCCTCGCGGCTCTACCCGCGCATCTTCGGGATGTACGACACCGGCGGGGGCTACGGCCGCCTGTACCAGCCGATCGGCTACTGGAACGGGCTCGGCGCGTTCAGCGTCATCGCGATCATCCTCGCCCTGGGCTTCGCCGCCCGCGGCGGCATGCTCACCCGGATGCTCGCGGCGGCCGCGCTCGTCCCGCTCGCGCCGACGCTCTACCTCACCTTCAGCCGAGGCGCGCTGGTGGGCCTCGCGGCCGGGCTCGTTGCGCTCGTCGCGCTCGACCGCAACCGCGTGCAGCTCATCGTCGGCATGTTCGCCGGGTCGATCGGCGCGATCGGCGCGCTGCTCACGGTCCACGGCCACCCGGCGCTCACGAAGTACAGCCGCGACCTCGCCGACCAGGCCACGCAGGGAGCGCAGGCGGCGGCGCGGCTGATCTCGCTCGTCCTGCTCGCGATGGGCCCGCCGGCGCTGCTCTGCGGGCTCGAGGCGCGGTTCACGGTGTCGCGGCTCGCCCGCACGGTCGCGGGCGCCGGCATGGTGCTCGCGGCGTGCGCGGCCGTCGCGGTGGGGGTGAACCGGTTCGGCAACCCCGTGAACCTCGTCCACGACGCGGTCTCGACGCTCGAGAAGCCCGCGCCGACCTTCAAGGGCGGCGACCTCAACCTGCGCCTCCTGAGCCTCTCGCCGAACGGGCGCGTCGTCTTCTGGAAGACGGCCTGGCACGACTTCACCGCTCACCCGGCCGTCGGCTCCGGCGGCGGGACGTTCGCCGACTACTGGCTCACCCATCGCACGACGAAGATCAGCGTCAAGAACGCTCACAGCCTGTACCTCGAGACGCTCGCGGAGCTCGGCGTGGTCGGGCTCGCTGATCGTGCTCGTCACGATGCTCACACCGGTCTGGACAGGGCTGCACCGCCGCGCCCACCCGCTCTCGGCGCCCATCCTGGCGGCCTACATCGCCTTCCTCGTCCACACGGGCGGGGACTGGACATGGCAGCTCCCGGGCGTCGCGCTCGCCGCGATCGCGTGCGGCGCCGCCTGCATCGGCCTCGTGGCCGATCCGAAGGCGATTCGCCTCGGCCGGATCGCCCGCGGAGCCGGGATCGCGCTCGCCCTGGCGGTGGCGGTGATCGGCGCCACGAGCGCCTGAGCCGTCCGGAAACCGGCCTTCCGTCCGGCGGCATGACAAGTTACGATCCTCGCACCTTGACGAACCCGCCCCGCTCATCGGACACTGGGCGCATGCAGGTGGACAGCGGCACCCCCGAGCCCAGCCTGGTGCGCACGGTCAGCATCGTCGGCCGCCGCACCCGCGGGTACACGATCAACGTCTATCGCGAGGAGCCCGGCGTGCGGCTCGTGCGGCGGGGCCGGTACCGGCGCCTGACCGTCGGCCCGCTCTCCGTCGAGTGGTACCCGACCTAGATGGCTCGACTAGGCTGGCCTGGTGGGGATCGACGAGCTGCTCGAGCGGTCGCGCGCCGGCCTGCGCCGGCTGACGCCGGAGCAGGCGCACGCCGCCGCTGCGGCCGGCGCCGTGATCGTCGACACCCGCCCGGTCGACCAGCGCCGGCGCCAGGGCGTCGTCCCCGGCGCCGTGGTCGTCGGCAGAAACGTGCTCGAGTGGCGGGCCGACCCGACCTCGGGCTACGGCGACGCGGCGCTGACCGGGCGCCGAGGCGATCTGATCGTGATGTGCGCCGAGGGCTACTCGTCGAGCCTTGCCGCTGCCACCCTGCAGGCGATCGGCGTCGCCGGGGCGACCGACATGATCGGCGGCTTCCTCGCCTGGCAGGCGGCCGGCCTGCCGGTCGCAGACCTGTCCCGACTGACGCGCGCCGGTCAGTCGGCGCGGAGGCCGACGACCTCGAACCGGCCCACGTCGATCAGGCCGTGGTCGGTGATCTTGAGCGCGGGGATGACCGAGAGCGCCAGGAAGCCGAGCGAGTGGAACGGCGCCTCCAGGGTGCAGCCGAGCGCACGGGCGGCGTCCGCGAGCGCGCGGCTGCTGGCGACGACGCGATCGGCGGGCGCGTCGGACATGAGCCCGGCAACCGGGAGGGCCAGCTCGGCGCGGACGCCGCGGTCGTGCACGGCGACCATCGCCGCCGCCGAGCTCGCCCGAGCCGGCGGGCGGCGCGCACCATGTCGTCGTCGTCGACGCCGGCGACGACGATGTTGTGGGCGTCGTGGGCGACCGTCGACGCGATCGCGCCCCGCGTGATCCCCAGCCCGCGCACGAACCCGATCCCGATCCGGCCCGTGCCGAGGTGGCGCTCGATGACGGCGATCTTCACCAGGTCGCGGTCAGGATCCGCGCAGGCCGCCCCGTCGACGACGCGCGGCCGGTCGGTGAGCGACTCGGTGACGATCTGACCAGGCAGGACGCCGATCACGCGCATCGTCCCCGTCGCCCTCCCAGGCGACGCGCAGGTCGCCGCTTGCGAGGCCCTTGACGTGCACGGTGTTGCGCACCCAGTCGGGCACCGTCGCGGCGGGGAGCTCAACGACGGGGCTGCCGCCCTTCAGCACGGTCGCCGGGCGGAAGTCTGCAGGTCGGGGAAGAGCACCAGGTCGGCCCGGTAGCCGGCTGCGACCGCGCCACGGTCGACCAGGCCGTGCCATACGGCCGGGTGGTGCGACGCCATGACGAGCGCGTCGGCCGGGTCGACGCCGGCGGCGACGGCGGCGCGCACCATCGAGTTCAGGTGGCCCTCCGAGACGATGTGGTCGGGGTCGCGGTCGTCGGTGCAGAACGCGAGCCGGCCGGGCCCGAACTCGGCGACGAGCGGGAGCAGCGCCGCCAGGTTGCGCGCCCCGGACGCCTCGCGGATCAGCACCCACATGCCGGCGCGCAGCCGCTCGCGGCCCTCGTCGAGCGTCGTCGCCTCGTGGTCGGAGCGGATGCCGGCGGCGGCGTAGGCCTGGAGCGCCGGCCCGAGCACGCCCGGTGCGTGGCCGTCGACGTGGCCGGCGCCGGCGAGGCCGAGCTTCTCGAGCTCCGCCGGCGCGCCGCCGATGACGCCGGGGAAGTTCATCATCTCGGCGAGCCCGATCACGCGCCGGCGCCGCAGCAGGCCCTCGAGGTCGCCCGGAGTGAGCGCCCGGCGGGGCGACTCGAACCGCGACGCCGGGACGCACGACGACGCCATGAAGAAGACGTCCAGCGGCAGGCCGTCGGTGGAGTCGAGCAGCCAGTGGACGCCGTCGGTGCCGAGCACGTTTGCGATCTCGTGCGGGTCGGCGACGACGGTCGTCGTGCCGTGCGGCAGGACGAGCCGGGCGAACTCGTCGGGCAGGAGCCGCGACGACTCGATGTGGACGTGGGCGTCGATCAGGCCGGGCGCGACCCACAGGCCGGTCGCGTCGATCGTCTCGCGGCCCTGGTAGTCGCCGACGCCGGCGATCCAGCCGTCGGCGACGGCAACGTCGGCGCGCAGCCACTCGCGCGTGAACACCGAGAGCACCTGTCCGCCCGTGACGACGACGTCGGCGGGCTCGTCGCCGCGGGCCACCGCCAGCCGTCGCTCGAGATCGCTCATGGCTGCAGTATGGCTGGCCGTGCGGGACGTCCCGGCCGTCAGCCGTCGAACGGCACCAGCAGGTCGCGGCCCTCGGGCACGCGCGACCACGGCGCCACCTCGACCACCCGCCACAGGTGGCCCTCGCCGAGCCCTGCGCGCACCTGGCGGGCGGCCTCGGACGCGCGCTCGCGCAGGAGCTCCGCCGGCGGCCGGTAGAGCGAGAGCTGGCGGTCGGCCGCCGCCGAGAGCGCGGTGATCTCGAGGCTCAGGCGCTCGACGGCGCCGGGCAGCTCGACCAGGCGCGGGGCGAGCGCGTCGCGCAGCCGCTGCGGCTCGGCGGTGGGCTCGCGCAGCGTCACCGGCCGCCGCCACGACCCGCCGGCGGCGAGACGGGCCGAGATCGTGAGCGTCCGCGGCGGCCGGCCGCCACGGCGGGGATCGCAGGCGAGACGCTCGATCAGCACGGTGAGCGCACCGCGCAGGGTGAACTCGTCGCCGACCGGGTCGGGGAACTCGATCGCCTCGCGCAGCGGCTCCGGCGGGGTGCGCGGGGCGACGTAGGTCTCGTCCTCGCCCCGGGCGAGCCGCCAGGCGCCGATCCCCGGCCGGCCGAACCGGTCGGCGACCGCGGGCAGCGGCAGCGCCGCGAGCTCGCCGGCGGTGCGGATGCCGAGCGCGTGCAGGGTGTCGGCGGTGGCCGCGTCGAGCGGCAGCCGCGCCACCGGCATGGGCGCGAGGAAGCTCGGCCGCCGCGCCGGCCTCCACCTCGCGCGGCTGTCCCGGCCGGGCGCGCAGGGCCGCGGCCTGGGCGATGAAGCGGCCGGGGCCGGCGCCGGTGCGCCCGCCCGGGCCGAGCGCCGTGCCCGTCGCGGCGAGCAGCCGGTGCAGGCCGCCGTGCAGGCGCAGGAGGCCGTCGGCGCAGAAGAGCGCCCGCCCGGGCGCGAGCGACTCGACCGCGGCGCCCATCTCCTCGAGCCGCAGGAGCAGCGCCTCGCCGGCATCGGCCACGGCGCCGGGGTCGGCCGTCACGAGCTGCAGGCGCGGGCAGCGCGCGAGCGCCTCGCCGACGCGCATCCCGGCCGCCACGCCGAAGGTGGCCGCCGCCGCGTTGCACTCACCGATCGCGGGCGGCCCGCCCGGCTCGGGCCCGAGGGCCGCCGGCTCGGAGGGCAGGGCGCCCCGCATCCCCGCCGCCACCCGCAGCGCGAAGCGGGGGACGAGCACGCAGACGATGACGGAGCGCTCGCGGGGCATGGGCCGTCCACGATAGCCGAACACATGTTCGGTGTCCACCGGTGAATACACGGGGTCAGACCCCGTCTATTCACGCTCGTCCCGGCCAGAGCTCACGGGGTTCCGCGGGCGGCTACGTCGTCGAGTCGGGATCGATCGCGCGCAGGTAGTGGCGGCGCGACTGCAGCGTCGGCAGCATCCGCTCGGCGGCGCGCGAGAACTCGCGCTCGTAGCGCCCGCGCTCGCGCGCGGCCATCGTCTCGGCGTAGCGGTCGCGCAGATCGAGCAGGGCGTCCTCGGCCTCCTCGACGGCGTCCATGTAGGCGCCGTAGGCCTCCTCGGACTCCGGCCGGCCGGCGCGGTCGTACGTCAGCCTTGGCCGCCTCGACCCGCCGCAGCAGGTCGGCGTTCTGCTCGACGTACAGGTCGAGCTGGGCGGCGATGACGTCGGCGAACCGTGCACGGCCTGGGAGCCTCATCCCGCCGATGGTAGTGGACCGCGCGGCGCCCGGCTACGATCGCGCTGGTGGCAGCCTCGCTCCTGATCCGCACCTGGAACATCGCCCACGGCCGCGACATCCCCCCGGGAGCAGAGCACGGCCACGTGCGCCGCAAGCTCCTGCGCGAGATGGCCGCGGTGATGACCCAGGACGACCCCGACGTCGTGCTGCTGCAGGAGGTGCCGGTGTGGGCCGCCGACCTGCTGCGCGAGCACACGGGCATGAGCGTCACGCTCGCGCCGACCTACGGCGCGCACATCCCGTTCGTGCACGTCCCGCTGCCGCTCGCCCTCGGCGCCGCCGTCGGCCGGGCGCTGCCCGATCTCGTGCGCACGCAGGTCGAGGGCCAGGCGCAGGCCATCCTGTACGGGCCGGCGCTCCTGCTCGTCTCGGCCCGCCGCGTGCAGCTGAACGAGCGCACGCGGCTGCGCGGCGAGCCGCGCGTCGCCCAGCTCGCCCGGCTGCGCCATCGCCGGGCCGGGCGCGAGTTCGCCGTCGCGAACATCCACGCCGACCGCGGCGGCGACGAGCAGCTCGAGAAGGCCGGGTTCGTGCTCGAGCGCTTCGCCCGCGGCGCGCCGATGGTGCTCGGCGGCGACCTGAACGCCGGCGTGCAGTCGGCCGGCGTGCACGCGCTGTGTGCACGCGGCTTCGTCGAGGACTCGGGCGACGTGGGCATCGACCACCTGCTCGTGCGCGGGTTCGAGGTGGAGTGGGCGGCCACCCGCTGGCTGCCGGAGCGGCGCGACTACCGCCGCAACGGCTCCCGCCCGGTGCGGCTCTCCGATCACGATCCCGTCGACGCGGTGGTGGCGTTTGCCTGACCGCCGCGAGCTGCCGTGCCTGCGAGGGGTGCGCCTATCTGAACGCCGGCACGAACGGCCCGATGCCGCAGGCCGCCCTCGACGCCATGGCCGCCGAGGTGCGAGGCCGCGCGCGGGCCGCGGATCGGGATGGCGGCGTTCGAGCGCCTGTTCGCCCTGCGCGCGCGGGCGCGCGGCGGCGCGGCCCGCGCGCTCGGCGCGCCGGAGGACGAGGTGGCGCTGACGTCGTCGACCACGCACGGCATCGGGCTCGTGTGCGCCGGCCTCGACTGGTCGGGCGGCGGCGAGGTCGTGACGACCACCGAGGAGCATCCGGGCCTGCTGGGCCCGCTGGACGAGCTCGCCCAGCGCCACGGCGTCGTCGTGCGGGCGGTGCCCGCCCCCGAGGTCGTCGCGGCGATCGGCCCGGCGACGCGCATGGTTGCGATCTCGCACGTGCTGTGGACGACGGGGCTCGTGCTGCCGCTGCCCGAGATCGCGGCCGCGGCGCATGCGGTCGGGGCGACGCTGCTCGTCGACGGCGCCCAGTCGATCGGCGCGATCCCGCTCGACATGCACGCGATCCGGCGCCGACTTCTACGCCGGGTCGGGGCAGAAGTGGCTGCTCGGGCCGCAGGGCACGGGCGCCCTGTGGGTGCACCCGGACCGCTACGACATGCTCCGGCCGGCGACGCCGAGCTACTTCACCTACGCCGACGGCCACGTCGGCCCGTTCCGCGCCGGCGCGGCCCGGTACGACGCGGGCAGCATCGACCCGACCGTCCTCGCGGCCTTCGCCGGCGGGCATGGAGTGGGTCGAGGCGCAGCCGGGCGGCCGCGCCGCCTGGTACGAGCAGGCGGCGGCGAACGCCGCGGCGGCGCGCACGCGGCTCGCCGACGTGCCCGGCGTGGCCGTGCACGATCCGGGCGGGCCGTGCACCGGCCTGATCGCCCTGCGCCTGGACGGCATCGAGTCCGCGGACGCCGTCGCCCACCTGGCGGAGCGCGACGTGCTCGTGCGGCCGATCCCCGACACGCCGTTCGTGCGCGTCTCGGTCGGCGCCTGGACGGACGCCGCCGACATCGAGGCGCTCGCCGACGGCCTCGCCGTCGCTTGCGTGAATACCAACGGGGCCAGGCACCGTGTCATTCGGGCCCGGCGCTGGTATCGTCCGCCGCCGTGACCGAGGACGAGCTCGTACACGATCGCGACGCGGCCTGGGCGCTCCTGACCGAGTGGACGAAGAGCGAGGCGCTGCTGCGCCACTGCCTGGCGGTCGAGGCCTCGGTGCGGGCGTACGCGCGCAAGTTCGGCGAGGACGAGGCGGCGTGGGGCAACGTCGCGCTCCTGCACGACTTCGACTACGAGCGCCATCCCACCCTCGACCAGCACCCGCAGGACGGCGCCCCGGTGCTGCGCGAGCACGGCTATCCGGAGTGGTTCGTGCGCGCGATCCAGTCGCACGGCGACCACACCGGCGTGACCCGCGAGACGCACCTCGAGCACACGCTCTACGCCTGTGACGAGGTGTCGGGGTTCGTGCACGCGTGCGGGCTCGTGCGGCCCGAGGGCCTGTCGACGCTCGAGGCCCGCTCGGTGCGCAAGAAGCTGAAGCAGCCGAGCTTCGCCCGCGGCGTCAACCGCGAGGACGTGATCGAGGGCGCGCGCGAGCTCGGCGTCGACCTGGACGAGCACATCACGTTCGTCATCGCGGCCCTGCGGCCGATCGCGGCCGAGCTCGGGCTGCCCGGCTGATCCAGCCGGGAATCCAGGTACCCTGGACGTATGGCAATCGCAGCGCGAGAGGGAACCGTGGAGTCGTTCGTGATCGAGGGTGGGGTGCCGCTGCGGGGCACCGTGCGGCCGGCGGGCAACAAGAACGCCGCGCTGCCGATCCTGGCCGCCTGCCTGCTCACCGCCGACCCGGTGACGCTCGACAACGTCCCCCGCATCCGCGACGTCGAGGCGATGATCGAGCTGCTGTGCGACATCGGCGCCGACGTCGAGTGGCTCGGGCCGAACCGGCTGCGGGTGTGGGCGGCCGACATCGCGAAGACGGCGCTCGACGCCGAGCTGTGCACGCGCATCCGCGCCTCGATCCTGTTCGCCGGCCCGCTGCTCGCGCGCTGCGGCACGGCCGACGTCCCGCCCCCCGGCGGCGACGTCATCGGCCGCCGCCGCGTCGACACGCACCTGATGGCGTTCGCCGCGCTCGGCGCCGACGTCCAGGCCCACCGCAGCTACCGGCTGCGCGCGCCCGGCGGCCTGCGCGGGGCCGACCTCTACCTCGACGAGGCCTCGGTGACCGGCACCGAGAACGCGGTGATGGCGGCGGTGCTCGCGCGGGGCAAGACGACGATCGAGAACGCCGCGTGCGAGCCGCACGTGCAGGACCTGTGCCACCTGCTCGCAGGCGATGGGCGCGCGCATCGACGGCATCGGCTCGAACGTGCTCACGATCCACGGCGTGCAGTCGCTCGGCGGCTGC
This sequence comes from uncultured Actinomycetes bacterium, assembly GCA_963717845.1. GTDB lineage: Bacteria > Actinomycetota > Thermoleophilia > Gaiellales > JAICJC01 > JAICJC01. The sequence goes on from CAVQXH010000003.1 coordinate 384,342, forward strand.
GCCCACCGCATCGGCCCCGACCACATCGAGGTGGCGTCGTTCATCGGCCTCGCCGCCGTCACGGGCGGCGACGTCGTGATCGAGGACGCCGCGGTCGAGCACCTGCGCTCGATCCGGCACACCTTCTCGCGGCTCGGCGTCACGGTCGAGGTCGAGGGCAGCTCGGTGCGCGTCCCGCCGGGCCAGACGCTGCGCGATCGTCGACGACGTGAACGCGCAGATCCCCAAGGTCGAGGACGGGCCGTGGCCGATGTTCCCGGCCGACCTGACGTCGATCGCCGTCGCGGTCGCGACGCAGGCGACCGGCACGGTGCTGATCTTCGAGAAGATGTTCGAGAACCGCCTGATCTTCACCGACAAGCTCGTGTCGATGGGGGCGCGGATCATCCTGTGCGACCCCCACCGCGTGGTCGTGACCGGCCCCGCCCAGCTCTACGGCGAGCGCATGGCGAGCCCCGACATCCGCGCCGGCATGGCCATGCTGATCGCGAGCCTGTGCGCCGAGGGCGAGAGCCGGATCGGCAACGTCGGCGAGATCGACCGCGGGTACGAGCGCATCGACGAGCGGCTGCGGGCGCTCGGCGCGCGCATCGAGCGCGTCCCCGGCTGAGCGCGCCCGCGCGCACACGGCCACGGCGGCCGATGTGTGGCGGCTACGATCTGGCGCACGGTGGAGCGGTTGCGACTGACACTTGCAGACGTCGCGGGCGCGGTGCGCACGCTGCGGCCGTCGTCCGCCCGGCGCGACGACGTCGCCGCCTCGGTGGCGGACATCGTCGAGATGGTGCGAAACGGCGGCGAGGAGGCGGTGCGCCGGCTGACGCTGCGCCTGGACGGCGTCGACGTCGCCGAGCCGCGCGTGCCGGCTGCGGCCGTGGCCGCGGCCGTCGAAGGGGCTCGCCCCGCCGGTGCGCGACGCGCTCGAGCAGCTCGCCCACAACGTGCGCACCGTGTCCGCCGAGCTGATGCCGCGCCCGACGCGGGTGACGCTCCCGCAGGGGCAGGTGGTGTCGAGCCGGCCGGTGCCGGTGCGCCGCGCCGGCCTGTACGTGCCCGGCGGCCTGGCCGCGTACCCGTCGAGCGCGGTGATGGCGATCGTGCCCGCGCAGGTCGCGGGGGTGCCCGGGATCGCCGTGTGCTCGCCGCCCGGCCCGGACGGGCTGCCGCACGCGACCGCGCTTGCGGCCTGCGGCCTGCTCGGCGTCGAGGAGATCTACGCCATCGGCGGGTGCACAGGCGGTGGCCGCGCTCGCGCTCGGCACCGAGCGGATGGCGCGGGTGGATCTCGTCGCCGGGCCTGGCAACGCCTACGTCGAGGAGGCCAAGCGGCGCCTGTTCGGCGAGGTCGGGATCGAGTCGCTGGCCGGGCCGAGCGAGCTCGTGGTCGTCGCCGACGCGACGGCGCCCGCCGAGCCGCTGGCCTGGGACCTGCTCGCGCAGCTCGAGCACGGCCCCGGGGCGCAGTCGGTGCTCGTGTCGACCGATGCCGAGCTGCTCGACCGCGTGGCCGCCCTGCTGCCCGCCGGGTCGAGCGCCGTGCTGATCGAGGCCGACTCCATCGAGACGGCCTTCGCATTCGTGAACGCGCACGCGCCCGAGCACGTCCAGCTCGTGCGTCGCCGATCCCGAGGACGCCGTCGCGAGCGTCCACCACGCGGGCGCGATCTTCGTCGGCCCCTACGCCGGCGCGGCGTTCGGCGACTACATCGCCGGCTCCAACCACATCCTGCCCACCGGCGGCCACAGCCGGTTCTCGTCCGGGCTCGGCCCGGCCGCGTTCGTGCGGACGCAGGAGGTGGTCGAGGTGAGCGCGCAGGCGTGCGAGGAGATGGCCGAGGCCGTCGTGGTGCTCGCCGAGGCCGAGGGCTTCCCCGCGCACGGACGCTCCGCCCGGGTGCGGGTGGAGGCAATGGCACGCGAGACCGGGAGGGTGGGATGAGCGAACGCACGGTGATCGTCACCGAGGGAGCGCCGAAGCCGTTTGCAGGCGCGCCGTACAACCAGGCTGTCCGGGCGGGCGGGTTCGTCTTCTGCGCCGGTCAGGTCGGGCTCGACCCGGCCTCGGGAAAGCTGGTTGACGGCGGCGTCGAGGCGCAGGCGCGGCGCGTGATGCAGAACCTGGCGGCGGTGCTCGCGGCGGCCGGCTCGGCCCTCGACCGCGTGGTCAAGACGACGATCTTCGTGGCCGACCTGGGCGACTTCGCGGCCGTGAACGAGGTCTACGGGTCGTTCTTCTCCGCCGACCCGCCCGCGCGCTCGACCGTGCAGGTGGCGGGCCTTCCCGCCGGCGCGCTGGTCGAGATCGAGGCCATCGCCCTGGCGTAGGCACCGCGGGGCGCCGGCGGGACGCGCCCGTACAATCCCCGCGTGCCCGAAGCGCTTCAGATCGGGGGGCCCGGCGATCCGCTGGCCGGCGTCTGGGCGACCGTCCAGACCGCCGCCGGCGAGACGCCCGCCTACGCCGTCGGCGGCCCGGTGCGCGACCTGCTCCGGGGCGACCCGCACCGCGACGCCGACGTCGCCGTCGAGGGCGACGCCGTGGCCGTCGCGCGCCGGGTGGCCACGGCCATCGACGGCGCCCGGCTGACCGTCCACTCCGCGTTCGGCACCGCGGTGATCGTCGCGCCGGGCGGCGTCCGCGTCGACGTCGCCGCGACGCGCAGCGAGCGCTACGCGGCGCCCGCGGCGCTCCCGCAGGTCGCACCGGCGACGATCACCGAGGATCTGCGCCGGCGCGACTTCACCGTGAACGCGCTCGCGGCGGCGCTCGGCGGGGCGCGCTTCGGCGAGGTGCTCGACCCGTGCGACGGCCGTGCCGACCTCGCCGCCGGGCTGATCCGGGTGCTCCACCCGGCGTCGTTTCGCGACGATCCCACCCGTCTCTACCGCGCCGTCCGCTACGCCGCCCGGCTCGGCTACGCGCTCGAGCCCGAGACCGAGGCGCTGGCGCGCGCCGCGGTGGCCGCCGGGATGGTCGACCTGCTCTCGGGCGCACGCCTGCGGGCCGAGGTCGTCGCGCTTCTGCGGCGAGTCGACCGCAACGGTCGCCGCCGCGCTCCCGGCCGCCGACGCGCTGGGCCTGCTCGCGGCCGTCGACCCGGCCCTCGGCGGCGAGCCCGCCGCGCGGGCGCAGCGGCTGACCCGGCTCGACGATCTGCGCCGGCGGCTCGGCATCCTGGCCACCCCCTGGCGGGGGCGCCTGGCCGCGATCGCGGCCGGCGCCGACGCCGCCGCCGTCGCGCGCATGACGCAGCGACTGCGGCTCGACCGCCGCTCGGCCACGGTCGTGGGCGCCGCCGCCACCGCCCCGGCCCGGCTCGGCCCGCGCCTCGCGGCCGCGGCGACGCCCGCCGACGTCGCCGAGCCGCTCGACCGGCTGCCGATCGAGGCGGCCCTGGTGGTCGCCGCCGACGCCGGGCCGGGCGCGGCCGCCGCCGAGCACTACCTCGACCACCTGCGCGGCATCCGGCTCGAGATCGACGGTTCGGTGCTGCGCGACGAGCTGGGCCTGGTCCAGTCGCCGCGCGTGGGGGAGGTGCTCGCCGAGCTCCTGCGGCGCAAGCGCAACGGCCAGCTGGCCGACCGCGGCTCGGAGCTTGCCGCCGCGCGCGAGCTGGTCGGGCGGGCGGCGTCGTGACCGATCTCGCACTGGGACGACGGGCCGGTGCCGGTGCTGCGGTGGGAGTCGGCGCCCGAGGGAGTCGCGGTGGCGTTCACCTCGCGGCGCGGCGGCACCTCGCACGGGCCGTTCGCATCGCTCAACCTGGGCGCGCTCACCGCCGACGAGCCGGGCAGCGTGGCCGAGAACCGGCGCCGGGCCGTCGATGCGGCCGGCGGCGACCCGGCCCAGGCGACGATGGCCTGGCAGGTGCATGGAACCACCGTGCGAGAGGTGGTGGCCGAGCCGGCGAGCGGCCGCTTCCTCGAGCCGGGCGCCGAGCCGTTCCCGCGCTCGGACGGCCTCGCGACCGCGCTCACCGGCCGGCCGATGATGCTGCTCACCGCCGACTGCCTGCCGGTCGCGATCGCGCGCGCCGACGGCCGTCGCCTGGCGGTGCTGCACGCCGGCTGGCGCGGCCTCGAGGCCGGCGTCGTGGAGGCGGGCGTGGAGGCCGTCGGCGGCGAGGTCGTCGGCGCGGTCGGCCCGGGCGCGGGGCCGTGCTGCTACGAGGTGGGCGATGACGTCGCCGCGCAGCTGCAGGCCCGCTTCGGCGCCGACGTCGTCCGCGACGGCCGGGCCGACCTGTGGCTGTGCGCGCGGCGCGCGCTCGAGTCGCGCCGGCGCCCGGCACGTGGCGGTCGCCGGCGAGTGCAGCATCTGCAATCCCGACCGCTACTTCTCGCACCGGCGCGACAACGGCGTCACCGGCCGCCAGGGCGTCGTGGGGGTGCTGCATGCTTGACGCGGCCGTCGTCGCCGAGAACCTGGCCCGGATCCGCGCCCTCGTCGGGCCCGACGTCGAGATCCTCGCGGCCACGAAGTACGTCGAGGCCGACGACCTGCCCGCGCTGCAGGCGGCCGGCGTCACGCTGGTCGGCGAGAACCGCACCGACTGCGCTGATCCCCAAGCAGGAGCGGTTCGGCGACCTCTTCACGTGGGACTTCATCGGCCACGTCCAGAGCCGCAAGGTGCGCGACATCGTCGGCCGGGTGCGCCTGATCCACGCGGTCGACTCGCTGTCCGCGTGCGAGCAGCTCGAGCGCCGGCGGGCGCCCGGGAGCACGGTCGACTGCCTGCTGCAGGTGAACGTCGCCGGCGAGGACACCAAGTCAGGCGTGGCGCCCGCCGAGGTGGACGCGTTTCTCGAGTCGGTCGCGCCGCTGGCCGGCGTGCGGTTCCGCGGCCTGATGACGATGCCGCCGGCCGTGTCGGATCCCGAGCTCGCGCGGCCGTGGTTCGCGGCGCTGCGCGAGGTGCGCGACCGGCTCGCGCCGGCGTGGCGCGGACGGCACGAGTTCGACCACCTCAGCATGGGCACGAGCCAGGACTTCGCGGTGGCTGCGCAGGAGGGTGCGACGATCGTGCGGGTGGGTGGCGTCCTCTACGGGCGGTAGAGTTCTCGGTCACATGGCCCTGAGCGATCTGTGGAACTCGACCTTGGTCTACTTCGGTGTACGCGAGGAGGACTGGGAGGACGAGTACGACGATGACGGATCCGCTGCCCACGAGGATCTGGAGCAGGTCTACAGCGAACGGCCGAACGTGCGCCGGCTCTCGCCGCGCCGCCGGCCGGGATCCGACTTCGACGACATCTTCTCGGAGGAGGAGCCGCGCGGCGGTGGCCCGGTCCCGATCCGCGGCGGCCGCAACGGCGGCCCGGTGCCGCAGAACGGCCATCGCACGGCCGGCCAGGTGTCGCTCGTCGTGCCGAAGAGCTTCAACGACGCGCAGAAGGTGGCCGACAAGCTCAAGTCCGACGTGCCGGTGATCATCAACTTCCAGAGCGCCGACCCCGAGCTCGCCAAACGCCTCGTCGACTTCGCGAGCGGGCTCACGTACGCGCTCGACGGATCGATGCAGCGCGTTGCCGACCGCGTCTTCCTGCTGACGCCCGCCTCGATCTCGGTGTCGGCCGAGGACAAGGCGCTCCTCATGGAGCGCGGCTTCTTCAACCAGTACTAGGCCCTGCGCCAGAAGGGGTCAGACCCCTTCTGGCGCAGGAGCGTCTCGCGTACCTCAGTAGCCGTACCCGCCGCCGTTCGACGGCGCCGCGGCGGACGCGGCGGTTGCCGCGCCGACCGTCGCTGCCCGCCAGACGCCGACGTCCTTGAAGCCGTTGCCGGAGGCGTCGCCGGGCGCGCGATCATTGGCGAACGCATAGAGCGGGCGGCCCTTGTAGGTGAGCTGCGTGCCGCCGCCGCCGGGGCGCATGACGGTGCCGAGCGAACCGATGCCGGCCGCGTGCACGGCGCCCTTCACGATCAGGGGCTTCCACAGCTGCGTGCACGTGCTGGTGCAGATGAAGCGGCCGTTGCGCTCGGCCGAGAGCGTGTAGAGCGTCATGCCCTTGCTGTTCACGAGCACCTGTCCGCCGATGCTGGCGTTCTGCGCCGTGTGCACGACGCCGGACGCGCTGTGGGAGGCGCTCGTTGTGCCCGCGGCCGAGCCGCACGCCGCCGCAAACGCGATCGCTGCGACGGCCAGGGCGGCCTTGACCCTTGGTGCGATGTGGATGTTCATGCTGAGTGTGCTCCTCTGAGAATTGATCGTTTTCAGAGAGCTACGACGGCCTGGCGGGGGCAGGATTGTGCGCTGCGCGACAATCCGGCCAGGGCCCCCGGCCGTACGGGCGACCCACCGCCCCTCCGACTCGATACGCTTCCGGGCTCCATGAGCGCCACCCCTCCCGTGCTCGGCCTGCTCGGCTCCGGCAACATGGCCTCGGCCATGGTCACCGGCTGGGTGAGAGCCGACCCCGGCATGACCGAGCGCATCCTCGTCACCGACAAGGGCTCGGGGCGCGCCGCCGCGCTCGCGCAGCGCCACGGCCTGCGTCACACGGCGTCGAACGCCGAGCTCGTCGAGGCCGCGGACATCGTCGTCCTGTGCGTGAAGCCGATCGACGTCGAGCGCGTGCTGCGCGAGGTCTCGGGATTGATGACGCCGCAGAAGGTGATCGCGTCGGTGGCCGCCGGCGTCGGCACCGCGACGCTCGAGACGATCCTCGACGTCGACGCGCCGGTGTTCCGGTTCATGCCGAACGTGGGCGTCAGCGTCGGCGCGGGGGCGCTCGCGTTCTCGTCCGGGCGGTTCACCGACACGGCGGCCGAGCAGGCGGTGCTCGCCGTGTTCACCCTGCTCGGCGAGGTCGTGCCGCTCGAGGAGCGGCTGTTCGACGCCGCGACGGCGCTCTCCGGCTCGGGGCCGGCCTTCCTCGGTCTGATCATCGAGGCCTTCGAGGACGCGGGCATCGTCGCCGGCCTGACGCATCGCGACGCGCGCCGGCTGTTCCTCTCGACCGTCGCGGGCACGGCCGCGCTGCTGCGCGAGGACGACCTCGGCTGCGCCGACCTGCGCCGCATGGTCACGAGCCCCGGGGGCACGGCCGCGGCCGGCCTCGCGGCGATGGAGCGCGGCGGCGTGCGCGGGTCGATCATCGACGGGGTGACGGCGGCGATGCGTCGGGCCGGCGAGCTAGGCTGACGCCGACGATGGGGATCACCACAGCCGAGCAGTTCGTCTTCTCGCTGTACCTCGTGTATTCCCTGCTCATCGTGCTGTACGTGCTGATGTCGTGGCTGCAGCTGCCGTACAACATCTGGGTGGGCCGGATCCGCGGCTTCCTGCACGACACGGTCGATCCGGTGCTGCGCCCGTTGCGGTCGGTGCTCCCATCGCTGGGCGGCTTCGACCTCTCGCCGCTCGTCGCCCTCTTCGGCCTCTCGGTGATCGAGCGCATCGTGATCGCGATCCTGGACGGGTTCCGCTGACGTAGAGGAGTGCAGGAGGCGGCGGCGAACGGAGCGACATGTCATCGCTGTCACCTGCAGAGCTTCGGCATGAGCGCCCCGGCCGCGGACTGATCGGCTACCGGCGCGCCGACGTCGACCGGCTGCTGGTCGAGGCGACCGTGGCCTACGAGGCGGTGTGGCGCGAGCGCGCGGAGCTGCACGACCACGTGCACGAGCTCGAGCAGGAGCTCAGCCGCCACCGCGAGGGTGAGCAGGCGATGCGAAACGCGCTCGTCACCGCCGAGCGGGCTGCGGACGAGATGCGCGCGAGCGCGTCGCGCCAGGCCGAGCTGATCGTGCGCGAGGCCGAGGCCAAGAGCCGCGACCTCGTCCACGAGGCCTACGCCGAGCGTGAGCGGGTGCGGCGCGAGATGGCACGGCTGCAGGCCGAGGAGGCCGAGTTCCGGCTGCGCCTGCGGTCGCTGCTGGGCGCGATCCTCGAGGCCGTGCGCGATCACGAGGAGCGGCTCGCCGGCGCGGCCGACCAGCCCGACGCCGCTGCCACGGCCGTCCGCCCGGCGCTCGGGCAGCCGGACGACGTCGTCAGCGCCGGCGGCTGACCAGCCCCGATCCGGGCCGAAGTGGCCTGGCTATACTCACCTGCGGGGGGTGAGCCGTGGCCGTGACCGTCGACATCGAAGCCGTCAAGCGTCGCCTGACGGAGCAGCGCTCCACGATCGTTGAGGAGCGCCGGCGCCTTGCCGACGAGGCGTCGCCGTCGGTGGTGGATGCCGCCGGGGAGACGTCCGAGGGCAACTCGGCCGACAGCGCCGCGGAGACGCTCGACCGCGGCATCGAGCTCTCGCTCGAGGACAACGCCGAGCATCTGCTCGAGGCGATCGACTCGGCGCTCGCGCGCATCGACGCCGGGGCGTACGGGATGTGCGAGCGCTGCGGCGCCGCGATCGCTCACGAGCGGCTGGAGGCGCTGCCGTGGGCGACGAAGTGCATCGAATGCAAACGCCTGGAGGAGCGGGGCTGATCCACGTGGAGGCAGAGCCCCAGCCTGTGCACCGGGCGGGGTCATTGCAGTGGGCGGGGCTGGCAGCCGTCGCGGTCGCTGCGATCGTCGCCGATCAGGTGACGAAGCGCGCGATCGAGCAGCGCCTGGCGCTCGAGGAGACCCACCGCGTGCTCCCGTTCGTGTCGATCACACACGTGCGCAACAGCGGCATCGCGTTCGGGATCTTCCCCGGCCGGCTCGGGATCGTGTCGCTCCTGACCGGCGCGGCGGTGGTGTGGATGCTCGTCCACTTCGCCCGGTCCGGCTCGCGCCATGTGCTCTTTCCCGTCGCGCTCGGCCTGCTGGTCGGCGGCAGCATCTCGAACCTGGCCGATCGCGTCCGCGACGGCCACGTGACCGACTTCATCCACATCAGCCACTGGCCGACCTTCAACCTGGCCGACAGCTTCATCGTGATCGGCGTCGGCCTGCTGGCCCTCGGGCTGATGCGGGTCGAGCACCGGCACCGCGACGCGCCGGCCGACGTCGACCCGTCCGCCGAGCTCGAACGGCCGTGATCGAGGTCGAGGTGCCGCCCGACGCGGGCGGCATGCGCCTCGACCGGTTCGTCGCGGACCACGAGGAGGTCGGCTCGCGCGCCGGGGCCGAGCGGCTGATCGAGGCCGGACTCGTGCTGGTCGACGGTGCCGCCCGGCCCAAGTCGCACCGGCTCGGCGCGGGTGCGGTGGTCACGCTGCCCGAGCCGGCGCCCGCGGCCGCCGTCCCGCCGCCGGCCGAGGTGGGCGTCCCGCTCGCCTACGCCGACGAGTACCTCGTGGTGGCCGACAAGCCGGCCGGCCTGCTGGTGCATCCCGTGCCCCGGTACAGCGGGTCGACGCTCGTCGACGCGCTCGCCGGGATCGCCGCGGGGGGCGACGATGCCCGCCCCGGGATCGTCCACCGGCTCGACCGCGACACCTCCGGACTGCTGCTCGTGGCCCGCGACAGCCGCACCCACGCACGCCTGCAGGCGCAGCTGCGCCGCCGCCGCATCGGCCGCACGTACCTCGCGCTCGTGCGCGGCCGCCCGCGCTCGCGCCGCGGCCGCATCGAGGCCGCCATCGGCCGCGACCGCCGCGACCCGACCCGCATGTCGCTCGACAGCGAGAACCCGCGCGACGCCGTCACCGACTTCGAGCTCGTCGAGGCGCTGCCGGGCCGCTCCCTGCTGCGCGTGACGCTCCAGACCGGGCGCACCCACCAGATCCGCGTCCACCTGGCGGCGATCGGCACGCCCGTCGTCGGCGATCCGACCTACGGCCACGGCGCCGAGCTCGGCCTCGAGCGCCAGTTCCTGCACGCGGCCGAGCTGCGCCTGACCCACCCGGTCACGGGCGAGCCGCTCGAGGTGCGCTCCGAGCTGCCGGCCGACCTCGCGGCGGCGCTCGCGCTCGCGCGCGACGCGTAGCCGCAGGGCAGCGAGGCGTGGGCTAGAATCCTCGCCGCTTCTGCCCTTTTCCCTACCCGGCGGATCCTGGTGCGCGCCGGCGGTGTCCCGCGGCAGCCGCGGGACTCCGGAGCGCCCCGCCGGAATTGACCTAACCGATCAGAAGGAGTGCACGTGCCTCAGGTCACGATGCGCGAGCTGCTGGAGGCTGGAGTCCACTTCGGCCACCAGACGAGACGCTGGAACCCCAAGATGCGCCGGTTCATCTTCGGCGAGCGCGGCGGCATCTACATCATCGACCTGCAGCAGACCATGGCGCTGCTGCACGAGTCGTTCAACTACGTGTCGAACATCGGCGAGCGCAACGGCACCGTGCTCTTCGTCGGCACGAAGAAGCAGGCCCAGGACGCGGTCGCCGAGCACGCCGCCCGGGTCGGCATGCCCTACGTGAACCATCGCTGGCTGGGCGGCCTCCTCACCAACTACCGCACCATCCAGGAGCGCATCGCCGCCCTGCACGGGCTGCGGCGGCAGAAGAGCGACGGCCAGCTCGACCTGCTCCCGTCCAAGGAGCGCGCCTCGACGCTGTCGGAGCTCGAGAAGCTCGAGGCCAACCTGGGCGGCGTGGCCGACACGCGCAAGCTGCCCGATGCGATCGTGGTGATCGACATGAAGAAGGAGGCACTGGCGGTGCGCGAGGCCCGGCGCCTGAACATCCCGGTGATCGGGCTCGTCGACACCAACTGCGACCCCGACGACGCCGACTTCGTGATCCCGGGCAACGACGACGCCATCCGCTCCTCGGCCCTGATCGTGCGGCTCCTGGCCGACGCGATCGCCGAGGGCAAGAACCGCGGCGTGAAGGTGTCCGACTTCGTCTCCGAGAACGGCGACGAGGCCGAGCCGGCGGCCGATGGGAGGGCGGCGAGACGCCGGCGGCCGAAGCCGCTCCGGAGCCGCCCGCACCTGCGGCCGAGGCCGGCCGACGGCACGCCGCGGCGGCCGAGCCCGAGCCCGTGCCGGCGCCGGCCGCGGAGGCCGCCGCGACGACCGACGAACCCACACCGAGCGAGGATGCAAGTGAGTAGCACGTACAAGGCGAGCCCGACCGAGGTCAAGCAGCTGCGCGAGACGACGCAGGCCGGGATGATGGACTGCAAGCGCGCGCTCGACGAGACCGGCGGCGACATGGACGCGGCGGTCAAGCTGCTGCGCGAGAAGGGCATCGCCTCCGCCGGCAAGCGCGCAGGGCGCGGCACCGGCGAGGGCACGGTCGCCACCTACGTCCACGGCGGCGGCCGCATCGGCGCCATGGTCGAGGTCGGCTCCGAGACCGACTTCGTCGCCCGCAACGAGCAGTTCCAGGCGTTCGCGCGCAAGGTGGCGCTGCAGGTGGCGAGCGGCCGGGACCTGCGGTTCGTGTCCGAGGCCGACGTCTCGGACGAGTTCCGCGCGGCCGAGCTCGACATCTACCGCGCCAAGGCCGCCGCCGAGGGCAAGCCCGAGGCGATGCTCGACAAGATCGCCGACGGCATGTTCAAGAAGTCGCTCGTCGAGACGGTGCTCCTGAGCCAGCCGTCGATCCATCCCGACGACGACGGCAAGACCATGGAGACGCTGCGCGCCGAGCTGTCCGGCACGCTCGGCGAGAACATCGAGATCAAGCGCTTCGCCCGCTTCGAGGTGGGTGGCGCGTGACGCCCGAAGGCGACGCCGCGTTCGGGCGTGTCCTCCTGAAGCTCTCCGGCGAGGCGCTCATGGGCGAGCGCGACTACGGCCAGGACCCGGGCCGGATCACGGCGATCGCCAAGGCGCTCGCGACCGTGCACGACCAGGGCGTGCAGGTCGCGATCGTCGTCGGCGGCGGCAACATCCTGCGCGGCACGCAGGAGGCGGCGCGCGGCATGGACCGGGCGACCGCCGACTACGCCGGCATGCTGGCGACCCTCCTGAACGCGCTCACGATCTCGGACGCGCTCGAGCAGCTCGGCGTCCACACGCGCGTGCAGTCGGCGCATCAATGTCTCGCAGGTGGCCGAGCCGTACATCCGCCGCCGCGCGATCCGCCACCTCGAGAAGGGCCGCGTCGTGATCTTCGCGGCAGGCACGGGCAACCCGTTCTTCACGACCGACACGGCGGCGGCGCTGCGGGCGCTCGAGATCGGCGCCGAGGGCATCCTGATGGGCAAGAACGGCGTCGCCGGCGTGATGGACTCCGACCCGCGCATCAACCCCGACGCGCGCCTGATCCCGGAGCTGACCCACCTCGAGGCGATCGAGCGCGGCCTCAAGGTGATGGACACGACCGCCCTCTCGCTGTGCATGGACAACCGTGTCCCGCTGTACGTTTTCAACCTGGACGACGAGTCGAATATCGAGCGGGTCGTGCGCGGGGAGCGGATCGGGACGATCATCGCGGCACGGGTCCCGGCGGAGGTCGCAAGATGATCGATGACGTGCTCAAGGATGCCGTCCGCAGGATGGACAAGAGCGTCGAGAACGCCCGCCACGAGTTCACGAGCGTGCGCACGGGCCGGGCCTCGGCGGCGCTGCTCGACCGCGTCCAGGTGAACGCCTACGGCACGAAGATGCCGGTGAACCAGCTGGCCACGATCGGCGTGCCCGAGCCGCGTCTGCTCACGATCGCGCCGTTCGACAAGAGCACGATCAAGGAGATCGAGCGCGGCATCCTCGAGTCCGACCTCGGCCTGACGCCGGCGAACGACGGCCAGCTGATCCGGCTGCCGATCCCGCAGCTCACCGAGGAGCGGCGCAAGGACCTCGTGAAGCAGGTGCGGCACATGGCCGAGGAGGGGCGCGTCGCCACGCGCAACGTGCGCCGCGACGCCATCCACCGGCTGAAGGAGCTCGAGAAGAACGGCGAGACGCGGCTCCGACGACGTGCACCGGGCCGAGGACCGGCTGCAGAAGCTGACCGACGAGCGCGTCAGCCAGATCGACGCCGCCCTCAAGGCCAAAGAGGCCGAGATCATGGAAGTCTGACGGGCCCGCCCCCGGGCGGATGACCGTCGTGCGCAAGCAGATACGGCTCCTCCGGAGCATGGGCCGGCTGCGCCGGGCCGGCGCCGCGCCCGAGCCGCCCGCCGCGGCGACCGCGCGCAACGTCGCGATCATCATGGACGGCAACGGCCGCTGGGCGGCGAAGCGCGGGCTGCCGCCGCTGGCCGGCCACCGGGCCGGCACCCGGGCGCTGCGGCGCACCGTCGAGGCGGCGCCCGACCTGGGCGTGCGCAGCCTGGCGGTGTACGCCTTCTCGACCGAGAACTGGGGCCGGCCCGAGCGCGAGGTCGACGACCTGATGACGCTCTTCGCCGAGACGATCGAGCGCGAGTTCCCCGACCTGCACCGCCAGGGCGTGCGGGTGCGCTTCGTCGGCCGCCGCGACCGCTGCCCGGAGTCGCTGCGCCGGCTGATGGAGGACATGGAGGCGCGCACGGCCGCGGAACACCCGCCTCGACCTGTGGGTGGCCTTCGACTACGGCTCGCGCGCCGAGATCCTGCACGCCGTGCGCGCGCTCATCGCCGACGGCGTCGACGCCGCCGACGTCGACGAGGAGCGGCTGCGCGCTGCACCTGTACGAGCCCGAGATGCCCGACCCCGACCTCGTGATCCGCACGAGCGGCGAGATGCGCATGTCGAACTTCCTGCTGTGGCAGTCGGCGTACGCGGAGTTCGAGTTCCAGACCACGCTCTGGCCCGACTTCGGCGGCGCGGAGCTCGAGGAGGCGCTGCGCGCGTACGCCGGCCGCCAGCGCAGGTTCGGGCGCCGGTGAGCCAGCTCGTCTCGCGCGTCGTGCTGGCGGTTCCGCTGGCGGCTATCGACCGTGTACGCGGCGCTGCGCGGCGGCTGGTTCGTGGCGCATCCCGGCGGCCGTGGCGGCGGTGATCGCGTCGCACGAGTTCTCGGGCCTCACCCGCAACCTGCGTCCGCTGACGCCGGTCGGCCTGGCCGGCGCGGCCGGCGTGGTGCTCGCGGTGCACGAGGGCGGGATCGCGTGGGCGACGGCGCCGCTCGCGCTCACGCTGGTGGCCGCGTTCTGGCTCTCGGCCGTGGCCGAGGTGCGCCAGAGCGCCGCGGTGCAGCTGTCGGTGACGACGTTCGGCGTGGTCTGGATCGGGCTCGGGTTCGGGTTCCTGGTCGCGATCCGCGACATCCCCGCGCCGTCGGGCTGGGGCCGCGAGCTGCTGCTCGCGGTGCTGCTCGGCGTGTGGGGCTCGGACATCGCCGCCTACGGGGCGGGGCGGCTGCTCGGGCGGCGCAAGCTGGCCGAGCAGATCTCGCCCAACAAGACGGTCGAGGGCCTGATCGCCGGCGTGATCGCCGGCGTCGCGATCGTGTTCTTCACGCTCTACCACCAGCCGCACTCCGACCCGCTCGCGCCGCTGCACGCGCTCGAGCTGGGGCTGGCCGTGGCGGTGGCGGCGCCGGCCGGCGACCTGTTCGAGTCCTATCTCAAGCGCGACGCGGGCGTGAAGGACTCCGGCAGCCTGCTCGGCGCCCACGGCGGCATGCTCGACCGGGTCGACGCGCTGCTCTGGGCCGCGCCGGCGACGTACTTCGTCGCGCTCGCGATCGGCCGCGCGTAGGGCGTACGATTCGGCGATGACGACCGGCGCAAGCGGCGCCCGATGAAGCTCCTGAACCCGTTCGGTCGGGTCCAGAAGCGCATGGACGACGACCGTCTCGCGGCCGCGATCGCGGTGGCGAAGGCGCACGATCCCGAGCTCGCGGGATCGCACGCCGGTCTGGTTCGGCGGCCCACTCGAGGGCGACGTGCGCCAGCGCTACATGGCGGTCGGGTTCGTGGCCGCGCCCGACTCCGGCCTGGACGAGGGCCGCGCCTACGTCGTCGACGTCCGCAGCGGGCATGTGATCTGGCGGCGGCCGATCGAGCACCGCGCCGATCTGCCCCGCAGCGTGACGGCGCTCGGCACTTAGCGACCGCTTACCCTCGCCGCCTACACTGAGGCGATGAGATCCGTGGCCGTCCTGGGCGCGACCGGCTCGATCGGAACGCAGGCGCTCGAGATCGTCGGGGCCCACCCCGACCTCGAGGCGTGCGCGCTGGCGGCCCACTCCGACCACGCCGGCCTGGTCGCGGCCGCGCGCGCGGCACGGCGTCGGCCGCATCGCGCTCGTCGACCCGGCCGCGCCGCCGCCGCCCGAAGCGCGTTCGCCGGCGAGGTGCTCGAGGGGGCCGAGGGCGTCGAGCGGCTCGTCGCGGGGTGCGGCGCGGACATCGTCCTGAACGCGATCGTCGGCGCCGCCGGGCTGCGCGCGACGCTGGCCACGTTCGCGGCCGGCGCCGACCTCGCGCTCGCGAACAAGGAGAGCCTGGTCGCGGGCGGCGAGCTCGTCACCGCGGCGCTGCCCGCAGCGGCCGGCGCCTGCTGCCGGTCGACAGCGAGCACTCGGCGCTCGCCCAGTGCCTCGAGGGCGCGGCCGAGGGCGCCGTCACCGGCATCGTCGTCACGGCCTCGGGCGGGCCGTTCCGCGGCCGCTCGGCGGAGGCGCTCGCGCGACGTCACCGTGGCCGACGCGCTCGCCCATCCGACCTGGAGCATGGGCGCGAAGATCACGATCGACTCGGCCACGCTGATGAACAAGGGCCTCGAGGTGATCGAGGCGCACCACCTGTTCGGCATCGCCTACGACGACATCGAGGTCGTGGTGCATCCGCAGTCGATCGTCCACGGCATGGCGCGCTTCCGCGACGGCGCGCTGATCGCCCACGTCGGCCACCCGGACATGCGCGTGCCGATCTCGTGGGCGCTCACCTACCCGGAGCGCTCGGCGACGCCGGTGCCGACGCTCGACCTGTCCCGGCCGCTGCGCCTCGACTTCGAGCCGCCCGACGTCGAGCGTGTTCCGCTGCCTCGCGCTCGCCCGCCTGGCGGGCCGCGAGGGCGGCACCGCGCCGTGCGTCCTGAACGCCGCCAACGAGGTGGCGGTGGGCGCCTTCCTGGCCGGGACGGTCGGCTTCCTCGACATCGCCGACCTGGTGGAGCACGCCCTCGAGCGCGTCGCCGGCCGAGCCGCTCGAGTCGCTCGAGCAGGTGCTCGACGCCGACCGGCGCGCCCGCGAGGCGGTCACCGACGCGATGCGGACGGCGGCATGAGCTTCGCCGTCGCGATCTTCGGCCTGCTGCTGCTCATCGCCATCCACGAGCTCGGCCACTTCACCGCGGCCAAGGCGACCGGGATGCGCGCGCTGCGCTTCTACCTCGGCTTCCCGCCGGCGGTCCTCAAGCGCACCTGGCGCGGCACCGAGTACGGCATCGGCGCGATCCCGCTCGGCGGCTTCGTGAAGATCCCGGGCATGCTGCGGCCCGAGGCGGGCGACCTCTTCGACGTCGAGGACGTGCTCGAGCACGCCCGGGAGGTCGACGAGGGCGCGGCGCTGCGGCTCGCGGCCGAGCTGGCCGACGTGCGAGCGCTGCCTCGACCAGGGCCGCTACGACGACGCCCGCGCCGCGGCCGACCGGCTGGGGGCCGAGATCGAGGCCGTCGCGCCGGCGCTGACGCAGGCGCAGCTGCGGCGCGCCCGCCGCAGCCTCGAGCGGCTCGACCAGAACCTCGACCCGGGCGCGTACTGGCGCTGCTCGCGCTCGCGCCGGCTGATCGTGATCACCGCCGGCCCGTTCGCCAACGTGATCGCCTGCTTCGCGATCCTCTCGGCGGTCGCGCTGTACGGGCTGCCGGTGGCCGTGCCGGTCGTGCAGAGCGTGCTCACCAAGTCGCCCGCCGCCGCGACCGGCCTGCGCGCCGGCGATCGGGTCGTGGCCGTGAACGGCCACCACTCGGGCGTGAACGGCATCCGCACCGCGATCGCCGACAGCAAGGGCGGGCCGGTCGCGCTCGTCGTCGTCCGCGACGGCCACCGCCTGCGGCTGCGGACGCAGAAGAGCGAGGTGATCGACGGCGCCTACCGGCTCGGCTTCCAGTTCGGCACGACGAACCGGCCGTACTCGGTCGTGCACGCGCCGACGTTCGCCGCGCAGGAGATGTGGTCGCTCACGACCGGCACGGTGCGCGCGCTCGGCGACGTCGTCACGCCGGCCGGGCGCTCGCAGCTGCACTCGACCGTCGGGATCGTGCGCGTCTCGGCCCAGGCCGAGCAGGCGGGCGCGACCGACTACCTGGTGCTGCTCGCGTTCATCTCGCTGTCGCTCGCGATCTTCAACCTGCTGCCGTTCCTGCCGCTCGACGGCGGGCACGTGCTGATGATCGCGCTCGAGCGGATCCGCGGCAAGATGGTCTCGCGGGCGGTGTTCGAGCGCGTCTCGGTGCTCGGGATCATGCTGATGGCGCTGCTCTTCGTCGTCGGCCTCCAGAACGACCTCTCGAGCATCCTGAACTCCAGCCGCACTAGAAGCGGGGTCAGACCCCGAACGCGGGGCGTGACACGTTCGCGACGCTTTCACCGACAACCGGGGTCTGACCCCGAACGGGGGCGATGCAACGGCGTGACGGGGTGGCCTCCCTTCGCAGTGCGCTGCAGTGTGTCCGCGGGCAACCCAGGTATCCTCACGCGCGATGGCGTCCCAGGTACGGATCAGGGTCGGCGGCGTCCCGATCGGCGGCGGCTCACCGGTCGTCGTGCAGTCGATGACGCTGACCGAGACGCACGACGTCGCCGGCGACGCTCGGCGCAGATCCAGCGCCTCGCCGATGCCGGCTGTCGAGCTCGCCCGCGTGGCGGTGCCCGGCCGCGCCGACGCCGACGCGCTGCCGGCGATCGTCGCCGGCTCGCCGCTGCCGGTGATCGCCGACATCCACTTCAACGCGTCGCTGGCGCTGCGCGCGATCGACGCGGGCGTGGCCGCCGTGCGGATCAACCCGGGCAACATCGGCGGCCCCGACAAGGTCGAGCAGGTCGTCGGACGGCGCGAAGGCCGCCGGGATCCCGATGCGGATCGGCGCCAACTCCGGGTCGCTGCCCGACCACCTGCGCCAGTTCGCGACCAACGACCCGGCCGGGGCGCTCGTCGAGGCCGCGCTCGAGGAGGTGCGGCTGCTCGAGCGGCTCGACTACCGCGACTTCAAGATCTCGGTCAAGAGCTCGTCCGTGCCCGTGATGATCCAGGCCTACCGGCGGCTGTCCGAGCAGTCGTGCCCTATCCGCTGCACCTCGGCGTGACCGAGGCCGGGCCGGCGTTCACCGGCACGGTCAAGAGCGCGATCGGGATGGGCTCGCTGCTCGTCGACGGCATCGGCGACACGATGCGGGTGTCGCTCACCGCCGACCCGGTCGAGGAGGTCAAGGTCGCGTGGGAGATCCTGCGCGTGCTCGGCCTGCGCCACAAGGGCCCGGTGATGATCGCCTGCCCGTCGTGCGGGCGCACGAACGTCGACGTGCTCGACCTGGCCGAGAAGGTCGAGGCGCGCCTGGCCACCTACGACGAGGTGTTCGAGGTGGCGGTGATGGGCTGCGCGGTGAACGGCCCCGGCGAGGCGGGCGACGCCGACTTCGGCATCGCCGGCGGCCGCGACGCCGGCTTCATCTACGCGCACGGCGAGGTGCTGCGCAAGGTCACCCAGGCCGCGCTCGTGGAGGAGCTGTTCGCCGAGATCGACGCCTGGATCGCGGCGGGCATGGTGCGGCCGCAGCGCAAGACGCGCAAGCTCTCGCTGCCCGTGGTGCAGGCGGCCGGGGTGGGGGAGCCGGTCTAGAGCTCGGTCGAGCCGGCGTCGCGGCGGCTGCAGTACGCGTCGAAGCGCGCGTGCTTGCCGAGGTACGACTCGAGCTCGGAGAGCCCGAACCGGACCCAGTCGTCCACGAAGCGCTCGTCGACCTTGGCCGTTTCGCCGATGGCGGTGTCGTTCGGGTTCATGGGCGCATCATCGGCACTGCGCGCGGCGGGCCGCAGTCACCGAATCGTGGTATTCGGCGATGGCGCGTTCGGGTGGCGTGCGGGGCATCCGGGGCATCTCCGCCGCGGGGCCGGGCTCCGTCGCCCCCGCTCGGTAGACTGGCTACCCCGTGCCCGAGTCCCCGCCGTACGTCCACCTCCACGTCCACAGCGAGTACTCGATCCTCGACGGCGCGTGCCGGATCGGCCCGCTCGTCGCCCGCGCGGCCGAGCTGGGGATGCCCGCGGTCGGGCTCACCGACCACGGCTCGATGGCCGGCGCGGTCGAGCTGTGGCGGGCGGCGGCGAAGGCCGGCATCAAGCCGATCCTCGGCTGCGAGATGTACGTGGTCGACGACCACGCCGCCCGGGTGCAGAAGGAGCGCCGCTCGCACCTGACGCTGCTGGCCGAGACCACCGCCGGCTACCACAACCTCGTCCGGCTGGTCTCGGCCGCCTACCTCGACGGCTACTGGTACCGGCCCCGGGTCGACCTCGCCCAGCTGGCCGAGCACTCCGACGGCATCATCGCCCTCTCGGGGTGCCTGTCGGGCCGCGTCTGCAAGGCGCTCGTCGAGGGCGACGAGCGGCTCGCCCGCACCGAGATCGACACGCTGGTCGGCGATCTTCGGCCGCGACCAGGTCTACGTCGAGCTGCAGGACGGCGGGCATCGACATCCAGACGCGCATCAACCCGCGCCTGGCCGCGCTCGCCGCCGACGCCGGCCTGCCGCTCGTCGGCACGGGCGACGTGCACTACCTGACGGCCGCCGACGCGATCCCGCACGAGGCGATGCTCTGCATCCAGACGAACGACACGCTCGACAACCCGAACCGGTTCCGCTTCTCGAACCACGGCTTCTACCTGAAGAGCCCGCAGGAGATGTACGACCTGATGGCGCAGCCGTGGGGCGAGGACATGCTCCGGCGCACGCGTCGAGATCGCCGAGCGCTGCGACGCCCGCATCGACCTCGACGTGCTGCACCTGCCGAAGTTCGACGTCCCGGACGGCAAGACGGCGGTCGCCTACCTGCGCGAGCTGGCCGAGGCGGGCCTGCGCGAGCGCTACGGCGCCGAGACGCCCGAGCTGCGCCAGCGGCTCGAGTTCGAGCTGCGGACGATCGAGGAGATGGGCTTCCCCGACTACTTCCTGATCGTGTGGGACTTCATCCGCTTCGCCCGCTCCGACGGCGTCTCGGTCGGGCCCGGGCGCGGCTCGGCCGCCGGCTCGCTCGTCGCCTACTGCCTGCACATCACCGACCTCGACCCGATCCGCTACTCGCTGCTCTTCGAGCGCTTCCTGAACCCGGGCCGCAAGACGCTGCCGGACGTCGACGTCGACTTCGCCGTGGCCGGCCGCGAGCGCGTGATCAACTACGTGGCCGAGAAGTACGGCCGCCGCAACGTCGCCCAGATCATCACCTTCGGCAAGATGCAGCCCAAGGCGGCGATCAAGGACGCCGGCCGGGTGATGGGCATCCCCTACGGCGTCGTCGACCGGATCGCCAAGCTCGTCCCCGAGGTGCCCAAGATCACGTTCGACGCGTGCATGAAGCCGGGCGCCGAGCTGCGCCGCTCCTACGACACCGACGAGATGACGCAAGCAGATCGTCGACATGGCGCTGCCGCTCGAGGGCGTCGTGCGCAACGACTCGATCCACGCCGCCGCGGTCGTGATCGGCGACCGGCCGCTGACCGAGTACCTGCCGCTGCAGCAGAAGGGCACCGACTCCGAGGTCGTGACCCAGTTCTCGATGAACGACGTCGAGGCCCTCGGCCTGCTGAAGATGGACTTCCTCGGCCTGCGCAACCTGGACGTGATCGACCGCGCCGTCGAGGTGATCGAGCAGTCGCCGGGCGTGCGCCTCGACATGGACGCGCTGCCGCTCGACGACACGAAGACGTACGAGATGATGGCGCGCGGCGAGGCCACCGGCGTGTTCCAGTTCGAGTCGTCGGGCATGCGCGACGCGCTGCGCCTCGTGAAGCCGACCGAGTTCGAGGACCTGATCGCGCTCAACGCCCTCTACCGGCCCGGGCCGATGCAGTTCATCCCCGACTACGCCAAGAACAAGGCCGACCCGTCGCGGGTGAAGTACGAGGACGAGCGCCTGCGGCCGCTGCTCGAGGGCACGCACGGGATCTGCATCTACCAGGAGCAGTTCATGGAGATCGCCAAGGCCGTCGCCGGGTTCACGCCCGCCGAGGCCGACGATCTGCGCAAGGCGATCGGCAAGAAGGTCGCGAGCCTGATGGCGTCGCTGAAGGAGAAGTTCATCCAGGGCTGTGCCGGACAACGGCGCGTCCGAGGCGGTCGGGCGGGCGCTGTGGGCGAAGATCGAGGTCGCCGCCGACTACGCCTTCAACAAGGCCCACGCCGCCTGCTACGCGCTCATCGCCTACCGCACCGCCTACCTGCGCGCGAACTATCCGGCCGAGTACATGGCCGCGCTGATCTCGTCGGTCATGTCGACCAAGGACCGGGTGCCGTACTACGTCACCGAGTGCGCCGACATGGGCCTCGAGGTGCTGCCGCCCGACGTGAACTCGAGCCGGTCGGACTTCACCGTCGTCGACGGCAGGATCCGCTTCGGCCTCTCGGCGGTGAAGCGGGTCGGCGACGGCGCCGTGCGCGCGATCATCGCGGCCCGCGACGAGCGCCCGATCGAGTCGATCTGGGACTTCTGCGAGCGGGTGGACATGTCGGTCGTGAACCGGGGCATGCTCGAGAGCCTGATCGCCTGCGGCGCGCTCGACTCCACCGGCGCCTCCCGCTGCGGGATGAACGAGGTGCTCGAGCGCGCGCTCGCGAACGGGCAGAAGACCCAGGCCGACGCGATGGTCGGCCAGGGGTCGATCTTCGACCTCGAGGGCGACGGCATGAACGGCTCCGGCCCGATCGCCCGCAGCCACCCGCCGGTGGCGGCCGAGGAGTGGCCGCGCGACGAGCTCCTGCGGCGCGAGAAGGAGGTGCTCGGCCTGTACGTCTCGAGCCATCCGCTCGACGCCGCTGCGCGACCAGCTCGCGCGCAAGGTCGACGTGCCGCTGCGGGCGCTCGGCGAGCTGGCCGACGGCAAGGTGATCACGGTGGGCGGCATCGTCTCGGGCCTGCGCCAGCTGCTGACGAAGAAGGGCGACCAGATGGCGGTGGCCGAGCTCGACGACATCACCGCGACGGCCGAGGTGGTCGTGTTCGCGAGCACGTGGGAGCTGTGCCGGACGACGCTTCGCCCCGACGCGATCGTGCTCGTCAAGGGCCGCGTCGACCGCCGCGACGCGGGCAAGGTGCAGCTGCTCGCGCTCGAGGTGACGCCGTTCGAGGCCGTCCCCGATCAGGAGGTCGTGCGGCTGCGCGTCGACGCCCGCGTCGTCGCCGCCGGGGTGATGGACGAGCTGAAGACCCTGATCGGCGAGTACCCCGGCCAGGCGCCGGTCGAGCTCGAGGTGCACACCTCGGCGGGGCCGAAGATGCTGCGCCTGGGGCCGGGCTTCCGCGTGCAGCCCGACGGCGACTTCCTGGCCGAGGCGCGCGCCCTGCTCGGCGCCGCGGCGCTGGTGTGAGCCGCCCTCGCGCCTAGAATCCAGCCTTCGTGATCGTCTCCGACCTCATGCTCGACCTGGACGTGTTCCAGGGGCCGTTCGATCTCCTGCTCGCGCTCGTCATGCGCGAGGAGATCGAGCTGGCCGAGCTGCCGATCGCCGAGGTGGTCGTCGCCTACGTCGAGCATGCCTACGACGACGGCGTGCTCGACCTCGAGTCGGCCAGCGAGTTCCTGGTGCTGATCGCCGCCCTGCTCGAGATCAAGGTGCGGCTGCTCTTCCCGGGCGAGGAGGACGAGGAGGAGGCGTTCACGGCCGAGGAGGCCGAGGCCGAGCTGCTCGCGCGGCTGATGCAGTACCGCCGCTTCGCCGCGGCCGCGCGCTGGCTGACGGCCCGGGCCGGCGAGGAGCTGCGCGTCTTCCGGGCCGGCCCGGCGCCGCTCGCGCCCCGGCCGCAGCCCGAGGTCGTGCCGTTCTCGGAAGACCCGTGGGCGCTGCACTGCGGCGATCGGCCGGCTGCTCACGCCGCCGCCCGAGATCGACCTGACGGTCGTCCGCCGCCGGCTCGTGCCGGTCAGCCACTTCGTCGACGAGTTCCGCCGGCTCCTGCGCGACCGGCGCGCGTTCGCGTTCGACGAGGCGGTGGAGGGGCTCGACCGGCTCGCCCAGGCGGCCGCGTTCCTGGCCGTGCTCGAGCTCTACAAGAGCGGCGAGGTGATCCCCGACCAGCCGGCGGTCTTCGGGCCGATCAGCGTGACCCGGCGGGGCACGCCGACGGGCGCGCGGGCGATCGCCTGATGGCCGAGCTGACGCACACCGTCGAGGCGCTGCTCTTCGTCGCCTCCGAGCCGCTCACGGTGCGCGAGCTCGCGGCGCTGACCGAGGCCCCGCCGGCGCGCGTCGAGCGGGCGCTCGACGCCCTCGGCGACCGCTACGGCGAGGGCCGGTCCGGCGTGGTGCTCGAGCGGGTGGCGGGCGGCTACGGCTTCCGCGCCTCGCAGGCCACCGCGGCGGCGTGCGCGCGCCTGGTCAACCGGGCGCAGTCGCGCGCGCTCAGCCAGGCCGCGACCGAGACGCTCGCCGTCGTCGCCTACCTCGGCCCGGTGTCGCGGCCCGAGATCGCCCGCATCCGCGGCGTCGCGGCCGACTCGGCGGTGGCCGGGCTGCTCGAGCGCGGGCTGATCGAGGAGTCCGGCCGCGGCGACACGCCGGGTCAGCCGGTGCTCTACCGCACGACGAACCTGTTCGAGCGCACGTTCGGCCTCGAGGATGGCCTCGCGACCCTCCCCGGCCTGGGCGACTTCGACCTGCCGGAAGCCGATCACGAGGCGTTGCGGGCGCGGCTGCACGTCGTCGCCGACCAGCGTGCCGGTCAGGCTTAACCGCTACCTGGCCTCCACGGGGGTGGCGTCGCGCCGGGCGGCCGACGAGTACATCCGCGCGGGCCGCGTGACCGTGAACGGCGCCCCGGGTGAGCTGGGGACGTTCGTCACCGACGCCGACGACGTGCGCGTCGACGGCCGCCGGGTGCTCGTCGAGCCGGAGATGGTGGTGCTGCTGAACAAGCCGGCCGGCGTCGTCACGACGGCGAGCGACCCGCAGGGCCGGCCGACGGTCGTCGCGCTCGTCGACGTCCCGGTGCGGCTGTTCCCGGTCGGCCGGCTCGACCGCGAGACGACGGGCGCGCTGATCCTCACGAACGCGGGCGGCCTCGCCGACCGGCTCATGCACCCGCGCCACGGGGTGCCCAAGACGTACGTCGCCACCGTCGCGGTCGATCCGCCGCCGGCGGTGATCCGGCGGCTGCGCGAAGGGGTGGAGCTCGACGACGGCCGCACGGCGCCGGCGGCGGTACGCCTCGCGCGGCAAGGGCCGGGTCGAGATCACGATCCACGAGGGCCGAAACCGGCAGGTGCGGCGGATGCTCGCCGCAGTCGGGCCACCCGGCGCGCGCCCTGCATCGGTCGCGCTACGCCGGCCTCGGGCTCGGCAACCTGGCCCCGGGCGAGTGGCGCGAGCTCGCCGAGGCGGAGGTGGAGGCGCTGCGGCGTGCATGACGCGGTCGTCGTCGGCGGCGGGCTCTCCGGCCTCACCGCCGCCCACCGGCTGGCCGCGTCCGGCGCCGACGTCGTCGTGCTCGAGGCCGCCGGCCGGGTCGGCGGGCGTGTGTGGACGCCGGTCGCCGACGGGATGCGCTTCGAGGCCGGCGGCGAGGCGGTCGACTACGCCAACACCGCTCTTCGCGCGGTCGCCGCCGAGGTCGGGCGCGCGAGCTGCGGCTGTCGGAGGTGGGGTGGGGCGATCACGGCCCCGTGCCGGTCACCTGGCACGTCGCCGGCCGCAGCTTCGCGCCGTGCCGGCGGGGCCTACCTGCGCTTGTCGGCCGAGATCGACCGGCTCGGGGCAGGCGCCCGACTCGGCCGTCGACGAGATCACGGTCGAGGACTGGCTGCATGCGGACGGCGCCGGCGCGCACGAGCGGGCGGTGTGCGAGACGGCGATCTCGGTGACGGCGTCGACGGTGCCGCTGCGGGCCATGTCGCTGCAGGCGCTCGCGCGCAAGCATGCGGCCCGGGCCGGCGCGGGCGACGGCTCGGAGCTGCGCTTCTGCGACGGCGCCGGCGGGTTCGCCGAGCACATCGCGGCCGGGCTGGGCGCGCGCGTGCGCCTGCGCCGGCGGGTCGCCGCGGTGCGCGCCCGCGGTGGGGCGGTCATCGTCGAGTCGCCCGGGGCGCCCCGCTGCATGCACGCCGGGCCGTGGTCGCGGTGCCGCTACACGCCCGGGCGCGCATCGCCGGCCTGCGGCCGACGCCGATCGGCCGCTACGGGATCGCGGTCAAGTCGTTCCTGATCCTCGCCGCCGACCTGCCGGCCGACGCCCCGGCAGCCGTCGTCACCGACACGGTGATCGGCTACGCCTACCGCCACGGACCGCGCACGCTCGGGAGCTTCGTCGGCTCGACGCCGGCCGCCTGGCTGCTGCGCCAGCCCGACGCGGTGGCCGACCGCGCCGTCGCCGAGGCCGTGCGGGCGTGCTTCGGCGTGCCGCCTCGCAGCGGGTCGTTCGCGTCGCCTACCCGCGCAGCTACCTGATCTTCGCGCCGGGGGAGCTGGGCGGCTGGGGTGCGCACCTGGGCGACCCGGACGGTCCGGTGCACCACGCCGGCGCCGAGACGTCGGAGCTGCCGAGCTTCATGGAGGGGGCGGTGCGGGCTGGCGAGCGCGCGGCGGCTGAGGTCATGGCCTCGTAGCACCCGGTTCTTGACCCGCTGGCGGCCTTTCCAGTATGTTCGATCTGTGGACCGCAGGCATCGCCCGTTGACCGGGTTGCGGCGGGCGCAGGTACTCATCCTCCTGTGTGTGCTGGGCGTCTGCGGCGTGCCCAACGCCGGCAGGGGCGGCGGTCGTCAAGATCCGCTCATGGGGCGGTCACGGAACTGGCGCCGGTCGGGTCGACGATCCGATCGCCGCTGCTGTCGGGGCGTTGGGCCGTATCTATGTGACCGACGCGCTCAACCACCGGATCGACGAGTTCTCGGCTTCGGGACGATTCATCCGTGCCTGGGGCTTCGGCGTCAGGGACGGAAGCGCGGCCTTCCAGAAGTGCACGAGCACCTGCCAAGCGGGGATCGCGGGCACGGGCGACGGACAGTTCGACGTGCCGTACGGCATCGCGGTCGGCCAGGGCGGCGACGTCTACGTGACGGATCCGAACAACGACCGGGTCGAGCGGTTCTCGAACACGGGGACGTTCATCGGGAAGTGGGGCTCGACCGGCTCGGCCGGAGGCCAGCTCTCACATCCGCTCGGTGTCGCCATCACGCCCCTTGGCGCGGTCCTCGTGGTCGACGAGGCGAACGAGCGCATGCAGCGGTTCCTGGCGAGCGGGACGTTCCGCCTGATGTGGGGGTGGGGAGTCGCCAGCGGCCAGCCGCAGCCCGAGCAGTGCACGCGGCGCGGGGGCGGCTGCCGGGCGGGGATCGCCGGAACGGGAAACGGGCAGTTCGACGGGCCGGACTCCATCGTCTCGAATCGCGGCGGTCGGGCGTTCGTGACCGACAACGGCAACAACCGGGTGGACAAGTTCGACGGACTCGCGCCCACTGGGAGCCTGGGGTCGGCGGCTCCTCCGTAGCCCCAAGGGCATCGCGGTCGACACCGCCGGCCGGATCGTGGTCGCTGACAGCGGCCACAACCGGATCGTGCAGTTCTCCGCAACGGGCGCATTCCTGGCGAAATGGGGCGCGAGGCAGCTCCGCGACCCGGAAGGCGTCGCGGCGGCGCCGGGCAACAGGCTGATCGTGGTCGACACGGGACACAACCGGATCGTCAAGTACGCGCAAACCGGCTGAGGTCGGTCTTCGGTCAGCCCCGCGGCACGAAGCCCATCCGCTCCTTCATGCGCGCGATGGTCTCGGCGGCCACGGACTCGGCCCGCTCGGCGCCCGCGGCGAGCACCGCGCGCAGGTGGGCCGGGTCGGCGCGCAGCTCGAGGTAGCGCTCGCGCACCGGCCGCAGGTACTCGACGACCGCGTCGGCGACGTCGGTCTTGAACTGGCCGTAGCCCGACCCGTCGTAGGCGGCCTCGATCTGCGTCGGGACTGCGGCCGGTCGCGACGCCGAAGATCTCGATCAGGTTCGCGATCCCCTCCTTGCCCTCGCCCCGGCGCACCTCGCGGCCCGAGTCGGTCACGGCGGAGCGCACCTTCTTCGCCACCACCTCGGGCGGGTCGACCACGAGCACCGTGCCCTGCGGCGTGCCGCCCGTCGTCGACATCTTGCGCGTCGGCTCCTGCAGGTCCATCACCCGCCCGCCGGTGCTCGGGATGGCCGCCTCGGGGAGCCGCAGCGTCTCGCCGTAGCGCGAGTTGAAGCGCTGGGCGATGTTGCGCGACAGCTCGAGGTGCTGGCGCTGGTCGTCGCCCACCGGGACGCGGTCGGTCTGGTAGAGCAGGATGTCCGCCGCCTGGAGCACGGGATAGGTGAAGAGGTCGACCGACACCGACTCGCGCCCCTCGCTCTTGTCCTTGAACTGCGTCATCCGCTGCAGCTCGCCGAAGCTCGCCACCGAGCCGAGCAGCCAGGCACCCTCGGAGTGCTGCGGCACGTGGCTCTGCACGAAGAGCGTGCAGCGGTCGGGCTCGAGGCCGGCGCCGAGCAGCGTGGCGGCGGTGTCGAGCGTGTTCTCGGCCAGCGTCGCCGCGTCGTAGGGCACCGAGATCGAGTGCAGGTCGACGATGCAGTAGAACGCCTCGCCCAGGCTCTGGTCGCTGACGTAGTGGCGGATCGCACCGATGTAGTTGCCCAGATGCTTCTGGCCCGTGGGCTGGATGCCGGAGAAGACTCGGGTCATGGGTGCGGCCACTGTAGCCAACGCAAGAGCGGGACTTCGGCAGCATGGGCATCGGTAACATGCGACGCAAATGGCAGCCCCTCCGTCCACCTGGTCTCCGTCGTCGTGGCGCTCGATCCCGGCCGAGCAGCAGCCGGAGTGGCCCGACGCCGAGCACGCCCGCGACGTGCGCGAACGGCTGCTCGGCATGCCGCCGCTCGTGTTCGCCGGCGAGGCGCGCAACCTGCAGGCGACCCTGGCCGAGGTGGCCGCCGGGCGCGGGTTCCTGCTCCAGGCGGGCGACTGCGCCGAGTCGTTCGGCGACTTCTCGGCCGTGACCATCCGCGAGAAGCTGAAGATCATGCTGCAGATGGCCGCGGTGCTGACCTACGGCGCCATGCTGCCGGTGGCGAAGGTGGGGCGCATCGCCGGCCAGTTCACGAAGCCCCGCTCGTCGCCGGTCGAGGTGGTGGACGGCGTCGAGCTGCCCAGCTTCCGCGGCCACATGGTGCACGACGACGCGCCCACGCGTCGCGGCCCGCACGCCCGGATCCCGAGCGGATGGTGCAGGGCTACCACCAGTCGGCCGCGACGCTGAACCTGCTGCGCGCGTTCACGAAGGGCGGCTTCGCCGACCTGACCAAGGTGCACCTGTGGAACCAGGAGTTCGTCGCCAGCTCGCCCGAGGGGCGCCGCTACGAGCGGATCGCGTCCGAGATCGAGCGCGCGCTCGCGTTCATGGCCGCCTGCGGGATCGACCTCGAGCGGGAGCGGCGCGCTGCACGAGGTGGACGTGTGGACGAGCCACGAGGGCATCCTGCTCGACTACGAGGAGGCGCTGACCCGGCGCGACTCGCTCACCGGGCGCTGGTACGACTGCTCGGCGCACATGCTGTGGGTCGGCGAGCGCACGCGCGCGCCCGACGGCGCCCACGCCGAGTTCTTCGCCGGCGTCGGCAACCCGCTCGGCTGCAAGATCGGCCCGACCGCGACGCCGGCCGACGTGCTCGACCTGTGCGAGCGGCTCGACCCCGACCGCACGCCCGGCCGGCTCACCCTGATCTGCCGCATGGGCGCGGCCCGGGTGGCCGACGCGCTGCCGCCGATCGTGCAGGCCGTGACCGAGGCCGGCCACCCGGTCGTGTGGGCGTGCGATCCGATGCACGCGAACGTCTTCCGCACTCCGTCCGGCTACAAGACGCGCCGGTTCGAGGACATCATGGCCGAGATCGGCGGGCTTCTTCGCCGTCTGCCGCGAGTGCGGCGTCTGGCCCGGCGGCGTCCATCTCGAGTTCACCGGCGAGGACGTGACCGAGTGCCTCGGCGGGGCCGACTCGGTGCTCGAGGATCAGCTGAGCGTCCGCTACCACACGCTGTGCGACCCGCGCCTGAACGCGCGCCAGTCGCTCGACCTGGCGTTCCGCCTGGCCGAGCTCATGCGGTCGGAGCAGCCGGCCCCGGCGCCGGGTGGGGGAGTGACCTGATGCGAGTCGCCGTCGTCGGCCTCGGCCTGATCGGCGGCTCGGTCGGCCTGGCCGCCGCAGCGCGCGGCGACGAGGTGGTCGCGTTCGACCCCGATCCCGACGCGGCCGCGGCCGGGCTCGAGCGCGGCGCGGCCGCCCGCGTCGAGGGCTCGATCGAGGCCGCCGTCGCCGACGCCGACCTCGCCGTCGTGTGCGGCCCGGTCGCGCGGCTGCCCGAGCTCGTGGCGCGCACGCTCGAGGCGACGGGCCCGGGCTGCGCGGTCTCCGACGTCGGCTCGACGAAGGCGCGGCTGATGGCCGCGGCCGGCGCGAGCGGGCGCTTCGTCGGCGGCCACCCGGTGTGCGGGTCGGAGGCGCGCGGCGTGCGCCACGCCCGCGCCGACATGTTCGCGGGCGCGACCTGGTTCCTGACGCCGGTCGCGGCGACCGATCCCGTCTGCCATCGCGCGCCTGCACACGTTCGTCGCCGGGCTCGGCGCGCGGCCGGTGGCGATCGACCCCGACGCGCACGACCGCCTGGTCGCGCTCACGAGCCATCTGCCGCACGCGATCGCGAACGTGCTGATGAACCAGGCCGGGGCGGGCCGCGTCGACGGCCACGACCCGCTCGCCGCGGTCGGCGGCTCGTTCCGCGACATGACCCGCGTGGCCGGCGCGAACGCCCGCATCTGGGTGGACATCTTCCTCGACAACCGCGACGCGCTGCTCGACGGGCTGCGCGAGCACAGCCGCCGCATCGACGAGCTCACGCGCGCGCTCGAGCGCGACGACGCCGGCTTCGTCGCCCGCTGGGTGGCCGAGGCCTCCGGCAACCGCCGCCGGCTCGCTGCAGGCGCGCCTACCCGGCCGTGCCCGAGGAGCTCTACCGCGTGCGCGTGCACGTGCCCGACCGGCCCGGCGTGCTCTCCGGGATCACGCAGGCGCTCGGCGCCGAGGGCATCAACATCGAGGACTTCGAGCTCCACCACATGTCGGCCGACGTCGGCGGCACGGTCGTCGTGCTCGTGGCCGGCGAGGAGCAGGCGCAGCGGGCCGTCGACCTGCTGGACGCGCAGGGCTACGGCGCCGTCGCGACCGCGGCGGTGGAGCCGTGAGCGCGCGACGGAGTCGCGCTTCGCGCCCGCCGGCGCGATCTCCGGCGAGCTGAGCGTGCCCGGCGACAAGTCGATCAGCCACCGCTCGGTGCTGATCTCGCGCGCTCTGCGACGGCCCGGTCGAGGTGTCCGGGTTCGGCGCCTCGGCCGACACGATGGCGACCGTGGCGGCGATGCGCGTCGCTCGGCGTCGAGGTCGAGCAGCTCGCGCCGCGACGCGCTGCGCGTGCACGGCGTCGGCCTGCGCGGGCTGCGCGCGCCCGCGGACCGCATCGACGTCCAGCAACGCCGGCACGCTGATGCGGCTCCTGCCCGGGGTGCTCGCCGGCCAGACCGGCGAGTTCGTGCTCGACGGCGACGCGAGCATCCGCCGCCGGCCGATGGGCCGCATCGCGGGCCCGCTGGCCGAGATGGGCGTCGCCCTCGAGACGACCGACGGCTGCCCGCCGGTGCGCATGGAGGTGACGGCGAGCCGTCGCGCCGATCACCTACCGGCTGCCCGGTCGCCTCGGCCCAGGTGAAGTCGTGCGTGCTCCTGGCCGGCCTCTTCGCCGACCACGGCATGACGGTCGTCGAGGAGCCGGTCGCCACGCGCGACCACACCGAGCGCATGCTGCGCCAGGCCGGGGCGCCCGTCGATCGCCGCCCGGGCCGCGTCGCCGTCTCGCCGGTCGCGAGCCTGCACCTGGACGAGGTGCGACGTGCCCGGCGACTTCTCGTCGGCGGCGCCGTTCGTGGTCGCGGCCACCATCGTGCACGGCTCGCGGCCTCACGCTGCGCGGCGTCGGGATCAACCCGACCCGCACCGGCCTGCTCACCGTGCATGGAGCGGATGGGCGCGCGCGTCGGCCTCTTCAACCGCCGCCTCGCCGGCGCCGAGCCGGTCGCCGACATCGAGGTGCGCCCGGCCGAGCTGGTCGCCACCGAGGTCGAGCCCGAGCTCGTGCCGGCGCTGATCGACGAGCTGCCGCTGGTGGCGCTGCTCGGCCTGCTTCGCCCACGGGGTCACCGTGATCCGCGGCGCGGGGGAGCTGCGCGTGAAGGAGTCCGACCGGATCGCGACCGTGGCCGAGGCGCTGAACGCGGTCGGCGGCCACGTCGAGGCGCTCGACGACGGCTTTCGCATCCGCGGCGTGCCGTCGCGGCTGCGGGGCGGCAGCGTCGACGCCGCCGGCGACCACCGCGTGGCGATGCTCGGCGCGGTCGCCGGCGTGTGCTCGCAGCACGGCGTCGCCGTGCACGGATCGGACGCGCTCGGCGTGAGCTTCCCCGACTTCTCGGAGCGCCTGGCCGGAGTGACGGCGTGAGGCGCGTGTGGTGATCACGATCGACGGGCCCGCCGGCGCCGGCAAGAGCACGGTGGCGCGGGCGGTCGCCGAGCGCCTCGGCTACGCCTACGTCGACACCGGCTCGATGTACCGCGAGCTGACCGCCGCGGCGATGGAGCACGGCGTCGACCCGGACGATGCAGATGCGCTGGCCGCGCTCGTCGGGACGCCGCCGCACCGCACCGGTCGACCTGCGCAGCGAGGCGGTCTCGGCGCGGGTGAGCGCGGTCTCGCGCCACCCCGAGGTGCGCGAGCGGATGCGGGCGCGGCAGCGCGCGCTTGCCCGCGACGCGGTGCTCGAGGGGCGCGACACCGGCACCCGCGTGTGCCCCGACGCCGACGTGAAGGTGTACCTGACGGCGTCGATCGAGGCGCGCGCAGACCGGCGCGCCGCCGACCTCGGGCTGGGCGCGGCGGAGGTCTCGGCGACCATCGCCGCCCGCGACAGGGGCGACGCCGAGCAGCTCGCACCCGCGCCGGACGCGCACACGATCGACACGTCCGCGCTGACGGTCGCCGAGGCGGTCGACCGCGTCCTTGCGCTCGTCGAGGCGGCGTCGTGACCGCGGCGGAGCTCGCCGGCTACGACAGCTCGTGGCGGGTGCTGCGCCTCGTGCTCGGGACGGTCGTGCGCGTCCTGCTGCGGCCGCGCGTGCAGGGCGTCGAGAACGTCCCGGCGACCGGGCCGGTGCTGCTCGTCTCCAACCACGGGTCGTGGTGGGACATCCCGGCCGTCGGCCAGGTGCAGCCGCGCACGATCCGCTACATGGCCAAGTCCGAGCTCTTCCGCGTCCCGGTCCTCGGGCCGATCATCGCGTGGGGCGGCGCCTTCCCGGTGCGCCGCGGCGAGGCCGATCGCGACGCGCTGCGCACGGTGCACGACACGCTCGCGGCGGGCGGCGCCGTCGGCATCTTCATCCAGGGCCACCGCCAGGCGGAGCTCGAGGGCGCGAAGGCCGGCGCGGGCCGCTGCGCCGTGGTCGAGGACGTGCCCGTCGTCCCGGTCGCGATCCGCGGCACGCGCGACTGGCGCCCGGGACGCGCGGTGCACATCGCCTTCGGAGCGCCGCGCCGGTACGAGCGCGGCGACCGGCGGCCCGCGCAGGCCTACCGCGAGACGGCCGACGAGCTCATGGCCGAGATCCGCGCCATGTACGAGCGGTTCGGATGAGCGCGAGCGCGGAGCGGGTCGGCGTCGTCGCCGTCGTCGGGTTCCCGAACGCGGGCAAGTCGACGCTCGTGAACCGGCTCACGTCCTCGCGGCACGCGGTCGTCGACGAGCGTCCGGGCGTGACCCGCGACCGCAACGAGATGGCCTGCGACTGGCGCGGCCGCTCGTTCGTGCTGATCGACACCGGCGGCGTCGACGTCGGCGACGACTCGCCCATGCAGGCGCAGGTCGCCGCCCAGGCCCGCCGGGCTGTCGAGGAGGCCGACGTCGTCGCGGTCGTGATCGACGCCCGCGCCGGCCTCGCGGCGGGGGACGAGGAGATCGCCCAGATCCTGCGCCGCTCCCACCGGCCCGTGATCGTGGTCGCGAACAAGGTGGACGACGCCGCCCACGAGACGGCCGCGCTCGACCTGCACCGGCTCGGCCTCGGCGAGCCGATCCCGGTCTCGGCGCTGCACGGCCGCGGCACCGGCGAGCTGCTCGACGCGCTCGTCGAACGGCTGGACGCCGTCGAGGGCGGCGGCCGCCCGGTCGACGACGGGGCCGACGAGATCGCCGTCGCCATCCTCGGCCGCCCGAACGTCGGCAAGTCGTCGCTCCTGAATGCCATCCTCGGCCGGCCGCGCGTGATCGTGTCGGAGCAGCCCGGGACGACCCGCGACGCCATCGACACGCCGTTTCAGCGTGGCGAGCGCCGGTTCCGTCTGATCGACACCGCCGGCCTGCGGCGCAAGCGCAAGCATCGCCAGGGCGTGGAGTACTACAGCGAGGTGCGCGCCCTGGCCGCGGCCGAGCGCGCCGACGTGGCGCTCGTCCTGATCGACTCGTCCGAGGGCCTCGTGGAGGGCGACCTGGCCGTGGCCGACGAGGCCCGCAAGGCGGGCTGCGCGACGCTCGTCGTACTCTCGAAGTGGGACATCGCCGAGACGACCGTCGAGGACGTGGCCGAGCGCCTGGGCGGGAAGCTGCGCCAGCGGCCGGCGATCGTCACCTCGTCCGCGCTCACGGGCCGAAACGTCGAGAAGCTGCTCGACGCGATCGAGGAGCTCTTCGAGCGCTACACCTCGCGGGTGCCGACCGGGCAGCTGAACCGGGCCATGGCCGAGATCTCCGCGATGCGCGAGCCGCCCCGCCAGGGCCGGCGGAGCCTGAACATGCTGTACGCCACGCAGTACCGGACGCGCCCGCCGCGCTTCCGGATCGTCACGAACGACCGTGGGCTCGTCACCCGCGACTACGGCTACTTCGTCGAGAACCAGCTGCGCCGCCGGCTGGGCCTCGAGGGCGTCCCGGTCGTGGTCGACTTCACGACCAGGTCGTGATCGCTCGGGTGCATCCGCTGGTCACCGCCCGCGCCGTCGACCACGCGTTCGACTACGCCGTGCCCGCCGCGATGGCCGGCGCGATCGCGCGCGGCGCCCTGGTGGAGGTCGAGCTCGGGCCGCGGACGGTGCGCGGGATCGTGACCGAGGTGCGCGCGGGGGAGGAGGAGGGCCTGAAGGAGGTGGTGCGCATCGACGGCGCGGTCTCCGAGCCGCTGCTCGCCCTCGCCGAGTGGATCGCCGCCACGTACGCCTCGACGTTGCCGCGGGCCGTCGCCCTGGTCATCCCGCCGGCCGCGGGGGTGCGGGCACCCGATCCCTGGGTGCGGCTCGTGAGCATGGAGGGCGCCACGCCGCGACAGGCCGAGGTGCTCGAACATGTCGGCCTGGCGCCGCTGCCGCTGTCCGACCTGGTCGCAGCGGCCGGGACGACGCGCGAGACGGTGCGGCGGATGGCCGCGCGCGGGCTGGTCGCCCTCGACCCGGCCCCGCGCGCCTCGGCCGACGACGTGCGCGTGACGCTCACGCCGGATCAGGAGGCGGCCGTGGGCGCCTGCGCCGAGGCGCTTGCGGCCGGCGGCGGCGACGTCCTCGTGCACGGCGTCACGGGGTCGGGCAAGACCGAGGTCTACCTGCGCGCGATCGATGCCGCCCTGGAGCGCGGGCGGGGCGCGATCGTGCTCGTGCCGGAGATCGCGCTCACGCCGCAGACCGCCGCGCGCTTCACCGCCCGCTTCGGTCACACGGTCGCCGTCCTCCACAGCGGCATCTCCCCGACCCGGCGCGGCGCCGAGCACGCCCGCATCGCCGCGGGCGAGGCGCGCGTCGTCGTCGGCGCCCGGTCGGCGATCTTCGCGGCCGTACCCGACCTGGGCGTGATCGTCGTCGACGAGGAGCACGACGCCTCCTACAAGCACGAGGCCGATCCTCGCTACGACGCCCGGCGCGTGGCCGCCAAGCGCGGGCGGCTGCAGTCGGCCGTCGTCGTGTACGGGAGCGCGACCCCGCGGCCCGAGTCATGGCACGGCATCCCCCGCAGGGTGACGCTCGCGACCCGCGTCGGCGGCCCGCTGCCTGCGGTCGACATCGTCGACCTGCGCGCCGACGGAGGCTATCCCCTGACGCGGCCGCTGATCGACGCGCTCGCTGCCCTCGACGACCGCGGCGGGCGCGCGATCCTGCTGCAGAACCGCCGCGGCGCGGCGTCGGCGATCCACTGCCGCACCTGCGGCCGCACCTGGCGCTGTGCCCGCTGCGACGTCTCGCTCGTGCTGCACGGCCGCCGGCTCGTCTGCCACCACTGCGGCGCCGCCGAGCCGCTGCCGCGTGCGTGCTCGACCTGCGGCTCGGTCGACCTGGCCCACCTGGGCGCCGGCACGACGCGGGTCGAGGACGAGCTGCGGACACGCTTCCCGCGCGTCGAGGTGATGCGCCTGGACGCCGACGTCGCCGCGCGCACCGGCGAGCCCGAGGCGACGCTGCGCGCCTTCCGGCGGGCGAGCTGCCGCGGTCCTGGTCGGAACGCAGCTCGTGGCCAAGGGCCACGACATGCCGGGCGTGTCGCTCGCGGCGGTGCTCGACGCCGACCTCGGGCTCGCGATCCCCGACTTCCGCGCCGAGGAGCGCACGTTCGGCCTCCTCACGCAGCTCGCCGGCCGCCCCGGCCGGCCGGGCGACCCGCGCGGCCGCGTCCTCATCCAGACGTGGAGCCCGGAGCTGCGGCCGATCGTGCTCGCCGCCCGGCACGCCGTGGCGGAGTTCGTGGAGGGCGAGCTCGACCGCCGCCGCGACCTCGCCTATCCGCCGTTTCGCCGGCTCGTGCGCGTGCTGGCGGCGGGCGAGTCGGCGGCGCTTGCGAGCGACGTCGCCGGGACGATCGCCGCGGCGGCCGCGCCGGCGCTCGATGGCGACATCCTGCTCGGCCCTGCCCCCCTGCAGCGGCTGCGCGACCGCAGCCGCAGCCACGTGCTCATCAAGACGACCCGGGCCGGCCGCGCCGCCGCCGTGCTGCGCGGCCTCCTGCGCGATCTCGCCCCCGACCTGCGCAAGGCGGGCGCGACGGCCGTGGTCGACGTCGACCCCCAGTCGTTCGGCTGAATAGACGGGGTCAGACCCCGTGTATTCAGGATAGGGTGCGCGGCATGACCAGAGCCCTTGTGATCGTCGACATCCAGAACGACTACTTCCCCGGCGGCCGCAACCCGCTCGAAGGCCCCGAGCAGGCCGCCGGCCACGCGCGGGAGCTGCTCGACGCGTTTCGCGCATCGGGCGAGCCCGTCGTCCACATCCAGCACGTGTGGGACGCGCCCGACGCCGCCTACCTCGCCCCGGGCACCCCGGGATTCGAGATCCACGAGTCGGTGCGGCCCGCCGCCGGCGAGACCGTGTTCCAGAAGGCCAATCCGAACAGCTTCCTCGACACGCCGCTCGAGGGGCATCTGCGCGACGCGGGCGTGGGCAGCCTCGTCGTGTGCGGCATGATGACCTCGATGTGCGTCGATGCGACCGTCCGCGCGGCGGTCGACCTCGGCTTCGACACGACCCTCGTTCACGACGCCTGCGCGACGATGCCGCTCGAGTTCGGCGGCCGCTCGATCCCCGCCGCCGACGTCCACGCGGCGTTCCTGGCGGCGATCGCAGACGGCTACGCGGCGGTGGTGCCGACGGCCGACATCGCCGTGGCGAAGACGCATCGGTAGCATTCCGGCGGACATGGACGACGTCGAAGCAGAAGCCGTGGTCGAGGAGCCGGAGCTCGAGCCGGAGCTCGACCCCGCGGAGGAGGCCGAGCGGGAGCGGCGCAGGGAGCGCGAGCGCCGCGAGCACCACGCGATGGCGATGCGGCTCGTGCGCCAGTACCCCGACCCGGCGCTGCGTGTGCCCGCGACGGTAATCGCGGACGTCGACGACGACGTCCGCAGCCTCGTCGAGCGCATGGCCGACATCATGCGCCGCTCGCACGGCGTCGGCCTCGCCGCGCCCCAGATCGGGGTGCTCCAGCGCGTGTTCGTGTACCGCTCGGGCGCGGACGACCCGGTGCACGTCCTCATCAACCCGGAGCTCAGCGAGACCTCCGACGAGATGGAGTCCGACACCGAGGGCTGCCTGTCGCTGCTCGGCGGAGAGGTCACCGTCCCGGTCGACCGCCACGTCCGCGTCGTCGCCCGCGGTCTCGACGAGGCCGGCGCGCCGATCGAGGTCGAGGCGGAGGGCCTCGAGGCGCGCGTGATCCAGCACGAGCTCGACCACCTCGACGGCATCCTCATCATCGACCGGGCGCCGAAGGACGATCGCCGCGCGGCTCTCAAGGAGCTGCGCCTGAAGGCGTGAGGGTTGCGTTCTTCGGCACGTCGGCCTTCGGGGCCGGCGCGCTCGAGCGGCTCGTCCGCGAGGACGGCATCCAGATCGTCAGGGTGGTCACGCAGCCCGACCGGCCGGCAGGCCGCGGACGCCGCAGCGCGCCGCCGCCCGTCGCCGTGACGGCAACCGCGCTCGGCCTGCCGCTGACCCAGACCGAGCGGGCCAGCGCCGATCCGCCCGAAGCCGACGTCGGCGCGGTGGTCGCGTTCGGCCAGATGCTGCGCCCGCCGCTTCTGGGCGGCTACTCGCTCTTCAACCTGCACCCGTCGCTGCTGCCGCGCTGGCGCGGCGCCGCGCCGATCGAGCGGGCGGTGATGGCGGGCGACACCGAGACGGCCGCGGCCGTGATCGACCTCGTCGCCGAGCTCGACGCCGGGCCGATCCACGGTCTCGAGGCCTTCCCGATCGGCCCGGAGGACGACGCCGGCGCGGTCGCCGACCGTGCACTCGCCCTGGGCGTGCCCCTGCTTGCCGAGGCGCTGCGCGGCCACACCACGGGCCGCGAGCAGACGGGCGAGACGACCTACGCAGCCCGGATCGGGCCGGACGACCGCCGCATCGACTGGGCTCTGCCTGCGGCCCGGATCGTGAACCAGGTGCGCGGCCTCGCGCCGCACATCGGCGCCCGCACCGATCTCGACGGCGTGGCGCTCACCGTGTGGCGGGCGCGGGCCGCACCCGGCACCGGCACTGCGGCGCCCGGCGCCGCGTCGGCCGACGGTGCGTCGCTTCGCATCGCCTGCCGAGACGGGTGGGTGGAGGTGCTCGACCTGCAGCCGGCGGGCAAGCGGCGGATGGCCGCGGGCGAGTACCTGCGCGGCCTGCGCTCGCCGCCTGCGCGGGCCTCGTGAGCGCACGCCGGGTCGCCTACGAGGTCGTGCGGCGCACGTTCGAGGAGGGCGCCTACGCCGATCGCGCCTTCCCGCCCGAGGCCGACCGTGCCCACCTGGACGAGCGCGACCGCCGCCTGGCCATGCGCCTGGCCTACGGCACGGTGCAGCGCGTGCGCACGCTCGACCACGCGATGGAGACGCTCGCGGCGCGCCCGCCGGACGACCTGCAGCCGACCTTGCGCGCGGCCCTGCGCGTGGGTGCCTACCAGCTGCTCTTCGCCTCGGCGATCCCGGCCCGCGCGGCGGTGAACGAGACGGTCGAGCTGGCCAAGGCCGTCGCCGGCCGCCACACGGCCGGCCTCGCGAACGCCGTCATGCGCCGTGTGGCCGACGCCGGGCCCGGTGGGTGGACACACTGCCGCCGCCCCTGCGGCACTCCTACCCCGACTGGATCGCGGCGGAGTGGGCGGCGATGCTCGGGGATGCCGAGTCGGAGGCGCTCATGGCCGCCCAGAACGAGCCGCCCGAGCTCTGCGTGCGCGTGAACGCGCTGCGGGCCGGGGATCTCGATCTCGGCGTGCCGGCCCACGGCGATCCGGAGCTCCCGGAGGCGCTCGTGCTCGACGCCGCCTTCGACGTCGCGGCGAGCCGCGAGCTGCGCGAGGGCCTGATCTGGCCGCAGTCGCGCGGCTCGATGCTCGCCGCGCGGGCGCTCGCCCCCGAGCCGGGCATGCGCGTGCTCGACCTCTGCTCCGCGCCCGGCGGGAAGGCCGGGCAGCTCGCCGCGATGATGGCCGACCGCGGCCGCCTGGTGTGCGTGGAGCGCCACCCGGGCCGGGCCGAGGCGCTCGGGCGCACGCTCGCGAGCCAGGGCGCCTCGTGCGCCGAGGTGGTGGTCGCCGACGCGCTCGAGTTCGGCGAGGGCGGCTTCGACCGCATCCTGCTCGACCCGCCCTGCTCCGGCCTCGGCGTGCTCGCAGGGAGGCCCGATGCGCGCTGGCGGCGCTCGCTCGCCGACGCCGAGGAGGTGGCCGGCCTGCAGCGGCGCATGCTCGCCCACGCCCGCGGCCTGCTCGCCCCCGGCGGCCGCATGGTGTACTCGGTGTGCACGATCCGGCGGGCCGAGTGCGCCGACGTCGTCCCCGGTGGCCGCCAGACGCTGCCCCACCGCGACGGCACCGACGGCTTCTACGTTGCCATCGTCTAGAGTCGCGCAGATGCGCTCGTGGCCGCAAGACGTGCGGGTCGCACCATCGATCCTCTCCTCCGACTTCGGCCGCGTCCGCGAGCAGGTGGCCGAGGTGATGGACGCCGGCGCGCGGGTGATCCATGTCGACGTGATGGACGGCCACTTCGTGCCGGTGATCACCTTCGGGCCGAAGATGCTCGCCGACGTGGCCGGCGTCATCCGCGACCACGACGGCTTCGCCGACGTGCACCTGATGATCGAGCAGCCCGAGCGCCACCTGGCCCAGTTCGCCGAGGCGGGCGCCGACAGCATCACCGTGCACGTCGAGACCTGCCCGCACCTTCACTACACGCTGCAGATGATCCACGACCTCGGCTGCCGGGCCGGTGTCACCCTGAACCCGGGCACGCCGGTCGAGGCGATCGCCGAGGCGGCCCGCTATGCCGACGTGCTCCTGTGCATGAGCGTGAACCCGGGCTGGGGCGGCCAGAAGTTCATCCCCGCCACGCTCGACCGGCTGCCGCGGATGCGCGCCCTGGTCGCCGAGCGCGACGGGGTCGCCGTCGAGGTCGACGGCGGCATCCACGAGGCCACGATCGCCGCCGCCCACGACGCCGGCGCGAACATCCTCGTCGCCGGGTCGGCGATCTTCGGGGCGGCGAGCCCCGCGGACGCCTATCGCGGTCTGGTCGACCGGGTCGCGGTCGCCGGCGCGCGCACGGCCTCGTGATCGACGCGGCGGACCGCGCCCACCTGGAGCGGTGCGCCGAGCTCGCCGAGCGCGGCCGGCGCACGGCGGCACCCAACCCGGTGGTCGGGGCCGTGGTGGTGCGCGACGGCGCGGTCGTGGGCGAGGGCTGGCACGAGCGCCCGGGCGGCGACCACGCCGAGGTGGCGGCCCTGCGCGCGGCCGGGGACGCCCGCGGCGCGACGGTTTACGTGAATCTCGAGCCGTGCAGCCACCACGGCCGCACCCCGCCGTGCGCGGACGCACTGATCGCGGCCGGGGTGAGCCGGGTCGTGACGGCGATGATCGACCCCACCGAGAAGGTGAACGGCGCCGGGGTCGCGCGGCTGCGCGCGGCCGGGATCGGCGTCGATGTCGCTGGCGGCGACGTCGAGGTGGCCGCCCGCCGCCAGAACGCATGGTGGCTCTCGCTCGCGCTGCACGGCCGCCCGCACGTGACCTACAAGGCCGCGGTGAGCAGCGACGGCCGCACGGCGTCGCCGGCCGGCCCGCGCTGGATCTCCTCGCCGCAGAGCCGCGCGCGCGTCCACGAGCTGCGGGCGCAGATGGGCGCTGTGGGGGTCGGCATCGGGACCGCGCTCGCCGACGACCCCCTGCTGACCGCCCGCGACGTCGACCCGCCCGCGGAGCGCCAGCCGCTGCGGGTCGTGTTCGACCGCACGGCGCGGCTGCCGCTGCGGTCGCAGCTCGTCCGCACGGCGGACGACTCGGCGCCGGTGCTCGTCGTGTGCGCGCCCGGTGCGGCGGCGATCGCGGCCCCGGGGGTCGAGCTGCTGGCGGTCGCCGGCATCGCCGAGGCGCTCGCCGAGCTCGGCGGGCGGCGGATCTCCGCGCTCCTGCTCGAGGGCGGGGCCACGCTCGCGACGGCCTTCCTCGATGCCGGCCTGATCGACCGGGTGATGCTCTTCACCGCGCCGATCGAGCTCGGCCAGGGCCCGGGCCTCTTCACCCGCCCGGTGGCGCTGCCCGAGCCGGTGAGTGTCGCCTCATCGGGGCCGGATATCCTGAGCGTGAGCGAGCTTCAGGAGCCCTGAGCACATCTTCACCGGCATCGTCAGCGAGATCGGCACCGTCGAGGCGATCGCGGCCACGGCCGCCGGCGCAGGGCTGCGGGTGGCCGCCCCGGAGACGGCGGCGGGGTGCCGGGTGGGCGACTCGGTGTCGCTCGACGGCTGCTGCCTCACGGCCGTCGCCATCGACGCCGGGGTGATGTCGTTCGAGGCCGTCGCCGAGACCCTGCGGCGAACGACCCTCGGCGACCGCGCGGCGGGCGACCGGGTGAACGTCGAGCCCGCCATGCGCATGAGCGACCGGCTCGGGGGTCACATCGTGCAGGGGCACGTCGACGGCGTCGGTACGGTTGCCGCGGCGGAGCCGGACGGCGACGGCGTGCGGGTCACGTTCGCCGCGCCCGCGGCGGTGCTGCGGTACGTGATCGAGAAGGGGTCGGTGTGCGTCTCCGGCGTCAGCCTCACGGTGACCGCCTGCGATGCGGAGACATTCGCGGTCGCGCTCATCCCGCACACGCGCGCGGTCACGACGCTCGGTCAGCTCGGTCCGGGCGTGCGCGTGAACCTCGAGGCCGACCTCGTCGGCAAGTACGTCGAGAAGCTGGTGGGTGCAGCCGCGCTGATACCATCGAACCAGCCCTCATGACGATCCGCACCGAATATCTGGAGGCATATCCCGGCATCGACGCCTCGACGTTCGCCACCGTCGAGGAGGCGATCGCCGAGATCAAGGCGGGCCGGATGGTGGTGGTCGTCGACTCGCCCGACCGCGAGAACGAGGGCGACCTGTGCATGGCCGCCGAGCACGTCACGCCCGACGCGGTCAACTTCATGGCCACGCACGCCCGCGGGCTGATCTGCCTGGCGCTCGAGGAGAGCCGCTGCGACGCGCTCGGCCTCTACCCGATGACGAGCCACAACGAGACGCCGCTCGGCACCGCCTTCACCGTCTCGGTCGAGGCGCGCACCGGGGTGTCCACGGGCATCTCCGCCGCGGATCGCGCCCACACGATCCGGGTCGCGATCGACCCCGCCACGAAGGCCGGCGACCTCGTCCAGCCGGGGCACGTGTTCCCGCTGCGCGCACGCGGCTACGGCGTGCTCGAGCGCATGGGGCAGACCGAGGCGTCGGTCGATCTCGCCCGCCTCGCCGGGCTCACGCCCGCCGGGATGATCTGCGAGATCATGAACGACGACGGCACCATGGCGCGGGTGCCCGACCTGGCCGCCTACTGCGTCCGCCACGGCCTCAAGATGATCACCGTCTCCGACCTGGTCGCCTACCGGCGCCGGACGGAGCGGCTGGTGGAGCGCATCGCCGTCGCCGACATGCCGACGAAGTACGGGCCGTTCCACGCCTACGGCTACCGGTCGATGACCGACGGCCAGCAGCACGTCGCGCTCGTCTGCGGCGAGGTGGCCGGCAAGTCCGACGTGCTCGTGCGGGTGCACTCCGAGTGCCTCACGGGCGACGTGTTCGGGTCGTTCCGGTGCGACTGCGGCGAGCAGCTCGAACGGGCGCTCTCCCAGATCGCCCAGGATGGCTGCGGGGTGCTCCTGTACCTTGCCCAGGAGGGCCGCGGGATCGGCCTGCTGAACAAGCTGCGGGCCTACGAGCTGCAGGAGCACGGGTACGACACGGTCGACGCGAACATCCACCTCGGGTTCCCGGTCGACTCGCGCGACTACAGCGTCGGCTACCAGATCCTGGCCGACCTCGGACTGACCTCGATCCGCGTGCTCACCAACAACCCGCGCAAGCTCGAGGGACTCGACGGCTACGGCCTGACCGTGACGGAGCACCTGCCGATCGAGGCGGAGCCGAACACGTTCAACGCCGAGTACCTGCGCACGAAGCGAGAGCGGATGGGCCACATCCTGCATCACCAGGGCCTGCGGCTGCCTGACGACGAGACCCCGGAGCGACCCCGTTGAGCGACGAGGGCGCTGGCGCGCTCACCGTTCCCGAGGGGTGTCACGGGATCATGGCGCCGCCGATGGCCGAGATGGCCGTCGCGGTGGTCGCCTCGCGTTACAACGCCGGCGTCGTCCAGAAGCTGCTCGACGGCGCGGTCGCGCGGCTGGTGGAGCGCGGCATCGCGCGTGACCAGATCACTGTCGTGCTCGTCCCCGGGCGCGTGGGAGCTGCCGCTCGCCTGCCGCCGGCTCGCCGAGGCGGGCGGCCACCAGGCGGTGGTCGCGCTCGGATGCGTCGTGCGCGGAGGCACGCCGCACTTCGAGTACGTCTGCAGCGAGGCCTCGCGCGGCGTGATCCAGGCGTCGCTCGACACCGGCCTGCCGGTCAGCTTCGGTCTGCTGACGACCGACACGCTCGAGCAGGCGGCCGAGCGCGCGGGCGGGCAGCACGGCAACAAGGGCGCGGAGGCGGCCGACGCGGCCGTCGAGATGGCGCAGCTCATGCGCGCGCTGCCGCGCGGCCGCCGTATGTGAGCCCTCCGCGGCTGCTCGTCACCGGCGGATCGGGGTATCTGGGAGCGGAGGTCGTCCGCCGGGCGGCGGACGCCGGCTGGCATGCGGTCGGAACCTGCTTCTCCGCCGCGGGGCCGGTGCGGCTTGACGTGCGCGACCGGGCCGCCGTGGCGGCGCTCGTCGCCGGGCTGCGGCCCGACTGCATCGTGCACACCGCCTACCGGCAGGACGGGCCGGACGCGCGGACGACGAACGTCGACGGGTCTGCCCACGTGGCGGCCGCCGCAGCCGCGGTCGGCGCGCGGCTCGTGCATCTCTCGACCGATCTGGTCTTCGACGGCCGGGCCGGGCGGCCCTACCGCGAGGACGACATGCCCGAGCCGGTCATCGCGTACGGGCAGGCCAAGGCCGCTGCCGAGCGGGCCGTCGCGGAAGCGGATCCCGGTGCCGCGGTCGTGCGCACGTCGCTGATCTACGGCGGCGCGTCGCTCTCGGGCCACGAGCGCCGGATCCTCGCCGTCGCCGACGGCCACGCCGACCTGGCCTTCTTCACCGACGAGCTGCGCTGCCCGGTGCGCGTGACCGACCTGGCCGGAGCGCTGCTGACCCTCGCCACAACGAGCTTTGCCGGCCCCCTGCACCTCGCCGGAGCCGACGGCGTCAGCCGCCACGAGTTCGCGTGCCTGGTCGCCGCAGCCAACGGCCGCCCGAGCGCCCATCTGCGGACGGCGAGGAGCGCCGAGATCGCGCCGGAGCGGCCGCGCGACTGCCGCTTGGACTGCTCGCGGGCCGCCTCGCTCCTCGGCGGCCAGTTGCCCGGCGTGCGCGCGGTGCTTGGACCTGCATAACCGGTGCCAGGCACCGGCTATTCACCTTCTCTGCCTGGCAGCCGTCCGCGGGGCCGTCAAACTACGCGTCCTCGACGAGATCTCGTTGCCCGGGGGTCACGTCGGCGTGCACCAGTCGCACCCGCTCAGGCCCGACCGCCTGCCGGCAGACCAGCCACCCCTCCGGGCCAGGCTCGAGCGCAAGCCCGGCGGTGTCCACCTCCCATACGTCCACCAGCGGGTGCTGCCCGAAGCCGACGAAGAAGTCGACGTCATGCGGCCACTGGCAGAGGAACACCGCCTCCAGCTCCGGCGCATATGGGCCGGAGAACCCCGGGCTGGCCGCCACGCCCGTCGTGATGGTCATCCGCCGCCAGTCGAGCCCATGCTCGGCGATCGACTCCCGGTTCAGGCTCGACGACACGTGCCACAGCCGTCGTCGGGACATGCGGCTACGGCCCGAGGCGCTGGACGACCCAGCCGTCGCCGTCGCGGCGGTAGCGGAAGCGGTCGTGCAGGCGGTCGTCGCCGTGCTGCCAGAACTCGTACTGCGACGCAACGAGGCGCAGGCCG
Source organism: uncultured Actinomycetes bacterium (assembly GCA_963717845.1). Taxonomy (GTDB): domain Bacteria; phylum Actinomycetota; class Thermoleophilia; order Gaiellales; family JAICJC01; genus JAICJC01. The sequence goes on from CAVQXH010000003.1 coordinate 429,303, forward strand.
CCCCATTCCTGGGGCCGGGGTACGTCGCCTTCGGGGTGCCGCGCCGCCAGCGCTGCGACGGCGTCCTCGAGCACCGCGCGGCTCTCGACCGGGCGGCTCTGCGGCGAGACGGCCGCGCTCAGCCGGCTGCCCTGCGGGCGGGTCTTGAAGTAGGCGTCCGACTCGGCCGCGTCGACCCGGTGGACGGTGCCCTCGATCCGTACCTGGCGGCCGAGCGGCACCCAGTGGAAGAGCATCGCGGCGCGCGGGTTCTGGGCGATCTCCTGGCCCTTGCGGCTGAAGTAGTTCGTGTAGAAGACGAACCCGCGCTGGTCGAAGCCCTTCAGCAGCACCATCCGCGCGGCGGGCGCCCCGGCCGCCGTCGCGGTCGCCAGCACGACCGCCTCGGGCGTCGGCACCGCGTCGCCGGCCTGGCTGTACCAGGCCGCGAACTGGCGCAAGGGATCGGGGTCGAGGTCGGCTCGCCGCAGCGGTGCGCTGCTCACACGGCCTTCTGCACCTTGCCGCCCTTCAGGCAGCGGGTGCAGACGTAGGCTCGCGTCGGCGAGCCGTCGAGCACGATCCGGATCTGCTGCAGGTTCGGGTTGAAGCGGCGCTTGGTCGCAACCATCGAATGGCTGCGGTTATGGCCGAACCCCGGCTTCTTCGCACAGATCGCGCATACTCTGGACATCGGCGGCGGAGTATAGATGAAGAAATCGGCGGCAGGCCGCAACCGCAGGCCCCGAACAGGCGTCTGATCTCGTGATGGTGCGCACGTCGGTCAGCGTCGCAGGATCGGCGTCCAGAGCGGGCACGTCCGGCTCCGTCTCGTTCGCCGATGAGGTGATCGCCCAGATCGTCGGTCTGACGGTCCTGGAGTGCTACGGCGTGGTCGGGATGGCGGCGACGAGCCTGCGCGGCGGCGTCGCCCGCCTGCTCAGCCGCGACCGGCTGACGCAGGGCGTGAGCGTGCGCCGGGAGGCCGACGGGCTCGCAATCGACCTCTACGTTGTGGTTGAGTTCGGCCTGAACCTGGCCGAGGTCGCGGCCAACCTCCGCTCCCGCGTGAAGTACCAGGTCGAGAAGCTGACCGAGCTCGACGTGTCCTCGTTGCAGATCCACATCCAGGGTGTGAAGCGCACCGCATGAGCGATGCCCATCGGATCGCGCTGGCCGCGGCCCGCGGAGCGGCGGCGGCCGTCGAGGCCAGCCGCGGCCACCTGAACGACCTGAACGTCTACCCGGTGCCCGACGGCGACACCGGATCGAACCTGGCCGAGACCGCCCGCGAGCTGGCGGCGGGGCTCGAGGCGGCGCCCGCCGACGGGATGGTGGCCGTCGCCGTCGCGGCCAAGCGCGCGGTGCTGATGGGCGCGAGCGGCAACAGCGGCGCGATCCTGTCGCAGATCGTGGGCGGGTTCGTCGACGTGGTCGGCTCGGCCGGGACGCTCGACTCCAGCACGCTCGCGCGCGCCCTGCGCTCGGCCTCCGACGCCGCCTACAGACCCGTCCAGGTGCCGATCGAGGGCACGATGCTGACCGTGATCCGGGAGATGGCCGAGGCGGCCGAGGCGCAGGTGGGCGGGGAGCTCGAGACCGTCATCGACGCGGTGCTCGCCGCCGCGGCCGAGAGCGTCGTGCGCACCCAGACGATGCTCGCGGTGCTGCGCGAGGCCGGCGTGGTCGACGCCGGCGCCGCGGGCCTGGTCGAGTTCTGCCGTGGCGCGGTCGCCGGCGCGCGCGGCGAGCACATCCATGCGCCGCTCGAGGCGATCGAGCGGCCGCTGAGCCTCGAGGCCGTGCACCAGGAGGAGTCCGAGTACCGCTACTGCACCTCGTTCCTGCTCGAGGGCGACGCGATCGACCGCGACCGGCTCGAGGGGCAGCTGCTCGCGATGGGGGATTGCCTGCTCGTCGTCGGCGAGGCGCCGATGTGCCGCGTGCACCTGCACACCGACGATCCGGGCGCCGCCCTGACGCGGGCGGTCGCCATGGGCAGCATCGACCGGGTGGCGATCGCGAACATGCACGAGCAGACCCGCCTAGCGCGAGGAGCGGCTGCGGTCGGCGCCCGCGCTCGTCGCCCTCCCCGGCGGCCGCACCGGCTCCGATCGCCTGACCGCCGAGAACACGGCCGTCGTGCTCGACTCGACCGCCGACCTGCCGCACCCGGAGCAGATCCACCCGAACTGGCGGATGGTGCCGCTGATCGTGCGCTTCGGCGAGGAGCAGTTCGAGGACTGGGTCGGGATCGAGCCGGCGCCAGTTCTACGCGCGGCTGCGAAACGGCGGCCCGCACCCGCAGACCGCCGCGCCGTCGCCCGGCGCCTACCTGCGCATGTTCGAGCAGCTCGGCCGGCTACGAGCACATCATCGTCCTGCCGGTCTCCTCACGCGTCTCGGCGAGCGTGCAGGCGGCGCGCATCGCCGCCGAGGACCCCCAGGCGGGCGGCCGGGTGACGGTGCTCGACGGCCACACCGTCAGCGTCGGCACGGGCATGCTGGCCGACGGCGTCCAGCGCCTGCTCGAGGCGGGCACGACGGTGGACGAGGTGACGGAGTGGGTGGCGGACGCGCGCGAGCGCCTGCGGCTCGTCATCTACGTCGACACGCTCGAGTACCTGCGCCGCGGCGGCCGCATCAGCCGCACGCGCGAGCTGGCCGGCAACATGGTCGGCCTGCGCCCGCTGCTGACGCTCCGCGACGGCGAGATCGCCCTCTACCGCCGCGTCGTCGGCGGCCGCGGCCGCGCGCTGCGCGAGTTCGACCGGTTCCTGTGCGCGAACACGGCGGCCGACGCCGACGCGCGGGTCGCGCTCGCCCACGCCGGCGATCCGGAGGGCGTCGAGCGGCTGGCCGCGGCGGTGCGGCGGCTGCGGCCGCGGGCGCAGATCGAGCGGGTGTGCGAGCTCGGCGCCGTCGTCGGCACGCACGGCGGCCCGGGGACGCTCGGCCTGCTGGTGATGGCGGAGCGTTGATCAGGGGGTTTGCGGGCTCGGAGCCGCCCGCCGGGGGCTTCCCGCGCCCGCGCTCGGCCCCGTCGCCCGCCCATCTGCGCGAGCCGGCGACGGCGCGAAAGCCGCTTGCGACGGCCCTGCGCGCGCTGCGGCCGCGACCGGTCGTGACCGTGGACGACCTGCTCGAGCACACGCCGTTCCGGCACGAGGACTACCGCTCGGCCCGCACCCTGGCCGAGATGGCGCCGGGGGAGGAGGCGACCGTGATCTGCACGGTCGAGCGCGTCCGGGTGCGGCCGACGCGGCGGCGCAACCTCGTCATCGTCGAGGCGGCGGTGCGCGACGACTCCGGGCCCGGTGTGGTGATCTGGTTCAACCAGCGCTACCTGGCCAAGCAGCTGCGTCCGGGCATGCGGCTCTCGATCCGCGGCGAGCGCCGGCCGACGATCGCCGCCGAGATCGTGGCCAAGTCCTACGAGCGCGCCGACGACGACTCGGGCGGCCTGCACACGGCCGGCCTCGTCCCGGTGTATCCGGCCTCGGAGGGCGTGTCGAGCCGCCAGCTGCGGGCGCTCGCCGACGAGGCGCTCGCGCACGCGGGCGACCAGGTCGACCCGCTGCCCGATCGCACGAAGGTGCGGCGCGCGCTGCCGCTGCGGCGCGACGCGCTCACCGCCGCGCACCGCCCGGAGACGCAGGAGCAGGCGTGGGCAGGGAAAGGCGCGGCTCGCCTACGACGAGCTCTTCCTGCTCCAGCTCGGCATGCTCGAGCGCGCGCGCCCAGTTCGACGCGGTCGCGCGTGCGCTGCCGCTGCCGCCGCCGGGCGAGCTCTGCGCCCGCTACCTGCGAGGCGCTGCCGTTCGAGCTCACCGGCGCCCAGGACCGGGCGATCACGGCGATCGACGCCGACGTCGGCCGCGACCGGCCGATGCGGCGCCTGCTGCAGGGCGACGTCGGCTCCGGCAAGACGGCCGTGGCGGCACACGCCCTGGTGCGCGCCGTCGAGAGCGGGGGCCAGGGAGCGCTGATGGCGCCCACCGAGACGCTCGCGACGCAGCACCTGATCGGCCTCTCCGAGCTGCTCGTGCCGCTCGGCGTGCGGGTGATCGCGCTCATGCAGGGCGACGCCCGCGGCCGAGCGCCGGGCGGCGATCGCCGAGGTCGGGGGCGGCGGCCCGCTCGTCGTCGTCGGCACCCACGCCCTGATCCAGGACCAGGTCGCGTTCGGGACGCTGCGGGTGGCGGTCGTCGACGAGCAGCACCGCTTCGGCGTCGAGCAGCGCGCGCGCGCTCGAGGACAGGTCGCTCGGAAACCTCGCCGCACGTCCTGCACGATGACGGCGACGCCGATCCCGCGCACGCTCGCGCTCACGCGTCTACGGCGATCTCGACGTCTCCGTGCTCGACGAGATGCCGCCGGGGCGCACGCCGGTCGTGACCCGCGTCCTGCCGACGAGCCGTCGCGACGAGGTGTTCGCGCGCATGCGCCGGCTGCTCGACGAGGGCCGGCAGGCCTACGTCGTCTGCCCGCTCGTGATCCGAGAGCGAGGACGACCGCGAGGCGGCCGCCGCCGAGTCCGAGGCCGCCCGCCTGCGCGACGGCGAGCTGCGCGGGTACGCGGTCGCCCACCTGCACGGGCAGATGCCGATCGCCGACCGGCGCGCGACGATGGACGCGTTCCGGCGCGGCGAGGTGCAGGTGCTCGTCGCGACGACCGTGATCGAGGTCGGCGTCGACGTGCCCAACGCGACGCTGATGGTGATCGAGGCGGCCGACCTCTTCGGCCTCGCCCAGCTGCACCAGCTCCGCGGCCGGGTCGGCCGCGGCGCGCACGAGAGCTTCTGCGTGCTGCTCGCCGATCCCGCCACCGACGAGGCGCGCACGCGGCTCGACGCCATGGCGCGCACGTCGGACGGGTTCGAGCTCGCCGAGGTCGATCTCGACCTGCGCGGCGAGGGCACGGTGCTGGCGGCCAAGCAGAGCGGGATCCCCGACCTGCGCCACGCCCGCCTGACACGCCACCGCGAGCTCGCGCAGCAGGCACGGGAGGACGCGGCCGCGCAGCTTGCGGCCGACCCCGCCCAGGCCGGCGCGACCGCGGCGGTCATCGCCGCCGCCACACGGCGCACGTTCGGCGCCGACGTGGACTGGCTGGCCCAGGCGTGAATACACGGGGTCAGACCCCGTCTATTCACCGTAGGCTTGCCGGATGCGGATCGTGGCGGGAGAGCGCAAGGGCGCGCGGCTGGTCGCCCCTGCGGGGAAAGGCACCCGGCCCACGCCCGACCGCGTGCGCGAGGCCCTGTACTCGATCCTGGCCGACGTCTCCGGCGCGCGCGTGCTCGAGCCGTTCGCCGGCACCGGCGCGCTCGGGTTCGAGGCCCTCTCGCGGGGCGCGGCGAGCGCCGTCTTCTGCGAGCTCGATGCGGCCGCGCTCGCGGTGCTGCGGGAGAACGCGGCCCGCCTCCGGTACGCTGACCGTTGCACCATCCGGCGCCAGGACGGCCGACGCAGGCTCGCGTCCGACTCCGCCGCCGGCGTCGCCTACGACCTGATCCTTCTCGATCCGCCCTACAGGATGCTGCCCACGCTGACCCACGACCTCGCCCGCCACCTGCCCGCGCTGCTTGCGCCCGCGGGGCGCGCCGTGCTGGAGTCAGACGCCGCGCAGGACGCGCCCGCGCTCCCCCTGCCGGTGCTGGCGGAGCGCACCTACGGCGGCACGCGCATCACGGTGGTGGGCCATGCCTGAGGCGATCGCCGTGTGCCCGGGGACGTACGACCCCGTCACGTGGGGGCACCTCGACGTGATCCGGCGTGCGTCCGGCCTGTTCGACCGCGTGATCGTGGGCGTCGTGCGCCATCCGCGGCACAAGCAGACGATGTTCACGCTCGACGACCGCATCCAGTTCATCCAGGACTCCCTCGAACCCGCGTCGAACATCACCGTGGAAGGATTCACGACGCTCGTCGTCGATTTCGCCAGGTCCCGCGGCGCCTATGCGATCGTCAAGGGACTGCGGGCGGTATCGGACTTCGAGTGGGAATTCCAGATGAACAACCTGAACCGCGGCATGGCACCCGACATCGAGACCATTTACCTCATGGCGTCGCCGGAGTACAGTTTCCTCTCGTCTCGCGGCGTGCGTGAGATCGCATCCTTTGGCGGGTCGGTGTCAGACTACGTGCCGGAGCCCGTCGCCCGGCGGCTGTCCGAGATGCACGCGGCGGGCGAGATCTGAAGATGGGAGACTGAGCCTTGGACGTCTTGGTGTTGATCGACAAGCTGGACGAACTGGTGCAGAACGCCAAGGGCGTGCCGCTCTCCCAGGACCAGGTTCGCGTCGACCGTGAGGAGATCTGGGAGATCATCGACCAGATGCGCTCCACGATCCCCGAGGAGATCAAGCAGGCCCGGTGGATCGTCAAGGAGCGCCAGGAGATGCTGGCCGAGGCCAAGCGCGAGGCCGAGCGGCTGATCTCGGAGGCGCGTGAGCAGGCCGCCCGCGAGGCGTCGCAGGAGGAGGTCGTGAAGCTCGCCGAGCGGCAGGCCCAGGAGATCCTGGCCGAGGCCCGCAGGCACGAGCGCACGGTCAGGCTCGGGGCCGAGGACTACGCCGACAGCATCCTCGAGAACCTGCACACGAACCTCGGCAAGATCATGGTGGCGCTCGAGCGCGGCCGTGAGCAGCTCGCCGCGCGCTCCGACGAGCGCACGAGCCCGGCCACGGCCGAGCAGCAGGACGGCGCGTCGCTGTAACGCGGCTTCGGGAGGCACCTGTGCTCGATGTAGCAAGACTCGGGCTTGCGCCCGGCGACGTCCGCCGGGTGCGGGTGCCGGTCGCGATCGACCCGCTCCAGTTCGGCGGCGAGACGTACACGGTCGAGGCGGCGCCGGAGGGCGCCGAGGTCGAGCTGCAGGCGACCGTCCGGCGGCCTCTACCTGAAGCTGCGGCTCGAGGCGACCGTCGCCGGCCCGTGCTACCGCTGCCTGGAGCCGGCCCGGCTCGCGGTCACGGTGAGCGCGACGGAGTACCAGGAGCACGGCGCCGACCCCGACGACGACGAGCTCGGCTGCGAGTACCTGGCCGACGACGAGCTCGACGTCGACCGCTGGGTGCGCGACGCGCTCGTCCTCGCGCTCCCGGGCAAGATCCTGTGCCGCCCCGACTGCGCCGGCCTGTGCCCCCGCTGCGGCGTGCGGCTCGAGCCCGGCGGCGAGCACGACTGCGCCCCGGCCGAGCCCGATCCGCGCTGGGATGCGCTGCGGCAGCTGCTCGAGTAGCGACCGCTGGCTATACTGCGCCGCCGTGGCCGTTCCCAAGAAGAAGACGTCGAAGTCACGCCGCGACCGGCGCCGCGCGAACACGCGCATCCTGGCGCCGGTGCTGACCGTGTGCCCGCAGTGCCACGAGCCGGTGCGGCCGCACCACGTCTGCGCCAACTGCGGCCACTACCGCGGCCGCGAGGTGCAGCCGCTCACCACTGAAGCGCCCTAGCGCGCGGCGTCCGGACCATGGTGACGGTCGCAGTTGACGGCATGGGGCACGATGACGGCCCGGCCGCGATCGTCCCGGGTGTCAAGGATGCGGCCGCCGAGGGTGTGCGCGTGCTGCTGTGCGGTGCCCGCGAGCAGCTCGAGGCCGAGCTGGGAGGGAGCGTCGAGGGCATCGAGATCGTCGATGCCGCCGACGTCATCGAGTCGAGCGACGAGCCGGCCGCCGCCGTGCGGGCGAAGCCGGGCTCCTCGATGGTGACGGCATGCCGCCTGGTGCGGGACGGATCCGCCGAGGCGGTCGTCTCCGGTGGGCCGACGGGCGCGATGCTCGCAGCCTCGTTGCTGCACGTCGGCCGCATCCGCGGCATCTCCCGCCCCGGCATCGGCGTGCCCCTGCCGGCCCAGGGCGCCCCGTGCCTTCTGATCGACTCCGGCGCGAACTCCGATGCGAGGGCCGAGAACCTGCTCCAGTTCGGGATCATGGGGTCGCAGTTCATGCGCGACGTCATGGGCATCGAGGAGCCGAGCGTGGGTCTGCTCTCGATCGGCGAGGAGCCGAGCAAGGGCAATGCCGTCACGGTCGAGGCCCACCCGCTCCTGGCCGCGGCCGACCTCAACTTCGCCGGCAACTGCGAAGGCCGCGACGTGCTGAGCGGGCGCTTCCAGGTCGTCGTTGCCGACGGGTTTGCGGGCAACGTGCTCCTGAAGGGCCTCGAGGGCGCCGCCGCCGCCCTGCTGGGCGAGGTGCGCACGCGCGGCCGAGTCGAGCACACGGGCGAAGATCGGCGGCCTGCTGCTGCGGCCGGCGCTGCGGGCGATGCGCGACCGCACCGAGCCGGACAACTACGGCGGCGCGTACCTGCTCGGCCTGCGCGGGGTGGTCGTGATCGCCCACGGCAACTCCGGCCGCAAGGGCGTTCGCAACGCGATCCGGATCGCCGCCAGGGGCGCCGACGTCGGGGTCGTGGCCCGGATGGCGGAGCGGCTCGCGACCGAGCGCCCCACTTCAGACTTGCAGGCGGCATGCGGCGATCAATACAGTCCCGCAGGTTACGGCCCCGGAGATTGGAGACCAGTGACGATCAACCGCGAAGAGGCGCTCGAACGCGTCCGCGGAATACTCGTGGAGCAGCTCGGCGTCGACGAGGAGCAGGTGACCGACGATGCGTCGTTCCAGGGCGACCTGGACGCCGACTCGCTGGACCTGGTCGAGTTGATCATGGAGCTCGAAGACCAGTTCGGCCTCAAGATCTCCGACGAGGATGCGCAGAAGATCGCGACCGTCGGTGAGGCGGTCGACTACGTCGTCAGTCACAGCTGATCATCCTGAGGCGCCCGCACCGCTGCGGGCGCTGATCGACCGGCTCCCCGAACCGCTTCGCCTGCTCGCCTTCACCCACACCTCGTGGGTGCAGCGGCGTGAGGATTCCTACGAGCGGCTCGAGTTCCTGGGCGACGGGGTGCTCGGCCTCGTCATCGCCCACCACCTGTACCGGCGCTTCCCGCGAGAGCGCCGAGGGCGACCTGGCCAAGGTGCGCGCCCACGTCGTCTCGCGGACGAGCTGCGCGGCCGTGGCCGCCGACCTGGGGCTCGCCGCCGACGTGCGCGCGCGCGGGGAGGGGCTCGGGGCGGCGCAGGTCGAGATCGACGCGCTCTCGCGCTCGCCGGGCGTCCTGGCCGCCGTCGTCGAGGCCGCCGTCGGCGCGGGATACGTCGAGTTCGGCCTGGATGCGGTGTCCGAGCCGGTCGTCGCGGCGTTCGCGAGCCGCATCGACTACGCCCTCGCCGAGCACGTCGACGCCAAGACGGTGCTCCAGGAGGAGCTTGCACGTCGGGGCGCCTCGGTAACGTATGCCGTAGCCGATGTGTCCGGTCCACCGCACCAGCGCTGGTTCACATCCCTGGCTCTGGTCGAAGGACACGAGCTCGGGCGTGGCTCGGCACGCAGCAAGAAGGGCTCGGAGCAGCTCGCGGCACGCGAGGCGCTGGCCCAGCTCGACCGCAGCTCGCTGCCGACCTAGCCGCGTCGCACGGGGGAGCCGGGCATGCATCTGAAGGCGCTGCGCATGCGCGGCTTCAAGTCGTTCCCGGGCACGGTCGAGCTGCGCTTCGAGCGCGGGATCGCCGTCGTCGTCGGCCCCAACGGCAGCGGCAAGTCGAACATCGCAGACGCGCTGCAGTGGGCGATGGCGGTGCAGTCGCCGGCGCAGCTGCGCGCCCCGACCGGCCTCGACGTCCTCTTCGGCGGCTCCGACAGCCGGCCGCCGGCGGGGGTGTGCGAGGTCGAGCTCGTGCTCGACAACGAGTGCGCCACCCTGCCGCTCGAGTTCGGCGAGGTGTCGGTGATGCGCCGGCTCGACCGTGGGGGCGAGAGCGAGTACCTCGTGAACCGCGCCCGCGTGCGCCGCCTCGACGTGCTCGAGCTGCTGGCCGACACCGGCCTCGGCCGCGAGATGCACTCGGTCATCGGGCAGGGGAGGGTCGACGAGATCCTGACGTCCAAGCCGCACGAGCGGCGCCGGTTCGTCGAGGAGGCGGCCGGCCTCGGGCAAGTACCAGCGCCGGCGCGCGCGGGCCGAGGGCAAGCTCGCGCGGGTGAGCTCCGAGCTCGAGCGCGCCCGCGACCTCGAGCGCGAGGTGCGGGCGCGGCTGCGCCCGCTGCAGATGCAGGCCACCGCGGCCGACCGTGCAGCCAAGCTGGGCGAGGAGATCGCCGCCGGCAGGCTGCGCTTGCTCGCCTCGGACGCGATCGGCGAGGAGCGGCGGGCGCAGGCCGCCAGGGCGCGCCTGGGCGAGGCGCACGCGGCCCGCGCCGAGGTCGAGGCCAGGCTCGCGACGGTGTCCGCGCGCCGCGCCCGTGCCGAGGGCGAGCTGACCGGCCTCGCCGCGGAGCAGGAGCGCGCCAGCCAGGGCCTTCTACGACTTCGAGACCGCACGCGAGCGGCTGACGGCCGGCGGCCGCCGGCTCGAGCAGGCGGCCGGCGCGCTCGGCCGCAGCCACGTGCGCCGGGCGACGCTCGCCGACCGGCTCGAGGCCGACGCCGAGCGGTTCGGAGCCGAGGCCGACGAGGCGGCCGGCGCAGGCCGCCGCCGGCCTGGCCGAGGCCGACCGGCTGGCGGCGACCGACGCCGGCGAGGCGCGCGAGGCGGCGGCCGCGGCCGAGACGGCGATGTCGGCGTCGCTCGATGCGCGCCGCGCGCTCGCCGAGGCGCAGGGTCATGCGGGCACCGCCCGCCTCGAGGCCGACCGCAGCGCGGCCCGGGCCGAAGACCTGCGGGCGCGCGTCGGCGCCCTGGCCGCCGCGGTCGCCGAGGCGGCCGGCGGCCTGGCCGCGAGCGCCGGTGAGGCCCAGGGGCTGCACGAGGCAGCGACGGCGCTGCATGCCGAGCTCGAGACTGCGGCCACGGCCGCTGACGCAGCTCGGGCCGAGGCCGATCGCGCCGCCGACGCGAGCCGGGCTGCGCGCGCGGCCGCCGACGAGCTCGATCACCGTCACCAGCTGATGCGCGCCCGGCTCGAGGCGCTGGAGCAGTCGCTCGACCGCGGCGAGGGGCTGACGCCGGCCGTGCGCGCGCTCAAGGCCGCCGGCGCGAAGCTCGTGGTGGCCGGGGTCGAGGCCCAGCCGGGTACGAGCGGGCGGTGGCGGCGGGTCTCGGCTGGCGCGCCGGCGCCGTCGTCGCCGAGCGGCTGTCCGACGCGCTCACGGTGCTGTCCGAGGCCGGGGGAGAGGTCGCCGTGATCCTCGCCGACACCCGCCCGCCGGCGGCGTCGCTGCCGCCGGCGGCAGGGGCCCGGCCGCTGATCGAGGTCGTCACGGTGCGCGACCCGATCGCCGGGCGCCTGCTCGAAGGGGTCTGGCTGGTCGACGACCTGTCCGCGGTCGACCACGGCGTGGCGGTGACGCGCGCCGGCGAGGGCATCGACGCCGACCGCGGCGAGCTGTGGCGCACCGGCGACGCCGGCGAGGCGGCCTGGATGGCGGCGCGCGCCGAGCGCGACCGGCTGGCCGACGAGGACGCCGCGGTCGCCGCCGCCCACGGCGCCGCCGTCGCGGCGGCCGACGTCGCCGCCGCCGACCGCCGATCGCGCCGCCCGCGCCGACGGCGAGGCCCAGACGGCGCTCGCCGGCCTGCGGGCGCGCGAGGCGGGAGCGGCCGAGGCGGCACGGGCGTCCGCGGCCCGGCGCGACCGCATGACCGACGAGGTCGCCCGGGGCGAGGGCGCGCACGAGGCGGCCGAGCGCGATCTGGCCGCCGAGGACCGGCCGCCGGGCGGAGCTCGAGCGCGAGGCGGTGCGGCTCGAGGCGGCCGCAGCAGGCACGCGTCGCCGCCGCGCAGACGGCCGACCAGCGCCATGCCGAGCTCGACATCCGCCGGCGCGAGCTGGCCGACGCGGCCGCGCGCCTGGCGGCGCAGGAGGCCGGGCTGCGCGAGCGCGCCGAGCGCTTCCGGCACGACGCCGACAGGCTGCGGTCGACGGGCGAGCGCGCCCGCGCCACGTCGGCGGAGTCGCGGCGGATGGCGGCGACCGCGCGGGCGCTCGAGGAGCGCGGCCGGTCGATCGGTCGCGCGCTCGTGCGCATCGCCGCGGCGGCCGAGCTGCTGCGCACGCCCGCGCGGGCCGGCGTGGCGGTGATCGAGCGCCGCTCGGGCGAGCTCGCGGCCGAGCTGCAGGCGTGCGCCCACGACGAGGCGGCGGTGCAGGCCAACGGCGCGCACGGTCGCGGCGACGGCCACCGAGATCGAGGTCGAGCTCACCCGCTGCACCGACCACATCGCCGAGCTCGGCCGCAGGCGGGCCGAGATCGCGGCCGACGCGCCGCGCGCCCGAGGCCGAGGTGACCGAGCCGCTCTCGGTCGACGAGCGCGCCGCGATCGCCGCCCGGCTCGAGCGGCTCGAGCGCCGCCGTGAGAGCCTCGGCGCGGTCAACCCGCTCGCGGCCGAGGAGTACGAGGCCGAGAAGCAGCGCACCGGCGAGCTCACCGAGCAGTGCGCCGACCTCGAGCGGTCGCTGCGCGAGCTGCGCGGGCTGATCCGCGACCTCACCCAGACCATCGACCAGCCGCTTCGCCGAGACGTTCGACGAGGTGGCGCGCAACTTCACCGAGGTCGTCCGCACGCTCTTCCCGGGCGGCTCGGGGCGCCTGCGGCTGACGGCGGCGGACGACGTCGTCTCGGCGGCGCCCGACGACGCCCCGGAGCGAGGCCGCAGCTAGGGCCGACGAGCCGGGGATCGAGCTCGAGGTGAAGCCGGCCGGCAAGCGCATCGAGGCGCTCTCGCTGCTCTCGGGCGGCGAGAAGGCGCTCACGGCGATCGCGTTCCTGTTCGCGCTGCTCCTGACGAAGCCGTCGCCGTTCTACGTGCTCGACGAGGTCGAGGCGGCGCTCGACGACGCCAACATCGAGCGCTTCCTCGACCTGCTGCGGGCCTACCAGGAGCGGGCCCAGTTCATCGTCATCACCCACCAGCGGCGCACGATGGAGGTCGCCGACCTCCTCTACGGCGTCACGATGGCGGCCGACGGCGAGTCGAAGGTGCTCTCACGCCGGGTCGCTCCGGACGCCGAGCTGCGACCCGCCGCGGGCGCGTAGCGCCTGCTCAGCGCGGGTCGCGCTGCATCAGCCGCTCGTAGCGGTGGAAGCCGAAGCGCTCGTAGAGGGTGCCGGCGTCGCGGGTGTGCAGGAGCCAGGTGCGATCGGCGAACGGCCCGTGCTCGACGATCTCCCGCACGAGCTCGACGCCGAGGCCGCCGCCGCGGTGCTCCGGCAGGACGTACACGTCTGCGAGGTACACGAACCGCGCGGCCGCGCAGTCGACGGCGCGCGCGAAGCCGACCTGGCGGCCCTCGTGGTACAGGCCGACGACGTGGTCGCTCGCGTCGATGCAGCTCGTCCTGCTCCGCGCGGGTGCGGCCGAGCGCCCAGTAGCTCGCCGTCAGGAACGCGTGCACCGCGGCCCGGTCGAGGCGGCCGCGGTCGGCGTCGAGCTCGTAGCCGTCGGCCAGGACGCGGCTCACCCGCGCACCGTCCTGCAGCCATGCCCACAGGTCGTCGGGAACCGCCACCGTGCCGCGGCGCAGGGCGTCTGCGAGCGTCGCGGCGCTGCGGTCGCCCGGGAACCGGCGGCCGTCGACGAGCGCCCGCAGGCGCTGCACCGGCTCGGCCTGGGGGGCCGCGATCAGCGCGACCGCCGCGAAGCCGTCGGTGCCGGCGAGCGACCCGCACAGGAGCTCGACGATCGTCGCGAGCGCGAACCCCTTGTGGGCCAGGTCGCCGCCCATGGGCACGATGCCGGCCCGGTCGGCGATCACCGCGTGCGGGTCGTCCTCGGCGGCGCCGTCCGCGCCGCGCAGGACGCCCTCGGGCAAGCGGGCGCCCGTGGCCGCGGCGTGCAGCACCGCGCCGTAGGTGACCGCGCCCATCGAGACGTCGACCACCGTGGGCCGGTCGGCACCGGGCAGCGCCAGGCAGAGCGGGATTCGTGCCGAGCAGCGGCGGGCCGCCGTCGGGGTGGACGATCCGGGCCGTCGACGTCGCCGTCAGCAGGCACACGAGCCCGCGCCGCGCGACCCGCTCGGCGAACCAGCCCAGCCGGCCGGTGGGGAAGCAGTGCGACACGACGACGAGCCGGGCGCCGTCGGGCGCCGCGTCGAGCTCGGCGTCGAGCGCCTCGGCCAGGGCGACGTAGCCGACCGCGCCGGCCGCCGTCCCAGCGGGCCGAGGCCCTCGCTGCGCTCGAGCTCCCGCGGACGGGCGGTCGGCGCGAGGTCGGCGAAGCCGGAGAGCCAGCGCATGCGCTCGGCGCCGTGCGTCGGGGCGCCGCGCAGCTCGGCGTCGAGGAAGTGGTCGGTGATGAGCGCCGCGGCGGCGTCCGGGAACCCGAGCAGCACGGCGCGGGCATGGAGCGCCGAGCGCAGCTCGTCGATGGAGATGTCCGCCACAGCGGCGACGCTACTACGATCCCGCGTCGTGACGCGCACATGGCACGCGATGTTCAACACGGGCGAGGGCGACGCCCCGGAGCCCGAGCCGGCCGAGGCCGGCCGCGGCCTCTTCTCGCGGCTGCGCGACAACCTGTCGCGCAGCCGCCGGGCGATGGCGCAGCAGCTCGCCGGGGTCATGTTCAACCCGGCCGACGAGGCCGTGTGGGAGCGGCTCGAGGAGGCGCTGCTCCTGTCCGACTGCGGCGTCCCGGCGACGGTCGCCGTGATCGAGCGGCTCGAGGCAGAGGCCGACGCCGGCCGGCTCACGACCGCGGACGAGCTGAGCACGCGGCTCCAGGCGATCATCGCCGAGCTGATGACGCCCGAGGCCGACCCGCGCATCGACATCATCGGCCCACCCGGCCGTGCTGCTCGTGAGCGGCGTGAACGGCACCGGCAAGACGACCTCGATCGGCAAGATCGCCTGGCACCTGCGCGAGGCCGGCCGCACGTGCGTCATCGGCGCGGCGGACACGTTCCGGGCGGCGGCGGGCGAGCAGCTCGAGACCTGGGCGACGCGCGCCGAGGCCGACTTCGTGTCGTCGCAGTCCGGCGCCGATCCGGCCGCGGTCGCCTTCGACGCCGTGTCCGCTGCCGAGGCGCGCGGCCGCGACGTCGTCATCGTCGACACGGCCGGGCGGCTGCACACCCAGGGGCACCTGATGGAGGAGCTGCGCAAGATCCACCGCGTGATCGCCCAGCGCATCCCGGGCGCACCGCACGAGGTGCTGCTCACGATCGACGCGACGACCGGCCAGAACGGGCTGCAGCAGGCGCGCCTGTTCGCCGACGCCGTCGACGTCACCGGGATCGTGCTGACGAAGCTCGACGGCACGGCGAAGGGCGGGATCGCCCTCGCGATCGCGCACGAGCTCGGCATCCCGGTGAAGCTGATCGGGATCGGCGAGGGCATCGAGGACCTGCGCCCGTTCGACCCGGCCGACTTCGCCCGCGCCCTGTTCGCTGCCGAATAGGCGCCTGCGGAGGTGCCTGGCACCTGCAGGGCATCCGTCTGACCGGACGCCGAATCGCTGGTGCCGGGCACCTTTCTGCACTCATCTAGGCTTCGCCGATGTTCGAATCCCTCTCCGACCGTCTCGGCGCCACCCTCGACGGCCTGCGCGGCCAGGGCCGCCTGAGCGAGGAGGACATCGGCAAGGCGATGCGCGAGATCCGCCTCGCCCTGCTCGAGGCGGACGTGAACTTCGGCGTCGTGCGCGACTTCGTGGCCAAGGTGCGCGAGCGGGCGATGGGCGCCGAGGTGATGCAGAGCCTGACCCCGGGCCAGCAGGTCGTGAAGATCGTGCACGAGGAGCTGACCGAGCTGATGGGCAGCGCCGGCTCGGGACTCTCGTTCGCGAACCGGCCGCCGACGGTGATCCTGATGGCCGGCCTGCAGGGCTCGGGCAAGACGACGGCGTGCGGGAAGCTCGCGCGCCTGCTCGCGCAAGCAGAAGCGCTCGCCGGCGATGGTCGCCTGCGACCTCCAGCGGCCCGCCGCCGTCCAGCAGCTGCAGACGCTCGGCAAGTCGCTGCAGGTGCCCGTGTACGACCGCGGCACCGACGCCGACCCGGTCGAGGTGGCGGCGTGGGGGGTGGAGCAGGCGCGGGCGCAGGGCCGCGACGTCGTGATCGTCGACACCGCCGGACGCCTGCACGTCGACCAGGAGCTGATGGACCAGCTCGTGCAGATCAAGAAGGTGACGAAGCCGCACAACGTGCTGCTCGTGCTCGACTCGATGACCGGCCAGGACGCCGTGAACGTCGCCCAGGCGTTCGCCGAGGCGGTCGACTACGACGGCGTCATCCTGACGAAGCTCGACGGCGATGCCCGCGGCGGCGCCGCGCTCGCCGTGCGCGCCGTCACCGGCAAGCCGATCAAGTACGTCTCCGTCGGCGAGAAGCTCGACCAGCTCGAGCCGTTCCACCCCGACCGGCTCGCGTCGCGCATCCTCGGCATGGGCGACGTCATGTCGCTGATCGAGCGGGCGCAGGAGCAGATCACCGAGCAGGACGCAAAGGCGATGGAGGCCAAGCTCCGCAAGGCCGAGTTCACTCTCGAGGACTTCCTCGGCCAGCTGCGCCAGGTGCGCAAGATGACCGCCGGGCAGGGCATGGCCGGGCTGCTCGGGATGCTCCCGGGCGTCGGCCGTCAGGTGAAGAACCTGAAGGTGGACGAGCGCCAGATCGACCGGGTCGAGGCGATCATCCTGTCGATGACCCCGGCCGAGCGGCGCAACCCGCGCTCGATCGACGGCAGCCGCCGGCGCCGGATCGCGGCCGGAAGCGGCACGAACGTGCAGCAGGTCAACCAGCTGCTCGGGCAGTTCAAGCAGATGCAGAAGATGATGAAGCAGATCGGGCGGGGCAAGATGCCCCAGTTCCCCGGCCTCACGCGGTAAGCGCCGCCGCCGCAAGGATGCGCGGGTTTACTGCTTTCCGGCTCTGCCGTACCCTAAGGACGTGCGTCACGCTCGTGACCCTCTTGCCAACCCCGAGCCCCTGATCCGAAGCGTGTACGCCTTCGTCGCATATCGCATCGGCGCGGGACACGATGCGGAGGACGTCACCGGCGAGGTGTTCGAGCGCGCGCTCCGCTACCGGTCGGGCTACGACGCGTCCAAGGGCGCGCCGCTCGCCTGGCTGATCGGGATCGCCCGAAACGTGCTCGCCGACCGGGCGCTCAAGGGCACCGACACGGTGGCGGAGGTGCCCGAGATGGCAGGCCCCGGGCGAGCTCGCGCACGACTCGGTCGAGCGGCTCACCCTGAACGCGGCCCTCGAGCAGCTGTCCGAGCGCGACCGCGAGCTCCTGGCCATGCGCTACGGCGCCGACATGAAGGCCGCGCAGATCGCCGAGGTGCTCGAGACGAGCACGAACGGCGTCGAGGTGGCGCTGCACCGTGCCCTGCGGCGCCTGCGCGACGTGCTCCGAGGACGAGGCGCCGGAGCGGCAGTCGGCCTCCGGGGAGGCGCGCGCTGTTCACTGACCTGACCGCCCACGGGAGTGCCGCTGTCGCTGCGGCGGCTCGACGTCGCGAACGTCGCTGCCCGGCCTGCTCGCCGCCGCCGTCCTGACGCCCCTGGCCGCCGGCAACGGCGGCTACTTCCCGCCGGCCTGGGGCTGGAGCGCGGCTGCCCTGCTGTGGGCGGCGGCGATCGCCGTGCTCGTGCGCGCGGAGGTCGACGTGACCGCCGCCGAGGCGGTGACCGTGTCGGCGTTCGGCCTGCTGACCGTGTGGATGCTGATCTCGGCGGCCTGGTCGGGCGACACGACGTCGGCGGTGCTCGAGGCCGAGCGCGACGCTCGTGTACGTCGCCGGACTGCTCGCCCTGCTGCTCGTCTCGCGCCGCGGAGCGATCGGCAGCCTGCTCGCCGGGGCGCTCGCGGCCGTCGCGATCGCCTGCGCCTACGGGCTCGTCGGCCGCCTGTTCCCGAGCGTGCACGCGATCGGCGGGATCGCGGACACCGGCCGCCTGGCGGAGCCGGTCGGCTACTGGAACGGCCTCGGCATCCTGGCCGCCATGGGTGCGATCGTCGCGCTCGGCCTGGCCGCGCACGCCCGCGCGATCCCGGGCCGCATCCTGGCCGCCTGCACGCTGCCGGTCGTCGTGACGGCGCTCTACTTCACCTACAGCCGCGGCGCCTGGATCGCCTTCGCGTTCGGCCTCGTCGCGGCGGTCGCGCCGACCGCCGGCGCTGGTTCCTGCTCGTGACGCTGCTCGCCGTCGCGCCGTGGCTCGTCCTCGACGTCGCGCTCGCGGCCACGTCGTCGGCGCTCACCCACGCGGCGTCGAAGGTCGGGCCCACCGCCACCCAGGGTCACCGCCTGACCGCGGTGCTCGTCGTGACGACGCTCGGGATCGCGGCGACGGTGTGGGCGCTGCGCGAAGGCTCGAGCAGCGGTACGAGCCCTCGGCCGCGCAGACGCGGATCGGTCACCGGGCGGCGGCCGGGGCTGCTCGTGCTCCTGGTCCTGGTCGCGCTGGTGCGGTTCGGCTCGCCGTCACGATCGCGGGCGACGCGTACGACCGCTTCAACGCGCCGCCGCCGGGCGGGTTCAACGGCACCGCCGGCCACGTCGGCCGCAACCTCAACCTGCGCCTGTTCAGCCTGTCGGGAAACGCCCGCGCGGGGCTGTGGCGGGTCGCCTGGCACGACTACCAGCACCACGAGCTGCTCGGCTCTGGGGCGGGGACGTACGAGGCCTACTACCTCCAGCACCGCGTGACGGGGCTCAAGGTCAAGAACGCGCACAACCTGTACCTGGAGACGCTCGCCGACCTCGGCCCGGTCGGCCTGATCCTGCTCGTGGCCGGGCTCGTCGCGCCGCTCGTCGCCGGCGTGCGTGCGCGCGAGCAGGCGCTCGTCCCGGTCGCGTTCGGCGGCTTCGCCGCCTACCTGCTGCACGCGGGCGCCGACTGGGACTGGCAGATGACCGCGGTCACGCTCGTCGCGCTCACGTGCGCCGTCGGCATGCTCACGAGCACTCCGGTGCCGCGGTGGTCGGTCTCGCTCTCGGCACGCGGCGTCCGCGCCGCCGCGCTCGCGGCGATCGCGCTCCTCGCCGTGCTCGCGCTCGTCGGACTGCGCGGCAACGTCGCGGCGGCCGCCAGCCAGCGGGCCGCCTCCACCCATCACTGGGTCACGGCCGAGGCCAACGCCCGCACCGCGGTGACCTGGGAGCCGTGGTCGGCGGACGCCCGCGTCGAGCTCGGCCTGGCGCTCCTGGGCCAGGGCCGCACCGGCGAGGCCAGGGCGGCGTTCCAGGCCGCGATCGCGCGCGACTCGCGCAGCTGGCAGGCGTGGCTCGACCTGGCCCGTGCCTCGAGCGGCAGCGCCCGGCAGCGCGCGCTCGCGCACGCCAGGCAGCTCGACCCGCGCGAGCCGCAGGTGCTCGCGCTCCACTGACCGGCGCGAATTTCCGGCAGGCATGTAAGGAAACGCCCGCCGCCCCGGTAGTTCAGTGTGAGAGACAGCATGTCGAGATGCGGAGGAGGCATCGGAGTGAGGTTCTCGAGGCAGGATCGTGGGCTAGCGGATCTGGAGAGGGTGCTCCGCACGGAGCGGCCCGAACTGGATCGCAGCGTCCAGCGGGACATCGTCAGCCGCATCAGCGCGCGTCCGGTTCGGCGCGGCGGCGCGTTCCGCATCGCTCTTGCCGGCCTCATGACGGCGGCTGTGTTCGGCGCGATGGCGGCGTTCGGCGGCGTGAGCTACGCCACGAACTCCGTGCAGCACAGCGTCGGCTACAGCAACAGCAACAAGGGCTGGAGCTACACGCCGTCGTGCGACCAGTACGGGCAGAAGGGCCACAAGGGGGACAAGGGCGGCACAACAACTACGGCCCGCCCGGCTTCAACACAAGGGTGGATTCGGATTCGGGGGATTCGGGTTCGGGGGGTTCGGCTGGTAGCCGACCGCAGCGTCCCTTGGGTGAACGCTCGACGGCCGCCCTCCGGGGCGGCCGTCGCGCGTTCGGCAGGTCCGCCCGGTACACTGCGCTCGTCCAGCATCCGCCAGTCAACGGAGGGCCTTCGTGGCAGTAAAGATCCGCCTCGCGCGGCATGGATCCAACAAGAACCCGATCTACCGCGTCGTCGTGGCGGATTCGCGCGTCCCCCGGGACGGGCGCACGCTGGAGGAGATCGGCCGGTACAACCCGCAGATGGAGCCGTCGCTCGTCGAGATCGACACCGACCGCGCCCGCGCGTGGCTCGCCCAGGGGGCGCAGCCGACCGACACCGTGCGCAAGCTGCTCCAGATCGCGGGCGTCTAGGCCGCAGGGCCTGTGGAGGACCTGCTCGCCTACCTCGCGCGGCAGCTCGTCGACCATCCCGACGACGTGCGCGTCGAGCGGCACGAGGGTGCGTCGGGCGAGCTCGTGCTCGAGCTGCACGTCGCATCCGACGACATCGGCAAGGTGATCGGCAAGCAGGGCCGGATCGCACGGGCGCTGCGCACCGTGGTGAAGGCGTCGGCGGTGCAGAGCGGCCGGCGCGTGCATGTCGAAGTCGCCGACTGACACTCCCTGGCGGCCTCCCACGATCGTGGTCGGCCGCGTCGGGCGTGCGCACGGGCTCGACGGCGCCGTCTATCTCGACGGGCACGGCGGGGCGGTGGCGCTCACGCGCGGCCTGCGGGTGACGGTGGGCGGGCGCGCGGCGCAGATCGTCGACCGACGCGGCGAGCGACTCGCATCCGATCGTCCGCTTCGACCTGGCCGCCGACCGCACCGCCGCCGAGGCCCTGCGCGGGTGCGACGTCGAGGTGCCCGCCTCGGCGCTGCCGCCGCCCGAGCCCGACGCCGACGAGTACCTCCACGTCGACCTGATCGGCTGCCGGGTGACGGCGGGCGAGCGCGCTCCTCGGCACCGTCGTCCGACGTGCTCGTCTACCCGGCCAACGACGTGCTCGAGGTGCGATCCGACGGCGGGGCTGACCCGGTGCTCGTCCCGTTCGCGGCCGACGTCGTCGAGACGGTCGACCTCGCCGGCCGGCTGATCACCATCCGGGCCGACTTCCTCTAGCGATGACGCTCGAGCTCGACGTCTTCACGCTCTTCCCCGCCTACCTCGCCTGGCTCGAGGAGACGCGCCCGGTGCGAAACGCGGTCGCCGCCGGATCGCTGCGGCTGCGCGCGATCGACCTGCGCGACCACTCGATCGGCGACTACCGCCAGGTCGACGACGCGCCCTACGGCGGCGGTGCGGGCATGGTCATCCGCGTCGACGTCGTCTGCGCCGCGCTCGAGGCGACCTACGGCGACGGCATCGAGGCGGTGCTCGCGGACCGCCGCGTGGCTGTCCTGACGCCGGCCGGGCGGCAGCTGACCGACGCCGTGGTGGACGAGCTGGCCGGCCTCGAGCGGCTCACGCTGCTCTGCGGCCGCTACGAAGGGTTCGACCAGCGCGTCCACGACCACCTCGCAAACGACGAGCTGTCGGTCGGCCGCTACGTCCTCTCCGGCGGCGAGGTGGCGGCGATGGCGGTCATCGACGCGGTCACGCGCAAGCTGCCCGGGGCGCTCGGCAAACGCGAGAGCCACGAGCACGACTCCTACTCCGAGGCGCTCGCCGGGCTGCCCGAGTATCCCCACTACACGCGGCCCGAGAGCTTCCGCGGCTGGGGGGTGCCCGACGTGCTGCGGTCGGGCCACCACGGCGAGGTCGCGCGCTGGCGGCGCGAGTGGTCGCAGCGCCGCGGCGCGGCCGAGGGCGGGTCCGACTTGTGAGCCCGTCGCCGGGTGGCTAGCATTATCCGGCCGCCCGCCCTTCTTCTCTGATGAGCGTCATCTCCGACATCGAGCGCCGCCAGGCGCGTGAAGTGCCCCGCTTCAAAGCGGGCGACACCGTGCGTGTGCACTTCAAGGTGATCGAGGGCCAGCGGCAGCGCATCCAGGTGTTCGAGGGCGTGTGCATCAAGCGCCAGGGCGCCGGCGTGCGCGAGACGTTCACCGTCCGCAAGCAGTCGTTCGGGATCGGCGTCGAGCGTACGTTTCCCCTGCATTCACCCAAGATCGACCGTCTCCAGGTGATGAGCATCGGAGACGTCCACCGAGCGAAGCTGTACTACCTGCGCGGCAAGGTCGGCAAGGCCGCGCGCGTGCGCGAGAAGTCGCGCTAGCCTCGCACATGGCGGACGTCGAGCCCCGGCCGTCGGAGCCGCCTGCACCGGACGCGGCCGACCCGGTTTCCGCCGAGCCGGACGCGGCCCAGCCGACGCCGCCCCCGCCGAAGCGCTCGGGCGCGAACCCGTTCGTCGAGCTCCTGATCATCCTGGCGGTCGCGTTCGGGCTCGCGTACGTCGTCCAGGCGTGGGTGGTCAAGCCCTACCGCATCCCCACGGGATCGATGGAGCCGACCCTCGACGTCGGCGACCGCGTGCTCGTGAACCGGCTCGTCTACCGCTTCCACGGCCCCCATCGCGGCGACATCATCGTGTTCCATCCGCCGGGGCACGGCGACACCGCGGTGAAGCGGTGCCCGCACCGAGGCGAGCGTCACCTACATCAAGCGCGTGATCGGCCTGCCGGGCGAGACGATCCAGATCACGCGCGGCATCGTCACGGTCTGCAAGCCGGCGGGCCAGAACTGTCACGCGCTGCGTGAGCCCTACACCGAGGGCGCGGCGACGGCGCCCCGCTACGGCCCCTTCACGGTGCCGAAGGACGACTACTTCGTGATGGGCGACAACCGCGGCGACTCGCTCGACAGCCGCTACTGGGGCCCGCTCCCGCGCCGCAACATCATCGGCGAGGCCTTCCTGATCTACTGGCCGCCCGACCGGATCGGGCTGCTGTAGGGCCGAGCCGCAGGACGCGCTCGCCCGACCGCCCGTCCGCAGCGCCCCGTACCATAGGCCGATGGCAGTCGCCGCCCCTCGCCGCCGCCGCACACGCCCCGGGCGGCGCCTGCTCGCCCACGACCGCGACCTCGGCGTGCGCTTCGTGGCCGGCGCCGACGAGGCCGGCCGCGGCAGTCTGGCCGGGCCGCTCGTGGCCGCGGCCGTCTGCCTCGACATGGATCACCTCCGCGGGCGCCGCTGCGCCGCGCTCGGCCTGCTCGACGACTCCAAGCGGCATACGCCCGCACGCCGCGAGGCGCTCTTCCAGGCGGTGATCGAGGCCGCCGCGCAGGTGTCGGTGTGCGTCATCCCGGCCGGCGAGATCGACCGCCGCGGCCTGCACCGGTCGAACCTCTCGGCGCTCGGCCGGGTGCTGTGCGCGCTCGAGCCCGAGCCCGAGGTGTGCATGACCGACGGCTTCAGCGTCCCCGGGTGCCCGCGCCGGCACCATGCCGTGGTCGGCGGCGACGGCCGCAGCGCCGCCATCGCAGCCGCCTC
The DNA here is from genome assembly GCA_963717845.1 of uncultured Actinomycetes bacterium. Classification (GTDB taxonomy): domain Bacteria; phylum Actinomycetota; class Thermoleophilia; order Gaiellales; family JAICJC01; genus JAICJC01. Next base: position 452,573 of record CAVQXH010000003.1, read on the forward strand.
GATCGTCGCCAAGGTCACGCGCGACCGCTTCATGCACCGGATCGCGCCCGCCTATCCGGAGTTCGCGTTCGACCGCCACGTCGGATACATCACCGCCGAGCACACGCGGGCGGTGCGCGAGCACGGGCCGACGCCGCTTCACCGGCGCTCGTTCGAGGCGATCGCCTATGCGCAGCTGGACCTCGATCTCGGACTCTGAGTACGGCCGCCTGGCCGAGACGGTCGCGTGCTGGTGGCTGCGGCTGCGCGGCTACGCCATCGTCGCCCGCAACGTGCGCGTGCTTGGGCGCGAGGTCGACGTCGTCGCGCGGCGCGGCCGCACGCTCGTCGTGGTCGAGGTGAAGGCCCGCCGCGGCGGCGGTCGCGGCGAGGCCGAGGAGATGGTGGGCGAGCGCCAGCGGCGGCGCCTGCTCCAGGCCGCCGAGGTGCTGCTCGCGGCCGATCCGCGTGCGCGGACGGCGCGCGTCGACGTGGTCGCCGTGCACGGCTTCCGCCCGCGCCACATCGTCGCCGCGATCTCGTAGCACCCTCGTCACACCCCGTCACCCACCCGTGACCGCTCCGCGGCCTACGCTCGATCCATGGTCGCGCGCTCGCTCACGCTCTGGCTCACGGGGATCACCGCACGGCGGGTCGACGTCGAGGCCCACGTCGCCGACGGCGTGCCGTCGTTCGTCGTCGTCGGCCTGGCCGACCGCGCCGTCCAGGAGGCGCGCCAGCGCGTGCGCAGCGGCATCGCCTCGGCCGAGTTCCACTTCCCGGTGCGGCGGCTGACGGTGAACCTGGCTCCCGCCCAGGAGCGCAAGGAGGGCTCGGGGTTCGATCTCGCGATCGCCCTCGCGCTGCTGGCCGCATCGGGGCAGGCGCCGCGCGATCGGGTGGCGCGGGTGGCGGCCGCGGCCGAGCTCGGGCTCGACGGCGCCCTGCGGCCCGTGCGCGGCGCGCTCGCGATGGCCGAGGCCGCGGGGAGGGTGGGGGCCGACGCGCTCGTCGTCGCCCCGCAGAGCGCGTCCGAGGCGGCCCTGGCGGGCACCGTGCCCGTGATCGCCGCCCGCAGCCTGCGCCACGTCGTCGACATCCTGAACGACCGCGACGAGCCCGAGCCGATCCCGGCCGCCGCCTCCGCCCGTGCCGATCGCGATCGCAGACCTCGCCGACGTGCGCGGCCAGACGCGGGCGCGCCGCGCGCTCGAGATCGCCGCCGCCGGAGCCCACAACCTGCTCATGACCGGCCCGCCCGGCTCGGGCAAGACCATGCTCGCCCGCCGGCTGACCGGCATCCTGCCGCCGCCGACGCACGCCGAGGTGCTCGAGATCACCCGCATCCACTCGGCGGCGGGGCTGCTCGCGCCCGGGCGCGCGCCTCGACCAGCGCCCGTTCCGGGCGCCGCACCACACCGCATCGGCGGCGGCGCTCGTCGGCAACGCCCGCCTGCGCCCGGGCGAGATCACGCTGGCCCACCGCGGCGTGCTCTTCATGGACGAGCTGCCCGAGTTCAACCGCACCGCGCTCGAGGCGCTGCGGATGCCGCTCGAGGACGGCGAGGTGCTCGTCTCGCGCGCGGCCGGCAGCGTGCGCCTGCCCGCCGCCTGCATGGTGGTCGCAGCCATGAACCCGTGCCCGTGCGGCCTCGCCGGCGACCCCGACCGCGAGTGCACCTGCACAGCCCAGCGCCTGCACGCCTACCGGACGCGGATCAGCGGCCCGCTGCTCGACCGGTTCGACCTGCGGGTCGAGGCGCCCCGGGCCGAGGCCCATGCGGCGCCGGGCGAGGCGAGCCTGGCCGTCGGCACACGCGTCGGCATGGCCAGGGAGCGGCTCGACGAGGCGCCGCCGCCGCTCGGGGGTGCGGCGGCGGAGATCCTGGCCCGGGCCGTCGACCAGATGCTGCTCTCGGGCCGCGGCGCCGACCGCGCCCGGCGCGTGGCGGTGACGATCGCCGCGCTCGAGGGCGCCGAGACGGTGAGCGGCGACCACATGGCCGAGGCGCTGTCCTTCCGGGGAGCGGGCGGATGACGGCCGAGGCGATCCTGCGTGTCGTGATCGCGGGTGCGCGCGCGGGCGTCGAGCCGGGCGCGACCGCACGCCGGGCCGGGCGGCCCCGAGGCGCTGCTCCACGCGCCGCCGCGACGGCTCGACCGGCTCGGCGTCCCCGCGGGCTTCCAGGCCGAGCTGCGGCGCGCCCGCAGCGCCGACGTCGCGGCCTACCGCCGAGAGCTCGCCGAGTCCGGCACCGCGTGCGCGACCGTCGCCGACCCGGCCTACCCGGCGGCGCTGCGGGATCTCGCCGACCCGCCGCTGGCGGTGTTCCTGCACGGCGCCGCCGACGTGCCGCCTGCCGTCCGAGCCGGGGCGCGGTGGCGATCGTCGGCGCACGCCGGCCGACCGACGCCGGGCTGCGGCTGGCGCGCCGGCTGGGGTCGTTCGCCGCAGGATCCGGGCTCGCCGTCGTGAGCGGGATGGCGCTCGGCATCGACGGCGCCGCCCACGCCGGCGCCCTTGACGCCGGCGGGCTCACCGTCGCGGTGCTCGGCTGCGGCACCGACATCGCCTACCCGCGCAGCCACCGCGGGCTCTACGCACGCATCGTCGAGCACGGCCTGGTGGTCTCCGAGTACCCGCCGGGCACCGCGCCCGCACCGTGGCGGTTCCCGGCGCGCAACCGGCTGATCGCCGCGCTGGCCGGGACGCTCGTCGTCGTCGAGGCACGGGCGCGCAGCGGGGCGCTGATCACCGCCGATCATGCGCTCGACCTCGGCCGCGACGTCGTGGCGGTGCCGGGAGCGGCGGGGGCGTCGGCGGCGGCCGGCACGAACGGGTTGATCAAGGCCGGCGCAGGGCTCGTCGAGGACGAGGCCGACCTGGCCGCCTGGCTCGGCGTCGACCCGCCGGAGGCGCCGCCGGCGCCCGCCGACCCAGTCGCCCAAGCGATGCTCGAACGCCTGAGCGGCCGACCGGCCTACGCCGACGACGTCGCCGAGGCGGCCGGGACGGGGCCGGGCTCCACGGCGGCGCTCCTGTCGCGGCTCGAGATCGACGGCTGGGTGGCGCGCGACGCCGCGGGCCGGTATACCCTGGCGCGGTCATGGACGCGAAGCGGTGGGCAACCTTCGACTGCTACGGGACGCTGATCGACTGGAACAGCGGCCTGCGGGCGACGCTCGCCCGGCTCTTCGGAGCGGGAGAGTCCGATGCCCTGCTCGAGCGCTACCACGAGCTCGAGCCGCAGGTGCAGGCCGAGCGCTACCGCACCTACCGCGAGGTGCTCGACCTCGTCACCGGCATGATCGCGGCGGAGCGCGACGTCTCGCTCTCGGCGCGACGACGCCACCGCAATGTCCGAGTCGCTCGCCACATGGCCGGCGTTCGCCGAGGTACCCGGCGCCCTCGCCGAGGCACGCCGGCGCGGATGGCAGCTCGTGATCCTCTCGAACTGCGATCGCGACCTGATCGCATCGTCGGTGCCGCGGCTCGGCGTCGAGTTCGCCGACGTGATCGTGGCCGCAGGACGTCGGCTCCTACAAGCCTGCGCCGGGGCACTGGCGCCGCTTCGACGAGCGCCATCCCGACGCCGCGAGCAGGCATGTGCATGTCGGGGCGAGCCGCTTTCACGACATCGTGCCGGCGTCCACGCTCGGGCTAGCCGTCCGTGTGGATCAACCGCCTGGGCGAGCCGGCCGAGCCGCTCGCGGGCGCGGAGCTCACCGACCTCTCCGGCCTTCCGGACGCGCTGGACGGTCTGCTCCCCGCCTGACCGCCGGTAGAATGGGCGTCCGCAAAGGGGTGTAGCTCAGCTGGTAGAGCGGCGGTCTCCAAAACCGTAGGTCGCGGGTTCGAATCCTGCCACCCCTGTAGCCCAACCAAGCCGAAAGCGGCATGGTTGCACGGAAGGCGCGCGATAGCCGAGTTCCGCCTACGTTCGTCGGCGTTCGCCTTCGGAGAGGTTGGCTGGGGACAGAGTGGGGGGACACCGACGCTCAACGCCCGACCACGTCGCGCGGCCCGCCGGGAAACGTGGGGCGATTGGCGCCGGAGTCGCATCGGAATGTGGCAGCGCCGAGACCGGCCCGGCCTACACCTTCCGCGAGGCGGCGACGGCCGGGCCGGTACACCAAACACCGCTGAGCACCTTCCAGTTGTTACCAGGCGGTCGGGCAGGGGCGATCAGCCGACCATCCCCGAGACGCAGGCCGGCCGCCGCACGTGGGGGACGGCGGCCGACCCTGGCCCACTACACCGACCATACGGGCGAAACACCGTGGCGCAATCCACGACGGCCGGAAGCGGTTCTGCCTGTATCAGCGCGTCCAGGCGGCGGGGCCCGTGTCGCGCTTTTCTCCCGGCCGCCGCCACCCGCGAGCCTACGCCTATCCCCGCCGAACTCAAGAGGAGCGGGCGCTGGGCGGTCTAGGTCGGCGCGGGCCGTCGGCAGGCGGCCTTCGATGTCTCCCATGTGCGGTGGATAGGATCGAACGCTGTGACGATCGAACGGCGCGCGGACGAGCTTCGCCTGGTCGCGAACGAGCTCGCCAGGCTGGCCGACGCTGAGGTGGGCACGGCGTCCGACCACACGAGTCTGCGGGTCGCGTCGGATCTGATACGAACGGCGGCGCGGTACGTCGACGCCGCCGCAGCCCACGGCGGCGACCCGGCGATGCTGCTCACCGCGCGCGCGTTGATCAGGGGCGGCGCCGCGGCGACTGCGCGGATCCGGCCGGAAACGAACGCGAGCGGGCGGCCTAATACGTTGACCGCCCGCTGAACCGGCGCGTGACCTGGTCGGGCCGTGCCCCCGTCCGTCCACGGATGCGGCCACGCGGATACCAACAGGTGCTGGGCCCAACCCGAGCCGACTTCAAGGAAGCGGACGGCTTCTGGAGGCAGTGACCAGCTCCGCGTCCGCAATGTGGATCTCCTGTTCGCCACCCTCACGCACGAGCTGGGTGGCGCTCACGATGCGAACCTGCGTCGGAGTCTCGCCTCGCGGGTTGCAATGCTCGCGGTATGCGTCGGCAGCGACCCTGGCCGCGCCGGCCCGCGAGTCGGATACCGCGACCGTCACCCACCGACCGCCCTGCGGATAGCGCACCTGCACGTAGTTGCCCGTGTGCATCTGCCCTCGCCCTTCTGTGCCCGCCGGGCCAGGGTACATGCCAGGGTTTGCCTATGCAATCCCCTCACGGCGGCCGCGACGGCGAGACCCGACACCACCCGAAAGGGATGATTCGTGGCTGGCGGATCGCGCGTACGCTCGTTTCCCCAGGTTGAGGAGGAAGCGATGTCGTTTCGCGATAAGGCGCGGCAGAGGCTCCAGGATCGACGTCAAGCGGGTCAGCCCGCGGACGGCCGAGACGAACAGGCCCCTTCGCCCGACGAACCGAAGGCCGCATCAGACCAACCGACCGAATCAGCCCCGGCCGAAGCGGATTACACGGCCGAACTCGAACAACTCGCGAAACTGAAGGCCGAGGGCATCCTCACTGACGACGAGTTCGCGGCGAAGAAGAAGCAGATTCTCGGGATCTGACCGACGCGGGCCGCGGCACGGCATGGCGTAGCCGCGGCCAAGACTCCGGCGATCACCGTCGGCCGCGATGCTGCAATGGTCGATTAGCGTTTCAACCGCGAGTGCCGGCCGAGCCCCTGCCCAGATGCGCCGACGGCCCTCAATCCTCCGCGTGGCCACGAGCCCGGTTCACCTTCGCGGCGTCGGCCAATCGCAACACGCCCGGCCGGTCATTCCACATCGGCGGCGGCAACGCGTCGCGACGATCAGGCGCGCTATTCGCGCCGACAGGCCGCCCCGGCCCACGCCGAGCACCCAGCTTGCCCAGCCGCGCCGCGCTCATCGGCGTCATCCCGAGCTCGGCCGCGAACCGCCCAGTCTGAGTCGCGGCTTGCTCCCACGCTTTGAGCAAAGGGTGGATCCCCGCCATCCCGTTTGCGAACGTGTCCCGGATCGGCCGCTCGAGCCGCTCCCACTCCTGCCGCGCATACTCGGCCGTGTCGACCGCCAGCACATACGACCGCGACCGAATCGCCGATAGTCCACCTCGCCGAGCTCCGCGAACGCCTCCCGCTCCGCATTCGCCGCAGCGTCGGACAGCGTTACGCCCGCCGTTACGCGCTCACGATCCCACCGCGACGCTCACGGGAACGACGTTGCCGCTCCGCGTTCGTGCGGTCAACCCGCTCAGCCACGCCTACCCATCCGCACCGAGCCCCGCGACCGGCGCGCATCCCGGACGCGACCGAACCCGTCCGACCAACCAACTGTACGATTCGCAATCGGCGGCACGGAGGGGGACAGAGCCGTCGCCGCCGACAGCGGAGCGGGTCGCCCAGGAGCCCACCACAGCAGGGCGACCCGCTCCCGCTGACCAGGAGCGCCGCGCTCGGGCTGCCCACCGCGAGCCGCGGCGCTCCCCAGTCGCGGATGGTCGGTCAGTCAACGCCATTTCCGGCATGCGGAGGCTTGCGAACGGGTTTAGGGGCGGCGTGGCTCACGATCCGACCCCACCCCCGGGGTGTTCACAGCGACGGGGGACGCCGGTGCGGGTGAACGTCGTGCTGACGCAGCCGGCCGGGCGGGTACCCGTTTGGGCGGCGGGCGTCAGTTTGCAACTCTCCGCACAAGTCAGTAGCCTGACGGTTCCCAATCGAGGGAGCACGATGTCACTGATGGGAACCCTGCAAGCTTGGCGCGATCGGCGAGCCGAGCGACGCCGCGAACGACGCGAAGCCGAAGCAGAGCGGTGGTCGTCGCCCGATGAAGTCCGCCGCGCAAACGACGACAACAGATTTCGGAATGCAGGGCCTGGGGGCGGCGGTTAGCCCCCGCGGGGCGTCACCGGCGTCGGCGCTGCCACCCCGAACCGCAAGAAGGCGCGAGCAGCAACTGCCGCGCTGAACACGGTCTATAGCGGCGAGGAGCAACAGCATTCATGAGCACGGGGGCGGTCACGGTCTTTCGGTGCGACGCGGGGCTCGTCTCGACTCTGCGGCCGGTCGCGGACGGCCCGTGGATGTGCGACTTGCCGCCGCTCACTTCGACACCGGCTGGAACAGGTGGTCGATGCCGGGGATCTGCACGATCCGGCTCCAGCGGTGGAATCGGCTCCCGGCGGGCACCACTAGCGTGGTCACGCCGAGGCGCTTCGCGTCGCCATCGGTGGGCGCTGCGAGCAAGTCGATCGGCTCGGTGAGCTCGACGACGTCGGTTGCGGCCAGCGGCGCGTCCTGGTGGCGCGCTACATGCTCGGCGTAGTGCTCGGCTTCGTAGTGGTGTCGCCTGGCGGCGCGGGTCGGGCCGCTCCAGCAGGTCGCCGTCCGGCGTGAACCGGTCAGGGAACCGCTGCACGAACTCGTGCGAGCCTGGGAACAGCTGGCCGAACCCGGCGCTGAAGCCCACACCCGCGAACCGACGATGAAAGGCTGGCCGATGGGGACGACTTGGCGGTCGCCGTCGGCGTGGGGGGGCGCACGCGGTCGTCGTGGGCGGCGAGCCATCGCTGGTACTTGATGCCAGCGGGTTGCATGCTGGTGGCGTAGACCGAACCGCCCCTGCCGGTCGCCCGCCGTCTGCCGAAGCGGACCGCGGGCGACGGCCGCGCGTGGGGTCAGTCGAGATCGATGACCGTGCGGCTGACTGTCTGGTTCTGCGGCGTCGACACACCCTGGCCGGACGCCTCGTCGTATCGGCCGGTGCCTCCGGTGATGGCGATGTGCACCGGCGCCGTGCTGGTCGCGCTCTGGGGCAGCAGCGCCGTCCCGGTCAGGGTGCCGCCGGGGAGGTGGTAGACGCCGTCGCACTGCAGCGTGTTGGCGAGGACGATCTCGCAGATGACGCTGCTGAAGCCGATGCGCTTGCCGGCTGCGTTCTTCAGCGCCGAGCGGAAGACGGCCTGGTCGCCGGGCGCGCCCTGCTGGGTGTGCGAGATGTCCACGAACGTGGCTCCCGTCTGCACCTCGCTGAACGTGAGGGTGGGGTCGCCGCTGCCGGCCCGCGCTAGCGAGACGCCGCCCAGCGCCGCCGCGACAGCGCCGGCGACCAGCGCAGTCACGAGCACCCTTCCCAGCGTGCGGTTCATTCTCTTCATCTGGATCCCTCCTGGGTCGATTGACGCCCATCACGCTAAGACCACCCGACCGCCGTGTCGTCGGCGCATCGCCCGATCTTCGGCTCATCCGGCCGGCTGATCTTCCCGCGCCCTCGATCAGCCGATCGGCCGATGACACGGCCGGGAGCTGGGTCTATGGTGGAGCGATGAGGACGCGCAGGATCCATCTCGGGCAGTTCTCGGTCGACGCCGTGCGGCTGGACTGGGCCTTCGCCGCGGTGTTCACGGTGTTGCTCCAGTTCGAGGTCTGGGTCACGGGCCCGGTCGACAATGCGGTCGCCACCTCGGTGCTGTGCTCATTTGTCACGGTCGGCGTTGCCGTGCGCCGCCGCTATCCGGAGGCGGTCGGCCTCGGCGCCGGCCTGCTGGCCGACGTGTTCGCCGGCGTGTGGGGGCCGCCGTCGGTGATCAGCTTCGGCCTGTCGTGGATGTTCTGCATGTACGCGTTCGCCGTATGGGCGCGACCGCGCTGGTTCGCGATCGGCCTCGGCGCGATCGCTCTGGGCGGCCTGGCAACGATTCCGGCGGATCCGGGCAAGTACCAGAGCACCGTCCAGTTCGTGGTCGTCTCCACCGTCGCTATCCTGCTCGTGCATCGCCTGGTCGGCGACCGCGAGCGCCGCGTGCGGATCGCCGAGCGGGAGCGGGAGCTGGCAAGCCGCGAGGCGGTCGTCGAGGAGCGCGCTCGCATCGCCCGCGAGCTGCACGACGTCATTGCCCACCACGTATCGATGATCGTGCTGCAGGCCGGGGCCGAGCGGCGCGTACTCGACAAGTCGGACTCGTCGCGGGAGGTGCTCGAGACGATCGAGCGCACCGGGCGAAGCGCGCTGACCGAGACGCGCCGGCTGCTCGGCATGCTGCGCTCCGAGCAGGACGACCCGCTCGGGCCGCAGCCGCGTCTGCGCGACGTGCCGCTCCTGATCGGCCAGGTGCGCGAGGCGGGCCTCCCGGTCGAGCTCGACATCGAGGGAACGCAGCCTGAACTGCCGCAGGGCATCGAGCTCTCCGCCTACCGGATCGTGCAGGAGGCGCTGACCAACGCGCTCAAGTACGCCGGCGACGCGCATGCACGCGTGCGCATCAGCTACCGCCCGGAGTCGATCGAGATCGAGGTGAGCGACGACGGACCCGGCCAGCCGGCAGCCGGCGATGGGCACGGCCTCGTCGGCATGCGCGAGCGGGCGGCGCTGTACGGCGGCCGCCTCACGGCCGGCCGTGGCGACACCGGCGGCTTCACTGTGCACGTCAGCCTGCCGGTGACATGATCCGGCTGCTGCTGGTCGACGATCAGGCGCTGGTGCGCGTCGGCCTGGCGAAGATCGTCGAGCCCGAGGCCGACATGACGGTGATCGGCGAGGCCGAGGACGGGGAGCAGGCGGTCACGCAGGCGACGCGGCTGCGGCCGGACGTCGTACTGATGGACGTCCGCATGCCGGCGCTGGACGGGATCGAGGCGACCAGACGGATTCTGCGGGCGACCCCCGGCACCCGAGTGATGATCCTGACGACGTTCGGCCTCGACGGCTACGTGTACGACGCGCTGCGGGCGGGAGCGAGCGGGTTCATGCTGAAGGACGCGCCGCCGGAGGAGATTGTCGCCGGTCTGCGCGTGGTGGCGAGCGGCGACGCCCTGCTGGCGCCGGCGGTGACGCGGGCGGTGATCGAGGAGTTCGCGCGGCAGCCGCAGCCGGCTGCCCGGCCGAGCCGCCGCTCGCGGTCGCGGAACTGACGCCGCGTGAGCAAGAGGTGCTGGCGCTGATGGTCCGCGGGATGTCGAATCCGGAGATCTGCGAGCGGCTCGTGATCAGCGAGGCGACCGCCAAGACCCACGTGGCCCACATCCTGCAGAAGCTCGGGCTGCGCGATCGGGTGCAGGCCGTGATTTACGCCTACGAGTCCGGGCTGGTTGCGCCGGGAACCGCGGGTCTGCCCCCGAGTGGGGCTGACGCGGCAGGTCGGTGAAGCTTGGGTCGCGTGACGTAGGAGCCCACCCTCAGCGCGGCGGTCTCCCGCGTTTCGGCGTCCGAGAGATCCGCGGCGAATCAGAGCCGGCGGCCCGCCAACCGATGGGCAGTCGGCGCGCTTGACCGGCCCAGACCGCTTCCGGCCGCCGCGGCAGACGCTGGGCGACGGTTGCGCTGGAAGGTCGGCCCAGTTCTCATCTGGTGCCAATGTTGTGGTTGCAGCGTCGATCTGAGCGGCGGTGTGTCACCAGTCATTGGTCGTGCCTGGACTCCGCTGCCGTTTCGGACGTCAGGATGGCCGGCCGCAGCCCAAAACAGCCGTCGGCTGGCCATCCAGGCGGCCGGCTGAGCAGACGGGCGCGGCCGAGGGGCTGGTGGGTCCGCTGTGTATGCCCCTCGGCCGCTTGTACCGGGAGCGGCCGTGGTGCGCGTCGTCCGAGCGCGCGCTGGGTGGCCGTTGCTACCGGTCGGTCGGAATCGTGGTACCCGTGTCGTGGCTCCGGGCAAACGCGGTTCGAAAGGCGTCGGCCATCAGGGTGGGGCGGCGATGTGGTGCGAGCTGGTCGGCCGTTGGTGGCGACGACCGGCCGCGCGGCTCAGCTGGTTTCGCCGGGCGGTGTGGCTTGCGAGGGTGGAGACGGTGTCCACATCACGTCACCGCTCGCCGTCGACCCATCGTTCGACTCGGTCGAGCGACAACCCGGACGCGACGCTGCGCCCCCGGCCGCTTGCCGGCAGGATCGCATAGGTGCCGTAGTCGACTGCTCGGGTGTCCCGCCTGCGCGTCTTCGACAGCCGGTAGCCCTGCCGCGCCAGCGCGCGCCGGGCACGACGCTCTCGGACTTTGTCGGCGGCGTCAGCCACGACTTACACGGTATCAACTAGTGACCCTAGAAGCGACCCTCGACGTGACCCCAGAGTCCTGCCTGGGTTCAGCGGTGAGCTCCGACCTGGCCCCCGGCGAAGCCTGCACCGGGCGTTCGGCCAGTTGGCACTGACGCCCGCCGAAGCCCCACCGCTGAGACTCGCCTCATACCCGTTGCCGGCGCCCCCACAAACGGTTCGACTGGACGAGGTCGCGCTCGGCTCGTGCTCCTCGCGGCCGGAGTCGTCCTCCACATTCGTGGCGACGCCAAAGCCCGAGGTGTGATCAGCGTCCCTCGTTGCGCCGGTCGAACACGATTCCGTGGGGTCTCCAAGACCGTAAGGTCGCGGGCTCGAATCCTGCCACCCCTGTAGCCGCTGAGTCATCGCTTCGCGGCCGTCAGCGCCGCAGCCGATCGGTGATGTCGAGCCGCAGCAGGATCTCGTCGTCGAACACGCGGTCGCCCGTCTGCTCGAACCCGTACCGCTCGTAGAATCCAAGCGGACCGCCCTCACCCTCGCCGCAGCTCGTCCATATCACCCGTACTCCTGGGCGACCCCGGAAGTACTCCACGATCAGATCGAGCGCCGCGGCGCCGTATCCCCGCCCCTGGTAGCGCTGGTCGATCAGGAGCCTCCACAGATACTGCGCGGTGTAGCCGGGACCATCGACCTCGTCGCTGATCATCACAAAGCCGACCGGGACGTCTTCGGCATAGATCGCCCAGTGGATGGCGCGGCCGCCCGGATCCTCGACGGCCTCGACGAGCGAATCGGCAACACTCGCGACGAACTGCTCCTGGATCGCCGAGACGCTGAGGGCCTCGACCACGCGACGATTCGAGTCGTCGATCGGCCGCAGCGAGACGAGCCGCGTCAGAGCGACGCCCAGAACTCCTGCACGGTCGCGTTGAAGGCCGCCGCGTCCTCCTGAAAGGGCTGATGCGCCTGGCCGGGGACGCTGACCAGCCGCGCGCCGGGGATCAGGCGTGCGAGCTCGCGCGAATGCCTGGGCGGGCAGATGACATCCTCGTCGCCGTGGAGGACGAGCGTCGGCACGCCGACCGCGCCGAGCCGCTCGCGGGTGTCGTGATCGAGGATCGCCCGGCACGTGCGCTGGAACGCCTCGGTCGACTGCGGATGGGGGTTCTGCAGCATCGCGTCGCAGAACGCGTCGACGCGGCCGTCCTCGAACACCGCCTGCGAGTAGGTCGACGCGAGGAAGTACATGACGAACTTGCGCTCGTCGTCGGCGATGCCGGCGAAGTACGCCGAGCTCTCGATGAACGTGCAGAAGAGGCGGTCGGAGTACGCCCAGGAGCCGACGATGACCAGGCTGCGGGTGAGATCGGGGCGCGCGATGGCGAGCTCCTGCGTGATCGCACCGCCCATCGAGAACCCCATCACGTGCGCAGCACCGATGCCGATCGCATCGCACAGCGCGGCCGCGTCGGCGGCCATGTCGCGGACGGTGAACTCGCCGTCGGGCAGGGACGACCGGCCGACGCCGCGGTTGTCGACGACCGTGACGCGGTGGCGCTCGCTGAACGGGCCGAGCTGGCCGTCCCAGGCGGTGACGTCGTCGCCGAGGCCACACAGGAGCAGGACGTCGTCGCCCTCGCCGGCCTGCACGTAGTGCAGGTCAAAGCCGCGTATGCGCTCGATCGGCACCGCGCGATCCTACGCCATCGGGAACCCCCGACCCGGCGCCGCCGCCGGCATCGCATCCTGGGATCAGATGGTCATCGAGCGGTGGGCTTGCGCCCGGCCCCCGGAATTGAGGGCCGCCGCCGCGGCTGCAGGCGGAGCGCCCCGCGCCCGTGCAGGCCGGGGTGCGGCGGCATCGGCCCGTGCCGCCACGGATCGATGCCGCCGCCCGCCCCGCCGTTCCCGCCGGATCGCAGTCCGCCGATCCGATCGCCGATCCACTCGATCAGCGCCGCGCCGGCCATCGCCACGTTGAACGCGACGATGAAGAAGATCGCATCCCCCACAGGCGGTTTATAGCTCAACCGGGCAGCGGCGCTCCGGTCTCGGTGAACGCCGGCGCCGTGTACGCCGCCCCGGGCGTGCCGCCGATCGCGAGCAGCTGCACCGGCTCGTCGCCGGTCGTGATCTGGCGCTCCTCGCCCGGGCCGACGCGGGCGAACACGCCCGGCTCGAGCCGGATCTCGCGCCCACCCGCGTGCAGCGTGGCGCTCCCGGCGAGCACGGTGTAGACCTCCTCCTGGCCGTCCGCGGCATGGTCGTGCCGGGGGTGGTGCTGGAAGTGCGCCGGGAACTGCTCCACCTGCATCCCGAACGCGGTCACTCCCAGGCTCGCCCGCGCCCGGCAGAAGCCGCCGCCGTTCGGGGTGTCGAACTCCTCGATGCGCTTGACGGTGATGTCGGACATCGCGCTCCTCCTCGTGGTCGTGCCGGCCGCCGCGGCCGGCGTTCAGGAGAAGGACGAACGGGCGCGCGCGAAATCGACATCAGGCGGCACGACGCGCGGATATCGCCGCAACGGGGTATGGAGTGGAGGGTGGGAGGGCCGTACGCCGGTGCGGCCCTCCCACCCTGCCGGGTCAGCCCGGCGTCTGTGCGGCGACGCCCACGACCTGGCCCTGCGGGCTCGAGAGCAGCCCGAACGTGACGCCCGGAACGCTCGTCGCCGGCTGGACGATCGTGCCGCCCAGGCGCTCGGCCTCGGCGAGCGTCTCGGCGACGTCGCCCACGCCGACGAAGAACGTCACGAGCGCCGCTCCACCCTGCGTGGGCCCGATCCCGCCCGGGATCGCACCCTCGGCGTTCGCGTCGACGTACGTGTAGCCGGGGAAGGCGCCCTCGGGGAACGACCAGTCAAACAGCGCCCCGAAGAACTCGCGGGCGGCGTCCGGATCCTGCGAGCGCACCTCGAAGTGCACGACGGGGTTCGGCATCGGATTCTCCTCTCGTCCTCGTGTCCCCGGCCGGAGTTGGCCGGGGTCTCGCGGGAAGGACGAACGGAAGCGGCCGGAATCGACACCGGACGGCCGGAGCCGTCTACTCGTCGCGCAGCTGAACGATCTGCGTGGTCGGGTTGATCAGGTCGATGCGCCCGATCGGGACGATCTCGGTCTGGGTGCCCGTGAGCCCGTGCCGCACGACGGAGACGGCGTCGGGCGTGTCGAGGTCGTGGCCGTAGATCAGGTGGGACACACGGCCGACCCTGCGCTGATCCGCGGTGTACACCGTGAACCCCTCGCAGTTGTGCAGGTCGACGGGCCGAAGCATCAGCGAGTCGGCTGCAATGTGTCTCAGGAATCCGATGGCGGGCCCCCTCGCCGTACAATTCGGGTCGGCTGAACGCTCTCACCCGGCCCCACGCCCCTCGGCCCTGCCGGCGTCCCGACCGGGCCGTTGGGATCCTATGCCTCGCGTCGGCGGGACGTCAAGCGGTCGCCGCGGGAGCGTGTGAGGCGTCCCACACGACCGGGAAGAGCGCGTGGTTCATCGCCGCTCCGGCGGGCAGCTCCGCCTCGAGGCCGGGGAACGGCGGCGACGTGCGCCATGCGCGCGGCGCGTGGACGACGTCATCACCCAGGAAGCGCACGGAGAACGCCCGCCGCCGCGTCTGCGAGCCGCCCGCCGCGTGCAGGGTGAGCATGTGGAAGAACACCGCGTCTCCGGGCTCGAGCGCCCAGCCGACGATCGGCGCGGTCGCCCGGTCGATGTCGGGCATCTCCGCGAGGCTGCCCTCGGGGAACCAGCGCGCCTGGTCGTCCATGAACGAGCGCGGCATCAGCCACGGGCCGAGGTGCGATCCGGCGACGAACTCGAGCGTCGCCTCGCGCGGCACCGGGTCGACCGGCATCCACATGCTGCACGTCTGCGTGCCGTCGACGTTGTAGTAGGGCTGGTCCTGGTGCCAGGGCGTCGGCTGGGCCGTGCCGGCCTCCTTGACCAGGAGGTGGTCATGGTAGAGCCGCACCTGGCGCGAGCCCATCAGCGCCCCCGCGATGCCGGCCGCGGCCGAGCCGCGGATGAACCGCTCGTACTCGGGGATCCGGTCCCAGTTGCAGAAGTCCTCGAAGAAGCGCCCGGCGTCGTCGTCCCGGCTGGCCACGATTCCGCGCGGGCTGGGGTCGGCCAGGTTGCGCTCGATCCCGGCGGCGACCAGGGCGATCTCGTCGGCCGAGAACGCTCCGCGCACGCACACCGCGCCGTCGCGGCGGTAGTCGCCGATCAGCGCGGGGGAGAGTGCAAAGGCCATGTGAAGACGAGTCTAGATGGTGCGGGCGGCTTCGAAAATTCTGTAAGCGAAGCCGTTCTGGTGCTGCAACTACCCGGGTGCATCTGTAGCGTGCAACGCTTCCGTGCTCTCGCCACCGCGCACACCGCTCGCCCGGCGTGCCGCTCTGACGGCGGCGCTTGCGGCGACCCTCGCGGCGACATTCACGCAGCCCGCGCAGGCGCTCCGCAACCCCTCCCAGACACCGCTGCGATCGTGGCAGGTGCTCGCGCCTGGATGGACGGCGTCCAACAAGGAGCTCGGCCGGGTCGACCACATCATCCGCGTCGGGCACACGGTCTACATCGGCGGCAACTTCACCGTCGTCGGCAGCCACGGCGGCCGCACCGTCACGCGGATGCACCTCGCGGCGGTGGCCGCAGGCACGGGCAAGCTGCGCTCCTTCCACCCGCACCTCAACGGCCGCGTGTACGGCCTCGCGGTCTCGCCGGGCGGGCGCTACCTGTTCGCCGGCGGCCAGTTCACGGCGGTCGGCGCGCATCACCGCCACGGCCTGGCCGCCTTCGACCTGCGCACCGGCCGGCTCGCCCGGCGCCTGCCGGATATGGGCATCAGCGGCACGGTGCGCACGATCGCCGTCACGCGCACCGGCAACCTGTACGTCGGCGGCAGCTTCGGCCGCGTGGGCACGAGCCGGCGGACGAACCTCGCGAAGCTGATCCTGCGTGGCCGCCGCTACGTGCTCAGCCCCCGCTGGCGGCCGACGACCTCGAGCGACGTGCGCGACATCGTCGTCTCGGCCCGCACGTCGCGGGTGATCGTCGGCGGCGACTTCAGGTCGGTGAACGGCGGCGGCGGCCAGGCCGGCATCGCCGCGCTCGGCCTCGGCGCCGGCCGACTGCTGCGCTGGTCGAGCCATCCAACCAGCCCGATCCTCGACCTCGCGCTGTGCGGGAAGCGTCTGTACGCGGCGATGGGCGGCCCCGGCGGCACCGCGCTCGCGTACGGGCTGGGCGGGCAGCGCAAGTGGTACTACATGACCGACGGCAACATCCAGGCCGTCGCGTGCTTCGGCCGCCGCGGCGTGTTCGGAATGCACGGCGACTACGTCGCGCCGCGCAAGAACCAGAAGCTCGACGAGTTCGGCTCGAGCAGGCGCATCCAGCGCCACAAGCTGTTCATGCTGACCTACGGCGGCGCGCTCATGCGCTGGAATCCGAACGTGAGCTCGACCGCCGGGGTGCTCGGCGTGTGGGCGCTTGCACAGGGCCGCGGCAACCTCTACGTCGGCGGAGACTTCACCGGCGTGCACGGCCACGCCCAGCAGCGCTTCGCGATCCTGCCGCGCCGCTGACGGCGGTAGCGTTCGGGGATGCGGCCCGCCCGGCCCCGGTTCAGTGCCCGCGGCGCCCTCTTCGCGGCGCTCGCGTGCGGATTGCTCGCGATCGCGTGGGAGGCGGCGACGGCGTCCGTGTGGATCATCGCCGTGGCGGCCGCCGCGATCGGCGTCTGGATGGCCGACCTGGCCCGGCGCGACCTCGGCCCGCGCGGGCCGCGCTGAGAGGTACCGCCCCTTCACCGGCGAATGACGACCCTCTAGAGTCTCTTCCGAACACGATGCAGGTGGCACGTCCTCAAACGGCCCCGCCGCGCGGCGGGATGTTCGACTGCCTATCTCGAGTGGATGCGCGCTCGCGGTGCGTCGCCCGCGACCCTGCGGGCGTACACGGCCGACCTGCGCCAGCTCGAGCGCTGGCTCGGTGCCGCGGGCGTGGCGCCGGCTGAGGCGGACGCGGGCACGCTGCGCCGGTACGCCGCGTACCTCGGCACGTGCCGGTACGCACCGGCCACCGCCGCCCGCAAGCTGAGCGCGGTCCGCGGCGCGTACGCCTGGATGCACGACCGGGGCGAGATCGAGCGCAGCCCCGCCGCGCTCGTGCCCGGTCCGCGCCGCGCGCGCACGCTGCCGGCCACGCTCTCGGCCGACGAGATGGTGCGCCTGCTCGACACGCCGGCCGGCACGGCCCCGCGTGACCTGCGCGACCGCGCGCTGCTCGAGCTCCTCTACGGCTGCGGCCTGCGGGCCGCCGAGGCCTGCGACCTCGCGCTCGCCGACGTCCGGCTCGAGACCGGCTCGCTGCGCGTGACGGGCAAAGGCCGGAAGGAGCGCGTTGTGCCGCTCGGCGGCGCCGCGGAGGCCGCGCTCGAGCGCTACCTCGCCCGCGGCCGCCCCCGGATGGCCGCGACGGGCGCGAACAGCCGCCTCTTCGTGAGCGTCCGCGGCCGGCCGCTGCACCCGTCCGACGTGCGCCGGGCGCTGCTGCGCGCGCTCGAGCGGGCGGGCGTCGCGCAGCGCTCGCCGCATGCCCTGCGGCACACGTTCGCGACGCATCTGCTCGAAGGCGGCGCCGACCTGCGCAGCATCCAGCACCTGCTCGGCCACGCATCGGTCGGGACAACCCAGGTATACACCCACGTGAGCGTTCGCCATCTGCGCACCGCACACGCGCGCGCCCATCCACGAGCATGATGACCGACGAATCAGTCGATATCTGGACGGAGTACAAGCGCACCGGCGACAAGCGGCTGCGCGATCGCCTGATCCTGACGTACGCGCCGCTCGTCAAGTACGTCGCCGGGCGGCTCGGCACCGGCCTTCCGGCGCACGTCGACGAGGGCGACCTGGTGAGCTACGGGCTGCTCGGCCTGATGAACGCGATCGAGCGCTTCGACCCCAACCGCGACATCAAGTTCGAGACCTACGCGATCAGCCGCATCAAGGGATCCATCATCGACGAGCTGCGCTCGATGGACTGGGTGCCGCGGTCGGTGCGCAGCCGCGCCCGCGAGATCGAGCGCGGGGTGGTCGAGCTCGAGCACAAGCTGCACCGACCGCCGACCGACGAGGAGATCGCCGGCCACCTGGGCATCACGGGCAGCGAGTTCCAGGACAGCCTGGCCCAGATCTCGCGCTCGTCGGTGGCCGCGCTCGACGAGCTGTGGACGATCTCGTCCTCCGGCGGCGACACCGTCGCCCTGATCGACACGCTGCAGGACCCGCACGCCGACGACCCGTCCACGGAGATGACGCGCACCGAGATGCGCGACTCGCTCACCGGCGCGATCTCGCGGCTGCCCGAGCGCGAGAAGACGGTCATCCAGCTCTACTACTACGAGGAGCTGACGCTGCGCGAGATCGGCGAGGTGCTCGGTGTGACCGAATCGCGCGTGTCGCAGCTGCACACGAAGGCGATCCTGCGCTTGAAGGGCAAGCTGCAGGGCAGCCTCGAGCGCGCCTCGGCCGACCGGCACCGCTGACCTCGGCGGCCCCACCTCTACGGCCGGCGGGCGGAGGGGGTGCGGTAATCTGAACCCCTCGACCGACCGACGACCTGCAGCTGGAGGAGTGCATGCCCAACACGGAGTCCGGGAAGATCCGAAACGTGGCGGTGATCGGCCACCGCGGCACGGGGAAGACCTCGCTCGTCGAGGCGCTCCTGTACGAGGCCGGGACGACGAACCGCCTGGGCAGCGTGGCCGACAAGTCGAGCGTGTCCGACTACGACGAGGAGGAGCGCCGGCGGGGCATGTCGATCGCGGCGACCGTGACCCACCTCGACTGGCAGGGGCGCAACATCAACCTGATCGACACGCCGGGCGAGCCCAGCTTCCAGGCCGACGTGCTGTCGACGCTGCGCGTGGTCGAGGGTGCGATCGTCGTCGTCTCTGGCGTGCTCGGCGTCGAGGTCGGCACCGAGCGGCTGTGGCGCCGCTGCGACGAGCTCGGCCTCTCGCGGCTCCTCCTCGTCAACCTGCTCGACCGTGAGCGGGCCGACTTCTACGCCTCCCTCGAGGCGCTGCAGACGCGGCTCTCGCCGCGGTGCGTGGCCGTCGAGCTGCCGATCGGGTCTGAGCACGAGTTCCACGGCGTGGTCGACCTGGTGCACATGGTCGCCTACCTGCACGACGGCGACGGCGGCGTCCACGACGAGCCGGCCGACATCCCGGACGACGTGCGGGGCGTCGCCGACGAGTATCACGACAAGCTCATGGACATCGTCGCCGAGACCTCGGACGAGCTCATGGAGCGCTACCTCGAGGGCGACGAGATCACCCGCGACGAGATGGCGGCGGCACTGAAGAAGCTCGTCACCGAGGGCGAGCTCTTCCCCGTCGGCTGCGGCGCGGCGACGCGCAACATCGGCTCCCGCGGGCTGCTCGACCTGATCGTCGAGGGGCTGCCGTCGCCCGCCAGGGCGCGCAACGTGCCCGAGGTCGGCGGCGCGTCGACGCTCGCCTACGTGTTCAAGACGATCGCCGACCCGTTCAGCGGCAAGATCAACCTGCTGCGCGTGTTCGCGGGCACGCTCACCTCCGACTCGAACCTGACCAACAACCACACCCACTCCAAGGAGCGCATCGGCCAGCTGCTGACCCTGCAGGGCAAGGACCACGCACCCACCGACGCCCTGCCGAACGGGGCGATCGGCGCCGTCGCCAAGCTCAAGGAGACGGGCACGGGCGACGTGCTCTCCGACGTCGACTCGCCCGTCGCGATCGAGCCGCTCGCCTTCCCGGCGCCGGTGGTGTCCTTCGCGATCGAGCCCAAGCACAAGGGCGACGAGGAGAAGGTGCACACCTCGCTGCGGCGGCTGCAGGAGGAGGATCCCTCGCTCGACGTCCACCGCGACCCGCAGACCGGCGAGACGATCGTCGCGGGGCTCTCGCAGATGCACGTCGAGGTGACCCTCGAGCGCATGGCCCGCCGCTTCGGCGTCGAGGTGAACCTGCACCCGCCGCGGGTGCCGTACATGGAGACGATCCGCAAGCCCTCGCGCGCCCAGGGCCGCTACAAGAAGCAGACGGGCGGCCGCGGCCAGTTCGGCGACTGCCACATTACGCTCGAGCCGCTCGGCGGCCACGAGGGCTACGAGTTCGTGGACAAGATCGTCGGCGGCGTCATCCCGCAGGGCTTCCGGCCGGCGGTGGACAAGGGCATCCAGGAGGCGATGCAGCAGGGCGAGCTCGCCAAGTGCCCCGTTGTCGGCGTCAAGGTGACGCTGGTGGACGGCTCCTACCACACGGTGGACTCATCCGAGATGGCGTTCAAGATCGCCGGCTCGATGGCCTTCAAGAAGGCGTTCGCCGAGGCCGACCCGGTGCTCCTCGAACCGATCATGAAGCTCGAGATCTCGGTGCCCGACGAGAGCATGGGCGACGTCATCGGCGACATGACCTCGCGCCGCGGGCGCGTGGGGGGGATGGACCCGGCCGGCGGCACGACGACGATCCACGTCGAGGTGCCCCTCGCCGAGGTGCTCACCTACGCCCCCGACCTGAACTCGATGACCGGCGGCCGCGGCGACTACCAGATGAGCCTCCTGCGCTACGAGGAGGTCCCGGCGCACGTCGCCCAGCAGGTGATCGCCGCCGCCACGAAGGACAAGGAGCTGGCCAAGGCCTAGCGGTGTGGGTGCCTGGCACCGCGACGCGGTGCCAGCACCTTCCCCGTGCTTCTCGCGCTGCCTAGAGGATCGTCGCCTGGATCTCGGACCAGCCGCCCAGCCCGATGATCTGGGCCGCACGGGCGGAGAGGTCGAGCACGCCGCGTCCGAAGGGGCCGCGGTCGTTGATGCGCACGACGACCGAGCGGCCCGTGGCCACGTCGGTGACGCGCAGCATCGTGTTGAACGGCAGCCACGGGCTCGCCGCGGTGAGCTTGTTCGGGTCGAAGATCTCCCCGTCGGCCGTGCGCTGGCCGGCGAACCCCGGCCCGTACCAGCTCGCCTCGCCCGAGAAGCCGCCCTGGCCGCCGCCGGACTCGGGCGGCGGCGCCGAGCCGGCCTGCGTCGCGAGCGTCGCGCGCCGAGTGCGCTCCGCGTTCAGCTCGCTTCGGATCTGCGCATCGATCCCGGCCAGCACCGCCCTGCGGGACGCGATGGCGCTCTCGAGCGCGCGCTGGGCGTTCTGCTGGCGGGCGAGCTGGGCGGCGACGGCCCCGAGGCCGGCGTTGAGCTGCCGTCGCTGGACGGCGAGCATGTGCTGTGCGACCCCGATGCGGCGGATGAGCTCGGAGGACGACGAGTTGAGCCGGGAGAGCACGTCCACCCGCTGGATCAGGTCGGAGAACGAGTTCGACGACAGCACGTAGGCCGTCGTGTCGGTCGAGCTCGTCTTGTAGTCGCCCACGATCAGCCGCGCGAGCGCCGACTGATCCTCGGTGAGCGCCAGCTGCTGGGACGAGATCGCGGCGTCGATCCCGCTGATGGACGAGCGCAGGAAGCGCACGCGTGCGCGCGACCGCCGCTCGACGGCGATCATGTGCGTGCGGCGCCAGTCCAGCACCTCGATGCGGTGCAGGATCGCCGCCGCCTCGGACCGCTGTCCGGCGACGGACCCGGCCGATGCGCCGGCGGACACCATGCCGGCACCTGCCGTGGTCAGAGCAATCAACGTGGTCCAGGCGATGCGTCTGCGCGTGTTCGCGGTGTCTCGCCCCCCTTCGGCGCGCAGGACATTACCCGGATGCGGCGGCGTCGGCAACCACCACCCGTCGCGGTGCGCGGCACTTGTGCGCACACGCGGCGGTTTCGTGGATGTTGCTCCAATCAGGCTCCGATCCGCGCATGCTGGACTGCGTGCAACAGGCCGCGAACGCGGCGAGCGCTCGCATGCGGCCTGCGGCAGGTGTCCGGGCGCCGCGGATCGACCCTTACGCGAGTATACTCAGCCTCCCTGGAGCCCCATTTTCCGGAAGTGCCGGACATGATCGAGATCCGCCGGAACGACATCGAGAAATCCTGCGCCGTGTGCGGGCGGACGCTGCTCCTGGGTGAGCGGATGGTCGCCTACGAGCGGCCCGAGGGCGACGACGCGCGCGTCTGCGAGCTGTGCCTCGACCAGGCCGACGCGCTGGGTTGGATCCGCGAGGGGTCGCTGAGCGTCCCCC
The DNA here is from genome assembly GCA_963717845.1 of uncultured Actinomycetes bacterium. GTDB lineage: Bacteria > Actinomycetota > Thermoleophilia > Gaiellales > JAICJC01 > JAICJC01. The sequence goes on from CAVQXH010000003.1 coordinate 474,687, forward strand.
TGCAGCTGCAGTCCGCGCGGCATGCGAAGCGCAGCGGCCTGCGCGGGTTCCTGGGCGGGTCGCAGCGCCGCCCCGGCGTTCCCGAGCCGTTCACCCCCGACGCGCTCCCGGCCGATCCGCGGGATGCCGTTGCCGCGGGGCTCGAGCTCTTCAACGAGAGCTACCACCCGCGCACCGTGATGGGCATCGCCCGCACCCTGGGCGACCCGCGCGTGAGCGTCGTCATGCGCAGCCCACGCGAGGTCGTCGTGACCGTGGCGTGGGACCTGTCCTGGTACCAGTTCCGCGTCGACATGCTCGGCCCGCAGCCGGTCACCCTGCAGCACCGCGGCGAGGATGTGGGCGAGATCGACAGCCGCTTCCGCGACTGGAACGCCCAGGCCGAGCCCGACGGCACGCTCGCGCTCGCCGTCTAGGCAGAGCGCCTGGCTCTTACACGTCCGGGTCGAAGGCCTCGGCGCGCGGGAACGTGCCCATCGCGCGCGGCCGGCGGCGGTCGCGCAGCTCGCGGCGCTCGTCCGGGGTGCCCGCCTCGCCCGCCCGGCGGTCGCCGGCCCGGGCACGCCGATCGACGATGACCTCGACGTTGGGGTTGTCGCGGTAGTACTCGGTCATTCGCGGCAGCAGCTCGGCCTCGAGCTCGGGCGGGATCACGCAGTAGATCATCTCCCGAAGTAGACACCGGCTAGGCCCGGTGCGTCAAGGGGTATGCTCGCGTCGTGGCAGTCCCCAACGCGCTCGAGTGCCTGCGGTGCCGGCGGCGCTATCCCGTCGTGTCGATGCCCGGCGGGTGCCCGTCGTGCTCGGCCGAGGGCATGCCGGCGAACGTCGCACCCGTGTACGGGCGGGTGTCGGCGCTCAAGCCGGGCAAGCTCTCCGGGCGCGGCCTCGCCCGCTTCGCCGCCCAGCTGCCGATCACCCGCGACCGCCTGATCACCATGGGCGAGGGCGACACGCCGCTCGTGGCCACGGCCGCGCTCGGACAGCAGCTCGGCCTGCGCCGGATGCTCCTGAAGGACGAGCGCCGCAACCCCACCGGCAGCTGGCGCGACCGCTTCGCCGCCCTCGCCGTGTCGCAGGTCGAGGACACGTCGGTGACGATCGCGAGCGCGGGCGACGAGGCGCTGTGCGTCTCGCTCGCGAGCTACGCCGCCCGGGCCGGCCTGCGCTGCGTGAGCCTGGTCGAGCCCGACGCCGACGCGCGCAGCCGCGACGCGATCGAGGCGGTCGGTGGCCGGGTCGTCGGCGTGGCGTCGCCCGAGGCCCGCTGGCCACTGCTCGCCGACGCCGAACGGTCGCTGGGCTGGCGGGCGGTCTCGAACCGCACGACGCCGCCGATCGGCGGCGATCCGCTCGCGATCGAGGGCTACCGCACGATCGCGTACGAGATCGCCGAGGAGCTGCGCTGGAGCTCGCCCGACCTCGTGCTCGTCCCGGCTGCGCTCGGCGACGGCATCCAGGGCATCTGGCGCGGCTTCCGCGACCTGGTGTCGTGGGCGGTGATCGACCGCATCCCGCGGATGGTGGCGGTCGAGGTGGCCGGGGCCGTTGCGGCGGCGCTCGCGTCGGGCAAGGACTGGGTGGCGCCGAGCGGGCCGATGGAGTCGCAGGCCAGGTCGCTCGCCGGCGTCACCGGCACCGTGCAGTCGCTGCATGCGGTGGTCGAGTCCGAGGGCCTCGTCGTGCGCGTCTCCGAGAGCGAGCTCGAGCACGCCCGCATGCAGCTCGGCGAGCTCGAGGGCATGTGGACCGACCTCGCCGCCGCCGCGCCCGTGGCCGCCGCGATCAAGCTCGCGCAGCGCGGCGACGTGCCCGACGCGCACGCTCGTCGTGCCCGTGCTCACCACGAACGGCGCCTACGACGGCTCGTCCACGGCGGTGGGCGCGCTGGAGACGGTCGACGCCCGCGTCGACGAGCTCCTGCGCGTGCTCGCCGTCCGCGGCGAGTAGAGTTTGCGCCCGATGGCGGTCGCAACCACCTCCTATCGCAACTACATCGCCGGCGAGTGGGTCGACTCGGTCGGCGGCGAGCGCTTCGACGAACACGCAACCCCGCCACGGGCGACGTGATCGGATCGTTCCCGCGCTCGACGGCGGCCGACGCCGACCGCGCGGTGGCCGCCGCACACGAGGCGTACGCGAGCTGGCGGCTGTATCCGGCGCCGAAGCGCGCCGGAGATCCTGTTCCAGGTCGCAGAGCTCCTGCGCGATCGCAAGCCCGAGCTCACCCGCACGATGACCCAGGAGATGGGCAAGGTGCTCGCCGAGGCCGGCGGGGATGTGCAGGAGGGCATCGACATGACCTACTACATGGCCGGCGAGGGCCGGCGCATGTTCGGTCAGACGGTGCCCGCCGAGATGCCCGACAAGTTCGCGATGAGCCTGCGCCAGCCGATGGGCGTGGTCGCGGTGATCACGCCGTTCAACTTCCCGATGGCGATCCCGACGTGGAAGCTGATGCCGGCGCTCGTCACGGGCAACACGGCCGTGTTCAAGCCGGCCGGCGACACGCCGCTCCTGGGCGAGATGCTCGTTCAGATCTTCGAGGAGGCCGGGCTGCCGAAGGGCGTCATCAACATCGTCCACGGCGGCGGCGCGACGGTCGGCCAGCGCCTGATCGACGCACCCCGACGTGAAGATCGTGACGTTCACCGGCTCGAAGGAGACGGGCATCCACGTGGCGCGCACCGGCGCGCGACACGCTCAAGCGCATCCACCTCGAGCTCGGCGGCAAGAACGCCATCATCGTCATGGACGACGCCGACCTCGACAACGCCGTCGACGGCATCCTCTGGAGCGCGTTCGGGACGAGCGGCCAGCGCTGCACCGCCGCGAGCCGAGTGATCGTGCACGAGCGCGTCTACGACGGGCTCGCCTCCAAGCTCGTCGCCCGCGCCGAGCAGCTGCGGATCGGAAACGGCCTCGATCCCGCGGTCGACGTCGGCCCGCTGATCAACCAGGCGGCGCTCGACAAGGTCGACCGCTACACCGGGATCGCCCGCGACGAGGGCGCCGAGATCCTCACCGGCGGCGAGCACTACCGAAACGGCGAGAACGGGTTCTTCTACCGGCCCGACGATCTACGGCAGGGTCGACCGCGACATGCGCGTCGCCACCGAGGAGATCTTCGGCCCGGCGACCGCGCTCATCCCCTGCCGCGACCTCGACGACGCGATCGCGATCTCGAACCGGGTCGAGTACGGCCTCTCGAGCGCGATCTACACCGACGACGTCAACGCGGCGTTCCGCGCGATCCGCGACCTCGACACCGGCATCACCTACATCAACGCCGGCACGATCGGCGCCGAGATCCAGCTGCCGTTCGGCGGCACCAAGTACACCGGCAACGGCCACCGCGAGGCGGGGACGGCCGCGCTCGACACCTACACCGAGTGGAAGTCGGTGTACGTCGACTACTCCGGCAAGCTGCAGCGCGCCCAGATCGACAACCAGCCGTCATGAGGCTGACCGAGCTCCACGCCGACCTGCAGACCCTGCGGGAGAACCTGGCCGCCGAGCTCGCCGCGATCAACCGCTACGAGGCGCAGGCGTTCTCGCTCGCCGACGAGCGCGCTCAGGAGGTCGTGCAGCGCATCGCCGACGACAAGAAGGAGCACGTCGCCCGCCTGCTCGACCTGCTGCGCCGCCTCGACGTGAAGCAGCGCGAGAAGATCGAGCGGCTCCCGCCGGCGTGAGGGCGCGCATGTGGGTGGACGGCGGCAGCCGGGGGAACCCGGGCCCGGCCGCCGTCGGGTACCGGATCGAGGACGACGCGGGCGGGGTGCTCGACGAGGCGGGCGAGGTGATCGGCGTCGCCACCAACAACGAGGCCGAGTACCGCGCGCTGATCACCGCGCTTCTCCGGGCCGCCGAGCTGGGGGCACGCGAGGTCGAGGTACGGGCGGACTCCCAGCTCCTGATGCGGCAGATGACCGGCCGCTACAAGGTGAAGAGCCCACACCTGCGCACGCTCTGGGACGAGGCGCAGCGGGCCGCCGACCGGTTCGAGCGAGTCCGCTACGTCGAGGTGCGCCGCACCGAGAACACCGACGCCGACCGCCAGGTCAACCTGGCTCTCGACCGGGCGTAGGTCCCGCCGCCGGCGGTATACTGAGCGCTCTTCCAGCGGCTGTAGCTCAGTTGGCTAGAGCGTCTGCTTGCCATGCAGAAGGTCGAGGGTTCGAGCCCCTTCAGCCGCTTCAATCCCCGGCGCCGTCGAGGGCGCCGGCCTTCTTCAGCGCCGCGTGGGCGGCCAGGAAGGCTTGCCGGCCGGCCGGCGTCCCGCAATAGACGGTCGCGTGCAGCAGCACTTCGCGGATCTCGTCGACCGTCACGCCCGACTCCAGTGCACCGTTCACGTAGATACCCAACTCCTCGTACCGTCCCAGCGCGGTCAGCATGCCGAGGTTCACCATGCTGCGGGTGCGCCGGTCGAGTCCCGGTCGGCTCCAGGCGTACCCCCACGCCCACTCAGTCAGCAGTTGCTGGAACGGCAGCGTGAATTCGTCCGCGCCGGCCATGCTCGCGTCCACGTAGTCCGCGCCGAGCACCTCGCGTCGGACCTCCAGCCCTCGCTCGAACAGTTCACCCTCGGGCATGGTGCCTCCTCATCTCAACCGACGATCGTGGCCTTGTGTGTCAACGATGCCACAACGGCAGCGGCTCGGGCTGCTCGCGAGCGGCGGGCCCTGGCTCAGTCGTTGTGGTTGACGACCTCGACGTTGTGGCCGTCCGGGTCGAGCACGAAGGCGCCGTAGTAGCCCGGGTGGTACACAGGCGCGCTCGCCGGGGCCGCCGTGTCCTCGTAGCCCGCGGCGAGCGTGGCGGCGTGGAAGGCCCGCACCGTGGCGTCGTCGTCCGTGGGGAAGGCGAGGTGGACGTGCTCGGTGAGCGGGCGCTCGTCGCGCACGAGCGAGAACGAGAAGTCGGGGCCGGAGAACCGCACGCGATCCGGCTCGTCGTGCGCGAGGCGGAGCCCGGCGTACGGCGCGACCGTCGCATAGAAGCGCTTCGACGCCTGCGGGTCGCGGACGCGGAGCCACACGTGGTCGATCCAGCCGTCGGCCGCGGGCGGCTCGCGGACCGCCGTGGACCGCCTCGACGCTGTTGCCGTCCGGGTCGAGCAGGAAGCCGCCGTAGTAGTCGGGGGCGTAGACCGGGCGCGGCCCGGGAGCGCCCTCGTCCGCGTAGCCGGCGTCGATGCCCGCCTGCCAGAACGCGTCGACGGCCGCGCGGTCCGGCGCCCGGAAGCCGACGTGCAGGCCGCGGGTCACAGGGTGCTCGCGCGTCGGTCGGGCCGATGGCCCAGTCCTCCCACTCGACCAGCCCGGCGTCCGCGTGGTCCGGCTCGATGCCGAGCGCGGAGAGCACCGTGCGGTAGAAGCGCTCTGACGCGGCGAGGTCGGACACGGCGACACCCACATGGTCGAACATCGCCCGAGGCTACCACCGTCGCCGCTGAGCGGCGAACGCCTGCCAGATCGTCGCGTAGAGATCGTGAGCTGCGATGAAGGGCTCGAGCTCCGCGAGCTCGGGTCCGCCGTAGGCACGAAGCACGTCGGCGCCGAAGCGGTCGCCGTGCCCGGAGGCGCGGGCCTCGGCGACGAGCCCCGCCAGGTCCCAGTGCACCGGGCCGGCACAGACGTCCTCGAGGTCGTTCCAGACCAGCCCGGTGCCGGTGCGCAGCAGGTTCCCGAGGCACGCGTCGCCATGGATCGCCTGCGCCGGGAGCGGGCTCTCGAACACGCTGGGCGTCAGCTCATGGAGCCGGGCGCGCAGCGAATCCCGGGCCTGCGCGGAGAGGCCCGGTGACGGCTGCAGCCCGGACGCGAGCCGGTCGAGCCAGTCGCGCACCTCGCTGAGCGGCCCGAGCGCGCCCGGGAAGCCGGCCAGCGCCGCGTGCAGCTCGCGCAGCGAGCCGCCGAGCTCGTGCCCGCTCGGGGCCGGCCGGGACGCGTCGAGCTCGACGAACTGCCAGAAGGTCATCCACAGGCCGTCGTACCGGTGAGGCCCCGGTGCCGGAACATCGCTGGGTGGAACGGCCAATCCCCGCCGGCCCAGGAACGCCCCCACGGCGACCTCGCGGGCGAGCCAGCTTCCGACATCCGCGTGCAGGCGGGCTGTGCCCGTCATCACCCGCGCGATCACCGGCGCGGGTTTGAGATGCACGAGCACGTTGCTGCCCGCAGCCACCACGACGGCCTCGTCGCAGGCGACGGAACTGCTGCGCGCGACCGCCTGGGCCGCAGCCAGGGCGCGCGCCGCTACCACCTCGTGTCCGTGTTCGCGTACGATCTCTCCGTGGATTCGGCTACGAGGTAGCACGTTGCGCGGCTGATGCCGCGTTCTCTGACAGCGGTCGAGGCTCGAATGACCGGCCTCGCCGCTGCGCGCACGCTACCTCGGGAGGATCACGATGACACGGCAGAACCTGTACTCCGGCGTATGGGACGGAGACGACCAGGAGACCGGCACGCGGCACCAGGTGTTCTGGCGGCCCGACGATGCCAGGATGGGGGCAACGCTGTACGAGCTCGCTCCCGGCGCTCCGGAGGATCGCATCCACATGCATTTCGGCGCCGAGGAGATGTTCTTCGTCCTCGCCGGCCACCCGTCGTTCCGCAACCGGGACGGCGTCGAGCAGCTCGCCCCCGGCGACGTCGTCTTCTGCCCGGAGGGCCGGGCCGGGCTGCACACCTTCAGCAATCCGACCGAAGAGCCCGCTCGGATCCTCGCGCTCAGCGCCGGCGGCTTCCCCGACGTCGTCGCCTATCCCGAGGACGGGTATGCGTGGGTCGCGACCCGGGATCCCGATCCCGAGCTCCTGAAGCGGGGCGGCGATCCCGGCATCATCACGCGCTTCGAGATCCCGATCGAGTAGGCCGCCGGCAGGCCGCCTCCCGTGCCGCCTGCCGGAGTAGTGTGTGCCCCGCAGAAGAGACGGAACGCGGACGGTGGAGGCACGATGAGCGCGAGCGAGAACCCTGGCAGGCGCAGGCCGACGCGCACGCGGCGCCCCGCGACCGCACGCCGGACGTCGCCCGCGTTCGGCACCACGTGGAGGCGGGCACACCTCACGGTGGAGGAGCGCGAGGCGCGCGGCAAGCAGGGGCGCAAGGACGCGCCCCGCGCGAGCCATGGCGCCTGGAGCCCCGCCGCCGACCGGCCCGACCCGATCGCGCTGCTCGAGGAGCAGGCCGGCGACGCGGGTGCCGGAGCTCGTCCCGATCCGGTACGGACGGATGCTCGTGTCGCCGTTCTCGTTCTTCCGCGGCGCGGCGCTGATCATGGCGGCCGACCTCGCCCCGACCCCGAGATCGGGGGTCACCGTGCAGCTGTGCGGCGATGCCCACCTCTCGAACTTCGGCCTGTTCGGCTCCGCCGAGCGCAAGCTGCTCTTCGACGTCAACGACTTCGACGAGACGCTGCCGGGCCCGTGGGAGTGGGACGTCAAGCGCCTGGCCGCGAGCTTCGACGTGCTCGGACGCGATCGCGGGTTCTCGGCGAAGGACCGGCGGTCGGTCGTGCTCGCGGGCGTGCGCGCCTACCGGGGGCACATGCGCCACGCCGCCGAGATGCGCACGCTCGACTCGTGGTACGACCATCTCGACGCAGCACCGGCTCCTGGAGCGCGTCCGCGCCGAGACCCGCCGCGGCCGGCTCAGCAAGAGCGAGGCCCGCACCGCCGAAGGCCAGATCGCGAAGGCGCGCACGCGCGACAGCGTCCGCGTGTTCGCCAAGCGCGCGGCCGAGGTGGACGGCGAGCTGCGGATCGTCGCCGACCCGCCGCTGATCGCCCCGATCGGCGACCTGATCGAGTCCGGCACCGAGTGGGACGACCCCGAGGCGCTCATCAAGAAGCTGCTCGCTGTCCTATCGGCGCACGCTCGGGCATCATCACCATCCGCTCGAGGAGTTCCGCTACCTGCACGCAGCCCGCAAGGTCGTCGGCGTCGGCAGCGTCGGCACCCGCTGCTACATCCTGCTGCTCCTGGGCCGCGACGACCACGACCCGCTGTTCCTGCAGGTGAAGGAGGCGCAGGCATCGGTGCTCGAGCGGTTCCTGGGCAAGAGCGAGTTCCCGCATCACGGCGAGCGCATCGTCGCCGGCCAGCGGGTGATGCAGGCGGCGAGCGACATCTTCCTCGGCTGGCAGCGGATCAAGGGCCTCGACGGCGCCACCCGCGACTACTACGTGCGCCAGTTCCACGACTGGAAGGGCGGCATCGACGTGGAGGCGCTGGAGGTCACGGGAGCGACGCTCTACGCCGAGATCTGCGGCGCGACCCTCGCCCGCGCCCATGCCCGCTGGGGCGACCGCATCGCCGTCGCCTCGTACATGGGCAAGGGGGACGGCTTCGACCGCGCCATCGCGACCTTCGCCGCCGCGTACGGGGATCAGAACGACCGCGACTACGCAGCGTTCGTGGACGCGGTCGGCTCCGGCCGGCTCGTCGCCGAACCGGGCCTCTGAGAGCTCGTCGCGCGCGTCAGACGGCGGTGGCCGGCTCGGGAGGCCGCTCGGCGAGGCTGCTCGTCAGCCGGCCGACGATCTCGAGGATCTCGGGGTGACGCTCGGGCGACCAGTCGGCGAGGAGCGCCTCGATCCGCGCCTGGCGGGCCTGGCGCAGGCGGTCGAGCACCGTCCGGCCGGCCGCCGTGACATGCGGCGTGTCCGCATCGTCGACGAGTCCGTCGGCGACGAGCGTGCGCAGCGGCTCCTCGAGCGCGAACTCCTGCACGGCGGAATGCCGCTCCTGCGCCACCCGGTAGAGCACCCACATCTCCTGCGGGTCGAGGTCGACACCCGCCTGCTCGGCGAGGTGCTCGTAGATCAGGTGCCGGCGGTCGCGCTGGACGAGCGTCGCCGCCTGGGCCTCGAGCTCGCACATCGAGTCGGCCCGCCGGGGTGAGGCCACCGACTCCGGCACGCCCTGGGCGGCGACCGTCTTTCGCAGCGGGAGCTCCTGGATGAACCACGCGAGGGCGAACGCGACCGCCGCCACAGCCGCACCCGCAAGGAAGACCGGATGCAGGGCCTCGACGTAGGCGTGCGTGAACGCGTCGTGGATCGCGGGAGGCAGGTTGCGGATCGTGTCGGGCGTCGCCCCGCGGGTCAGCTCGGCCGCCTGGCCGGCGTGGCCTGGGAAGGCGGCCTGCAGGTTCGTCGTCAGGCGGCTCGTCAGGATCGCGCCGAAGATGGGGGTGCCGATCGACCCGCCCATCGACCGAAAGAGGCTCGCGCCGGACGTCGCGACACCGAGATCCGAGTAGTCGACCGCGTTCTGGACCGCCAGCACGAGCACCTGCATCACCCCGCCGAGGCCGAGCCCGAGCACCATCATGAACGCACCGGCGACCAGGATCGTGGTGTCGACCTGCAGCCGGGAGAGGAGCACCATCCCGACGGTCATGAGCGCGGTGCCGGCGATCGGGAAGATCTTGTAGCGGCCGGTCTTCGTGATCAGGGCGCCGCTGCCGATCGACGCGATCAGCACGCCCGCCATCAGCGGCAGCATCTCGACGCCGGAGATCGTCGGGCTCGACCCCTTCACGAGCTGCAGGAAGAGCGGCAGGTAGGTGACCGAGCCGAACAGGGCGAAGCCGACCACGAATCCGACCGCGCTGCACACCGCGAACACGCGGTTGCGGAAGAGGCCGAGCGGCAGCACCGGCTCCGCCGCACGGCTCTCGACCGCCACGAAGGCGGCCGTGAGGACGACGCTCGCGATCGAGAAGGCCGGCGATCTGCGCCGACTCCCAGGCGTACGTGTTGCCGCCGAGCGAGGTCGCGAGCACGATCGCCGAGAGCCCGGCGGCGAGCAGCGCGATCCCCGTGTAGTCGATCACGTGGCTCGCGCGCTCGGTCTGCACGGTGAAGACCGCCTGGATCACGCCGAAGGCGATCACGCCGATGGGGACGTTGATGTAGAAGATCCAGTGCCACGACAGGTTGTCGACGAAGAAGCCGCCGAGCAGCGGCCCGATCACGGTCGAGATCCCGAAGACGCCGCCCATGAGGCCGGAGTAGCGGCCGCGGTCGCGGGCGGGGACGACGTCGCCGATCGCCGCCTGGGTGGTCACCATCAGGCCGCCGCCGCCCAGCCCCTGCAGCGCGCGGAAGGCGATCAGCTCGGTCATGTTCTGCGAGAGGCCGCACAGGATCGAGCCGATCAGGAACACGGCCAGGGCGGTCTGGAGCACGACCTTGCGGCCGTACAGGTCGCCGAGCTTCCCGGACAGGGGGGTCGTGATGGTGGAGGCCAGCATGTAGGCCGTGACGACCCAGGCCAGCTTGGAGGCGCCGCCCAGGTCTCCCGCGATGGTCGGAAGCGCGGTCGAGACGATGGTCTGATCGAGGGACGCGATCAAGAGGACGAGCATGAGCGCGCCGAAGATCGGACCCAGACGCACCTGCGGGGCCTCTTCCACGCGCCCACGATAGAGCACGCCGCTACCCTCTCCGCGATCCCGCGATGACACCCGACCCCCCTGGACGCAGCGCGTCACCGGCACGCCCGACCGGGCCGGCGGCCTGGCGCTGGTGCGTCGCGGCGGCGGGCCGGGTCGCCGGTGTGCTCGCGACCGCGGTCGACCGCTACTTCGCCGACCGCTGCCCGCAGCTTGCCGCCGGGATCGCCTACCGCGTCCTGTTCTCGATCGTGCCGCTCGCAATCGTGCTCGTGTCCGTCTTCGGGCTGATCCTCGGCAACCAGCACGTGCACGACCTCGTCGTCGACACGATCGTCAGCGCGCTCCCGTCCACGGCCGCGAGCCACGACGACGTCGCGAGCGCGATCACGGCGATCGCGTCGCCGTCGAGCGGCCTCGGGCTGATCACGCTCGTTCTGTTCATGTGGGCGGCGACGGGCATGATGGCGTCGATCCGGGCGGGGCTCGAGGTCTCGATGCACGCGGAGCAGTCGCGGCCGATGGTGCGCGGCAAGCTGGTCGATCTCGCGCTCGTGTGCGGTGCGGCGCTGCTCGTTCTCGCGACCGTCGGCGCGACTCTCCTCGACCGCCTGGCGCAGCACGCCCTGCGGCGCCTGGACGCGGCGACCGGCCTGGGGGGGACGTTCGCCGGCGAGCTGCTGCCGCGGGCGCTCGCGCTCGCCGCGGCCCTCGGCGTCGTGATGATGCTGTACCGGTTCGTGCCCCACCGGCGGCTGCGGCGGCAAGACACGCTCGCCGGGGCGATCACCACCGCGATCCTGCTGTTCGCGATCTCGGTGGCGTCGAGCAAGCTCTATGACGGGGTCACCCGCCTGAGCGTCGTCTACGGGTCGCTGACGGCGGCGCTCGTGTTCCTCTACTCGGTGTACCTCTACGCCTCGGCGCTGCTCTTCGGCGGCCAGGTCGCCTCGGCCTGGGCGGCGCCGCCGGGCGCTGCGAGCAGCGACCCGCTGACCGTCCAGATCAAGCGCGCCGTCCGCGGCCTCTTCGTCGCGCCCCGCGACGGCGGCTAGGCGATGACGTCGGGCTCGACGCCCGGCGTGAGCGGATCGTTGGTCGCGCGCAGGTCGTAGAAGAGCAGCGCGAGCACGATCCCGACGTAGGGCATGACGACGGCGTAGACGACCGAGCTGATGATGTCGATCACGCCGAGCGACACCGACGTGATGAAGAGCACCGTCAGGGCGATCAGCGGGCCGAGCGCGAGGCCGATGCCGTTGGCAGTGGCGGTGATCGCGAACACCCGCCAGGCGTGATGGCGCACCAGCCGGCGGCTGCGGCCGAGCGCGGCGAGCGCGGAGCGCCGCTCGATCACGCACGCCTGCGCGGTGATCCCGTGCCAGACGAGGAACGCGATCGCGACGACGACCCCGACGACGGTGGTGACCAGCAGCGCCACGACGACGAGGATGACGAGCGTCGAGAGGGCGAGCGGGACGAGCCGGCGGGCGAACGCGTTCAGGTCGACGCGGGCCTTGCGCCCGTGGGCGAGCTCGTTCATGACCATGGCGACCGCCGCGACGACGAGCACGGACGGGATCAGCGCGGTGATGCCGCTGCCGAGCATCAGCGCCGCGGTGCCCGTCAGGAACCGGTCGCCCCCTTCGATGCCACGGGGGTCCGTGAACGGCGTGTGCGCGAACAGCAGCCGCTGCTGGGCGGCGGCGATCACACCGAGCGGGACGAACACGGCGCCGACTCCCAGGAACAGGCGCCGGTGGGCTGCGTGGATCCGCCACGCCGAGGTGAACATCTCGCCCGCGGCCCGGCGGCCGTCGATCCGCGCGGGGTCGGTCGGCCGCCATCGCGTGCGGCGGATGAGGACGACCGCGACCACGCCGAGCACCGCGAACACGGCGGCGGCGAGCAGCGGCGAGGCCAGCGTGTGCAGGTAGACCTTCGAACCGGCCGCGACGGCGCCGCAGAAGAAGCTCGTCGCGTTCGGGCCGAGCGAGCGCCCGCCGGGCACCGAGAGCGCCGTGTCGCGCCACGTCGTCTGCGACCACGTCACCGGCTCGGTCCACTGGGACTTCACGTTCGGCCCGGTGGGGCCGCCGTTGGGGCTGCGCAGGCGCTGGCCCCACAGGCCGTCGAAGCCGAGCCACGCAAACGCGCCGGTCGCACTCGGCGCCGCGTCGGGCATCAGGACGACCTTGGGCCGCACATCGTGCGAGGGCCCGCGCGTGTCGTCGCAGCCGACGCCGGCCTCGGCGCTGTAGCCGAACCACAGGGCCGAGCTGAAGAACTGGGCGTGCGAGCCGGCGGCCGAGAACACGAGCGGGTGGTCGCCATCGCGCTCGATCGTGTCCGTGTGCCACGACGCCCGCTGGGCGCCGGAATGCTGCGAGTAGCCGACGTCGATCGGGTGGCGGTGCAGCGCCTGCTCGGCCGAGTCGGCGGCGAAGACGAGCTGGATCATCTCCCAGTCGCCCTCGTGCTTGTTGTTCCAGTCGTTGTAGACGTAGTAGAGCCAGTACTGCAGGGCCAGCAGCCCCGGCTTGTCCGGCTGCGTGAGCGACGTGCGCGTAGACGGTGGCGGGCTTGCCCTTGCTGATCTTCTGAAACCAGCGCTCGTAGCGGCACCCGGGCCGCAGCGGATCGCCGGGGAAGTCGAGGAAGTAGCGGCCGCTCTTGCCGTAGAGCTGCTGTGCCGTCGGCGCCTGGACGACCGAGCCCCCCGGGCCGCGCAGGACGACGTCCTTGCGTCCGAGCACCGCCGTCACCGCCACCGGGAAGTACGCCTCGCCGCTCGTATCGCATGGGTGGCGCTGGTCCTTCAGCACCACGATCGGGGCGAAGCGCTCGGCGAGCTTCGCGCTCGCGCTCGGGGCGCTCGAGGCCGCGGCCGGCCCCGCGCTGCCGAGCAGGGCGACCCACGCGATGGCCACGACCGCTGCGCTCCGGCTCGATCTCGTCACCAGCTCACCTCTCGTGGACGAACGGCGTCGTCGTCGCCAGCTCCACGAACCCGAGCCGCTGCAGGATCGGGCGGCTCGCGGGCAGCGCGTCGACCTGAAGGTACCGGAACCCGCGTTCGGCCGCGAGGCGGGCGCGGAAGGCCACGAGGGCGCGAAACAGGCCCTGCCGCCGCCAGGCCGGCAGCGTGCCGCCTCCCCACAGGCTGGCGAAATCCGTCCCGGCGTGAAACTCGACCCGTGCGGCCGCGACCGCCGCCACGCCGGCGTAGGCGACGACGCCCGTCATCGTGGCCGGCTGCCGGCCAAGGCCGGCCAGCATCGTCCGGCCGAGACCGGAGTGGTCCTCGCCGAAGACGGCATCGTGCACGCCGACGAGCGCGTCGACGCCGGCCGCGTCGGTGACCGCCCGCACCTGCACGCCGGCCGGTGGGGCGGTGTCGAGCGCGAGCGCGCCGATCTCGGCAACGAGCAGCGCCTCGGCGGGCTCGGGCCGCAGGCCGGCGGCGCGCAGGCGCGCGGGCAGGTCGGGCGGCCGGTCGTGGGAGTAGTGCTTCCACTCCCACTCGTGCGGGAGTCCGGCGAACCGGCCGATCGACGGCGGCGATCGCCGCGTCGGCGTCGCGCTCGTCCAGGTCAGACCAGGTGACGCCGCTCCATCCGTCGGCGCCCGCGATCACGCGCACGACGCCGTCGGCGTGCTCGACGCACCCGTCCGTCCCCTCCTGCTCGGGGTGGCGGCGGATCTGCTCGTCGAACGCCCGCAGGATCGCGTCCCGGTCCATCGCGGCACCCTAGATCGCCGGCGGTCGGCGGCCTTCAGGGACCGCAGAATCCCCCTTCCGGGGCTCGGAGCAGGCCGGCCGACGCACGGACACTGAGAGTGGACGCCCACCCCCGGCGCCCGCCGACCCACCCGAAGGGCCTTCCCCGTGCCACAACGGCCCCTGTCCCCGACCGACCTCGCCGGCCGGCTCGCCTCGTACGAGACGCTGGTCGACATCTCGCGCATGCTGCTCGTCTCGGTCACGCCGGACGAGCTCTTCGAGCGCATCTCGAGCGAGCTCAACCGGCTCGTGCCCGTCGACGCGCTCACGATCTACCGCGTCGACGACGTCGAACCGCGAGATCGTGCCCATCCACGCCCGTGACCAGTGGGCGGACGAGATCATGGCCGCACCGCTGCGCCTGGGCGAGGGACTGACCGGCTGGGTGATCGAGCATCGCGAGGCCGCGAACGTCACGGCGGCCGAGCGCGACCCGCGCATCGCCGTCGTGCCCGGCACCCCGAGCGACGAGCCCGAGGCGATCGTCGCCGTGCCGCTCGTCGTGCGCGACCGCCCGATCGGCGCGCTGAACACGTACCGCCTGGGCGTCGGCGCTGCCTTCAGCGACGAGGAGTTCGAGCTCGTGCGCCAGTTCGCCGACCTGGCGGCGCTCGCGCTCGAGAACACCCAGAACCGGATCCGGCTCCTGCACGAGGCCCAGACCGACTGGCTCACCGGCCTGCACAACCACCGCGTCTACCACGAGCGGCTGCGCGACGAGCTCGACCGCGCCGAGCGCTACGGCCGCCCGCTGTCGCTGATCGCCTTCGACCTCGACGACTTCAAGCTCCTGAACGACGTCCACGGCCACCAGGAGGGCGACCTCGTCCTGCGCCGTGTGGCCGCGGCGGCGCGCGAGGAGCTGCGCGCGAGCGACCTGGCCTGCCGGGTCGGAGGCGAGGAGTTCGCGATCATCCTGCCCGAGACGGGCAAGCGCGCGGCCCGCGCGGCCGCCGACCGCCTGTGCGCCCGGGTGCGCGCGCTGCCGGGCGTGCGCACCGTCACCGTCTCGTGCGGCGTGGCCTCGTTCCCGGCCGACGCGTGCAGCGCCACCGAGCTCGTCGCGGGCGCCGACGCCGCCCTCTACGCCGCCAAGGGCCGCGGCAAGGACCGGGCGGCGAGCTTCACGTCGGCCGTGCTGCGCGCGGCGGGCGCGGCAGTCCGCCGGGCCGGCGGGATGGAGTCGCTCGCCCAGCTGCGGCTGCTGACCGCGCTCGCGGTGAAGCTGAACCGCCTGAACGACGTCGACCGCATCGCGGACACGGTCGTCGACGACCTCGCGGGCCTGGTGGAGTACGACCATGCGGCCGTGCGGCTGCTCGCCGCCGACGGGGCCGAGCTCGAGCCGGCCGCGCTGCGCGGGCCGGCGGCGCCCGCGGCGACGCTCGCCGCGTCCACCGCCGCTGCGAGCCGCCGGACGGTCAATGCCGGCGATGCGGTGGGGGAGGGCGGAGCAGCCCGAGTCGGTGCTCGCGGTCCCGCTGGTCTAC
Organism: uncultured Actinomycetes bacterium; assembly: GCA_963717845.1. Taxonomy (GTDB): domain Bacteria; phylum Actinomycetota; class Thermoleophilia; order Gaiellales; family JAICJC01; genus JAICJC01. The sequence goes on from CAVQXH010000003.1 coordinate 490,371, forward strand.
GACCGCCAGACGATCGGCGTCCTCGAGCTGTCGCGCCGCGGCGAGCACCGCTTCTCCGACCTGTCGGTGCGGCTCGCCGAGCTGCTCGCGGCCCACGCCGCGACGGCGCTCTGCCAACGCACGCCTGCTGGCGTCACAGCGGCGGGCGACCGCCGTCGCCGAGGCGCTGCTCGGCATCGCGACCGCCGTCTCGCACGAGACGTCGGCACGCGCGGTCGCACAACGGATCGTGCAGGTCACGTGCGAGCTGACCGGCGCGGCGTCCGCCTCGGTCGTCGTCGCGAGCGGCAGCGGCCGCCGTCAGCGCGTGCTGGCGGCGCACGGCGAGCCCGCCGCGCGGTCGGTCGGCCTCGCCGCGGCGCTCGCCTGCGATCCCGCGAGCACCGGCGTGACCGTGCTTCGCAGCCGCGATCTGCCCGCGGTCAGCGCCGAGGCGGTGCGCCGGCATGCGCACGTCGCGACGGCGCCGATCCACGGCGGCCGGCTCGCGGTCGTCTGCGACCGCTTCGCGCAGACGACGATCGCAACGATCGCCGCGGTGGCCGGGCAGGGCGCGCTCGCGCTCGAGCATGCCGAGCTTCTGAGCCGGCTGCGCAGCGCCGACGAGGCCGAGGGCCTGCGTCGGCGCGGCGCGTAGCCGGATCTAGCGGCCGTCGGCCTCGCGGTCGAGGTCGAGCGCGCACGAGTTGATGCAGTAGCGCTGCCCGCTCTCGCCGGGGCCGTCGTCGAAGACGTGGCCGAGGTGCGAGCCGCACCTGGCGCACGTCACCTCGGTGCGGACCATGAAGTGCGAGAGGTCGCGGTGGAGCTCGACGTTCGCCGCCACCGCCGGGTCGGTGAAGCTCGGCCAGCCGGTGCCGGACTCGAACTTCGTGTCAGAGCGGAAGAGCTCGGCTCCACAGCCCGCGCAGCGGTAGATCCCGTCGTCCTTCACGTCGACGTACTCGCCGGTGAAGGGACGCTCGGTGGCCTTGCGGCGCATGACCTCGTACTGCTCGGGCGAGAGCTTCTCCCGCCACTCCTGATCGCTTGTGGGGATGTTCTGAGTGCTCATGCCCTCTCCGTCTCGGATGTGCCCCGAACGTTACAGGCCCGCGATCTACGCCCGTCGCGCGCGAGGTCGATCAGCCGGCCGAGGATGCGCTCGCCGTCGGCGCGCAGGCCGTCGTGGTCGTACTCGTTCGTGAGCCACAGGCGCAGGCCGCGCACCTGCGGGCCGTCTCCTCGGAGAAGGCGCGCTCGACGTACATGTCCTCGGCGTAGACGATCGCCGCCACCGGCACCTCGTTCGCGGCGCAGCTGGTCGGGGTCGTACAGGCGCGGCCACTCGCGCTCGGCGAGCAGATCCGCCGCCTCGCGCAGCGGGCGCGAGCGCGGCGTAGTCGGCGAACATCCACGGGAAGACGTGCTCGCCGGTGAAGAGGGTGGGATCCTCGTAGGCCGCGGCAGCAGCCGCTCGGCCGACCAGCGCGTGGCGCCGCCGTCGGCGTAGCAGGCCTCGTGGATGACGGCGTAGAGCGGGTTGCGGCCGAACCGTCCCGCTGCTCGACGTCGTGCAGGAACGCGGGCGAGTCCGGCGGCAGCTCGAGCAGGTTGTGCAGGCGCTCCGCACCGGTGCCCATGCCCAGATCGAGCCCGAGCTGGCGCAGCCGCCGTCCCGTCAGCCGGTCGCCCGCCGGGCAGGCGCACGTCGCCGGCGTCGAGCCGCAGGCGCAGCTCCCGCACCCGCTCGCGGTCGCCGGGGTAGCGCTCGTAGTAGCGGCGGTTGCGCTCGAGCACCCGCTCGTACGTGGCGCGGTAGACGTCGTCGACGGGGCGGCCGAGCGGGGGCAGGCCACCGGTCAGGAACGCCTCGCGCAGCCCCTCCGGGGCGAACGAGAGGTAGGTGGTGACGCAGAACCCGCCGAAGCTCTGGCCGAGCACGCTCCAGCGCTCGACGCCGAGCTCGCGGCGGATCCACTCCGCGTCGCGCACGATGGCGTCGGCGCGGAAGTGGGCCAGGTAGTCGGCCTGCTGCTGCGGGGTCAGCCCGGGGAGCGCGCCGACCGGGGTGGAGCGGCCGGTGCCGCGCTGGTCGAGCATGAGCACGCGGAACTCCTGCAGGGCGCGGTCGAGCCAGCGCGGGCACGGTCGGCGGCGGGTCGGCCGCGGCGCCTCCGAGCCCGGCCCGCCCTGGAGGTAGACGAGGAACGGCCGGTCGCGGCCGTCGGGGTCGGCCACCTCGCGGGCGAACACGGTGATCCGCTCGCCGCCCGGCGCGGCATGGTCGAGCGGGCACCGAGAACTCGTGCTCGGTCAGCACGAGGCCGGGCGTGCGAACGCGGACGGGCACGCCGCGATTATGCCGCAGGACGAAGGCGACGACCGGAGTCGAACCGGTGTACGCGGCTTTGCAGGCCGCTGCCTAACCACTCGGCCACGTCGCCCGGGCTCGGCGAAGGCTACCAGCGCGGTCCATGCGGAAGCGGGGACCGTCCCCGCCTGGGGACTGTCCCCGCTCCGGGTGACCTACTTGCCCGGGGCGCCGCCCGAGAAGGTCTGCATCAGGTTCAGCGCGGCCGGGCCGAGCGCGACCACGAACATCGAGGGGAAGACGAAGAGCACGGTCGGGAAGAGCATCTTGACCGGCGCCTTCATCGCCTTCTCCTCGGCCGCGAGCTGGCGGCGGACACGCATGTCGTGCGACTGCACGCGCAGGATGCGCGACAGGGCGATGCCGAGCTGGTCGGCCTGGATGATGGCGCGGCAGAACTGCGACACCTCCGGGACATCCACGCGCTCGGACAGGTTCTTGAGCGCCTCCGACCGGCTCTCGCCGATGCGCATCTCGTGCAGCACGAGCCCGAACTCGTCGACCAGCGGGCCGGTCATGCGCTCGGACAGCTTGGCGACCGCGGCGTCGAAGCCGAGGCCGGCCTCGACCGACACGCACAGCAGGTCGAGCACGTTCGGCAGCTCCATCTGCATCAGATCGCGGCGCCCGCGGATCTGCGAGTTGATGAAGAAGTCGGGAGCGATGTAGCCGATCGCGCCGCCGCCCAGGGCGACCGAGCATGCCCATCGCCGGCGGCAACGGCGCCCGAGACGAGCACGATGACCCCGAAGGCGATGGCCGTGAAGACCAGGCCGCCCTTGAGCGCCAGGTACATCTGCGGCGACATCGAGCGGGCCAGGCCGGCCGCCATCAGGCGGTTTGCGATCAGGTTCGGGTCGGTGCGGGGCATGAACCGCTGCGTGACCGCGGCGAGCTTCTCCGTCAGCGGCCCGACGAGGCGCTCGTTCACGCTGCGCCGCGTCTCGACCTCGCGCTGCGACTGCATGCCGTAGCGCTTGGCCTTGCGCAGGGTCACCGCGACCTCGCGCTGGCGGACGGTGAGTCCGGACAGCAGCAGGTAGGTAGCCGCGCCGAACAGACCGATGGCAAGGATGATGAGAGTCATTCGGCTACCCCTTGAAGGAGACGATCTTTTTGATGATCGCGCCGCCGATTGCCATCATCACGAGCGAGACGCCGATCATGGCCTTGCCGGCGGTCGAGGTGAACAGGATGGACATGTACGCCGGGTTGAGGGCGAAGATGGCGAGGCCCATCAGGAACGGCATGGCGAGCAGCACGTAGGCGGACATCCGCCCCTGTGCGGTCAGCGCCTTCACCTTGCGGGTGAACTGCTGGCGCTGGCGGACCGTGTCGGCCACCATGTCCAGGATCTCGGCCAGCGAGCCGCCGACGGTGCGCTGGATGTTGACGGCCATGACGACGAACCCGAAGTTGGTCGAGTCCATGCGCTGGGCCATCGCCTCGAGCGCCGCCTCGGACGTCATGCCGAGCTGGATCTCCTGGGCGACGCGGCCGAGCTCCTTCGAGGTCGGCTCGGCGCCCTCCTTGACGACGCTTGCGAGCGCCGAGTTGAAGGCGTGGCCGGCCTTGAGCGACGCGGCCAGGGTGATCAGCGTCTCGGGCAGCTGCGCCTCGAACGTGTTCAGGCGCCTGCGGGCCATGAACTTGACGAACAGCGACGGCAGCAGGAAGCCCGCCGCGAGCGGCAGCAGCTCGAGCAGCCCGTTCAGGCCGAACGCGAACCGGCCGAGCACGCCCAGGATCGAGCGCTGCACCCATCTGGATGTAGACGACCTCGGCCGTGCGCAGCGGCAGATCCGCCTGCTCGAGCCGGAACGCCATCCGCTTCCAGTAGTTGAACGAGCCGGCGATCTTCTCGGTGGCGACGAACAGCTGGTGCAGCATGCTGATCTTGACCGGGCTCACGCCCGGCAGCTCGATCGCCCGCTTCTTCGGCTCGGTGTAGGCGGCGATGCGCTTGCCGACGCCGACTCCGGGCTTGGCGGAGAGCAGCATGAGCACGCCGAAGAGCACGAGCACGGCGGCGCCCACGGCGACCGCGGCCCGGCCGACGGCGCTCGTCGGCATGTGCAGGAGCGGCGAGCCCGAGCCCGACGCAGCCGCGGCCTTGCCGGGCGCCACGACGGACGCCGTGCGCCGAGCCGTAGCCCGGCACGCTCAGCGCCAGGTGGATCGGCGTGCCCTTCGGCACCAGGCTGTGGTACGTGAAGGTGAACGTGCTCGAGAGGGCGGCCGAGATCTTCGCGTAGGCCGCGACGAGGGCCGTGCGATTGGTCGCCTGCAGGAACTGGCCGCCGGTGCTGCTGGCGAGCGTCCGCAGAGCAGCCTGGCCCGATGTCGAGCCCTGGATGCCGACCGAGTAGATGGTCGCGTGGGCCGCCTTGGCCGCCGCATCGGCCTGGGACTCGGTCGCCGAGTCGTGGTCGGACGAGCCGTCGGTGAGAAGGACGATCGCGCGCCGCTTGATCGGCTGTGCCGAGAGCGCCTGCGCGGCCATCTTCACGCCGCCGTAGATCGCGGTGCCGGGCTGGTCGCCCGTGGCGAGCGCCGCCAGGCCGCTGGCGGCCCCGGTCGAGTTGGCCGGGAACGCGACGGACAGGTAGGGCTTGGAGTCGAAGGCGAACACGCCCAGCGAGTCGCTCGACTGGGCTCCGGTGACGAACGTCGTCGCCGCGGCGATCGCATCGGCCATCTTCGGGCCGTGCATGCTCTCCGACGTGTCGATCGCAAGCGCGACCGCGGTCTTGTCGGCCCCGCTTGCGAGCCGGACGTTCGCGGCCGCCTGGCCGTTCTCGATCACCTTGAGCTCGGGCGTCGTCGAGGGATCCGGCGTCTGCGCCGTGACCGTGACCTCCGGCCAGGCGCTCGTGTTGACGTTCTTGACGACCAGTGCGGGCGCGGACGCCGCCGCCGGCGCGGCCACCGTCAGGGCGGCGACCGCGACCAGCGCCAGCGTGCGCAGGCTGCGGCGGCGCATTACTGCCCGACCGCCCGGCCGAAGATGGGCGCCGCGGAGCGCTCGCCCGTCTCGTCCTGGAAGAAGTTCGGCGGCAGGTTGACGCCGTTCGAGGCCATCTTGTCCAGGAAGTGCGGCTTGAGGCCGGTGCAGGTCAGGGGACCCGAGCAGGCGGTGGCCGGCGTCCAGGTTCTGCGCGCCGTCCTCGACGGGCTTGGCGATGAAGATGTCCTGCAGCGCGATCACGTCGGACTCCATCCGCAGCACCTCGGTGACGTGGGTGATGCGGCGGGTGCCGTCGACCAGGCGCGAGACCTGGACGATCAGGTCGAACGCGCTCGAGATCTGCTCGCGGATGGCGCGCAGCGGCAGCTCGACGCCGGCCGTCAGCACCAGCGTCTCGGTGCGGGCGAGGGCGTCACGCGGGTTGTTGGCGTGGACGGTGGTCAGCGAGCCGTCGTGGCCGGTGTTCATGGCCTGGAGCATGTCCACGGCCTCGGGGCCGCGGCACTCGCCGACGATGATCCGGTCGGGGCGCATTCGCAGGGTGTTGCGGACGAGGTCGCGGATCGTGACCTGGCCCTTGCCCTCGATGTTGGCCGGGCGCGACTCGAGCGTGATCACGTGATCCTGCTTGAGCTGGAGCTCGGCGGCGTCCTCGACCGTGATGATGCGCTCGTCCGACGGGATGGCCGCCGAGAGCACGTTCAGGGTGGTGGTCTTACCGGAGCCGGTACCGCCCGAGATGAGGATGTTCAGCTTGCCGCGCACGCACGCCTCGAGGAACTGGCCCGACTTGTGCGTGAGCGTGCCGAACTTGATCAGGTCGGCCATCGTGAACGGGTCACGGCGGAACTTCCGGATGGTGAGCGAGGAGCCGCGCACCGCGAGCGGCGGGATGATGGCGTTCACGCGCGAGCCGTCGGGCAGGCGCGCGTCCACGTACGGCGAGGACTCGTCGATGCGGCGGCCGATGCGGCTGATGATCTTGTCGATGATCCGCAGCAGGTGCGGCCTCGTCGACGAACTGGGCGTTGGTGCGGGTGATCTTGCCGTGACGCTCGATGTAGATCGTCTTGTGGTCGTTGACCATGACTTCTGTGATCGAGTCGTCGCGCAGGAACGGCTCCAGCGGCCCGTAGCCGAGGATGTCGTCCGTGATCTGGCGGATGATCTCCTGCCGCTCCTGGCGCGTGAGCGGCGTCTTCTCGACGGCCAGCATCTCGGTCACGACCTCGGTGACCTTCTCCTCGAGGTCGTCGTCGGCCTTGCCGTCCTGGTTGAACAGGCGGGGGCCGAGGCGGGGGATGATCTCCTGGTGGACGCGGGTCTTGAGCTCGGCGAACGGATCCGCGACGACCGACGAGCGGTCAGCGTCCTCGTGCGCCCCTTCGGGCTCGTTGGGGTCGGTCGTGGCGACCTGGATGCGAGAGTGCAGCGACATCCGTCTACCTCACTCCCCGACGCTTCTTCTTGGCGTCGGCGGCGACCCGCTGGGGGACCAGGGTGTCGGCGATCTCACCCAGCGACTTGACGATGCCCGCGCGCGGGTTGGCGAGCGCGATCGGCACGCCGCGGTTGACCGACGAGGGCACGTCGCGCTCCGTCGGCAGCTCGAAGGCCACCTTCAGGTCGAGCGCCCGCTCGACCTCGTTCGTGCGCAGGCCGATCTTCGAGCCCGTGCAGTTGAGCAGCAGGTGGCGCCGGTCCTTGGGGTAGTGCAGCAGGTCGAGCGTCTGCAGCGTGAGCTTGACGTTCTTGATCGCGGGCACGTCCATCGAGGCCACCAGCAGCAGCTGGTCGGTGCGGTCGAGGGTCGAGAGCACCGGCCCGTGGAAGAACGGCGGCGTGTCGACGATGACCACGTCGTAGCTCTCCTTGGCCACCGCGAACAGGTGGCCGAGGCGCTCCTCGGTGACGAGCTCGGCGTCCTCGGGCCGAAGCGGCGCCGGCAGCACGTGCACACCGGACTGGTGTGCCGTGACGTAGCCGGCCAGCGCCTCGGTGTCGAGCTCGCGCCGGGCCATGACCAGGTCGTAGATGGTCTTGTCCGGCTCGATCCCCATCATGATGGCGACGTCGCCGAACTGGAGGTCGAGGTCGAGCAGGAGCGTCCGCCGCTGGTGCTTGCGGGCGAACAGCACGGCCAGGTTGCAGGCCAGCGCGGTCTTGCCGGATCCGCCCTTGGGCGAGAACAGGGTGACGACCTTGCCCTCGGCGTGCGAGGCGGCCTTGCCGGCGGTGCCGGCCACGCGGCCGGCGGCCAGCGAGTGCGCCTTCTTGATGGTGAAGACGATCCCGTCGGTCAGCTGCGGGAGCAGCACGACGTCGTGGATGCCGGCCTGGAGGGCCTCGGACAGGAGCGTGTTGGCGCTGGCCGAGGTGACCAGGACGATCGGGGCGGCGGTCACCGACCGGATCGCCTCGACCTCCGCCGTCGGGACGTGATCGGTGGCGGTGGTGCCGTGCAGGATGACCTGGGCGGCGGACTCGGCCAGCTTGGCGCCGGCCTTGACCGGATCGGCCGCGGTGCCCACCAGCTCGACGTCGGGGTGGTCGGCCAGGCCCTCACGGACCTCCGCCAAGCCGTTGGCGGCGCCGGTGATGAAGACCTTGATCGGGGACTGGTTGGTCATCGTTACTTCACTCCAGACACGCAGATGGGCAGGGAGTTCTTCACCTGGACGGTCGTCAGACCGGTGGCGAAGACGCTGCAGGGGGTCGCAACCGAGCTGCCGGTGTCCTGCGCGCCGTGGCGGGCCGCAGCGCCATCCAGAAGCCCTGGCTGGCACGGATCAGCATGAGGTCGGGCAGGAGGTTCTGCGGGATGGCCAGGATGACCGCGTCGCCGCCGGTGCCGTCAGAGGTGCCGGAGCTGCTGTTCGTGCCGGAGGCCGAGGTCAGCGGCGGGTTGGCGACGCCGGTGTCGTAGGTGGAGAGCACCTCGACGTTGGTGATGATGCGGCCGGCGACGGTCTGCTGGCTGAACTTGCTGTTGTTGCTGCTCGCCTGGATCGTCATCTCACCGAAGATGTCGACGTGGTCGCCGGCCTTGAGCGTGCCGCCGAGGACGCGGTTGGCGTTGAAGGAGATCTGCACGGCGCGCATCGTGCCGTGGATCTGGTTCACGATCGCGGTCTGGTTCGAGTCCGAGAACATCGCCGGGGTGATCTGCGCGCCGGCGGTGATGTTGGTCGCGGTCGCGAGCGAGGTGTTGAGCGAGCTGATCGAGGTGAACGCGCCGGGGACGACGTCCTTGGTCGCGACCTGGCGCGTCGTGAAGGCGCCGCCCGGGACCAGCGTGTTCAGGGGAGTGCCGGCCACGATGTCGCTCTTCGCGACCACGACGGTCGTGGTCTTGATGCTCTTGTCGGCCTGGCTCTTGACGTTGCTCGTGTACATGATCACGAGTCCAGCCGCGACGACGGCGAGGACGAGCGCGATCACGATGTTGCGGACGCTGTAGGACATGCGGCTGCCTCTCGTGGAAGACTTTGGGACTGCGGGACAGTGGCCAGACACGTATCGGCAGTGCCGGCCGGGGGCTTTAGATGGCGAAAAAGCTGGATGAAGCGGGAGCGCTGGGCCGCGGGCTCGCGGCGGTCACTCGACGCGCATCGTGGTGGCGGACGTCAGCGTGCCCGACGTCACGACCATGCCCATGATGCTGATGGAGTACGGGTAGGTGGCGGTCACGACGACGTCGCTTCCCTGCGCGTAGGCGTTGCTCGTGCAGGTGCGGCTGACGGTGACCGTCAGGTTCGTCTGGTTCAGATCGGACGCCGCGCCCTTGGCCGCTGAGATGGCCAGGCCGTCGACGGTTGCGCACGTACCCGCCGAGCGGCTGACCGCCGCCTTGCGCGCGCCCTCGCGGGCCGCGCTCGTGACGTCCATGTAGTTCACGAACACCTGGCCGAACTGGTAGATCGCCATCAGCACCAGCAGGAGCACCGGCAGGATGACGACGAACTCGACGACGGCCTGGCCGTCCTGGTTTTTGTGGCGTCGGATCACAGGTGTGTGAGGGTGGGGGGTGTGGTGGCGGGCCCGCAAGCACATGGGCCGCGGGCCCGCCGGTGAAGCTCGTCTGCCGCTAGAGGGACGCGATGACGTTGTTCAGCGTGTTCTTGATGGCGGTGCTGAGCAGGCCCAGCGTCACGACCACAGCGATCGTGATGACACCGAGCACGACGGCGTACTCGGCCATCGTCTGGCCGGCCTCGTCCTCGAGCGTGGCGACGGTCTCGTTCAGGTACTCGATCAAGCGATTCACCTCTCCGGGGATGGTTGGGGCGGGGTGCCCCCGGATGCTGATTCGGCATCCATGTGGGTGGAATAAAGGGCCACGTGCCGGAAATCACTCTTTCGGAGGGACTGCCGGCGTTGCGGTGGCCGGTGCGGACCGGGCCCGCCGGGGCGGGAACGCGGCCGGAAACCTCGTGGCGGCGGCGCTAGAGCGACGCGATCACGTTGTTCAGCAGGTTCTTGATCGCCGTGCTGAGCAGGCCCAGCGTGACGACCACTGCGATCGTGATGACGCCCAGCACGACGGCGTACTCGGCCATCGTCTGGCCGGCCTCGTCGCTGACGTCGGCCTGCAGGCCGCGGATGAAGTCGGTCAAGTTGATTCACCTCCTCCGGGGGCTCGAGGAACGGCATCGGGGGGACTCGTGCAAAGCCGCTTCTCTCTCAAGGTTGGAGCATTTGGGAAGAAGTGCAATACGACTAGATGAAGATCACCCTTTCGGTGGAGCGGCGGAGCGACGGCCGATTTCGGTATCGTCCGCGCCCGTGGCGACGATCATCGACGGCAAGCGGGTGGCGGCGGAGGTGCGCGCGCGCGTGGCCGCCGACGCGGCCGCCGTCCGCGAGCGCACCGGCCACACCCCCGGGCTCGTCACGATCCTGGTCGGCGAGGACCCGGCCTCCGCAGGTCTACGTGCGCAACAAGATCAAGGCGTGCGAGGAGGCCGGCATGGCCTCGTTCCACGAGCCGATGCCGGCGACCTCGACGCAGGCCGAGGTGCTCGCCATGGTCGACCGGTACAACGCCGACGACCGCGTCGACGGGATCCTGGTGCAGTCGCCGCTGCCCAAGGGGCTCGACTTCAAGCAGGTGCTCGAGCGGATCGACCCGGCCAAGGACGTCGACGGCTTCCATCCGCTGAACGTCGGCCGCCTCGTGGCCGGCCAGCCCGGGATCGTGGCGTGCACGCCCGCCGGGCGTGATGGAGCTGCTCGACGCGTCGGAGACGCCGCTCGAGGGCGCCGACGCCGTCGTCGTCGGCCGCTCCGACATCGTCGGCAAGCCGGTCGCGCTGCTCCTGCTGCACCGCAGCGCCACGGTCACGATCTGCCACTCGCGCACGCGCGACCTGCCCGCGGTCACCCGCCGCGCCGACGTGCTCGTCGCCGCGGTCGGCCGGCCGCGCATGATCACGGGCGACATGGTGAAGCCCGGGGCGACCGTCATCGACGTCGGCATCAACCGCACCGACACGGGCCTCGCCGGCGACGTCGACTTCGACTCCGGTCGAGCCGGTCGCGGGCGCGATCACGCCGGTGCCCGGCGGCGTCGGCCCGATGACGATCGCGATGCTGCTGCGCAACACGGTCATCGCCGCCACGGCCCGCCTGGGCGCCTGAAATTCAGCCCTCCGGGGACTTCGTTGCAAACGTCCGGATCGTGCTTTATCGTTGCGCCGTCCCGTCGCGCATGCGGGAGAGTCAAGGAGAGGACGCGAGTTGGCAGAAGGCACCGTGAAGTGGTTCAGCAACGAGAAGGGATACGGCTTCATCCAGCAGGACGGCGGTGAGGACGTGTTCGTGCACTTCTCGGAGATCCAGGGCGACGGATACAAGACGCTGAACGAGGGGCAACGCGTCGAGTTCGAGGTCGTCCAGGGGAACAAGGGCCTGCAGGCCAGCGGCGTCCGCGCACTCGCCTAGCCGCCCAGCGTGACCGGGGGTGGCGGCGGAGCTGCCCCGGAACGCTCAACCGGCGCGGCGCTCTTGACTATCCTGCCGCGACGATGGCGATCTCGTCCGACGACGTGCTGCACGTGGCCCGCCTGGCGCGGCTGCGGCTGACCGACGACGAGGTCGGGCGGATGACCGACGCAGCTCTCGACGATCATCGACCACGTCCAGGAGCTGTCGGCGCTCGACCTCTCGGACGTCGAGCCGACGGCGCACGCGCTCGACCTGACGAACCAGGTGCGCGCCGACGTCGCGCGGCCGTCGTGGCCGCGCGACGAGGTGCTGCGCAACGCCCCCGACCCGGCCGACGGCGGCTTCCGCGTGCCCCCGACGGCATGACCGAGACGCTGGGCCTGACCGCGGAGCGCTGCGTCGCGCTGCTCGACGCGCGCGAGCTCTCGTGCCGCGAGCTCGCGACGGCCTACCTCGACCGCATCGACGCGGCCGACGGCGCCGTGCACGCCTTCCTGCGCACGCGCCGCGAGGCGGCCCTGCGCGAGGCCGACGGCTTCGACCGCGACGGCCGCACCGGCCTCCAGGGCGTGCCGATCGCGCTCAAGGACATCCTCTGCACGAAGGGCGAGGAGACGACCGCCGGGTCGCGCATCCTCGAGGGCTACGTGCCGCTGTACGACGGCGGCTGCGTCACGCGGGTGAAGGCCGCCGGGCTCGTCTCGCTCGGCAAGACGAACATGGACGAGTTCGCGATGGGCTCGTCGACCGAGAACTCCGCCTTCGGCGCCGACCCACAACCCGTGGGACACCGACCGCGTCCCCGGCGGCTCGTCGGGCGGCTCGGCCGCGGCGGTCGCCGCCGGCTTCGCGCCGCTCGTCGCTCGGCACCGACACCGGCGGCTCGATCCGCCAGCCGGCGGCGCTCTGCGGCGTCGTCGGCATGAAGCCGACCTACGGCGCGCGTCAGCCGCTACGGCCTGATCGCCTTCGCCATCGTCGCTCGACCAGATCGGCCCGTTCGCGCGCACGGTGCGCGACTGCGCGCTGCTCCTGCAGGTGATCTCCGGCAACGACCCGTGCGACTCGACGTCGGTCGAGCTGCCCGAGCCGATCGCGGTGCCGACGGCCGAGCGCCTGCGACGGCGTGCGCCTCGGCGTGCCCGGCCGACCTGCTCGCCCAGGGCGTCGAGCCCGGCGTGCGCGAGGCGTTCGACGCGTCGCTGCGCGCCGCCGAGAGCCTCGGGGCGCGAGGTGGTCGAGACGATCGCTGCCGCACGCGCGCTACGCGCTCCCCGCCTACTACCTGATCGCCCCGGCCGAGGCCTCGGCCAACCTGGCGCGCTACGACGGCGTCCGCTACGGCCTGCGCCTGGAGGAGCCCGGCGACACCGTCGCCGACATGTACGGGCGCACGCGCGCGGCCGGCTTCGGCGCCGAGGTGAAGCGCCGGATCATGCTCGGCACCTACGCGCTCTCGGCCGGCTACTACGACGCCTACTACGGCAAGGCGCAGAAGGTGCGCACGCTCATCCGCGAGGACTTCGACGCCGCCTTCGCCGGGGTCGACCTGATCGCGACGCCGACCTCGCCGACGGTCGCGTTCCGGATCGGCGAGCGCGTCGACGACCCGCTGGCGATGTACGCGTCCGACGTCTTCACGCGTGCCGGTCAACCTCGCCGGCCTGCCCGGGATCTCGATCCCGTGCGGCACGAGCGAGGGCCTGCCGGTCGGCCTCCAGCTCATCGGCCCGGCCTTCGCCGAGAACCGCATCCTGCAGACGGCGCACGCGCTCGAGAGCGCGCTCGGCTTCGATCCGCGCCCGCCCGCGCTGGTGGCGGCGCGCGCATGAGCGCGAACGGCTGGGAGCCGGTGATCGGCCTCGAGATCCACGTCCAGCTGAACACGGCAGCGAAGATGTTCTGCGCGTGCGAGAACGTCTTCGGCGCCGACCCGAACACGCTCACCTGCCCGGTCTGCCTGGGCCATCCCGGGGCGCTGCCGGCGATCAACGCAGGCGCGGTCGACAAGGCGATCCAGATCGGCCTCGCGCTCGACTGCGACATCGCCGCCGCGGTGCCAGTTCCACCGCAAGAACTACTTCTATCCCGACACCCCCAAGGCGTACCAGATCAGCCAGTACGACGAGCCGATCTGCGTCCACGGCCACCTGGACGTCGACGGCGACCGCGTCGGCATCACCCGCGCCCACCTCGAGGAGGACGCGGCCAAGCTCGTGCACGCGGGCGGCGCCGGCGGCCGCATCGCCGGCGCCGACTCCTCGGTCGTCGACTTCAACCGCTGCGGCACGCCGCTCGTCGAGATCGTGACCGAGCCCGACCTGCGCTCGCCCGAGCAGGCGGTCGCCTTCCTCGGCCTGCTCAAGAACACGCTGCAGACGATCGGCGTCTCCGACTGCGACATGGAGAAGGGCTCGCTGCGCTGCGACGCCAACGTGTCGGTGCGCCGCCGCGGCGAGCCGGGCTACGGCACCAAGACCGAGCTCAAGAACATGAACTCGTTCAAGTTCCTCGGCGAGGGCATCGCGGCCGAGATCCGGCGCCAGATCGACCTGCTCGAGTCGGGCGAGGGCGTGCGCCAGGAGACGCTGCACTACGACCCGCAGGCGCGCGAGCTGCACGCGCGCCGCTCGAAGGAGGAGGCGGACGACTACCGCTACTTCCCCGAGCCCGACCTCGTGCCGCTCGAGCCGAGCACCGACACGATCGCGCGGCTGCGCGCCGGAGATGCCCGAGCTGCCCGCCGCGCGCACGGCCCGCTTCCGGGCCGGCCTACGGCCTCTCCGCCCAGGACGCCGCCGACCTGAACGCCGCCCCGGCGACGGCCGACTACTTCGAGGCGGTCGCGGCGGCGTCCGGCGACGCCAAGGCGGCGGCCGACTGGGTGCGCAACCAGCCCGGCAGCGGTGGACACGGTCCCGGCCGCCGGCCTCGCCGGCGATCGTGCGCCTGATCGGCGCCGGCACGATCACGGCCGACCATCGCCAAGCAGGTGTACGGCCTGCTCGAGGCCGACCCGGCCGCCGACCCGGCCGCGCTCGTGCAGCAGCACGGCCTGGCCTCGATCGGCGACTCCTCGGAGCTCGAGGGCATGGTCGACGCGGTGATCGCGCGAGAACCCGCAGTTCGTCGAGCAGTTCCGCGCCGGCAAGGAGGGCGTGATCAACGCGCTCGTCGGCCAGGTGATGAAGCAGACGCGCGGCCGCGCCGACGCCCGCCAGGTGCAGCAGCTCCTGCGCGACCGCCTGCAGGCGTAGGCGGGGTCAGACCCCGAACGTGGGCTGTGACACTTCGCGGGACGCTTTCCGGGTGGGGTCTGACCCCGCCTGTCCGATCGCAGCGCACCTACGATTCGCGCCGCGTGGACGGCAAGCGCTACCTGATCACCCCCGGCCCGACCCCGGTTCCGCCCGAGGTGGTGGCGGCCGAGGCCGCGCCGCTCCACCATCACCGCAGCCCCGACTTCCGCGCGCTCCTCGGCGAGACGCTCGCGGCGCTCAAGCGCGTGTTCGCGACCGAGAACGACGTGCTGCTCTTCACCGGCTCGGGCACGGCGGCGATGGAGTCGTCCGTCGCCAACCTGCTCTCGCCGGGCGACCGGGTGGTCGTCGCCTCGGCCGGCAACTTCGGCGAGCGCTGGCTGAAGATCGTGCGCGCCTACGGCATCGAGCCGGTGCACGTCGCCCACGAGTGGGGCGAGCGCCTCGACCCCGCCCGCATCGGCGCCGCCGCCGAGGAGGGCGACACGGTGGCGGTGTTCGTCACCCAGTCCGAGACGTCGACCGGCGTCGTGCACGACATCGAGGGGATCGCCGGCCCGCACCGCCTCGACCGGCGCCCTGCTCGTGGTCGACGCCGTCTCGAGCCTGGGCGGCGTGGAGCTCGCCGTCGACGCGTGGGGCGTCGACGTCGCCGTGGCCGGCTCGCAGAAGGCGCTCATGTGCCCGCCCGGGCTCGCGTTCGCGTCCGTCTCGGCGCGCGCGTGGGAGCGCGCCGCGCGCTCGACGCTCCCGCGCTACTACCTCGACTGGCGCCTCACGGCCGACTCGCAGGCCAAGAACGACACCGCCTTCACGCCCGCCGTGACGATCGTCGCCGCGCTGCGCAAGGCGCTCGAGCTGATCGAGTCGCGCGGGTCCGAGGCGATCTGGGCGCACAACCGCCGGCTGGCGCTGGCCGCGCGCGAGGGCGTGAAGGCGCTCGGCCTGCGGCTGTACTCGCCCGACGACGACACCGCGGCGATGGTGACGGCGTTCCTCATGCCCGACGGCATCGACGGCCAGAGGTGCTACGGCGTGCTGCGCGACCGCCACGGGATCGTGCTCGCCGGCGGCCAGGGCCCGCTGCGCGGCCGGATCATGCGCATCGGCCATATGGGCTACATGAACGAGTTCGACATCGTCACCGCACTCGCCGGCCTCGAGCTGGCGCTCGGCGGAGCTCGGCTACCGGCCGCCGACGCCGGGAGCCGGCGTCGCCCGCGCCGTCGAGGTGTTCGCGTCCGGATGACGAGCGTCCTCGTCACCGAGGAGATCGCCGCCGCCGGAGTCGAGCTCCTGCGCGGGCAGTTCCAGGTCGACGTCGAGCTCAACCCGCCGCCGGAGCAGCTCGCCGAGCGCATCGGCGCCTACGACGCGCTCATCGTCCGCAGCGCCACGAGCGTCTCGGCCGGGCTGCTCGAGCACGCCGGCAAGCTGAAGGTGATCGGCCGGGCCGGCACCGGGGTGGACAACGTCGACGTCGCCGCGGCCACCCGCCGCGGGATCATCGTCGCGAACGCCCCCGGCTCGAACATGGTGGCCGCCGCCGAGCACGCCCTCGGCCTGCTGCTCGCGATCGCGCGCAACATCCCCCAGGCGCACGCCGCGCTCACCGCAGGGCCGCTGGGAGCGCAAGCGCTTCGGCGGCGTCGAGCTGGCCGACAAGGTGCTCGGCGTCGTCGGCTTCGGCCGCATCGGCCAGCTGGTCGCCGCCCGCGCCCGCGCGTTCGGGATGCGCGTCGTGGTGTTCGACCCGTTCGTGTCGGCCGAGCGCTGCCGCGAGCTGCAGGTGTCCTCGGCGTCGCTCGAGAACCTGCTGCTGCAGGCCGACTTCGTCACGCTGCACGCGCCGCTGACCGCCGAGACCAGGCACCTGATCGACGCCGAGCGGCTCGCGCTGATGAAGCCCGGGCGCGCGGATCGTGAACGCCGCCCGCGGCGACCTGGTCGACCTGGACGCGCTGGTCGCGGCGCTCGAGTCCGGGCACGTCGCCGGCGCCGCCCTCGACGTGTTCCCGACCGAGCCGTACACGGAGGGCCCGATCCTCGACCTGCCGAACGTGGTCGTGACGCCGCACCTGGGCGCATCCACGCAGGAGGCGCAGGACCGCGCCGGCGTGATCGTGGCCGAGCAGGTGGCGGCCGCGCTGCGCGGCGACTTCGTCCAGAACGCGGTCAACATCCCCCAGGTGCCGGCGGAGGATCTCGACCTGCTCGGCCCGTTCCTGCCGGTGGCCGTGCAGCTCGGCCGGCTCGCGATCGGCCTGTGCGAGCAGCGGCTCGAGCGCATCGACGTCACCTACGACGGGACGCTCGCCGAGCACGACACGCGCCTGCTCACCTCGGCGGTGATGATGGGCGCGTTCGCGACCCGCTCGGACGAGCCGGTGAACCTGGTGAACGCGCGCGCGGTCGCCGAGAGCCGCGGGATCGCGGTGGGCGAGGAGCATGCGCGGTCGCTCGGCGACTACACGAGCCTGATCCGCGTCTCGTGCGGGAACGGCCAGACCGTGTCGGGGACGACGATCGGCCGCGAGAACCGGCCGTGGCTGGTCGAGGTCGAGGGCTACCAGGTCGAGATCGAGCTCGCGGGGCACATGGTGGTGATGGTGAACGACGACCGGCCGGGCATGATCGGCCGCGTCGGCACGATCTTCGGCGAGGAGGGCGTCAACATCGCCAACATGAACGTCTCGCGCAACTTCCACGGCGAGCGGGCGGTGATGGTGCTCGCCCTCGACGTCGTGCCCCCGCAGGCGGCGCTCGAGCGGCTGCGCGCGCTGGCCGGCGTGTATCAGGTGCGCTCGGTCAACCTGAACGGCGCCTGACAGTAGCTACCCGCGCCGGGTCGCGCGCACGACCACGGTCACGAACGGCATCGTGAACGTCGCTGCGGCCGCGCAGGCCGGGGTGCTCGTCGGCGATCCGGCCGATCCGCGCCAGCACCTGCTCGCGCCGCGGCGGCGGCAGCGTCGCGACGCTGCTCGTCGACGCGGCCCACTCGACGCAGCCGGGCACGGTCGAACGGCACGGGGTTTCGGGAACTCCGCGCCGCTCGACGGCGGCGAACGCCGGATGGCGCAGCGGCGCCGTCGGCGAGTAGGCGCGACCGGGCGAGCACGTCGCCGGCGCCGTCGAGGGCGGCGGTGAGCTCGGCCACCCACGGCACCCGCTCGTCGCGCAGGTTCCAGAGCAGGCCGAGCACGCCGCCGGGGACGAGCACGCGCGCGATCTCGCCGAGCGCCCGATCGGCGCTCGAACCAGTGGAAGGCCTGGGCCACGAGCACCGCGTCGGCGCTCGCGTCAGCGAGCGGGATCGCCTCGGCCGTGCCGTCGAGCGCCGGCACGCCGGGGAGCGTGCGCTCGAGCTGCGCGCGCATGTTCGGCAGCGGCTCGACGGCCGTCACCTCGGCGCCGGCCGCGACGAGCACCTGGGTCAGCTTCCCCGTCCCCGCGGCGAGGTCGACGACGCGTCGCCCCGGCGCCCGCTCGAGCACCCAGTCGACGGCGGCGGCGGGGTACGACGGCCGCGCCCGCAGATAGGCATCGGCCACCCCGTCGAACGAGCGCGCCGGCCGGTCGTCGGCGTCGGACATCGGCGGGATGGTAGTGGCGACCCGCACGCAGCCCCTTCGGGTACCATCGGACGCCGGGGAATCGACACCGAAAGGACGCGTCCTTCTATGCAGCCCACCGACAAGATCTGGCGGAACGGAAGCTTCGTGTCGTGGGAGGACGCAAACGTCCACATCCTCACGCACGCCCTCCACTACGGGACGGGCGTCTTCGAGGGGATCCGGGCCTACGACACGCCGAAGGGCTCGGCGGTCTTCCGGCTCACCGACCATCTCGAGCGGCTGCGCCGGTCGGCGTCGCTCTACCAGATGGATCTGGGCTACAGCGTGCCCGAGCTGGCGGCGGCGATCCACGAGACCGTGGCCGTGAACGGCGTGCCGTCGTGCTACGTGCGCCCGCTCGCGTTCCGCGGCGCGGGGCCGATGGGCCTGTATCCCGGCGACAACCCGGTCGAGGTGGCGATCGCCGTGTGGCCGTGGGGCGCCTACCTGGGCGAGGAGGCGCTGGAGCACGGGGTGCGCTGCAAGGTGTCGAGCTTCCGCCGCATCGGGCCGAACACGCTTCCGCCCGCCGCCAAGGCGACCGGCCAGTACATCAACTCGGTGCTCGCCAAGCTCGAGTCGACGCGCGCCGGCTACGAGGAGGCGATCCTCCTGAACGAGGAGGGCTACGTCGCCGACGGGTCGGGCGAGAACGTCTTCGTCGTGCGTGACGGCGTGCTCTACACGCCGCCGACGACGGCCTCGTGCCTGCCCGGGATCACCCGCTCGACGGTGATCCGGATCGCGCACACGCTCGGGTTCGAGGTGCAGGAGGTGAACCTCGTGCGCACCGACCTCTACTTCGGCGACGAGGTGTTCCTCTGCGGCACCGCCGCCGAGGTGACGCCGGTGGCGTCGGTCGACGACCACGAGACCGGTGGCCGCGGCCCGATCACGAAGCAGATCCAGGACACGTTCTTCGCCATCGTCGGCGGCCAGGACGACCGCTTCGCCGACCTGCTCGAGTATCCCGTGAAGGCCACGGTCTAGCTCGGTGGTCACCACACCGACCCGGTCGATCCCGCTCGCGCGGCCCTACCTCGACGGGCGCGAGGAGGAGCTCGTGCTCGAGGTGCTGCGCTCCGACAGCCTGGCCTGCGGGCCGGTGGCGCCGGCGTTCGAGCAGGCGTTCGCAGACCGCGTCGGCACCCGCTTCGCCGTCGCGTGCTCGAGCGGCACGGCCGGGCTGCACGTCGCCCTGCACCGGCTCGGCGTCGGACCCGGCGACGAGGTGATCACGTCGAGCTTCTCGTTCGTCGCGTCGGCGAACGTGATCCTGTTCGAGCGGGCGACGCCGGTGTTCGCCGAGATCGACGAGCGCACGTTCAACGTCGACCCGGCCGCCGTCGAGGCGGCGATCACCGAGCGCACGAAGGCGATCATCCCCGTGCACATCTTCGGCTACCCGTGCGACATCGAGGCGATCTCGGCGATCGCCGCGCGCCATGGCATCCCGGTGATCGAGGACGCCTGCGAGGCCATCGGCTGCACCGTCGACGGCCGCCCCGTCGGCACCCACGGCAACCCGGCCGTCTGGGGCTTCTACCCCAACAAGCAGCTGACGACGGGCGAGGGCGGCGCGATCACGACCGACGACCCCGACGTCGCCCGCGAGCTGCGCAGCCTCGTGAACCAGGGCCGCTCCGACAACGGCGACTGGCTCGTGCACCAGCGGCTCGGGTTCAACTACCGCATGGACGAGATGTCGGCCGCAGTCGGGCTCGGGCAGCTCGAGAAGCTCGACACCCTGCTCGAGCGGCGCCGGCACGTGGCCTCGCGCTACGACGAGCTGCTCGCGGGCATCGAGGGCGTCGAGCTGCCGTATCGCGGGCCGCAGCCGCGCAGCTGGTTCATCTACTACGTCCGCTTCGCCCCCGGCATCGACCGCAACGCCGTCCAGGCCGCGCTGGCCGACCGCGGCATCGCCAGCCGCCCGTACCTGCCGGCGATCCACACCCAGCCCACCTACCGCGAGCGCTTCGGCTACGGCCCGGGAATGCTCCCGGTGACCGAGCGAGTGAGCGCCTCGACGCTCGCACTGCCGTTCTTCGTCCAGCTGGAGGAGGACGACATCGCCTACGTTGCGAGCTCGCTGCGCGAGGTGCTGGCCGAGCTGTGACGGCCGCCGGGGCACCGATGGTGTTCCTGGGCTATGGCAAGTTCGTGCGCGCAGACCGCATCTACGCGATGGAGCCGATCGAGGGCGACGACCGCGGCGACGGCCGGCGCACGCGCGTGTGGGTCGACGGGATGGCCGAGCCGATGATCGCGTCACGCACCGAGCGCACGATCCTGGCCGACATGGGTGAGGCGACGGCGCTCGCCCAGGCCGTGCGCCGCAGCCGCCAGAACCAGATGTCGCTCGATGTCTGACTGGGGGGTGACCCTGATCGCGGCGGGGGCGCTGCCGATGCGCGACGGCCTGATGGCGCCGCGCGGGGAGCTCGGTGACCTCGTCGTCGTGTCGAACGTCCTGCTCCTGCGCGGCTCGGCCGGCACCGTCCTGATCGACACCGCCGCCGGCCACCTGGAATCGGGGTGGGAGGGGGCCACGAGCAACCTGGCCGCCGCGCTCGCGCCCCACTGCGCGATCTCCGACGTCGATACGGTCGTCCTCACCCACCTCGACTTCGACCACTTCGGCGGCGCGGCCGACGTCCCGGCGCGGCGCGTGGTCGTGACGGCGAGCGCCGCCGCCGCCGCGCGCGCCTGGGATCCGGCCGAGGACGAGGGCGAGGCGGAGGTGTTCTCCCGGCTGGCCGGCCGGCTGGACGAGGTCGCCGACGGCGCCGAGGTCGTCCCCGGCGTGCGCCTGGTCGAAGCGCCCGGACACCGCGCCGGGCACGCATGCGTCGAGATCGACGGCAGCGACGGGCGGCGCGTCTTCCTCGCCGACGTGATCCACCATCCGAGCCACGTCGAG
Organism: uncultured Actinomycetes bacterium; assembly: GCA_963717845.1. Lineage (GTDB taxonomy): Bacteria > Actinomycetota > Thermoleophilia > Gaiellales > JAICJC01 > JAICJC01. The sequence goes on from CAVQXH010000003.1 coordinate 511,438, forward strand.
CATCCGGAGTGGGACTGCCGGTTCGACTCCGATACGGAGCTCGCGCTGCGCACGCGCCGCGACTGGCTGGAGCGGCTGGCCGGCACCGGCGTCCCCTGCGCGGCATCGCACATCGCCGGGTGGGGCACGATCGAGCCCGGCGGCGACGGCCTGGGCTGGCGCCCACTCTGAGCAGCGGCACCGCGCTCGACCTCGCGGGCGACCCGGTCGCCGCCGCCCGGGCGCTGATCGGCTGGACGCTGCTCGTGGACGGCGTCGGCGGGCCGATCGTCGAGGCCGAGGCCTACCGGGGGCGCGACGATCCGGCCTCGCACAGCTTCCGCGGCCGCACGCCGCGCAACGCGGCCATGTTCGGGCCCGCGGGCACCCTCTACGTCTACCGCAGCTACGGGCTGCACTGGTGCGTGAACATCGTGTGCGGCCCGCCGGGGGTGGCGGACGCCGTGCTCGTGCGCGCACTCGAGCCCGCACAGGGCGTCGAGCACATGCGCGCGCGCCGTGGCCGCGACCCGCTTACGTCGGGCCCCGGCAACGTCGGCCAGGCGCTCGGTGCGGGCCCCGAGCTGAACGGGCACATCGCCGAGCTCCTGCCGCCGCAGCGGCGGCGGCGAGTCGTGCGCACCACGCGGATCGGGCTCACGCGCGCGGCCGAGCGGCCGTGGCGCTTCCTCGACCCCGACTCACCGTACGTCAGCCGGCGACGTCGGTGAGACCAGCCGTAGTCCACGCAGCCGCTCGGCGTCCCAACGGCGGGCGGCCGCTCGCCCTTGCTCCTCGTGGAATCCGGCCGCATAGTGTGGCCCGCCACCGTCCACACCATGACAAGGTGGCCGGTGAACCCACTCTCGTCCCACGGCGTCGCTGCGGGCGTGCATGTCCGACATTCCCGGTCTCGGAGCGCGAATACGCCGGCACCCGGGATCGCGTCCGGAAGCCGCCGGGACGGCGGTGCGCGGATGCCATCTGGGCGCCGCACCGGACACACCTCGATATCATCCGCGCGCCGTGGCGCCGGACCTCGCAAAGCTCACTCGTAATGCCGTCAAGGTGCTGCCGGAGGGCG
>CAVQXH010000003.1:517500-1312738 GCA_963717845.1 uncultured Actinomycetes bacterium
TACCAAGACCGACACAGGTGGGCAGGTAGAGAATACCAAGGTGATCGAGAAAACCCTCGTTAAGGAACTCGGCAAAATTGCCCCGTAACTTCGGGAGAAGGGGCGCCTCGTTAGGGTGTAGGGCTTCGCGCCCGAAGCCCGAGGGGGCCGCAGTGAATAGGCCCAAGCGACTGTTTACCAAAAACACAGGTCTCTGCTAAGTCGAAAGACGACGTATAGGGGCTGACGCCTGCCCGGTGCCGGAAGGTCACGAGGAGAGGTTAGCCTTCGGGCGAAGCTTCGAATCCAAGCCCCGGTAAACGGCGGCCGTAACTATAACGGTCCTAAGGTAGCGAAATTCCTTGTCGGGTAAGTTCCGACCTGCACGAATGGCGTAACGACTTGGGCGCTGTCTCAACGAGGGACTCGGTGAAATTGTAGTATCGGTGAAGATGCCGATTACGCGCAGCTAGACGGAAAGACCCCGTGAACCTTTACTGCAGCTTGATATTGGAGTCTGGGACATTTTGTCCAGGATAGGTGGGAGGCTTTGAAGCGGGGACGCCAGTCCTCGTGGAGCCACCCTTGGGATACCACCCTTGGTGTTCTGGGCTTCTAACCCCGATCCGTGATCCGGACGGGGAACAGTGTCAGGTGGGCAGTTTGACTGGGGCGGTCGCCTCCTAAAATGTAACGGAGGCGCGCAAAGGTTCCCTCAGCACGGTCGGAAATCGTGCGAAGAGTGTAAAGGCACAAGGGAGCTTGACTGCGAGACCCACAAGTCGAGCAGGTACGAAAGTAGGTCTTAGTGATCCGGCGGTTGAGAGTGGAATTGCCGTCGCTCAACGGATAAAAGGTACTCCGGGGATAACAGGCTTATCGCTTCCAAGAGTCCACATCGACGAAGCGGTTTGGCACCTCGATGTCGGCTCGTCGCATCCTGGGGCTGAAGTCGGTCCCAAGGGTTGGGCTGTTCGCCCATTAAAGCGGTACGCGAGCTGGGTTCAGAACGTCGTGAGACAGTTCGGTCCCTATCTGCTGTGCGCGTTGGAGAGTTGAACGGAGTCGACCCTAGTACGAGAGGACCGGGTTGAACAGACCTCTGGTGTATCAGTTGTCCTGCCAAGGGCACCGCTGGTTAGCTACGTCTGGACGGGATAACCGCTGAAAGCATCTAAGCGGGAAGCCCACCGTGAGATGAGCTCTCCCATCCCCTCGAGGGAGTAAGGATCCTGGTAGACGACCAGGTTGATAGGCGGGATGTGCAAGCGCAGCAATGCGTTCAGCAGACCCGTACTAATCATCCGAGGACTTGATTTCGAGAACACCACACGCCGCTATGGAGTTTTGAGGGTCGCGCGCGTCCGCGCCGGCGGCCTCACAAGTCCACAAGGTTTCCGGTGGTCATAGCGAGGGGGAAACACCTTTTCCCATTCCGAACAGAGAAGTTAAGCCCCTCAGCGCCGATGGTACTTGGTGCGCGAGCGCCTGGGAGAGTAGGTCGCCGCCGGGATAAATACAAAAGCCGCCCTTCGGGGCGGCTTTTCTCTTTCTTCGGCGGTGGGTGCCCTAAACCGCACAGGGTGGCACCGGCCCACCACCCGCGCGAAACGCCTACCCCGGCCCGTCGTCGTCGCGGTCCTCGCGCTCGTCGTCGAAGAGGCCGCGGGGCGGCCAGTCGTCCTGCGCGTCGCAGCGGCTCGTGCAGTGCAGGCTGGCGACGTTCTGGAGCGGGACGAGGATGTGGCCGTTGAGCTCGACGTGGGCGACGTCCTCGATCAGGCAGTACGCGGTCAGGATGCCGTCCTGGTACTCGCCCCCGAAGAGTGCGATCTCGACCGCTTCGCCCTTGTACCTGGACGTGTAGTCCTCCACGCGGCGAACTCTAGTCGAGGTGACCCGTCTCGTTGAACGTCACCAGGGTGATGCGCCCGCGGTGGCGCTCGATCGCCGTCAGGCTGCAGTTGGAGACGCCGGCCACCCGCCAGCGCTCGTCGGCGATCAGGCCGACGACCTCGGACACGATCGCGCGGATGTTGCCGCCGTGGCAGACGACGACGGCCGTGCGCCCGTCGGCCTCGTCGAGCACGCGGTGGAACGCGCGCACCGACCGGCGGTGCAGCTCGATGTACGTCTCGCCGCCGCGGTAGCCGGCGACCGCGCCGTCGAGCCACTCCTGGTACCAGGCGGGATCGCGCTCGCGCGCCTCCTCGCGGGTGGCGCCGGCCCAGTCGCCGACGTCCACCTCGCGCAGCTCGGGATCGACCATGGCCTCGAGGCCGGTCGCGGCCTCGACGGCCGCGGCCGTCTGGCGGGCGCGGGCGAGGTCGCTCGAGTACAGCAGATCGATCCCCCGATCCGTCAGCGCCCCGCCCAGGGCGCGGGCCTGAGCGCGCCCGGCATCGTTCAGCGGCTGGTCGGTGTGACCCTGCCAGCGGCCGTCACGGTTCCAGTCGGTCTCGCCATGGCGGGCCAGCAGGATCCTCGTCATCTGCGCAGATCATAAGATCCGGCGTCATGGACCTGGAACTGAGCGGACTGCGGGTGCTCGTCACCGGGCGCGAGCGACGGCATCGGGCTCGAGGCGGCGCGGCTGCTGCGCGCCGAGGGCGCGGCCGTGGCGATCGCGTCCCGCGACCCGGCGGCCGCCGCGGAGGCGATCGGCGCGTCCGCGGTCGCCGTCGACCTGCGCGCTGCCCGAGGGGGGCGAGCGGGCGGTGGCGGAGGCGGTGGCCGCGCTCGGCGGCCTCGACGTGCTCGTGAACAACGTCGGCACGGCCCGCGATCGCCTCGTTCGAGCAGCTCACCGACGACGACTGGCAGGACGCGTGGAACCTGAACGTGATGAGCCACGTGCGCTGCATCCGCGCCGCGCTGCCGGCGCTGCGCGAGTCGGCCTCGCCGGCGATCGTGAACGTCGCCTCGACGTCGGGCAAGCGGCCGAGCCCGGGGATGCCGCACTACTCGGTCACGAAGGCGGCGGTGCTCTCGCTGTCGCGGCTCGTCGCCGACCTGTACGCCTCGGCCGGGATCCGCTCGAACGCCGTCTGCCCGGGGCCGACGCTGACGCCGGCGTGGACGGCGACGGGCGGCCTGGCCGAGCAGACCGCGGCCGACTCCGACCGCAGCCGCGACGACGTCCTGACCGCCGTCGGCCGCGGGCGCCCGCTCGGGCGGATGGCGACGAGCGAGGAGATCGCGGTCGTGATCGCGTTCCTGTGCTCGCCGCGGGCCGCCTACGTCACCGGCGCCGCGTGGAGCGTCGACGGCGGCACGGTGCCCGTCATCATCTAGGCGACGGCAGGAAGCGCTCGTGCAGCTCGACCGCCAGCACGGCGTGCTGGGTGGCGTTCGCGGGCGCTGCGGCGTCCGGCAGCGTCGCCGGGATGGTCGCGGATGAACACGGCGGCCGTGCGCACGGCCTCGTGCCGGCTGCGGTCGGCCGGCGTCGGATAGGCGAAGCGCCACCGCCGCGCCCGGGCCGCGATCAGGCCGTCGACCGCAGCGTCGACGCCGGCGTCCGCCGCCGCGAACACGCGGCAGTCGTAGGTGCGGCACGTCCGCGGGCGGTGGGCGTAGATCGAGCAGCGGCCGTCGTGCAGCATCGGGCAGTGACCGCGCTCGTCGTGGCCCAGGAGCACGTGGCCCTCGGGCCGAAGCGGCGCGGGGAAGAGCAGCTCGGCGGGGATGTGCGCGAGCGTGTCGGTCTCGTCGGGGCCGATGTGGATGAACTGCGACGCCGTGCAGCAGGCGGTGCAGCCGTCGCACGGCACGTCCGCGGTGCGCTCGCCGCGGATCGCCGCGAGCGTCGCGTCGACCCACGTCGCCGAAATCGCCCGCCTCGAGAGGCCCCTCATCCGCCAATTGGCGGTCGCCACGCATGCCAATTGCGCCCATTCCGCGATCGTAGCCCAGCCCCGGCGCCGGTACACTCGGATACCGATGTCGCACCCGTCCGGCCCCGTCGCACGCGCCTTCCCCGACCGCATCCGGCGGCTCGAGCGCGACTCGCTCTCCGACTCGCGGTGCGCTCGTACGACACCGCCGGCCGGGCGCGGCCCGAGCCCGACGAGTGCTCGCTGCGCACGCCGTTCCAGCGCGACCGCGACCGCATCGTGCACTCGAAGTCGTTCCGGCGGCTGAAGGGCAAGACGCAGGTCTTCATCGCCCCTCAGGGCGACCACTTCCGCACGCGGATGACGCACACGCTCGAGGTGGCCGGGCATCTCGCGCGGCGTCGCCCGCGCCCTGCAGCTGAACGAGGATCTGACCGAGGCGATCGCCCTCGGGCACGACCTCGGCCACCCGCCGTTCGGCCACACCGGCGAGGAGGCGCTCGACCGCTGCCTGAAGCAGCTCGGCTCGGGGTTCCGGCACAACGAGCACTCGCTGCGCATGGTCGAGGTGCTCGAGCGCGGCGGCGAGGGCCTGAACCTGACCGCCGAGGTGCGCGACGGCATCCTGAACCACACCGGCCCGGGCACGCCGGCGACCCTCGAGGGCCGGATCGTGCGCCTGGTCGACCGCTTCGCCTACGTGAACCACGACATCGACGACGCCGCCCGCGCCGGCATCCTCGACCCGGCCGCGCTGCCGGGCGAGCCGATCGCGCTGCTCGGGCGCACCTCGTCGGAGCGCATCGACGCGCTCGTGCACGACCTGGTCGAGACGTCCGCGGTCGCAGGCGACATCGCGCAGACCGCGCCCTACGACGCCGCGCTCCTCGGGCCTGCGCTCCTACATGTTCGAGCACGTCTACCTGGCCGCGCCCGCGCGGGCGCAGAGCGCGCGCGCGGCGGCGATGGTCGAGGCGCTCTTCGCCCACCATCTCGCCGGAGGCGACCCGCAGTCGGCCACCGACTGGGTCGCCGGCATGACCGACGGCTTCGCTCTGCGCGCGCACGCCGAGCTCCAGGCCGCCGAGCGCGCCCCGGCGTGAGCCGCATCAGCGAGCAGTCCCTGGAGGCGGTCAAGGCGGCCGTCGACATGGTCGAGCTCGTCCAGGGGCGCACGCCGTTGCGCAAGGTCGGCAGCCGCTACACCGGGCCGCTGCCCGTTCCACGACGACCGCAGCCCGTCGTTCTCGGTCGACGCGGTCGACAAGCAGTACTACTGCTTCGGCTGCGGCCGCGGCGGCGACGCGATCCGGTTCGCGCAGGAGACCGAGAACCTCGACTTCGTCGGCGCCGTCGAGTGGCTTGCCGGCCGCTTCGGCGTCGAGCTCGCCTACGAGGAGATGTCGCCCCAGGCCGAGCGCCGCCGCGACGAGCAGCGGCGGCTGCTCGCGCTGCTCGAGGACGCCGCCCAGTTCTACACCCGCTACCTGTGGGAGCTCGGCCGAGGCCGAGCCCGCGCGCGCCTACCTGGCCGAGCGCGGCCTCGAGGAGCAGACCGCGCGCGACTTCCGGCTCGGCTTTGCGCCCACGGCGTGGGACCGGGTGTGCGCCGCGGCCCGCGCCAAGGGCTTCTCGCCGGCCGAGCTCGAGCGCGCGGGGCTCTCGAGCCGCGGCCGCCGCGGCCCCGTCGACCGCTTCCGCGGCCGGCTGATGTTCCCGCTCGCCGACGCCCGCGGCCGGGTGCGCGGCTTCGGCGCCCGGCAGATGCCCGGCGGCGAGCCGCCCAAGTACCTGAACTCGCCCGAGGGCACGCTCTTTCGCAAGTCCGAGGTCGTGTACGCGCTCGATCGGGCGCGCACCGCGATCGCCGCCAACTCGCGCGCGATCGTGGTCGAGGGCTACACGGACGTGCTGGCGCTGCACCAGGCCGGGCTGACGCGAGTCGGTCGCCTCGATGGGCACCGCGCTCACCGAGCAGCAGGTGCGCGAGCTCGGCCGGCTGGCCGGCACCGGGACGCTCTACCTGGCCTTCGACGCCGACGCGGCCGGCCAGGAGGCGGCCGTGCGCGGCATGCAGCTCGCCCAGGCGACGGGGATGCAGGTGCGGGTGGTGGAGCTGCCCGAGGGCCGCGACCCGGCCGACGTGGCGATCGCCGACCCGGACGCGTTCCGGGCAGCGCTCGAGGCGGCCGGCGGCGTGCTCGCCTTCCGCATCGGCCGAATTCTGACGGCTCCGGGGTCGCGCGACCAGCGCTACCAGCGCGCCGCGGCGGTGCTGCGCGAGGCGCCGGCGTCGGTCGAGCGGGCCGAGCAGGTGCGCCTCGTGGCCGACCGGCTGGCAGCTCACGGAGGACCTCGAGGCGGCCCTCATGCGCCCCGCCGCGGCGGCGAACGGACCGGCTCCGCGCGGTCGACCGGCGCCTGCCCAAAACGCCCTGGGAGCGGGATGAGCGCCTGTTTCTGGCCCTGTGCCTGGCCCTGCCGGAGCGCGGTCGGATTTTACTCGGCGACCTCGACGTGGCACACTTCTCCGATGCGTCGCACTGGGAGGCCGCGACGCACATCCGCCGCATGCTGGCGGGTGAGAACAGTTCGGACGCATCCGCACGGTGGGCACCGCTGATTGGAGAGCTGAACGCCCTTGCTGCCCGTGAGGCTGCCTCCGAGTGGGCATTGGAGGAGCTGTATTGGAAGCTGCATCTGTACCGAGCCGAAGCCGAGCTAAAGGCGATGCGCGAAAACGCCGACTTGAACCAGAGTCGGCAAAGAGAGCTGCAGGAGCTGGAGGAGCTGCGGTTATCCGTGCTGGCGAGGCTGGACGCCATCCGCGCGCAACCCCCAGACCGTTAGTAGGCCCCGCAGTCATGTCCCAACATGCCCCCGACCCGTCTCGTGATCCGGCGGGCTTCGATTCGCACGAAGAGGTCGAGCTCGACCTCGAGCCCGATCCCACCCCCGGCCTGACCGAGGACACGGTCGGGATGTACCTGCGCGAGATCTCGCAGGTGCCGCTTCTGACCGCCGCCGAGGAGGTGTCGCTGGCCAAGGCGCTCGAGCGCGGCGACCTGCGCGCCCGCCGGCGCCTGATCGAGTCCAACCTGCGGCTCGTGGTGTCGATCGCCCGGCGCTACTCCGGCCGCGGCCTGTCGTTCCTCGACCTGATCCAGGAGGGCAACGTCGGCCTGATGAAGGCCGTCGAGCGCTACGACTGGCGGCTCGGGCACCGGTTCTCGACGTACGCGACGTGGTGGATCCGCCAGGCCGTGACGCGGGCGCTCGCAGACCAGGGCCGCACCATCCGCGTGCCGGCGCAGGTCGTCGACACGATCAACCGCATGGCCCGCGTCGAGCGGCAGCTGACCCAGAAGCACGACCGGCTGCCGACGCACGAGGAGCTCGCCGACGAGATGGGCATCAAGGCCACGAAGGTCGAGGAGCTCAAGCGCGTCTCGCAGGAGCCCGTGTCGCTGGCGTCGCCGGTCGGCGAGGACGCGACCGAGCTCGGCGAGATGATCGAGGACGAGCGCCAGCGCGGGCTCGGATCCGACATGGCCGCGCGCCAGCGCGACCAGCACATCTCCGACCTGATCAGCCAGCTGCCCTACCGCGAGCGCCTGATCCTCGAGCTGCGCTACGGCCTGGGCGGCGAGTCGCCGCACACGCTGGAGGAGGTCGGCCGCCGGTTCGGCGTCACCCGCGAGCGGGTGCGCCAGATCGAGACCCGCACCCTCCGCCGGCTGGCCGCGGCGGGCGAAAACGCGGAATTGAGGCTCTTGATCGACTAGAGTCTTGTCCCGATCCGCGGTAGCTCAATGGCAGAGCATCCGGCTGTTAACCGGAGGGTTGTAGGTTCGAGTCCTACCCGCGGAGCTCTCATCAAGGCCAAGAAACGGGGCGGTGGCCGGCCGACGTCCGGGGGTAGTTCGGCCGATCGCCCACAACAGCATGGGTCGCGGTCGACGCGCCCGTACCGACGCGTACCGCGTGCCCTTCCGGCTAGGCGGCTTCTTCGCGCTTCCCGGGTAGGCGCCGCGTGAACCAGAACGAGAGCACCGCCAGGAACGCGACGGCGAGCATCGACGTCTTCAGGGCGTCGAGCTGCGCGTGCGGCGTAGTCATCGGTGACGGTGGTCGCGTCGGCCGACGACAACCCGCCGTCGCGCAGGGACTGGTAGGCCTGGTCGGTCGTGACGATCGGGATGCCGGCCTCGGTGGCCTTGGAGATCTGCGCCTTCACGTCAGCGGGCACGGCCGGAGTTCTGCTGGATCCGCGAGTTGAACCCGTTCAGGAGGCCCGAGCAGCAGCACGGAGCCGATCAGCGCGGTGCCGAGCGACGCGCCGAGGTTCTGTGCCGTTCCCTGGAGCCCTCCGGCCTCGTTCGTCTCGTCCGGCGGGTGCCGAGGACATGATCACGTTGCCGAGCTGCGACATCAGCAGCCCGGCGCCGATGCCGAAGAACACGAGCGACACCGCAAATGCCGTCCCGTTCAGGCGTCACGTCGATCGTCCCGACCAGCACGAGCGCGGCGATCGCCATCGCGGCGAGGCCGACCTGAACGACGATTCGAGGCCCGCGTCGAACCGCCGCCTTCGGGCCGGCAAGCGCTGCGACCAGCATCGATACCGACATCGGGAAGAGACGCTTCCCGGTCTCGAACGCGTCGAAGCCGAGCACGACCTGGAGGTACACCGGCAGGACGAAGAACGTGCCCATCACGATCAGCTGCTGTGCGGCGAGCGAGGTGAGCCCAGCGCGCAACGTCTGGATCTTCAACAGCGCGCGATTGAGGAGCGTGCTTCGCTGCAACCGCTCGCGACGCTCCTCCCACCGAAGAAACATGCCGAGCACGACCAGGCCGCCCATGATCAGGAACGGCACCAGCGAGAATACCGAGCGGCGTGATGTCGTGCCCGTTGATCGTCGGCACGGCGATCGGCCTGATCCAGCCCCAGGTGCTGCTCTTCAGGATCCCGAACACGATCAGCCCAAACGCGACCGCCGACAGCGCCGCGCCGCCGTAGTCGAGCTTCGGCGGGTGGTCGGGCTTGGGCGCGCGCTTCATCCGCCTGTGCACTGCGAGCACCGCGATCACCACGACGACCTCGCCCACGAAGACGTACCGCCACGTCCAGGTGGTCGTCACGTAGCCGCCGATCAGCGGGCCCGCCGCGATCGCCGCGCCCGCGGCGCCGCCGATCATCGAGTAGGCGAACGCGCGCTCCTTGCCCTCGTAGTTCGCGGCGGTCAGGGCCGCGATCGCCGGGATCACCAGCACCGCGCCCAGCCCCTCGATCCCCGACCAGCCAATCAGCAGCACCGTCAGGTTCGGGCTGAACGCGGTGATCAGCGAGCCCAGCCCGTACACGGCCAGCCCCAGACCGAATGCCCGATCACGGCCCAGAATGTCACCGAGCTTCGCGCCGACGAGCATGAACGCCGCCATCACGAGCGTGTACATCGTGATCGCGCTCTGGACACCGGTGACCGTCGTGTTCAGATCGTCCACGATCTGCGAGATCGAGACGTTCATCACGCTCGAGTCGAGCACCATGATGAACTGGGCCGACGCCAGGATGATCAGGGGAAGCCATTTGCGCACGCGTCGACTCTACGACATCAAGCGGCCGAACCACGCGCGACCTGTCCGCGCCGCCCCAGCGCGCACGCCGTTACGAACGCGGTCGAGCGCCGCGAGTGCGCAGCAGCGGCGCGAGGCAGAGCCCGACGACGGCGACGGCGAGCCCGGCGTACCAGAGATACGGCAACGGCGGATGCGCGACCACCGGGGACGTGCGCGTGCCATCGCAGTTCGTCGCGTTCTGGCCCGCGTACATCAGGCTTCCCAGGCCGAGAGCCGTCGCGGCGCCCAGGGGAAGGAGCACGCGCCAGCGTTCACGAACCGCGTTCACCCTACGTCTACGGACGAGCTTCGTGACGCCGTCCCGAACCTCACGCCCCACCTCGGCGCATCCATGAGCGCGGCCACATCTCAAGCGAGTATCGTCTGCTGCCCGGGCCCGGCGAACGTTCGCCGGGCCGCACTCTTTGAGGAGACCCCTTGCCCACAGTCATCGGACACCACGACGTGAAGGACACGCAGCACTGGCTCGCCTCGCCCAAGCGCGAAGAGATCTTCGCGCCGCTCGGCGTGACCAACATCCGCACGTTCGTCAACCCGCAGAACCCGACGCAGGTCGCAGTGCTCATGGACGTCGCCGACATGGACGCCGTGGCGGCCTTCATGGAGACCCCGGCGGCGGCGGCCGCGATGGAGCACGACGGCGTGCTGCCCGAGTCCCTCGTCTTCCTCGTCGAGGCCTAACCCACCGAGCCCAAGGAGCAGCGCCATGGCGTACGCAATCGTTCATCACTTCCCCGGCGGAACCAAGGATCAGTACGAGAAGTCGGTCGCCACCGTGCACCCGAGTGACGGCAGCCTGCCCGACGGCCAGATCTTTCACGCGGCCGGGGCGTCGCCGGGCGGCTACACCATCATCGCGGTGCATGAGTCGCAGGAGAGCTGGGAGAGCTTCCGGGACGGCATCCTGATGCCGGAGATGCAGAAGGGCATCGAGGGCGGCTTCACGTCGCCGCCGAGCGAGACCGTCGTCGACGTCGCGACGCTCGTGCGCTAGGCGGCCCGGCCGGCTACGCGGCGCGCCGGCGGCGCTCTTCGGCCATGATCAGCTGATTGATCGCTGCGCGGTCGGCGCGCGTCGTATCGCAGAACTCGAGGTCGAAGCCGCGCTCGTCCCGCCGGCCCACGTGCGCGCGCAGGGTGAGCTCGCGCCCGAACCACTCCTCCGAGAACGAGACGACCACCTCCTCGCCGCGATCGGCGTCCCACGGCGCCGTGACCCTGGCCCCGTCGGCGCAGATGTTCACGGTGGAGGAGCGGTGGACGGTGCCGTCGCTGCCGCGCGCGAGGTGGGCGGGGATGGCGATGTCGATGCGGACGTTGCTCACGCGCTCGGCCATCTCGCGCTCCTTCATGAAGCAGAACCGCAGGAGGTCGCGCTCGGCGTGCGCGGCCAGGCGCTCGAAGCACACGCCCGAGAGCCACGAGCCGGTGCTCTTGCGCCAGCTGCGGACGACCGTGCCCTTGCCCGTCAGGGTCAGCGGGGGCGACTCGCAGTGCAGCGACACCTCGACGTGGTGCCCCTCCGGCACAGGCTCTTCCGCCGACAGCAGCACGCCGCCCGCCGAGAGGTCGACGGTCTCGCCGGTGAACTCGTCCCAGCCGTTGCCGTCGCCGTCAAGGCGGCGCACCACGACCGACACGGCCGCGTCGATACGGAAGAAGGCTCGCTGGTTCTCGCTCACACGGTAGTGATCGCCTGCACGAGGGCCGGGAAAACCCCTCGAATGGGGGAGTCGGGCCTCCCCGTGTCTAGAGCGAGCGGCGGGCGAGGAACTCGCGGTGCGCCGACTCCTGCCCCAGACGGCGTGCCTCGGAGTACAGAAACCGCGTCCACATCGCCCGTGCCGGGATGCCCAGATCGGCGAACTCGACCCCCCAGCGGGTCGTCGTCTGGCGCTCGTCGCCGTAGGCGAGGAACCTGCGCACGACCGCCGGCACCGGCTCGTCGGCACGCGGGAACGCCACCTCGAGCGGCTTGTCCACCCACAGGTTCGCCTGCACCGCCGTCTCGAGCAGGACGCCCCCCATCGAGATGTTCAGGGCCGTCGCCGCAAACTCCGACAGCGAGCCCGTCAGCTCGACGGCGGCGACGTGCACGGGCCACTCACCCTCGACCCGGAAGTGCCGCCGCCGCTCGGCCCCGGGAGACCTGTCTGTGCCGCCGGGCATCCCGGCGCGAGTTTACAGATTTGTCCATCAGAATGTCATCGCATGGCCACTGTGTACCGGTGGACGATGCGGGGTACTGTGTCTCCGGCGGGTCAGGGACGACCGCCGGTTGCGAAGGGCGGAACGATCGAGCGCGGCTTCTACGTTCAGGTGCGATACCCGCACGCCGATCGGTGGGAGACCGTTGCGGTCTCGGCGGCGCGCGGGATCGCCGCCAGCATGGCCGGCGGCATGTACCGCGACCTGCGCAACGCTGCGGGCCAGGCGCCGGTGCAGGTACGCATCGCGAGCGACGACCTGCTGCGCCGCGAGGGTGGCGACGCCGCCGTGCGCCGCGCGGCCACCGATCTGTGGCAGCGCGCCCGGGCCACCTCGCGCGACGAGCCACCGGCGTAAACCCTGCGTAAAGCATCCGTGTGCGCCCTTGTGGGCCAGATGAGCCCCGGCTAGCCTCGTTCCCGGTTCTCGGAGGGCACTCATGGAGGTGTGGGCATGCGACGGGCGATCGTTCTTGCGACCGTAGTCACGGGGATGCTGGCGGCCGTGCCGCCGGCGTGGGCGGGCACGATCGCCTCGACCCCGAAGTCGACCTGGGAGACCAACGGCCGGGTGCTCTCGATCCTGCACCTGGGCAGCGTCACCTACGTCGCCGGCACCTTCACGCAGGTGATGGACCACTCCGGCGATGTGCTCGCGCGCTCGAACCTGGCGGCGTTCGACGCCTCCGGCAACGCCACCACGTGGGCGCCGTCGGCGAACGGGACGGTCTACGTGCTCGTCACCGACGGCACGCGCATCTACGCCGGCGGCGCGTTCACCCAGATCAACGGCAAGGGGCATCACGGTGTCGCCGCGATCGGGACCGACGGGTCGGTGCCGACCTGGAGCGGCAAGGCGACCGGCGGATCGGTGCAGGCGCTCGCGCTGTCCGGCTCGACGCTCTACCTGGGCGGGACGTTCACGTCGCTCAACGGATCGGCGCGGTCGGATCTCGGCGCGGTGAGCGCGAGCGACGGCAGCCTCGCGAGTTGGGCGCCGACGGCGGACGACCGGGTCGACGCGATGGCGGCCGACTCGTCACACGTGCTCGTCGGCGGGTTCTTCACGCACATCAACGGCGGCTCGCAGAGCCACATCGCGGCGCTCAGCCCGGCGACGGGGAGCCCGCTCTCGTGGACGACCCACGCGTCGGCGCCGGTGCTCAGCCTCGACGAGGTGAGCGGCAGCCTGTACGCCGGCATCGGCGGCAGCGGCGGGCAGGTGATGGCGTGGAACCTGTCCGGCAAGAGCCTGTGGACCGCGCAGACCGACGGCAACGTCGAGGCGGTCACGGTCGCCAACGGCGAGGTGATCGCGGGCGGCCACTACCAGAACTTCTGCAACCTCGGCACCGACTGCACCAACCCGATCGCGCGCCAGCACGTCGCCGCGCTGAACGCGTCCACGGGTTCACTCGACGCGACCTGGCACCCGAGCGTCAACAGCACCCTGGGCGTCTACGCGCTGGCCGCGACGTCGGCGGATCTGTTCCTGGGCGGAGACTTCACCAAGGTGGGCGGCGTGGATCAGGAGCACTTTGCGGACATGGCCATCACGCCGTAGCACCAGCGTTTTGCATCGCGGGTGAGTGGATCGGCTACGCTTGTGCCGGGTCACAGCGTGGCAGACAGCGATACCGAGCAAGAGCGCGTCGAGCGCATCGAGACGAGCGCCGAGTCACTCGGCCTGCGGTTCGTGTTCTACGCGAACACGGGGCACTTCATCCTGCGTGAGGGCGGGAAGCCGTGGGGCTACGTCGTGTCGTCGCGGGACGTGTCGCAGGCGCTCGACGACGCCGAGCACCAGCTCGAGGACGAGCGCCGCCGGCGCACGACGCACACCGGCTGACGGGCCGGGCTCAGACTCGGCGCAGGAGCTCGGCCTTCTTGGCCGCGAACTCGCCGTCGGTGAGCACTCCCGCGGCGTGCAGGTCGGCCAGCTCGCGGAGGGCGTGCAGCGCCGAGAAGGTCTCGCCGTCGTCGTCGCCGTCCGCCGGCGCAGGCGACCCGTTCGGCACGGCCTCTGGGGTGGCCGGTGGGAGGTCTGAAGGCCGCGGGCCGAGCGCATCGGCATCGGCGTGGGGTGTGACCGGCCCGTGCACGGTCGACGCCGCCGGCATGGCCTCGCCCACGAGCGTGCCGCAGCGCAGGCAGCGCTGCTCGACCATCGTCCCTCCCACGAGATAGGGGCGGACGTCGTGCCCCGCTGTCGCGCAACGCAGCTGGTATTTGAGCCGGCGGAGCGACACACCTCCACCGTACCGCCGGTCACCCCGGGGCGCGAATCCCCAGGCGGCGAATCCACATGCCGCTCCAAGATATCCGCCACAGCACAGGCGTCCGCTATCGTCCGCCGCCGATGATCCTCGCCGCCTCCGTCGAGCGGTACCTCGCCGGCCTCGTGCCGGAGCCGGACGCGGTGCTCGCCGAGATGCGCGCCCATGGCGCGCGCGACGGCATCCCCATCGTCGTCCCCGAGGCCGGGGCGCTGCTGGGCGTGCTCGCCCGGGCCGGCCGGAGCCCGCACGGTGGTCGAGGTCGGAACGGCGATCGGCGTCTCGACGTTGCACCTGGCCCGCGCCGTCGGCCCGGGTGGCCGCGTGATCTCGTTCGAGATCGACGCCGAGCGGCAGGCCGCGGCCCGCGACTACCTCACCCGCGCCGGCGTCATCGACCGCACCGACCTGCGGCTGCAGGACGCCGCCGCGGGCCTGCGTGAGCTCGACGGACCCGTGGACATGGCGTTTCTGGACGGGCTCAAGGCCGACTATCCCGAGCATCTGGAGCTCATCCTTCGGCGCGTGACGGCCCGGCGGAGTCGTCGCGGTCGACAACGTGCTCTTGACCGGCACGGTCGCCACCGGCGAGGCCGACGGCGACTGGAGCGACGAGCACATCGAGCGCATGCGCGAGTTCAACCGCCGGCTGGTGACCGACCCGCGCCTGGACGCCACGGTGCTGCCGGTCGGCGACGGCGTCGCGGTCGGCGGTCGTCCGCACCGCCGACGCGGGTTGACGAGGGCCGGGAGGGTCGTCGTAGATTCGGACGCGGGCGGACCACGCGCCCCGGCTATGCTCGTGTCAGTTGGGCGAGACACGCGCCCGATCTTGCCCTACTCTGAGTGGGTGTGCGCGTGTTTCGCGCTGCCACGACCTGCCAGTGATGCGGACACTCTGCGAAAGGATGCCTCTGCCATGAAACGCGCCCTTGTCCTCCTGCTCTCCGTGGCCGCGGTCACCGCGGGCTGCGGTTCGAGCTCCGGCTCGAGCTCAAGCTCGGGCGGCTCCAGCTCCGGGGGATCCGTCGGTCAGCACCGACTACCGCGGCCGGCGTGCTCGCCGCCGCCTCGGCGGCGACCAAGGGCGCGACGGCCGCTGCCTTCGACGCCAAGCTCGGCGTGACCGTGTCCGGCAACCTCCAGAGCGCCGGCGCAGGCGCCGCCCTGCTGCGCGGGCCGCTCACGTTCGACTTCAAGGGCAACGCCGGCAAGGGCTCGAACGGCAAGCCGAAGTTCGACGTGCACTTCGCGTTCAACTACACCGGCGGGTCGTTCACCGGCGAGGCGCTCTCCGCCGACGGCAAGGTGCTCTACCTGCAGCT
Source organism: uncultured Actinomycetes bacterium (assembly GCA_963717845.1). Classification (GTDB taxonomy): domain Bacteria; phylum Actinomycetota; class Thermoleophilia; order Gaiellales; family JAICJC01; genus JAICJC01. Next base: position 532,767 of record CAVQXH010000003.1, read on the forward strand.
GCCCGCCCTGATGGGGCCGGGCTGGCACTCGGTGCCGCTGCAGAGCCTGTCATCGGCCGGACAGTCGAACTCGACCACGAGCGGCGGCCTCCAGGCGCTCAAGGCCGAGGGGCTCGATCCGAGCAAGTGGCTGAAGAACCTGAGCCTGTCGAGCTCCGGCGGCCAGGACACGATCGCGGCCGACCTGAACCTGCCGGCCCTGATCGCCGACATCGCCAAGGCGGGCAAGTCGAGCGGCGGGGCGATGACGCCCAAGACCGCGCGCCAGCTCGCGCAGATCGAGAAGGCGGTCACGAAGGCGCACGGATCGCTCTCGTTCGACAGCTCGACCCACTTCCCGACCGACGAGAACCTCCAGTTCGCGATGACGGTGCCGCCGTCGCTCTCGGGCCAGGCCAGCGGCCTCAAGGGGATCGCGCTCACCCTGGACATCAAGTTCAGCGACTGGAACAAGGACTTCACGGTCACTGCGCCCAAGGGCGCGACGCCGCTCAACAGCGGCGGACTGCTCGGCGGCCTGGCGGGCAGCGGGGCCTAGGGCACGCACCACCCCGCCGGTGCGGGCCGCTCACGGGCGGCCGCACCGGCGGGTAGGATTGCGCCGCCGTGGCCGCCGTCGTCTGCAAGTTCCCCGACTGCCACGAGCCGGCGATCCTCGAGGTGGGCCCCGACGGCGAGGAGAGCGTCGCGCTCTGCGCCGAGCACCGCCGGCTCCTGCTGGACGACCCGGGAGAGTTCCGGCGCCGGTGGGGCGCGGTCGACCCGCGCCGCTGAGCGGCGCCACATCATCCATTCCGGGCGACGCCGGCCGCGCCCGTGACCCAGACTCCTGCGGATGGGACGACGCCTGCCGACCGGACGGATCACCACGGCGCTCGCGCTCGTCGCGGCGGCGGCCGTGCTCGCCGGCTGCGGCGGTGGCAGCGGTGGCCTGAGCTCGGTGCGCAGCTCGCTGCCGAGCTCGCTCCCGACGGTCACCCGGACGTCGACCACCACGACGTCGACCACCACGCCGCCGACCACGACGGTCACGACCACGACCACGACGACGGCGACGGTGGCGACGACATCGACCGCAGGCTCGGGGAGCGAGACGCCGTGGGGCTGGATCGCGGCGATCGCGATCCTCGTCGTGCTCGCGGTCGGCGATCGCCGCCTGGGCGCTCGGCCGCGGGCGGGCGGCGCGCGGCAGCTGGCGCGCACAGGCGCTGCAGGCGAATGCCGACGGCGCGACGCTGAACGACATCGCGCTCGGCGAGCTGATCGCGGCGGGCACCGCCAACCGCCCCGGCGGCGTGGACGACGGTCGTGCGGAGCGGCGGACGAGCTCTCGGCGTCGCTGCACCGGCTCGAGGCATCGCCGCCGGACGACGCGGCCGGCAGCGCCGTGCAGGGCGCGATCGGCGCGCTGACCGCGCTGCGATCCGTGCTTGCGGTGGCGCTCTCGGCTCCGGAGGGCATCCCCCTGGACGAGGGCGTGCGCGACACGACCAGGCAGCGGCTGGCCGATCTCGCAACCGCGCTCACGGCGCTCCGAGGCCAGGCGGGCGGGTAGGAGCGCTCAGAAGTTGGAGCTCGCGTGTGGCTTCGTGGGACGATGGGGGCGGCTGGATTCGAACCAGCGACCAACAGATTATGAGTCCGCTGCTCTAACCGGCTGAGCTACACCCCCGATCGGGACCATGCTACCGATGCAGATCGCGAGAACCGGTCCGCCTCGGCATCCGTAGTAGCAGAGGAAACCGCGAGGAACCGTGAGCCAGACCGCAGACCACATGTTCGACTCAGAGATCCTGGACGGCCTGTCCGAGCGGGTGCTGGCCGACCTCGGGGGCCGCTTCTCGGCCGCCCGCTTCGGCAAGGGCGAGCTGATCTACTCGCCGTTTGACCGCGCCGACGCCATGTACGTCGTCCAGAGCGGCCGGGTGCGGCTGTACCGCAGCGCCCACGACGGCCGCCAGCTGACCCTGGCGATGCTCGACGAGGGCGAGGTGTTCGGCCGCGTCTCGCCCGAGGGCGAGGCCCTGCACGACGCCTACGCCGAGGCGATGACCGATGCCGTCGTGCGGGTGCTGCCGAGCGCCGAGCTCGAGCGTGCGACCGCCGACCACCCGCAGATGGCGCTGAACCTGCTGCGGTCGATGGCCGAGCGCCTGCGCACGACCGAGGACCAGCTCGAGAGCCTGGCGTTCCGCGGCGTCCCCGCCCGGCTCGCGTCCCAGCTCCTGCAGCTCATGGACCGCTACGGCCGGGTGACCCACAACGGCATCCGCATCGACGAGCGCTTCACGCACGTCCAGCTCGCCGAGATGATCGGCACCAGCCGCGAGACGCTGACGAAGGTCATGAACGAGCTCCGCGAGAGCGGCCTGATCGACGTCCGCGAGCGGCTCGTGTGGGTGCTCGACGCCGAGGGGCTCGAGCGCATCCGCAGCACGGGCTAGCCTCCTCGCTCCAGGCGGGCGACTACACTATCCGCCGGGAGATCTCTCGCACCGAAGGGGACGCAGGCTGTGACCGAGACCGGAACCATGCGAGTCAAGAGCGGGCTCGCCGAGATGCTCAAGGGCGGCGTCATCATGGACGTCACCACCGCCGAACAGGCCCGGATCGCCGAGGACGCCGGCGCGTGCGCCGTCATGGCGCTCGAGCGCGTCCCCGCGGACATCCGCCGCGACGGCGGCGTCGCCCGCATGGCCGACCCGAGCAAGATCCGCGAGATCCAGCAGGCGGTCACGATCCCGGTCATGGCGAAGGCCCGCATCGGCCACTTCGCCGAGGCGCAGGTGCTCGAGGCGCTCGAGGTCGACTACATCGACGAGTCCGAGGTGCTGACGCCCGCCGACGAGGCCAACCACATCAACAAGTGGAACTTCACGATCCCGTTCGTGTGCGGCGCGACCAACCTCGGCGAGGCGCTGCGGCGCATCAGCGAGGGCGCGGCGATGATCCGCTCGAAGGGCGAGGCCGGCACCGGCAACGTCGTCGAGGCGGTGCGCCACATGCGCTCGATCCTGGGCGAGATCAAGCGGCTGACGACCATGGATCCCGACGAGCTCTACTCGGTCGCCAAGCAGCACCAGGCGCCGTACGACCTGGTCAAGTTCTGCGCCGAGAACGGCCGCCTGCCGGTGGTCACGTTCACCGCCGGCGGCATCGCGACGCCCGCCGACGCCGCCCTGATGATGCAGCTCGGCGCCGACGGCGTCTTCGTCGGCTCGGGCATCTTCAAGAGCTCCGACCCGGCGGCGATGGCGAACGCGATCGTGCGCGCGACCACGCATCACGCCGACGCGGCGATCGTCGCCGAGGTGTCGTTCGGCCTCGGCGACGCGATGCCCGGCACCGAGATCTCGGCGCTCGGCGAGCAGGGCCTGCTGCAGACGCGTGGCTGGTAGGGTCGGCGTCCTCGCCCTCCAGGGGGCGTTCCGCGAGCATCGTCGCGGCGCTCGACGAGGTCGGAGTCGAGGCGGTCGAGGTGCGACTGGCGCGCGACATGGAGGGCCTCGACGGCCTGGTCATCCCCGGGGGCGAGTCGACCACGATGTCCAAGCTGATCGACGCGTACGACCTCGAGGAGCCGATCCGGGCGCTGCATGCGCGCGGAGGCGCCTGCTCGGCACCTGCGCCGGCATGATCGTGCTGGCCGCCAGCCGCCGTCGACGGCCGCCCCGACCAGCGCTATCTGGGCCTGATCGACATCGACGTGCGCCGCAACGCCTACGGCCGCCAGCCGGCGAGCTTCGAGGCCTCGCTGCGCCTCTGCCGGCGAGGACCTGCCGCTCCCGGGCGTGTTCATCCGCGCGCCGCAGATCGAGCGCGTGGGGGAGGGCGTCGAGGTCGTCGCCGAGCTCGACGGCCGGCCCGTCGCCGCCCGCCAGGGCAACGTGCTCGTGACCGCGTTCCATCCCGAGCTGACCACCGACCGGCGCCTGCACCGGCCGCTTCGCGCGAGATGCTGGCGCGATCGCGAGGAGGCGGCGGCATGAGCGGACACTCCAAGTGGTCGACGATCAAGCACAAGAAGGGCGCCGAGGACAAGCGCCGCGGCCAGCTCTTCACGAAGCTCTCGCGCGCGATCATCGTCGCGGCGAAGGAGGGCGGACCCGACCCGGAGGCCAACGCCACCCTGGCGGCGGCGGTCGCCAAGGCGCGGTCGTACTCGATGCCGAAGGACAACATCGAGCGCGCGATCGCCCGCGCGACCGGCGGCGGCGAGGGCTCCGACGCCTACGAGGCGGTCACCTACGAGGGCTACGGCCCGGAGGGGGTCGCGATCATCGTCGAGGCGCTCACCGACAACCGCAACCGCACCGCCGCCGACGTGCGCGCGATGTTCACCCGCAGCAACTCGAGCCTGGGCGCGCCCGGGTCGGTGGCGTGGCAGTTCGATCGCAAGGGCGTGATCCTCGTGCCGGCCGAGGACGTGTCCGAGGACGACATCGTGCTCGCCGCCGCCGACGCCGGGCGCCGAGGACGTGGCCGCCGACGAGTCGAGCTGGCAGGTCACGACGGCGCCGACCGACCTCGCCGCCGTGCGCGACGCGCTCGAGGCGGCCGGCCTCCCGATCACGTCGGCCGAGCTGACGATGGTGCCCAAGACGCACCGTCGAGCTGGACGAGAGCGGCGCCCGCCAGCTGCTGCGGCTGATCGACTCGCTCGAGGACCTGGACGACGTCCAGGAGGTGCACGCGAACTTCGACATCCCCGAGGCCGTGCTCGAAGCCGTCGCCGGCTGAATACCTCGGGCCTGGCCCGATTTATTCACGCGAACGGGCGTTCGACCGCCGTCCGCCGCGGCCGGTACAGTGAGCGCATGATCCTGCTGGGCATCGATCCCGGCACCGCCGAGACGGGGTACGGCGTCATCGCGGTGCAGGGCAGCCGCTTGGACGTCGTCGACCACGGCTGCATCACCACGTCGGCCATCGCAGCCGCTCGAGCTGCGGCTGGCGCACATCTTCGCCGAGGTGTCGGCCCTGATCGCGACGCACGAGCCGGGGTCGGTGGCGCTCGAGGACCTGTTCGTCGGCGGCAACCCGCGCACGATCCTCTCGGTCGGGCACGCGCGCGGCGCGGTGCTCACGGCCTGCGGCCGGGCCGGGGTCGCAACCGCCGGGTACCCGCCCGCCGAGGTGAAGATGACCGTGTGCGGCTTCGGCCGCGCCGACAAGTCCCAGGTGCAGCGGATGGTGGTCGCGTCGCTGCGGCTCGAGCGCCCGCCGGCGACCGACCACGCCGCCGACGCGCTCGCCGTCGCCGTCTGCCACGCCCACACCTCGCGGACGCACGCCGTGCGGGCGGCGGCCGGATGATCGCCTCGCTGCGCGGGCGGGTGACCGCGACCGCGGCCGGCACGACGGTGCTCGACGTCGGCGGGGTGGGCTACCGGCTGGCGACCACCGCGTCCGCAGCCCGGCTGGCGGCCGACGCCGGGGGCGGCGAGGTCACGCTGCTCACCCACCTGCACGTGCGCGAGGACACGCTCGCGCTGTTCGGGTTTGCGTCCGAGGCCGAGCGCGTGCTCTTCGAGCTCCTGCTCGGCGTCTCCGGCGTCGGCCCCAAGGCGGCGCTCGCGATCGTCTCCGGCTACGCGCCCGACCAGATCCGGCGCGCCGTCCAGGCGGGCGACTACGCGCTCTTCACGAGCATCCCCGGCATCGGCCGGCGCACCGCCGAGCGGGTCGTCATCGACCTCAAGGACAAGATGGGCGGCCTGGCCGCCGTCGCGGCGAGCACCGACGCCGCCGACGCCGGGAGCGACGACCACACCGCCGCCCGCGACGCGCTCGTCGGGCTCGGCATGTCGGTGGCCGAGGCCGAGGCGGCGCTTCGGCCCGTCGACGAGGCGCTGCCGGTCGAGGAGCGCGTGCGGCTCGCGCTCGCGGGCGCCGTGCCGGCCGGGGCCGGCGGGTGAGCGCGGCGACCGGCCCCCGCATCCCCGACGCCTTCCTGGGGCCGGGCGAGGAGGAGTTCGACCGCTCGCTGCGGCCGCGCAACCTGGCCGAGTTCGTCGGCCAGGAGGGGATCAAGGAGCAGCTCTCGATCTTCCTCGAGGCGGCGCGGGCGCGCGGGGAGCCGTGCGAGCACGTGCTGCTGGCGGGCCCGCCGGGCCTCGGCAAGACCTCGCTCGCGGCGATCATCGCGGCCGAGATGGGCTCGTCGCTGCGCGTGATGTCGGGCCCGGCCGTCGACCGCAAGGCCGACATGGCCGCGATCCTGACCGCGCTCGAGGCCGACGACGTGCTCTTCATCGACGAGATCCACCGCCTCAACCGCTCGATCGAGGAGCTGCTCTACCCGGCCATGGAGGACGGCGTCATCGACATCGTGATCGGCCAGGGGCCGGGCGCGCACTCGCTGCGGCTCGAGCTGAAGCCGTTCACGCTCGTCGGCGCGACCACCCGCACCGGCCTGCTGACCACGCCGCTGCGCGACCGCTTCGGCATCACCCACCGGCTCGACTACTACGGCCCGGCCGAGATCGGCCGGATCGTGCAGCGCTCGGCGCGGCTGCTCGGGGTGCGCATCGACGAGGGCGGCTGCGACGAGATCGCGCGCCGCTCGCGCGGCACGCCGCGGGTCGCCAACCGGATCCTGCGCCGCGTGCGCGACTTCGCCCAGGTGCGCCACCAGGGCGAGATCACCCACCAGATCGCGGTCGAGGCGCTCGCGCTCTTCGAGGTCGACGACGCGGGACTCGAGCGGATCGACCGCGCGATCCTGCTCGCGATCGCCGAGCGCTTCTCCGGCGGGCCCGTCGGGCTCTCGACGCTCGCGGTCGCGATCGGCGAGGAGCCCGACACGCTCGAGGACGTCTACGAGCCGTATCTGCTCCAGCTCGGCCTGCTCCAGCGCACCCCGCGCGGGCGCGTCGTGACGCCCGCGGGGTACGCGCATCTCGGGCTGCCCGCGCCGGCCCGCGACCCGCGCCTGTTCTGAATGCTGCTAATTGGGGCGCATGCAGCGACTCCGTGCGGCCTATGCGCGTGCACGTCCGTGGATCCCGCTGGTGGCCGGCGCCGTGCTCGTCCTGGCGGTGTCGCTCGCCATCGGCGTCGCGGCCATCGAGCACGCATCGAAGGGACCCGCCTTCCGGGTGTCGGCCGCGTGCCTGCGCCTGAACGCGACCGTGCGCCAGGAGCTCGGCGTCGTGACCGGGCTTCGGGTTCACGGTGCAGGGCCCGGTGGTGCAGAACGCCGACGGCACCGGCACCGCCCGCATCGACTTCAGCGCGAACGGCTCGTGGCGCAACGGCCACGTCCACATCAAGGCGATCGAGCGCCATCGCCGCTGGTACCTGAAGCAGCCCGGCCGAGCTCTTCGTCTCGGGAGTGACAGGCGCCGTTCCGCATCCTGCCCGACCAGCCTGAACATCATCCCCGGGCCCGCCCGCGACCGCTTCGAGATCCGGTGCGCACCGACGAACTCGACTACGACCTTCCAGCCGGGCTGATCGCGCAGACGCCGGCCGAGCCGCGCGACAGCGCCCGGCTGCTGGTGTACGACCGCGCGTCCGGCGCGATCCGGCACCGGCGGTTCGCCGATCTGCTCGCCGAGCTGCGCCCCGACGACCTGGTGGTCGCTGAACGACACGCGCGTGCTGCCGGTGCGGGTGCACGCCCGGCGGCAGAGCGGCGGCGCGGTCGAGGTGCTGCTGCTCGAGCCGCGAGGCCGACGGCCGCTGGCAGGCGCTGGCGCGGCCGGCCCGGCGCCTGCGCGACGGCGAGACGCTGACCGCCGGCGAGCTCGCGATCACCGTCGAGGGCCGCCTCGACGACGGCCGCGCTGCTCGTGCGCCCGCACGTTGCGGGGACAGGCGCCGCTCGAGCGGACTGCGCGCTCGAGCGGGTGGGGGAGATGCCGCTGCCGCCCTACATCCACGAGCGCCCGGCCGACCCCGAGCGCTACCAGACGGTCTACGCGCGCCACCCGGGCTCGGCCGCGGCGCCGACCGCCGGCCTGCACTTCACGCCGCGCGCTGCTCGAGCGCCTGCGCGCCGGCCACGAGGTGGTCGCGGTGACGCTCGGCGTCGGCCTCGACACCTTCCGGCCGGTCACCGCCGACGACCTGGCCGACCATCCGCTCCACAGCGAGGCCTACTCGGTGCCCGAGGCGACCGCCGCGGCCGTCGACCGGCGCGCTGCGCGACCGGCCGCCGCATCGTCGCCGTCGGCACGACGACGGTGCGCGTGCTCGAGACGGTGTGGGCCGGCCCGGAGCGCGGGCCGCTCGAAGGGCGCACGCGGCTCATGATCGTGCCCGGGCGGCCGTTCGCGGCCGTCGGCGCGCTGGTCACGAACTTCCACCTGCCGCGCTCGACGCTGCTCGCGCTGGTGATGGCGTTCGCCGGCGTGGACGAGACGCGCGCGGCTCTACCGCACCGCGGTCGCCGAGCGCTACCGCTTCTACAGCTTCGGCGATGCGATGCTGCTCCTATGAGCACGCCCTTCCGCGTCACCGCCACCGACGGCGGCGCCCGCGCCGGCGTGCTCGAGACCGCGCACGGGCCGGTGCGAGACGCCGGTGTTCATGCCGGTCGGGACGAAGGCGAGCGTGAAGGCGATGCTGCCCGTCGGAGCTGCGCGGCGCTGGGCGCGCAGATCGTGCTCGGAAACACCTACCACCTGCACTTCCGGCCGGGCGAGGAGCGCATCGCCGAGCTCGGCGGCCTGCACCGGTTCAGCGGCTGGGACGGCCCGATCCTGACCGACTCGGGCGGCTTCCAGGTGTTCTCGCTGCGGCACACCGCCGCGCGCATCGACGACGAGGGCGTGCGCTTCCGCTCGGTGTACGACGGCTCCGAGCACCACTTCACGCCCGAGCTCGCCATGCGCGTCCAGCGGCTGCTCGGCTCCGACATCGCGATGGCGTTCGACGAGTGCCCGCCGGCCGGCGTCGACCGCGGCCGCGTCGAGGCGGCGGTGCGGCGCACGGGCCTGTGGGCGCAGCGCAGCCGCGCCCAGCCGCGCGCCGAGGGCCAGCTCGGCTTCGGCATCGTCCAGGGCGGCACCGACCTCGACCTGCGCCGCCGCAGCGCCGAGGAGATCGTCGCGATCGGGTTCGACGGCTACGCCGTCGGCGGCCTCTCGGTCGGGGAGGAGCGCGGCCCGATGCTCGAGACGCTCGCCGCGACCGCCGCGCTGCTGCCCGCCGGACCGGCCGCGCTACCTGATGGGGGTCGGCGACCCGGTCGGGCCTGATCGAGGGGATCGCCCGCGGCGTCGACATGTTCGACTGCGTGCTGCCGACCCGCCTGGGCCGCACCGGGTCGGCGCTCGTGCCCGGCGGCCGCATCAATCTGCGAAACGCCGCGTTCGCCGCCGACCAGGGGCCGCTCGTCGCCGGCTGCACGTGCCCGGCGTGCACGGGCTTCTCGCGCGCCTACATCCGCCACCTCGTCACCCAGTCGGAGATCACCGGCCTGCGCCTGCTCACGATCCACAACCTGCACACGCTGCTCGACCTGGCGGCGCGGGCTCGCGCGGCGATCGCCGAGGGCCGCTTCGAGCAGCTGCGGCTCGAGGTCTCGGCAGGTGTCGCCGCTGACGGCCGCCGCGAGCCGATCCTCTAGACTTCCGTCTTCGTGAGCGAGAAGCGCCGCAACCTGGGCATTCTGGCGGTGGTGTTCGTGCTGATGGCGGCCGCGATGGCGACCGTCGTCGTGCGCGGCTTCACCCTCGGCCTCGACCTGCGCGGAGGGCTCGAGGTCGTGCTCAAGGCGCGCCCGATCCACGGCAACACGATCTCGGCGCAGACGCTCTCGAACGCCGCCGACGTCATGCGCAAGCGCATCGACCCGCGCGGCATCCTGCAGCCCGAGATCCGCACGTCGACGGCCGACAACACGATCGACATCTCGATCCCGGGCGTGAAGAACCCGAATGCGGTCGCGAACCTGCTCGTCGCCGGCCAGCTCACGAGCTTCAACTTCTACGGCGCGCTCACGCCGGTGTCGCGCGTCTCGGCGACCACCGGCGCGGCCGCTGCCGCTCTTCGACATGCTGACGGCCGCCAAGAAGCAGCTGCCGTCGAACGGGACCGCCGTCCGGGTGGGCGCTCTTCAACGCAAAGACGCACAACCTGGTGTCGCGCGACGGCATCACGAGCCGGATCGAGCCGCGCAAGTCACAGGTGCTGAACGACATCCATCTGCGCACGCAGCCCGCCGGGCACGGTGTGGCTGGCCGTGCCGCACGGCGACCTCGCGGCCAGCTGCGACGTCACGACCGGCGGCTGCCAGGACATCACGGCCGGCGTCGAAGCCGCACCGTCTGGTACCTCTTCCACGTGCCGCCGCCCGGCAAGATCGTGACCGGGAACCAGATCTCGAGCGCGCCAGGCGACCACCGACCAGAACGGCAACCCGATCGTGTCGCTGCAGTACAAGAACGGCGGCGGCACCGTCTTCCACAACATCACCCGCGAGGTCTCCCAGCAGGGCCTCGCCGCCGGCAGGAACCTCTTCGTCGCGATCGTCGTCGGCGACCAGATGATCACGACCGACTCGGTCGACTTCCGCGCAGTTCCCGGACGGGATCAACGCCGACTCGCTCACCTCGCCGGGCAGCGAGATCACGGGCGTCACCGACGGCCGAGGCGAACCGGATCGCGCTCGAGATCCAGTCGGGCACGCTGCCGGTGAAGTTCTCGCCGTACTCGCAGCAGCTCGTGTCGGCGTCGCTCGGCAAGGACTCGCTGCGAAACGGCGTCATCGCGGGCGTGGCCGGCCTCATCTTCGTGATGATCTTCCTGATCCTGTTCTACGGGTTCCTCGGCGTCATCGCCGACATCGCCCTCGTCATCTACGGCATCCTGCTCGCCGGGATCGTGTCCGCCCTGCCGGTGACGATGACGCTGCCCGGGATCGCGGGCACGATCCTCACGATCGGCGTCGCCGCCGACGCGAACATCGTCATCTTCGAGCGCGTGAAGGAGGAGGTGCGCGCCGGCAAATCGATGCGCGCGGCCATCTCGACCGGCTACCGGCGCGGCTTCCACACGATCATCGACGCGAACGTCGTCACGCTGATCGCGGCCGGCGTGCTCTACGCCGCGGCGACGTCGAGCGTGAAGGGCTTCGCGCTCATGCTGCTGATCGGCGTCATCACGTCGATCTTCACGGCCGTCGTCTTCACGCGGGCGATGCTCGGCGTCCTCAGCGGCCTGAGCTTCATGACCAGCCGCTGGGTGCTCGGCTCGGTCGGCACCGGCGACCGCTGGAAGAAGTACGACTTCATCGGCAAGAAGCGGCTCTGGTTCGCGATCTCGGGCGTGATCATCGTCGATCGGCGCGATCAGCCTGGCCACGACGGGCCTGAACCGCGGCATCGACTTCACCGGCGGCAGCAAGGTCACGTTCGTGACGCCGAGACCGGTCTCGGTCGGCGCCGCCACGGGCGCGGTCACGGCCGCCGGGATCAACCAGCCGCAGGTGCAGGGGGTGACCTCGACGCGCTCGAGCCAGGGGTCGACCTACACCCAGTTCCAGGCCGAGTCGCACTTCCTCACGCAGACGGAGCAGAACCGGCTCCTGACCGAGCTGCGGGCGCACCTGGGGCAGGCGACGAGGATCACCGACCAGCAGAACGTCAGCTCGTCGTTCGGCCAGTCGGTGCTCGACTCGGCCTACCTGGCGGTGCTCTTCTCGCTGATCATCATCTTCATCTACGTGTCGTTCCGGTTCGAGTGGAAGTACGCGCTGCCGGTGATGATCGCGCTCGGGCACGACATCCTGCTCACGATCGGGATCTACTCGCTGTCGGGGCGGGTGGTGACCGCCGACACGATCGCGGCCGTCCTGACCGTGCTCGGCTACTCGATGTACGACACGGTGATCGTGTTCGACCGCGTGCGCGAGAACATCCCGATCCTGCGCCGCTACACGGCGAGCCAGGTCGTGAACGAGTCGCTGGCCGAGACGATCACCCGCTCGCTGAACACGTCCCTGGTCACGCTGATCCCGGTCGTCCTGCTGTTCGTCTTCGGCTCGGGGTCGCTGAAGGACTTCGCCTTCGCCCTCGTGGTCGGCATCGCCTCGGGCGCGTACTCGTCGATCTTCATCGCCGCGCCGCTGCTCGCGATCTTCCTCGAGCGCGAGCCCGGCTTCGTCAAGCGCCGCCACGACCTCGAGCGCTCGGGCGAGGTGGAGGCGCCGAAGGCGCGCGCCAAGTCCACGCCGGTGCCGACGGCCACGCCGGCGACGGACGGTCCGGCGCCGCCCTCGGGCTCCGCGCCCGCACCGGCCTCTTCGCGCCGGCGCCGGCGGCGCTCCCACGGCCGCTCGCGCTAGGCCGGGGGGCTCGCGGCAACCGCGTCGGCGGCCGTGACCAGCCGTCCGCCGCGCCCGGACACCCACGCGAGCACGTCCGCGTAGACGCGGTCCCAGCCGCGCGCGTACTCGCGGCTGAAGCGGTCGGTGTGCCACAGGATCGCCACCGTGCCGCCGACGGCGGCTACCCGTTCGAGCAGGCCGAGCGTGTGCTCGAGCCCGGCGGCGGGCGAGAGGCCCAGATACCGCTGCTCGGCGAGCGTCGCGTCCATCACGGCGAGCGGCAGCTCGACGAGGTCGAGCGGGCGGTCCTCGGCCACGTGGTAGGGCCGGTACGGGAACGAGAACCCCGCCCGCAGGCCGATCGCGTCGCCGTACCCCTGGCTCGAGTCGTAGGCAAAGCCGAGCCGCTCGAGCTCGGGCAGGGTGGAGTGGGTCTCGTGGCGCAGGTAGTGGAACCGCATCCCCGGCACCGAGGCGCCTGTCAGCGCGGCCAGGCGCGCGCGCTCCTCGGCGATGCGCTCGGGCCGCTCGGAGGCGGTGTAGCTCGGGTGCAGCCCGACCTCGTCGCGCTGGGCGGCGATCTGGGCCACGATCGCCGGCCGCAGCCGGTCGTAGGCGGCCGGATCGGGCCCGTCGGCGGCGACGTGGTGCCCGGCCATCACGAAGTACGTGGAGCGGCCGCCGTGCGCGCGCTCGATCTCGCGGATGCGCTCGTACGACCAGTTCGGGTCGGTGCCGCGCAGGCGCCGCAGCGGCGCCGCGGCGAGCCCGAGCGCCTCGGCGGCGGCGTCCCGCGACCTGTGCGCGCGGGCCGCCTGGCGGGCGCGGGCGGCGGCGCCGAGCAGCGCCCGCGGCCGGCTCCAGCGCCAGGGGATGTCGACGTCGTGGGTGAGCGCGACGGTGAAGGGCGTGCGGCCGGCGTCGCCGACGTGGGCCTTGAACGCCGCGAGCAGGCTGTCGACGGCGGGCCGTCCCGGGTCGGCCAGGGCCGCCGATGCCGGGAAGCGGCCGTGCTCGTCGCGCGCCGAGCCCGCCCGCTCCTCCCACCGCGACAGGTGCCAGAAGGCGCTCGCGACCAGGTCGCCGCCGCCGTCGCCGAAGTCGAGCATGCCGTCGTCGAGGAGTCGTGGCGGGGGATGCTCGCCGGGCTCGAAGTACCGCCACGCGTGCTCGGAAGCGTCGAGGCCCCCGCCGCCGTAGCGCACCACCGGGACGGTCGGCGCCGCGCAGGCGCCGAGCAGCGTCTCGAGCGTGTAGCGCGCCTTGGCGGCAAAGCTCGCAGGCGCGTCGACCTCGAGCCGGGGCGCGCTCACTCGTAGCCGAGGTCGCGCAGCCGCTCGAGGATGCCGGCCTCCTCCTCGGCGCTGTAGACGCCCTCCTCGCTCGCGGCCGCACCCTGTGCCGCGACCCGCACCGCGTCGCCCGCGCCCGCCCCGGCCAGGATGCCCTCGATCGGGGCGCCGTCGAGGTCGTCGGCCTCGATCCCGTGCAGGCGCAGGATCGTCGCCGCCATCTGGACGATGCCCGAGCCGGCGGGCACGACCCCGGGCCGGATGCCCGGGCCGCGCGCGGCCAGGATGCCGTCGACGCCGTGGTGGCCGGAGTAGCCGTAGGCGTTCTCCGGGTCGAGGTGTGAGTGCACCTCGATCGCCTCGGTGCCGCGCAGCCGCAGCGAGTCGACGTGGATGCGCTCGTCGATCGAGAGCACGATCAGATCGGGGGCGCGATCGAGATACGGGCCGTGGTAGATGTCGGCCTTGCGCAGCACGCGCAGCAGCGGCTCGCCCGTCTCGGGATGCCGCTCGGCCTCGAGCACGCGGGCGAGCCGCTCGGCGAAGCCGGTGTCGCCCGCGGCGCCGGCAGACTCGCCCAGGTAGACCTGGCCGCCGGTCGCAAACGAGTAGGCGCGCGTGCGGGGGAAGTCGATGTCGGCGAACGCGCGGTCGGCGGCAACCCGGGGCACGAACGGCAGCGCGTCCAGGATGCGCGTGTAGCCGCCGCGGGTGCGCGCCAGGCGCTGGTCGAGCCCGGCCAGCGCCCGCAGCCGCGTTCCGCGCAGCCGCTGCAGCGACCGGCGCCGGTAGCGCAGGTGGCCGTGCTCCTCGAGCCAGCGGTTCAGGTGGAACACCCAGTACATCGGCTTCATGCCGTGGTCGGACATCATGAGCACGGTCGGCTCCTCGGAGAAGCGCTCCCGGGCGGCCTCGATCAGGCGGCCGCAGGCGGCGTCGACCGCCTCGTACACCTGGATCAGCTCGTCGCCGGAGCGGGCCGGGTCGTGCGCGGGATGCCCGGGTCGAGCCGGGCGTACCCGAGGTGGCCGGCGAAGTCGGTGCTCATGAAGTCGACGACGAGCACGCCCAGGTCGGGCTCGAGGTCGAAGCACTGCTCGCACACCGACTCGACCTGGGCGACATGCTCGATCAGCAGGCGCGCGTAGCGGTCGAAGTCCTCCCACCAGCGCTCGCGCATGGGGTGGTGGGCGGTGACGAGGCCGGGGTGGATCGCCCGGATCTGCTCGCCGGCGGCGGCCGGGGTGATCTGCGGCGTCGCCGGGCCGCCGTAGCCCGAGACGACGATGCCCGCGATGTCCTCGGCCGGGTACGTGAAGGGCACGGTGACGAACGCCGAGCGGATCCCGGCGGCACCGAGGGTGCGCCACAGCGGCACGCCGGAGCGGCTGCGCGCGCTCTCGACCCGCGACGGAGCGCGGTTGGCGTTCGTCGAGAAGTTGAAGATGCCGTGCCGGGCGGGGTTCAGGCCCGTCAGGAACGTCGACCACGCCGTCGGGGTGGCGGCGGGGTAGGTCGAGCGCAGCGGCCCGTAGGCGCCGTCGCGGATGAGGCCCGCGAGCGTCGGCAGCCGGCCCTGCTCGAGCAGCTCGCCGACCAGGGCGGGGTCGGCGCCGTCCATGCCCAGGCAGAGCACCCTCATGCGCGCGCCAGGATGTCGCGGTAGAGCTCGACCAGCGCCGGTCCCGGCGGCGGCAGCCGCTCGCGGGTGATGCGGGCGTTGCGCTCGCCGTAGCGCGCCCGCAGCGCGGGGTCGCGGATCAGGCGCAGCAGCGCGGCCGTGACGGCGTCCTCGTCGCGGCAGTCGACCATCTCGCCGCCCTCGCCCTGGGTGATCCACTCGTCGATGGTGATGGCCTCGCCCATCACCATCGGCAGGCCCGACGCCATCGACTCGATCATCGAGGCCGGGGTCGCGTCGGTCGACGCGATCGAGATGCCGATGTCGGCCGACGCGCACAGCTCGGGCAGCTCGTCGGGCGGGGCGAAGTGCTGGGCGACGCGGTCGCGCAGCCCGAGCTCGTCGAGCAGCGCCTCGATCTCGGCGCGGATCCAGCCACCGCGGGCGGCCATGATCAGCCGCGCCCTCGGCTCCTCACGGGACACGCGGTGAAACGCCCGCAGCAGCACGTCCAGGTTCGTGTTCGGGCGGTAGTTGCGCAGCGACAGGATCACGATCGAGTCGTCCGGCCAGCCGAAGCGGACGGCCAGGCCGGGGACGCGGTGCTCGGGCCCGAACGGGCGCAGGTCGACGTACCAGACGATCCGGTGCACCTGGTCGGGCTCGGCGCCCAGGCGCACGGTCTCGTCGGCGTTTCCGATCGAGCTCACGACGTAGGAGTCGCCCGCCGCGACCGCCGCACGCACCCACCGCCGCCCCCTCGCGCGCTCGCGGCCGTAGGTGAAGATGTCGGTGTTCCAGGGGCTCATCACCAGCGGATGCACGCCCGCCTCGGCCGCCCAGTAGCCATACGGCAGCAGGTAGTGGGCGTGGACGATGTCGACGTCCAGGCGCCTGGCGAGGTTGCGGATCGCCGGGGCGAAGCGCATCCGCCGCAGGCCCTTCACGCGCGTCCCGAGCTCGAGCTCGCGGATCTGGTGGGCGGTGATCGTGTCGAGCTCGCCCGGCCGCTCGCTCAGGCGATCCGAGACGATGTGGACGTCGTGGCCGAGCTCGGCCAGCCGCCACGCCCAGCGCAGGAAGATCACCGATACGCCGTCGCCGATGCCGAGCACCCGCAGCGGCCGGCCGCCGTTCGCCTCAGCCACGGGCGTGCACCGCCCCGCGGGCGACGCGGCCGATCTGCACGAGCGCCGGCCGGGGATCGTCGCGGGCGAGCAGGGCGTCGGTGTACGGCGGCCGCTGCAGCGCGTGGGGGGCGCCGGACATGAACGAGATCGCCCAGCGCCGGCCGGCGTTCGTCATCTGCCGCGGCTGCGGACGGGAGCCGGTCATGTCGAGGAACGCGATGTGGGTCAGGTCGACGCCGCAGGCGGTGGCAAGGCCGTGCCATTGCCACAGCCGCGGATTCACCTCGATCAGCTTGTATGCGCCCGTGCGCGGGTCGAGCTTGAACTCGACCTGCGAGATCCCGTGGAACTCGAGCGCGCGCAGCAGGCGCAGGCCCTGCTCGGCGACCTCGGGCACCCACACGGCCTCGGCGACGCGGCAGACGCCCATGTGCGTGCGCGTCTGCCGCAGCTTGCGGCCGGTGAAGACGCCGAGCGCCTCGCCGTCGGCCGCCATGTAGCTTCCGAGCGTGTAGAGGTGGTCGTCGCCGCCGGGGACGTACTCCTGCACCATCGGCGCGAACGGCTCGGCCTGCGCGTAGGCATGCTCGAGCTCGGCGTCGGTCTCGCAGCGGAAGGCCTGGCGGTTGTGCAGGCGCTTGAAGCCGATCGGGTCGGAGGGCTTGACGAGCACCGGATAGCCGAGCTCGCGCGCGGCCGCGAGCGCCTCGCCCGCGTCGGCCGGATGCCGCGTGTCGGGGACGGGCACACCGCAGGCGCCGGCGACCTCGAGCTGGTGGCGCTTGCGCTGGATCTGCTCGAGCGTCTCCCACGGCGGCGAGCAGGGCACGAAGGCCGGCCCGAGCTCGGCGCTTCGGCGCGCGATCAGGTTCACGTGCTCGTCGTGGGTCGCGAACACGGGCACCGGGGCGGCCAGCGTCGACCCCAGCCGCGCGAGCGCCGCGACGAAGCCGTCCGCGTCGACGCCCGGGTCGGGCGCGACGACCGGCGTGGCGTAGCGTGAGCGGAATCCGAGCGCCCACGGGCGGTGGTCGACCGCCAGCACCCGCACGCCGTGGCGGCCGAGCGAGCGGATGGCGGCGAGGCCGTTCACCCAGCCGACGTCGGCGACGACGGCGGTGGGACCATGTGGCGAGGATGCGGGCACGAGCGCGGCGATTCTATCCGCCGCCCCTCGTCCGCCCGGCCGCTACTCGGCGTACTCGACCTGGTCGAAGTAGCGGATGGCGCGGCGTCCGATCGGCACCTGCGGGCGCAGGCGGCGCACCTGCGCCGCGTCGGTCGTGCCGAGCGCGAGGCCGACCGCGAGCGCGGGCGGGTTGATGTGCGGCGTGTACACGATGGTCGACACGCGCGGGTTGATCTCCATCAGCTTGCCGCCCTTGAACTGCACCGAGATGAAGTAGTCCATGGCGAGCTCGGCGGCCAGGCGGGCCGAGTACTCCTCCTCGCGCGGGCGCTCGATCAGCGTGAAGTCCATCGCGAGTCCCGCGCGCAGCGCCTCGCGGGTGCGCGTCATCGGCAGCAGCAGCTCGCCGCCCAGGCAGATCGCGTCGACCGTCTCCTCGGGCCCGTCCAGGTACTCCTGCACGATGTAGGCCGGGAACGGCCCGTCGCCGAGCAGGGCAAGGACGTCCTCGAGCCGCTCCGGCGCCGCCTCGCCCGGGCGCGACTCGAGCAGCCACCGGCGCCGGTCGGCGGTGCGGTCGAGGATGCGCATCCCGCGCGACCCCTTGGCCTGCGTCGGCTTCATCACCACCCGCCGCTCGGGGTAGCCCAGCTCGCGCACCGCCGCGGCGAAGGCATCGGGATCGGCCACCTCGATCGTCCGCGGGTGGGGGACGCCCGCCCGCTCGGCCACCCGGAACGTCTCGGCCTTGTCCGACGCGGCCTCGACGCCCGCGGCCGGGCCGGCGAGCACGGGGATGCCGAACGTGTCGCGCGCCCGCGCCCAGGCCAGGATCTCGGCCGACGAGGTGGGGAAGACGACGTCGGCGCCCATGTCGGCGGCCGCGGCCTGCATCGCGGGGATGAAGCCGGGATCGTCGCCGCGGGGGACGACGGCGAAGCGGTCGCACAGGCGCGAGCCCACCGACTGCGGGTTCGCGTCGCTGCCGACGACGGCGTGGCCGGCCTCGCGCAGCGCCCGGATCAGGCGCGGGCAGCCGGGAGCGCCGGCGGCGGTGACGAGGACGGTCGTCTGCACGATCGCGTCAGTCTGGCACACGCACGTGGAGTGCCCGGCCGCAGCCGGCCGCTACTCTGCGCCGATGCCCGCGACCCAGACCCCCGAAGGCCTCACCGGCGAGGCCCGCCTCGCCACCCAGAAGGCGCTCCAGAAGGCGTTCGGCTCGATCGAGCCGATCGTGCCCGTCCCCGTCAAGCGGCGCGTCCGCAAGGCGCTGCCGCGATCGGTGCGCAAGTACGTCGACCCGGGCTGGCACCGGCGCGGCATCGGCGGCATGTGGAACCAGCTCGGCGAGCTCCAGTTCCGCTACCTGGTCGACCACGGCCTCGAGCCGCAGCACTACCTGCTCGACGTCGGCTGCGGCCCGCTGCGCGGCGGCTGGCGCTTCATCGAGTACCTCGAGACCGGCCGCTACTACGGCATCGACCGCCGGTACGACCTGATCGAGGCCGGCCGCGACTTCGACCTGCGGCCGCGCGACCTGCTCGAGAAGCAGCCCGTGCTGCGCGAGCTGCACCACTTCGAGTTCGACACGCTGCACCGGTCGTTCGACTTCGCGCTCGCACAGTCGGTGTTCACGCACCTGAGCATCAACGAGATCATGCGCTGCCTGGTCGAGATGGACCGGGCCCTGGCGCCCGGCGGCAAGTTCTTCGCCACCTTCTACGAGGACGAGCGCGGGCCGCGCGTCATCGCCGACGTCGAGCAGAAGCCGGGCCTCCACACGCATCTCGACCGCGACTTCTTCCACTACCACCGCAGCGTGTTCGAGTGGCTGTGCGAGGGCACGGGGCTCGAGGTCGAGTACCTGGGCGGGTGGAACAACCCGCGCAACCAGAAGATGCTCGTGTTCACGCACCGCGGGCAGTAGCGATGGCGCGTCCGCGGCGGCTGATGATCGTCGGGCTCGACTGCGTCCCGCCCGAGATCGTGTTCGACGACATGCGCGCCGAGCTGCCGGTGCTCTCCGGCCTGATGGAGCGCGGCGCCTGGGGCAAGCTCGAGTCGTGCGACCCGCCGATCACGGTGCCGGCGTGGTTGTGCATGATGTCGCGCAAGGACCCGGGCACGCTCGGCTTCTACGGCTTCCGCAACCGCGAGGACCACTCCTACGACGGGATGACGATCGCGACGTCGGAGACGGTGAAGGAGCGACCGGCTCTGGGACATCCTCGTCGCGCGCCGGCAAGCACGTGATCGCGCTCGGCGTGCCGCAGACCTACCCGCCGCGGCCGGTCAACGGCGAGATGGTGAGCGACTTCCTGACGCCCTCGATCGACTCGCGCTACACCTATCCCGAGGCGCTCAAGGACGAGATCCGCGAGGTCGTCGGCGACTACATGGTCGACGTGCGACTTCCGCACCGACGACCGCGAGCGGGTCGTGCGCGACATCCACGACGATGACCGAGAAGCGCTTCGCGCTCGCCCGGCACCTGCGCGACACCCGGCCGTGGGACTTCTTCATGATGGTCGAGATGGGCACCGACCGCGTCCACCACGCCTTCTGGCGGTACAACGACCCCAACCACCCCGACTACGAGCCGGGCACGCCGCTCGAGGCCGCCATCCGCGACTACTACCGCTACCTCGACTCCGAGGTCGGCGCGCTGCTCGACGGCGCTCGGCGACGACACCGCCGTGATCGTCGTCTCCGACCACGGCGCCCAGGCATGGACGGCGGCATCCAGATCAACGAGTGGCTGATGCAGAAGGGCTACCTGACGCTCACCGACCCGCCGACCGAGCAGACGCCCGATCGGCCGCTGCACGATCGACTGGCCGCGGACGCGCGTGTGGGCCGACGGCGGCTACTACTCGCGGATCTTCCTGAACGTGAAGGGCCGCGAGCCGCAGGGCGTGATCGAGCCGGCCGACTACGAGCCGCTGCGCGACGAGCTGATCGCGAAGCTCGAGGCGCTCGGCGACGAGCAGGGCCGCTCGATCGGCACGCGCGTCTTCCGGCCCGAGGACCTCTACACGACGTGTGCAACGGCGTCGCGCCCGACCTGATCGTCTACTTCGGCAACCTCGGCTGGCGCTCGATCGGCACGGTCGGCGACGGCCGCGTCCACGTGCGCGAGAACGACACCGGCCCCGACGACGCCAACCACGCCAAGTTCGGGATCGCGATCTTCGCCGGGCCGGGCATGCCGCCGGCCGTGCCGCCCGACGCGCGCCTGTTCGACATCGCGCCCGACGGTGCTGACTGCGCTCGGCATGCCGGTGCCCGGCCGACATGCAGGGCCGGAGCCTCGTCTGATCGACGCCGTCGCGCTGCTGGACGAGCTGCGCACCCTCGCCTACGAGGGCCGCGCCTACGCCGAGACCGAGTACGACCGGACCCGCTACCGGCGCATGTGCCAGATCGTGGACGAGTTCTACGCCGAGCTCTCGGGGCTGCCGGCGGCCGAGGTCGGCGCGCGGTTCGCCGCCGACCTGGGTACGCCGACGCCGAAGGTGGGGGCGACGGCCGTGATCCCCGACGGGGAGGGCCGGATCCTGCTCGACCGCCGCGCCGACGACGGCCGCTGGGGCCTGCCCGGCGGCTGGCTCGGGTCGGGCGAGTCGCCCGAGGCGGGCGTGGTGCGCGAGGTGGCCGAGGAGACGGGCTTCGCCGTCGAGGTCGTGCGCCTGGGCACGGTCGAATGGCGGGCGGCGTCGCTTCCGGCCGCGCCGCACGGGCAGGTCGGCCTCGTGTATCTGTGCCGCATCGTCGGCGGCGAGCTGCGCCGAAGCCACGAGTCGCTCGACCTGGCCTGGCGCGACCCCTCGGATCCGGCCATCGAGTGGCACCTCGACCACGGCACGCGGGCGCTCGCCGCCCTGGCGTGAACGTGAAAACGGGGTCAGACCCCGTTCATTCACGCGCTGCATAAAGGTGCCGGGCACCGGTATTCACCCGCCGCCCTCTAACATGCCGCCCATGGCCACGCTCGCTGATCGGCGGCGGACGATGGGGCGTGTGCGCGAGATCGCGCAGGTCGCGACGAAGCACGGCTTCGGGTTCGTGTTCGAGCGCCGTGCGCTGCGGCGCTCGACGGTGATCGAGGCGCAGAACCTGCCCGCGCTGGGCCGCCACCTGCGCGAGATGCTCGACGAGCTCGGGCCGACGTTCGTGAAGTTCGGCCAGCTGCTCTCGACGCGGCCCGACATCGTGCCGCCCGAGATCCTGTCCGAGCTGCGCCTGCTCCAGGACTCGGTCTCGCCGGTGCCCTACACCGACATCGAGCGCGTGATCGAGACCGAGCTGAAGGCGCCGATCGACCGCCTGTTCACGAACTTCGAGGCGGTGCCGGTCGCGGCCGCGTCGATCGGGCAGGTGCACTTCGCCGAGCTCCCGAACGGCCGCCGCGTCGCGGTCAAGGTGCAGCGGCCGAACGCCGCGCGCCAGGTCGAGTCCGACCTGAGCCTGCTCTACCAGGTCGCTCGGATCGTGCGCCGGCGGGTCGACCGGCTGTCGTTCATCGACCCGGTGGCGGTCGTGGACGAGTTCGCGCGCTCGATCCGGCACGAGCTCGACTACCGCACCGAGGCCCGCAACGCCGAGATCTTCCGGCGCAACTTCGCCGAGGAGCCGCGCGTGGCCATCCCGCGCGTCTACGGCACGTACTCGAGCGAGCGCGTGCTGACGCTCGAGCGGCTCGAGGGCGTCCAGCTGGGCGATCTCGACCTCGAGGCGACGCCGATGGACGAGCGCCGCCGGCTCGCGATCCTGATCGCCGAGGCGTGGCTCGAGATGATCTTCCGCCACGGCGTCTTCCACGGCGACCCGCACCCGGCGAACATCATGGTGCTCGCCGACGGCCGCCTCGGCCTGGTCGACTTCGGCATGACCGGCTCGCTCAGCGAGGCCGACATGCGCCGGCTGACGCGGCTCCTGCTCGACGCGGTGAACGAGAACGTCGACGCCCTGCCGCGGCGGCTGTACGACCTCGGCGTGCGCTTCAACAAGGAGCAGGAGGACGAGCTGCGCATCGAGCTGCGCGAGGTGTACTACCGCTACTACGGCGCCTCGATGGGCCAGATCGACCCGCTGCAGGTGATCCGCGAGGCGTTCGTGCTCGTCTCGCGCATGCACCTGCGACTGCCGACCCGGTTCGCGCTGCTCGACAAGGCGCTCGCGACGCTCGGCAGCGTCGGCACGGAGCTCTATCCCGACTTCAACGTGTTCGAGGTGGCCGAGCCTTACGCCGCCGAGCTCGTCGCCAGGCGCTTCTCGCCCCGCCATCTGCTCGAGCGGTCGAAGGAGGAGCTCGAGAGCTACGGCGGCCTGCTGATGGAGCTGCCCTACCAGGTGCACGACACGCTCGAGCAGCTGCGCGACGGCGAGGTCGAGGTGCAGTTCCGCCACAAGGGGCTCGACGAGCTCACCCGCCAGGCCGATGTCGTCATCAACCGGCTCGTGATCGCGGTCGTGATGGGAGCGATGCTGATCGGCTCGTCGCTGATCGGCATCTCGGCGCAGGGCGGCTGGCACGTGTTCGGCATCCACATCCTGGCGCTGCTCGGATTCCTGTCGGCCTTCGGCCTCGGCGTGGTGCTCGTGCTCTCGATCGTCCGCAGCGGCCGGCTCTAGCCGACTGTTGGGACAGCGTCTAACAGTCCGCGCGGAAGGCGGGCATCTGTTCGGCGCTGCCAGAACTGCGCGATGCGGCGGTTGAACGGCTCGCCGAGGAGCTGCGGCTGGTGCGCCGCGCCGGGGAAGACGGCCTGCTCGGCGCGCGAGCCGCTCGACCAGCAGGTCGCAGACGGCGATGAACGCCCGCCCGCCGATCGTCGTACGCCGCCGGCGGCACGGCGTCCCAGCCGCCGCGGGCCACCAGGATCGGGAACGGCGCTGCGTGCGAGCTCGGCGAGCGGGATCTGGCGTCGAGCGGCGTGCGCTCGCCGATCGAGCGCCGCACCGAGCGGCGGGCGACGCGGTTCAGGGTCGGGCCGGGGCCGAGGTCGAACCCCCACGCGTTCAGGAACCCGCGCAGGTACTCCTCCTCGGTCATGTCCGCACCGCGCGCGATGTGGGCGTTCAGCCGCTCGACCATCGCCTCGACGGCGGGATCGCCGCGCACGAGCCCGAACGCCGGCGGCTCGACGAGCGCGAGCGAGCGCACGGCCTCGGGACGCTGCGCCGCCGCGAGCATGCACGCGATCGCGCCGTAGGAGTGGCCGAGCACGTGCGCCGGCCGGTCGAGCAGCGCCGCGAGGTCGGCCGCGTCGGCGACGAAGTCGACGCGGCCCGGCGCCGTCGGGGCTGTGTCCGAACCCGCGCCTGGTCGACGACGTGCAGCTCGAACTCCGCCGCGAGCGGCGCCTGCTCCGAGAACGCGAGCGCGCCGAAGCTCATGCTGCCGTGCACGAGCAGCGCGGGCGGCCCCGATCCGGTGACCGAGACGTGCAGGTCGGACATCGCCGGATTCAAGCACGGCGCCGTCCGCACCCCTCCCTAGCATGGGAGGATGGAGTCGTCTCCCCGCTGGCTGATCGACCCGTGCCCGCCCGGTGCGGCCGCCGACCTGGCGGCGGCGCTCGGCGTGCAGCGCACGACGGCCGAGGTGCTCGTGCGCCGCGGCCACCGCACCGAGGCGGCGGCGCGGGCGTTCCTCGAGCTCGACGGCCCGCTGCACGACCCGCATGCTGCTCGGCGACATGGCGGCCGCGTGCGAGCGGATCGGCCGCGCGATCGCCGCGGGCGAGCGCATCTGCGTGCACGGCGACTACGACGCCGACGGCATCTGCGCCACCGCCCTCGCCGTGCTCGCGCTGCGCGAGCTGGGCGCGGACGTCGACTGGCACCTGCCGAGCCGCTTCGACGAGGGCTACGGGCTCGCCGCCGAGACGGTCGAGCGCCTGGCGGCCGACGGCGTCGCGCTGCTGGTCACCGTCGACTGCGGCATCACGGCCGCCGACCAGGTCGCCCGCGCGGCAGCGCTCGGCATGGACGTGATCGTCACCGACCACCACCGCCCGGCCGACGTGCTGCCGGCCTGCCCGCTCGTGTGCACGCGCCCGTCGGAGTACCCGTTCCCGGAGCTCTGCGGCACGGGCGTCGTCTTCAAGCTCGCCCAGGCGCTCTACGCGCAGGCCGGGCGCGACCCGGCGGCGCTCGACGCTGCACCTCGACCTGGTCGCGCTCGCGACGATCGCAGACGTCGTGCCGCTGGTCGACGAGAACCGCGGGCTCGTCCGCGCCGGCCTGCGCCGGCTCGCCCGCACGACGCGGCCCGGCCTGCGCGCGCTGATGGCGTCCGCGCGCGTCGACCGCGCCCGCATCGGCGCCTCGGACGTCGGCTTCCGGCTCGCGCCGCGGATCAACGCCGCCGGGCGCCTGTGCCACCCGGCCGAGGCGCTCGAGCTGCTGCTGACCGAGCGACGAGGCGCGGGCGCGCGCGCTCGCGACCCGGCTCGAGTCGCTGAACCGCGAGCGCCAGAGCGTCGAGGACGCGATCCTGCGCGACGCGCTCGACCAGCTCGAGGCCCGCGGCGCCGAGTGGCGCGAGCGGCGGGCGTACGTGCTCTCCTCGCCCGACTGGCACGAGGGCGTCGTCGGCATCGTCGCGTCGCGCCTGGTCGAGCGCTACGGCCGGGCGGTCGTGCTGATCGCCGAGCGCGGGGAGGAGGCGAAGGGCTCGGGGCGCAGCATCCCCGCCTACGACCTGCACGCCGGCCTCGCGGCCTGCCGCGACGCACCTGCAGCGCTACGGCGGCCATCGCGTCGCCGCCGGCCTGACGATGGCGACCGGCGACATCGACGGCCTTCGCCGACGCGCTCGCCGCGCACGCCGAGGCAGCGCTCGCCGACGCCGACCTGCAGCCCCGGCAGCGCATCGACGCCGTGCTCGCGCCCGGCCGAGGCCTCGCTCGAACTGGCCGACGAGCTGGCCCGGCTCGAGCCGTGCGGCCTCGGCAACCCCGGCGTCACGCTGCTCGCGCCCGCCGCCGCGATCCACGGCGTCGAGCGGATGGGCGACGGCCGCCACCTGCGCATGGCCGTCGAGCTCGGCGGCTTCCGCTGCCGGGCGGTGTGGTTCGGCCACGGCGCGGCGGCCGACGACCTGCGCGCCGGCGGCCGTCACGACGTCGCCTACCGGCTCTCGCGCAACGAGTGGAACGGCGCGGCGTCGGTGCAGATGCTCGTCCGCGCCGTCGGGGCCGACGCCGGAGGGCATCCCCGCGGCCGCGCTCGATGCGGCCGCGGTCGCCGCCGACCTCGCGCCCGCGCCGGCCCGCGTCGAGGACGCGCGCGGCCGCGGCGTCCAGGTCGCCACCATCGCCCGGCTCATCGCCGCGCGGCGAGCGCGTGATGGTGCTGGTCGCCGACGCCGCCCGCCGGCGCGGCATGCTCGGCGGCCCGCTCGAGCCGAACCGGCTCGGCACCGGCAGCGTCGTGCTCGCCGAGTACGCCGAGGCGGCGCAGATCGCCGAGCCGGAGCTCCGCTTCGGCGCCGCGGTCGCGCTCGACCCGCCCTCCGACCGCGCCGGCGGCGAGCTCCTGGCCGAGCTCGGATCGCGCATGCCGGTGCACCTGGTGTGGGGCGAGGCCGAGATCGAGTTCGCCCGCCAGGTGCTCGAGTCGCGCGAGCCGCTGCGGCCGGCGCTCATCGTCGTCTGGCAGGCGCTGCGCGCCGGCGAGCAGCGCATCCCGCTGGCCGCCGACACGGTCGCCCGCTGCCGCACGGTGCTGGCCGAGGTCGGCCTCGACCCGGCCGATCGCGGCGGCGGCGAGCGGATCGACCTGAACGCCTCTCCGACCTATCGCGCCGCCGTCGAGCGCGTCGAGGACTCGCTGCGCTTCCTGCAGTCCCAGGCGGGGTGAGGGCGGCCCGGACCCCCTGAACTACCATACGACTATGGCGACGGTGCCCCGGAGCGCCGAGGCCGAACGGCACGACCACCTGCTGGTCGAGCTGCTCGGCCAGATCGCGGCGTACAACCCGAACCTCGACGCGGAACAGATCCGCGCCGCGTTCGACTATGCCTGCGACCACCACGCCGGCCAGATGCGCAAGAGCGGCGAGCCGTTCATCCACCATCCGTGCGCCGTCGCGGCGATCTGCGCCGAGCTGAAGCTCGACTCGGCCACGATCACCGCCGCCCTGCTGCACGACACGGTCGAGGACACCGAGGCCGAGCTCGAGGACGTGCGCGTCGCGCTTCGGCGACGACGTCGCGCTCCTGGTCGACGGCGTCACCAAGCTGACCCGGATCAGCTTCGCGAGCCGCGAGCAGGCCCAGGTCGAGAACTACCGCAAGATGATCGTGGCGATGGCCCACGACCTGCGCGTGGTGCTGATCAAGCTCGCCGACCGCCTGCACAACATGCGCACGATCTCGGCGCTCGGCAAGCAGAAGCAGGTGCAGACGGCCCGCGAGACGCTCGAGATCTACGCGCCGCTCGCGCACCGGCTGGGTATCCACACGATCAAGTGGGAGCTCGAGGACCTCGCGTTCGCGTGCCTGCACCCGCGCCGCTACGCCGAGATCGGCGCGATGGTCAGCCAGACGCGCGACGAGCGCGAGCGCTTCGCCGGGCGAGGCGGGCACGATCCTGCTGCACGAGCTCGAGGAGGCCGGCATCACGGCCGACATCGCCGGCCGGGCCAAGCACCTGTACTCGATCTACACCAAGATGGCGCAGGGCGGCAAGGAGTTCAACGAGATCTACGACCTGACCGCGATCCGCGTGCTGGTCGACTCGGTCAAGGACTGCTACGGCGCGATCGGCGTGATCCACTCGCTGTGGAAGCCGATGCCGGGCCGGTTCAAGGACTACGTCGCGATGCCCAAGTTCAACATGTACCAGTCCCTGCACACGACGGTGATCGGGACGCAGGGGAAGCCGCTCGAGATCCAGGTGCGCACGCACGAGATGCACCAGACCGCCGAGTACGGCATCGCCGCGCACTGGCTCTACAAGCAGCCGACGTCGCCGGGCGAAGGCGAACGCGAACGCCTGGGTGGCGCAGCTCGCCGACTGGCAGGCGGACGCGCGCGACCCCAAGGAGTTCATGGACACGCTGCGCGTCGACCTGTTCTCGGACGAGGTGTACGTGTTCACGCCCAAGGGCGAGGTGAAGAGCCTGCCGGTCGGCTCGACGCCGCTCGACTTCGCCTACGCGGTGCACACCGACGTCGGCCACCGCTGCGTCGGCGCGAAGGTGAACGGCCGCATCGTGCCGCTGCACTACAAGCTGCAGTCGGGCGAGTTCGTCGAGGTGCTGACCTCGAAGCAGGAGCGGGGGCCGTCGCGCGACTGGCTGAAGCTGGTGAAGACGTCGCGGGCCCGCAACAAGATCCGCCAGTGGTTCACGCAGCAGGCGCGCGAGGACCTCGAGCAGCGCGGCCGCGAGTCGCTCCAGCAGGCGCTCAAGTCGAACGGCCTGCCGCACCAGAAGGTGTCCTCGTCGCCGCTCCTGGCCGGGATCATCCGCGAGATGGGCTTCAAGAAGGCCGACGACTTCTACGTCGCGATCGGCGGCGGCAAGGTGCAGGTCGGCCAGGTCGTGAGCAAGCTGATCGGGCGGCTGAAGACCGTCGAGGTCGTCTCGCCCGACGACCAGATCACGCCGGCGCGGCGGCCGCAGAAGCGGCCGGTGGCGAGCTCGGCGTACGGCATCGTCGTCGACGAGGCCGGCGACCCGGACGTGCTCGTGCGGATGGCCAAGTGCTGCACGCCGGTGCCGGGCGACGAGATCTGCGGCTACATCTCGCTCGGGCGCGGCATCACGATCCACCGCGACGACTGCCCCAACGTGCGCGCGCTGCGGCGCACGCCGGAGCGGTTCACGCCGGTCCACTGGGACGACGCCGACATCGCGACGAGCTCGTTCCGGGTCACGATCGCGCTCCAGTCGTGGGATCGCCCGCGCCTGCTCGAGGACGTCGCCCGCACGTTCGCCGAGCACGGCGCGAACATCGTCGAGTACGGCGGCCATGTCGCCGACCAGATGGCGCGCAACTGGTACACCGTCGAGGTGGGCGACGTGAAGGAGCTGCGCAGCCTGCTCTCGGCGCTGCGCAACGTCGACGCCGTCTTCGACGCCTACCGCGTCACGCCCGGCGGCTGAGCACCGGTAGACTCACGCCGATGAGCGGGTACGAGGGCGAGACGACGCTGTGGCAGGGCCACCCGAGCTGGAAGGCCATGCTGCTCTTCTACATCAAGTGGACCCTGATCTCGCTGATCCCGATCGCGATCTGGGCGGTGCTCGACGTCACGGGGAACAACGTCGCGCCCGCGTGGCTGTCCGGCGCGACGATCTTCCTGCTCGTGGGGACGTACGCGATCGGCTGGCTCCTGCGCAGGACGACCAGCTACCTGGTCACCGACCGGCGCATCCAGATCCGGGTCGGGATCGCCAGCCGGCGCGAGCGCACCACGCACATCGACCGCGTCCAGAACGTCAACCTGAGCCAGACGCTGGCCCAGCGCATCCTCGGCATCGGCGACGTGGACTGGGACACGGCCGGCACCGATGCGCCCGAGTCCGACTTCACCTTCCGCGGCATCGACGACCCGAGCGCGCTCGTCCGCATCGCCGACCGCTTCCACGTCGAGGCGATGCGCGAGGCGGGCACACCCCCGCCGCCCGCGCCGCAGGTGCCGTAGGCGCCGCGCGGATGGGCATGGCTGACGCAGACGCCATCCGGGCGCTCGCGCTCTCGTTCCCGGAGGCCCGGGAGGATCACCCGTTCGGGCCCGAGAGCCACGTCTTCAAGGTGGGCGGCGGCAGCCGCATGTTCGCGATCCTGAGCGACGGCCCGCCCGTCACGGCGACCATCAAGCTCACGAAGGAGGAGCGCGAGATCGCGCTCACGCTCCCGTTCGTCTCCGAGGCGAAGTACGTCGGCCGCTACGGCTGGGTGACGGCCCGCGTCGAGGACGCGGACTGCCTCGAGGCGACGCTCGAGTGGGTGCGCGAGTCGTACTGGCTGCGGGCGCCCGAGGCGGTGCGCGAAGCGGCCTGGGCCTGACGTCCGCACTGCTGGCTCCATTGGCCACGTGACGTCGCGATGCTGCTCCAGCTCGCCTCGGGCTGACGCCGGTTCCCGTTTGCCGAACGCGACGGGGCGCGGTAGGTTCAGGACGGTGCGAGGCAGGATGACGAGAGATCTGTGGATGCGGCTTGCCGCCGCCCTGGCGTGCCTGGCGGCGGTCGCCGCCGTCGGCGCGGCGAGGCCGGCGCACGCTGCGGCGGCGGCGCCCTGCGGGACGCGGGCGGGCACGGCCCCGGCCACCTACCGCCACGTCATCGTGATCATGGAGGAGAACCGCAGCTACAGCGACGTGCTCGGCGGGCCCGGCTCGGCAGCTCGGCGCGCGGCGCCCTACCTCAACCAGCTCGCCTCCCAGTGCGGCGTCGCGACGAACTACCGCGGCGCCACCCATCCCGAGCCATCCCAACTACATGGCCGTGACCGGCGGCGTCGACACGGCGGCGAACGCGGTCAGAGCACCGAGCATCTTCGGCCAGGTGCGCAGCGCCGGCGGCAGCTGGCGCGTCTACGAGGGCTCCATGGCGCAGCGCTGCCAGCGCCACGCCGCCTTCCCGTACAAGCCGCAGCACAACCCCGGCGTCGCCTACACGCCGATCGCGGCGGACTGCAGGCGCTGGGACACGAACCTGAACGGCCTCCAGCACGACATCACCACCGGCGGCCTGCCCACGTACGCGTTCATCGCCCCGGACCAGTGCAAGGACATGGAGATCGCGTGCACGAGTGGGACGAACGCCGTGACGACCGGCGACGCCTGGCTGCGCACGTGGGTGCCGCGGCTGCTGAGCACCCGCGGCTACCGCACCGGCCACACCGCGATCTTCATCACGTGGGACGAGGGCACCCACGGCAGCGGGTTCAACGGCGAGGACTGCGTCGCGCCGGCCCATCTGAGCGACGTCAGCTGCCACGTGGCCACGCTCGTGCTCTCGCCGTACGTGACCCGGGGGCTGCGCAGCGGGGGCTTCTTCAGCCACTACTCGCTGCTGCAGACGACCGAGCGGCTGCTGGGGCTGCGGCCGTTCATCGGCCGGGCCGGCGCCGCGGGCACGACGGGCATGCGCTCCGCGTTCGGCTTCTAGGCCGCCTACCCCTCGACGCGCAGCGTGCGCTCGATCCCGTCCGGGCCGACGTCGACCAGGTAGCCGCGCAGGATGCCGTGGTTGGCCTCGCTGCCCGGGTTGAGGCAGACGGTCTTGCCGATCGTGCGCTCGCCGCCCGACTCGTGGATGTGGCCGTGCACGGCCAGCAGCGGCTGGTGCTTCTCGATCACCCGCCGCACCGCCGTCGATCCCACCGGCCCGCGCAGCACGTCCCCGGCCGAGATCGTCGGGCGCAGGTTCTCGTCGAGGATCGGCGCGGTGTCGAGCCCCGAGTCGTGCGGCGGCACGTGGATCATGAACACCGACCGGCGCGGGTCGCGCACCTGCGCGGCCAGCGCGTCGAGGCGGTCGAACAGCTCGTCCTCGGGCACCTCGCGCGGGGTGTCCCAGGGGGTGTTGTTCGACCAGCCGTAGGCCATGATCTGCAGGCCGCCCGGCATGTCGAGCACCTTGCCGTCGGCGTTCTGCGGGAAGAAGTCGGCCCGGTCGAGGATCGGGTCGATGCCGAAGTCGTCGTCGTTTCCGGGGATCACGAAGAGCGGCACGTCGCCTCCGGCCAGGCGATCGGTGGCGAGCTGCATCCACTCCTCCATGCGCGCGTTCATCAGCCGGTGCAGCAGCTCGTCGCGCGCGGCCGGGTCGGTCGCGAGCCGTTCGGTGTCGGCCGCCGACATGACGTCCGAGTAGTAGCCGACGTCGGCGATGTCGCGCTCGAGCACGGCGAGCTCCTCCGGCGATCCGGCCTTGCGGTGGACGCCGAAGAGCTCGGCCTCGTAGGCGTCGCCGTTCTGGACGATCGGGACGATCGCCTTGCCGGTGAAGTCGCCGGCCATGAGCGCGACGTTCGCCTTGTAGACGTTCAGCTTGATCGCGTTCAGGAACTTCCGCCACGCCTTCTCGGCCGCGTGAAAGTCGCTCGCGATGTAGATGCGGACGGGGTCCGGCATGCCTCGCCTAGTCCGGTGGGATCTCGGCGAAGAGCATGCTGGAGTCGATCCCCTTGCTGCGCGTCACGAGCTTCATGACCGCCCAGATCACCAACCCGATCCCGGCGAACACGAGGCTGCCCGTGATGCCGCTGTTGTTCAGGTAGTTCAGGCGCCCGGTGCCGCTCGACGTGAGGTTGTCCCAGATCGGTTTCACCGCGGCAAACCAGTAGATCCAGAGCGGGAACACGATCCATGCCACCCCCAGCCAGGGCAGCGCCCGCCGGAACGGCGCGTTGCGCACAAGATCCGGTCTGCGGAAGCGGATCAGGATCGCGTTCACCCCCGGCATGATCCACGTCAGGGCGGCCATGAAGATCGAGAACCACAGCGTCGCGACGAGGTTCAGCTTGCCGATCGGCGGCGCGATCGAGCTCGGCAGCACGGCGAAGTTCTGCAGCCACAGGAAGACGGCGGTCAGGCCGAGCGTGGCCAGGATCGCGTTCAGCGGGGCGGCCATGCGCTCGTTGACGACGCCGAACCACTCCGGCAGCTGGCGGTCGAGGCTCCATGCGAGCCCCATGCGG
Organism: uncultured Actinomycetes bacterium; assembly: GCA_963717845.1. GTDB lineage: Bacteria > Actinomycetota > Thermoleophilia > Gaiellales > JAICJC01 > JAICJC01. The sequence goes on from CAVQXH010000003.1 coordinate 564,885, forward strand.
CTGATGAAGTTCACGTACACCGGGCACAGGAGCAGCGGGAACATCGCTCCGGCCAGGCTGATCAGGGCCCATAGCGGCCACAGCGTCTTGTTCGCGATCACCGCCAGGAGCGGCATCGACGGAGGCTGCCCGAGCGGGAGGGCGATGTTGGTGACACCGCCCCAGTAGTTGTAGCCCCAGCTCGTCGCCATGTTGAAGCCGATGTGGTTCGTGAACAGGTCGACGTAGAGCGAGTTGGCGATCACGCCGATCAGGAGCGCGCCGAGCAGAGCGACCGAGACGCCGCGCTTGACGTTGCCGCGCACCTCGCCGGCGATGTAGGCCGAGTACTGGAAGCCGATGAACTGCAGGAACACGATCCCGAGCATGAACGGGAAGATCGTGCGGGAGAAGATGTCGCCGAGGAAGTTGTGCGTGTAGCCGGGCAGAATGGCACTGCCGGACGCCGCGATCTTCGCCGCATGGACGCCGCCCGTGTACTGCGGCAGGTTGCGGTTGAAGTCGGCCTGGTTCGTCGCGAGCATGCCGAAGATGAACATGAGCACGAAGCTCGTCACCCCGATCGCCGCCATGATGGTGACGACCTTGTGGAACCGCCGCGTCGGCAGCAGCACGATGCCCGCGATCACCGCGAGCACGACCAGGCCCCAGATGAGCCCGTTCCAGCCCGTGATCTGCCCGGTCGAGTTCGTGAACCAGGTGTTCGCGTTCTTGAAGAAGTGCCCGCCGGCGCCGATGCCGATGATCCGGCCGGTGATCTGGATGTTGCGCAGCACCAGCGGCACCTCGAACGCCATGATCGCGATCGAGGCGATCACGAGCGTCCACGATTCGAGCCAGCCGATGAACGGCCCGACGATGCGGGTCGTGAAGACGTAGTCACCGCCCGACCGTGGCATGACCGAGGTCAGTGAGGCAAAGATCAGGGCGAGCGGGATGCAGAAGAGGCCGGTGATGATGGCGGCCCAGCCGTACTCGGAGAACGGGCCGAAGCGCCAGACCGGCACGAAGGCGAGCGAGTAGAACGCCGGATAGAGCGTGAGGCCGACGCCGACGAACGCGGCGACGTTGAAGAAGAGGGCGTTGGTGACGCTGACGTCGCGCACCAGCCCCGACGACTGCCGGACGAACAGCCGCTTGCCGCTCCCCGACTCGGCCATTTCCGCCATGTGGACACTCCCCCTCTGCGCGCGGGGCATCCTTGACCCGCGCTGATGCGGCAGTTGTACCACGCGCCGCGGACGCGGCTCAAGCGGCCGTCGTCACCGCCAGTTCTCGGGGGCGTCCCAGTCCATCCCGCCGGTGTCCCAGCCCACCAGGCAGTGCTCCGAGATCGCCGCCGCGACCCGCTCCAGGAACTCGCGATCGGCCTCTCCGAACGCGGCGGGAGCGTCGGAGTCGATGTCGATCTCGGCGACCACCGTGCCGTCGTAGACGACCGGGACCACGATCTCGGAGCGAGTCGAGGGGAAGCAGGCCAGGTAGCGGGGATCCGCGGCGACGTCGGCGACGATCTCGGTGACGCCGCTCGAGGCGGCCGCGCCGCAGACGCCCTCGCCGATCGGGATGCGCACGTGGTCGGTCGCGTGCGGCCCCTTCCACGGCCCGAGCGCGAGCTCGGAGCCTTCGACGAAGTAGATGCCCACCCACGAGTAGGTGTCGAGCCGGTCGTGCAGCACCTCGACCGCCAGGCGCACGACGTCGTCGGAGTCGGCCTCCCGCGCGACGGCCTGCTCGATCTCGGCGAGCGCGGCGCGGTAGTCGCCGGCCGCAGGGCTCACGTCTGCACGTCCGGGTCGAAGCCCTGCACGGCGGCCCTGTAGTGGTCGGGGATCGGCACCGCGCGGCGCTCGGCCAGATCGAGAGCGACCACGACCTGGCTCGCGCTCACCAGATGCTCGCCGGTATCGGCGCGGTAGGCGTCGAACGCCCAGGTGACGCTGGTCGTGCCGAGCCGGTGCGCGCGCACGAACACCTCGACCTCGTCGTCGAAGCGGGCGGGGGCGTGGTACTCGACGTGCTGGGCGCGCATCGCGAATTCGGGTTCGCCGGGGACATGGCCGAGGATGCCGAGCGCGCGCAGGTACTCGACCCGGGCGCGGTCGAAGTAGGGCATGTAGCGGCCGTAGTAGACGACGCCCTGCGCGTCGGTCTCGTCGAAGCCGACGCGGATGCGGTGCGCGAACCGGTACGGCGGGCGGCGGTCGGTCGCCGTCATCCGCGGATGAGCGCGAGCACCTCGTCCCGGCGCGCGTGCATCGTGTCTGCGTCGAGCGCCTCGAGGTTCAGGCGCAGCAGCGGCTCGGTGTTCGACGGGCGCACGTTGAAGTGCCAGTCCGGGAACTCGAACGAGATCCCGTCGAGGTGCGACACCCGGTCGGCCGCCGGGCCGTAGCGCTCCTTCAGGTGCTGCAGCTTGAGCGGGACGTCGGACACCGTCGAGTTGATCTCGCCCGAGATGAAGTAGCGCTCGCGGAACGGCCGCAGCAGCTCCGAGAGCGGCTTGCCCGCACGCGAGACGAGCTCGAGCATGACGAGCGCGGGCACGACGCCGGTGTCGCAGAAGTAGAAGTCGCGGAAGTAGTAGTGGCCCGACACCTCGCCGGCGAACACCGCGTCCTCCTTGCGGATGCGGGCCTTGATGAATGCGTGCCCGACCCGGTTCTCGAGCGCGGTGCCGCCGGCCTCGCCGGACGACGTCGCGCACCGCCCACGACGCGCGCAGGTCGTACACGATCGTCGCGCCCGGGTGGCGCGCGAGCATCGTCTGGGCGATCAGCGCGGTGATCAGGTCGCCGGGGACGAACTCGCCGGTGTCGTCGATGAAGAAGCAGCGGTCGGCGTCGCCGTCCCAGGCGATGCCGAGGTCGGCGCCCTCGCTGCGAACCCGGTCGATGATGAAGCGCCGGTTCTCCTCGAGCAGCGGGTTGGGCTCGTGGTTGGGGAAGTGGCCGTCGGGCTCGAAGTTGTGCGCCGAGACCGTGACCGGCAGGCGGTCGAGCACCGGGCCGATCATCGGGCCGGCCATGCCGTTGCAGCCGTCGAGCACGAGGCGCAGCGGGCGGATCGCGGAGGCGTCGACGAAGCTCATCACCCGGTCGTGGAACCCGGCGTAGACGTCGCGCTGCGACACATCGCCGGCCGGCTCCGCCGGCGCGGGCAGCGCGGCGAGGGCACGCTCCTTGATCTTGTCGAGGCCGGTGTCCGACCCGACCGGCATCGCCCCGCGGCGGACGATCTTCATGCCGTTGTACGCGGCCGGGTTGTGCGACGCGGTCACCTGCAGGCCGCCCTCGTAGCCGTACTCGCCGACGGCGAAGTAGAGCATCTCGGTGCCGATCTGGCCCAGGTCGACGACGTCGGCGCCGGCGTCGCTCGCACCGCGCACGGCCGCGGCGGCGATCTCGGGCGACGAGAGCCGCATGTCGCGGCCGATCGCCATCACGCGCGGCTCGAACGCGCCGACGTAGGCGCGGGCGAGGGCGTACGCGCCGTCGGCATCGAGCTGGTCGGGCACGATCCCCCGCACGTCGTAGGCCTTGAACACCGCGGGCGAGAGCATCGGACGCGGAGTCTACCGGCGCGTCGGCGATACTCCGCGCATGGACGTGAAGCTGCGGCCGCTCGCCGTCGGCGACGCCGGCCTGCTGGCGCGTCTGTACTCCGCCCAGCGCGACTTCCTCGCGCCGTACGACCCGCCCCGGCCGGACTCGTTCCTGACGGCGGAGGGCCAGCGGGTCGAGCTCGACCTGCTCGAGCGCGAGCGCGCCGCCGATCGCCTGTACCGGTTCCTGATCGAGGCCGACGGCACGCCGGCCGGGACCGTGTCGGTGTCGCGCATCACGCGCGGGCCGTTCCAGAACGGCGGCCTCGGCTACTGGGTGGCGCAGGAGCTGAACGGCCGCGGCGTCGCCACCGCCGCCGTCGGCCGCGTCTGCGACTGGTGCTTCGGCGAGGCGGGCCTGCACCGGCTCGAGGCGGCCACGCTCACGGACAACATCGGCTCGCAGACGGTGCTGCGCCGAAACGGCTTCGTCGAGATCGGCCTGTGCCCGCGCTACCTCTTCATCGCCGGCGCCTGGCGCGACCACGTGCTGTTCGCCCGCACGTCGGACTGAAGGGCGACGAACCGGGGGCGGGCCTCTCAGACCGGCCAGGCGGCGCGCAGCTTCGCGGCCGTGCGGGTGATGTGCTCGGGCATCACCTTGACGTCGGCGAGCACCGGCATGAAGTTCGTGTCGCCGTTCCAGCGCGGGACGATGTGCAGGTGGATGTGGCCCTCGACGCCGGCGCCGGCCACGCGGCCGAGGTTGATCCCGGCGTTGAACCCGTGCGGCGACATCGCCGCGGTCGAGCGCGCGCACGCCCTGGTCGAGCAGCGCCCACATCTCGGCGCGCTCGCCCTCGTCGAGGTCGCCGGGCGCCGCGACGTGGCGGTAGGGCGCCACCATCAGGTGCCCGTTCGAGTACGGGTACAGGTTCATGAGCACGTAGGCGCTCTCGCCGCGGTGCACGATCAGCTCGGCCGTCGTCGTCGGCGGCGCGTGTCGCAGAAGATGCACCCGCCCGCGTCGGCCGCCGCCCTGGACGTACTCCAGCCGCCAGGGCGCCCACAGCTGCTCCGTCATAGCCACCGTTTGTAGTGGAAGTAGCCCAGCAGGCTGGTCGCGACCAGGAGCATGATCGCCACGGTGGCGACGAACCCGTGGTACTCGGTGCTGAACGGGATGTGGCCGAAGTTCATGCCGAAGATGCCGGTGATCAGCGTCAGCGGCAGCAGGATCACCGAGAAGATCGTCAGGATGCGCAGGATGTCGTTCTGCTTGTGCGCGATCACCGACTCGTTGGTCGTCTCGAGCGCCTCGACGACCTCCTTGTAGTTGTCGAGCTGATCCCAGACGCGCTCGGCCTTGTCGACGACGTCGTCGAAGTACACCTCGAGGTCCTCGGGCAGATAGCGCGTGCGCGAGCGCTCGAGCAGGCGCAGCGTCGAGCGCTCGGGCTTGATGACCTTGCGGAACGCGACGATCTCCTGCTTCACGTCGGAGATGTCGCGCACGACGTCCTCGGAGCGGCGCTCGGTGAAGATCGCCTCGGTCAGCCGGTCGAGCTTGAACCCGATCTTGTCGAGGATCGGGAAGCAGTAGTCGAAGAGCTCGGACAGGATCTCGTAGAGCACGTAGCCCGAGCCCTTCGAGAAGTACTGCTCGCGCCGCTCCTGGTTGGCCTCGAGCTGCGAGAACAGCCGCCCGATCGGCTTCAGCCGCACGTTCGGCAGCGTGACGACGTAGCCGTGGCCGACGAACACGTTCAGCTCGGCGGCGTCCAGGCGGCCGCGGATCTTGTTGAAGTGCGGCACGTGGAGCACGATGAAGAGGTACTCGTCGTACTCGTCGATCTTCGGCCGCTGCCGGGTCGAGAGCACGTCCTCGAGGTCGAGCTCGTGGAAGTCGAAGTGCTGGGCGAGCCAGGCCGTCTCGGCGGCGGTCGGCGCCTCGATGTTCAGCCAGCGCAGGCCGGCGGCCGCAATCTCAGAGACCTGCGGCTCGGAACGCTCCGCCGGGCTCTGCGGCGTGCGGTCGCGCCGGCGTACTGTCCTCGGGATCCGGGGCAGGTTCGGCATCGCAGCTCACCTTTGCGGGCAGGGCATCCACGCCGGCCATTCTACTTGCCGATTCGGCCATCTGCATCGTGACTCCAGTCGGCTGCCGGCGTCGCCGCCGGGCCTGGCCCACGGAGCAGATACGCGCCCAGCAGCACGGCGGTGATCGGCGCCACGGCGAGCTTGACCGGGATCGGCGCAGCCGACGGGGTGACGAACCCCTCGATGGTGCCGGCGACGATCAGCAGCGGCATCGTCCCGAGCACGACGGCCACCGAGCGGCGGCCGTGCTCGCGCAGCACCTGCATGCGCGGCTGCGGCCGGGCGCGGATGAGCGCGTCCGCGAGCGACAGGCCGGCCGCCGCGGCGATCGTGAACGCGGTCAGCTCGATCACGCCGTGGGGCACGATCAGCGACCAGTAGAGGCCGTTCGCGCCGTGCTGGCTCTCGACCCCCGAGAGCACGCCGAGCAGCATCGAGTTGAAGTAGAGGCTGTAGATCGTGCCGAGCCCGAACAGGATCCCGCCCGCGTAGTCGTAGAAGCTGACCACGATGTTGTGCGACCAGATCGCCACCGACGTCGGCGCCATCACGCCCGGCCGGGATGGCGTGGTGGGCGCGGTGCCCGGCGTCGCGCAGCTCCGGCGGCAGGAAGCTCCCGGCCGTGGCCGGGTCGGCGAGCGCCCACACGAACCCGCCGACGGCGACGATCACCTGGAACGCCGCCGCGGCCGCGATCAGCCGGCGCAGGTCCCACACCGCCCGCGGATAGCCGATCCACAGGAACCGGCCGAGCGAGCGAAGCGGCGTGCGCGCCGGCCGGTAGACGACGGCGTGGGCGCGGGCGACGAGGTCGTTCAGGCGCGGCAGGAGCGGCGAGCCCGGCTGGGCGACGCGCAGGCGGGCGAGGTCGGCGGCGGCCTGCTGGTAGCGGCGGGCGAGCAGGTCGACCGCGTCGGCGTCGAGGCGCCGCTGGTCGCGCCCGGCCCGCGCCACGAGCGCGGCCAGCTCGTCCCAGAGCGGCGCGCGATCGGCGCTCCAGGTGCGCTCGGAATCGGCCGATATCATCGGTCGAGAGTTCGAGGCCATCGTCACACCGAGGGTATCGGACAGACGCGGCGATGCTGAACGACCGGATCGAGATCTCGACACCCGAGCGCGTGACCGTCGCCTACGAGCTTGCGGGCGTCGGCAGCCGCATGCTCGCCCAGGCGATCGACGCCCTGATCGTGATCGCGATCGTGATCGGCATCATCACCGCGCGCCGGCGCGCTGCGCGGGTCGCTGGCGCTCGCGGTCGCGATCGGCGGCGTCACCCTGACGCCGGTCGGCTACTTCCTGCGTGCATGGAGTGGCTGCGCGCGCGGCTCGACGCCGGGCAAGGCGGCCCTGCGCCTGCGCGTCGTCTCGGCCGGCGGCGAGCCGCTCGGCCTGCAGGAGCTCGGCGGTGCGGAACCTGCTGCGGATCGTCGACTTCCTGCCGTTCGCCTACATCGCTCGGCGGCATCTGCGCGCTGGTCTCGCGCGACGGGCAGCGGCTCGGCGACATGGCCGCGGGCACGATCGTCGTGCGCCTCGAGGACGAGCGCTCGGCCGCGGCGTTCGCCGGCACCTTCGCCGCCGCCGGCTGCCGCCGCCGGGAGCGACCCGATCCCGCCGGAGCTGATGGCCGATCGCCGTCTCGTTCCGGCGCCGGCTGCGCGAGATCGAGCCCGAGGCGCGCGCCGAGCTCGCCGCGCGCATCACGCGCCCGGATCGAGCCGTACTGGGCCGCGGCCCGAGGGCATGGGCGAGGAGGAGTACGTCGTCCGCGCCGCCACCCACACGCTGCCGGGAGCGCCGCGGGCGATGAGCGCCGCGGCCGTGCAGCGACCGCTCGACGTGGGCCGTGCGCTCGATGCCGCGCCTTGCGGTCTACCGGCGCCACTTCGTCGCGATCGTGGCCGCGATGGCGGTCGCCGTCGTCCCGCTCGAGCTGCTCACGCTCGCGCCGCGGCCGTGGGGCGTGATCGGAAGCGTGCTGCAGCTCGATCCTGCTCGGCGGCGTCACGCCCGGCGTCGCCACGCTGGTCGTCGCCGACGTGCGCGCGGGCACCGAGCCGACCGCCGCGACCGTCTGGCGCCGGCTCGCGCCGATGCTCGCCGGGCTCGTCCTGTCGGTCACGCTGGCGCTGGTCGTCGCCGGCGCCTCGATCGTGCTCCTGGTCGTGCCGTTCCTGCTGCTGATCGTCTGGTTCCAGCTCGTCGGCCAGGTGGTCGTGGTCGAGCGGCGGACGTTCTTCGCCGCGATGGGCCGCAGCCGCGACCTCGTGCAGGGCTCCTACTGGCGGGTGCTCGGGTATGCGATCCTCGGCGGCGCTGATCACGGGCGTCGTCTCGGGCGTCGCTGGCCGCGGCGCCGACGGCGGCCGCGGGCCAGTTCGGCCTGCACCTCGCCGCCGACCACCGCGATCGGCGACGCGCTCGCGATCGTCGCGCGCGTGCTCGTCGCCCCGGTGCAGGCGCTCCTGATGGCGTTGCTCTACTTCGACCTGCGCATGCGCCGCGACGGGTCCGACATCGCCGCGATGCTCGACGCGCTGCCCGGCCGCCGGCGGGGTCGTCGCCTGACGGTCGCCGCAGGAGCTCGCGCGCACCGCGGCCGCCGCCGCGCACGTCGCCCCGCGCCTCGATCCGCGCCCGGGCGGCCGCCCGCCGGACCTTCTTCCATCCGTCGTCCGGCGGCGGCTCGAGCCTGCTCGGGCGGCTGCTGCGGCGCCTGATCGACGCACCTCGGCGGGCGCGCTCGACCTGCACTCGCTCGGCGCTCGGGTCGCTGCTCCAGCTCGGCGCGGTGGCGGCCCTGATCGTCGGCGGCGTGGTGCTGGCCGCGCGCCTCTTCCCGCGCCGGCGGCGGCCGCGGCCGCCGGGGCGAGCGCGCGCCCGGCGGCCCGCTGCCTACGACGCGCGCCCGCGCGGCCGCGCTGCGCCTGGCCGACCAGGATCCGCGCGAGGCGCTGCGGCATGCTGTACGCCGCCGCGCTCGCCGAGCTCGGCCGCCGCCGCGCCTGCGGCCGCCGGCCCGGGCGCACCAACTGGGGCTTCGTGCGCGCGCTCGGGCGCGGCGACGCCCGAGGCGACCGCGCTCGCCGAGTGCACCCGGCTGTTCGAGCGGGCGGTGTACGGCGACGCGCCGGTCGCGGCCGACGACGTCCACCGCGCCGACGGCCTGGCCGAGGCGATGCTGCGGTGAGGCGCTCGCGCGACGTCTGGATCGGCGCGGCGATGCTCGCGATCGCCGCCGCGGGCATCGGCCTGCTCGTGCAGTCGCCGCACACCGCCGGGCCGCCGTATCCGCCTGGACGGCCACGGCGCCCTCGGCCTCTCCGGCCTCGGCGCGGGCCTGCGCTCGGCCGGGATCCCGGTGCAGGCGAGCGTCACGCCCGACGATCCCCGACCACGGCCTGATCGTCTCGGTCGAGCCCGGCCGGCGTCAGCCACGACGAGGCGGCCGCGTGGCTGCGGCTCGGTCGCGGGCGGGCGCGGTGCTGCTGCTCGCGACCGACACGCCCGACCCGCTCACCGAGGCGCTCGGCCTGCGCTTCGGCTCCCCGGCCGACGCCCGCCCGACCGCCGCCGGCGCTGCGCGCGTTCCCCGGCCTCGCCGCGCGCCCGGTCGCCGCGCAGCGACCACGTTCGCCGCGCGTGCCCGCGCGACGCGCGCCGTGCTGATCGGCACGCGCGGCGCGGCGGCGATGGTGGTCGTGCCGGTCGGGCGGGGGAGCGTGTGGGCCGTCTCGCAGCCGCGGCTGCTGACCGAACGCCGGCATCGCCGGGACGGCCTCGCGATCGCGCTCCCGCTCGCGGCCCGCGCCGGCGGCACCGGTCGCGCGTCGACGCGTTCCACCAGGGCGGCTCGCCGACGCTCGGCTCGCTCGCCTACCTGCCGCGCTGGGTGCAGCTCCTGATCCTCGAGGCCGCGCGTGATCGCCGTGCTCGCCGCCGCGACGGCCGCCCGCCGCCTCGGGCCGGTCGCGCCGGCTGGGGCCGAGCGCCGGCCGCAGCACCGTCGAGCTCGTGCGCTCGCTGGCGGCGATGCACCGCTCGGCGGGGCGGCTCGGCGCCGTGACCGCGCCGCTCGCCGGCGCCTACCGCGCGCACCTCGGCGGGCTGACCGGGCCGGCCGAGCCGGCGCTGCACGAGCTCGAGTCCGCCGCGTCGCCCGGCGCCGCCGTGCGAGCATGCGCTCGGATCGAGGAGATCACGAGGAGGGTGACGGGTGGCGATCGCTGACTTCTTCGAGCGCGGGCGCGAGGCGCTGCACCGCGTCGTGGTCGGAAACGACGAGACGATCGACGGCCTGCTGGCCGCGCTCGTGCTCGAGGGCCACGTGCTGCTCGAGGGCCCGCCGGGCACGGCCAAGACGCTGCTCGCGCGCACGCTCGCACGCATCGCCGGGCTCGACTTCGCCCGCATCCAGTTCACGCCCGACCTGATGCCGGCCGACCTCACCGGCACGCTCGTCTACCGCCCGGCCGACGGCACGTTCGAGCTGCGCCGCGGCCCGGTGTTCGCGTCGCTGATCCTGGCCGACGAGATCAACCGCACGCCGCCCAAGACGCAGGCCGCGCTGCTCGAGGCGATGGAGGAGGGGCGGGTCACGATCGAGGGCGAGACGCTCGACCTGCCGCGGCCGTTCGTCGTCTGCGCGACCCAGAACCCGATCGAGTTCGAGGGCACCTACCAGCTGCCCGAGGCACAGCTCGACCGCTTCCTGCTGAAGCTCCTGCTCGCCTACCCCGACTCCGAGGCCGAGACCGAGATCCTGCGCCGCTACCAGGCCGGGTTCCGGCCGCGCGAGCTCGACCGCGCTCTGGGCGCCGTCGAGCCGATCGTGTCGGCGGCGGAGGCCCTGCGCGATGCAGGAGGAGGCCGCCGCCGTCGCGGTGCACGACGACGTGCTGCGCTACGTCGCCGACCTGGCGGCATGGCTGCGGGCGTCGCCGGACGTGATCGTCGGGCCGAGCCCGCGCGGGTCGATCGGGCTCGTGCTCACCGCCAAGGTGATGGCCGCCGCCCGCGGAGCGCCGAGTTCGTGACGCCCGACGACCTGCAGGCGCTCGCGCCCGGCGGTGCTGCGCCACCGCATCGTGCTCTCCGCCGACGCCGAGCTCGGCGGGCGCGACCCCGACGCCGTGATCGCGACCGCGCTCGCGGCCGTGCCGGTGCCGCGGTGATCACGCGCCGCGGCCTCGGGCTCTTCGCCGCCGCCGGCCTGGTCACGCTCGTCGGCCGCCGCCGCGGGGGCGACGGCCGCCGTGATCGCGTTCGTGGCCGCAAACGCGCTCGCGGCGGGGATCGTGCTCGCCGACTGGCTCGCCGCCGACCCGGGCGCGATCGACGCTCGACCGCGAGCCGCCGCCGCCGCTCTCGATCGGGCGCCGGAACCCGGTGCCGATGCGGATCCGAAACGACGGCGCGGCGCCGCGTACCGTGACCGTCGCCGACGCGCCGCCGGCCGGCGTCGACCTCGACCCGGTGCGCGTCGACCTCCGCCTCGAGGCCGGGGAGGAGCGCGTGCTCGAGACGACCGCCGTGCCGCGCCGGCGCGGCCCGGTGCGCTTCGGCGCCCTCGAGGTGCGCGTGCTCGGGCCGCTCGGGCTCGCGTTCCGCGACCGCAGCCATCCCGGCACGGCGGTCGAGGCGGTGGCCTGGCCCGACGTGATCCAGCTGCGCGAGGCGGCGCTGCTGCCGCCCGGGCGGCGGCCGCACGGCGAGCGCACCGTCCGCGGCGAGGCGACGGCGCGCGAGTTCGAGAGCCTGCGCGAGTACGTCCGCGGCGACGAGTACCGCCGCATCGCGTGGAAGGCGACCGCGCGGCGCGGCAAGCCGGTCGTCGTCATGCACCAGCCGGAGCGCGGGCAGACGCTCCTGCTCGCGCTCGAGGCCGGGCGGCTGATGCACGGCGCCGGCGGCGACGGCCTCGGCAAGATCGACCGCGCGGTGAACGCCGCCGTGATGCTGACGGCCGTCGCGCGCGAGTACGGCGACGCGGTCGGCCTGGTCGCGTTCTCGCACCGGCCGCTGGCGACGCTGCCGCCGTCGGCGCGCCCCGGCCAGCTGCGGCGGGTGGTCGACACGGTCGCGCCGCTCGAGCCCGAGCTCGTCGAGCCCGACTGGCGGGCGTGCCTGACCGGGCTCGTGCGCATGTCGCGCCGCCGCGCGGTCGTCGTCGTCTTCTCGGACGCGCTCTACGCCCAGACCGACGACCGCCTGGCGGCGCTGCTCGGCACGCTCGCCCGCCGCCACGCCGTCGTGTTCGCCTCGATCCGCGACGCCGAGCTGACCGAGCTCGCCGCCCAGCCGGTGACCGACAGCGCGCGCCCTGTACGAGCGCGGCGTCGCGACGAAGGTGATCGCCGACCGCGACGCCGCGCTGGCCGGCATCCGCCGCCGCGGCGTGCACACGGTCGACTCGAGCCCCGCCCGGCTGACCGACGTCGTGACCGAGCGGTTCCGGGCGCTGCGGGCCGCCTCGTGAGCGCGGGCGGCGCCGCGCCCCTCGCGCGGCCGCGTCGCCGTCGTCACCGGCGTCAGCCGACGGGAGGGCATCGGCTTTGCCACCAGCCGCCGCCTGCTCGCCCTCGGCGCCGGCGTCTGCGTCCACTCGTGGACGCCGCACGACGCCGCCCAGCCCTGGGGCGCGGACCCCGCCGGCATCGACGCCGTGATCGCGGCCCTGCGGGCCGGTCGCGGCCGGGTGGAGCACGTCGAGGCCGACTTCGCCGACGCGGCGCGCGCCCGGCAGCGGTGATGGCGGCGGCCATCTCGGCCTTCGGCCACGTCGACATCCTGGTCGTGAACCACGCGCGCAGCGGGCATGGCGCGCTCGCCGATCTCGAGGCCGGCGAGATCGACGCGTTCCTGCACGAGAACGTGCGCGCCTCCCTGCTGCTCGTCAAGGAGTACGCCGCCCAGCACGACGGCCGCGCGGGCGGCCGGGTGGTGCTCATGACCTCCGGCCAGCACCTTGGGCCGATGAGCGGCGAGGTCGCCTACGCCGTCTCCAAGGGCGCGCTGCACCAGGCCACGGCGACGCTCTCCGACGCGCTGATCGACCGCGGGATCACCGTGAACACCGTCAACCCCGGGCCGACCGACACCGGATGGGCGATCCGCGGACTGGGACCCGCATCCGGCGATGCCGCTCGGACGCTGGGGCGCCCCCGACGACGCGGCCCGGCTGATCGGTTTCCTGTGCACCGACGACGGCGGCTGGATCACGGGCCAGGTGATCGACTCCGAGGGCGGGTTCCGGCGCTGAGCGGATCGTTACACAGGCGACACGCGGGACGCGTCCGCCGGCCATCCGGGTACGGCACCATGCAGAGGTGGCACGGATCGGTCGTATCGGCGCTCCGCTCGCCGCGGCGCTCGCGGTGCTCGTCGGCGTCGGCTGGCTCGCGCCGGCGCTCGCCGACCAGCCGCCGCCCGTGCAGCTGACGGTCGACGGCACGGCCCGGGCGGTGGTCGCCGGATCGACGCTCGCCGACGCCGTGCGGGACCTCGGGCTGCGGCCGCGCCCGGGCGATCTCGTGGACGTCTCCGGCGTGACGCTGCGGGCGGGCATCTATCCGGGCAGCATCACGGTGGACGGCATCCCCGCGGCGGCCGCGCCGCCGCTGCGCGACGGCGCGCGCCTGCAGCTCGTCCCCGGCCCCGATCGCACCGAGCCCGTGACCGTGCGGCGCGTGCCGGTTCCCGGAGGCCTGCCCGCCGACCCGGAGTACGTCCTCGGCCGCGTGCCCGGCGTGCAGGTGACCGCGACGGGCCGGATCTCGGGCAAGGTGGCGTCGAGCGCGTTCCATGCCACCGGCCCGGCCGTCGTCCCGCACGCCGTCGCGCTCACCTTCGACGACGGCCCCTGGCCCGGCCAGACGCGCCGGATCCTCGCGATCCTGCGCCGCCTGCACGCCCCGGCGACGTTCTTCGTCGTCGGCGACCTCGCCCAGCACTTCCCCCAGCTGATCGCCGCCGAGCACGCGCCAGCACGGGATCCAGGTCGAGGACCACTCCTGGTCGCACCCGATCACACCGCCGTTCGGCGAGCAGCGCCCGCGCGCCGTCCGGTTCCAGATCGACCGCACCCTGCAGGTCCTCGCCGCCGACGGGGTGCAGCCGACCCTGTTCCGGCCACCCGGCGGCGGCTGGTCGGACCGGGTCGTCGCGATCGCCTCCAGCCTGGGCGTGCGGCTCGTGCTGTGGTCGGTCGACCCGCGCGACTGGGCGCCCGGCGCGACCGCGAAGGGCGTGGCCCGCTCGGTGCTCGACCACGTCCATGCCGGGTCGATCGTGATCATGCACGACGGCGGCGGCGACCGCACCGCCACGATCCGGGCGCTGCCGCGCATCATCCGCGGGATCCGCCGCCGCGGCCTGGGGCTCGTCGGCGTCGAGCGGTAGCGGGGCGGCGCAGGCCGGTCGGTACACTCCCGGCGCGTGTGGACGCGTGCACAGTCGTTCCTGCGCCAATTGCCCTGGGCGGCGCTGGCCGTGTTCGTCGCCAGCCTGGGGGCGCTCGTATGGCGTGTGCTCTCGTGGCCGCCGTCGCAGAGTCCCGACGCGTGGGCCTACGTCGCCTGGGGCCAGGCGCTCGCCGCGGGCGAGCGGCCGGCGTTCGCCCAGTCGCTGACGACGCCCAAGCCGCTCGGGACGGTCCTCGGCGCGCTCGTGTCGCCGCTGCCGCCACAACGCGCGTTCCAGGCCACGGTCATCGTCTCGCTCGCCGCGCTCGCGGCGGCGCTGTTCTGGGTCGCCTACCGGCTGGCGGGCACCATCGGGGCGACCGTGGCACTGGCGGCCCTGGGGTTCTCGGCGGCGGTCGCCACCTCACTTCGGTCGGCGCTGGTCGACGGCATCGCGGCGGCGCTCGTGATGCTTGCCCTGGCCACCCGCGGCCGCACGCGGCTCGTCTGCCTCATCGTGGTGGGTCTCGGCCGCCCCGAGGCGTGGCCCCTGGCCGGTGTCGCCGCGTACGCCGACGCCGGGGGGAGCGTGCGGCGGCGGCTCGTCCACGCCGCACTTGCGACCGCGGCTGCGCCGCTCATCTGGATCCTTACCGACGTCGTGCTTACGGGCGATCCGCTGGCCACCATCCACCGCACGAACGCCGTCGTGAGCGTGACGCGGGGCGGCCATACATCATCGGTTGCGAGCCTCCCGCGCCTGATCGTCTCGGGCCTCGGCACCGAGATCGGCGTGGTCGTCGCGATCCTCGGGGGCGTGGGGCTCGCCGCCATGGCCGTCCGCGGCGCCCGCGACCGGTCGTTCGACCCGCTGCCGCTGGCAATCCTCGTCGTGTGGACGCTCGGGATCTTCGCCGAGACCAAGAACGTCGCGTTCCAGGCTCGCTTCGTGTTCCCGATGGCGGCCCCGCTCCTGGTCGGGTTCGCCTTCCTCGTCGGCGCCCTGCTGCGCGGCCGGCTGCGCGGCCCGGGCATCCTCGCCGTGGTGTGCGCCTCGGGCGCGTTCGCCGTCGGCCTGCATGCGATCCCGCAGCGCCCGTCGCACTACGCCGACCTGCTTGCCGCGATCCCGTCGATCGACCGCGTGCTCCACTGCGGGCGCCTGCGCGTCGTCGGGTACGCCCCGAGCGCGATCGCCGGTCACAACCCCGGCGCCGTGACCCCGATCCTGGCCGCGCTCACCCACACGAACCTCAACCGCTTCGTCCTCGGCCGCGGCGGTGGAGCGGTCGCGGGGGTGATGATCCTCGGCCACGGCAAGCCGCCCGCCGGCTGGGTGCGGCACCGATTCGTGTTCGGGTCGGTCGGGGTGAGCGGGGCGTGCGCCGCCGCGCACGCCTGAGCCCTCGGCGCTAGGCGTAGCGCCAGATCTTGACGAAGTCGACGTGCAGGCCGACGGTGCCCGGCGTGGTGGAGTCGGGGCCGGCCCCGTTGCCGTTGGAGAGGCCGATCGTGTCCTGGATGCCGAAGTGCATCGGCTGCGACGGCACCATGGCGCCGCGCGTCGTCGCCCACGTGCGCCCGTCCACGGTGTAGCGGATCAGGCCCGGCGTCCACGTGACGCCGAACGTGTGCCAATGCGTGAAGTCGATCGGGAGGTGGTTGCGGATCTGGGTGTTCGACGCGTCGTAGTGGAGCGTGGAGGAGATCTGCGTGCGCAGCGCGTCGCTCGAGCTCGACTCGGCGAAGTCGATCTCCGGCGGCCAGCCGGTCTGCGGCCACAGGAGGGCGCACATCTTGATGCCGACGCCCGGATCCATCCGCATGCGCACGTGCACACGGCCGTAGAGGAAGTTCAGGTGGCCGAGGCTGACGCCGGCCGAGGTCATGTCGGCCTTGGTCGCCTCGAGGACGAGGCGCCCGCCGCGCACGACCGCGTGCGACCGCGCCCACGTGCTCTGGCAGCAGGCCGGGGAGCCGTGGTAGACGGTCCACTTGGAGCCGAGCGTCGTGCCCGAGAACTCGCTGTCCTGGATCAGCGTGTAGCGGCTTGCGGCGGCCGCCGCCGGTGCGGCGCCGGAGCCTGCGGCCGCCGATCCGGCGACGAGCACGAGTGCCGCGAGGGCGGCGAGGGTGGCGCGGACGAGCATCCGGGAGGGATCGGAGGCCGCAGCCGGCCGCTGCATCGCCAATCCGCGGTAGCCGGCCTCGCCACTTCGGGGCGGCGCCAACCAGGCTGGTGGCGCCGCCCCGCGGGCGAGCGGATCGGTCAGGCGTCGCAGCGGCCGGCGAGCTGCGGCCTGCGGCCGCGTCTTGTGCCCGGCCTCCTTCATGATCGGCGGGACGTCGGGGTCGGACACGAAGCTCTGCCAGCCCTGCTCGTCCCAGTCGAAGATGACCCAGACGCGGTCGTCCTCGGAGGGGTCGCGGAAGACGACCGCTCCCTTGGAGCCGTGCTTCTTGCGCTTCTCCGCGCCGGTGGTCGAGAAGACCTCCATGAAGCGGTCGAAGTCCTCGACCTGTGTCGTTGCGAGCAGCATCTCGATCTCCTTCTCGTCGCTTGGTGGCTCGTTGCAGGACGGTGTCTGCCTCAGGCGGTGCGACCGGCGAGCCGACCAGGCGCTCCTGCGGGTCGATCGCGCCGAGGCTCTCGACGATCTCGAAGCGGCCGCCGCGCGCCTGGCCGATGTACATGTTCATGCGCACGTGGTGCTGGCCGGGCACCATCGCCGCGGGCCCGCCCGGGCCTTCGGCGATCCGCGCGTGGTCGAGCGCCGCGATCACGTCGTCCTGCTCGAGCGAGCCGGCCTCGGTCACGGCCGCCGCCCACAGCCGCAGCCCGCGGTAGAGGCCCGAGCAGCCGCTGCCGCCGGTGAACTTCGGCCTCGCCGGGGTAGAGCGCGTCGTACTGCGCGAGCAGCCTCTGGCTGAACGGGTCGTCGACCGCCTGGTAGTAGTCGAGGCAGCTGTAGAGCCCCTCGACGTGCGCCGGCGGGACCAGGCCGAGCGAGGTTCTCCTCGAAGTAGGTGCAGACGAGCTGCCCGCCGCGGCTCGTGAAGCCGGAGTCGTGCAGCTGCTCGAGGAACGGCGTCGACCCCGGGCGGCACGGTCGTGTTGAAGACCACGTCCGCGCCGCTCGCGGTGATCCGCTCGACGGTCGCCCGGTAGTCGGCGTGGTCGAGCGGGAAGTACTCCTCGCCGACGATCTCGCCGCCGTTCGCCGTGACGACCTCCCGGACGCGCGCGTTCATCACGTGCGGCCAGATGTAGTCGGCAGACGGCAGGTAGAACGTCTTCGCCCCCGTCTCCCGCATCAGCCACGGGATGAACGGGTCGACCTGCTGCGCGGGCACCGGGCCGGTGCAGAAGATGAGCGGATCGGACTCCTGCCCCTCGTACTGCTCGGGGTAGATGTAGAGCGTCTTGCCCTCGACGACGGCCGGGCCCTTGATCGCCTGCCGCGTGGAGCTGTAGATGCCGCCGAGGATGACGTCGACCTGGTCGTCGCTCGACGAGCTTCCTGGCCGCGGCGGCCGCGACGGCGTCGTCGGTCGCGCTGTCCTCGAGGTGCAGCTCGAGGTGGCGGCCCAGCAGGCCGCCCTTGGCGTTGATGTCGCCGACGACCATCCTGGCGACGTTGGCGTTCGCGAGCCCGATGATCGAGAGCGGGCCCGTCTGGTCGGCGATGACCCCCACCTTGATGGGATCGCCGTCCGGTTGGTGATGCTGCCATCGATGTCCTCCCGTGTTGAGCGTCTTTCCAGTCGCTCCGGTGCGACAAGCGACGCGTCGTGAGAGGATTGTGTTCGGCCGCCTCGGCGCGATACATCGGGAGAACTCCCCATCTTCGAACCGCCACTTCGCCTCGGTGAGCTCGTCGCCACGCTGGCGCTCGCGCAGGACAACGCGTTCGGCCAGCCGCTCGAGTCGCAGCTGCGGTCGTGCCTGCTCGCGAGCTGGATCTGCGAGGCCGCCGGGTTCGACGAGGAGGTCCGCGAGACCGCCTACTGGGTGGCGCTGCTGCGCTACATCGGCTGCACCGGCCACGCCCACGAGGTCGCCACCGTGTTCGGCGACGAGATCGCGATCCGCGCCCAGACGCTGGTGCACGACGCCGCGAATCCGGCCGAGGTGATGCGCGACGTCATGGCCTTCGCGACGGCCGGCCGCACCCCGGAGGAGCGCGGACGAGATCGTCCAGATGATCCAGGAGACGGCCCGCGAGTGGGCGGTCTACAACTTCTCGTCCGGGTGCGAGGTGGCCGACATGCTCGCGCAGCGGCTCGACTTCGGCCCCGACGTGCGCGACGCGCTGCGCTTCACGTTCGAGCGCTGGAACGGCAACGGCTATCCCGCCCACGCGCAGGGCGAGGCGATCCCGCTCCCGATGCGCGTCGTGCACCTGAGCCACGACATGGAGGCGATCGGCCGCCTCTTCTCGCCCGAGCAGGCGCTCGAGGCCGCGCGCGACCGCCGCGACCGCACGTACGACCCGGCGCTGGCCGACCTGTTCGTCGACGCACGGCGCCGACTGGTTCGAGCGGCTCGGCGAGACCGAGCCGTGGGACGCCGTGCTCGCGCTCGAGCCCGAGCCCCACCGCATGCTCGACCGGCGCCGAGCTCGACGACGCGCTCACCGTCGTCGCCGACTTCATCGACCTCAAGTCGCCGTACATGGGCGGGCACAGCCGCCGCTGCGCGGAGCTCGCGGCCGACGCGGCGCGGCGTGCTCGGGCTCGACGACGGGGACGTCGCCGACGCTCCGCCGCGCGGCGCTCGTGCACGACTTCGGCACCACCGTCGTGCCGAACTCGATCTGGGACAAGCCCGGCCCGCTCACGCGGGCCGAGTTCGACCGGGTCGAGCTCCACCCGATGCTGACCGAGCAGATGCTGCGCCGCTCGCCGGCGTCTGGCCGTCCTGAACCCGGTCGCCTCCGCCCACCACGAGAAGTGCGACGGGTCCGGCTACCACAAGCGCGTGCCCGCCGATGCCGACGACCTCGGCGCGTGCGTCCTGGCGGCGACGGAGATCTACGTCGGGCTGACCACCGAGCGGGCCGACCGGCCGCCGTTCTCGCCCGAGGACGCGGCCGCCGAGCTGCGCCGGCTGGAGTCGGCGGGCGTGCTCGAGCCGCGGGCGAGCCGCGCCGTGCTCGTCGCCGCCGGGCACGGCGAGCCGCAGACCGCCGACGGGCAAGCGGCAGCGCAATCCCGGCGGGCTCACCCGCCGCGAGGTCGACGTGCTGCGGCTCGCGGCCAGGGGGCTCACGACGCGCGAGATCGCCGACCGGCTCTACATCTCGCCCAAGACCGCCGACCACCACATCCAGCACATCTACGGCAAGATCGGCGTGTCGACGCGCGCCGCGGCCGCGCTCTGGGCGATGCAGCACACGGTCGTCCGGTAGCGAGCGGCCGGGCCGGCGCTACCCGGCGGGAACCCATCCGCCCTCGACGTGGAGCACCTGACCGTTGACGTAGCCGGCGCCGTCGGAGGCGAGGAAGAGCACGGTCTCGGCGATCTCGCGCGGGTCGCCGAAGCGCTTCATCGGGTTCATCGCCTTCGCCTCCTCGATGTGCTCGGGGGCGACGCCCCATTCCTGCTCCCAGTTGCCGGAGATCGGACCGGGGGCAAGGGCGTTGACGCGGATCTCCGGCGCGAGGTCGCGGGCGAGGGACACCGTCAGGCCGCGGATGGCGCCCTTGGCGGCGCAGTAGGTGACGGGCACCCAGTTGATCGCGTTCGCGGGGTTGATGCCGTTGCCGTAGGTGCTCGAGAAGTTGACGATCGCGCCGCGTTCGTGGCGGCGCATGGACGGGATCACCGCGTGGCACATGCGCATCGCCCCGATCACGTCCACCTCGAGCAGCGCCGTGGCGGCGTCGGCGCTCATGTCCTCGAAGCGCACGGTGTCCGCCTCGTCGAGGCGCCCGGCCGTGTTGACGAGCACGTCGATCCGCCCGTAGAGGGCGTCTGCCCGCCCAACGAACGCGTCGACCGACGACTGGTCGGTGACGTCGAGCTGCTGGGCGGCGGCCGCGCCACCCGCAGCGGTGATGGCGGCCACGGTCGCCTCGGCCGCGGTCTGCGAGCTGCGGTACCCGACGAGCACCGACGCGCCCTCGCGGCCGAACCCGAGCGCCACCGCCCCGCCAAGCGTCCCGCCGGCCCCGGTCACGAGCGCCACCCGTCCCGAGAACCGATGCCCATCGTTCCACGTGCTCTCCACGATGAACCTCCCCGTCGCCGGCCGCGATCATCTCAGAGCGCGACCGCGCACTGTCACAACTCCGGGTCGCGGCGGGTCACGTCGGCAGAAGACAGGCCGACGGGACAGGAGGTGCCAACGATGGCACGGATTCAGGGCGTACCGCGTGAACAGGCGAGCCCGGTCGTCAGGATCGTGTACCGGTTCATGCGCAGGGGAATGACGAAGCTGACCGGACAGGAGCCCGCACACGGCAGCGGGATCGAGCCGGTCGAGATCTGGGCCCACCAGCCGAAGATGATGAACGGCATGGGCAGGTTTCAGCAGGCCGTCCGCAAGGGGGACACCGTCGACGAGCGGCTGAAGTATCTGGTCGAGCTGAAGGGTGCGCAGATGATCGGCTGCGAGTTCTGCGTCGACCTCGGCTCGCAGATCTGCCGCAGGTCCGGCTTCTCCGACGAGGAGCTGCTGGCCGTGACGCGCTACCGGTCGAGCGACCTCTTCACCGACCGCGAGAAGGTGGCGCTCGACTACACGGTCGCCGTGATGCGCACGCCCGTGGAGGTCACCGACGACCTGTTCGCACGGATGCAGGAACACTTCAGCGATGAGCAGATCGTGGAGCTCACGGCGCTCCTGACCGTCGTCAATCTGGATCGCTTCAACGCTGCCTTCGGGATCGGCTCGGCCGGCTTCTCGGAGGGGATGGTCTGCGTGATGCCGGATCGCGCGTGACGATGGATCAGCAGGATCGTCTTGCCGAGCGATTCGAGGAGCACCGTCCGCGCCTGCGGGCGGTCGCCTACCGGATGCTCGGCTCGCTGGCCGAGGCCGACGACGCCGTCCAGGAGACGTGGCTGCGTCTGAGCGGCGTGGACGCGCGCGCGGTCGACAACCTCGGGGGATGGCTGACGACGGTCGTTGCGCGGGTCGCGCTGAACATGCTTCGCTCGCGCGCCACGCGCCGGGAGCGGCCGCTCGACGTGCATGTGCCCGACCCGATCATCGATCCGGCCGACGGCACGGATCCCGAGCACGAGGCGCTGCTCGCCGATTCGGTCGGCCTCGCGCTGCTGGTCGTGCTGGAGACGCTGACACCGCCCGAGCGGCTCGCGTTCGTCCTTCACGACATGTTCGGCGTGCCGTTCGAGGAGATCGCACCGATCGTCGAGCGCTCCCCGGAGGCGGCGCGGCAGCTCGCCAGCCGTGCGCGGCGCCGCGTCCGCGGGACCGCCCCTCTCCCCGACGCCGACCTGGCGGCCCAGTGGCGCGTGGTCGAAGCCTTTCTTGCCGCAGCGCGGGACGGTGACTTCGATGCGCTCGTCGCGGTGCTCGATCCGGATGTGGTGCTCCGCGCCGACGGTGGCCTGAAGGGCCCGTCGCGTCACGTCCGCGGGGCGCAGATCGTCGCAGGTCAGGCGTTGATGTGGTCGCAGGTCGACCTGACGATGCGGCGGGCGCTCGTCAACGGCACCCCCGGCATGGTCTCGCTGCTCAACGGACGGCCGTTCTCGGTCGGTGCCGTCACCGTCAGGAACGGCAGGATCGCCGAGCTCGACATCCTCGCCGATCCCGACCGGGTCGCCCGGCTCGACCTGACGCTCCTGGGCGAGTGAGCCACCGGCTGGCGGTCAGGCCTCCGGCGCCTCGCGCATCGCAACCTTGAGGTCGATGATCGGCGTCCCGTCGATCGCCTCCAGCGCGCCGACGCGCAGGGTGGTCGCGCCTTCCAGCGCCGTGACGGTGACGCGGTGGACGCCGATCGGGTTCGGCCGGTCGGGCGAGCGGGTCCGGAAGACCCCCGTCAGCGGGATGGCCGGGTCTCCCATGGGGTGGGTCTGCAGGACGCCGCGATCGGCCAGATGCAGCCAGGTGAGCAGGATCAGGCTGTCGCCGGGCCGGACGCGATGCAGCGCCTCCGCGAAGGCGGGGGAGATCTCGAGCACGGCCTCCGGCGCGCCCTCGAACGCCTGGTTGGGCGCGTCGGCCGGCGTCCGCAGCGCCGAGCGGACGACGCCGATCGGGCGCAGCATGTACGCGTCGTGGTCGCTCATCCTCGCGAGGCGCTCATCCTAGGACGGTCGGGTGTAGTGTGCCCGGCATGAGAGCGTTCGTCACCGGCGCGGGCCGTGGGATCGGCGCGAGCATCGCCCGGAAGCTCACCGAGGACGGCTGGGACGTCGTCGTCGCCGCGCGGACGCGCGCGCAGGTGGATGCGATCGCCGCGGAGACCGGCGGCCGTGCCGTCGCGCTCGACGTCACCGATCGCGCGGCCGTCGAGCGCGCCGTGGCCGAGGCGGAGCCGGTCGAGCTGCTGGTCGCCAACGCCGGCACGGCCGGCGAGCGCGCCCCCACGTGGGAGATCGACCCGGCCGACTGGTGGCGCGTCTTCGAGGTCAACGTCCTCGGCGTCCATCTCTGCTGCCGCGCCGTCATCCCCGGGATGCTCGAGCGCGGGTCGGGCCGGATCGTGATCACCGGCAGCGGCGCCGCCTACCTTCCGCCGGGTGGGGAGTCCCACACCGCCTACCCGTCGAGCAAGGCCGCGGTGTGCCGCTACGGCGAGACGCTCGCGGCCGAGCTCGCCGGCCGCATCCCGGTGTTCTTCTTCAGCCCCGGGCTGGTGCAGACTGAGCTGACCTCGTGGGCGCCGCGACGACGCACCGTGGACACCGCCGGAGCTGGCCCCGCAGCTGGTCGCCGCCCTCGCCACCGGCAGGTACGACGCGCTCGCCGGCCGCTACCTGCACGCCGAGCACGACGACCTCGACGACGTGCTCGCGAGGATCGACGATGTGCGCGAGCGCGATCTGAACGCGATCCGGCTGCGGCGGTAGTCGCGGCCCGTCTCGCGGTTGCGCGAGACTCTGCCGATGCAGTCCGCAGCTCCCGTCGAGGCCGACCGCGAACGTCTGCTGCGGCGCGGCTTCCTGCTGGAGTACATCACCCTGGGTTGGAACGTCGTCGGCGTCGTCGTCCTCGCTCTCGCCGCACTGGCTGCACGGTCGGTCGCACTTGCCGGGTTCGGTCTGGACAGCCTGATCGAGATCGGCGCATCGGCCGTGGTGGTGTGGGAGCTGTCCGACACCCGGGGAGCACGACGTCAGACAGGGCTCGCGGCTCATCGCCCTCGCCTTCGTCGTGCTCGCGGTGTACCTGAGCCTCCAAGCGACCTGGGTGCTCATCATCGGACACCGGGCCGGGCCCAGCCCCGCCGGCATCGTGTGGACAGCGATGACCGCCGGAGTCATGTTCGCGCTCGCATCGGGCAAGGCGCGCACCGGTGCGGCTCTCGGCAACGACGTGCTCCGGACAGAGGGGCGCGTCACCTTCATCGACGGGGTGCTCGCAGCCGCCGTGCTGCTCGGTCTTGTCCTCGACGCCGCCGTGGGGTGGTGGTGGGCCGACCCGTTGGCCGGGTACGTCCTGGTCTACTACGCGGTCAGGGAGGCATCGGCGCTCCTGACCGGGTGACACGCACGCGGGAACGGCTTAGTGACGGCCCATTTCATCGAGTCCCGTGAGGAGGCCGCGCAGCGTCTCGGTGTATGTGTCGAGCGCTGCGCGGCCCGGGGCGGTGAGGGCGACCGCCGTGCGCGATGCGGTGCCGTTGCCGGTCTTCTCGCTGGTCACGTAGCCGGCGTCCTCGAGCTTGCGCAGGTGGGTGATGAGGTTGCCGGGAGTGAGGTTGAGGATGTCCTGCAGGCGGGTGAACGAGAGCGTGTCTCCGTCGGGTAGCGCGGCCAGCGTGGCGGTGATTCGCAACCGCGCCGGGGCGTGGATCACCGGGTCGAGCGGTTCGGCGCTCATCTCCACGCCCTCACGCCTGGCGCTGCCACGCGAGCGCGACGGAGCGACCGACGATGAGGACGAACAGGCCGGCCCCGGCGACCGCCCACGCATTCACCGGGCCTGCGAACGATGCGGCGACGCCCGTGGCGACGGCCGCCAGCCCGGTGCCGAACATCACCCGGTCATCAGTCCCGGCGGCGATGCCTGCAACCGTCCCGCCGACGATGACGAGCGGCGCTGCGGCAGGCCACACCCCATACACGATCCAGCGGCCGGCGCCGTTGTAGTGCAGCGCCCCCTGGAACGTCGCCGACGCGATGTATGCAGCGACGACGGCGATGCCCTGGGCCTTCATCTGCTGCCGGGAGCGGCCGCCGACGCCGGCCGTCGCCCGCCGGAGGATCTTCGCGCTCACGGCGATACACACTGCGACCGCGGAATAGACGGCCGCGATCGCCGCGCCGCTCGGCCCCGTGTAGGGGTGCTGCCCCCGCACGGACAGCCACAGGGCCAGGTAGCCGGCGAGCACGACGGCGGCCATGAGCGCCGAGACGAGCGGCGGATGCAGGTCGAACTGGCGCTGCGCCTCGCGTCTGGTCTGGGCGAGCAGCGTTGCCGCCTCCGCCGGGTCGAGCGCGTCGCCGTTTCCGGCGGTGCCTGTCTCGTTCCTGTCGCGCGTCCCATTCATGGTGTGCTCCTTCTCCCTCGACTTTGTACTGCAAAGCTAGCACGCTTTGTGGGGCAAAGTCAAGCCGCGGCGATCGCAGCTCGACTGGTGAGCATCGAGGCGACCTGGGCGGGTGCGAGAAAGAGGAAAGTGCGCCTGGTAGGAATCGAACCTACGGCCTTGCGCTCCGGAGGCGCACGCTCTATCCCCTGAGCTACAGGCGCGAGGGGGTGATTGTACGCGGTCAGGCCGAGGCGGTCGCGAGCGCCTGGTCGAGGTCGGCCCACAGATCCTCGACGTGCTCGATCCCGACCGACAGGCGCAGCAACGTCTCCGGCGTGCCGGCGAGGCGCTCCGACTCGTACCGCGCCCGCCGCTCGATCAGCGTCTCGACACCGCCCAGGCTGGTCGCCGCGGAGATCACGCGCAGGCCGGAGCAGACCGCGTCGGCCGTCGCGGCGTCGCCTGCGATCTCGAACGCCAGCATCGCGCCGAAGCCGCGCATCTGGCGGGCTGCGAGGGCGTGGCCGGGATCGCCCGGCAGGCCGGGATAGCGCACCCGGGTCACGGCGGGGTGGTCGTCGAGACGACGAGCGAGCTCGGCCGCGCTTGCCTGCGCCCGCTCCAGCCGCACCGCGAGCGTGCGGATGCCGCGCAGCGCCAGGAAGGCCTCGAGCGCACCGGGGATCGCGCCCTCGCGCAGGCGCACGCGCGACGAGGCGCTCGGCCGCCGCCTCGTCGCGGCACACCGCGATCCCGAGCAGCAGGTCGGCGTGGCCGCCGATGTACTTCGTCGCGCTGTGGACGACGATGTCTGCGCCGAGCTCGAGCGGCCGCTGGAGCAGCGGCGTCGCGAAGGTGCTGTCGACGACGAGCACGCAGCCGGGCGCCCGTGCGGCGGCCGCTGCGGCGATGTCGGAAACGGCGACCAGCGGGTTGCTCGGCGTCTCGAGCCAGACCATGTCGGCTCCCGGCAGCGCCGCGGCGACCGCGTCCGCGTCGGCGATGTCGCCGACCCAGCGCACCGTCAGCCGGCCGGCCGCCTCGCGGACGCGCAGCTGATCCGTGAAGCCGTGGTAGGCCGACCGCGGTGCGACGATCGTGCCGCCCGCCGGCAGGCCGTCGAGCACCGCGGCGCATGCCGCAAGGCCCGAGCCGAACGCCACGCCGTGGCCGCCCTCGAGCTCGCCCACGAGGCCCTCGAGCATGCTCCACGACTCGTTGCCGTCGCGTCCGTACTCGAGCCCGCCGCCCAGCCGGTACGTGCTCGAGGCGACGATCGTGCCTCCCAGCGGCGCTCCCGCACCCTGGGCGCGGCCGCCCGCCACCAGCCTGGTCTCGACGCGCTCGGTCACCGCCGTAGCCTATGCCCACGCCGCGGCGGCGTCGGATAGGCTGGCCGCGATGCAGTTGAGCAGCCCGCGTGTTCGAGCTCGAGTACTCCGAGCCGTTCGTGATCTCGCGCAGCGCCGACACGCACTCGCGAGGTCGTGCAGGTGGCGATCCGCCACGGCGACCTGGTCGGCTACGGCGAGGGCGCGCCCGACGACGCACTACGGCGAGATCGGTCGCAAGCGCGATGGCCTTCCTCGAGCAGGTGGAGCCCCTGCTCGGCGACGACCCGCTCGCGACCGAGGCGATCCTCGGCCGCGTCGGCGCGATCCCGGGCGAGATGGCGGCCAAGTGCGCGGTCGACGGCGCGCTGCACGACCTGCTCGGAAAGATCTGCGGCCAGCCGCTCTGGCGCATCCTCGGCCTGGATCCGGCACCGCCGCCGACGAGCTACACGATCTCGATCGACACGGTCGAGGGCACGGCCCGGCGCGCGGCCGCCGCCGCGTCCTACCACGCCCTCAAGATCAAGGTGGGCGGGCCGGGCGACCTCGAGCGCGTGCGCACGGTGCGCGCCCAGGCGCCGGACGCCCTCATCCGCGTCGACGCGAACGAGGCCTGGACGGTGCACTCGACGGTCGAGCTCGTGCCCGAGCTCGAGGCGCTCGGCGTCGAGCTGATCGAGCAGCCGCTGCCCGCGCGCGACCACAAGGGCTACTGCCGCCTGCACGACAGCTCGCTGTCGATCCCGATCGTGCTCGACGAGAGCTGCCACACGCTGCCGGACGTGCCGAAGTGCGGCGAGATCGCAGACGGGCGTGAACATCAAGCTGACGAAGTCCGGCGGCATCCGCGAGGCGCTGCGCATGATCCACGCCGCCCGCGCGCTCGGGCTCAAGGTGATGCTCGGGTGCATGAACGAGTCGTCGCTCGGGATCGCCCAGGCGGCCCAGATCTCGCCGCTCGTCGACGTCGTCGACCTCGACGGCCATCTGCTGAACAGAACGACAGCCACACCGGCCTGCTGCTCGTCGACGGCCGGGTGGTGCCCGGCGACGGCCCCGGCCTCGGCGTGACGCCGCTGGAGCAGTGGCCGTGACGGCGCCGCGGCGCTACGTCGTGCTGGCCGAGGGCTGCTTCGACGAGGAGGCCAAGACGGCGACCGGAGTCATGCGCTACGCGGAGTCGCCGACGGTGGCCGTGATCGACTCGACCCGCGCGGGCACGTCGGCGTCCGACCATGTGCCCGGCATGCGCTCGGACGTGCCCGTGGTGGCCGACATCGACGCCGCCATGGCCCACGGGCCGACCACGATGCTGGTCGGCGTCGCTCCGGCCGGCGGCAAGCTCCCGCCCGTCTTCCGGCGCAGCATCCTGCGCGCGATCGAGCTCGGCCTCGATGTCGAGAGCGGCCTGCACGAGTTCCTGACCGAGGACGCGGAGATCGCCGACGCGGCCGCCCTGGCCGGCGTCTCGCTGCGCGACCTGCGCCGCGTCCCCGACGGCCTCGACGTGCCCACCGGGGCGAACCTCGACATCGCCGCCCACACGGTGCTGACGGTCGGCTCGGACTGCGCGCTCGGCAAGATGACGGTCTGCCTCGAGCTCGACCGCGAGGCGCGCCGGCGCGGGATCGCGTCGGTGTTCGTGCCCGACCGGCCAGACCGGGATCGCGATCGCCGGGTGGGGGATCGCGGTCGACCAGGTCGTCTCCGACTTCGTCGCCGGCGCCGCCGAGGAGCTGGTCGTCGCGGGCCACACGCGCGGCGGCGACGGGGCGATCCTGTGGATCGAGGGCCAGGGCTCGCTCAACCATCCGTCCTACTCCGGCGTGACCCTCGGGCTGCTGCACGGCTCGGCGCCGCACGCGCTCGTGTTCGTGCACGAGCCAGGGCGCGAGCTGATCGACGGCAACCCGCGCTTCCCGATCCGCGGCCTGCCGGGGCTGATCGACGACTACGTGCGCCTGGCCCGCCACGTGCGCCCGGCGCCGGTCGTCGCGGTGGCGCTGAAGACGAACCGGATCGACGAGGACGCCGCCCGGACGGCCATCGCCGAGACCGAGCGCGAGACCGGCCTCGTGGCCGACGACCCGGTGCGGTTCGGGGCGGGGCGGATCCTCGACGCTGTGCTCTCGGCGCGCTGAGTTCACCACTCCCGCCGATCGAGGGCTAGTATCCGCGACCGGTGCGCGACCCCCGACTGACCACGCTGGCCGACGTGCTGTGCCGCTACTCGCTCGAGGTGGGCGAGGGCGACACCGTCCTCATCGACGGCCCGCCGCTCGCCCAGCCGCTGTTCGTCGAGCTGGTGCGCAAGGTGACCGAGCTCGGCGCCCATCCGATGGTGCGCACGCGGCTCGAGCGGGTGCAGGCGACGTTCCTGGCCGAGGCGAGCGATGCGCAGCTGCGGACGGTGACCCGCCTCGACCAGATCGAGATCGAGGCGCCGACGCGCGCGCTGAGCATCTGGGGGCAGCGCAACAACCGCTTTGCGAGCGGCATCGACGCGAGCCGCCAGGCGATCCGGTCAGCGGCCACGCGGCCGCTCTTCGAGCGTTTCTTCGAGCGCGAGGCCCAGGGCGAGGTGCGCTGGTGCGGGACGGCGTTCCCGTGCGACGCCGCCGCGCAGGACGCCGGGATGTCGCTGACCGAGTGGGAGGACTTCGTCTACTCGGCCGGCCACCTGCTCGACGCCAACCCGATCGCGTTCTGGGAGCAGCAGTCGGCCCGCCAGGCGAGCATCGCCGAGCGGCTCCAGAGCGGTGCGCGAGCTGCGCATCCTCGGGCGCCGACACCGACCTCACGATCGACGTCTCCGGCCGCCTGTGGATGAACGCCGACGGCCACCAGAACTTCCCCGACGGCGAGGTGTTCACGAGCCCGGTCGAGGTGAAGACGCACGGCCACATCGCCTTCAGCCTCGACGCGCCCTACAACGGCAACGACGTCGCCGGCGTGCGGCTGTGGTTCGAGGAGGGCAAGGTCGTGCGCGAGGAGGCGACCAAGGGCGAGCGCTACCTCAGCCAGATGCTCGACATGGACGAGGGCGCGCGCTACCTGGGCGAGGTCGCCTTCGGCCTGAACGACGAGATCCAGTCGGGCACCCGCGACACCCTCTTCGACGAGAAGATCGGCGGCACGTGCCACGTCGCGCTCGGCATGGCCTTCCCCGAGGCGGGCGGCAACAACCGCTCCGGCCTGCACTGGGACATGGTGTGCGACCTGCGCTCGGGCGGCGAGGTGCACGGCGACGGCGACGTGATCTACCGCGACGGGCGGTTCCTGTGACCGACCCGCGCGTGCAGAAGCTGGCCGACGTGATCGTGAACTACTCGACCGAGCTCGGCGAGGGCGACCTCGTGCTGATCCAGGGGCCCGAGCTGGCCGAGCCGCTGATCGTCGAGATCGTCCGCGCGGCGCTCGCGGCCGGGGCGATGCCGCACGTGCGCGCGTCGGTGCAGGGCGTCGACGAGGCCTATCTCGGCGGCGGCGGGTGACGCCCAGCTCGACCACCTGCCCGCCCTACGCGCTCGACGAGATGAACGCGATCGACGCCCGCATCGCGATCCACGCCGCCTGGAACACGCGCGAGCTCTCGGGCATCGACCCCGGCAAGCTCGCGCGCCGGTCGCGCGCGGCCCAGCCCATCATGGGCCGGTTCATGGAGCGGTCGGCCGCGGGCGACCTGCGCTGGTGCGTGACCGCCTACCCGTGCGACGCCTTCGCGCAGGACGCCGACATGTCGCTCGACGCCTACGCCGACTTCATCTACCGCGCCGGCTGGCTGCACCTCGACGACCCCGCCGCGGCCTGGCGCGACTACGCGTCGAAGCTGCGCACGCTGGCCGACCAGCTCGAGGGCGTGAAGACGCTGCGCGTCGCTCGCCGAGGACACCGACCTCACGGTCGGCGTCGGCGGGCGCACCTGGATCGCCTCGCGCGGCGAGCGCAACTTCCCCGACGGCGAGGTGTTCACGGGCCCGGTCGAGTCCGAGACGTCCGGCGACGTGCGCTTCTCGTTCCCGGCGGTGATGGGCGGCCGCGAGGTGCAGGACGTGCGCCTGCGCTTCGAGGACGGGCGGGTCGTGCGATCCGAGGCCGCGGTCGGCGGCGCCTACCTCGAGCAGATGCTCGCGATGGACCCCGGCGCGACGGTGCTCGGCGAGTTCGCGATCGGCACGAACTACCAGGTCACCCAGTTCACGAAGCAGATCCTGTTCGACGAGAAGATCGGCGGCACGTGCCACATGGCGCTCGGCGCCGGCTACCCCGACACGGGCAGCGTCAACCGCTCCGGCCTGCACTGGGACATGGTGTGCGACCTGCGCTCCGGCGGCGAGATCCACGCCGACGGCGAGGTCATCTACCGCGACGGGGCGTTCCTGCCCTCGTTCTTCGCCGGCGACCTCGCCGCAGCCGCGGCCTAGGCTCCGCGGAGCAGCCAGCCCATCGTGGCGACGTGGCCCATGAACGGCAGGTCGTGCACGCGCAGCACGGCGACGCCGAGGTAGGCGGCGACGGCGACCACCGCCGCCGTGCCCTCGAGCGCCGACTCGGGCAGGCCGAGCGGCTCGGCGGTCACCTCCTTGTGCGAAGGCGCGAGCAGGAGCGGATAGCCGAGAGCCGCGAGCCGCGGCAGCGCGCGCAGCGTCTCCAGGTCGGTGGCGGTGTCCTTGCCGAAGCCGAGCCCGGGATCGACCAGGATCGCATCGGCGGCGACGCCGGCGGCACGCGCGCGCCCGGCCCGCTCGATCAGGAAGGCCGCGATCTCGTCCACGGTGACCGCCTGGCGTCCGGTCTGCACCTCCTTCGGGGCGAGCGTGAGGTGCGTGACGACGAGCCCGGCCCGGTGGTCGGCGACGGCGGCCGCCATGCCCGGATCGGAGAGGCCGGTGTGGTCGTTCACGAGGTCGGCGCCCGCGCGCAGCGCTGCGTCGGCGACGCCCGCCCGGTAGGTGTCGACCGAGATCGGGATGTCGAGGACCGAGCGGAGCGCGCGCACGACCGGCTCGATCCGGGCGATCTCCTCGTCCTCGGTGAGGATGCGACCCGGCTGCGCCGTCATGCCGCCGACGTCGATCAGCCCGGCGCCCGCGGCGGCGAGCTCGAGGCCGCGCGCGATCGCACGGTCGGGCGTCGCGGTCGCCCCCTTGTCGTAGAACGAGTCGGGGGTGACGTTGACGATGCCCATCGTGCGCGGCGGGCCGTCCAGGGCAAGGCTGCGGTGGGCGAAGCGGAGGGTCAACTGCCGTCCGGGCCACCCTAACGGGCCCGGGGAGGCGATTCCGGCAGCCAGGCACCTGCATCCTTGACAACCGAACACCTGTTCGCTATTCTCACCGAACACATGTTCGTCTCACTCGACATCCGCCGCCTGCTCACGCTCCTCGCAGCGAGCGCGTGTGCTCTCGCCCTCGTGATGGGCTACGCGGCTCCGAGCAGCGGCGCGTCGCATCCGCATCGCCATGCGGTGCGGTCGGGGGAGACGCTCTGGTCGATCGCCGAGCGCGCCTATCCCAACTCGGACCCTCGCGACGCGGTCTACCGCATCGAGCAGGCCAACGACATCCACGACGCGGTGATCGTGTCCGGCCAGGTGCTGGTGCTCCCGTGAACACGGCCCGTCGTATGACGCTCGCCCCGGCGCCCAGTGCGCCGGTCGTATCGCTGGACGAGTGGCGGGCGGCCCGGCGAGCGCCGGTCGAGCCGGATCCGGTTCCCGACGAGCCGACGCCGCTGCGGCTGCTCCGGCTCGTCGTCGACGGCGAGGCGCCCCCGCCGTTCTCGCTCGACGTGTTTCTTCGCCGCGCCCGCGCGGTCATGGGCGAGGCGCACGAGCAGACGCGGTTCGACCCCTATCGCGACGCCGAGCCGGCGTAGAGGGCGTCAGGCCGACCCCGGCCACTCGAACAGGCGCGCGAAGATCTCGGCCTGCTCGATCGCGTCGTCGCACGCGTTGTGGGTGTGTGCGCGTGACGAACGCAGCACGGGCGGCAGGTCGTCGCGCCCGGCGCGGTCGAGCGGCACGCGCGCCTTCTGCTGATAGATCGTCTTCATGTCGAGCGCGCCCGAGAAGCCGAACGGCGATCGGCCGACGTAGCGCACGAAGTACCAGTGCATGAACATCCAGTCGAACACGATCGGGTAGCCGACCATGACCGGGCGATCGCCACCCGCCTGTTCGCCGACCCAGGCCGCGGCCTCGGCCATCGCGGCCGCAGGGTCGGCGCCGGCGGCCTGAAGCCGCGCGCGGTCGAGGCCCGTGACGGCGACGGCACCCGGGTCGAACTCATCGCTGACCGGCCGCAGCTCGCGGTAGAAGGTCGCGGCGGCGGGATCGGCCGGCGAGAACGTGCGGCCGTCGAAGCGCCCGGCAACGGCGAGGCCGAACGACAGCATCGAGTAGCGGCCGGGGATGGGGCCGTCTGCCTCGATGTCGGCGGAGATGTAGACGTCGTGCACCGCCGTGCAAACCTACCCGACGCCCGCCGAGCGGGTGCCCTCCGTACAATCCGGCGATGGATCTGAGCGTGCTCTTCCTGGGGACGGCGGCGTCTGCGCCGACGTCGCGGCGCGGCCTGGCCGCCTACCTGGTCCGGCGCGGCGGCGATCGCATCCTGATCGACTGCGGCGAGGGCACCCAGCGGCAGCTGCTCCGCTCCGGGGCCGGCCTCGTCGATGTCGACGAGATCCTGCTCACCCACTGCCACGCCGACCACTTCCTGGGCCTCCCCGGGCTGCTGAAGACGTACGGCCTGCGGGCGCGCGAGGCACCACTGCGCCTGTACGGGCCACCCGGGCTGCGCGCGCTGATGGCCACGATGGACCCCGTGATCGGGCGGCTGCCGTACCGGTTCGAGCTGATCGAGCTGCGGCCGGGCGAGCGGCTCGACCACGACGGCTACCGCATCGACGCGATCCCGACCGACCACGGGATCCAGAGCTTCGGCTACGCGGTGGTCGAGGACGACCGCCCCGGGCGGTTCGACCTCGAGGCCGCCCGCCGCCTGGGCGTTCCCGAGGGTCCGATGTTCGGGCAGCTCCAGCACGGCCAGGCGGTCACGCTCGACTCGGGCGCGACGGTCTCGCCGGAAGACGTCGTCGGCACGGCCCGTCCCGGCCGCCGCATCGTCTTCTCCGGCGACACGCGCCCGTGCCGGCCGCTCTTCGAGGCCGCGCTCGGCGCCGACCTGCTCGTGCACGAGGCGACGTTCCTCGAGGAGGAGCGCGACCGCGCAGCCGAGACGGGCCACACGACCGCGCTGCAGGCCGCGCGGCTCGCCCGTGACGCCGGCGTGCACCTGCTCGCGCTCACGCACATCTCGACTCGCTACCTCGGGCGCGAGATCGCCGCCGAGGCGGCGGCGGAGTTCGCGGACACCGTCGTCCCGCGCGACTTCGACACGGTCGACCTGCCGCTCCCCGAGCGCGACCGCCCGCACCTGCTGCGAAACGGCGAGCGCCTCCCGGCGCCTGCGCCCGCGCCCGCACCGGCGGGGTGACGTTGGACTTCGACCCCCTGGCGGCTGAATACGACCGCCTGCGCCCGGCGGGGGAGGCGTGGGAGGAGCTCACCGAGCACACCATCGCCGCCCTGCACGAGCCGCACCGGCTGCTCGACATCGGCTGCGGCACCGGACGCTTCGCCGCCTTCGCCAAGCACCGGCTCGGGGGCCGCGTGTGGGGCGTCGATCCCTCGGCCGAGATGCTGCGCCGGGCGCGGGCGCGGCCGGATGCACGCGGCATCGGCTGGAAGCAGGGCACGGCCGAGCACCTGCCGTTCCGGGACGGCTGGTTCGACGCCGTGCACATGCACCTGGTCGTGCACACGCTGCCCGACCGGCCCGGTGCGCTGCGCGAGGCCGCGAGGGTGCTTCGACCGGGCGGACGGCTCGCGATCGCGACGTTCGCGCGCGAGCACTTCGAGCGGTTCTTCCTGAACCCGTACTTCCCGTCGATCCCCGCGATCGACCGGGCGCGCTTTCCCGACCCCGCCGTGCTCGCCGCGGAGCTTGCCGCCGCGGGGTTCACGGACGCGGCCGTCGAGCGCATCAGCCAGCCGGTCCACGCCGCGGCCGCCGACGTGCTCGAGCGCGTGCGCGGCCGCTACATCTCGACCCTGCACCTGGTCGACCCGGCCGAGTACGCGGACGGCCTGGCCCGGATCGAGCGCGACGTGGCGGCGGGTCTCGACACGTTCGACTACTCGCTCGAGTGGGCGCTTCTGACAGCGACGCGCGAGTAGCGAGGCGCCTCAACGCAGGATCGCGCGCATCCCCGCGGCGAAGGCCGCGCCGCCGCCGTTGGCCGGGTGACGCACGTACGTGGCGTCGTCGCCGAGCACCGACTCGGCGATCCGGCCGACGGCGACCACCGTGCGCGGCCGCACGAGCGCGATCAGCCGGCGGGCGAGCTCGGCGCCGGCCTCGACCTCGGCGACCGCCGGGCGCCGGTTCGAGAGCGGCGCGCCCGGGCGGTGCGGGTGGGTCGGGACGGTGTTCCACAGGATCACGCGGTGCTCGGCATCGAGCTCGCCGAGCACCCGGTGCACGATCGTGCCGGAGGGCTCGCTCCAGCTGCGGGCGGCGCACGTCGGCCGGTACGGGTCGCCCCAGCGGGCCAGGTCGCGCTCGGAGGTGAACGCGATCCCCGACCAGCGCATGCCCTGGTATCCGCCCGCCTCGCCGAGGGCGACCACATCGGCACCGGCGCGCTCGGCCAGGTAGGCGCGCAGGTTCGCGAGCCGGATCGCGGCCGCCCCGGGCACGTCGTCGGGCCCGGCCTCGGCATACTGGTTGAAGGTGGCGCCGATGCGAGCGCGGGCGAGGTCTGCGAGGAGCGCCTCCATCGGCGAAGCTTCCCACGCCGGCCGGCTCCATCCGCCGCTGCTGGTATCGTCTCCGTCGGCGCCGTGATGCGGCGTCACGGCCGAAGGCCACCTTTAAGTCCGCGCCCAGTGAGGCCGGGAAGGAGAATGTGCATGCAAGCCACCGAGGCAGAGCGCCTGCTGCTGAGCGAGGACGACCTCCAGCGCACGCTTCGCCGCATCGCCCACGAGATCGTCGAGGGCCACCCCGACATCTCCCAGCTCGCGCTCGTCGGGATCTACACCCGCGGCGTCACGATCGCCCAGCGCCTGCGGGCACTGATCGAGCAGTTCGCCGGGGTCGCGCCCGCGACCGGCGCGCTCGACATCACGTTCTACCGCGACGACGTCGCCGTCCGCACGGGCGAGCAGCGCGCCCATCCGCAGCCGGTCGTCAAGGCGACCCGGCTCGACTTCCCGCTCGAGGGCAAGTCGGTGGTGATCGTGGACGACGTGCTCTACACCGGCCGCACGATCCGGGCCGCGATCGAGGCGCTCTTCGACTACGGCCGGCCGCAGCGGGTGCAGCTCGCGGTGCTGGTCGACCGCGGCCACCGCGAGCTGCCGATCCGCCCCGACTACGTCGGCAAGAACCTGCCCACCGCCCGCGACGAGCGGGTCAACGTGGAGCTGATCGAGGTCGACGAGGTCGACCGCGTCGTGCTCATCCACCCGAGATAGGAGCATTGTGGAGCTCTACCCACCGCAGAACCCGCAGCCGCGCCGCCACCTGATCTCGGTCGCCGACCTCGACGAGCGCCGACGTCGACCGCATCCTCCAGACCGCCGAGGGCTTCGAGGCGGTCATGCACCGCGACCTCAAGAAGGTGCCCACCCTGCGCGGGCGCACCGTGATGACCGTCTTCTTCGAGGCGTCCACCCGCACGAGCTCGTCGTTCGAGCTCGCGGCCAAGCGGCTCTCGGCCGACGTCGTCAGCCTGAAGGCGGCCGGCTCGAGCGTCGACAAGGGCGAGTCGCTGCGCGACACGGTGCAGACGCTCTCGGCCTACGACCCCGACGTGATCGTGATCCGCCACGCCGCCGTCGGCGCCGCCGCGCGCGTGACCCAGGCGACCGACGCCCACGTCGTGAACGCCGGCGACGGCTGCCACCAGCATCCCACCCAGTGCCTGCTCGACCTGTACACGATGCGCGCCGCCCGCGGCCCGCTCGACGCGCTGCACGTCGCCATCGTCGGCGACGTCAGCCACTCGCGCGTCGCCCGCTCGAACATCCAGGGCCTGCGCATGATGGGCGCACGGGTGACGCTGGTCGGGCCGCCGACGCTGATCCCGCGCGATGCGACGAGCCTCGGCGTCGAGGTCAGCCACGACATCGCCGCCATCGCCGACGCCGACGTCGTCTACGTCCTGCGGATGCAGCGCGAGCGCATGGCCGAGGGCGAGGCCTACGTGCCGTCGCTGCGCGAGTACTCCGCCCTCTGGGGCGTCACGAGCGCCCGCGTCCGCCCGGGCCAGCTCGTCATGCACCCGGGGCCGATGAACCGCGGCGTCGAGATCGCTGGCGACGTCGCCGACGGCGCCAACTCGGCAGTGATCGACCAGGTGCGCGCCGGCCTCGTCGTGCGGATGGCGGTGCTCTACGACCTGCTGGCCGGCCCCGGCCCGGCCGACGCGCGCGCCGGGCTCCGGCCCGTGTCCGCCGCCGCTCCGGTCGCCGCGGGCCAGGAGGTGGCGTGATGACCGAGCGCCTGTTCCTGGCCGACGCGGCACCCGCGAGCATCGTGATCGCCGGCGGCCGGCTGGTCGACCCGACCGCCGGCTTCCACGGCGACGCCGTCGACGTGCGCATCGAGGATGGCCGTATCGCCGAGATCGGCGCCGACCTGCACGACCCCGACTGCGAGACGATCGACGCGGCCGGGCTCACGATCACGCCCGGCCTGGTCGACCCGCACGTGCACCTGCGCACGCCGGGGGACGAGGACGAGGAGGACATCGCCTCGGGAACGCGCGCGGCCGCGGCCGGCGGCTTCGTCGCGATCCTGGCGATGCCGAACACCTCGCCGGTGGTCGACTCCGCCGCGGTGCTCGCCGGGCTGATCGACCAGGCCCGGGCCGACGCCGTCATCGCGACCGGGTTCATGTGCGCGATCACACGCGGCCAGCAGGGGCGCAGCCTGAGCGAGATGGGCGAGCTCGCCGCCACCGGCGCCGCCGCGTTCTCGGACGACGGCCGGCCGGTGGCCGACGCCGGCATCCTGCGCCGCGCGCTCCAGTACAGCTCCGTCACGGGGCTGCGGCTGGCCCTGCACGAGGAGGACACCTCGCTCTCGGCCCGGGGCCAGATGCACGAGGGCGCCGTCTCGGCCGAGCTCGGCCTGCACGGCTGGCCGGCCGTGGCCGAGAGCACCATGATCGCGCGCGACCTGGGCATCGCCCGGCACGAGGGCGCGCCGCTGCACATCTGCCACGTGTCGGTGGCCGAGTCGGTCGCCGAGATCCGGCGCGCGCGCACGCTCGGGGCGCAGGTGTCGGCCGAGGTCACGCCGCACCACCTGTGCCTGACCGACGAGGCGGTGCGGAGCCTCGACCCGGCGACCGCGAAGATGAACCCGCCGCTCGGGTCGGCCACCGATCGGGCGGCGCTGATCGAGGCGCTCGCCGACGGGACGCTCGACTGCATCGCGACCGACCATGCACCGCACCGCGACCACGAGAAGGACGCCCCCTTCGAGGAGGCGCCGTTCGGGGTGATCGGGCTCGAGACCGCCTTCGCGGCCGTCTACACGCACCTCGTCGAGCCGGGCCTGCTGCCGCTGCAGACCGTGATCGAGCGCATGTCGGCCGGCCCCGCGGCCGCGTTCGGGCTGCCGGCGCCGATGCTCGCCGTCGGCCGCCCGGCCGACCTGGCGGTGTGGGACCTCGCCGCCACGCGGCGGGTCGAGCCACCGTACGCGTCGCGCTCGAGCAACTCGGCGTTCGCCGGCCAGACGCTGCGCGGCGTGTGCCGCCTGACGGTCGCTCGCGGCCGCGTCGCCCACCGCCTGATCGAGGCGGTGGCGTGAGCCGGGAGCGGCGCTGATGTCGGCCTTCCTCGTGCTCGAGGACGGCACCGTGCACCGCGGCCGGCCCTACGGCGCCCACGGGATCGCCGTCGGCGAGGTCGTGTTCACGACGTCGATGACCGGCTACCAGGAGGTCGTCACCGACCCCTCGTTCGCGGGCCAGCTGATCACCTTCACCCAGCCGATGATCGGCAACTACGGCGTCGAGACCGACGCCTCGGAGTCAGACGTCCCGGCGGCGCGGGCCGTGATCGTGCGCGAGGGCCGAAACGCGACGCCGAACGGGCGCGCGGGCTTCTCCGACTGGCTGGCCGAGCGCGGCATCGTCGGCCTGCAGGGGGTCGACACGCGCGCGATCACCCGCCGTCTGCGCGACGGCGGGTCGGTGCGCGGGGCGGTCTCGACCGGCACCGCCGCGATCGCCGAGGTGCTCGAGCTGGTGCGCGGCGAGCCGGCCATGCTCGGCCGGGCGCTCGCGGCCGGCGTCTCGCGCCGGGAGCCCGAGAGCGCGCCGGCGCTCGGCCCCGAGCGCGCCCACGTCGCGGTGCTCGACTACGGGGTCAAGTCGTCGATCGTCCGCATCCTGCGCGAGAGCGGGGCGCGCGTGACGGTGTTCCCGTGGGACTGCGAGGCGGCCGACGTGCTCGCCGTGCACCCCGACGGCATCGTGCTCGCGAACGGCCCCGGCGACCCGGCGGCGCTGCCCCGCTGCGTCGAGGTCGTCGGCGACCTGGTCGGCGACGTGCCCCTGCTCGGGATCTGCCTCGGCCACCAGCTGCTCGGCCAGGCGATCGGCCTGCAGACGTTCAAGCTGCGCTTCGGCCACCGCGGCGCCAACCACCCCGTGCTCGAGCTCGACACCGGCCGCGTGCTCGTCACGGCGCAGAACCACGGCTTCGCGGTGCGGCCGCCCGACGCGGGCCGCGAGTTCGACACCCGCTTCGGCCGCGCGCGCGTCACGCACACCTCGCTCTACGACGGCACCGTCGAGGGGCTCGAGCTGACGGGCCTGCCCGTGTCGTCGGTGCAGTTCCACCCCGAGGCCAGCCCGGGCCCGCACGACGCCCGCGACACGCTGACCGGCTTCGTCATGCGCCTGGCACAGGCTGCCCCAAGGGCCGTTGCCTAGGCGCTCCGACATCTCGAGCGTCGCCGTGATCGGCTCCGGCCCGATCGTGATCGGGCAGGCGTGCGAGTTCGACTACTCCGGCAGCCAGGCGCTGCGCGTGCTGCGCGACGAGGGGCTGCGCACGGTGCTGATCAACTCGAACCCGGCGACCATCATGACCGACGGCGGCTGGGCCGACCGCACCTACCTCGAGCCGCTCGACGTCGAGGGCGCGGCGGCGGTGCTGCGCCGGGAGCGGCCCGATGCCCTGCTGCCGACGCTCGGCGGCCAGACCGCGCTCAACCTCGCGTCCGACCTGCACGCGGCGGGCATCCTCGACGAGCTCGGGGTGGAGCTGATCGGCGCCTCCTACGACGCCATCCGCCGTGCCGAGGATCGCGAGCTCTTCGCCGAGACGATGGCGCAGGTCGGACTCCGCGTCCCGGCGAGCGCGATCGTCACCTGCATGGGCGACGCCCACGCCGCGCTCGCGACCGGCCACCTGCGGCTGCCCCTGGTGATCCGGCCCGCGTTCACGCTCGGCGGGCACGGCGGCGGCTTCGCCCGCACGCCGGACGAGCTCGAGGCGATGGTGACCCGCGGGCTGCGCGAGAGCCCGATCGGCCAGGTGCTGCTCGAGGAGTCGGTGGCCGGGTGGGGCGAGTTCGAGCTCGAGGTGATCCGCGACCGCAACGACAACGTCATCATCGTGTGCTCGATCGAGAACGTCGACCCGATGGGCGTCCACACCGGCGACTCGGCCACGGTCGCGCCGGCGCAGACGCTGTCGGATCGCGAGTACCAGAAGCTGCGCGACGCGTCGGCCGACGTGATCCGCGCGGTCGGGGTCGAGACGGGCGGCTCGAACGTCCAGTTCGCCCTGAACCGCGAGAGCGGCGACCTGGTCGTGATCGAGATGAACCCGCGCGTGTCGCGCTCCTCCGCGCTGGCGTCCAAGGCCACGGGCTACCCGATCGCCAAGGTCGCGACCAAGCTCGCCATCGGCTACACGCTCGACGAGATCCCGAACGACATCACCCGCACGACGCCGGCCGCGTTCGAGCCGACGCTCGACTACGTCGTCGTCAAGCTGCCCCGGTTCGCGTTCGAGAAGTTCCCGGGCGCCGACACGGGCCTGACGACGCAGATGAAGTCGGTGGGCGAGGTGATGGGCATCGGCCGCACGTTCGCCGAGGCGTGGGGGAAGGCGATGCGCTCGCGCGAGCTCGACCACCGCCCGCGCACGTCGGGCTCGGTGGCCGAGGCGGAGTGGGACCGCTTCGACGCGATCCAGGGCCGCCTGACCGCCGGCGACGATCCCGGCCGCGCTCGCCGCCGAGTCGTCGGTGCACCTCTGGTTCCTCGACGAGTGGGAGCGCATCGCCCACACCGAGCGCATGCTCATCCGCACGCCGCTCGAGGCGCTGGTCGAGACCGAGTGGCGGCGGATCAAGGAGCTCGGCCTGGCCGACGCCCGCATCGCCGAGCTGGCCGGGTGCGACGAGGAGACGGTGCGCGGCATGCGCCTCGCCCTCGGCGTGCGTCCCGTCTACAAGGCGGTCGACAGCTGTGCCGCCGAGGTCGAGGCGCAGGCGCCGTACTTCTACTCGGCCTACGAGCAGGAGGACGAGCTCGCCCCGGCGCAGCGGCAGTCGATCGTCATCCTCGGCGCGGGGCCGAACCGGATCGGGCAGGGGATCGAGTTCGACTACTGCTGCGTGCGCGCCGCCCAGACGTTCCGCCAGCTCGGATACGACGCGGTGATGATCAACTGCAACCCCGAGACGGTCTCGACCGACGCCGACTCCTCCGACCGGCTCTACTTCGAGCCGCTGACGGTCGAGGACGTGCTCGAGGTGGTCGAGCGCGAGCAGCCGCGTCGGCGTCGTCGTCCAGTTCGGCGGCCAGACGCCGCTGCGGCTGGCGCGCCGGCTCGAAGCAGGCCGGCGTGCCGATCCTCGGCACGCCGTTCGCCGCCATCGACGTCGCCGAGGATCGCGAGCGGTTCGGGCGGGTGCTGGCCGAGCTCGGAGCTGCGCGCGCCGGACTGGGGGATCGCCGCCGACGCCGACGAGGCGGTCGACGATCGCCAACCGCATCGGCTACCCGGTGCTCGTGCGGCCGAGCTACGTGCTCGGCGGCCGCGAGATGCGCATCTGCGACGACGACGCGTCGCTGCGGGCCGGGCCGGTGCAGCCGGGGTCGCTCGTCGACCGGTTCGTCGACGACGCGATCGAGGTCGACGTCGACGCGATCTGCGACGGCGAGCGCACGGTCATCGGGGCGATCATGGAGCACGTCGAGGAGGCGGGCGTGCACTCCGGCGACTCGACCTGCGTCATCCCGGCGATGTCCCTGGGCGAGCGGGTCGAGGACGACCTGCGCCGTCAGACCGCGGCGATCGCCGAGGCGCTCGGTGTGCGCGGGCTGATCAACGTCCAGTTCGCGGTGCAGGGATCGGCCGTCTACGTGATCGAGGCCAACCCGCGCGCGTCGCGCACCGTCCCGTTCGTGTCCAAGGCGACCGGACGCGACCTGGTCGGCGCCGCCTGCCGGGCGGCGCTCGGGCTGCCGATCGACCTGGCCGAGGGCGAGGTCGACCACACGAGCGTGAAGGCGGCGGTGCTGCCGTTCCAGCGCTTCGTCGGCGCCGACCCGACGCTCGGCCCGGAGATGCGCTCGACCGGCGAGGTGATGGGGATCGGGCCGGACTTCCCGACGGCGTTCAGCAAGGCCGAGCGCGCCGCCGGCCGCCCGCTCCCGCGCAGCGGCGCGGCGTTCCTCTCGGTGCGCGACCGGGACAAGCCGGCGGCGACCATGCTGGCAGCGCTGCTGCAGTCGCTCGGGTTCGACCTCGTCGCGACGGCGGGCACCGCCCGCGCGCTGCGCCGCATCGGCATCCCGGTCGAGACGGTGCGCAAGGTGGTCGAGGGCTCGCCGAACGTCGTCGACCTCGTCCGCGACGGCGGCATCCAGCTCGTCATCAACACGCCCGGCGGTCGCGGGACGCGCGTCGACGGCTACGAGATCCGGGCGGCCGCGATCACCCACCGCGTCCCCTGCATCACCACGATGGCGGGCGCCTCGGCCGCGGTCCAGTCGATCGCCCAGGCGCAGGCGGTCGAGCCGGTGGCGCTGCAGGACCTGCACGAGTACGAGGCCTTCGGTGCCGCCCCCGCCGGCGCGTAGCCTGCCGGTCGCGGCGGTCGAGGCGGTCGGCGCCTACACGCTCCTGCGGCTGCGCGACGACGGCGGCGACGCGGGCGTCCCCGGCCAGTTCTTCATGCTCCGCGCCGAGCCGCAGCCCGCCGGCGCGTACCTGCCGCGGGCCGTGTCGGCGGCATGGGCGGGCGACGGCGAGCTCGCCTTCCTGCTCGACGTGCGCGGCGAGGGCACGCGGGCGCTCGCGGCCGCGCGGTCGGTCTCGGTGCTCGGCCCGCTCGGGCAGGGCTTCCGGCCGGCGGACGGCGACGCGATCCTGGTCGGCGGCGGCATCGGCGCCGCCATCCTGCCGTGGCTCCACCGCCGGCTGGCACCGGGCGGAGCGGTGCGCACCGTGCTCGGCTTCCGCACCGCCGCCCACGCGGTCTGCGCGGCGCTCGTCGATCCCGCCGCGACGGTCGTGCTCGACCCGGTGCTCGTCACCGAGCCGCTCGCCCGGCTGCTGCCGGCGCGCGCGACCGTCTATGCGTGCGGGCCCGACCGCATGCTCGCAGGCCGTCGCGGCGCTCTGCGCCGAGCACGACGTGCCCTGCCAGCTGGCGATGGAGGCGGCGATGGCGTGCGGGTTCGGCGCCTGCTACGGATGCGCCGTGCGCATCGACGGCGTCTGGAAGCGGCTGTGCGTCGAGGGGCCGGTGGTGGAGGCGAGCCGTGTCCTCGCCTGACCTGCGCACCGAGCTCTGCGGCATCGAGCTCGCAGAACCCGCTCGTGAACGGCTCGGGCACGCTCGACGCGCTCACGGCCGGGACGCTCGGGCTCGGCGCGTTCGTCACGAAGACGGTCACGCTGCACCCGCGGGCGGGCAACCCGCCGCCGCGCATCGCCGAGACGCCCGCCGGGATGGTGAACTCGATCGGCCTCGCGAACCCCGGCCTCGACGCCTTCTGCGCCGAGCACCTGCCCCGTCTCGGCGACCTCGGCGTCCCGGTGTTCGCGAGCGTCGGCGGCTGGTCGCCCTCCGAGTACGCCACCGCCGTCGCGCGGATCGGCGCCGCACCCGGCGGTCGCGGCGATCGAGCTCAACGTGTCGTGCCCCAACGTCGAGTCGGGCTGCATCTCGATCGGCACCGACGCGGGCGAGACGCGCGCGCTGGTCGAGCGCTGCCGCGCCGAGACCGACGTGCCGGTGCTCGTGAAGCTCAGCCCGAGCGTCGCGGACGTCGCGGCGATCGCGACGGCGGCGGCCGAGGGCGGCGCCCACGGCCTCGTCCTGATCAACACCGTGCGCGGCATCGCCATCGACCGCGACCGGCTCGAGCCGCTGCTCGGCGGGGGCGGCGGCGGCCTGTCCGGCCCGGCTGTGAAGCCGGTCGGGCTGCACGCGGTCTACCACGCGTGGGCGGCGACCGGGCCTGCCGATCATCGGCATGGGCGGCGTCGCGAATGCGCAGGACTGCATCGAGTTTCTCGCCGCCGGCGCAAGCCTGGTAGGAATTGGCACCTCGCTCTTCGCCGACCCGGAGCTACCCGGACGGGTGCTGCCCGAGCTTCGGCGAGCTTCTGCGCCGTCACGGCGCGCGCAGGATCGGCGATCTCGTCGGCGTCGCGCATCCACAGGTATCAAGCTCAACTCGAGCTTGAGCGTTTTGGGCGCGAATTTCGCCTTTTCATCCCGTTTTCTCGTGGTTGCACGCGGCTCTC
Source organism: uncultured Actinomycetes bacterium (assembly GCA_963717845.1). Lineage (GTDB taxonomy): Bacteria > Actinomycetota > Thermoleophilia > Gaiellales > JAICJC01 > JAICJC01. The sequence goes on from CAVQXH010000003.1 coordinate 608,802, forward strand.
CCACGGGTATAATCGCCCCCTACCATGACAACCAGCACCCTCTCCCAGACACCCTCCCGGTCGCTCGATCAGCGCATGGAAGCACTCAACCGGGCGAACCACATCCGGGTGCGGAGAGCGCAGCTCAAGCGCGACCTCAAGGCGGGGCGGGTGCGGATCGGCGACGTGATCGCGGAGCCGCCCGACGAGGTGCTGACGGCCAAGGTGTACGACATGCTGGTGGCCGTCCCCCGGCTCGGGCGCGTCAAGGCGACCCGGCTGCTGACCCAGTGCCGCATCAGCCAGAGCAAGACCGTCGGCGGCCTGTCCGACCGCCAGCGCGGCGAGCTGCTCGACCTGTTCCGCGCCTGACCGCGCGCCGCAGGGGGCGTCGGTGAGCGGCCGCCTGTTCGTCGTGGCCGGCCCGTCGGGCGTCGGCAAGGGAACGCTGATCGCGCGGGCGCGGCAGCTCGTCCCGGGGGCGGAGCTCGCGACGTCGGCGACGACGCGGCCCGCCGCGCAAGGACGAGCGGGACGGGCGCGAGTACCACTTCCTGTCCGCCGCGGAGTTCGAGCGGCGCGTCGAGGCGGGCGACTTCCTCGAGCATGTATCCTACGCGGGGAACCGGTACGGCACGCTGCGCAGCGAGGTTCTGCAGCGGCTCGGAGACGGCGCGAGCGTCGTCCTCGAGATCGAGGTCGCCGGCGCTCGTGAGATCAGGCGGCAGATGCCGGACGCAGTCTTCGTGTTCGTCGCCCCTCCGACGATGGCCGACCTCGAGGCCCGGCTGCGCGGCCGCCGGCAGAACACCGAAGACGAGGTTTGCGACCGGCTGCGGATCGCGGCCGAGGAGCTAGAGGCAAGACCCGAGTTCGACCACGTGATCACAAACGACGACGTCGACCGCGCCGCCGCCGACCTGGCGGAGCTGATGCGGGCGGCGATGGACGCTGAGGAGCACCGATGATCTACCCCAAGATCGACGACCTGCTGGCCAAGGTCGACAGCAAGTACGCGCTCGTGATCGCCGCCGCGCGGCGCACGCGCCAGATCAACGACTACCACCACCAGCTCGGCGAGGGCAGCTTCGAGAGCTTCTCGCCGCCGCTCGTCGAGTCGCGCTCGAAGAACTTCCTGACGATGGCGCTCGAGGAGATCGCGCAGGGCCAGCTCAAGGTCTCGCCGACCGCCAAGGAGTAGCCGCGCACCGATGAGTTCGGGCACGGGGCGAGAGTCAGATCTCCAGAAACCCGGACCGGGAGGTGTGCTGATGGCGACGCAGGTCGTGCTGATGGTGGGAACGCGGAAGGGCTGCTTCATCCTCGAGAGCGACGAGGAGCGGCGCGACTGGAACGTGCGCGGGCCGTTCTGCGACGGCTGGCCGATCTACCACGCCGTGTACGACGCGGAGTCGGGCACGATCTACGCCGCCGCGGCGAGCGAGTGGCACGGCGCCGGCATCTGGCGCAGCGCCGACCTCGGCGAGACGTGGGCAGCTCTCGAGCGAGGGCCTCGGCTACGGCGAGGAGGGCGAGCTGCAAGCTCTCGAAGGTGTCCGGGCTGATGGCGGCACACGGCCGCGTGGTCGCGGGCGCCGAGGCGGCCGGCCTCTTCGAGAGCCGCGACGGCGGCGCCACCTGGTCGCTGATGTCGACGCTCGACGGCCAGCCGGGACGCGACGACTGGAACAAGCCCGAGAACCAGCCGCCCGGGCATCTCGGCATGGCCGGCCTCCTGCCCGATCCCGACAACGCCGACCGCTTCTGGGCGATCGTGCAGGGGTTCGGCATCTTCGAGACGACGGACAACGGCGGCTCGTGGACGCCGCGCAACCGCGGCCTGCGGGCCGACGTGGCCGCTCGAGGATCCCGAGATCGGCTACTGCGTCCACAAGCTGGTGATGTCGCCGGTCGACCACGACCGCCTCTACCAGCAGAACCACTGCGGCATGCACCGCTCCGACGACGGCGGCCGCTCGTGGACCGAGATCACCGAGGGGCTGCCGTGCGACTTCGGCTTCGCGGCGGCGGCGCACCCGCACGATCGCGACAGCTTCTACGTGATCCCGCTCGACCCCGGGCCATACCCGCTGCATGCCGGACGGGCACGCGTCGGTCTGGCGCACGGGCGACGCCGGCTCGTCGTGGCGCCGGCTCGACCACGGGCTGCCCGCAGCAAAACGCGCACCTCGGCGTGCTGCGCGAGGGGATGGCGATCGACGACCTCGACTCGCCGGGCCTCTACTTCGGCACGAGCACCGGCCAGGTGTTCGCAAGCGCCGACGAGGGCGAGAGCTGGAACGAGATCGCGAGCTACCTGCCCGGCATCGCCTCCGTCGAGGTGGCGGTGATCGGCTGATGGCCGACCTCCACCTTCCGGTCACGCTGCCGACCGTGTTCGCCGACCTGCCCCGCCGGCTCGACGTCGAGGCGGCGACCGTGGACGAGGCGATCGACCGGCTCGACGAGCGCTGGCCCGGCATCCGCGACCGGCTGTGCGAGCCGGGGCCCGGCGCTGCGCCGGCACGTGAACGTGTACGTCGACCGGGAGCGCGCCGAGCTCGGCACGGCGCTTCGGGCCGACTCCCGCGTCGACGTCATCTCGGCCATCAGCGGGGGCTGAGAGCCAGCGCCGCTCGCGGTGCCAGCGCTGCATCGTGCGCACGCTCGGCGGCACCGCGAGCCCACCGGCGTACTCCGCCCGCAGGCGGGCGATGGTCGCCGCGGGCGATCGCCCGAGCGCGAACTCCGCCTCGGCCCGGAGGCGGAGGTCGGCCCACGTGTAGGAGCCGGGCCGCCTGCGCTCATGTGGGTCCGTGAGGAGGTCGAGATGCGCAGCGAGAGCACGGCGACGAGCGGCCGTGAGACACCCGTGGGCCTGCCACAGTCGCTGCAACGTCTCGACGAAGTCGCGGCCGTCCCGGCGGCACTGGAACTCGGGCGAGGCGTGTGCCGCACACAGCCAGATCGTGATCCCGTGCGTGAGCCGCAGGCTGACCGTGCGTCCGCGCGTGCGGTCCGCGCAGATCGCGCAGACCGGCGCTGACCGGCACACCGTGGGCCTGGTGGAGGGTGGGGACGGCCATGCCCCAATCGTGGCGCAGAGCTCGTCGCGTGTGGGTCACGGCGTGTGCCGAGACCGCATCGAGTGGCGCGCGGCGCCCGGGAACCCAATTGGCATCCAGCGCGGACGCCGATTGGCCGAGACCCGCGCGCCGGCCCGGACGCGGAGGCGCTCCGATCGGGTATCAGGTGATTGTGGCGACACCGTGGCCTCCGTCGTGTTGCGGCCCGCACCCCCGGGCGGCGACACTACGGCCATGATCCTGATCGGCGTCTGCGGTGGGATCGCGGCGTACAAGACGTGCGAGCTCGTGCGCATGCTCGTGCGCGGCGGCCACGACGTGCAGGTCGTGCAGACGCCCGACTCGCAGCGCTTCGTCGGCCCGACGACGTTCGCGGCCCTGTCGCGGCGGCCGGTCGTCGTCGACGGCGGGACGGAGGTGTTCCCGCACCTCGACGCGTCGTCCCACGCCGGCCTCCTGTGCATTGCGCCCCTCTCGGCGACGACCCTCTCGCGGATCGCGCACGGCGAGGCCGCGAACGTGCTCACCGCGTCGGCGCTCGCCTTCTCGGGGCCCGTGATCGCCGCGCCGGCGATGAACCCGCGCATGTGGGAGGCCGATGCGACCGTCGCGAATCTCCAACTTCTGGCCGCGCGCGGAGTCGAAGTGGTGGGACCTGCGAGGGGCGACACCGCGGAAGGCGAGGTCGGGGTGGGGAGGATGGCGGAGCCGGACGAGATCATGGCGGCGATCGCCGCACGCCTGGCGACGGCGCGCAGCCTCGCGGGCGTGCGCGTGCTCGTCACGGCGGGCGGCACACGCGAGCCCATCGACGCCGTCCGCTACGTCGGCAACCGCTCGAGCGGCCGCATGGGCGTCGCCGTCGCCGACGAGGCGGCGCGCCGCGGGGCCGACGTGACCCTGATCCTCGCGGCGGCCACCGCGACGCCGACCGCGCCGATGACGGTCGTCCATGCCGAGTCGGCCGCCGAGCTCGAGCAGGCCACGGTCGCGGCGGCCGCGCACGCCGACGTCATCGTGATGGCGGCCGCCGTCTCGGACTACCGCCCGGCCGCCGCCTACACCGGCAAACGGCCGAAGAGCGGTGAGCCGTGGCACGTGACACTGGAGCCGACCACGGATATCCTCAAAGAGCTGGGGTCGAGGCGAACGGCCGGACAGGTGCTGGTCGGGTTTGCCGCCGAACATGGCCCCGGGGGAGTACAGCGTGCGCGAGCCAAGCTCGAGCGCAAGAGTCTGGACATGATCGTGATGAACGACGTCAGCCGCACGGATATCGGATTCGACTCCTCTCAGAACGAGCTGGTGCTGGTGACGGGGCGCGACGAGCGCACCGTGAGCAGGCGCTCCAAGCGCGCCTGCGCCGTCGCGATCTGGGACGCCGTTGGCGTCCCGGCGGCGGTCTCGGCGCCGGCCGGTGCATGACCGAGGGCCAAGCCGAAGGAAGGACACATCAGGTGGAAGCACACGAACTCGGAGGGCGGGCCCCGGCAGCCGACGTCGCCGCCGCCGCCGACACCGCCCAGCGGGTGATCGAGAACGTCGCCCGGGTGATCCATGCGCCGCGGACGCTGATCGCCCGGTGCGTGATGGCGATCCTGTGCGAGGGGCACGTCATCCTCGAGGACTTCCCCGGCGTCGGCAAGACCATGCTGGCGAAGTCGCTCGCCCGCTCGCTCGACTGCGAGTTCGCGCGCGTGCAGGCGACGCCCGACCTGCTGCCGTCCGACGTCACCGGCGTCAGCGTCTTCAACCTCCAGGGCGGCAACGAGTTCGAGTTCAAGCCGGGCCCGGTGTTCGCCAACCTGGTGCTCGTCGACGAGATCAACCGTGCCTCGCCGAAGACGCAGTCGGCCCTGCTCGAGTGCATGCAGGAGGTGCAGGTCACCGTCGACGGCGTCACCCACCCGCTCGCGCGGCCGTTCATGGTCATCGCCACCCAGAACCCGATCGAGTACGAGGGCACGTTCCCGCTGCCCGAGGCGCAGCTCGATCGCTTCGCGATGCGGCTCACGCTCGGCTATCCGGACGCCCGCCAGGAGGCGCGGATGCTGAGCGAGCACGCCGCGGGCGAGCCGATCGACGAGCTGCGGCCGGTGTGCACCGCCGCCGATATCGAGGCGTCGATCGCGGCCGTCAAGGGCGTCTTCGTCGAGGAGTCGCTGCACCGTTACGTCGTCGCGATCCTGAACCACACGCGCAGCGATACGCGCCTGTCGCTCGGCGCGAGCCCGCGTGCCGGAATCTCGCTGCTGCGCGTCGCCAAGGCGCACGCGGTGCTCGAGGGGCGCGACTACGTCTCGCCGACCGACGTGAAGGCAGTCGCCGAGGACGTGCTCTCGCACCGTGTGATCCTCGCCCCCGAGGCCCGCACGGCCGGCATCGACGCGTCGGACTCGATCCGCGAAGCGCTCGAGCGCACCGCCATCCCGGTATGACGACCCGGGGCCGCCGCCTGCTCCTCCTCGCCGCCGGGCTGTACCTGGTGTCGTGGGGGTTCGGGACGGCGGTCATGTTCCCGGTCGCCGTCGGGCTCGCGCTCGCGCCGCTCGCCGCGCTCGGCTGGGTGAAGGCGCTCGACCGGCCGATGCTGCTGCGCCGCCGCACCGGCCACCTGGAGCTGACCGAGGGCCAGAGCGTCGACGTCGGGCTCGAGGTGCGGCCCGATACCGGCGGCCCGCTGCCGGGGCGCGCGATCCTGCTCGACCGGCTCGGCAGCACGCACGTCGTCGAGGCGGAGGTGGTGCGCCGCGGCCGGATCTTGCGCGGCCGCTACGAGATCCTCTCCGCTCCGCGCGGGCGCTACCTCATGGACGGCGCCGAGCTCCTGATCGCCGACCCCTTCGGCCTCGCGCAGGCCCGTATCCAGCTCGACCGCGCCGACCAGATGCTCGTGTACCCGCGCGTCTACGACCTGGAGGGCCTCTTCACCGACGGCGGCACGCCCGGCGGCGACCGCGGCCGCTCGATGCTGCACCGGACCGCCGGCTACGACCTGCACAGCATCCGCGAGCACCAGCAGGGCGAGAGCCTGCGCCGGGTGCACTGGCGCTCGACCGCGCGCCGTCGCCAGCTGATGGTGAAGGAGCTCCAGGACACGCCCCGCGACGAGGCGTGCGTCGTGCTCGACGGCGAGGCGGCCGCGCTCACAGGCGCCTCGCCCGACTCGTCGTACGACATGCAGGTGCGCGCGGCGGCGTCGCTCCTGCGGCGGATGTCCGACGCGGGCCAGCGCAGCTCGCTGATCATTCACGCGGCGCAGCGCACCCGCCACCGGCTCGGCTTCGGCAGCGGCGACTGGGCGACCGTGCTGGGCGAGCTCGCCGCAACCGAGGCCACCGCCCCGCGGCCCCTGGCCGACTACCTCGCCGAGAGCTCGCGCGGGCCCGATCCGGTCGACGCCGCGCGCGTCTTCATCGTTACCGCCGGCATGTCGTCGGTGCTCGCCGAGCGCATCCTGAACCTGAGCTCCGCCCAGTGCGACCCCGCGGTCGTCTGGGTCGACGGCGCCACCTTCGCGGCGAACGGCCGCGCGCGCGACACCGGCCCCGAGGCGGCGGCGCTGCGGCTCACCCGCTCGGGCATCGCGGTGGCCCGGATCCGCGCGGGTGACCACGTCGGCCAGGCGCTCTCGGCGCCGGTCCTGCGGCTGGTGGTGGCACGTGGCTAGACCGCGCCCGATCCGGGTCGCGCCGATCCTGCTCGTCGCCGGCTTCCTCGTGTTCTGCGGCTGGCACTGGGCGCGGCTCGCGCAGCCGCACATGGGCTTCCGCGATCTCGCCGTGCTGGCGCTGCTCGCCGCGCTGCCCACGGTCGTCGCGATGCTCGGCGGCGGGCGCACCGCCACGCTGCTCACGCTGCTCGTCGCCACGCTCGCCGCGATCGGCCAGATCATGCAGGTGTGGCCGTGGCAGACGGCTCACGGGCTGTATCCGGCCCGTGTCACGGAGCTCGTCGGCCACGGCCTGCGGCAGTGGTTCGGCACGCACACGCCGATCGACGCCGGCCGCTTCGCCGGCGCCGACCACGACCTGCAGCTCGCGTTCTTCGCGGCCGCCGCAGCGCTCACGTGGCTGATCGTGCGGCGCGAGTCCGGACTGGCCGGGATCGGGGTCGCGTTCGCCCTGTTCGCGCTCCCGAGCACCGTGCTGCCGCTGCACGCCGACGCCTTCCGCGCCGGCCTCTTCCTGCTGCTGGCGCTGCTCGTGCTCGTCGCGACCGCGCAGCGCAGCGGCCGCCCGCTCGCCGGCGATGCGCAGATCGTCGGGATGAGCGTCGCCGTCATGGTGGCCGGCCTGATCGTCGGCACCGCGCCGGGCGTGACGAAGAACGCGTTCCTGGCCTGGCAGACGTGGAACCCGCTGGCCCAGTCCGGCCCGCTCGTCAGCGTCGACTACATGTGGAACCAGACCTACGCGCCGCTGCACTGGCCCAAGAAGCGCACGGTCGTGCTCCAGATGACCTCGCCGAAGGAGATGTACTGGAAGTCGGCCACGCTCGACACCTTCCTGATCGACCACTGGCAGTTCTCGCAGCAGGGCACGCCTGGTGGGCAGCTCGACGGGGGGCACGCTCTCGGTGCCGCCCGCCGCGCTGCCGCTCCAGGAGACGGTCGGCCACAACATCGTGAACGTCAAGGTGAAGGTCCTCGGCCTGGCCGACAACCACCTGGTCGGCGCCGACCAGCCGGTGTCGTGGGCCGTGCCCGGCGGCACCGAGTCGCTGCTCGACGCGAACGGCACCGTGACCACGCTGTCCGACCCGGCCCGCAACGCCACCTACTCGGTGAAGGTGTACGACCCCAGCCCGACGATCGCCGACCTGACCAAGGTGGGCACGGACTTCCCCGCCGACATCCGGGCCGGCGTCGTCGTCGACAACGTGAACATCCCGGTGTGGCCGTCGCGCAAGCCCCCGTCGCACACGCCGCTCAGCCCGGTCTTCATGCAGGCCGTGCAGCACACCTGGGTCGCGTCGCACGCCGACAAGGCGGACAACGAGTACGAGGCGGTGTTCGCGCTCGAGCACTACTTCCGCGCCCACCCGTTCCGGTACAACCTCACGCCGCACCTGAACGGCCCGGCGCCGGCGCTGGCCGAGTTCATGCTGAAGACACACCAGGGCTACTGCCAGATGTTCTCGGGCGCGATGGCGCTCGTGCTGCGGATGCACGGCATCCCGGCCCGGGTCGCGGTGGGGTTCCTGCCGGGCAAGATCCAGGGGTCGGACACCTACATCGTGAACGACCACGACGCGCACGCGTGGGTCGAGGTGTACTTCCCCGGCTACGGCTGGCTGCCGTTCGAGCCGACGCCGGGCAGCCACCTGCCGTCGGACACGTCGTCGTCGAGCCCGAAGTTCTCGGCGACGCGGCCCGGCGGCGGCATCGGCAAGCAGTTCCAGGGCTTCGCGGCGCTCGTCACCGGCCAGGCCGCGTTCGGCAAGAAGCACCCCGAGGGCGTGAACGGCTCGCGCTTCGGCAGCCAGGGCAAGGGCATCGGCCAGGGCTCGAGCGGGATCATCGCCACCGGCGGCTCGAGCTCGCACGGCCGCTTCCTCACCTGGCTCCTCACCGCGGCGCTCGCCGTGGTCGTCGTCGTCCTCGCCCTGAAGACCCTGAGCGTGCGGTGGCGCTACCTGCGCCGCGGCCCGCGCGCGCAGGCGGCGGCGGCATACCGCGACCTGGCGACGTTCGTCGGCGACCAGGGCCTCGAGCTGCGCCCGGAGGACACGTTCGACGAGCTCGCCGAGCGCGTCCAGACGACGTTCGGCGTCGACGCCGCCGGCTTCGCCAGCAGCGCCACCATCGCCAGGTACGCGCCGCTGCCGGCGGCCGATCGCGAGAGCCGGCGGCTGCGCCGGGAGCTGCGGGCGATCAAGCGCGGCGTGCGCCAGCGGCTGACGCCGCGCGAGCGCGCCACGGGCGCCCTGCGGCTGCGCTCGGCGCTGTCGCAGGCTACTCTCGGAAGCTGAACCGGCCGGTGAAGATGGCGGAGCACGAGGACACCTACGACCTCTTTCAGCGCGGTCGCGAGCACATGCGGCGCGGCGACAACGCCCAGGCGACCGTCTCGCTCGAGAAGGCCAAGCGGCGCGAGCCCGACAAGGCGTCGATCCGCGAGGCGCTCGGCGTCGCCTACCTGCGCATGCACCGCTACCACGAGGCGGCGGCCGAGTTCGAGCACATCCTCGCGGCGGCGCCGGCCAACGACTACGCGCACTACTGCCTGGGCCGCTGCCTCGACCGCCTGGGCAACCGCCGCATCGCCCTCGGCCACTACAAGATGGCGCTCTGGCTGCGCCCGAACGTCACGTACTACCAGGAAGCGGTCGACGGCCTCGCTGGACTGAGATCGCCGGCGCCAGGCAGCCGGTGATTCACCTGGCGGCCAGTCGAGCCAGATCGTCACCGGCCCGTCGTTCACGAGCGCGACGTGCATGTGGGCGCCGAAGCGGCCGGTCGCGACCGGCACGCCCAGCGCGCGCAGCTCGGCCGCGAACGCGTCGACGAGCCGCTCGCCGATCTCGGGCGCCGCGGCGCCGGTGAAGCCGGGCCGGTTGCCGCGGCGCACGTCGGCGTAGAGGGTGAACTGCGACACGACCAGCGCCTCGCCGCCGACGTCCGTGAGCGACCGGTTCATGCGCCCGTCGGCGTCGGCGAAGATGCGCAGCCGCGCCACCTTCGCGGCCAGCTGCGCCGGGGTCGCCGGGACCGTCCTCCGCGCCCGCGGCGACGAGCACCAGGAGGCCGGCGCCGATCGCCGCCACCCGGTCTCCGTCGACCTCCACCGAGGCCTCGATCACGCGCTGGATCAGTGCTCGCACGGGCGGCGCGAGTTTCTCACCTGGAGGGGTGCGGTGCTACACTCAAGGTCGTTTCTGAGTTTCGAGAGCGGTCGTCGAGGTGGGCTCCAACCCGCCTCTTTTTTCGCCCGCGATCGGAATTCGAGGTGGAAATATGACAATGAACGAACAGCTTCAGACCGAGATCGAGCAGATGCTCCACGACCGCACTCCGGACGTGGAGGTCGTCATGGCGGAACGGGCCGCGCCGGGCCTCGTGCGGGTGTTCATCGACCACCCGGACGGGGTCGACACCGACCTGTGCGAGCGCGTCAGCCGCGAGCTGACGCCGCTGCGCGAGCGCTACGCGCTCGAGGTGTCGTCGCCGGGCGTCGAGCGCCCGCTGGTGCGCCCCGACCACTACCGGCGCGTCGTCGGCAGACGCGTGGACGTGCGCACGATCGAGCCCATCGACGGGCGCCGGCACTTCACCGCGACGCTGCTTGCGGCCGACGACGACGGCATCGATCTCGATCAGGACGACCGGCGGGTGCGGATCGACTACTCCGCCATCCGCCGTGGCCGGTTGGTGTTCGACTCCTGGGGAGGACGCTCGTGAGCAAGGAAATTCTGGAGGGCGTCAAGCTCGTCGAGAAAGAGAAGGGGATCGAGCCGGGCACGCTCCTGGCGGCGATCGAGGACGCGCTTCTGGCGGCCTACCGCAAGATGCCCGACGCACGCCATCCGGTGCGCGTCGATCTCGACCGCGACACCGGCGACTTCACCGCGTGGACGGTGACCGACGACGCCTGGACCAAGTACCTGGACGCGCACCCGCACCACCACGTGCTGGCAGAGGCGCCGGCCGTCGACATCGACCCGGCCGCGCCGGTCGACGAGACCGCCGAGGAGCCCGAGCCCGAGATCGAGTGGGACTGGTTCAACGACACGGTGCTCGTCGACGTGACGCCGGACAACTTCAGCCGCATCGCCGGCCAGACCGCGAAGCAGGTGCTGCGCCAGCGGATCAACGAGGCCGAGCGCTCGATGATGTACGACGAGTACGCCGACCGCGTCGGCGAGATCGTGACCGGGATCGTCCAGCAGGACGACCACCGCTACGCGTTCGTCGACCTCGGCCGCATGGAGGCCATCCTGCCCGGGTCGGAGAAGGTGCCGGGCGAGCGCTACGAGCAGGGCAGCCGCATCAAGGCCGTCATCATCGAGGTGCGCTCCGAGGGCAAGGGCCCGCAGGTCGTGCTCTCGCGGCGGTCGGACGAGCTGATCCGCCAGCTGTTCGAGCTCGAGGTGCCCGAGATCGCCGACGGCCTGGTGAACATCCGCGCCGTCGCCCGCGAGCCCGGCTACCGGGCGAAGATCGCGGTCGAGTCGAAGCGTGCAGGGCGTCGACCCGGTCGGCGCGTGCGTCGGCCCGCGCGGCTCGCGCGTGCGCATGGTCGTCTCGGAGCTGCGCGGCGAGAAGATCGACATCATCCCCTGGAACGACGAGCCCGCCCGGTTCGTCGCCAAGGCGCTCGCGCCGGCCAAGGTGCGCGAGGTGTACGTCGACGACGACAACCGCCAGGCGACCGTGGTCGTGCCCGACGGCGAGCTCTCGCTCGCGATCGGCAAGGAGGGCCTGAACGCCCGCCTCGCCCACCGCCTGACCGGATGGCGCATCGACATCGTCTCGGAGACCGAGTACTACACCGACGACTCCGACGCGCCGTACACGGGCGCGGCGGGCGAGGAGGACGAGTTCCCCGGCCGCTGCATCGCCGTGACGTCGTCCGGCAAGCGCTGCCCCAACCAGGCGCTCGACGGCAGCCGCTACTGCGGCGTCCCGGCGCACGTGGCGCTGGCGGCGGCGGAGGAGGGGAGCGCGTCCTCGCGGTGAGCGCTCCGGTGCGGCAGTGCGCCGGCTGCGGCCGGCGCCGGCCGCAGGCCGAGCTGGTGCGGATGGGGGTCGTCGACGGCGTGCTCGTGGTCGATCGCGACCGGCGCCTGCCGGGGCGCGGGGTGTACCTGTGCCCCGAGGCCGGCTGCGCCGCGCTGGCCCGCAGGCGGGGCGCGATCCCGAGACGGCTACGATGCACAGTGACCGTGCCGCCCGATCTGGAAGACTGGGTGGCACTTGAGCCGGCCTAGAGGCCGCATGAGAGGATTGATCCGCGTAGATGGCTGACGAAATCGTAGACCCCGAAGAGGCCCGCCGCGCGTTCGGCGCGAAGGCGGCTGCGCCCGAGCAGGAGCGCCGGCCCAGCCCGGCCGCGCTCCCCGGCCGCAGCGCGGCGCCGCGCCCAAGGGCAAGCGCCGTGTCGTCATCGACGCCCAGGCCGGCCGCAAGCCGACGAAGCGCCGCGAGCGCGGCGCCCCGCGCGCCGAGCCCAAGCGCGAGGCCGAGGTGCCCACCGGGCCGGTCAAGGTGCCGTCCGGCATCACGGTCAAGGACCTGGCCGAGGCGCTCGGCATCTCGCCCGCCAAGATCATCACGCTGATGATGGGCCTGGGCGAGATGGTGACGCTGACCGTGTCGCTCTCCGACGACGCCGTCGAGCTGATCGGCTCCGAGCTCTCCCGCGAGATCACGATCCAGCACACCGACGACGAGGAAGAGGAGGAGGTCGTCTTCGAGGACGATCCCGACACCCTCGTCGCCCGCCCGCCCGTGGTCACGATCATGGGCCACGTCGACCACGGCAAGACGACGCTGCTCGACGCGATCCGCGAGTCGTCGGTGGTCACGACCGAGGCCGGCGGCATCACCCAGCACATCGGCGCCTACCAGGTCGACGTCGGCGACGGCCGCAAGGTCACGTTCCTCGACACCCCGGGCCACGAGGCGTTCACCGCCATGCGCGCCCGCGGCGCGAAGGTCACCGACGTCGCCGTGCTGGTCGTCGCCGCCGACGACGGCGTCATGCCGCAGACGATCGAGGCGATCGACCACGCCAAGGCCGCCGGCGTGCCGATCGTCGTCGCGGTGAACAAGATCGACCGGCCCGACGCGAACCCCGACCGGGTGCGCAACGAGCTCGTCGCGCAGGGCCTGCAGCCCGAGGAGTGGGGCGGCGACACGATCTTCGAGGACGTCTCGGCGAAGGCCAAGACGAACCTCGACAAGCTCCTGAACTCGATCCTGCTGCAGGCCGACGTGCTCGAGCTCAAGGCCAACCCGACCGCCGATGCGAGCGGCGTCATCATCGAGTCGCGCCTCGACGTCGGCCGCGGCCCGGTCGCGACGATGCTCGTGCAGCGCGGCACGCTGCGCGTCGGCGACGCCGTCGTCGCGGGCGACGCCTGGGGCCGGGTGAAGGCGCTCAACGACCACAACGGCAAGCGCGTCAAGGACGCCGGGCCGGGCGTGCCGGTCGAGATCCTCGGCTTCGACAAGCCGCCGCCGGCCGGCGAGCTCTGCCGCGTCGTCGAGAACGACCGCGTCGCCCGCCAGACCGCCCAGCAGCGCGCGCAGCGCAAGCGCACCGAGATGCTCGCCAAGCGCAGCAAGGCCGTCAGCCTCGAGGATCTCTTCTCGCAGATGCAGGAGGGCGCCGTCAAGGAGCTCGACCTGATCATCAAGGGCGACGTGCAGGGCTCGGTCGAGGCCGCGGTGGACGAGATCGGAAAGATCCACCACGACGAGGTGCTCGGTGCAGGTGATCCACTCCGGCGTCGGCGGCATCGTCGCCTCGGACATCATGCTCGCCGCCGCGTCGAACGCGATCGTCGTCGGCTTCAACGTGCGCCCGAACGCCGAGGCCAAGGCGCTGGCCGACCGCGAGGGCGTCGACATCCGCACCTACCGCGTCATCTACCAGCTGACCGAGGACATCCAGCGCGCCCTGATCGGCATGCTCTCACCCGAGCGCGTCGAGGAGGTGCTGGGCGAGGTCGAGGTGCGCCAGACGTTCCGCGCCTCGCGCGTCGGCACGATCGCCGGCTGCATGGTCACGCAGGGCGCGATCCAGCGCGGCGCGCAGGTGCGCATCGTGCGCGACGGCACGATCGTCCACGACGGCCGCATCGGCACGCTCAAGCGCTTCCAGGACGACGTCCGCGAGGTGACGCAGGGCTTCGAGTGCGGCCTGACGATCGACGGCTACAACGACATCAAGGAAGGCGACGTGCTCGAGGTCTACACCGTCCGCGAGGTCGCCCGCTCCGCGTAGCCGCGCGAATAGTTCGGGCCTGGCCCGAGATATTCACGCCCAGGCGTCGAAGAGGTAGCGATCGGCCTCGCGCGCGGCGCGCAGGACGATGGCGTTCGCGGCGACCGCGAGCGGCTGCGTCGTCGGCGTCGACCAGGGCGTGGACGTCGGTCGGATCGGCGGCGACCTTGGCGGCGTCGGCGTCGAGCGCGTGCATGGCGGTGAAGATGCCGGAGAGGGCCGACGAGTATGCGTTCGGCGGAGGCGTCTGCATGCCGCTCAGCGTGGCGTGCACCGCGCCGGACTCGCCTCACGCGTCCGGGGGAACCTCGCCGCGCGGCCGGGTGAACACGTGCCGCAGCGCCGTCTCGTCGGTCGGGTCGGAGAGCAGCACGACCTCGTCGCCGGGCTCGAGCCGCAGCGACCCGCGCGGCTGCTCGGTGCGGCCCGCGCGCACGACGAGCGCGACCCAGGCGTGCTCGCCGATGGGAAGCTCGCGGATCCTGCGGCCGGCGGCGATCGCGCCCGGCGCGACGGTCAGCGCGCACGACGCTCCTCGGGCTCGTGGCGCAGCGCGACCGAGAGCGCGAAGCCGCGCGGCCGCCGGCGCATCGTCATCGGCACGCCGAGGGCGCGCGCGAGCGGCTCGAGCGCGAGCCCCTGCGCGATCACCGACGCGGCCACGACGACGAACACGAGCCGGTAGATCAGGTCGGCGTCGCGCACGCCGTCGAGCACGGCGAGCGCCGCGAGCAGGATCGGGACGGCGCCCTTGAAGCCGGTCAGGCCGATGAAGAGCTTCTCGCCGCGGCGCATCCGCTCGCCGGAGAGCAGCGGCACGACCGCGAGCGGGCGCACGACGAGCACGAGCACGGCCGCGAGCACCAGGCCGTAGCCGACGGTCGACCAGCCGATGCCGGGCAGGTGGATCGTGAGGCCGAGCGCGGCGAAGACGACGATCTCGCCGAGCGACGCGAGCGCGGCGTGGAAGCGCTCGACCTCGCCCTTGAACGGCATGCGCGCGTCGCCGATCCAGACGCCGGCGACGAACACGGCCAGGAACCCCGAGCCGTGCAGCAGCGTCGCGCCGCCGTAGATCAGCCCGGCGAGCGCGAGCGTCCGCAGCGGGTTCAGGCCCTCGCGCGGCAGCGGGTAGCGCCGCATCGCCCGCACCAGCACGAACGCGCCCACGGCGCCGACGGCGACGCCGACGACCATCTCGAGCACGAAGTCGGCGGCGCCGCTCCACGCGGATGCGCCGGTCGACGCGTAGGCGAGCAGGCCGACCACGAGCGCGATCGCGACCGGGTCGTTGGCGCCCGCCTCGCCCTCGAGGATCGTCGGCACGCGGCCGCCGATGTCGCGCCGCGCGAGCACCGAGAACATCACCGCCGGATCGGTCGGCGCGAGCGCGGCGCCGATGATCGCCGCGGTCGTCCACGACACGGGCAGGATGATCTGGGCGGCGACCGCGCCGAGCGCGGCGGTCAGGAACGTGCCGACGACGCCGAGCAGCACGATCGGCCGCAGCGACGGCCGCAGCCGCCGCCAGCCGACCTGGACGCCGCCGTCGAACAGGATCGCGATCAGGGCGACCACGCCGATCCGCTCGACGTCGCGGATCGAGACCGGCTCGGAGAGCGCGGGCAGGAGGTCCGAGATCGCCGCGGCGGCGATCAGGAAGACGACCGGCGCCGGCACGCGCAGCCGGGCCGTGAGCCGCGTCGAGACGAGCGCCAGCCAGAGGCCGGCGGCGACGACGGCGAGCACGACGGCGAAGTCATGGAGCTCGCGCATGACCAGGGTTCTACTTCACCGCGCGCAACCTCCGATAGCATCCGTCCGGCCATGCCGGCCGGCTTCGTGGGCATCCTGAGCTTCGAGCTGCATCTGCCGGACGGCGGATCGCTCAAGGGCAAGCGCAAACACCTGCTGCACACGAAGGCGCAGCTCGAGCGGCGCTTCGGCGCGTCGGTGGCCGAGGTCGACTACCACGACCGCTGGCAGCGCTCGCGGCTGACGATGGCGATCGTGCGCCGCGAGCACAACGCCGTCCAGCAGGCGCTCGTCGACGCCGAGCGCTACCTGAGCGGGCAGGAGTACGAGCTGGTCGACTCGACGCGCACCGTGCTCTCGGTCGAGAGCGACCTGCCGGTGGGACGGCTCTAGCCATGCCGACCGAGCGCATGCGACGTGTGAACATGGTGCTGCGCGAGGTGCTCGCCGACGGCGTCGAGGCGCTCGGCGATCCCGGCCTCGGCTTCGTCACGATCACCGCCGTGCGGGCCGTCGCCGGACCTCTCGCAGGCGGCCGTCTACGTGAGCGTGCTCGGGGTCGGAGCGGCGGCGCGCGCGGTCGCTGCGCGCGCTCGAGCGGGCCCACGGCGTGCTCCAGTCGCGCATCGCGCGCGAGCTCCACTTCAAGCGCACTCCGCAGCTTTCCTTCCACTATGATGAGACGATCGACCAGGCGATGCGGCTCGAGGAGCTGATCAGCCGTGAGCACTCACCGCTGGTCGAGGCTCAGTCCGGAATGACCGATATCGCACTCGAAACCGACCTGGAGTCCGTGGTCGCCGCTCTCGCTGCGGCCGACCGCGTGATCATCGCCACCCACGAGAACCCCGACGGCGACGCCATCGGCTCGATGTCGGCCGCGGCGGGCGCGCTGCGCGCAGCTCGGCAAGCAGGTGCGCACCTACCTCGAGCCCGAGTCGAGCATCCCGCACGAGGTCGCGTTCCTCGACACCGAGGGGCCTCGAGCGCACACGTTCGACCCGGCGTCGCTCGCGGGCTGGACGCTGCTCGCGCTCGACTGCGGCAACGAGCGCCGCCTGGGCGCCCAGTACGCCGATCTGCTCGCCGGCTGCTCGCCGGTGATCGACGTCGACCACCACCACGACAACAGCCGCTTCGGCGGGGTGAACCTGATCGACGGCAGCGCGTCGTCGACCGCCGAGATCCTGGTGCGGATCTTCGACGGGCTCGGCGTCGAGATCACGCCGGCGATCGCCGAGGCGCTCTACGTCGGCCTCGTCACCGACACCGGCCGGTTCCAGTACCGCACCACGAGCCCGGCCGCGCTGCGCCTGGGCGCGCGCCTGGTCGAGGCCGGCGTCGACGTGCACAAGGTGTTCGAGCGCGTGTTCGAGAGCGTCCAGCCGGGCAAGCTGCGGCTGCTCGGGCCGGGTGATCGACCACGCCGTGCCCTACTGCGACGGCCGCCTGCTCGATCTCGCACGTGACCCGCGACGACCTCGCGCTGGTCGAGGGCGACGAGGCCACGACCGAGGGGCTGATCGACCATCTGCGCGCGGTCGAGGGCGTCCAGGTGGCGGGCCTGATCCGCGAGCAGGTGCCGCTCGCCGACGGCACGCCTCACCCCCAACCGCGTGTCGCTGCGCTCGCGCGGGCTGATCGACGTCTCGGCGATCGCCCGGCTCTCGTCGGGCGGCGGGCACAAGCAGGCCGCCGGGTTCTCCCATCCGGGCAGCGTCGACGACATCCGCCGGTTCATCGTGTCGGAGGTCAGCGCACAGCTCGCCGAGTCGGCCGCGTAGCGGCTGGCCATGCCCGAGGTGACCGGCCTCCTCCTGGTCGACAAGCCCGCCGGGCCGTCGTCGTTCGGGGTGCTGCGCGGGCTGCGGCCGGCGCTCGGGCAGCAAGCTCGGCCACGCCGGCACGCTCGACCCGTTCGCGACCGGCCTGCTGCTCGTCGTCGCCGGCCGCGCGACCCGGCTCGCCACCTACCTGTCCGGGGCTCGACAAGGCCTACGAGGCGGTCGTCCAGTTCGGCGCGGTCTCGACGACGCTCGACCCCGAGGGCGAGATCACGCCATCCGGGCCGGCGACCGACGCGGCCGCCGTGGCCGCAGCCGCGCGCGGCCTCGTCGGCGAGATCGTCCAGGCGGTGCCGGCGGCGTCCGCCGTCAAGGTCGACGGCGAGCGCGCCTACGCGCGCATGCGCCGCGGCGAGACGGTCGTGCCGCCGCCGCGGCGGGTGACGATCCACCGCCTCGACGTGCAGCGGTTCGACGCCGAGACGCAGCGGGCGACGCATCGCCGTGCGCTGCTCGAAGGGCACGTACGTCCGCCAGCTCGCGGCCGACCTCGGCAGCGCGACCGGCGCCGGCGCGTACTGCCTCGAGCTGCGGCGCACGCACGTCGGCGGCTTCGACGTGGCCGACGCCGGGACGCCCGACGCAGATCCGCGCCGACCCGCTCGGGCCGCTGGTACCGCTCCGCCGCCGACGCGCTGCCGCACCTGCCGGCCCGCGCGCTCGACGACGCCGAGCAGCGCGACGTCGCCCACGGCCGCGCGCTGCGAGCGCCACGGCGAGGACGGCGTCACCCGCCTGCTCGCGCGACGGCGAGCTGCGCGCCGTGGCCGAGCCGCGCGGCGAGCGCTGCAGCCGGTGGTGGTGCTGTGATCGTCCGCCAGAGCCTGGCCGACGTCCCGCCGGGCGAGCGGGCGGTCGCGCTCGGGAGCTTCGACGGCGTCCACCTCGGCCACCGTGCGGTGATCGGCGACGGCCGTCGCCGACGGCCGCGCGAGCGCGGCCTGAAGTCGGCCGTGATCACGTTCCACCCGCCGCCGATCGCCGTGCTGCGGCCCGAGCGTGCGGCTGGTGCAGCTCTCGGCGCTCAGCCGCCGGGCGGCGCTGGTCGCGGAGCTCGGCGCCGACGAGCTCGTGATCGTGCGCTTCGACCGCGAGTTCGCCGCCCTCGACGCCGACGCGTTCGCCGACCAGGTGCTGGCCGGGCGCGCTGGGCGCGCGGCACGTGAGCGTGGGGGAGAACTTCCACTACGGCCACGGCGCGCAGCGGCAACGCCCGCGAAGCTGGCCGAGGAGGGCGGCCGGCTCGGCTTCGACGTGCACGTCGAGCCGCTGCTCGAGGTCGGACGGCGCGCCGATCTCCTCGTCGCGGGTCCGCGAGCTGATCGCGGCCGGGGCGGTGGAGGCAGGCGGGCGCGCTGCTCGGCCGGCCGCCGTGGCTCGAGGGCGCGGTCGTGCACGGCGACGGCCGCGGGCGCGAGCTCGGCTTCCCGACGGCCAACCTGGCGCTCGTCCCGCGCTCGCCGATCCCGGCGATCGGCATCTACGCCGGCGTCGCCCACCTGCCGGGATCGAGCCACCCCGCCGCGATCAGCGTCGGCTACAACCCGACCTTCACCGACGATCGCAGCGCGGTGCGCGTCGAGGCCTACCTGCTCGACTTCGACGCCGACATCTACGGCTCGCCGATCCGGCTCGACCTCACCCACCGGCTGCGCGACGAGATCCGCTTCGACTCGGTCGACGCCCTGCTCGAGCAGCTCGCATCGCGACGTCGACGCAACGCGCGCGCTCGCCTGGATAACCGGGGCCTGGCCCCGGCTACTCCCGCGTCCAGGCGATGACGTCCATGCCGTCCCACCACCACGGCTGCCCGGCGCCCGCGGCCGGCGATCCGCAGGCCGCAGCGCCGCGCTCGGCGTGGGCGGCCAGGAAGGCGTCGGTGGCCGCCTGCACCTTCGCCCACTCGGCATCGTCGACCACGATCAGCGCGCGGTCTCGGCCAGACGGCTGCGTGACCGCCTCGAGGGCGGCCCGCGTCGCCTCGGTCGAGTGGTCGGCGTCGTAGAAGAACACGCCGACGGGCGGCAGATCCGCCTCGTCGCGGAGCGCCGTGACCGTGTCGCCGTGGAGCACCCGCGCGCGGTCGCCGACGCCGAAGCGCTCGATGTTCGCTGCCAGCGCCGTCCGGATCGGAGTCGGCGAACGAGAAGTTGTCGATGCCGATGCACGTCCGCGTCGCCGTGCCGAGGGCCGCGCCGATCAGGCTGCGGCCGCGGTAGGTGCCCGCCTCGAGGTAGGCACTCGCCGGGCTCGAGATGGCGGGCGGCAGCCGAGCAGCGCCAGGTTGTTCTCCTCGGAGAGGCCGTCGACCGCCTCGCATACCGGCCGCAGCGAGCGGTCGAGCGGCACGCTCCGAGCGGGGGAAGTCGGCGAAGAGCCCGGGCAGGTCGCGCAGGAACCCCTCGATGTCCACGCGCAGCCTAGGCCGGCACGGGCGTGCGGCCGAGGCTCTCGATCGTGCGCCGCAGGCCCTCGTCGAGCGACACCTTCGGCTCCCAGCCCAGCACCTCGCGGGCCCGGGAGATGTCGGGCTTGCGCACCTTGGGGTCGTCGATCGGCAGGCCCTCGAACACGATCTCCGAGCGCGCTGCCGTGAGCTGGACGATCTTCTCGGCCAGCTCGAGCAGGGTCATCTCGTCGGGGTTGCCGATGTTCACCGGCTGGTGGTAGTCGCTCGTCGCGAGCCGGAAGAGGCCCTCGATCAGGTCGTCGACGTAGCAGAACGAGCGCGTCTGGCTGCCGTCGCCGAACACCGTGATCGGCTTGCCCTCGAGCGCCTGGCGCAGGAAGGTGGGGATCGCGCGGCCGTCGTGCTGGCGCATGCGCGGGCCGTAGGTGTTGAAGATGCGGGCGATGTGGGTGTCGACGCCCTGCTGGCGGTGGTAGGCCATCGTCATCGCCTCGGAGTAGCGCTTGGCCTCGTCGTAGACCCCGCGCGGGCCGACCGGGTTCACGTTGCCCCAGTACTCCTCGCGCTGCGGGTGCACCTCGGGGTCGCCGTAGACCTCCGACGTCGAGGCGATCAGGAACCGGGCGCGCTTGAACTTGGCCAGGCCGAGCGCGTTGTGCGTGCCGTAGGAGCCGACCTTGAGCGTCGCCAGCGGCAGCCGCAGGTAGTCGACCGGGCTGGCCGGCGAGGCCAGGTGGAAGACGACGTCGACCGGCTCGTCGACGCGGATGAACTCGACGCAGTTGTGGTAGCGGAAGTCGAACTGCCCGCCGCGCAGGCGCTCGATGTTCTCGAGGCTGCCGGTGTCGAGGTTGTCGAGGCAGATCACCCGCCAGTCGCGCTCGAGCAGGTACTCGCACAGGTGCGAACCCAGGAATCCGGCGCCGCCGGTGACGACTGCAGTGCTCAAGTGATCCTCCATGGCGGGATGGCGATGGCGCAGTGTAGGGGAGAGGGGCCGCACGACGGAGGCGGTCCCGGGCGGCTGGGAGCCGCTCTGCTACCCTGCCCACGGCCGCACCGCGGAGCTGGCGAAGCTTGCCGACGCAGCTCTGGGATGCAGGCGACTTGGATGAAACGAGGCAAGGAGGTGTGAGCATGCCGCTCACACAGGCACAGAAGACGGAGCTGATCGGCAAGTTCGGGGCAAGCCAGGCCGACACCGGCTCGACGAAGGTGCAGATCGCCCTGCTCACGCAGCGGATCAGCGAGCTCACCGAACACATGAAAGTGCACAAGCACGACCACCACTCACGCCGCGGCCTGCTCAAGCTGGTCGGCCGGCGGCGCCGGTTGCTGACCTACATGCAGAAGCACGACCTGGAGGGCTACCGCGCGTTGATCAAGGAGCTGGGCCTGCGCCGGTAAGGGCGCACGACCAGGCAAGCGGATGGCCCGCGATTGGCGCGGGCCCGAGGAGAGAAGAGAGAGATATGAGCATTGCAGTTGAGGCCGGGGCGACGCGTCTTGCCGCCACTATCGGCGACAAGGAGATCAGCTTCGAGACCGGCGCCGTCGCCAAGCAGGCGCACGGCGCGGTGCTGGTGCAGCAGGAGGGCACCGTGGTGCTCGCCACCGCGGTCGGCCGGACCGAGGGTCGTGAGGGCGCGGACTTCTTCCCGCTCACGGTCGACGTCGAGGAGAAGGCCTACGCCGCCGGCAAGATCCCGGGCGGGTTCTTCAAGCGCGAGGGACGCGCCGGCGAGAAGGCGATCCTGACCGCCCGCATGGTCGACCGGCCCATCCGGCCGCTGTGGCCGAAGGGGTACAAGAACGAGGTCCAGGTGATCGTGACCACGTTCTCCGCCGACCAGGTGCACCCGCACGACATCCTGGCCATCAACGGCTCGTCGGCGGCGCTGATGCTGTCGCCGATGCCGTTCCTCGGCCCGGTGGGCGCGGTGCGGATCGGCCGCATCGACGGTCAGCTCGTCGTCAACCCGACGCTGCCCGACCTGAAGGACTCGACGCTCGACCTGATCGTCTGCGGCAGCCCCGAGGCCATCACGATGGTCGAGGCCGGCGCGCAGGAGATCGGCGAGGAGGACCTGATCACGGCGCTCGAGCTCGCCCACGGCGAGATCAAGAAGCTGTGCCAGCTCCAGATCGAGCTCGCTGCGAAGGCCGGCATGCCCAAGTGGGCCGACGGCGCCGTCACCGAGTCGCTGCGAACGACGCACGGTGGCGCGCTCGCCGCCGCGATCGCGGAGGGCGGCCTGTCCGCGCTGCCGGGCAAGATCGACGCGATCCAGCGGGCCGAGCTGCCCGAGATCGGCGGCAGCTCGACCGACGCGGACGTGCTGCAGCGCCAGCGCGTGCAGTTCGGGTTCGTCCAGCTCGGCACCGAGGTGCGCGACGGGGCGGTCTACCCGCACGTGAAGGAGCAGTTCGGCGACGCGATCCGCGCGCTGACCGACGCCGAGCAGGACTCGAAGGAGCTCAAGTCGGCGAAGCGGCACGCGCTCTACGACCACATCGCCGCGACGATCCGGCTGCCGTTCCCGAGCCGGGTCGATACCGACGGCGACGGCCAGGGGCCGCTCGACGCGGCCACGCGGCCGGTGGTGCTGGGTGTCTGCGACAAGCTCTACAAGGAGATCGTGCGCACGAAGATCGCGGTCGACAAGCGCCGTCCTGACGGCCGCTCCGAGACCGAGATCAGGGCGATCACCTCGTCGGTGAGCGTCATGCCGCGCACGCACGGCTCCGCGCTCTTCACCCGCGGCCAGACCCAGGCGCTCACGCTGTGCACGCTCGGGACGGCCAAGGAGGAGCAGCGCATCGACGACCTGTCGCTCGACGAGACCAAGCGCTACATCCACCACTACAACTTCCCGCCGTTCAGCGTCGGCGAGACCGGCTTCATGCGCGGCCCCAAGCGCCGCGACATCGGTCACGGCGCGCTGGCGGAGCGGGCGCTCGTGCCGGTCATCCCGAGCGCCGTCGACTTCCCCTACACGCTGCGCCTGGTGTCGGAGATCCTGGAGTCGAACGGCTCCTCGTCGATGGCGTCGGTGTGCGGCTCGACCCTCTCGCTGATGGACGCAGGCGTCCCGATCAAGGCCCCCGTGGCCGGCATCGCGATGGGCCTGATCAAGGAGGGCGACGACTACGTCATCCTGACCGACATCCAGGGAGCCGAGGATCATCTCGGCGACATGGACTTCAAGGTCGCCGGCACAGAGGCGGGCGTGACCGCGCTGCAGATGGACATCAAGATCACGGGGGTCACCACCGAGATCCTGAGAAGCGCGCTCAGCCAGGCCCGCGATGCCCGGATCCACATCCTGGGCAAGATGCGCGAGGCCATCGCCGAGCCCCGCACGGAGCTCGCCGCGCACGCGCCGCGGATCGTCAGCACGAAGATCCACCCCGACTTCATCGGCATGGTGATCGGCAAGGGTGGCGAGACGATCCGGGGGCTCGAGGCCGACTACGAGGTGCAGATCGACATCGAGGAAGATGGCACGATCCGCATCTACGGCACCAACGGCGAGCTCGCCGAGCAGTGCCGGCTCGCCATCGAGGCGATGACGAAGGAGGTCGAGGTCGGCGACGAGTACACCGGCAAGGTGGTCAAGATCACCGACTTCGGCGCGTTCGTCGAGCTGCGCAAGGGCGTCGACGGGCTCCTGCACGTGAGCCGGATCCTGCCGCGCGGCAACCGGCTGCAGTCGGCCGCCCAGGTGATCGACCGCGGCGACACGGTGAAGGTGACCGTCGCCGAGGTGGACAAGGACAAGGGCCGGATCGGCCTGACGCTCCTGGCCAAGCTCGAGGGCGACACCGAGATCACGCCCGAGCAGCTCGTCGAGGTGGCGGAGCGCACGCCCGCGCCGCCGCGCGAGGAGCGGCCGCCCAGGCGTGGCGGCGACCGCGGCGGCCCGCGCCGCCGCTAGCAGCAGCTGCTGGAGGGGGCGGCGCACGCCGCCCCCTCCAGCGCTAGCCTGACCCCGCCTTGCAGCGCTACACCATCACCACCCTCGACGGAGGGGAGCGGGTCGTCTCGGAGCGCGTCTCCTCCGTGCGGTCGGTCGCGATCGGCATCTGGATCGGCGCCGGCTCGCGCGACGAGACGCCCGACCAGGCCGGCATGTCGCACCTGATCGAGCACCTGCTGTTCAAGGGCTCGGCCCGCTACACGACCGTCGAGATCGCCCAGATCTTCGACGGCCTGGGCGGCGAGCTGAACGCGGCCACCTCCCGCGAGTACACCGTCGTCTACGCGCGCGTCCTGGACGCGCATCTTGAGACCGCGCTCGACGTCATGGCCGACATGGTGCTGCAGCCGCGGTTCGACGCCGACGAGATGAGCTCGGAGCGCGACGTCGTGCTGGAGGAGATCGCCATGTACGACGACACGCCCCAGGACCTCGTGCACGACCTGATCGCCCAGGCGGTCTTCGGCGACCATCCGCTGGGACGGCCGGTGATCGGCACCGAGAGCGTCATCTCGAGCACGACCCCCGCGGCCGTCCGCGGCTATCACGACGCCCGCTACGTCGGCCCGAACATCGTCGTCGCCGCCGCCGGCAACCTCGACCACGAGCCGCTCGCGCACATGGTCGAGACCCGCTTTGCGCCACTCACCCGCATCCCCGACCCGACCGCCGGCGTGCGGCCGGTGTGGGTGGGGGAGGCGCTGCCGCGGTCGCTCTTCCAGACGAAGGAGACCGAGCAGTTCCACGTGACGCTCGGCGGGCTCGGGCTGCCGCGCTCCGACCGGCGCCGGTTTGCGGCCTCGCTGCTCGACTCGATGCTCGGCGGCTCCGCCTCGTCGCGCCTGTTCCAGGAGATCCGCGAGCGGCGGGGGATGGCCTACTCCGTCTACACCTACGCCTCCCAGCACGCGGACACCGGGATGGTGGGCGTCTACCTGGGCACGCGCGAGGACAACCTGGCCGAGTGTCTGCGCATCATCGCCGAGCAGTTCCGGCTGATGGGCGAGGGCCGCTTCGACCCGGCCGAGCTGCAGCGGGCCAAGGAGAACCTGAAGGGCCGGATCATGCTCTCGATGGAGTCGACCTCGAACCGCGCGAGCCGGCTCGGCAAGTCGGTGCTGACCGACACGGAGCTGCTGTCGCTCGACCGCATCTGCGCCGAGATCGACGCGGTCGACGCCGAGGCGGTCGCGGCGCTCGCGCGCCAGCTGTTTGCGCCGGAGCGGCTCTCGGCGGCGGGCATCGGCCCCAACGAGGAGCGCTTCGCGGAGGCGCTGACCGCGCTCAACCCCGCACTGGCCGCAACCGAGGCGCCTGTCGCCGCAGCCGGTCGGCCAGGACGACGTGGATCGGGCGGCGGCCCGGCGGCCTAGCCGCGTGGACCGCTTCTTGGCCCGCGGCTGACCTGTAGCATCGTCCGTGATGCTGCGGGTCGTGATCTCTGGCGCGACGGGGGCGGTCGGACGCGCGCTCGTGCCGGCCATCGAGGCCGAGCCTGACCTCGAGGTCGCCGCGCTGGTCGCGCCGTCGCTCGGCCGCACCCTGGCCGAGGCGCTCGCCGGCGGCGCCGACGTCGCGGTCGACTTCTCCGTCCCGGGGGCCGCGGGCGCAGCCTGCGAAGCGGCCATCGCCGCCCGCGTGCCGCTCGTCCTGGGGACGAGCGGGCTGCCCGCCGCCGACCTCGCCGCCCTCGGCGACCGGGCTGCGGCGGCCGGCGTGCCGATCTTCATCGCCCCCAACTTCGCGATCGGCGCCGTGCTCATGATGCGCTTCGCGGAGCAGGCGCGCGCCGCACATGCCGACCTGCGAGATCGTCGAGCTGCACGCGAGCACGAAGCGCGACGCGCCCTCCGGCACGGCCCTCGCGACGGCCGCCCGCCTCGGCGGCGACGTCCCCATCCACAGCGTGCGCCTCCCGGGCCTGGTCGCCCACCAGGAGGTCATCTTCGGCGCACCGGGGCAGACGCTGACGCTGCGCCACGACACGACGTCCCGCGAGGCCTTCGTCCCCGGCACGCTGCTCGCGATCCGGCGCGTCGGCGAGCTTGCGCCCGGCCTCACGAGCGGCCTCGAGGCGCTGCTGTGAGCCGGCCGCAGCCCGTCGCCGACCTGGACTGGGGCGCCGCGCAGGCCCGTGACCTGACGGACGCCATGCTCGACCTGTGGAGCGAGCTGCTCGAGCGGATGGGCGACCTGCCCGTCTCGCGCCCGTTCGACGCCGCCGCGGTCGCCGCTTCCGCCGCGCTGCCGATCCGGCCGGAGCCGCTGTCCGTCGCCGAGCTGGCCGCGCTCCTGCGCCCGCTCGTCATGGAGCAGTCGACCCTCTGCGGCCACCCCGGGTTCATGGCCTACGTGTCCGGCTCGGGCACCGTGCCCGGCGCCGCCGCCGACCTGCTGGCCGCGGCGCTCAACCCCAACGTCGGCGGCTGGAGCCTCGCGCCCGCTGCGACCGAGCTCGAGCTGCACCTGATGCGCTTCATGGCCGAGCAGTTCGGCCTCCCCGCCGGCGCCGGCGGCCTGATGACGAGCGGCGGGGCAGCCTCCAACCTCACCGCCATCAAGGCGGCGCGCGATGCGCGCACCGACGGCGACGTCCGCCGCGACGGCGTGGGCGGCCTGGGTCTCGTCCTGTACGCGTCGACGGAGGCGCACGCGACGATCGCGGAGGCGGCCGACATCCTGGGGCTGGGGGAGGCGGCCGTGCGCGCGATTCCGACCGACACCGGCTACAGCATGCGCATGGACGATCTGCGCCGGGCGGTCGAGGACGACATCCTGGCCGGCCTGCACCCCTTCGCTGTGGTGGCGACGGCGGGCACGACCGCAACCGGCGCCGTCGACCCGCTGCCGGCGGTCGCCGATCTCTGCGCCGAGCGCGGCCTATGGCTGCACGTCGACGCGGCGTACGGCGGGGCGGCCATGCTGGCGCCGGAGCTGCGCCCGCTGCTCGCGGGGATCGAGCGGGCCGACTCGATCGCGTTTGACCCGCACAAGTGGCTGTACACCCCCCAGTCGAGCGCGTGCCTGCTCGTGCGCGACCCCCGCCACCTCCTGCGCAGCTACTCGATCGACGCCGCCTACGTGCGCGACGACGCCCGCCTGTCGGGCCGCGGCACGAACATCGGCGAGCTCGGCCCGCAGTGGTCGCGGTCGTGGAACGCGCTCAAGGTGTGGCTGTCGCTCGCCGCCCACGGCACCGACGCGTACGCCCGCCGCATCGCCCACGACGTCGAGCTGGCCCGCTATCTCGACCGGCGCGTGCGCGAGCACCCGGATCTCGAGCCGATGTGCCCGGTCACGCTCTCGATCGCCTGCTTCCGCTACGCGCCGGCCGCGGCCGGGCTCGACGATGCCGCGCTCGACGCCCTGAACGAGCGGCTGATGATCGCGATCCGCCGCGACGGCCGGGCGTTCCCGTCCAACGCCGAGCTCGGCGGGCGCTACTGCCTGCGCGCGTGCCTGGTGAACCACCGCACCGAGGCGGACGACATCGATGCCCTGGTGGACGCGACGGTCAGGCTCGGCGCGGAGCTCGTGCCGCGTTCAGCGCTCGGCAGCGCCTAACGCGGCGAGCCCGCGCTCACGGGCCGGCGGCGTGGCGTCGGCGAGCGGCATGCGCAGTGCGGCGGTGGGGATGCGGCCTTGCGCGTGCAGGAGCGCCTTGATCACGGCCGGGCTGGGCTCGGCGAAGAGCGCCTGCACGAGGGGCAGCAGCGCCTCGGCATGGGCGCGCCCGCCCTCGCGGTCGCCGCGGCGGCCGCACTCGATCATCTCGACGAACCGGGCCGTGGACAGGTTCGCCGAGGCCGCGATCGCGCCGGCCGCTCCCATCAGCATCAGCGGGAACAGGAACGCGTCGTCGCCGCCCAGCACCGCGAACGTCTCGCGGACGGCGGCGAGCACGCGCAGGGTGTCGGCGTCGATGCTGCCGACGGCCTGCTTCACGCCCGCGACGTTGGGGGTGGCGGCCAGCTCGATCAGGGCGTCCGCGCCCAGGCCGCGGCCGGTGCGGTACGGGATGTTGTAGACGATCAGGGGCACGGGCGAGCGCTCTGCGACGGCCTGGAAATGGCGCACGATCGCAGCCTCGGAGGGGCGCACGTAGTACGGGACGACGGCCAGCGACGCGGCCACGCCCGGCACGTCGGCGAGCGCCTCGTGGCGGGCGATGGTCGTGCGCGTGTCGTTCGTGCCGGCGCCGACGACGAGCGCTCCGCCGCGCTGCGCGCACACCTCGGCGCAGACGGCGACGACGGCGGCGCGCTCCCCGTCGTCGAGCGACGTCGGCTCGCCCGTGGTGGCCAGGGCGACGAGGCCGGCCGCGCCCGCGCCGAGCGCGTGTTCGGCGAGGCCGCGCAGCGCCTCGAGATCCACCGCACCGCCCACCGCAAACGGCGTGACGAGCGGTACCAGGACGCCCGAGGGCCGGAAGCTCGCGCTCACGTCAGCAGAGTCTACGCACCGGCTCGGGTAGACTCCTGCGCATGGCTGTGCCATTGGGCGAACTCCTGACTGCGATGGTCACGCCGTTTCAGTCGGACGGCTCGGTCAACTTCCCCTCGGCCAGGCGCCTGGCCCACCACCTGATCGACACCGGCTCCGACGGGATCGTCATCTGCGGCACCACCGGCGAGGGCCCGACGGTCTCCGACCGCGAGAAGCTCGATCTGATGGATGCGATCGCCGAGGAGGTGGGCGACTCCGCGTGCATCGTGGCGAACACGGGCACGTACGACACGCACCACTCGGTCGCACTGACGCGCGCAGCCCTCGAGACCGGCGTCGACGCCTTCCTGGCCGTCACGCCGTACTACAACAAGCCTCCCCGGGCCGGCATCATCGCCCACTTCACCGCCATCGCCGAGGCCGCCGACGGGCGGCCGGTGATCGTCTACAACATCCCCCAGCGGGTGGTCGTGAACCTCGAGCCGGATGTGCTCGCCGAGCTCGGCCGCATCCCCAACATCGTGGCCGTCAAGCAGGCCACCGCTGACCTCGACCAGGCCCGCGCGATCGTCTCGGACACCGGGCTCACGCTTTACGCGGGCAACGACGACCTGCTGTGCCCGTTCCTGGAGCTCGGCGGCAAGGGCGGCGTCTGCGTGGCATCGCACGTGGCCGGCGCCCAGATGCGGGCGATGATCGAGCACTCCCGCCGCGGCGACATGACGGCCGCCCGCGCGCAGGACGAGGCGCTCCGCGGTCTCTACACGGCCCTTGCCGTCACCACCAACCCGATCCCCGTGAAGGCCGCGCTGAACCTGCTCGGCCATGACGTCGGCGGCCTGCGGCTGCCACTGGTCGAGGCGGACGCCGATCAGACGGCGACGGTCGCGGCAGCGCTCGCAGCCGCCGGCATCCAGGCCGCGGCGCAGGTCTAGACGTGGCAGAACCGGTGCGGATCATCCCGCTCGGCGGGCTGGGCGAGGTGGGCAAGAACATGACCGTCTTCGAGCGCGACGGACGCCTGCTGCTGCTCGACGCCGGCCTGTCGTTCCCGCACTCGGAGATGTTCGGGATCGACCTCGTGCTGCCCGACTTCCGCTACGTGGCCGAGCGCGCCGACAGGCTGGAGGCGATCGTGCTCACGCACGGCCACGAGGATCACATCGGCGCACTGCCGTATCTCCTGCGCGAGGTCGGGACGGGGGCCGCGGTGTGGGGCACCCGGCTCACGCTCGGGATGGTCAAGTCCAAGCTCGACGAGCATGGCCTGCTCGCGCACACCGAGCTCGTCGAGATCGACACCGACGGCGGCATCGTCGAGGTGGGCCCGTTCTCGGCCGAGTTCGTGCCGATCACCCACTCCGTGCCCGACGCCGTCGCCGTCGTGCTGCACACCGAGCACGGCGCGATCGTGCACACCGGCGACTTCAAGCTCGACGCGACCCCGATCGACGGCCGCGTGACCGACCTGCCGCGGCTCGCGGCGCTGGGCGACGCGGGCGTCGCGCTGCTCATGGCGGACTCGACCAACGCCGAGCGGCCGGGCCACACGGCGTCCGAGCGCACGGTGGGGGCGTCGCTGCGCGAGATCGTGCGCACCGCCCGCGGCCGCGTCATCGTGACCTCGTTCTCGTCGCACATCCACCGCCTCCAGCAGGTGATCGACGCCGCGCAGGCCAACGGGCGCACGGTGTGCGTGATCGGGCGCTCGATGATCCGCAACCTGAACATCGCCCGCAACCTGGGATACGCGAAGGTGGCCGACGACGGCCTCATCCGGGCCAAGCGGCTCGACGAGTTCATGCCCCACGAGCTCGTGATCATCTGCACCGGCAGCCAGGGCGAGCCCGGATCGGCGCTCACCCGGATCGCGGGCGGCGACCACCCGGCCGTCCAGATCCACCACAGCGACACCGTGGTGATGTCGGCCCGGCCCGTGCCCGGCAACGAGGTGAAGGTGAACGAGACCGTGAACCGCCTGTGCCGGTTCGGGGCGAAGGTCATGACCGAGGAGACCGACTACGTGCACGTGTCGGGCCACGGGGCAGCCGACGAGCTCTCGACGATGCTGCGCACCGTGCGCCCGCGCAGCTTCGTGCCCGTGCACGGCGAGTTCCGCATGCTGCAGGCCCACGCCCGCCTGGCCGAGGCCGCCGGCGTCCCGGCGCACGCTGTGCGGATCGCCGACAACGGCACCATCCTCGAGCTGGACGGCGACGGCCTCTCGGTCGTCGGTCAGATCGACGCCGGCACGATCCTGGTCGACGGCCTGAGCGTCGGCAACGTCCGCGACGTCGTGCTGCGCGACCGCCGCCACCTCGCCTCCGACGGTGTGCTGATCGTGGTGGCGACCATCGCCGCCGACTCGGCGGAGGTGCTGGCCGACCCGGAGATCATCGTCCGCGGCTTCGACGGGCCGGGCGACGACCCCGAGCAGATGCTCGAGCAGGCGCGCATGGCGGTGGAGCGGGTGCTCGAGGACTGCCAGCAGCACCGCATCACCGAGGTGCACGTGGTGCAGCAACGGCTCCACGACGCGCTCGCCGAGCTGGCGTCGCGCGCGACCGGCAAGCGGCCGATGGTGCTGCCGGTCGTCGTCGAGGTCTAGAGCCCGACCGGCCGGCGTGGCGGTGGCGGGAGCGGGCTCGGCCTGCGGGGGCGGGAGCGACCCAATTGACATCCACTGCATCCGCCAAGTGGCACGGCCGGCCGCCTCATTGGCCGCGCAACCGCCCAATTGGCATCCACACCGGATGTCAATTGGGCAGCCCGGCGCCTCGAACGGCCGCCGCATCTATGTACCTTGACAGTTACGTAACCAGTTTGGTACGCTCACACGATGGAAGCTGTTCTGCGAGCGCTGGCGGACGAGAGCCGGCGCACGCTGCTCGAGACGCTGGTCGGCGGGCCGGCGACGGCGGGTGAGCTGGCGGCGCTCTTGCCGATCGCCCGCCCCGGCGTCTCACGGCATCTGCGGGTGCTGCGGGAGGCGGGGCTGGTCGAGGTTCGCCAGGACGCGCAGCGGCGGGTCTACGGCCTGCGCCCCGAACCACTGGCCGAGCTCGACGGATGGCTCGGCCCGTACCGGGCCCTGTGGGAGCAGCGGCTGGACGCCCTCCACACCGAGGTGGCCCGGGGAAAACACGAACGAAGGAGCACCACATGACCGGCAACGCACGTGGGGGCGGCCGCATCCTGGGCAGCCTGCGATCAGCCGACGGCAAGGGCATCGTCCGCATGGAAGACCGCTTCGACACCGACATCGGCGACCTGTGGTCGGCGCTCACCGATCCCGGGCGTCTGGCCCGCTGGTACGGCCGGGTCGAGGGCGACCTGCGCCGCGGGGGCGAGTTCCACGCGAGCCTTCCGGGCGCAGGGGAACGCACCGGGCGGGTCGACGCATGCGAGCCGCCGCAGCGGCTCCTGGTCACGCTGCGCGATCCAGAGGCTCAGCCGGGCCAGCCGGACGAGACGGTCATCGAGGCCTGGCTCGCGGCCGCCGGTGACCAGACCGTCCTGGTCGTCGAGCAGCGCGGCCTGCCGCTCCCCCTGCTGGCGGCCTACGGCGCCGGGGTGCAGATCCACGTCGAACATCTCGCCGCCCACCTCGCCGGAGGAGAGCCCGACCACACGGAGACGCGGTGGGACGAGCTCCTGCCTGCCTACCAGGCCCTGGCCGCCAGTCAGGCTTGACGGTTGGTTACACTCGTGAGGATGGTGGCCGAGCCTCGAAGAAGGCGGCTGCGGTGACCGGCAACGATGAGGCGGCGCTTGCCAACACGCAGGTGCACTATCTGTCGTCAAGGCATGTGGCGGACGAGTTTGTGCTGGACGCGTTCTACTTTCTACGGGACGGCACTCGAGACGGTGCGGTTGCTCGCGACGAGGCTATCGGCCGGTGACCATGGCCGACACGACGCGATTGCGGCAACGGGATTTCAGCCCGGTGGCCGACCCGCGAGCCGAGGGCGATCCGGCGATGATGCAGGGGGCCAATCGGTTCGCGGCCTTCCTGGAGGAGGAGTTGAAGCCGTGGATCGGAGACCGCTTCGACGTCGCCCGAGACGACTTTGGCCTGCTCGGCTACTCCCAGGGCGGCCTGTTCGCGACCCACCTGCTGCTGACCCGGCCATCCGCGTTTCAGCCCTACGGGATCGGCAGCCCATCGTACTGGTACGGCCCGAAGGTGATCTTCGCGCAGTGCGCCACCTCTACGACGCGCCGAACTAGGGCGCGCCGCTACGGCAGGCGCGAGGCCTGGTACAGCGCGAAGCCCTGCTGGTTCTTGCCGCCGATGCGGGTGAAGTAGCCGCCGAACCCGACCCGCGTGCCGCCGTTTGCGATCGCGAGCAGGCCGTGGGCGGAGTTCGCGCCCGGGTTCCAGGAGAGGAGCCTGTTGTCGACGGTGTCGAACGCGGCGACGTGATGTCGCGTCGAGCACGGTGCAGTGTTCCCCGGCTTGCAGTTCGGGCCTGCCAGGTTGAAGTGGCCCCCGACATAGAGCACGCCCTTGTGCATCGCGCAGCCCGGCGTGTCGCCGTCGTCCTGCTGGTTGAACGACGTCAGCAGGTTGCCCGTGTTCGGGTCAAAGGCGCTCACGTTGTAGGACGTCTTCGTCCCGTTCACCTTCCAGTAGCCGCCGCACGTGAAGATGCGGGTGGCGGTCGGCACGATCCTGTAGACGCGGCTCGTCTCGACCGTGGTGCACGCCGGGCAGTTGGCGGCGGCGTAGATGTTCGGGTTGAAGGCGAGCACCTTCGAGCCGTCGCCGATCGGCACCGAGGCGATCTCGTTGCGGGTGACGCCGTCGACCAGGCCGAAATGGCCGCCGAAGTACACGCGCTTGCCGTTGGACGAGAACGCGATCGTGAAGACGCGCGGCGAGCAGCGTGGGGGACAGGCGAAGCCGGTGATCTGGCCGATCGAGGGCGCCCACCCGCTCACGGGCGCGGTGGCCGAGCGGCCGATCTCGGCCAGATGCCGGCGGGTGAGCCCTCCGACCTTGCCGAAGTCGCCGCCGACGAAGAGGTTGCCGTTCGGGCCGAGCCGCACGACGAAGACCGAGCGGTTCGCGCCCGGGTTCCACTTCGCAACCGTGCCGCCGGTCGAGACCGCCGCCAGGTTGCTGCGCGCGCGGCCGCCGACCGATGTGAAGGAGCCGCCCAGATACACGCGGTCGGACGCCGTCGCGATCGATCGCACCGTCCCGTTCGCGCCGGGGTTCCATTTGAGGACGGCGCCGGTGGTGGCGTTGAAGGCGGCCACGTTCTGGCGCTTGACCTCGCCCGATCCGGCCGGTGCCCCCGGCGGCCGGACGGTCGTGAACTGCCCGCCGACGTACATCACGTTGCCGGCGAAGGTGATCACCCGGACCGTGCCGTTGGTCTGCCAGGACGAGCTCGGCGGGAACGGATTTGCCGCGAACGCTTGCCCGGCCCCTCCGATCAGCACCGCTGCCCACGCAACTACGAGAAACAGTCCTCGTCGCACGCCCGCACCATAGCCCAAGAAACCGCAGATCTCGGTGACACACGTTTCCGTTGCAGGACTTTCACCGTTTCCGAACAACCCGGGCCGGCCGCGGCGAACCTGTCCAGTCAGGTGCGTCCAAACTGGCAGCAGCACCCAGATCCGCCCGGTTGCGGCCTTTGCAGGGGAAGCGCCGGCGCCGCCGAACTCCTCCCCGATGACCAGAGCAACGACGCGAGCACGAGGCCGCGCCGCTGGCTCACGCACGAAGACTCGGCGCCCGAGCACCCCCACCCGCCACTCACCCCCCAGGCGGAAACGGGCGCCGAGTCGTTCGGCGCGCCAGCAACGCACCGACCTGGTCGGGGGCGGCCTGCTGGCGCTCGGCGCGTTCCTCGGCTTCGTCGAGTACCTCGGCTGGGACGGGGGCGTGGTGGGCGCGAAGATCGACACCGGCCTGCACCTCGTGGTCGGCCGCGCCGCAGCGGTGGTGCCGCCGCTACTCGTCGCGGTGGGCGCCGGCATCTTCCTGCGCAGCCCGCTCACGCGCCTGCGCCCGCTGCGGACCGGGGCGATGGTGTGCCTGGCGACGCTCGTGCTCGCGCTCTCGACCACCGATACCGCCGCCGCCGAGCGCCACGGCGGCCTCGTGGGGGCCTACGCCCGCATCGGCCTGAACGGCCTGGTCGGGCCGATCGGCGTCTCGATCCTGGTCGCGCTGGGGACGCTCGTCGGCGTCGTGCTCGTCACTGGCGCCTCCCTCGGCGTCGCGATGCGCGCGTCCGGAAAGCACGTGGCCCGCGCGGCCGGAGCGGGGATGCGCCTGTCCGAGGAGGTCGGCCGCCGGTACCGCGACCGGCCCGCCGGCCGGCCGGCGCTGCGCGCGGTGCCGAGCCCCGAGCCCTCGCGCCCGCCCGTCGACGGCTCGAACGCCTTCGCCGACCTGTTCGGCGAGGTCCCCGATCTGGACGAGGCGCCCCCGCCCCCGGCGGCCGTGGCGCCTGACCCGGAGCCCGAGGCGCCGGCGTTCGGCGAGGACGACGACCAGCTCGACGAGCCCACGCCGGTGCTGCCGCCGCCCACGCCCGCCGCGGGGCGGGTTCCCTACCGGCTGCCGAAGGCATCGATCCTCAAGCGCAGCGCAGCCAGCCGCGGCGCCGGCCAGGATCACGAGAAGATCGCCCGCCAGCTCGTCGAGGCGCTGGCCAACTTCGGCGTCGAGGCGAGGGTGGTGGGGATGGTCAGCGGCCCGCGCGTCACCCGCTACGAGCTGCAGCTCGCCCCCGGCATCAAGGTCAGCCGCGTCTCCCAGCTGCGCGACGACCTGGCCTACGCGCTCGCGACGACCGAGATCCGCATCCTCGCCCCGATCCCCGGCAAGCAGGCCGTCGGCGTCGAGGTGCCGAACCTCGCCGCCAACCTCGTCACGCTGGGCGACATCTACGCCGACCTGCCCGCCGGGGCGAGCCCGCTCACGGCCTGGCTCGGCAAGGACATCTCGGGGCACGGCGTCGCCTGCGACCTGGCCCGGATGCCGCACCTGCTGATCGCCGGCACCACCGGCTCGGGCAAGTCCGGCTGCATCAACGCCATCCTGTGCTCGATCCTCCTGCGGGCCACGCCGGACGACGTGCGCATGATCCTGGTCGACCCCAAGCGGGTCGAGCTGAACCACTACGAGGCCATCCCGCACCTGCTCACGCCGGTCGTCACGAACATGAAGAACGCCTCGCTCGTGCTCCAGAACGTCGTGCGCGAGATGGAGACCCGCTACGAGATCATGGGCGCCGCCAAGGCGCGCAACCTGGCCGAGCTGAACGCTGCCCGGATCACGCAGGGCCGCGACACGATGCCGCACATCCTGGTGGTGATCGACGAGCTGGCCGACCTGATGATGGTCTCGCCGGCCGAGGTCGAGGACGCCATCATCCGGCTCGCGCAGAAGTCGCGCGCCGTCGGCATCCACCTCGTGCTGGCAACCCAGAGCCCGCGCGTCGACGTCATCACCGGCATGATCAAGGCCAACGTGCCCTCGCGGATCGCGTTCGCCGTCTCGTCCCAGACCGACTCGCGCGTGATCCTCGACACCGGCGGCGCCGAGGCGCTCCTGGGGCAGGGGGACATGCTGTACAAGCCGCTCGGCACATCGAAGCTGCAACGCCTCCAGGGCGCCTACATCTCGGAGTCCGAGACGCGCGACATCGTCGATGCCTGCCGCCGCCAGGCCGAGCCGACGTTCGAGGAGGAGCTCCTCGAGCCGCCGACCGATGTGGAGCCGGAGGCGCTCGACGCCGACTCGGACCCGGTGTTCGAGGACGCGATCCGCCTGGTCGCCCAGCACCAGACCGCGTCGGTGTCGCTGCTGCAGCGGCGCCTGCGGGTGGGCTACACCCGTGCCGGCCGCCTGATCGACATGCTCGAACGGCGCGGCATCGTCTCGGGCTACGAGGGCTCGAAGGCGCGCAAGGTGCTGATCACCGAGGCCGATCTGCACCGCATGCTGGGAGACGGCGCGACCCCGCTGCCCGAGCCGCTGGACGAGGTCACCAGGTAGGTACCGGCGGCGCGCGGATTACGATCCGCGCAGGTGACCGACGACTGGTACCCACGGCTGCTTGCGACCGGCCTGCTGGACGTGCTCGCGCCGTACCAGCCGGCGCTCGTCGGCGTGTACCCGCTCGGCATCGCGCCGCCGGATGCGCCGATCGAGATCGTCTGCCGCGCCGTCGACATGCCGGCGTTCGCGCGGGTGCTCGAGGCGACCTACGGCGATCGGGACGGATTCGCGGTCTACGGCGGCCGGCTCGACGAGGAGCCGGCGGTGTTCGTGGAGTTCACCCTCGACGGCCTGCCGCTCGAGGTGTCGGCCCAGCGCGAGCACGTCCACCGCCGCCTGGGCGCCGCCACGCTGGGCGTCTCGCGCGCACTCGAGCAGTCAGGGCCGGTCGCGCGGGCGCGGCTCGCCGGGGCCGTGGCCGACGGGGCCGACTGGCTCGACGCGGCCACCGCCCAGCTGGACCTCTCCCGCTCGGCGCTCGAGTCGCTCTCGACGGCGAACACGGCGCTCGTCGCGCGCGTCATGGGGGTGCCGCGACCAGGGCCGAAGCTGCGGGAGTACGCGCTCGCGCTCTCGGTGGGCGCCGGGGCCGACCTCCTCATCGTCGCGGCGGGCGCGGCGCGCGGCTCCCAGACGTACACCGGCCTCATGTTCATGCTCGAGGCGGGCGTGCTCGGCGTCGTGTTCGGCGCCAGGCTGGCCGTCATCGCCGCCCTCGCGCCGCTCGCCGCGATCGGGCTTCTGATCGCCTCGAGCATCGCCGTCGGCAGCGAGACCTGCAGCCCCGACTGCGCGCAGCAGGCGGCCGACTACCTCTTCGTCGCCGTGATCGTGGGGAGCGCGGCCGGCGTCACCGGCCTGCTGCGCGACCGCTACTTCCCCCGGGCGGCGTGATCCGGGGGGCGGCGGCGGCTCTCGCGCTCGTCCTGCTCGTCGTGTCGGCAGGCTGCGGCTCCGACCTGGGGCCGGCGTCCACGCCCGCGGCGGTGCCGGTGCGGATCCAGCTCGTGCACGCGTCGGCGCCGCTCGACACCGGCGCGCGCGACGCGATTGCGATGATCGGCGCGCGGCTCGTGCCGGAGACGACGCAGGCCGACCTGGTGGTCACCGACGACCCGGCCGCGGCCGCAACCGCGGCGCTCGCGAATCCGGGCACGCACATCCTGGTCGTCGGGGCGCCGCCGCCGGCCGCCCCTGCACCGAACGTCCGCTTCGTCGAGTTCGACCGCGCGGGGATGGCATACCTGGCCGGCGCCCTGGCGGCACTGCGGTCGCCCCGGATCGCGGTCGCCGAGCCCGCGGACGAGCTCACGGCGGCGTTCCGGGCCGGAGCCGCCGCCGTGCGGCGCGGGGTCTCGGCAGCGTCGGTCGCGTGTGGCGCGGCGACCGCGGCGGCCGTCGTCTACGTCCCGGATCCGTCGTGCCGGCCCTCCACCCATGGCGCGCTCGTGATCGCGCCCACGCGCCTCGCCGGAGCACGGATGCTGGGGCTGCTCGGGCCGCGCCCGGCGGTGGTCGTGGCCGAGACCGTGCGCAGCGTCCAGGACGGCATCTTCCAGCCCGGAGTGGCCGTGGAGGGTCTGCGGGAGGACGCCATCGGGTTCTCCTGGATCTCGCCTGCGGTCTCCCAGGCAGCGGTCGACCGGCTGCAGCATGTCGAGGACAGGGTCCGGGCCGAGACCGCGCCCATCCCCGCCCTCGCATCCTGAGATGGCCTGCACCGGTACACTCTGCACCACGCCGTCGGGGGCGGCGACCTTGCCATGTTCGAGATCGGGAGCTCACTCAGGGAAGCCCGTGAACGCCGCGGCCTGAGCTACGGCCAGGTCGAGGCGGAGACGGCCATTCGCACGCGGTACATCCGCGCGCTCGAGGACGAGGATTTCCACATCCTCCCGGGGCCGACGTACACGAAGGGCTTCCTGCGCGCGTACGCGGAGTACCTCGGGCTGGACGGGCAGCCGTTCGTCGACGAGTTCAACTCCCGCCACCACGATCCCCGGGCGGCGGTCGAGCACACCCCGATCGCGTCGCGGCCACGGTCGCGGCCGCAGCAGCGGCGGCAACGGCGCGAGTCCAACCTGATCATGATCGCGCTCGCGGCGATCGTGGCGGTCTCCGTCCTCGTCGTGCTCGCCCTGCGCTTCCCGTCCCCGCCGACGGCTCCCTACAACACGAACACGTCGCAGGCCACCCACAAGACCGGGACGACCACCACGGGCGTCACGACGGCTCCCAGCGGCACCACGCAGGCGCACAAGCAGCAGACCGGCTTCCACGTGGTGATCACGCTCTCCGCCGCGACGTGGGTCGAGGCGACGGTCGGCTCGCCCGGCGGCAAGGCGGTCGTCGCGAGCGGCGGCCTCAATCTCGGCGCAAACGGCGTGACCGTCGACCCGGCCGCGCATCCCACGGTCGTCTTCACGTCGCGCAAGCCCGTCTACGTGGCCTTCGGAGCGCCCGGCAACGTCACGCTCGCCATCAACGGCCGCCAGGTGATCCTGCCGCACGTCGCGGCGGGGCAGCGGCTGCGCCTGGACTCCGCGGGCGCCCACGCGGCTTGAGCAGACCGACCGCCTCCATCCTGCTCACGGGCAACGAGCTCCTGCGGGGGGTCATCGCCGACCAGAACGGCCCGCACCTGGCCGCCGCCCTGGAGCGGCTCGGCTTCTCCCTGCGGCGCACGCTCGTCGTCGGGGACGAGCTCGCGGATATCCGCGCCGGCCTGCGCCTGATGCTCGACTCGGCCGACCTCGTGGTGACGTCCGGCGGGCTCGGCCCCACGCACGACGACCGCACGGTCGAGGCGCTCGCCCAGGTGGCCGGCGTCGAGCTCGTCCTGGACGAGGAGGTGCTGGCGCGGATCGACCGCTGGACCGACGGCGTCGCCGTGCGCTACGGCCTCGACCGCAGCGGGTTCGAAGCCGGCAACCGCAAGCAGGCTCAGATCCCGGCCGGCGCGGAGGTGCTCGGCATCGCGGGCACCGCGCCGGGCGCTCGTGATGGCGGTCGGCGACGCGCACGTCGTCGTGCTCCCGGGCGTCCCGTCCGAGCTGCGGCGCCTGTGGACGATGGCCCCCGACCACCCGTCGCTCGGCCCGCTCTTCGGCCGGGCGGAGCCGCGGCGGCGCTGGCTGCTGCGCACGTACGGCGTCGGCGAGTCGCACGTCGCCGACATGTTCGCGGCGGCCGGCGGCGACCCGCCCGGTGTCGAGACGAGCATCTGCGCGCGCAACTTCGAGATCGAGATCGACATCCGGGCCGAGCCCGCGGGCGAGGCGGGAGGGGCCGCGCTGCGCGAGCGGATGACGGCCGCCCTCGGGGAGCACGTGTTCGGGACGGACGAGCGCGAGCTGCCCGAGATCGTGCTCGACCTGCTCCGGGAGCGGGGCTGGACGGCCGCGGCCGCAGAGTCCTGCACTGGCGGCATGGTGGCCGCGCGGCTGACGGACGTCCCGGGCAGCTCGGACGGGTTCGCCGGCGGCGTCGTGACGTACTCGAACGAGCTCAAGCAGGCGCTCCTCGGCGTGCCCGCGGACGTGCTCGCCCGGCACGGGGCGGTCAGTCCCGAGACGGCAGCGGCGATGGCCGCCGGCGCGCGCGAGCGGCTGGGAGCCGACGTCGCGGTGGCGGTCACCGGGATCGCGGGCCCGGGCGGCGGCACGCCGGAGAAGCCGGTCGGGCTCGTGTACCTGCACGTCTCCTCGCCGGCCGGCGAGGATCACCGCCAGATGGACGTCCCCGGCGATCGCGCGATCGTCCGGGCCAGGGCCGCCGTCGCCGCTCTGCACCTGCTGCGCGTGCATCTCGTTGCGGCCCTGGCACACCCGCGGCCTTGAACCGCGTCCGACCGCGCCTCTAGTATCTACGAACATCTGTTCGGGAGCCCGACCACGTCGGGCCCGGCTGCGACAATACGAGCGGCGCGTCGCGGGGGCGCGCCGAGAGGAAGGTGGAGAGACGCATGGAGCGAGAGCAAGCCCTCGAGG
Source organism: uncultured Actinomycetes bacterium (assembly GCA_963717845.1). Classification (GTDB taxonomy): domain Bacteria; phylum Actinomycetota; class Thermoleophilia; order Gaiellales; family JAICJC01; genus JAICJC01. Next base: position 649,269 of record CAVQXH010000003.1, read on the forward strand.
CAGCAGTCAGCCAGATCGAGCGCCAGTTCGGCAAGGGCGCGGTCATGAAGATGGGCGACGCCCCGGCGATCGCGATCGACGCCGTCTCGACAGGGGCGCTGTCGCTCGACCTCGCCCTGGGCATCGGCGGCCTGCCACGCGGGCGCGTATGCGAGGTGTTCGGGCCCGAGTCATCGGGCAAGACGACGCTGTGCTACCACGTCATCGCCGAGGCCCAGCGCACCGGCGGCCTGGCGGCGTTCATCGACGCCGAGCACGCGATGGACCCGGCGTACGCCCGCCGCATCGGCGTGAACGTCGACGACCTGCTCCTGAGCCAGCCCGACAACGGCGAGCAGGCGCTCGAGATCGCCGAGCTCCTGATCCGCTCGGGCGCGCTCGACGTGCTCGTGATCGACTCGGTGGCGGCGCTCGTGCCGCGGGCCGAGATCGAGGGCGAGATGGGCGACTCCCACGTCGGCCTCCAGGCCCGCCTGATGAGCCAGGCGCTGCGCAAGATCGCCGGCACGCTCAACCGCACCGGCACGATCTGCATCTTCACGAACCAGCTGCGCGAGAAGATCGGCGTCATGTTCGGATCCCCCGAGACGACACCGGGCGGCCGCGCGCTCAAGTTCTACTCGTCGGTGCGGCTCGACATCCGCCGCATCGAGACGCTGAAGGAGGGCACCGAGGCCGTCGGCAACCGCTGCCGGGTGAAGGTGGTCAAGAACAAGGTGGCCCCGCCGTTCAAGCAGGCCGAGTTCGACATCGCCTACGGCGAGGGCATCTCCTGGGAGGGATCGGTCCTCGACGTGGCGCTGGAGCACAAGCTGATCCAGAAGTCCGGCTCGTACTTCTCCTTCGGCGAGGAGCGGCTGGGCCAGGGACGCACGAACGTGAAGGCGTTCCTCGTCGAGCACCCCGACGTCACCGCCAAGCTGCTCGAGGGCATCCAGGCAGCCCTGCCGGACACCGTCGTCCCGACCCGTAATCTGAAAGCCGAGGCACCGGTCAAGCTGCCGCGGACGGGCTCCGCGGACGCCGACGACGACAACGCCGCTGCGAAGGCCAACGGAGCGTCCCTGGCGCCGGTCGAGTAGGGCGAGGGCCGGGCGCGAGGAGCGGGAGCGGTCGTGACGACGGTCGTGGGACTGCGCCGGCCGCGGCCGGGCGATCCCGTGGTCGAGGTCGTGCTCGGGGCGGGCGAGCGGGTTTTGGTCCACGACCGCCGCCTGTCCGAGCATGACCTGAGGGTTGGAGCGGAGCTCGACGCGGAGGCCCGGGCGGCGCTCGAGCGGGCCGGTGCTGCCGACGCCGCCGAGCGGCGATCGCTGCGCCTGATCGCCCGCCGGGCGCGGTCGCGGGCCGAGCTCGCCCGCCGGCTGACGGAGTGGGGGCTTCCGAGCGAGGATGCGACCGAGGTGCTCGACCGGCTCGCGGCGATGGGGGTGATCGACGACAGGGCGCTGGCCGCTGCGGTCGTCTCGACCCGGCGGGCGAGCGCTCACGGGCGCCTGCGAATCGAGGCCGATCTCGACCGCCTCGAGGTCGAACCGGCCGCCGTCTCCGCAGCGGCGGCCACCTCGGCGGAGGCCGAGGTGGAGCGGGCGCGGCTCGCGCTGGGCGCACGGCGCACCCCGGATGCCGGCGATCCGGCCGCCCTCCGGCGGGCGGCGACGTTCCTGGCCCGGCGGGGGTTCGACAGCGAAACCGTCGCGACGGTGCTTCGGCTCGACATCGACGCCTGATCCGGCGGCCCGCCCCGGCGGCGGCGCCCGCGCTGTCACGCGTTGCCCAACCGGTCGGCGCTGGTCTACGATCCATGTCGAGTCTGGCTTTTCCGCCGTTCAGTTCCCTCTCCTGCCGAAAGGCGGGTTGGTTGCACCGGTTCGCGTCTTCGATCAGTTCGCGCTCAAGCTTCGCCTCCGCGGAGCCGGCCCGAGCCTCGGCACGCCCCGATGCGCGGCGGCCGGCCGGGCGCGCATACCTGATTCGATGACGGCTGCCGCCCTTGCGGCGGGGGCCACACACATAAGGAGACGCGGTGGAGCCTGTTCTGATCGCGCTCGCGCTCGTGGTTGGCGCGGGGGCCGGATACGCCGTGGAGACGCTGCGACGCCGCCCCCAGGTCGCCGATGCAGAGCGTCAGGCGCAGCGGATTCTCGAGGATGCGGAGCGCCAGGCGGGCGCACAGCTCAAGGAGGCCCAGGTGGCCGCGCGCGAGGAGCTGCTCGCCCAGCGCACCGAGCAGGAGCGCGACCTGGCCGATCGCCGCGCGGAGCTCGCGAAGGCCGAGGAGCGGCTCTCGGCCGCGCAGGCCCAGGCCGACCTGAAGGCCGACGAGCTGGCCCGGCGCGACCAGTCCGTCGCCGACCGCGAGGCCCACGCCAAGCAGCTGCAGGAAGACCTGAAGAACGCCCGTGACGCCGAGCTCGCCGGCCTCGAGCGCGTCGCCGGCATGACCGCCGCCGACGGGCGTGCGGCGCTCCTGACCCGCGTCGAAGAGGAAGCCCGCACGGACATGGCCAAGCTCGTCCGCCAGATCGAGGAGGAGGCCCGCCTCGACGCCGACAAGCGAGCCCGCAACATCGTCTCGGTCGCGATCCAGCGCGTGGCCTCCGGCCACACCGCCGAGACCACCGTATCGGTCGTCCAGCTGCCCTCCGACGATCTCAAGGGCCGCATCATCGGCCGCGAGGGCAGGAACATCCGCGCCCTCGAGAACCTGACCGGAGTCGACGTGATCATCGACGACACGCCTCAGGCCGTCGTGCTCTCGGCGTTCGACGGCGTCCGCCGTGAGATCGCCCGCCTGACGATCGAGAGCCTGATCGCCGACGGCCGCATCCATCCCTCGCGGATCGAGGAGATGTACTACCAGTCGAAGGCCCAGATCGAGCAGCAGATCGTCCAGGCGGGCGAGCAGGCGTGCTTCGAGGCCAACGTGCACGGACTGCACCCCGAGCTCGTGAAGATCCTGGGACGGCTGCGCTACCGCACGAGCTACGGCCAGAACGTGCTCAAGCACTCGGTCGAGTGCGCCCACCTGGCCTCGATCATGGCCGCGGAGCTCGGTGCCAGCCAGAAGACCGCCCGCAGGGCCGCGCTCCTGCACGACATCGGCAAGGCGGTCACGCACGAGGTCGAGGGCCCGCACGCCGTCATCTCGGCCCAGATGGCGAAGAAGTACCGGGAGTCGCCGAGCGTCTGCCACGCCATCGAGGCCCACCATCACGACGTCGAGCCACAGACGGTCGAGTCGGTGCTCATCATCGCGGCCGACGCCATCTCGGCCTCACGGCCCGGCGGCCGCGGCGAGAGCCTGGAGCACTACATCAAGCGGCTCGAGGCGCTGGAGCGGATCGCGACGGCGAAGGCCGGCGTCGAGCGCTGCTACGCGATGCAGGCCGGCCGCGAGATCCGGGTGATGGTCAAGCCGGAGCAGGTCGACGACGACACCGCCGCGCTGCTGAGCCACCAGATCGCCCGTGAGATCGAGGCGGAGCTCGAGTACCCGGGCCAGATCAAGGTGACCGTGATCCGGGAATCGCGGGCGACCGAGATCGCGAAGTAAACGCGAGCATATTGTCGGGTTTACAGAAGGCTTACTGGAGCCGGCGCAGGCGACGCCGATACAGGTCGCATGAAAAAGTTCGCCTTCATCATCGCCCTGCTGGCCACACTGGCCGCCGCCCTGCCCGCCTCAGGCGCAGTCCTGCTCGCGAAGCGCTGCACGACGAGCTGCTCGCAGTTCCAGGCCAATGGCACCGGCTGGCTGAGCGTGGTCGGAAACGGCGCCGAGTGGGGCACGCTGAAGAGCGGCACCATCTGGCTGCGCGACCGCACCGGCAAGCAGAATCCCAAGACGTGGGTGCACGGCACCGGCCTGGACTGGAAGTACATCGGTGACGACGGCTGGAAGGTCACCTCGAAGCACTCGATGACCATCTCCGCGAGCACCAGGTTCTGGATCAAGCTCCAGGGCCAGGGGATCCAGGTGTGCGGCGTCTTCGACGGCAGCGGCGAGGTCGCGGGCACCGGGAAGTACCAGATCGGTTCCAAGAGCTGGCAGAGCTGGTCAGCCCACGCGACCGACCTGCACTTCTAGGCTCCGGCCTGACCAGCCTGTACGCTACCAGGATGGCTGAGAAGATCCTCGTCGTCGAGGACGAGCGCAACATCGCCTCGTTCGTTGCGATGTACCTCAAGAACGCCCGCTACCAGGTGGACATCGCCCGGGACGGCGCGGAGGCGCTGCAGAAGGCGGAAAGTGTCAAGCCCGACCTGGTCGTGCTCGACCTGATGCTGCCCGATATCGACGGTCTCGAGGTGTGCCGCCAGATCCGGTCGACGTCCGACGTGCCCATCCTCATGCTGACGGCGCGCGACGACGACGTGGACAAGATCGTCGGCCTCGAGGTGGGCGCCGACGACTATCTGACGAAGCCGTTCAACCCGCGCGAGCTGGTCGCCCGGATCAAGTCGATCCTGCGCCGCTCGAGCCAGACGGCACGGTCGTCTCGGCCCCAGGAGGCGGCGATGGAGCACGGCCACCTGCGCATCGACGCCGGCCGCCGCGAGGTGACGGTGTCGGGCCGGCAAGTCCAGCTTGCGCCGAAGGAGTTCGACCTGCTGTGGGAGCTGCTCGATCATCGCGGGCTCGTGCTGACCCGCGACCAGCTGCTCGAGCGGGTGTGGGGGTACACCTTCGCCGGGGACACCCGCACGGTTGACGTGCACGTGCGCCAGTTGCGGCGCAAGCTCGGCGATGACTGCCCGGTGGCGACCGTTTGGGGCGTGGGCTACAAGGTCGCTGACGATGCTGCAGTCACTTAGAGCACGGCTCGCCTTCCTCTTCGCCGGCACGCTCGTCCTCGCCACGGTGATCGCGAGCGTCGTCGTCGTCAGCCTGTACCAGTCGTACAACCGCGACCAGACCGAGGCGGAGCTGCGCAAGCAGGTCGCGGGCGTCGCGAGCTACTACGAGCGCGCATTCAGCGCACGTTCGGCAAGGGCAAACCGCCGCCCGGAAGATCACGAAGCGCGAGTTCGAGCGGCGTGAGCGACGCCAAGCTCTACCAGGTCGGGCCCGGGCTGTTCCCGAGCGCGCCGCACGCACGCTGAAGAACGTCGCACATCGACCTGAACTACGCGGCACGCTCACGAGCGCCTCGCGGCCCGTGTACCACGTTCACGTCGCCCGGGGCGAGCGCCACCTACATCGGCGTCGGCGCGCCCATCTTCAGCGGCGACACAGCCCATCGGCGCGGTCGTCCTGGCCAAGCCGCTCGCCGACGTCAACAACGCCTGGAAGAACGTGATCGGGCTCGTCGCCGCCGGGGTCGCGGTCGGCCTGATCGTCGCGATCATCCTGGCCACCTACGTGGCCCGCCGCATCACCCAGCCGCTGCGCGTGCTGGGCAGCGCGGCCGACAAGGTCGCCCGCGGCGACCTCGACGTGAACGTGATCGGCAAGCGCACGTCCGACGACGAGCTCGGCCAGCTCGCCACCCGCTTCCAGGGCATGGTCGACCGCCTGCGCGAGGTGGACGAGCTCGAGCGGAACTTCCTGATGCGCGTCACCCACGAGCTGCGCACCCCGCTCACCGCCATCTCGGGGCACGTGCAGGCGCTCGCCGAGGGGGTGGTCGGCCCCGACGACCTGGACGAGTCGCTGACCGCGGTGAACGAGGAGGTGCGCCGGCTCGACCGGCTGGTCGGCGACCTGCTCGACCTGACACGGCTCGAGGCGCACCAGTTCCGGGTCGTGAGCGAGGAGGTGGGGCTGGCGGCCCTGCTCGAGCGGGCGGCGGCATCATTCCGTGAGAAGGCCCGCACGAACGACGTGATCTTCCACACCCCGATCGACGAGGCCCCGACCATCATCACCGACGGCGACCGCGTGCTCCAGATCGTGAACAACCTGCTCGACAACGCATTTCGGTGGACGCCCCGGGGCGGCACCGTCCAGCTCGGCTGCAACAGCTCGAACGGGGTCGCGGCGATCTCGGTCTCCGACACCGGCCGCGGCATCTCGCCGGCCGAGCGCGAGGCGGTGTTCCACCCCTTCTACAGCCGCCGCGGCGAGGGCGGGACGGGCCTCGGCCTCTCGATCGCCCGCGAGCTCGCGACCGCGCTCGGCGGCCGCCTGTCCGTCGAGAGCGAGCCCGGCCAGGGGTCGACCTTCACGCTGTCGCTGCCGCGCAAGCGGCGGAGGCGGGCGAAGTGAGGATCCGCCTCTGCGACACCGAGCAGGACATCTCGGGCATCAACGTCGAGCTCGTGATCACGGCCGAGCCGTTCGCCGAGTCGGTGCCGTACTCGCTCACGCTGCACGCGGGCGGGAACGCCGTGGCCCACGTCCCCGACGCCGCGCTGACCCCGGCCGAGCTGTTCGCGCTCGGCCATGCGCTGCTCGACGCGGCCGCCGATGGATTCGGCCATTTCGTCCCCGCCGACGAGGTGTTCGGGCTCGATCTGGCCCCGCCCAGCGTGCCCCGGGCGATCGACGAGGTGGGTCTGGCCGTGTGGGTCGATGCCGGCCGGGCGCAGACGCAGAGCCCGACCCGCAGCGGCGTCGCCGTCCAGCTGGTCGTGGACGGGCCGGCGCTGGCCGCGGTGGCCGAGGCCGTCTGCGACCAGGCCGCGCGGGTGCTCAGCCGCTAGGCGCGACGATGTTCCGGACCGCCCGGCTCGACGCCCGCCCGATCGAGGACGCCGATATCGACGGCCTCCTGGACGTCTACCTCTCCAACCCGGCGGTGCTCGCAGTCACCGAGGGCTCGGCGGGCGAGCCCGGCCACTACGACCGCGGCATGCTCGAGCGTGACCTGTGGATGTCCGAGCTCGATCCGGCGCGGCACACCGCCGGCCTGTTCCTGCAGGGGGACGGGGCCTGCGTTGGGGTGCTCGACTGGGTCGACGCCAACCCGGCCGACGACCTGCCCTGGATCGGCCTCGTGATGGTGCATGCCGCCCGCCAGCGGCAGGGCTACGGCCGCGAGGCCCTGCTCGGGCTGTTCGAGCACGGTCGCGCCCACGGATGGGAGCGCGTCCGCGCCGCCGCGCTCGTGGACGATCCGGCCGCGACGGCGCTCCTGCGCTGCGCCGGGATGCGTGAGATCGAACGCCGCCCGCACCGGTTCGCGGCCGGGGAGCGGCTACTGGCGGTGGCCGAGCTCGCCCTGTGACGCCGCTGCGGCATCGCGGAAGGCCGCCAGGTGGTCGGCCGAGAACAGCACGAACACGAGCCGGCGCACGCTCGCCGACGCCTGCGCGGCCGCGAGGGTGGATCTGATCGCCACCGGCGCCGCCAGGTCGACCGGGTAGCCGTAGACACCGGTCGAGATGGCCGGGAACGCCACCGACTCGCAGCCGAGCTCCGAGGCCACCTCGACGGCGCGCCGGTAGGCCGATCCGAGCAGCCGGCTCTCGCCCGCGCCGCCGCCCTGCCACACCGGGCCGACGGCATGGATCACGAAGCGCGCCGGCAGACGGCCGGCCCCCGTCGCCCGGGCGTCGCCCGTCGGGCACCCGCCGAGCGCGCGGCACTCCTCCATGATCGCCGGGCCGCCGGCGCGGTGGATCGCGCCGTCGACGCCGCCACCGCCCCGCAGGCCGGTGTTCGCCGCGTTCACGATCGCGTCGGCCGCGATCGCCGTGATGTCACCCTGCACGAGCTCCAGGCGCACGCTCATCGGCGTTCACGATAGCGTCAGGCGAAAAGGGGGTTGAGATGGATCTTCGTGCGCTGCAGGAGCCCTTGAAGGCGGGCTACCGGGCCGATCCGGCGACCGGCATGGTCACGCTGAGGGCGCACGGGCGGCCAGGGCGACGGCCCGATCGCCTGCTCGGTCGACCTCGGCCGGGCGGTGTATGCGGCCCAGGCCCACGCCGGAGTGGGGGGCGACGGCACGGGCGCCTGCTCGGGCGACCTCCTGCTCGGTGCGCTGGCCGCGTGCGCGCAGATCACCTGCCAGATGGTCGCGGCCGCGATGGGCCTCGAGGTGCGCGAGATCGCCGTTACCGTCGAGGGCGACCTCGACCTGCGCGGCACGCTGGGCATCGACCGGGAGGCGCCGGTCGGGTTCACCGGCATCCGGCTCGGCTTCGCGGTCGACGCACCGGGCGCAAGCGCGGAGCAGCTCGAAGGGCTGCGCAGGCGCACCGAGCGCTACTGCGTCGTCATGCAGACGCTGACCGACCCGCCTCCGGTCACCACCACCTGGAGCTGACGGCGCGGCGGGATACGATGACGGCAGGTGGGCCGCTACGAGGAGGACGATGGCGGAGAAGTTCACACAGGTGAACCTGGGCGACGTCCACGATGCGCGCGCCCGAGAACGGCTTCGGCGAGGTGTGGGAGGCTCGCGTCGCCCGCACCGCCCTCGCCGCCGAGCAGACCGGCGTGTCCCTGTTCCGGCTCAAGCCCGGCAGGCGGTCGGCGTTCGCACACCGGCACGAGCAGGCCGAAGAGGTCTACGTGATCCTGCGCGGCGAGGGCCGGATGAAGCTCGACGACCACGTCATCAACGTGCATGCCCTCGACGCGATCCGCGTCGCGCCCGCAGTGTCGCGCGCGTTCGAGGCCGGCGCGGGCGGACTTGAATACCTCGCGGTCGGGCCGCATCGGGCGAAGGACGGGGAGCTCGTCGCCGACCCGTGGATCGGATGACGTGACGGGCCCGGCGCGATGCCGGACGGTATCGTTCCGGCTGTTGTGAACTCGAAGCGCTACCACGTGACGACGTTCGGCTGCCAGATGAACGTGCACGACTCCGAGCGGATCAAGGGCCTGCTCGAGTCGGTCGGGCTGGGGGAGGCGGATGCGGCGGACGACGCCGACTTCCTCGTCTTCAACACGTGCACGATCCGGGAGAAGGCCGACGACCGCCTGATCGCCCACCTGATGGACGCCCGCGCAGCCAAGCAGCGCGACCCGGGCAAGGTGATCGTCGTCGGCGGGTGCTGGTCGGAGTCGATGAAGGACGAGCTGTTCGAGCAGTTCCCGTTCGTCGACCTGGCGTTCGGCCCGGGCAACATCCACCGCCTGGGCGACTTCATCCAGGCCGGCGGCGAGATCCCCCGCGGCCACTTCTCGACGTTCGACAGCTTCGCCGGCGAGCTGCCGCTCAAGCGCGACCGCGACCACCAGGCCTGGCTGCAGATCTCGACCGGCTGCAACTGCAACTGCGCCTACTGCATCGTCCCGAGCGTGCGCGGGCGCGAGCACAGCCGCCACCCCGACGACCTGGTGCGCGAGGCCGGTGTCCTGGCCGCCGACGGCGTGCGCGAGCTGACGCTGCTCGGCCAGAACGTCAACTCCTACGGCCGCGACCTGCGCCCGGCGGTCGCGACCAGCTTCGCCGAGCTCCTGCGGGCGCTCGACGCCGTGCCCGGCATCGACCGGATCCGGTTCACGAGCCCGCACCCGAAGGACATGCGCGACGACGTGATCGCCGCGATGGCCGAGTCGGCGGCCGTGTGCGAGCACCTGCACCTGCCCGTCCAGTCGGGGTCGACCCGCGTGCTCAAGGCCATGCGCCGCACGTATTCGCGCGAGCGCTACCTGGCCCTGGTCGAGCGCATCCGCGCCGCCATCCCGGAGATCGCCCTCACGACCGACATCATCGTCGGCTTCCCCGGCGAGACGGAGGCCGAGTTCGCCGAGACGCTCTCGATCGTGGACGCGGTGGGCTACGACCACGCCTTCACGTTCGTCTACTCGCCCCGCCGTGGCACCGACGCGGCGCGCATGGACGATCAGGTGCCCGATGCCGTCAAGAAGGAGCGCATCCAGCGGCTGGTCGATCGCGTCCAGCACCATGCCGCAGCCCGCAACGCCGCGCTGCGCGGCAGCGTCCAGCAGGTGCTGGTCGAGGGCCCGAGCCGCACCGACCCGGCGGTGCTGCGCGGCCGCACCCGCACCAACAAGGCGGTCAACTTCCCCGGCGCCGCCGCCGCGGGCGAGCTGGTGGACGTCCTCATCACCGGATCGACGTCGCAGACGCTGGCCGGGCGCCTGGCCGCCCCCGTCGCCGCCTAGAGGGCGCGCGATGCCGGTCGTGGCCATCTTCGGGCCGACGGCGTCGGGCAAGAGCGCCGTCGCCCTGGAGCTGGCGGAGCAGGTCGGCGGCGAGATCGTCTCGTGCGACGCCATGCAGCTCTACGCCGGTCTGCCGATCCTGACCAACCAGCCGTCCGCGGCCGAGGTCGCCCGCGTGCCGCATCACCTGGTGGCGGTGTGGGACACCGGCCACTCGGGGTCGGTGGCGGAGTATGCCGCGCTGGCCCACACGGCCATCGACGCCGTCCTCGCCCGAGGGCGCATCCCCGTCGTGTGCGGCGGCAGCGGCCTCTACCTGCGCGCCGCCCTCGCCGACATGCCGCTCCCGCCCCGGGTGGCGGCCGCCGAGCGGGCCCGCTTCGAGCATCTGTACGACCGCGCCGGGGCCGAGGCGGCCCACGCCCAGCTCGTCGCCGCCGATCCCGGCGCCGCCGCCGCGGTGCACCCGAACGACCGCCGCCGGGTCGTGCGCGCGCTCGAGCTGCACGCTGCCGGTGCGAGCCTCGCGCCCGCGCGCGACCGGCTGTGGGGGTCGGATCGCCGCCATGAGACGATCGTCGTCGGCCTGGACGTGCCCGCGCCGCTGGTGGCCGAGCGCATCGCCCGGCGGACGCGGGCGATGCTCGAGCGCGGGGTGGTGGACGAGGTGCGGGCGGCCCGCCGCGAGCGCACGTTCTCGATCACCGCCGAGCGGATCCACGGCCTCCAGGACGTGACCGACCTCCTGGCCGGCCGCATCGACGCCGACGAGGCGGAGCGCCGCATCGTGGTGCGCACACGCCGCTACGCCAAGCGCCAGCGCACCTGGATGCGGCGGCTGCCCGGCCTCGAGCCCGTCGCGGGCGATCGCGACCCCGCCGTGGTCGCGGCGGACATCGCGGAGGCGCTGTGACCGGGCGGCGCGAGCACGACGCCGTGCGCGAGGCGCGCGACGCGCTCGTGATCCTGGCCGCCGCCGTGCCGGTGACCGCGGTGGCCGCCCTGCTCGCCGGCGTCGCCGCCGGCGACGTCGCCGGGTGGGCGGAGTGGGTGATCGGGCCGGTCGTGGTCGCGGTGCTGCTGCTGGGGACGCTCGGCTCGGCGCTGCTCCTGGCCGACCGCGCCGGCGCCCGCTTCCTGGGCGCCCGGCCGCACGCGATCAGCCGCCTGCCGCTGATCGCGATCGCCCTGCTGGCCGGACTCGTGCTCGTGGCCGGGCTGCCGACGACCTGGCCGATCGTGATCGGGTTCGCACTCGTGTGCGCGCTGCTCGCCGCGGTGATCCTGGTCGGGCGCGCTCGCCGGCACCCACTGAATACCGGTGCCAGTCACCGGAATACACTCGGCCGGTATCCTGCCGCGATGCGGTTCGAGAAGTGGCAGGCGGCCGGAAACGCGTATCTCGTCATCGAGCGCGGCGACCTCGCCGTCCCGCTGAGCGCCGCCGCGCGTGGAGCGCATCTGCCACCCCGATCTGGGCGCGGGCAGCGACGGCATCCTCGTGCTCGACCCGCTCGAGTCGGGGCACGCGCGCGTCCAGATCCTGAACCCCGACGGCGGCGAGGCCGAGTTCTCGGGCAACGGCAGCCGCATCGCCGCCGGCTACGTCGCCGGGCGTGACGGCGTGCGCGACGTGGTGCTCGAGACGCTCAAGGGCACCGTCGCCGGCGGCGTCGACGGCGGCTCCGTCACGATCGACGCCGGCGCGGCCGCCCTGGACGGCCCCGACCACCGCCCCGACGGCGGCGAGCCGCCGGCGCCGCTCTACACGTTCGTCACGCTCGGAAACCCGCACTGCGTGATCGAGAGCGCGGGTGTCGACGGCCTCGACCTGGCCGCGGTCGGCCCGCCGATCGAGCGCCACCCGTGGTTCCCGAACCGCACGAACGTCGAGTTCTACCGCCCGCTCGGAGGGCACGACATCCGCATGCGCGTCTGGGAGCGGGGGGCGGGCGAGACGCTCTCGTCCGGATCGGGGTCGAGCGCGGCGGCCGTGGCCGCCGTGGTCGCCGGCCACGCCCAGAGCCCTGTCACGGTGCACACCGACGGCGGCGACCTCATCGTCGCGGTCGACGAGCACCTGGCCGTGACGCCTCACCGGCCCGGTGCAGTGCGTGCACCGCGGCGAGTTCTCGGCCGAATTCGCCGCCGCGCTGGAGGCGCTCTAGCGATGCGCGTCGCCGCCCGCGTCCAGGCGTTGCCGCCCTACCTGTTCGCCGAGCTCGAGCGCAAGATCGAGGAGCGGCGGGCGGCCGGGGTCGAGGTGATCTCGCTCGGCATCGGCGACCCCGACGTGCCGACGCCCGCCGCGGTGGTCGCCGAGGCGCAGCGCCAGGTGGCCCGTCCCGACACCCACCGCTATCCGTCCAACCGCGGCCGGCGCGAGTACCGCGAGGCCGTGGCGACGTTCTACGAGCGCCGCTTCGGCGTCGTCCTCGACCCCGACACCGAGGTCCTGCCCCTCCTCGGCGGCAAGGAGGGCGTCGCCCACGTCTGCTTCGCGATGCTCGACCCCGGCGACGCCTGCCTGGCCGCCGACCCGGGCTACCCGGTGTACACGTCGGGGACGGTGCTCGCGGGCGCGGAGCCGGTGCTGATGCCGCTCACGGCCGAGCACGGCTTCCTGCCCGACCTGGATTCGATCCCGGCGGCCGTGTCCGATCGGGCGAACCTGCTCTTCTGCAACTACCCGAACAACCCCACCGGCGCCGTCTGCGACCTCGCCTTCTTCGAGCGGCTGGCCGCCTTCGGCCTGGAGCGCGATGTGCCGATCGTGCACGACAACGCCTACTCGGAGATCACGTTCGACGGCTACACGGCGCCGAGCTTCCTCGAGGCCCGCGGCGCGCGCGCGGCCGGCGTCGAGATGTTCTCGCTCTCGAAGGCGTACAACATGACCGGCTGGCGCGTGGGGGCCGCCGTCGGCAACGCCGAGATGATCGCGGCGCTCCTGAAGCTGAAGACGAACATCGACTCGGGCATGTTCGAGGCGGTGCAGATGGCCGCGGTGGAGGCGCTCACGGGCTCGCAGGAGCATGTCCGCGAGATGTGCGCGATCTACGCGCGCCGGCGCGACCTGGTGGTGGCCGCTCTCGCCGCCGTGGGCATCGACGTGCCGGCGCCCAAGGGCACGATGTACATCTGGGTGCCGGTGCCGGAGGGGCACACCTCGGTCTCGTTCGCCGAGCTCGTGCTCGACCAGGCGGCGGTCGTCGTGTCGCCCGGGTCGTCCTACGGGCCCAACGGCGAGGGCTACGTGCGCCTGTCGCTGACCCTGCCCGACGCCGACCTGCGCGAGGCCATGTCGCGCATCGAGCAGCACCTGCGCGTCGCGGTCTAGGCACCACCTCGGCGGCCCGAGAGCGGGGTGCGGCCTCCGTATACTGCTCCTCGTGACCCAGATCACCACGAACCAGGATCCCGAGCGCGGGGTCGTGGTGGCGTCGCTGCCCCCTGGAACCGATGGCGCGGACGAGCTCGACGAGATGCGCGAGCTGCTTCGCACCGCCCGTGTGCGCACGGTCGGGACGCTCGTCCAGCACCGCCGCCGGCCCGATCCGCGCACCTATCTCGGCCCGGGCAAGCTGGACGAGCTGCGCGAGCTGGCCGCGCAGCTGGACGCCGAGGTGGTGGTGTCCGACGACGAGCTGACGCCGCGCCAGCAGCGCACGCTCGAGGACGCGCTGCAGATGCGGGTGGTCGACCGCACCGCGGTGATCCTGGACATCTTCGCCCAGCACGCGCACACCTCCGAGGGCAAGCTGCAGGTCGAGCTCGCCCAGCTCGAGTACCAGCTGGCGCGGATGCGGGGGATGTGGAAGCACCTCGAGCGGCTGGGCGGCGGCGTCGGCACCCGCGGCCCGGGCGAGACGCAGCTCGAGTCCGACCGGCGCATGGCCAGGCGGCGACTGGCGCTCCTGCGCACCCGGCTGCGCGAGGTGGCCGCGAGGCGCGGGGTGATGCGGCAGAAGCGCAGCCGCTCGGCGATGCCGGCGGTGGCGCTCGCCGGCTACACGAACGTGGGCAAGTCGACGCTCCTGAACGCCCTCACGGGCGCGGAGGTGAGCGTCGACGACCGGCTCTTCGAGACGCTCGACCCGACGACGCGCGCATTTCGCGAGGACGGCCGCGCATACCTCGTGACCGACACGGTCGGCTTCATCGGCAAGCTGCCGCACATGCTCGTCGAGGCCTTCGCGGCCACGCTCGAGGAGACGCTCGCGGGCGATCTGGTGCTGCTCGTGGTCGATGCGTCCTCCGGCGAGGAGGGCCTCACCCGCCAGCTCGAGGAGGTGCGGGCGGTGCTGGCCGACATCGGCGCCGACGCGATCCCGCAGATGCTCGTGGTGAACAAGATCGACGCGGTGGACGCACTGTCGCGCCGGCGGCTCCAGAACCGCTACCCGGACGCGGTCCTGATCTCGGCCATGACCGGCGAGAACCTGGACGAGCTGAAGCACCGGGTGGCCGCGTTCTTCAGCGGGCGCTTCATCGACGTGCGCCTGCTCGTGCCGCACGCCGATGGCGGCGAGCTGTCGGCGCTGTACGCCACCGGCGCGCCGATCACCGCCCGCGAAGACGCCGCCGAGGGCGTGCTCGTGACGGCGCGCCTGCCCCGTGACCTGGTGGGCCGGTTCGCCGCCTACCGCGTATGACCGAACTGCTCGTCCGCCGCCTTCACCCCGACGCGCAGCTGCCGGCGGGCGCGTATCCGGGCGACGCCGGGCTCGACCTCGCGAGCGTCGAGGACGTCGTGCTCGGGCCGGGCGAGCGCCGCACCGTCGCGACCGGGCTCGCCGTTGCGATCCCGGCCGGCCACGGCGGCTTCGTCCAGCCGCGCTCCGGCCTCGCGGCCCGGCACGGCATCACGGTGGTGAACTCGCCCGGCCTGATCGACTCGGGCTATCGCGGCGAGCTCAAGGTGGTGCTCCTGAACACGGACGCGGCGACGCCCTTCCACATCCGCCCCGGCGACCGCATCGCCCAGCTCGTCGTGCTGGCGCTGCCCGAGCTCGAGGTGATCGAGGCGTCCGACCTGCCGCCGTCCGAGCGCGCCGAGCGCGGGTTCGGGTCATCGACGGTGAGATCCGGGGGGTGAGCGCTCCCCGCATCCGGGTGGGTGCGCTCTTGCGTCACGGCGACGCCGTGCTGCTGCTGCGGCAGGAGAAGGGCGGCCGCTCCTACTGGCTCCTGCCGGGCGGCGGGGTGGAGGAGGGCGAGTCGCTCCACGTCGCCCTCGCCCGCGAGCTGTCCGAGGAGTGCGGCCTGGAGGGACTCGCGCTGGAAGGCCCGATCGCGATCGCGGAGTCGATCGCACCGGCCGGCCTGCGGCCGCGCAAGCACGTCGTCCACGTCATCTTCCACGCCGATGTCTCCGGCCGCAGCCTCGAGGGGGTCGCCTCGGCAGACGGCGCCATCCACGGCCACCGCCTGATGCACGCGGGCGAGCTCGCAGCGATCGACCTGCGCCCGCCGATCCACCGGTTCCTGGAGCGCTGGCGGCCGGGCGACCCGTTCGTCCACCTGGGAGAGCTCTGGGTGCGATGACCCGGGTGCGCGCGGCGAGGCCGGACGATGCGGCCGCGATCGGCGCGCTCGCGACCCGAGCGTGGCGGGCCGCCTACGCCGGCCTGCTGGCGCCGGACGTGCTGCACAGCCTCGACCCGGTCGAGCAGGGCCGCGAGTGGCATGCCTACCTGGCCGATCTGCCGCCGTCCGACCGGGTGTGGGTGATCGGCGCGGCGGCCGTTTCGGGCTTCGCCCGCACCGGGCCCTGCCCCGACGCCGACGTCCCGGCGGGCACCGGTGAGGTGCACGGCCTCTACGTCGACCCCGACCGCATCGGCACCGGCCTCGGCCGGCGGCTGTTCGGGCAGGCCGTCGCCGACCTCGCGGCGCGCCACGGCACCGTCGTCGTCTGGCACTTCGCCGCGAACGCCGGCGCCGCCCGGTTCTACGAGCGAGCCGGATTCACCCTCGACGGCGGCTGCCGCCAGAGCCAGTTCGGCGTCCCGGAGCTGCGCCGGCGCGGGCCGGCCGGGCAGCGCTAGCCGGCGGCGATCGCCACGGCGACGTCGTGCGCGGAGTGCTCCAGGCGGTCGTCCAGCGGCTCCAGCTCGACCGCGCCGCTCCGGCGCCGCAGCGCCTCGGCGATCAGCACATCGGCGAACGCCGGGTTCTTCGGCAGCAGCGGGCCGTGAATGTAGGTGCCGACGATGCGGCCGGCGAGGACGCCCTCGCCGCCGTCGCGGCCGTTGTTGCCGTGCCCCTGGAGCACGCGCCCGAGCGGGCGCACGCCCTCGCCGAGCCGGGTGCGGCCGGCGTGGTTCTCGAACCCGACGACGGTCATCGGCTCGCCGGGGCGGGGCTCGCAGTCGATCGTGATGTTGCCGATCATGCGCGTGTCGCCGGCCTCGGTGACGAGGTCGACGAGCCCGGTGCCGCGCATCTCGTCGCCGTGGTGGCCGCGGTAGTAGTGGCCGAGCATCTGGTAGCCGCCGCACACCGCCAGCAGCCACGCACCGTCGGCGATCGCCGAGCGCAGGCCGGCTGCGCGGCCGACCAGGTCGTCGGCGATCGAGCAGCTGGTCGCGGTCCTGGCCGCCGCCGACGTAGTAGAGGTCGGCGTCGGGCAGCGGGTCGCCCGGCCCGCAGCCGACCGCGGCGAACCCGATCCCGCGCCACTCGCAGCGCGAGCGCAGGACGGCGATGTTGCCCCGGTCGGCGTAGATGTTCAGGTGCTCCGGGTAGAGGTGGCAGACGCGCAGGCCGGTCATGCCGCCTCCCAGTAGGGGCGCACGACGCCGCGCCGGGTCGAGCACCGCCCGCAGCTCCAGCATCGCCGTGTAGGTGCCGAGCAGGTACACCGGCCCCTCACCGCCTGCGAGCGCCCGGTCGAGCGCCGGGGCGATGCCGTCGCCGACGACCAGCCGGCCGGGCTCGACGCCGCCGTACTTGAGCCGCATCGCCATCTCCGCGGCGCGCGTGCCCGCGGTCACGACCTCCTGCACCTGCCCGGCCAGCAGCTCGAAGTCGACGTCCCAGATCCACGAGACGTCGCGGCCGTCGGCGATGCGGTCGTTCAGGGCCAGGAGCAGCTGCTTGGGCCGCCCGTCCGCGGCCAGCGTGCGGATCAGCTCGTTCGCCCCGGCGGGGTTCTTGGCCAGCAGGAGGACGGCGTCGCGGTCGCCCACCCGCAGCCGCTCGAAGCGGCCGAAGGCGGCGTCGAACCGCTCGAGGCCGGCGGCGATGCGGGCGGCGTCGACGCCGCCGACGGCACATGCGGCCGCGGCGGCGGCGAGCGCGTTGTAGACGTTGTAGAGGCCCGGCATCGGCAGCTCGACGGCCGCGTCGCCGATCGGCGTGCGCAGCACGAACCGGGTGCCGTCGAGGCCCTGCGCCTCGACCGTGTCGGCCCAGACGTCGAGCTGCGGCCGCCGCCGCCCGCACCCCGGGCAGCTCCACTCGCCCAGATGGCCGAGGTAGACGTGCTCGTAGCGGAGCCTCGTGCCGCACGCCGGGCACCACTTCGAGTCGCTCGCGTGCTGCATCTCGGGCGAGCGCCGAGCCCGCGTCGTCGATGCCGAACGTGAGGATCGGGCCGGCATGGCCGAGCGAGGCGAGGAGCGGATCGTCGCCGTTTCGGACGAGGTGCGCGGCGGCCGGCATCGCCGCCGTCATCTCCTGCCAGCGGGCGGCGATCGCCTCGAGCTCGCCGTAGCGGTCGAGCTGGTCGCGGAACAGGTTGCCGAGCACCGTGACGCGCGGCCGCAGCCGCCGCGCCACGCCGGGCAGCGCCGCCTCGTCCACCTCGAAGACGCCCAGGTCGGCGCCCTCGCCGGTGAGCAGCGCCGACGCCACCCCCGAGGCCAGATTCGCCCCGGCGGTGTTGCGGCACAGCCGCCGCTCGGGGGCCAGCAACGAGGCGAGCATCTTGGCCGTGGTCGTCTTCCCGTTCGTCGCAGAGATCACAAGCGATCCCTCGGCCAGCCGCCGGGACATGCGCTCGATGGCGTCCGGCGCCATGCGCAGGAGCAGCTTCCCCGGCAGCGTCGTGCCGCCACCGGCGCGGGTGCGCCGCGAGAGCCCGGCCGCCGTCCGGGCGGCGGCGACCTTCAGGGGGAAGCCGGTCACCGGCGGAACTCTACCCAGACGGCCGTTGACGCCGCCTCAAGGCACCGCTGATTTACTTGCACACTACCGGGGTTTTGCTATAACCTGCCCGGGGCGAAACCGAGCGTGGGGGAGTCCGGAGCATGAGACGCAAGACCGTGTACCGCGCGATCGAAGGCATTGACCGCGGCCAGCTCGAGCAGTTCCAGGCCGGCATGCGCAAGCGCTACTCGGACGAGCACATCCTCGACGAGCTGCGGGCTTGCGCGCACCGCCTGGGACGGTCACCGACGATGCGCGAGTTCGAGGCCGATCCCGGCACGACCGTGCACCCGCAGACGGTCATCGAGCACTTCAAGTCGTGGAACCGGGCCAAGCGGCTCGCCGGCCTCGTGCCGCGCCGCTTCGCCACCCAGGACGAGCTCCTGCGGCTGCTGCGCGACCTCGGCGACGAGCTGGGCCGCGTGCCGACCGCGAAGGACATCGAGGCCCGCAAGGGCGCGATGCCGTCCAAGTCGCTCTACTGGCACACCTTCGGCTCGCTCAACAACGCCCTCAAGCAGGCCGGCTTCGACGTGCCGGTCGGCGAGGAGCGGCTCGAGCGGGCGGTCGAGCAGGGGGCCGCGCTGTCGCTGCGCAGCGGCCGGCTGCCGAAGTTCGCCGACTGGGCCCAGGCCCGCCGCACCGACCCGACGATGCTGACCGAGTGGCAGGTCTACCGCATGTTCGACGCGCGCCGGGGCGCGTGGTCGACGTTCCAGTACCTGATCCGCAAGCGCCTGGAGCAGCGCGGGGTGTCGATCTCGCCCGAGGGCCGCGTCAGCTGATCGGGCCGCAGACGGGGCAGGCCGACTGCTCGAGCAGATCGAGCGCGGCCACCTCGGCCAGCATCGAGCCGAGCAGCTCGGCCCAGACCCCGGAGCAGAGGTCGACGTCGAGCAGGCGGTCCCAGCGCAGCGTGTTCAGCCCGACGGACACCTTCACCTGGGCGACCGCGGCGGCGCCCGGCTCGGCGTCGCCGGCCGAGGTGAACTCGAGCGGCGCGTTCAGCGTCACGGCCGCGCAGTGGTCGCCGGAGCAGACCCGCAGCAGATAGAAGGGCGGCTCGGCGCCGCCGAGGTCGACATACCGGTACCCGCGCGCGGCGGGCTGGTCGGGAACGAGAGCGTGGGAGCAGCCCGCGCTGATGCGCATGGCGTCGGCGGGGCTGATGCCCTCGGGAAGGTGAGCAAAGGCAGATTGCATGCCCTGGTCTTCGGCGGCGGCACGGGCCGCGTTATCCCCCGGCGGCGCTAATGCACACCTGATCTCTTGCAAACACGCCGAAGCGTCTCCGTGGCCGCGAAAGGCCGATTGGAGAATTTGCGGGCAGATGCTCGAAAGGCGCGTCCTGCCCCTCAAGAGATGGGGCGCGGACGCCGATTGACTTGGGCAGAGGGCGCCGCCCTCGTGCCCTCGAGCCCCCACCGAAAGCCCGCTGCCCGTGACTCCCGCACCGCCCAACGACGAATCGCACGCGCCCGCACCGGACGCGGCGCAGCCGGAGTTCGACTCGACCGAGGTGGTCGAGGAGCTCGACCTGACCGACGCACCCGCCCCGGCGGTCGACCTGCTGCACACGTACGTGCGCCAGATCGGCGACGGCGCGCTCCTGACCCGGGCGGAGGAGCTCGAGCTCGCCCGCCGCAAGGACCGCGGCGACATGGTCGCCAAGCGCCGCCTCGTCGAGGCCAACCTGCGGCTCGTGATCAGCATGGCCCGCGCGTACTCCTCGTCGGGGGTGCCGCTGCTCGACCTGATCCAGGAGGGCAACATGGGGCTGATGCGCGCGGTCGAGAAGTTCGACGCGAGCCGCGGCTACAAGCTCTCCACGTACGCCACCTGGTGGATCCGCCAGTCGATGTCGCGCGCGATCGCCGATCAGGCCCGCACGATCCGGCTGCCGCTGCACGTCCTGGACGTCATCAAGAAGCTGCACCGGGCGAACCGCCTGCTCACCCAGAAGCTGGGCCGCGAGCCGCTCACGTCCGAGCTGGCCGCCGAGCTGAAGCTGTCGGAGGAGCGCGTCATCGAGCTCCAGCGCATGATCGAGGATCCGGTCTCGCTCGAAGGCCCGGTCGGCGACGGCGAATCGAACTTCTCGGAGATGGTCGAGGATCTGAACATCCGCCAGCCCGAGGCGCTGCTGGTGCGCCGGCAGCGCGAGCTCGAGCTGCAGGCGGCCCTGGAGGAGCTGAACGAGCGCACCCGCCACGTGCTCGAGGCCCGCTTCGGCCTGAACGACCGCGAGCCCGCCACGCTCGAGCAGGTCGGCGCCGAGATCGGCGTCACCCGCGAGCGCGTCCGCCAGATCGAGACGCGCGCCCTGCGCGAGCTCGAGTCGAAGAACCCGGGCCTGCGCGAGTTCCTGCGCGGCCAGGACTGACCGTCCCGCAAGCGGCGGGCCGGGCCGTCCCCGGCGCCCGGCTGGCAGACTTCATCCCGTGAAGTCCGTCGAATCCTTCTGGCACGCGACGACGGCGTTCTGGAGTCAGCTCACCGACGTGCGCCCGCAGGCGCTCCTGATCGCGGTCGGGTTCACGCTCGCGAACCTGATCCTGCGCGCGAGCGCGTGGCGGGTCATCCTGCAGGCGGCCTACCCGGAGGGCAAGGTGCGCTGGCGCAGCATCGTCGGCGCCTACCTGGCCGGCGTCGGCCTGAACAGCATCGTGCCGGCCCGCGGCGGCGACGTGATGAAGATCTACCTGGCGCACCGGTCGATGCCGAAGGCGGCCTACACGACCATCACGTCGAGCCTCCTGGCGGAGACCGCGCTCGACGTCCTCATCGGCCCGGTGCTCCTGATCATCGCCTATTACACCGGGCGGATCCCGCACCTGCCGGCGCTCGGCCACCTGGCCGCGTTCGAGTGGAGCTTCTTCGCCGCCCATGCGCGCTGGTTCATGCTCGTCATGGCCGTCGCACTGATCCTGCTCGGCATCTTCTTCACGTACGTCGAGCGCCACGTGGTCGCGTTCTGGTCGCGCGTGCGCCTCGGCCTGACGATCCTGACAACGCCGCGGCGCTACTTCCGCACGGTCGTGCCGCTGCAGCTGCTCGGCTGGTGCTGCCGCATCGCCGCCATGTACTGGTTCCTGGTCGCGTTCCGCGTGCCGGCGGGGATCGTCGACGCCGCGCTCGCGCTCTCGGCCCAGAGCGCGTCGACGCTGCTGCCGCTGACGCCGGGAGGCGTGGGCACGCAGCAGGCGCTGCTCGGGTACATGTTCCGAAACGCCGCCGCGACCAGCCGCGTGCTCGCGTTCAGCGTCGGCATGCAGGTCATGATCACGCTCACGAACGCGATCGCCGGCGGCATCGCGATCTGGCTGATCCTGCGCCGGCTGCCCTGGCGGGCGCGCGCACCCCGTGCGGACGGCGTCGCGCCCAGCTGAGCCGGGAACCGCTCCTCTTCCGTCCACGCACGATAATGCTGGTTATGTCAAGTTGAAGAATTTCAGGGCAAGCGGGCATGCTCTGCGACCCCCACGCCTGACGGGAGTGTCAGCCGGCGAGCGGGTGCGTCGGGTCGACCGGCGCCAGGTAGGCGCGGCGGACGCGCGCCTGGGTCTGGCGCTCACGCGCCGCCGCAAGCACCGCGGCCCCTGAGTCGTTCTCGCCGAGCTCGGCGAATCCGACCGGGCCGATGGCGAGGTCGCGCGACATCCGCTCGCTGGCCGCAAGCGCCGCGCGGACGCGCTTGAACGCCGAGCGGGCCTCGAAGGTGCCTGCCCGCGGGAAGACGAGCGCAAAGTGCGCGGCACCGAGATGGCCGACGCGGTCGTCCTGGCGCACGGCGGAGAGTGCGAGCTCCCCCACCTCGGCGACGGTATCGGCCTGGTCGATCATGCCGGGGCCCATCTCGAGCCCCGAGACCTCGAAGACGGCGACGGCCAGCGGCTGGCCGCGCCAGCGGGCGATCGACGCGGCCCGCTCGAGCTCGAGGGCGAACGCGTGTGCGTCGAGCGTGCGGCCCGAGGACGCGCCGGTCGCGGCCAGAGCCAGCTTGGCGCAATCCGAGAGCACCGACACGAACGCGAGCTCCAGGCGGCCGGGGCTGCGGCTGCAGTCGATCTCGACGCCCGTCGACGACGGATGCAGCGTGCATGGAACGGATGCGCGCGCGACGGCGTCCGCCAGCACGCGCTCGACGGCCTCCGGATCGGCCTGCGGCGCCGTCAGGGCGGCCGCGGCCTCGGAGAGGATCTCGATCAGGCGAAGCTCCCGCATCTGTGACCTATCGGGCGTCCGGACGCATGTCTTGAGGGCCACGCACCGGAGCGCGGCCGGCTAGGCGGCCGCACGCGGCGCGAGCACGGTCGGGAACGAGGCCGTGTCCATCCGGGCCGGCTCCTCGTCGTCCATCGCGAAGTAGCCGCGCCGGTACCAGTCGGGCGCCCGCGCGAGCACGCGCAGGAACGCGTCGACGGGCGCTGCCTCGTACTGGCTGCCCTTGCCGAGCATCAGCTGCTCGATGGCCCGCTCGGGCGTCATCGCCCGCCGGTACGGCCGGTCGGAGGTCATGGCGTTGTAGGAGTCGGCCACGGCGATCAGACGCGCGAGCGGCGGGATCTGCTCGCCCACCAGGTTGTCCGGGTAGCCGGCGCCGTCCCAGCGCTCGTGGTGGCTGCGGACGACCTCGGCCATGTCGGCGTAGCCGGGCACCTCGAGCAGGATCGCCTCGCCGATCGCGGAGTGGCGGCGCATCTCGTCCCACTCGCCGTCGTCGAGCGCCGCCTGCTTCTCGAGCACCTCCGCCCGCACACCGATCTTGCCGATGTCGTGGACGAGGCCGCACAGGTGGATGCGCTGCACCTCCTCGCGTGGCAGGCCAAGCTCGCTCGCGATGTCGCGTGAGTACTCGGCGACCGCCTTCGAGTGGCCGGCGGTGTAGGCGTCGCGGCCGTCGATGGCCTTCACCAGCGCCTCGGCGAAGCTCATGTTGATGCGGCGCAGGTGGCTGTTTGCGACCTCGAGCTCGGCGTTCGTCTGCTCGAGCGCGGCGATCAGCTGCTCCTTGGGCGCGTGCATGCCGAAGGCGAAGTGGCTTGCCGCCACGGGGATGACGAAGAAGCTCAGCACCCAGATCCCCGACGCTCCGTAGGCGTAGGCGAAGAGGGCCGCGACCGGGGCGCACAGCACCACCGACACGAGCCCGTGCACGCGCGCCAGGCGCCAGAGCTCGAGCGGCGCCGTGCGGTGGCGCAGCCACAGCGTCATGGCGGTGACCGAGAACTCCACCGCGGTCGCCGCCGCGGCGGCGGCAACGGCCTCTCCGAGCAGGTGGCCGAGGCCGGCGCCTGCGACCGCCGCCGGCACGAGCGCCGCCGCCGCTCCCGCGGACGCGCCCGCGAGCGCGCGCCCGCACGTGAAGATGACGAACCGCTCGAGCGGTCCCCTCCGGTCGGACAGCATCGCCGCCACCCCCACGAGCGCCGCTGCGGCAGGCCCGAACAACACGGCCGCCATCACGAGCGGGATCAGCGACCCCGAGAGCTCCACCCTGGTCGAGATCCTGATGGGACGCGACTCGGCCGCGTACCCGAAGACGGCCAGAAGCGCCACCGCATCCCACCGCCCCACTCCGCCCGTATACGCGGCTGCAAGCGTGATTGCAAGCGCCGTCAGGGCCAGTGAGCCGGCGTATGCGCGGACGGGTCCGCGGCGTTCAGACTGGGGGGTTGTCTCACTCATACGAGTTATTTGACATCCCGTGACAGAGTGGCTATGCTCTCCCTCGTTAGGGGTACTGGATCGCACGAAGGGGAGACGGAAATGCCGATCAAGGGTTGGTAAATCACACGGGTGCTGAACGGCTTATCGACACTTTGGCCCGGTTTGGTTAGCACGAGTCACAGGGAGTCAAGTCAAGCCGACAGGTTCTCGCCGCGCCCCTGGAGGACGGTCGTTCGCCACCGTCGTGCAGGGGCGCTGCGCGTTAAGCGCCGGCCGGGTTTCTGGCGTCCGCATCTTGACGCCGTCCACCCCGCACGGACACTCAAGGCACGGGGCGCGGGCGCCGATACACGCTTTGGATACGACGGCGGCCCGCCGAACGCCCCGCCGGAGGCTTGCTCCCGCCCCCGGCTCTCACTCCCACAAGGAGAGGTACACGCACATGAGTGACGGCCGGACGCCCGGAAGCGAAGACACCCCCAGCGGGCTCCGCCGCGCGATGGAGGATCGCCTGACGTCGCTGCGCCAGGCCGAAGAGCGTCTCCAGCGCGAGCAGTCGGCCCTCCAGGAGCAGGCGAAGGTCGTCTTCGCCGAGCGCGAGGCCAGGCTCGCCCGGCGCGAGCGCGAGCTCTCCAAGCGCGAGGCGGCCGTTGCCGTGAACGAGGGCATCGCATCGTCGCACGCAAGCGGCGAGAGCGACGCAGACCGCGCGCACCTCGAGGAGCTCGAGGCCGACCTCAACCGCCGGGCGGCGGAGCTCGAGGCCCGCGAGCGCGCGATCGCCGAGCGCGAGGCCGAGCCGGCCGACTGGGACTCGGCACCGGCCGCCGTCGACATCGACGCCGCCGTCACCGCCCGCATGGCCGAGATGCAGGAGGACA
This sequence comes from uncultured Actinomycetes bacterium, assembly GCA_963717845.1. GTDB lineage: Bacteria > Actinomycetota > Thermoleophilia > Gaiellales > JAICJC01 > JAICJC01. The sequence goes on from CAVQXH010000003.1 coordinate 674,001, forward strand.
TGGCGACCATGCAGCAGCAGGTCGAGCACGAGCAGCGCCAGCGCCAGCAGGTCGAGCGGGAGCGCGACGGCCTGGTCGAGCAGCTGCGCGAGCGCGGGGCGTTCGGATCGGCCGAGCTGGCCGAGCAGGAAGCCCGGCTGAACGAGCGCGAGGCCGAGCTGGACGATCGCGAGCACCGCGCCAAGAAGGTCGAGAAGGTGCTGACGCAGAAGGAGCTCTCCGTCGACGCGGTGCGCGTTGACATGATGCAGCGCTCGGAGGAGCTCGAGGCCACCGAGCAGCGGCTGGAGCAGGCACTGGCCGCGGCCGCCGAGCGCGAGGCCGCCGCGACGGCGCTCGCCGCCGAGGCCGCCGAGAAGCTTGCCGAGATCGGCGTCAAGGAAGCCGACCTGTCCCGCTCGCTGGACGAGCTCGCGGCCCGCCAGGCCGCGCTGGGCGAGGCCGAGGCTGCCGTCGAGGAGCGCTCGAGCATGGTCGAGGAGGCGCAGACGCGCGTCTCGGCGGTGCACGCCGAGGCCGATCGCCGTGCCGCCGAGACCGAGGAGCGGATCGCCGCCCTGGCCGAGCGCGAGCAGGCGCTCGCTCAGGTCGACGCCAAGCTGGTCGAGGTCGAGCAGGCCGCCGCCGCCGTCGAGGCCGCGAAGCAGGATCTGGCCGCCCGCGAGGAGACGCTCGCGACGCAGGCCCAGGAGCTCGGGCAGCGCGAGGCCGAGCTGGCCGATCTCGAGGATCAGCGCGCCCGCGCCGAGGAGGCCACCCAGGTGGCCGCCGCCGAGCGCGAGCGGCTCGTGACCGAGCGCACCCACATCGACCAGCGCCGCCAGGAGCTGGCCGAGATGGAGCACCGGCTCGAGGGCATCGACGAGCGGGTCGCCGACATCGAGCGGCGGGCGGCGGCGGTCGAGGCCGACGAGCGCGAGGTCTCGGCGAGCAGGATCGCCGCCGAGCGGCTGCAGGGCGACGCCGAGCGGCTGCAGGCCCAGGCCGAGCGGGCGATCGCCGACGCCGAGGAGCGGGCCGCGGTCGAGGTCAACCGGCTGGCCGCCGACCTGCGCGAGCGCGAGTCGCGCATGGCGGACTCCGAGAGTGACGTCGAGCGGCGCGAGCAGCGGCTCGACCGGCGGCAGGACTCGCTCGACGCGCGCGAGCGCGAGCTCGACACGCGCCACGACGGCATGGAGCTGCGCGAGGCGCAGCTGCACGAGCGCGAGGCGGACGTCGCCCGGCTCACTGTGCGGGCCGACCGCATCGAGGCCGAGCTCGAGTCGCAGCGCGCCGCCCTCGCCGACGCCGAGATCGCGGTCGACCGCGAGCGGGCCGTGCTGCAGCGGCGGATGGCCGAGATCGAAAGCCGCGAGAGCGCCGCGCGCGAGGAGCTCGACGAGGCCGTCCGGGCCGCAACCGAGGACGGCGGCCGGCGCGGGCTGCGCCTGCGCGGCGACGGCAAGGACGCGGGCGCCCTCGAGGAGCTGCACGCCGCACTGCGAAACCGCGAGGCCCAGCTGCAGGCTCAGGAGCGGCGGCTGGCCGAACAGCAGTCCACCCTCCAGCGGCGCGAGGCCGATCTCGAGCTCTACGCCCGCAAGCTCCAGCAGGGCGGCGGCGCACCGCTGCATGCGGTGCCGGCGCCCGCCCCGGAACTGGCCGAGCCGATCGACGAGCCGGACGAGGCCGCTGCGGCCGAGGCCGGTGGGGCCGCCAAGCGGCTCAACTTCTGGTCGCGCTGACAGGCTTCTGAGCGCCGTCCGCGACGGCGGATAGGTTCCCGCCATGCGGGGACCTGCGACCCATGCCCGGCAGCTCGCGTGCGCCGGGGCGGTCGTCCTGGGCGCGGTCGGCTGGTTCGGGCCGCCGCAGCTGCGGCCGGGGATGCTGGCCCTCGCCGCGCTCTGCGCCTCGGCCGGCGGGCGGGCCGGCGGGGCGATCGCAGCGGTCGTGGCGGCGTTTGCGCCGGTGCCCGGCCCGGTGCGGGCCGGTCTGGTCGCCACCGCTCTGGTCGCCGCCGAGCTCGACCACCGCCACCGCGGCGCCCGCCACACCCTGCGCACGCGGACGTTCACCGACCGCCTGACCGGCCTGCGCAACTACGACTACTTCTCCGAGGTCATGCGCAGCGAGCTCGCGCGCGTGCGCCGCTACGGCGGCTGCATGACGCTGGTGATGCTCGACCTCGACCGGTTCAAGGCCTACAACGACAGCCACGGCCACGGCGCCGGCAACCGGCTGCTCGCATCCGTCGGCCACGTGCTCGCACGCGAGAAGCGCGACGCCGACATCGCCGCGCGCTTCGGCGGCGAGGAGTTCGCCCTGCTCGTGCCCGGGCGCGGCGCCGAGGCGATGGTGGTCGCCGAGCGCGTGCGGCAGGCGATCGCCGACATCCCGATGGGGGCCCTCGACCGTCACAACGTGCCCGACATCGTCACCGCGTCAGCCGGCATCGCCACCTTCCCGGTCGATGCCCGCGACGCCGAGGAGCTCTTCGAGCAGGCCGATCGCGCCCTGTACGAAGCCAAGCGCCGCGGGCGCAACCGCGTGGTCTGCGCCGAGCAGGTCCGCGACGAGGGCCGCCGGCTCGCAGGCTGAGCGCTACAGGAGGTCGGCGCGCTCGGTGTCGAACCGGGCCGAGTGCAGCTGGTGGTGGAAGCCCTCGAGCGTGAGGTCGCGGCCGTCGCCGAACGGCCGGTCGACGTAGCGCACGACCTTGTCGTGATAGAACGGCACGTCCAGATGGGCCCCGCTCACGAGGTTCAGCGACACCTCGCCGCACCCGGGGCAGCTCATGGCGACGCCGAGGACGCCGTCGCGGCCGGCCTCGGTGGGCGCCACCATTGCCAGGCTGGACGGCCACACCGGGCGCATCCGGCCCTCGGGCGAGCAGTACAGCCGCCACGGCCAGTTGCCCCGCTGCACCTGGCAGCGGGCGAGCTCGGCGAGCTCATCGCCGACGGGCTCGGTGCGCCCGGTGAGCAGATTCCGGAACTCGACCTCGACCGTGCTCAGGGGCCCGTAGTCGAGATCGTCGTGCGAGACGAGCCCCAGATGCCGCTCGCCGCACCCGCAGTCGTACTCGACCCGGTACACCGCCGGATGGGCCGCGCCCGGCAGCCGCTCGAGCCGCCGGAACGACGACAGCGCCACGCGCACCATCTCGCCGTCAGGCCGGCGGGGGCAATGGAAGCGGTAGCTGGCTCGCAACACGTCGTACATGGTTCTCCGGCTATATCGACCGGCGCGGCCCCGCGTGTTAGCATCGCCGCGCCCGTGCCGCGCATTGACCTCCGTACCCGTGTCCGCGATGTCCCAGATTTCCCGAAGCCCGGGATCGTGTTCAAGGACATCATGCCGCTCCTGGCGGACGCCGCCGCCCTCCACCAGGCCGTGGACGACCTGTCAGAGTGGGCGCAGCCGCGCAACGTCGACATCGTCGTCGGCGCCGAGGCGCGCGGGTTCATCCTGGGCGCGGCTATGGCGTACCGGCTCGGGTGCGGATTCGTCGCCGCCCGCAAGCCGGGCAAGCTGCCGTTCCTGACGGTCGGCGCCAAGTACGCGCTCGAATACGGCTTCGACGCCCTCGAGATGCACGTGGACGCCCTCATCAAGGGCGCGCGCGTGCTGATCCACGACGACCTGCTGGCGACGGGCGGCACCGCCCGGGCGAAGATCGACCTCGTGGAGCAGCTCGGCGCGAAGGTGGTCGGCCTCGCGTTCGTCGTCGAGCTGGGCTTCCTGAACGGCCGCGACAAGCTCTACGGCTACGACGTGCACTCGCTCGTCCAGTACGAGACCGAGTAGCCGCCTCAGCCCGGGTCGGGCTCGGCCGCCGTACCTCCTGCGCGCCGGGGGAGATACGGACGCACGCCGCCCGGCCGCGGGTCGAGCGCGCCCCAGCGGCGGCGGAACTCGCCCGGGTCGTCCAGCAGCAGAGCGCGATGCTCGTGGCAGAGTGAGAGGTCGCCCTCGTCCCTCGCCGCCCCGCACTCCGGGAATGCGCAGACCGCGTCGTCCACAATCGTGATCCAGCTTACCTTTCCCCGCGGCTAGCGGGCGACGTCGCGCAGGTCGCGCACGAGCAGCAGGTGTGCGAGCTGGCTCGTCAGCTCCGCCAGCGCCTCGAGCTCCTGCAGTCCCGCCTCGCGGCGGTCGGGATTGTGCGAGCGCAGCGCCGGGGCCATGATCTGCTCGAGCAGCCCCGCCTCGCGCTCGACCGCCGAGCGGAACGCCTTCAGATGGCGGGCGGCGACGCCGTAGCGGGCCAGCCGCTGGCAGATGATCACGATCTCGACGTCGGCGCGGCTGTAGGCGGCATCGCTCTCGCTGGCGTGGCGGTCGACGAGCTGGAACTCCTCCAGCTCGCGCACGAACGCCGGATCGGCGTCAGCCGCCGCGAGCAGCTGCTCGAAGGTGAGCCGGTCCTCCACCCCTCCCACCAGCCGCGGCCTGCGCCCCGTGCCGGCGGCCGAGCGGCCCTGCGCGATCACCTGCCGGATCACGCGCAGCGGCAGGAACTCGTCGCGCTGCATGCGCAGGATCGCGCGCAGCTGCTCGACGTCCTCCTCGCCGTAGAGGCGGTAGCCGCCGGGCGTGCGCCGGGGCGTGATCAGGCGCTGGTCCTCGAGGAACCGGATCTTCGAGATCGAGATGTCGGGGAACTCCTCGCGCAGCGACTTGCACACCGTCCCGATGGTGAGCCGGGAGGATGCGCTCGAGCGTCCCTCGGTCGCCTCTGCCGACACGTCACGGCCCCCGTTCGATGTAGGTCAGCCGGTACTTGCCGATCTGCACCTCATCGCCGTCGGCCAGGCGGACGCTCTCGATCCGCTGCCGGTTCACGTAGGTGCCGTTGAGGCTGCCCGAGTCGGACAGATGCAGCCCGTCGTCGCGCCGGTCGAGCACCGCGTGCTCGCGCGAGACCGTGATGTCGTCGAGGAACACGTCGGCGTTCGGGGCGCGGCCGATCGCCATGCGGTCGGATCCGATCGGAAACTGCTCGCCGGCCCGGCCGCCGCCGATCCGGATCACCAGCATCGCGCCTTCGGCGGCCTCGTCGCCGGCTTCGGCGGCGCTCTCCTCCTCCACGTACGCGGCGAAGGCCTGCGTCGCCTCGCCGGCGTCAGGCTCGAGCAGGCTGGCGCCGCAACGGCCGCAGAATCGGGCCGCCTCGCGGTTGTGGTGGCCGCATTCGGGACAGTAGGCCATGGCTAGCAGCTTCTGCCGGGGCGGGGTCGGGTCGTGGGGGACGCGGTCGTCACCCGCCGGGAGGCGAACCGTGCTCGTCGTCGAGGCCCGGCGGCGGCCCGCGGTGGGCCAGGATGTCGGTCAGCCGATCGATATCGATCTCCGACAGGGAGGTGGTCGCGCCCGTCTCGCGGCGCTTGACGCGATCGACCAGCTCGGCGCGGAGGATGTCGATCTTGCCGTGCAGCAGCCGCCGCCGGTAGGACACCTCCTCCTCCTCGCGCACGTAGCGCTCGATCAGCGCCTTCAGCTCGTCGTCATCGATGGTGGTGAAGTCGGGCAGCACATCCATGGCAGCATCCGTTTCGTCGCGGTCGACCGTGCGTAAGTCTAGCCAGGTCCCCGTATTTCCTCAAGCTCTGGTTGAGGGTTTGACCGTGAGGTTCAGGCCGTGGCCGACACGAACCCGTCGAGCAGCGCACGGTACTTCTCCTCGAGGCGGTGGGAATCCTCCAACGAGGCTCCCTCCGCATACACGTGGAACACCGGCTCGTCGGGGTCGGGCAGCACCTGCACCCACCCCTCCGGCTCGAACACCTTGATGCCGTCCATGTGGTCCACCTCCATGCCCTTGACGGCCTCGATGAGCTGGCGCATGGCCAGGCCCTTCGCCGACCACGGGCACGGCTCGCGGACGTGGACGAGCGTGCTGCGGGGCAGATCCTCGACCAGCTCCGAGAGCGCCCGGCCGGAGTGCGCGACCAGCTCGAGCAGCTTGCTGAGGGACATGACGGCGTCGTAGGCGGGCAGGAACTCGGGGAACACGTAGCCGCCGCCGGACGCGCCGGCGAAGACGACGTCGCGGCCGGTGGCCGCCGCCAGCAGGTCTCCCAGCGACGCCTTCGTGCGCTCGATGGTGAGGCTGTGGCCGCCGGCGATCTCCTCCACCATGCGCGACTCGTTGATCGGCACGAGCAGCTTGCCGCCGCCGTTTGAGGCCGCGAGCTCGCGGACGAAGAGCAAGAGGAGCGTCTCGGGCGGGATCACCTGGCTGTGCTCGTCCACCAGCCACAGCCGCTCGGCTGCGCTGTCGATCAGGACGCCGAGATCGGCGCCGACGGCCCGCACGAGGTTCGCCGTGTCGTCGAGCGCCCGGCCGGTGTCGAGCGGGCGCGCGGTCGGGGACGCGTCGACGAAGGCGTTCAGCGCCACCATCTCGACCCCGAGGTCGCCGATCAGCGTCGGCAGCACGAGCGAGGCCGCCGAAAGGCCGTAGTTGAGCACGATCCGGAACCCGCGGCCGCGGATCGCGTCGCGGTCGAGCGTGCTCAGGAGCTCCTGGACGTAGCTCTCGGTGGCGCGGGCCGGGTAGGTCAGGGAGCCGATCTCGCCGGGGCTCACCCGCCGGAACTCCTGCCGCGAGAACGTCTGCTCGATCGCCTTCAGGGCCGAGCCGGCCACCAGGATCCCCGGCGGGGCGAAGAAGCTGATCTGGACGACGTCGGGGTCGTCGGTGGCGACCCGCACGTGCAGGCCTCCGGCCCGCTCCCCCACCTTCAGCTCGTGCCGGTTCACGGTCGGCGGGGCAACGCGCAGGTCGGCGACGTGCACGCCGGTCGAGACCAGGCCCGCGATCATCGCCCGCTTCACCATCCGCGACGATGGGTGGGCGTCGCGGCTGCACACGACCCGTGCCCCCCGCGAGAGCGTCGTGCCGTAGGCGACGCCGAGCCGGGCGGCCGCCTCGGAGGTGATGTCGACGTTCACGAGCCCGGTGACGCCGTCGCGGCCGAACAGGGTCGTGATGCCGCGCGACTCCCAGATCAGGTTGGCGTGGATCGACGCGCCCGCCTCGATCGTCTTGAACGGGTACACCTTGATGCCCGGGGCCAGGACCGCCTCGGCGCCGATCGAGCACTCGTCTCCGACGGAGACGCCCTCGTTCAGGACAGCGTGGGCGCGCACGTCCACTCCCTTGCCCAGGATCGTGCCCTCCATCCGGGCGCTGCGGCCGACGTAGCTGCCCGAGTCGACCATGCTGCGAACGACGGTGGCGCCCTCCTTCACGACGACGTTCGGGCCGAGCACCGTGTAGGGCCCGACGCGCGCGCCCGCGTCGATCTGGCAGAAGTTGCCGATGAAGGCCGGGCCCTCGATCTGCTCCAGGTCGGGCAGCTGCACGCCCTCGCCGAGCAGGACGTTGTCGCGCAGGCGGATGCCCGAGAGCTCGAGCTCGACGCGGCCGTCGAGGGCGTCGAAGTTGGCCTGGCGGTACTGGTCGAGGTTGCCGATGTCCTGCCAGTAGCCCTCCTCGACATGGCCGAGGATCGGCTTTCCGCGCTCGAGCAGGTCCGGGAAGAGCTGCTTGGAGAAGTCGTAGGGCATGCCGGGCGGCACGGCCCGCAGCACCTCCGGCTCGAGCACGTAAACGCCGGTGTTGATCGTGTCCGAGAACACCTGGCCCCAGGACGGCTTCTCCAGGAATCGCTCCACGCGACCGTCCGAGTCGAGGATGACGACGCCGAACTCGAGCGGGTTGTCGACTGACTTCAGCGCCAGCGTGGCGGCGACGCCGCTCGACTTGTGCGTCTCGATCAGCGCATCGAGGTCGAAGTCGCACAGGGCGTCGCCGGAGATCACCAGGAAGGTCTCGTCCAGAAGCTCCTCGGCGTTCTTCACGCTCCCCGCCGTGCCCAGCGGCCGCTCCTCGACGGAGTAGTGCAGCTCGACGCCGAGCGCCTCGCCGTCGTCGAAGTAGCCGCGGATCACCTGCGGCAGGTAGGCGACGGTGACGACGATGTCGGTCATGCCATGCCGGCGCAGCAGCTCGATGATGTGCTGCATGCAGGGCTTGCCGGCCACCGGCACCATCGGCTTGGGCTGGTTCGACGTCAGCGGGCGCAGGCGCGTGCCCTCCCCGCCGGCCATCACGACCGCCTTCACTATGCCTCCCTCGGCCTGCGCACGTACCCGGCGGCGGCGGCGAACGACAGCACGAGCCCGACGCCGAAGACGACCTGCGGCCACGGCGCGGTGGTGACCATCAGCAGCACCAGCGACAGCATGATCACGGCGGTCGCCGTCTTCCCGGTCATGTTGACCGCGACCCGCGTGCTCATCTTGCGCATGCGGAACAGGCCCGCGAGCCAGATGTCACGCCCGAGGACTGGCGCCGCGAGCCACCAGGGCAGCCGGTCCTCGTACCAGAGCAGCACGAGCGCCATGTTGATCAGCATCCGGTCGGCGAGCGGATCGGCGATCCGGCCGAACCGGGACGGGCGATCGGTGTGGCGGGCGAGATAGCCGTCCAGGAAGTCGGTCAGCGCCGCGGCCGCGAAGACAAACGCCGCCGCCCAGCTCGGATGGTGGCCGGCCGCGGCGAGCAGGACAGCGAACGGGACCACCGCCGCCAGCCGCAATGCAGTCAGGACATTGGCGATCGGTCGCAACACTCACCGGGAGTCTACCGGCCGCAGGTCTCCCGAACGTGTCGCGTGAGCGGCGTTCTCAGCGGAGGACGACCGACACCCGGAAGATGTCGCTCACCCGCCCGCACCCCCGCGGCCCGTGCACCGTCACATACGACCACGGCCCGGCCTGGGTCGTCGTCACCTTGGGCTTGTGCCCGCCCCACGCCACCTGGAACTCGAACCGGAGGCCGGCGCGAACCGAGAATCGATAGGTGGCGGTCGGCGCGCGTGGCGCGAACTCGCCAACGGGGCAGTTGCAGCCCAGCGCCAGCCGGTTGGGAAGCCCCTTCGGCGGGTGCACGAAGCAGGGCTTGGGGATCGTGCGCGAGTAGTACTGCGACCCGGTGTGCGTCAGCGCCGCCGTGGCGGAGCTGATCGTTGCCTGGGTCAGTCCCGCCACCAGTGTGACGGCGATCAGTCCGAAGCGTCGCATCCTCGAGAGCCTCCGTTCCAGTCTTGACGCCTCCCTCCGGATGCTGCAGTCCGATCGTAGCTCCGACGGGGGCCGCCGGCCAACCACGTTCGCCTGCAAATCACGTCCCGAGGCCCAGTGGGGCCGTTCGACCGTCGCAAGTATTGTGTAAAGACATTTCATACCATGCCCGGCGGTCGGATGCGGAACATGTACGGTCGTGGCGAGGCTGAAGGTAGCTGGAGTGGAACGGGCGGTCCGACGAGGACGCTCGGGAGGTCACCGGACGGTAAGGAGGGTGGTAGCCGCGCGCGGCTAGTGCCAGGCCGGAGGCCCCGGGGGTCGTCGCGGCTGCGAGCCCGGTCCGCTCCCAGGCTCGTCAGCCGGCCGGCCGGTGCCGCGCGGAGGCCGCGGCGCCGGCCGGTTTCCACCAGCAATTCCCTGCCAAATATTGCCATCTGGCTACTTACGGGGGAAACTGGAAGGGTCGCGGGCGTCGTTCCGCCGGTGTCCTTCGGGCGTGACCCCTCGGGGGGTGCCGAGTGGGCGCGAACGGCGCCTGCGGCACCATCCCGCTCCGGACGCGGCGTAGCATCCCTCCGGACGACGAGGAGGGGCCAGATGTTCACCGTGCTCGACGTGGCGTCGCTCGAGGGCCGCCGCAAGCCGATCGCCCGCGCCATCGGCGCACAGGCGATCCGGCTCAACCGGTTCGACTCCGGGCCCGGTCAGGAGGGATTCGCCCACGACGAGCGCGAGTCGGGGCAGGAGGAGATCTACATCGCGATCGCCGGCGCGGGCGTGCTGCGGGTCGGAGCCGAGGAGATCCCGCTCGCACCCGGCCGGTTCGTGCTCGTCTCGGCAGAGGAGACGCGCCAGGTGATCGCCGGCGCTCGGGGCCTCACCTACCTCGCGGTGGGCGCGGTGTAGCCGGCTAGGGCCGGTGGTCGGATCCGACCAGAACCGAGAACTGCCAGGTCTCGTTTCCGCCGGCGTCGCTGCACTCGCCCGCTCCGCCCACCTTGAAGTGGCACGCACCGCCGCCCGCGACCCGGCATGACACCCGCGTGTGGACCAGGGCGATCTCGAGCGGACGGCGCACGCTGCCGCAAGTCTACGCCTGCCTCCGGTAGCGACTCCGGCCCGCCACCCCAGCCCGCGGCTGCGGCGGAGCGGCGAGGGCCTAGCCGACCGGCGGCGGGCCGGCGACAGGACCGACGAGCTCGTAGCGCTCCCAGTAGCGCTCGGCGAGCAGCGGGACGATCCGGTTCTGGATGTTCTCCCGGAAGTGCGGCGACTCCCGGTGCGCGAGGAACGCCGCGTCGTCTGCGTACTGCTCGTACAGCACGAACCGGTCGCCGTCGTCCTCGGCCCGGTTCACGAGGAAGGACACGCAGCCGGGCTCCGCGCGGGTCTGCGCCAGATGCCCCGCCAGGATCGACGCGACCTCGTCTCCCCTTCCGGGCAACGCCTGATACCGGGCGATGACGACGATCACGGCCGCAGCGTAGTCCGGGCGCGGCTCACCGTTCGCCAATCCTCGGGAGCTACGGTCGGCCGCGCGGGCAGCAACGGGTTTGAGGGGGTTTCACCATGCAGAGCGTGTTCAGGCTGCTTGCGCGTGCGGCCGTGGTCGGGCTGCTCGCGTCCGCCGCCACCGCGATCGCAGGTGGGTCAAGCGCCGCAGCAGCATCGCCGTGCGGGCATCTGCGGCGGGCGCCGGCGTGGCACCACATCGTGGTCATCGCATTCGAGAACCACTCCTACAACGACATCCTGGGCAAGAGCGCCCCGGCGAGCTACTTCAAGACGCTGGCCGGCGAGTGCGGCTCGGCGACCGACTTCACCGCCGCGCATTTCCCGCGCAGCCTCGGCAACTACCTGGCCGCAACGGGTGGCCGGGTCGTCACGACGAGCGACTGCACCCCGGGTCCTGAGTGCTCGAGCGCCGGCCCGAACATCTTCAGCCAGGTCGGCGGCCTCCACTGGCGCACCTTCGCCGAGTCGATGCCGCGGCCGTGCTACGGCAGCGATACGTCGGTGTACGTGCCCCGGCACGCTCCCGCGCTCTACTACCTGCGCATCCCGCGGGCGGTCTGCCACAGGGACGTGGTCACCCTGCCCTCCCACCCGCTCAAGCTGCGGAAGACGTTCACATGGATCGTGCCCAACCTGCGGCACGATATGCACGACGGCACCCCGGCGCAGGCCAGCAGCTGGCTGCAGAGCCTCCTGGGTGGCCCCGGCGGCTTGCTGCACCGCCGCCCGTACACGCGCGGCCACACCGCCATCTTCATCTGGTTCGACTCGGCCGGCGGCAGCGGCTCCGTGCGAACGCCGATCCCGTTCATCGTCATCTCCCCTTCCACGCCCCACAAGCGCGCGATCAAGCCGCTCAACCAGTTCAGCGCCCTGCGCGGCTGGGAAGGGATGCTCGGGCTGCCGTGCGTCGCCAACGCCTGCGATGTGAACGGCACCCGGCTGCCGTTCCACCTGTAGCGGGGAGGGCCGTCGGCTCGGGAGACCGGGCCGACGGCCCTCGGCGCCTCAGTGCGCGCGGTGAGCGTCGGCGCGGGTGACGCGCACCGCGAGCGGATGGCGTCCGGCCGCGTCCGTGCTGCGCTGGTACGCCGCGGCCGCTCCGCTCGCGGCCTCCGCCAGCGTCTCGCCGTCGCAGACGTCGATCCAGCCCTCGCGCAGCGCGTACCGCACCTGGCCCACGTATGCGCGTTGATGTGCGGTGGCGTCCATCCTCATCCTCAGGGTAGACAGCAGCCGGCCCGCATGCATCGGGGTCGACCCGGGTCGCGCATGCGGATTGGCCGTAGCCGTCGAAGGCGAGATACGCGCAGTCACCCCTTGTGGTCGATTCAAGCACGGGCAGACCTCGATATGACCCGGCGACGGGCGACGGCTGGGTCGCCGGCCGCGCGAGAGGTCTCGACGATCTGGTCGTTGCCCACTTCCGACCCATGCCGGGAGAATGGTTTCCCCTGGGACGAAATTTCGGACGCCTGCGGGCCGATCGCGCGGCGGTATGCTCGTTTCGTGGGCGTCTTGCGCGAGGTCGTCGAGGCGGATCTGCCGGTCTTCTACGAGTACGAGTGCGATCGGGAAGCGGCGGCGATGGCGGTGTTCCCGCCGCGCGAACGCGACGCGTTCATGGCGCACTGGGCGAAGACGCTCGCGAACGATTCGGCGCTGACGTGGACGGTCGTCTCCGACGGCGCGGTCGCCGGCAATATCGGCTGCTGGGAGGACGACGGGCGCAGGTTCGTCGGGTACTGGATCGGGCGAGAGTTCTGGGGCCGCGGGCTCGCGACGCGGGCCCTCGCGGAACTCCTCGACGTGGTCGACGCGCGCCCGCTGCACGCATACGTGGCGAAGAGCAACGTCGCCTCGATCCGCGTGCTCGAGAAGTGCGGGTTCGTCAAGGTTGGCGAGCACGCGGGCGACGACGGGATCGAGGAGCTCCTCCTGGAGCTGCCAGCATGAGGGCGGACTCGGCTAGGGCTTAGGGCTCCGGAGCCGTTACCCTGCGGCGGTCGGCCAAAAAGGAGCGTCACCGTGGCATCGCTCGTGGTCCTCGCAAACGGCGGGGGTGTGCTGGTCGGGCTCATCATCGTCGCGGTCCCATACTTCGCGCCGTCGATCGTTGCGTTCGTCCGCCACCACCACAACCGGTGGGCCATCTTCGCGCTGAACCTGCTGCTCGGGTGGACGGGCCTCGGGTGGATCGGCGCGCTGGTGTGGTCGCTCACACGACCAACACCACAACCAACCGTCGTGCACGTCTATCACGACGAGACTCGACCACGCACAGAGCCGCCTGCCGGGCCATAACGCCGGGGCAGGTGCGGGCCTAGCTGCGGTCGCGCCCTGCTCGCGGTCGCACGAGATGCGGCGGCGGGTCGACGGTTGTGGCCTGCACCGAACAGCCGGAGCAGGCGTCGGGGTCGTTGCCGCTGAACGTCGTGCCGCTGATGCGGTGCGGGGCCGTCGTGAAGAGGCCGCCGCCGGCCCGTGCGATCCCGGGTAGGCGGACGAGCACGTTGCGGGCGACGATCGAGTCGAGCAGGTCGAGTTGCACCGGGGGCCCGGTCAGCAGCACACCGCTCCAGATCCCGCCGCCCTGCTCCGTCCCTGTCGGTGCGCTCGCCTGGACGCGGTTGCCCACGACGGAGACGCGCTCGAGCGTCAGGAGCGCGTTCGAGATGACGCCGCCGCCGAACCCGGACGCGGATCCCGAGCCGCTGCGGGCGATCGCCATGTTGCCTGCGATCGTGCTGTCGGACAGCGTGACCCGCCGGAATGCGTGGCGCGAGGAGCCGAGCACAGAGAACGCGCCGGCGACCGCCGCCGCGCCATGGCTGCTACGTACGGTTGACGTGTTGCCCGCGACGCGGATGTGACTGAGGACGCCGGTGCCGCCGTCGCTGTCGAACACGCTCCCGCATGGGCCCACGTCGGCGAGCGTCAAGACGACGTCCACGAGGCGGTTGTGCGCGATGACGGTGTCGTGCATCACGACCGGGCTGTCGTCGACGAGCATTGCCGAGTCGAACGCGCACGGCTCGGCCTTAGGGGCAACGGCCACCACGGTGTTGCGACTGATCGTGGCATGGTCGACGTGCACCGGCGGCCCGGCGGCCACGTGCACGCCGCCCGAGTTGGCGTTCATGTCGATCAGGCTGCCGTCGTCTGCAAAGGCCGGCAGGTCGTTGGCCATCCGCGCCGCGTTGCCGGTCACCGCGGCTCCGGAGAGGCGGAGACTGCCCCCCTCGACGTAGATGCCGCCGCCCTCCGCGAATCGGCCGAGGGGGATCGGAGCGATCGCACGATTGTCGCGCACCGCCGAGTCCTGCAGCACGAGCGCGCCCAGGTGGCTTGCGATCCCGCCGCCGTCGGCGTCGCTCGCGACCCCGCGGGCGGTGTTTCGCGCGACCGTCGTATGCCGCAGAGTGAGCGTGCCCCAGCTGTCGATGCCGGCGCCGAAGGCGCCCGCGAACGGACATCTCCCGGTGTCGCACTCCGGGCCGAGCGGAAGCCGCACGAGCGGTGCGACGCGGTTGTCCGAGATCATGCTGTGAGTGATGGTGACCGTGGCGCCGCCGGAGAAGTCGGCGTTCGGCGGGATCTCGATGCCGCCGCCCGCGGCAAAGACGTTCGCCGCCCCGGTGAACGGGATCGACTCCGGGCTCGTGTGCGTCAGCCCACCCGTGACCGTTACTCCGGCGATGGAGACGGTCGGCTCGCGGGTGGCGCCGAAGCGGCCGATCGTGATCACCGACCGGCCGCCGCGAATCACCGTCCGCCCCGGACCGCGGCCCACCAGGCGCACGCTGGCCGTGATGTGCAGGCCGCCGCGGAACGTGCCCCGGCCGATCGCGATCGTGTCGCCTGCATGCGCCGCGCGCAGCGCCGCCTGGATCGTCCGGTAGCAGCCGCCGGTCTTGGCGACGCAGAGGGTTGCCGCCGCGGCGGGGTGCGCACCCAGGCCGACCCAGGCTGCGGCGGCGAGAACGGCGATCCTGATGGCGAAGGTGCGTCTCATGCGGCGATCGTGGCACACCGGCCCTTGCAAGAACCTGGTAAGGAGCCTGCATCGGCTGTACGCTCGCGGCGTGGAGTTCGCGATCCTCGGACCCGTCGAGGTGCGTCTCGACGGCGACCCGGTCCCGGTGGGTGGACCGAAGCAGCGGGCGCTGCTCGCGATGCTCCTGCTTGCCGACGGCGCTCCGGTATCGCGCGACGCGCTCATCGACGGTCTCTGGGGGGAGCGACCACCGGCCACGGCCGGCCAGACGCTCGACAGCTACCTGTCGCGGCTGCGCCGCATCCTCGGCAGCGATCGCATCGAGCGCCGCCCGCCCGGGTACGCCCTCCGCGTCGGGCCGGACGAGCTCGACCGCGACCGCTTCGAACGGCTCGTCGCCGACGCACGCGATGACCCCGACCCGGGAAGGGCGGTGACGACATTGGAGACGGCGCTCGGCCTGTGGCGCGGCCCGGCGCTTGCCGACCTCCGGTGCGAGCCGTTCGCCGACGGGCTGCCCGAGCAGCTCGACAACCGCCGGCTGGCCGCGGTCGAGGATCTCTTCGAAGCGCGCCTCGCGCTCGGCGAGGGGACGACGCTGACCGGCGAGCTCGAGCGCGCGGTCCGCGGCCAACCGCTGAATGAGCGGCTGGTCCGCCAGCTGATGCTGGCCTTGTACCGGGCCGGGAGGCAGGCCGACGCCCTCGACGCCTGCCAGTCCGCCCGCCGCAGGTTCGCCGAGCTCGGGCTCGACCTCGGCCCGGGCGTTCGCGAGCTGGAGTCACGCATCCTGCGCCATGACGCGACGCTCGCGCCGGCCGCTCCCCGTCCCCGCATGCTCACACCTCGCCGCGGCCGTTCCGGGCGGCGGATGGCCATCGTCGCGGCGGCGATCGCGGCAGTCGCGGGCGCGGGCGTCGCGCTCGACATCGCGACCCAGGACGACGTGGGCGTCTCGCTCGCCGCCGGCGAGCCGCGTCTGGTGGGGATCACCGACGGGTCGCACGTCGCGGCCGCCGCGGTCGGCCTGACCGGACCGCCGGCGGCCGTCGTGACGGCGAACGGCTCGTTGTGGGTGGCCGACCCCCAGAACCAGGCCGTGGAGCGCGTCGACCTGGATGCGGCGTCCATCACCGACCGCATCCCCGTGGAGGGACAGCCGGGCAGCATCGCGGCCGGGGACGGCGCGGTGTGGGTCGCGAGCACGCTCGGCGGCACCGTCACACGCATCGACCCGGCCACCGACGCCGTCGTCCAGACGGTCCGCATTCCCGGTGCGACCACCGGCTCGCTCGCCCTGCGCGACGGCCGGCTGTGGGCTGCCGACGCGGCCGACGACGCGCTGATCGCACTGGATGCCCGCACGGGCGCCCGCCGCGGGTTCTATCCGCTCGCATTCCGGCCGACATCCGTCGCCGTGAGCCGCGCTGCCGTGTGGGCGGCGAGCTACGACGCCGGCATGGTCGCGGAGGTCGACCCGCGCACCGGGCGCACGATCCAGTCGATCCGGGTCGGGAACGGCCCGGCGGCCCTCGTCGTCTCGGGCGGCGCGCTCTGGGTCGCGAACAACCTGGATTCGACGGTGTCGCGGATCGATCCGGCGAGCGGCAGAGTGACGGCGACGGTGCCGGTCGCGAGCGGCCCGACGGCGCTCGCCGAGAGCGCCGGCGCGCTCTGGGTGGCGAGCCAATACGCCGCGAGCGTCGCGCGGCTCGATCCACGCACGGGCCGGCATGAGCGGACGTTCGCGGTGGGCGGTCAGCCGACCTCGCTCGCGGCGGATGGGCGGGGCGTCTGGGTGGGAACCGCAGCCGCTCCCCGGAGCCACCGCGGCGGCACCCTTGTGATCGACTCGGCGCAGCGGTTCTCGACGGTCGATCCGTCGCTGCACTTCACCGCCGAGCCGTTCCAGTTCGGGCACCTGGCCTACGACGGGCTCGTCAGCTTCCAGTCGGCGGCGGGGCCGACCGGCCTGCGCCTCGTCCCCGACCTCGCGGTCGCCCTTCCCGCGCCTGCCGCGGGCGGCACCGCGTACACCTTCCGGCTCCGCAGGGGCGTCCGGTACTCGGACGGCCGGCTCGTCCGCGCGAGCGACTTCCGCCGCGGAATCGAGCGCCTCTATCGTCTGGGCTCGCTCGGCGCCAGCTACTTTCGCGGCATCCTCGGGTCGCGCGGCTGCGTGCGGGCTCCGCGCTCGTGCAGCCTCGAGCGTGGGATCGCCACGAACGACGCGTACGCGACGGTGACGTTCCGGCTGCGCGCCCCCGATCCGGACTTCCCCTTCCGCCTGGCCGTCATGAGCTACGCGGTCCCCATCCCGCCGGGCACGCCCGACCGCGACGCCCGCATCCGCCCCGTGCCCGGCACCGGTCCGTACCGCGTTCTGCCCTGGCGCGGCGGCGCCGTCCGCCTGGTGCGAAACCCGTACTTCCGCGAGTGGTCGCAGGCCGCACAGCCGGCCGGCAACCCGGACACGATCGTCTGGCGGTTCGTCGACTCGAATGCCACCGCCGTGCGCGAGGTGGACTCCGGCCGCGCCGACTGGCTGCTGGACGTGCTGTCGCACCGCGCCCTGCGGAGGTTCGCGCTGCGGCATCCGGCGCAGGTGAAGCTGAACCCGTCGCTCGTGTTCGACTTCGCGGCGCTCAACACCCATCGACCGCCGTTCGACCATCTGGCCGTCCGGCGCGCGCTGAACCTCGCGGTCGACCGGCGCCGCATCGTCGGGCTCTACGGCGGGCCGGATGTGGCGTCACCGCTGTGCCAGGCTCTTCTGCCCGGGCTGGCCGGCTACCGGCGCTACTGCCCGTACACCCGGGATCGACGACGGGACCAGCGCTGGAGTGCGCCCGACCTGGCCAGGGCGCGCCGGCTCGTGGCGGCGTCGGGCACGCGCGGACAGGTCGTCGACGTGTGGGGCATCGGCAACCAGGTCAGCGTGCCCCCGACGGTGCCGGCGTACGTGACCGGTGTGCTGCGCTCACTGGGCTACCGGGCACGCCTGCACCTCCGGCCCTCGAACCGGATCTCCGAGCCGCTGCGGCGCACCTTCCAGATCTCCGTGGACGGCGACTGGCAGGTCGACTACCCGTCGCCCTCGGCATACATCCCGCAGTTCTTCGGCTGCGGCGGCGGGTACACCAACGGGTACGTGTGCGACCACGTGCTCGACCGTGACATCCGGCGGGCGATCGTGCTCGAGTCGGTGCGGCCGGGGAGCGCGGCCGCGGCCTGGCGGCGCGTCGACCGTCGCGTGACCAACCAGGCGCTGTGGGTGCCGACCGTCAACGTGCACGCGCCCGAGATCGTGTCCGCGCGCGTGCGCAACTACCAGTTCAACCCGTTCTGGGGGTTCCTCGCCGACCAGGTCTGGCTGCGCTGATCCCGCCGCGGGCCGCAAGCGAACTCCCAGGTTCTTGCAAGCCCGGGCTGCGAGCATCGTCCCCGTGCTCCGGGACACCCGCTCTCGCGTCCTCGCCGCGGCCTGCACGACGGCGCTTGCGCTCGCCCTGACCGGTTGCGGCGGCTCGGGGTCGAGCGCCGCGACAGCGCCCGCGGGGCAGACCGCGTCCACGCCACCGCCGACAACGACCGAACCGCCGCCATGCCCCAACCCGGAGGGCGACCGGTGCCTCGGAAAGCTCGCCGCCGGCACGTACTCGACGGTCGTGTTCCGGCCCAAGCTGACCTACACCGTGCCGGCAGGCTGGTTCAACTTCGAGGACACGCCGGGGAACTTCCTGCTGGTTCCGCCCTCCGGCGATCTCCCCGGCGTGAACGCCGGCACGAGCGACTACATCGGCGTGTATACGAGCGTCGCCGGCGAAGGCTATGACTGCTCCGGGGACACGGTCGCCACCGCCGCCGACGACTCGCCGGCGGGCGTCGTGCGGTACCTGCGCGCGCGCCACGGCGTGATCGCCGGCCCGGCACGCCCCGTGCGCATCGGCGGCCTGCGCGGATTCGTCATCGACCTGCGGCTCGCCCACGGCGCGGGCCTGCATTGCCCCGGCTACGCCCCTCCGTACTACCCGATCATCGTCGGCGTCGGCTCGACCGGCCTCGACCACGGCCTCATCCCGCATCTCGTCCTGCGGCTCTACCTGCTCCGCTACGCGGGGGCAACGCTCGCGGTCGAGGTCGACGACCTGCACGGCGGACATGACCTGAGGCTCTACGGCAGCATCGTCCGCCGGCTGCGGTTCGGCTGACGGTGGCCGCGAATCGTCGCTCGCTCGTGCGCGAGGCGAGTGCGCACCGCGCCGTTTCGCCTGCGTCGAAGTGGGGTCTCCGAAGTGCGAGAATCGTGTCCGTGACCGAAGCGCAGCTGGCGGACTTTGGATCGGGGCTCACGCCTGTCACCGAGGGCTGGTTCGTCGTCAACGTGCGCGACGCCGAGTGGTGGAACTCGGCAAGAAGGGGTGCGAGGTGCGCGTTCGACAACGAGTACGGCGACCCGCCGGTCGAGTTTGCCCAGCTCGGAATCAATGTCACCGTTCTGGAGCCCGGCGAGACCGTCCTCTACCACGCCGAGGAGAACCAGGAGGCATTCCTCGTCCTTTCAGGGGAGTGCGCGCTGCTCGTCGAGAACGAGGAGCGACGCCTGCGGCCGTGGGACTTCTTCCACTCTTCCCCGTGGACCGAGCACGCCTTCGTGGGCGCGGGTGAGGGGCCGTGTGTGATCCTGATGGTGGGTTCGCGCTCGGGCGCGGGAGTGCGCTACCCGGTGTCTGAGCTCGCGGCGCGCTACGGCGCGAGCGTGGCGGAGGAGACCTCCGACTGGAGGCAGGCGTACGCGACGGTCGAGCGGTTCCGGCGAGAGCGACCGCCGAACTGGGATCGCCTGCCCTGGGCGTAGTCCGCGCGCGACCGGCACATCGACTGGCACAGTCAGCGCCCGAAACTCTCGATTTACAGGTACTTCAGCGATCGGGGCGAGAGGATTTGAACCTCCGACCGCCCGGCCCCCAGCCGGGTGCGCTACCAGGCTGCGCCACGCCCCGAGGGCGTCCGAGTATATCGGGAACCGTTGGCGCCTCCTGGGAGTCAGATGGAGGCATGCAGGAAGCTCTCACAGTCGCGCTCCCCCGTCTGGCACCGCCCCGGACGTACCATGGCCGCGTGCAGATCGCGTCGGACGAGGTGCTGGCCAGGCGGGCCGCCGACGGCGACGAGTCCGCCTTCGAGGAGCTGGTCGTGCGCTACCAGGACCGACTCTACACGCTCGCTCTGCGGATCACATTGTCGGATGCGGACGCCTACGACTGCGTCCAGGAGGGCCTGGTCTCGGCGTGGCGCGGCCTGCACAGCTTTCGCTTCGATGCGCGCTTCTCGACGTGGATCCACCGGATCGTGGTGCGCAAGGCCTACGACGTGCTCGAGCGCCGGGCGCGCACGGCCGAACCCGTCGACGAGGTGCCCGCTGTCAGCGTCGACTCGCCCGCCGACGCCCGCCTCGACCTGCTGGGCGCACTCGCGCAGCTCGAGCAGGACTTCCGCGTGGTCGCCGTCGCGTGCGACGTCATCGGGCTGTCGATGGACGAGGCGGCGGCGGTGCTCGACCTCCCCGCCGGCACGGTCAAGTCGCGCCTGCACCGCGCCCGCGCCAAGCTGGCCGAGGCCCTGCAGACGGAGGCCGCCCCGTGACCGACGAGCGCCACGAGGAGATCGCCGCCCGGCTGCGCGCCGAGGCCGGCGCCCGCGCCCCGGAGCGACTGCGGGCCGACGTGATGCTGCGCGTGCGGGCCGAGCCGCGCCCACGCCGGGTCCGGCAGCGGCGCGTGGCGTGGAGGCCGCTCGGAAGCCTCGCGGCCGCCGCGTGCGTGCTCGCCGCGCTCGTGTTCGGGATCAGCCACGTCAACCTCTCGGGAGGCGGGCAGGCATCGGCCGGAGCGTCGAGCGCCTCCGCGGAGCAGCGCGCCGCGCCCCAGGGCGTGGCCGGAGGGGCCGCGGGCGGGGGCGCCGTCGTCCCGCTCCCACTGAGCAGCGGCGTGCACGGATCGAGCCCGCAGCGCTTCGCCGCGCCAGGCACCGCCGCCGACGCGCAGAAGCTGCTCAGGTTCCGCGCGTTCGTGAAGGATGTCCCGCGACCGCTGCGCGCCGCCGTCCTCGGCCGCCTGGCACTGGCCTCATCGCTGCCGAAGGCGCTCGGCGCTGCTGCACCTGCACCACGGCCGCGGCTCGCACTAGCGGGCAGCGGCGACGGCGGCGCGCACGGCTGCGGGCACGTCGGCCACCGCCATCGTCTGCTGGTCGCGGCCGCGCCGGGCCTGCACGTCGGCGGTGCCGTCGGTCGCCGTGCGCTTGCCGACCGTGACGCGGGCCGGCATGCCGATCAGCTCGGCGTCGGCGAAGCGCGAGCCGGGGCTGGCTGCGCGGTCGTCGAAGAGCACGGTGAGGCCGTCGCGCTCGAGCTCGGCCTGGATCTGGCGGGCCAGCGCGAACTGCGGCTCGTCGCCGCCGCCGATCACGACCATGTGCACGTGGAACGGCGCCAGGCTGGCCGGCCACTCGATCCCCTTCTCGTCGTGGTGCTGCTCGACGACCGCGGCGGAGACGCGGGCCGGGCCGATGCCGTAGGAGCCCATCTCGATCGGATGCTCCTGGCCGGCCTCGTCCAGATAGGTGGCGTTCAGCGGCACCGAGTAGCGCGTCCCCAGCTTGAAGATGTGGCCGACCTCGATCGCCGGCTCGATGCTGAGGACGCCGTTTCCGCAGACGGCGCAGGCGTCGCCCGCCGAGACCTCGCGCAGATCGGCGAATTCCGCCCGGTAGTCGCGGCCGGCCTCGACGCCGCGCAGGTGCCAGCCGGTGCGGTTCGCGCCGCCGACGAACTGGCCCTCGCGCAGCGTCTCGTCGGCGATGATCCGCACGTCGGTGCCGACCGGCCCGATCGAGCCGGGATCGGCCCCGAACGTCGCCCGGATCTCGTCGGGCTGGGCCGGCCGGAACCCCTCGCCGAGCGCGCTCTGCGTCTTCAGCTCGTGCAGCCGGTTGTCGCCGCGGACGAGCGCGAGCACGACCTCCCCGCCGACCACGATCGGCATCGCCTTCGCCGTCGCCGCCGGGTCGACGCCGAGGAACTCCGCCAGGCCCTCGATGGTCGTGATGTTCGGCGTCTCGACCTCCTGCGGCGCGTCCAGCCGCGGCGGGAACTCCGGCGGGCGCGGTGTCGAGCGCCCGACCTCGACGTTCGCGGCGTAGTCGCAGTTCGAGCAGCGCACGAGCTCGGCCTCGCCGTTGGGGCTCGGCGCGACGAACTCCTCGCCGCCGTAGCCGCCCATCATGCCGACGTCGGCCTCGACCGGCCAGGCCTCCAGGCCGCAGCGCTCGAAGATGCGGATGTAGACGTCCCGGTGCTTGGCGTAGGACTCCTCGAGCCCGGCCCGGTCGCGGTCGAAGCTGTAGGAGTCCTTCATGATGAACTCGCGCGTGCGCAGGATCCCGCCCCGCGGCCGCGGCTCGTCGCGCTCCTTCGTCTGCTGGTGGTACCAGATCTGGGGCAGCTCGCGGTAGGAGCGGATGTCCCGGGCGGCGTGGTAGGTGACGCACTCCTCGTGCGTGATCGCGAGCACGTACTTCTTCTCCGCCGACCCCTCGGTCTTGAAGAGCACGTCGATGTCGTAGCGGTTGGTCGCCTGCCACAGCTCGGCCGGCTGGAGCACCGGCATCAGCATCTCGAGGCCGATCGTGTCCATCTCCTCGCGGATCACCTGCATCGCGTTCTGCAGCACCTTCCAGCCCAGCGGCAGGTAGGTGTAGAGCCCCGAGCCGAGCTGGCGCACGAACCCGCCCCGGACCAGCAGCTTGTGACTGATCGCCTCCGCGTCGGCCGGGTCGTCCTTGAGCGTCGGGATCAGGAAGCGGGAGGCATCGATGCTGCCGCTCACCTGGCGGCGGCCTTCGCCCGCTGGCGCGGCGGCGGCACGTGGAGCGGCCGCCCGAGCGCGACGAGCGCCGCCTCCTTGACCGCCTCGGCCAGGGTCGGGTGCGCGGCGATCGAGTCGCCGATCGTGTCGATGGTCGACTCGGCGGAGATGCCGATGACGCCGGCGTTCACAAGCTCGGTCGCCTGCACGCCGACGATGACGAGGCCGAGCAGCTCGCCGTAGCGGGTCTCGTGGATCGTCTTGGCGAAGCCGACCTTCTCGCCGTACATCTGCGCCCGCGCCGCCGCCGAGAACGGGAACCGGCCGACGACGACCTGGTCGTCGCCGTGCTGCTCGCGCGCCTGGGCCTCGGTCAGGCCGACCGCCGCCACCTCGGGATCGGTGTAGACGCAGCGGGGGACGGCCGAGTAGTCCATCTCGGCGTCGTGGCCGAGCGCGTTCTCGGCCGCCACCTCGCCCTCGCGGAACGCGGTGTGGGCGAGCTGGTAGACGCCCGCGACGTCGCCGACCGCGTAGATGTGCGTCGACGTTCGTGCGCATGTGCCGGTCGGCGATCACGCCCCGGCGGGGGTCGAACTGGACGCCGGCGGCCTCGAGGCCGATGCCCTTCACGAGCGCCCCGCGGCCGGTCGCGACCAGGACGACGTCGGCGTCGACCGACCCCGCCTTGCCGTCGGCGCCCTCGAACCGCAGCGTCACGCCCGGGTCGGACACCGCGATCTCGGTCGCCCGCGCGCCCAGATGGGTGGCGATGCCGCGCCGCTTGAACGCCCGCTCGAGCTCCTTCGACGCGTCGGCGTCCTCCATCGGGATCAGGTGCTCGAGCATCTCGACGATCGTCACCTCGGTGCCGAAATGGCGGAAGATCGAGGCGAACTCGACGCCGATCACGCCGCCGCCGAGGATCGCGAGCCGCTTGGGCACCTCGGCGATCTCGAGCAGACCGGTCGAGTCGACGCAGGCCGGGCCGTCGATGCCGGTGACCGGCGGGCGCAGCGACTGCGAGCCCGTCGCGATCACGGCAGAGCGGAAGGTGACGTCCTCCCCGCCCTCGACCGCGATCGTGTTCGGGCCGGTGAACTCGCCGCGGCCGTTCACGATGGTGATGCCGTTGGCCTTGACGACGCCCGTGATGCCGTTCACGAGCCCGTCGACGATGCCCTGCTTGTTCTGCTGCGCCTGGCCGAAGTCGAGCTCGGGGTCGCTCACCCGCACGCCGATCTGGGCGAAGGTCTCGCGCGCCTCCTTCAGCGCGTGGGCCGTCTGCACCCACGTCTTCGTGGGGATGCAGCCGACCGTGATGCAGGTGCCGCCGACGCGGGCCTGCTCGATCAGGACAACGCTCGCCCCCAGCTGTGCCGCCCGGATCGCGGCCGGATACCCGCCCGGCCCGCCGCCCAGGACGGCGACGTCACACTCCATCGACTCGCTCCTCGCGCTCGGTTTCGCCCGGCATCCTAGATGAGTTGTGCGATCACATGACGGGCACTCGCGGCGAGCGCCGGGTTCGTGTCCTTGTAGTACGGAAGCTGGATGAGCGCCATCGAGAGCGCCCAGCCGCGGCCGCGCGACCACGCCGCGTCGTCGACCCCCACCCCGGCACGGAAGGCCTCGCGCGCATCGCCGCGAAGCAGGTTCCACGCAGCCGATCAGGTCACATGCCGGATCGCCCACACCGAGGCAGCCGAAGTCGATCACGGCCGCCAGCCGGCCGTCGCGCACCAGGATGTTCCCCGCAGAGAGGTCGCCGTGGATCCACACCGGCGACCCGGCCCAGGCCGGCGTGCGCAGCGCGGCATCCCACGCGGCGGTGGCGGCGTCCGTGTCGATCATGCCCCGCAGCGATGCGATCGCAGCGCGGGTGGCCTCGTCACGCAGCGCGAGCGGGACGCCGCGGTACACGTTGTGCTCCCCCGGCGAGGGACCACCCGTGGCGTCGACCGTGCGCAGCGCGACGACGAAGCGGGCCAGCGCCACCGCCAGCGCGCGGTCGTCTCCGGCATCCGCCGTGGTCGGATTCGCGCCCGGGAGCCACGGGCACACGGACCACGGCCAGGGATACCCCGCGCCCGGCGCGCCGACCGCGACCGGCACCGGTACCGGCAGCGGCAGCAGCGGGGCGAGCCGCGGGAGCCACCGGCGCTCCTTTCGCACCTGGGGCACGACGCGCTCGATCCGCGGGAGCCGTGCGACCAGGTCGGCGCCGATCCGGTAGAGGGCGTTGTCGGTCCCGCTCGATGCGACCCGTGCGACCGGGAGCGCCGCCCACTGCGGAAACTGCGCGGCCAGCAGCGACCGCACCAGACGCACGTCGGTGTGCACCTCGTCGGCGTGCATCGTGCGATCGGCCACCGCGACGCCGCGCTTGGGTCAGGCCGGCGGCGGGAAGGCCGGGTCGGCTCGGATCGAGTCGAAGTCGGCGTCGTCCTGCGCCCACCCCGCCGCGCGCGGATCGTTCGCGACGGCGATCGCCAGGTGCTCGAGCGCCTGCTCGCGCCGCCCGGCGAGGGCGTGAAAGCAGGCGAGCTGGTAGTGCAGCTGGCCCGAATCGGGCCATTCGGCCAGCCCTTCCGAGGCGATCTCGACCGCGCGGTCGTAGTCGCCCGCGTTGTAGGGCGCCTCGGCCGCGAACCAGTACTCGAACGGCGAGGTCGGGATCGGCGAGTCGGCCGGCCCGCCGACCACGAGCACCGTCGTCCCGTCGGCCGTGGCGACCGCGCCCCGCTTCGCGGTCACGTCGGGCACGAACACCATCGTCCCCGCCGGCGCGTCGATGGTGTCGTCCCCCACGGTGAACTCGGCGTGGCCGCAGAACACCAGGTACAGCTCCTCCTGCCGGCCGGAGCCCGTGCCCTCGTGGTGGTGCTCGACCACCTGGTCGCCCGCCTTCGCCGCGGTGTACGCGTTGATCCCGAAGGCGCGCACGCCCAGCCGGCGCCGGATCGGCCGGTACTCGCCGCCGGCGACCGCGATGCGGTCGAGCTCGTCGAGGTGCGCGACCCGGAAGCTCTCGGTCACGCGCCCACCGTCTCCCCCGCCTCGCCGATCCACGCGATCGTCGCGCCGGGCAGGTACTCGACGCCGGGGGTGCCGATCACGGCCAGCAGCACGCCGTCGGCCTCGGCCTCGACCTCCTGCGTGACCTTGTCGGTGTCGAGCTCGTACAGCGGGTCGCCGCGGCGCACGACCTCGCCCGGCTCCACCAGGAACCGGATCAGCACGGCCGCGGCGGTCTCCTCGCCGAGGTTGGGAACCATGACTGCCGTCGCCATGCCCGCGAGAATAGCTCGCGGGAGCGACTAAGGTTTCTGGCATGGCGAAGCCCGCCGAGACCCAGGCGCCGGTGCTGGACGACCGCGAGCACGCGCTGCGCCTCTTCCGGCAGATGGCGCTGATCCGCCGGTTCGAGGAGCGCACCGAGGAGCAGTACACGCGCGCCCGCATCGGCGGCTACTGCCATCTCGCGATCGGCGAGGAGGCCTCGTCGGTGGGTGCGATCGACGCGCTCGCCGAAGGCGACGCGCTGTATGCGAGCTACCGCGACCACGGCACCGCGCTCGCCGTCGGCAGCCCGGCCGCGGCCGTCATGGCCGAGCTCTTCGGCAAGGACACGGGCGCCGCCCACGGCCGCGGCGGCTCGATGCACCTGCTCGACGTCGAGCGGCACTTCTACGGCGGCTGGGGCATCGTCGGCGCGCATCTGCCGATCGCAGCGGGCACCGCACTGGCGATGGTGTACCGCGATCAGCCGAACGCCGTCCTGTGCCAGTTCGGCGACGGCGCGGTGGCGACCGGCTCGTTCCACGAGGCGCTCAACCTGGCGTCGCTCTGGGGGCTTCCGATCGTCTTCCAGGCGATCAACAACCAGTACGGCATGGGCACGTCGGTGGCCCAGTCGAACGCCGAGCCCGAGCTCTTCCGGCGGGCGGCGGCCTACCGGGTGCACGGCGAGCAGGTCGACGGCAACGACGTCCTCGCGGTGCGCGAGGCGGCCGACCGGCTGCTGCGCCAGGCCCGCGACGAGCGCCACCCGGCCCTGCTCGAGACGATCACCTACCGCTACCGCGGCCACTCCGTCGCCGACGCCGGCAAGGTCTACCGCACGGCCGAGGAGGTGCGGTCGTGGCGCGAGCGCGACCCGATCACCCGCTACGGCCTGCTCCTGGGCGAGCGCGGGATCGCCTCGTCGACCGACCTCGATGTGATCTGGCAGGACGTGTCGGCCGAGGTGAAGGATGCGATCGACCGCGCGCTCGCGGCGTCGTTCCCGCCCCGCGAGAGCCTGTATGACCATCTCTACGGCGATCCCAGCTCGCGCGAGCAGTTCGAGCGGATGGAGGCCGGCGCCCCCTACGGCGAGCGCGGAGAAGAGCAGACATGGCCGACGTGACCTACCGCGAGGCGCTGCGCCTGGCGCTCGACGAGGAGCTCGGGCGCGACCCCGACGTGTTCCTGATGGGCGAGGAGATCGGCCGCTTCGAGGGCTCCTACAAGGTCACCGCGGGGCTGTGGCACAAGTACGGCCCGGTGCGCGTCCGCGAGACGCCGATCTCGGAGGAGGGCTTCGTCGGCGCCGGCATCGGCGCGGCCATGATGGGCCTGCGCCCCGTCATCGAGATCATGACGATCAACTTCATCCTGGTGGCGATGGACCAGGTCATCAACCACGCGGCCAAGATCCGGTACATGTTCGGCGGCAAGGTCGGCGTGCCGCTCGTGATCCGGGCGCCCGGCGGCGCCGGGGCGCAGCTGACGGCGCAGCACTCCCAGTCGCTCGAGGCCTGGTTCGCCGGCTGCCCGGGGCTGAAGGTGGTGGCGCCGGCGACGCCTGCGGATGCCTACGGGATGCTGAAGACGGCCATCCGCGACGACGATCCCGTGCTCTTCTGCGAGAACCTCGTGCTCTACAACCTGACAGGCCCCCTGCCCGAGGACGGCGACGGCGCCGTGCCGCTCGGCCGGGCGGCGATCGCGCGTGAGGGCACCGACCTGACGCTCGTGGCGCACTCCTACACGGTGCAGCGCGCCCTGCGGGTGGCCGACCGGCTCGGCCACGACGGGATCTCGGTCGAGGTGATCGATCTGCGCTCGCTGCGGCCGCTCGACGTGGACACCGTGGCCGAGTCGGTGCGCAAGACGAACCGCGTGCTCGTGGCCGAGGAGGGGTGGTCGACGTACGGCGTCGGCGCCGAGCTCGCGGCCCGGCTGCAGCGGGTGTGCTTCGACGACCTGGACGCGCCGGTCGAGCGCGTCGGCCAGGCCGAGGTGCCGATGCCCTACTCCAAGCCGCTCGAGCTGGCCGCGCTGCCGCTCGAGTCCAAGATCGAGGCCGCGGCCCGCTCGCTCCTGCGCGAGTGCGGCCTGTAAGGTTCGCCCATGTCGGAGGAGCTCACCATGCCGCGGCTGTCGGACACGATGGAGCAGGGCACCATCGGCCGCTGGCTCAAGCGCGAGGGTGAGAGCTTCCGCGAGGGAGACGTGATCGCCGAGATCGAGACCGACAAGGCGACGATGGACTTCCAGGCCTACGAGGACGGCACGATGCTGAAGATCCTGGTCGGCGACGGCGAGTCGGCGGCCCTGGGAGCGCCCATCGCCATCGTCGGCTCCGAGGGCGAGGAGATCACCGTCGACGCGACCCCGGCCGCAGCCGAGGCAAACGGCGACGGAGCGAGCGCCGACGGCGACGCGCCCGCCGAGACCGCACCGGCCGAGGCCGAAGCCGAGGCGCCCGCCCAGGCGGCGGCGCCCGCCCAGGCGGCGGCGCCCGCGCAGGCCGATACGACCCTGCGGGCGAGCCCGATCGCACGCCGGATGGCCGACGCCGCGGGCTTCGACCTGCGCACGCTGGCGGGGCAGGGCACCGGCCCCGACGGCCGCATCGTCAAGGCCGATGTCGAGCGCGCCCTCGACGGCGGCAGCCAGGCCGCGCCGGCCGCCGAGGCGCCGGCCGCAGCCCCGCAGGCCCAGCCGGCGCCGCCACGGCCGCCCGCCGCCGAGGACGAGGTGCGCGAGCTGACGCCGATGCTGAAGGCGGTCGCCCGGCGGATGGGCGAGTCGAAGGCCACCGTCCCCCACTTCTACGTCAGCTCCGAGATCGACATGACCCGGGCGCTCGAGCTGCGCGCCGAGCTGAACGAGGCTCTGGCCGGCGTGGGCGAGAAGGCGAGCGTGAACGACCTCATCGTGCGCGCGTGCGCCCAGGCGCTCATGCAGCACCCGCAGGCGCATCGCTCCTACGTCGACGGCCACCACGTCTACCACGCCCACGTCCACACCGGGATCGCGGTCGCGCTCGACGACGGCCTGATCGTGCCGGTGCTGCGCGATGTCGACACGAAGGGGATGCGCGAGATCGCCGCCGAGACGCGCGACCTCGTCGCCCGCGCCCGGGACGGGAAGCTGCGCCAGTCCGAGATCGAGGGCGGCACGTTCACCGTCTCGAACATGGGCATGTTCGACGTCGCGGCCTTCTCGGCGATCATCAACCCGCCCGAGTCGACCATCCTGGCGGTGTCGAGCATCAGCGAGCGACCGGTCGTGCGCGACGGGGCCGTCGTCGCCCGCCAGATCATGCCGGTGACGCTCTCGTGCGACCACCGCGCCTGCTCCGGGGCGGACGGAGCCAGGCTGCTGCAGACGGTCAAGCAGCACCTTGAGGCCCCGACCCTGCTGCTCGCATGAGCCCACGCAGGCACGTACACTCGACCTGATGCAGCTCACAGACGTGATGGCGACGCACGTGGTGTCGGTGTCGCCCGAGACGAAGCTCGGAGACGCGGCCCGGCGCATGGTCGAGGCCGACGTGGGCGCGGCGATGGTGCTGGACGAGTCCGGCGACCTGGCCGGCGTCATCACCGAGCGCGACCTGATGCGCTGCGTGAGCGACGCGACCGACCCGGAGACGCCGGTCGGGCAGCGCATGACCCGGCACGTGCTCACCGCCTCGCCTGACACGAACATCCCCGAGGCGATGGCGCTCATGGTCGACGGGCACTTCCGCCACCTGCCCGTGGTGAACGAGGGCGGCCACGTGATCGGCATCGTCTCGATGCGCGACCTGATGGCGTACACGTCGCTGCGCCTGCGCGGCGGCAGCCTCGGCAACGACGACGACCTCGATCCGGCCGAGATCATCGCGACGATCTTCCGCATGCGCACCGGCGCCGCCTGACCGGGGTCAGACCCCGAACGGTGGCCGCGACACCTGCGTGACAGCCCTGTGATCGGGGACTGTCCCCGCTTCTGGGGACTGCCCCGCTCTCGGGGCCTGGCCCCGCTTTTCGGCTAGATCTGCCAGGCGCCGGCGCGCAGCACCGGCACCCGCTCGCCGGTGGCCGTGACGCCGGTGACGTCGACCTCGGGCGAGCCGATCATGAAGTCGACGTGCACCTCGCTGCGGTTGATGCGCGGGCGATCCTCCTCGGCGACGGCCCAGTCGAATCCCTGGCCGAGCGCGATGTGGCTGGCCGCGTTCTCGTCGAGCAGCGTGTCGTAGAAGACCGTGTCGAGCGGGCCGATGCGGCCGCCGCCGTCGACGAGCGCGAGCTCGCCCAGGCGGCCCGCGTTCTCGTCGCGCTCGGCGTATGCCTGGAGTACGCCGCCGTTCTCGGCCGCGTCGATCGACGTCACCCGCCCGCCCTCGAAGCGCACCTCGAAGTCCCGCACGATGGTGCCCGAGAGCTCCCGCGGCTTCGTCGAGCGCACTACGCCGTCGACGCGCTCGGGATCCGGCGAGGTGAACACCTCCTCGGTGGGCAGGTTGGCCCGGTGGTCGAGGCCCCACGCCGTCTTCATGCCGCCGCCGTTCCACGTCGACCCGGGCAGGAGGCCGACGCGCAGATCGGTTCCGGGCCCCTCCAGATGGATGGCGTCGAAGCGGCGCCCGTTCAGCGCGTCGCACGCCCGCTTCAGCTGCGCGATCCGCTCCGACCACGCCGCCACCGGGTCGTCCGCGTCGAGCCGGCACACGATCTCGATCTCCTCCCACAACTTGGCCAGCGCCGTGTCGGCCGGGAGATCCGGGTGCACGAGCTGCGCCCATCCCGGCGTCGGGCAGGGCACGATCGTCCAGTTGTTGCGCGCCTGGGTCATGTTCTCGATCCCCTGCACGCGCCCCGGCGGCCGGTCGCGCCCGATCCGCTCGGGATCGATCCCGTCGAGCAGCCCCGGCTCGGTCGGCCCTGAGAGCGCGATCTGCGCGCCCTTGTGCAGGCCGTGCTGGCGCAGCATCTCGACGATCCACTCCGGCTCGTACCCGAGCGCGTCGTCGCCGCCGTACACCAGACGGGCCCGCTGGACGTACGGATCCCGGTAGATCATGTCGACGTACACCGCACCGGCCTGGTACGCGCGCTCCACGATTCTGCGGGCGAGCTGCTCCTGCCCGAGCGCCGCAAGCACCATCACCCGCTGCCCCGGCTGGACGTTGGCTCCGAACCCGACCGCAAGCTCGG
The DNA here is from genome assembly GCA_963717845.1 of uncultured Actinomycetes bacterium. GTDB lineage: Bacteria > Actinomycetota > Thermoleophilia > Gaiellales > JAICJC01 > JAICJC01. The sequence goes on from CAVQXH010000003.1 coordinate 704,939, forward strand.
CCATCCTGTCCAGCTTGGCGGAATCCACGGCGTGATACTACCCGGCACTGCCATACTTGGAACGCACATGCGCGCTCACACGCTCGCCCGCGGCTCCGCCCTGGCCGGCCTCGCAGCCGCCTCGGCCACGGCCGCCCACGGAGGCAGCGCCGCCCTCGCCGAGCCGGCCTGGTCGATCCCCGCTCTCGCCGCCGCGACCGCAGGCACCGCCGCCCTGCTGCGGCTGACTGCCGCTGCCGGGCGCGCCCGGGCCGCCGCAGCGCGCGTACGGGCGGGCGGTCAGGCCGCGGCCGCACACCGTTCGCTCGGCCTGGCCCAGGCGACGGCGATCATGCTCTGCGCCCAGGGCTGCGCCCACCTCGGGCTGCTGGCCGCCGGGGCTCCGGCCCACCCGGGCCAGACCGGCGCGCTCGCACTGCACACGGCGCTCGCCGTGCTGGGCGCGGCGCTCGTATGGGCGGCCGATCGCACGCTCGCCGGCGCCGTCCGAGCGCTCGCCGCTGCGATCGCCGCGGCCGTCGAGCTCCTGCTGGCGGTCAGCCCTCCGACAAGCCGCGGGCCCGCGACGTCCCCGTACGGCCGCCGCGCCACCGGCGCCCGCCACGAGCGGGCACCGCCGGCAACCGCCTGACCCGGCCAGCTCCGGCGCACGCGCGCCGGTCACCCGATCAGGAGGTCACTCACGGCCATGCGCCTGCGCGCGCTCGCGATCCTCGTGCTGCTCCTGCCCGCCGCGTTCCCCGCCGCGGCGCAGGCGCATGCCAGCCTGCTGCGCACCGACCCGGCGGCGGGGAGCGTCGTGGCGCGCGCTCCCGGCCAGATCGTGCTGCATTTCGACCAGCAGGTGCAGGATGCGGGCACCACCGCAGTCTCGGCGTCCGGCGCCTCGGTGCTGGCCGCGCGCGCTCATTCCGCGCCCGCCGACGTGCGCGCCCTTGTCGTTCCGCTGCGGCCGGGCCTCGGGGCGGGCGACTACACCGTGCGCTGGAAGGTCGTCTCGACCGACGGTCACATCGTCTCGGGCGTGCTCGCGATCGGCGTCGGCAACGGCCCGCCGCCGCAGGCGGCGACGACCGAGACCTCCACCCTCGACTGGCCGTTTCTGATCGCCCGCTTCGCCTACTTCTGCGGCCTGATGCTGCTCGTCGGCGGTGCCGTGTACCGCGTGTGGGTGTTCCGGCCGGTGATGGCGACGCTCGCCGGGAAGGCGCGCGACATGGCCGAGCTGCGCGAGGGCGCCCGGGCCAACTCGCTGCTCCTCGCCGCGGCCGCCCTGATGCTCGCCGGCGGCTGGGTGGCGCTCACGCGCGAGGGGGCCGAGGTCGCCGGCGTCTCGTTCTGGCAGGCGTTCAACCACAACGGGCCGATCGGCTCAGCGCTCTCGGCCACGCGCTTCGGGCGCGAGTTCGGCCGCGGGATCGACCTCGGCGCCGCGTTCTGCGTCGCCACGGCCGCGGCGTTTGCGGTGTCGCGCCGCAGCCGCACCGGAGCGCTCGTCCTGGCCGTGCCTGCCGCGCTCCTCGGCGCCTGGGCGGTGATCGTCCCCGGCCTGTCCGGCCACGCCGGCGATCCCGGGCTGGGCCTGCCCGCCGTTGCCGTCGACGCGCTGCACACGGCCGCAGCGGCCATCTGGATCGGCGGCCTCGCCCAGCTCGTCCTGGTCACTCCGCACGCGACCCGGGGCCTGCCCGATGCCGACCGCACCCGGGTCCGCACCGCGATGACGGCCCGGTTCTCCCGCGTCGCCCTCGCGAGCGTCGGCGGTGCTCGCCCTGACCGGCGCCGGCCGCGCCCTGTGGGCCGTCTCCTCACCTGCACAGCTGTGGCAGACCGGTTACGGCCGGGCGCTGCTCGTGAAGACGGCGATCCTGGCGGGCCTCGTCGGCCTGGGCTACCTCAACCGCCGCCACATCGGCGCCTTCGCCTCGATCCGCCGCCGGGGGGCAGTCGAGATCGGCCTGATGGTGGCGCTGCTCGGCGTCGTCGCGCTCCTCACCGACCTGCCGCCCGCGAACGCCCCGGGCTTGGCCGCGGCCGCCCCGGCGGCGCCGCCCGCCCGCGGCGGGCCGGTGAGCCTGCGCCTCGGGCGGGCTGCGCGGCTCGACCTGTGGCCCGGATTCGCAGGCCGCAACATGGTCGACCTGCGCCTGCCCGGCGGCGCGCCGAGCGCGAGCGTGGTTGCCGCCTCGGGCGGCACGCGGGCGACCCTGCGGCGGGCCCCTGACGGCACGTACGCAGGCCTGCTGCCGACTCTGCCGCAGGGACGCACGGCGCTCGTGATCGCCGCTGGCGCACGCACGTTCGGGGCGACGGTGACGTTGGGCACCGCGAGCCGCGCACCGGCTGTCGTCGCGGCACCGGCGCCGACGGGCCCGGTCGCGGCGGGCGAGGCGGCCGACCTGGCGGTGGGTGCGCAGCGGCTGGGCCGCACCGCCGTGCGCGTCACGTTGCTCTCCCAGACGGGCGCCGGAGTGCCCGACGCGCTCGTGCTCGTCGACGGCCACGTGGCGACGCCGTGCCCGGGCGCAGCCGGCGTCTGCTATCAGGCGCCGGCCCCCGCCGCGGCCGCGAACCTGGTCGTCGCGGTGCGCCGGCCCGGCCGAGCGGCCGTGACCGCGCACCTGCGGATGCCCGCGGCCGGGGCGCGGCCCGCCGCCGGGCGCTTACACCGCGCCGCGCGCGCGTTTGCGGCCCTGCGCAGCCTGCGAGCCGAGAACGTGCTCGCCTCGGCGCCGGGCCGGTCGGTCGCGACCACCTACATCGTCCAGGCGCCCGATCGGCTGGCGATCGACGTGCACGGCGGCGACCACGCCCGCATCATCGGCCCCACGCGGTGGGATCGGCGCGCGGACGGCACGTGGCGGCGGTCGCCGGCCTCGCCGGTGCGCCAGCCCGACCCGTTCTGGGCGCCGACCGCCGAGGCGGTGTACGTGTCCGGAGGCGACCGCCGGACGATCCAGCTCACCCTCGTCCAGCCGGGCGGACCGACGTTCTTCCGCCTCTGGATCGACCGCCGCAGCCACATCGTCGTGCGCCTGCGCATGATCACGAGCGCCCACTTCATGAGCGAGCGCGAGCTCGACCTGAACCACGCGCCCCCCGTCGTGCCGCCCTCGTAGCGGCCTCGCGATACGATCTCGCCGATGCCGAACCTCGTCGAGCAGTGGGACGCGATCGTCGCCGCCCAGCCGTCGGACTGGTCGTCGCTCTTCCTCGAGCTGCGCCTGCGCGACGCGGTGCAGTCGGAGGAGTGCGCCCTGGTGATGTCGCCGCTGAACCCCTGGCACGAGGAGGACTGGCGCAGCGGCGTGTTCCACTTCCGGGCCGCCCACACGTACGGCTACGGAGCGGCGGCCCAGCTCGTGCGCAAGCGGCTGGGGACGCTCGACGGCGTCGGCATCGTCGCCACGCTGCGGCTGGAACGGCGCCTCTCGGACGTGCGTCCGGTGGCGACGCAGGGCGTTACCTGACGGGCGCTCGCATGCGGTAGGTGAGGTGCGTGACGCCGGGCGCGTCCACCACGCCGACCTGCTCCAGCCCGACGTCCGTGAGCGCAGGCTCGTCGAACAGCCGCACGCCCGCTCCGAGGAACGCGGCGACGAGGTGGATGGTGACCTCGTCGACGAGGCCGGCGGCCAGATACTGCCTGGCTGTGCCCGCGCCGCCTGCGATGGCGACGCTCGCGCTCCCCGCCGCACCCCGCGCTGCCTCGAGGGCCGCCGCCGGTCCGCCGGTGACGAAGATGAACGTCGTCCCGCCGAGGCACTCGAGCGGCTCTCTGGCGTGGTGGGTGAGCACGAAGACGGGCAGATGGAACGGCGGATCGTCACCCCACCAGCCGCTCCAGGGATCGTCTCCCCACGGCCCCGGCCCGCCGCCGAACATGTTGCGGCCCATGATGATCGCACCGGCGGCGTCGTCCTCCTCGTAGACGGCCGTGCTGGCGTTGACCACACCACCCTCGAGGCCCGCGTCGCGCCGCCACGCGGCCAGCTCGCGCATCCAGACGTGCAGCCGGGCGCCGCCGAGGCCGAGCGGATTCTGCGGGCTCTGGTCGGGCCCGGCCACGAAGCCGTCGAGCGACATCGACGTCGAATACCGCAGCGTGCTCACCCCGGACTCCTCGTCGAGTTCCCCTGCAGACCTCCGCCGCCGCCGGAAATCATCGGCGCCGGCAGCGCGCGGCGGTAACGTCTGACACATGTCCACGATGAAGCTCGGAGTCGCCGCCTGGCTCACCGATCGCGGTGTCGGCATCGCCGACCTCGCCTGCGCCGTCGAGCAGACGGGGTTGGAGTCGCTGTTCCTCACCGGCCACACCCACGTACCCGTCAGCCGGCGTGACCTGATGGACGGCACGCGCCCCGGCGAGGACGCGCGTCTGCTCGATCAGTTCACGGCGCTCGCGGTTGCCGCCGCCCGCACCACGCGCCTCAGGGTGGGCACCGGAGTCTGCGTCGTGCCCCAGTTCGACCCGATCGTGCTCGCCAAGCAGGTCGCCACCATCGACCACCTGTCCCAGGGCCGCTTTCTCTTCGGTGTCGGCGCCGGCTGGCTCGTCGAGGAGCTGCGAAACCACGGGGTCGATCCGCCCCGACGGTGGGATCTGATGGGCGAGCAGATCCTGGCGATGAAGGCCATCTGGCGCAACGATGAGGCGGAGTTCCACGGGGAGCTCGTCGACTTCGACCCGATCTGGTCGTGGCCGAAGCCCGTCCAGAAGCCGCACCCACCGCTGCTTGTCGGCGGGAGCTCCATGCCCAGCCTGCGTCTGGCCGCGACCCACGGCGACGGCTGGGCGCCGGTCGTCACCGACGCGACGGAGTTCGCGCGCGAGCGAGCGCGGTGGCGAGCGGTCTGCAACGAGGTGGGCGCCTCCAGCGCCGAGGTCACCGCGTTCGTGGTGGCTCTCGACGACGCGCTCCTCACCGCCCTGGCCGAGCTCGGCGTGGCGCGCACGGTCGTGCTCGCGCCTCGAGACGATCCGGCGACTCTGCGGAGGTTCCTCGACGACGTGCTCATTCTCGCCGACCGTTGCGGGGTGCCGGTCGGACCGTGATCTCCGGCGCCGGGACGCCCGCGCCGGTGTATGCTCGGGCGCGTTTTCGACCGAGGGAGAGATGATGCGACGGGTGGGCATGTTGGCGGCGGCCGCGGTGATCGCGGTCTCGGCGTCCACGGCGACGGCGGCAGGCAATCCCCAGGGCGCCTTCAGCGCGTTCCACGGCAAGGTCAGCTGCCACTGGCAGGACATCAGCGGCAACGCCCGCGTCCGCTGCTGGGCGCTCGCCGACCCGATGAGCTTCTCGCAGCTGCGCGGCACCTCGGCGCACGGGGTGCTCGGCACCCGGCACTGGAGCCCGCCTGTCGGCGCCGGGATCGGGTTCAACAACACACGCGTCTTGCCCGGCGGAGTCACCTGCGCGTTTCGGTGGTTCGCGGTGACCGACACGCACAAGCTGAAGTCCGTGGTGTGCACGAACAGCAAGGGCGGCCGGAGCTTTGCCAACCCGAGCGGCGTCTCGGCCGAGTAGGCCGCCCGCTGCCGATCGGGACCGCGAGGTGGGCGGGCTCCCGTGGGAGCCCGCCCGGTGGACGCCTGCGACTGCTACCTCGGGGCGTTAGACCCCAAGCGCCATGCGCCGCCGGCCGCGAAGGCCGAGGGCACCCGCGCCGATGAGGCCGAGGGCGACGACGAAGCCGGCGCCGATGGCGGCGTCAGCCCAGTCGAAGGAGTTGTTGCTCACGACGATCTTCGTGGCGACCGGGAGCGGGTGGATGCCCGTCACCTGGTTGACCGTGCCGACGCGGTCGCGGGCGTCCGGCGAGCCGACGACGATGGGCGTCGACTGCGGCCGGTAGGTGCCCTGGTAGGCATGCTCAGAGAAGGCGACCGGGCCGCCCGGGGTGACGACGAACGGCTTGGCGGAGGCCGTCGGTGCGACGACCGCGAGCGCGGCCGCTGCCACGAGGATGACGCGGGTGGTGCGGGTGAAGGTGATCATCGTCCTTGTCCTTCCTGGTGGTGAAAACGGAAAACCATGCAACGCAGGCTACGAAGCCGCGGTCATGGCTTCCACATCCCAGGAAGCACTCGTTGTGTGACATCGATCACAGGTCGCGGGGGCGCGAGCAGCACCCCCGCCCGCTACTTCGGCCCGTCGGGGATGAACTCGGCGTCGAGGCCGAGCGCCCGGAACCAGTCGACCATCGCCAGCTGCGGGGGCTTCTCGGTGCCGTAGTGGGTGCCGTCGATCACGGCCACGCCGGCCTCGGCGGCCAGCGCCAGGAACTCCTCCGCCCAGCGGGTGAACACCCCGCCCGTGACGTAGGTCTGGCAGCCGCGCTCGAGCGCGGCCTCGAGCGCCACCCGGTCGGTCCCGCCGCCGCCCACCACGGCCACCCGCCCGGCCCAATCGCCCGACGGCCGCCGCCGCACGATCTGCACCGGTACCTCCGGCCCCAGGTAGGCCTGCAGGCGCGCGGCCAGCGCATCCAGCGTGACATCGGACGGCCCGATCACGGCGGCGCCGCCGGGGATGCCCGAGGCGATGGGCATGAACTCCTCCTCGACGGGCACACCCATCGCGCCGGCGCACAGCCGTGACGGGGACACGTCGGGATGGTGGTCGATCGGGGCGTGCACGTGGTAGAAGCTGATGCCGTCGGCACGCATGCGCTCGAAGCTCTCCAGGCTGAGCGGCAGGAAGCCCGCCTCGTCGGCGTAGTCGATCGGGTGCTCCGAGAACAGGAACGTCCCGGGCGCGAGCAGACCGATGATGCGGTCGGACGGGAACACGCACGTCGCCACCCGATCGACCTCGTCGGCGCCGCGGACAAGCAGCCCGTTCCAGCGCGAGGCGTAGTCCGGCTCGGCGTACCGGCGCCAGTACGGGTCGGGATAGACGAGCGCGAACTCGTCGGCCCAGTCGTCTCCCTGCACGTCGCGCGTCCCGAAGTACCCGTCGAGCCGGTGCACCAGCCGGTCGCGCCTCATGCGCGCAGCTCGCCGCCGACGGCGGTCCGCAGCGCGGCCACCACCCGTGCCCGGATCGCGTCGGCCTCGGCGTCGGTGAGGGTGCGGTCGGCCGCCTGGAACACCAGATGCAGGGCGAGGCTCTTGCGCCCCTCCCCCACCTGCACGCCCTGGTAGACGTCGAACACCTCGACGTCCGCGAGCTCCGGCCCCGCGGCACCCCGCACGACCTCGACGACGCGCCCGGCGGGCACGTCCTCGCCGACCACCACGGCGATGTCCTGGCGCAGCGGCGGGAAGCTGATCACGTCGCGATAGAGCACCTCCTCGGGCGGCGGGCCGCGCAGGATGTCGAGCCCGAGCTCGAACACCGCCGCGCCGCCGTCCAGGCCGAACGCCTCGGCCACGAGCGGGTGCAGCTCCCCCACGAACCCGTCGGCCACGGCGGCCGCCCGGCCGGGGTGCAGGAACGGCTCCTCCGCAGGCCGGAACTCGGGCGGCTCGACGCGCGCCGCCGCGACCAGCGCCTCCACGACGCCCTTCATCTCGAAGAACCCCGCGTCCTCGCCGGCGAGCACGCCGGCGACACGCGCGGGCTGGTCGGGCAGCTCACCGGCCCCGCGCAGGAACACGTGCCCGATCTCGAAGAGCGCCACCCGCGGCGCGGACATGGCCAGGTTGCGCCGCACCGAGTGCAGGAGCCCCGGGAAGACCAGCGTGCGCATCGCCGCCCAGTCGGCGCTCATCGGGTTCATGAGCTCGACGAGCGCGCGGCGGGGATCGTCGCGCCCCAGCCGCAGCCGGTCGGGCACGCCCATGTCCCACAGCGTGAGCGTCGCCGCCTCCGACAGACCGGCGCCGCGCAGCACGTCGACCACGGTGCGCCGCAGCCGCTCCTCTGCGTTCAGACGGCCACCGCCCGGAGCGCCGCCGGGCATCGCGATCGGCACCCGCTCGAGGCCGGCGATGCGGGCCACCTCCTCGATCAGGTCGACCTCGCGGGTCGTATCCGCCGCCCGCCAGGTCGGCACCCGCCAGCCCGCGCCCTCCCACTCGTAGCCGAGCCGGACGAGCGCCCGATCGACCTCGGCGTCGGCGTAGGTGACGCCGATCAGGCGCTCGAGCCGCTCGCGCCGAAGCGGCACGACGGGCGGCTCCGGCAGCTCGCCGTGCAGGTCGATCATGCCGGGCACGAGCTTCGCGCCGGCGAGCTCGACCATCAGCTGCGATGCGAGTGCGAGCGCCTGCGTCGGCAGGTACGGGTCAAGGCCCTTCTCCCAGCGGCTCGACCCCTCGGTGCGCAGGCCGAGCCGGATCGAGGACGCCTGCGTCGTCGGCCCGTCGAAGTTCGCGCACTCCATCAGCACCGTGGTCGTCCCAGCCGTCACCTCGCTCCACTCGGAGCCCATCAGCCCGGCCACCGCGGACGGCTTCTCGGCGTCGGCGATCACGAGCGTCTCGGTGTCGAGCGTGCGCGCCTGGCCGTCGAGCGTCGTCACCGGCTCGCCGGCCGTCGCCCGGCGCACGATGATCTCGCGGCCGGCGACCTTGTCGAGATCGAAGGCGTGGGTCGGCTCGCCGATCGCGAGCATCACGTAGTTCGTGATGTCGACGACGTTTGAGATCGGCCGCATGCCGGCCGCCGCGATGCGGGCCTTGAGCCACGCCGGCGACGGCCCCACCTTGACATCGGTGAAGACGCGCGCCGCCCAGCGCGGGCACATCTCCGGCGCGTCGATGCGGGCCTTCACGTAGTCGTCCGCGGTGCCCGCGCCGGTCGCCTCCGGCTCGCTGCCGGGCCAGGGGGCGAGATCGGTGTCGAGCACCGCCGACACCTCCCGGGCGATGCCGTACACGTTCTGGCAGTCGGGCCGGTTGGAGGTGATCTCGAACTCGAGCACGTCGTCGGCGATGGCGAGATGCTCGAGCAGGGCGTCGCCGACGGGCCAGTCGGCCGGGAGCAGCATGATCCCGTCGTGCTCCTGGCCGAGCTCGAGCTCGCGCTCGGAGAGCATCATGCCGTGCGACTCGAGCCCGCGCAGCTTGGCCACCCGCAGCTCGGTCCCGTCGGGCAGCACCGCGCCGGGCAGGGCGACGGCGACGGTCGCGCCCGCCTCGAAGTTGCTCGCCCCGCACACGATCTGCTGGGGCGCGCCGGCGCCGATGTCGACCGTGCACAGGCTGAGCCGGTCGGCGTTCGGGTGCCGGTCACGGGTCAGCACGCGCCCGACCCGGTAGCGATCGGCGTTGCCGACGCCCCGGCGGTGCAGCGCCTCGAGCTTCGTGCCCGTCATCGACAGCCGCTCACCGAGCTCGCGCGGCGGCAGGTCGAACGAGACGTACTCGCGCAGCCACGACACGGGCACCCTCATCCGAACTGCTCCATGAAGCGCAGGTCGTTCTCCCACAGGAGCCGGATGTCGGGGATGTCGTGGCGCAGGCCGGCGACGCGCTCGACCCCCAGGCCGAACGCGAACCCCGACACCTGCTCGGGGTCGTACCCCTCGACGTAGGTGAAGAGGTTCGGGTCGACCATGCCGGCGCCCAGGATCTCGACCCAGCCCTCGGCCTTGCACACGCGGCACGGCGAGCCGTCGCGGGCGCAGTTGAAGCAGCTCACGTCGACCTCGACCGACGGCTCCGTGAACGGGAAGAAGTGCGGCCGCAGGCGCACCTCGCGCTCCGGCCCGAAGATGGCCCGCGCGAACCCAAGCAGCGTGCCCTTGAGGTGCGCGAGCGTGATGCCGCGATCGACCACGAGGCCCTCGATCTGCGTGAACATGGCCGTGTGGGTCGCGTCGGGCGTGTCGCGGCGGTAGCAGCGCCCGGCCGTCGCCATGTACACGGGCGGCGGCTGCGCCTCCATCGCGCGGATCTGCACCGGCGAGGTGTGCGGGCGCAGCACGACCTGGTCGGAGATGTAGAACGTGTCGGTCAGCTGTCGCGAGGGGTGCGTCGCAACGGTGTTCAGGGCGTCGAAGTTGTAGTGCACGGTGTCGATCTCGGGCCCATCCGCGATCTGGTAGCCGAAGCCGACGAAGACATCCAGGATCTCGCGCCGGGTCTGCTCGATCAGGTGCGAGTGGCCGCGCGGGGGGCGCAGACCCGGCAGGGTGACGTCGACGCGGTCGGTGCGCAGGCGGTGCTCGAGGTCTGCCCCGCGCAGCCTCGCCGCCTGCGCGCCGATCGCGCCCTCGATCTCCTGGCGCGCGCTGTTCAGCTCCGCGCCCCGCGCCCGGCGTTCGTCCGGCGGCAGCGAGCCCAGCTCGCGCAGCGCAAGGACGAGCGGCGCCTTGCGCCCGAGCACGTCGATCCGCACGGCCTCGAGCGCGGCCGCGTCGGTGGCGGCGGCGATGCGTGACGAGGCGTCGGCGACCAGGGCTGAGAGGTCCATCGTGGCCGGGTAGTCTAGTGATGTGACCTCGGCCTACGACCGGCTCGGCCGGCGCTATGACGCCTGGTGCCGATCGGTCACCGAGGACATCCCCTTCTACGTCGACCTGGCGCTTGCCTCCGGCGGGCCGGTGCTCGAGATCGGCGTCGGCTCCGGGCGCGTGGCCGTGCCGACGGCGATCGCCGGCGTCCGTGTCGTCGGGGTCGACAGCTCGCCCGTGATGCTCGAGCTCGCGCGGGAGCGGGCCGGGCCGCACGCACCGGCGCTCGAGCTCGTCGAGGCCGACATGCGCGACCTGCCCGATCTGGGCACGTTCGCGCTCGTCACCGTGCCGTTCCGGGCCCTCCTGCACCTGCGCGACGACGGCGAGCGGCTGGCCGTCCTGCGAGCGCTGCACGAGCGGGTACGCCCGGGCGGGACGCTCGCGTTCGACGTGTTCCACCCCGATCGCATCGACATCGACGAGACCCAGGACCGGTGGATGGAGCGCGAACCGGGGATCGACGAGCGGGCGCACTGGGACGAGGCCGATCGGCGGCTGCTGCTCTCCGTGCGAGCCGGGGGTGTCCTGGCCGAGATGGAGCTCTGGTGGGCGCAGCCGGGCGACTGGCGGGCGCTGCTCGAGGTGGCGGGGTACGACCGCATCGCCGTGTACGGGTGGTTCGACCGCAGGCCGCTCGAGCCCGGCGGCACCGACTCCGTGTGGGTGGCGCGCCGCGCGCTCACTGGATAGGGTGGCCCGATGGACACCTATCCCGTCACCTTCTCAGTCGAGTATCCCGACCGGCCCTTGAACCGGCTCACGAGCGCGTTTCGCATCTTCACGATCATCCCGATCGCGATCCTCATCGGCACGCTCGAGCACGCGTCCAACCAGGGCACCTCGGCCCAGGCGAACCACGGCGCCCAGTTCGTGGTCGTGGGCGGCGGCGCCGTCGTCGTCCCCGTTGTGCTGATGCTGCTCTTCCGGCAGAAGTACCCGCGCTGGTGGTTTGACTGGAACCTGGAGCTGACCCGCTTCTCGAGCCGGGTGTTCGTCTACGGAGCGCTCATGGACGACACCTACCCGTCGACCGACGAGCACCAGGCCGTGCACCTTGACTACCCGGAGGTGACCGGCGCGGAGCTCAACCGGTGGCTGCCGCTGGTCAAGTGGTTCCTGGCCATACCCCACTACTTCGTGCTGTTCTTCCTCGGGGTCGGCGCGTTCTTCGTCCTGATCTTCGCCTGGTTCGCGATCGTGTTCACCGGCCGGTACCCGCGCGGCGCCTTTGACTACATCGAGGGCGTGATGCGCTGGGGGAACCGCGTCTCGGGCTACGCCTTCACGCTGGTGACGGACGCGTATCCGCCGTTCCGGCTCGCTGCCTGACGGCCTCGTACAGCGCCAGTGTGGCCGCCTGAGCGGCATTCAGCGACTCCGCTCCGGTGGCCTGCGGGATCGAGCAGACGACGTCGCACGCCGAGACCACCTCGGCCGGCAGGCCGTGCCGCTCCGCCCCGACCGCCAGCACCACCGGCCCGGTCAGGTCGACCTCCCAGAGCGGCGTCGGGGCGCCGGCGACGAGCGCAACCCGCAGGCCGCCGTCCGGGAGCGCCGCGCCTGTCTCGATCGGCACGCGGAACACGGCCCCCATCGAGGCCCGCACGCCCTTGCCCGCGAGCGGGTCGGAGCAGCCGGGCGAGAGCAGGAGCCGGGCCGGGCCGAGCGCGCCGCAGGCACGCACGACGGTGCCGACGTTGCCCGGGTCGATCACATGGTCGAGGTACACCCCGAGCGGTGCATGACCGGTGCCAGGCACAGCGTATTCATGCGGGAGCGAGGCGATCTCGTAGAGGCCGATCACGCGGGCCGGGTGGCCGAGGCCACCGACCTCGGCGAGCAGCGCATCGCGTACCGCGAGCACGGGGCCGCCGCGCGCCAGCCGGGCGATCAGGCCCTCGTCGGGCGGGCGGTCGGCTGCGATCAGCGTCTCCACCGGCAGGATGCCGGCCGCGAGCGCCTCCTCGACGATGTCCTCCCCCTCCGCCAGGAACTGGCCCAGGAGCCGCCGGTGGCGGCGCGCCTGGAGCTTGCGGGCATGCTTCAGCCGGGCGTTGGCATGCGAGGTGATCGGCTCCACGGCCGGCGGGCCGTCAAGCTGCAAGCGCGGCCTTCGCGGCTTCGGCGAGGGCCCCGAAGGCCTTCGGATCCGACACCGCGATATCGGCGAGCACCTTGCGGTCGAGGTCGATCTCGGCCTTGCGCAAGCCGAACATGAACTGGTTGTAGGAGAGGCCGTGGCTGCGGGCGCCGGCGTTGATGCGGATGATCCACAGCCGGCGGAAGTCGCGCTTGCGCACCCGGCGATCGCGGTAGGCGTACGAGAGCGACTTCATCATCTGCTCTTTCGCCTTGCGATACGTGTTGTGCTTCAGACCGCGGTAGCCCTTGGCCTGCTCGAGCACCTCGCGGCGCTTCTTCTTCCCGTGGACGCTGCGCTTGACGCGTGCCATCTCGGCCCTCCTATCGCTTTCCCAGGAGGCGCAGCGCCTCGTGTTTGTCTGCCGGAGTGAGCTCCGCGACGCGCCGCTTGACCCGGCGGCGCTTCGCGCTCTTGTGCTCGAGCAGGTGTGTCCGGAACGCGCGCCGGCGCAGCACCTTGCCGGCGGCGCTCACTTTGAACCGCTTCTTCGCGGCGGACTTGGTCTTCATCTTGGGCATGCTCGGGTCTCCTTCAGGCGCCGGTGGCGGCCTCGTCGGCCGCCTCCGCGGGCGCTTCCTCGTCCGCCTTCGCGGCGGGCGCCGGCACCACGGCCTTGTGCGGCGCCAGCATCATCACCATGTTGCGTCCGTCCTGCAGCGGCTGGGACTCGATCGCCCCCAGGTCCTTCACGTCCTCGGCGAGGCGCAGAAGCAGGTCACGGCCCCGCTCGGGATGCGTCATCTCGCGCCCACGGAACATGATCGTGACCTTGACCTTCGCCCGGCTCTTCAAGAAGCGCACCACGTGACCCTTCTTGGTCTCGTAGTCGCCGATGCCGATCTTCGGCCGCAGCTTGATCTCTTTGATCGTGATCGTCGACTGGTGCTTGCGCGCGAGCTTCGCCTTCTGCTCCTGCTCGTACCGGTACTTCGAGTAGTCCATCACCCGGCACACGGGCGGGCGGGCCTCCGGCGCCACCTCGACGAGGTCGAGGTTCTTGTCCCACGCATACTTCTGGGCTTCGTCGGTGCTCTTGATGCCGATCTGCGAGCCGTCGTCGTCGATCAGGCGGACCTGCGGGACGCGGATGGCTTCGTTGATCCGGGTCGTCGGCTCCGCCGGCCGTTGGTCGATCTGCCTGCGGGGCCTCAAGACCTGCGCCTAGTCACGATCATTCTCAACCTGTGGGACTCCTCTCCTCGACTCACAAAAAACGGGTGCCCCAGGCACCCGAAACGCAGCCCCGCAGGGGAGCTGCCGCCGAACAATTCGGTTGAACCCTCCGGCGTGTCGCCGGGCGGGTGAGGGGCGAGATGCCTCTGCTTTGCCAGGCGATCAGTATAGCAACGCACCCGAGGCCGCCAAATCCTCGGTGTCAAGCCTTGACCGTCGCGCGGTCGGTGATGCATGATCGCGTGAATGTTTCACGACCGCACCCAGGCAGGCGCCGCCCTGGCGGCGGCGATGCCCGAGCTTCGCAAGAAGTCGAACGTCACCGTGATCGGGCTCGCGCGCGGCGGCGTCGAGGTCGCAGCCGAGCTCGCCCGCCTGCTCGATCTGCCGCTCGACGTCCTCTGCGTGCGCAAGGTCGGCACCCCCGGGCACGCCGAGCTGGCGATGGGCGCCGTCGCCCCGCAGGGCGAGCGCTACACCAACCGGCGCGTGGCCACACGCCTGACCCCGGCCCAGGTCGACAGCGCCTATGACCTCGCCACCGCCCAGGCCCGGGAGATGGACGAGCGGCTGCGCAACGGCGCTCCGATGGTGCTCGTCGGCCGCACCGCGGTGATCGTCGACGACGGCGCCGCCACGGGCGCCTCCATCCGCGCCGCCCTGGCGGCGGTCAGAAACGCCGGGGCGCGCCAGACGGTGATCGCCCTGCCGGTGCTGCCGCGGCTCGCGGTCGAGCGGCTCGAGCGCGAGTGCGATCGCCTCGTCACCCTGCGCGCACCGCAGCGATTCCACGCCGTCAGCCAGTTCTACGAGCATTTCGGCGAGGTCACCGAGGCCCGGGTGCTCGAGCTGCTCTCGACCGCGAAGCCCGCGGTCGAGATGACCGTGTAGGGGGCGCCGGGCGGGTGGCCGCGACCGCGATCGTGGTGCCGGTGACCGCAGCCGAGGCGGCCCTCGGCCGATGGCGGCGGGCGTACACGGGCGACGGCGCCGAGGGGATGCCGGCGCATGTCACCCTCATCTACCCGTTCGCCGACGAGTCGGTGCTGGACGACACGATGATCGCCGACCTGGGCGGCGTCCTCGCCGCATTCGCACCCTTCGAGGCCCGGTTCGGGACGTTCGGGCGCTTCGACGCGGATCCACCCGTGCTCTACCTCGAGCCCGCCCGACCGCAGCCCTTCGTCGATCTCATCACCGCCATCGCCGGGCGGTTCCCCGACCACCCGCCGTTCGGCGGCCGGCACGCCACCGTGATCCCTCATCTCACCGTGGCCCAGACGCGGGACGCGACCGTGATCGCCGCAGCGGAGGCCGACGTCGCACGACACCTGCCGCTGCACGCGCGCATCGACGCCGTCCACGTCATGGCGCATCGCGCCGCCGGCGGGTGGCGGACGCGGGCTGTCGTCGCGCTGTAGACGGGTTGGCGCGGCCTGGCGGGGCGGTCTGCTCCCCAATTGGCGCGTCATCGAATGCCAATTGGCGGGGCCGGTGGCGCGCCTGTCCAATTGGCACACGTCACGGATGCCAATTGGGAGATGCGGCCGCCTGCCACTTGGCGCAGCGATCGGATGTCAATTGGGTGTTCGCCGGCCCCCAACCGGGCCGCCCGGCGGAGCTAGCCCGTGCCACCCGCCCCGCGCTGGTGCTCGCGCTTGACGACATACGTGCCGCGGGCGCGGGTGGCGAGCACGGGCGGGTCGAGCACGTCGGCCGCCGAGGCGCTGACGTCGGGCCGGGCGGAGATCTGCTTCCAGATCTCCAGATCGACCGTCCGGCTCGTGGTGCCCATCCGCGCGATGGTGCCGGTGACGCGGACGAAATCGCCGCCGTAGAGCGGCGCCAGGAACTCGACGCTCTCGTAGCCCGCGAACAGCCCCTCGTCGCCGTCGGTGCGGATGGCGAGCTCGGTGACGATGTCCCCGAAGAGCTCGAGCCCGTGGGCGCCGTCGACCAGGTTGCCGCCGTAGTGCACATCCGCCGCCGACAGCCGCACCCGCAGCTCAACGCTCATGCCCTCCATGCGCTCCTCCTTCGTGGGAACCATCGGTCCGGCTCCGGCGTCTAGTTCTCCGAGATGATACGGATCGGAATCGCCGCAGGGATCGCGATCGCCCTCGCCGGGTGCGGGCACGGGGCCGCATCAGCGCCCACCAGCCCGCCGCCGGCGTCGGTGACGACGAGCGCCGGCACCCATCGCCTGACGCTCGGCAGCTACTGCTGGACGCACACCACCGACTCGGGCTCCGTCGGCCGCTGCGCCGACAGCGGGGATCCCGCGTCGTTCCCGGGCCTCGCGAACATCCGCGCCCGCCGCGGCGAGGTGATCGTGATCAGGCTGGGCTTCACCCCCGGGCAGCCGGTGTCGGCCTCGCTCGGATCGCACCGCTATCACGTCCCGGCGAGTGCGACCGTCCGGCTGCGCGTCCGTGCCGGCGGGCTGCTCCAGATCGGCGCCACCAGCGGGCCGAACGACGCGAGCTATTACGCTCACGTGCGCGTCGCGGGCTGATCTCGAGGATCAGGCGGGCGGGCGCACCAGATGCGCCGGAAACGCGTCCTGCATGCGCCCGTCCCGGCGCCGGGCGGGCCGGGCCGCCACCAGGCAGTTGTACACCGCCTCCTCGGCTGCCTCGTAGGCCGCGGCGAAGAGCGGCGAGAGCGACTCGTTCGCGTACCCCTCGGCCTCGGCGACCGTGAAGGCGATCCCGATCTCGCCGGACCCGTTGGACGCGTACGACCCGGCCCGGGCGAGGCCGAGCAGCGGTCGCAGCGCCAGCCGCCGCAGCTGCTGCGCCCCGAGCGGCGCGTCGGTCGCGCAGACGGCGATGCACGAGCCCTCGGGTGAGACCGGCGGCGCGGCCGGCTCGAGCCGCAGGCCGCCGGCGGTGAGCCGCTCGCGGTCGCCGAAGTTGCACATGAGGAGCACGCCGACGGTGTGGCCGGCGACGACCCGCGACGACGTGCCGATGCCTCCCGGGAAGTCGAAGCACGTCATGCCGGTGCCGCCCCCGACCGTGCCCTCGGCCACGTCCTCGCCGGCGTTGGCGAGCGCCGTATTCGCATCGGCCACGGTGACGGTGCGCGAGTCGCCCATGTCGGAGTCGTCGCACTCGCCGACCACAGGGATCACCGTGTTTTCGGGATCGCCGCCCGCGGCCAGCATGGCTGCGTGGTAGACGATGCCGACCGCGTGGGTGCCGCACAGCCACACCGGCGACTGGATGATGCCCCACTCGTCGATCTCGAGCTTCTTCGTGAGCTCGCCGACGCCGTTCACCGTATCGACGCCGGCCCGAACCGGCAGCCGGGGCGGGACGACGACGCTCACGCCCGTCGCCTCGCCGCTCGCCGCCTGGCTGTGGCCGACGCGCACGCCGGGGACGTCGGTGATGGCGTTGCGGGCGCCCGTCGGGAACAGGCCCACCGGCCCGCCGATGTCGCGCCAGCGTGTCACGCGTGAATATCCGGCGCCTGGCACCGGTTATTCACGCCAGGATGCACGCGACACGGTGGTCGGGCGAGGTCGCGGCGGACGGGCGGCGCAGCTCCGGGTCGATGCCGCGGCAGCGCTCCTGCGCGATCGGGCAGCGGGGGTGGAAGCGGCATCCGGAGGGGATGAACACCGGGTTCGGCGTCTCGCCGGTAAGGATCTGCGGCGCGGTCGAGTCGCGTGGATCGCGCTTGGGCACCACCGAGATCAGCGCCTTCGTATATGGGTGCAGGGGATTGCGGACGACGTCCCTGGCCGGCCCCTCCTCGACGATCCGGCCGAGGTACATGACCGCGATGCGGTCGGCGAAGTGGGCCGCGGTCGAGAGGTCGTGCGTGATCATCACGATCGCGAGGCCCTCGCGGCGCAGGTCGTCCAGCAGCCGCAGAATGCCCGCGCGCACAGACACGTCGAGCATCGACACCGGCTCGTCGGCCAGGAGCAGCTTCGGCTTCAGCACCATCGCCGCCGCGATCGCGACGCGCTGGCGCTGGCCGCCGGAGAGCTCGTGAGGGAAGCGGTCGAGGTAGAGCTCGGGCGGCTGCAGACCGGCCTGCACGAGCGCCTGCACCACGAGCGCGTCGCGCTCGGCCCGTGACCCGCCGATGCCGTGGATCTGCAGCGGCTCGGCCACCGTGTCGCGGACGCGGTAGCGGGGGTCAAGCGACTCGTACGGGTCCTGGTAGATGATCTGCATCTCGCGCCGCAGCGGGCGCAGCTCCTTGTGCGAGAGATGCGAGATGTCGCGGCCGCGGAAGTTGATCTGGCCGGCGTCGGAGTCCACCATCCGCATGACCGTCTGCGCGGTCGTGGTCTTGCCGCAGCCGGACTCGCCCACGAGCGCCAGCATCTCCCCCGCCTCGATCTTGAAGTCGACCCCCTCGACCGCGTGCACCTGCAGCTGCTCGCGGCGCCGCATCGTCTCGTACAGGCTGCGCGGGATCGGGTAGCGGGTGACGAGGCCCGAGACCTCGAGCAGGGGGCCGGCGGCCGGCGCCTGCTCCGCCGGGGACGCGCTCACTGCGCCACCTGCGCCGGCACGTCGTTCAGGTGGCAGGCGGCGGTGTGCGCGTCGCCGACGTCGCGCAGGACCGGCTCCTGGTCGGAGCAGCGTGCGAACGCCGAGTCGCAGCGGGGGTGGAAGGGGCAGCCCACGATCTGGCGATCCAGCCGCGGCGGCGCGCCGGGGATCGACGTCACCTGCTCGTCGCCGTAGAGGTCGGGCGTGGCCTGGAAGAGCATCCGGGTGTACGGATGGCGGGGGTCGTGGAAGAGCGTGTCCATCGGCCCCGACTCGGCCACCTTGCCCGCGTACATGACAGCCGCCCGGCCGCACACCTGCGCCACCACCGGCAGGTCGTGCGTCACCAGGATCATGGCCAGGCCGAGGTCCTCGGTGAGCCGCACGAGGAGGTCGAGGATCTGGGCCTGCACCATCACGTCGAGGGCGGTCGTGGGCTCGTCGGCGAGCAGCACGCGTGGGCTGCAGGCGAGCGCCATCGCGATCGCGGCCCGCTGGCGCATGCCGCCGGAGAACTCGTGCGGGTAGCGGTCGCCGCGCGATCCCGAGATCCCGACCAGCTCGAGCAGCTCGGCCGCCTGCGCCCGCGCCGCCCGCCCCGACGCGACGCCGTGCAGCTCCATCGGCTCGACGATCTGGGAGCCCACCGTCTTCACCGGGTTGAAGGCGTTCATCGCGCCCTGGAACACCATCGCGACGTCGCGCCAGCGATGCGGCGCGACCGTCTCCTCGCCCTTCGCCAGCACGTCCTCGCCGTCGAGCAGCACCCGGCCGGCGACGCTGGCGCTCGACGGCAGCAGGCCCATCAGCGCGAGGATGGTCGTGGTCTTGCCGCAGCCCGACTCGCCCACGAGCCCCATCCGCTCGCCCGGGCGCAGGTCGAAGTCGACCCCCTGAACGGCGTGCAGCTCGCCGCCGGAGATGTCGAACCAGACGTTCAGGCCCTCGACTGAAAGGACGGGCGCGGCGGTCACTCGGAGTCGAGCCTCCCCCGCAGCGGCCGCAGCCGGAACCGGCGCACCGACAGGTGGCCGACCCGCAGGCGCGGGTTGAGCGCGTCCTCCATCGCCTGGCCCATCATCGTGGCGGCCAGGATCACGATCGTGACGCACAGCCCCGGCGGGATGATCGCCCACCACGCCTTGTGGAAGACCGCGCCGCCCGTGAGCGAGTTCTGGATCAGCCGCCCCCACGAGATGGTCGACGGGTCGCCGAGCCCGAGGAAGCTGATGTAGGTCTCGGCGAAGATGGCGATCGCGATCGTGAGCACCGTGTTCGCGACGAGCAGCGGCGCCACCTGCGGGGTGATGTGCTTCCACACCAGTCGGCTGTGACCGCCGCCGAGCGCCCGCGCGCGCTTGACGTAGACCCGCTCGCGCACCGACTTCACCTGGGCGCGGATCAGCCGGGCCGTGCTCGTCCAGTAGATCAGGCCGATGATGAGGATGATGTTCACGAGGCTGCGGCCGAACACCGCCGCCGCGACGATCATGAGCGGGACGTCGGGGATGACCAGGAAGTAGTCGGTGATCCGCATCAGCACGATGTCGGTCTTGTTGCCGAAGTAGCCCGACAGCAGGCCGATCGACCCGCCGAGCACCATTGCCACCGCTGCGGCCGAGAACCCGACCAGCATCGACACGCGCGCCCCGGCGATCACCTCGGAGAGCATGTCGATGCCGCCGTCGTCCAGCCCGAGCAGGTGCTGCGCAGACGGCGGGGCGTACACCGGCCCCACCTGCTGAGTCGTGCTGTAGGGCTCGAGCCAGGGCGCAAAGATCGCCACGAACGTGAAGAAGATCAGGATGCCGAGCCCGATCATGGCCACCCGCTGGCCGAGCAGGACCTCGCGCACGATCCCGCGCCGCTTGGTCTCCTCCTCCGGCACCGGGGCGTCGACGAGCTGGATGAGCTCGCTCACGTCGTCACCCTCGGATCGAGCTTGAAGTAGACCAGGTCGGCGATGAAGTTGGCAAGGATGACGGAGAGTGTCAGGATCAGGAAGATCCCCTGCAGCACGGGGTAGTCGCGCTGGTCGATGGCCTGGATGGTGGCAAGGCCGATGCCGGGATAGGAGAACACGTCCTCGACGACGATCGCACCGGCCACGATCGAGCCCAGCGAGAGCGCGATCAGCGTGACCAGGGGCAGCATGGCGTTTCGCAGCGCGTGCCGCCAGACGATCACCCAGTTGCGCAGGCCCTTCGCCCGGGCGGTGAGCACGTAGTCCTCGCCCAGCGTCTCGAGCATCGAGGAGCGCACCACCAGCGAGTACTCGCCGTAGAGGCCGATCCCGAGCGTGAGCGCCGGCAGGAACATGTGCGAGAAGCGATCGCTCAGCACCGACCACTCCGACGGTGTGGACAGGATCCCGAGCGTGTTCGACGAGATCCCGCTCGCCGGCAGGCCGAGCGGGATCGCGATGTAGAAGATGACCAGCAGGCCGATCCACTGGGTCGGCATGGCGTAGAAGGCGAGCGCCGTCCACAGGTTGGCCGAGTCCGCGGCCGTGCCCCGCCGCCACGCGGCCACCACCCCCGAGATGATCCCGACGACGATCGAGAACACGGTGCCCGCGATCACCATCGGCATCGTGTTCACGAGCGGCTGCTTGATGTCGTCCCACACCGGCCGGTTGTCGCTCGTCGACGTGCCCAGATCGCCGTGGGCAAGCCGCTCGATGTAGATCACGTACTGCTGCCACTTCGACTTGTCGAGCCCGTACTGCTTGACGATCGACTCCCGGAACTGCTTGGTGCAGTGCCCGCAGCGCAGGCCCGTGACCGCGTTCCCGGGCAGGGCGCGGAAGAGGATGAAGTTGAGCGTGATCGCGACGAACACCGTCACCAGCGCGAACACCGTCCGCTTGACGACGTAGTCCATCCCCCTCACAGCGATCGCTCCTTCGCGCCCGGCCGGTTCAGCAGGTCATCCGGTCTTGTGGGGGCTCGTGTAGTAGCACTTGCAGTAGGCGCCCAGGTTGGCGTCGAAGCCCGTCCAGGACTGGTCGTTGGCGGTGACGATATCCTCATCGACGAGCTGGATGTAGGGCCGATCGTGCTCGATCTCGGCCTCCATCTTCCAGACGAGCGCCTGGCGCGCCTTGGGGTCGATCAGCGTCGCCTGCTGCAGGTACTGCTTGTTGAAGAGCGGGTTGTTGTAGCCGGTGTCGCTCCAGCTGTACCACTGGGCCCGGGTCATGTAGGAGAGCTGCGCGTCGGGGTCGATGTACTCGGCCCAGTCCCAGGTGGCGAAGTCGAACTTGGTGTACTTGCCGGCGGTCTCGATCCCGTAGGCCTGGCCGCTGTCGCCGCCCGCCTGCTCGTGCAGCTGGATGCCGATCTGCTTCCAGTCGTTGGCGATGATCTGGAACTGGCGGTCACCGTTGAAGTCGAGGCCGTCCGGCACCATCACGGTGTAGTCCATCTTGTGGGCCGGCTGTGCGTACTTGCCGGTGGTCGCCGGTACGACCCGGATCCCGTCGGACCCCTTCGTGTACCCGAGCGAGTCGAGGATGGCGTTGGCCTTGCCGATGTCGAACGGCAGCGGCTTGATCGCCGGGTTCAGCCAGAACTTGCCGGACTGCAGCGAGAGCAGGTTCGCCCACGGGCGGGCGTGTCCGGCGAAGATGACCTTCACGATCGAGTTGCGGTCGGTGGCGTACTCGAGCGCCTCGCGCAGCTTCGGGTTCAGGAGCTCGCGGTTCCTCGGCTTGAGCGGGTTCGTGTTCAGGGTGATGTTCGTGACCTCGTCGCCCGGCACCGACTGCAGCGGGAAGCGGCCGTCCGCCTTGAGCGAGGCGATGGCGCTGAACGGCACCTGGTCGGCGAAGTCGATGTTGCCGGCCTGCAGGTCGGCGATCATCGACGTCGAGTTCGTGTAGTAGGTCATCGCGACCGCGTCCGCGTTCGACTTCGGCCCGTAGAAGTACGGATTGGGCTTGTAGACCGTGGTGCCCTTCTCCTGGAACTTGGTGATCGAGTACGCGCCCCCCGCGACCGTCGGCAGGCTCTGCTCGGGCCGGAACGTCTTCAGGTCCTTGCCGTTGTTGCCCGCGTACTTCTTCCACACGTGCTCGGGCAGGACCCAGAACTGCTCGAGCTGCGGCAGCACGTTCGCGACCGGCTTGGAATAGTGGATCACGAGCGTGTTCGCGTTCGGCGCCTGCATGTTCGTGACGTGGCTGAGCGCCGCCGCGAGCAGCGACGTCGGCCCGGCGGCGTATTTGACGATCAGATTGCCCGTCCAGGCCGCGTCCGCGGCTGTCAGCGGCACGCCGTCCGACCACTTGCCGCCGGGCTTGAGGTGGAACGTCCAGGTGAGCCCGTCGGCGGAGTGCGACCAGCTCGTCGCCCAGTCGCCCTCGAGCTTCGGGCCGGGGCCGTACTGCACGAGCTGCGGGTACTCCATCACGAAGGCGTTGTACGACTGGCTGAGCAGGGCCACGAACGGGTTCAGGGAGTCGATGTAGCTGATCGTCCCCACGCGCAGGATGCCGCCCTTGATGACCTTGCCGCCGCTTGTCCCGCCGCTGCCCGCCGGCGCCGCTCCGCCACCGCCACAGCCGGCGGCGGTTGCCACCGCGGCCGCGAGCATGGTTACCACGATCAGCCTCCGCGCGTTCATCTGGGTCCCTCCATGTCTGAATTCGGGGACAGCCCCCGGTCGGGGACAGCCCCCGGTTCATGGTGATCACGGCCGGGGCGCGGCTCGCGCACGGCCAGCTCGTCGATGTACTCCGCCACTTCCGCGACGGCCCTGTCGAGCCAGAGGCGGCCCTTCTCCGCGGTTGCGACCGTGGCATCCCCGACCACGCCCGACTCCGTCCAGCCGCTCCACGCGCCCTTCACCGAGAGCGGGCCGTCGTTCCAGTCCATCCACACGTTCTCCGACCCCCAGTCGGGGATCTCCCGCACGGCCCGGTCCATCTGCACGAGCTCCGGCTTGATCGCCAGATAGAGCGAGGTCTCGAGCTCGCACGCGTGCGCCATCCCGCCGGGCGCGTCGGAGTCGCGCGTGCGCCGCAGCAGGTCGGCCGACGCGGGCCCGCTCAGATACCAGAACGAGGCGGCGGTGGTCTCGGGCCGCTCGACCATCAGAAGCCGCGCCGCCATGTCGACGAGCGGCACGTTCGAGCCGTGCCCGTTCACGAACAGGATGCGGGTGAAGCCGTGCCGGTGCAGGCTTCTGCCGATGTCGAGCAGGCCATCGACGAAGGTCTTCCAGTCGATCGTGATCGGCCCGGGGAAGTCCATGTGGTGGGGCGTGTAGCCGTGGGTGACCGTGGGCAGGAGCAGCGCCCGGCCCGGGCACCTGCGCACCGCCTGATCGGCCAGCGTCTCGGCGATGACGACGTCGGTGTCGATGGGCAGGTGGTAGCCGTGGTCCTCGAGCGTCGCCACGGGGATCACACACACCGGGTCGCGCGCGGCCCACTCGGCCACCTGCGGCCAGGTCAGCTCTGCATAGCGGTGGGTGGGTGACTCAGGTGAATGCGTAATGCTGCTCCCGCGAATCGCAGGGGTTGCCGCGACCGTAGCGGACCGTCCCTTCTGTGACGTCGGCGATGCACCAAAAGACAGTCTTCGTCTCGGCGCCGTCGGAGATGTGCCGGCAGAGCGAGTCCGGAGCGCCGGTGTGGTCGGAGAGCGCGGCGCGCAGGAGATCGGACGTGACCGGCCCCTGCGCCAGCCACGCGGTCGCCGACCGCTGCCGGGCCTGCGAGCCGGCGGTCGCGCCGGGATCGCGCTCGTACCGGGCCATCCTCGCGCTCGTGTAGTGATTGGTGTGTGCCAGCGTGCCGCCCTCGGGCCGCAGGAGCTCCGCGTCGGTCGCCGAGCCCTCGACGCTGACGACGCCGCCGTCGCGGTGGGAGAGCAGGTTGTTGTACGACGAGGCCCGCCGCGGGTGCAGCGCCGCCGAGACCGCCTGCTCCAGCGTCCGCCGGCGGAGGATGTCGCGCACGAGCAGGAGCCGGGGGATGCCGACGCGATCGTCGCTCGGCGACAGCTCGTTGCCGGTCAGGGCGAGGCCGGCGGAGTTGAAGCCGACGCTGATCCACGGGCCGACGCCGATCGTGAACGAGACCGGATCGCCGGCCACCCGCCATTCCAGGGCGATCAGCTCGTCCTCGGACTCCGGCCCGAGGTCGTTGTTGTGCCCCACCCAGACGTGCCCGTCGGCCGTTGCCGGGCCGCAGCCGACGAGGTCGGAGCAGCGCGCCGCGGGGACGGCCGCGTCGGCCCAGATCTCCTCGATCGACGCCGCGAACACGGCCAGCGGGTCGGCGCCGGCGCCCTCGGCCACGCCGTCGAGCTCCTCGACCAGCCAGGGCAGCTCCGCGGCGGTCGCATCGCGATAGCCGACGGCCTGTGCCAGCCGTCCCGGGTCGACCTCCTCGGCGTGCCGGCGCACCACGGCCGCGGTGGCGGTGCCGACCTGGACGCCCACCTCCCGGTGCGTCCCCTCCACGCGCACGAGCTCGATCGGGCGAGGCGGCATTCCGGAACGCTACCGGGCGGGAGCCCGCCTGCATAGGGGGAACCGCACCCAAGCCGCTCGCGACCGCCTGTGCAACGCTCCACTGGTGTAAGTTGGGCGAATGGCAAGCGCTTCCGCGCCCCGCTACCGCCAGGTGGCCGACGCCCTCCAGCGCCGGATCGCCTCCGGCGACCTGGGCTCGCACGACCGGCTGGCCTCCGAGCGCGTGATCGCCGACCGGTTCGGGCTCTCGCGCATGACCGCGCGCCAGGCCGTCGAGCTGCTGGTGCGCCGCGGCGTCGTCTACCGGCGGCCGGGCTCGGGCACGTTCGTGTCACCGCCCCGGATCGTGCACACGCTGCAGCGGCTGGCCGGGTTCTCGGAGCAGATGCGCCGCCAGGACGTCCACCCCACGGGGCGCGTGCTCGAGATGCGCTGCAGCGGCCGTATCGACCCGGCCGCCGGGGAGGCGCTCGATCTGGCCGCGGGCGAGCGCGCGTGGCTGGTGCGCCGGCTGCGCTACGGCGACGGCGAGCCGCTGCTCCTGGAGACGTTCTGGGTGCCGCGGGCGGTGTGCCCCGAGCTGTCCCGGCACGAGCTCGCCGAGCGCTCGCTCTACGACGTCATGCGCACCCGCTACGGCGTCGACCCGGTCACCGCCGACACGTCGATCGAGCCGGCTGCGCTCGACCCGGCCGACGCACGCCACCTGTCCGCGCGCCCGGGCGCGCCCGCCATCCTCGTCATCCGCACCACCCGCGACGGCGACGGCCGCCCGGTCGAGTTCGCCCGCGACCTCTACCGCGGCGACCGCGCCCGCTTCGAGCTGACCCTGCGCGCGTGAGCAGACGGGGCCCGGCCCCGCTTGTTCAGAGACGGCGCGAGGTGGCTTCGGCGACCAGCTCGGCGCGCAGCTCGGCGAGCGCGCGGGTGCCGAGGTTGCCCTGGTCGCGGCGGCGCAGCGACACCGAGCCCGCCTCGACCTCCTTGTCGCCGACCACGAGGATGCAGGGGATGCGCTGGTGCTCGGCCTCGGCGATCTTCTTGCCGACCGACTCGGTGCGCAGGTCGGGCTCGGCCCGCAGACCCGCGGCGACCAGATCGGCAGCCACCTGGGAGGCGTACCCATCGTGGCGCTCGGCGACGGGCAGGACGATCGCCTGCACCGGCGCCAGCCACAGCGGGAAGGCGCCCGCGAAGTGCTCGATCAGGATGCCGATGAAGCGCTCGAACGCCCCGAAGAGCGCGCGGTGCACCATCGCCGGCCGGTGCTCGGCGTTGTCGTCGCCGGTGTAGGTCATGTCGAACCGCTCCGGCATCTGGTAGTCGAGCTGGATCGTGCCCATCTGCCACGAGCGGCCGACCGAGTCGGTCATGTGCAGGTCGATCTTGGGGCCGTAGAAGGCGCCGTCGCCCTCGTTCAGCTCGTACTCCGCCTCCGCCCGCGCGAGCGCCCCCTCGAGCGCGGCCTCGGCCCGGTCCCACAGGGCGTCGTCGCCGATCCGGTTCTCGGGCCGGGTCGAGAGCTCGAGGCGCACGGGCAGGTCGAAGATGCCGTAGATGTGGCGGGCCAGGTTGAGGCAGCCGATCACCTCGTCCTCGATCTGATCCTCCCGGCAGAAGATGTGGGCGTCGTCCTGCGTGATGTGGATGACCCGCAGGATGCCGTGCAGCGATCCCGACGGCTCGTCGCGGTGGACGATCCCCTGCTCGGCGAGCCGCATCGGCAGATCGCGATAGCTGCGCTTGGCCGCCTGGTAGAGCTCGATGTGGCCCGGGCAGTTCATCGGCTTCACGCCCAGCGGCCGCTCGTCCTTGTGCGTGAAGAACATGTTGTCGCGGTACTTGTCCCAGTGGCCGGAGCGGCGCCAGATGTCCACCGAGTAGATGATCGGCGTGCGCACCTCGCGGTAGCCCCAATCCAGGTTCAGCTCGCGCCATAGCCTGGTCAGCTCGGTGAAGAGCACCATCCCGCGCGGATGCCAGAACGGCGCCCCCGGCGCGACGTCGGACGTGTGGAAGAGGTCGAGCTCGCGGCCGATGCGGCGGTGATCGCGCCTGCGGGCCTCCTCGAGCAGGCGCAGGTGCTCGTCGAGGTCGGCCTGCTTGAAGAAGGCGGTGCCGTAGATGCGCGTCAGCATCGGCTTGGACGAGTCGCCGCGCCAGTAGGCGCCGGCCTGCGACAGCAGCTTGAACGCCTTGATCGGCCGGGTCGACTGCAGATGCGGCCCGCGGCACAGATCCTCGAAGTCGTCGTTTCGGTAGACGCTGATCTCGCCGTCGGGCAGGCCCTCGGCCAGCTCGAGCTTGTACGGCTGGTGCTCGGCCCGGAACCGCTCCATGAGCTCGGCCTTGTCGACGTCGTCCTCCCGCCGGAACTCGGCCTGATGCTGCAGGATCTTGCGCATCTCGGCCTCGATCCGCTCGAGATCGTCGGGCCCGATCGGCTCCGGGAACTCGAAGTCGTAGTAGAAGCCGTCGGCGATCGCCGGCCCGATCGCGATCTTCGCGTCCGGCCACAGATGCAGCACGGCCTGCGCCATCACGTGCGCGGTCGAGTGGCGCAGCACCGCGAGCGCCTCGGGGTCGCGGTCGGTGATGATGCGCACGGTCTCGCCGTCGTGGACGGGCAGGCGGATGTCGCGCACCTCGCCGTCGACCTGCACGGCGACGGCGGCCTGCGCCAGCCGGGATCCGATCGCCGCGGCGGCGTCGAGGCCGCTCGCGCCGTCGGCGAGATGCAGCTCGCTGCCGTCGGGGAGGGTCACCTTCATCGCGCCTGCAAGCATACAAACCGCCGCCGGGGCTCCGCCGCCCGTGGCCGCGCGCCGCTGCTACGCTCGCGCCGATGACAGCACTGACGGCGGCGTTGGCTGTGGCGCTCGGGATCGCCGTCGTCCTGCTCGTCGTCGCGCGGCGCGAGCGCGCCCGCGCGATGGCCGCGGCGGGCGCCGCCGGCGGCGATCTCGCGGACGTGGTCTCACAGCGGCTGCGCGCCAGCGCGCCGCGGGCGGAGCTGTCCGAGGCCCGCGCCTGGCGCGACGCGCTCATGTCGGCCACCCCGAGCCCCGTGCTCGTGTTCGACCAGGCCGGCCGGCTCGTGCGGGCGAACGCACTCGCCCGGCGGGAGGCGCCGACGCTGCTCGACCTCGCCGCCCAGCCGGAGATGGCGGCCGCGGTGGAGGCCGCGATGGCCGGCAAGGCGCCCGCGGGCGATCTCGGCCTGACCGTGTACGAGCCCGAGCGGCGCCGCTACCGCATTCACGTGCAGCCGTTCCGGGGCGACGAGGGCGCGCGCTGCGTGGTCGTGCTCGAGGACGAGAGCGCCGAGGCCGACTACCGCGACGCCCGGCGGCTGTTCTCGGCCGGCGTCTCCCACGAGCTGCGCACGCCCCTGCAGCGGATCCTCGGGCTCGTCGAGACGCTCGGCCTCGACCTGCCCGAGGAGACGAAGGCGGAGACGATCGCGCAGGCGGTGCTCGAGGTCGACGGCATGCGCCGCCTGATCGAGGACATGATCATGCTGGTGCAGCTCGAGAGCCACCGCTTCGACGGCAGCATCGAGCCGACCGAGATGGCCGAGGCCGTCGAGGCATGCGTGCGCCGGCACGCGGAGGCGGCGGAGCAGGCCTCGATGGCGCTCGACGCCCAGGCGAACCGCGGCCTCGTGGTGGCCGTGCCGCCCCGGCTGGTCGACGCGGTGCTCGACAACCTGGTCGAGAACGCGATCCGCCACGCCGGCGAGGGCGAGCGCGTCGAGCTGCGCGTGCGCGGGCTGTCGGGCGCGGTCGAGCTCGTGGTGCACGACAGCGGCGGCCGCATCCCGCCGGAGCACCTCGGCCGCGTGTTCGAGCGCTTCCACCGGGTCGAGGACGCCCGCTCTGGCCCCGGGACGGGCCTCGGCCTCGCGATCGTGAAGCACATCGCCGAGGAGTACGGCGGCCGGGCGACGGCCGAGTCGACCCCGTCGGCCGGCACGACGATGCGCGTCATCCTGCCGGCGCCGGCGGTGTTCCGCGACTAGCGGCCGGGCGGGCGCACGACGGCGATGTTGAACTCGGCGCCGCCGACCGCGCCCATCAGCCGCAGCCACAGCGGCACGTACATCTCGGGACCGCGCGCGGCAGCGATGCCGCCCAGGTCGATGACCGCGCCGCGGGGCCAGCCGAAGCTCGCGAGCAGCTCGACCACCGCGGCCTTTGCCGCCGCGTCGTCGCCGCAGATGAACACGTTGTGCGGGCCGGCGAGACGGCCGGGATCGACCATGACGGCGTGGTTCACCGTGTTCAGCGCCTTGACGACGCGCGTGTCCGGGAAAGCCTGCTGGATCTGCTCGCCGATGCTGGTCGTGTTGCAGACCGTCAGGATCGGCGGCCGGCCCTGCGAGAAGTCGAGGCCGTTGGAGACGTCGACCAGCACCTTGCCGGCCAGATTGGCGGCGCCCGCCGCCTGCAGGGCGTCCAGCGAGACCTCCCCGCCCGTGCAGTTGAACACGAGCTCGGCGCGCGCGGCGGCCTCGGCGAACGTGCCGTGCGCCGCGCCGGCACCGGCCGCGGCCGCCCACTGCGCGGCGCGCTCGTTGGCGGCCGTGCGCGAGCCCATCATCACCTCATGCCCGAGGGCGGCCAGCTTCGAGGCAATCGCCGAGCCGACGGCGCCCGTACCCATGACCGCGATCCTCACGCCGCCGTCCCGCGCTCCATCGCCTCGAACCGGTAGCCCACGCCGGGATGGGTCTGGATGTAGGTGTGCGAGTCGGAGCGCTGATCGAGCTTCTGGCGCAGCTTGCGCACGCACACGTCCACGGTGCGGTCGCGGTAGCGGTACGGCGTCCCCCACACCCGCTGCTGCAGCTGGTCGCGGGTGAGCGCCTTGCCCGACTCGCCCGCGAGCACCCACAGGAGCCGGAACTCGGTGCGCGTCAGGCCGGCGTCGTGGCCGTCGAGAAGCGCCTGGTGCAGGTCGGCGTCGACGACCAGCCCGGGGGCCTCGACCCGGCCGGAGTCGCGGTCGGAGGGCACCATGCCCGAGCGGCGCAGGGCGGCCTGCACCCGCGCCACCAGCTCGCGCATGCCGAACGGCTTGGCCAGGTAGTCGTCGGCGCCGATCCGCAGGCCGTGCACCTTGTCGTGCTCCGACCCGCGCGCGCTGATCATGATGATCGGGATCGTCGCCCCCTCGGAGCGCAGCGCCTCGGTGATCCGCCAGCCGTCCTCGCCGGGGAGCATCAGGTCGATAACGGCCACGTCGGGGCGCTCGAAGCGCAGCTTGCGCAGCGCCGCGTCGCCGTTGTCGGCCCATTCGACGTCCATGCCCGCACCGCGCAGATGCGTCGCCATCGCGTTGGCGATCACCCGGTCGTCCTCTGCGATCAGCACCCGTGGCATCGGCCGGAAGGCTACCGCCCCCACCGGAGCGCGGCGACGCAGACAGGTTAAAAGGATTCGCCGCCCCGGCTTGCCTTTCGTCCCCCGGTCGAACGGACTTTCGAGTCGCCTCTACGGCCCATCCGCCCGGCTTCGCTCTACTCGGCTGCCCTCGGCGGCGCACGGGGGACATTACGGACGGCGGGCGGCGCCTGCAACTCACGAATTGCCGCAGTTTGCGAACTCGGCCCGGCGCTCGGATCCGGTTTGTCCGCAAACTGCGAGGAAGGGCTCTCGTAATGATCCCGGGACGGGCGACGGTGGATACTACGCAGCGTGAGACTCGCGCGGCTCCCGGCGACCTGCCTCGCCCTGGCGTTCATCCTGTTCGGCATCGGCGACGTGCTGGGCTTCGTCACGCACGACCCTCAGACGGCCGGCGGTTGGGGCGGTGGCGGCCCCGCCGCGCTGGCGGCGTTCTCGATCGCGCTGCTCACCTTCGCCGTGGTCGGGGCGCTGATCGCATCTCGGCATCCGCGCAACGCCGTCGGCTGGATCCTGCTCGCGATCGGGTGCTCGTGGGCGCTCGACTCGACGTTCGAGGGCTACGCCGTGTACGGCCTGAAGACGCATCCGGGGTCGCTGCCGGCGGCTGCGTATGCAAACGCGTTCGACGACTGGCTGTGGGTGGTCAGCATCGGCCTCATGGGAACGCTGCTCCTGCAGCTCTTCCCCGACGGCCGCACCCTCGGTCGCCGCTGGCGGCCGCTGGCCTGGATCTCGGCCGCCGCGATCGCGGTCACGGCGGCGTCGGCGATGTTCTCGCCGGGGCGCATGTCCGACAGCGCGGTGCCGGCCGCCGCGAACCCGCTCGGCATCTCGGCGCTCGCCGGAGTGCTCACCCCGATACGAAGCGCGCTCACCGTCGTGATCCTGTGCATCCCGTTGTCCGCGGCCGCCCTGCTCGTGCGCTACCACCGCTCGCACGGCGCCGAGCGGCTCCAGCTGAAGTGGCTCGTCTCGGCCGCCGCGGCGATCGTCGCGTTCTACATCGTCGTGGTCACGCTGAGCGGGGCGCCCGCGGGGCAGGTGCCGCTGTGGCTGCTTGTGCTCCAGGACGCCGCCGTCTTCTCGTTCTGCCTGATCCCCCTTGCGATCGGGGCTGCCGTGCTGCGCTACCACCTGTACGACATCGACGTCATCGTGCGCCGGACGGTCGTGTACTCGGCACTGATCGCGGTGCTCGCAGGGCTGTACGTGGCCGCCGTGTCGGCGCTCGGGTTCGTCGGCCGCGAGCTGACCGGCCAATCCGGAGCGGCGGCGGTGACCATCTCGACGCTGCTCGTGGCCGTTTCGTTCCAGCCGCTGCGCAGGCGGATCCAGGCCGCCGTCGACCACCGCTTCTACCGCGGCCGCTACGACGCCCAGGTGGCGGTGGCGACGTTCAGCGGCCGGCTGCGCTCCGAGATCGACCTCGAGAGCCTCACCGACGAGCTCCTGCACCTCGTCGACGAGACGCTGCAGCCGAGCCAGACGACGCTGTGGCTGCGGCCGGCGGAGCGGGCTCAGAGATAGGGCCGCGCGCGGCCGAGCACCTCGTGGTCGGTCGGATAGGTGACGAGCTCGTCCGCGGCTGCCGGCGCCAGCCAGACGACCTCGTCCACGTCGTCGGCCAGCTCCGCCGCGTCGGCGCCGGCGGTCATCAGGTACCAGCGGACGGTCTTCTCGGCGCCCCGCTCCGTCGTGTAGGTCACGGTGCCGAGATCACGGTCGATCGTGGCCTCGCAGCCCGTCTCCTCGAGGATCTCCCGCACCGCGGCCGCCGCGTCGTCCTCGCCCGGCTCGAGCTTGCCCTTCGGCAGCGACCAGTCGCCGTAGCGGGGACGGTGCACGACCGCGATCCGCCCATCCCGGCGCAGCACCCCGCCGGCCGCCCGGATCACTGCCGCCGGGCCGCCCCCCGCCGAGTCATCATCGTTCCCGCCCAGAAGGCGAGTCCGACGAGACCGACCAGCACGAGCACGATCCCCGAGAAGATCCAGATCACGCCCCGCGCGCCACCGATCACGGCACCGGACGCGAGCATCGCGATTCCGAGCACGCCGAACGCCTGGGTGCACACGAACGGCCCGGGCAGGCCGGCCGGCGTCACCAGCTGCGACGCGTCGCGGAGACGGGCCGGGTTGGCGCGGTCGCTGCGGCGGCTGCGCTCTGCCAGGCCGATGACGACGCCGAAGAACGCGGCGAAGTAGAGCAGCTGCGACCAGAACGAGCCAATGTAGTCGTCCATGTACGTGAAGACGACGATCAGCACCACTGCGGCGGCGGTGCCGCACACCGCAACGGCGATCGAGGTCTGCCAGGCATAGACGCTGCGCTCGCTCGGCGACTGGCTCACGCGCGTAGCGTACACGCGCGGCCGGGGGGCGCCGGCACAACCCGGGCCTATGCTGCGGCCGTGTCGCGAGTCGTGATCCTCGGCGCCGGATTCGCCGGCAGCTACGTCGCCAGACTGCTGGGCCGAGGCGGCTGGGACGGCGAGGTGACGCTGGTCGACCCGCACAACTTCATGCTCTACACGCCGCTCCTGCCGGAGGCCGCGTCGGGGACGGTGGAGCCGCGCCATGTGGTCGTCCCGGTGCGGGTGATGTGCCCGCGGGCACGGCTCGTGCTGGGCCGGGCCGAGACGGTCGACCTGGCCGAGCGCACCGTGACGGTGCAGCTGCCCGAGGACGGGCCGGTCGCGATCGGGTTCGACATCCTCGTCGTCGCCCTGGGCGCGGTGTCTCGCACCGCGCCGATCCCCGGCCTGCTCGAGCACGCGGTCGGGTTCAAGAGCGTGGCCGAGGCGATCTACCTGCGAAACCACGTGCTCACCCAGCTCGAGCTGGCGGCCGGCACGACCGACGAGGCCGAGCGCCGGCGGCGGCTCACGTTCGTGTTCGTCGGCGGCGGCTACGCCGGCGTCGAGGCGATGGCCGAGCTCGAGGACCTGTGCCGCGACGCGTCCCGCCACTACCCCGAGCTGCGCGCCGTCCCCCGGCGCTGGCTCCTGGTCGACGCGGCCGACCACATCCTGCCCGAGCTCGGCGGTGGCCTCGCGGCCTACGCCACCGGCCAGCTCGAGCGGCGCGGCTTCGAGCTGCACCTGGGCTCCGGCCTCCGGGCGGTCGACGAACGGGGCGCTGAGCTGGCCGACGGCACCCTCGTCCCCGCGGCCACGGTGGTCTGGACGGCGGGCGTGCGCCCGCAGCCGCTCGCCGCCGAGCTGGGGCTGCCACTCGACGAGCGCGGTCGGGTGCCGGTCGACGAGTGCCTGCGCGTCCCCGGCCACGCGGGCGTGTGGGCGCTCGGCGACGTTGCCGCCGTGCCCAACGCCGCCACCCCCGGGCGGCCCGACCCGCCCACCTGCCAGCACGCGCTGCGCCAGGCCCGGCGGCTGGCCGGAAACCTGCTCGCCGAGGCCCGTGGGCGGCCGCTCGTGCCCTACCGCTACCGCATGCGCGGCCAGGTGGCGACGCTCGGGCGGCACAAGGGCGTCGCGGAGCTGTTCGGCCGGGTCCGCCTGCGCGGCTTCGCCGGCTGGTGGTTCACCCGCACCTACCACCTCTACCAGCTGCCGCTCGCAAGCCGCAAGCTGCGCGTCGTCACCGACTGGACGGTGGGCCTGTTCTTCCGCCGAGACGTGGTCGAGCTGGGATCCCTGGGACAGCCGGTGCGGCTGGATCCGCCACCGGCGCGGCGCTGACGCGGCGCCCGCTCGAGGCGGCCAGGACGGCTGCCAGGATGACCGCCACGCCCGCGATCTGCCAGTTCGAGGGCGACTCGCCCAGGATGATCGCGCCGAAGATCACCGTCGCCACCGGCTGCAGCGTGAGCGTGATCGCGGTGAGCGCGGCCGGCAGGCGCGTGAGCGAGACGGTGATCAGGAGCCAGCCGAGCACCTGGGACGTGAGGGCGAGCACGACCAGCCATCCGGTCGCCCGCCAGCCCGGTGTGAGGTCGAGATCGCCCAGCGCGGCGCCGGCGACGAGGCACGTCAACGCGCACGCGGCGGTCGCGTCGCAGAGCGCCGCGGCCGACCCGCGGCTGCGGCCGCTCTGGCGCAGGAACAGCAGATAGCCGGTGTAGGCGATGCCGGTCGCCACGCCGAACGCGACCCCGGCGCCGGGACGCGCTCCGTACGCGGAGGCGCCGATCACGCCGGAGATCAGCACGACCCCGACGAGTACCGCCAGACCGGCGAGCACGGTCCGCTGCGACGGCCGCTCACCCCACAGCACCCATGCCGCCAGGGCCACCATGACCACCTGCGTGTTGCCGAGCACCGTCGCGAGCCCCGCCCCGATCGCGTCGATGGCGTGGTTCCACACGATCAGGTCGACGCCGAGCCACACGCCCGCGAGCGCTGCCAGGACGCGCTCGCGCCGCTCGGCGGCGGCCGCGGGCGCCCGCCGGTGCTGGACGTACACGATCAGCACGAGCGCCGGCACCGCGTACAGGCTGCGGAAGAAGGCCCCGGTCGACGGCGACACGTGCGCCAGCCGGAACAGGATCGCCGAGAACGCGATCGCGAGCGCCCCGGCGGCGGCCTCGACGGCCACCACCGGCTGCTGCCCCGCTACGCCGCCTCCTGCAGCTCCGCGCACAGCTCGAGCGCCGCCTCGACGAAGGCGAGCGCAGCCGGCGACCGGTAGCGGTCGCGGTGCCACGCGAGCCCGATCAGACGCGGCGGCACGCGCTCCCCGAGCTCGATCACGGCCACCCGGCTATCGGCTTCGTTGACGGTGAGCCGGGGCACGAGCGCGATCCCCATCCCGGTGGCCACCATCGCCTGCAGCGTGGCGTTGTCGTCAGAGCGGAAGGCCATGCGCGGCTCGACGCCCGCCGCGCGCAGCCGCTCCTCGACCTGCTGGCCGCCCAGGCACGTGCGATAGCCGACGAGCGGCATCGCCCCGATCTCGCGGAAGGTTGGCGGCGAGCTCGCCCGTGCCAGCGGCGAGTCCGCCTGGGTCACGAGCACATACGGGTCGCGCACGAGCTCGACCGTCTCGATCGCCGCACCGGGGACGGGCAGCATCACGAACGCGAGGTCGAGGCCGCCGTGCTCGATCTGGTCGAGCAGGCTCTCGTCCTCGGCCTCCTCGAGCCGGATCTGCACCCGCGGCCAGGCCTGGGTGAACCGGCGCAGGAGCTCGGGCAGGATGCGGGCGCCGGCGCTCTGGAACGCCCCCACCCGCAGCGTCCCGGCCTCACCGGACTGGAGCGCCTCCATGTCGGCCCGGGCCGCCTGCAGCCGGGCCACGATCGCCTCGGCGTGGCGCAGCAGGAGCCGTCCGGCCTCGGTCAGCTCGACCGGCCGCGGGCCGCCGGGGCGCTCGACCAGCCGCGGGCCCACCAGCCGCTCGAGCGTCGCGATCTGCTGGCTGACCGCCGACTGGGTGTATCCGAGCGCCGTGGCGGCCCGGCCGAACGAGCCGTGCTCGGCGATCGCCTCGAGCGCGGCCAGATGCCGCAGCTCCACGCCCAACCACTGATCAGGTTCCATGATGGAAACCACCGGTATGTCGATTTGAACTAATAGTCACGCGTGCCGATGATACACGGCATGGGACTCATCGTCATCCTCATCCTGCTGGTGGTCGTCGGACCGCTGGCGGTGCGCTTCGGGGCCGATTCGCGCCCCACCGGCGACCGCCAGCAGGCCTGGTGGCCGGCGGCACCCCGCGCCCGCCGCTAACCGCCCGGGCGGTCGTTCAGCTCAGGCCGAGGTAGGCCTTGCGCACACGCTCGTTCGTGCGCAGCGACGCGGCCTCGTCCGTCAGCGCAACCACCCCTGTTTCGAGGACGTAGCCGCGCGTGGCGATGTCGAGCGCCATCAGCGCGTTCTGCTCGACCAGGAGGATGGTCGTGCCCTGCTGGTTGATCTCGGTGATGATCTCGAAGATCCGCTCCACGAGCACCGGGGCGAGGCCCATCGAGGGCTCGTCGAGGAGCAGGAGCTTCGGCCGCGCCATCAGCGCCCGGCCCATCGCGCACATCTGCTGCTCGCCGCCGGAGAGCGTGCCGGCCTTCTGCGCGCGCCGCTCGGCCAGGCGCGGGAACAGGCCGAAGACGCGGTCGACGTCCTCGTTCACCCCGGACTTGTCCCGGCGCTGGAACGCGCCCATCTCGAGGTTCTCGAGCACCGTCATGCGCGCGAACAGACGCCGCCCCTCGGGCGACTGGCTGATGCCGAGGCGCACGATCTCGTGCGGCGGGTGGCCGACGATGTCGGTGCCGTTGAACCGGATGCTGCCCCGCTTCGGCTTGTTGATGCCCTGGATCGAGCGCAGCGTCGTCGACTTGCCCGCGCCGTTTGCGCCGATCAGCGTCACGATCTCGCCCTCGTGCACCTGCAGGGAGATGCCCTTGATCGCCTCGATGGTGCCGTAGAAGGTGTGGACGCCGTCGAGCTCGAGCAGTGGGGTGCCGCCGGGGCTCATCCCGCCTGCGCCCCGCCGTCGCCGGCCGAGGTCGCGCCGGTGCCCAGGTACGCCTCGATCACGCGCTCGTCGGCCTGGATCTCGGCGGGCGTGCCCTCGGCGATCTTCTGGCCGTAGTCCAGCACCGTCACCCGCTCCGAGATGCCCATGACGACCTTCATGTCGTGCTCGATCAGGAGCACCGTCACGCCGCGCTCGTCGCGCACCTTGCTGACGAACGCCGTGAACTGGGCCGACTCCTGCGGGTTCATGCCCGCGGTGGGCTCGTCGAGCAGGAGCAGCTTGGGATCGGTGCCGAGCGCGCGGGCGACCTCGAGCCGGCGCTGGTCGCCGTAGGAGAGGTGCATCGCGTAGGAGTCGTCGGCCGACGTCGGCAGCTCGCAGTAGCGCAGGAGCGCGTGGGCGCGCTCGGCCGCCTGCTTCTCCTCGCGGCGCAGGCCGGGGGTGCGCAGCACCGATCGCACGATCCCGCCCTTGATGCGCGAGTGCATGCCGACGAGCACGTTCTCGAGGCTGGTCATGGTCGGGAACAGGCGGATGTTCTGGAACGTGCGCCCCACCCCGAGGTGCGTCACCGCGTGCGGCGGCAGGCCGGCGACGTCGCGGCCGTCGAAGAGGATCTCGCCGCTCGTGGGGGTGTAGACGCCGGTCAGCATGTTGAAGAACGTCGTCTTGCCCGCGCCGTTCGGTCCGATCAGGCTCACGATCGACCCGCGCGGGACCGTGAAGTCGACGTCGTTGCAGGCCACCAGGCCGCCGAACTCCTTGCGTACCGCCGTCGCCTCGAGCAGGTTGTCGGTCATTGCTGTTCGGCTTCGTAGAGCGAGCCGCCCTCGACGCCGAGCTGCAGCTCCACCCGGCGGCGCTTGCCCGGGATCAACCCCTCGGGCCGCAGCAGCATCATCACCACGATGATCAGGCCGAAGATGCCGTACGTGTACTGAGGAACGTTCAGGTTCGTTCCGGCGATGTTGTTGAAGTTGTTGCCCACCGCCTCGAGGCCCTGGTAGTTCAGGTAGGAGAGCACGGCGCCGCCGAGGCACACCCCCCACACGTTGCCCATCCCGCCGAGGATGACCATGCAGAGCACGGTGATCGAGATGTTGAGCGAGAAGTCGCCGGGGAACGTCGAGCTCTTGTAGATCGCGTAGAAGCAGCCGGCGCCGCCGCCGAAGAAGGCGCCGATGGCGTAGGCGAGCGTCTTCGTGCGCATCAGCGGGATGCCCATCGCCGCTGCCGCGATCTCGTCCTCGCGGATGGCGACCCAGGCCCGGCCGAGGCGCGAGTCACGGAGGCGGATGCAGCAGAAGAGCGTCAGGAGCACCAGGGACAGGCCGCTCCAGTAGTAGTAGCTGTTCGCGTTCGTGACGGTGTAGTAGGCGGCCGGCAGGAACGAGAAGTCTCCGTGCAGCGTGTTGCCGAAGCCGAGGGCGTCGATCGGCGTCAGGCCATTGGGGCCGTTCGTGACGTTGTGGCCGAACCAGTTGTCGCCGTTGTTGACGGCCTGGGGCACGATCTCGCCGAACCCGAGCGTGACGATGGCCAGGTAGTCGCCGCGCAGCCGCAGCGTCGGCAGGCCGATGATGATCCCGAACAGCGCTGCGAAGGCCGAGCCGGCCACGAGCAGCGCCCAGACGTTGATGTGCAGGCCGGGGATCGTCGCGGGCACGGCCACCGAAGCGATATGCACGCTGTGCGGGGCGAACTGCTGGGTGGCGAACCAGCCGGCGATGTAGGCACCGGCCGCGTAGAACGCGACATAGCCCAGGTCGAGCAGCCCGGCGTAGCCGACCACGACGTTCAGGCCGAGCGCCATGATCACGTACACGGTCATGATCACCATCGTGCCCACCGTGGGCACGAGCTGCGCCGCCGTGGAGTTGGTGCCGATCAGCGACGTCAGATCGCTGTAGTAGGACGGATAGAAGATGAGCAGGACCAGCACGACCAGCGGGAACACCAGCCGCCGCACCCGCACCGGGACACGGGACCACGGGCCTGCCAGGCCGAGGCGATCCATCATGCCCTGTCCGCCGTTGCCTCTCCGAGCAGGCCCTGCGGGCGGAACACCAGCACGAGGATCAGGATGGCGAACGTGATCGACTCGGTCCAGTCCGACCCGGGCGTGTGCCACGAGAGGCCCTCGTTGAATGCCTGGATCAGGCCGATCAGGAGCGCTCCGAGCGCGGCGCCGGTGAGGTTGCCGATGCCGCCGAGCACGGCCGCCGTGAACGCGAACAGGCCGAGCTGGAAGCCGAGGTCGAAACGGGTCGACGTCTGGAACATGACGAACAGCGTCCCGGCCGCGCCGGCCAGCGCGCCGCCCAAAGCGAAGGTGAACGCGATCGTGCGGTCGACGTCGATGCCCATCATGCGGCTTGCATCCATGTCCTGTGCCACCGCGCGCATCGCCTTGCCCTGCTTGGTCTTCTGGACGAGATGCCGCAGCAGGAGCAGAACCGGGATGGTGGTCAGAACGACGATGAGCGACTTGGCCTGGTACGGGACGCCGCCCACCTTGAAGAGGGTGTTCGCGGGGAAGATGCTTGTGCCCGTTGACGTCAGCGGGCGCTCGTTGAACCCCCAGATGGCCGCGCCGATGTTCTGGAGCAGGAACGACATGCCGATCGCGGTGATCAGCGGTGCCAGCTTCGGCGCGTTTCGCAGCGGCCGGTAGGCGATCCGCTCGATGCTCACGTTGAGCGCGCCGCAGAAGGCCATGGCCGCGACGAGGGCGAACAGCACGAACGGCACCGTGACATACCAGGCCTGGCTGCCGTTCAGCCCCAGCCAGCCGTTGGCCACGGTGATCGTGATCATGGTGCCGAGCATGAACACGTCGCCGTTGGCGAAGTTGATCAGCTCGATGATGCCGTAGACGAGCGTGTACCCGAGCGCCACGAGGGCGTAGATCGCCCCCAGGGTGATGCCGAGCAGGAGCACGCTCGCGAACTGCGCCGGTGAGTGCAGGAAGTTCCCGACCACCCACACCAGGAAGAGGGCCACCACCACCCACGTGGCGACCCGGTTGATCTGCTTGGAGAACCGGGGGAGCGCCGCCAGGGTCGGACGCCGCGCAGCGGTTGCGCGAGTCGTCACCTGGGGCGCTCCCCGGTCGCCTCCATGGCTAGTGGAACGTCTCCACGAGGTTGGCCGGCGGCGTGAGCACCTTGTAGGTGACCAGCTTGCCGCCCTTCGCGACGTCCACCGTCATCGACCCCTGGTTCGTATCACCGTTCTGGTCGATGGCGAAGTTGCCGAGCACGCTGTTCGTGACCTGCACACCGAACAGATGCTTGGCGATGTCTGCACGCGAGCCGTCGGACGCCGCGATGGCGTTCAGGAGCACCTCGGTCGCCGCAGCGGCGTACGGGGTGTACGGATCGAGCGCATCCGGGTTGTACGTCGAATCGAAGTCCGTCACGAACGTCTTGCCGGCTCCGGTCAGCTGATCCGGCGGGACGCCTGCCACCGACGCGTACAGGCCCTCGGCGTTCGCCGCGCCGGCCTCGTCGATGGTGGACTGCGTCGTGAACCCATCCGGCAGCAGCAGCTTCACGTTGCCGGTGTTCTTCCCGAGCACGGCCACCTTGTCCTTGATCAGCTGGCCGCCGTTCTCGCACACCAGACCGCCGACCATGATGGCGTCGGGATGCGTGGCGCCGATCTGCTGCATCAGCGCCTGGTAGTTGGTGCCGGTCTTCGTGTTGTACGCCGCGAAGCCCTTGATCTGGATGCCGAGCTTCTTGGCCGCGTCCTTGAAGTACGTGGCGACGCCCAGGCCGTATGCCTGCTTGTCGTTCAGGATGTACACGCTCTTCACACCGAGGGCCTTCGCGGTCTCGGCGAGTGCCGGGCCCTGGAAGTTGTCGGCGGCGACGACGCGGGCGTAGTTGCGTGTGCCGGTCGGGTAGTACTTCTCCGGCTCACCCGGCGTCTTCGTCTTCTGCGTCAGTCCGGGCCACGTGTTGGCCGGGCTGACCATCGCCACGCTGCCACCGGCGGCGCGGTTCAGGACCGGGATCTCGAGCTCGGCACAGCCCGAGTTGAACGTGCCGATCACGCCGATCACCGACGTGTCCTGCGCGTAGGCGTTGGCGTTGGCGCTGCAGGTCGCGGAGTCCCAAGTCCCCGCCTGAGCGGTGGAGTCGTCGCAGGCCTGGTACTGGATGGTCATGCCGTTGACCTTGTAGCCATGCTGCTTGAGCGTGAGCTCGATGGCCTGCACCATCTGCTTCGTCTGATGCGACGAGGCACCCTGCATCGGGAGGTCGGAGACGATCTCGTACTTCCCGCTCCCGACGGGAGCGGCGCACTGGGACGAGTTGACGGGAGTCGCACCGCCGCCACTCCCACCACTCCCGCCACCCCCGCTGCTGCCGCTGCTGCTGCCGCTGCTACCGCAGCCGGCGGCCACGGCGAGCGAGAGCGCGACTGCCGCCACCATCAGGGCGCGGCCCGAAACACTTCTCATGAAATCTCCTCCCACTGCGGACGACAGACCCACACCCGGAGGGAACCGGCGCGGGCGCGAGACGGTGTATTTACCATCACGAGCGGATGGGAGCAAGCGCGCCGCCCACGTATCCGATCGCTGCCATTGAGCCTTGGCATCGCCGCGCAATGGTACTCCTCGTGGCGGTTGTCGTCACGGTCTCCGCGTGTGGATCCGGATCGTCCGACTCCGGATCCAAAGCAGCGGTCGCGACCACCGGCTGCTCGAAGACCTGGGCCGGCGGCTGGCAGCGGTGGACGAACAAGGTGGGCATGCCGGTGTGGTGCCCGGGCTGGATGCCGAGCCCGATCGACGCCATCATCCACGGCCAGTGGAACACCGCCCGGGTTGAGCAGCACCAGTGGCAGCTCGGGTACGCGTGGCTCGAGGAGGGCCAGCTCGTCCACGTCATCTTCGAGGGCTACCCCGCCGGGACCTTCCCGCCCACGTGCGAGGGCGGCGTGCCCTGCTTCGGCGGCGAGGAGGGGCAGTCCGAGACGATCGCCGGCCACGTCGTGCACTGGTTCGATCACAACCAGGCCTCGCACTCCGGTCACGTCGCCGCGGTGTTCGCCTCGGGCGGCAACACCTATGTGGTCAGCATCCACGTGGCCTCGCCGGTGTCGACGAAGGCGATCGCCAAGCGCGACCTGCGCCACATCATTGCCTCGAGCTCGCAGCTCAAACCAGCATAAGATGGGTCATTCCGGATCCCCGCGCGCCTCGACGCACCATGGTGGGCGGTCGGTGCGAGTCGGTGGCGCTGCGGCTGCGAACCGTCGCCCAGGACATCACGTGGATCCGGAACGAACCATCTAGGATCGCCTTGTGCGTGTCTACTGGCATGAGGAGGCGCTCGCCCACGACACCGGGGCGGGCATGTTCGACCAGCCGCCCACACCGCTGATCGAGGTATCGGAGCTGCATCCCGAGAACACCGAGCGCATCCGCAACATCCGCTCGGCCCTCACCCACGGTCCGATCGCGCCGCACCTGGAGTGGCACCCGGGGCGGCACGCGACGCCGGCCGAGCTCGAGCTGGTGCACGACCCGGCGTACGTGCGCTCGGTGCAGGCGGCGTGTGCCGCCGGGCCGGGGCTGATCACCCAGTCGACGCCGGTAGGGCCGGCATCCTGGGGCGCGGCGCTGGCGTCGGCAGGCACGGCCCTCGCGGCCACGGAGGCGGTGCTCGCGGGCACGAGCCCGGTCGCCTACGCGCTCGTGCGGCCGCCCGGCCACCACGCCCAGCCGGCCCAGGCCGACGGCTACTGCCTGTTCTCGAACGCGGCCCTGTGCGCCGCGCTCGCCCGCAGGCAGGGCCTCGAGCGCGTCGCCGTCGTCGACTGGGACGTCCACCACGGCAACGGCACCCAGGCCTGCTTCTGGGATC
The DNA here is from genome assembly GCA_963717845.1 of uncultured Actinomycetes bacterium. Classification (GTDB taxonomy): domain Bacteria; phylum Actinomycetota; class Thermoleophilia; order Gaiellales; family JAICJC01; genus JAICJC01. The sequence goes on from CAVQXH010000003.1 coordinate 747,401, forward strand.
GGCCCGACGTGGTCGCGATCTCGCTGCACATGCGGCACGGCTCGTGGGGGCCGCACCATCCTCAGACCGGCGCGCCCGGCGAGCTCGGCGCCGGCGCGGGCCTGGGCCGCAACGTGAACGTCGAGCTGCCCGTCGGCACCGGCGACGAGGGCTACCGGCGGGCGTGGCGGCGCGTCGTCGAGCCGGTGCTCGCCGAATTCCGGCCGCAGCTGCTCGTGATCGCCTGCGGCCAGGACGCAAGCCAGTACGACCCCAACGGCCGCATGTGCGTCAGCATGGCCGGCTTCCGCGACCTGGGCGCGGCGGCCCGCGAGCTGGCCGAGCGCCACTGCGACGGCCGCCTGCTGCTCGTGCAGGAGGGCGGATACGGCCGCACCTACTCCGCCTTCTGCATGCACGCGACCCTCGAGGGCGTCCTCGGCACCGGCCTCCTGCTGGAGGACCCGCTCGCCTACCTGCCCGACGACGCCGACCGGGCCGACGCGGCGATCGCGGCCGTCCTCGCGGCGCTCGCGCCGCACTGGAACGGGATCCCGGCATGACCGGCGGCGAGCCGCGCTTCCTCGGGATCGAGCCCCGCCACCTGGAGACGCTGCGCGCCGTCGCGAAGGCGGGGTCGTTCCGTGGCGCCGCCGCCGAGCTCGGCTACGTCCCGTCGGCCGTGAGCGCCCACATCGGCGCGCTCGAGCGCACGGTCGGGCGGACGCTCGTGCGCCGCCGCCGCGGCGCCGGCATCGAGCTGACCGCGGCCGGCCTCGTGCTGCTCGACCACGCCGAGGCCATCCTCGGCCGGCTGCGGGCCGCGCAGGCCGACATGACCGCGCTGGACGACGCCCACACGGCCCCGCTGCGGGTGGGCATCACCCAGAGCGTCGGCATCCGGGCGCTGCCCGACATCGTGCGCCGCTTCGGGCGAGTGTGGCCGCAGGTGCGCATCCAGCCGCGCGAGTCCGAGACCGACCTCGACCTCTACGGCGGCATCGAGCAGGCCGAGCTCGACCTGACCTTCGTCGAGCTGCCGGCCCCGCCCGGGCCATACGAGACGCTGCCGCTGCTCGTCGACCCCTACGTGCTGATCGTGCGCAGCGACTCGCCGCTCGCGCGCCGCCGCAGCTGCCCGGCGCTCACGGAGATCGCCGAGCTCGACCTGATCGGGCACACGTCGTGCCGCGGGCTGCGCCGCGTCGAGGACCAGATCCGGGCGGCCGGCAGCGAGCCGCACTTCGCGTTCCGCTCGGATGTGAACGCGACGGTGCAGGCGCTCGTCGCCGCCGGGGTCGGCGCCGCGATCATGCCCGGCCTGGGTGCGGATCCCGCCGACGGCCGCACCGTCGCGTTCGACCTCTCCCGCGACGTGCCGCCGCGGACGCTGGCGCTCGCGTGGCACCGCGATCGGCATGTGACGGAGCCGATGCAGGCGTTCACCGAGGCCGCGGTGGCGGTCTTCGCCGAGCTCGCGGCGCGGCCCTCGGCCGAGCGCCGCCTGGCGGCGGTGCGCGGGGTCTGAGCCGGGCCGGCCGGGTCAGCTCGCGCGCAGGTGCATCGCCGCGAAGGCAGCGGCGACGTCGGCAGCGGCCGGCCGCCCCATCCCGCAGGCCGCGCAGCCGCTGACCTCGACAGCGCCGGCCAGCCTGCGCCCGTCGACGACGCCGCGCAGGATGATCCGGTCGATGTGCAAGGCGCACAGGCAGGTGCGCGCGACCCGCCTGCGGCGTCCGCGGCGCACGAAGTCCTCGAGCGCACGGCAGGCGCGCGCAGGGTTCGGGGCGCTGCCGCCGGCCGGCCCGCAGGTGAGGGTGTAGCGGCGGTGCGAGTCGCCCCGGTGGACGACGACCGTCAGGCGCGTCCTTGGCTGCGCCTGGTGATGGCCGCCGCCGCCCGCACATCCGGCAGCGACCGCGACCAGGATCAGGAAGAACCATCTCATGCCCCCTTTGACACCCGCGTGGGCGGGGTGGTTCCCGGCCGCTGGTCGCAGGATGTGAACACCGCGCTCGCACATCTGCGCTTGTCTGCGTCCGCCCGACCCGCGAACATTGGGGCCGGTTGGATGTTCGCGCCGATCTGAGAGCCCGATCGCGGGCGGCTTGGGCGCCGCTTCGGGTGGCGGTGGCGCGGGCGCGCGCCCGGCCGGGCCGGGGCGGCCTCGTCGCGATCGGCGTCGCCGTCGCCGCCGCGGCCCTCGGAGGGGTCGTCGGCGGAGCGACCATCACCGCCGACCGCAGCCTGCGGTCGGCGCTCGAAGCGGTGCCCGTCGCGCAGCGCAGCTTCACGGCGACGTGGCTGGGGACGCCTCCGGCGGGCGGCTACGGCCGGATCGATCGGGCGGCGACGGCGGCCCTGCGCCGGCTCGGGCCCGGCCCGCCGGCGCGCACGCTCGCGTTCCCGGAGCTGAACCTGGGCGGCCGGCTGGTCGAGCTGGGAGCCGTGACCGACCCGGCCCGCTGGCTGCGGCTGGGATCGGGCCGGCTGCCGCGCACATGCGTGCCGGCGCGGTGCGAGGTCGTCCAGGCGCGCGGCACTCCCGTGCGGTCCGTCTCGGAGCCGGGCCTGCGCCTGGTCGTGGTCGGGCACACGGCCGGGCCGCTGCCGCTCAGCCTGGCCCCGCTCACGCGCAGCTCCCACCAGGCGAAGGGCGGCCCGCCGCCGGTGCTGATCGCGGGCGGCGTCTCGCAGCTCTCGGCGCTGCCGGTCTTCTCGGCGCTCTATCGCGCCTACGGGTGGACGACGCCGATCGAGCCCGCCTCCCTGCACGACTGGCAGATCGGCGGCCTGCTCGACCGCGAGGCCGCCGCCGAGCGCAGCGTCCGCCGTCTGGGCACGCCGTTCGGCCTGACGGGGCCGACGAACACCCTCGTCGCGCTGCAGCGAGACGATGCCGTCGCGGCCCGGCGGATGCAGCTCGTGGGCGGCGGCGCGGCCGCCCTGCTGCTCGGATTCGTGCTGCTCGCCGCCGCCGGCCTGCGCCGCGACGCGGGCACCGAGTGGGCCCGGCTCGAGCGCCACGGCGCCCGGCTCGGGCAGCTGTGGACCTTCGCCTGGGCGGAGGCGGCCTGGATCACCTTCGCCGGAGCGCTCCTGGGTGCGCTCGTGGCGGCGGCCGGGGTCGCGATCGCCGCCGACCGGGCGGGTGTGGGCGCGGCGGCGGTGCTGCGCCACACGATCCTCTCGGGCCCCGGCATCACCGTCATCGTGCTGGCCTGGGCGGCCGGGGCGGCGGTGCTCGTCGCGGGCGAGCGCACGGCCGGCACCGACCTGCGGGTGGGCCCGGTGCGCGGCCTCGACCTGGCGGCGCTGGCCATCGCCGGCGCGGTCGCGCTCGCCGCAGCCCGCGGCAGCGCCAGCTCGACCTCGCTCGCCGCCGGCTCCGATCCGCTGCTCGCCCTGCTGCCCGGCCTCGTCGCCCTCGCCGGGGCGATCGTGACCGCGCGGCTGGCGGGGCCGCTGCTGCGCCTCGCGGGACGCGGGCTGCGGCGCGGGCCGCCGAGCGTGCGGCTCGCGCTCGTCTCGCTGGGCCGCGAGGGCGGACGCCCGACGCTGGCGGCCGCGTTCCTCGTCGCCGGCATCGGCCTCGGCGTGTTCGCGGTCGCCTACCGCGCGACCCTCGTCCAGGGCGAGCGCGATCAGGCCGCCTTCCAGGTGCCGCTCGCCTTCACCGTGTCGGAGGGCCCAGCGCTGCGCCTGCCCCTCGATGTCGCCAGCGTGGGCGCCTACCGCCGGCTCGCCCCGCACACGCTGGCGGCGCCGGTGTTCCGCTCCGGCGCGACCGCCCCCGCTCCGGGGCTGCCGGTCCAGGCGACCGTGCTCGGCGTTCCCGCGGGTGCGATCGCGGCGATCCCCAACTGGCGCTCCGACTTCGCCTCGACCTCGCAGCGCGGCGTCGCGGCGGTGCTGCGGCCGCCGCAGCCGCCGACGCTCCAGGGCGCCGACCTGCCGGCGGCGGCGGATGGGGTCGCGCTCAGCGTGAGGACGACCGGGCGGCCGGTCAGCCTCGTGCTGGCCGTGCGCCGGCGATCGGGTGGATTCGACCACATCCCCCTCGGGGACACCATCCGCGGGCCGACGACGCTCACGGCCCACCTGCCGGCGGCCGACCGCGGCGGCCGCGTGGTCGGGCTGATCGTCACGCTGCGCTTCGCCGACGCCCAGGCGCTCGCCCACCAGGGCATCGAGGGCGGCCTCACGATCGTCGCCCGGGGCCGGCTCGGCCTCGGCCCGCTGCTCGCAACCGGCGCCGGCGCGCCGGCGCAGGTGACCGACTGGAGCACGTGGGTCACTCGCGGGCACGGCCCGGCCCGGCGCCGCCGGCGGCGCGACGGCGGGGCTGCGCTACGCCCTCGACGGCAGCGTCAACGGCCTGCTGCGCCCCGTCCAGCCGACCGACGGGCGGCCGGTGCCCGTCGTCGCGAGCCCCGACCTGGCCGCGCTCGCCGGCCGCGACCACGTCCTCGACATGACGGTCGAGGGGGTCGAGGCGCTGACGGTGCGCGTCGTGGCGGTCGCGCGCCGCTTCCCCACGGCCGGCGGATCGTTCGTCATCGCCGACGAGGGCGACCTCGCGACCGCGCTCAACTCCGACGACCCCGGCGCGGGCACGCCGACCGAGGTGTGGCTGGGAGTGCCCCCGGGGGAGCGCGGTCACGTCGCAGCCGCGCTCGGCCACCGGCCGTTCGCGGCCCTGCAGGTGGCCTCGCAGGACGCCATCGAGCATCGCCTCGCGGCCGCGCCGCTGGCGCGCGGGCTGCTCGACGTGCTGGCGCTCTCGGCCCTCCTCGCGCTGGTCCTGGGAGTGGCGGGGCTCGTGCTCGTCTGCGCGGCCGACCTCGGCGACGAGCGCGACCACCTGGTCGATCTCGAGGCGATGGGCGTCGGGCCGCCGGCGCTGCGCCAGCACCTGCTGCTGCGGGCGGCGGCGCTCGTCGCGGTGGGCATCGGCGGCGGCCTCGTGCTCGGCGCCGTGCTCGAGCGGCTCGTGATCGACCTCGTCTCGCTGGGCGCGGGCGCCGGCACCGCGTCGCCCCCGCTGCGCAGCGTGCAGAGCTGGGCGCTCGTGGCCGCCGGACTGGCGATCTTCGCGATCGCGGGTCTCGGGCTCGTCTGGGCCTTCGCCCGCACGGCGTTCCGCGCGCCCGTCCCGGGCCGGATCGGAGGCGGCGGATGACGCCGGTGATCGACGCCCGCGACCTGTTCCGGATCCACCGCTCCAGCGAGGGCGAGGCCGCCGCGCTGCAGGGCCTGACGCTGCACGTGGACTCCGGCGAGGTGGTGGCCGTGCTCGGCCCGAGCGGGTCGGGCAAGAGCACGCTCCTGCGCATCCTGGCGGGGCTCGAGCGGCCCTCGGCCGGCACGGCGCAGGTGCTCGGGCACGACATGGCCGATCTGCGCCCGCGGCGGGCGGCGGCGCTGCGCGCGCAGTCGCTCGGGATCGTCGACCAGCACTACCACCGCTCGCTGCCGCCGGAGCTGCGCTGCCGCGAGATCGTCGGCCTGCAGCTCGCCATGCTCGGGGTCGCGGCGGGCGAGCGCGACCGGCGGGCGGCCGAGCTGCTCGAGCGGGTGGGGCTCGCGGACGCCGCCGAATCCCTGCCGGGCCGGCTCTCCGGCGGGGAGCAGCAGCGCGTCGCCATCTGCGCGGCGGTCGCCCACCGGCCCGCGCTGCTCCTGGCCGACGAGCCGGCCGGCGAGCTCGACGCGGCCAACGTCGCCGTCGCCTACCGGCTGATCGCCGAGCTGGCCCGCGACGACGGGGCGACGGTCGTGCTCGTGAGCCACGACCCGGCCGCCACCACCGTCTCCGACCGCACCCTGCACATCCGCGACGGGCGCCTGAGCGACGAGGCGTCCGCGGGCGGGGCGACGGCGATCGTGGTCGGCCGCGGCGGCTGGCTGCGCGTGCCCGACGAGCTGCTCGCCGACGCGGGGATCGGCCGGCTGGCGCGGGCCGAGCGGCACGACCACGGGATCCTGATCACGCCCGCCGAGCCCGCCGCGGCCGTGCCGGACTCCCCCACCTCCGCGGCGCCGCCACCGCAGCGCGCGGCGGCGAGCGCGGCGGCCGAGCTGCGCGGCGTCGACATGCGCTACGGCGAGGGCCGGCGGGCGCGGATGGTGCTCGAGGGGTTCGGCGCCACGTTCGAGACGGGCCGGATGACCGCGCTGACCGGACGGTCCGGCTCGGGCAAGAGCACCGTCCTGCGGCTGCTGGCGGGGATGGAGCACGCCACGGCCGGCGACGTGGTCGTGCTCGGGCAGGAGATGGGCGGGCTCGATCGGACCGCGGCCGCGGCGTTTCGCCGCCGCCACGTCGGCGTTGTCGCGCAGGAGGCGGGCCTTGTCGACTACCTCTCGGCGACCGAGAACGTCACGCTGGCGATGTCGGTGCGCGGGGTCGGGGAGGGCGAGACCGCCGCCGAGACCGCCCGCACCTGGCTCTCGCGCTTCGGTCTGGAGCACCGGCTCGGGCACCGGGTCGCGAGCCTGTCCGCCGGCGAGCGCCAGCGGGTGGCCATCGCCCGGGTGCTCGCATGCGATCCCGACCTGCTCCTGATCGACGAGCCCACCTCGCGGCTCGACCAGGCCAACGCGGCCGTCGTCGGGCGCATGCTCGCCGCCGCCGCCCAGCTGCACGGCGCCACGATCGTCTGCGCCACGCACGACCCGCTCGTGATCGAGCAGGCCGACCGGGTGCTCCCGCTCGAACCCGCAGGTTGACCGGTTCCCCGGACGACCGGATGATTGTGGTGGGGTGGGAACCATTCGTCTTCGATACATCGCCGCGACGGCCGCCGTGCTCGTCTTCGCCGGCGCGGCCGCGCCGGCGCTCGCGACGCCCAACCTGCTCGCCTCCGGCGGGTTCGAGGGCGGCGCGACGGGGTCGCTGGCCGGGTGGAAGGGCATGCGCGCGGTGCTCACCCTGCGGCCCGACGGGCGCGGCGGCGGCCATGCGGCCCGCGTTGCCCGCAGCGCCGGCGCGCGCACGTATTCGATCGTGGCGGCGCCCAACCCGGCCGTGGCGGTGGCGGAGCGGCACTACCGCGCGAGCGCATTCCTGCGCTCCGGCCGGCCGGGGCGCACCGTGTGCCTGAAGCTGATCGAGCTCACCCCGGCCGGCCGCGTGGCGGGACAGGCGATGGGCTGCCACAGGGCCACGGCGGCGTGGCGGGCCCTCCCGGTCGTCAGCTACACCGCGAAGCACACCGGCGACGCGATCTCGCTGCGGGTCGTGCAGACCGCGGCGGCGAGCGCCGGGGACAGCTTCCAGGTCGACGCGCTGCAGCTGACCGCGCCGGGCTCCGACGCCATCGCCCCGTCGCCGCCCACCGCGCTCTCGGCCCAGGCGGCATCGAGCACGAGGGTTGTGCTCTCCTGGCACGCCGCGACCGACAACACCGGCGTGGCCGGATACACCGTCTACCGCGGCGGCGCCGCCATCGCGACGGTGTCCGGCAAGGCGACCGGCTACACCGACGGCTCGGCCGCGGCCGGCAAGACGTACGTCTACACCGTGGACGCATTCGATGCCTCCGGCAACCGCTCCGCCCGCACGAAGGGCGTGTCGGTGACCATGCCGTCCCCCGGCGATCCCGTGATCGCCGCGGCCGGCGACATCGCCTGCGACCCGACCTCCGGCGAGTTCAACGGCGGCAAGGGCACCGGATCGGCGTGCACCATGCAGGCGACCGCCGACCTGATCGCGGGCAACCCCTCCATCGCGGCCGTGCTCGCGCTGGGTGACGACCAGTACGGCTGCGGCGGCTACTCGGCCTTCCTGGGATCGTTCGACATCACCTGGGGCCGATTCCTGGCCAAGATCCACCCGGTCCCGGGCAACCACGAGTACCAGACGAGCGGCGGCAGCGACTGCGCGCCAGACGCGGCCGGGTACTTCCACTACTTCGGCGCCGCCGCCGGCAACGCCCAGGGCGACTACGCCTGGAACATCGGTGCGTGGCACATGATCGCGCTGAACGGCGAGTGCAAGCACGTCGGCGGCTGCGACGCCGGCTCGGCCCAGGGGAACTTCCTGCAGTCCAACCTGGGCAGCAGCGCATGCACGCTGGCGTACTGGCACGAGCCCTACTACAACGGCTCGGCCGGCCACTCGGGCAACTACTCCTACTTCTGGAACACCCTCCACTCCGCCGGCGCCGACATCGTGCTGAACGGGCACCTCCACACGTACGGGCGCTTCGCCGAGCAGGACGCAAACGGCAACGTCGACACCGCGCACGGCATCCGCGAGTTCATCGTCGGCACGGGCGGCGAGGACAAGGGGTCGCTGAACGGGTCGACGAACGTCGAGGCGACGGCGAAGAGCTTCGGCGTCCTCGAGCTCACGCTGCATCCGTCGAGCTACGACTGGAAGTTCGTCTCGACGGCCGGAGCGACGCTCGACTCGGGCACCGCCGCCTGCCACTAGCGCGCGGGACCAGGCTCAGTCGCGGCGGCCCGTGACGGCCAGCCGCACGCCGAGGCCGATCAGCACGAGACCGCCGGCGCCCGCGATCGCCTCGAGCCGCCCGCGCGAGCGTGCGAGCCACCCCCGGGCGGTGCCCGCCGCGATCGCCCAGGCGCTGTCGGAGAGAACGCCGATCGCCAGGAAGATGCCGCCCAGCAGGAGCAGCTGCAGCGGGACGTGCCCGCGGGCGGGATCGGTGAACTGGGGCAGGACGACGGTGAAGATGATGACGGCCTTCGGGTTGGTGAGGCCGACGACGAAGCCTTCGCGGACGATGGTGCGCGTGCCCTTCGGCACCTGGGTGGCGTCGCCCAGTTCGGCGAGCGGCCGCCGGCGGCGGATCATGCGCACGCCGAGCAGCACCAGATAGACCGCGCCGACGAGCTTGATCGCGGTGAAGACCGCGTCGGAGCGCTCGACGATCGCCCCCAGGCCGAGCGCCACGAGCACCGCCTGGACGAGCACCCCGCCGGTGTTGCCCGCGACCGTCGCGAGCGCCGCCCGCCGCCCCAGCGCGACGCCGCGGCTGACCACGAAGAGCACGCTCGGCCCCGGAACGACGATGAGCACGAAGGCCGTGATCACGAACTCGAGCAGGTGGTCGGTCGGCGGCATGCCGCGGCGACTCTACCGCGCCGCGCCCACCCGCCTCCTGCGCAGCATCGACCCGACGTGTTATCCCAAGTACATGGAAAGTGAGGTAGCCCAATTACCCCAATTTGACTCCCCAAGGGCGATTCCTAACAGTCTTCTAACGCAATCCGGATCGACAGCTGCCGATGGTTGGCCTCGTTTGAGTCATACCGAGTCATTTTTCAGGAGGGTCATCATCATGGGGGAAGAGTCCGGAAGCGCAACCGCCGTCCGATCGTTCGACGAGGCGATCGCAACCCGCACGGCGAAGATCGGCATCATCGGCCTCGGCTACGCCGGCCTGCCGCTGGCCGTGGGCTTCGCCGACTCCGGCTTCGACGTCATCGGCATCGATCTCGACCCTGACCGGGTGCAGTCGGTCAACGCCTGCCGGTCGTATCTGACCGACATGAGCGACGCCGACCTGGCCCGGCTCGACGGCCGCGTCTCCGCCGCGACGACCTACGACCGCGCCGACGAGGCCGCGGCCTTCATCATCTGCGTGCCGACGCCGCTCTCGAAGACGCGCACCCCCGACCTGTCCTACGTCGTCGCGGCGGTCGACGCGGTCGCCGCTCGGCTCGTCCCCGGCCAGCTCGTCGTCCTGCAGTCGACCACCGTCCCGGGCACGACCGACGAGCTGCTCGTCTCCGCGCTCGAGCGCGCCACCGGCGGCACCGTCGGCCGCGACTTCTTCGTGGGCTACGCCCCCGAGCGGGTCGACCCCGCCAACAAGGCCGGCTGGACACTGCACACGACGCCCAAGCTCGTCTCCGGCGTGACGCCCGAGTGCGCCCGCCGCACCGCGCTTCTGTTCGAGCAGGTGTGCGAGACCGTCATCCCCTGCGGCTCGCCCCGGGTCGCCGAGCTCGCCAAGCTGTACGAGAACACGTTCCGCCAGGTGAACATCGCCCTCGCGAACGAGCTCGCGCTCATGTGCCAGCGGCTCGGCGTGTCCGCCTGGGAGGTCATCGACGCGGCGGCGACCAAGCCGTTCGGCTTCCTGCCCCACTACCCCGGCCCCGGCCTCGGCGGCGACTGCATCCCGGTCGTCCCCCACTTCCTCACCTACCGCCTGCGCGAGTGCGGCTACGAGACGCGCATGATCGACGCCGCGCACGAGATCAACACGGCGATGCCCGACTTCGTCGCCGAGCTCGTGACCCGGGCGCTGAACGATCGCGGCAAGTCGGTGCGCGGCGCGCGGATCCTCCTCTGCGGGGTGGCGTACAAGCCGAACGTGTCCGACCTGCGCGAGTCGCCGGCGCTCGTGATCTTCGAGGAGCTGCAGCGCCGCGGCGCCCAGCTCGCCTACGCCGATCCGCATGTCGCGAGCGTCACCGTCGGCGACTACGTGTACACGGCCGCACAGTGGGACGAGGCGATCGTGGCGAGCGCCGACGTGGTCGTGATGCTGACCCCGCACGACGAGTTCCTCGAGGCCCCGCTCTGGGATGCCGCCGAAGCCGTCGTCGACACCCGCAACGTGGTTGCGCCCCGCGAGGGCGTGTACCAGCTGTGAGCGCCGGCCCGACCACGCAGCGGCCCGCGTCGGTCGCAGGCCGCCTGTTCCAGGCCGGCTGTGTCGCCGCCGGAGTCGCCGTCGCCTACGAGAGCGCGCGCCGCATGCGGCTCGAGGCCCTCGAGGCGGCGGGACGGGCCGACACGGCCCCCGCGCAACCGCTCGCCCCTCCGGCTCCTCCTCCCCTCCCCGAGCCGGAGGTGGCGGCGGTCATCACCCCGCAGGCCGTGCCCGCGATGACCGCGCCCGAGCCCGAGCCCGCGCTCCAGTTCGATCTCGAGCCCGCGCCCGAGCCCGAGTCGGAGCCGGAGCCGGACGCCGAGCCGCCGGCCTGGCCCCAGCCGCTCCCGCGCCTGAGCCTCGTGCCCGAGCAGCCGGCGGAGGCGCCGATCGCGGCGCTCGCCGCGGATTCGGCCGAGGCCGCCGACGACCCGGTTACCTTCGAGCCGATCGACGAGAGCCAGGCCGGCCTTCCCGAGGGCCTGCGCGACTCGATCTGGGCCGGCGCCGCGATCCGGCTGATCCAGGTCGTGTGCCTCGTCTACAGCGCCGTCCTGCTCTACATCGTGTGGCTGGCGAAGGACCTCACCGTCGCGTCGGTCGCCCGCGACCCCGTGTTCGGCGGCTACTCGCTGCTCGTCACGACCTACGTGCTCGCCCGCTTCTCGCTCGCGCCGTTCTACCGGCCGACGCCGGACACCGGCCACCGCCCCTCGTGCTCGATCGTGATCCCCGCGTTCAACGAGGCGGCCTGCATCGAGGCCACCATCGACGCCTGCTTCTCGGCCGACTACCCACGCGACAAGATCGAGGTCGTCGTCGTCGACGACGGGTCGAGCGACGCCACCTGGGAGCGGATGCTCGCCGCCCGCGAGCGCTACCCGTCGCTCCTGTGCGTGCAGTTCTCCCAGAATCGCGGCAAGCGCGCCGCGATGGCCGAGGGCATCCGCCGCTCGAGCGGCGAGATCTGCGTCTTCATCGACTCCGACTCGGTGATCGAGTCCGACGGGCTCGCCCACATCATGGCCGACTTCCGCGACCCGCGGGTGGGCGCGTCGGTGGGCTCGGCCGACGTCATGAACAAGGCCCAGAACCGCATGACCAAGATGCAGCAGGTGCGCTACTTCGTCGCCTTCCGGGTCGTGAAGGGCTCTGAGTCCGTGTTCGGCGCGGTCACCTGCGCCTCGGGCTGCTTCTCGGCGTATCGCCGCTCCGCCCTCCTCGACGTGCTCGAGCGGTGGGAGAACCAGCGCTTCCTCGGCCGCCCCGCCACCTACGGCGACGACCGCGCGCTCACGAACTACATCCTGCGCAACCACCGGGTCACCTACCAGTCCCTGGCGCGCAGCCACACCCTGGCGCCGGACACGCTCAAGGGCTTCCTGATCCAGCAGGTGCGGTGGCGCAAGAGCTGGCTGCGCGAGTCGCTGCACGTCGTCCGCTTCATCTGGCGCAAGCACCCGGTGGCATCGGTGCTGACCTACCTCGGCGTGCTCTTCCCCTGGGTCGCCCCGGTGGTCGCGTTCCGCTCGCTCTACTGGCACAGCCTGATGGTCGGCGACCCCTGGTTCTACCTGATGGGCGCCTACGTGATGGCCCTGCTCTACTCGCTCTACTACGCCGTCTCGCGCAAGAGCCCGCTGTGGCACCACGGCATCACGTTCATCGTGATCTACATGGCCTTCCTCGTGTGGCTCACCTACTACGCGCTGCTCACGCTCCGCGACACGAGCTGGGGCACCCGCGCCTCGACCCACTCCGTCGGCGAGTTCGCGGTCAGCGTCGTCGGCCCCGCCAGCCCCGCAACGGTCGCCGAGGCCGCCTGATGCGCCGCAGGAAGCCCATCTCCGCCCGCCGCCGCTGGCTGCTCCAGAGCATCGTCGGCCTCGTCACCCTGCCCCTGTCGGCCCTGCCGATCTGGGTGTACGCGACCCACACGCCCGTCGGCCAGCTGCTGGCGATGCGGGTGCGGTACGAGTTCTTCGCGCCGGCGACCCCCCACCTGGACGCACACGCCCAGGCGATCGCGCAGGCCGACCGGCGCACGTCGTTCGCCGGAGTGCCGGTCCTGCTCTACAGCCTCGGCCACCCGACCGAGTCCTTCGACGGCCGCTACGTCGTCAGCCGCACCAACTTCGCCGAGCAGATGCGGGCGCTGCGTGCGGCCGGATACGCCCCGATCAGGGTCGAGCAGCTCGGCCAGTACATGCGCACGGGCTCCCATTCCGGGCTGCCGCGCAAGCCGGTCCTGATCACGTTCGACAACGCCACGACCGAGTCGATGCTCCAGGCCGACCCCGTCCTCAAGGCGACCGGCATGCGCGCGGTGATGTTCGTGAGCGGCAAGCAGGCCGACTCCGGCAGCATGTTCTCGGAGCAGTGGGGCAGCCTCGCGGCGTTCGCCTCGAGCGGCCGCTGGGAGCTCGAGAACCGGACGAACGGCCTGACCGCCGTCGACCGCCGCGGCTCGAGCCTGGTCACGCGCCTCGTGGAGGCGCCGGGGAACGAGACGATGGGCGACTACGGCCGCCACACCGCCGCCGACCTGGCCTCGGCAGAGGACGCCATCGACGCCCACGGCGCCGGGCACGCCATCGCCTTCGCCTACCCGTACGGCAACTGGGGCCAGCACGCCCGCCCGGGCGTCGCCGCCGAGCTGCGGCGGGTCGTCGGCCACCACTTCCGGCTCGCGTTCGACCAGGATCAGCAGTCCGGCTGGCGGCCGACGATCCCCGGCGACGACCGCCTGCACATCCACCGCCTCGAGGTGATGGACTGGACCGGTCCCGAGCTCCTGCAGCGGCTGGACGCCGGCGCCAAGCTCGGCGCGGCCGTGTTCGCCGAGCGCGGCCTCGATCACTCCTACACGCCGATCCAGCTCCTGCGCGCCGCCACGGCCTACCGCTGCGCGGGCACGGTGGGCGCGGTGCTGCCGACCACGGTGGACACCAAGCACGCCGTTGCGCTCTCGTTCAACGACGGGCCGTCCGCCTACACGCCGCAGGTGCTGCACCTGCTCGAGCACGCCCACGCCCATGCGACGTTCTTCGTCTCCGGCGCGCAGCTCGCCGGCCGGACGCGGATCCTCACGCGGATGCTGGCCGACAGCGACGAGATCGGGAACACGCTCCCGGCGGCCACCCCGGCCACGCGCGGATCGGTCGCGACGATGCGCTCGGCGCTGCGCTCGACCATCACGGCGATCCGGGCCGCTGTGCCCGTCTCGCCCTGCCTCGTGCGGCCGGCCCACGTCGGCCAGGCCGCCGCTCTCGCCCCGGCTGCCGCCGGCCTCGGCGAGCGGGTTGCGCTCTGGTCGGTGGATCCGCGTGACTTCGCGACGACCGACCCCAGCCTGATCGCCCGGCGCGTGCTCGCGCAGGCGCGGCCCGGGTCTATCATCACCCTGCACGACGGCGGGTCAGATCGCTGGGCAACCGTGCAGGCGATCCCACAGATCCTCGCCGGGCTCGCCCGGCGCGGCTACCAGGTGACCACGGTCACCGCCCTCTACCACGACCTGATCCGCGCGCACTCTTCAGCGCGGCATCGCGCCAACTGAAGGAGAGCGGACGATATGTGCGGAATCATCGGCTACATCGGGCATCGACAGACACAGGACGTCCTCCTCGAGGGCCTGTCGCGACTCGAGTACCGCGGCTATGACTCGGCCGGGCTCGCGCTGCACACCGGCGCCGAGGTGATGACCCAGCGCGCGGTCGGCAACCTGGCGATGCTGCGCCGGTCGATCGGCGAGGAGTGGTCCGGCGGCGACATGGTGGCAACGGCGACCGCCGGCGCGACCGCCGGGATCGCCCACACCCGCTGGGCCACCCACGGCGGCGTGACCGAGGAGAACACCCACCCCCACGCCGACTGCGACGGCCGCATCCACATCGTCCTGAACGGCATCATCGAGAACCACAGCGCGCTGCGGGCGGGGCTCGAGCTGGAGGGCTGCACGTTCACGTCGGACACCGACGCCGAGCCGATCGCGCATCTGATCGAGCGGCACCTGACGGCCGTCGACGATCTGTACGAGGCCGTCCGCCGAACGACGCTCGAGCTCGAGGGCCACTACGCGATCGTCGTCCTCGACCGCGAGCACCCGCAGACCCTGATCGCGGCGCGCAAGGAGTGCCCGCTGGTGATCGGGCTCGGCACCGGCGAGACCTTCGTCGCCTCGGCCGCCGCGGCGTTCCGTGCCTTCACCGACCGCACGGTCGTCGTCGGCGACGGGCAGCTCGCCGTCATCACTCCGAGCGGCGTCAGCCTGTCGGAGGCCTCGACGGCCCTGTCAATGCCTGTTAGGGTGCAGCGCATCGGCTGGGTGGCCGACGACGTCGAGAAGGGCAGCTACGCGACGTTCATGCGCAAGGAGATCGACGATCAGCCTGCAGCGTTCGGCGCAACGCTGGCGCACCACACCGGCGAGAGCGGAGGATTCGCCCTCGGCGACGCCGAGCCGGTGCTCGCAGCGGCGCGCCGCATCGTCATCGTCGCCTGCGGCACGTCCTACCACGCCGGGCTGCTCGGCCGCCACCTGCTGCACGGCTGGGCGCACCTGCCCGCGAGCGTCGAGATCGCCTCGGAGTGGCGCTATTCCGAGCCGGCCCTCGAGCGCGGCGACGTCGTCGTCGCGATCAGCCAGTCGGGCGAGACGCGCGACACGCTGGCCGCGCTGCGCCTGGCGGGCGAGTCGGGAGTGCCGACCGTCGCGATCACGAACGTCGAGGGCTCCCAGATCTGCGAGCACGCTGACGCAGTGCTCCTGACGCACGCCGGGCCGGAGATCGGCGTTGCCGCAACGAAGACGTTCACGACCCAGACGGCCCTGCTGGCGGCGATCGCCGCCCGCCTGGCCGCCAACCGGGGCATGCTGAACCCGCGCATGCGCCGCAACCTGGCCGCGCAGCTGCGGGCCATCCCCGACCTCATGGCCGAGACCGTGGTCCGCTCCGAGCCGGTCGCCGCCGACCTGGGCGAGCGCTGGTCGCAGGCCGGGTTCTTCTTCTACATCGCCCGCAACCTGGGCCTGCCCGTTGCCCTCGAGGGCGCGCTGAAGATGAAGGAGATCAGCTACGTGCCGTCCGATGCCTACGCCGCGGGCGAGATGAAGCACGGCCCGATCGCGCTGCTCTCGGCCGCGACGCCGACCATCGCGGTCGCCGTCGGCACGCCGGTGGTCGACAAGCTCGCCTCGAACGTCGCCGAGGTCAAGACCCGGGGCGCCCACGTGCTCGCGATCGCCTCCGAGGACGATCCGCGCATGCTCGAGTATGCCGACGAGACGATCTTCGTGCCGGCGCTCGACTGGCGGCTGCAGCCGATCCTCGCCGTCGTGCCGTTGCAGCTCCTGGCGCTCGAGACGGCGGAGCGGCGCGGCCTGAACGTCGACCAGCCCCGCAACCTGGCAAAGACGGTGACGGTCGAGTGACCGTCCGCGCGCGGCTCATCACCGCCGCCGTGGCGGGAGCCCTGCTCCTCCTCGCCGGGTTCTCCGGGGTCGCGCACGCGTCCGTGTGCAGCCTGCGGGCCGTGCATCACCTGCGGTGGACGCGCTCACCGGGGGCGCGCGCCGGCGTGCTGCACTGGAGGGCGCCACACCACCTGCCGACCGAGGCCGGATACCGCGTCTGGCGCTCGGGCGCGCTCGTCGGCGTCGCCCGCCGGCGGCATGCGGCGATCCGGGTCACGCCCCGGCAGACCTACACGTTCACCGTCCGGGTCGAGAACCTGGTCACCGGGCACGTGTCGGTGTGCTCCGCGTCGCTCAAGCGCACGATCAGCTACTACCCGCCCGGCAAGGCGCGGAAGCTGGTCGCGTCGCACGTCACCTCGTCCACGGTGCACCTGGCCTGGCGGGCGGCGACCCGCGGCGACGGCCGTCTGGCCGGCTATCGGGTCTACCGCAACACCGAGGTCCTGGGCCAGACCGAGAGCACCCGGATGACGGCCCGGCACCTGTTCTCGGGCCAGGAGTACAGCTTCTACGTCCGCGCCGTGGACACGAACGGCATCCAGGGCCCGCGCTCGCGGATCGTCACCATCAGGACGCCGGCGCCGGCCAAGACGACGGGGAACGCGACGGCGTTCATCCTCGAATCCGACGGCGAGAGCTTCGCCGACCTGCAGCGCCACTACATGCACGTCGGCACGATCCTGCCGACGTACTTCAACTGCACCCCCGCGGGCGGGTCGATGGGCGTCGACGACCCGCTGGTCACGTCGTGGGCGCTGCGCCGCGGCATCGTCGTCGAGCCGCGCTTCAACTGCCAGAACGTGGCCGCGCTCAAGGCCATCCTGACGAACTCGGCGGTCCAGCAGCACCTGATCTCCCAGCTCGTCAACCTCACCACCAAGTACGGCTACCAGGGGATCAACATCGACTTCGAGTCGAACGACCTCTCCGCCTACCGCAACCAGCTCACGAACTTCGCCACCCATTTCTCGGCGGCGCTCCACGCGCAGGGCAAGAAGCTCTCGATGGAGGTCTCGGCGGCGTACTACAACCAGCTCACCGGGCGGGCCGGTTTCTACGACTACAAGGCGCTTTCGGCCGTGGCGGACGAGATCTACGTCATGGTCTGGGGCAAGTCGTGGGCGGTCAGCCCGCCGGGCGGCCTCGATCCCATGCCGTGGTTCCAGAGCGTGCTCAGCTACGTCGACACGATGCCCCTGAAGTCCAAGTTCTCGATCATCATGACCTTCTACGGCTTCGACTGGCCGAGCGGCGGCGGGCCGGCGCACCCGGGCACGCCGATCGAATGGCGCAGCACGCGGGCGCTGATCCAGAAGTACCACGTCACGCCCGTGGTCGACCCGACCGCCGATGACCCGCACTTCTCCTACACCGACTCCGTGGGCGTTCACCACGACGTCTGGTACTCGAACCGGCGCACTGTCGCCGACCGGGTGGCGCTGGCCCGCAGGCTCGGCATGGGCATCGGCTTCTGGCGGCTCGGCCGCGAGGACCCCGATATCTGGGGCACCGCGGGCATCGGCGGCGGCTAGACCGGCCGGTCGGCCGGCGGCGGGGCGTCGGCCTTATCGGCCGCGTGGGCGCGGCGCGACCATCCGACCGCGATCGCGATCAGGAGCCCGGCCGCGGCCAGGGTGACGATGGCGACCGTCGTGACCGGCCCGAGCGACACCGCGCCGAGCTGCTGCAGCAGGAAGACGGCCCCGAGCGCCGTCAGCGTCACCCCCGCCCCGAACGTGCCGGGGCGAAACGGGTGCGGTTGCAGCAGCGGCGGCCGCTCGGCCGGCCGGTGCGGGTTCTCGAGGCGCTCGGTGGTGTCGCCCGCTGTCATGGCTTGCTCCCGTCCTTCGCCTTCGCCTTCGCCGCCGCGATGCCGCGGTCGAGGGCCGCGAGCTGCGCCCGCCGGGCGTGCAGGCCGCGGTCGTCGGCGTGCGTGCGCCACGCGGCCCGCAGCAGGTTGAACCGCAGCAGCCCCAGGCGCTCGATCCGGCGCAGGGCCGGGTCGACAACCGCGAGCTGGGCGCTGGCCGGGCCGACCGCCTGCCAGAACGACTCCGGCAGGCGCAGCGACGCGCGGCCGGCCGCAACCGGCCCGTGCCGGAGCACGCGCAGCCGCGCGGTGTAGGCGGCGGTCAGCCGCTGCAGCGTGCGCCGGTCGGTGCGCAGAAGGGCCGTGCGCGCCGCGATGTCGGCGACGACCTGCGCGCGGAAGCTGCGCAGCGCCGCCACCTGCGACTGGACGGCGGCGGCGGCCGGCCGGCCGTGCTCGACCAGCACCGATCCGAATCCGACCTCGACCCGCAGGTCGAGCGGCGGCGTGGTGTTGCGGCCCTCCGCGGCCAGGAACATGCTGTGGCTGTGCACGGTGCGGAAGCTCGTGTAGGCGCCGGTGCCCAGGTCGTCGACGGCGATCGTGCCGCCGGCGGCGACCACGTGCAGCCTGACCGGCACCGATCGATCGACGATCACCTCGACGCGGCCGATGCCCTTGCGCACCACCAGCGTGCGCAGGCCGGCGACGACCGCCGCGCTGCGCACCTGCACCGGCCCGGCCCCCTGCGCGAGCACCACGGTGCGCGCCGGCCCGTCGGCGCTTCTGATCACGCCGGGGTTGTCGCGCCCGACGGTCAGGCTGACGTCGGCGAACGCGACGACGACGAGCGGCGCGACCAGGACGAGGCCGAGCGGGTAGAGCACGTAGCTGCGGCCACGCCAGGCGCTCAGCGTGACGCCCAGCCCGATCACGACCACGGCGGCCGCGAGCACGACGCCGAAGGCGTCCTCGCCGCCCGGCCCGTCGCTGGCGAACCACGCCCCGGTCGCTGCCATCGCGGCGACCGCGATCGTCAGGAGCAGCAGCACGGGCGGGTGCGGCCGCGGCAGGCGGCGCGGCGCGGCGCCTGCGGGGGCCGCGTCAGGCGCCGCGCCGGCGATCGGCGTGCCCCGGCCGACGACGAGCGCCGAGCCGAGCCCCGCCAGGAAGACGATCAGGAGCACCGATCCGCTGCGGCCGATCGCGTACCGGCCGATCCCCGCCGCATGCAGCAGGGAGGCCGTGAGCGCGAGCGCGACGAGGCCCGCAACCAGCGCCGCGAGGACGCGCAGCGGGCCGATCGCACGCGGGTCGTCCTTGGCCGGGCACGCGATCGTGATCACGACGTAGAGCGCGACGCCCACGCCCGTGAGCGCGAGCACCGCGAAGGCGATGCGAAGCGCCGTGACCGAGACGCCGTAGCGCTCGGCCAGGCCGCCGCAGACACCGGCGAAGACCCGGTCCTGCGTCGACCGGCGCAGCGGCGGACGCGCGCCTGTGACCGCCTCGGCGGGGCCGGTCGCCGGGTCTGGCTGGGGGGAGCTCATGGGGCGATGCTAGGAGCCCCCGCGCCGTCGCGCCATCCGGAATGACCCTGAGGTGGCGGCCCCCGGCGCGACGGGCGCGGCACGGCCCTGGGTGATCCGCCGGAGGCGGCATCGGGGACGTTCCCGATGGACGCGGCGGCCGCAGAGGTGCATGCTGTCGCGGTGAGCACTCATCACGTGGCGGCGGCCGGAAACCTGAGTGGCGAGGATCGCCTCCTGCTCGGCGTTGCCGCGAGCACCGCCCGCTTCCTGCAGCTCGACGTCGCGGTGGTCAGGCTGGCGTTCGCCGGCGCCGCGCTGGCCGCCCCGCCGGTCGCCCTCGCCTACCCGCTGGCGTACCTGGGCCTGCGCGGCCGGCGGGTGCGCGCCTGGCCGCCACTGGCGAGCGCAGACAGCCGCAGCGCCCGCGGCACGCTCGGCGTGCTCGCGGTCGAGCTCGCCGTCGTCCTGGCCGCCCGCCGCCTGCACTGGACGCTGCCCGATCCGGTCGTGATCACGCTGCTGCTCTGCCAGGCCGCGCTCGCCCTGGGCTTCCGGCGGCTCGACCGGGCCGAGCGCTGGAGCTGGCTGCTCGGCTCGTCGAGCACGCGCAGGGTGCGCCTCGGCCGGATCGCCATCAGCGGGGACACGGTCCGCGTCGCCGTGGGCCTGGCGGCCATCCTCTACGCCGTCGACATCATCACGAGCCGGGCGATCCCGTGGGGACTGATGAGCCGGCTGCAGCGGGCGCTGTGGCCGTTCGAGCTGCTCGCGCTCGGACTCGCGGTCGTCGTCGTGCCGCGGCTCTTCCAGGTGGGCAGCCAGTTCGCGGCCGAGCGGCGCGACCGCATCCGCGCCGACGAGCGCGCCGACCTGGCCGCGCATCTGCACGATTCGGTGCTGCAGACGCTGATCCTGATCCAGCGCCACGGCGGCGATCCCGCCGGCATGGCCCAGCTCGCGCGCAGGCAGGAGCGCGAGCTGCGCGACTGGCTGTACGGCGCGGTCGCCAGCCGCGACGCCGGCCGGCTGCGCGATCGCCTCACCGCCCTCGCCGCCGAGATCGAGGACCGCTACCAGTGGCGGATCGAGCTGATCGTCGTCGGCGACGGCGACGTCGGCGTCCGTGAGGAGGCGCTGCTCGCAGCGACCCGCGAGGCGATCGTGAACGCGGCCCGCCACTCGCGCGCGCCACTCTGCGACGTCTATGCCGAGTGCGGCGCCGGGGAGGTCCAGATCTGGGTACGCGACCGCGGCGTCGGCTTCGACTACGGCGCGGTCGCCGAGGACCGGCGCGGGCTGACCCAGTCGGTGGTCGCGCGGATGGACCGCGCCGGCGGCACCGCGGCCGTGCGCAGCAGCCCCGGCAACGGCACCGAGATCTCGCTCCTGCTGCCCCAGAACGGCGCCTCTCCGTGAGCGCGGAGCGCGTCACCGTGGCCGTCGTCGACGATCACGAGCTCTTCCGCTCCGGCGTGGTGGCGGAGCTGGGCAGCCGCGTCGAGGTGGTCGCCGAGGCCGGTGACATCGCGGAGGCCATCGCCGCGATCGAGGCGACGACGCCCGATGTCGTCCTGCTCGACGTGCACCTGCCGTCCGGGAGCGGCCGCGAGGTCATCCAGCGGCTGTGCCAGACCGGCGCCCGGACGCGCTTCCTCGCCCTCTCGGTGTCGGATGCGGCGGAGGACGTGATCGACCTCGTGCGGGCGGGCGCCCGCGGCTACGTGACGAAGTCGATCCGCGCCGACGACCTGGTGACGGCGATCGAGCAGGTGGCGGCGGGCGACGCCGTGTTCTCGCCACGGCTGGCCGGCTTCGTGCTCGATGCCTTCGCCGCCACGCACCCCGGCGCCGACGACCCCGGCCTCGACCATCTGACCGACCGCGAGCGCGAGGTGATGCGCTACCTCGCCCGGGGCTATGCCTACAAGGAGATCGGGCTCGAGCTCGGGATCTCGGTCAAGACCGTCGAGTCGCACGCCTCGGCCGTGCTGCGCAAGCTGCAGCTCTCCAGCCGTGGCGCGCTCACCCGCTGGGCGGCGGCGCGCCACCTCCTGTAGCCGTCCGGACGGGCGGCCGGGTTACGGTTCGGCGATGCCCGCCGGCCCCGCCGACACCCGCCACGCCCGCATCCTGCTCGTCTCGGGCAGCACGCGCGGCGGCTCGACGAACACCGCGCTCCTGCGCACGGCCCAGGCAGCGCCGCCCGCGGGCGTCGAGGCGGTGCTCTACGCCGGGATGGCCGATCTGCCCCACTTCAACCCCGACGACGACGCCGATCCCCTGCCCACGGCGGTGGCCCGCCTGCGTGCCGAGATCGCCGCATCGGCGGCCGTGCTCTTCTGCACGCCCGAGTACGCCGGAGCGCTGCCGGGCACGTTCAAGAACCTGCTCGACTGGACGGTGGGCGGGTTCGAGATGTACCAGAAGCCCGTCGCCTGGGTGAACGCCTCCGGCTCCCCCACCCGGGCCGCCCACGCGCACGCCTCGCTCGAGACGGTGCTCGGCTATATCCACGCCGACGTCGTGCCCGCGGCGTGCGCGCACATCGCCGTCACCCGCGACCGGGTCGGCGCCGACGGGATGATCGCCGATGCGGACATCCGCCGCCGGATCGGCGAGGTGCTCACGGCGCTCCAGCAGCATGCCGAGGCGACCTGACCGCCCGGCCGGAGTCCCGGGTGCGGCCGTGCGCCCCTAGCCCGTCCGGGAGTCGCCCCGCCTGCGCAGCCGGCCGCTCTGGAGCTCGACCAGGCTGGGCCGGCAGTGCTCGACCTGGAGGGTGGTGTGCGTGAGCTGGAAGCGGTCGTGCAGGAGCCGGTCGAGATCGCGGCGGGCCTCGTGGCAGTCGGCCTTCTCCTCGACCAGCACGTGCGCGGAGAGCGCCGGGAAGCCCGATGTGACCTCCCAGATGTGCAGATCGTGCACCTCCACCACGCCGGGCTGCTCTGCCAGCGCCTGGCCGACGGCCTCGACGTCGATGCCCTCCGGCGCGGCCTCGAGGAAGATGCGGCCGCTCGCCTTCAGGAGGAAGTAGGCCGCGCGCAGCATCAGCGCCGCGACGAACAGCGAGGCGATCGGGTCGGCCCGGTTGAAGCCCGTCGCGAGGATGACGCAGGCAGCGACCGCGGTGCCGATGAATGCGTAGAGGTCGGTGAGGATGTGCTGGAAGCTGCCCTCGACGTTCAGGCTCTGGCGGTTGGCCCGGGCCAGCACCCAGGTGGCCGCGACGTTGACGACGATGCCGACGATCGCGATGGCGAGGATCAACCCCGCATCGACGTCGGGCGGCGCCAGCAGCCGGCGAATGGCCTCGATGACGATCAGGATCGCCAGCAGGAGCAGGGTGATGCCGTTGGCCTGCGCGGAGAGGATCTCGGCGCGGCGGAAGCCGTACGTCATCGCGCCGCGCGCCGGCCGCAGCGCCAGCCGCGCCGCCCACAGCGAGAGGCCGATGGCAGCGGCGTCCGTGAGCATGTGGGCCGCGTCGGAGAGCAGCGCCAGCGAGTGGGCGATGAGGCCGGCCGCGACCTCGACCGCCATGAACCCCAGGATGAGCCCGAGCGCGATCGCCAGGTAGCGCTGGTTCGCGTCGGCGCTCACCCCGTGGGAGTGGTCGGAGCCGGTGTGGTCGTGGTGATGGCCGCTCATCGGCACTGCGGCCCGTCGGCCGGGGCGCAGCAGCCGCAGGCGTCGCCCCGCCAGCTCGAGCGCCCTTCGCGCACAGCGACGGCGGCGATCACGAGCGCCGCGAGCGGATCGGCCCACCACCAGCCGGCGAGAGCGTTCGCGCCGAGGCCGATCAGAAGCGCGATCGAGAGGTAGGCGCAGAGCAGGTTCTGCGCGCTCTCCGAGACGGTCGCACTCGATCCGAGCTCGAGGCCCACCCGGCGCTTGGCCCGCGCCAGCAGCGGCATCGTCGGCGCCGTCACCGCCGCGAGGCCGATCCCGACCCAGCTCGTCTGGGGATGGTCACCGCCGATCAGGTCGCGGCCCGCCTCGACGGCGACATACGCGGCGAGCAGGAAGAACGAGGCCGCGATCAGCTGCTGGGCACGGCGCTCGGCCCGCTCGCCGGCTCCGACCCGCCGGCCTGTGAAGAGCCAGACGATCACGGTGCCCGCCGCCACCTCGACCAGGCTGTCGAGGCCGAAGCCCACGAGCGCGATCGAGCCGGCCGCCACGCCGGCGGCGACGGCGATCGCAAACTCGATCACATGCCAGGCGTTGCCGCCCCACGCCAGCAGCCGGGCACGGCGCATCAGCGCCGCCCGCTCGACGCTTCGCGGCGCGGCGCGCGGGCGCAGCTCAACCAGCGGCAGCCCGCTCACACACCCACCTCCGACCAGTCGGACATGGGTCATCTTAGCCAGCATCGGGGCATCTCTGGGTCTGCATCACCAAAACGATCCAATAGATGTTAGTCTGTCGGGATGACCGGCCGGCTGCTGCATCTCACCGAGGCCGAGGGCCGCTTGCTGCGGACGCACCGCGCCGCGATCGCGGACGCAGAGCGGGTTGCGGCCGGCTACGGCGCGCTGGCCGACCCCACCCGGCTGTCGCTCGCCCTGTCGCTGCGCGGGGACCGGGAGCTGTGCGTGTGCGATCTGGCCTGGATCAGCGAGCGCAGCCAGACGCTCGTCTCCCACCACATGCGCCACCTGCGCCAGCAGGAGCTCGTCACCGCCCGCAAGCAGGGCAAGATGACCATGTACGCGCTCACCGAGCGCGGCCGGGCGCTGCTCGAGGCCGCGGTCGCCGAGCTCGGTGGCGAGCCGTGAGCTACGTCGTCTCGCAGGCCTGGATCGCGGTCAAGGACGCGTTCCTGATGGCGTGGGAGGTGTGGTGGGCGCTCGTGCTCGGCTTCGTCATCTCGGCGATCGTGCAGGCGTGGGTGCCGCGGGAGCGGATCGAGGCCAGGCTGGCCGGCTCCGGGCCGCGCCCGCTGGCCTGGGCGACCGGGCTCGGCGCCGCGTCGTCGTCGTGCTCCTATGCGGCGATCGCGATCGCCAAGAGCCTGTTCCAGAAGGGGGCGTCGGCGTCGGCCGCGATCGCGTTCCAGTTCGCGTCGACCAACCTGGTGTGGGAGCTCGGGCTCGTGCTGTGGGTGCTGATCGGCTGGCAGTTCACCCTGGCCGAGTACCTCGGCGGCCTGGTCATGATCGTCCTGATGGCGGTGTTGCTGCGCGCCTTCATCTCTCCGCGGCTCGAGGAGACGGCGCGCGCGCATGCGCAGGCGGCCGACACCGGCCACCAGCACCACTCGGCGTCGGTGGACATGGGGTTGCGCGAGCGGCTCACGTCGATCTCGGCCTGGTCGGACGTGGCCCACAACTTCCGCGGCGACTGGCAGATGCTCTACCGCGAGATCACCGCCGGCTTCCTGCTCGCCGGCATGGTCGGCCTGATCGGAGACTCGGCCTTCAACGCGCTGTTCCTGCGGCACGCCGCCGAGCCGCTCCCGGCGATCGAGAACGTCATCGTCGGGCCGCTGATCGCCGTGCTGAGCTTCGTCTGCTCGGTCGGAAACGTGCCGCTCGCAGCCGTGCTGTGGTCGGGCGGGATCAGCTTCGCCGGCGTGCTCGCGTTCATCTTCGCCGACCTGATCGTGCTGCCGATCATCGCCATCTACCGCAAGTACTACGGCTGGCCGTTCGCCCTGCGGATGACCGCGCTCATGTTCGTGACGATGGCGGCGGCCGCGCTCGTCATCGACGGCCTGTTCAGCCTGCTCGGCCTCGTCCCCACCGCCCGCCCGACCCGCGCCGACATCTTCCAGACGATCCAGGTCGACTACAAGCTGGCGCTGAACGCGGTCGCGCTCGCCGTGTTCGCCGCCCTGTTCGCGCTGACGATGCGCCGCGGCGCCACCGATCCCGTCTGCCACATGACGGTCGATCGGGACCGGTCGAAGTCGCTGACGTTCGACGGCACGACGTACCACTTCTGCTCCGACGGCTGCCGCGACACCTTCCGGTCACGGCACCCGCTCACACCGACGCCCAGAACTCCTGGACCGTCGCGTTGAAGGCGGCCGCGTCCTCCTGGAACGGCTGGTGCGCCTGCTCGGGGACGGCGACGAGCCGCGCGCCCGGTATGAGCCGCGCGATCTCGCGCGAGTGGCGCGGGGGGCAGATGATGTCCTCGTCACCATGCAGGACGAGCGTCGGCACGGCGATCGCGCCGAGCCGGTCGCGGGTGTCGTGGTGCAGGATCGCCCGCGCCGTGCGCTGGAACGCCTCGGTCGACTGCGGATAGGGGTTCTGCAGCATCGCGTCGCAGAACGCGTCGACGCGGCCGTCCTCGAAGACCGCCTTCGAGTAGGTCGATGCCAGGAAGTACATGAGGAACGTGCGGTCGTCGTCGGCGATCCCGGCGAAGTACGCCGAGCTCTCGATGAACGTGCGGAAGAGGCGGTCGGAGTACGCCCACGAGCCGACGATCACGAGGCTGCGGGTGAGGTCGGGGCGCGCGATGGCGAGCTCCTGCGTAATCGCCCCTCCCATCGAGAAGCCCATGACGTGCGCGGGGCCGACGCCGATCGCGTCGCAGAGCGCGATCGCGTCGGCGGCCATGTCCCGCACCGTGAACTCGCCGTCGGGCAGCGACGAGCGGCCGACGCCGCGGTTGTCGACGACCGTGACGCGGCGGCGCTCGCTGAACGGGCCGAACTGGCCGTCCCAGGCGGTGATGTCGTCGCCGAGGCCGCAAAGCAGGAGGACGTCGTCGCCCTCCCCCGCCTGCTCGTAGTGCAGGTCGACGCCGTTCACACGTTCGGTGGGCACGGCGCGATCCTAAACCGTTTGCGCTCCGGGCTCGGCGAGCCCGAACCTCCTCAGGCCGTCATGCGGATCGCGACGTCGTACCTGGTGACCGAAGTGCGGCTCCCCGGCGTGTCGCCGGCCGGCATCGCGTCGAGCGCAGCGTCGCCCTTGCGATAGTCGGCCTCGGTCTCGAAGAAGAGGATCGCAAGCGACTTCTCGCCCTCCGGGTCGTGCAGCACCATGATCTCGGTCGCGGGGACCTCGTCGGGTCGGCCACCCTCGCCGATCTCTCGCCGCAGCTCCTCAATCCGCTCTTTCGTCACGCCGTCGAATGTCACCACTCTCGCGAACGCCATGCTCATCTCCTTGTCGATGTGGGCGGCGGGTATGCCGTCTGGGAAGGATTCAGTTCGTTACACCGGTCATGTAGGTGCCTCCCGGCAAGGACACGTCGAAGCGCGCCCCGCGGTCGGGGCCGCTCGACGCCTCCAGTCTCCCGCCGAGGGCCTCGACGATCCGCTGCGCGAGCGTGAGCCCCAGGCCCGAGCCTCGGCTGGAGCGGGCCGGATCGCCGCGCCAGAATGCGTCGAACACGCGCGGCAGCTCGTCGGCCGGGATGCCCGGGCCGCTGTCCTGCACGCTCAGCTCGAGGCCGCCACCGCGAACGGCGGCCCTCACGACCACGCGCCCGCCCTCGGATGTGTAGCGGACGGCATTGTCGAGCAGCGAGTGCACCACGCGGGCGAGCTTGGGCGAGCAGGTGCTGCGGGCGGCGTCGCCGAGATCGAGCTCGATCTCGATCCGCTTCTCGACCGCGTCGGGCCGGCACAGGTCGAGCGCCCCCTGGACGGCCGTCGCCAGCGGCACCACCCGCGTGTCGCGGGCGAACTCGGCCGCGTCGACCTGGGCGAGCTCGAACAGGTCGTCCACCATCTCGATGAGCGCCATGACGGAGCGGCGCATCTCGGCCGTGTACCGCGTCAGCGTGTCGGCATCCGTGACGATCCCGTCGTCGACGGCCTCGACCATCGCCCGCAGGTTGGCAAGCGGCGTGCGCAGGTCGTGCGAGATCGAGGTCATCAGGTCGCGCCGCTCGGCCTCGATCGCCCGCTCAGCCTCGATGCCGGCGGCGAGCCGCGCGGCGGCCTGGTCGAGGGTCGCCGCGAGCAGGCGCAGCTCCGGTCCCGCCCGCAGCTCGCCGGCGCGGGCATCGAGGCGGTTCTCGCCGAGCGAGCGGGCGGTCGTCACCAGGCGCGCCAGGGCGCGGGTGTTCGAGCGGCCCACGATCAGCGCGGCCGCGATCCCGGCCGTGACCGAGTAGAGCGCGACCGACACCAGCTCGGCCGGGTTGTCCGGCGTGATCAGCATGAAGTGGGAGAGCACGAGCAGATCGACCACGGTGACGAGCGACGCGATGACGGCGATCGCGATCAGCGTGTAGGCGAGGCCGGCGCGCGTCACGAGCCGCCGTGCGAGCAGCGACGTCACCAGCGTGGCGAGCGCGATCGGGCCGAGGATGGCGACCAGGCGGAGGGTCTCGCTCACGCGTCGAACCTATAGCCGACGCCGTGCACGGTCACGCAGCCGCCGCGGCGACGACGGATCGGTCTCGATCTTCGCCCGCAGGCGGCGGATGTGGACGGTCACCGTCTCGGTGTCTCCGCTCCAGACGTAGCCCCACACCGACTCGACCAGCTCGCTGCGCGTGAAGACGCGGCCGGGGTGGGACGCCAGGAGATGCAGGAGCTCGAACTCCTTGCGGGTCGTGTGCACGACCTCGCCCGCATGCGTGACCTCGCGCCGCACCGGGTCGATCGTGAGCGCATCGAACTCCAGCCGGCTGCGGCCGTCGGGACCGGCGCGGCGCAGCACGGCGCGCACCCGCGCCACGACCTCGCCCGGCGAGTACGGCTTGACGACGTAGTCGTCCGCCCCGAGCTCGAGGCCGGCGATGCGGTCGCGCTCGCTCACCTTGGCCGAGAGGATGATCACGGGGACGGAGCTTCCCAGCCGGACGAGCCGCAGGAGCTCGAGGCCGGAGAGCTTGGGCAGCATCAGGTCGAGCACGATCACGTTCGGCGACCCCTCCTCGATCGCCCGCAGCGCCTCGTGCCCGTCGGCGGCGGCGGCGACCTCGAAGCCTTCGTGGGTGAGGTAGCGGGTGAGGACGTCGCGCACGATCGGCTCGTCGTCGACCACGAGCACGCGCGGCGGGGAGGCGGTCGCCATGAGGCCAGCGTACCAACGGCCCGGCCGATCGCCCGTCCCGTTCAGGATTTCGTAAGCCCTCCCCGGCGCCGGACCGCCGGCGCCGGGGAGGGCTGGCGCGGCTAGGAGGAGGCCACGCCGACGTCGCCGACGGGAAGGCCGGCGGCCGATCCGACCGGCGAGAGGCTGCCGTCGTGCCCCACCCGGAAGGTGGTGATGCTGTGCAGCCCGTCCGTGAGCACGTCCAGGAACCGGCCGTCGGGCGTGATCGACTCGTCGAGCGGCTTGCTGGTCGCGCCGGCGTCGCCGGCGGCGGCCGCCGCGAGGTGGAGCCGGCCGCGGCCGTCGACGTGATACGCCGAGATCGTCCCGCTCCCGGCGTCAGCGGTGAACGCCCAGCGGCCGGTGATCGCCACCCAGCAGGCCGCCAGCTCGTTCGCGGCGACCGGCCCGGACAGCAGCCGCAGCGATCCGCCGCGGCCGATGCGATACGACGAGGCAGCGCTGGTCGGCGCCTGGTGGGCATCCGAGACGACCAGGACACCGTCGCGCGTGAACGCGAAGCCGAACGGCGTCGTTCCCGCCGACGGATGCGACCGCACCGCTCGGATCGAGCCGCCGCGGTCGAGCGTGATCGTGTCGATCGTGTTCGAGCCCGTGTTGGTCACCGCAAGCGCGGTGCCGGCCGGGTTGAGCGACACCTGAGCGGGTCCCGCATCCGCGGACGTCAGCGCCCGCGCGCCGCCGTCGATCCGGCGCAGGCCGGCCCCCGTCGCCCAGAAGCCGACGACGCTCGGGGTGCCCGCGTTCAGCACGTACACCCGTCCGTGGCCGGCGGTGAGGCTGTTCGGGCCGGCACCGCCCGACGGCACGACCGCGATGCGGCGCAGGTGGGTGCCGTGAACGGCGAATACGGCGACGGTGTCGCTCGCGGTGTTCACCGCGTAGAGCCGGCGCCCGTCCGGGCTGAGCGCAAGCGCCCCCTGAGAGGTGGCGTTGGTGCCGGTTCCGGCCCCGCCCGTCGAGGCCGACCCGGCCGGAGAGAGCGAGCCGTCGCTCGCTCGGGCGAACACGAGCACCCGGTTTCCCGAGGTCGAGTTGGAGAGCGTGAACACCGCGTGGTGGTGCGTTCCTGCCAGGGCGGTCGCCGGGAACGCGAACCCCGCGAGCGCCGTCACTGCAATCAGCCATCGTCTCACGTCGTCGTAGCCTCCCTCTCGTCTGCGGCCGAGCGAGTCCCGGCCGTCGCGATCCAGGCTAGGGAGGCGGCCTTTCGGGCCCCTTGCCCGTTCCTTGCAAGAACCCGAACTTCGCCCTGGATCGCACCTGGATTGCGCAACTTCATGCCAGCGCGGGCATGCGGGACCGGCATACTGACGCCATGAGCGCCGCTGCGACCGTGCGCACGCTGCTCGCGGGTGATGACGTCACCGTGGGCGAGTTCCTGTGCCCGCCGGCGGACGGCCGCTGGCGGAGCGAGAACGACATCGGCGAGGGCTTCCACGTCGTCTTTCCGTGGACACCGGTGCACATCGCCCGGCAGGCGATGCCCGCCCTCGTCGCGACTCCGAACCACGCCGTGCTCTATCCACCCCGGCTGCGCTTCCACCGCCGCTACCTCACGAGCGAGGGCGATCACTGCCTCTTCGTCGCGATCAGCCCGGCGATGTGTGCGCGGCTCGGGGTGCATCCGACCCCCGCGGGTGACCCGGCGCTGGCGCCGGCGGTCTGGCTGGCGCAGCGCCTGCTCGCGGCCTACCTGGCCCAGCCGGAACACGATCCCGAGCGGGCGGAGCGACTCGTGCGTCAGCTGGTGGCTGTCGCGCTGCGGCCGGCGCCGCCGGGAGCGAGCGGGGCCGGCGGGGGCGCTGTCGAGCGGACGAAGGAGCTCATGGCCCGCTCGCCGGGCCGGCTCGTCTCCCTGGAGCGGATCGCGCGCGAGGCTCACTACTCACGCTTCCACCTCCTGCGCGCCTTCCACGCCCGCACGGGCTACACGCTGCACCAGTACCACCTGCACCTGCGGCTGCGCCGCTCCCTCGGCCCGCTGCTCGCGGGCGTGCCGCTGGCCGACATCGCGCTCGACCTGGGCTTCCAGGGCCACAGCCACTACACCGCGCGGTTCCGGCGCGCCTTCGGTGACACACCGTCGGCCGTGCGAGCGATCGCGGCCGACCCGGTCGCGCTGCCCGACCTCGTCGGGCGCCTGCTCGTCGTCTAGGCCGGCCCCGCAAGAACGTCCTATGTACCCGCGCCTGGGCGTCCGTAGCATCGGCCTTCAGTCCGATGGAGGAGGATCCATGTCTCGAGTCTGTGCGCGGGCAGCGGCCATCGCCGTGCTCGCCCTGTCCACGTTCACGGCCGGCGCGAGCGCGTCCGGCACGTTCGTGCAGCCGGTGCACGTGCTGCACACGTTCCACGGCCCGACGACGGGCAAGGGCGCGTTCTTCGGCTGGGCGGTGAGCGAGCTGCGCGACGTGGACGGCGACGGCGTCACCGACATCGTGATCGGCGCGGTCGACGGCGGTCCGAAGCAGCAGGGCCGCGTGTCGGTGTACTCGGGCCGCACCGGCCACCTGCGCTTCCGCCGCAGCGGCCGGGCGGGCGAGCAGAACGGCTATGCGATCGCCGACGCGGGCGACGTCAACGGCGACGGCATCAGCGACGTCATCAGCGGGGCGCCGGGCCAGGGCAACGACCTCGGGCATGCGTACGTGTACTCGGGCGCGACCGGCAGGACGATCGCGCGCCTGCGCGGTCATCACCACGGCGACGCGTTCGGAGCCGCGGTCGCAAGCGCCGGCGACGTGAACGGCGACGGCGTGTCCGACCTGCTCGTGGGGGCGCCGGGCACCGGCGCAACGGCCGGCCACGCCTACGTGATCTCCGGGCGCACGTTCCACGTCATCCGCGTGCTCTCCGCGCACCGCCCCGGTGACGAGTTCGGCGACGGCGTCGCCCACACGGCCGACCTGAACGGCGACGGCGTGCCCGATCTGATCGTCGGCGCGAGCGGCGCGACGCCTGGCCACGGCGCTGCGTACGTCTACTCCGGCCGCACCGGCAGGCTGCTCTTCCGCATCCGCGGCGAGCGCGGCAACGCCGCCTTCGGCCAGTTCTTCGTCGCAGGGGTGGGCGATGTGAACGGGGACGGCGTCCCCGACGTGTACGTCGGCGACTACGCGTCGAGCAACGCCGGCCAGGCGGGCGGGTTCGCGGCCGTCTACTCCGGCGTCGACGGCGTCCGCCTGCACGCCTGGCGCGGTGCCGCCGGCGAGGGTCTCGGCCCGGGCCGCTCCGCCGGCGACGTGAACGGCGACGGTGTCCCCGACATCGTCGTCGGCGCCTATACGAGCAGCGACGGCGCGCCCGCGGCCGGCAAGGTGCAGATCTTCTCCGGTGCGACGGGGAAGCGCCTGCGGACGATCACGAGCACGACGCCGAACGAGAACCTCGGCTTCGACGCCGTCGGCATCGGCGACACGAACGGGAACGGCACGCCGGACCTCCTGGTCTCGGCGGCGAACCTGGACACCGTCTACGTGATCGACGGCAGCCCGCTCGCCTGAGCGGCGAACCTGGCCGGGCTCCGTGCGGACGCGGGGCCCGGCCACGGCGCCTCGGGAAGGACGCTCTCAGTCCTCGAGCACCGCGTCAAACCTCTGCAGGTAGAGCGGCCAACCGTCCTCCCCGGGGTCGGACTCGATCTGCCACTGCGGGCTGATGTCCCAGCTGATGACGAGCCGCGTGGGCGGCTCGAACACGAGCACGCGCGCCCAGGAGTATTCGCTCCCGTCGACGCCCTTGGCGTAGATGCGGCCGCCGGCCCGCGGCTCGAACACCGTCTGCGCGGTACCGACATCGAGCATGTTGTGCTCGCGTGGCTTGACCCTGTCGAAGTCCTCGGTGAAGACTCGGAAGGCGCGCTCGATCGGCGCCGCGACGACGATCTGGACGCGAATCGACGTGTCCTTTGCCTGCGTGGTCATGGGACCTCCTCGGTTGCCGCCTCGGCGACCTCCTTGCAGGTCGCGAGGGCGTTGTTCCACATCCGTTCGAGCTGGGCGCGAAGAGGGATGGTCGGGGTGTCGGCGCGGTCGGCCATCCGCTTCAGCGCCTCCAGCGCGGTCCTGGCCCGACGCGGATCTCGTTCGAGCATCAGCCGCATCTCGTCGGCCAGGGGACCGGCGCATCCGCTCGCCGGTCACCTTCATGGCCTGGTCGAGGCTGAGCCCGGCCTGCACGGTGATCGCCAGCAGGTCGATCATGTCCGCGAGCGTGCGCGCTCGATGCCTGGTCAGCCGCGGCCGTTGATCCGCATCGACAGCATGGTGTCGGGCAGCATCCAGCCCACCACGGCGGGGCCAGGGCGCCGATCGCCGCGAGCGCTGCAGCGTGGCCTGCCGAGCCGGTGGCGTACAGCACGCCGATACGCGAGTCAGCGCGGACGCGGAGAGCACGCGCATGCGCCAGGAACCGCGACGGCCCGCGTGCTTGATACAGGCCGGCCTGCGAGCAGCCGCCTGCGCGAGCTGCTGCTCGTAGTCGGCCGGGGTCGAGCGGCGTGCGATCGACCGCCATCGAGCAGCTGACCAGACGCAGCGACTGCTCGCGCCGCGCGGTCTCCACCGAGGCGGCCGCGGCCGCCGTCGATAGCCGTACCGAGCAGACGTGGCGACGGATGAGCGCTCGACCGCGCCGCGCCGGGTCAGCCGCAGGGCTGTGCGCGACGAGCGAGGACGGCGGCGGCCATGCAGCGCCCGAGGATCGGTGATCAGGAGAAGCATCTGCATGTCACACCTCGAACTCGACGACGCGTCTTCAGCCACAGCGAGCGACCACGGTCAGGATCGATGCCGACCGAGATGGCCAGCATGGCTCGGCCCGCGGGGTCGTGCAGGAAGCCGTTGATATAGATGGGCGAGATCAGGTCATCATCGAATCAGGCCGAGGGCGAACGGGCGCGATCGATGAGCACCCATCTGCGTCATCCGGCCCTGGGCGGTCAGCGTGCGCAGCTGCGCACGCAGCCGGTGGCGCTGGCGGATGGTGTCGGCGACGATGTCGAACATCTCCGCCATGTTGCCGCCCACCTGGTGCTGGACTCGGGCGATCGATCGCCACCCAGGACAGGTCGGCGGTTGCCGATGCGGACTCGGTCATGTTCTCGATCGCGTCCGGGACGGAGACGCCCAGCGCGGGTCTGGCGCACGACCTCTTCGCCATTCCGGTCTGCGTGGCGCTCGTCGGCCTCGGCCGCCACGTAGGTGATCGCCTGCAGCAGTGAGTGGCCCGCGCGCAGTGACGACGCGAGCACGTTCAGCGACTCCGGCAGGGCAGCGCGTCGAACGCGGCGGTACCAGCCGGAGGCACGGCGGGTGACGTACGCCCAGGCGCCGCCGATGGCCAGCACCAGGGGCTGCCCAGCGATGACCCGGACGGCTGGCCGGTGAAGCCGGCGGCGACGGCCGCCAGCAGCAGCCCGGCGGCGGCTCCGCGATGCAGCACCCACGCCGGGCTGCGGTCGAAGGGCAGGCCGGCCGCGCTGCGACGTCAGATGCGAACCGCGTCCACACGTGGCTCGACTGCGGGCGGGCGTCCATCCGCTGCGGCCGTGGGGGGATGCTGGGCATCGAGCCTCGGCTGACATCGCTTTGGGCGGCGCCGGCGACGTACGCACGCAACCGGCGGTCGGCGCCGACGTGCTTGGGGCGAACAGCGCGACGTAGGTGGCGATCGCGACCAGGGCTGCGATCGACTCCGGCCAGCGCGGTCATCACCGCCTGGTTCGCGTCGTCCACCATCCGTGCGGATCTGCGCTGAGGCAGCGCTGGCGACGGCAGTGCCGGCACGCTGTAGTGCGCGGCGGCCGATCGGCCGGCCACGGCCAGCCGGACATCGCGACCGTCGCGCCCACGCTGCCGCAGCTGCGAGCTGTAGGTCAACACGTACTGCTGGCGCAGCCGCTGCGGCGAGGCCGGCGTACACCTGGTGCAGGTGCGGCGAGCGAGCGTCACCTGGACGAACTCGCCGCCGGTGGCGGTCGGCCAGCTCGCTGCAGACGCGGCTTGTGTCCGGCGCGACCGGGCAGTCACGACGGCGAATACGCGCGTGCCGGCGTGGCACTGGTTCGGCGGCCGCGCATGCCTCGTCAGAGGTCGGCGCTGGAGCTCGTGTCCATGGCCGTCGGTCAGGAGCACGATCGCGTGCGAGGCAGCGGTCTGCTGCGCGAGCGAGCTGGCTGGCGGCGGTTGTGACGGTGTCCCACATGGCTGTGCCCGGCGAGGTGGTGACATGCTGTCAGGGCGGCATCGACTGCCGATCCAGGGCCGGACCGAGCCGCGTGACGCAGCGTCGTCGGGCGCCGCGGCGAAGCTGATCAGACTGCGATCTCGGAGCGTGCTGCGGGCGTCGCGGCGATCAGCGTACGGGCGGCGTCGAGGCGTAGTCGCCAGCTTCGAGCCCCGCGCATGCTGTCGGAGGTGTCGAGCAGCGATGGCGACGCTGAGCGGGCACGCTGCTGCTCGTCCGACCGGCGCGCATGTGAGGGATCGACGGGAATGCCCGTTCTCCGACACGAGTGACGTCGTACGGCAGCCACGCCCGGCGGCAGCGTGACAAGCAGCCGTTCGCTCGGGGAAGCGCGCGGCCGCTGGTCGATGCGTGAAGCCGACCCGCGGGCCGGCGTTGTCCGACCGCTGGCGCGGCCGGCGCGCCGCGAGCACGGCGCACGGCCGAGTGCCGCCGCGCCAGCATGATGACGCGCGCGCGTCTCATGCAGCGTGAACAGGTCGGAGGAAAGCGTCGATTCCGCGGCGGCTGAAGTCGTCGCGGAACGGTCGGGTGCAGGCCGGTCGGCTCCAGTGCGCCGTCGACGCGCCGTTCGGACGTGGTGCCGCGCACGTTGAACGTGAACAGGTCCTGCAGCGTTACCTGGTCGCCCTCCATCCGCTGCACCTCGGTGATGCGCACGACTTTGCGCGAGCCGTCGTGGAGCCGCTCGAGTGTGCACGATCAGGTGCAGCGCCGAGGACACCTGCTCGCGAATCGCTCGCACAGGCAGGTCGAAACCGGCCATCAGCACCATCGTCTCCATGCCGCGAGATGGCGTCGCGCGGGGAGTTGCAGTGACGGTGGAGAGCGAACCGTCGTGGCCGGTGTTCATGGCCTGCAGCATGTCCAGCGCCTCCGACCCGCGCACCTCGCCCATCACGATGCGGTCGGGGCGCATGCGCAGAGCGTTTCGCAGCAGGTCGCGGATCGTCACCTGGCCGCTGTTATTGCCGCGCTTGATCTGGACCTGGATCGCCTGGCCGCTCGCCGCCTCCGTCGTCTGGGACGTCCAGGTCGACTGCGCCGTCCACACGCCGTTCGCGTTCGGTGCCGGACACGAGGCTCGCATTCTTCGACGCAGCCGTCGTAGAGGAGCGTCACCTTGTCCCCGTTCTGGACGCCCGTCAGGTGCGCGAGAACGTTGAACGTCTTCGGGGTCGACGTCGACGTGTAGTAGAGGGTACGGATCGGCTCTGCGGCGACAGCACGACGTCCTGCACCGTGACGCCGCTCGTGCCCAGCGGCTGATCCGAGCCGAGGTAGCCGATGTCCGACCAGGTGGTCGTCGTGCCGCTCGTGTCCACCGCGGTGACCGAGACGGCCGATCCGCCCGCCGGCAGGCTGTTCACGTAGCCGCTCCCGCACCAGTACGGGTACCCCTCGGCCGTGGCCGGCGAGACAGCCGCCCGTGCCCAGGGCGATCTGCTGGCCCGGTCGCGTCCACCGTCAGCGTCACCGTTTGTGGCCGGAGATCCTCGACGCCGAACGGCAGCAGGCCGTTCGAGCGGGTGAGGTAGACGACGCGCGCGCGGGCCTGCGCGGAGAGGCTCGTGTTGATGAACCCGAGCACCTTGCCGAAGGCGTACGGGACGTTCGACTCGAGCGGCTGCACGCGCACCGAGCCGCCGAGGACCTGGCAGTAGCTCGTGTCCAGGTTGGCGTTCGAGACCAGGTTCTGCGCGCTCGTGAGCGTCGTGTTCTGACGGGCGTAGTAGTCCGCCTGCGAGCAAGTGTTTGCGCCGCTTGCGAACGGCGGCAGCTGCATCGCCCCCGCGAGCGCCGCCGCGTCGGCGGCCGTCTGCAGCTGACGCCGATGGGCGCGGAAGTCACCGAGGTCGATCACGAGCGCCGCGACGGCGAGCAGGGCGAGCAGCGAGACTGCGACGAGGACGAGCACCGCGCCCTTCTCATTGCCGGTGCGGCGCATCAGCAGTACCCCGTGGGCTGCGCGTCGAGGCTCATGGACGCGTTCGATGAGAGGTTCACCGTCGTCCCGATGATGCTCGAGACGATCGGGATCGTCACCGCGTGGGTGTACGTGACGTGAGCGGTGATCGTGTCGCCGACGTTGTAGGCCCCGGGCGTATTCCCGCTGCTCGGGTTCGTCGTGCACGTGAAGGTCAGCGTGCTTCCGGACGGCGCGTCGCTCGGCAGGGTCTTGCCGGCGAGGTCGTCGACGGCGGCGAGGCGGACCGCCTCGCGCGCGTCGTGGATCACCGTGGTCTTCTGGTACATGATCATCCCGAACTCGACGATCCCGAAGAGGACGATCAGAAGCGGGGTGAGGACGAGCACGAACTCCACCAGGCTCTGTCCGCGCTCGTCTCCCCGCCGGCTTCCTACATCGCCGCGATGACGTTCGTCAGCGTGTTCTGAATGGCCCCGCTCAGTGCGGTCAGCGTCAGGACGACAGCGACCGTGATCACGCCCAGGACGACCGCGTACTCGGCCATCGTCTGGCCGGACTCGTCGCGCATGCGCTCCAGCATGTTCCCCTCCTTTCGTCTGCTCGGTGACGTCAGCCGACGAGTCGCCGGCGACAGGATGGGCCCATGTCACGAGGACACCGCCTCACATGGGCCGCGGACAAGCTCGATGAGGGTGCCGATGCCGACCGTCGCGAGCGGGCGCGATGTGAGGGTCGGGATCTCGTCCAGCCAGCCGGATCCGGCATCCGAGAAGAAGACGACCGTGGCCTCGCTGCCACTGAAGCGGGTCAGGATCAGCGGCCGCACGACGCTCACCACGAGGTAGGTGACGTCCACGACGACCACGTCGGGGCAGAAGGATTCGCAGGCAAGGTCGAACTCGTCCCCCGGAAAGGCGACCGCCTTGACCTCGGCGACGTTGGCAAGTTCCGGCGCGACAGCGGCCAGCGCGAGCGGCGCGAGGCCGACGAGCAGCACGCGGCGGCGGAGCGGCCTGTGCATCGGGGCGCGGAACGGCATGCATCGAGCATCCGCCGCCGGCCGCCCAGTCGAATCGGACAGACGGATGATCTTTACGGGTGAGATTTCCTCACCCGCCGGCTGCGCGGCGGCCTAGTTGACGGCCTGGGCGGCGCGCAGCTCGTGGTAGCGCGCAACCGCGCCGCTGCGCGTGGGGGTGCCGAGCTTCGCCAGGATGTGCGAGACGTGGCTTCGCACCGTCTCGACCGAGATCGAGAGCTCCGCCGCCACGGCCCGGTTCGTCTGCCCCCGCGCGACCGACTCCAGCACCACCAGCTCGCGCCTCGTCAGCCGCTGCTCGGACGGCATCAGCACGGCCAGCGGCGTCGCGGCGGAGTGAGCGCGCACGTAGTCGACGAGGAGCGCCGTGATCGACCTTGGTACCGAGGTCTCCCCGCGCGCGGCGGCGGCGACCGCGCGGCCCCAGGCCGCGGCGGGCATCTCCTTCGTCAGATACCCGGCGGCGCCGGCGCGGAGCGCCGCGAAGACCGTATCCGGGTCTGCGTGGGCGCCCATGGCGACGGGATGGCCGCCCGCCCTGCGAACGGCAGCGACGAGGGCAAGGGCGGCAGTGGGCGCCGGGGGCAGACCGACATCGATGAGCACCACATCGTACGAGCCGGCCGCGAGGACGGCGAGGGCCGACGTCTCGTCATCCGCCTCGCCCGTCACGAAGACGCCACCGTCGGACTCGAGCGCGAGCCGCGCGCCCATGCGCGAGATCTCGCCGGCATCGAAGACGGCGACCTCAATCCGGCCGGATATAGGTGGTTTTTGCGACATGCAGGGTCGATACTTGTCGATAGTGCTTTGTGTTAAGAACACGCGACAGCCCGGTTACCTGCGATCCGGGGAGGCAGGACCACCCATATGGGTGGGGTGTCGCGCGCCGCCGCGTCACCATCCCCGTACCCCAAGGGCCCGCGTCGGTTCTCGGCCATGATGGTCGGCCAGGTCGTCCTTGCGCACCGGGCTGGCGAGGTGGGCGATGTCGGCGACGTCGGCCTGGGTGGGCACGGCCGTGTAGTCCGAGGTGGGCTTTGCAGCGGTGTCCGACCCGTCCGCTGCGCTGCCCGGTGCCCACAGGGCGGCCCGGTTCGTGCGGCCGGTCTGCGCGGAACCTGCGGGCCGTGCTGCTGGCTGATTTGGTCGAACCGGGCGGGCCGCTTCCTGGCGGCTCGCGGGGCTCGGGCGGATGCCACCCGACGTCAGGAACTTTGGTGGCTGGAGACGCGTCTAGTGTGTGTCGTATGACTCAGACTGACCTCGCACTTGGCGGCTCGGACGGCTCCAGGCAACCAGGCCTCGTCTGGCTCGGAAGCGGGCGCCGACGGTGGGTAGGCACAGCGGTGGTTGCGGCGATTGTCTTGGGGCTCACGTGGTTCGGATGGCACTCGACGGAGCCAACGGCGCCTCGGGCGGCTGGCCCGACCGCGGTTGCCGTCGTGACGGGCGACGTCGTGGTCGAAGGCGGCCTAACCCAGGTTTCGGGCGGATCCGATATCCGGCCTATCAGGTCGGCGCCCATGCTGGTCACCGGGTTCACCGCTTCGGGAAGGCGCGTGGCGCGACGGTTCACCGCGGATCGCGAGGGGCACTTCCAGCTGAAGCTCCTACCGGGCAGGTACACGGTCACCGCCGTCCTCTACCAGGGTGCGATCCCGCTCGCCCAAGAACCCCATGCGACGGTTCACGTCCGAGCAGGACAACAGCCTCACATCCAGATCCTCCAGCACGCGGCCTGAAGAGGCTCAGCCGCCTACGGCAATCGCGGCAGCTCGGCCAGGTCGCTCACGGACGACCTCCAACTCGGGCGCGTCAGGCACGGGGTGGACTGTGCTCCTCGGCCTGGTCGAGTACCACGTGCACCGCGACACA
The DNA here is from genome assembly GCA_963717845.1 of uncultured Actinomycetes bacterium. Taxonomy (GTDB): domain Bacteria; phylum Actinomycetota; class Thermoleophilia; order Gaiellales; family JAICJC01; genus JAICJC01. The sequence goes on from CAVQXH010000003.1 coordinate 786,963, forward strand.
CCTGGGACGGGAGGGGCGGCCGTCACAGCCGCTCCCCGCCCCAAAGCGGCCAAAAAGTGGCCACGGGGCAAAATCCGTGTCGGTCACCTCCCTGGCCCGAGGCCCGCAAACCCAGTCCTGGAGAGGGTTTGCGGGGGATGGGCGGTACTGGGCTCGAACCAGTGACCCCCAGCTTGTCGAGCTGGTGCTCTCCCAACTGAGCTAACCGCCCCATGTCAACCTGTGCAGCGCGGTGCAGGATACCGGGCGGGGAAGCGCGGGGGCAACACCACCGCCCCGGGAGGCTCAGATGCGCTCGAGCGGGGCGTAGCCGAGCATCAGCCGCCGCTCGGAGCCGTCCTCGCGGAAGCGCACCGCCACCACGTCGCGGTCGAGGCCGATCACGGTGCCCTCGCCGAGGGTGGCGTGGCGCACCTCGTCGCCGATCGAGAGGTTGGGCACGGCCTGCTCGGGGCCGCGGGCGCCCGCGGGCATGGGCGGCGCCTGCCACGCCGGCGCCCGCCGCTCGCGCTCGATCTCGTCGGCGGGCAGCTCGCTCAGGAAGCGCGACGGCAGGTTGTAGCCGCGCACGCCGAAGATGGTGCGGCTGTGCGCGTGGGTCAGCGTGAGCGACTGGCGGGCGCGCGTCATGCCGACGTAGCAGAGCCGCCGCTCCTCGGCCTCGTCGCCCTCGTCCAGCGAGCGCTGATGCGGGAAGAGGCCCTCTTCGAGGCCGATCACGAACACGATCGGGAACTCGAGCCCCTTCGCGTTGTGCAGCGTCATCAGGGTCACCTCGGGCCGCGGCTCCGACAGCGAGTCGGAGTCGGAGTAGAGCGAGATCTCCTGCAGGAAGGTCGCAAGGGAGGCGTCCTCCTCCCCGCGCTCGACGAACTCCCGGGCGACGCCGACGAGCTCGTCCAGGTTCTCGATCCGGCCCTGCGACTCGAAGGTGCGCTCGGCCTCGAGCATCGCCCGGTAGCCCGTCTGCTCGAGCACCTGCTCGAGCAGCTCGGCCGGCGTCGCCGTCGCCACCAGGTCGCCGAGATCGGCGAGCAGGGCCGCGAACTCGCGCACGCGGGCGCCGGCTGCCGTGCCGAGCGGCACCGCGCTCGAGTGCTCGATCGCCTCGAGCAGCGTCCAGTTCATCTGACCGGCGTGTGCGGCCAGCCGCTCGAGCGAGGCGGCGCCGATGCCGCGCCGCGGCTGGTTCACGATCCGCCGCAGCGACACCTCGTCGGCCGGGTTGTGCAGCACCTGCAGGTAGGCGATCGCATCCTTGATCTCGGCCCGCTCGTAGAAGCGCGGGCCGCCCACCACCCGGTAGCCGACGCCCTGGCGCACCAGCACGTCCTCGAGCACGCGCGACTGCGCGTTCATGCGGTAGAAGACGGCGACGTCGGCCGGCCCGGCGCCCTCGTCCAGGGCGCGGCTGATCTCGCCGGCCACGAACCGGGCCTCGGAGTGCTCGTCGTCGGACTCGACCACCCGCACCGGCAGGCCGCGGCCGAGCTCGGACCAGAGCTTCTTGGGCCGGCGGTCGGGGTTGCGGGCGATGACGGCGTTCGCGGCGTCGAGGATGGCCTGGGTCGAGCGGTAGTTCTGCTCGAGCGCGACCACGCGGGCGCCGGGGAAGTCGTGCTCGAACTCGGCGATGTTGCGGATGTCGGCGCCGCGGAACGCGTAGATCGACTGGTCGGGGTCGCCGACGACGGCGATGTTGCGATGCTTCTCGGCCAGGGCCGACAACAGCCGGAACTGGGCATGGTTTGTGTCCTGGTACTCGTCGACCATGATGTGGCTGAAGCGCTCCTGCCAGGCCGCGCGGGCCTCGGGGTCGGCCTCGAGCATGAGCACGGTCTGCAGGATCATGTCGTCGAAGTCCATCGCGTTCGCGGCGTACAGGCGGCGCTGGTACAGCGTGTACACGCTGGCCACCGTCTGCTCGAAGAAGTTGCCCACCTGATCCCCGTAGGCCTCGGCCGTGAGCAGCCGGTCCTTGGCCCGCGAGATGGCGGTGTGCACCGCGCGCGGCGCGAACCGCTTGGGGTCGAGCTCGAGCTCCTCGATGCACGCCTTGACCAGCCGCACCTGGTCGGCCTGGTCGTAGATCGTGAAGCTCGACCGGTAGCCGATCCGCTCGGCGTCTCGCCGCAGCAGCCGCCCGCAGGCCGCGTGGAACGTCATCACCCACATGCGCGCCGCCGTGCGCCCGCCGACGAGCTGCTGCACCCGCTCCTTCATCTCGTTCGCAGCCCGGTTGGTGAACGTGATCGCCAGGATCTCGCTGGGCGCCGCGGAGCCCGACTCGATCAGGTGGGCGACGCGATGGGTGAGCACGCGGGTCTTGCCCGACCCGGCGCCCGCGACGACCAGCATCGGCCCGTCGGTGTGCTCGACCGCCTCGCGCTGCTGGGGGTTGAGCGCGTCGAGCAGCGCGTTGGTGGCGGCGCCCGCCGCGCTCACCCCGCGACGCCGGAAAGACGGTCAGAAGTCAGGCAGGCGCTCACCAGACGGATTCTACCGGGCCGCCCGGAGGTGGCCGGGAGGGGCCGAGGCGCGGCCCCTCCCGGGTCGGATCGCTACAGCGGCGGGCAGCTCACAACGATGTGAAAGCCCGCGTCGGCGAGGTTGCCTGAGGCGTCGAACGTCTGGACGTAGACACCGTTCACGTGGCCGTTACGGCCGACGACGCCGCCATATCCGATCGGCGGTGTCCCGGTCGACCCCGCCGTGCCCAGGGTGACGACGTACGCGCACTTGCGCATCCCGCGCTTGAACAGCACCTGGTACGAGCCGGTGCCCTCGTGGGCGGACGACAGGGCCCCGTAGCCGCGGGACAGGGTGCCGGTGGAGGACACGACCGCGAACAGCGTCGCCGCGCTGCCCTTGAACGGCGTAAGCGCGGGCTGATGGGAGGAGTGATGGACGGCGCCGGAGTTGGCCGGCGAGGAGGCGCCCTGGGCGATGCCAATGCCAAGGCACGTCGCGGCGGTCACAACGAGCGCGCCGGCAATAGCCAGCTTGTTTCGCATTTCCCTATCTCCTTTGTTGAGAACCGAACGCGGCAGATGCTACAGGTCGCGGCGGAGGTCCGCAGGACAGCGACGACCCGGCTGGATGGGGCCGGGTCGTCGCGGGCGAGATCGAGAGGCGGAGGGTCAGCGCACGCGCACCGTCACGGTGCGGCTGCGGCCGATCGCGTTCGCAGCAGTGGCCGGAGCGACGACCCGCAGGACGTAGCGGCCGGGGATGCCGGCGACCACGGTCTTCGCGTACCGGGAGGCAGCGCCGAGGTGCGGCCGCGCCACGGTGCGCCAGCCCGTGCCGGTCAGGAGCTGCACCCGCACCCAGCCGCCGGGATGGCCGGGGAACACGAATCCCGCCAGGCGCACCGCGCCACCGGCGTGAATGCGCAGGTGGTCGACGCTCAGGGCGACGCGCTGGATGACCGCGATGCTCCGCGCGGCGGTCACGGCCGGGGCCGCCTCGAGCGCCGCTCGGTAGGCGGTCGTGCGCAGCGGCGCCACCGACCACGACACCGCTCCGGCGCTCCCGGTCGTGAGCGTGCGGACGACGCGGAACCCGCGCTGTCCGGCCGGGCGCGATCGAGATCGCGACGCGCACCCCGGCGAGTGGCGTACCGCTCCCGGTGGCGACGAAGCGCAAGCTGGCGCGGTTGCCGGCCAGGATGGACGCCGGCCCCTGGGCGGCGAGCCGCAGGACGGCCGGATCGGCCACTGCGAACTGCCAGCTCACCGGCCCGGCGACGTTGCCGGCCCTGTCGGCGGCCGTCACCGAGACCGTGTGCACGCCGGCGCTGAGCGTGCCGGGTGCATAGCCGAAGTGGCCGGCGGCGTACGCACCCCAGCCGGTGACGTCGGAGCCGTCGAGCACCACGTGCAGCCCGGCCGGGTCGACGCCCGCGCCGGCGTCGCTCACGTCGAACCCGATCGCGGAGGCGCCGGGGACGGTGCTCCCGGGGAGGGGCGTGCGGCCGGAGACGGCCGGGGGCGTGTCGTCACGCTCGTCGAACGACCAGGTCAGCGCCGCCGAGCGGTTCCCGGCGAGGTCGCTCGCGCGCACGACCACCGTGTGCTGCCCGAACCCGAGCGGCGCGCTCGGCGTGTAGGTGAACCTGCCGGCCGCGAAGGCGCCGTGAGCCGAGACGTCGTTGCCGTCGACCGTCATCGCGATCGACGCCGGATCGACGCCGACGCCGGCGTCGGCGACGGCCACGGAGATGACCGGCGTCGCGTCGGAGGTCGACGATCCGTCGTCGGGGCGCACATCGGAGAGCACGGGCGCGACGGCGTCGCGCACGGTGAACGTCCAGAACCCATCGCGGACGTTGCCGGCACCGTCGGTCGCGTGCCAGGTGACCGTGTGGGTGCCGTAGGCGAGGTCGGCGGCGGGAACGTACGTGGCGTCGTTCCCGGCGATCGTCATCGGGGCGCCGTCGACGCTGGCATCGAACTGGCCGAGGCCGCTCGGGCCGGGATCGACCGAGAACGAGACCGGCGCGCGCTGGTCGGTGGTCGAGCCGGCCGGCAGCATCGCCGTGGCGACGGGTGCATGCGCGTCGACGCGCACGACAACCGGCGCGACCGCCCGCTCGCCGGCTGCGTCGGCCACGGTCACCTCGAGCGTGTGGATGCCGTCGCCGAGGGCCGCCGGCGCCGTCGCCAGGTCATGCGAGTAGGCGGTCAGGCCCGCGTGGATGCCGCTCTGACGGGCCACCGAGTCGGCGGCGAGCGTGGCACCCGCCTGGGCCAGCGTCGCCGACGCGACGCCCGCGCCGGCGTCGGTCGACGTCACGGTCAGAGGCACCGGTTGGCTCTCGTTGTGCCATGTCCCGTCGGCGAGCGCGCCCGAGAGGGCGACGGCCGGGGCCGTGTCGTCGGTCAGCGTCGCGGTGAGGGCGGTGACCTTGAGGTTGTTGTTCCACTTGTCGGTGTAGTCGCGGGCGACATCGGTCTTCAGGAAGACGCCGACGACCTGGTTCCCCGAGGGGATCGACCACGTGTCGGAGGCGTTGCCCGTGGCCGAGTGCACCTGCGCCGATGCGGGGAACGACTCGCTGCGCAGCCGCGCCTTCATGTAGGCGGAGGTTCCGGTGGCCGCGGTCTTGTAGTTCACCGACAGCGATCCGGACGCGATCGTGGTCGTGGCCGGGGCGTCCCACTGCCACCAGGCGTTGGCGAGCTTGGCCGCCTGGCCGAAGCCGAAGATCCGCAGCGGTGTGGGGTTGGGCACGTCGTCGTCGCCGCACGGGCCCGGGTGGAGGCGTAGCGCACAGCCGGAGAAGCCGCTCGAACCGGTGAACGACCACCCGCTCGTGTCCTTGGCGGTGTCGAGGGTGATCGAGTACGTCCCGGCCTGGGCGGCGGCCGGGGCGAGCGCGGTGCCGAGCAGCGCGGCGGCGGTCGCTGCGCCCAGCACGAGTGAACGGAGGTTCACGGGAGGTCCTTTCGGGGAGACGGGGGGTAGCCTCATCGTGTCGCCCGCGCCCGTCACGACTCCAGACCGCCGCGGCCGCAACTGCGCGCCGGAAGTGTCACGCGGCGTGTGACACCCGGGCCCGGCCGCGCGCCGAGGCGCTACTCTGATCGGCCATGCAGGTGGTCATCCTCTCGGAACGAGCCCTGGCCGACACCGACGACCTCTTCGCCGCGGCGGTGGCCCACGTCGTGCGCAAGCTCGGACGGGTGAAGCCGCTCGACCCGGACACGCTGCCGCCCGCGCGCGCTCTCACGATCACCGCCCTCGACCTGTGGGCCAGCTCGGACGTCGGCAGCTGGCGGGGAGAGCTCGCCCGCTACTACGAGGATCACATTCCCCTTCGCCTGCGCCCCGACCCCGCGCTGAACGCCGCGCTGCGCCGCCTGGGGTCCGCCGGGGTGACGCTCGCCTGCTGGTCACCCGGCCCCGACGAGGCGACCCGCATCGTCGTCCATCACCTCGGCCTCGGCCGCCGGATCGAGCGGATCGCCGAGGGGACGTCGCCCGCGGTGGCGGTCGGCCTGGCCGACGAGCTCGCGATCACGCGCGACCAGGCGCTCGTGGTGGCCGAGGACGCGGGCGCGCTCGCGGCCGTGGCCGAGAGCGGTGTCGGCGCCGCCGCGGCCGGGTGGGCGGGCGCCGAGCACGGGATCCCGTCGGTCACGACCCTGGCGACCCCGAACGACCTCGTCGAGCTGGTGCTCGGAGAGCGGGCGACGGCGCGATGATGGACGAGGGCGACCGCCGCCTCGACATCCTGCTCGAGCGGATCGACCTGCTCCGCCACGAGCTCGAGGTGATCGGGCGCCGGCTGGACGGTCTCGAGGGCCTGAACCGGATCGCCGAGGAGATGCACGAGCTGAACGCGTCGTTGCAGACGCTCGCCTACGCCGCGCTCGGCCGGCGCGGGCCGGACGTGCGCCGCAAGCCCTAGATCACCTCACGCCACGGTCACGCCGCGGTCGGCCACGACCAGCGGCACCGGCTGCGCGCCCAGGCCGTCCAGGCCGCGCGCGACCGCCTCCGCACCACCCTGCTCGCACCAGACGAGCACCGACGGCCCGGCGCCGGAGAGCGTCGCGCCGAACGCCGGCAGGCCGGCCAGCCGCTCACGGACGGCGCCGAGCAGCGGCACCAATGCCGCGCGGTAGGGCTCGTGCAGGCGATCGTCGAGCGCCTCGGAGAGGACGTCGGTGCGGGCCTCCTCGAGCGCCGCCACGAGCAGCGCCGCGCGGGCCGCTGTGTGCACCGCGTCGGCGTGGCCGACCTGCGCGGGCAGCGCCGCCCGCGCCCGCTCCGTCGCGAGCTCGCCCAGCGGCGACGACGGCGACGAACTCGACCGGGCAGGAGCGCAGGCGCAGCGCCCGCGCGCCGTCCGGGGCCGTCCACGCAAGCGTGAGCCCACCGTGCAGAGCGGCCGCGACGTTGTCGGGATGCCCCTCGAGCGCGGCCGCCGCCGGCAGCGGGTCGGCCCCGCTTCCCTGCCAGGCCAGGCCGGCGGCGACGCCCGCCGCGATCGTGGCGGCGCTCGATCCCAGCCCGCGGGCGAGCGGGACGCGGTTGCGCATGGCGACGTCGAGGCCGCGCGTGTCTGCTCCCGTCGAGGCGAACGCGCGCACGAACAGGTTGGCGGCGCCCGCCGGCACGCTGCCCGCACCCTCGCCCGCGATGGTCACCCTGATCTCGTCCTCGGCTCGCCGCCGCAGGACGATCTCGTTGCGCAGCTCGAGCGCCACGGCCAGGCAGTCGAAGCCCGGCCCCAGATTGGCGGACGACGCCGGGGCGGTGACGGTCAGCCCGTCAGGCAAGGACCGCCTCGCGGGCGAAGGCGAGCTCCTCGAGGCGATCGATGTGCGGCGGGCAGCGCAGGATCTCGGCGCCCTCGGCACCCGCCGTGTCGGGGTCCTTCAGGCCGTGCCCGGTCAGCACGCAGACGACCGTCGAGCCCGGCTCGACGAGCCCGTCGGCGCTCGCGGCCAGGAGCGCGCCGACCGACGCGGCCGACGCCGGCTCGCAGAACACGCCCTCCTCCTGCGCGAGCAGGCGGTAGGCGGCCAGGATCGCGTGGTCGGGCAGCGCCCGCACGCCGCCGGCCGACTCCGAGAGCGCCGCGAGCGCCTCGTCGAGGCGGGCCGGGTTGCCGATCCGGATCGCCGTCGCCACCGTCTCGGGGCTCGCCACCGGCCGGCCGGTGAGCAGCGGGGCGGCGCCCTCGGCCTGGCCGGCGAGCATGTGCGGCGCAGCCCCGATCTCGCCGAACCCCTTCCAGTAGGCGGTGATGTTGCCGCCGTTGCCCACCGGGAGCGCCAGCCAGTCGGGCACCGCGCCGAGCTGCTCCACCACCTCGAAGGCCGCCGTCTTCTGGCCCTCGAGGCGGTACGGGTTGACGGAGTTCAGGAGCGCCACGTCGCGCCGCGAGACGAGCTCGCGGACGAGCCCGAGGGCGTCGTCGAAGTCGCCCTGCACGGCGATCACGCGCGCGCCGGCGATCTGGGCCTGGGCGAGCTTTCCGCGGGCGATGGCGCCCTCCGGCAGGACGACCACGAGCCGCAGGCCGCCGCGGGCGCAGTAGGCGGCGGCCGACGCCGAGGTGTTGCCCGTCGAGGCGCAGACGGCCTCGTGCGCGCCCTCCTCGAGGGCCTTCGAGACCGCCATCGTCATCCCCCGGTCCTTGAACGACCCGGTCGGGTTCGCGCCCTCGTACTTCAGCAGCACCCGGCAGCCCGTGCGCTCCGAGACGCGCGGCGCCTCGAGCAGCGGCGTCGAGCCCTCGCCGAGCGTCACGACCGGAGTCGCCGCGCTCACCGGCAGCCGGTCGCGGTAGCGCTCGATCAGTCCCGGCGGCATCGAGCTAGGCACGCACGGGCATGAGCACCCGTTTCAGATCGTCCTCGGCGCCCGGCTCGAGGATCGCCATCACCAGGTCGCCCGGCCGCAGCTCCGTGTCGCCGATGGCGATCTCGGCGCGGCCGTCGCGCGTCACCGAGATCAGCCGCGACTTGGTGGGCAGGTTCAGATCGCGCACGAAGCGGCCCGCGGCCGGCGACCGGTCGTCGATCGCGAACTCGACGATCTCGAGGTTCTCGCGGCGCAGGTCGAGCAGGGTCACCAGCTCGTGCTCGGGCAGCTCGTGCTCGATCAGCGCGAGGATGGTGGCCGTCGCCGACACCGTCAGGCCGACCCCGACCATGTCGAAGTGCGGCTGGTTGCGCGGATCGTTCACCCGGGCGATGCACTTGGCCACCCCGTACTTCTCCTTGGCGACCTGGCACACGATCACGTTGTCCTCGTCGTCGCCGGTCACGGCGACCACCAGGTCGGCGCGTTCGACGCCCGCCCGCTCCAGAACGAAGAGCTCGGTGGCGTCGCCGTAGCGGACGACGTGCTCGAACCGCTCCTCGAGGCGGGCGTAGCGCTCACGATCGTTCTCGAGCAGCGTCACCTCGTGGCCCATCTTGAGTAGCGTCGAGGCGAGGTTCGAGCCCACCTTGCCCCCACCCGCGATCAGGATGTACACGCGCCCTGCCGCCGTTTCCTACGCGGCCCGGCCCGGGTTGTCGCAGATGGCCTTGAAGGCCGTGTCGATCACCGCCGAGGTCGCGCACACCGTCTGCAGGCCGAGCGTGGAGTAGAAGGCCGCCCGGGCCGGGTCGAGGATGCGTGTGACGACGCAGGGCACGCCAAAGCGCTTCTGCGCCACCTGGGCGATGACGATGTTCGTGTTGTCGCCGTCGGTGGCGATGATGGCGGCGTCGGCGCTCTCGATGCCCGCGTCGATGAGCACGTCGGTGTCGAGGCCGTGGCCCTGCAAGAACCGCCCGGGCCAGTCCTCGGGCAGCCGCGCGAGCGCCTCCGGATCCTCGTCGATGACGGTCACATCGTGCCCCTCGCCGGTCATGCGCAGGGCGAGGCTCGACCCCACCCGCCCGCATCCGACGATGAGCACTTTCATGGCTTGAAGCGTACAGCCTGGACCGGGCCTGTGCCTGCCGTGCGCAGCGTTCCACTATCGTCGCGGCGATGAGCGAGATCCGCATCGGGCTGCTCGGTTTCGGCACGGTCGGCTCGGCCGTGCACCGGCTCCTCGGCGACGGCGCCGAGGCGATCGAGCGGGTGACCGGCGGGCCGGTCGTCGTCGCCGCCGCGCTCGTGCGCGATCCCGGCCGCCACCCCGAGGCGCCGGCCGGTCTGCTCACCACCGACTTCGCCCGGCTGCGCGACGACCCGGCGATCGCGGTCGTCGCCGAGGTGATGGGCGGCATCGAGCCCACCCGCACGCACGTGCTCGAGCTGATGGCGGCCGGCAAGTCGGTCGTGTCGGCCAACAAGCAGCTCCTGGCCCGCCACGGCGAGGAGCTCTTCGCCGAGGCCGAGCGGCGCGGGGTGCAGCTGCGGTTCGAGGCCAGCGTCTGCGCCGCCATCCCGGTCGTGAAGGTGCTGCGCGAATCGCTGATCGTGAGCGGCGTGCACCGCATCGACGGCATCGTCAACGGCACGACCAACTTCATCCTCACCCGGATGGTGACCGCCGGCGACTCCTACGCGGCCGCGCTGCGCGAGGCCCAGGAGCTGGGCTACGCCGAGGCCGACCCGACCGAGGACGTCACCGGCGCCGACGCCGCCGCCAAGATCGCGATCCTGGCGTCGATCGCGTTCCACACCCGCGTGCACTCTGACCACGTCGACCATGTCGGCATCGACGGGCTCGATCTGATGGACGTGAAGCACGCCGCCGCGCTCGGCTACCAGGTCAAGCTGATCGCCTCGGCGATGCAGGTGGACGGCGCCGTCGTCGCGCGCGTGCATCCGTGCCTGCTCGCCGCCGACCACCCGCTGGCGTCGGTGCAGGGCGCGTTCAACGCCGTCATGCTGCGGGGAAGCTCGATCCGGGAGGTGATCCTCGAGGGCCCCGGCGCGGGCGGCCAGGAGACGGCCACGGCCGTGATCGGAGACCTGCTGGCCGTGATCGGCACCTCCGGCACCGGGTTCCTGCAGCACGACGGCTACTACCGCGAGCTGCACCGGTTACCGCTCGACGACCTGCAGAGCCCGTTCTACCTGCGCTTCGAGGTCGACGACGAGCCGGGCGTGCTGGCCCAGGTGGCCAGCGCGCTGGGCGACCGGGGCGTGTCGGTGGCGCAGGTCGTGCAGCACTCCGGCGCGGGCGTCCACATCGTCATCCTCACCCACCGCGCCCGCGAGGGCTCGGTGCGGGCGGCGGCGCGGGCCGTCGCCGGCCTCGGCTTCAGCCGATCCGCGCCTGTAGTGCTGCCGGTGCTCGTACGCTCGGAGTGACCGCGGCGGCGATGACGATCGCCGTGGCGATCGCGCCCCCGAGGCCGCCGAGGGCGAACACGCCGCGCACGCCCAGCACGTGGATGAGCGTGCCCGCGCACACCATCGAGAGCGCGTAGGTGCCGTTCAGGATCGACACGGCCGCGGCCCGGACACGGCCCATCAGCCGGTTCGGCAGGTGGCGCTGGTAGATCAGCATCTCGGCCGTGCCGAAGAGGCCGTTGCCGGCGCCGGAGAGCGCCAGGCCGAAGAGGACGAGCGGGAACACCGGGGCGACCGCGACGAGGCCGATGCCGAGCCCGAACGCCGCCGAGCCCAGGCCGAAGACGTGCAGCGGGTCGCGCCGCGCCGTCAGGCGCGCGGCGAGCCACGACCCGGCCAGCATGCCGAGCCCGCACGCGCTCATCTCGATGCCGAAGCCGCTGCCGCCGAGATGGAACCTCCCGGCCAGCGGGATCATGGCCACCACGACGGCGCCGTCGACGGCGATCATGACCGCCACGGCGACCGTGGTCACGAGCACCATCCGCGCCCGCACCAGCTCGCCGAAGCCGGCCGAAGCCTCGCGCACGAAGCCGCGCCGCGGCTCCGGCTCGGGGCGGGTCTGGCCGTGCAGGCGGGCGATGGCCGCCGCCGCCGCCGCATACGCGAGCGCGATGACGGCCATCGCCGCCCGCCCCCCGACCAGCGCGAACACGATTCCCGCCGCCGCGGGAGCCACCAGCACAGCCACCTGATTCGACCCGAACAACGCCGCGTTCGCCCCCGGCAGGCGTTCGTCCGAGATCAGGGCCTGCACCGCCGCCGCCTGAGCGGGCCCATAGGGCACCGCGGCGACCGCGGCCAGGGCGGCTGCTGCCAGCAGCTCCCACGGGCGGGTAGCGGCCAGTGCCGCCGTCGCGAAGATGACCGTCTCGGCAAGCGCGACCCCCGTCAGCACCCGGCGGCGGTCGTAGCGGTCGGCGACCACGCCGCCGAACGGGCCGAGGAGCATCGCGAGACCCAGCGACGCCGCGAGCACGGCCGACACCCAGTAGGTGCTGCCGGTCATCCGAAGCACGCTCAGGGCCAGCACGATCGCCGTGGCCTCGGTGCCGGCCACGACCAGCACCGCCGAGGTCATGAGGCGGCGCAGATCGGGATCGTGAAGGACGGAGCGCTTCAAGTTGACATTACTTTACACACCGGCGCCCTCCTCTGCAACCTCGGCCGGGAAGTGCGTCACGATCACCCGGCAGGGCGCCTTGCGGAGGATGAAATCGACCGTCTGGCCGAAGAATTCCTCGTGCAGGCTGCGGGCGAGGCGGCGTTTGTACGGCGACCCCACCATGATCAACTGCGCGCCGTACTCGACGGCCGCATCGACGACCAGCCGACCGGGGCTGCGGGTACGCGCGACGACCGCCTTGTACTCGACGCCGTACTCCGACGCCAGCGACGCGGCGAGCGCCTGCACCTCCTCCACCTCGCGCTCGCGCTCCGGCAGCGGCCGATCGATCGGCTCGCGGACGGGCACGTAGAGGGCGCTCACGCCGACCACGACCGCACCGGAATCGACCGCGAGACGGCAGGCCGACGCCATCGTCTCCTCGGCGATGGCGTCGAGGCGCTCCAGCGGGACGACGATCGTGGAGTAGGCGATCTCGGTCACGTCGATCGGCGGCGGCCCTCCCTGGTCGACGCTCTCGATGATCGGCAGGCCCGCCCGCACGCGCACGGCCACGTAGAGGGCGAGGCCGGCCGCCATCCACAGCGGGCCGACGACGCGTGCTCCCGGATGCGTCCCGAGCGCGACCACCCAGGCGATGAACGCGAGCACCGTCCCCACCACCGAGGTGATCGGGATCAGCCGCCCCCGGATCCACATGTTGCCCTTCATCATGAACGGCCGCGGGAGGTCGGGCGCGACGATGCGCAGCCACACCACGGACGCCTGCGTCATCATGAACGCGATCAGGATGCCGAAGCTGTAGAGCGACGCCAGCGTCAGCTCCTCCTGGCCGCGATAGAGCGCGCCGACGACGATGAAGCCGATCGCCAGCAGGCCGACGCCGGCGATGGCCGCCGGCGGATGCATCACCCGGCGGCTGGTGCGGCCGAAGACCGCCGGGAGCTGATCGTGGCGGCCCATCGTCTCGGCCAGGCGGCCGCAGCCGGAGAAGCTGGTCGAGATGGCCATCAGGAGGATCGCGGTCGCCGTCAGGCCGACCCCGAACACCAGGCTCACGTGGATCCAGTGGGGGAAATGCGCGCCGATCCGGTTGGCGAGGCCGAGCATTGGGTCGTTCACCCAGTAGTGGCCGAGCCTCGTCGTGCCGCCGGCAGGGTGGTGCGGGGCGAGCCGGGTCGGGAAGGCCGACGCTGCCGCCGTCGCAACGGCGGCGTAGACGATGACGACCGTGAACACCGACGAGCGCACGCTGTCGGGCACCGACCGCTCGGGGTCCTTGGCGTAGGCGGCCACGCTCGACACCTTCTCGAGGCCGGTGTAGCCGATCATGGCGATCGGGAACGAGAACGCGAGCGCGTTCCAGGTCGGCACCGTGCCGAGGTCGATGTTGTGCGTGAGCGCGCTCCACGAGAACAGGAGCGCCAGGCCGAGCACCGCCAGGCTGACCTGGACGACGAGGTCGAGCGCCGCCACGGCCACGCCGGCCGAGTAGGCATCGGTGCGCCGCACCAGCCGCACGAGCGTGATCACGACCAGGATCGCGACGGCCAGCGCCGCCGCCTGCCGCACCGAGAACGTGCCCTGCTCGCCGAACGCGCCCGCCACATAGTGGGGCAGGAAGAGCGCCGAGAGCGAGATCGCGATCACGAAGTCGAGCACCGTCGCCCAGCCGGCGATGAAGCCGGCCAGGTCGCCCCAGGCCCGCCGCGAGAGGGCGGAGGAGCCGCCCGGCTCGGGGATGGTGGCGCCGCCCTCGGCGTACGCCGCCGCCGCGAGCGCGAACAGCAGCCCGGCGGCGAGGAACACGACGGGCGTCAGCGAGAGCGCGTAGACGGCCGTGATGCCGAGCGCGTAGTAGAGCGACGAGGAGATCTCGCCGTAGGCCATCGCATACAGCGACGGGGCGCCCAGGAACCGGCCCAGAGACGGGATCTTGCGCGCCATTGGGGCAGAGAATACTGACGCCCGCCGCCGCCGGCCCGCCAACCGGGGTCAGACCCCTTCTGGCGGGCCTCGGCATGGCGATGCTTCGAGTGCCGCCCGCCAGAAGGGGTCTGACCCCGGTTGGCTACTCGGGCAGGGCGCGGCGCATCTCGCCGCGGCGGCGCTCCAGGAACTCGCGCTCGGCCGCGCCCGGGGCCAGCTCGAGCGCGCGCGAGTAGGCGGCAAGCGCATCCGCCGGGCGGTCGAGCCGGCGCAGCATGTCCGCCCGCGCGGCGTGCAGCAGGTGGTAGCGGTCAAGCGCGCCGGAGGCGGCCAGGTCGTCGACGAGCTCGAGCCCGCGCGCCGGGCCCTCGGCCATCGACACCGCCGCCGCGAGGTTCAGGTCGACGACCGGCGACGGGGCGATCGCGGCCAGGTCGGCGTAGAGCGCGGCCACGCGGGCCCAGTCGGTGGCCTCGAAGCTCGCGGCGCGGGCGTGCAGCTCGGCGATCGCGGCCTGCAGCTGGTAGGGGCCGGGGGCGCCGGACCGCTGCGCCCGGCGCAGCTCGGCCGCGCCGGCCCGGATCATGGCCGCGTCCCAGCGGCTGCGATCCTGGTGCTCGAGCAGCACCATCTCGCCGGCGGCCGTCGTCCGTGCCGCCGACCGGGCGTGATGCAGCAGCATCAGCGCCAGCAGCCCGCGCGCCTCCGGCTCTGCCGGCAGCTGCGCGACCAGCAGCCGCGCGAGCCGGATCGACTCGTCGCAGAGGTCGCGACGCACGAGATCGTCACCCGACGACGCCGAGTAGCCCTCGTTGAAGACGAGGTAGAGCACGGCGGCCGTGTGCTCGAGCCGGTCGGCGAGCAGATGCCCCGGCGGCCGCCCGAACGGGATGCCCGCCATCCGGATCTTGGACTTCGCCCGCACCAGCCGCTGGGCCATGGCCGCCTCCGGGACGAGGAACGCACGGGCGATCTCGGCGGTCGAGAGGCCCGCCACGAGCCGCAGGGTCAGGGCGACGCTGGCCTCGGCCGAGAGGGCCGGATGACAGCAGGTGAAGATCAGCTCCAGGCGCTCGTCGGGCACGACGTCGTCCTCCTCGAAGGCTTCCGGCTCGGGCGCGGCGGGCTCTGCGGCCAGTCTGGGCAGCCGCTCGCGCAGGGCGCGCTCGCGGCGGAGGCGGTCGACGGCGAGGTTGCCGGCCGTGGCCACGATCCAGCCGAGCGGCGAGGCGGGCACGCCGTCGGCCGGCCAGCGCGCGGCGGCCCGGCCGAACGCCTCCTGCACCGAGTCCTCGGCCAGGTCCGCATCTCCGAAGCGGCGCATGAGCGCCGCCACCGCGCGTCCCCAGTGCTCGCGAAACGCGGCGGCGGCCGCCTCGGAGGCGCCTACCGCTCCACCAATGGCCGCACCTCGATGCACCCGTTGCGCGCCGTCGGCATCCGCCCGGCGGCCTCGATGGCGTCGTCGATCGACTCGCACTCGACGACGAAGTAGCCGCCGAGCTGCTCCTTCGTCTCGGCGAAGGGGCCGTCGGTGACGAGCGTGCGCCCGTCGCGCACGCGCACCGTCGTGGCCGCCGTCGTCGGGCGCAGCTCGGCGCCGTCGATCATCATCCCCCGCCGCCCCATGTCCTCGGCGAACCGGGCGTACTCGACGTACATCGCCTGGCGGTCGTCCTCGCCGAGCTCCGCCCACTCCGTCTCGTCGGCGTAGATCGCAAGCAGATATTTCATCGTCGTCTCCCTTCGTCTCGCCGGCCGGTGCCGGCTTCCGTCCACAGGGACGAACGGCGGGGCCGGAATTCGACAGCCGTCACGCGCGCGGCCTCGGCGGGCGCAGGGCCCGGCGGCGCAGGATCCCGAGCGCGATGAACACGGCGCCGGCCACGAACCCGACCTCGCCGCCGCCCAGGACGGCGGTCTCGACCAGGAGCACGACGCCGATCACGATGAAGGCGACCGACAGGATGCGGTTCACGAGCAGCATCGCGTCACCCGGTCGGCTGCGTGCCGACCATCACGCGGCAGTCGGCGTTGCGGAGCACGTAGTCGATCACGCGCCCGAACATGCGCTCGCCGCCGCGCTTGCGCTGCTCGGCGCCGAGCACGATGATCTCCGACCGGCGCTGGCGGGCCTCGTCGACGATCGCCTCGCCGACGTTGCGGGTGCGCACGATGCGGGGGATGACGTAGACGCCGTACTCGCGCCCGAGCGCCGCCGCCTCGCTCAGCTCGCGCTCGGCCTGGCGTGACTCCGCCTCCATCGGCGCCGACAGGGGCAGGTTCATCGGCACCGGGATCGGGTACAGGGCGACGAGCTTCGTGCCTGACTCCGCCGCGAGCTGTAGCGCGGTCGCCGTCATCTCGTCGGTGACCCGGTGCGCGGTGAGCGGCAGCAGGATGGAGCGGTACTCGACCTCGACCGCCGGCCCGACCATCAGCCGCGGCGCGGTGACCGTCTCGGTCAGCGGCAGGCCCTGAGTGCGGCGGTAGACCACGTACACGATCATCCCGATGGCGAGCCAGGCGATCCCGACCGGCGCGACGCCGTCCTTGAAGTGCAGCGCGACCGTGACCAGCCACGAGGCCCCGCAGCCGATGAAGCCCAGCACGGCGAAGAGCGGCAGGTCGTATGAGCCCACCTGGAACGACAGCGGGCCGCGCCAGGGCATGTCGGCCGAGCTGAGCGTGCGCCGCATCTTGATCACCGAGGCGTGCGCGAGCGTGAACGACAGCATGGCGCCGAACGCGTACAGGTTGCCGAGGAACGCGATCGCCCCGGGCGGGATCATCAGGATCACCGCGAGCACGCTGTAGAGGATGATCGCCACGTACGGCGTGTTGAACTTCGGGTGCACGTGCCGGATCGCCTCCGGCAGCTGGCGGTGCTGTCCCATCGAGTACGTCAGCCGTGACACGCCGATGATGCCGGCGTTCGTCGCGATGATCAGGATCGTCGCGGCGAGGATCGCGACGTAGTAGGCCAAGCCCTGTTTGATCGTGTTCGGGATGCTCAGGTGCTCGACCAGGCCGGCGACCGGGTCGCCCGCGAACTTGCAGGCCAGGTCGGACGTCTGCTCGCCGAGCTTCACCGCCTTCGGGCACGCGAGCACCGCGCTGTGCGACTCCTTCACCTGCAGCGGGGTGGCCGGCTTGACCGGCAGCGCGGACAGCGCGACCGACGGCAGGAAGGCGTAGATCGCGAACACCGCGAGCACCACGTACATGATCGAGCGGGGCACGTGGCGGGGCGGGTCGATCGCCTCCTCGGCCATGTTGGACACCGTCTCGATGCCGGTGTAGGCCACCATCGCCACCGGGATGGAGACGATGAAGTTGCTCCACGTCGGCGCCGTGCCGAGATGGATGTTCGTCTGCAGGACGTGCGGGCTGAACACGGTGACGAGGCCGATCATCACGAGCAGCGCCTGCGTGCCCAGGTCGGTCAGCGCCAGAAAGATGTTGAGGCCGGCCGCCTCCTTCACGCCGACGATGTTGATCGCCACGAGCAACCCGACCACGACGGCGCCGCCGACGATGTCCCACGGATGCCCGATCAGGTTCAGGCTGGGATCGAACTTGTTCAGGTAATGCGGGACGAAGATCGCCGAGATCGCGATCGTGACCGTGTAGTTCAGCATCTGCGCCCAGCCGGCGAAGAACGACACCGCCTCGTTGAACGCGTGCCGCGTGAACGACGACGAGCCGCCGGCCTCGGGGAAGCGGGCCGTCGCCTCGGCGTAGGTGACCGCGGTGAAGAAGAAGATGGCGCCCGAGACCGCGAACGCGATCGGCGTCATGCCGAGCGCGTAGACGGTCACCAGGCCGAGCGCGTAGTAGATCGACGAGCCGACGTTGCCGTACGCCGTCGAGAACAGCGCGGCGGTGCCGAGCACTCGGTGCAGCCCACCGGCCTGACGGCGCTTCAGCGGCATGCGGTGATTATTACGTCTGGGTCGGTGCGGGTTTGGGGACAGTCCCCGGGTTCCGGGGACTGTCCCCGCTTTTCGGTCAGCGGGCCAGGAGCGGGATGATCAGGATCGCGACGATGTTGGTGATCTTGATCATCGGGTTGATGGCCGGCCCGGCCGTGTCCTTGTAGGGGTCGCCGACGGTGTCGCCGGTGATCGACGCGGCGTGCGCGTCGGAGCCCTTGCCGCCGTGGGCGCCGTCCTCGATCAGCTTCTTGGCGTTGTCCCAGGCGCCGCCGCCGGAGGTCATCGAGATGGCCAGGAAGAGGCCGGTCACGATCGTCCCCACGAGCAGGCCGCCCAGGGCCTGGTAGGAGATCAGTCCGACCACGATCGGCACCGCGACCGGGATCAGCGCCGGCAGCTGCATCTCGCGGATGGCCGCCCGCGTCACCAGGTCGACGCAGCGGGCGTAGTCGGGTTTGGCGGTGCCCTCCATGATCCCGGGCATCTCCCGGAACTGGCGCCGCACCTCCTGGACGACCAGGCCGCCGGTGCGGCCGACGGCATCCATCGCGAGCGACGCGAACAGGAACGGCATCAGGCCGCCGATCAGGAGGCCCGCCAGCACCCACGGGTCGTTGATCGTGAACGTGACGGGATGTCCCACCTTCTTGCCCAGCTCGTCGCTGTAGGACTGGAACAGCACCAGCGCCGCCAGGCCGGCCGAGCCGATGGCATAGCCCTTCGTCACGGCCTTCGTGGTGTTGCCGACGGCGTCGAGCGGGTCGGTGACCTGGTCGCGCACCTCGTGGGGCAGGTCGGCCATCTCGGCGATGCCGCCCGCGTTGTCGGTGATCGGCCCGAACGCGTCCAGCGCGACGACCATGCCCGCCATCGAGAGCATGGCGGTGACCGCGATCGCGATCCCGTAGATGCCCGCCAGCTTGAACGACGTGACCGTGCCGATGGCGATCACGATCACCGGTAGGGCGGTGGCCTGCATGCCGACGGCGAGGCCGGCGATGATGTTGGTCGCATGGCCCGTGAGCGACTGCTCGGAGATCCGCTTCACCGGGCCGAAGCGGGTGCCCGTGTAGTACTCGGTGATGGCGACGATCAGGGCCGTGATGACGAGCCCGATCAGCCCGCAGAAGTAGATCTTGGTGGAGCTCGCACCGCCGGTGAATGACCCGAAGTGCTTGCCCGTGTTGGCGATCACCGGGATGTAGATCAGCGCCGAGATCACGGCCGAGACGATCACGCCCACATACAGCGCCGAGATGACGCTGATGTTGCCCCACACGCGGACGCACATCGTGCCGACGATCGACGCCGGGATCGAGAACGCCGCCAGGAGCAGCGGCAGCATCACCGCATCGTGGTTTCCGAACAGCGCGCCCAGGAACATCGACGCGACCACCGTGACCGCATAGGTCTCGAACAGGTCGGCGGCCATGCCGGCGTCGTCGCCCACGTTGTCGCCGACGTTGTCGGCGATCACGGCGGGGTTGCGCGGGTCGTCCTCGGGGATGCCCGCCTCGATCTTGCCGACGAGGTCGGCGCCGACGTCGGCGGCCTTCGTGAAGATGCCGCCGCCCAGGCGGGCGAAGACCGAGATCAGCGAGCCGCCGAACGCGAGCCCCACGAGCGCCTTCGTCGTCTCGAGGTCGCGGTGGGCCTGGGTGCCGCTGCCGATCTTGTCGAGGATGCCGAAGTAGGCGCCGACGCCGAGCAGGCCGAGCCCGACGACCAGGATGCCGGTGACCGTGCCGCCCTTGAACGCGACCGAGAGCGCGGGCGCGAGGCCGGACTTGGCGGCCTCGGCCGTGCGCACGTTCGAGCGCACCGCCACGTTCATGCCGATGAAGCCCGTGAGCGCCGAGAGCACGGCCCCGATCAGGAAGCCGAAGGCCACCTTCCAGCCCAGGTCGGACGTCCACGTGCCGGCGACGCCGATGACGATGAACACGACGAGGGCCACGCCGGCGATCGTCGTGTACTGGCGCTTCAGGTAGGCGGCGGCCCCCTCCTGGATGGCCGCCGAGATCTCCCGCATGCGGTCGCTGCCCGCGGGCTGGCTGAGCACCCACCTGGTGAGGGCGAGGCCGTAGATGACCGCGAGCGCACCGCAGACGAGGGCAATCAGCACAGCATGGCTAGCGAGCGAGCTCACGTGGTGGACTCCTTAAAGACGGAAGACAGAAAGACCCGGGAAAAACGAGCCGGCGGATTGTAACAGCGGCATCGGCCGCCGCTTCGCCTCATGTGTAGCGCAGGACGAGGTCGCGGATGAACGGATTGAGGACGTCTTGTGCGTGCCCGTAGATCGAGCAATGGCCCATCCCCTCGAACTCGTGGAACTCGGCGGCGGCGGCCAGCTCGGCCACCTCGCGGCCGTCCTGGGGCGGCGCCTGGACGTCCTCGCTGAACGCGATCACGTGCATCGGCACGGTGCAGGCCGGCAGGGCCTCCATCTGGTCGAAGAGGAGGCTCGCCTCCCACTGCGGGATCAGCGAGCGCTCGTTGTCGTCGGTCGAGAGCCACGCCTCGAGGTCGGCCTTGAGCTTCGGCCACAGCTCGCGGTCGCCGAGGACGCGGGCGGGGTACATCATCATGGCGTTGTGGGCAACCGCCATCATGCCGTCGAGCCGGCCGCCCTCCTTGCGCCAGTCGATCTCGGCCTTCTGGTAGTCCCACCCCCACCCCGTGCTGCGCGCGCCCGTCCCCATCGTGATGCAGCAGCGCAGCAGGTCGGGGCGGTCGATGGCCACCTGCTGCACGATCGCGCCGCCCAGCGACAGCCCCACGATCGCGACCGGGGGGTCGCACACCGCCTCGATCACCTCCGCCGCGTCGCGGGCGAAGGCCTCGATCGGCCAGGGCATCGGCACCTCGCACTCGGTGCGACCGATGCCGCGGTTGTCGAAGGTCGTGTTGCGGAACTCGCGCTCGAAGAACGGGATCTGGTACGGGTGCCAGTCCGCGGCCAGGCCGCCGCCGCCCGAGACCCACACGATGTCGGGGCCGCGGCCGTGCTGGACGTAGTGCAGGCGGGCCTCGGAGCCCTCGACGAACGCCACGCGCGCCCTAGAACCGCGCCCCGGCGAGCGCGTTTGCGCAGATGTCGTCGGGCTGCCCGCCGATCTTCGGGATCGACTCGAAGAGCAGCCGCCGCAGCCGCTCGTTGTTCTCGGTGAAGACGGCCACGACCGCCTCGTGGCTGACCGGCTCGATCGTGGTGTCGTCCTCGAGGCCGACGTCGTAGTCGGTGATCAGCGAGACGTTGGCGTAGCAGAGGCCGAGCTCGCGGGCGAGCCAGCCCTCGGGATAGGCGGTCATGTTGATGACGCCCCAGCCCATCGCCGAGAACCACCTGCTCTCGGCGCGGGTCGAGAAGCGCGGGCCCTGGATCACGACCACGGTGCCGCCGTCGCGGATGTCGATGCCCTGCTCCCGGCCGGTGGCGAGCAGGATCCCGCGCAGGTCGGGGCAGTAGGGATCGGCGGCCGACACGTGCGTGGTCACCGGCCCGTCGTAGAAGGTGTCCTTGCGGCCGCTCGTGCGGTCGACGAACTGGTCGCAGACCACGAACGTCCCCGGCGGCAGGCCCGGATCGAGGCTGCCCGACGCGCACGGGCCGATCACGCGGCGCACGCCCAGCTCCCGCATCGCCCACAGGTTGGCCCGGTAGGGCACGGCGTGCGGCGGCAGCTGGTGGTTGCGGCCATGCCGGGGCAGGAACGCCACCCGCTTGCCGCCGACGTCGCCGATCGTGAACCGGTCAGACGGCGAGCCGTACGGCGTGTCGACCGTGACCTCCTCGGCGTCCTCGAGGAACGAGTAGAACCCCGAGCCGCCGAAGACGCCGATCTCGGCCGTCGCGCTCATACGTCGCCTCCGGGCGTCCAGATCCGCGGCCGCTCGGGTGTGACGGGGCCGCCCGAAGGCGGCGGCTGGGCGGGCGGCGGCTCGGCCGGCCCCGGCGGTGGCTCGTCCGGTGGCGGCGCCGCCGCGTCGGCGTAGGCCAGCTGGAGCTCCGACAGCGCGCCGCGCAGCGTGGTCATCGACGAGCCGTCGAGCACCTGCTCGAGCACCGGCAGGAGCGCGCGGATGGTCTCGATCGCAAGCCGCGTCTGGTCGAGGTCGTGTTCGTCGGCGCTGCCGCCGACGAGGCCGGTGCGGCGGTAGCCGACGTCGAACACGGTCTGCACCATCGACACGACGACGTCCTGCACCGGCACGGTGCGCATGAACTCCGCGGCCGCCTCCTGGGGGGTCTGCCCGGCATCGCTCATCCCGTCTCCTCCTCTCTGACCGCAAGCCACTCGAGCACCGAGTCGCGGGTGCGCTGCACCGCGTGCGGCCACACCTCGTGAACGGTCGCTCCCTCGGTGAGCTCGGACGCGTACCGCTCGGCGGTGGTCTGCCCGAGCAGCACTCCCAGGTGCGGGGCGATGCCCAGCTCGCCGGCGACCTCCGCCACCTGCTCGATCAGCGCCTCGAGGCGCGCCCGCGCCGGCACCGAGCGGCCCGCATCGAGGTCGATCAGCTCGCCGCGCATGCCCCAGCGGATCGCCCGCCACAGGTTCTCCTCGAGCATCCGCGGCGGGTGCGCCGGCAGCGGCCGGCCCGCGTCGTACTCGCGGGCGAAGTGGGCCGAGAGCGCCACCATCAGCCCTGCGAGCGCCACCGACCGCTCGAATTCCGGCTGCGCGTCGCAGATGCGGATCTCGACCGTCGGGAAGGCCTGGTGCGGGCGCACGCTCCACCAGATCTCGGTGTGCTCGCGGATCGAGCGGGTGTCGATCAGGAAGCGCACGAACTGCGCGTACTCGTCCCACCCGGTGAACCGGTCGGGGATCCCGCAGCGGGGGAAGAAGCGGGTGAAGATCTGCGTGCGGGTCGACTGCAGGTGGGTGTGGCGACCCTCCAGCCAGGGCGAGCTGCAGGACGCCGCCAGGAGCTCGGGCAGCACCGAGCGCAGCGCCCCGGTGACCGCGATCGCCCGGTCGGCGCCGCGGATGCCCGTGTGCACGTGGATGCCGAACGTGTTGTTGCGCCAGGCCACGTAGCGCAGCGTCGACTCGACCAGGTGGTAGTGCGGGGTGTCGATCACCTCCTGGTCCTGCCAGCGGGCGAACGGATGGGTGCCGGTCGCCGAGAGCCGGTAGCCCAGCCGCTCGGCCGCGGCGATCACGTCGGCGCGCCGCCGCGCCATCGTCTCGGCGGCGTCTGCGAACGACTCACACCGGCCGGTGCGCACCTCGACCTCGGAGCGGATCAGCTCGCCGGCCACCATCCCCGCGAGCGGCCCCGTGCGGGTGGCGGCGTCGATACGCTCGAAGCCGGCCGTCATGTCCAGGCCGTCCGCTGCCAGGATCGCAAACTCCTCCTCGACCCCGATCGTGAAGTCGGCGCCGTCCTCGAACGCGGCCCTCGCCGCCTCGAGCGCCTTCAGCGGATCGGTGATCTTGGGCGTCTCCCCCATCGGCCGAGGCACGATACCCGCTGCAGGCCTCCGCCACGCGCGAAGTCAGTCAGGAAGCTGGGCGGCGACCCGGGCGCGCAGGTCGTGCTGCGAGAAGGGCTTGGTCAGGTAGTCGTCGGCGCCGAGCCGCATCCCGGTCTGGATGTCGGCGTCGGTCGCGCGGGCGGTCAGCATGATCACCTTGAGGTCGTGGCTGCGCTCGTCGCCGCGCAGCTCGGTGAGCACCTCCCAGCCGCTGCGGCGCGGCATGACCACGTCGAGCAGGCACAGGTCGGGACGCACGTCGAACACCGCGTCGAGGGCGCTCTGGCCGTCGACGGCGGTGACGACGTCGTACCCCTCCCGCTCGAGCCGGAACTGCACCAGCCGCAGCAGGTGCGGCTCGTCCTCCGCCACGAGCACGGTGCGTCGCCTAGTGCTCATCGTCGTCCTCCGCTTCGGTCAGGGGGGATTCCAGGGGGAGTGTCACGGTCGCCGTGGTGCCGTGCCCGAGGGCCGAGGTGACGCCGAGGCGGCCGCCGTGGGCATCGACGATGCCCTTGCAGATCGCGAGGCCGAGGCCGGTGCCGGGGATCGCCCGCTCGAGCGCGTTGCCCGCGCGGAAGAACCGGTCGAAGAGCCGCTCGCAGTCATCGTCGGAGATGCCGATCCCGGAGTCCGACACGGTCAGCATCGCCGCGCCGTCTGCGACCGCGAGCGCGACGCCGAGGCGGCCCTCGTCGGGGGTGAACTTGATCGCGTTCGAGAGCAGGTTCGTGAGCACCTGCGAGATGCGGTCGGAGTCGACGGTCGCCATGACCGCCGCCGCGGGCAGGCGGACCTCGAGCCGCTGCTTGCGGACGTTGACGGCGGGGATGTGGATCTGCACGTTCTCGCGCACGAGCTCGCACAGGTCGGTGGGCTCGGGGCGGATGACCATGCGCCCGCTCTCGAGGCCCGAGAGCGTCAGGAGGTCGTTGATCAGCGTGAGCAGGCGGCGGGCGTTGTGGTCGATGATCTCCAGGAACTCCTCCTGGTCGGCGGTCATCTCCCCCACCTCCCCGTTCACCAGGATGTCCGTGTAGCCCAGGATCGACGCGAGCGGCGTGCGCAGCTCGTGCGAGACGCTCGAGACGAAGTCGGTCTTGAACTGGTCGGACAGCCGCAGGGCTTCGACCTGCTGGGCGAGGGCCGTGTTCAGCTCGTCGAGGCGCGCGAGGATGTCGGCGCGCTCGACGGCGACCGCGGCCTCGGCCGCGAACAGCCCCACGACGGCCGCCGCGCGGTCGGAGATCAGGGTGACGTGCCGGTCCCAGGCCACGAGCAGCACCCCGACGGGGTCGCCGTCGCGCAGCACCGGCTGCCACAGGGCGGTCACGAGGCCGGTGGCCTCGACCAGCTGCGGCGAGACGCCGCCGTGGGTCGAGAGGTCGGCGAAGAAGGGCTCGCGCGAGGTGAACACCTGGGCGGTGGCCGAGCTCATGTGGTCGATCGGCACCATCAGCGGCTCGCAGTGGGCGCCGGCCATGGCGGTCGACACCAGGTTGCCGCGGCCGTCGGGCTCCATCAGCACGGCCATCGCGCCGTCGCACACCTCCAGGGCGGCCTCGCAGATCGCCAGGCGGGCCGATGCGGCGTCGGCCGTGCGCGGGAGCCGCCGCGCAACGTCGGCGACGACCGTCAGATCGGCCGCGTACTGGAACGCCAGCACGCCCGTCTCCTCCTCGGCCTCACGGCGGTCGGTGACGTCGCGCAGCGCCAGCATCCGCCGGGGCTCGCCGGTGCCGGCGGCGATCGTGCGCGCAGACGCCTCGAGGTAGCGGGGGGCGCCGGACTTCGTCGTCCCGATCAGCTCGAACGGGGCGTCCTCGCCGATCCGGAGGCGCTCCGCGAGCGCCGCCCGCTCGGTCGGTGCGGCCAGGTCGAGGACGGTCAGCCGCAGGGCCTCATCGGCGGTGTAGCCGAACGTGTGTGAGAAGGCCGGGTTCACATCGACGATGTGACCGTCGACGTGCGCCAGGAGCGGCTCGAACGAGGCGTCCCAGAGCGTCCGGAACGGGTCCGAGCGCACGCCCTCCGGGCGACGCCGGAAGGGGGAGGCGAGTCGCCGCAGTCCGCGGGGGGCGGAAGGGTTCACAGGCGCCATATCGGCGGCCGCCGGCGCGCGCTTGAGGGCTACGCCAGCGAGTCGGCGAGCAGCCGCCGGGCGATGCCCTCCCAGCTCCACCGGGCCACGACCGCGGCGCGGGCGATCGCCCCCAGCCGCGCGCGCTCGCCGTCGGGCAGGCCGAGCAGCGCGTCCAGCCGGACGGCCAGGTCGGCGGCGGTGCCGTCGAACGTGATCCCGGCCTCGCCCAGCCCGGCCGCGACCTCGGCCAGTCCCGAGTGGTCGGAGACGATGGGCACCACCTCGCACGCGGCGGCCTCGGCCGCCACCATGCCGAAGGCCTCGGGCAGCACCGACGGCACGACGACGGCCTCGGCGAGCGGCACGAGCAGCTGCAGCTGCTCATGATCCATCGCCCCGGTGAAGATCACACCAGGCGGCGCCTGCGCCTCGAGCTGCGCCCTCGCGTCCCCGAACCCGACGATCACAAGGCCGACCCCGGGGTGGCGCAGGGCCACGTCCCGCCAGGCGTCGAGCAGCAGGTGCACGCCCTTCTGGCGCATCAGCTTGCCGAAGTAGAGGACGAACCGGCCCGTGCCGGCGAGCTGCGCAGCCGCGCCGGCGTCGGCCGTGCGCTCGGCCGGATGCTCGGGGGAGCCGTGGCCGGCCCCGGCCTCGAGCAGCCGCAGGAGCGCGGGCAGCGACCCCCGCCCGGGCGCGAACCCGTCGGTGTCGACTCCCGGCGGCACGATCCGCAGCGCGCGCCGGTAGGCGCCCTCGCCCAAGAGCTCCTCGGTGACCGAGACGATGTGCTGCGAGCCCGCGAACACGGCCGCCGCGCCGGCGAGCGCGTCGCGGGCCATCGCGGCCAGCTGCGGCCGGCCGCGGATCGCGTACTCGAGCTCGGAGCCGTGCACCTTGACCGCGTAGGGCGTCTCCGAGCCGCATGCAGCGGCGGCCACGGGCCCGCCCATCAGGGCGTGGTTTGCGAGCACCAGGTCAGCCGGCGCGCGGTCGAGCTCGGCGGCGATCGCGGCGGCGTTGGCCGCCGTGTAGCGGTCGAGCTCGGCGGCGCTGAAGTCGGCCACGTGCCTGGCCTCGACGCCCTCGTAGCGGTCGAGCACGAACACGGGCAGGAGCGGGCCGACGTCGGGGCGGACGACCCGCACGCGCGGCCCCAGATCGAACTGTTGCGCCCGCCGCTGCTGGCAGATCAGGCACACGTCGTGCCCCAGCCGGCCCCACGCCCGGGCGATGTGCTGGGTGTAGATGTTCGACCCCGTGCCCTCGAGCAGGTAGCCGTGCCACAGGATCAGGCGCACGACGGCAGGCTACCGGCCATGCGGTGAATATCCGGTGCCAGGCACCGGTTGTTCACGCTCTAGGTCAGGTGGAAGTAGAGCGCGTGCAGGATCTCGACGACCGGGCTCGACCGGTGCACCGTCACGTCGGCCGGCGTGTCGATCAGCGCGTCGGAGTAGTTGAAGATGATCTTCACTCCCGCCGCGACGAGCGCGTCGGCGGCCTCCTGCGCTGCCCCCTCGGGCACCGCCAGCACCCCGACGATGATGTTGCGGTCGTGCACGGCGGCCTGCAGGCCGGAGACGTCCTGCACCGACTGGTCGCCGATGCTCGACCCGATCTTGGCCGGATCGGAGTCGAACACGCCGGCGATGTTGAAGCCGTGATCGGCGAACGTCGGCGACGACGCGATGGCCGAGCCGAGCCGGCCGGCCCCGATCAGGACGATGTTGTGCTGGCCGGACGTGCGCAGGATCTTGCGGATCTCGGTGACCAGGTAGTCGATGTTGTAGCCCACGCCGCGCTTGCCGAACTTGCCGAACCCGGACAGGTCGCGCCGGATCTGGGTGGCGTTCACGTTCGTGTACTCACCGATCTCCTGTGACGAGATCGAGTCGCGCCCCATCTTCTTCGCCTGCGTCAGCACCTGCAGGTAGCGCGAAAGCCGGGCGGCAACCCCGACCGTCAGGCGATCGGATTCCAAAGGTCTCTCCTTCGAGGCGGGGGCTTCCAGCACGGTCTCTCCAGTGTAGCCATCCCGATTTCGACCCCGCGCCGATGACGCCCGCGGCTCAGCGCGGCGCGGCGGCCGCGTCCAATCGCCGCCGCAGCTCCACCGGATCGACGTGGTACTTGAACGCCTTGCGGCCGGCGACATAGACGACCGGGATCTGCTCCCGGTAGGCCGCCTCGAGCTCCGCGTCGCCGGTGATGTCCACCTCGACCAAGTCGAAGCCCAGCTCGGCCCGCTCCTGCTCGAGCAGCGCCTTTGCGACCTCGCACAGATGGCAGCCCGCGGCCGAGTAGACGCGCACCTCGACGCTCACGATGCGGTCGCGTAGGCGTCGCGGCCCAGGTACCCGGGGAACTCGATCGCGTCGGTGTACCGGGCGGCGGACGCGATCATGGCGGCGTTGTCGGAGCAGAGCTCCGGCGCCACCAGCGCCAGCCGGACGCCCAGCTCGCGGCAGCGCACGGCAAAGGCCTCGCGCAGGGCGGTGTTCCTGGCGACGCCCCCGACGACGGCGAGGGTGGATGCGCCCGTATCGGCGACCGCCGCCGCGGTGCGCTCGACCAGGGCGCGCACGATCGCGGCCTGGTAGGAGGCGGCCAGGTCGGCACGGGGCACGTCCGGGTGGCCGGCGAGCGCGTATCGCAGCGCCGTCTTCAGGCCGCTGAAGGAGAGGTCGTAGCCGGGGCGGCCGAGCATCCCCGTCGGGAACGCGTGCGCGGCCGGATCGCCGCCGGCCGCGAGCTGCTCCAGCCGGGCGCCGCCCGGGTAGCCGAGGCCGAGCAGGCGGGCGCCCTTGTCGAACGCCTCGCCGGCGGCGTCGTCGAGCGTGCTCCCGATGGAGCGGTAGCCGCGATGGTCGGTCACGTCGAGGATCATGGTGTGGCCGCCCGAGGCGAGCAGCGCCAGGAAGGGCGGCTCCACCGGCTCGGGCTGGAGGTACAGCGCTGCCAGATGGCCGTGCAGGTGGTTCACCGGCACGAGCGGCAGGCCGCGGGCAAACGCGATCGCCTTCGCAGCCGAGAGGCCGACGAGCAGGGCGCCGATCAGCCCCGGCCCTTCGGTCACGGCGACGGCGTCGAGGTCCGCGAGCGTCACGCCCGCCTCGGCGAGCGCCTGCTCGACCACCGGCACGACCAGCTCCAGGTGCCGCCGCGACGCCACCTCGGGCACGACCCCGCCGTAGGGCGCGTGCACCTGCGCCTGCGAGGAGATCACGTTCGCGAGCACCGCCCCGTCGCGCGTCACGACCGCCGCCGCCGTCTCGTCGCACGACGTCTCGATGCCGAGGATCACGCCGGTTCCGGGTCGCGCCACATGATCAGAGCGTCCTCGCGGTTGTCGGTGTAGTACCCGCGGCGGACGCCCGTGGCGACGAACCCGAGCGACTCGTACAGATGGATGGCGATGTGGTTGGAGACGCGCACCTCGAGCGTGTACCCGCGCTCGCTGTCGCCCTCGGTGAGGGCGAACAGGCGCTCGAGCAGCGCCCGCGCCACCCCCCGCCCGCGCCACGCCGGATCGATGGCGACGTTCATCACGTGCCAGGCGTCGACGTAGCGGGCCACGATCAGGTAGCCGAGCATGTCCTCGCCCTGGAACGCGCCCAGGCAGATGCCGCTCGGCTTCGCGAGCTCGCCCGCGAACATCGACCGCGACCACGGCGTCGGGTAGGACGCATGCTCGACCGTCTCGATCGCGTCCAGATCGGACGTCTTCAGCGGGCGCAGCTCGACGGCGGTGATCATCGCGCGGCCCTCGCGGCGAGCACGCGATCGGCATCGGGAGCGCGCAGGTAGCACGGGTCGGGCGGGCCCGCGGCGGCGTGGAGCGCCGCGTGGTGGCGGGCGTGCGGGACGTGCAGGGGCGAGTCGTCGGGCGGGATCTGCGCCCCCTCCAGGAGGTCGCGGTAGCGCACCGCGCCGTCGCCGGCCACGACCGCGCCCGGCGGCAGCACGGCCGCGAGCGCCTCCGGGGTGAGCGCCTGCGGCTCGAGCCCGGGGCCGGCGCAGAAGACCTCGCCGCGGCGGGCGTCGATGCAGGCCACGTCGACCTCGGCGGGATGGCGCAGGGCGGCCAGCGTCGAGACGCCGCGGACGGGCACGCCGAGCGCGAAGCCGAGCGCGCGGGCGGTCGCGAGGCCGATGCGCAGGCCCGTGAACGTGCCCGGGCCGGTGCCGGCGACGATCAGCTCCACGTCGGCGAGCGGCATCCCGGCACGGCCGAGCAGCCCATGCACGTCGTCGAGCAGACGCTGGGCCCCGACCGAGCGCCCGGCGGTGGCCGACTCGGCCAACACCTCGCCGTGCGCGCTCATGCAGGCCGTGGCGACGTCGGTCGCCGTATCAAACGAGAGGATCACCAATCGTGTTGAGCAGCTCCGTGTCGTGGCTTCGAAGCTCGATCAGCCTAGCATCGCCCTCCCCCACCCGCATCGATGCGACCAGCCGCGGCTCGGGCAGCAGGCCCGCACCGGCCCCCGGCCACTCGACGAAGCAGATCGTGCCGTCGAAGTACGGCTCGAGGTCGGCGGCCTCCTCGACCGTGACGCCGCCGGAGCGATACAGGTCGAGATGGGCGACCCGGCCCACGGGCGTCGAGTAGAGATTGCCGACGGTGTAGGTCGGGCTCGTGACCGGCCCCTCGACGCCGAGCGCGCGGCAGGCCCCGCGCACGAAGACCGTCTTTCCGACGCCGAGCTCGCCCTCGACGTGGACGACATCGCCGGGCCGCAGGCGTGCGGCGACCGCCGCCCCCATCCGCTCGGTGTCCTCGGGGCTAGAAGAGACCGAGCTGCGCGTATTCGGGCTCGGGCTCGGCGACCGGCTGGGGCGGCGCTGCGGGCGCCGCCTGCGGCGCCGGCGCCGCAGCTGCGGCGGCTGCGGCGGGCTCCATCGAGAGCAGCTCCGGGAGCTTGCCGAAGTCGGCCCGCAGCGTGTCCATCATCGCCGGTGTGTACAGGGCCGCGGCCGGGTGGAAGATCGGGTAGAGCACCAGATCGACGCCGGCGATGCGGCGCGGCTGGGCGCGGCCGTGGACGCGGGTGATCCCATGCGGCTGGCCGGACAGGAGCTTGGTGGCGAAGTTCCCGAGCGTGCAGATGACCCGCGGCCGGATCAGCTCGACCTGCGCGAACAGGTGGCCCTCGCAGGCGGCGATCTCGTCGGGCTGAGGGTCGCGGTTGCCGGGCGGCCGGCACTTGAGCACGTTGGCGATGTAGACGTCGGGACGGGACAGGCCGATGGTGCCGAGCAGCTGCTCGAGCACCTTGCCGGCCTGGCCGACGAACGGCGTGCCCTGGCGATCCTCGTGGTAGCCGGGCGCCTCGCCGACGAACATCAGATCGGCGTCCGGATGGCCCGATCCCACCACGACCTGCGTGCGTGTGCGGGCAAGCGCGCACTTCTGGCAGCCCTGCCACTCGGCTGACAGCCGGTCGAGCTCGGCCGCGCGGACGGGTGCATCACTCACGGGGCGCATTCTGTCACCCGGCTCGGACGGTTCCTGCCCGCCGGAGCTAGTGGCCGCAGCCGCAGCTGCCGCCGCAGCAACCGCCCCCGCCACCGCCGCCGCCCGCCATCACGGGCCTGGGCGTCGCAAACGACGACAGGAGCCGCGTGACGGTCGTCGCGCCGCAGTCAGGGCAGTGGACATCGTCGGCCTCGCCCCGCACGAGCTCCTCGAAGGTGCCCGAGCAGTCCGCGCACAGATACTCGTAGATCGGCATGGGCGTAGCTTACCTCGCCGGCCGACCACCACCGGGGACTGTCCCCGGCGTTTTGGGGACAGTCCCCAGGGGACAGTCCCCCGGTGGTGGGTCGGCGTCGCTATGCTGGAGGCGCAAGCCTGGTATCCGCGTTGGAACTGGAGCCCATGCACACAGAAACCGTCGTCATCGGCGCCGGCCGCGTCGGCACCGTCGTCGCCGCCCGCCTCGGCGCGCGCCTGGTCGCCCGCGGCGAGGATCCCGACCTGCGCGGCTGCCGGCTGCTTGCGATCGCAACCCCCGACGCCGCCATCGCCGGCGTGTGCAGCGCTCTTGCGCCCCGGCTCGAGCCCGGAGCCGCCGTCGTCCACTTCTCCGGCGGCACGAGCCTGAGCGCGCTCGCGGCCGCATCGGGGCCGCGGGCCTGTGTGCACCCGCTGCAGACGGTGTGGCCCGAGCGCGGCCCCGACCAGCTCGAGGGCGCCCACGCCGCGGTGACCGGAGACTGGGAGCTCGGGGCCGGCCTCGCGCGCGCCCTCGGGATGACGCCGTTCGCGCTCGCCGACGCGGCCAAGCCGGTCTACCACGCCGCGTCGGTGCTCGCCTCGAACTACCTGGTCACGCTCACCCATGCCGCCGTCGGGCTGCTCGGCCAGGCCGGGATCGAGCGCGAGGCGGCGCTCACGGCGCTGCGGCCGCTGCAGCACCGGTCGGTGG
This sequence comes from uncultured Actinomycetes bacterium, assembly GCA_963717845.1. Lineage (GTDB taxonomy): Bacteria > Actinomycetota > Thermoleophilia > Gaiellales > JAICJC01 > JAICJC01. Next base: position 818,779 of record CAVQXH010000003.1, read on the forward strand.
ACGTCTCGGGCCTGCCGCCGACCGGCCCGATCGCCCGCGGCGACGCCGCCACCGTCGCCGCCCACCTGGAAGCGGTCGGGCCCGAGCTCGCGCCGCTCTACCGAGCGCTCGGGCGCGCCACGCTGCCGCTCGTCTCGCCCGCTGCGGCCGCCGCCGTCCGGGGGGTGCTGTGAAGGTCGGGCTCGTGCCGACGATGGGCGCCCTGCACGACGGGCACCGGGCGCTGCTGCGGGCCGCCAGGGCGGAGTGCGACCGCGTCGTCATGAGCCTGTTCGTGAACCCCACCCAGTTCGGCCCCGGCGAGGATCTCGACCGCTATCCGCGCGACGAGGCCGGCGACCGCGCGATCGCCGCGGAGGAGGGCGTCGACGAGGTGTACGCCCCGGCCGTCGCCGACGTGTACCCGGACGGCTTTGCGACCGCCGTCTCGGTCGGCGAGCTCGGCCGCCGCTTCGAGGGCGCCCACCGCCCGGGGCATTTCGACGGCGTGGCGACCGTCGTGCTGAAGCTGTTCCTGCGCGTGCGCCCCGACGTGGCCTACTTCGGCCGCAAGGACGCCCAGCAGCTCGCCGTCGTGCGGCGGATGACGGCCGACCTGGACGTGGGGGTCGGGATCCGGGCCGTCGCCACGGTCAGGGAGGCGGACGGGCTCGCGGTCTCGTCGCGCAACGTCTATCTGTCCGCACAGGAGCGCCTGGCGGCGCCGTCGCTGCACCAGGCGCTCGTCGCCCGCGACCCGTCGCTGTGTGAGGGCGACCTGGACTACCTGGCCGTGGTCGACCCTGCGAGCTTCGACCAGGTCGAGCCGCGGCCGGGCGCGCTCGTGATCGGCGCGGCCCGGTTCGGCTCCACCCGCTTGATCGACAACATCACCCTCGAGGAGGCGTCATGAAGGTCACCCTGCCCCATCTGCACGAGCTCAAGCTGGCCGGAACGCCGATCGTGATGGTCACGGCCTACGACCACCCGAGCGGCCGCCTCGTCGACCAGGCCGGCGTCGACATGGTGCTCGTCGGCGACTCGGCCGCGAACACGGTGCTCGGTCACGACGCCGTCTCGACGGTCGGCGCGACGATGGACGAGCTCCTGATCCTGACCCGCGCGGTCGCGCGAGGGTGCGAGCACGCCCTCGTGATCGGCGACCTGCCGTTCATGTCCTATCAGGTGTCCGACGAGGATGCGGTGCGAAACGGCGGCCGCTTCATCAAGGAGGCCGGGGCGGACGCCGTCAAGCTCGAGGGCGGCGGCCAGTCGGTGCAGCGCGCGGCCGCGCTGACGGCCGCCGGCATCCCGGTCGTGGGCCACATCGGCCTCACGCCGCAGACGGCCACGATGCTCGGCGGCCACAAGGCCCAGGGCCGCCAGTGGCAGCACGCGAAGGCGCTGTACGACTCGGCCGTGGCGCTCGAGGCGGCGGGGTGCTTCGCGATCGTGCTCGAGTGCGTGCCCGCGCCGGTCGCCGCGGCCATCACCCGCCGGCTCGCCATCGTCACGATCGGGATCGGCTCCGGAGCGGCCACCGACGGCCAGGTGCTCGTGCTGCACGACCTGCTCGACATCCGCCCCGACGCCGACTTCCAGCCGCGATTCGTCAAGCAGTTCGCCCACATCGGCGCCGCGATGCGCGAGGGCGTGGCGGCGTACGCGACCGAGGTGCGGTCGCGGGCGTATCCCGCGCCGGAGCACACCTACGCGATCGATCCGGAGCAGCTGTCGGCCTTCGAGACGGCCGTCGCCGCCAGTGCGGGCGGCGACAACGTCCTCGCGGACTGGTGAGTAGGATCCGGGCCATGACGACCTACCTGCACACAATGGTGCGGATCACCGATCCGGACAAGAGCCGCGCGTTCTACGAGGCGCTCGGTTTCACCGCCAGCCGCCAGATGGACATCGTGCGCAACGGCGAGAAGGAGGCGACGAACTACTTCTTCAGCCTCCCCGGCCACCCCGATGTGCTCGAGCTGACCCTGAACCATGACGGCCGCACGTACGACCTGGGCACCGGCTACGGCCATGTCGCTGTGGGCGTCGAGGATCTGGACGGCACGCTCGCCCAGCTGAAGGGCCAGGGCATCGAGCCCGAGCGCGCGCCCTACCAGGTCAGCGACGGCGGCTCGTTCCTGTGCTTCGTGCGCGACCCCGACGGCTACCGGATCGAGATCATCGGGCGGGGCTGATGGCCGAGGCACCCGACCGTAAGACCGTCGACCTGTCCGCCTATCCGGATCTCGTGGTGATCTACCTGGGCATGCGGGTCGAGGAACCGCGCGGACTCGAGACCCTCAAGGCGCTGGGGCCGCAGATCGACGCCACCGTGCAGGAGCAGCCGGACGGGCTGCTCCTGCACGAACGGGTCGTCTACGGCGATGACCCTCCGCACACCGGCATGCGCCAGTACTGGCGCGATTTCGAATCGCTCCAGGCCTGGACGAAGACGCTGCCCCACAAGCGGTGGTGGACCGACTACCTGCGGGATCGGGGCGGCACCTCGTTCTGGCACGAGACGTACTTCCGGCGCGGCGGGTTCGAGTCGATCTATGTCGATGTCGAACCGGCCGTGGGAATGGCGCTCTTCGCCCCCATGCAGCGCGCCACCGGCCCGATGTTCGGGGCTCGCGAGAGGGTCGCCGCCGATCGTTCGGCAGCCGTCTAAGGATGGCACCCGGCGGTTCCGAGAATCCTCTCGTAGGAGCGTGGCGGCTCGTGTCCTGCGAGACACGGGCGGATGACGGAGCCGTCGACTACCCGCTCGGGCGGGACGCGGTCGGCCTCTTGATCTACACCGGCGACGGCCACATGTCGGTCTCGATTGCGCGCTCGAGCCGCGGGCCGTTTGCAGCCGGCGACCTCCTCGGCGGCACCGGCGAGGAGAAGGCACGGGCCGTCGAGAGCTACGTCTCCTACTGCGGCCGGTACGAGCGCCGGGGCGATGTCGTCGTCCACCAGGTCGAGATGAGCCTCTTCCCGAACTGGAGCGGACGGGATCAGGAGCGGCGAGTCGAGCTCGACGGGAATCGGCTCGCCCTGGAGGCGGCGCCGTTCACCATCAAGGGCACGGAGCAGCGGGCGCGCCTCGTCTGGGAGCGATTGTGAAGGCTCTCAGGAGTCACATGCGCCACGCCCGGGCGCGGCGCCCGGATGCCGAGTGACGAGGGAGGTACCAGATGAGCGAAGCGACCTGGCCGGAGGGGATTGCGGCGATCACGCTCTTCGTCGAGGATCTCGCCGCGGCGAAGCGGTTCTACCTCGATGTGTTCCGGCTGCCCATCCACTACGAGGATGAGAGCTCGTGCGTGTTCGGGTTCGGGCAGACGCTCGTCAACCTCCTGCAGACGAGCGCGGCCGACGAGCTGGTCGCGCCGGCGCCCGTCGCCGCTCCCGGCTCCGGCGTGCGTGTCCAGCTCACGCTCGGCGTCGACGACGTCGACGCGATGTGCGCAGAGCTCACAGCTCGGGGCGCTGAGCTGCTGAACGGCCCCATGGACCGGCCGTGGGGCATCCGCACCGCCAGCTTCCGCGACCCCGGCGGCCACATCTGGGAGATCGCGCAGTAGCGCCGCATGGCCCACCATCGGGTCGGGTAGATTCAGAGCGACAGGGGAGGGTTCGATGACCTATCGGGTTGCAACCGTCGACGAGCTGCAGGACGTCGCGTACCGGGAGGACACGCACATGCGGCCGGTGCGCCATCACCTCGGGATCACCGCGTTCGGGACGAATGCCTGGACCGCCGCCGGACCGGGCGACCGCCTGCTTCCGCAACACCGTGAGGACGAGGGAGTGGAGGAGCTCTACGTCGTCCTGCGCGGCCATGCGCGCTTCGAGATCGACGGCGACAGCGTGGACGCCACCGCGGGCACGCTCGTCTTCGTCGCTGCGGAGGGCAACCGCACCGCCTTCGCGGAGGAGGCGGGGACGACGGTGCTCGCGATCGGCAGCACGGCCGGACGGCCGTACGAGGTCGGCGGCTGGGAGGTCTGGGCGGATTTCGGCCCTGCGTACGAGGCCGGCGACTACGAGGGTGTGATCGCCCGCGGCCGGGCGACGCTCGAGGCGAGCGAGTACGCGGCACCGCTGTACAACCTCGCGTGCTGCGAGGCTCTGGCCGGCCACCGGGAGGACGCGATCGGTCACCTCCGGGTCGCCTTCGAGCGGCGGCCGAGTCTGCGTGACCTCGCGAAGGACGACACCGACCTCGACCCGCTCCGGGAGGAGCCGGCGTTTCGCGAGCTCGTTGGCTAGCCGGTTCCCGGCAGTTCTCGTGACCGGCATGTCCGGCGCCGGCAAGTCCACGGCGCTTGTGGAGCTCGCCCGCAGGGGCCATCGTGTGGTCGACACCGACTACGGCGGCTGGAGCGAGGAGGTGCCGCTCGCGGGCGAGCCCGGCTGGGAGCAGCTGTGGCGTGAGGATCGAATCGAGGCGCTGCTCTCGGAGCCGCGGGCCGGCGCGGTGTTCATCTCGGGATGCGTTGCCAACCAGGGCCGGTTCTACCCCCGCCTCGACGCGGTCGTCCTCCTGAGCGCGCCGGCGGACGTGCTGCTCGACCGCGTGGCCACGCGGCGGACGAACAGCTACGGCAAGGCGGACGCCGAGCGGGCGCTGATCCTGCGCGACATCCGTGCGGTCGAGCCGTTGCTGCGCGCCGGCGCGACGGCCGAGATCGACACCCGCCGGCCGGTGGCCGAGGTCGCCGACATCCTCGAGTCGATCGCCGGCGTGTCCGGGGCGGCGAGCCAGGTAGAGTCGGGCCGATGAGCGCCTTCGGGGGCATCGGCGAGCTGGATCATCTCCGCATCTGGGGCGGCGTGACCGCGCAGGCGATCGAAGGCGACCGCACCACCCTGGCCGTGGTCGACCTGGAGCCCGGCGCCACCGTGCCGGAGCACCACCACGACAACGAGCAGCTGGGCGTCCTGATCCGGGGAGCGATGCGCTTCCGGATCGGCAACGAGACGCGCGACCTCGTGCCGGGGGACACCTGGCGCGTCAGCAGCGACGTGCCCCACGAGGTCACCGCCGGGCCGGAGGGCGCCCTCGCCGTGGAGTCCTTCGCGCCGGCGCGGGCCGACTGGGCCGCGCTCGAACGGCTGCCCGGCCGGCCGGCCCCGCGGCTGGCCTGAGCGGCTAGCCCAGAAGCTCTGTGAACGCCGGCTCGGCGCGGATCGCGTCGAGGTCCGAGTCCTCGGCCGCGAGGGCGCGCAGATCGGGCGCGCTCTCGATCGCCCGCCGCAGGTGCTCGATGGCGTCGCCGCTGCGCCCCGCGAGGCTCTCGCAGCACGCGACGTTGTACATCAGCTGGGCATTCCCGGGCTGGGCCGCGACCAGCTCGCGGCCGCGGTCGGCCGCCTCGGCGTACGCGCCCGCTTCGTACAGCGGCCGCAGCGACTCCCACAGCGCGTCGGTCTCGACGCCGGCCGGAAGGCCGACCCAGGCGTGCCGGCGGGACTCGTAGATCGAGGTCGTCGGCGGCGGGAAGTCCGGGTCTGCGAAGACGCCGACCGGCACCGCGACCACGTCGGGCTCGGTCGGCTCCGTGCAGAAGACCGTGCCGCCGCACTCGGGGCAGAAGTGGAACACGTGCACCTTGCGGTCGGCCTCGTCCGACGTGCGGGCGTAGTCGCTGTAGCGGCCCGTGACCCGCACCCGATCGGGCGCGAACGCCGCCTGGACGCCGAAGGCGCTGCCCGTCCGCCGCTGGCAGGCGAGGCAGTGGCAGAGGGAGATCCGCAGCGGATCGCCGTCGGCCTCCAGCCGAAGTTGCCCACAGCTGCAGGCGGCATCCCGGGTGGCCATGACCAGGCATGCTACGACAGATGCTGTACACGCCGGAGAGCCATGAGCCTCTCGCAGGCGGACCGTGGGACGAGGGACGCGTGCGCGCTGCGGTGGACACGATCGTCGCCGACGCGCTCGCGGCGCAGGGCCCCGACGGGTTCTGGCCAGAGCACCCCGACGACGCCGACCCGGACCGCAGCTGCCGCACCGGGTTCTACATGGGCGCCGCCGGCCTCGTGTGGGCGCTCCATCAGCTCGGGCACGACCTCACCGGCACCGCCGAGCGGTTGTACGAGCACTACCTGGCGGAGCCTGACTGGCCGGGGATCGTCCCCGGGTTCCTGATGGGCGAGGCCGGCATCCTGTTTGCCGCCCGCCGGCTCGCCCCGGCAGCCGCACCCGTGGATGCGCTCGAGCGCGCGGTGCGCGGGAACGCCGGGAACGAGACGAACGAGCTCCTCTGGGGCGCGCCCGGCACGATGCTGGTGGCGCAGGCGATGCTGGCCGCCACGGGCGACGAGCGCTGGGCGGACGCCTGGCGGGCGAGCGCTTCCGTGCTGTGGTCGCGCTGGCTGCCGGCGGATGCCGTCGGCTGCCACCTGTGGACGCAGGACATGTACGGCGACACGGTCCAGTACGTCGGTTCGGGGCACGGCCTCGCCGGCAACGTCTTCGCGCTGTCGCTCGACGGCGGACTGCTCGGCCCCGAGCGACGCGGGGAGCTGGAGCGGCGCGCCGTCGCAGCTGCGACGGCGCTCGCCGTCCGCGAGGGCGGCCTCGCCAACTGGTACCCGATCGCCGGCCGGCCGCTCGCGCATCGCGGGATCATCCGCGTGCAGTGGTGCCACGGCGCTCCCGGCATGGTCACCTCGCTCGCCGGGATCGCCGCCCACGACGAGGCGTTCGGCGACCTGCTCGCCGCCGGGGGCGAGCTCACCTGGCAGGCCGGCCCGCTGGCGAAGGGCGCCGGCCTGTGTCACGGCACGGCCGGCAACGGCTGCGCGTTCCTGGCGCTTCACCGCCGGTTCGGCGACGAGCGCTGGCTCGACCGGGCGCGGCGCTTTGCGATGCATGCGCTCGCGCAGGTCGAGGCCGGGCGGGCCAGGCACGGGCGCGGCAGGTACTCGCTGTGGACGGGCGACATCGGCGTGGCCCTGTATGCCCGGCAGTGCATCGACGGCCGCGACGGCGTCCCGTCGCTGAACGCGCTGTGAGCGCCGGTACGATCGGGACATGACCCCCTTCGACTATGGCGAGGACGCGTTCGCCGACCTGGCCGGCGCCGAGCTCGACGCGCTCCCGGCCTGGATCCAGCAGGCGATCGCACAGCACAACGTCGCGATCGACATCGAGGACGAGCGGCCGGGGAACCCGCGCACGCTCGGCCTCTTCCGCTCGCAGCAGCTCGGCGGCGCCGCGATGAACGAGATCACGCTCTACCGGCTGCCGATCATCCGCGCCGCCGGCAGCCGGGCCCGCCTACGCGGCGTCATCCACGACACCCTGCTGCACGAGCTCGGGCACCTCTTCGGGATGACCGAGGGCGACCTGGACGGCTACACGATCGGGAACAACCCGCGCCCCGATGCCCAGCCCGTGCACGGAGCGAGGGGCGCTAGCCGCCGCCGTAGGTGATCACCAGATCGGATGCGAGCCCGATCAGGTAGCCGAGCGTCAGCCCGAGCAGCACGAGCCGCGAGCCGAGCCGGCGGTTGGCGGAGCTCCACAGCTGTCCGACCACGTACAGGATCGCGCCTGCTGCCAGCGTGTAGAACGAGATCTCCAGGGCCGGCGACGTCACCCGGTAGCCCACCAGGGTGCCGGCGAAGGTGGGGCCGCCGCCGATGATCCCGGCGATGAAGAGCCACCGCCAGCTCGGGCGCACGGATCCGAGCGGCCCGACGATGCCGAAGCCCTCGGTCGCGTTGTGCAGCGCGAAGCCGATGATCAGGGTCGTCGCGAGCGCGACCTCGCCCGCGCGCGCCGAGACGCCGATCGCAAGGCCCTCGGAGAAGTTGTGCAGGCCGATCGCAACCGCGATCAGCATGCCGAGGGTGAGCGACGCGCGCTCCGCGAGCCTGGCGAGCTCCTGGCTCGAGACCGCCCCGCCCGCGGCGACCGCGTCGACGCTGCCACCGGCCATCGGCGCCGGCGTGCGGCGCACCTGCATCTGGTGCTCGATCCAGGCGAGGCCGAGGCCGCCGGCGAGGATCCCGGCCGCGCCCATCACGGCCCGCGCGGCGAACGTCCCCCACCCCTGCCCGTCCTTCGCCATCAGAAGGCCCGACTCGAGGATCCCGTGAGCCGCGTCGAGCACGTCCCAGAAGATGAAGAGCAGGATGCCGGCGGCGAGCACCGACAGGAACGCGCGCATGCGCTCGCTCAGGCCCTGGAGGCGGCCGATGGGCAAACCGAAGAAGATCGTGAAACCGGCGATCGCGCCGAGGATCGCCGTACGCTCTGGACTCAAGTGCTCATCCGTTCAAGGAGCCTGCAGGGTCGCCCGGGCCATCCGGGCTTAGGCGACCCTAACCCTACCGCATCGCGCGCCGGCGTGACCACCCTCACCGAGGCCTACGTGAACCGGCGGACGAAGGCGAGCGCGGTGTCGGCCACCTCGCGCCAGCCGCTGTCGATCGTGAGCGCGTGCCCGCGGCCCGGGATCTCGACGATCTCGGTCACCCCCGGGTTGTGCTGCTGGCGCTTGTAGGACGCGTTTGCGATCGCCCACGGCACGGTGTGGTCCTTCTCGCCCGAGATGATCAGGAGCGGCCCACGGTCGGGGTTCTTCGTGTCGACCTTCGCCTCGGTCCACGGGTTCACGTTCGCCGTCGCCGCCTGGAAGAGCGGAGCGCCCGCCGCCGGCACCGCGTAGGTGTCGTAGAGCTGCCTGGCCTCGTCCTCGCTGACGGCATTGGCGAAGGCGAACCGGAACTGCTCGTAGGTGAGGGGGACGGCGCGGTTGCGGTTCGCGGGGTTGCCGAGCACCGGAGCCGAGGACTTGAGCGCCGAGATCGGCAGCGGCAGCACGCCCCGAAACGGCGCCGGATCGATGGCGACCGACACGGCGGCGCGCCCGCGACCCGCCAGGATCTGGGTCAGCAGCCCGCCGAACGAGTGGCCGATCACCGCCGGCTTGATGTCGAGCTTGGCGATCAGCTCGTCGTAGTGATCCGCCACCTGCGAGATCGTCTTTCCGGCGAACACCTCGGGATGCGCGTTTGCCTCTTCGACGGTCTCGGGATCGTCCGGCCACCCGGGCGTGAGCGCCGTGAAGCCCGCCTCCTCGAAGGCCGCCGCCCACCGGTCCCAGCTGCTCGGCAGGAGCCACAGCCCGTGGATGAACACCACCGGCCGCTGCCCGGACGCGTTCGCCCGCTCGACCTGCTCCTGCTCGTGTCCCATGACGGTCGCCATGTCCGCCCCCCTTTGTCCAATGGGATCTCGCCTGTGCCGAGCTCGCAGTCTAGACATCTGGTTTAGGCTCCCCGCATGATGCTGCCTCGCCTGCGCACGCTCGCCGCGTCCAGCCTGGTGCTCGTACCCGTGCTGGTGCTCGCCGCCGGGGCCGGGTCGGCATCGTCGACCGCGGCCACACCGGCAGCGGCGCTGCAGAGCCGCGTCTATGCGCCCTACTTCGAGACCTGGAGCGGCGACCACGTCTTCCGCGTGGCCGGCCGGTCGGGTGCGCACCACCTCACCCTGGCGTTCATCGAGACGCCGCGGCGGGGATCGTGCAACCCGGCCTGGAACGGCGACAAGCGCCGGCCGACCGCCGCCGGCGGCTACCTGACCGGCATCCGCGCCCTGCGCCGCGCGGGCGGAAGCGTGATCCCCTCGTTCGGCGGGTACAGCGCCGACCACGCGCTGACCGAGATCGCCGACTCGTGCACGGACATGGCGAAGCTCGTGGCGGCCTACGAATCGGTCGTGCGCACCTACGGCGTCACCCGCCTCGACATGGACGTCGAGGACCGGTCGCTCGGCCACCTGAAGGGGATCGACCGGCGCAACCGCGCGCTGCGCAGCGTCGAGCGCTGGGCGGCGCGCACGGGCCGCCGGCTGCGGCTGCAGTACACGCTCCCCGTCGAGCCCGCCGGCCTCGAGGCGGACGGCCTGCACGTGCTCCGAAACGCGATCAGAGACGGCACCCGCGTCGACGTCGTCAACATCATGGTGTTCGACTACTACGACGGCACCACCACGGATATGGCCGCGGCCGCCGAGAGCGCCGCCCGCGGCCTGCACCGGCAGCTGCACGCGCTCTACCCGGGCCGCAGCTCCCGCCGGCTGTGGGCGATGGAGGGGCTGACGCTCATGCCGGGGATCGACGACTACCCGCAGAAGACCGAGGTGACCACGCTCGCGCACGCCGCCGCGGTGCGGCAGTTCGCCGCCGCCATGGGCATCGGCACGCTCTCGATCTGGGCGATCCAGCGCGACAACGGCGGCTGCCCCGGCCGGCTCGGGTCGGACACGTGCTCGGGGATCGTGCAGCCCGACTGGGCGTTCAGCCACACGCTCGAGCCCTTCACGAGGCACGGCCGAGGGTGAGCGTACGCGTCGTCGGCGCCGGCCTCGGCCGCACCGGAACGAATTCGCTCAAGCTGGCGCTCGAACAGCTGCTCGGCGGCCCCTGCTACCACATGGTCGAGGTGTTCGAGCGGCCCGGCGACGTGCCCGTCTGGCACGACGCGATCCGCGGCCGCCCGCCCGACTGGCGCACCTTCCCGCCCGGCTACGTCGCCACCGTCGACTGGCCGGCATGCGCGTTCTGGGCCGAACTGGCCGCGGCCCATCCCGCGGCGCTCGTGCTGCTCTCGGTGCGCGACAGCGCCGAGACGTGGTGGCGCAGCTTCGAGGCGACCATCCTCGCCGGCCTCTCCCAGCCGGTGCCCGCCGACCGGCCCGACTGGGCCGTGCGGCGCAAGGCCACGCTGGACATGATGGCGGCCTTCACGCCGGAGTGGCGCACGCGCGCCGGCGCGATGGCGGCCTACGAGGCGCACAACGCCGCCGTCCGGGCCGCGATCCCGGCGCAGCGCCTGGTCGAGTGGCGCCCCGGCGACGGCTGGGAGCCGCTGTGCGCGCGGCTGGGGGTGGCGGTGCCGTCCGCGCCGTTCCCGAACGTGAACTCCACCGAGGAGTTCCGGGCAACCCAGCACGCGGACACCACCGGCGGGTAGCCGCCTGCGGCGGTGCTTGACTGCCGCCCCATCCGTGCCGATCACTCTGAGGTGATGTCTCCCGACAAGGACGCGCTCGCGCACGCCGGCATGCTGCGCCTGGGGGTCACGGGGACGAGCGTCGCCGTGTTCCGCGCGCTCACCGAGCAGGCGCCGGTGGGGGTCTTCGTCCTGAACGCGCTGGGCGAGTGCGACTACGCCAACGAGCGTGCGTGCGAGCTGACCGGCCTGAGCGTCGAGCAGCTGTACGGCCGGGGCTGGACGGGCGCCCTGCATCCAGGCGACGTGGACGGCGTGCTGGAGCAGTGGGCGCGCGCGATCGCGGCCGAGGAGCGCTATGCGAGCGAGCACCGGTTTCTGCGCCCCGACGGGCGCGTGAGCTGGGTCGAGGTCGTGGCGAGCCCCGTGCACGACGCCGCCGGGGTGCTGCTCGGATGGGCGGGGACGGTGGTCGACATGACCGACCGCAAGCTCGGCGAGGCACGGTACGCCGAGCTGTTCGAGCACGCGAGCGACGCGGTCGTGACGCTCGGGCCGGCGGGCGACTTCATCTCCGTCAACTGCGCCGCCGAGATCATGACCGGCTACGGCCGCGAGGAGCTCGCCGCGATGAGCATCTTCGACGTGATCGCCCCTGAGGACACGGAGCGGATCAGGCGTCTGGTCTCCGGGGAGGTCGAGCGCGACGAGCGCGAGATCGTCGCGCTCGAGCTGATCGGCAAGGACGGCCGCCGCGTGTACGTCGAGGTGTCGACCCGGCGCGTCGTCGAGCACGGCAGCACGGTGCGGATCGAGGCGATCGCGCGCGACACGACCGAGCGCCACGAGCTCGAGGGCAGGCTCGACCATCAGGCCGTCCACGACGCGCTGACGGGCCTTCCCAACCGGCTGCTCCTGGTCGATCGCCTGGAGCAGTCCCTGTCCAGGTCGCGGCGCGGGGCGAACGAGGTCGTCCTGATGCTGCTCGATCTCGACAACTTCAAGCTGGTGAACGACAGCCTCGGTCACCTGGCGGGCGACCGGCTCCTGGTGACGGTGGCGGAGCGGCTGCGCGCAGCGGTGCCCGGGAGCTGCACGGCGGCCCGCCTCGGGGCGGATGAGTTCGTGCTGCTGCTCGAGGAAGTCGAGGGCACACCCGAGGTGATCGCGCTCGCCGAGCGGATCCTGGCGGTGGTGGCCGAGCCGTTCCCGACCGAGACGGGCCCGGTGCACCTGGGCGCGAGCATCGGCATCGCCTTCGCAGAGGGCGAGGCATCCGCCGAGACCCTGCTCGCGAACGGCGAGACGGCGATGCACCGCGCCAAGGGCCGCGCGAAGGGCGGCTTCGAGCTGTTCGACGGAGCCATGCGGGCGCGGGTGCGCCGGCACATGGCCGTGGTGAGCCAGCTGCGGCAGGCGCTCGCGGGCGGGACGCTGCAGGTGCACTACCAGCCGATCGTGGCGATCGCCGACGAGGCGCCGCTGGCGGTCGAGGCCCTGATCCGGTGGCCGCATCCCGAGTGGGGCTGGGTGCAGCCGAGCGAGTTCGTCCCGCTGGCGGAGGACAACGGCCTGATCGTCCCGCTCGGCGACTACGTGCTGGGCGAGGCGGCCCGCCAGATCGCCGCCTGGCGGCGCGAGTACCCCGGCACGCTGCCGCGGGGGGCGTTTGCGAACGTGTCTCCGCACCAGCTCTCCCAGCCCGACTTCGTGCCCAAGCTGACGCGGCTGCTGCAGCGGCACGGCCTCGCCCCTTCAGACCTCGGGATCGAGATCACCGAGGGTGTGTTCCTGGACGAGGAGGACTCCGCCGTCACGGACAACATCGCCGAGCTGGCGCGGATCGGTGTCCCGCTCAGCCTGGACGACTTCGGCACCGGCTACTCGGCGCTGGCGTCGCTCAAGCGGTTCCCGTTCGCATCTCTCAAGATCGACGGCTACTTCATCGGCGCGATCAACGCGCCCGACCACCCCGCTCCGATCACGACCGCGATCGTCGGGCTCGGCCGGGCGCTCGGCGTGACGGTGATCGCCGAGCGGGTCGAGACGGCGGTCCAGCTCGAGCGGCTGCGCGGCATCGGCTGCGACGCCGGTCAGGGCTACCTCTTCGCCCGGCCGCAGCCCGCCCGGGCTCTGGCCGCCATCCTCGCCGCGGCGATGCCGGGCGCCGGCGTCCGCCGCGTCGCCTAGTACAGCTGCTCGCGGTAGCGCTCGACCATCGCCGCCTGCGACTCGGCCGACCCCGAGCCGGCGTGGTCGCGCATCATCTCGCCCATCGTCGGCAGCTCGGCGCGGTCGATGCGCGCGTCGGGGTCCCACAGCCGCGAGCGCATGAGCGCCTTCGCGCAGTGCAGGTACGCCTGCCGCACGGTGATCGCAAGGACGATCGCCGGCGGCCGCCTGCCCACCTGGAACCGCTCCACGAGGTCGGGGTCGGTGCGCAGCGCGGCGACACCGTTCACGCGCAGCGTCTCGTCGACGCCGGGGATCATGAAGAGCAGCCCCACATCCGGCCGCTCGGTCAGGTTCGTGAGCGAGTCGAGCCGGTTGTTGCCGGGCCGGTCGGGGAGCAGCAGCGTGAAGTCGTCGGCCACCTCGACGAACCCGGGATCGCCGCCGCGCGGCGTCGCATCGAGGCGGCCCTCCGCGTCGGCCGTCGCCATCACCAGGAAGGGCGAGAGCTCGATGAACCGGCGGCAGTGGCGGTCGAGCCGGTCGAGCTCCTTGCGCACGGCGCGCTCCGTCGGGGCGCTGTGCAGCGCCCGCAGCTCGGACTCGCTCGCGATCGAGGCCATGCCGCCATGCTAGCCGCTCACCCCTCCGGGTCGATCCCGTGCCAGGCCGGCACGCGCACCGTGCGCTTCCCCGGCGTGCCGCCGAGGATGACCTTGCGCAGGCTGGTGTCATTGCCGGTGCGCACCTCGTACAGCGCCCGCAGCGGGTTCGCCTCGATGCTGATGTAGTACGTGCCGTTGGGCAGGCCGGTGATGTCGAAGGACTGGCCGGGCAGCGTCTGCACGTACGTGTCGCCCCACCCCGACGGCAGCGCCTCGCGCGTCCAGATGGCCGTCTGGTCGCCGCATGCGCCCAGGAAGCCGAGCTGGCCGGGCGTCCAATCGGCGCCGCGCTGCACGAGGTCGATCGGGTCGGTCGGAGCCAGGCAGAAGCCGTCCTTCTGGCTGCGCACGACGAGCGAGCGGGTCGAGTTCAGGAGCGAGTAGCGCACGAACTGCTGGAAGTGCCAGTGCTCGTGGCCGGGGTCGGCGTCGTACAGGAGGGTGCCGACCCTGGCCCGGCCGACCGCGACGCCGTGCTTGTAGAAGTACTCGTACGCATCCATCACGTTCGTGCCCAGCCGCCGGAAGCCCTCGATGTCCATCGGCGCCGGGCCGTGGTCCCACACCGTGGCGCCGAAGTCGAGGTAGTCGCGGCCGCCCTGGCGATCGACCGAGATGCCGAACGACGGCAGCGGGACGAGGTCGGGCAGCGTCGAGGGGGCGGGATGAGTGTCGATCGGCGCGATCGTGGGCGAACCGGCCGCCGCATGCCGCACGCGCCTGGCCGGGCCGCAGCACGGCGGCGCCTTCACGACCTTGATGGCCACCGTCGTCCGCGCGTGCGCCGCCGAGATGCCGAAGAGGCGGGTGTACCGCGGCGGGATCGCGATCGTCATCGAGTAGCTGCCGAGCCGCATGCGGAGCGACGGCGCCGTGTCCCCAAGGCCGACGGCCCAGCCGCGGTCGAGCCCCCAGACGTCGCCCAGCGTGAACGGGTTGTACCCGCAGAACTGGGGGTACGTCGGGTTCGCGGGGCCGCTCGGGTCGACCCGCTGCATGTTGAACCCCGACGGGCAGAACGTCGCGCTCCCGCTCCAGATCACCGTGCCCGTGGAGTCGCGGACGGTGTAGCGCAGGAACCGGCGCAGGCCGGACCAGCCGTCGTTCACCCACGCGGGCAGCCTGCGCGACTCCCCGGCGGCGATCTGGCGCACCTGGATCGGGCTCGTGTAGCCGGCGCGGGTGACGTTCAGCTGGAACGGGCCTCCGACCGCGGCGACGTACGCCCCGACGTCGAGGAACACCGGGCTGCCCGGGTACTTGTCGAGCGTCACACTCGCCGAGGCCCGTACGAGCTCGAGCCGCCCGCCGGCGCCGGTCGCGGTCGCCGCCGCGGGCGCCGCCGCCGCGAGCCCCATCGCGGTGACGGCGAGAGTGCAGAGAAGTGTTCGCTTCGGGTGCATGGCCGCTCCAGGGTCGATGGCGTGCCGCTTGGACGCCGATTCTGACCGCTCGGTTCCGCGCCGGGGTGGCGGCCGCGTAACGGATGGGTAACATCGCGCCGCAGCCCGACGGCTGCTTCGACATCGCGACGAGGAGGCCCCGGTGCGCTACATGGTGATCGAGACGTTCACGCAGGGCGCGCGGCCCGTGTACGAGCGGGCCCGCGACCGCGGCCGGATGCTGCCCGCGGGGCTCGAGTACGTCGAGAGCTGGGTCGAGCCCGGCCTGGGCCGCTGCTTCCAGCTCATGGAGACCGACGACCCCTCGCTGTTCGAGCAATGGACGGCGCGGTGGGACGACCTGGGCGAGTTCGAGATCGTGCCGGTCATCGCGTCCGCGGAGGCCGCGGCGAAGGCGCTGGCCTGAGCGCCGCCTGACTCAGCGCTCGCCGCCGCCCCGGGCGGCCGTGGCCGCCGAGTCGGCCGCAACGACGACGTCGATCTCGGCCGCGAGGTCGGTGGCCGCGTCGCGCAGGTGACCGAGGATCTCGGCGTTCTCGCCGTCCTTGTCCCTGAGCGCGAGGATCTCGATGTAGCCCACGATCACGGCCAGCGGGGTGCGCAGGCGGTGCGCGAGATCCGGTTGCTCGCCGTGGCCCATGCTCGAATCCTACCGGCTCTGCTCCGGATCACCCGATCGGGTGAGGGCACTACCCGAATCTGGGGGCACACTAGCTGGGGGCACAACGGAGGAGGCATGATGGCTGAGGCAGAGGACGACGTGCGGGCACTTGCAGGTCATATCGATCACGAGCTCGGGCACAGGGTGCACTGGAGGCTCGCCGTTCCCGGCGGCCGCCGCTACCTGGTGTTCGACGGCGACAGCTTCATCGGCGAGGCGGTGGGCTATACCGGTGTCGAGTCGCTCTTGCGGGCATGGGTGCGGGGATTCGAGGCCGGCCAGTTCCGGGCCGATCTCGACGAGTTCCTGGCCGAGCTCCTGCGCGAGTCCTAGCCGGGCGCATCGGCCGGGGCGACCCCTGGCCGGGCGGTCGGGCCGGTGTAGGATTGGCGTGATGACGCTTACACTCGCCAGGGGGCTCTAGATGAGCGAGCGCACCGATTCCGAGCCGCGTTCCGCGGCCACGGTCCCACCGATCGACCTGCTGGGCGTCGACCACCCCGCGATCATGGCGACGACCGTCTGCTCGATCGTCGAGCACGGCGGCGAGCTGCTGATGGTGCGCCAGCTGAACCGTGAGGGCGAGCGAGCGGTGGAACTTCCCCACGGGGTGGATGGAGCCGGTGGACGAGGACGGCCATGTGCAGCTCCCCGAGCACTCGGTCAACCGCAACCTGCTGATGGAGACCGGCTACGCCGCGTCCGACGCACAGCTGATCGGCGTGTCGGTCGTGCGCGAGCACGACGCCGACGGGCATCGCGTCGGCACCTCGCTGCGGCTGAACTACCTGTCGGCGCACCCGCGCCAGACCAGCTACGCGGTCAACGACCCGGACATCCTGGCCGCGCCGGAGTGGTTCGCGCCGGCGCAGATCGAGGATTTGATCAGCCGCCGCGAGGTCAAGGGCGAGCTGACCGCGGCCGCCTATCGGCACTGGCGCGAGTACCGCCAGAGCGGGGCGCTCTCGGCCGACGTCATCGACATCCCGAACTGATCCTCGACGAGATCCGCGCCGATCGGGTACTCTAAGGGGCGGCTATGGCAGGTCGGATGCGATTGGCACTTCTTGCAGCAACGGTTGCAGCGCTCGCTGCGCCTGTGCCTGCGAGCGCCGCGCTCAGCTCGACCCCGGCCAGCTCCTGGCAGACGAACGGGCGTGTGCGGGCGATCGCCGTCGGGGCGCACAAGATCTTCATCGGCGGCGACTTCACCTCGGTGCGCGGCCCCGGAGCGGCCAGCGGCGGCACCGCCCGCAGCCACCTGGCCGCGTTCAGCCTGACCACCGGCAAGCTGATGCCGTGGAACCCGAAGGCGAACGGCACGGTGACCGCACTGCGGCTGAACGCGAACGCGACGACGGTCTACATCGGCGGCGGCTTCAGCAGGATCAACGGGCATTCCCGCGCCCATCTGGCGGCCGTCACGGCGTCCGGATCGACGCTGCGCAAGTGGCATGCCAACACGAACGGCACCGTGTACGCGATCGCCGTCAGCCCGACACGGGTGTACGTCGGCGGCAGCTTCGATGCCGTCAAGGGCAAGAACCGGCACCGCCTGGCCGCCCTCGGCACGAGCAGCGCCGCGCCGCTCGCAGCCTGGCACCCCAACGCCAACTCGACCGTGCGGGCCATCATCGTCTCGCCCGGCGGCGGCAGAGTGTTCGCCGGCGGCGACTTCACCGCCGTGAACGGCCGGTCGCACCCGCACCTCGCGGCCATCCTGACAACGACCGGCGGCGTGAGCCGCTACGGCGCCCACCCGAATTGGCCCGTCACCACCCTCCGCACCACCGGTAAGGAGCTGGTCGGCGGTGGCGGCGGCAACGGCGGCCATGTCGCCGTCTGGGCGTCCACGAACGGTGCGCGCAAGTGGCTCGCCGTGACCGACGGCGACGTCCAGGGCGTGGCCGTGCTCGGCGGCGTCGTGATCGTCGGCGGCCACTTCAACAACTACTGCGTCGGCGGCACCGGCACGGGCAACCCGCTCACGTGCAACACGCCGACGCCGCGGCGCAAGCTGCTCGGCCTGTCGCTCGCAAAGGGCGGCCTGACAGCCTGGGATCCCGACGCCGTCGGAAGCAAGGTCGGCGTCTCGGCCGTCGCCGCGGGTGGCGGCGGCGCGCAGGCCGGAGGGGCGTTCACGAAGGTGCACGGCAAGAACCAGCAGGGCTTCGCCCGCTTCAAGTAGCGGTCCGCCGCCACGGCGTCGGCGATGTTCGGGTCGTGTGAGGTTTTCGTGAGCGGTGTTGACGCGACCGGGCGCCGGGCGCTATCCCGTGATGAAACGGGAGGCACCCACCGCCCACGACGAGGGAGATCAGATGCAGCAAGGTTCCGGCAGTTCCACCCTCACCGAGACGATCGCCGACGTCCAGTTCGCCAGCCGGCGTACGGGCAAGATCGACTGGCGCAGCCGCCCGGCCGCTGACCTCGGCAAGAACGTCGCCCCGCACGGCGTCGCGATCGAGCGGCGCATGAAGCGCGGGCTCCTGCTCGACGGCATCCGCTAGCACCGGGCGGTCTAGACCCCGCGGAAGCTGGGCGGGCGCCGCTCGCGGAACGCGGCCACGCCCTCGGCGAAGTCGGCCGTGGCGGCTGCGGTCGCCTGCAGATGCGCCTCGAGCTCGAGCTGCTCCTCCAGCGTGTGCAGCGCCGCGGCGGCGAAGAGCCGCTTGTGCAGGGCGATGGCGGTGGTCGGCAGCGCCGCCAGAGCCGCACCGAGCTCGGCCGCACGCGCCTGCAGCCCATCCGCGTCCACGAGCTCGGACACGAGCCCCCAGGCCAGCGCCTCGTCGGCGGAGAGCCGCCGCCCCGACAGCATCCACTCGAGCGCGCGCGCCGGGCCGAGGATCCGCGTCAAGAAGTGGGATCCGCCGGAATCCGGCACGAGCCCGATGTTGATGAACGCCGGCACGAAGACGGCCGTGCGCGCCGCGACGCGCACGTCGCAGGCCATCGCCAGCGACAGGCCGGCTCCGGCGGCGGCGCCGTTCACGGCCGCGATGACCGGCTTGTCCAGGTCGCGCAGGGCGAGGATGTTGCGGTGATACGTGCGCCGCAGCAGGTCGGCGATGGCGGCGGGGCTCGTGAGCGCCGAGACGTCCTGACCGACGCAGAAGCCGCGCCCCGCGCCGGTGATGACGACCGCGCGCACCGCGCCGTCGCGGGCCTCCTCGAGGGCGGCGCGCAGGCCCTCGTGCATCGCCTCGTCGAACGCGTTCAGCACGTCCGGCCGGTTCAGGGTGATGGTCAGCACCGCGTCGCGGTGGTGAAGCTCGACCTCCACGCGGACCTCCTTGAGTGTCGACGTCCCGGCCGGGCAGTCTACGCCGAGAGCAGCTCGGCCACGCGGCTTTGGCCGGCGGCGAGGTCGCGCGGCCGGCGGCCGTCGTCGGCGCGCAGATCACGGTCCGCGCCGCGCTCGAGCAACAGCCGCACCGACGCCTCGTCGCCGCGCCCCGCCGCCGAGTGCAGCGGCACGTATCCGCCCTGCTGGCGGGCGTTGGGGTCGGCGCCCCGCTCGAGCAGGAGGCCGACGATCGCGGCATGACCGCCGGCCGCGGCCGAGTGCAGGGGCCGCAGCAGGCTGCCGTTCCCGGCGACCGCGTCGGGCGCAGCACCGTGCTCGAGCAGCACCGCGGCCGCCTCGAGCTGGCCGAAGAACGCGGCGAGGTGCAGCGCGGTGAACCCGTCGGGCGCCTCCGCCCGCACCGCATCCGGGCGTGCCTCGACGCAGCGCTTTCACCCGATCGGAGTGGCCGAGCGCCGCGGCCTCGTAGAGATCCAGCTCCGGCAGAGCATCGGCGAGCCGCTCCGCCGCCCACGCGTGCCCGTGGTAGCGGGCCTGCATGACCGCCGAGAGGCCGTCCGCCCCCCGCGCGGCGGCGAGCCCCGGGTTCGCGGCGAGCAGCCGGTCGATCTCGGCATCGTCGCCCGCGGCGACGGCCGCGAGCATCTCCTGGGCGCCCACATCGACCATCGCCTTCCCCACTGCCCACCCCGATCGTTTTGTGTGGTGGCGAACCTAGTGGACGGCGGGTGCCACTGCAACCTCAGGCAGCCGGATGGCCGGGCATGTGCGCATGCTCCCGGCCGAACGTCGTCGTCGCAAATGCGATCACGACGGCAGCGGCGAGCACGATCGGCCCCCACCAGAACCCCGAGAGGTCGCCCGCGATGCCGAGGGCATGGTCGAGCGAGGCCCGGCCCGGGCCTGTGGCCGCGACTGCCACGGCGATCGCGCCGATGGTCAGGTTGTACTCGTAGCCGCCGGCGGTGACGAAGAAGCCCTTCGGGCGGTGCACCGTCACGAAGGCGTTCAGCATCACGATCGTGATCGCGAGCGCGGCGAGCGGTGTCAGGAGGCCGGCCGCAAACAGCAGGCCGCCGCCGAATTCGGACAGGCCCGCCATCACCGCCATCGCCATCGGCCAGCGGAATCCCAGCTTGGCGAACATCGCGTTCGTTCCGGCCGGGCCGGGGCCGCCGAACCAGCCGAACAGCTTCTGGGCGCCGTGCGCGGCCAGCGTCAGCCCCATCACGAGCCGCAGAATGAGAAGTCCGAGAGTCATCGCTCCACCCCTCCAGAGAATTGCTTGCTCACTCATGTAATTCCCTCGAGCGGGGCGCTCAAACCAGCAGATCGCCGACGAGCGCGTCGGCGCGGCCGTTCAGCTCTGCGGGCACCCAGCGGTACCGGACGGCCTCCATCCGCGCGGCCGCGGCCAGCGCCTGGTCGCGCAGCCCGGCGAGCGCCGGATTTCGCAGTGGCCGGCCCGAGTCGCCCAGGTGGCGGATGACCAGGCGCGAGTCGGTGCGCAGCTCGACCCGATCGAGGCTGAGCTCGGCCGCCGCCTCGAGGCCTGCGACGACGGCCCGGTACTCGGCGGTGCCGACGGTGGCAACGCCGATCGCCACGGCCGCCGACGCGAGGTCGGTGCCGTCGTCGGCGCAGATCACGAACGCGTACGCGGCCGGCCCGGGGTTTCCGCGCGACCCGCCGTCGCACCAGACGACGGCCCAGCCCGGCGGGAGTGAATAGCCGGTGCCCGGCACCGGATGTTCAGCGCGCGAGCGCTTCGCGAGCCGGCGCCGCTCGGAGTCCTTGAGCGTCTTTCCGGCCTTGCGGACACCCTTGGTCAAGCCGGGCGCTCGTCGGTCACCAGGTGCTGCACCGGCCGCTCGAAGCCGTCGCGCAGGTCGGCGATCACCGCCGCGGCCACGTCGGGCGGCAGGAACGGCCCCGGCGTCGCGTCGGGCGGATGCCACTCGTGGTTGCGCAGGTCGGTCGGCGCGCCGGGGAGCGTCTCGCCCGCTCGGGCGAGGAAGTACAGGATCACCTCGTGGCGGTAGTCGCCGGACTCGACGAAGAGGTTCTCGCTCACATACAGCAGCCGCTCGACCGCGATGACGAGCGACGCCTCCTCGATCAGCTCGCGCCGCAGCGCCTCCTCGGCCGTCTCGCCCGGCTCGACACCGCCGCCGGGCAGCCAGTAGAACGGCGCCTTGCCCGCGTGGTGGGTGCGGTCGAACAGCACCCGGCCGTCGCCATCGGGGATGACGGCCCGGGCGCGCACCGACATGTCCGGCCCGCCCGCGCGCCGCACCTCACCCGGCAGCAAGCGCCCTCTCCGCCTCGTAGACCGGCAGCACCCGGCGCAGGAACTCGCCCGTGTGGCTGCCCGGCGTCTCGGCCACCTCCTCGGGCGTGCCCTGCGCCACCACCTCGCCGCCGGCGTCGCCGCCCTCCGGGCCGAGATCGAGCACCCAGTCGGCCTGCTTGATCACGTCCAGGTTGTGCTCGATCACGAGCACGGTGTTGCCCGCATCGACCAGCCGCTGCAGCACCTGCAGGAGCTTCTCGATGTCGTAGGTGTGCAGGCCGGTGGTCGGCTCGTCGAGGATGTAGAGCGTCCGCCCCGTGGCGACCTTGCTGAGCTCCGTCGCGAGCTTCACCCGCTGCGCCTCGCCGCCCGACAGGGTGGTCGCGGGCTGCCCCAGCCGCATGTAGTCGAGGCCGACATCGTGCAGCGTCTGCAGCCGCCGGCGCAGCTTGGGGATCTTGGCGAAGA
The DNA here is from genome assembly GCA_963717845.1 of uncultured Actinomycetes bacterium. GTDB lineage: Bacteria > Actinomycetota > Thermoleophilia > Gaiellales > JAICJC01 > JAICJC01. Next base: position 840,692 of record CAVQXH010000003.1, read on the forward strand.
ACGTGAGCGCTTCCTCGATCGACATGTCCAGCACGTCGGCGATCGACTTGCCCTTGAACTTCACCTCGAGCGTCTCGCGGTTGTACCGGCGCCCATGACAGGCCTCGCAGTTGATGTAGACGTCGGGCAGGAAGTGCATCTCGATCTTGATCGTGCCGTCGCCCCGGCAGGTCTCGCACCGGCCGCCCTTGACGTTGAACGAGAACCGGCCCGGCTTGTAGCCGCGGGCGCGGGCGTCCGGAGACGTGGCGTAGAGCGCGCGGATGTGGTCGAAGAGGCCCGTGTAGGTGGCCGGGTTCGAGCGCGGCGTGCGCCCGATCGGCGACTGGTCGATGTCGATCACCTTGTCGAACGCCTCGATCCCCTGCACCGATCGGTGCGCGCCCGGCTTCACCCGCGCGCGGTTCAGCCGGTTGGCGAGCGCCTTCTGGATGACGTCGTTCACGAGCGTGCTCTTGCCCGACCCGCTGACGCCCGTGACGCAGATCAGCTTGCTGACCGGGAGGTCGACGTCGATGTCCTTGAGGTTGTGCTCGGCCGCCCCCTGGACGCCGAACCAGCCGCCGTCGTGCATGCGCCGGTCGGGCACCGGGATCGCGCGCCGGCCGGACAGGTACGCGCCCGTGATCGACCGCTCCGACGCCATCACCTGCTCCGCCGTGCCGACGGCGACGACACGGCCGCCGTGCTCTCCCGCCCCCGGGCCCATGTCGACGATGTGGTCGGCGGCGCGGATCGTCTCCTCGTCGTGCTCGACCACGATCACGGTGTTGCCGAGCTCGCGCAGGCGCTCGAGCGTCGCCAGGAGCTTCGCGTTGTCGCGCTGGTGCAGCCCGATCGACGGCTCGTCGAGGATGTAGAGCACGCCCATGAGCGACGAGCCGATCTGGGTCGCGAGGCGGATCCGCTGCGCCTCGCCGCCGGACAGGCTGGCCGCGGCGCGGCCGAGCGTCAGGTAGCCGACGCCGACGTCCGCCAGGAAGGTCAGCCGCTCGCGGATCTCCTTGAGGATGCGGGCGCCGATCGCCCGCTCGGTCTCGGTCAGCGCGAGCCCGTCGACGAAGTCGATCGCCGCCATGACCGACATGCGGGTGACCCCGGCGATGTTGAGCCCGCCGACGGTCACGGCCAGGCTCGTCTCCTTGAGCCGGTCGCCGTGGCAGGCCGGGCACGGCTTCAGCGCCATGTACTCCTCGATGCGCTCCTTCTGGTGGGCCGAGTCGGTCTCGCGGTAGCGCCGCTCGAGGCTCGGCACGATGCCCTCGAACGCCAGCGTGTAGCTGCGCTTGCGGTTCATCCGGTTGCGGTAGCTCACGTACAGCTTGTCGCCGCCGGTGCCCTGCAGGAACAGGTTGCGCTGCTCCTCCGGCAGATCGGCCCAGGGGGTGTCGAGGTCGACCTCGTAGCGGTCGGCGATGGCCTGGATCACCTGGGTGTAGAAGTTCGAGTTGATCACCGTCCAGGGCACCAGCGCCCCCTGCGCGATCGAGAGGCTCTGGTCGGGCACCACCAGGTCGGGATCGATCTCGCGCTGGGTGCCGAGCCCGGTGCAGCGCGGGCAGGCGCCGTGCGGCGAGTTGAACGAGAAGATGCGGGGCGCGAGCTCGGGCAGGGAGATGCCGTCGTCGGGGCACGCGAACTTCTCGGAGTACGTCATCGTCGGCCCGTCGACGATCGCCACCTCGACCAGGCCCTCGGCCAGCCGCAGCGCCGTCTCGACCGAGTCGGTCAGCCGCGTCCGCAGGCCCGCCTTCATCACCAGCCGGTCGACCACCACCGAGATCGAGTGCCGCACCTGCTTGTCGAGGTCGATCGGCTCCTCGAGCATGAGCTGGCGGCCGTCGACCTTGACGCGCGTATAGCCGTCGCCGCGCAGCTGCTCGAACAGGTCGCGGTACTCGCCCTTGCGGGTGCGCACGACCGGCGCGTCGATCGTGAACCGGGTGCCGTCGGGGAGCCCCAGCACCTGCTCCACGATCTGCTCGGCCGTCTGGCCGGTGATCTCACGGCCGCACTTGGGGCAGTGCGGGTGGCCGACGCGGGCGTACAGCAGGCGCAGGTAGTCGTAGGTCTCGGTGACCGTGCCGACGGTCGACCGCGGGTTGCGGGCGGTCGTCTTCTGGTCGATCGAGATCGCGGGCGAGAGGCCCTCGATCGAGTCGACATCGGGCTTGTCCATCTGGCCGAGGAACTGGCGCGCATACGCCGAGAGCGACTCCACGTAGCGGCGCTGGCCTTCGGCGTAGAGCGTGTCGAACGCCAGGCTGGACTTGCCCGAGCCCGACAGCCCCGTGATGACCACGAGCCTGTCGCGCGGCAGGCTGACCGTGACGTCCTTGAGATTGTGCTCGCGCGCACCCCGGATAACGATGTTCTCGTGCGCCACCAAACTCCTTAATGGCTGGAAACCGCATGTTCAAGCGGAAAACAGCCACATTCTAGCAACCCGCGCACATACGAACGTGCGTTCGCCAGCCTACCACGGCGGAGCGGACGGAGCTCGTGACAGGTGGCTCAGCCGGTGGCGATCTCGCACCACACGCAGGTGCCGATCCCGGTCTCGATGCCCCAGTCGGCGGCCAGCCGGTCGACCAGCTGCAACCCCCACCCCGATGTGCTGGATGAATCGACCGGGCGCAGCACCGGGCGGGCGCCCGCCGAGGCCGGATCGAGCACCTCGATGCGCAGGCACCGGGCCCGCCGCTCGATGACGACGTCGATGAAGCCCTCGCCCTCGCGGATGCCGTGCAGGATGCTGTTGGTGACCAGCTCGGTCACGAGCAGCCGGGCCGACTCGAGCACCGGCGTGGGCAGGCCCGCCTCGAACTGGCCGACGGCGCGGCGGGCCTCGGCCACGACCGCCGGATCGCACCCCAGCCGCAGGCGCGCGCAGGGCGCCCCGGCCATGGCGGATACCTCATGCTGGTTCGCAGCTGCCTCCCTGTTCTGCGCCCTCACCCGGGCGCACCCCCGCGCCCCTCTGTGTGGCGTACCCGGCCGGCGGGCCCACCCCGCCCGGACTGGTGTGTGCTTCCACTCCGGAGCGTAGCGCGTACGCGGGCGTTTTGGTATGCCGCCCGACCGGTTGTGTGCACAGGGCTACCGCAGCGCGCCGCGGGCCACCCCGGCCGGCGCCAGCCGCGAGCGCACGGGGCGATCCTCGGACAGGCCCAGAAGCAGGCCGAGCAGCAGGTCGGGGTCGGGCAGCCGGCGCAGGCCGAAGAGGAGGCCGCGACGGCCGTCGCTGCCCACGACCACGCCGCCGTAGTGCAGCACGCGGCCGGCGGCGGGGCACATGATCTCGATGTCGGAGATCGCGCTCAGCGGGACGATCGCGGCCCGCTGGCCGAGCCCGCCGGCGAGCAGCACGGCGCGGCGGTCGGTGACGACGAGCACCTGCCGCTGCCAGCGCACGACGGCGCGCACGAGCGTCACGAGCGCGCGGGCGGCGGCCACCGCCGCCACGAGCACCGGGACCAGCCTGACCGGCGCCGGCAGCGCCAGCCCGGCGGCCAGGATCGCCCCGGCGGCCGCGAGCGCCAGGATGGCGGCGGCGCGCAGGAACGGGCCGAGGAGCACCACTCCGTGCTCGCGGCTCTGCAGGTGCACGTGCTCGCCGGGAGCGAGCAGTCGGTCGATCTGGGCCATGCCGCGGGTGGATTCGCCGCGGCGCCGGTCAATCCTCTACGAGCGCGCCGCTCCGGGCTCCGCCCGCTGGGCGGTCGCGTCGAGGTCGCGCCGCAGCTCCTTGATCTCGTCGCGCAGCTTGGCCGCGTACTCGAAGCGCAGCTCCTCGGCGGCCGCGAACATCTCCTCCTCGAGCTCGATCACGAGCTTGCCGATCTCGTCGGGGCCCATGGCCTCGGTCTCGGCGCCGCGGCGGCGCCGGCCCGGCACGTGCGGCTGGGACTCGAGCGACAGGAACTCGGCGATGTCGGAGACGCCCTTGCGGATCGACTGCGGCGTGATGCCGTGCTCCTCGTTGTAGGCGATCTGGATCGCGCGCCGCCGGTTGGTCTCGTCGATGGCGTAGCGGATGGCCTCGGTCATCTTGTCGGCGTACATGATCACGCGCCCGTTGACGTTTCGGGCCGCGCGTCCGATCGTCTGGACGAGCGCCGTCTGGCCGCGCAGGAACCCCTCCTTGTCGGCGTCCAGGATGGCGACGAGCGACACCTCGGGCAGGTCGAGCCCCTCGCGCAGCAGGTTCACGCCGACGAGCACGTCGTAGTCGCCGAGGCGCAGCTCGCGGATCACCTTGATGCGCTCGAGCGTGTCGATCTCGGAGTGCAGATAGCGCGTGCGCACGCCCGACTCGAGCAGGTAGTCGGTCAGGTCCTCGGACATCTTCTTGGTCAGCGTCGTCACCAGCACCCGCTCGCCCGCCTCGGAGCGGGCCCGGATCTCGGCCAGCAGATCGTCGATCTGACGGCGGGTGGGCCGCACCTCGACCTCGGGATCGATCAGGCCCGTCGGGCGGATGATCTGCTCGGCGACGTGCGTCGAGTGGCGCAGCTCGAACGGGCCCGGCGTGGCCGACACATAGAGCACCTGGTTCGCGCGGTCGAGGAACTCGTCGAAGCGCAGCGGCCGGTTGTCGAGCGCCGACGGCAGCCGGAAGCCGAACTCGACCAGGGTCTGCTTGCGCGACCGGTCGCCCTCGTACATGCCGCCGATCTGCGGCACCGTCTGGTGCGACTCGTCGATGATGATCAGGTAGTCGTCGGGGAAGTAGTCGAGCAGCGAGTGGCCCGGCGTGCCGGGCGCGCGGCCGTCGAGGTGCCGCGAGTAGTTCTCGATCCCGTTGCAGAAGCCGACCTCGCGCAGCATCTCCATGTCGTACTCGGTGCGCGAGCGCAGCCGGTGAGCCTCGAGCATCTTGCCCTCGGCCTCGAGCTCGCCCAGCCGCACACGCAGCTCCTCCTGCACCGAGCGGATCGCCGGCTCGAGCTTCTCGCGCTCCATCGCATAGTGCGTCGCCGGGTAGATGCCCAGGTGCTCGAGCCGCGCGTACACCTCGCCCGTCATGGGGTCGAAGTGGGTGATCGCCTCGACCTCGTCGCCGAAGAGGCTGATCCGGTAGGCCGTCTCCATGTTGGCGGGCTGCACCTCGATCACATCTCCGCGGACGCGGAACCGGCCGCGGCCCATGACCACGTCGTTGCGCTGGTAGTGGATGTCGACGAGCTTGCGCAGGATGTCCTCGCGCGACTTCTCCTCGCCGACCGACAGGAACAGCACGAGCTCGGAGTAGCTCTCGGGCGAGCCGATGCCGTAGATGCACGACACCGACGCCACGATCACGACGTCGCGGCGCGCGAAGAGGGCGGCGGTGGCGGCGTGGCGCAGCCGGTCGATGTCGTCGTTGATCGAGGAGTCCTTCTCGATGTAGGTGTCCGACGACGGCAGGTAGGCCTCGGGCTGGTAGTAGTCGTAGTAGCTCACGAAGTACTCGACGGCGTTTCGTGGGAAGTACTCCCGGAACTCGTTGCAGAGCTGGGCCGCCAGGGTCTTGTTGTGGGCGATCACGAGCGTCGGCCGGTTGAGGCGCTCGATCACCCGGGCCATCGTGTGCGTCTTGCCGGTCGCGGTGGCTCCGAGCAGCGTCTGGTGGCGGTCGCCACGGCCGATGCTCTCGGCCAGCTCGGCGATCGCGCGCGGCTGGTCGCCGGTGGGCTCGTAGGACGCGGAGACGGCGAGATCGGGCATGTCTTCCAGTGTATCTGCGCCCCTGTACGATCGCTCACCGTGCCCGCCCCGATCCCGATCCGCTACCCCAGCCCGCCGCTCACCGACGGCGCGATCGTGCTGCGACCGTGGGTCGCGGGCGATCTCGCCGCGCTGGTGGCGATGTGCGACGACCGGGACGTCGCCCGGTTCACGCCGCTGCCCGCTCCGTACACCGCAGCCGACGGACGGGCGTGGCTCGGCGCCGATCTGGGGCGCATGCAGGCGGGCGAGGAGCTCTCGCTGGCGATCCACGAGGCGGGCGACGGCCCGATCGGGAGCATCGGCGCCCGGCCCGGCGCCGACGACCGGGACGTGGTCGAGCTCGGCTACGTCGTCGCGCGGCCGGCCCGAGGCCGGGGGGTCGCCACGGCCGCCGTGCGGCTGCTGGCGGACTGGGTGCTGCGGGAGTGGCGCCCGGCCCGGTTGCAGCTGACGACGAGCGTCGACAACCCGGCCTCACAGCGAGTTGCCGAGCGGGCGGGGTTCGACCGCGAAGGCGTGCTGCGCGCGTGGGCCGAAAACCGCGGCCGCCGGGTCGACCTGGTCATGTACTCGCGGCTGCCGGGCGACCAATGAGCACTCCCATCGTGCTCCCCCCGCTGCTGCACGACGGGCGGGCCGGGCTGCGGCCGTGGCGGGACGCGGACATCCCCGCCATCGTCGCGATGTCCAGCGATCCGGACACGATCCGCTTCACGAGCGTGCCCGACCCCTACGACGAGGACTCGGCCCGCTTCTGGCTCGCGCTGCAGCCCGCGCGGCTGCGGGCAGGCGACGGGGCCGCGTTCGCGATCGTCGAGCCGCCCGCCGACGTGCCGCTGGGAGCGATCGGCGTGCGCGTCCTGCACGGCCGCGGCATCGCCGAGACCGGCTATCACATGGCCGTGGAGGCCCGCGGCCGCGGCCTTGCGACCGCCGCGCTGCGGCTGCTGTCGGAGTGGGCCTTCGCGACCCTGCCAATCGCGCGCATGCAGCTGACGACGCACCTCGACAACCCGGCCTCGCAGCGGGTGGCCGAGAAGGCCGGCTACACCCGCGAGGGGGTGCTGCGGTCGTGGGCCGAGCAGCGCGACGCTCGCGTCGATCTGGTCATGTACTCGCTCCTGCCCGGCGACCTGTCCGCGGCATAAAGGTGCCTGGCACCGGCTCTTCAGACGAGCGGGCGCTCGCGCAGGTAGGGCAGCGGGCGCGACGGGTCGGGCGAGTCGATCTCGCGGCCCAGGCGGTGGCCGTCGAAGATCGCGTCGGCGATCAGGCGGGGCGCGACGCAGTCGCCGATCGCGTGCACGGCCTCGACCCCGGACGCGGCCAGCGCGTCGACGTCATCGGCGAGAGCCCGGTGGAGGCCGTCGTCGGAGAGCCGCTGCGTGACCAGGACGACGCCGTCGGCATCGATCCGGAACTGCGCGCCGAACTCGTCGGCCGCCGTCACCCCTGCCGGGTCGATCGACACCGCCGTCGCTCCGCGGTACGCCGCGATGCCCATCTCGTGCAGGCGCCGGCGCAGCCGCACCCCCTCGAGCGTCTGGTCGCAGTAGTGGGCGACCAGGTCGAAGCAGGTGAGCAGCGCCACCTCGTGCCCCTCCGCGCGCAGCACCTCGGCGACGCCGGCGCCCGTGAAGTAGCCCTCGTAGTCGACGACGCACACCCGCGGGCCGGGCGGGCGCAGCCCCGCGACCATCACCTGCTCCGGGGTGAGGACGTGGGCCTGACCCTCCCCCGCACCCGGGATCGGCTTGCGGGTGATGCCGGAGAGGCCGTCGGCCGACCAGTGCGCGCCGGTCGCCACGACCACCAGATCGCCGCCGTAGGCGCGCGCCGCGGCGGCATCGAGCCGTGTGCCCGAGACGAACTCGAGGTTCGGCAGGCGCTCGATCTGGACGCGCCGGTAGTCCACCACCCGGCCCCACTCGCCCAGGCCCGGCAGCCGCGTCACCCAGCGCATGCAGCCGCCCAGATCGTCTCCGGCGTCGACCAGGTGCACCAGCTCGAGGCCGCGCTTGGCGAGCACGATCGCGCATTCCATGCCGGCCGGGCCGGCGCCGATCACGAGGGCGCTGCGGTCGGCGTTTCGGGCGCGGTCGAACCGCTCCGGGTGCCAGCCGCGGCGGTGCTCCTCGCCCGCGGTCGCGTTCTGCGTGCAGCCCAGGTGGCGGCCCCAGATCGAGCGCGAATAGCAGGCGTTGCAGCCGATGCACTCGCGGATCTCGTCGTAGCGGCCCTGCTCGATCTTGCTCGGCAGGAACGGGTCGGAGATCGAGGGGCGGGCGGCGCCGATCAGATCGGCGGCGCCGCTTCGCACCACCTCGGCCATCCGGTCGGGGTCGGTGAACCGGCCGACGACGACGATCGGCTTGCCGGTGGCCTGCCTGGCCTGCCCCGACCACTCGAGCTGATACCCCTGCTCGAAGAACCGCGACGGGCCGCTGTCGACCCGCTCCCAGCCCGAGAGCGCGCCGATGGTCACGTCCCACAGGTCGACCAGCCGATCGGCGCGGCGGATGAACTCAAGGCCCTCCGCGAGCTCGACGCCGGAGCCCTCCAGCGTGTCCGCGGCGATGCGCACAGCGATCGCGCAGTCGTCCCCCACCGCCGCGCGCACGAGCTCGATCGCCTCGAGCCAGAACCGGGCCCGGTTTCCGAAGGAGCCGCCGTAGGCGTCGGTGCGGCGGTTGTACACCGGCGAGAGGAACTGGGTGGGCAGGTAGGTGTGCGACCCGTACACGTAGACGATGTCGAACCCGGCAGCGCGCGCCCGGCGGGCTGCGGCCACCCACTCCTCCTGCACGCGGCGGATGTCGGAAAGCGCCATCACGCGCGGCACCGTGATGCCGTCGAAGTCGCTCGAGAGCTGCGACGGCGCGAGCGGCGGCAGCCGCGACTCGCGCGTCTCGGCGTACAGGCCGCCGTGCCAGAGCTCGACGCCGGCGAGCGCGCCGTGGCGGTGCGCCTCGGCGGTCATCAGCCGCAGGGCGCGCGCGTCCTCGTCGTCCCAGAGCCGCGCCGACACGTACGGCGACTCGTCGGTCTCGGCGCTGATCGAGCAGTACTCGGTGCACACCGCCGCCCAGCCGCCCTCGGCCTTCATCCCCCGAAACGCGGCCTGCGTCCACGGCTTCTCGACGCCGAAGCCCGTGCAGTGGGGCACCTGGTAGAAGCGGTTGCGCAGGGTCTTCGGACCGATCTGCACCGGCTCGAACAGGATGTCGTGGCGGGGCAGCCGCGGCATCAGTCGGCGTCGAGCTCGGCCTTGCGCCGGGCGATGTGCTCGCGGAGCTCCTCGTCGAGCGCGGAGTCGATCCCGGGATCCTCCCACTCGGCCAGCAGGCGCTTCCACTCGCCCGTCGCCGCGCGATCGGACGTGACCGATCCCTGCTTCTCCCACGTGACGTAGGACTGGGAGCGGAAGAGCGGGCTCATGAACACCCAGTCGCGGAAGTGGGCCAGCGTGTGGTCGGCGGCCAGGAACATGCCGCCGGGGCCCTCGCTTCTGATGGCATCCAGCGCGAACTCCTCGTCGCCGAGCGCGACCGGCGCGGCGAGGACGTCGAACATGCGCAGGAGCTCGAGGTCGAGGGCGAGCTTCTCGTAGCAGGCCGTCAGGCCGCCCTCCAGCCAGCCGGCCGCGTGCAGGACGAAGTCTGCGGGCGCGAGCATCGTCGCCCACAGCGTGTTCATCGTCTCGGCCGCCGCCTGGGCGTCGAGCGCATTGGACGAGCACAGCCCCCCGCCGCCGCGATACGGCACGCCGTAGCGGCGGGCGAGCTGGCCGCCCGCGAGCGTGCCGACGACCGACTCGGGCGTGCCGAACGCGGGCCCGCCGGTGCGCATGTCGACGGCGGTGAAGAACGAGCCGAACAGGCACGGCGCGCCCGGCCGGATCGCCTGCACGAGGGCGATCCCGGTCAGCGCCTCGGCCACCTGCAGCGCCAGGCCGCCGGCGACGCTCACGGGCGCCGTCGCCCCGGCGAGCAGGAACGGCGTCACGATCACGGGCTGGTTCGCGCGCGCCCACTCGGTGAGGGCGTCGACCATGAGGAAGTCCCACACCAGCGGGCTGTTCGGGTTGACGACGCCCATGATCGCCGGCGTGCGCTCGATCCGCTCCCGCCCCCCGCAGGCGATCGCGGCCAGCTCGACCGCATCTCGCGCCTTCGGCCCCGACGTGCCGTAGCAGACGTAGGGCTTGTCCGACCAGCGGATGATCGAGTAGTCCATGTCCAGGTGGCGGCTGTGCTCGCTCAGGTCGCCGGCCTCGACGGTGCCGCTCTGCTGGCACGTCAGCAGGTCCGCCGTGTGCGCGATCTTGACCAGCTCGACGTGGTCGGCGATCGCGCCCTCGCGGCGGCCGCGCTCGAGGTCGGAGCAGAACGGCGAGCCGCCGACGGGCGCCAGCACCGGCCGGCCGCCGCCGATCGTCACCGCCCGCTCCGGATTGCGCGGCTCGAGCGTGAACGCCGCCGGCGCCCGCGCCACCATCTCCATCACGAACTCGCGATCCCAGCGGACGCGCTCGCCGTCGACGTCCTGCCCGAGCGAGCGCAGGAGCTCGAGGGCGCCGTCGTGGCGGACGTCGGTGCCGATCTCCTCGAGGATCGTCATCGCACGCTCGTGCACCGCCTCGACGTTGTCGGGCGTCAGGATCGAGATCGCCTCCACGGCGGCGACTGTACCAGCGCCGCCCGTGCGCCCGCTGCCTAGCCGGCCGGGTGCGGCTCGTCCGGCAGCGGCAGCGCGATCGCGCCGCTCCCGGCGGGCCGGCGCGGCCTGCGCCGGACGAGGCTCTCCTCGCCGTCGCCGTCGTCACCCGCCGGAGCGGGCCAGACAACCTGCGGCGGCCGGTGGCGCTGCACCCGCACGATCTGCCAGCCGGCTTGGCTCGGGTCGGTGCCGATCGCCCGCGTCGACGACGTGGTCGATGGCCTTGTCCAGCCGCAGGAAGTACGGGCCGGCGGGCTCGCCCCGCCTCATCGCTTCGACGATGATGTAGCCGCGTCCGGCCACCAGATTCCGGGCGCCTTCGAACACATCTGGCATGGTACCTTCGGGCGATGAGCATCGCGATCGAGCAGTCCGTCGCCGTCGGCGCCGCGCCGGCCGAGGTCTTTGCGTTCCTGCATGCGCCCGACCGCCGCCCGGAGTGGGACACGATGGTGGATCTGGCCCGGCTCGAGGGCGACGTCCCGGCGGCCGGGGCGCGCCTGCACCTGCGCGGCCGCCGCACGGCGCCGTCGTGGGTGGGCGAGTACGCCGAGCTCGACGCACCGCGGCGGTCGGTGCTGCGGCTCGTCGAGGGCGTGGGGATGCCGTTCTCGGCCTTCAGCCAGACGCTCGTGGTCGCGCCGCGCCAGGGCGGCTGCACGGTGACGCTGCGGCTCGACTATCAGGTGCGCGGCCCCGCGCGGGCGCTCGAGCCGTTCACGCTGCGCCCGCGCCTCGCCGGCGCCGCTCGCAAGTCGCTCGCACAGATCGCGCGAAGGTTCGGATGAGCGCCGCGGAGGGGGCGCGACGGACCAGGTCGAGGACGCCGACGGCCTCCGCACCCAGAGCGCCGCCTGCAGGCCGTGTCGGAGCCGCAGCTGCGGACGGAGATGGAAGCGTGTGGTTTCCGTGTCCGGCGAACGGGGAAGATGCTCGGGCGAGTGGTGTTGTCCGGCGTGGCGGTGTGACGGTTCGTGAACCCGGAGGGCCAGGTTTCCGTCGAGCTCCAGGGCGTCCCCGAGACGCTCCTGTGGACGCTCTACCACCGCGCGACCGAGGCCGGCCGGCCCGACACCGTGCTGCCCGACCCCAAGGCGGTCGAGCTCCTCGCCAGGATCGACTTCCCGTTCGAGTCCCGGTTCGGGCCGGCCTCTCCGGTCCGGGCGCAGTGGCAGGCGCTGCGCGCCGCCTGCTTCGATCGCCAGGTCGTGCGCTTCCTCGCGGACCGGCCCGACGCCACGGTCGTCGCGCTCGGGGAGGGGCTCGAGACCCAGTTCTGGCGGGTCGACAACGGCCGCGTGCGCTGGGTCACCGTCGACCTGCCAGAGACGATCGCGGTGCGGCGTGAGCTGCTCCCCGAGCCACCGCGCGGGCGGGTGGTGGCCGGCTCGGCGCTCGACACCCGCTGGCTCGACGAGGTCGACACCGCCCCCGGCGTCCTGGTGACGGCGCAGGGCCTTCTGATGTACCTGGCGCCGGCGGACGTGCACGGCCTGCTCAGGGCCTGCGCCGCCCGGATACCGGTCGGCGCGGTTGTCTTCGACGCCGTGTCGCGGCGGCTCAGCGAGCGCAGCATGCGCGGACAGCTCGCGAGCACCGGCGGCTACGCGCCGCCGCCGTGGACCTGGGGGATGGACGCGCAGGAGCGCCGCTTCATCCGTAGCCTCGACCACGTGGCCGCGCTCGAGACGCTGCGCCTCCCGCGCGGGCGCGGGCCGCTGTTCGGCTACCTCGTGCCGGTGCTCGGCCGGCTGCCGCGGCTGCGCGAGGGGCTGCTCTCGATCATGCGCGCCCGGCTTGGTGGGTAGGCCAGGGACCTGGCACGGTGGTCACCTCAGGCCGTAGGCGCGGCGGTACAGGGCCTGGGTGGCGCGGACGTCCGCGACGTAGTTGCGCGTCGCGGTGAAGCGCAGGTGCACCGGCTGGCCCCGGGGCGTATGGGCGATCCAGTCGTCGACGTTGGCCTGGCCGGCGTTGTAGGCCGCCAGGGCAAGGTCGGTCGCGTCGCGGCGACCGGCGTACTTGTGCTCCAGGTGGCCCAGGTACCAGCAGCCGTAGCGCAGGTTGAGGTCGGGGACGTAGAGGTCCTGCGGGATCCGGAACCTGTGCCCGCCGGTGTGCACGGCGATGCCGCGGGCGGTCGACGGCAGGAGCTGCATGAGCCCGATCGCGCCGGCGCTCGAGCGGGTGTCGGGGCGAAACCGCGACTCCTCGTAGATCACCGCCGCCACCAGCGCCGGGTCGAGGTGGTAGATGCGGGAATAGCCGACGATGTCGGTGCGGTAGTTGAGCGGATGGCGGAAGCGCACCCACCAGTCCGGCTGGGTGTGCTGCAGGTACGTGTACCCCACCCCCGCGACGACCGCGACCGCCGCCAGCGCCACCAGGGCCCGCCTGATCATCGCAGCAGCCGCTCCGCCAGCCCGGCGACGAACCGGTCGAGGTCGTCCAGCGTGCCCGTGTTCTCGTACACGTAGTCGCTGCGCGCGACCTTCTCGGCCTCCGGCAGCTGGTGCGCCATCTGCGGGCGCGAGCCGGGCCGGCGCCCCTCGCGCAGATCGGCCGGGGCCGTCACCGTGAGGATCGCGTCGTACCGGTCGCCGACGCCGACCTCGAAGAGCGTCGGCGCCTCGTGCACCAGCAGGCGCTCCCCGGCGGCCGTCTGCTCGTCGCGCCACCGCGCGAACTCCTCGGCGAGGAGCGGCAGCAGCAGCCCCTCCAGCCAGCGCAGCTCCTCGGCGTCGGCGAAGACGATCCGGCCGATCGCCGCCCGGTCGACCGCACCGTCGGGGGCGATCACGCCCGGGCCGAAGTGCTCGGCCACCGCCCGCTTCACGTCGTCGCGCCCGTACAGGAGCCGCACCGACTCGTCGCTCGAGAGGGTCACCGCGCCGTGGCGGCGGAACGCGCGCAGCGCCTCGGACTTGCCCCCGCCGATGCCGCCCGTCAGCCCCACCAGCACCGGGCCGCGGACAACCTCAGCCGTCGTTCGTCGCCCCGTCTTCCGGGTCCGCGGCGGAGGCCTCGGCGACCGGCTCGTCGGCGGCAGCCTCGTCGGCGGCCGGCTCGGCGGCGGCAGGCTCGGCGGCGGCCGGCTCGTCGGCGGCCGGCTCGTCCGCGGCAGCCTGCGGCTCCTCCTCGGTGGCGGCGCGGCTGCTCGGCGAACACGTCCTCGGACAGGCCGAGCTCCGGCACGTCGGCCTGCGGCCGGCCTCCCGGCAGGCCCAGGTCGATGGTCTTGACCGGCTCGTCCGGCTCGACGCGCCGCAGCGAGAGCGAGAGCCGGCGGCGGTCGGGGTCGATCTCGATGATCTTGACCTTGACCTCTTCGCCCTGCTGCACGACCTCGCGCGGGTTCTCGACGTGATGCTCGGCGAGCTCCGAGATGTGGATCAGGCCCTCGACGCCCGAGACGATCTCGGCGAACGCGCCGAAGGTGACCACCTTCGTGATCTTGCCGGCGACCACGTCGCCCTGCTGGGTCTCGTCGATGACGCGCTGCCAGGGGTCGGTCTGGGTCTGCTTGAGGCCCAGCGAGATGCGCTGGCGGTCGCGGTCGACGTCGAGCACCTTCACCCGCACCTTCTGGCCGATCTCGAGCACCTCGGACGGGTGGTTCACGTGGCTCCAGCTGAGCTCGGAGATGTGGATCAGGCCGTCGATCCCGTCGAGGTCGACGAACGCGCCGAAGTCGACGATGTTGGAGATCTGGCCCTCGACCTCGACGCCCGGCGACAGCCGGTCGAGGATCTGCTGGCGGGCCTCCTTGCGCTCCTCCTCGAGCACCGCTCGGCGCGACAGGACGACGTTGTTGCGGCTGCGGTTGAGCTCGATCACCTTGCAGAGCAGCGTCTGGTCGCGGTACTCCTCGAGATCCTGGACGCGGCGGATGTCGACCAGCGAGGCGGGCAGGAAGCCGCGCACCCCGAGGTCGATGATCAGGCCGCCCTTGACGACCTCGATGACCTTGCCCTCGACGGGCTCGCCGCTCTCGGCGGCCGCCTCGATGCGCTGCCATGCCTTCTCGAACCGGGCGCGCTTCTTCGAGAGGATCAGGCGCCCCTCGGTGTCCTCCTTCTGGAGCACGAGCGCGTCGATCTCCTGGCCGATCTCGACCTCGTCCTCGGGGTTCACCGACCGCCGGATCGAGAGCTCGGCGATGGGGATGACGCCCTCCGACTTGTAGCCGATGTCGACCAGGATCTCGTCCTTGTCGACGCGCACGACCGTGCCGGTGACGACGTCGCCCTCGTTGAAGTTGGTCAGGGTGCGGTCGTAATCGGGGATGAGCTCCCCGTCGACCTCGATCATCCAGGTATCGGTATCTGTTGTAGCCATGAGAAAAAGGGGTGGTTCCTATGCAGCACAGGACAGGCGGGTCCAGGCCCTGCCGCCGGCGTAGTATACAAACGGCCTCAGCCGCTGGTGAGCAGGTGCCCGCCGGCCTCGATCGCGGCTGACCGTGGACCGAGCGTGACATGCCCGGCCGAGCCCAGCGCGACGGTGGCCGGGAAGTCCGACGGGTTGACCGCGACGGCCGCGTTCGGGTACGTGCGCGTCCACACGTCGCCGTGCTTGACCGGGGGCGTCGTCGGCGCCGTCCCCGTGTCGATCGCATACAGCGGCGAGCCGGCGCCCGTGGGCGCGACATAGGCGGAATCGCGGGGGATGGCGACGAGCAGGAAGCTCGCGAGGCCGAACAGCATCTGGGCGCGGGACAGGCCGGGCCGGTCGGCGACGTAGGTGCCCGACTCCCACCCGCCGACGTGCCGGTAGAAGCTGAGCTCGGTCTCCCACGCGTCCCCGTAGAGGCGGCCGAACCCGTCGCGGAGGATGACCGCGTCGGTGCTGTTCACCTGGTCGAAGCTCACGATCGCCGGCGGACCGTTGTCCGCCAGCAGCGAGTAGCCCTGGATCTTCAGCGCTGCGCGCACCAGCGTGAGCGCCTGGGCGAGGTAGTGGCTGCGGTGCGCCTCGGTCATCGGCTCGCCGGTGGCCGGGTCGATCGGCGTGTCGCTCCAGGCGGGGTCGTTGTCGGCGTCGATCACGTCCACCCCGGTCCATCCGCCCGCGGCCAGGCTCTTGCGGACGTGCAGCGCCCACGCGTACTGATACTTGGGGTTGCTGAAGTTGAGCAGCGCCCAGTCGGCATGCTCGGCGGGGTGCACCTCGGCGCCCTGAGGCGAGTGCAGGATCCAGCCCGGGTGGTGGGCCCGCACCCAGGTCAGCCCGAAGCCCGCCAGGCCGCAGTGGTCGCAGGCGTAGAGCAGCGAGCGCTCCTGCCACGCCGCGACGCCCGAGTACGGCTTGCGGATCAGGCGCGGCAGCGTGCCCCACGACTGGGGGCCGATCACCGCGGTGTACTGGGCGCCGAGGCAGCGCGCACGTGCGGCCGTGGGCCGCCGGGGCGGGGCGAACGCGAGCGGCACACCCGGCCGGTGCAGGCCGCTGCAGGCCGGCGGGACGGTGGCGGCGGAGCGACCCTCGCACGAGACCGCCAGGAGCACCGCCACGAGGATGGCGGCCGTCGTCAGGAACCGCATCGAGTGCAGCGGCCGGACGGCATCCCGATCACCCCGCCGTCTGGCGGCGTGATCACCGCCACGACGTCGACGGCGAGCTCCGCGCCGCAGTGGCGGCAGAACCCGCCCTCGGGCGGATGGTGGCTGAGGGCGAACACGATGTCGGAGTCGACGCCGGAGCCCTGCGCCGAGACGACGCCGCGACCGTCGCGGACGCGGCCGAACTCGAGCCGGACCTCGCCCGTGCGGTCGTCGCCGTCGAGGCGGACGCTGCCGATCGCGACGCCGAGGGCGCAGTCGAGGTCGTCGGCGGCCACGGCCGGCAGATAGAGCTCGGCGACGACGTGCTCGTCGCGCTCGCCGGCGTCGATCCACAAGTACGTGCCGGGCTCATCGCCGCGGCGTGCGGGCAGCGCGCTGAGCGTCCCGGAGATGTGGGTCCAGGTCATTTCGCCTCCAGCCAGGTTGCGCCCACACCGACGTCGACGGCCAGCGGCGGATCGAGCGGATACGCGCCCGTCATCTCCTCGGCCACGAGCGCCCGCAGGGCCGACACCTCGCCGTCGGCCGCCTCGAAGAGGAGCTCGTCGTGGATCTGCAGCACGAGCCGCGAGCGCCGGCCCTCGTCGCGCAGGCGCCGATGCGCGCTGATCATCGCCACCTTGATGATGTCGGCCGCGCTGCCCTGCATGACCGTGTTCACCGCCAGGCGCTCGCCCAGGCTGCGCGTCTGGAAGTTGGACGCGCGCAGCTCGGGGATCGGCCTGCGCCGGCCGAACAGCGTCGTCACGTAGCCGTCCTCCTTGGCCCGGGCGATCGTCTGCGCGATGAACTCGTTCACGCGCGGGAAGCGGGCCAGGTAGGTGTCGATGAAGCTCTGCGCCTCCTCGCGCGAGATCTGCAGCTGCTCCGAGAGGCCGAAGGAGCTGATGCCGTAGATGATGCCGAAGTTCACGGCCTTCGCCTTGTTGCGCTCGTCGCGGGTGAGCAGCTCAGGCGGCTTGCCCAGCACCTGCGAGGCGGTGACCCGGTGGATGTCCTCGCCGCGGGCGAACGCCTCGTGCAGGGCGGGCTCGCCCGACAGGTGGGTGAGGATGCGCAGCTCGACCTGCGAGTAGTCGGCCGAGAGCAGCTTGAAACCGTCGCCGGCCACGAATGCGCTTCTGATCTCCCGCCCGAGCGGCGTGCGGATGGGGATGTTCTGCAGGTTCGGGCGGATCGACGAGAGCCGGCCGGTGGCGGCCGTCGTCTGGCTGAACGTCGTGTGCAGGCGGCCGTCGGCCGGGTCGATCAGGTCGGGCAGCGGCACGAGATAGGTGTTCAGGAGCTTCGACTGCTCCCGCCACTGCTCGACGACGTCCACGATCGGGTGCATGTGGCGGATCTTCTGGAGCACCCGCGCGTCGGTCGAGTAGCCGGTCTTGCCGCGCCGGTCCGAGGGCAGGCCGAGCCGCTCGAAGAGCACCTCGCCGAGCTGCTTCGGCGACCCGATCACGAACGGCCCGCCCGCGAGCTCGTGGCAGCGGGCCTCGAGCTCCTCGACCTGGTCGGCCAGCTTGGCGGCGATCTCGGCCAGGCGGTAGGTGTCGACGCGGATGCCGGCGGCCTCCATCGCTCCCAGCACGGGCACGAGCGGCAGCTCGATCTGCTCGTAGAGCGCGGTCATCTCCCGCTCGGCGAGGCGCTCGGCGGCCCGCGGGTGCAGGCGGCGGATCGCCGCGGCGCCGCGCACGAGCCCCGCGGTCTCCTCGTCGGCCTGGGCGTTCAGGCCGAGGCCCGCCTCCTCGGCCATCTCGTCGATCTCGTACGTCGCCCGGCCGGGATCGAGCAGGTAGGTGGCAAGGGCGGTGTCGCCCGCCGGCGTGAGCGCCGGGTGCTTGAGGCCGTGCGTGAGCACGCGGTGGTCGCGCAGCGCCTCGACGACACGGGTCGCGTCGGCCTCGACCACGATCACGTCGGCGCCGTCCCCCGTCACCGCCGCCCGGCCGCCGCCGACCGCGAGCGCGACGTCGGCCGGGAGCGCGCGCACGTCGGCGAGCTCGCCCTCTCGCCACTGGATCTCGACCCCCTCGAGCACCTCCGCCGGCGCGCCCGGCACCGCGTCCTCGAGCTCGTCGAGGCGCTTCAGGATCGCGCGCAGCTCGAGCTTGCGGAAGAGCTCCTTCATCGACGAGCGGTCCGGCGGCGCGGCCACGAGCTGGTCGAAGTCGATGTCGATCTCGAGGTGGCGGTCGATCGTCGCGAGCTGCTTGGAGCGGATCGCGTCGTCGGTCGCCGTGCGCAGGTTCTCGCGTCGCTTCTCGCCCGGCACGGCGTCGAGATTGGCGTAGACGCCCTCCATCGAGCCGAACCTGACCAGCAGCTCGGCCGCCGTCTTGTCGCCGATGCCCGGCACCCCGGGGATGTTGTCCGAGGTGTCGCCCTTGAGGCCGATGAAGTCGGGCACGAGGTCGGGGCCGATGCCGTAGCGCTGGACGATCCGCTCGGGCGTGTACACGACCACGTCGGACACCCCCCGCGGCGTCATCATGATGCAGACGTTGTCGGAGGCGAGCTGGAAGGCATCGCGGTCGGTCGAGACCACGCAGACCTTGTGGCCGGCCGCCTCGGCCTTCGTCGCGAGCGTGCCGATGACGTCGTCGGCCTCCTTGCCGGCGACGCGGAAGTTGCGGTAGCCGAACGCGGCCACGATCGGCTCGAAGTACGGCACCTGCTGGCGCAGCAGGTCGGGCATCGGCCGGCGGTGGGCCTTGTACTCGGCGTCGAGCTCGATGCGCGCGGTCGGCTTCTCGTCCCAGGCCACGAGCACGGTCGCGGGACGGTAGTCGGCGAGGAGCTTCATCAGCATGTTCGCCATCCCGAGCAGCGCGTTCGTCGGGAACCCGTCCACCGTCTGCAGCTCCTCCGGCAGGGCGAAGAAGGCGCGGTAGGCCAGGCCGTTGCCGTCGACCAGGAAGACGTCGCACTGCTTGGCCGGGGCGTCGTCGAGGTTCAGATCTTTCGGCTGAGCCTGCTTGACCGTGGCCATCTCTCGCAGCGTATCCGAGCGGGGTCGCGCAGGCACGCGCCCGCCCGTTACTCTTCGCGCGTGCCCCGCAACCCGTCGGTCTCCTACAGCCTGACAATGCGTGTCGAGATCCCGGCTGTGGCCGGCTCGTTCGCGAAAGTCGCGGCTGCGATCGGCGAGGCCGACGGCGACCTGGGCGCCATCGACCTCGTCCGGGTCGCGAAGGGCTACCGGGTGCGCGACATCACCGTCTCGGCGTCGGACTCCGACCACGGCCAGCGGATCGTCGACGCGGTGCGCACGATCGACGGCGTGCGCATCGTCAACGTCTCCGATCGGACCTTCCTGATGCACTTGGGGGGCAAGATCGAGGTGCAGAACAAGGTGCCGGTGAAGACGCGCGACGACCTCTCGATGGCCTACACGCCGGGGGTCGCCCGCGTGTGCATGGCCATCCACGACGATCCGCACAAGGTGCGGGCGCTCACGATCAAGCAGAACACGGTCGCGGTCGTCACCGACGGCACGGCCGTGCTCGGCCTGGGCGACATCGGCCCTCGCGCCGCGATGCCCGTCATGGAGGGCAAGGCGATGCTCTTCAAGGAGTTCGCCGGCATCGACGCGTGGCCGCTCTGCCTCGACACGAAGGACACCGACGAGATCATCATGATCGTCAAGGCGATCGCCCCCGGCTTCGGCGGGATCAACCTGGAGGACATCTCCGCTCCGCGCTGCTTCGAGATCGAGGGCCGGCTGCGGCAGGAGCTCGACATCCCGGTGTTCCACGACGACCAGCACGGCACCGCGGTGGTCGTCCTCGCCGGGCTCCTGAACGCCGCCCGGGTGGTCGGAAAGCCGCTCGAGGACATGCGCGTCGTGCTCGTCGGCGTCGGCGCCGCCGGCGTCGCCGTGAGCAAGCTCCTGCTCGAGGCCGGCGTGCGCGACATCGTCGGCTGCGACCGCGCGGGGGCGCTGCACCCGGGGATCAAGGGCCTGACGGCGATCCAGAAGTGGTATGCGCGGCACACCAACCCGCGCCTGTTCGTCGGCACGGCGAACGAGGCGCTGCGCGGCGCCGACGTCTTCATCGGCCTGTCCGGGCCCGGCGCCGTCTCGGTCGAGGCGGTGAAGACGATGGCCGACGACGCGATCGTGTTCGCGATGGCGAACCCCGAGCCCGAGGTGCACCCCGAGGAGATCGAGGGCCATGTGCGCGTGATCGCCACGGGGCGCTCGGACTACCCCAACCAGGTCAACAACGTGCTTGCGTTCCCCGGCATCTTCCGCGGCGCGCTCTCGACGTCGGCGACGACGATCAACGAGCCGATGAACCTGGCCGCGGCGCGCGCCATCGCCGCCGTCATCCCCGAGGACGAGCTGTTCGAGGAGTACGTGATCCCAAGCGTCTTCAACCGCTCGGTCGTCGAGACGGTGGCAACGGCGGTTGCCGAGGCCGCCATCGAGACGGGTGTGGCCCAGCGCACCGCCCCGCCGGTCGACCCGGCCTCGTCGATCTACCGCTGAGAAGGACGGGGACTGTCCCCGGTCACCCGGGGACAGTCCCCTGAAGTTCAGGCGGCTTCGCTGCGCAGGCCCTGAATCTCGTTCAGGGCTGCGAGCTGCTGCAGCGCATCTGCCTCGAGCTGGCGGACGCGCTCGCGCGTCAGGCCCACGCTGCGGCCGATGACGTCGTAGTTCTGCGGGTCGCCGCCGTCGAGGCCGAACCGCATCTCCAGGATGCGGCGCTTGCGCTCGGACAGGTGGGCGAGACCGGTCACCAGCATCTCGCGCCGCAGCGTCTCCTCGACGATCTCGTCGGCCTTCGGCGCGTCGGCGTCGGCGATCATGTCGCCCATCTCGGAGTCGCCGTCGTCGCCGACCGGCGTGTGCAGCGACGACGTGCGCGGCAGCGCACGGGCGTCGACCACGTCGGGCACGGCCACGCCGCTCGCCAGCGAGACCTCCTCGTCGGACACGTCGCGGCCCAGCCGGGCCTCGAGCGCCGCCCGGGTCGCGTCGACGCGGCGGACCCGCTCCGACACGTGCACCGGCAGGCGGATCGTGCGCGACTGGTTGGCGACCGCCCGCTGCACGGCCTGGCGGATCCACCAGGTGGCGTACGTCGAGAACTTCAGGTCACGGCGCCAGTCGAACTTCTCCACCGCCCGCACGAGGCCGATCGTCCCCTCCTGAATCAGGTCCAGGAACGGCACCCCATGCCCGCGGTAGCGCTTCGCGACCGACACGACGAGACGCAGGTTGGCCTCGATCATGCGCCGCTTGGCGATCGGATCGCCCTGCTCGACGAGCTTGGCCAGGCGCTGCTCGTCCTCCTTCATGAGCAGCGGGTGGCGCGAGATCTCGTGCAGGTAGCGGTCGAGGCTGTCGGTCGGGCCGGCGGCCGTGATCTCGGCCGCCGCTGCAGCCGCCGCGGCGCGCGCAGCGGCAGCGGCGCCGGAATCGGCGTCGCCTGCAGGCACGATCTCGACACCCTGCTCCGACAGCTCCGTGGTCAGGGCCTCGAGATCCTCGTCATCAAGGTCGAGGTCGACCGCAACCGCCGCCAGCTCCTCTTCCGCGAGAAGCCCGCGATCATCGGCCGACTCGATCATCAGCCGCACACGCGGCTCGTTCATAAGCTCGGTCATCATCCCTCGATAGCCCGGTGACGGTTGTCCCGCCCGGGCCTGGTGGTTTCTTTCGATGGCTGCCTGCCTGAAAGTTTGTGCGGTCAGGCTTTTCCCGTGTTCGGCTCGCGCCTAAACACCGTCGTCGGGGGCAGCCCCCACCCCGACGAATGTATTGTAGCAGAGCTACGCAAGTTTCGCCTGTACGGCGGCATCAGAATTTAGGGAACATTTATACGGCGGATTGGCTCAGTAGCGATCCATGTATTCGTCGATCTCCCACTGGTGCACCTGCTCGTTGTAGGCAGCCCACTCGCCCCGCTTGAGCCGCACGTACTCGGTCGAGATGTGGTCGCCGAGCGCCCCGCGCATCACGTCGTCGGCCTCGAGCGCGTCGAGCGCGTGGGACAGGTCGTGGGGCAGGCTGCGGATGCCCAGGGCCTCCGACTCCTCGCCCGTCAGGTGGTAGATGTTGCGGTTGACCGGCTCGGCCGGAACCAGGCCGCGGCGGATGCCGTCGAGGCCCGCCTCGAGCATGCAGGCGAGCGCCAGGTACGGGTTCGCCGTCGGGTCGGGCGTGCGCAGCTCGATGCGGGTCGAGCGGCCGCGCTTGGCGGGGACGCGGATCGCCGCGGAGCGGTTCCCCGGCGACCAGGCGATGTACACCGGCGCCTCGTAGCCCGGCAGCAGCCGCTTGTAGGAGTTCACCGTGGGATTCGCCACCGCGGTGATCGCCGGCAGGTGCTCGAGCACGCCGGCGATGTAGGAGCGGCAGTCCGCCGACAGGCGCAGCTCGTCGGACTCGTCCAGGAAGGCGTTGTCGCGGCCGCGAACGAGCGACTGGTTGACGTGCATGCCGGAGCCGTTCTCACCCTGGATCGGCTTGGCCATGAACGTCGCGTGCATGCCGTGGCGGGCGGCGACGACCTTCACGACCATCCGGAACGTGACCAGGCTGTCGGCCGTCGCGAGGGCGTCGGCGTGGCGGAAGTCGATCTCGTGCTGGCCGATCGCGACCTCGTGGTGGGCGGCCTCGAGCTCGAAGCCCATCTGCTGGAGCGTCACCTCGATGTCGCGGCGGCAGTCCTCGCCGCGGTCGAGCGGGGCGACGTCGAAATAGGTGGCGGCGTCGTGCGGGTCGACCGTCGGGTTGCCGTCGGGGTCGAGCTTGAACAGGAAGAACTCGGCCTCGGGCCCGACGTTCATCGTGTAGCCCATGTCGGCGGCCTTCTGCAGCACCCGCTTCAGGTTCGTACGCGGATCGCCGGCAAACGGCGTGCCGTCGGGATCGGCCACGTCACAGATCAGGCGCGCCGTGCGCGACGCCTCGGTGCCGCGCCACGGCAGCACCGCATAGGTGTTCGGGTCGGGCAGGAAGTACATGTCCGACTGCTCGATGCGCTTGAAGCCGCGGATCGACGAGCCGTCGAACATGAGCTCGTTCGCAAGGGCCTTCTCGAGCTCGTCGACGGGGATGGAGACGTTCTTGACCGGTCCGTAGGGCTCGGTGAACTGGAGCCGGACGAACGCGACATTGTCGCGCCGGCAGCGCTCGATGACCTCCTGCCTATCCATGCGGCACCCCTCTCGGTTGACCCGGTGAAGCCGCGTAGTCTAACCGCGCGGCCGACGGACGGAAACGCGCGCGGCCCGGCCGTTTGGCCGGGCCGCGCAGGTGGCTCCGCTCCGTGGGATCAGGCCGCCTCGGCGACCGCCGTCTCCTCCGCCCGGGTCAGCTCGGACTCCTCCACGCGGTGCGTGCGGATGAAGGCAAAGGCGACCACGGCGCCCACCAGTGCCACCGCCGCCGAGTAGCGCAGGCTGTGCGACAGCGAGTAGATGAACACGTCGGACGGGGCGTGGCCCGCGGCCGCGCGCGCCTTCGACAGGTGCTCGAAGATCGCGGTCAGGCTGGCGACCCCGAACACGCCGCCGATCATCCGCGTCATGGAGAGCACGCCGGATGCGGCGCCCGCCTTCATGCGGTCGACCGAGCTCATCACGGCCGCGGTCATGGGCGACATGACCGTGCCCATCCCCAGACCGCCCACGATGAACGCGGGCAGCAGGGTCAGGTAGCCGCTGCCGTCGGTGATGCGCGACTCGAGCGCGAGCGATGTCGCGACCAGGGTCATCCCGACCGTGAGCAGGCCGCGCGAGCCGAAGCGATCGCTCAGCCTGCCCGCAATCGGCGCCGTCGCGATGATCAGCACCGTCATGGGCAGGAAGCGCACGCCGGTCTGAAGCGGCGAGAGCCCCTCGACGTTCTGCATGTAGAGCGTGATGAAGAAGAACGTCGCGAACATCGAGAACGTGACCAGGAACGCGACCACGTTGCCGGCGTTGAATGTCCGGTTGCGGAAGAAGGTCATGTCCAGCATCGGGTCGCGCCCGCGCAGCTGGAGCAGGATGAACGCGGCCAGGCCGGCCAGCCCGACGCCGTATTCGGCCAGGATGCGGGTCGAGGTCCAGCCATAGTCGTTGGCCTGCACGAGCCCGAGCACGAGCCCGCCGAGGCCGAGCGACAGCGTGACGATACCGAGCCAGTCGACGCGGCGGATCGCCGTCTCGTCGCGCGACTCGCGCACGGCGTACAACGTCAGCGGCAGGGCGATCAGCGCCACCGGCACGTTCAGGAAGAAGATCCACTCCCAGCCGGCCTTCTCGACCAGCAGGCCGCCGACGACCGGGCCCATGCCCAGCGCCAGGCCCGAGATGCCGGCCCACAGGCCCAGCGCACGCCCGAGCTCCGGGCCGTTGAAGGTGTTCGTGATGATCGAGAGCGATCCCGGCATCAGGAACGCTGCGCCCACTCCCTGGACGCCACGGAAGACGACGAGCTCCGAGATCGAGCCGGACAGCCCGGCGCCGATGGAGCCGAGCGTGAACACGACCAGGCCGGCCATGAACATGCGCTTGCGGCCGAACACGTCGCCCAGCCGGCCGCCCGTCACGAGCAGGACGCCGAACACCAGCGTGTAGGCGTTCACCGTCCATGAAAGCCCCGAGATGGACGCGCCGAAGCTCGACTTGATCGCCGGCAGCGCGATGTTCACCACCGTGTTGTCGAGCATGACCATGAACAGGGCGAAGCACATCGCCCCGAGCGTCCACCACTTGCGATTGTCCTCAGTGATTGCAGGCACTTATCTCTCTCCTCTGTCCTCGGCGGCGGCCAGCACCCGAAGGAGCGAACCCCGCATCTGCTCAAGCTCTCGTGCCGGAAGCACGGCGAACGACTTCCCCACCTGGTCCACGAACTTCGGCAGCCGTTCCGCCAGCGCGCGGCCCTCGTCGGTCAGGGTCACCCACACCACCCGCCGGTCGCGCTGATCGCGCTCGCGGCGGACGTGCCCGGCGCCTTCGAGCCGGTCGATGACCCCGGTGACCGTGGAGGCGAGCATGTGGCAGTCGCGGCCCAGATCGCGGGCCGACGCGCTGCCGCCCGCGGTCAGCAGCACGTTCAGCGCCATCGCCTGCGGCATCGTCACCCCCTGCGACTCGAGCAGCGGCCGCGTCGCCCGCTTCGCCTGGACGGCGACCTCTCCCCACAGCCGCCCGACCTCGGCGGCCAGCTCAGCCTTCGACGTCGTTCGTGTGGCCATAGTTCGCGTTGAATCCTTTCATGGAAAAAACTTTCGTACACGAAATATAGCGACGCGAACGAGCGCGCGCAAGTGCCATCGCACTGCTCACGTCGCACCTCCCCCGCGGAGAACGAGCTACACGCGCTCGGCGGCCGAGGCGATCTCCTCGGCCACCTCGGCGATGTCGCGGTTCGCGTTCCACACCTGGCGCTGACGGTCGGCGCCGTTGCCGTTCTCGAGGATCCAGTCGATGCGCGAGAGCTCCTCGGCGCAGCCCAGCTTGCGGGCGATGGGGCGCAGCTCGCGGATCCGGCGCTTGGCCAGCGTGCGTGCCGCCATCTTCACCCGCTTCCCCGCCCCCAGATCCATCAGCGGCGCGTCCAGGCCGTAGCGCAGCGCGAGCCACTTGTTCTCGGAGAGCAGCATGCGGTGGTACGACAGCACGTCCTCGCCGGCCAGGTACCGGTCGAGCAGAAGCTTCACGAGGCACTGCACGTAGGCGGCGAGCGCGACCGCGTCCTCGACCCGCGTCTGGCAGTCCATCACCCGCACCTCGAGGGTGCCGAAGCGCGGGTGCGGGCGCACGTCCCACCACAGGTGCGTGTAGTCGCCGATCGCCCCCGTGGCCTCCATGAACCCGACCGCCTCGGCGTAGTCGCGATAGTCGTCGAACCGGGGCGGCAGTCCGCTGCGCGGGAATGCCGAGAAGATCATCGCGCGGCTCGACGCGAGGCCGGTGTGGTCGCCGCGCCAAAACGGCGAGTTGGCCGAGAGCGCAAGCAGGACGGGCAGCTCGATCAGGACGCCCTCCATGACCGCCAGGCAGGCCTCGGGCGTGGGCACGGCGACGTGCACGTGCATGCCGAAGACGAGCTCGCGGCGGGCCACGTACTGCAGCATCTCGACCAGCGCCCGGTAGCGGTCGCGAGCCGTGATCTTCTGGTTCTCGAACAGCGAGAACGGGTGCGTTCCGGCTGCGCCCAGGCGCATGTTGTGTGTGCGGGCCTGGTGGGCGACGTACTGCCGGATCAGGCGCAGGTCGGTCGCGGCCGCGGCGATGTCGTCGCAGACGATGGTGCCGGACTCGAGCACGCACTGCATCAGCTCGGGCTTCAGCCTGTTGGCCAGCTCGCCCTCGGCGGCCTCGGCCAGCAGCTCCTCGACGCCGGAGACGAGGTCGTACCCGGACGGATCGAGCAGCATGTACTCCTCCTCGATGCCGACCGTGAGCGGCGGCCCCGAGCCGAACCGGTGGTCGAGCACGCTCGAACGCGAGCTGCCCTTGCCCCCACCCTCTGCCGTGGACTCGGCCATGAGCGGAGGTTGTACCCCATTTCGGCCCCTGTGCCAACGCGGCGGTAGCATTTGCCACTCGTCCGGCCGAAGTGGCGGAACGGTAGACGCACGCGACTCAAAATCGCGCGGCCGCAAGGCCGTGTGGGTTCGACTCCCACCTTCGGCACCTCCGCACCAGCGACCCCCCGCGTGACGACGCGGCCGACGACAGAGACCTTTTGGATCTGGCCCGAGCCGATGAGTTTTCGCCGGCCTGCGAGTCTCGACCCCAACACCAACGACCTCGGAGCCAAACTTGAAGCTTCTGCTCACGTCCGGTGGCGTCACCAACCCGAGCATCTCCTCGGCGCTCGTGCAGCTGCTCGGTAAGCCGATCGCCGAGTCCCACGCGCTCTGCGTTCCGACGGCACAGTGGGGGCACCCGATGTGCGGTCCTCCATCGGTGCGGGCCCTTATCGCCGCCGAACCGGACTTCCGGCACTTCTCCGGCCTGGGCTGGGCGTCGCTCGGTGTCCTCGAGCTCACCGCACTGCCCACCATCGGCGCGGAGCGATGGGTCCCCTGGGTCCGGGCGGCCGACGTGCTCCTGGTCGACGGCGGCGACGCGACGTACCTCGCCCATTGGATGCGGGAATCCGGGCTCGCCGATCTGCTGCCTTCGCTGCCTGACACGGTCTGGGTGGGAGTGAGCGCCGGAAGCATGGTGATGACGCCCCGGATCGGCGAGGACTTCGTCGCGTGGCCGTCCGCGCCGGACGACCGCACTCTGGGAGTGGTCGACTTCTCGATCTTCCCGCACCTGGAGGCATTCCCGACCAACACCATGGCTCACGCGGAGCGGTGGGCCGCCGACATCGGCGTCCCGGCCTACGCCATCGACGAACAGACGGCCATCAAGGTGGTCGACGGCACCGTCGAAGTCGTCTCCGAGGGGCAGTGGGAGCTGTTCAGACGCAGCGAAGGCGGCGTCAGCAGATCCTGACGCCTGCCGCCGTCGGGGTGTACGCGCAGGTGTCGCGAATGACGCCGGTGGGCTTCACGAGCGTCGCCCTGTCGCCGGTGTTGTTCCAGACGTAGTTGCCGAGGCCCCAGTAGAGGTTCCTGGCGCCGTCTGTGCCCTTCCCGGTGCGGACGTGGACGGAGCAGCCGCCGCAGAGCGTGAACTCCGGGAACGTGAACCGGTGGTGCTGGTTGTCGTGCAGCCGCCAGCCGGTGAGCGCCGTTGCGCTGCGGCCGTTGTTCTGGATGGTGACGTACTCGGCCACCAGGCTCGCGTTCGACCCCGTGTCGGAGCCCGGCGGGTTGTACCGGACGACGGTGATGTCGATCGCGGCGGCTGCCGCCGCCGGGAACAGGAGCAGGGCGGAGACTGCGAGCAGGACGCATCGGCGCATCGGTGACCTCCCTCGATGATCCGGAGCGTCGGAGGGTAGCCCGGCCGGTTCGTCGGGTCTAGGCGGCAGCCGGCCGCGTGCGTGCGAGCCGCCGTGCCTCGACGAAGGCGGCAACCACCGCCGGGTCGAACTGGGCGCCCGCGCAGCGGATCAGCTCGGCCTCCGCGGCCGCCTCGCTCATGGCGGCGCGGTAGCTGCGGTCGGCGCACATTGCGTCGAACGAGTCGCAGACGGCGATGATGCGGGCGCCGAGGGGGATGGCGTCGCCGGCGAGCCGGTCCGGATAGCCGGTGCCGTCGTAGCGCTCGTGGCTCGAGCGCACGAGCCGCCCGACCCGGGTGAGCGAGGGTGCGGCCTGCAGGATCCGCTCGCCGATCAGGGGATGGCCGCGGACGAATTCCCACTCGTCCTCGGTCAGGTCGGAGCGCTTGAGCCGGATCGCGTCGGGGATGGCGAGCTTGCCGATGTCGTGCAGCTCGGCGCCGCGCCGGATCTCGACGACCTCCCCGGGGCTGAGGCCGAGCACGGTCGCGACGCCGGCGGCCATTCCCGCCACGCCGAGCTCGTGCTGCACGACGCGGGCGTCGTGCTCCTCCGTCGCGCGCAGAAGGCAGGCGATCACCTCATCGCTTCCCGGCTGGCGCCCGCCGCGCTTGTACCGGTACATGCGCTGATCGGCGAGCAGGAGGGCGGCGCTCGCATCGCGCTCCTCGCCGTCGAGCTCGACCGCGCCGTACGAGGCCGTCGTCGTGAACCCGTCGCCGGAGGCCGACAGGGCGACCGCCGCCTGGGCGATGACGTGCTCGGCCCGCCCCGGCTCGCATGGGAGGATCACGAAGAACTCGTCGCCGCCGATGCGATACGCCCGCCCGCCCGGCGCGACGGCCGCGCCGAGGCTGCCACCGAGACTGCGCAGGAGCGCGTCGCCGGCGGGATGGCCGAAGGTGTCGTTGTAGGGCTTGAAACCGTCGAGGTCGAACAGCCCGAGGGCGATCGGCGCAGCCGCGGTCGCCGTGTCCGTCGCGGCCTGCAGATCCTGCAGCAGCAGGCGCCGGTTGCCGAGGCCGGTGAGCGCGTCGGTCTCGGCCTCCGCCGTGCGCTCGTGCAGCATCTTCATGTACTCGCGGAACGTGAGCGCCATCCGCGCCAGGACGCCGGTCATGGTGGCCGCGCCGAGCAGCATCGTCAGCGTCTTCGCCCGGTTGTCCGCACCGACCGTCATCATCGCCAGGGCGATCGAAAAGAAGGCGCACGGCATCACCACGAACCGCCATCCGTCGACGCGCGTGCGCACGCTGCGCTGGTGCGGCTGCCAGGCGGCGGTCGCGACCAGCACCGCGGCCAGGAGCCACCCCGCGTCGATGATCGTCCCGACCTGATACGTGCCGTCGGCGGTCTTCACGAGGAACAGGCCGTCGGTGACCGTGAACGACACGAACCCGGCGGCGAGCGCGATCCACGTCCGATCCGCCGTCCAGCCCTCGAGCGCGATCGCCCCGACCACCAGGCCGAGCAGGACGAGATCGCCGATCGGGTAGGCGAGATCGGTCACGAGCGCCGCCGCGGGCGACCCGACCGCCGACTGCTCCACAGCGGACACGACAAGGCCGACGCAGACGGAGGAGACGGCACCGGCGGCGATCACGGCGTCAAGCCACATGCTCGTCCGCCACGAGGGCAGGCGCGACCGCACGAGCAGGGCCAGCCCGAGGTACGTGAACGGGTAGATGCCGAGCCAGAACGCGTCTCCCACGGACGGGATCGGCAGCGGATTCTGGTCGATCAAGAAGAGGGAGTAGTAGATGTTGCCGATCGCCCACGACGCCATGCCGGCACTCAGGAGCAGCCAGGCCACGCGGTCTCGGCGCATGCTCACCGCCCGCAGGACACAGGCGCCGGAGCACAGCAGCACGATCACGTCGTTGATCCACTTCTGGAACAGGTCGTCGAGGCCCGTCCCGCCCACCCCGAACTGCGCATGGGCGGCATACGCGACCAGCAGGAGCGCAGAGGCAGCGATCAGGGCGTACGCCATGCGCGGCCATGCAGACCTGGTGTGGGCTATCGCAAGCACTACACCGCGTGATCGGCCCTCGCGGCCCGGCCTGCTCGTCTCGGGCTGAGAATCCCGCTGCGGGGGGACGATGCCTGTCCTCAAACCGGTGAGGACGGCTACCGCAAACCGTATACGCCTACGCGGCCTGCGGCTCCACGTAGGTGTCGACCATCTCCAGCAGCCTGCGGACGCCGATCGGCTTCGTCAAGTACGCGCGCGCCCCGAGCCGCTTCAGCCGGTCGAGCTCGCTACGCGTGGCATCAGCGGTCAGCACGACCACCGGGATGTCGCGGGTGGACACGTCGCGGCGCAGCGCGGCAAGGACGTCGACGCCGCTCATGTCGGGCAGGTGCAGATCGAGCAGGATCAGGTGGGGCAGATGCTCCTGAGCGAGCTCCACGCCCATCCGGCCCAGCATCGCCGGCAGCAGCTGCACGCTCGGGCGGCGGGCGAGGATCTCCCCGACCAAAGTCACGTTGGCGACGACGTCCTCGACATACAGCACCCGCCGCTCCACGGCGTACTCCCGCACGGCCAGCGGGCCGTCGTCGCCCGCCATGCTCGGCGCGACCACCTCGGGCTCGGCCTCGGCCAGCTCGACCCAGAACGTGCTGCCGACCCCGACCGTGCTCTCGACGCCGACCGTCCCGCCCATGGACTCGATCAGCCGGCGCGACAGCGCGAGCCCGAGCCCGGTGCCCTCGATCCCCGACGCGGCTGCGCCGAGGCGCTCGAATGGCGTGAACAGCCGTGGGAGCAGATCCGGCGCGATCCCGGTGCCGGTGTCGGCAACGACGATGCGGCTGCGGCCCCGGCCGGCGCCGACGACCTCGACGCGCACCTCGCCGCCGGCGCGGTTGTACTTGATCGCGTTCGAGACGAGGTTGATGATCACCTGGGTCAGCCGCTGCTGGTCGGCCAGCACGTCGGTGCCCGCCGACGCCGCGAACACCGGCGGGTGGAGGGTGATGTGCCGCGCCGCGGCGACCGGCTGCATGAGATGGAACGCCGCGTCCGCCAGCGGCTGCACCGGAACCGGCTCGGGCGAGACCGACACCGTCCCGGCCTCGATCCGGGAGAGATCCATGATCTCGTCCACGAGCCCGAGCAGGTGCTCGCCCGCGACGTGGATCATGTTCACCCACTCCCCCGGCTTGCCCTCCAGCCGGCGCAGCCGCAGGAGCTCGCTGAACCCCATGATCGCCGCGAGCGGGGTGCGCAGCTCGTGGCTCATCCGCGACAGGAACTCGTTCTTCGCCCTGTTGGCTTTGCGCAGCCCCTCGTTCGTCGTCTGCAGCTGTTGCGACCGGCGCAGGATCTCCGCCTCCATCCCGGCCGCGCGCTCGCGCATGACCGCCGCGGCGGCGGCCTGCTCGTCGCCGAACTCACGCAGGCGCACGAACTCGGTCACATCCTCGACGCGGTGGATGACGTAGCGCACCCGCCGCCACTGGTCGAGCACCGGGGAGTTGACCGGGCTCCAGTAGCGCACCTCGAACCCCCCGCCCTCGGCGTCGGGGCGGCGGATGTCGTACCTCTGCACCGCCATGACGTCCGCCACCCCGCGGTCGAACACGCGTTGCAGCGAGGCGCCGAGGTTGCCGACGCCGCTCGCTTCCGGGTCGTCGGGATTGTCGGGGAAGACATCGAAGATCCTGCGCCCCGTCACGTCCTCTCGCCGCACCATCGCGGCCGCCAGATAGGCGTCGCTCGCGGCGATGATCCGAAGCTCCGGGTCGAGCACCAAGAACAGCCCGGGAGCGGCCTCGAACACGGCTCGGAAATCGATGTCCGCGTTGCCCGAATCGGGGATCTGGCTGTGCATGAGGTGGCCCTCCGGAAGTCTCGTCTGCCCTGCGTGCCGATCGGAGACGGGCACGAACCGCAGGATGCCACGAGAAGCGCCGCCCCAGCATCCGCGCAGACCCGGAATCGGATGCGTAATTTCTCCAGCTCCAATTCGCTCTCACGCGGCTCCCACGCGCGACGGCGACACTGCCCCCGGACGGCCGGGTCTCCCGTTGCGGCAATTGCCCGCTCGCGATGGTTGGCCCGGCCGCCCTCCGCTCATCCGGAGCCGGACCGCGGGCACCGCACGAGGGCTCGTATGCTCTCCCCGTGTTCCTGAACATCCTGGTCGCGATCGACGGATCGGCGCATGCCGTGCGCGCCCTCGACGAGGCCGTCGACCTGGCCCGCGCACAGCGGTCGCGGCTGACGCTCATCAGCGTGGCCTCCCGCACCGCCTGGCGGCTGATGGCCGGGCCGTACGCCGGGCTGCTGCCGACCCAGGAAGACGCCGATCACGAGGCGGAGTCCACCCTGCGGGCCGCGCGCGCCCGCATCGGCGACGACATCCCCGTCACCACCATCGTCGGCCAGGGCGCCGCAGCCGCCGCCATCCTCAAGCGGGCGGTCGAGGGCACCCACGACCTGATCGTGATGGGCTCCCGCGGCCGCGGCGGAGCGGCCGCCGCGCTGCTCGGAAGCGTCAGCCACGACGTGCTCCACCACAGCCGGCTGCCGGTGCTGATCGTGCACGCCGACGCCGGCGCGCCGGGTTTCGGGGCCGGGATGGCATTCCCACCACCGGTGGGCTAGAACCCCGATATGCGCCTAGCCATGCTGACCGGCGGCGGCGACTGCCCAGGACTGAACGCCGTCATCCGCTCGGTGGCGCGCTCATCGATCGACCACGGCGACGAGGTCGTCGGCGTGCTGCGCGGCTGGCGGGGCATGATCGAAGGGCAGACGCGGCCGCTCGGCGGCCATGAGGTCTCGGGCCTCCTGCCGCGCGGCGGGACGATCCTGCGCACCTCGCGCACGAACCCGTTCGACGTCGACGGAGGCATCGAGCGCGTGCTCGAGCACATGCGCGGCCTGGACGCGCTGGTGGCGATCGGCGGCGAGGACACGCTCGGCGTCGCGGCGCGGCTGCACACCGAGCACGGTGCGCACGTGGTCGGCATTCCGAAGACGATCGACAACGACCTGCGCGGCACGGACTACACGTTCGGGTTCGACACGGCCGTCTCGATCGCCACCGAGGCGATCGACCGCCTGCACTCGACGGCCGAGTCGCACGACCGCGTGATGGTGTGCGAGGTCATGGGCCGGCACACCGGGTGGATCGCCGTCATGGCCGGCATGGCCGGGGGCGCCGACGTGATCCTCATCCCCGAGCTGCCCATGACCGTCGAGCACTGCTGCGATCTGATCAAGAACCGGCACGCCCGGGGCAAGGACTTCTCGATCGTCGTCGTCAGCGAGGGCTACGAGCTGCACTACGAGTCCGGCGAGTCGCGCGGCGTCGCCTCGGCCGACGTCGACGCCTTCGGCCACGCCCGGCTGGGCGGCGTCGGCGCCGCGCTCGCGTCCGAGATCGAGGATCGCACCGGGTTCGAGACCCGCGTGACGACGCTCGGCCATATCCAGCGGGGCGGCTCGCCGACGGCCCGCGACCGCGTGCTCGCGACGCGGTACGGCCTGAAGGCGGCCGAGCTCGTGCGCGAGGGAGCCTGGGGCATGATGGCCTCGCTGCGCGGCGACGAGATCGTGGCCGTGCCCATCGCCGAGGCCGTGGCGGAGCTCAAGCTGGTGCCGCAGGAGCTCTACGATCAGGCGGCCGTCTTCTTCGGCTGAGGCTACTCGCGCGTATCGCCGCGCAGGATGTCGAGCGTCGCGGCGATGCCGTGCCGCTGCACCCACCGGCCGAGGATCGCGGCGTCCACGCCCGCGCTCTCGAGCGCAAGCACCTCGTCGCGGTGCTTGATGCCCCCCGCCGACACGACGACCTTGCCGGCGGGCACCTCCTCGAGCAGCGAGAAGGTGTGCTCGAAATCGGGGACCTCCCTGCCGTCGCGCAGGTTCTGGATCAGGAACGAGTCCGGGTCGAGCAGCTCGAGGACGTGCTCGACCTCGTCCTCGTCGGCGACCTGGACGACGACGTCCAGGCCGAGCTGGGCGGCCACGAGCTGCATCTCTGCGAACTCGTCGTCGTCGTCTTCGAAGGCCTCGGCGATGAGGACGACGCCGTCGGCGCCGCCCAGGCGGCTCTCGTACAGCTGGTAGGGGTCGATCAGCACGCCCCTGTGCAGCACCGGGAGCGACGTCTCCTCGAAGCCCGCCGGCGCGGCGTCGCCCACCACCGCGAGCCCCGCCACCCCGGCCGCCCCGGCCTCGGCCAGGAGCGCGGGATCGGCGTCGGCCACACGCAGCACGAACGAGATCTCCTCGCCGACGACCGCCTCCGTGAACGGGCGGATCGGAGCGAGCGCCCCCACCGCTTCCTCGAGCTGGGCGAGCGGCCGGGCGCCGCGACGCTGCTCCAGCGCCCGCCGGCTGGAGGAGATCATGCGGTCAAGCGAGGCCATCGACCGCCCGTCCGATGAACTTCTCAGCCGGTAACGGAGGCATGCGAGGACAGTCTAGATGAATACGCGCCGCCCGCTCAGACGCCGAGCCGGTCGAGCTCGGCGGCGTCGCGGCGCCAGCGCGGGCGCACCTTCACCGAGAGCTCGAGGAAGACTGGCGCTCCGACGGCCAGCTCGACCGCGGGCCGGGCCTCGCTGCCGATGCGCTTCACCATCGCGCCGTGGCGGCCGATCAGGATCGCCTTCTGGGACTCGGTCTCGCAGATGAGCTTGGCCTCGACCAGCGTCCGCCCCCGCCCGGGCGTGATCGGCTCCACGAGCACGGCGACCGCGTGCGGCACCTCGTCGCGGGTGAGCTCGAGGGCGCGCTCACGCACGAGCTCGGCGACGCGATGCTCGAGCGACTGGTCGGTGGTCATGCCGGGCGGAAACCACGCGGGGCCCGCCGGCAGGAGCGCCAGCAGGTCTGCCAGGAGCGCGTCGACGCCGTCGCCGGCCCGGGCGCTGATCGGGTGCACGGCGTGCGGGTCGCCCAGCGCGGCGGCCTCGGCCAGCGCCGGCACGATCCGCTCGGAGCCGAGCCCGTCGGTCTTGTTGACGGCGATCACGCACGGGGGCGCGCCCTGGGCGAGCACCCGCGCCGCGATGTAGCGGTCGCCGGACCCGATCGGCGTGCGCGCGTCCAGCATGAGCAGCGTCGCGTCGGCGTCGGCCAGCGTCTCGTTCACCGCGCGCTGCATGCGCTCGGTCAGCCGGTCGAACGGCTTCTGGAAGCCCGGCAGGTCGACCATGACGAGCTGGACCCCGGGTCGGTGGACGACCCCGATCGCGCGCCTGCGCGTGGTCTGCGGCCGCGACGAGACCGCGGCCACGTGCTCGCCGACCAGCCGGTTCACGAGCGTCGACTTGCCCACGTTCGGCCGCCCGGCCAGCGCCACCAGGCCCGAGCGGTGCTCGGGCTCGCTCACAGCTCGAAGCGCTCGGGCAGCAGCTCGTCCAGGCTTGCGGCCACGACCTCGCCGCCGCGCCGGAAGATGACCGTGATGTCGGGCGCGAACTCGGCCAGCACCTGCCTGCAGGCGCCGCAAGGCGGCGCCGAGTCGGCGTCGGCGTAGACGGCGATGGCGTCGAAGCGGCGGTGCCCGGCCGTCACGGCCGCGAACACGGCCGTGCGCTCGGCGCAGAGCGTCATCCCGAAGGAGGCGTTCTCGACGTTGACGCCGGTGATCGGGTCGAGCCCGCCCTGAGGCCGCAGGGCGGCGCCGACCGCAAAGCGCGAATACGGGGCGTATGCGTTGACGGCCGCGCCCTGTGCGTGGGCGTACAGGTCGAGCTCGGAGACGGATGCGGAGCGCATCCGGGAATCGTAGATGGTGGGCTCATGGGGCAGGCAGCGTCGTGCCGCCGGGCGCGGGCAGGGTCACCGTGCCCGCCGGTGTGCCGGCCGTCGACGTCGGCGCCGGTGCCGGCGTGGCCGGCGCCGTGGGGGTCGCCCGTTGCGAGGCGGGTCGGGCGACCTTTCGGCGCTGCGGACGGGCGTGGCGCGGGTGAGCGCGCCGCCGCGGGTGGAGCGGGCGGCGGCGATGCCGCGGCGCCGGAGTGCGTGGCGTTCGGGTCGGGACGGCAGGGGTGCGCACGACCGCGGTGATCGCCGGCGGCCCAGCGCCGGTGCCCGTGGTCGGAGCCGCCGCCCCCGGCCGGGCACCGTGGCCGAGCAGGATGACGGCGCCGAGGATCGCGACGACTGCGATCGGCAGGATGGCGAGACCGACGCGGCGCCGCTCACGCGGGAAGCTGATCGCCGGGCCGTCCAGGTCGAATTCCTCGTCGAACAGCCGCTCGAGGCCGGGCGGCCCGCCGGCCTGCGCGTCGCCGGCGGCGGGCATCGCGACGCCGCGCTGCTCGAGATCGTCGAGACACTCCGCGAGCCCCGGGAACGCTCCCGCCCGGGCGCGCTCGGCCCACTCCCCCAGGCCGGCCGGCGGCTCGAGCGACCCCAGCGCCGCGGCGCACACCGCCGCCAGCACGCGCTGGCCGTCGCCGCGCGCGACCGGCGCCGGGTCGCCGCCGCCGTGCAGGAGCGGCCGCTCCAGGAACGGGGTCGGCCCCGGCCCGACGGCGACGTCTGCGAGCGTGGCCGCGTCGGGCGAGAACCCGGCGGCGGCCACGCGCTCGGCCAGCCGGCCGAAGGCGAGCGTGAGCCGGGCGGCGTCCTCGGCGGTGGGCCGGCGCAGCATCCGCCAGCGCTCGACCGGGAGGCCCAGGCTGGGCGGCAGCACGAGGAACCAGCGGTCGCCGTGGCGGCCGAAGTCGAGCACGCCGCACACCTCGCTGCAGCCGATGCCGCACCAGCGGGCCACGGCCTCGGCGAGCCCGGCCTCGTCCCACTCGCCGCCTGCGAACACGATCCGCACCTGTGCCCCGCGGCCGGAGTGGGTGTCGAGCGCGTCGACGGGACCGAACGGATGGGCAGAAAGCGCGGCCGGACTCGTGAGGTACCGGTCGGCGATGACGTGCGAGCGGGGCGCGGGAGCGGCCATGACTCCCAGGCTACGGGCGGGTGGTGTCACCGGTCAGCACGCGACGTGTGCCAACTTCGCAACGAACTACGCCGACGGACCCGACCGGGGACTGTCCCCGGTGTGTGGGGACTGTCCCCGGTCCGCGGGGACTGTCCCCGGTCTCGCGCGTCAGGTGAGCGCTTGGAAGATGGCGGTCGTCACGAGCGCGCCCAGCACCCCGCCGTAGAGCACTTCGAGCGTCGTGTGCACCCCCGCCTCGACCCGGGTCTGGGCCACCAGCACCGCCATCACGAACGCCAGCGTCGAGACCAGCACCTGGTTCTCGTAGCTGTGGGTGACCAGCGTGATCGCCGCCCATCCGCCGAACGCCACCGCCGCGTGGCCGGAGGGCAGACCGCCGCGCAACGGCGAGCCGGTGCCGAAGTAGGCCTTGATCCCGATCACGAGCAGGATGACGACGGCGATCGCGATCACGGTCAGGTGCACGGGCGAGCGGCGAACGGTGTTGATCGCGCGCTGGCTGGGATTCTGCAGGCGCGGGGCGAACACGAGATAGCCGACGAAGAGCGCCGTCACCGCCGACACGAGCACCATGCCCGCTGCGATGTCCTTGGCCGCGCGGGCGCGCGGGTCGAACGCCGGCGTGGCCACGTCGATCGTCATCTCGAGCGCGGTGTTCGCCATCTCCATCAGCAGCACGAAGGCGACCGCCAGGATCAGGGCGAGCATCTCGATCCGGGTCACGCCGAGCGCGACGCCGAGCGGCAGCACGGCCAGCGCCACCAGGAAGTGGATGCGCATGTTCCGCTGGGTGCGAACGACGTAGATGATGCCCTCGAACGCGTAGTTGAAGCTGTTCACGAGGCCGGTGGCCTCGCGCTTGGCGGCGCTGAACGGGGCGGCGCGCCGGGCGGCGCGCTTCGTCTCGTCGCCGCTACGCAGGACGGGCGGCACGGGCGCCGAGCTCCTCGACGATCTGCTGTTGACGGGCGATCATCTCCCCATCATCGGCCTCGTGGTCGTATCCCAGGAGGTGCAGTGCGCCGTGGACGAGCAGATGCTCGAGCGGCGTCCCCTGCGCCCGGGCGACCGCGGGGCAGATGACGACGTCGCCCAGCTGCCGGGGGAGATCGCCCGGCAGCGGGTCGCGCATGTCGAGCGGGAACGACAGCACGTCGGTCGGCTCCGGCTTGCCGCGGTGGGCGGCGTTCAGGCGCGCCATCTCGGCCCGGCCGACCACGGCGAGGCCGACGTCGCCCTCGCCCACCCCCTCGGCGGCGAAGGCGGCGGCCAGCACCGCCGCGGCCGCCGTCTCGTCGAGCGCGATCCGGGCGCGGTTTCGCACCTCGACCGCGACCGTCACTCCCGCGCCCCCTGGCCCGACGCCTCGCTGTGCTCGCGGTAGGCGCTGACGATCCGCTGCACGAGCTTGTGGCGGACGACGTCGGCGTCGGAGAAGCGGATGAACGAGATGTCGGGCACGCCGTCGAGCACGCCCATCACGTTGACGAGACCGGAGCGCTGGTCGCGGGGCAGGTCGATCTGGGTGATGTCGCCCGTCACGACCACCTTCGAGCCGAAGCCGAGCCGGGTCAGGAACATCTGCATCTGCTCGGGGCTGGTGTTCTGGGCCTCGTCGAGGATGATGAAGGAGTCGTTCAGCGTGCGCCCGCGCATGAACGCGAGCGGGGCCACCTCGACCATGCCCTTGTCCATGTAGGACGCGAGCCGCTCGGCGTCCAGCATGTCGTGCAGCGCGTCGAACAGCGGCCGCAGGTAGGGATCGACCTTCGCCAGCAGGTCGCCGGGCAGGAACCCCAGGCGCTCCCCGGCCTCGACCGCGGGACGGGTGAGGATGATGCGGGCCACCTCGCGCTCCTGCAGCGCCGCCACCGCGAGCGCGATCGCCAGATACGTCTTGCCGGTGCCGGCCGGGCCGATGCCGAACGTGACCGTGTTCGACCGGATCGCGTCGACGTAGCGCTTCTGCACGACCGTCTTCGGCGTGACCTTGTTGCCGCGGTGCATCCAGACGACGTCGTGCAGGACGTCCACCGCGCGCCCGTCCTCGGTGAGGACGCCCGCCACCGCGTCCACCGTCTGTGCGCCGACGCTGACGCCCTCGGCGACGAGCTGGGCGAGCTCCTCGACCACCGAGCGGGCGCGGTCGACCTCGTCGTCGGCCCCGTCCAGCGTGAGCTCGTTGCCGCGCAGGTAGGCGTTCACGCCCGAGCGCTCGGTCAGGGCATGCAGCATCGCGTCGCGGTTGTTCCCAAGCTCCGCCGCGAGCTCGTTTCCAACCGACATCTGCACACGGGCCATCCGCCGATAGTGTAGAGGCCGCTTCTCGGACGGCCGTGGCTTCGCCCGCCGGCCGAGCCGGCGTCTCCTATCCGCCTGCCGAGAGCCGCTCGCGGACGAGCGCCGAGGCGGCCTTGCCGTCGACCCGCCCGCCGCCGCGCTGGGTGACGAGCCCCATCACCTTGCCCATCTCGCGCATCGACGTCGCGCCGGTCTCGGCGATCGCGGCGTCCACGAGCGCGGCCAGGTCGGCCGCGTCCATCGCCGCCGGCAGGAACTCGTCGATCACCGGCACGTCGGCCTCCTCCTTCGCGGCGCGATCGGCATGGCCGGCGGCCCGGTAGGCCTCGGCCGCCTCGATCCGCTGCTTGCGCTCGCGCCGCAGCACCGCCTCGGCGTCGGCGTCGGTGAAGGCGCCGGCGGGACCGTCCTTCTCGGCCTTCTGCAACGCGGAGAGCATCAGCCGCAGCGCGTCGACCCGGGTGCGGTCGCCGGCCCGCATCGCGGCGTGCAGCTCGGACTGGACGCGCTCGATCACGCCGGCACCCCCACGACGGCGTCGCCGTCCGTGCCCACGCCGATCACGTCCACGATCGCGCCCGGCACGCCGCCGGGGACGACGAACGCCGTCAGGTCGTCGCTGTGGCCGCGCCCGGCGGCGGTCTCGACCAGCACGCGCTCGCGGCGGCCGCGCTTGGCCTCGCGGTGGGCGGCGCCGCGCGCGTCGGAGAACGCCCGCAGCTCGGCGCAGCGGCGGCGCTTGACCGCAGCAGCGACGCCGGCGCGGGCCCCGTCGGTGGTGCCCGGGCGCGGCGAGTACGGGAACACGTGCACCTTCGTGAACCCGGCTGCGGCGGCCGCCCCCAGCGTGTCCGCGAACGCGGCGCCCGTCTCGGCGGGGTGCCCGACGATCACGTCGGTGGTCAGGTTCACGCCCGGCACGCGCTCGCGGGCGCGCTGCATCTTCGCCAGGAACGCGGCGGCGGTGTAGCGGCGCCGCATCGCCGCGAGCACGGAGTCCGATCCGGACTGCATCGGCACGTGCAGGTGCGCGGCCACGCCCGGGTGGGTGAGGCGCGTCGAGCAGGGCGTCGGTGAGGTGGTTGACCTCGATCGACGAGAGCCGCACGCGCTCGATGCCGGCGACGCCCGCGACGGCGGCGATCAGGTCGGCCAGCCGCATGCCCGCGGCGCGGTCGCGGAAGCAGCCCAGGTTGATGCCG
Organism: uncultured Actinomycetes bacterium; assembly: GCA_963717845.1. GTDB lineage: Bacteria > Actinomycetota > Thermoleophilia > Gaiellales > JAICJC01 > JAICJC01. The sequence continues at coordinate 881,031 of CAVQXH010000003.1, forward strand.
GTGAGGACGACCTCGCGATGGCCCTGGGCGGCGCGGCGGGCGACCTCGGCCAGCACCCGGTCGGCCGGCCGGCTGCGGCTGGCGCCCCGCACCTGCGGGATCACGCAGTAGCTGCAGGCGAACGAGCAGCCGTCCTGCACCTTCACGTATGCGCGCGTGCGCGCAAACGCGGGAACGGCGGCGCCGGCACAGCCGAGCCCGCCGACCCACCCGGCGGCCGCGGCAGGCACGAGCTCGGCCCGGGCCGGCAGCACCGTGACGTTGGCGGCGACGTCTTCCAGGCCGGATCCGGTCAGGTTGGCGGCGCATCCCGTGACCAGCACGCGCTCGGCGGTGCGCGCCGCCCGGCGCACGGCCTTGCGCGACTTCGCCACCGCCTCGGCGGTGACGCAGCAGGTGTTCACCACCCGCACCTGCGCCTCTCCGGGCGCGACCTCGGCGTGGCCGTCGCCGGCCAGGCGCTCCCGCACCGCCTGGGCGTCGGCGAGCGACACCTTGCAGCCCAGGAACTCGACGGCGAAGGTGCTCACCCCAGGAACCCCATCTCGCGCAGCGCGAGGGCCGCGGCGACGATCGCCGCGGTCTCGGTGCGCAGCACGACCGGCCCGAACGTGGCGACTGCGACGCCGCGGGAGCGGGCCAGCTCGAGCTCGGCCTCGGAGAATCCCGGCTCGGGGCCGATCAGAAGCGTCGCCCCCCGCCGGCCGACGATGCGGTCGGCGAGCCCGCCCGACGCGCCCGTGTGGCTGAGGACGACCGCCTCGGGCGAGAGCACGTCGGCATAGTCGGCGACGGGCAGCACCTCGGGCACCTCGGCCTGCTTCGACTGCTTGGCCGCGGCGGCGGCGACCCGCCGCCACCGCTCGATGCGCGAGGCGGTGAACTCGCCCTTCAGCAGCTCGCAGCGCATCGCGCCGATCCGGGCCACTCCGAGCTCGGTCAGCTTCTCGACGGCGTCGTCGGAGCGGCCGCCCGGCTGGGCCAGCCACACGGTCACGGGCGGTGCGGTCACGACGGCGATCTCCTCCAAGAGCTCGAGCCCACCGGCGGTGACGCGGGCACGGTACGCGCGTCCGCCGGCGGCGACCTCGCAAGTATCGCCCACTCGCAGGCGCAGCACCTGCTCCAGGTGGCGGCGGTCGCGCTCGCCGAGGACCGCGATCCCGTCGGTGACCGCGGCCGCGAAGAACCGGTAGGTGTGGCGGGTCACGGCCGCACGAGCTCGGCCGCCCAGCCGTCGACCACAACGCGCTCGCCCCCACCCACCGTCTCCGGGTCGAGCAGGCCCGACGCCAGGATCACGGGCGGCAGGTCGGGCCGCTCGAGCAGCCGCCGCAGCAGCCCGAGCTCGAGGTTCGCGATCCAGAGCGGCGCCGGCGGCAGCGGGTCGGCCAGCACGTCGGCCTGCTCCGCAACGAGGGCGACGTCGTTCCTGGCCGCGTTCTCGGCGGCGGCGCCGACCGCGAGCGGATCGATGTCGAGGGCCGCGACGACGTCGAAGCCGAGCTTCGCGGCGGCGATCGAGAGCACACCCGACCCGCAGCCGAGGTCGAGCGCCCTCTGCGGCGCCAGCCGGAGCAGGAGCGCGAGCGCGGCGCGCGTCGAGCCGTGCCCGCCGGTGCCGAAGGCCCGGCCGGGGTCGATCACGACGGTCAGGGGCCCGGCCTCAGCGGGCTGGGGCCAGGCCCCGCTTGCCGGCTGCGGCCACCACGGCGGGCCGATCCAGATGCGGCCGACGGTCACGGGGCGGTGGTAGGCGCGCCAGCCGTCCTCCCACCCCGGCGCGACGTCCTCGGCCTCGAGGCCGCCGCCGGGCGCCCGCTCGGCGTAGCCGGCCAGGATGACGTCGTCGCCGTCGCGCTCCTCCTCGACCCCTCCCGGAAACAGGTCGAGCATGCGCGCGAGCGCCGGCTCGGCCTGCGCCGCCGGCACCCGCAACCGGTACCGCTTCACCGAAACGCGGTCCGCAGCCGGTGGAAGAAGCCGTCGTCGGCCGAGTAGGTGCCCTCGTCGACCGTCGCCTCGAACCGGTCGAGCAGCGAGCGCTGCTCGTCGGAGAGCTTGCGCGGCAGGAGCACGTTCACGACCACCCGGTGGTCGCCGCGGCCGCGCCCGCCGAGCACCGGGACGCCCTTGCCCCGCAGCACGAGCACCTCGCCCGGCTGCGTGCCCGGCCGCACCTCCAGATCGTGGCTGCCGTCGAGCGTCTCGACCGTCACGCTCGTCCCCATCGCCGCCTGCGTGAACGGCACGTCGAGCACCGCGACGATGTCGTTGCCCTCGCGCTGGAAGCGGCTGTCCTCGGCCACCGTGACGCCGACGTACAGGTCGCCGCGGGGAGCGCCCGCCTCGCCGGCATGGCCCTTGCCGGCCAGGCGCAGGCGCTGGCCGGACATGATCCCGCCGGGGATCTGCACCTCGACCGGCTCGGACGTGCGCCGCAGGCCGCGGCCGCGGCAGACGGTGCAGGGCGAGTCGATGCGCGCGCCCCGGCCGCGGCAGGCGGGGCACGTCGACGTCTGCACGAACTGGCCGAACGCGGTGTTCGAGACGTGCTGCACGTGGCCGCTGCCGCCGCACGTGGGGCAGGTCGTCGGCGTCGTGCCGGGCTCCGCCCCGCTGCCCTGGCAGCGGTCGCAGGTGCTGACGATGTCGACGTCGATCTCGCGGGTGACCCCGAATGCCGCCTCGGCCAGCGTCAGCTCGACCGCCGCCGCCGCGTCCCCTCCGCGCGCAGGCCGCCGGGACGTGCCGAAGAGGTCGTCGCCGAAGAACGCGCCCAGCAGGTCGGACAGGTTCGAGAAGTCCATGAACTGCTCGGGATGGAACTGGGTGCCGGCCATGCCCGCATGGCCGAACCGGTCATACCGCGCGCGCGTGTCGGTGTTGCTCAGCGCCTCGTAGGCCTCGGAGGCCTCGCGGAACTGCTCGGCGGCGGCCGGATCGGGGTTGACGTCGGGATGCAGCTCCCGCGCCAGCTTGCGAAAGGCCTTCTTGATCTCCCCGTCGGAGGCGTCCCGGTCCACGCCGAGCACCTCGTAGTAGTCGCGCTTCGTCGCCACGCCCGTAGTCTACGGGCGGGCGATCACCACTCGTGGAACCCGCGGGTGACGCCGCTGTGGTGCACGTGCGCCAGGAAGATCGCCAGGGTCGTCGCCCATCCGAACAGCACGGGTCGCTTCGAGAGCAGCTTCATGTTCTTGCCTCCAATTTCCCCGCCTCCGGGGAGGTTGCCCGAACTACCAGCGGACGTCCTGCAGCGCCTCCGCCGCCCGCCGGTAGAGATCCGCGGCTCGCGCCGCATCGCCTCGCTCGGCCGCCACATCCCCGATCGCTACCCACGCGCCGGCCATGTGACTGATCGACTCCACCGCGGTGAAGCAGTCCGCCGCGGCGGTGAAGGAGCGCTCGGCCTCGTCGATGCGCCCGCACGCCATGTGCGCACGCCCCATCACCAGACGAGCGTTCCCCTCTTCTTGTCGGTATTCCTCGCGAGCGCCCAATAGCTCGATTGCGCGATTTGCGCTCTCGACGGCGCCTTCCGGATCGCCGCTTCGCAGCCGCGCCGAGGCGAGCGACGAGGCGGCGAAGGCGGCGTCAATGCGGTTGTCGTGGTCGACCGCGATCCGGAACGCCTCGCGCAGGAGCGGCACCGCCTCCTCCGGCCGGCCCGTGATCGCGCGCAGCTGCCCGAGGTTGTTCAGCAGGCGACCGACGTACTCGTGGTCGGCGACCCGCTCGAAGAGCGCCTTCGAGCGCTCGGCGTAGTCGCGGGCCTGCCCGTACTCGTGCCGCCGCTCGGCGACAAGCGACGCGTCGAGGTACGTCTCGGCGAGGACGCGGTCGTCGCCGAGCCCGTGCGCGAGCTCGAGCGCGGCCGACACGTCCTCGGACGCCGCGGTGAAGTCCTTCTGCCGGCGGCGGATCTTCGCGCGCGTGTTCAGGATCCGCGCCCGCAGCGCGTCGGACGGCTCGTCCGCGACCGTCGCGCACCGCAGCGCCTCGTCGAGCGCCGCCACCGCCGTCGCGTGGCTGCCCAGCTTGAAGCGCACGACGCCGAGCCGGTAGAGCGCGAGGGCGCGGTCGAGATCGCCACCCGCCTCCGCCAGAGCGCGAGCCTGGTCGAGCGCCGCCGCCGCCTCCGCCAGCTGCCCCAGGTGGTGCAGCGCCCAGCCGTGCGCGAGCGCGTGGCGCAGCGCCAGCCTGCCCTCGTCGCCCGCGTGTGCGACCTGCGGGCGCACGGACTCGAGCGTCGCGAGCGCCTCGGCGTGGCGGCCCGCCTCGATCGCCGCCTCGGCCCGCCCGAGCGCGGCCTCGGCCGCGGCGACCGCAGCCGGGCCGGCGTCGCCCTCGATCTGCGCGCGGCCGACGCCGAGCCGGATTCCGAACCACTCGATGGCCGCCTCGGAGGGCGGGGACTTGCCGAGCTCGACCTGGCTCACGTATTCCTTGCTGAAGCGGTCGCCGCCGAGCTCCGCCTGGGTAAGGCCCGCCGCCACGCGCAGCGCCCGCACGCGCGCGCCGGTCCCGGATGCCGGGTCGGCTGCGCTCGTGCGCGGGCGGTGCGCGGTGGCGACGGTGCGTCCTCCTCTCCCCATACGCCTCACACTAGCGCACGCTGGCCCACTTGACTAGTCCCGCCGTGTCCGCGCCATGCCTGATCTCAATCGCCGTTCCAGAGCACATATTGACCCAGTGAAGTGGCCACGGAGCGAACTACTTGATTTACCCCTTTCTGTGTACTTGACCAACCCGCCCGGCCGACCTATGGTGAGAACACAACGCGAGACGGCGAGGCCGGGAAGCGATGACGCAGATCAACCCTTCAGCCGGTGGGCCGCCGGTCAGGAACTGAAGATCTGCGGGGGTCTCATCGCAGTCCCGGAAATAGGGGTCGGAGTCATAGGCGCGGCGGTGAGGACTGGAGCCCCTCACCGCCGCGCGACTCACGGTCCGGGGGCGATAATGGCCGCATGGCGGCGCCGTTGTACGGAATGCACGGACGGATCGTCGCGCAGCCCGGCAAGGGCGACGAGCTTGCAGCGATACTGCGGCAGGCCGCGACCGGGCTCGAGGCCAATCCGGACTGCCGGCTCTATCTGGTCAGCCGGGCACTCGACGACTCCGACAGCATCTGGGTGACCGAGGCATGGAAGGACCGCGGCGCGCATGCCGCCTCGCTCGCGGACCCGGCGGCGCGTGAGCTGATCGAGCGCGCCCGGCCGATCATCGCCGAGTTCGCCGACCGGGCCGAGTTCCGGCCCGAGGGTGGCAAGGGCATCTAGAGCCCGGCGCTGGCCTCGACGCGCCCCTCCTTCACCGCCCTCTGCAGTGCGGCGTAGTCGCGCTCGTTCTGGTCGGCATACGCCTCGGCGAAGTCCGCAAGCGCGCGGTCGAGCGCCGTGCCGGCGCCCATGTAGCCGGCGATCTCGGCGGCATCGCCGGAGCGCGCATGGGCGCGCGCGAGCGTCTGCCCGCACAGATCCGCGTAGCGCCGCAGGGTCACCGGCCCCATCACCTCGACCTGCGCGGAGCCCTTCTGATCCCACAGCTGGCGGATGTAGAAGTCGCGGTCGATGCCGTCGGGGCCGGTGATCCGGTCCCAGCCGAGCATGATGTCGCTCGCCGCCTGCATCAGCCGCTGACCCTCGACCACCCGCTGGCCGTGGGTGGCGTACGCGCTCTTGCCCAGGTACCGCTCGAGCACGGAGGCCTGCGCCTCCTTCAGCTGGATGAACAGCGGATCCCGGTCGTTGCGCCCGACCATCAGGGCGATCCAGGCCCGGGTGCCGACGCTGCCCACGCCGACCACCTTGCGAGCGGCGTGGACATACCGGAAGCGCTCGACGAGCTGGCGGCGGTCGGCGGGCAGCGTGCTGCGGTACCGCGCAATCGAACCGCGCACGAGCTCGGCGATGACACCGCCGTCCTCGCCGCCCGGGACCTGCTCGATGGGCGTGATCAGGGGCGGGTCGCTGCGGATGCGCCGCTCGCCTTCGACCACGCGGGTGAGCTTCGAGAAGGCGCGGATGCTGTCCTTCGCCCGCATCTTGGCGACGTCCCTCTCGAGCCGGCGGATCTCCCGCTTCGAGCCGCGCCGGCGCGCGGCCCGCATGATGTCGTCGACATCGATGCGCGAGTACCACACGTCGAGGGTGCGCATTCCGGCGAGCTGTCGCATCGCCTCGCGGTACCCGCTCGTCACAGCGCGGTTCACCACCCGCCGCTTCGCGGCATCGAAGCCGCGATCGCGCCCGGCGACGGCGAAGCTCGCCACCAGGCGCTTGAGATCCCACTCGAACGGCCCCGGCAGCGTCTCGTCGAAGTCGTTCAGATCGAACACGAGCCGGCGATCCGGCGCGGCGAAGACGCCGAAGTTGGACAGGTGCGCATCGCCGCACAGCTGCACGCGCAGCCCGGCATTCTGGCTGCCGGCCAGGTCGGCGGCCATCACCGCCGCGGCGCCACGATAGAACGTGAACGGAGACACCAGCATCCGCCCGTACCGGATCGGCACGAGCTCGGGCACGCGCGACTGCTCCCGGGCCTGCACCTCGAGCAGCTCCACCGGATCGGAACGGTCAGCCGCGGGCTCGAACCCGCGGTGGCGCGACCGCGGGACGCCGGCCCGCGCAGCCTTGCCGCGGGCGGCGTGCTCGGACGCGCCCGGCGCCGGCGTCACCGCCTCACCTTGCCGCACATGGATCCCGATCATGCCGCCGGCCCTGAGCGGCCCCCTCATCCCAACCGGACGAACACCGCGCCACGCGGGGAACGCGCTCCGCGACGGCTTCCTGGCCACGTTCGACGGTCCGCGTTACTCCTCGTAGATGTCGGCGACCCATTCCGAGAGCGCGTGGGCCGCGCCGCGCACCGAGCGGATCGCAACGGCGTAGTCCATCCGCATCGGGCCGATCAGCGACACGGTGCCCAGGTTGCGTGTGGCCAGGCCGTAGTTGGCCGCCACCATCGCCAGGCCGCGCATGTAGGGGACGGTGTGGTCGGAGCCGATGCGCAGGTACGGCCGCGGCGACTCGAGCGCCTCGCGCAGCATCGCGAGGACGCCGACCCGGCTCTCGAGCACGTGGACGAGGTCGTTGATCTGGTCGAGGTCGGCGAAGCGCATCTCGTCGAGCAGGCGGGCGGCGCCGCCGACGTAGAGGCCCTGCTGGCCCTCCCACACGAGCTCCGTGAACGCCGGCCGCAGCGCCGCGAGGAACGCGCTCTCGCGGGGCGAGAGGCCGGGCTCGTCGAGCCGGTTCTGCAGCATCCGCCCGCCCAGGCGCACGCCGGTCAGCTGCTCGTTCAGGAACGCCCGCGCCCACTCCGTCAGCTTCGGATCGACCGCCGTCTCGAACGGGAAGATCTTCTTGGTCACCCCGCCTGTGGAGGTGATCACGACGACCATCACCACCTGCGGCTGCAGGAGCAGCACCTCGATGTGGCGGATCTCGGTCGTCTCGAGCGGCGGAGCGGTGACGAGGGCCACGAGCGACGTCACCTGCGAGAGCATCTCGGTCGTCGTGCGCAGCGCCGTGTCGACCTCGCTGCGCACCGTCGAGAGGTCGACCGGCAGCGGCTCGACGACGCCCGGAGGCTGCTCCAGGAGCTCCTCGGCATACAGGCGGTAGCCCGCGTCGGTGGGGACGCGGCCCGCCGACGTGTGCGGATGGTTGAGCAGGCCGAGCGCCTCGAGCTCGGCGAGCTCGTAGCGCACCGTCGACGGCGATGCGTCGACCGCGCCGGCCTCGACCAGCGCCTTCGAGCCGATGGGGTGGCCGCTCGCGATGTAGGCGTCGACGACCCGGGTCAGGATCGTGAGCTGGCGCGGCGTCAGCAGCGGGCGGCGGCTCATCGCAGCACGCTCGCGACGACGTCGTTTGCCAGGAACCGGCCGCGGTCGGTGAGCGCGATCGTCTCGGCGCCGCGCTCGACGAGCCCGGCCGCCGCCAGCCGCGCGCAGGCGGCGTCGTCGACGAGCGCCGCCAGCCCGTTCAGGTGCAGGGGCCGGTCGAGCCGCAGGCCGAGCATCAGCCGCTCCATGCCCCGCTCGGACGCCGAGAGCAGCTCGACGTCGTGCGGCGGAGCGGCGCCCGCGGCGCAGGCCGCGAGGTATCCGCGCAGACCGGGCCGGTTGCGGCGCCGTTCGAGGCCGAGCGTCGAGACCGCGCCGACGCCGATGCCCAGGTAGTCGTGGCCGAGCCAGTAGCCCAGGTTGTGGCGGCTCTCGCGTCCCGGACGGCAGAAGTTGGCCGTCTCGTACCAGCGGTAGCCGGCCCCGCGCAGCGCGGCGACGACCGTCTCGTAGTGATCCTCGAGCGCCTCGGCCTGTCGCGCCAGCTCGGCGCCGTGATGGACGGCGAAGCGGGTGCCGGGCTTGGCCTCGAGCTCGTACCAGCTGACGTGCTCGGGCGAAAGGGCGAGCACGGCATCGATGTCGGCCTGTAGGTCGGCGGCTGACTGCCCCGGAACCCCAAACATCAGGTCGAGGTTGAGGTTCTCGTGACCGGCCGCGCGCAACGTCTCGACCGCCGCCGCCACCGTCGCGGGCAGCGCCCGCCGCTCGAGCGTCTCGAGCAGGCGCGGGCGGAAGCTCTGCGCACCCAGCGAGATCCGGGTCACGCCGCCGTCGCGGAGGAGCCGCGCCTGGGCCGGGGTGACGGTCTCCGGATTGCACTCGATGGTGATGTCGGCCGCGTCCGGAAGCCCGGCGAGCAACCTCGCGAGCAGGTCGTCCGCAAGCAGTGAGGGCGTGCCGCCGCCGATGTAGATCGTCTCGGGGGCGAGCTCCCCGTGCAGGTGCAGCTCGGCAAGCAGCGCATCGACGTAGCGGGCGTGGACGTCCTCGTGGCCGGTGACGGTGACAAAGTCGCAGTAGCCGCAGCGGTGGGCGCAGAACGGCACGTGCACGTACAGGTGGCGAACGCTCACGCGGCGCCCTCGCGGTTGATCTCGAGCACCGCCAGGAACGCCTCCTGCGGCACCTCGATGTTGCCGACCTGCTTCATCCGCTTCTTGCCCTTCTTCTGCTTCTCGAGCAGCTTGCGCTTGCGGCTGATATCGCCGCCGTAGCACTTGGCGAGCACGTCCTTGCGCTTCGCCTTGACCGTCTCGCGGGCGATCACGCGCGAGCCGATGGCGGCCTGGATCGCGACCTCGAACATCTGCCGGGGGATGCGCTCGCGCAGGGCCTCGACGAGCGCCTTGCCCTGGCGGTAGGCGTTGTCGCGGTGCGTGATCAGCGACAGCGAGTCGACCCGCTCCCCCGCGAGCAGGACGTCCACCTTGACCACCTGGCCCGCGCGGAAGCCGAGCAGCTCGTAGTCGAACGACGCGTAGCCGCGCGTGCGCGACTTGAGCTGGTCGAAGTAGTCGAGCACCACCTCGGCCAGCGGCAGGTCGTAGATCAGCTGCACCCGCTCGGGGCTCAGGTACTCCATGTGGCCGTACGTGCCGCGCCGCTCCTGGTTCAGCTCCATCACCGCGCCGACGTGCTCGGTCGGGCAGATGATCGAGGCCCGCACGTAGGGCTCCTCGGTCTCCTCGATCGACCCCGCGTCCGGCATCTGGGCCGGGTTGTGCACCTCGATCCACTCGCCGTCGACGGTCTGCACCCGGTAGGCCACGTTCGGAGCCGTCACCAGCAGGTCGAGGTCGTGCTCGCGCTCGAGCCGCTCGCGCACGATGTCCATGTGCAGCAGGCCGAGGAACCCGCACCGGAAGCCGAACCCGAGCGCCCGCGACGTCTCCGGCTCGTAGCTCAGCGCCGCGTCGTTCAGCTTCAGCTTCTCGAGCGCGTCGCGCAGCTCCGGGTACTGGTCGGAGTCGGTCGGGAAGAGCCCCGCGAACACCATCGGCTTCACGTCCTGATAGCCGGGCAGCGGCTCGGCCGCCCCGCCGCGGAACTGCGTGAGCGTGTCGCCGACCCGCAGCTGCGAGACGTCCTTGAGGCCGGTGATGACATAGCCCACCTCGCCCGCCGAGAGGTGCCGCGCCGCGCGCATGCTGGGCGAGAAGAACCCGAGCTCCTCGGCCTCGAAGCTCGTCCCCTGGGCCATCGCCCGCAGCCGCTGGCGCGGCTCGAACGTGCCGTCGACGACGCGCACGAAGGCGACCACGCCCCGGTACTGGTCGTAGGAGGAGTCGAAGATGAGCGCGCGCCCGGGCGCGTCCGGCTCGCCGCTCGGCGCCGGCACCCGGTCGACGATCGCCTGCAGCACGGCATCGACGCCGGAGCCCGTCTTGGCCGAGATCCGCAGGACGTCCTCGGCCGTGCCGCCGACCAGGTCGGCGACCTGCAGCGCCACGCCGTCGGCATCGGCCGACGGCAGGTCGATCTTGTTCACGACCGGCACGATCTCGAGCTCGTTCTCGATCGCCAGATAGGCGTTTGCGAGCGTCTGCGCCTCGATCCCCTGGGCGGCGTCGACCACGAGCAGCGCGCCCTCGCACGCCGCCAGGCTGCGGCTGACCTCGTACGTGAAGTCGACGTGGCCGGGCGTGTCGATCAGGTTGAGCTCGTAGGTGCGGCCGTCGGCCGCCGGGAAGGCCACCCGCACGGCCTGGGCCTTGATGGTGATGCCGCGCTCGCGCTCCAGATCCATCGAGTCGAGCACCTGCTCGCGCATGTCGCGCTCGGCCACCGTCCGCGTCAGCTGCAGGATGCGGTCGGCAAGGGTCGATTTGCCGTGGTCGATGTGGGCGATGATCGAGAAGTTGCGGATGGTGGAAAGCGGCACCCATGTAGCGTACTGGCGCGGCCTGCCGGGCACTCTGGGCGCGCAATGGCCACCTCTACCATCAGCGTCTACCTGAGGTTGAGATCTAGGCCGGGCGGCCGCGCAGGCGATCGGCCAGCGCTCCGAGCACCTCCATGTCGGAGAGCTGCAGGATCCGGCCGGCCGCGAGGTACGCCGCCCCGCCCGCAGCGAGCGCCAGGCCGACCGACACGATCTGGGCCGGCAGCGACCGGCCGAGGATCTGGTCGAGCGGCCACCACACCCCGAAGGCGGCGGCCGTGCAGTAGACGGTCGCGACCACGATGCGGGCCGCCTCGCCGGCCACCTCGGTCAGGTGCAGGCGTCCGACCTCGCGGCGCAGGAGCACCATCAGGACGAGCGCGTTCGTCGTCGTCACGATCGCCGTCGAGAGGGCGATGCCAGCAGCCCCGAACGGCTTGTAGAACGCGAGGTCGAGCAGCGCGTTCAGGAACAGGTTGCCGAAGGCGACCCGGGTCGGCACCTGCGGCATCTGCAGCGCGAAAAACGCGCGCGTGAGCAGGAGCGCCACCCCATTTCCGATCAGGCCGAGCGAGAACGCGACGAGGGTCGTCGCGACGTGCATCGTGTCGGTCGCCGTGAAGCTCGCGTGCTGGAAGAGGACGCGCGTGATCGGCTCGGCCAGCGCGATCGAGATCGCCGCCGCCGGCAGGAGCAGGAAAAGGATCGTCCGCGTCCCCGCCGCAAACGTGGTGGCGAACCCGTCGGTGTCGCCGCGAGCGGCGAGCTGCGAGATGCGGGGGAAGAGCACCGCCGACACCGCGACCGAGAACAGCCCCTGCGGCAGCATGAACAGGCGGAACGCGTAGTTCAGGTAGGCGTCGGCGTGGCCGCCGGGCACGAGCGTCGCGATGGCCAGGTCGAGCGTGAGGTTGAAGTTGATGAGCCCGAGGCCGATCGTGACCGGGATCATCAGGCGCAGGATCCGGATCACGTGCGGGTTGCGCCAGGCCAGGCTCAGCACGATGCCCGGGTCGCGCCCGCGCAGGAGCGGCAGCGGGATCACGAACTGCACGATCGTCGCGAGCAGCACGCTGATCGCGTAGGCACGGGCGCTGCCCGGCTCGAGCACGAGCGCGACGATGATCACGCCGTTCCAGGCGATCGGGGCGAGCGCCGGCAGGCCGAAGATCTCGTACGAGTTCAGGATCCCCGTGACGACGCCGGTCATCCCCAGGATCGCCACGATCGGGAACATCCAGCGCGAGAGCTCGACGACGAGATTCGGGTCGATGTTCTGGTTGCCGGGCACGAAGAGCGGCATCAGCCACGGCGCGATCAGGATGAAGAGCGCCGAGAGGCCGCCGAGGATCACGGCGGCGAGCCACAGGACGACGCTGGCCACCCGCCAGGCCTCGGGCTCCTTGCCCTCCTCCCGCAGCTGGACGAACACCGGCACGAACGCGGCCGAGATCGCGCTGTCGGCGACCAGGCTGCGCACGAGGTTCGGCACGTTGAACGCGATCAGGAACGCGCCCAGGGCAGGGCTTGCCCCGAAGAACCGAGCCGCCACGATCTCGCGCACGACCCCGGCCACACGCGACACGGCGGTGGCCGCCCCGAACACCGCCGTCGAAGTGGCCAGACGCCTCTGCTCACTCATCGGCGCCGGAGTCTACCGACCCGCTGCTATGCTCCTGCGGCCCCGCCGGCAGGCGGGCGTTTGCGTGTCTACCCGAAGGGAACCGGTGGCCAACTCGAAGCAGCAGGCAAAGCGCGTACGAACCGCGGCGCGGCAGCGGCTCGAGAACCTGCGCTACCGCACGCAGATCAAGACGCTCTTCCGGCGCCTCTCCGAGGCCGTCGAGGCGGGCGACTCCGAGCAGGTCGACGTCGCGCACAAGCGCCTGATCGCCCTGGTCGACCGGGCGGCGGCCCGGCGGGCGATCCATCGCAACGCGGCGGCGCATCGCAAGTCGCGCGCGGCCCGGATCGTCAGCCGGACGAACGTCTCCGCGTAACCAGGCCGAGCAGGATCAGGGTCACGCCCAGGGCCTGGGCCAGCGCGAACAGGGTGTAGCTGCCGAGGCGGGTGGCGCTCGAGGCGAGCGCGATCACCCCCACGCCGGCCGCCACGAGCAGCGGGCGCGGATCGCGCCGGCGGCGCGCCGAGAGGATCGATCCGGCCAGGAGCACGAGCGTCCCGGCGGTGTTGAGCGCGATCGCCATCACGGTCGGCCACGGCCCCTTCAGGGCACCGTTCGGCGGCGTCGCGCCGGCCCGCGCGAGCTCGCCGCCGTCGACCCGGGCGGCGAGGACGGCGGCGGTCGCCGCGAAGGTCAAGAAGAGCATCGTCGCGGCGACCAGGCGCGTGATCGTGCGCCCCGGCAGCACGAGCAGCATCTCGCCGACCGCCAGGTAGGCCACGACGAGGACGCCGCCGCTCAGGTAGTAGATCCGAAACGGGATCGCCGACCAGCCGCGCGCGGCTCCGTCGAGCAGCGCGAGCGAGGCGACGGTGAAGAGCGCAAAGCCGATCGTCCACGCGATCAGCGGCGGCCGCCGCGCCGGCGCGCCCGCCAGCCGCCTGGCGACGATCGCCGTGCAGGCCGCCGCAACGCCGGCCGCCATCGCGGCCGCAAGCGTCTGCGCGCTCATCCGCCGGTGATGTCGGCCAGGGCGAGCTCGAGCTCGAAGCGCGAGTCGACCCGGCTGCCGCCCTTGACCGCCAGGTCGAGCGCGGCCAGGCGCACGATCGCCCGCCCCAGCTCGGCCGGCTCGAACCGGCGCGCCTGGGCCACGAGCTTCTGAGCCGGAAAGGGCTTCAGCCCGAGCTCACGGGCAATGTCGGCCTGCGCCGCGCCCGCCTCGACCAGCACCGCGGCGCGGTGCACCCGGCGCACGTGCGCCGCGAGCTGGGCGACCACCCGACCGACGTCCTGCGGGCGCTCGACGTCAGCGGTGGCGAGGCCGATCACCGCCGCCGCGTCGCCGCGGCCCCAGGCATCGGTGATGTCCCAAGGCTTGATGTCGGAGCTCGGGATCACCAGCCGCTCGACATCCTCGACCGTGGGCGGCTCGCTGCCGCAGTACGCGATCAGCTTGTCGGTCTCGAGGGCCAGATCGCCGACATCCTCGCCGACGAGCTCGACCACCCGGCGGGCGACCGCCGGCGGGCAGGGGAGCGCGCGTCGGCGAAGCGGCGCACGACCCAGTCGGCCGCCTGCTTGCGCTCCGGCGCGTCGAAGAGGCGCACCTCGCCCACCGCCTCGACCGCCTTGACGAGCGGGTGCTTCGGGCCGAAGCCGGTGGCGCCGAACAGGCCGAGGCAGGTCTCGGGCGCCGGGGAGCGCAGGTAGTCGACGATGGCCGCGACGGCGGTGTCGTCCAGCGCTTCGGCGTTTCGCACGAGCACCAGCCGCCGCCCCGGGAAGAGGCCGAGCGCGTTGCATGCGCCGGCGACGTCGATCGGGTCGTCCCCGCCCGGCGAGAGCTGCTCGATCGACTCGGGCGAGAACCGCGCACGCAGCCTGGCGATGGCGGCGTCCACCTTCGGCCAGTCGCTGCCGGCGATCAGGTAGGCCGGCTTCATCTCCGCCTGTGGCTGCGTACTCACCCTCTACTAGAACCTTAGACTTTCTTCGCCCTCGCCGGGACACGCGGTGCGCGCCGCTCGCCCTGGCCGGCGAGCACGCGCGAGCGCTCGACGAGGTCGGCGAACGTCGTCGTCTCGAGCACCGACCGGAGCATCCCCCGCGCCTCGAGCCACACTCCGGGAAGCGCCTCGGCACCGGGCGGATATGCGACCTCGTCGGGCCGGACGCCTGCGACCGCGGCGATCGGGCCATCGACGATCCTGATGACGTCAGCGATCGAGATCTCACTCGCCGGCACGGCCAGGCGGTAACCCCCCTCCGGACCGCGCTGCGACGCGACGACGCCGGCGTGCTTGAGCTCGCCGAGGATGTTCTCGACGAACTTGAGCGGCAGGTCCTGTGCACGGGCGACGAGCTCTCCCTTCAGCGGCCGCGCGCCCTCGTGCGCGGCGAGCACCAGCACGGCGCGGACGGCGTAGTCGGCCTTGGCGGAGAGCTTCATGGTGCAGGCATTCTCGCACGCCGGGATGCGCGGTGCCGGGCCTGGCGTCCGACGTGGTGACGGTCGCCACGGCACACCCGATCGAGGCGACGGCCGATTCGATACATCACATACGATTGCGTATCGACGTTGCGTCAGGCAACGTGGACCCTTCGCAGCCGTTACCCAGTCGCGGCCGTAACATCGCACGTGACGCATCGCCGTTTGCGCACCTGACTCGAGAACGCGTTGACGGGTAGGCCACGACGACGTAGAGCGGCCAGCCGAACGCCGAGAGCGCGAGGACGAACCCGGGTAGCAGCCCGAGGGCGCCGATGACGGCGAGGGACTCTACGCCCCGCCACCGGTCACCCCGCTCCTCCTACCCGTCGACGTCAAGTTCCGGTGGTTCGCGTGTCCGTCGAGACGAGCCCCAGTGATGCACCGGCAAACACAGGCCAGGAGCCTCGGCGCGTCGCCCCTCCGCAGCTCTGATCTCTGATTCGATATCGACGCCGAATCAGATATCATGGCCGGATGCAACCTGAGTCACTGCTGCTCGCCGAGGCCCGCCGCCGGGCGGGGATCTCCCAGCGCGAGCTGGCGCGGCGGGCCGGCACGTCCCAGGCGGCGGTCGCCAGGATCGAGCGCGCCCGCCAGTCGCCGAGCGCCGCCACGCTGCAGCGGCTGATCGCCGCGTGCGGCGTCGATCTGCAGCTGGATCTTGCACCCGAGCCGTCACCCGAGCGGCAGATGCTCGACGATCGGCTCGTCCTCTGTGACGTCGGCGGCGCCGCATACGCGTTCCCGCTGGGCGCGGTGATGGAGGTCGTCCCCCACGTCGTCACGCGGCGGCTGCCGGGCCAACCACTTCACGCCGGCGTCGCCGTCGTGCGGGGGCGGGTGCTCCCCACCGTCGATGCCGCGGTGCGCCTGGACGTGCCCGCAGCCGACCCGCCGCGGCGCATGGTGCTGCTCGCCACCCGCGCGGGGGTGCACGCGGTCTCGGTCACCGACGCGAGCGACATCACCTCGGCCGAGGCGTACAGGCTCAGCCCTCCGCCGCCCGGAGCAGCCGTGTCGAGGTGCGTGTCCGCCCTCGTCGATGTATCAGGTATCCTGATAGTCGTGCTCGATCCGGACGAGCTCTGCGCGCCGGGGTGAGACGCCTCGCCAGTCCAACCTGACGCCCATCTCCCGCGATCGTGATACGTCAGAACGTTTCACGAGCATGCCGCCGCCACCGCCAATACGTATCCGGCGAACACATCGGCGAGCGCGAGTAACGGCACCGCCAGTGGCGCCCATACGGCGTGCGCCACCATCGCCGCCAGGGCCAGCCACAGGATGGGCGCCACCGCCGGCAGTGCGAGCAGATTCGCCGGTATGGCCATCGGGCTCGCCCGGCCGAAGTGCCACCACACGATCGGAGACGTCACGACCGTGCACGCGACGGACACGGCGGCCGCCTGTCCCAGCACACCCCGCAGTCGTGGCGCCACCATGAAGATCGCGAGCACCGCGGCGAACGACAGCTGAAACCCCGGATCGAAGAGCTCGAGCGGATTCAGCCCCAGAACGACAACCGCACCGCATGCCACGAGATGCCATCGTGACACCACCCGCGACCCCAGCCATGCGGCCGCGACCAGCACCCCCGCCACCCCCGCACGCACGATCGACGGGCCGGCCCCGGTCACGAGCACATACGCAACCGTCACCCCCAGTCCGGCCACCCGCGCCGGCACGCCGATCACCCCGACCGCCCCCAGGCACACGAGCGTGAACGCGATCACGAGCGCCACGTTCTGACCGCTGACGGCGACCAGGTGGTAGAGCCCGCTCGTGCGCAGCTCGGCCCGGGTGCCGGCGGGCAGAGCGCCGGTGTCGCCGAGCGCGATCCCGGCCACGAGCGCGCGCGGCGGCGCGGGCGCGGCGCCGATCCCGAGGTGCGCAAGCGCGGCCCGGTGGACGCTGTCCGCCGCGCCCCACACGCCGCCCCGCCGGCCCGTCCGCACCGCCTCCGTCGCCCGCAGCTCGAGGTGCGCACCCTGGGTCGCGTAGTAGTCGCGGACGACCGGATCGAGCGGCTCGTAGCGGCCGTCGACGCGGTAGATCCCGCCCTCCTCGAGGCGGATGCCGGGAGCCGAAAGCACCACCGTCTCCCCCACCCGCGCCACCGCCGCGAGCCCGCGGCTGCCCACGGGCTGACCGGTGACGACGACGACCGCGTCGTGCACCCGTCCGGTCGCGAGGGTGCGCCGATCGAGCGCCGCGACGCGCGCGCTTCCGATGACCAGGGCCGCGGCGGCGACAGCGGCTGCGACGACCCGCAGACGGGCGGAGTCGCCGAGGAGCACGGCGGCCAGCGCGAGCAGCGGCCGGCCGAGCGCGGCGGCCGCGAGCCCGACCGTCGCGGCAAGCACGAGCCGTGTCGACCCGGTCACAGCGTCACGTGCCCGTGCAGTGCAGCGAGCCTGGCCGGGCCGATCCCGCTCACCTGGTCGAGCTCCTCCAGCGAACGGAACCCCCCGTGGGCGATGCGGTAGTCGATGATCCGCTGCGCCAGCGCCGGCCCGATCCCGTCGAGCGTCTCGAGCTGCTCGAGCGTCGCCGAGTTGAGCGACACCGGGGCGGACGGCGTGGGCGCCGGACCGGCGCCGGCGCCGGTCGCGGCGGATCCGGCGGCGCCCCGCCGGGGCACGACCACCTGCTCGCCGTCGGTGAGCCGCGCTGCCAGGTTGACCCCGGCCAGGTCGGCCCGGCGTCGCGGCCCCGCCCGGCGCACGGCCTCGAGCACGCGCGCGCCGGCCGCCAGCCGGTAGACGCCCGGCCGGCGCACCGCCCCCGAGACGTCGACGACCAGGACGGGCGCGGCGGCCGAGGCCGCCTGCACGGGCGCGCGATCCGCGGTCGAGGGCGGCGAGTATCCCGACGAGGAGGACGAGCCGGGCTGGTACTTCCAGCCGACCAGGAGCACGATGGCGATCGCGGCTCCATAGAGGGCGATCTGGCGCGGCGACAGGGCGGGCATGGCGGCAGGATCCTCCCCGCCGCCGTCACGGATCCAGGCCCGGGCGGTGCCGGAATCGTCACGTTTGCGCCACCGCCGTGGGTAAAATCACGGGTTTGGCAGACTCCCGAGCATGACGACCACCGAGGCCACCACCGGGGCCGGCATCCAGATGCTCGGCCTCACGAAATCGTTCCGCTCGCCGCAGGGCCCGGTGCACGCGGTGCGCGGCATCGACGTCTCGATCGCGGCCGGCGAGACGGTGGCCCTGCTCGGCCCCAACGGCGCCGGCAAGTCGACGACGATCGACATGCTGCTCGGGCTGACGACGCCGGACAGCGGGTCGGTGTCGCTCTTCGGGCGCTCCCCGGATCGCGCGATCCAGGACGGCGCCATCGGGGCGATGCTCCAGACGGGATCGCTCATCCGCGACCTCTCGGTGCACGAGCTGCTCGAGATGATGGCGTCGCTGTATCCGAGGCCGCTGGCCGTCGACGACGTCATCGAGCTCGTCGGCATCCGGGCCATCGCCGGCCGCCGCACGCAGAAGCTCTCCGGCGGCGAGACCCAGCGTGTCCGCTTCGCGGTCGCACTCGTCAGCGACCCGGCGCTGCTCGTGCTCGACGAGCCGACCGTCGCGATGGACGTCGAGGGCCGGCACGCGTTCTGGGACTCGATGCGCGGCTTCGCCGCCCGCGGCAAGACGATCATCTTCGCCACGCACTACCTGGAGGAGGCGGACGCCAACGCCGACCGGGCCGTCCTGATGGCGCACGGCAGCATCGTCGCCGACGGGCCGACGACCGAGATCAAGGCGATGGTCGGCCTGCGCACGATCCGCGCGACCCTGCCGGGGGTCGACCTCGCCCGGCTGGAGGCCCTGCCCGGCGTCACGTCGGCCGAGCGCCGCGGCGATGCGATCATGCTGCACTGCACCGACTCGGACGCCGCCATCCGCGCCCTCCTCGCCGCTCACCCGGACGCGCGCGACATCGAGATCACCGGCGCCGGCCTCGAGCAGGCGTTCCTGCAGCTCACCGGAGTCGAGGCGGCATGATCACCTACGCGAAGTACGAGATCGCGCGCACGTTCCGCAACCGCCGCTTCTTCGTCTTCTCGATCGGGTTCCCGCTCGTGCTCTTCTTCGTGATCGCAGCGCCCAACCGCAACAAGCAGGACTTCGCCCAGAGCGGGCTCTCGGCGCCGCTCTTCTACATGGTGGGCCTGGCCGCTTTCGGGACGATGAACACCGTCCTTTCGACCGGCACCCGCATCGCCGGCGAGCGGGCGGCCGGCTGGAACCGGCAGCTGCGGCTGACGCCGCTCTCGACGCGGGCCTACTTCCGCACCAAGGTGGTCGTCGCCTATCTGATGGCGGCGATCACGATCGTCGTCCTCTACGCGGCCGGGATCTCGCTCGGGGTGCACCTCTCCGCGGGCGAGTGGTCGAGCATGACCGGGCTGATCCTGGTCGGCCTGGTGCCGTTCATCGCCCTCGGAGTGCTGATGGGGCACCTGCTCACGACCGACTCGATCGGCCCGGCGATGGGCGGGACGACCGCGCTCCTCTCGCTGCTCGGCGGGGTGTGGTTCCCGATCACGAGCGGCACGCTGCACGACATCGCCGAGGCGCTGCCGTCGTACTGGCTCGTGCAGGCCAGCCACGTCTCGATCGGCGGGGGCGGCTGGGGCACACGCGGCTGGCTGATCATGGCCGCGTGGACCGTCATCCTCGGGGTCGGCGCCGGGCTCGCCTACCAGCGGGACACGAAGAAGGTGTAGGGCCTGAGCGAGGTGCCTGGCACCCGGCTGCGCCGGTGCCGGGCACCTGCCTATCTGGTGACGAGGCTGACCAGCTTGCCCGGCACGACGATCTCCTTGACGACGACGGCGCCGTCCAGGTGGCGGGCGACGTTCGGCACCGCCCGCGCCTGGGCGAGGATGCGGTCGCGGTCGATGTCGGGCGCCGCGTCGAACTCGCCCCGCAGCTTGCCGTTCACCTGCACGGCGTAGGTGACGTGGTCGGAGACGAGCATCGCCGGGTCGGCCTGCGGCCACGGCGCGTCCCACAGCCGCTCGCCGCCCATCCGGTCCCACAGCTCGCAGGCGATATGGGGTGCATAGGGCTGGATCAGCGAGACCGCGGTCGCGACGGCGAAGCGGCGCTGCTCGGCCGTCGCCTCGGGAGTGGCCCGCACCGTGTTCACGAGCTCGTGCACGGCGGACTCGGCGGTGTTGAAGGCGAACCGCGCGCCGATGTCGCGCGTCACCGTGTCGATGGTCGCGTGCGTCTTTCGCACGAGCTCGGCCCCGGGGCCGTCTGCCTGCACAGCGGCCGGGATCCCCGGCGCCATCTCGGCGACCGACTCGAGCGCCAGCCGCCACAGCCGGCGCAGGAACCGGTTGCTGCCCTCCACCCCGCCGTCGAACCACTCCGCGTCCTGCTCCGGCGGCCCCAGGAACAGCGAGTACAGCCGCACCGTGTCGGCGCCGTAGCTCTCGATCATCGCGTCGGGCGAGATCACGTTGCCCTTCGACTTGGCCATCTTGGCGCCCTTGTAATAGATCATCCCCTGCGTGAAGAGGTTCTCGAACGGCTCGGTGAAGCCCAGATAGCCCAGGTCGTACAGCGCCTTCGTGAAGAAGCGCGCGTACATCAGGTGCAGGATGGCGTGCTCGACGCCGCCGATGTACTGGTCGACCGGCAGCCACGCGTCGACGACCTCGCGCGCGAACGGCTCCTGGTCGTTGTGCGGGTCGGCGTAGCGCATGAAGTACCAGGACGAGTCGACGAACGTGTCCATGGTGTCGGTCTCGCGCCTGGCCGGGCCGCCGCAGGCCGGGCAGGCGACGTTGACCCAGTCCTCGGCCGCGGCGAGCGGCGAGCGGCCGCGCGGCGCGTAGTCGGCGACGTCGGGCAGCACGACCGGAAGGTCCGCGTCGGGCACCGCCACGATCCCGCAGCCGTCGCAGTGGACGACCGGGATCGGGCAGCCCCAGTAGCGCTGGCGTGACAGCAGCCAGTCGCGCAGCCGGTAGGCGATCGTGCCCTTGCCGAGCCCCTTGTCCTCGAGCCGGGCGATGATCGCGGCCGCGCCGTCCGGCGCCGCAAGGCCCGTGAACTCGCCCGAGTTCACGAGCACCTCATCGGAGGTGTGCGCCGAGTAGGCCGTATCGGCCGAGGCCTCGCCGCCGCGAGGGGCGACGACCGGACGGATCTCGAGCCCGTGCGCCTGCGCGAACTCGAAGTCGCGCTCGTCGTGCGCCGGCACGGCCATGATCGCGCCGGTGCCGTACTCGGCCAGCACGTAGTCGGCCACCCACACCGGGATCTGCTCCGCGTTCACGGGATTGGTGACGTACCGCCCCGTGAAGACGCCGGTCTTCTCCCGCGCCTCGGCCCGCTCGACCGCCGAGCGGGCGGCGGTGTGGCGCACGTAGTCGGCCACGGCCTGCGCGTGCTCGCCGCCGGAGGCGAGCTCGATCGCCCGCGGATGCTCCGGCGCGAGCACGAAGAACGTGGCGCCGAAGAGCGTGTCGGGGCGGGTCGTGAAGACGTTCAGGGCGGTGCCGTCGTCGAGGGCGAAGTCGACCTCGGCTCCGTGCGAGCGGCCGATCCAGTTGCGCTGCATCGTCACGACCCGCTCGGGCCAGTGCACCTCGGCGAGGTCGTCCAGCAGACGGTCGGCGTAGGCGGTGATCTTGAACAGCCACTGCTCGAGCGTGCGCGCCTCGACCTCGGCGCCGCAGCGCTCGCAGCGGCCGTCGATCACCTGCTCGTTCGCAAGCACGGTCTGGTCGTTCGGGCACCACTTCACGGCCGCGCTCTTGCGGTAGGCCAGGCCGGCCTCGTACAGGCGCAGGAAGATCCACTGCGTCCAGCGGTAGTAGGTGGGGTCGGCCGTCGAGAGCTCGCGCTTCCAGTCGATCGACCAGCCCATCCGCTTCATCTGGCGGCGGATCGCGGCAATGTTGTCGCGCGTGGACTCGGCCGGATGGCGGCCGGAGCGGATGGCCGCGTTCTCGGCCGGCAGGCCGAACGCGTCGTAGCCCATCGGGTGCATCACCCGGTGGCCCTTGCGGCGCCGGTAGAGCGTGACGACGTCGCCCATCGTGTAGTTCTTGACGTGGCCCATGTGCAGCTCGCCGGAGGGATACGGCAGCATCTCGAGCACGTAGGTCAGGTCGTCGGCGGGATCGCCCGGGCCGGGGTTGGGGACGTCGAAGACGCCCTCGCGCTCCCAGATCTCCTGCCAGCGCGTCTCGACGGCTGCGGGGTCGTAGCGATCCATGCGCGGATTCTAGATGGGGGGCCGACCGGGCCCGCCCCCAGCCTCACATGCCGGGCTTGACCACCATGTCGAAGATCACCGCGAGCAGGAAGACGAGCTCGATCCGCGACACGAGGAAGATCCGGCGGATGCGCTGCTGCACCTCGGCCGACTCCACGCCGCGGCGCTCCGTGGCCTTCGCGATGCGGCCCGACTCGGGGCCGAGGTAGCCGGCGCCGACGGCGATCGACAGCACGATGACCGCGAGCCCGAACTGCACCCAGCCCTGGCTGTAGCTCCAGCCGCCGCCGCTGTCGTGGATGGTGAAGAGCCCCGAGACGAGCAGGATCAGCGATGTCGGCAGGAAGATCCGCGTGCCGACGAACTCGGTGTCGCCGGCGAACGCGGCCACCCGCAACGGGTCGTTCGTGCGCAGCGCGAGGAACGCGTACACCTGCACGACGCACGCGCCGCCGACCCAGACGACGGCCGCCAGGACGTGCACGAACTTGAAGGCGTTGTAATTGGTGAGGGCGAGGGCGATCACGGCGGTGCGGTGTTCTACCGGTTCGGACAGGCCGCGGTCAAGCGCGAGCCGATCGCCGTGCTCTACCATCCCCCGCGGATGATCCTGCGCCAGTTCCTGTATCCGCAGACGGCCTGCGCGAGCTACCTGTTCGGCTGTCTGACGCACGGCCGGCTCGGTGTCGTCGACCCCCACGTCGAGCTCGTCGACCGCTACGTGGAGGCGGCCGCGGCGGCCGGCGCGCCGATCGTGGCGGTCTTCGATACCCACATCCACGCCGACCACGTGTCGGGCCTCCCCGATCTTGTGGCGGCGACCGGCGCCACCGGATACCTGCCGGCGGGCGCGGGCGTCGCGTTCGCACACCAGGCGCTCGGCGACGGCGAGCGGATCGAGCTCGGCAACACGATTGTGACGGCGCTCGCGACCCCGGGGCATGCACCCGCGCACCACACCTACCTCGTCGCCGACCTGCGCCGGGGCACCGACGAGACCTGGCTCGCGTTCACCGGCGACTCGCTGCTCGTGAACGACGCCGGCCGCCCCGACCTGCACGCCGGCGGCGGCGACCCGCGCGAGCTGGCGCGGATGCAGCACGCCTCGATGCGGCGGCTGCTCGACCTCCCCGACTACGTCCTGGCGCTGCCCAGCCACTACGCCGGCTCGGTGTGCGGCCGCGGACTCTCGGGGAACCCGCTCTCGAGCATCGGCTTCGAGCGGCGCCACAACGCGTCGCTGCATGACATGGGCGCGGCGGAGTTCGTCGAGGCGCTGCTGCAGGATCTGCCGCCCGCGCCATCGGATCAGGCCCGGATCGTCGCTGCGAACCGCGCCGGCGCCCTCGCGCGCACCTAGCGCATGTAGCGGCGCACGGCGAGGCGCGACTTGAGCGCGTGCTGCTCGGCCCGGCCCTGGACGCGCGCGGCCATCATCACCGGATCTCGCTCGTCAGCGTCGGCGTCGCTCTCGGCGGCCTCGGCGATCTGGACGACCATCGCGCGATCGTGCTCGGCGATCGCGGCGACCTCGCAGCCGACGCGGTAGCGGCCGAACGAGATCGGCTCGGCCCGCATCACCAGCGCTTCGAGCGTGATCGGGCGGGCGCCGATGTGGATCGAGAGCATCACCCGGTCGCCGACCGCAAGCGCGAGCTCGGTCACGAAGGCGACTCCGCCCTCCGAGAGGTCGGCGGTGCGGACGTGGAAGTGCTCGCCGTCGGGGAGCGCCCGCGATCGCAGCACCACCGCATCGGCATCGTCGCTGCGCTGTGCGCGCTTCGTGCGGCGGTGGCCGGGCTGGTGCACGATCTCGATGACGCGCAGATGCAGCAGGGTCTGGTTCGAGGACTGGAAGTAGGCCTTCTCGATCCGCAGGGAGATGTCGTAGCCGCCGCCGTTCTGGTCGCGCAGCGGGCACACGACGACGAGCTGCGGCTGCATCAGCATCTGCGGCGCGTAGCCGATCAGGAGGCCGCGGTCGAGGTCGGCCAGCACCACCTCGGCGACACCGCCGGCCGAGAACACGCCGATCGGAGTGGGCAGCGGCGGCAGCAGCGACAGGAACTCGTCGAGCAGAAGGCCGTCGGGATCGGGATCGGGGGGAGGCACGCGGGCGAACTCGGACATGTCGTCTCAGTCATCGGCGCGGGCGGTACCGGGCTTGAACGCCGCCGCGGAACGCAAACGGCGGGGACTGTCCCCGGTTTCCGAGGACGGTCCCCGCCGTCCGGGCTAGTAGGTCAGCAGCAGCTCGACCCGGCGGTTGAGCGCCCGCCCTGCCGCGGTGGCGTTCGTCGCCCGCGGGTGGCTCTCGCCGTAGGCGACGGCCCGGCAGGCGACGTGCGCGCGGTGCGAGATGAACGCGCACACCGCGTCCGCGCGGGCGAGCCCGAGCAGGTAGTTGGCGCCCGCCGCGCCCAGGCTGTCGGTGTAGCCGGTCGCGACGACCCGCCTGGCGCCCTTGAGCTGCCGGATCAGGCCGAGCAGGTAGGCGCGCCCGGAGGGCAGAAGCACGGCCGAGCCGCTCTCGAACTGGAGCGCCCCCGGCGTCACGTCCACGCGGGAGGAGACGACATGCACCGTCTGCTTCGCGACGAGCGGCGTGGAGCCGCCGACGGGCAGCACCGCGACCGTGGCGACGACGTGCACGCCGCCGGGCCGGGCGGTGAGCTTGCGGCCCTTGCCGGTGAGCACGACCTCCACCTTGCCGTGCCGGGCCTGGTGATAGCCGTGGAACACCCGCACCGCGTGGCCGATGACGATCCCGCCCGGAGTCGTCAGCGTGACCGCGCACTGCGCGATCCTGCCGGTGGCGAGGCTGCAGCCGACCTTGATGGCGCGCCCAGCGGGGGCGACGTCCGGCAGGCCGACCTGGGGATGGGATCCCACGACGCGGTGCTTGACCGTCCACATGGCGGACGCTGCGGGGCCGAAGTCGCCATCGGCGTTGACGCCGTGGACGCGGAACACGTGCTCACCGAGGGTGAGGTGGGTGTACGTCTCCGGTGAGGCGCACAGGTCGAACTGGCCACCGTCGATGCTGCACTCGTAGCCGACGGTGGCGGTGTCGCCGGCATGTGCGGCGAACCGGAACGTCGCCGACGTGGCCGGCCCGCTCACCGGGCTCTGGGTGATGTCGGGCGCCACGGCCGGTACGGGATTGCCACCCGGCTCGGACGCGCCGAAGCCGAGCACGATGGTCGTCGACGCGTGCGGGCGAAGCATCCGGTTCCACTGGACGCCGAAGCCGTTGTCCAGCGACGTCGGATCGAACGTGTCGTCGTACGTCGCCGACGGATCCCACGCGGGGTCGGTCGCGATCTGCCAGTCGCCCTCGTAGTAGCGCGACCACGGCGTGAGCTCGATGAGGCTCGCCTTCGTCCCGTCGACGGCGATGCCCTGCAGCGTGCGGGGCGGGCCGGGCAGGAACGCGCCGGTGCCCTCGTCGCTGCCGGCCACGTACAGGTCGGCGTTCCAGAAGGCCTTGAACGGGATGCGGAGGTTGGTGCTGTTGGTGACGGTCCACGTCAGCCGCAGCGACCGCGAGCCGTCGACGTGGCGCACCTGCTGAGTGACACCGAGAGCGCGCGTCTCGAAGCTGCTCGTGACGATCCAGGGATTCGCGAGGCTGCCGTCACCGGTGATGGCCGGAGCGCTCGTCTGGAAGAACGGGTTGCTGTAGTACGCCGAGTAGGCGGTGCCGTTCTCGTGGATCGCGAAGACGCCCGGGGCGCTCGGGGTGACCCCGTGGTAGCCGCTCCCGTTCTCGTAGAACAGGGCGTACGTCGGGTCGTCCGCGAACCGGACGCTGATCGCGCCCGGGGCGTCCTGGCCGCTGACCAGGGTAACGAGGTTGGTGCCGTTCACGATGACGCCATCCGTGCCGGCGTCGTCGGCCGCCGCGGCGCTCGGGAGCACCACGAGCATGATCGCAGCGGCGATCACCGCGCGTGTGAGGGACATGATGGAATCCTTTTTGAATGGGGTTTGGGGCGAACGCCCCTTGTGTTCGTCCCTCGCCGACCACTGTCGACCACCGCCCGATGGGAGCCGATCTCCCATTGCGCGGTATCTTCACTTGCGGTTTTTCGGTACTGCTCGGGAGTGACTGCGGTAGCATCGGCCCATGCCAGCCGACCTGATCCTGCGAAACGCGGTCGTGCGCACCGGCGCCGGCGGAGGCACCGCAGACGCACTCGCCGTGCAGGCCGGGCGCATCGTCGCGGTGGGGTCCGGGCACGACGTCGAGGGCCTGCACGGCGCCGCCACCCGCGTCGTCGACCTGCAGGGCGCTCTGGTGCTGCCCGGCTTCGTCGACGCGCACTGCCACCTGGGCATGAGCGGCCTCGGCACGACCCAGTGCGACCTCGAGGGCAGCCACGGCGCCGACGAGCACCTGCGCCGGATCGGCGCGTACCGGGCGGCGCACCCCGACCGCGAGTGGGTGATCGGGGGCGGCTGGTCGATGAACGAGTTTCCCGGCGGGACGCCGACGGCGGCCGCGCTCGACGCGGTCGTGCCCGACCGGCCCGCCGTGCTCACCAACCGGGACTACCACGGCGCATGGGTCAACTCGCGAGCGCTCGAAGCCGCGGGCATCACCTCGTCCACGCCCGACCCCGCCGGTGGGCGGATCGAGCGCGACGCCGGCGGCGCGCCGCTCGGGACGCTGCAGGAGCAGGCCATGCACCTCGTGCTCGACCTCGCCCCCGCCCCCACCCACGCCGAACGCGTGGCGGGCATCCGGGCCGGCCAGGCCTACTACCACCGGCTGGGGATCACCGCCTGCCAGGACGCCCTCGTCAACGCCGAGTGGCAGCGCGCCTACGAGGATCTCGCCCGCTCGGGCGAGCTCGGCCTGCGCGTGCGCGGTGCGCTCGAGTGGGAGCCTGGGCGGGGCGAGGAGCAGCTCCCCGAGCTCGTCGAGCGGCGGGCGAGCGGCACCGTTGGCCGGCTCGCGTGCGGCCACGTCAAGTTCTTCCACGACGGCGTGGTCGAGAACCGCACCGCGGCGATGCTCGACCCGTATCTGGACGGCGACGGGCGGCCCACGGCCGACCACGGCATGGACATGTATGCGCGCGCCGACCTGGAGCTGTTCGTGCGCCTGTGCGACGCGGCCGGCTTCGGCGTGCACATCCACACGATCGGCGACCGGGCGGTGCGGGAGTCGCTCGACGCGCTCGAGGCCGCGATCCGCCAAAACGGCCGGCGCGACGCCCGCCACCAGCTCGCACACGTCCAGTTCGCCCATCCGGACGACCTGCCCCGCTTCGCCGCGATCGGCGTGATCGCAAACGTGACGCCGCTGTGGGCGCGGCTCGAGGAGTACGTGACCGAGCTGACGCTGCCCTTCGTCTCCGACCTGGCCGCCGCCGGCATGTATCCGTTCGCGAGCATCCTGCGGGCCGGGGGCGCGCTCGCGTTCGGAAGCGATTGGTCGGTGTCGACGCCCGATCCCCGGCACCAGCTCGCCACCGCCGTCGCCCGCGTCGACCCGGAGGGAGCCGCAGCGGAGCCGCTGCTGCCCGGCGAGCGGCTCGACCTGGACGCGGCGATTGCCGCGCAGACGATCGGCGCGGCCCACGCATGCGCGCTCGACGCGGTCACGGGCTCGATCGAGCCGGGCAAGCTGGCCGACCTGGTCGTGCTCGATCGCGACCTGCACGGGCTCGACCCGCCCGAGTACCTGGGCGTGCGCGTGCTGGCGACGCTGGTCGAGGGCGAGGTCGTGCATGCCGCCCCTGACTCCGAACTCTCACTCTCGACCTGAGCGTTAGGCTGCGCGCACGGTCACGAGCGTGCCCAGGCGGGCGACGCGGCGAAGGAGCGCGATCGCCGGCAGTCCGGCGTGGATGCAGCCGTTGCTGACCGGCCCCATCGGGCCGGGGTGGATCGCGATCGTGTCGCCGCCGGCCCACGTCGGAGCGAGGTGGGTCTGGTGCGCCGAGAGCGCGAGCGCAAACGGCGCGTAGGGGCTGCCGGCCGGGAACCGCACCCGGTCCACCACCGAGAACCGGCCGACGGGCGTCGGGGTGGCCGGGGTGCCGTGCCCGATCGGGAACGACCCCACGACGCGGCGGCCGCGCACGACCCGCAGGCGCCCCTGCGCCAGATCCACCACGACCCGCGTTCGTGACCAGCGCAGAGGCAGCGAGCGCAGATCGATGTGCACCACCCGGCTGCGCGAGCCGACCGGCACGAGCGCCGTTCCCCGCGTCCCTTGCCGGGCGAGCACCGGCACCCACAGGGGCTCGCCGAATGGCGTCTTTGCGGCCACCCGCCCGAAGGGGGTGTGCAGCGGACCGCGCAGCTTCGCCATCAGATACGTCCCCTGCCCGCTCGGCCGGGGCGGCACGTGCCAGACCGCCGGCGCGTGCGCCTGCGCGGCCGGGCGCGGTGCATCGCGGAGCACACGTGCGGGGTGCTCCGCCGCCGACGCCCCGGCACAGGCGGTGCACATACCGGCGACCACGACGGCCGCGCCCCAGACCCGAAACCCCATCCCCGAAAGCATACGTGGCCGGTCAACCCCTGCGATATCGTGCGGCGCATCCGACGACGCGCCTCGAGTCGACCCGCTCGGCGGGTCTCTCTGGGGCACCCCCAGGGGAACCGGTGTCACCACGCATCGCATCGCATGCGCTTCGCTGCGCCTCCGTCGCAGGTCCGCGCACGCAGGACAGGGGCAGTCGGGGCGCGTCGCCGGACGACCACCGATGACGCGGTGGGGCCGGACGGAGCGCGAGCGGGTCGCCGGCGCGACGGCGGCGGCCTTCCTGGACGGCGAGTGGGAGCCCGCCGGCATGACGGCGCGGGCGACGACGGCCTTCGGGCTGCGGCCGCGCTGGCTTGCCCTCGTTGCGGCGGAGGCTGCTGCGAGCTACCGCGAGCGCCCGGCCGACCGGCCGCGCGAGCTCACAGAAGTGATCGAGCGAGCCCTGCAGGGGCTCGACGACCGCGGCCTGCTGCCCCGGCCGCCGCGGCATGTGCCGACGGCGGTGTTCACGCCGGCGATGGGGCGGATGCGCTGGCCCGTGCCCGTGCTCGACACCCCGGCCGATGTGGCCGCGATGCTCGACCTGCACCACGGCGAGCTGGCCTGGCTGGCCGACCGCCGCGGCCTCGAGCGGCGCGCCAGCGACCTGCGCCTGCGCAACTACCGCTACCGCTGGCTGCCTCGGGCCGCCGCGCCGCCGCGCCTGATCGAGCAGCCCAAGCGCCTGCTGAAGGAGACGCAGCGGCGGCTGCTGCATGGGATCCTCGCGGCGATCCCACCGCACGACGCCGCTCACGGCTTCCGGCGGGGGCACTCGCCGCGCACGCATGCCCGCCGCCATACCGGCCGCCGTGTCGTCCTGCGGTTCGACCTGGAGGACTTCTTCGCGTCGATCGCCGCGGGGCGCGTGTACGGGATCTTCCGCTGCGCCGGCTATCCGGAGGCGGTCGCGGCCGACCTCACCGGGCTCGTCACGAACGCGTTACCCGTCGCCGAGTGGGCGGCGGCGCCGCGGCCGGCCGACCCGACGGCCGCGGCGGCCCACTACCGCCTCGGGCGGCGGCTCGCAGCCGCGCACCTGCCCCAGGGCGCGCCCACGTCACCGGCGCTCGCCAACCTGTGTGCGTACCGGCTCGACTGCCGCCTGGCCGGCCTGGCCGACGCATTCGGGGCGGCCTATACCCGCTATGCGGACGACCTGGTGCTGTCGGGTGGATCGCGCCTGCACGCCGGCGCCGCCACGGTGCGGGACGCGGTCGCAGCGATCGCGCTCGCGGAGGGGTTCCGGGTGAACCCGCGCAAGTCGCAGCTCATGACCCGGGCCGGGCGCCAGCGCGTGTGCGGGGTCGTCGTGAACGCCCACACGAACGTCGGCCGGGCCGAATACGACCGGCTGCGGGCCGCCCTGCACGAGGCCGCGCTGCGGGGGCCCGTCGCAGCCAACCGCGCGGGCGTCCCCGACCTGCGCGCCCACCTGCTCGGCCGCATCGCCTGGGTCGAGGCGCTGAACCCGGCCCGCGGAGCGAAGCTGCGACATCAGTTCGGCCGCATCGACTGGCGATAACCGGGGACAGTCCCCGCTTCAAGAGCGTCACGGAGTTGTCACGCCGCGCGTTCGGGGTCAGACCCCGGTTGACCGGGGCCAGGCCCCGGTTAGACGCCGATCGGGTGCCAGACGGTCTTTGCCTCGGTCAGGGGCTCGATCTCCCACACGCTCTGCCCGGTGGCCGAGCCGCGCACGACCCGCTTCACATTCTCCGCCGCCAGCCGCTCGAGCTCCGCGGCGGCCGCGGCCGGCGCGCCGGTGAGGTCGATCGCGTTCACGTCCATGTGGCTCGCCAGGATCTGGGCCACCTCGGCGGCGTCGCCGGTGAGGATGTTGACCGTCCCGGCCGGCATGTCGCTCGTCGCCACGGCCTCGGCCAGCTCGACCGCGGCCAGAGGGTGGGCGCTCGAGGCGACGACGACGGCGGTGTTTCCGGGGACGAGCGCCGGCAGCAGGCGCGACACGAGGCCCTCGAGCGCCGGCTCGGTCGGGGCAAGGATGGCGACGACGCCCGTCGGCTCCGGGATCGTGAAGTTGAAGTACGGCCCGGCGACCGGGTTTGCCCCGCCCAGCACCTGGGCCAGCTTGTCCGCCCAGCCGGCGTACCAGACGACGCGGTCGATCGAGCGCTCCACCTCGTCGGCGCCGGAGCAGGCCGCCGCCAGGTCGGCGGCGCGCGTCTCCATCATCTCGGCCATCCGGTAGAGCACCTGGCCGCGGTTGTAGGCGGTGGCGCCCGACCATTTCGCCACGGCGGAGCGGGCCGCGCGGACGGCGTCGCGAGCGTCCTTGCGCGAGGCGCGGGCGACGTTCTGGCCCTCGGCCTCGTACGTGCGGCCCGACTCGGAGCGGGGGAACGCGCCGCCGATGTAGAGCTTGTAGGTCTTGCGCACCGGCAGACGGGTCATTCGTCGAACCTCAGATAGGCCTCGAGCCCGTGGCGGCCGCCCTCGCGCCCGAATCCGGACTCCTTGTAGCCGCCGAACGGCGAGGCCGGGTCGAAGCGGTTGAACGTGTTCGCCCACACCACTCCCGCCCGCAGCCGATTGGCCATCCACAGGATGCGCGATCCCTTCTCGGTCCACACCCCCGCCGACAGGCCGTACGGCGTGTTGTTGGCCTTCTCGACGGCCTCCGCCGGCGTGCGGAAGGTGAGCACCGAGAGCACCGGGCCGAAGATCTCCTCCTGGGCGATGCGGCTCGACTGGGCCACGTTCGTGAAGACGGTGGGCGCGAACCAGTAGCCGCGCTCGGGCAGCACGCACGGTGGCTGGTAGATCTCCGCCCCCTCGGCCTCGCCGCTTGCGACCAGCTCGGTGATCTTGTCGAGCTGGGCGCGCGAGTTGATGGCCCCCACGTCGGTGTTCTTGTCGAGCGGATCGCCCACCCGCAGCGTCCCCAGGCGCCGCTTCAGCTTCGCCACCAGCGGCTCTGCGATCGACTCCTGCACGAGCAGCCGCGACCCGGCGCAGCAGACATGGCCCTGGTTGAAGTAGATGCCGTTCACGATCCCCTCGACCGCCTGGTCGAGCGCGCAGTCGTCGAAGACGATGTTGGCCGCCTTGCCGCCCAGCTCGAGCGTGAGCGGGATCCCGCGGCCGGCCAGCTCGCGCTGGATGGCCTTGCCGACCTCGGTCGAGCCGGTGAAGGCGAGCTTGTCGATGCCCGGGTGGCGCACGAGCTCGGCTCCGGCCGTGCCGTCGCCGGTGAGGATGTTGACCACGCCGGCCGGGAGCCCGGCCTGGCGGCAGACGTCGGCGAACATGAGCGCCGTGAGCGGCGTCGTCTCGGCGGGCTTCAGCACCACCGTGTTCCCGCACGCGAGCGCGGGGGCGACCTTCCAGGCCAGCATCAGCAGCGGGAAGTTCCAGGGGATGATCTGGCCGGCGACGCCGAGCGGCCGCGGCCGCCGGTTCGGGAAGGCGTACTCGAGCTTGTCCGCCCAGCCGGCGTGGTAGAAGAAGTGCGCGGCGGCCAGGGGCAGGTCGACGTCGCGCGACTCCTTGATCGGCTTGCCTCCGTCGAGCGACTCCGCGACGGCCAGCTCGCGCGCACGCTCCTGCAGGATGCGGGCGATCCGGAACAGGTACTTGGCCCGCTCGGCCGGCCGCAGCGCCGACCAGCCGTCGTCGTAGGCGCCTCGCGCGGCCGCCACCGCCAGATCGACGTCCTGCGCGCCCGCCTGCCCCACCTCGGCGAGGGCGCCCTCGTCGGCCGGCGAGCTGGTGGTGAACCACTCGCCGGTGCGCGGCTCCACCCACTCGCCCCCGACGAAGAGGCCGTAGCGCTCGCGGAAGCGGACGATGTCGCGCGCCTCCGGAGCGGGCGCGTAGTCCCACTCGAGCGGCGCGGGCGCGGCCGCTGGACGGCGCTCGACGTCCGCCATCAGTCGATGCTGAAGTGGTCGGGGGACTGGTAGGCGCCGGTGCGCTGCTTGCGCAGCTGCATGAGCACGTCGTTCAGGAGCGACGAGGCGCCGAACCGGAACCGCTCCGGCGTCAGCCAGTCGCGGCCGAGCGTCTCGGAGAGCACGCACAGGTACTGGATCGCGACCTTGCTGTGGCGGATGCCACCGGCGGGCTTCATGCCCACCTGGCGGCCGGTCTCGGTCTCGACGTCGCGGATGGCCTCGAGCATGCACAGCGTGACCGGCAGCGTCGCCGCAGGGCTGACCTTGCCGGTCGACGTCTTGATGAAGTCGGCGCCCGCGGCCATCGCCAGGAGCGACGCTCGGCGAACGTTGTCGTAGGTGCCGAGCTCGCCGGTCTCCAGGATCACCTTGAGGTGCGCCCGGCCCGCCGCCTCCTTCACGCGCACGATCTCGTCGTAGACCTTGGCATAGCGGCCGGAGAGGAACGCGCCCCGATCGATCACCATGTCCACCTCGTCCGCGCCGAGCTCGACCGCGGCCCGCACATCGGCCAGCTTGACCTCGATCGGCGACTGGCCCGACGGAAACGCCGTGGCGACGGACGCGATCCGCACCGTGCGCTCCTCGCCGAGCCGCTCCCGCGCGACCGCCACCAGGTTCGGGTAGACGCACACGGCCGCCACCGACGGCACGCTCGGATCCGGGTCGGGGCGCACGGCCTTCGCGCACATGGCCGCCACCTTGCCCGGCGTATCCGCGCCCTCGAGCGTCGTCAGGTCGATCATGCGCACGATCAGGTCGAGTGCGGCCAGCTTCGACTCGCGCTTGATCGAGCGCTTCGCCAGATCGGCCGCGCGGGCCTCGAGCGCGACGGCGTCGACCGCGCCGATGCGCGGCAGGCGCGGCTCCAGGGGCAACTCGAAACCGCGGGTGAGCGTGGCCGTACCGTCCATCTGGAACCTCAGTCTAGACTCACATCGCGGGCAGCCGCGTCCGCCGCCGGTCGGCCGCCCGCGCCCCCAGGTAGGCGGCGAACGAGATCGAGCTGATGAAGAAGCTCGTCGGCCAGGGCTGGGCGAGGCTGAGCAGGATGCCGCCCTCAGTCGCGACCAGCGCGATCACGATCGAGACGAGGATCGCCGTCGCCGGGTTCGCGGTGAGCCGTTGGGCGGCGGCCGCCGGCGTGATCACGAGCGTCAGCACGAGCAGGACGCCGACGACCTGGATGGCCTCGGCCGTGGTGAGCGCGAGCAGCAGGAACGTCAGCACCGAGAGCGCCCGCACGGGCACGCCGCGGGCCTGGGCCACCTCGGGGTCGATGCTCGAGAAGAGCAGCGGCCGGTAGGCGGCCACGATCCCACAGAGCACGACGGCGGCGACCGCGACGAGCGCGGCGAGCTGGCGGTCGCTGACGCCGACGATGCTGCCGAAGAGCAGGTTCGTGGCCTCGGTGGCGTAGCCCTGGTAGAGGCTCAGGAAGAGCACCCCCAGGCCGAGCCCGAACGCCAGCACGGCCCCGATGGCACTGTCGCGCTCGTACCCGCGCAGCGAGAGCAGGCCGAGCACCGCCCCGACGAGCAGCGAGCCGCCCATCATGCCGATCACCGGATCGAAGCCCAGCACGAGCGCGGCGGCAGCGCCCGTGAAGCCGAGCTCGGAGATGGCGTGGACGGCGAAGCTCGCGCCACGCGTGACGACGAACGTGCCGATGGCGCCGCTCAGCACCGCCACGACGCCGCCCGCAAGCAGCGCCGTGTGCACGAAGTGCTGGCCGAGAAGCTCGGTGAACATCAGCGCGGCCCGGCCGGGGCATGGTCGTGGTGGTGGACGCCGTCGGCGTCGGGAGTGCCGACGACGACCACCCGGTCGCGGACGCGCAGCACGTCGACGGGGGTGTCGTAGAGCCGCGACAGCGTCTCGGTCGTGAGCACCTCGGCCGGCGTCCCCATCGCCCACCGGCCCGGCGCCAGGTAGAGCACGCGATCGGCGACCCGCAGGATCGGGTTCACATCGTGGGTCACGAACACCACCGGCGTGCCCGCCTCGCGGCGGCGGCGGTCGAGCAGGTCGACGACCGTCCGCTGCGACGCCAGGTCGAGCGAGAGCAGCGGCTCGTCGGCCAGGAGCAGGGCCGGGTCGGAGACGAGCGCCTGGGCGATCCGCAGCCGCTGCTGCTCGCCGCCGGAGAGCCGGCCCACCGGGAGCTCCGCGTAGGCGGCCGCGCCGACCGCGGCGAGAGCGCGCGAGACGCGCTCGTCGGACGCTCGCGAGTGCAGCCCGAGGCCCCACCGGTGCCCGTCGAGGCCGAGCCGGACGAGGTCGCACCCGCGCACCGGGGCGTCGCGGTCAAAGGCGCGCTGCTGGGGCACGCACCCGATCTCGCCCCTGGCCGCAGCCGGAGGGCGCCCGGTGACCGAGACGGTGCCCGCGCTCGGCGCGAGCAGCCCGAGCAGGATGCGCACGAGCGACGTCTTGCCCGTGCCGTTCGGGCCGAGCACCGCCATGAACTCGCCCCGGTGAAGGTCGAAGCTGAGGTCGTCCCAGAGCACGCGCGGGCCGAAACCGCAGCGACACCTGCCGCGCCCGCACGACCGGGTCGGCGTCGGTGCTCACCGGCGCAGGGCGCGCTCGAGCGCCCGCGCCTGACCGAGCTGCCAGTCCTGGAAGCGCGCTCCCTGCGGCATCGTCTCGCTCACACCGACCACGGGGATCCCGGCGGCCTCGGCCGCGGCTCGGATGCGGTTCGTGATCGGCGAGACCGTCTGGTCGTTGTACAACAGCACCCGTACCCGGCCCCCGCTGAAGAGGGCGGTCATCGCGGCGACCGCTTCGGGTGACGGCTCGCTGCCGTCCTCGATCGCCCGCGAGAACGCGGGCGGCGTGAGGTTGCGCAGGCCCGCCGCCAGGAGCAGGTATCCCGGCACCGGCTCGGTGTAGGCGACCGGGGCGCCCCCGAACCGCGCCCGGATCGCCGCCACCTCGCGCTGAAGCGGGGCGAGGCTGCGCTCGAAGCGAGCGAGGCCTGCGCGGTAGTCAGCGCGGTGGGCGGGGTCGGCGCGGCCGAGCCCTGCCGCAATCGCACCGGCGATGCGGCCGAGCCGCGGCACGTCGTACCACAGGTGCGGATTCTGGTCGGCGCCGGTGACCCCGAGCACATGGCCGATCGTGACCACGGTCCGCCCCGAGCTCGGCGCGGCGTCCTCGAGCTTCTGCATGAAGCTGTCGTATCCGACGCCGTTTTGGACGACGAGGGCGGCACGTGAGACCGCGAGCCCGTTGCGAGTGCCGGGCTCGAACAGGTGCGGGTCCGCGTTCGGATCGCTCAGGATCGACGTTACTGCGACGCGCGATCCACCGATCTGGGAAACGATGTCGCCGTAGAAATTCTCGGCGGCCACGACTTCCACCGTGCCTCCCCGCGGCGGACCCGGACGAACCCGTCACAGCCAGCCCGAGGCCGGCGGCTGCGAGCACCACCACAAGCCCGACATACCCGAG
The DNA here is from genome assembly GCA_963717845.1 of uncultured Actinomycetes bacterium. GTDB lineage: Bacteria > Actinomycetota > Thermoleophilia > Gaiellales > JAICJC01 > JAICJC01. The sequence continues at coordinate 917,048 of CAVQXH010000003.1, forward strand.
CATCGTCCGCGACACGACCGCACGCTAACGGAAATGAAAACGGATGTCAATCACACTCTTGAGATCCGCAGGCGCGGCGACTACGCTCTTTGCGTGGACACCGGACGCAACCGCCGCAACCGCGAGGCGCTGCTCGACGCCGGCCGGTCGATCGGCCACGCCTTCAGCGTCCGCGAGCTGCACGAGACGGCCCGGCGCGACCAGCCCCGCATCGGCCTCACGACCGCGTACCGCGCCATCGAGCGCTGGCGCGACGAGGGCCTGGTCGAGGAGGCCGGCACGCGCTCCGGCGAGGCGGTGTTCGTGATGTGCGGCGCGAACGGCCACCACCACCACCTCGTCTGCGTCGACTGCGGCGCCATCTCGACCCTCGAGGGCTGCGCCCTCGTCTCGCTGCGCCAGGCGGCCGAGGCGGTTGGGTTCGAGCTCTCCGACCGCGCGCTGCAGTCCCTGCCCGGTCGCTGTGCCCGCTGTGCGGCCCGGTGAGTCTCCTGCGCGATCAGGCCAGGGCCGCGGCCAGCCCCGTCTTCGGCATTCCGCTCTCGGTGCTCGACGTGGCCCCGGTCGCGAGCGACTCCACCCCGGTCACGGCGCTGGCCGACGCGACCGCACTGGCGGCCCTCGTCGACCGCCTGGGCTATCACCGGCTGTGGTACGCCGAGCACCACAACATGCCGGGGATCGCGAGCTCCGCTCCCGACGTGCTGATCGCAAACGCGGGCGCCCGCACGGCCCGGATCCGGCTCGGCTCTGGCGGCGTGATGCTGCCGAACCACTCGCCGCTCGTCGTGGCCGAGCGGTTCGGCACCCTCGAGGCCCTGCACCCGGGCCGCATCGACCTCGGCATCGGCCGCGCCCCCGGCACCGACCAGCGCACGATGCAGGCGCTGCGCCGTGTCGGCGACAGCGACGACCTGCTCGAGCTGCTGCACGAGCTGTACGGCTTCTTCAACGGCTTCGGGCCGGGTGATGCCTACGAGGGCATCCACGCCGTGCCCGGGTACGGCTCGGGCATGCCCGCCGTATGGCTGCTCGGCTCGAGCGGCTACAGCGCCCAGGCCGCCGGCCTCATGGGGCTGCCGTTCGCCTTTGCGCATCACTTCAGCGCCCACAACACGCTGCCCGCGCTCGAGCTCTACCGCTCGCGCTTCCAGCCGTCGACCGGCCTGGAAGCCCCCTACGCCCAGGTGACGGTCTTCGTCGTCTGCGCCGATACCGACGCCGAGGCACAGCTGCTGGGCTCGGCGATGGCGCTCAGCTTCGCCCAGCGCCGCAGCGGCCGGCCGCCGGGGCCGCTGCCGACCCTGCGGACAGGTGGAGCGGCACGCATGGACGGCCGACGAGCGCGCCTACGCCGAGTCCTACCTGGGCTCGCAGGTCGTGGGCAGCCCGGCGACGGTGCGCACCCGCCTGGAGCAGCTCCTGGCCGAGACGGCCGCAGATGAGCTGATGGCGATCGCGAGTGTCCCCGACGCGTCCGCGCGATCGCGGTCGTTCACGCTGCTGGCGGAGCTGGCAGAGCTGCCCGCAGCCTGACCGGCCCGGCTAGCGCCAGGGCATCGTCGCCCGCTTGCGGGCGTCGAGGTCGGCCCGCGGCGCGCGGCCGCGCCGCCACACCAGGAAGATGCCGAACGGGGCCGCGATCAGAGGGAGGCCGATCACGAGCAGCGGCACGAGCACCCACGCCTTGGCGATGTTGTTGCGCGCCGGCAGGCCCTGCTGGTGGGGCGCGAAGTCCGGCTCCGCGGTGATCGTCGCCGGCCCGCCGGACCCGGCGAACTGCGCCGCGGCGGCCATCGACGCGACCAGCCAGCGGCCGCCCACCCGCTGGACATGAGTCGTGTACACCTCGACGCCGGCGTTGCTCCCGGGCTTGGGGTGCACCATCAGATCGAACGTGACGTCGCCGGGCGCGACGGTGATCGGCCGGATGCCGAAGCCGGTTGTGGCCACCGGATAGGGGAAGACCGGCAGCGATCCCGACCGCCACTGGGCGCGGGTCGAGCCCAGGTGCATCGACGGCGTGGACAGCTCCCAGGCCCGACCCGGGTGCACACGGCCGATCGCCTCGGGGACGAACGTCGTGAGGAGCGCGCGGATCTCCCGGAGCTCGCCCTTCGGGATGGTCGGGGTCGTCGCAGCCTGCGCCGGGGCGGCTGCCACCAGGGCCGCCGCGACCGTGCCGAGCATGATCGCCCACCGTCTCACCACCCGTAGATTGCCACAGGTCAGCCGACGGCTTCGGCCGAACTGCGCTCGCCGGCGGCGGCGGCTCGCTCGATCCACGGCTGTGCCCGCAGCTCCGCGAACGTGTCGCGGGCCTCGGCCAGCCAGGCCTCGGCCTCCTCGCCCCGGCCGTCGGCCGTGAGCACCTCGGCGCGCTCGAGCAGGCTGACCGAGGACCAGAAGCGCAGGCCGAGATCGCGGAACACCGCCTCGGCGGCCGCCAGATGCGACGCCGCCAGCTCGGGCGACTCGGCCAGGCGGGCACGCGCGCGGCCGGCGTGGGCACCGAGCGACGGCGGCCGCAGGCCCGGCGGGATCGCCTCGATCAGGCCGATCACCTCCTCCGCCTTCGCGCGGTCGCCGAGCGCAAGCGCGGCCTCGAGCGCCCACATGAACCCCATCTTGGCGTCCTGGCCGTCGAGCCCGAGCGTGTTGCCGAACTCGATCGTGCGCAGGCCCGACTCGACCGCCTCGGCGTAGCGCCCCTCCGCGAACTGCACACACGCGTTCGCGGCGGCGTACCCGGCCTGCTCCTGGACGTCGGCCGAGTGCTCGAGGCGGGCGTAGATCCCGAGCAGCCGCCGCGCCTCGGCGATATCGCCGCGGTGCACGTGGATCTCGAGGATCGAGCTCAGCGGGCTGAGCAGGGTGCCGCCCGTCGGCAGCATCTCCTCCGGAAGCTCGTGGAACACCGCCATGGCCTCGTCCCAGCGCCCGAGCATGTACAGCGGATAGGTGGATTCGCTGAGCGCGAACCACTCGTGCGGGCGGCTGCCGACAGCGCGCGCCAGAGCGCCGGACTGCTCCAGGTGGCCGAGGGCCTCGGTGTAGCGGTCACGCCGGAAGGCCAGGTCGGACAGGTTCGACGACGCCCGGCTCGCCTCCTCGCGCAGCTCGTGCTTCATGGCCAGGTCGAACGAGAGCTGGAACAGCCCGCGGGCCTCCTCCGGATGGCGGCCCGACGCCCCCACCATCGCCTTGATCATGATGGCGTTCGTGAGCACGCGCGGCATCCCGCGGGCCTCGGCGAGGTCGAGCGCCTGCTCGACCAGCTCCGCACAGCGTGCGACCTCGCCCATGAAGTAGAACGAGCCGGCGAGCCGGGTCGTGAGGGTGGCGAAGCTCTCGTCCGGCGGCTCGTCGCGCAGCACGTCGTAGGCCCGCTGCATGCGCTCGAGGCCCTCGTCGAGCCGGCCCTGGGCCTGGTCGATGCGCGACCGGATGATGAGCACGCGGGCCGCCGCCCCGTGGGCGCCCTCGGCCTCGTAGAGCGCCTGGGCGCGCTCGGCCAGATCGGCGGCCTCGTCCTGCGCCGCCGCCCGCACCGCCATCTGCGCGGCCCGGTCGAGCAGTCCGGCCTCGTCGAGGCGGGTATCGCAGAGCTCGGCGGCGCGGCTGTAGTAGCGCTGCCCCTCGGTGGTCGCGCCGAGCGACTCGGCCCGCTCCCCCGCACGGACGAGCAGCTCGCGTGCGCGCCGGCGGACGGTGTCGGCGCCGTCGGCGTCGGGCACGGCCGTGTACGCGTCGATGTAGTGCGATGCGAGCACCTCGACGATCTCGTCGTCGTCGGCCAGCGTGCGCTCGAGGTAGTCGGCAGCGGCGAGATGCCGGTCGCGGCGGTCGCGCATGGAGAGCATCTCGTAGGCCACGCGGCGCATCAGGTCCTGCAGGAAGCCGTACTGGCCGTGCTCCGGCGAGCGCGGGTCGGCCTGGATGGAGAGCACCTCCTTGCGCACGAGCGCCGCCAGCACCCGCTCGGCCGCGGGCGCATCGAGGCCCGACAGCGCCTCGACGGCCGCGCGCGTGAAGGTCTTGCCGAGCACCGCGCCGTCCTGGACGATGCGGCGCTCCTCGTCGGAGAGCCCGTCGAGGCGGGCGGCGATCAGCGCGTGCAGCGTCTCCGGCACCTCGAGCGCCTCCACCGGTCCGGAGAGCCGGTACACGCTGCCCTCGCGCACCACGTGCCCGCGGTCGAGCAGCATCCGCACCGTCTCCATCGCGTACAGAGGCACGCCCTCGGCCCGGGCCAGGATCTGGCCGCGGAGCGTCTCGGGCAGTCCCGGGACGAGCCCGTCGAGCAGCGCCCGCATCGCCGGCTCGGGCAGCGGCTCGAGGTACATCGACGTGAAGTTGCGCTTGCCCGCACCCCAGGTGGCGCGCCGGTCGAGCAGCTCAGGCCGGGCCGCGGTCACGACGAACAGGGGGCTTTGCCGCGACCAGTCGAGCAGGTACTCGATGAAGTCGAGCAGCGAGGCGTCCGCCCACTGCATGTCCTCGAACACGAGCATCGTCGGGAACACGTCGGCGAGCCGCTCGAAGAACGTGCGCCACGCGGCGAAGAGATCCTCGCGGGCGAACGCGCTGCCCTCCTCGAGCCCCATCAGGTGCGCGACCCGGGGCTCGACGAACCGGCGCTCGTCGGCGTCTGTGACGTGCTCGTCGAGCACCGCGGCGAGCTTCGCGAGCGCGGCCTCGGCGGACTCGTCCTCGCTGATCCGGCAGCGCATCCGCACCATGTCGGCCAGCGCCCAGTAGGTGACGCCCTCCCCGTAGGAGAGGCAGCGGCCGCGGTGCCAGTAGACGACCTGGGCGAGCCCGTCGAAGTACTTGTAGAACTCCCACACCAGCCGCGACTTGCCGATCCCGGCGATGCCGGTGACCGAGACGAGATGGGCGCGGCGTTCGTCCGCCGAGGCGTGGAACAGGTCCTTGATCTGGCGCAGCTCGCGATCGCGGCCGACGAACGGCGCCTCCAACCCCTCCGACTTCAGCGACCCGCGCGCCCCCGAAACGACGCGGACGGCCCGCCACAGCCGGTGCAGGCCGATCTTGCCCTTCAGCTCGTGCTCCCCGGAATCCTCGTACACGATCGTGGGCTCGGTGGCGCGGCGGGTCGGCTCGCCGGCGAGCACCTGCCCCGGAGCGGCCATCGACTGGATCCGGGCCGCGGTGTTCACGATGTCGCCCGCCACCATGCCCTGGCCGTCGGCGCCGACGGTGACCGTCGCCTCCCCGGTGAGCACGCCGGCACGGGCGCGCAGGTCGGGGATGCCGACCTCGTCGCCGAGCGCGGTGACGGCGGCCACCAGGTCGAGCGCCGCGCGCACCGCCCGCTCGGCGTCGTCCTCGGTCGCGATGGGCGTGCCCCAGACGGCCATGACAGCATCGCCGATGAACTTCTCGACCGTGCCGCCGTAGAGCTCGATCAGCCGCCGCGACGCGTCGAAGTAGCGCGACAGGAGCTCGCGCACGTCGTCCGAGTCGCGCCCCTCCGAGAGGGTCGTGAACCCGACGAGGTCGGCGAAGAGCACCGAGACCAGCCGCCGCTCGGCCACGGCCACCGCCGCGGGTGCGGGCGCGGCCGGCAGGGCCGCGGCGGGCGGGGCCGTCGCCGCAAGCAGCGACGTCCCGCACTCGCCGCAGAACTTGGTGCCGGCCTCGACCACCGCTCCACAGGCGGGGCAGGCCCGCGCGAGGCCCGCACCGCATTCTCCGCAGAACTTGCGCCCGGCGCTGTTCTCCGTGCCGCATTTCGGACAGTTCACGCCTCAAGTTTACGGTACGCCGTCAAGCGATCCCGGGCGCGCGTTCAACACGTATGCGTTTCCAGTATGTGGCTCTGAGTCAGTGCATGCCGCGGTGGGCCGCGTCGGCGGCGCGGGCCAGTGCGTGCAGCGCGCGGAAGAACTTCTGCGACTGCCCGGCGAAGAGCCCCGTCGAGGTCAGGAACGTGGCCGCGGCCATCGCGCCCGCGTTCTTGTCGAGCGACGGCCGGATCACCGAGCACTGCGGCAGCGCCTTGCTGATGAAGTCCGCCGGCTCGGGCATGATCAGGTTGGTCTGGAAGCGCTCGCCTCCGAACGGCGGGGAGTTGAGATCGGGGAACGTCACCCCCGTCTCGGGGTCCTTGACACCCGCGAGCGGCTGGGCGACCGCGTTTCCGGCCTTGTCGTGCCACACGGCGAAGTGGTTCACCTCGGTCCCGCCGATCGAGACCACGATGCGCAGCACCTCGAGGCTCGACGCCTTGAGGCTCATCGTCGTGTAGAGGCTCGATCCGCCCTGCTCGATCATCGCGAAGTGGAACCCGGCTGTGTTGGCGATGGCCTGCATGCGCCGCTGCTTGGCGTTCGTCGGCGGCACCGGCTGCGACATCCCCGGCGGGGTGTCGGAGTCGTTCAGCGGGATGGCCGGCTCGGCCTTGATGTTCACGGCCTGCGGGAACGTGGCTCCGAAGTCCGGGTTCTGGGTGCTGCGGTAGCGCGTGTACCAGCTCGTGTCGACGTTCAGCTTGAGGAGGTTGGTGAGCCGGCCGATCTGCTTCGCCCCGGTCGCCTTGCTGCTCGGGAGCGTGCGGAACTCGTCCAGGTTCACGGGCTCCTCGCCCTTCGAGCGCAGGTACGCGTTCAGGAACGCGGCGTGGCTGCGCTCGTCGTCGGTGTTGTCGGAGATGTACTGCGGCATGTCGCCGTCGAGGTTCTCGAGCGCGGCGATGTAGGCGGGGTTGCCGCCGTTCACGCCGCCGAGCTCCTCGTACTGCTCCCACAGGTCGGTCTCGAGGAGCTCCGCCGCGGCCAGGAACCGCAGGATTGCGGCGTCGCCGCGGGAGAGCCGGCCGGAGTCGGCGAACGCCGCGGCCGTTCCCAGCGCGCCTCCGGCGAGCGCCGTGGCGCCGGCGGTGCCGACGCCCATGAGGAACCCGCGCCTGCCGACGACCTTGTTCCAATGCGACTCGAGCTCCGCCGGCCCAGGCGTGCTCTCGGTGGACGGTGTCGATTCCATCTGCCCCTCCCGTTCGTAGGTATGCCCGCTCCCGCGGTTACGGGGCGAGCGAGGGGGTGGTTTCGACCGGTGTAAGGCCAATCACCACGAGCCGGCGGTTGTGCGCTGCGTCACGCTCCGAATGGTGAAGGGCTCAGCGCGCGTGGTGGTCGGCGATGTACTTCTCGCCCTCGTCGCAGAAGAGGGTGACGATCGTGCGCAGTTCCGGGCGCTCGCTGTGCAGGCGCTTGGCGGCGACCATGTGGGCGCCCGAGCTCGGGCCGACGAAGATGCCGTGCTCGCGCGCCAGCCGCCGCATCTCGTCCACCGCCTCGTCGCTCGACACGCTGATCATGTCGCCGATCTCGGAGCGGTGGCGGGCGATGATGCCGGGGACGAACCCATCGGCGATGCCCTCGATGGCGTGCAGGGCGATCTCGCCGCAGCAGATCGTGCGCGACTCGCCGGGCTCGAGGCCGAGGATCAGCACGTCCGGGTTCGCGGCCCGGAAGGCCTGGCCCACCCCGATCAGCGTCCCGCCGGTGCCGACGCCGGCCACCAGGGCATCGGGCGGCGCGGGCAGCTGCTCGAGGATCTCGGCGCCGAGCCAGTCGCGATTCTCGGTCACGTTCCACTCGGAGTCGAACTGGCCCGGGTGGAAGTACCCCGGCCGCTCGCCCAGGATGCGGGCGTGCTCGAGGGCGGCCGTCACATGGAAGTCGCCGATCAGGAGCACGTCGGCGCCGTGGGCGCGCGAGATGGCGATCCGCTCGGGGCTCATGCCCTCGGGCATCACGACCAGCATCCGGTAGCCCTTGGCAGCCGCGACCATGCTCATCGCGTTTCCCGTGTTGCCGCTCGAGGCCTCGACGATCGTGTCCCCCGGCGTGATCAGCCCCTCGGCCTCTGCCCGCCCGATCATGTAGCTGGCCAGGCGGGCCTTCACCGACCCGGACGGGTTCAGGTACTCGAGCTTGGCGTAGACGCCCTCGATCGCGAGCAGCGGCGTGCCGCCGATCGCCTCGACGACCGAGGTCGAGAGCGGCGGGGCGGCGCGGTGGGTGTTCGTGTCGATGATCATTTGCTCAAAGGTACCAGGACTGTCAGTCCTGCGGCGTCCAGGGCACGGGGAAGGCGACGTGCAGCCGCCGCCCTCCCAGTGTGCCCGTGGCGAGCGCCGCCCCGCCGCCCGGGGCCGTCGAGAACGTGAGCACGATCCGGCCGGAGGCGGCCTGCGGGCCGGCCAGCGCGAGCGTCGCCCGCATGCGGTGCGCAGCCCGGTTCCAGACCGCGCGACCGGACACCGCCAGGTCGGAGACGAAGCGGTCGGCGTGGAGCCGGATCTCGAGCGGACGGTGGGAGTAGTACCCGCCGAGCACCGTGAACCGGCCGCCGCGCAGGCCGTGCCCGTCCACGCCGAACATGAGGTTGTACCAGCGGGTGAACGCGTCGCCGACGACCGCCCCCGCCGCCCAGGCGGCCCGGTGCGCGGCCGCCGACGAGCGGTCACCCGCGAGCGGGTGGGCGAGCGGCGCCGCGGCCAGCGTCGCCGGAAACCGGGCCACCTCGACCGCCGGCACCCGTCCGGCGCAGGACGTGTCGCCCGCCGTGAGGTGGGCCAGGAACCTGCGCACGAGGCCACTCGCGCAGCCCTGGAAGTCGGCCAGGGCGCTCACGTGGTTCGTGTTGCGCACCTGGACGTAGGTCGACTCCGGCCACGCCGCGGCGGCCCGGCGGGCGTCGCCGACGGGCGTCGCCTGGTCGAACTCGCCGTCGAGCGCGAGCACCGGCACGTGCGGGCGCGGGCCCGCCGGGAACGGCGGGTCGACGAAGCGCGGCGGCGGCCAGCCGACGCAGCCGAAGACGAGCTGGTTCTCGTCCAGCGAGCCCAGCCAGACCCGTTTCGTGAACGGGGCGAACACGCCCGCGGGCAGCCGGGCGATGGCCCGGCGAAGCTGTGCCATGCGCGCCGCAGGCGCCGCTGCAATGTCCCAGATGGTCGGGTAGTCGTGGCAGGAGACGGCCGCGAAGTCGCCCGCCGAGTAGCCGGCCGCGCCGCCGCCCGCGGCGTCGAACGAGACGTCCTCTGCCGCCAGTCGCATGATCGGCGCCCGGTCGCCGCGTGCGTAGGCGCGCAGCGCGCCCGGCAGATCGCGGAAGAAGCTGTAGCTGAAGGTGGCGTCCTCGACGAGCTGGGCGAACAGCGGCGGCGTCAGGTGGACGGGCTCGACGAACCCGTCGGCGTCGCGGCCGGAGCCGACGAGCGGATGCGCCAGCAGCGTCCGGCTGAACGACCCGATCGAGCGCAGGATGCCGTGGCACGCGCCCGATCGCGCGCACAGCGCCCGCCAGGCGTGGCGCAGCGAGACCGACTCCTCCGGCTCGAGCGGGTTGAAGGAGTTGTCGTAGGTGCCGTCGAGCACCGCCGCGCGCACCATGCCGGGGTGGTGCAGCGTGAACACCTGGGCGGCGTAGCTGCCGTAGGAGTCGCCGTAGACGTCCACCTTGCCGATGCCCAGGCCGCGCAGGATCGCCGCGAGGTCGGCGGCGACCGCCGCGCTGCCGAACGCCCCGGCCCGTATGCCCAGCTGCCGGGCGCACGCGGCCGCCGCCTGCTGGTAGACGCCGACCCCGTTCTGCAACGCCGGGCAGTCGATCACGCTCGACCCGCCGGTGCCGCGCTGGTCCATCACGATCAGGTCGTGGCTTCGGTGCAGGCCGCCGAGCATGAAGAGGTAGCTCTCGGCCGATCCGATCGACGGGTAGCCGGGGCCGCCCTCGAAGGCCACCACCGGCTCGGCCGCCGCAGCGTCCGGGTCGGTGTGGCGGTAGACCCGGAACCTCACGGTGAGCGGCCGGCCGATCCCGGGGTGCGACCAGTGAAGCGGCACCGAGATCGACCCGCACTGGATCAGCGGCTTGCCGCCGCACGTCACGAGCGCGATCGGGCTCGCCGCGGCCGCGGAGCCGGCGATGGCGGCAGCCGCCACCAGGCCCGCCACCGAGGCGACGAGTGTCCGAACGTGCATGGCGTGGGAGTGTCCCACTCACGTCCGTTGGTGTCTAGACTCGTCCTCGTGTGGCCCGACGGCATGCGTGCGGCGGCCGCCTTCTCGTTCGACTTCGACGCGGAGGAGGTCTGGATCGGAGACGACCGGGAGAACGCCGACCGGCCGGGCGTGCTCTCGCAGGGCACCTACGGGGCGAAGGTGGCCGTGCCCGAGATCCTGGCGCTCCTGCGCGCGCACGACCTGCGGGCCACGTTCTTCATCCCGGGCCGCGTCGCGGAGCGCTATCCGGAGCGGGTGCGCGAGATCATGGCCGACGGGCACGAGATCGGCCACCACGGCTACACGCACACGTCGCCCGCGAACCTGGACGCCGCCGCCGAGCAGGACGAGCTCGCCCGCGCGCTCGACGTGCTGCGGGGCTTCGGCGCCGACGTCGTGGGCTACCGGTCGCCGTCGTGGGACTTCAGCCCGCGCACCCTCGACCTGCTCGAGCAGCACGGCTTTGCCTACTCGTCCAACCTGATGGACGACATCCGCCCCTACCGGCACCCGGGCAAGCGCCTGGCCGAGCTGCCCATCCAGTGGATCCTCGACGACGCCGCCCACTTCTGGTTCGACGGCCGCGAGAGCTGGACGCGCCGGATCTCGACTCCGGGCGAGGTGCGCGAGATCTGGGAGGCCGAGTTCGACGGCATCCGCCGCCTCGGCGGCGCCTTCGTCCTCACCATGCACCCGCAGGTGATCGGCCGGCCGGGCCGGCTGCCGCTCCTGGAGGGCATGATCACCCACGTGCTCGGCCAGAGGGACGTGTGGGTGGCCACCTGCCGGGAGCTGGCGGAGCGCGTTCCCTAGATGCTCGCACTGCTCGACGCCACGAGCGCGCGGCCGGCGCTGCACTCGCCCGACGACGGCACGACGGTCACGCACGGGCAGCTCGCCGCGACGGCGGCCGGCATGGCCGGAGCGCTGGCCGCGGCCGGGGTCGGGCGCGGCGATCGCGTCGCCGTCGTGCTGCCGAACGGCCCCGAGATCGTGGCGATGCTGTTTGCGACAGCGGCGCTCGGCGCCGCGATCGCGCCGCTCAACCCGGCCTACACCGAGCCCGAATACCGCTTCTTCCTGGACGATCTCGATCCGCGCATGCTCGTCGTCGCCGCCGGTGCCGCGGCGGCCGCGCGGGCGGCCGCGGGCACGGTGCGCATCGCCGAGCTCGAGCCGTGGGCGGCGGACGGGCCGCCGCGGCTGACCGCAGACGGCGCGCTCCTGAACGGAGCGGAGGTCGCCGGCGGCGAGCCCGACGACGTCGCCCTGCTCCTGCACACGAGCGGCACGACGTCGCGGCCCAAGCAGGTGCCGCTGCTCCAGCGCAACCTCACCGCGCAGGCGGGCGCGATCGCCCGCCACTACGAGCTCGCAGACACGGATGTGTCCTACTGCGCGATGCCGCTCTTCCACGTCCACGGCCTGATCGCATCGACCCTGGCCCAGCTCGCGGCCGGCGGCACCGTGGTCGTGCCCCGCCGCTTCAGCCCGCGCCGCTTCTGGGGCCAGGCGCGCGACTGCGGTGTGACCTGGCTCTCGGCCGGCCCGACCCTCCACCGCATGATCCTCGACCAGCCCGGCGAGCCGGCGGGCCCGCTGCGATTCGTGCGCTCGTGCAGCTCGGCCCTCTCGCCCGAGCTCATGTCCGAGGCCGAGGCCCGCTACGGCGTGGCGATGATCGAGGCCTACGGCATGACCGAGAACACCCATCAGATGACGTCCAACCCGCTGCCGCCGGCCGAGCGGCTGCCGGGGTCGGTGGGGGTGCCGGCCGGCGCCGATGTGCGCATCGTCGATGCGGCGGGAGCGGACGTGCCGCCCGGCACGCCGGGCGAGGTCGCGATCCACGGCCCCGGCCTGACCCCCGGCTACCTGGGCAACGCGGCGGCCAACGCCGAGGCGTTCTTCTCCGGCTGGTTCCGCACCGGCGACGAGGGCGTGCTCGAGGACGGGTACCTGCGGCTGCGCGGCCGGCTCAAGGAGATGATCATCCGCGGGGGCGAGAACATCTCGCCATACGAGATCGAGGCGGTGCTGCAGGCCCACCCGCAGGTGGCCGAGGCGGTGGTCTTCGGCGTCGACGACCGCAAGTACGGCCAGACGGTGGCCGCGGCGGTCGTCGTCCGCGGCGCCGTGGGCGCCGACGAGCTGCGCGAGCAGGCCCGCCGCTCGCTCGCGGCCTTCAAGGTGCCCGACCGGATCCACATCCTCGAGGAGATCCCGAAGACGCCGACCGGAAAGGTGCAGCGCTCGCGCATGGCCGCGCGGCTCGAGGGAGACGGCGGATGAGGTTCGCGGTGCTCGGCGCAGGCGCGATCGGCGGGTTCGTGGGGGCGACGCTCGCCCGCGCCGGCGCCGACGTGACCCTGATCGCGCGGGGCGCGCACCTGCAGGCGATGGCCGCCGCCGGCGTCCAGGTGCAGAGCCCGCGGGGAGGCTTCGTGAGCCATCCGGCGGTCACCGACGACCTCTCCGCGGTGGCCGCCGCCGATGTCGTCTTCGTCGGCCTGAAGGCGTACAGCCTGCCGGCGATCGCGCCGGCGATCGGGCCGCTGCTCGCGCCGACGGCCGTGTGCGTGTTCGCCCAGAACGGCATCCCCTGGTGGTACTTCCACGGCCTCGAGGGCCCGCTGGCCGGGCGCATCGTCGAGAGCGTCGATCCCGGCGGCGGCGTGACCGCGGCGATCGGGGCCGGCCGGGCCGTCGGCTGCGTCCTCTACTGCGCGACCGAGATCGTCGCCCCCGGCGTGATCCGCCACACCGAGGGCACGCGCTTCTCGATCGGGACGCCGTCGGGCGAGCCGGACGAGCGCTGCGACGCGATCTCGGCCGCATTCAAGGCAGCCGGGCTGAAGTCCCCGGTCGAGCGCGATCTGCGTCCGCAGATCTGGCTGAAGCTGATCGGAAACGCCGCGTTCAACCCGATCACGACCCTGGCCCGTGCCACCCTGGGCGAGCTGCGCGGGTCGGAGCACGCACTCGCGCTCACGCGCACCGTGATGGAGGAGTGCGCCGCGGTCGCCGCCGCGCTCGGCGTCGAGATCCCGCTCTCGATCGACCGCAGGCTGGAGGGCGCCCTCGCGGTCGGCGACCATCGCACGTCGATGCTGCAGGACTTCGAGGCGGGCAAGCCGCTCGAGTCCGACTGCATGACCGGCGCCGTGGTCGAGATCGCCGATGCGCTCGCGGTGGCGGTGCCGAGCACGCGCGTCCTGCATGGCCTGATCAAGGCTGTCGAGGAGCTGCGCGATGTCTGAGCGCCGCTGGGCGATCGCAACGCCGCATACTGCGGCGACGGCGGCGGGCGTGACGGCGTTCGAGGCCGGCGGAAACGCGGTCGACGCGGCGCTCGCTGCGGCGTGCGCGATCGCCGTCGTCTATCCGCACATGAACGCGGTGGGCGGCGACGTGATGGCGCTCGTGCACGACGGCGCCGGCCACGCGGTGAACGGCAGCGGCCGGGCACCGGCGGGAATCCGCCCGGGCCCCGTGCCGCTGCGCGGCGTGGGCGCGATCACGGTGCCGGGCGCCGCGCGGGCATGGCAGACGCTGGCCGACCGCTGGGGATCGCTGCCCCTGTCGCGGGCGCTGCTCGGCGCCGCGGCCCTGGCGCATGACGGCGTGCCGGTGGCGCCGTCGCTCGCGCGGACGATGGCCGACTGCGCCGACGTGATCCGCGCCGACGCGGGCCTGTCCGGCGTGTTCGCGCCCGGCGGGCGGCTCCTGGCCGAGGGCGAGACGCTCGTGCAGGAGCGCCTGGCCGCAACGCTCGAGCGCCTCGCCGGTCGCGGCGCCGGCGACCTCTACCGCGGCGAGACGGGCGCCATGCTCGTCGCCGGCCTGCGCGACCTCGGCGCGCCGCTGGCAGAGGTGGATCTGGAGGCCCACCGCACCGATGTCTCCCCCGCGCTGCGGCATGCGGTCGGCGATGACGTGTACGTCACCATGGGACCGAACTCGCAGGGGTACCTGCTCCCGCAGATCATGGACGTCGCCGGGCGGACGCGGCTGCGCGACCCGTTCGGGCACGGCGCCCCGCTGCTGGCGGCGATCTTCACAGGCGCAGCGGCCGATCGCGACCGCCATCTCGCCGACCCGGCAGCGATGCGGGTGGGCGTCGAGGAGCTGCTCTCGGCCGCACACCTCGAGGAGCTGGCGGCCGCAGCGGTCGGCCCGACCGGCGTGCCGACGGCGTGGCCGCGGGCGACGGGCGACACGATCGCGCTCGTCACGGCCGACGCCGACCTGCAGGTGTCGCTGATCCAGAGCATCTACTACGGGTTCGGCTCGGGCGTGCTCGAGCCGCGGACCGGGATCCTGCTGCACAATCGCGGCGCCTGCTTCTCGGCCGATCCGGCCAGCCCCAACGCGCCCGCGCCCGGCAAGCGGCCGCTGCATACGCTGATGCCGCTGATGGCCGAGCGGGCCGGACGGGTGCGCTGGGTGGCCGGCACGATGGGCGGGCACGCCCAGCCCCAGATCCATGCGCAGCTGCTGCTCCGGCGGCAGGCCGGCGCAAGCGCCCAGGCCGCGGTGGCGGCCCCGCGCTTCATCGTCGGCGAGGAGGTTCCCGGCCTCGCGATCTCGGTCGAGGAGGGGTTCGACTCCGCCTGGAGCGCCTTCACCGACTGGGGCGCGGCCCCGGTTGCGATCCCGGCGGGCAGCGGCCTCGCCGGCCACTCGCACGCGATCGAAGTGGCCGCCGACGGCTCGTTCGACGCCGGCTCCGACCCGCGCGCCGACGGGGCGGCTGCGACCGGCCGCTGACCCGCGGTCAGTCGCCGGCGGCGAGCACCGCGGCGCTCGGGCCTGCGGGCCGGACGTGACCGGCCTCCGGCGGCAGGATCGGCGAGGCGTTGAAGCCCTTGACGGTGAGCCAGATGCCGAGTCCCAGCTCCCAGACGAACTCCGGGCCCGTCGCGATCCCCTGGGCGGCGCCGCCCTGCTGGATGACGCCGACCAGCACCAGGATGCCAGACAGGCAGATCAGCGGCCCGCCCACGAGTCCCAGCACCGCCAGGCGCCGCGGCACCAGGCAGGACCGGTACATCAGATAGCCGAGGATCAGCCCGTTTCCGATCCCGACGATGAAGCCGGGGCCGAGCAGGAACGTCCAGTCCTTCATCGCGGCGAGCGCCACGCCCAGAGTCCCGGCGCCGGCGCCGGTCGCGTCCTGCTGCTGCAGGCTGACCACGGCGAGCACGCTGATGAGCCCGATTGCGATGAAGCTCGACTCGACGATGCGGGCGGTGACGTAGCCGAGCGCGAGCATCTGGCTCTGGCGCTTGAGGATCGGGTAGAGGACGACCGCCGAGGCGACGTTCGCAACGATCAGGAGCAGCTCCAGCGCTGGCGCCCACGAGGACGCGGGTGTTGTCGGCGCCGGACCCCGCGATGTAGGCGGCGGGGTGGCGGAGGACCGGTTCGAACAGGTACAGCGCAGGGATCGACGTGATGAACGTGATGATGAAGAACACGCCGCCGGCAAGCGCGATCTTGCGATTGGAGGTCACGTTGGGCTCCTCTCGGCCGCGGCGGTGCGCGACGTCACTTTGGGCCGCACCGACCTCTGCGAAAGCCGACGCGCTGGGCCGGGCGGAGTCTCGGCCCGGGAAGCGCACCCGCGTCGTCCGGTCTCGTAACGAAGCGGACAACCAGCCTAGCATGCGCGTCGCGATCGGCGATTCCTGCCAATTGGCAGTCGCTGCGAATGCCAATTGGGTTATCTGCCGCGCCCCGCCAGCGCCCGCAGTCGCGGCACGAGCGCCTCGTCCTGCACCTCGGCGAAGAACGCGACGTCGGCCGCCTCCACATCGGCGAGCGCGCCCCGCAGGCGCTCGCGCCCGGCCGGCGTGATCGTCACGCGGACGCTGCGGCCGTCGGCGGGGTCGCGCAGCCGCTCCACGAGCCCCGCCCGCTCGAGCGCGCGCACGACCTGGCTCGTCATCATCGCGTCGGTGCCGGCGTGCTCGGCGAGCCGCCGCTGGGAGGGCCGCTCGCCCTGCTCGCCCAGCCACCAGGCCGAGGCGAGCAGGACGAACTGGACATGCGTCAGGTCGTGCGGCGCCAGCGCGGCGCGCATCGCCCGCTGCCAGCGCATGGTCGCGTGCCAGAGCAGGAACCCCGGGCTCTCCCAGGCGGAGGAGTACTCCGACCTCACGCGGGCAGCGTATGTCCCTGGGCGGCCGCCGCGAGCGCCGCGACGCTCTCGGGCAGATCGGCGGCCACGGCCGGACCGATCTGTTCGGCGTCCGGCCCCTCCGCCTCGATCGCCACCACGATGCGGGCGCCGTCACCACGCGGCTCGACGCGATGGCGGAAGCGCAGCACGAGCGGACCGAGGCGCGTCTCGTCGGCGAACCCCCTCCCCTCCTCGACCGCGGTGATGGTGAATGCGATCGGCTCGGGCATGCCCTGCGGATGCAGCGTGCCCGTCGCGCCGGCGGTGAACGACCCGGCCAGCGTCGTCGCGACGAGGCTCGCGTCCCAGGCCGGCCAGCCCTCGACGTCCGCCCACAGGGCGAAGACGGCCTCGGGCGAGGCGGGCGTGTCGTGCGTGTGCTCGGTGTGCCACATGATGCTCTCCTTTCGTATGTGCGCATATCTTATGCGCGCATACTGTCGGTGTCAAGGCATCGCCGCACCACACGGAGAGTCCCGCCGTGGGGGTGCGTGGCGAGACGCTCCCCCACGGCGAGGTTTGGACCCGGCTAGCTCGGGTCGGGGACGATCCGGATGTACGGCTTCGGCTCGTCCCAGGTGCCGAAGAGCTCCTTCGCCTGCTCGTTGTTCACGGAGCCGGCGATCACGACGTCCTCGCCCTTGTTCCAGTTCACCGGCGTCGCCACCTTGTGCTTGGCCGTGAGCTGGAGCGAGTCGAGCACGCGCAGGACCTCGTCGAAGTTGCGGCCCGTGGTCATCGGGTAGACGAGGATCAGCTTGATCTTCTTGTCCGGGCCGATGATGAACACGTTGCGGACGGTCTGGTTGTCGGCCGGCGTGCGGTCGGCGGGGTCGCCGGACACGTCGGACGCGAGCATGCCGTAGGCCTTCGAGATCGTGAAGTCCTTGTCGCCGATCAGCGGGTAGTTCGGCGCCGTGCCCTGCGTCTCCTCGATGTCCTTGAACCAGTCGTCGTGCTTCTCGACGGGATCGACCGAGAGCCCGATGATCTTGGTGTCGCGCTTGTCGAACTCGGGCTTGATCTTCGCCATGTAGCCGAGCTCGGTGGTGCAGATCGGCGTGAAATCCTTCGGGTGCGAGAACAGCACCGCCCACGAGTCGCCGATCCAGTCGTGGAAGCTGATCTTGCCTTCCGTGGTATCGGCCGTGAAGTCCGGGGCCGTGTCATTGAGCTGCAACGCCATCGTGCGTTTCCTCCCTCATCCATCCAGCGGTGTTTGGATCCAAAATCATAACGCTTCGCCGGCTCCGGCTCTTTCATCCCCCCGCGGCGGATGCGCTCGCGGGCCTCGGCGAGGAACACGACGGCCGCTCACTCCTGCCGCCTCCAGTCCCGGAATGCGTCCACCAGACGGTCGCGGAACACCGGATCGAGCGCCTCGGGGTCGAGCCGGCCCGCCAGGCGCAGCGTCACGCGCATCTGCTCCAGGTACGCGGTGCAGCCGTCGCACCTCGTCAGGTGCGCGTCGAACCGCGCCCGGTCATGCGCATCGAGCGCTCCCTCCAGGTAGTCGGAGACGAGCTCCACCACCTGGCGGCAGACGAGCGCATGCCTGCGCCGGAGCCTCATGCGGCCGCCTCGTCGAAATACGGCTCGAGCCGGGCCCGCACCTTCGCGCGTGCGCGGTGCAGCAGGACGCGCTCGTTCGCCTCGCTCAGGTCGAGCGCCTCGCGTACCTCGGCCGCCGACCAGCCCTCGACGTCGCGCAGCGTGATCACGTCGCGCTGGCGCGGTGGCAGCTCGTCGATCGCCATCAGGACGAGCGCGCGCGCCTCGGCGCTCAGGAGCACGGCGTCGGGCAGGCCGTCAACGGATCGCGGCGGCGACTCCCAGCCGCCGTCGGGCAGGAAGCGATCGGGGTCGACCGCCGGCCCATCCTCGCCGGCGAGCGCCGAGAACGGCACCGAGCGACTCTCGCGCACGCCCCGCGTGCGCGCCTGGTTCACCAGGATGCGGAAGATCCACGTCTTGAGGGACGAGCGGCCCTCGAACGCCGGCAGCCCGCGCAGCACTCCCAGCCAGGTGTCCTGCACGACCTCCTCCGCGGCGCTGCGGGAGCGCACGTACATCAGCGCCAGGCGCAGCAGCGCTCCGTTGTAGCGCGCAACGAGCTCTCCGAACGCCTGCTCGTCGCCGTTCAGGAGCGCCGCGACGACGCGCCGGTCGTCGGGGGACTGGTCGGCGCTCGGTGCGTGCGGATCAGCGTCGGAGGTGGCCACGAGCAGGAGCACGAGCCTACAGTCCCCGCCCTGGCGGCGGTGTTACGCCCGAGGCGTGTGCGAGCGCAGAACGACGAAGAGGGAGCCGCCCGGGGGCGGCTCCCTCTTCGTGCTGGATGGGGCGGTTGGGACTAGGAGGCAGCGACCGGAGTCGTGCCGGAGACCTTCGGCGAGCGCTTGCCGAAGACCGCGTTCAGTGCGTTCTCGGGGTTCCGCAGTGCTCCGCCGATCGCGAGGATCGAGAAGCCGAAGCCCGAGAGCAGCAGGGCCACGCCGACCACGATGCCGAACAGGGCCAGCTGGCTCGCCATGTACGACGAGTTGAGGGCGGTCGTCAGAGCGGTCTCGGTGACCCACACGTTGCGGGCGCCGTTGGACACGGGCTGCTTCGTGGTGGGATCGACCTGAGCGGCCGTCGGGACGTCCGTGCCGCCGCCCGGCATGAGCTGCGCCTTGGGCGTACCCGGCTTGGCGACCCAGATGCCCATCTGCGAGTACAGATAGCCACCGGTGGCCTCGAGGGCGTGCACCTGCATGTACTCGGCGAAGCAGCGGGCGCGCGAGCCGGAGTTGATCGGCAGGTTGGCGACGCTGCAGGACGGGATCTTGACGTTGGTGAGATGGGCCTCCTTGACGGCGGCCGTGATGCCGGCCGGAGTCATGTCGGCGGTGCCGACGATCTTCTGATCCTTGAGGCTGTTGCTGACGGTCGACTGACCGTTGACGCCCATGACGATCGCAACGACGCCGAACACGATCAAGATGAGGCCGGCGACGAGCCCTCCGATTTCAAACACCTTACGCATTTCAGAACTCCCTCTCGGTTGGTGGTCGTGCGCTTCCAAAAAGACTGTCGATCCGTAGCGCTCGCGCGATTTCCGCCTCGCATCGACTTGAAGCGCATCATCGGCCGAGAGGGTGGGTCACAGCATCCGTGCGACGACGGATCTTGCGTACGGATAACCCGCATGGCCGGTACGCGATCATCCGTCGCCCGGACGTCAGACGAGGTGCAGATCCGGCCGCCTGCGAGAGCTGCTCGAGGCCGCTGGATGCGGCTCCTGGAGCGGCTTTGCGAGCGGCACCCGCACGTCCAGCGGCTCGAGCCCGCGCACGACGCGCAGGTCGAGGCGGCCCGCGGGCGCCGCGTCGGCAATTGCGGCGTACAGGGCCGCGACCGAGGTGAGAAAGCGGACGCCTGCCCGCTCGAGGACGTCGCCGGGCTGCAGGATCTCGCGGGCGGGGCTCGTCTCGTCGACGTCGCGGACGAGCAGCCCCGCGACCGCGGGCAGGCCGACGGCCCGCCGCATGGCGATCGTGACGTGCGCCGGGGAGAGCGTGAGGCCGAGCCGGACGTCCGCGCCGGCCTGCGGCAGGGAACCCTCGTACTCGACGAGCAGCTTGCGGAGCAGGCCGGCGAGCACGGCCCGCTCGTCGTCGGCGAGCGCGACGAGCAGTCTGCGCTCGTTCTCGAGGTGCGCGGGGACGACCCGCTCGAACACCAGCCGACCGCGCTCGGTGAGGACAATCAGGCTGTTACGGCCGTCGCCAGGGTCGGGGCGGCGCTCGACGAGCCCATCCTCGGCGAGGCGGTCGATGCGAACGCTGATGGTGCCCGACGTCAGCCCGAGCTCGTCCATGAGCGTGCGCTGGGGAACGCCGGCCGGGCCGAGGCGGGCCAGCGTGACGAGCACCGCGAAGCCCGGGGCCGACAGGCCGTGCCCCTCGAAGACGGCCTCGAGCGCGCCGTCGATGTGCGTCCGGGCGCGGGCGAGCCGCGCCACGATGCCCACCGCAGCGAAGTCGAGGTCGGGGCGCACGCGGCTCCAGTCGGCGATGAGCCGGTCGACTGAATCGGCCGGAGTGCGGCCCCGGTCGACGCCTCAGCCCTCGTCCCGCAGCAGCCGGAAGGCGAGCCGCCGGCCCATCCCCTGGCTGAATGCCAGCTGGAACCAGAGCCGGGCGACGCCGTCGAGCGTCCCGGCGGCACCCAGGTCGCCGATCCGGACCGGATCGAGCCCGACCGCGCGGACGATCGCCTCGACCGTGTGCCCCGCCGAGCCGTCGGGGCCGCACCAGAAGAGCGTCGCGGTGGTGCCGCCGAAGTCCGGGTCGGCGAAGTTCTCCCAGCCGAGCGAGCTGAAGGCGCGGGCGACCTCCGCACCGGCGGCGGCCTCCGCCCAGGCGTCGAGATGGTTCAGGGATCCGCCGGTGCCGCCGGCGATGTCATTGGTCGCGTCGATCACGACCTTGCCCGCGACGCGGCCGCCATGCTCGCGCGCGAAGCCGGGGATCTGTCCGCCCGGGATGGCGACGATCACCGCATCGGCGGTGGCGATGGCCTCCTCGACGGTCGCGATCTGCACGCGCGGGTCGATCTCGGCGCGCGGCGCGCTCTGCGGCGAGCGCACGCCGACCGTCACCGTCTGCCCGCTGCCGGCGAGCCGCTGGGACAGGGTGCGCCCGATCGCTCCCGCCCCGATCACCGCGATCTGCATGGTGTCTCCTCGAGTCGATTCCGTGATCGGCCGGGATCCTATCGTTCCAAGCGTTGAACACAACCCTTGAACTCAAGCAAACTACGGATAACGCGTCATGTTAGCCAGGCATAAGGACGTTGTGAACATCCGATGGAAGCATGTGGAAACCGGGCGGAATCGCCGATGATCGGCGCATGCCCCGCTCCCAGCGCCTCCTCCTCACCGCCCTCGCCGCCATCGTGGCCGCGACGGCCCTGCTCGTCTCCCCCGCCGCCGGCGCCACGCCGCCGCCGCCGTCCTCGCGGTTTCCGAAGATGATCTTCTACCGCCAGTTCAAGCTGCCGCTCAAGCCGCACACCTGGACGCTCTACCAGGGCAAGCCGGCCTGCTGCAAGGACTCGCTGTGGGCGAAGTCCCACGTCGTCGCGAAGGCCGGCGCGCTGCGCATCCAGACCTACCGCGACCCCCTGTTCGGAAACGCGTGGGTCTCGGGCGGCGTCTCGATGGCCCGGCTCGTCAACCAGACCTACGGGCGCTGGGTCGTGCGCTTCCGGATGCCGCGCGGCACCGGCGTCGGCATGGACGTCGCCCTGCGGCCGTCCGGCGGCGGCACGGTCGTCGACTGGATCGAGGAGTCCTCCGACCACGGCGCGCTGCGCAATCTCGAAACGGCAACGCTCCACTACGGCAGCACCCGGGTGCACGCCCACGTGCGCGCCGACTTCACCAGGTGGCACACGATGACGCTCGCGTGGGTGCCGGGCCAGATCACGGTGCGCCTCGACGGGCACCTGTGGGCCAACTACCGCAGCCACATCCCCTCCTCGCCGATGCATCTCACGATGCAGACGAATACGGGGACGAACGGCTTCAGCGGGACGCTGCCGAACTCCACCACCCCGCGCAAGCTGGCGCTGCAGATCGACTACGTCGCGGTCTACAAGTACCGCTGAGACAGCTCATGTCGGCGTGGACGCGAGGGCGTTCGCGCAGCGTGGAAGTTGACAGTTGCGGTTGGTGCAGGATGATGGAGTAGCGAGCCCTCGTCCCGAACCGTGTTCGCCGACGCACGCACGCCAACACGCCGACAGAGGAGAGTGAACTCTCGTGGAGAGAAGCGACGTTTCCGACACCCCCCAGGAAGCCGCCTACCGGGCCCAGGTGGCTGCGTACTTCGACGCGGTCATCCATCACGGCGAGGCCGGCGACATCCTGCGCAACCTCGAGCGGGCGGTCGAGCGCCTCGCGTTCGTGCGCTCCTGCATCATCCCGTTCACCGTCAACGCCGACGGCGCCCTGCACCAGGATCCCTATCACCCGATCGAGGTCATCAGCGACGAGCTGAACTACATCGGGTTCCCAGCGCCGCTCCTCGAGGATGTCGAGCCTGAGCGTGTGAGCGGCACCCGCAGCGACCACTGACGGATCGGCCTAGACCTGGCCGGGATAGAAGCCGAGCCGGGCGAGCGGCTCGACGATCTCGCGCTCCTCGTAGGACAGATGGGAGAGCAGCGCATCCGTGAGGAAGTCGATCGCGGCCTGGATGCCGGCGTAGCTGCCCGGGTGGTTGAGGTGGTCGACGAGCGCGCGGTCGACGGCCTGGACGGCGGCGTGGATCGCCAGGTGCTCCTCCTGGAGCCGGTCGATCACGGGAGCCAGGCCGACGTCGCTGCGGACGAGGTGCGGGAAGACCGCGTCGTCCTCGAGGCCGTGATGCTGGGCGACGATGCCGCAGTACCGCGCGCAGAACGCCCCGACCGTCCAGTCGTTCTGGCGCAGCGCCATGTCGTTCAGGGCCGAGCGCGCGGCGCCGGCCGTGAGCGCGCCGTCGCGCACCTGCGCGAGGAGGTCGCGCAGCTCGCGAAGCTCGCTTCGGAGCATGTCGTGCACGTCCACCAGGTGCTGCCCGACAAGCCGGCCCCGCCTCGTATAGGTGACGCCGGGGCCTGACTCGGGCCGGTGCGGCCGCGTCGACTCGTCCCATGCGGCGACGGCGCTCAGCCGCGTGCCGTCGTCGGGGGTCGGAGTCACCCCGAGGCGGTCGTACTCGGACGTCGTCTCCTGGCCGGCCACGGCGGCAAGCTAGCAGCGCCTGGCGCTCTCGGCGGTCGCGGCCAGGCGGCGGGTCAACCTTCGGAACCCGCGCGAGGCGGCCTGAAAATGGAGCTAGTCGGGCTCGAACCGACGACCTCCACGCTGCCAGCGTGGCGCTCTCCCAGCTGAGCTATAGCCCCAGGTCGGGCCGCAGTATATCGCCGCTCTGGCGTTCTTCGATCGCCGGTACGAGCGGTCCGGTCGGCCGTACGGCCATGCCTCGCGGCTCCGCCAGCCGCTCCAGGACAAGCGCGGTGTCGGCGATCGCAACCCCCGACAGGTGCTGGTCGCGGCCCTCGAAGTCGGCCACGATCTCACGAAGCGCCGCGGCGTAGGCCGGCTCGTCGCCGTCGGCGAGGGCAGCGAGCGCCCGTCCGGTGCGCGCAAACGAGTCTCCCCCGGCCAGCATCGTCGCGACGTCGGGCCGCTCGCCCAGCGTCACCTGTGCCAGCGCCCGCAGGTACGCCGAGGCGGGCGTGTCGGCCTGCCCCACCTCTGCGAGCGCCCGGCGCGCGATCGGGTCGGCCCCGTCGCCGGCCAGGAGCGCCATCTTGAGCGCGCCGACCAGCCGCCCCCAGCTGGCAGCCCCCGACTCGGCGTGCGAGGCCAGATACGCGTCCCTGGCGGTCAAGAGCGCTGGGATGGCATCGCCTCCGCGGAGCAGCTCCCGATAGGCGTCGGCCTCGGCCGCGAGCGCGGCATTCAGGTGGGCGCCGGCGCTCACGCGAGCGGTTTCCGTCCGGCGAACCCGTCCTCCGGCGAGTGCCAGAAGGCGATTCGCTCCTCGCCCACGTGCCAGCACAGAAGCGCATCCTGGCCGTCGACCTCGGCTGGGAAGTCGATCAGGCCGCGGTCCATGTCCTTCACCTGCACCCCCTGGCCCGTGAAGCGCCCGACGATCTCGTTCAGCTCGGCATGGGCGGCCTCGACGGCCCGCTGCAGGTCACGCACCTCCGGCCGCTCCATGTTGCCGCCGTTGGATCCGATCGCGATCACGAGCTTGCGCCAGCGCGACTCGAGATCGCGGAGGGCGGCGCAGGACTCGACCATCTGCTCCGCCAGCTCCCGCAGCTCGGAGTCGAGGAGCTGCTGCGCCTCGGCGAGGGTGAACCGCCGCTCCTGCTCCACCGGCCCGGGCTACCCGGCCGCGTAGGTCTCGCTCGGCACCTGCCCCCACAGCGCCTCGAGGCGGTAGAACGCGCGTGCCTCGGGCGTGAACACGTGGACGACCACGTCGAGGTAGTCGAGCAGAATCCAGTCGCCCTGCCGGTGACCTTCGATCCGGCGCGGCATCAGACGGCCGTCGTGCTTCAGCGTCTCGTGGATCTGGTCGGCGATGGCCTGCGCCTGGCGCGGGTTGCGTCCAGAGCAGATCACGAAGTGGTCGGTGTAGCTGACCACCTCGCGCATGTCGAGGATGACGATGTCCGTGGCAAGCTTCTCCGCCGCCAGCGAGGCGATGCGGTGCGCCAGCTGGGTGGTGTCTGTCAGGCCGCGATCCCCATATCGTCGCGATCAGCCTAGCACGGGGTCGGGCGGTACAGCCCCTCGCGGCCGATCGCCGCGACCACCCCGGCCGGCACCAGGTCGCTCACGTCGACGCCGTCCGCGACGCTGCGGCGCAGATCCGAGGATGCCGCGGCGACGGGCTGCATCACGAGCTCCACGGCATCGTCGGCATGGGGTGCGCCCGGACGGGCCGCCACCGCCACACGGGCCAGCTCGCGCACACGGTCGGGCCGGTGCCACGAGCCGAGGGCGGCCAGCTGGTCGGCTCCCAGGATCAGGTACAGCTCCTGGCCGGGGAGCGCGAGCTGTTCGAGCGTGTCGACGGTATAGCTCGGCCCGGGGCGGTCGAGCTCGAGCCGGCTCACCTCGACCCGGGGCTCGTCCGCGAAGGCCGCGAGCGCGAGCCGGTAGCGCGTCTCGGCCGGCGTCTGCGGGGCCGCCCGGTGCGGCGGTCGTGAGCTCGGGACGACCAGCACGCGGTCGAGATCGAGCTGATCGCGGGCGGCGCGGACGACGGCCAGGTGGCCGTTGTGGGGCGGGTCGAATTGCCCGCCGAAGACGCCGAGGCGGGTCACGGCCAATTGGCATCCATGGCGGATGTCAATTGGGTTCGCTCCGCGGCTGGAAGGTGAACCTGTGCGTGCCCACCAGGATGTCGTCACCGGGCCGCGCCCCCGCGGCGCGCAGCGCCGGCTCGACTCCCAGCCGCTCGAGCGCCGCCGCGAGCGCCGCCACGTCGTTGCGGTCGTCGGGGTCGAGGCCGTCGGCCTGCCGCTCCAGCTCGCGCCCGGCCACCCGCAGGGTGCCGGCGTCGCGCAGGATGCGGTAGCGGCGGCGCGTCGGCGGCGCCGGCCGGTAGACGAGATAGTCGGCGAGCTCCGGTTCGACCGCCTCCTCGGCGGGCGCCTCGGCCGGGAGGGAGGCAAACAGCGTGCGCCGCAGGTCGGCGACGCCCTCGCCCGAGGCCGACGAGCAGCCCAGCGCCGCCCCGGCGGCCACAACGGCCGCCGCGCGCTCGCCCGGCTCGAGCAGATCGAGCTTCGACAGCACGAACAGCTGCGGCCGCTGCGCCAGGCCGCCGCCGTGCAGCTCGAGCTCACGATTGATCGCAATCCGGCGGCGCTCGATCTCGGCCGGATCCGGGCCCGCCTCGACCAGGTGGATCAGGAGCCGCGCCCGCTCGAGGTGGGCGAGGAACTCGTGGCCGAGCCCGACACCGGTGCTCGCGCCCTCGAGCAGGCCGGGCACGTCGGCGACGGTGAGCTGGCGGCCGTCGTCGGACTCGACCGTCCCGAGCACGGGCTCGATGGTCGTGAACGGGTAGTCGGCCACCTTCGGCTTGGCGTTCGAGATCCGGCGCAGGAGCGACGACTTGCCGGCGTTCGGGAACCCGAGCAGGGCCGCGTCGGCGACGAGCTTCAGCCGCAGCTCGAGCCACGCCTCGTCGCCCGGCTCGCCCACCTGGGCGGTCTCAGGCGCGCGCCGGCGGGCGGTGGCGTAGTGGCGATTGCCGGCCCCGCCGCCGCCCCCTGTCGCGACGGTGACCCGTGCGCCCGGGTGCGCCAGGTCGGCCACGAGCTCGGCGGTGTCGCGGATGCGCACCTGGGTGCCGACGGGGACCGCCAGCTCGAGGCCCTCGCCGCGCCGTCCGGCCTTGCCCGCCCCCTTGCCGTGCGTGCCCCGCTTCGCCCGGAAGTGCGAGGCCTGGCGGAAGCGCGACAGGTCGCGCAGGTCGGGGTCGGCAACCAGGACGACGTCGCCGCCGTCGCCGCCGTCACCGCCGTCGGGACCGCCCTTCGGCACGAACTTCTCGCGGCGGAAGCTGATGCAGCCGTCTCCGCCGCGGCCGGCCTCGACGTAGACCGTGGCTCGGTCGGCGAACACCGGCGGGTCGCGCCCGGCTCAGGCAGCCGGTTCGGCGGCCTGCACGCTGATGTAGCGCCGGCCCTTGCGCTGCCCGAACTCGACCGTGCCGTCGACGGTGGCGAACACCGTGTCGTCGCTGCCCAGGCCGGCTCCGGCACCGGGGTAGAAGCGCGTGCCCCGCTGGCGCACGATGATCGCGCCCGCCGTCACGGTCTGGCCCGAGAACACCTTGACGCCCAGTCGCTGCGCGTGCGAGTCGCGCCCGTTCTTGGACGATCCGAGCCCCTTCTTATGCGCCATCGCCCGTGTCCTCCTTCTTCGCCCTCGTCCGCCGCGGCCGCGGGGCCGGTGCGTCGGCCTTGTCGGCCTTCGGCTTCGCCGCCGCGCGCGGCTTGGCCGCCGCCTTCGGCTTGGCCGGCGCCCGCGCCGGGGCCTTCGCCTCGGCGGCCGGGGCCTCGGCCGGCTCGGCCTCGGGCTTGCGGGCCGGTGCCCGCTTGGGCCGCGCCGAGCCGCCGATCGACTCGACCGAGATCCTGGTCAGCTCGGACCGGTGGCCGCGCGTCTTCTTGAAGCCCCGTTTCGGCTTGAACGTGAACACCTTGATCTTCTCGCCGCGCAGATGCTCGACCACCTGCACCGAGACGGTGCCCTGCAGCTTCGCGCGGTCGGTCACGACCTCGTCGCCGCCCGTCATGAGCACGTCGGGGGTGAACGCCTCGCCGGCGGCATGCGGCTGCCGGTCGACCAGGAGCTTCTGCCCCTGCTCGACGCGGTACTGCTTGCCGCCGACCTTGATCACCGCGTACATGAGCCGCGGAATGGTACCAGAGCGTTACCCACCGAGGATCTTCCCCAGGAGGCCGCGCTTGCGTTCGGGCTGCTCCTGCGCTCCATCCGCCGCCGGCGCAGCCGCGGCCGGGGCGTCGGCCGGCGGGGGCGCCGCCTCGGGCGGCGGCGCGGCGGGCACCGCAGCCGGGGCGGGCTCGGGCTCCGCCGTCGCCGCCGCGGCCGTGGCCGTGCGCTTGGCGGGAGCCCGCCGCCGCGTGCGCGGCGCCGCGGCCGGCTCGGCATCGGCCGCCGGCGACGCCGCGCTCGGCTCGTCGGGCTTGGGAGCGGCGCCGGGGTCGGCGTCCGCCTGCCGGCGGCGGCTGCTCCGTCGCCGTCGGCGCTCGCTGTCCGCGTTCGCCCGCGGCCACCGCGCTTGCCGCGGCGGCGGCGCTTGGTGGCCGCGGCCTCGTCGCCGGTGTCGGCCGCATCGACCACGTCGGCCACTCCATCGGCGGAGCCGTTGGCGCTCGCTTCCGCCGCGGCCGGCTCGTCGCCTGAGGCCGGCTCGGTCGCGGCTGCGGCCGCAGCCGGCTTGGCCCGCGTCCGCCGCCGTGGCTTGGGCGCCGCCGCCGTTTCCTCGGCTGCCTTGCCGTCGGCGTCCGCCTCGGCCGTCGCGGCGGTGGCCGCGGCCGGCTTGGCCGGCGTCTTTCGGCGCGTGCGCGGCCGGGTGCGCTGCTCGAGCTCGAGCCGCTCGCCGACCTCGCGGTCGAACTCCGGCAGCTCGTAGTCGCCCGGCTCGGGCGGCAGGTCGATCGCGGTCGGCTTGGCGTCGAGCAGCGTCGCGTAGGCCGCCGTCCGGGTGGCCCGGTCGATGCGCACCTTGTGCTGCTGGCCGACGTAGCCGATCGCGCCGCCCACCACCACCGGGTAACCGCCGTCGATCCTGGCGACACCGTCGGTGACGTTGTACATGTGCGGCTCCGAGATCTTGATCGTGCGCTCGTCGCCGTCGGCGAACGGCAGGCCGTCGCCGTCGACCTCGGCCCGCGAGCCCTCGCGGATCACGTCCACCTCGCTCAGGAGCATCCGCTCGACCGGCTCCAGGGTGAAGAACTTGCCCGTCTCGCGCTCGAGCTCGAGCAGCTTCATGCCGCCGGGGCCGACGAGGCCGGAGGCGACCTTCGCGTTCAGCCGCACCTGGAACGCCTCGGCGCCGGATGAGCGGGCCAGCCGGCGCAGCCGCCGCTCGGCCTCGACCGCCATCGTCTGCTCGGACAAAACGACGCCCTCGCCGCCGCACGTCGGGCAGGTGCGGGTGAGGATCTCGCGGACGCCCGCCGTCACGTTCTGGCGGGTCATCTCGACCAGCCCGAGCGGCGAGATCTCGACCAGATACGTCTTCGTGCGGTCGTTCTCGAGCTCGGCCTGGAGCACCTTCAGCACCTCGGCCCGGTTCTTCGCCGACGCCATGTCGATGAAGTCGATGACGATGATGCCGCCGATGTCGCGCAGCCGCAGCTGGCGCATGACCTCCCGCGCCGCCTCGATGTTGTTGCGCGTGATCGTGTCCTCGAGCCGCCCGGACGAGCCGACGAACCGGCCCGTGTTGACGTCGATGACGGTGAACGCCTCGGCGTAGTCGAAGATCAGGTAGCCGCCGGAGGGCAGGTCGACGCGCTTGTTGAGCGTCGAGAGGATCGCCTGGTCGACGCCGTAGCGCTCGAACAGCGGCGTGCTGTCGGAGTAGAGCTTGATCCGGTCGACGAACTCGGGCTGCGTCGTGCGCACCCAGCCGAGGATGCGGCGGTACTGGCGCTCGGAGTCGACCAGCACCTCGTCCACGTTTCGCGCGAGCAGGTCGCGGATCACCTTCAGCGACAGGTCGGCCTCGGCATAGACGAGGCTCCCGGCCTTCGCCGGCTTGGCGCGGGCCTCGACCTGGGCCCACATCTTGTGCAGGAAGCGCAGGTCGCGCTCGAGATCGTCGGCGGTGGCGCCGGCGGCGGCGGTGCGGACGATGATGCCGCCCTGGTCGGCCTCGAGCGACTTGGCCAGCTTGCGCAGCCGCTCGCGCTCGCCGTCGGGCAGCCGCCGCGAGACCCCGGAGCCCTCGCCGTGCGGCGAGAGCACCAGGAAGCGGCCGGCGATCGACAGCTCCATCGTCACCCGCGGGCCCTTCGTGCCCATCGAGTCCTTGACGACCTGGACGAGCACCTCCTGCCCGGGCTTCAGGAGCTCGTCGATCTTGCGCCGGCGGCGCGACTTCGGGTCCTGGCCGGGGACGACGACGTCGTCGACGTACAGGAACCCGTTGCGGGGCAGGCCGAGGTCGACGAACGCGGCCTCCATGCCGCGCAGGACGTTGTCGATCTTGCCCTTGTAGATGTTTCCGGCCAGCGAGCCCTCGCCGCGGCGCTCGATCAGCGCCTCGACGGTGCGGCCCTCTTCGACCACGGCCACCCGCAGCTCGGACAGGTCGACCGAGATCAGGATGGTCTTGGAGACGTTCGATGTAAGTGTCAAGTGCGTGCTCCCACCGGCTGGTCGCGAAGGCAGATGCGCGTTCGTACCAGCCGCTTGATGTTCGCGGTCCGGCCGATGAGGCCGGCGACCGCCTGTGCAATCTCCTCCGGGCGTGCGGTGCCGGCTTCGGTCATCCGAAGCTCCATCCGCAGCAGTCCCGGCTCATGCTCGATGCTCGAGCAGTACGTGCGGACGTCGATCCGGCGATCGGCCTTGCCGGGGGCGGTTCGCACCACCTCGCAGCTCTCGGCCGCCGCAAACGCGGCCAGCGCGCGCGGCCAGTCGACGTCGTCCTCCACCTCCACCTCGTATGCGGTCGCCTCCACGCGGGCGGCGGCCGTGCGGCCCTCGGCCGGCTCGATGCCGACCACGGTCATGCCGTGCGGCAGCTGCGCGTCGAGCCGCTCGGCCACCTCGGCCGGGTCGGGGTCGTCCACGAGCTGCACGTCGGCCAGGTCTGCCAGCGCCTGCACACCCACCGCCCGCGGCATCGCGAGCGAGATCACAGGACGAGGCTTCATGCCCTTCGACAGGGCGATGTCATAGCCGGCGCGCCGCAGCGCGCCGAGCAGCGTGTCAACGGTTTCGAGGTGCGACAGAAAGCGCGCCCGTCCGCCAACCGCAAAGGTAATTCGATATGTCAACGATGTGTCTCAACTTTCACATGCGCCGGAAACCGGGGCCTGGCCCCGTGCCTCCGGTCAGCTCACCAATCTGTTGCGGACGGGGCCGAAGCACGCACCGCAGTCCGTGCATCCGTCCCAGCGGCAGTCGCCCGTCGCCACCTCGGCGCGGCTCTGCCCCCACTCGTCCAGCAGGAACTCCTTGGAGACGCCCGAGCGCACGTGATCCCACGGCAGCTCGTCCCACTCTCCAAACTCTCGCGTGGCCTGCTCGTCGATGCTCGAGCCGCAGGCCGCAAACGCCGCCTCCCAGGCGGCCTCCTGATACATCTCGCTCCAGGCGTCGAAGCGCGCACCCGCGCGCCACGCCCGCTCGATCACGTCCGCCAGCTCCTCGCCGCCGCGGGCGAGGGCGCCCTCGAGCATCGACGTGCGCAGGTCGTGCAGCGAGAGCCGGATCTGGCGGGTGGGCATCGCCCGGCGCATGTACGCCTGCTTCGCGTCGAGCTGCGCGCGGCTCGACATCCCCTCCCACTGGAAGGGCGTGTGCGGTTTGGGCACGAAGTTCGAGACGCTCACGTGCACCGAGAAGCGGCCGCCGCCCGGGCGCACCCGCCGCCCGATCTCGCGCGCGCGGATGCCGAGGTCGACGATCCCCTGCACCTCGGCGTGCGTCTCCCGCGGCAGGCCGATCATGAAGTACATCTTCAGGCTGGTGTAGCCGGCCTGGAACGCCGC
Organism: uncultured Actinomycetes bacterium; assembly: GCA_963717845.1. Lineage (GTDB taxonomy): Bacteria > Actinomycetota > Thermoleophilia > Gaiellales > JAICJC01 > JAICJC01. The sequence goes on from CAVQXH010000003.1 coordinate 948,092, forward strand.
CTCGATCGCGCGCTCGATCATCTCGTCGGTGATCGTCTTGCAGATGATGTCGCGCATCCGCTGCGTGGCGGCCTCGGGCGCCAGCGTGATCGAGCTCTGGCGCGCGTTGGCGGCCGCCGTGAGCGCCACCGGCCCGGTGTCGACCCGGTTGGACGGAAGCGACAGGTGCAGCGTCGGCAGCCGCGTCTTGATCTTCTCGATCGCCGGCACGATGCCCGTGTAGTCGCTGGTCGCAAGCGACGTCAGCGACAGCTCGTCGTAGCCGGTGCAGCCGAGCTGGGCGAGGCCGGCCTCGGCCACCTCGTCCGGCGAGCGCTCGCGCACGGGCCGGTACCAGGTGCCGGCGTGGCAGAAGCGGCAGCCGCGGGTGCAGCCGCGCATGACCTCGACCGACGCCCGCGAGAAGATCGCCGACGAGTACGGCACCACCACCCGGGTCGGGTGCGTCTCGATGCCGAAGTCGGCGTAGACGGCCCGCTCGACGGGGTGGCGGCCGCGGCCCGGCAGGTACAGGTACGGGTTCTCGGCCAGGGCGGCCAGGCGCGCGGCCCGGCCGGGCACGGTCGCGATCACGTCGAGCACGGCCTCGAACGCGCGCTCCGACTCGCCCATGAAGACGGCGTCGAAGAACGGCGCGAGCGGCGCCGGGTTGGAGGCGCTCGGGCCGCCGGCGACCACGATCGGATCGTCCTCGCCGCGATCGGCGGCGCGCAGCGGAATGCCCGCCAGGTCGAGCACTTCGAGCACGTTCGAGTAGGTCAGCTCGGCCTGCAGCGTGATCCCGAGCAGGTCGGCCTCGCGCACCGGCCGCCACGACTCGAGCGTGAACAGCGGCAGCCCCTGGCGGCGCATCGCGTCGGCCATGTCCGGCCACGGGCAGTACACCCGCTCGGCCGCGATGCCCTCGCGCCGGTTGATCTGCTGGTACAGGATCTGCAGGGCCTGGTTGGAGATCCCGATCTCGTATGCGTCGGGATAGCAGAGGGCGACGAGCGCGGTCGCCTGAGGCTTGCGTACCTGGTTGGCCTCGCCGCCGATATAGCGGGACGGCTTCTGCACCGTCTCCAGCACGGCCTCGATCCTGTCTTCGAGCAGGGCTTTGCCCATTTCACCGCATGGTAGTCGACGGTGTTACGGGGACAGTCCCCTTAACATTTGTCACGGAACCGGCGCGAGCCGCGCACGCCGCCCGTTCGGGGTCTGACCCCGGTCAGGAGCGCAGGCGCTCGGCGAGGGTGCGCAGGTTGGAGACGTCGGCCACGGCGCCGCGCTCGAAGTACTCCACCGCGGCCCGGCCGATGGCCCGCGAGCCCGAATAGGCGACGCCGCCCTTGACCACCCAGCCGGCGATCGGGACAACGTCCAGGAGCTCGCGCGCGACCGACCGCAGGCCGAAGCCCGCGCCGAGCAGCCCGAGCAGCTCGACCGCCCGGTCGGGGCCCACCTCGACCCCGAAGCAGACCCCCAGCTGCAGCACCATCCGCATCTCGACCGCGGTCAGGAGCGGCATGTCCGCCCCCGGGATCCAGATCGCGGCGGCGATCAGCGCGTTTCGGCGCGCCGACGTCTCGATGATGGTCTCGACCACGAGCGGCCGCAGCGCGGGCAGGCGCGCTGCGAGCGCCGGCGCCGAGGGGCCGGCCTTCGCGGCGATCATGCGCAGGACGCGCTTGGTCGGGAAATGGCCGGACTTGGTCGCGAGCACGTTCTCGGGCTCGATGCCGCGCACGCGGGTGGCCTCGACCGAGGCGTCCATGGGCAGCTCGACGCCTTCGAGCACGACCAGCAGAGGCCGGCCCGCACGGCCGAGCACCTCGAGATCGGCCCGCGTCTCGTCGTCGAGCGTGTGCGTCACCTCGCCGCCGTAGACGACCACCGACGCCCGCTGCAGCTGCGTGCGATCCTCAGGCCGCAGCCGCCGGATCGCGAAGGACTCGACGGCCGACGTGGTGCTCCACTTGGCGCCCAGAAGCGCCGCCCGCACCCGCTCGACCGGAGCGGAGCGCCCGCACAGGATCACCGGGCCGACGCCGGTCGTGTCCTCGGCGACGTCCTTCAACGCCTTCTGCACCATCGTCGCGGATCCGACCGCCCCGAGCTTCTTGCTCATCGCGCGAACACGGGCTCGTCGGCCGTCTGGGAGTGGACGTGGATCGCCTGCAGCACCCCGATCGCGAGCAGGTTCGTGATCGTGTGCGAGCCGCCGAAGCTCATGAACGGCAGCGGGATCCCGGTCACGGGCGCAAGGCCGATGGTCATGCCGATGTTGATGAAGATCTGGAAGAGCAGCATCGAGACCACGCCTGCCGCCACCAGGCTGCCGAACGTCGAGCGTGACTTGGTGATCACCTTCAGCCCCCGCCACAGGAGCAGCGCGTACAGGCAGATGAGCCACGCCGCGCCGATGAACCCGCGCTCCTCGCCCACCACGGCGAACACGAAGTCGGTGGGCGCCTCGGGCAGGAAGCCGAGCGACGTCTGCGTCGCGCCGAGCTGCGGCGTGCCCGGCGCCGTCACGCCTGCGCCCGTCCCGCCCAGGCCGCCGTGGGAGACGGCGATCACCGACTGGTGCAGCTGGAAGCCGTTGCCCTGCGTGTCGTTGGGGTTGGGATGCAGGAAGTCGGTCAGGCGCGAGATCTGGTAGCCGTGCACCACCTGCACGCCCATCCCGGGCAGGATCGAGAACACGAGCGCGACCGTCACCGCGACGGCGATCCCCATCCACACGAAGTGCTGCCAGGGGATGCCGTAGACGAAGAGCATCCCCAGCATGATCGCGATGTACACGAGCGTGGTGCCGAAGTCGGGCTCCTTGAACACGAGCAGCGCGGGCAGGAGCACATAGAGGATCGCGAGCAGCGTCAGCCGGGCCGGGCCGGTGATGCCGCGGCGCGAGGCGAGCACGGCCGCCAGGCCGACGATCAGGAGCAGCTTGGCGAACTCCGACGGCTGGAACTGGAAGGCGCTCAGGTTGATCCAGCGCTTGCCGCCCCCGACCGACGTGCCGGCTGCGAGCACGGCCGCGGTGCTCAGGAGCACGAACGCGTAGAGCGGCCAGCGCACGCGCCGCATCAGCGTCGGCGGCACCGCCGCGACGGCCAGCATCCCGACGGTGCCCACGGCGACGTAGAGCAGCTGGTGGCCGTACAGGTTGCCGGCGTAGTGGCGCGTCGCCGTCTGCATGATCCACAGGCCGAAGGCCGAGATCGAGAGCGCGGTCGCGAGCATCAGGTAGTCGAGGTGGCGCAGGTAGTGGGTCACCGCGACTGGTCCTGCCCGGCGTGGAACACGAAGCGGCGCTGCGGTGCGAAGAACGACTGGAACACGCTCGCGGCGACCGGCGCGGCCGAGACGCCGCCGTGGCCGCCGTTGTGGATGAACGCGACGACGACCAGCGAGCGGCTGCCCTGCGACGCCCACCCGGCCCACCAGGCGTCGGCGCAGTTGGGGCAGGTCGTGGTCGGCACCTCGGCGGTGCCGGTCTTGCCGTACACCGTCGGCGAGAAGTGGCCGAAGGTGGCGGTCGACGTGCCGTCGCCGGCGTGGGTCGCCCCGTACAGGCCGAGCTTGATCTCGGAGAGCAGCGTCGGGGAGAGCTTCAGGCGGCGCACCGGCCGCGGGTCGATCGCGCCGCCCGGGGCGACCTGGCTCGTGCTGCCGGGCTGCAGGATGGCCTCGCCGACATGCGGGGTGACCACGTCGCCGCCGTTCTCGAGGGCGCTGTAGGCGACGGCCTGCTGCAGCGGGGAGACGAGCAGGTTGCCCTGGCCGATCGACAGGTTGATGTCGTCGCCGGGAAGCCAGCTCTGCTCGATCGCCTGCTGCGCCGGCGTGCCGGGCCAGTTCTGCTCCGCCTTCCACAGATGGTCGGGGACGACGCCCGCCTGCGCGCCGCCGGCGTCGAGCGGCGGCGCCGTGCCGTAGCCGAGCTGGCGGATCCAGCTCTGGAACTGGTCGTTGCGGCCCCAGAAGAGGTCGCCGAGCTGGTAGAAGAACGTGTCGCAGGACACCTCGAGCGCCTTCGAGAGGTCCATCGATCCCATCGAGAGCGGCGTCCAGTCGTGGAACATCGTCTTCTGCTTGGCGATGTCGTTCTTCGAGATGTACTGCCCCGGGCAATCGAGCTGCTGGCCCGGCGCGAGGATGCCCGATTCGTACGCCGCCGTCGCCGTGATCGGCTTGAAGGTCGATCCGGCCGGATACGTCCCCTGGAACGCCTTGTCGTAGGCGGGCGTCAGCTTGCTCTTGAAGACGGCGCCCGAGCCCTTGTACGGCGGCACGTGCACCATCGGGCTGTACGTCGGGCCGGACGCCATCGCGTAGATGGCGCCGTTTGACGGGTTCATCGCCACGACCGCCCCGTAGTCGGCCGGCTGGCCGTCCAGATGGGCGATCCCGAGCCCCTGCACGATCGCCTGCTGGGCCGCGCGCTGGAGCCTGGCGTCGATCGTCAGGCGCAGGTTGTCGCCCGGCACCGGCGACTGGGTCAGGTACGCGGCGCCGACGGGCGCACCGGAGGGATCGACCGTCTCCTGGATCTGGCCGTCCTGGCCGCGCAGGTAGCGGTCGTACGTCTTCTCGACGCCGCCCTGGCCGGCGGTGCCGATCATCGGCAGCTTCTCGCCGTAGGAGCGGTCGTGGATGTTCTCGGCCGTGATCGCGCCGACGAATCCGATCAGGTTGGGGTTGATCGGGCCGAACTCGCGCAGCGAGGGATAGCTGCGCTGGTAGACGTGCTCGAACTGGACGCCGGCAAACAGCGACCTGCGCTCGAACACGTACCCGGTCATGCGCCGGGTGACGTCGAAGGGCAGGGTGACCGGGTAGCCGGGGTTGGCGCTCGCCAGGCGCGCGAACACGCGCCACATGTGCGGGTAGGGCACGGCCAGCACCCAGGCCAGGCGCTTCAGCACGCGGCACTGGGGGTTCATCGGCACAGGCTGCTTCGCCCCGAGGGTGGTGGCGCACGCCGCCTGACCCAGCCGGGCCGCGTCGACCTGCACGGCGATCGCGGCCGTGTTCGAGACGATCACGTTGCCGTTGCGGTCGAGGATCTCGCCCCTCGGCGAGGGCACGTCGATCGTGCGCACGCTGTTCTGCGCCGCGGCCGCGACGTACTGGTCGGAATGCAGCACCTGCAGCGCCCACAGGCGGAAGAGCAGGACGCCGAGCAGCACCGCCGCGATCACGCCGAGGGTGGCCGCCCGGATCGCCAGGGGCACCGGGTCGGGCGTGGCCTCGGGTCTAGACGGCGGTCGCTGTAGATACATTGGCGCGCATGCGGGCCGGTCGGAAGAGCCGCCGCAGGAGCGGCAGCAGGATCAGGGCGAGCAGGGTCGTCTGCAGGATCGAGGGCACGATCTGGTGCCAGACGAGGTAGCCGATGTCGTAGCCGTAGCCGAGCAGCACCTCGACGGCGACGAGGCCGATCTCCACGAGCAGCGCGCCCGCGATCACCCAGGGCAGCGGCCGCGGCGGCGCCGGCTCGAGCATGCCCGCGCCCGCCTCGCCGCGGCCCGAGAACGTGGTCACGGCCCAGGCGCAGGCCAGGTAGGCGAGCGACGTCATGCCGAGATGCTGGTAGAGCAGGGCGTCGAGCAGGAACCCGCCCGCGAACCCGGCCACCGCGGCCAGCTCGAGCCCGCGCCAGAGCGCCAGCGCCACCACCAGGATCGCCACCAGATCGGGGCCGCCGCCCAGCGGGTAGAACTGCGGCGTCACCGACACCTGCACGACGACCAGCACGAACACGCACACGAGCGCCTTGAGGTAGTCGAGCCCCGCCACTAGTGGTGCGTCTCCAGGACGATGACGCCGTCCAGGTTGGTGAAATCGACGAACGGCGTCACCTGGATCTGCATGTTCGGGCTGCCGTCGACGGGCGTCGCCTGGGAGACGCGCCCGATCGCGAGCCCGTCCGGATACAGCGAGTTCAGGCGGCCGCCGCTGCCGGTGGTGACGACCGTGTCGTTCCTGCGCACGCGCACCGCATTCGGCACCTGCAGCATGTTCAGCTCGCCGGGCGTGCCCGTGGCCGCGACGATCGTCCCGAGGGCCCCCTGCTCGCCCAGCACCTCGGCCGTGACGCCGGTGGTCGGATCGAGCAGAAGCTGCACGGTCGCGGTGCTCCCGGTGACCTCGGACACGCGGCCGACGAGCCCGCCTCCGTCGGAGGACGGCGCCACCACGGCGTCGTTCTTCACCACGCCCTGATCGCTGCCGATGCCGATCATGACCGTGCTCGAGAGCAGCGGGTGGTACTGCACGATCACCGATCCCGAGACCCGTGTGAACGACGGGTTCTGCTCGCCCCACTTGGCCAGTGCCTGGGCGGTGGCGAGCTGGGCGGCGAGCTGCGTGTTGCGCGCCGTCGCCAGGCCGAGCTTCGTCTGCAGCGTCTTCAGCTCGGCGGTCTGGTTGCGGGCGTTGACGAGGCCGGTCGTCCAGTGCCAGCCGTCGACGAAGGGCCGGGTGACGCGGTGGGCGACCGACGCGAACGGGGCGGTCAGCTCGACGACCCCACGTTGCATGGAGCCAACGACGCCGGTCGACCCCTCCCGATAGGACATCGTCAGGAGCGTGAGCGAGGCGGCGACGAGCAGGCCGACAACGGCCCGCCTGCGTATGACACGGTTCTTGCTTAGAAGCATTCCTCAGGGCGGGTCGGAACCGCGATTCTACCTGACGGCCCGGAAACATCCCGCATATGCGCGCCAACCCGGGTCCAATCTACGAGGGGATACTCGGGCCATGAGCAAACAACGCGCACTCACCATCGGCGGGATCGCCGCCGGGGTCTTCTTCATCGCTGTGGCCATCATGTACTGGACGGTGGCGCCCAAGTCGCTGCCGCTGCCGAACTTCCTCGGGCACGAGAGCGGCGTCTCGGCCGTGCACGTCAAGCACGGCGTCGCGGCGTTCCTGGTCGGCCTCGCCTGCTTCGCCTTCGCCTGGTTCCAGAGCGGGCCGAAGCGCGAAGGCGCCGCCCAGCACCCGGACGTCCAGGCGTAGCCTCAGCTGACGGCGAACCAGATCGAGAGCACGATGCCCTCGACGAAGCAGAACAGCGCAAACGGCGTCAGCCGGTTCGTCTCGAAGTAGCGCATCAGGAAGCGCACCGACAGGTAGGCGGTGAGGGCGGAGCAGAGCGATGCGGCCACCGCCGGCCCGCGCACGCCGTTGCCGTCCGAGCCCAGGAGCACGGGGATCTTGAGCACGGCCGCGGCGCCGATGATCGGCGTCGCGAGCAGGAAGGCGAACCGGGCCGCGTCCTCGTTCGAGAGCCCGACCAGGAGGCCGCCGCCCATCGTCGCGCCCGAGCGCGAGAACCCCGGGATGAGCGCGATCGCCTGGGACGCGCCGACGCCCACGGACTGCCACCAGCCGGTGCGCTCGGCGATGTGGCGGTCGCCGTCGGCGTCTTCGGGCTCGCCGGGAGCGCGCCGCCGCAGCCGCTCGGCGCCGTAGAGCATGATGCCGTTCAGGATCAGGAAGAACGCCGCCGAGCGGGCCGACGCGAACACCGACTGCAGCTTGTCCTGCAGCAGCAGCCCGAGGATGCCGGCCGGGATGGTGGCGACGACGATCAGCCAGCCCAGGCGGCCGTCATGGTTCTCGGGCGTGATCTCACGCGCGGCGAGCGACCGGCCCATCCCGGAGACGATGCGCACCCAGTCCTGCCAGAAGAAGCCGAGCAGGACGATCGCCGTGGCCAGGTGGGTCGCCACGAGGAAGGCGATGAAGTACTTGTCGTTCTGGTGAATGTTCCACCCGAACACGCGCGGGGCGACAACGCTCTGGCCCAGGCTCGAGATCGGGAACAGCTCGGCGAAGCCCTGCAGCAGGCCAAGCACGATGGCCTGGCCATACGAGATCGGTCCGGCCAGCATCAGCACGGGCTGCCCCCTCGGTCAGTGTGAACGCGCAAGCTCAGTAGTGACGGCGCCCGTTCCGGCGGCTCGCGGCGTAGGTCTGGTTGGCCCGGTAGATGACCTCGAACTCCTCGAGCGAGCGGCCCGATCCGACCGCGACGCAGGTGAGGGGCGACTCGGCCAGGTGCACCGGCATCTGCGTCTCGGCCCGCAGCCGGTCGGTCATCCGCTGCAGCAGCGCGCCGCCGCCCGCGAGCACGATGCCGCGGTCCATGATGTCGGAGGCGAGCTCCGGCGGCGTCTTGTCGAGGGTCTGCTTCACGGCGTCGATGATCTGGTTCAGGGGCACGTCCAGGGCGTGGCGCACCTCCTTGGACGAGAGCACAACGGTCTTGGGCAATCCTGTGACCAGGTCGCGGCCGCGGATCTCGGCCTCGACCTCCTCGGGCAGCTCCGCCGCCGAGCCGATCTCGAGCTTGACCTCCTCGGCGGTGGAGGGGCCGATCATGAGCTTGTACTCCTTCTTCACGTGCTCGATGATCGCCTCGTCGAGCTCGTCGCCGCCGACGCGGATCGACTGGCTGACGACGATCCCGCCGAGCGAGATCACCGCCACCTCGGTCGTGCCGCCGCCGATGTCCACGATCATGTTGCCGGTCGCCTCCGACACCGGCAGGCCGGCGCCGATCGCCGCCGCCATCGGCTCCTCGATCAGGAGCGCCTGGCGGGCGCCGGCGGACTCGGTCGCCTCGATCACGGCCCGCTTCTCGACGCCGGTGACGCCCGAGGGCACGCACACGACGACGCGGGGGTGGGCGAACCGGTTCTGGTGCACCTTCTGGATGAAGTGCCGCAGCATCTGCTCGGTCACGTCGAAGTCGGCGATGACGCCGTCCTTCAGCGGGCGGATGGCCGAGATGTTGCCCGGCGTGCGCCCGAGCATGCGCTTGGCCTCGACCCCGACGGCGTGCACCTCACCGGTGTGCTGGTCGATCGCGACGACGGACGGCTCCGAGAGCACGATGCCGCGGCCGCGCACGTAGACGAGCGTGTTGGCGGTGCCGAGGTCGACGGCCATGTCGCGGCCGCCAAGACCGGTGAGAGAGTTGAGGAAGCTGATGGTCTACTGCTCGGGATTTGCTGCAAATCGCCCCAAAAACGGCTAATCGATTCTAGCGTATCGCTGCAACTGCCATCGCATCGATCAGCGCCGGGACCGGCAGGCCGACGACGTTCGTGTAGTCGCCGGCGATGGATCGCACGAGCGCGGCCCCCAGCCCCTGCACCGCGTAGCCGCCGGCGCGGTCGCGCCACTCGCCCGCTGCCAGGTACCAGTCGAGGTCGCTCGGCGCAAGCGGCGCGAAGGTGACCTCGGTGGCGGCGCTGCGCACGTGCTCGACACCGTCGCAACGCAGGCACAGGCCCGAGTGCACCGTGTGGGTGCGCCCCGAGAGCAGGCCCAGGTACTCGCGCGCCTGCTCCTCGCCGGCCGGCTTTCCGAGCACGCGGCCGTCGACGACGACGATCGTGTCCACCCCCAGCACGCGGTCGCCGTCGACCGACGCCGCCTTGGCCCGGGCGTGCGTGGCGGCGATCTCGGCCGGCGCGCCGGGCAGCTCGGGCTCGTCGTAGTCCGGCGGCACCACCTCGAAGTCGACGCCGAGCATGGTCAGGATCGCGCGCCGCTGGGGCGAGCGCGACGCCAGCCGCAGCCGCCCGAGGTGCGCGAGCCCCTCCGGGATCATCCAGGCAGCTCGGAGTCCGCGAAGAAGATCGCGATCTCACGAGCGGCCGAGGCGGGCGAGTCGGAGCCGTGGACGACGTTTCGGCCCAGGTCGAGCGCGAAGTCGCCCCGGATCGTGCCCGGCGCGGAGTCGAGCGGGTTGGTGGCGCCCATCATGGCCCGCACTGTCGCGACGGCGCCGAGCCCCTCGATCACCATCGCCACGACCGGCCCGGAGGTGATGAACTCGACGAGCTCGGGGTAGAAGGGCTTGCCGACATGCTCGACGTAGTGCTCGGCCGCCTGCTGCTCGCTGACGCGCACGAGCTTGAGGCCGCGCAGCGTGAAGCCGCGCCGCTCGAAGCGCGACACGATCTCGCCCACCAGCCGCCGCTCGACGGCATCGGGCTTGACCAGGAAGAGGGTGCGCTCGACGTCTGCCACGATCGTGCCGGCGGTCGGCTCAGGCCTCGGTGGTGGTGCGCTGGCCGGCGCCGCGCCGCGGCCGCTCGGGCGGGGGCAGGGTGGTGGCCACCGTCTCGCAGTACGGGCACAGGCGCCACGTGGGGTCGAGCGGGGCCTTGCAGCGGCGGCAGGCCTGCTTCAGCTTGGTGCCGCAGTGCGGGCACGACAGGAAGCTCGCCTCGGAGGGGTTGCGGCAGTACGGGCACACCGAGTCGGCGCCGAGCCGGCGCTCCATCGCCCGGATCTCGAGCTCGCGCTCGTGCACGTCGGCGATGTACTCCGGCGGGCGCAGGATCAGGTAGATGAGCACGCCCACGAACGGGAAGCACACGGCCGTGGCGACGCAGACGCCCACGATCACTGGATCCTCGACCCGCCTGCGGGCGTCCTTCCACGTCCAGAACACCATCGCGGCGTAGAGCGCGATGGCGAACAGGACCGTGAGCTTCACGAACGCCGAGAAGTAGCTCGAGCTGAAGAAGTTCGTGACGCTCGAGAACGAGCCCGAGTCGGTGGTGGTGGTGGGTGTGGCTGCGAAAAGCACGCGAAGTCGCTCAGTGTACGGCCGCCGGCGCGGTTCCGGCGCCGGCCGATCGTGTGGTCAAATCATGGAGAAGATACAGCGAACCGCAAATCACGACCGCTCCCGACGGCCCGGCCAGGGCCAGGGCGCGCTCTCGAGCCGCCACCGGGTCCGGCTCGGCCGGCCCTCCGGTGAGCGCGCTCAGTGTATCCGCTGCAAGCGCGCGTGAATTGGTCGATTGTGTAGCAACGATCGTGGTGCAGACCTGGCGCAGGAGCGCGACCATCGCTCCGACGTCCTTCTCGCCCAGGGTCGAGAACACGGCCACGCAGCGGCGATCCCCGACGATGCCCGGAAGCTCCGCGACGAGCCGGCGCATCCCGGCCGGGTTGTGGGCGCCGTCCCAGATCTCGAGCGGCGCCGTGCCGCGCACCTCCATGCGCCCGGGGATGGTCACGGCGAGCATCGGGGCGGGATCGATCGCGCGGCCCAGGGCGAGCTCGACCGCCGCGTGCGCCACCGCCCGGTTCTGATCCTGATACGTGCCGGCCACAGTCACCTGTCTGACAGTACGCGCCTGAGGCACAAACCCCTCCCAGCCGGGCTCGCCGATCACCACGACTCCCCCGGCCGGCACGACCGCCACCTTCTCGGCCGCGATCGCCTCGCGGGTCTCGCCGAGGAGCTCCGTGTGCTCGAGCGAGACGTTCGTCAGCACCTGCACCCGCGAGCGGGCGAGCACGTTGGTGGCGTCGAGGCGTCCGCCCAGACCGGCCTCGACGACCGCCCAGGCGACGCCCGCGGATGCAAACGCGACGAACGCCGCGGCCGTGAGCGCCTCGAACTGAGTCACGTCGGCTCCGACCGCCTCGCGCACCCGCAGGACGGCCGCCTCGTAGGCCGCGGCCTCGATCTCGGCCCCGCCGATGCGGATGCGCTCGCGAAAGGAGGTCAGGTGCGGCGAGAGGTAGGCGCCGGTGGCGATGCCTTCGTGCAGCAGGAGCGCCTCGGCGTAGAGCGTGGTCGAGCCCTTGCCGTTCGTGCCGACGACATGGACGGCATCGAACGAGCGCTCGGGGTTCCCCAGGGCGTCGAGCAGCCCGTGCATGCGCTCGAGGCCGAAGCGCATGCCGAAGAGCTCGAGCGAGTCGATGTAGGCATCGGCCGCCGTCACGCCAGTTCCTGCAGCCTCGCCTCCAGCTCCCTGACCTCGGCCGCGAAGCGCGCTTCCTTCGCCCGCTCCTCCTCGACCTTGGCAGCCGGGGCCTTGGCGGTGAAGCGCTCGTTGGCGAGCATCGACCGCGAGCGGTCAAGCTCGGAGCGGGCGCGGGCGATCTCCGCGTCGAGCCGCGCGCGCACGATGGCGGGATCCTCGGCCGCGGCCTCGATGACCCAGGCCGTCACCGAATCGTCGACCACCTCGGTCGCCCGCGGCACGAGCGCCCGCACGAGCGCCGCCGCCGCGAAGCCGTGGGGCAGGACGAGGCGCACGTCGGGCGTCGAGCGGGCCTGCGAGACGGCCTCGATCGCGGCCTGCACATCGGCCTCGGCCGCCGGGTCGCGGTGTTCGCCGGCCGCCTCCGGGAACGGCTCGAGCATCAGCAGGCCGCGCTCGCCGGGCAGGTGCGACCACACCGCCTCGGTCACGAACGGGCACACCGGGTGCGTCAGGAGCAGGATCCGCTCGAGCGTCCACAGCAGGTTGGCCGACACGTCGCGCCGCGCCGCGGCGTCGGCGCCCTGCAGGCGGGGCTTGGCCGCCTCGATGTACCAGTCGCAGAACTCGAACACGAACGCGTAGAGCGTCTTCACCGCAGCCGAGAACTCGTACCGGTCGATGAGGCCCACCACGCTCGGCGATCGTCGCCGCCAGCCGCGAGCGCACCCAGCGGTCGGCCGGCTCGGCCCCCGCCGGCGCCGCGGGCACCGTCAGGTCGGCCTGGGTGATCACGAACCGGGCCGCGTTCCAGAGCTTGTTCGCGAACTTCGCCCCCTCCGCGATCGAGCCCTGGGAGAAGCGCACGTCCTGGGTCGAGCTCATCTTCAGGAGCCCGTAGCGGGTGGCGTCGGCGCCGTAGGTGTCGACGAGCTCGAGCGGATCGACTCCGGTGCCGAGCGACTTGGACATGCGCCGGCCGTCCGCGGCCTGGATGGTCGAGTGGATGATGACGTCCGTGAACGGGATCTCGCCCATGAACTCGATCCCCATCATCAGCATGCGCGCCACCCACAGGTTGATGATGTCGCGCGCGGTCGAGTCGACATGGCCCGGGTAGTAGCGCCGCAGGCGCGGGTCGTCGCCCGGCCAGCCGATGGTGGCGAACGGCCACAGCGCCGACGAGAACCAGGTGTCGAGCACGTCCGGGTCGCGCTCGAGGGCGGCCGACCCGCACGTCTCGCAGGCATCGGGCTCGTCGCGCGCGACCGTCTGATGCCCGTCCGGGCAGTACCACACCGGGATCTGATGCCCCCACCACAGCTGGCGTGAGACGCACCACGGCCGGATGTTCAGCATCCAGCCGAAGTACGTGTTCTCCTGCGTCTTGGGGTGGAAGCGCACCCGCCCCGAGCGCACCTCCGCGTTGGCCGGGGCGGCGAGCTCCTCCATCTGCATGAACCACTGCAGCGAGATCAGCGGCTCGATGCGGTCGCCGGTGCGGTCGCAGTGGCCCACCTCGTGCTCGTAGGGCTCCTCCTTGCCGAGCAGCCCCTGCGCGAACAGGGCGTCGCGCACCTGGCCGCGGGCCGCCTCTGCGGGCAAGCCGGCGAACTCCCCCGCCAGGGCGGTCATGCGGCCGTCGTAGCCGATCGCCGACAGCTCGGGCAGGCCGTGGCGGCGGCCGATCTCGAAGTCGTTCGGGTCATGCCCCGGGGTGACCTTGAGGGCGCCTGTCCCGAAGTCCATCTTCACGTACTCGTCGGCGATGATCGGCACCTCGCGGTCGACGAGCGGCACGATCGCGGTCCTCCCCACCAGGTGGCGGTAGCGCTCGTCCGAGGGGTGCACAGCCACCGCCGTGTCGGCCAGGATCGTCTCCGGCCGCACCGTCGCCACGGTCAGGAAGTCGTCGGTGCCCTTGATCCGGTAGCGCACCTCGAACAGCGTGTCGACGGCGTGCTCGTAGCGCACCTCGAGGTCGGAGATCGTCGACGCGCACGTCGGGCACCAGTTGATCAGGCGGTTGTCGCGGTAGATGTAGCCCTTGCGGTACAGGCGCACGAACATCTCGAGCACCGCCCGCACGTAGCCGTCGTCCATCGTGAAGCGCTCGTGCTCGTAGTCGAGCGTGCACCCCAGCCGCTTGAACTGCTGGATGATCGTCGCGCCCGTCGCCGCCCGCCACTCCCACACCCGCTCGAGGAAGCGCTCGCGGCCGAGGTCGAAGCGCGTCGTGCCCTCCGCCCGCAGCTGCTTCTCGATCACGGCGTGGACGGCGATCGAGGCGTGGTCGGTGCCGCAGATCCAGAGCGTGTCGCGGCCCTGCATCCGCCGCAGGCGGATCAGCGTGTCCTGGATCGAGCCGTTGAGCGCGTGGCCCATGTGCAGCTCGCCCGTGATGTTGGGCGGAGGCAGGGCGATCACGAACGGCTCGCCGCCGGGCTCCGGCCGGCCGGCGAAGACGCCGGTTGCCTCCCAGCGGGCGAAGATGGGCTGCTCCTGCGATGCCGGGTCGTAGCGGGCGTCCATCCGCCGGATCGTAACGGGCGGTCCGGGGTCAAGTTCCCGGCGGCCGCGGCCGATGGTGCGGCATGACCCGCGAGCACACCTTCTGGCACCACTACCTGCTCGCGCACCCGGGCCATTCCGTGCTCACGTTCTCGACGCCTGCCGCCGTCGGGGCGCTGCTGTGCCTGTTCCTGATCGCCTGCTGGACACCGCCCAGGTGATGGCGCGCTGCGGCGAGTGCGAGCTCGTGCCGGCCCGGTGCCGGTGCGGCCGCGAGCACGCCCGCCGGCGCTGATAGCGTTGCGCTCGTGCACACGGTGCTCTTGGGGTTCGGTCTCGGCTTCCTGGTGGCCCTGCAGCTCGGGCCGATGTCGCTCTTCCTGATCCGGTCCACGCTGCGGCAGGGGTGGGCCGTGGGGCTCGCGATCGGTGCCGGAATCGCCGTCATCGACGGCATCTACGCCACGCTCGGCGCGGCCGGCGCGGTGCCGCTGCTCACGATCGGCCCGCTGCGGGTGGTGCTCGGCCTCGTCGGCGCCGCCGTGCTCGTCGTGCTCGGGGCGCGCACGCTCTGGAGTGCGTTTCGCGTCCGCACGGGCGGCGAGCTCGACTTCGAGGTCTCCGGCCCGCGCCGCGCGTTCCTGACGTCGCTCGCCGGCACCGCCTCGAACCCGCTCACGATCGCGTCATGGGCGGCGATCTTCGCCGCCGCGAGCGCCGGCACCGGCCGGTCGCCCGCTGCGGCGGCGCTGGTCGTGGTGGGCGTCACGTTCGGCAGCGCCACCTGGGTGGGCATGCTCGCAAGCGCGACGGCGGTCGTGCGCCGGGCCGTCGGCCCGCGCGCGATCCGGGCCGCCGACGCGATCGCCGGCCTGGGCCTGCTCGGCTTCGGCGGCGTGCTGGCCTACGGCGCCGTCCACGACCGCTGACGGACGACTCGGGCCGGGCATGCCGCTCCTCCTGCACGATCCGACCGCGAGCGTCGTCCTCGGCGCAGCGGCCGTTGTGCTGGTGGCCGGCGAGGTGGGCGCCACCTATCTCGGGCAGGCCCGCGACGGGGAGCGCCATCCGCTGGGCAGCGTGACCGAGTCGCTGCTCCTTGTGCGCCGCCGGGGCGGCGCGGCGACGCTGGACCGCGGCACGAAGTGGATCGTGGCCCTCGTCGCCCGCATCGGCATCCTCGCCGCGCTCGCGATCGCGATGCTCGTGCCCGGGCTCCGCGCCTACGCCAACGACTGGTGGACCTTCGGACTCGGGATCGCGCTCGTCCTCGCGGGCGTCCTGCTCAGGGGCTGGGCGATCGTGAGTCTCGGCCGGTACTTCCGCCGCGAGGTCACGATCGAGCCGGGCCAGCGGATCGTGCGCCGCGGGCCCTACCGCATCCTGCGCCACCCCTCCTATGCCGGCCTGCTCGTGGCGTTCGCCGGCTTGGGGCTCGCGTTCGGAAGC
Source organism: uncultured Actinomycetes bacterium (assembly GCA_963717845.1). Taxonomy (GTDB): domain Bacteria; phylum Actinomycetota; class Thermoleophilia; order Gaiellales; family JAICJC01; genus JAICJC01. Next base: position 963,790 of record CAVQXH010000003.1, read on the forward strand.
TGGGTCAGCGCCGCGGTCGCGCTGCTCGTGGGGCTCGCCGGGATCCTGCCGCGCATCCGGGTCGAAGAGGGCGCGCTTGCCGACGCGTTCGGCGCCGACTACACCGAGTACGCGCACGCGACGGCGCGCCTCGTCCCCCACGTCTGGTAGCTAGGCGGACTCCTCGCGCAGCTCGTCGGTGATGTCGAGCTCCTGGCCACCCTCGGTGACCAGGGTCGGATCGAGGTGCTTCTCGATCGTCTCCTTCGTCACCACGCACTTGTTCACGTCCTTGCGCGAGGGCAGGTCGAACATGACGTTCAGGAGCGCCGACTCGATGATCGAGCGCAGCCCGCGGGCGCCGGTGGCCCGCTCGAGCGCGCTGTGGGCGATGGCCGCGAGCGCGTCCTCGGTGAAGACGAGGTCGATCGAGTCGTAGTTGAAGAAGCGCTGGTACTGCTTGACGAGCGCGTTCTTGGGCTCGAGCAGGATCCGGATCAGATCCTCCTTGTCGAGCGCGTGCACCGCCGAGACGACCGGCAGCCGGCCGATGAACTCGGGGATGAGGCCGTAGGAGATCAGATCCTCCGGCATCACCTGCGGGAAGAGGTCCTTCGACGGGCCGTGCTTGCGCGAGCGCAGCTCGGCGCCGAACCCGACCGAGTTGCGGCCGATGCGGCGCTCGATGATCTTGTCCAGGTCGGCGAAGGCGCCGCCGCAGATGAACAGGATGTTCGTCGTGTCGATCGACAGGAACTCCTGGTGGGGGTGCTTGCGCCCGCCCTGGGGCGGCACGCTCGCCACGGTGCCCTCGAGGATCTTCAGCAGCGCCTGCTGGACGCCCTCGCCGCTGACGTCGCGGGTGATCGAGGGGTTGTCCGCCTTGCGGGCGATCTTGTCGACCTCGTCGATGTAGATGATCCCGGTCTCGGCCTTCTTCACATCGAAGTCGGCGGCCTGGATCAGCTTCAGGAGGATGTTCTCGACGTCCTCACCGACGTATCCGGCCTCGGTCAGGGCGGTGGCGTCGGCGATCGCGAACGGCACGTTCAGGATGCGCGCCAGCGTCTGGGCGAGCAGGGTCTTGCCGCAGCCGGTAGGGCCCAGCAGCAGGATGTTCGACTTCTGCAGCTCGACGTCGGAGTCGGTCTGGCCGGCCATCTGCACGCGCTTGTAGTGGTTGTAGACGGCCACCGACAGCGTCCGCTTGGCCTCCTCCTGCCCGACGACGTAGTCGTTCAGGACGGAGTAGATCTCCTTCGGCTTGGGCAGGTTGTCGAGATCGAGCTGGGCGGGAGTGGTGAGCTCCTCGTCGATGATCTCGTTGCACAGGTCGATGCACTCGTCGCAGATGTAGACGCCGGGGCCGGCGATCAGCTTCTTCACCTGTCGCTGCGACTTGCCGCAGAAGCTGCACAGGAGCTGTTCGTTGGTGTCGGTGGGTCGGGCCATCTAGTGGTGGGCGATCACGCGGTCGATGATCCCGTAGTCCTTGGCTTCGTCTGCGCTCATGAAGAAATCACGCTCCGTATCCCGGGCCACCTTCTCGATGGGCTGATCCGTCTTGTCCGCGATGATCTGATCGAGCCGCTTGCGCAGGTCGATGATCTCGCGTGCATGTATCTCGATATCGGTCGCCTGGCCCTGAAATCCAGAGCTGACCTGGTGAATCAGGATCTTGGCGTTGGGCAGCGCCATGCGCTTGCCCTTCGCGCCGCCGGCCAGGAGCAGGGCGCCCATGCTCATCGCGATGCCCACGCAGATCGTCTGGATGTCGGGCTTCACGAAGTTCATGGTGTCGTAGATGGCGAGGCCGGCATAGACGCTGCCGCCGGGCGAGTTGACGTACAGCGAGATGTCCTTGTCGGGATCCTCGCTCTCCAGATGCAGGAGCTGAGCCACGATCAGGTTCGCGATCTGGTCGTCGACGGGCGTCCCCAGGAAGATGATGCGCTCGTTCAGCAGGCGGGAGTAGATGTCAAACGACCGCTCGCCCCGGGACGTCTGCTCGATCACCATCGGAATCAGTGGACTCACGTGTGCTCCTAAAGGTCAGCCGGCTACGTGGTGCCGGGGGTCCAGATCGGGGATGATTTGGCGCTCGACTGCGCGGTTTCCTTCTCCGGCGTCCACAACTTCTCTTTCGCCTCGGCCTGCTCGGCCGAGATCGGCTTGGCGTTCTCGGTGACGATGTCGAGCGCTTTCTGGGCGGCCAGGTCCTGCCGCAGCGCCGTCAGCGTGGCCGGATCGGCCATCAGCCGCTCCACCGACGACTCGACGTCCTCATCGGCCTCGGCGGCCTGCTCGCGCACCCACGCCTCGACCATCTCGTCGGAGACCTCGATCCCTTCCGCGGCCACCACGGCCTCGAGGGCGAGGTCCTTGCGGACGAGGTCCTGGGCCTGCGTGCGCATGTCGGCGACGAGCTCCTCGCTCGTCATGCCGGTGACGCGCAGGTAGTCCGCCAGGGCGATGCCGCGCGACTGCAGGGTCTGGCTGAGCGAGCGGGTCATGCTCTGCAGCCGGTTTTGCACCAGGGCATCGGGCACGGGCGTCGTCAGCTCGGCGCCGAGCGCGTCCAGCACCGACGAGCGGAAGCGGCGGTCGGCCTCGGCCTCGACGACGGTGCGCACCCGCTCGTTGATGTCCGCGCGCAGCTCGGCCAGCGTGTCGAACTCGCTCACCGACGTCGCGAACTCGTCGTCGAGCTCGGGCAGGAGCCGCTCCTTGACGTCGCTCAGCTTGACGTGGAAGCTGACGGGCTTGCCGGCCAGGTGCTCGGCAGCGTAGTCGGCGGGCATGGTCAGGGGGATGTCGCGCTCCTCCCCCACCTTCATCCCGACCAGCCCGCGCTCGAGATCCTCGACCAGCCGGCCGGCGCCGAGCTCGACGGCGTACTGCGAGCCCGCGCCGCCCTCGAACGGGGTGCCGTCCATGCTGCCCTCGAAGTCGATCACGAGGAAGTCGCCCTCCTGTGCGCCGCGGTCGACGGCCACGAGCTCGGCGACCGAGTGCCGCAGCCGCTCGATCTCGCCGTCGACGGCCTCGGCGGGCACCTCGGCCTCCGGCTTCACGCCCTCGAGCCCCTTGTACGACTTCACCTCGGGCGGCGCCTTCACCTCGACCTCGGCCGTGAAGGCGAAGGGCGCCCCCTCGGCGGGCTCGTCGGTCCAGTCGATCGTGGGCCGGTCGATCGGGTCGATCCCGACCTCGGCCACGGCCCGCGAGTACCAGCCCGTGAGGTGGTCGCGCAGGGCCTCTTCGACGACGGTGTCGCGGCCGACCTGGCGCATCACGAGTGGCTTCGGCGCCTTGCCCTTGCGGAACCCGGGGACGCGCACGCTGCGCGACAGATCGGACAGCGCGTGGTCGAATGCGTGGTCGACATCGCCGGCCGGCACCTCGATGTCGAGGCGGACGCGATTGTCGGCGAGTTCGGAGACCTGGGTCTTCATACGGGGGGTGACGCCAAGGGTCAGCGCCCCCGGAGCCGTTCTCTAACCTTAGTCGCGCCGCGGCGGCGATGCCACCGCGCGGACGGCCGGGTCAGGGCACCGCCGGCGCGGTGTCGGCGGCGGCTTCGGCGGAGGGTGCGCCCGCGCGGACGAGCAGCCGCTCGCGGGGGACGCGCTCGAGCCACGCGCCGGCCGCCAGCGACGTCAGGATCGCAAGCAGCACGAGGACGGCGTAGAACGGCTGGCTGATGATGCCCGCGGCGAAGGCCGTCGAGGCGACCACGATGCCCGGGCCGCCGCGCGCGTTCATCGCCACGGCCAGGTTGAGCGACGAGCCGCTCGTCTCGCCGGCGGCGCGGGCGCCGAGGTACACGCTGATCGACTTGATCACGCACGCGGCGAGCAGGAAGCCGACGAAGAAGACGAGGCTGAATCCGTGGACGAGGTCGAGGCCGAGCCCGATCATCGCGAAGTAGATCGGGATGAAGAAGGCGAGGGCGAAGCTCGTCACGGCCATCGTTGCCTCGGACGGCTCCTTCTCGGTCGAGCCGACGACGATGCCGGCCACGAGCGCGCCGAAGAAGGCTTCGAGGCCGAGCCCGAGCGCCGCGATCGTGGCGAGGAACATGAACGTGAGCTGGTGCGCGATCGGGCTCGCGCGCTGGATCAGGTTCACCTTGAGCCCGCCGACCCAGCGATACAGGGGCGGGCCGATCACGAGCGAGGCGCCGAGGAACGCCAGCGTCGCCGCGATGTGGTAGACCATGTCGGCCGCGGTGCCGCCCCGCAGGCCGAGCGCGTCGGGGAGGCCGAAGAGCGTGCCCGACTTGGCGCCGGCGTAGCCGATGGCGACCGCGAGGACGACGTAGAGCACCAGATCCTCGAGCACCGCCACGCCCAGGACGACGCGGGCGAAGGTCGTGTCGAGGATGCCCAGGTCGTGCATGATCCGCGAGATCACCGGGATGCTGGTGACGGCCATCGCGATCGCGAAGACGAGCAGGAACGACGTCGAGTTGCCGTTCGGCCCCCACATGCGGTGCAGGTTCGTCACCTGCAGGATCACGACCCCGGCTGCGAACGGGATCAGCATGCCCGTCGCGAACACGGCGCCGACGGTGCGGCGCTCGCCGCGGTGAAAGACGCGCCGGATCTCGGTGCCCGTGATGAAGAGGAGCAGGAGCAGCCCGAGCTGGTTCACGGCCGAGAGCACGGTGGGAGTCGCGCCCGTGGACGGGAAGAGCCACGACTGGGCCGACGGCGTGAGGTACCCGAACACGGTCGCGCCGAGCAGGAGGCCGCCCATCACCTCGCCGATCGCACGCGGCTGGCGGAAGCGCACGAACACCGACCCGACCGCGTGTGCGGCCAGGAGCAGCGCTGCGAGCGCCATCAACAGATGTGCAACGTCGGTCGTCGCCAGGGACATGCCTGCTCTCCTTGTTCCGCCACACGGGGCCCACTCCCCGTTCCCACACGAGCCTACGGTCTGGCAGCGCTCGGGGCAACCCCCGTGAGGGGGACGATCGACCATCTAGAGTGCCGCCCCGTGTCAGGATCGATCGCGAGCCTCGAGCAGCGCTACCGCGCCCGCAGCCTCTGGCTCGACGGCGTGCCCGGGCCGCTCGCACCCCGGCCGTCCCTGCCCGGCGACGTCCAGTGCGACGTCGCGATCGTCGGCGCCGGGTTCACCGGCCTGTGGACGGCGTACCACCTCGCCCGGGCCGCCCCGGACGTGCGCATCGTCGTGATCGAGCGCGAGATCGCCGGGTTCGGACCGTCGGGCCGAAACGGCGGCTGGGTGTCGGGCGGCCTCATCGGCAGCGCCGGCACCTATGAGCGCTCGCACGGGCGCGACGGCGTCGTGCGAGCGATCCGCGAGACGCACGCCGCCGTCGACCACGTCGCCGAAGCGATCGATCGAGAGGGCATCGAGTGCGGCTTCCTGAAGAGCGGCTCGCTCTTCACCGCGACCTCCGAGCCGCAGCGCGAGCGCCTGCTCGCCGGGCATCGCGAGCTGCACGCGCTCGGGATCGGCGAGCCCGACGTGCGCCTGCTCGACGCTGCCGGCGCAAACGCCATCGTGCGGGTCGGCGGCTGCCTGCAGGCGTCGTTCACTCCCCATGCCGCCCGCGTCGACCCGGCCCGGCTGACCCGCGGCCTGGCCGAGGCCTGTGAGCGGCTCGGGGTCACGATCCACGAGCGCACGGCGGCCACCGCGGTCGGGCGCGGCCGCGTCCAGACGGCGCAGGGCACGGTGCGGGCCGGCGTCGTGCTGCAGGCCACCGAGGCGTACTCCGTCGAGCTGCCGGGCCAGCGGCTGCGCTACCTGCCGCTCTACTCGCTGATGATCGCCACCGAGCCCCTCCCGGCCGCGGTCTGGGACGAGCTCGGCTGGACGGACGGCGTGCTCGTGAGCGACAGCCGCTACCTGTTCTTCTACGCGCAGCGCACCGCGGACGGGCGCATCGCGCTCGGCGGGCGGGGCGCGCCGTACCAGCTGCGCAAGCCCATCGACGAGGGCAACGAGCGCAACGCCGAGGTGCGCTCGCGGCTGGAGCGGGCGATCCGGCGCCACTTCCCCGCGGCCGCCGAGGCGGCCATCACCCATCACTGGGGCGGGCCGCTCGGGGTGCCCCGCGACTGGTCGATGTCCATCCACTTCAACCGGGCGACAGGGTTCGGGTGGGCCGGCGGCTACGCCGGCCACGGCGTCGTCGCCGCGAACATCTCCGGCCGCACGCTGGCGGATCTCGTGCTCGGCCGCGACACCGATCTGGTCAGCCTGCCCTGGGTCGGGCACCGCAGCCGCCGGTGGGAGCCCGAGCCGCTGCGCTTCGTCGCCTCGCGCGCGATCGTGAGGGTGCTGGGAAGCGCCGATCGCCGCGAGGACGCGACCGGGCGGCGGGCCCGGCGGACACGCCTGCTCGCCCCCGTCCTGCCGCCGCACTGACCGCATCGCGCGGTGCGACTAGAGTGCGGCCATGCCGATCGCACTCATCGCGCTGATCCTGATCATCCTCTTCTTCGCCTTCGGGCTTGGCATCCTCGGGTTCACGTTGCACATCCTGTTCGTGCTGTTCTGGTACGGCATCGGCGGTCTGATCGTGGGCGGGTTGGGTCGCCTGTTCGTCCCCGGAAAGCAGGATCTCGGCCTGGTTGCGACGGCCCTGTTCGGGATCGCCGGCTCGCTGGTGGGCGGCGTCGTCGCCAGGCACTGGCTCGGACTCGGGGCCGTCGGCGAGTTCCTGACCGCAGTCGCGTGCGCGGCGATCCTCGTGCTGATCGTGAGCGGCACGTCGTCGCGCCTGCCCGCCAAGTCCTAGCTCTCACCCCGTGAGTGCGCAGCACCCCCGCGGAGCCGGCGCACAGAACCGATGCGGGCGAGAGGACTCGAACCTCCACGGCCAGGGCCACCGGCTCCTAAGGCCGGCGCGTCTACCAGTTCCGCCACGCCCGCGCGTTGGCGAAGTATCCTACGGGCACGCGGTGGCCGTAGCTCAGCTGGTGGTAGCCCCTGGTTGTGGTCCAGGAGGACGTGGGTTCGAGTCCCACCGGTCACCCTCTCTCGTTCTGGGCGCTCGGCTAGGGTTGATCGCGGTAGGCGCCCGTAGCTCAGGGGATAGAGCAGCAGACTTCGAATCTGCCGGTCGTCCGTTCGAATCGGACCGGGCGCGCTCAATGTCCAAGCCCTCGCGGACGACTCGTCGGTCAGTGCAGCGGCGCGCGGGCGAAGATGTCGCGCGCCGTGTTCGTGTCGCCGGGGACGAGATTCGTTGCGGGCGAGCTCCATGCCGCCCAACGGCCATCGCCGGAGAGGGCTGCGACGCGAATCGGGCCGTTGGCCTGGGCGCCGGACGTCGAAACGTCGACGCGGACGGTGGTGCCGAGGGTGCGATCGCGGAGGAACAGGTCGCGCTTGCCGTTGGTGTCGCCCGGCACGAGGTTCGTTGCGGTCGATGAGAACAGGCAGTAGCGGCCATGATCAGAGATCGCGATGCCGAAGCTGCTGCCGTTCGCCTGGTGCTCGCTGGAGGAGAGGCTGACGCGATGGATTGCACCGGTTGCCCCGTCCATGACGAAGACGTCGCGGCTGCGGTTGGTGTCGTGGGGCACGCCCTCGCTCGACCGGCTCGTGACGAGCACGTAGCGGCCCTGAGGCGAGATTGCGTTCGCGATGTCATTGACGTGTCTCGAGACTGTCCGTGTCGTCCCGCCGGCGACGTCGCGAACGAAGATGCCTCCGAGCCTCCGCGGCGGAGCCGGCGGTGCGCTGACACCCGCCTTTCGGAAGAGGACGAAGCGGCCGCCGGCCGACATTCCGCCGAGAGACACATCCGGTCGGTCGCGGTCGTTGAGCTTGACGCTCGGTGGGAGCAGGGACACGGTGACGCAACCGCCTGGGCCAAGGCCACGGCAGCGCTTGACCTTCCCCGAGTCGACCGTGTCGAACGCGAAGAACCGCGCCCCCAGCGCGACGACCATGTGCACCGGCACACGCCCACCGATGCGGAAGCTCCGGATCTGGCGTGTCGTCCCAGCCTTGCGGTCGCGGATGTAGACGAATCCGCACCTGGCCGGGCACGCCGGCACGAGGTTCGTCGCAAGCGTCGTGAACGTGACGAAACGGCCGTCCGGCGAGATCGCAAGCCCCTGATCGATGGTCGCCCCGTTGCCCTCCACACCCGCCGACGAGACGCTGACCCGCTCGGTCGTGTGCAAGCGGGTGTCGCGAACGAACACGTCGGCCACGCCGTTGCCGTCGCTTGGCACCAGATTGGACGCATCCGAGATGAATGCGATGTAGCGGCCGTTGGCGGAGATGGCGACGCCGCCCTCGCCGCTGGCCCCGTTCGCCTCGGCGCCTGCCGACGACACGCTGACGCGTTGGGTGCTCGGTGCCGCCCCGACCGCCGGCGCCGCCGATCCGGCCACAACGCCGGCAGCCATGACCACTGCGCATCCCACTCGACCCAGCACGACAGACCTCCCGGTTCTGGTCGCGCAGGCAGCGTACGTCACAATCGTAACAATTGCAACGCCGCAGTTCGATCAGGCGACGGTTGTCGCACTCGCCTTGCGATCCCATCCGTGGAAGGGCGTCAGGTCGCCGGAGTCCCACTTCTCGCGCAGGCCCGGGGTGCTGAGATCCCAGTCCTGCCGGATCTCCTGGAAGAGGGCGCGCAGGTCGCGGCGGAGGTCCTCGACCGACGGCCGGCCCCAGAACCAGTAGCCGTTGTAGACGCTGTGGATGACCCGTCCCGGCTTCAGCACGAGCGTGTACGGGATCATGGGGTCGTTGTCGGGGTCGGTGTATTCCTGGATGTCGAGGTCTTGCTGGACGGTGCGCTCGGGGTCGGACAGGAACGGCCACTGGGCGCCGGTCGAGGCGCGGAACTCCTGCAGGGTGTGGTGTGGGTCGGTCGCGATGGTCAGAAGCCGCGTGTACGCCACGGCGAACTGGGGGTAGGCGGCGGCGAGCTGCAGGTGCTGCTGGTGCTCCTTCGGGCAGTAGTGGCCGCGGGCCAGCAAGAGCACCAGCGGGTCGTCGCCCTGGATCTCGCTGATCCGGCGGGGAACGTCGGTGTGGTCAGGCAGCTCGTAGTCGGGGAAGGTGCCGCCCGGCACGATGTCAGCACGCATGTCGGCTCCTCGGTCGGGTGAGGTCGCAGACAGGGTCGTGCGTGCCAGCATGCGTCGCGCCCGTCGATGTCCCTGGTCGACACCGCTACCCGGCGGTCAGCCACTCCCAGATCGCACGTCGTCGATTCAGATGCCGTCACGGAGGTCGTCCACCCGGCGGCCGCGCGACTTACGCCACACCCGTTGCCCGCGTCGTGGTATCCCGGTGTACCCGAAGCGGGGGCGGCGATCCTCGCCCGGGCGATGCTGCGTCGCCGCGCCGCCGCCGATCAAGGCGGTGTGAGCGAGCACCTGCCCCTCGAGTTCCACCATGCCGCACTGATCGAGCGCATCGTCCGCGGCGCGGTCGACGACGACCCGGTGCGGATGCACGGCGCGATCTTCGCCGCCCTCGAGATCCACGGGCCGGCGAGCGCACGCGACGATGTGTTCACTCAGGCGCTCGGGGCCGTCCAGGACGGCGACAGCGACCGCCGGGTCGTCATGGCGGACGCGATCCAGCAGCATCTCGACCACCCACCCTGGGCGGCGGCGTAGGCCTCACGATCGCGGCGCTGTGAGCAGCCCTGATCAGGCGCCGGTCGGCGCCGACTCCCGCGTCTGGGCACCGCCCGCGGCCGCGATCATCGGCGGGAACCGCGCCGTCGCGACGGTGCCGCCGCCGAGCGCAGGCTCGAGGGTCAGCACCGCGCGGTGGCGCTCGCAGATCGCCTGGGCGATGGCGAGGCCGAGCCCGCTGCCGGCCACGCTTCCCGCGGCCGAGCCGCGGTAGAACCGATCGAACGCCCGCTCCCGGTCGTTCGCCGACAGCCCCGGCCCGTGGTCGCGCACCGCCAGGGTCGGTCCCGAGGCGTCGTTCACCGTCACCGTCACCGGCGCGCCCGCCGGGCTGTACTTGAGGGCGTTGTCGACGAGGACGCGCACCAGCTCGCCGAGGCGGCCGGCATCGCCGGACACCGATGTCGGCTGCAGGTCGGCCTCGAGCGGCCGCTCCGGATCGAGCGCCCGCATCTCGTCGCAGGCCTCGGCCGCGACGCTATCCAGGCGCACCGCCGCCGCGCGCACCGCGTGGCTGCCCGCCTCTGCGAGCGAGAGCAGCTCCGACACCGTGGTCGCCAGGCGGCGCGTCTCGCGGGCGATTACCGCCGCCGACTCGTGCACGAGGCCCCACTCCTCCCGGTCGACCGAGCGGGAGATGATGCGCGCGTGCCCCTGGAGCGCTGTCACCGGCGTCTTCAGCTCGTGCGATGCGTCGGCCACGAACCGCTGCTGCTGGTCGGCGGCGTGCTCGGCGCGCTCGAGCAGCCGGTTGAACGCATGGGCGAGCCGGCCCAGCTCGTCCGGGCGGCCCTCGGTGATGCGGCGATCGAGCGCATCCCCGGGGATGTCGTCCACCTGCTGGCGCATGCGGTCGACCGGGCGCAGCGCCCGCCGGGCGAGGAAGGCGCCCATGAGGCCCGACACGACGAGGATGCCCACCCCGACGGCGACGAGCGTGCCGAGCAGCGTCGAGAGGGTCGAGCGCACGCTGTGGTTGAAGAGCAGGACGATCACCTGGCTGCCGTCGGCCCGGGTCAGCCTGGCGGTGGTCGAGCCGGACGGCGCCGCGCGCACGATCCCCCGCACCGCCGCCAGAGAGTGGCCCGGCGCCCCCGTCGTCGCCTTGACGACCTTGCCGGCCGAGCTCACAAGCCAGATCCGGGCGCCGGGGCCGGCGAGTCCGTCCAGCCGCAGCTCATCCGGCTCGCCCTTGCCTGCCGTCCGTGCCAGCCTGCGCGCGTTGTGCTGGGCCTCGGCGTGCAGGTCGGAGCGGACGATCGCGTACGTGATCGCCGAGGTGGCGACCACGAGCACCGCCATCACCAGCACGAACCAGGCAGCCAGGCGGAGGCGGACGCTCACCGGCGGATGGTGTAGCCGACACCGCGCACGGTGCGGATGATCGAGCCGTCGGGGGACGTGTCGAGCTTGCGCCGCAGGGCGGAGACGAAGAAGTCGATCACCTTGCTCTCGCCGAGGTAGGTGAACCCCCACACCCCCTCGTAGATCTGCTCGCGCGTGAAGACCCGGCCCGGGGCGTGCATCAGGAACGCGAGGAGGTCGAACTCCCGCGCGGTCAGCTCGACCGGGTTGCCGTCGACGCTCACCTCGCGGGAGTCGAGATCCAGGCGCACCGGCCCCGCCTCGAGCGTCGTCTGATCCCCGCCCGCGCGGCGGGTGAGCGCCCGCAGCCGGGCGAGCAGCTCCTCGATCGCGAAGGGCTTGGCCAGGTAGTCGTCGGCGCCGGAGTCGAGCCCGACCACGCGGTCGCCGACGCGGTCGAGCGCCGTCAGCATCAGGATCGGCATGTCGTGGCCCGAACGGCGGGCGCGACGGCACACGCTGAGGCCGTCCATGTCGGGCAGGCGCACGTCGAGCACCACCAGGTCCGGCTGCTCGCGCTCCATCGCCGCCAGGCCCTCCGCGCCGGCCGGCGCGACCTCGACCCGGTAGCCCGCTTCGCCGAGCTCGAGCTCGAGCACACGGGCGATGGCGGGGTCGTCCTCGACGACCAGAACACGCTGAGCAGGGGCGGCCATGCGCCCACGATAGCCGCGCTTCGGCGCCCTCTCCGAATCCTTACCAAACCGGCGGCCAGACTCTTACCCGGCCCTCGCCAGACGATTAGGCGCGACACCTACGGTGGGATCAGCACCAACCTCGCAAGGAGATCAGATGCGCACTCGAAACCCCGACCTCACCGACTCCAGAACGACAGGGCGGGCCGACCGATGATGCGCCGCATCTGGGCCGCCGTCTGCACAGCCTTCGCCGTCGTCGCCGTGTTCGCGGTGCTGGCCGTGACGCACCGCCAGCCGGTCACGACGGGGGCGGCCGCAAGCCAGGTCGTGCTGGTGCGCTCGGCCACGGGCGCGCTGGTACCGGTCACCGTCCCCGGCGGCGGCGCTCACGCCACCACGCAGTCCTCGCCGCCGGCGGGCGGCTCGATCGTGCAGGGGCCAAACGGCCAGATCACGGCCGTGACCTCCCCGACGCATCCGACCTCGCGCTCGTCATGATGCGCCGGCTCGAACAGCTCAGCTTCCAGGCGATGGGGACGGCCTGCACCGCCACGGTGACGATGGCTGCCCGCGACACCTGGCCGGCCGAACGCGCCCTCCTCGCGGCGCGGGCCGAGGTCGCGGCCTGCGAGCGGGCGCTCTCCCGCTTCGTGGCCGCAAGCGACCTCTCCCGGCTCAACGCGGCCGGTGGCGATTGGGTCGCCGTCAACCAGCGCCTGATCGCTGCACTGGCCGCGGCCCTCGACGCGCGCGACGCGACCGGCGGCCGGTATGACCCCTCCGTCCTGCCGGCGCTGGTCGCGGCGGGGTACGACCGCTCCTTCGAGCAGCTGCGCCCACGCCTCCCCATCCGTCTGGACGGCTGGCGCGCGGGCGCGGAAATCGAGCTCGACCGCGACGCCGGCCGGGCGCGGCTGGAGGTGGGCGCGGCCGTCGACCTCGGCGGGATCGGCAAGGGGTTCGCCGCCGGGCGCGCCGTCGCCGCGATGCACGCGGCCTGGCCGCTCATCCCGGGCGCGCTCGTCGACCTGGGCGGCGACCTTGCGGTGCGCGGGATCGCCCCGGACGGCGGGCCATGGCGGATCGCCGTCGCGGACCCGCACACACCGGGCGGGCGAGTCGGCATCCTCACGGTCACCGCCGGTGGTGTCGCCACCTCCGGCCGCGACCAGCGCCGCTTCGGCCCTGGAAAGCGGATGCACCACCTGATCGATCCGGGCACCGGCGCACCTGCCGGGCCAGGACCGCTTGCGGTCACCGTGGCTGCGCCGGATGCGGCCGAAGCCGAGGCACACTCGACCGCCCTCGCGATCACGCCGGTTGCCGAGGCGCCCGCCTACATCGCGGCCCGGCCGTGGCTCGCCGCAGTCGTCGTGCCGCACGATGGCCCGGCGTTCCGGGCCGGGAGCACCGAGACGGTTCGCTCCCTCGAGCTCCTGCACGGGATCCCTGCGTGAGCGTCCTTGCCGGCATGCCGGTCGCCTGGCTGCTTGCCCGCGCCGCCGGATTGGTCGCCTTCGGCGTCCTCACCCTGTCGGTCTGGATCGGGCTCGGCATGAGCGCACGCATCGTCGCGCCCCGCTACCGCGCCCGGTTGCTGGGATGGCACCGCACCCTGGCATGGGCCGGGCTCTGGCTCATCGGCCTGCATGCAGCGGCGCTCCTCGCCGACCCGACGCTGCACCTCGCCCCGGCGGCTGTGCTCGTGCCCTTCGCCGCGCCGTGGCGTCCCGTCGCCGTCGCCGCCGGTGTCCTGGCCGGGTGGCTCGCGCTCGCCCTGGCGACGTCGTTCCGATTCCGCAAGGTCATCGGCCAGCGCGGCTGGCGCCGGCTGCACTACGCGAGCTTCCTCGCGTTCGTGCTCGCCCTGTGCCACGCGCTCGCGTCCGGCACCGACCTGGCCGGCCTCGGCGGGCCGATCGTCGCCGCGGTCGCCGGCGGCCCGGTGCTCTTCGGCGCCGTGCTCCGGATCCTGACGCCGCCCCGCCCTCGCCGTGAGGCGGCGGCGACGCCGTGACGCGGCCAGGCTCAGCTGAGGGTCGGGATCTTGCCCCAGGCGGCGGTGACCGCGATGTCCGCCATCGCCTGGGCGCGCTCGCCGCGCGACTCGGGCGCGTGCACGCGGACGCTGTAGGGCGTGTCGCCCATCGGCGAGACGACGGCACCGTACAGGCCGGCGGAGGCGCCGCGCACGACGTCCTCGGACGGCCCCGCGGCGACCGTCACCCACCGGTTCGGCCGGAACACGTTGAACCGCACCTGCGCGAACACGACGTCGTCGAGAGCATCCATATGGCGCTCACGCTAGCGACGGCGCGGCCCGCCGTCGACCCCCTTTACAAAGGCTCCCAACAAAATTCGGAGGCTCGTCACAAACCGGTCGCAGCGACCGATTCTGAAACTCGCATATTCCGCCCAAACGAGGCACACGTACACTGGACTGATGTGGAGATGGGTGCTTCCGGTCGCGGCCGTCGCCGCGGTCCTGATCGGGTTCCTGGCGAGCCACAACGGGCCGACCGGCCATGTGAGCAGCCACCCCACGCCCACGACGACGACCCCGCCGCCCTCGACCACGGGCACTGGCCTGGCCGCGATCTGCGGCAGCCGCACCGGCACGCCGACGATCCGCCACGTGATCTGGATCTGGTTCGGCAGCCAGGGCTACAACCACCTGCTCGGGAAGGTCAGGATCGCGCCATACATCAACCAGCTGTCGAGCCAGTGCGGCCTTGCCAGCCGGTACTCGTCGATCACCCATCCGGCGATCGCAAACGACGTCGGCGCCCTGGCGGGCGATCCGCACGGCCTTGTCCACAACGCCTGCTCGCCCTGCACCACAACCGCCGCCTCGCTGCTCTCCCAGGTGCACTCGTGGCGCGCCTACGTCGGCGGGATGCCGGGGCCGTGCCGCAAGCTGGCCGCCCCGAGGAGCGGGTACTCGCGGCTCTCCAACCCGCCCACCTACCTCACCGTCCGCGGGTGCCGGCGCTTCGACGTGCCGCTCGGCTCGACCACGAAGGGCAGCCTGCAGCGGGCGCTCGCGGCAAACGCGCTGCCGGCGTTCTCGCTGATCGTGCCCGACGGGTGCGCCGACACCTCCTTCAACAAGCACTGCGGCGGGACACCGAAGCGCGCGAGGTTCGTCGCCCGCGGCGACCTGTGGCTGCACAGCTGGTTGGGCGCCATCACGTCGTCCGCCGCCTATCAGTCCGGCTCGACCGTGATCTTCGTGACCTGGAACCAGGCGGTGCCGGCGAAGCCGCTCGGGGCCGGGTGCACGGCGCCGAACGCGCTGCCGGAGGCGTGCCACGTGCCGCTGCTCGTGATCTCGCCGTACGTGAAGGCGGGCCTGAACGTGCCCACCCGCTTCAGCCACTACAGCCTGCTCAAGGCGACCGAGAAGCTGCTGGGCGCCCGCTCGCTGCTCGGCCACGCCGGGGATGCCCGCGCCGGAGATCTGGCCGGGGCGTTCGGCCTGTGAGCCGATGGTGGCCGGCGGCCGCAGCGGCCACCCTGCTGCTCGCCGCGGGGTGCGCCGGCGGTTCGGCCGGGGGCACCGGGCCGGCGTCCGCGCCGCTCCCGCCACCGCCGCCGCCGTTTCACCCGGACACGCCCGCGGGGGCGACCAAGCCGTGGGTGACCACCGCGGGCGGCAAGTTCGTCGATCAGAGCGGTAAGCAGGTGATCCTGCGCGGGTTCGACGTGCCCGTGGGGCAGTCCAACCTCGCTCCGATCGCCGCGCAGCTGGGCGCGAACTTCGTGCGTATCTATGTCGGCTGGAACGCCATCGAGCCGCAGCCGCCGGTGCACGGACACTACCGCTGGGACGCGAAGGTGCTCGATCAGCTCGACCGCGAGGTGGCCGCCTACCGCGCAGTGCACGTGAACGTGCTGATCGACTTCCACCAGTTCCACTGGTCGCCGTACTTCGCGCAGGCCACCTGCAAGGCCGGCAAGAACGTGTGCCGCGCAAGCGGCGTGCCGGCCTGGTTCTACGCCGGGGGCCGCTTCGACGCAACCAAGCGCGGCGAGGCAGACGCCCAGGCCGCCTTCTGGACGACCGAGTCGTCACGCTCGCAGGGCTACTACGCGGCCTTCGCCGGGATGATCGCCGCCCGCTACGCGTCCGCGCCGAACGTCGTCGGGTACGAGATCTTCAACGAGCCGCATCCCGGCCGCCTGGGCGATACGACGGATGCGACCAACATCATGCTGCGCTGGCAGGCCGGCATTCGCAGCGCCATCCAGCAGGTCGACCCCACCCGCACCGTGTTCATCATGTGCCGCGGCGGCGGCGAGGGCGTCGGCACGGCCAGCCTCGCCCCGTTCGGCTCGCTCGACCACATGGCGCTCGACTGGCACGACTACTTCAACGGCGGCTCGGGCGGCTTCGACGCCGCCGGCGACAACTGGGTGCCGTCGTGGAGCGAGACCCACAACCAGGCGACGCCCAGCTACACCGGCACCGAACAGGCCCAGGCGCGCGTCCTGCGGGTGCCGCTCGACCGCGCCCGCGCTCTCGGCATCCCCCTGCTTGTCGGCGAGTGGGGTGTGCACACGGGCGCACCCGGAAGCGCCACCTACCAGACCCAGATGCTCGACCTGTTCGGCTCGCAGGGCGTCAGCTGGGCGCGCTGGGTGCTCTCGACAAGCGGCGGGTTCGGCATCCTGAACAAGGGCGGCTCGCTGACGCCGGAGGCGCAACAGCTCTCGACGGGGCTGCAGGCGGCCGGGGCGCCGTAGGGCCCGACGGCGGGGAGCCGCTGGCCACCCACTTGGCATCCGTTGCGGCTGCCAAGTGGCAGATGCACGGGCGGGCCAAGTGGCCACCGAACGCACGGTCAAGTGGCCACGCGACGGCCGGCCGGCCGTCGGATGCGACCTCCCGGCGAGCGAGGACGACCCAATTGGCATCCGATGTCGGTGCCAATTGGGCGGAGCCGCCGCCCGCGACGTCGAGCTCGTCACGGCGGCGCCGGGAGAGGCCGCGACCACCCACGGGATCAAATGGCCACCGAACGCACGGTCGAGTGGCCACGCGACGGCCGGCCGGCCGTCGGGCGCGGCCGCGGCGCGCGACGACGACCCAATTGACATCCACCATGGATGTCAATTGGGAGGTGAGGGCCGCGGTAGACCTACCCAATTGGCATCCGCTGCGGGTGCCAATTGGGCGGAGCCGCCGCCCCTAGCTCGAGCTCGCCACCGGCGCGGCCGGACGCCGGCCGCGGCGGGAGCGCAGCGATCCGCCCAGCAGCCGGAGCTCGACGCGGTCGCGGAAGTGCCAGAGCAGGGCGCTGTAGGCGGCTGTCGCCACGACCGCCCAGACGACGAACGCCGGGATCGTGGTGCCGACGGTGACGCGCAGGAGCATGCCGAACACGCCGTAACAGACGAGGGCGCTACCGGCCGCGGCGGGGAAGCCGCGGCCGAACGGGTGCACCCTGAGGAACGCCCGCACCTCGGCCAGCGGGAAGACGTTGTTCACGATGATGCTCCCAGCCCATGCGATGGCGGCGCCGGCGATGCCGATCTGCGGGATCAGCAGCAGGCTGAGCGAGATGTTCACCGTCAGGGCGACGATGACGTTGAAGAGGTTCCAGAAGCTGCGGCCGCCCATCAGCAGCACCATGTCGACCGGCCCGATCCCCGTCGCCACGAGCATCGTCACTGCCAGGATCTCGAGCGACGACGCGCCGGCCACGTACTGCGGCTTGAACACCCGCAGGAGCAGCGGCGCGAACACGGCCAGTCCGAGGTACATCGGCCAGGCCATCAGGATCAGCCACGCCGTCGCCACCTGGTAGACGTCCATCGCCCGCTGCCGGGCGCCGCTTCCGAGCAGCTCGGAGAGCTTCGGCCCGATCACCTGGATGATCGCCATGTTGACCACGCTCCCGGCCACCAGATAGCGGGTCGAGGCGGTGTAGATCGACGCGTGGGCCGTGTCCAGCAGCGAGCCGACCATCAGCGTTCCGACCCACAGCGTCGTCACCTGGAACACGCCGGTCAGGCCGCGGGGCGCCGTGAACACCCAGAACTCGTTCGCCAGCCTTCGCAGCGGCGTCGCCGGCTTCGTCGCCTGCTCGCGCCGCTCCACCCGCCGCACGAGCCGCCCGAGCCACAGGAGCGCGACCGCGAACGCGATCCCGATCGGCAGGCCCCAGGCGATCGCGACGGCGACGCTGCCGCCGCCGGCGATGACGGCCACGGCGACGGCGAGCGTCTGCACGGCCGCCTTGCCGATGCGGTCGACCAGGGCGTTCGGCACCATCGTCCCGAAGCCGCGGGTCGCGGCGATCGCCACCGTGTAGGCCGACGAGAGCGGCACGAACACCGCCAGGACGCGGATGTAGTCGGCGACCGCGCCGGCGTCCGCCTGACGGTGGTTCGTGAAGAGCGACGCAAGCGGCGAGGCCAGCGCGAAGGAGATGATCGCGAGCACCACCCCGGCCGCGAACGACGGCACGAGGCCGACGCTCAGGCTGCGGCGGACGTCGGGCACCCGGCCGTCGACCCGGTAGCGCGGGATCATCCGCGTGAGGCCGGTGTCCGCGCCGAGCTCGGCGGTGTTCGAGAGGATCAGGAAGAGCGCCACCGCTTCGAAGAACGCGCCGGACGCGCTCTTCGTCAGCGACCGCGTGACGACGACCACGAGCGCGAACTGGAGCAGCCCGTTCACGAGCGCGCCGATGAAGTTCAGCGAGCCGCCCCGCGCGACCATTCGCAGGTCCTTCGTCCGCTCGTGCTCGGCCGTCGTCGACTGCTCGACGGCCGTCACCGCCCCGCCTCGCCCTCGGCCCCGTTCGCCCACCCCATGCCCATGCCCAGGTACTCCTCCAGCCTCCGATTCGGCTCGGCGTAGTGCGCCTGCAGCCGCGCCCGCGTCTCCACCCCCATCCCTGCGGAGGGACGCGCATTGTAGGCCTTGAATTGCGGTGGGCTCTCGGGGTCTGGCAGCCCCAGGAAGCGCAGCACCTGGGCGTAGCCGGCGTGGGGATCGGCGAAGAAGCGCTCGTAGGAGAGCACGAGCATGCGCTCGGCCGGGAACCGCTCCCGCCACGCAGTCAGCTGGTCGACGTACTCGCCGCGCGTGACGTAGGCGTGATGCTGCATGGCGCGGCTGTCATAGGCGGGGTCGGCCAGCATGCGCTCGCGCTCGCCGGCCAGCCGCTGCGGCTCGAGCTCGAGCGCGCGCTCGAAGGTCTCGGCGTCCTCGAACCCGCGCGCGTACTCCTGCCGGTAGTGCGAGTACGCCCGCTCGACCGGATCGCGCAGCATCGCGATCACCTTCGCATCCGGAACGGCGGCGGCCGCCCTGGCCGGCCCGTGCGGGTGGAACAGGTAGTACGGGCTGCCCTCGCCGGTGACGACGGGGCCGCCGAACTGGCGCTCGCACCGCCGCCGGGCCGCCTCGGTCGGGAAGTGGGCCCGGTACCAGCGCAGGCTGCGGTCGGCGTGCTTGTCGAAGTAGTGCACGCCCTTGCTCGGGATCGCGGGCAGCACCTGCGGATGCCCGAGCAGGTAGCGGTAGAGCGACGTCGTGCCGCTGCGCTGCGCGCCGATGATGAGGAACTCGGGCAGCGGCCGCCGCGACGCGTTCAGCATGTGCCACCCTGTCAGCGCCTCACGGCCCGCCGTGATCACCGGCGCCGGCAGCCGCGAATAGTTGTCGTTGGCCGATCCGCGCTCGCGGGGCATCAGCCGACGCGCTCCAGCGGAGTCAGGAGCACCGGCTGCCGCAGGCTGTAGCCGAACCGGCTGACGCGATCCTCGAGCGTCTCCACGGCGGCGGCGATGTCGGCGCCCGTCCCGGGGCTGCGGCGGGCGAGCGCCCAGCGGCGGAAGTACGCGTCGTTGATGTCGCGCTTGACCTCGAGCCCGCTCGGGCGCGGGTCGACCCCCACGAACCGGAACACCTCGGCGAGGCGGTCGTCGGGGTTGGCGACGAACTCCTCGTAGCGCATCACGTGCAGGCGCTGCACCCGGGTGGCGTCCTCGAGCAGCAGCTCGTGGCAGTGCAGCCAGTGCTCGATCAGCGACGAGTACGTCATGCGCCGCCACAGCCGCCGCGAGCGCCCGAACTCGCGGGTCGCCCCGGCGACCGCCACCGGATGGCGCACGAGCACGATCATGCGCGCGCCGGGAAAGAGCGCCTGCAGGAACCGCGTCCGGATCATGTTGGGCGGCGACTTCTCGACCAGCACCCGCCGCGACAGGTCCCAGTACGGCCCCCACTGCTCGAGCAGAAGCCGGCGGTTCTCCGCGGTGGCGAGCGGCGAGGCCTCGGTCAGGTGCGCGGCCGGGTCGAAGCCGAACCGGCCGGGACCGCCGTAGCTGCGGCCGGGGCGGTACACCGTCTGCAGGTGCTGGCCCTCGTCCTCCCTGGCGCCGGTGTCGGAGAAGCCGGAGACGAGCGGATGCTCGGCCATGCAGCGCGCGAGCAGGGTCGTACCGCTGCGGTGCAGGCCGCCGATGAACACGAACGTGTGCTCCTGCCACTCCATTGCGTCAGGCCGGTACGAGCACCGGCCGGCGGGGGTCGGCCGCCGCATGCTCGGTCGCCGGGTGCCGTTCCGGCTCCGGTGCCCGCATCATCTCACGGTAGGCGATGGCAGCGGCCACCAGCATGAACGGCAGCCGCTCGGTGATGTCGTAATACGGCACCTGGATCAGCGCGACCAGGAGCGTGACGTGCGCCCAGAACGCCCACGGCGAGCGCCACCTGGCCGAGCGAAACAGCGTGTAGAAGAACCACAGGATCCAGAGCGCGAGCCCCGGGATGCCGTGCGAGAACACGAGCAGGAAGATCTCGCTCTCGGTGCCGACCGCGCTCTGGGTCGGGTCCTGCGACGGCAGGGGCGCCGCGAAGCCGAGCGCCGGCGAGTCGAGCAGGCGCTGCTGGGCCTCCTGGTCGCGCTGCAGCCGGCCGGTGTCGCCCGTCTTGTGCTGGAACCGGCCCTGGGCGAGGTTGCCGAGCGGGCTCACGACCAGCACCGCCCCGACCACGGTGAGCGCCAGCACGACCCTGCCGCGCGCGGCGGTAGTCGCCGCGCATGCCGAAGCGGATCGTCGCATACACGATGCCAATACCCAGGCTCAGCCACAGACCGCGGTTGAGCGAGAACACGACGGGGACGATCGCCGCCGCGAGCATGACCTGGAGCCCCAGCCGCCAGGCGCGCGAGCGCGCCTGCATCATGGCGCAGATCGCAAACGGGGTCAGGATCGCGAACGCCGAGCCCCACGCGTTGGTGTAGGCGAAGAACGTCTCGGGGCGGCCCACCGGGTAGCCGAGGAAGTGCTGGATCTCGGCGAACTGCAGGTGGACGTGCTCGTAGATGTAGGTGTTGTGCAGGAGCGATCCGGGCACGAGGTGCTGCATCGGGCTTGCGAAGGTGACGTCCGGGAAGAGCACCCCCGCCCACCCGCCGACCACCACCACGGCCCAGTAGAAGGCCAGAGCGTTCACGATCGAGCGGGTCGGCAGCCGTCGCTCGGGCATGTTCAGGATGTACAGGAAGAGCACCGTGCCCGCCAGGTAGAACGATCCCCGCCAGCCCCACGCGACCATCCGCGAGCCGCTCGTGAGCTCGACGCCCGAGGCCCCGATCCAGAGCAGCAGGAGCAGCCAGATCCCGAACCGCCGCGGCGCCCGCAGCTCACCGCGGACGGCCAGCGCCGCGAGCAGCGGCACGGCGATCACGATCCAGACCACCGCCGAGAGCCCGATCAGCCACCACAGCGGCAGCAGGCCGAAGATCGCGTACGCCTGCCAGCCGCGCGGCAACGCCCAGCCGGGCGGCAGGTTCGGGTTGATGCTTGCAGCTGCGACCGGCACCGATCGCCTACCGGGATGCCTGGCGGAGATAGCCGTAGCGAAGCAGCAGCGGCCAGGTCACCAGTACCACGAGCGAGCGAGTCTTGCCGGCCATGCCGGTGCGCCAGGCCTCGTCGGCGCGCACCTGCTGGCGGCCATGCGCGAAGCGCATCGGGTTGCCGCGCACGCTGTGCTGCCCGGCCACCTGCACGGAGTCGCCCACCGCGGACAGGTCGTGCTCGCCGGACTCGCCCATCGCCGCGAACATGCGCTCGAGCTCGCCGCGCGGATCGGCCGCGAGCGACTCGTACCGCATCCGCACGGTCGGCACGCCCAGCCGCCGCAGCGCGTCAAACGCCAGGTTGCACTGCATCCAGCGCACGCCCGCCTTGAACGGGGAGAACTCCTGGAAGTAGGCGCCGTCGCCGTTCGTGACCTCGGGCCGCGAGACCCGCTTCATCCACGAGTGCACGACGCCGCGGCTGTCGCGGACGAGGTGCAGCACCCGCAGCCGCACGCCGGCGGTCTCGGCCGCGCGCAGGAAGTAGGCGTAGGGCGGGTTCTTGGTCGAGTCGACGACGACCTGCGCGCCGGACACCGTCAGGATCGCGCGGTAGAGGTCGGCGGTCAGCTCGGCGTAGCGGTGCACCTGGCGGGCGTGCTCGGGGGCGAGCTTGCCCATCGCGAGCAGCGGGATCTTGCGGTGGCGCAGCACGGCCGCCTCGAGCGCGAGCACCTCGTCCACGTCGACCTTGTCCCAGCCGCCGAAGGCTTCCGCGCCCACTGCGGTCCAGAACGGGCACTCGGCGAACGCGAGGCCACAGCCGCACAGCTCGTTCCCGGCCGGGCCGGCCTGCCACACGTAGCGCAGCTCGCCCACCGAGACGAAGCCCGGCACCTCGGCGAGCACGTGTGCGAGCAGGGTCGACCCGCTCCGCCCCCAGCCGCCGATGTAGAGCACGGGTACGTCGGTCATGCCCGCCGCCGGGAGACCGGCGCCGACCGGACGACGTTCTTGCTCGCCCCGTTCACCTGCATCATCAGCTCGTCGACGAGCTGCTCGAACATCGCGACCGCGCGGGCGGGGCCGGCGCCGCTGGGCGGGAGCCTGGCCTCGGAGTCGCGCCCGAGCGCCGCGTCGAGGCACGAGCGCAGGTCCTCCTCGGACTGGGCAAGGACGATCGCCCCCTCGGCGGCGATGCGCTCGGTGAACGAGAGCTGGTGGTCGTCCACGTGCTCGCCGTAGCGCTTGCGCCGCGGCACGACGATCGGCCGCTTGCCGAGCGTCGAGGCGAGCATGATCGTGCCCGGCCCGCCATGGCAGACGACGACCGCCGCCTCGCGCACCATGGCCTCCATCTCGGCGTGGCCGAGATACTGGCGATGCTCGGCCAGGCGCGGGACGGCCGAGGTACCGGTCTGCACGAAGCAGCGAGCCGAATCCGACCCGCCGGCCTCGAGCCAGGCGTCGATCCACCGCGAGAGCCGGTCGAAGGGGTGGTAGTCGGTGCCGACCGACGCGAACACGAGGGGCAGCTCGGCGCTCAGAAGAGCCCCCCGATCACGCGGGCACCGGGGTAGAAGCGGCACTGCTCCTCCCACTGCACCAGGAACAGGCTCGACAGCGGCCGGCACAGACGGCCGGTCAGCGTCGGGGAGTCGATACGGTCGTAGACCTCGAGGTAGACGGTCGGGATGCGCAGGATGCGCGCGACGATGAAGAACGGGAACGCCACGGCCGCCCCGTCGGAGACGACCACGTCCGGGCGCCAGCGCGGGAGCATCCGCACCGCGAGCATGAGGTTGCGGAGCGCGTTTCGGAAGTTCCGCGTCGTCGGGTGATGGGCCCAGGTGACATCCTCGTCCTGCAGGAGCGACCGGCTATCGGGCAGGTCGAACGTGACCCACCGGCGCTCGTGCTTGCTCCACCAGGGCTTGAGCTGGTGGAGCTGGATGAGATGGCCGCCCGAGGAGCAGACCAGCACGACTCTCACAGCAGCTCGGTCTCCCGTGCCTGTCCGGGCTGCGGGATCGCGTCGGCCGGGGCCGGCGTAGAGCCCACGTAGCCGCCGTACTCCTGCGCATCGTCCGGCACACCGCCGACGAACACGAACCCGAGCCGCGGTGCGGCGCACGCCTCGAGGGCACGGCCGAAGGCGACCAGATGCGGCCGGCTGGCCAGCCGCGCGCGAGCGACGGCCACCACGGCGTCCACCTTCGTGCCGAGCACCATGGCGTCGGTCACGGGCAGCATCGGCGGCACGTCCACGAGGACGACATCGGCGCGGCCGCGCAGCTCGCGCAGCAGGTCGGTCATCGCCCGGCTGTCGAGCAGCTCCGCGGCGTCGCCCGGGATCGGGCCGGCCGGCAGCACCTCGAGCAGCCCGCCGCCGCCTCCGGAGCCGTTGGAGCTCGCGTCGAGCGGATGGTCACGGCTGACCTCGACGATCGTGAGGGCGTCGCCGAGCTGGCTGTGCCCCGAGAGGATGTCGCTCACGCCCATGCGGTCGTCGAGCCCGAACACGCCGCCCAGCGCCGGGCGGCGCATGTTGGCGTCGACGACGACCACGTGCTGGCCGGCGCGGGTGAGCGCCACGGCCAGGTTGGCGATGGTCGTCGAGGTGCCCTCGGCGTCGGAGGCGCTGGTGAACATGATCACCTTCATCCCGCGGCGCAGAGTCGAGGACAGGTTCAGCTTGAGGATGCGGAACGCCTCGGCCGTCGGCATCTGCGCCCCGCCCTGGGGCGAGAGCAGCACCACCGGGTACTCGCGCAGCGCGCGCGGCCGTGTCGGCACGCTGGCCAGGAGCGGCAGCCGCAGCCGCCGGCCGACCTCGGTGGCCGTGCGCACGCGGGTGTCGAGCAGATCCTGCAGGAAGGCCAGGATGATGCCCAGGATCAGGCCGAGCACGAGGCCGATGGCGGCGTTTCGCGTCGTCTTGGGCTGGGTCTGGTTCGCGGACTGGGCGCCCGCGGCTCACGAGCTGGAGGCCCGAGTTCTGCAGCGTCGTCGTCTTCTTCGCGATCGTGGCCGTGAGGACGGCCGCCTGCGCCTTCGCGAGCGTCAGCGTCCCGGGCAGCACGCTGCCGGGATGGGCGATGCTCTTCGTGATGATCGCGTTGTAGTGGTCGAGCGACTTCGTCTCCTGCGCGATCGTGGCCTTGAGCCCGATCTTGTTCAGCAGGTTCGAGTACAGGTTGCGTCTCCCGCGCCCACGCGGTGGCGAGCTTCTGGGCGGTGAGCGGGTTCGTGTCGCTGACGGTGAAGTCGATGGCGTCGACGTTCGGATCCGCCGCGATCGTCGTCTCGGCCAGGAGCTCCGCGCCGGTGATCCCGGTCAGCCCGCTGCGCTTGACCACGAAGTTGGCCGCCCGCACGGTGTCGAGCAGCGGCGTGTAGGAGGTCGACCACGAGTTGCCGCTCGAGTTCTTCGCGACCGCCGAGCTCGTCGTCGACGTCGTGTTCACGAGCTGCGAGGTCGCCGCGAACAGCTTCTGCTGCCGCTCGGAGAACCCGATCGCCGCTGCCGTGACCATGACGGTCACCAGGAGCGCGATCCACTTGCGCCGCCAGACGACACCGACATAGTCGCTCAGCGAAACCGACTCATACCATCCGTTTTCCACCACTCGGTCCTCTCGGGTCGTCTGCGATCGGGCGTTCTCGGCATGGCCGAGCACGGTGCCGCAACCAATCGGCTCCGCCCGGCGTGGGGACGCCGGTTCTGCGGGGGTGCTGGATCGTCCAGTAACACCCGGCCTCCCCAACCAATGGTACTCCCCGCCAGTTTTGCGTCAACCCTGCACATTGGCAGTATTGGCACGTGATTGACGGGTTCTCGAAGCCTCCACGGGTACGGTGTTCGGCGTGAGGGATGCCGACGCCTGCATGCGCGGTCTGGCGGCGACGGGCGATCGCGTCCACGCCGGGCCCGACGTTCCCGCCGGCTGGCGCGCGGTCGACCGCTACGTGGTGCTGCCGTCGCTGCGCCGGCCGGGCATCCTCGTCCCGCCGCGATCGGGCCGGGGCGCCGCCGCCGCGGCCCGCCAATTCCTGCTCCTTCCAGGCCGCAAGGGCCGCGCTGCGACCGAGGCCGTGGCGGCCGCGCTGCGCACGGGCGTCCCGCAGCGGGCGAGCCGCAGCCGCCTGGCCGTGTCGCGTCGCCCCCGGGGTCGGCGACGCGGAGCTCCCGGACCTCGTCCTGCGCCATCACCTGGCCGCCGTCCTGGGCGCGGACGCGGTCGAGCTCGCGGTGCGCGTGGGCGCGACCCGGCCGAACGGCAAGCCGGTGGTGCAGGTCTCCGAGCCGGGCGGTCGAGTGCTCGCGTACACGAAGGTCGGCTGGAACGATCTCACAGGGCCGCTGGTCGCCGCCGAGGCCGAGGCGCTGCGCACCTTCGCCGCCCGCGGCGACGCGCCGCGCACATTCAAGGTGGCACGGCTGCTGCACTCCGAGGAGTGGCAGGGAAACACGCTCGCCGTCGTCGAGCCGCTGGTGGGCGGCGTGGCGGTGACGGCGCCCGACCCGCCCCGCGACGCCACCCACGAGCTCGCCCTGGGGGGCGGCATCACCCGCCTGTCGCTGGCCGAGAGCGAGTGGTGGGCGGACACGCTGCGGCGGATCGACGCGGCGGGCGCCGATCTGGCAGCCGCGGCGGATGCGGTCGCCGCCGAGGCCGAGGCCATGACGCTCGGGTTCGGGCGCGGCCACGGCGACTGGACGCCCTGGAACATGCGCCGCCTGGACGGACGGCTGGTCGTGTGGGACTGGGAGCGCAGCCGCGACGGCGTCCCGGTCGGCCTCGACGCGCTGCACTACGGGCTGCTGGTGGCCCTGAACGCCCGCCACCTGCCGCCGCCGCGGGCGGTCGCCGACACGCTGGAGCGGGCGCCCGGGTGGCTGCGCGCCCTCGACCAGCCGCCCGAGGCGGCCAGGGTCATGCTCTGCCTCGAGCTCCTGGAGATGTCGCTGCGCTATGCCGAGGCCCGCCGGGCCGGGGTGACCGTGCGCCACGACCGCTTCGGGACGGCCCTGCACCAGCTGCTCGATGTACGCGCGGAGCAACCACCGGTACCATGAGGTGACCGCATGAGCGTCTCGATCCAAAGCCTCGTCTCCCTCGCGCCCGTCTTCGGCGTGGTCGTCGTGGCGGTGATCTCCGCCTTCCTGCTCGCCCGCGGCGATGACGCGGCCCGCACGCGCAGCGGTCGCTGAACCGACCGGAGCGGCGCTGCGCGCGGTCGCCGAGGCGGTCGCGGCGATCGCGGTCGCGCCGTCGCTCGAGGCGACGCTGCGCGGCCTCGTGCAGGCGGCCCGGCGGCTCGCGACCTGCCGCTACGCGGCGGTCGGCATCCCCGACGGCAACGGCGGCTTCTCGCACTTCATCACGACCGGCATGAGCGACGAGCTGATCGCGGCGATCGGCCCGCTCCCGCGCACGCACGGCCTGCTGGGCGCCATGCTCGAGCGGCCGCTGCCGCACCGCACCGCCAACATCTCGCGCGATCCCCGCTTCCGCTGGTGGCCGGCCGCGCATCCCCGGATGACGTCCTTCCTGGGCGTCCCCATCGTGTCGGCCGGCGTGGTGGCCGGCGCGTTCTACCTGACCGACAAGATCGGTGCCGACGAGTTCTCCGACGCCGACCAGGAGCTGATCGAGCTCTTCGCCGCCCACGCCGCGGTCGCCATCGCCACCGCAAGCGTGCACGAGCGCAGCCGGGAGCTCTCGGTGATCGAGGAGCGAAACCGGCTGGCCCGCGACCTGCACGACGCCGTCTCGCAGACGCTCTTCTCGCTGACGCTCACCGCGGAGGCGGCGGCCGAGCTGATCGACCGCGACCCGGCCGAGGCGGCCAGGCAGCTCGCCGAGGTGCGCCGGCTGGCCGCCGAGGCCCGGGCCGAGATGCGCTCGCTGGTGTTCCAGCTGCGGCCCGCCGACCTCGAGGCGGACGGCCTGGTGGCGACCCTGCGCAAGCACATCGAGGTGCTGGGCCGCGTCCACCCGGCGCGCGTGCAGATGACGGTGCGCGGCGACGCCGCGCCCGGTGCGAGCGCGGAGCGGGAGCTCTACCGGATCGCCCAGGAGGCGCTCCAAAACGCGCTCAAGCACTCCGGCGCCGCCCATATCGGGCTCGCCCTCGATCTCGGGCCCGGCCGCAGCACGCTCGAGATCACCGACGACGGCACGAGGCTTCGACCCGGCCGACCCGCTCGTGCGCTCGCAGCACCTCGGCCTGACCGTGATGGCGGAGCGGGCGCGCGCGGTCGGCGGCCGGCTCGAGCTGCGCTCGCAGCCGGGAGCGGGCACGACCGTGTGGGTCGAGGTGCCCGGTGGCTGATGCGCCGATCCGGGTGCTGATCGCCGACGACCACCCGGTCGTGCGCCAGGGCCTGCGCACCTACCTCGAGCTGCAGCCCGACATCGTCATCGCCGGCGAGGCCGGCGGCGGGCTCGAGGCGGCGGCGCAGGCGGAGCGGCTGCGGCCGGACGTCGTCCTGCTCGACATGGTCATGCCCGAGGGCGACGGCCTCGAGGCCCTGCGCCGGATCCGGGCGGGCGACGCCGCCCCCCGGGTGGTGGTGCTCACGAGCTTCCCCGCCGACGACCGGGTGCTCACCGCGATGCGCGCGGGCGCCGCCGGCTACCTGCTCAAGGACGCCCAGCCGGCCGAGCTGCTCGCCGCGATCCGCGCGGCCCACTCCGGCGGCTCCCCGCTGCACCCTGACGCGGCCGCGCGCCTCGTCGGCGAGCTGCGCGAGCCCCAGGGCGCGGCCGTCGAGCTGACCGCGCGCGAACGGGAGGTGCTCGAGCTGATCGCCCGGGGCATGCCGAACAAGGCGATCGCGCTGCGGCTCTCGCTCGCGGAGAAGACCGTGAAGACCCACGTCTCGGCGATCCTGCGCAAGCTCGAAGTCACCGACCGCACCCAGGCGGCCCTGCGCGCCGTGCGGGAGCGGCTGGTCGACCCCGGCGGCGACTGAAGTACCCTTGCCCGCGGAGGGGGGCGTAGCTCAGGGGATAGAGCAGCAGCCTTCTAAGCTGACGGTCGCAGGTTCGAATCCTGCCGCCCCCGCTCACTCGACCGCCATCATCGAACGCGCAGGCCCGAGGTTAGTCGGCCGCGCCGGGTGCGACCAGGCCCGACTCGTAGGCGTAGATGACCGCCTGGACGCGGTCGCGCAGGCCGAGCTTCTGCAGGATGTGCGCGACATGCGTCTTCGTGGTTGCCTCGCTAATCACGAGCTGCTGGCAGATCTCAGGGTTCGACAGCCCACGCACCATGAGCCCCAGCACTTCCTGCTCGCGCGGCGTCAGCTCGGCGACCGCCGACGGCGGGTCGGAGTGCGGGGCCGGCTGCGGCTGACGCGCGAACTCCTCGATCACTGCCTTCGTCACCGCCGGCGCGAGCAGAGCATCCCCGCTGGCCACCACTCGCACCGCCGCCACGATCTCCTCCGGAGGCGCATCCTTGAGCATGAACCCACTGGCACCCGCCCGCAGCGCGTCGTAGACGTACGCATCCAGTCCGAATGTGGTCAGGATCATGATCCGGCTGGCATCGCCGGTACGCATGATCCGGCGCGTCGCCTCGATGCCGTCCAACCCGGGCATGCGAATGTCCATCAGCACAACGTCAGGTCGGAGTGTGGCGGCCGCTGCGACCGCCCGCGACCCATCCTCGGCCTCCCCCACCACCGCCATGTCGGGCTCGCCGTCAAGGATCTTGCGCAACCCGACGCGGACGAGCGCCTGATCGTCGACCACCATGAGCCGGATCATGCGACCGGCAGCGTGACGTGCACCATGAACCCTCCGTCGTGCAACCGGCTGGCGTCGATGCGCCCGCCGTACAGGGCAACCCGCTCGCGCATCCCGACGAGCCCATGCCCGCCGCTACGAGCCCGGTCACCCGACCCGGCGCCATCGTCGATCACCTCGATCTCGATGGCGTGCGGCTGATATCGGATGCGCACCGTGGCGTGGGCATCGCCCGCATGTTTGAGAGCATTCGTCAGCGCCTCCTGCACGATCCGGTACGCGGACAGCTCAATGCCCGCCGGCAGTTCGCGCGCTTCGCCGTCCACCTCGAGCTCGACCGGCAATCCCGCCTCGCACACCTGGCTGATGAGCGTCGGCACGTCTCCGAGCCGAGGCTGTGGGGCGAGCGACTCGTCGCCGTCCGCGCGCAACATCCCCAGCAGTCGGCGAGTCTCGGTGAGTGCGCTGCGGCCGGTGCGCTCGATCGTCTCCAACACCTCGCTGCCGGCGCCGGACTGCTCGAGCGCCCGCCGCTCGGCGCCCGCCTGCAGCACAATCATGGAGACGTGATGCGCAATCACGTCGTGCAGCTCCCGCGCGATCCTCGCGCGCTCCTCTACGACCGCCTCCCGGCTTGACACGTCGCGCTCCCGTTCGGCCATCTGCGCCCGACGTTCGCGATCCCCAACCAGACGGTGAACCAGCAGGATCACCACCGTCGACACGGCAACGAACTGCACCGTCGACTTCGGGTCTGCACTCGGCTCAAGGGCAGTTGCCAGTCCGCCGGCGGAGATGACAACCAGGCCAACCCCGAATGCTCGCCGCGGCGCCCACACGGCGAATGCGTACATGCAGCACATCCACCCCAGGCCGTAGCTGATGAAGTTGGGCGGACCCACGGTGCCGGCGACCAGATCGGCGAGCAGCCCCGCGCCGATTCCGACACCAGCGGGGTGGCGACGGCGCACCGCCACCCCCAGCGTGACCGGCAGACACGCGACCGAGAGGACGACGGCGTTGTCGACCGGGCCTGTCAGCCACACCTCTACCTGCAGCGCCGCCGACAGGATCACGGCCAGCGCCCGATCGAGCTGGATTGCGTCGACTCGGCGCAGGCCAAGGTTGATCGTGCGCGTACTCACGCGACCCACCATAGACCCGGCTCCGAACGCTGTCATCGGCCGATCGGCTGATCGCGGACTGGCGACATTTCCGCCGATCGGATGACCCGAAGATCGCGCGATCCGCCGATGACGCGGCCGCTCCCTCTCCGTACCGTGGTGGGCGTCAACCAACGACAGGAGGCTCCGATGAGGACGAAGATCACTCGCACCACTGCACAGGTGGTGACGACGGCACTGGCGGCCGGTGTGCTGGCGGCCGCGATCGGCGGGGTATCGCTCGCCCACGCCGGCAGCGGCCATCGGGAGCGAACCATCAATCTCACCGAGCTGCAGACAGGCGCCACTTTCGTGAACATCAGCCACACCCAGCAGGGCGCCCCCGGCGATCAGGCGATCTTCCGCTCGAATCTGAAGAGCGCCGGCGGCCGACTGATCGGGTACAGCTCCGTGGTGTGCGAGATCGTTCTCGGCGGGACGCTCCAGTGCAACGGCGTGTATCACCTGCCGGGAGGCACTCTGACAGGGACCGCCAACGTGCCGGAGCGCGAGTCGAGCACAGCGCCCGTGCACATCGCCATCACTGGGGGCACCGGCCGCTACGACCGCGCCGCGGGCCAAGCGGTATCAACGCCGACAAACCAGACGGTCAGCCAGACGGTGATCGATCTCGACTAAGTGGATCGTGGCGCCCACTGCCCGGGCGGCCCGGGTGGTGGGCGCCGTTTCCAACCACGCGGAGGCATTCGCGCCCGCTCAATCGTCTGCGCCGAGCCGTTCGCGCAGGCCCGATCCGTGGTCAGACGACCGGCGGTGGTGCGCCCTCGGCGGTGGCGGCGAGCGCGGGATCCCATTCACACACCGTGCAGGCGTGGTGGAACGCCGAGCGGGCGAAGCCGACGGCGGCCGCGTGCGGGTCGGGGCCGGCACAGACATCGTCCCAATCCAGCACGTACTCGCCCAGTGCGGCCTCCCACCGGGCGGCGGCCGGGCTGAGGGTGGCCGCCGCGAACCCGTCGGGCGCCGGGTGCGCATAGGCGTAGAACGCTGCCCTGGGGTAGCGGGCGTCGCCGGGCCACCATCCGATCGCGATCTCTTGCGCATCCATCGCGTTTCGCGAGATGAAGTCGGCGGCCGGCGGCGCGGCGGGGGCGCCGGAGAACAGGCTCACCGCCAGGTCGAAGGAACCCCACCATGCGTTGACCGGTGTCGAGCGGCCGCGAAACGGCGCACGAAACGCAGCCAGAGCGAGCGCCGCGCGGGTCGCAGCGGCGAAGTAGGCGGCAACCTGGCCCGGGTCGTACTCGGAGTGCTGATCGTCCTCGTCCAGGGGGACGCTCCACGACACCTCCTGCGGGGTCGGATCGATCGCGACGTCGCCCCCCAGGCTCCTGACCGCGGCGAGCACCGCTCGCGTGACCTCGCCCACCGGCCGATCGGGAGTCAGCGCCACGCGGTGAACCCTCCCGTCGCTGTGTTCGACGACCGATTCGTGGGCGTGAAGATCGAGTGCGACCACCACCGCACCCGAACCGTCGGGCGCAGGGAGGGGCAGGGTCTCCCAGCCCCGTGCGGTCACGCGCAGCGCGGCGTGCTGCAGCTGCGGCGCGGGTGCAGCAAGGGCCGCCGCGAGCTTCCCCAGCACCTGGGTGTGGGCGTGCAACGTGTCACACGTCGTGCTCCACTCCTCGTACGGAAGCCTCGCCCACCCGGTGGCCATGCCACAGGCTACCAACCCTCGTGGCCTTCACGAGACGTCCGTCGAGGCACCGACGGGGCCGCCCTGTCTTCGGCGGCGAGCTGTGCGCCGTGGATCACCCGCACCTGCATCGCGTGCTCGCCCCTCGTGTTCACGACCTCGGGGAACACGAGCGCTGCGCGCCGCGCGGCGACCCGTCGCTCCCGCTCACACGCGAGCGTGATCCAGCGATCGCCGCGGGGATAGCGGACCTGGACGTGGTAGAGCTCGTCGCCGTTCGTGTCTGCGCTCGCGTCGGACATCGCGTGACCCCTTCGGCAGAGAGGTACCCGCGGCGCCCGCGATGGACTCACGGCGAAGCGCGCACCTCGCACTGCGACCGAGCCGCGCTGCTGGACTCCGGCCCGCAGTGTACGCCCTGCGGGTGCTAGCGTTCGCACGAGCGTCTGACTTCGCCCGGGCCCATGCCCCCCGCTTGCGTGCAGCCGGCCGTCGCGCGTCTATCTGCTCCGGGGGGCTGATCTGAGCACGCCCGATGAGCCAGCGCGAAACGGATGCGGCCGAGACGCGGCTGAACCGGCTGCTGAACCTGATCCTCGAGACCGCCGTCGATGTGCTCGCGTTCGACGCCGCGACGGTGACCACGCGGCACTCCGAGCAGGGCCTCGCGACGATCGCGGCGACCGATCAACGGCTCGTGGCGCTCGACGACGCCCAGTACGAGTCGCACGAAGGCCCGTGCCTCTCGGTGCTCGAGCCCCACGCGCCCGTCTACGTCGAGGATGCGGGTGTGGACGAGCGCTGGCGGCACTTCACCCGCACCGCGGCGCAGCTCGGCGTGCGCTCGACCCTCTCGATGCACATCCCGACGGAGACCGCCGAGGTGACCGCGTCGCTGAACTTCTATGCCGAGCGCCGGCTCGGGCTCAGCCGCCAGCAGATGGCGGCGGCCGAGAGCTTCGCGCGCCAGCTCGCGGCCGCGATCCAGGGCGTCGAGGCGTATCGCGCGACCGCGCAGCTCGCCCACGACATGTCCGAGGCGATGCGGTCGAGGGCCGTGATCGAGCAGGCGAAGGGCATCATCATGGCCGACGAGCACGTCGACGCCGATACGGCCTTCGCCCACCTCGTCCAGGTCTCGCAGCAGGCCAACATGAAGCTGCGCGACGTCGCCAAAAAGCTGGTCGATGAGCGCACCCGGCCGCCCGGCCCGGGCTGACGGCACGCTTATCCCGTGGCGTCGAGGGCGCCGATGGCGCTCGCGGCCCGGGCCCGGTCTGCGTACACGGCCAGGCGGGCACCCATGCTCGCCATCCCCACCACCCGCGCCGGAAAGCCATCGGGCGGCGCAACCACGGCGAATCCCTCATCCTCGGCGCCGTCGGCCCGTAGCTGGGCCTGGATCAGCTCGCTGAGGATCGAGGAGTCGATGAAGGTCGCCCGCGTCAGGTCGACGATCACCGCCACCCCCGGCGCGGACACGTCGGCCAGCTCGGCGCGCAGATCCGGGACGGTGGCGAGGTCGTGCTCCCCATGCAGCTCGACGACCCATAGCGAGCGGCCGATCTGGTCGACCTTGACCTGTGGCTGCAGCATCGACATGACGACCTCCCTCCCGGTGAAGGACGGAGGGCGCCGCCTCTGCGTCCGGCGGACAGTCGACACCCCCCGGCTACGACGAGCCCGCTGCTGGACTCAGCCCCAGATTGTAGACCAGAGATCGCCCGCCGATCAACCGCGCCGGCGGCCTTGCGGCCGATCGAGCTAGCGCGCGGGCACTCGACGGTGTAGCCTCACGCCGACCCCGGCTTCTTGGACGGTCGTTCGACCCGCTGCACCAGGTGGCAGGCCACAAGCACCACACCAACAGGGCGATTCCGCGACGCAGCCTCTCCGAGGCGGGCGGCGCGCGCGTGAGCGACATCGGCCGCGTGCAGGCGGGCGAGCCGCAGGTGTTCGACTCGCTGACCGTGTCCTGCCGCGGCTGCGGCCGCGGTATCCCGCCCGGCGAGGTGTTCACACGCCACCCGTTGCCCGACGACCGGCGCGATGACCTGACGGCGCCGTTCTGCCAGGAGTGCCGGCCGATCGTGCCCATCGAGCCCGACACCGGCGACGGCGCCTCGCCGCAGGATCTGATCAGCGCGCTTCGCCGCGGCCTCGAGCGTCAGGCGCGGACGGAGAGCAGCAGCGAGGTCTGAGCCGGCGTCAGGCTAGGCGGTCTTGGCGAGCGGAAGGCTCGGCGCAAGCGCACCCGCATGCTCGGCGACGAGCGCCGCCGTCCGCAGCTGCGGCACGCACAGGCCGGCGGCGCGGCCGATCAGGATGACCCCGATCGGGGTACCGGCCGAGCACACCGGGACGGCGGCGACGGTCGGCGGCTCTCCGTGCGAGTACACGCAGCTGTGCGCGAGCGCGGCATCGATCAGGCTCTGGTGAGGCCGCTCGGCGGCATCGCGCCCGGTCGCCGGCGCCGCGAAGAAGGCCGCCCAGTCGGCGCCGACGAGGCCGGGCAGCTCCTCGGCGACCAGGAACGCCGCCTGCTCCGAGCTGCCGCAGACCTGCAAGCGCCGCAGCATGGCCTCCGTGCGATCAAGGGTGGGATCGTCCGAGGGGGAGCGGATCAGCATGTCCGCATCCTCGCGGGTGGAAGCGGTGGTGTGAATCCCGGAATCGGTGGAAGTGGAGTCACCGCCACCCGGGCGGCGACGTCCACTAAATGAGGTAGCCACCGGCCAGCGCCCGGAACTCGCGGGTCTGCGTGTAGTTGCGCGGCCGCGTCAGGCGATAGGCCGAAAAGGCAACTGGAACGGCCAGAGCGGCCAGGGTGGCCAGCCCGACGATTCCCGATGATCGTTTCACGGAGCTGCTCCTTGGGAGGGTCACGGAGTCACTCGCGTATATCGGCCGCGACACTCAGAACCTGTAGCCCTCGCGCGCCGGGGCGGCGACTCAAGCGGCGCGCGGGACGTGCCGATGACACTCGTCCATGCGTGCCCCGATCCTCCTGCTCGTCGCCACAATCGGCCTCTATCTGGCACCCCCCGCGGGGGCGACGGCGCTGCAGACGGTGCGCCTCGGCGCCCTCGCGCCGGCGGTGCGCGCCGACAGCGCCGGGCCTCCTCCCAGACGGACGCAGAAGCATGCGTTCACGCTAGTGGACGAGTCGGCGGGCACCGTCGTGCGGGCTGTGCCGCGCGGCCGCATCCTGGGCTCGCTCCCGGCACGGACGCCCCTCGGCACCCCCACCTGGCTGTGGGCCGTTGCGACGAGCCGAGACGGCCGCTGGGCGCAGGTCGTCCTGCCCTGGACGCCGAACGGGCGCACCGGCTGGGTCACGCTGCGCGGGCGCCGCGAGGTGCACACGAGCATCTGGGTGCAGGCCGACCTCTCACGGCGGCGGGTGATGCTCATGCGGGGCTCGCGCGTGCTGCACTCGTTCGCGGCCGCGATCGGCGCGCCGGACTCGCCCACGCCGATCGGCCGCTTCAGCGTCACCGACCCGATCGCGACAGGCGACCCGTCCGGCCCATACGGCTGGTATGCCTTCGGCCTGTCCGGCCACCAGCCGCACCTTCCGCCCGGCTGGAGCGGCGGCGACCAGCTCGCCATCCACGGCACCAACAACCCCGCCTCGCTGGGAACGGCGGCGTCGGCCGGTTGCCTGCGGGTCTCGGCGGCCGCCCTCGCGATTCTCAAGCAGGCGCTGCGGCCGGGCACACCTGTCCTGATCCACCCGTAGCCGGCGCGGACTGGACACAGCCCGGCGGTGGGCAAACGCCGGGGTGCCGGGCGATGAGGGCATCTCACAACCTCGCTCTGGATGACCGCCGCCGGGGAGTCGAACCCCGGACGCCCGGGTCATGCCGGGCTCGACCGCGATCAGCGGGCGTCGGTTCCTCGGCCTCAATCATCGACGCCGGCAGGGCCGTCGTACATCCGGGCGGACACCGATCTCGGGCGCGGGTTTCCCGCGCTCAGCCCTCGGCGACGCTGAGGTCGAGATCCTCCAGGTCGTCGGCGATGCCCGTCGCCCACTCCTGGATCGCACCCCAGTCGCGGTAATCGCCCTCGCCGGCGTGCACCGCCCGGGCGACCGTGCGCTGGACGAGCCCGAGCCTGCGCAGCTCCAGGCGGCCGGCGAAC
Organism: uncultured Actinomycetes bacterium; assembly: GCA_963717845.1. Lineage (GTDB taxonomy): Bacteria > Actinomycetota > Thermoleophilia > Gaiellales > JAICJC01 > JAICJC01. The sequence goes on from CAVQXH010000003.1 coordinate 999,981, forward strand.
ACCCGATGCTCCCGGGGGTGGGCTGCCGCGACGAGGTCGTCGATCTTGACAGCCGTGTCGGCGCCCGGCTTGGGCGGATCGCCGATCGGGCCGCTGCTGAAGAGCCACGTCGGCCTCTCGGCGAGCTCGCCGGCGTGGCGCTCGACGAAGGTCCGTGCGGCCGAGATCCAGTCGCCCATGTAGACGGCGCTTCCGATCACGACAGCGTCGTAGCCGACCAGCGTGCACACGTTGTCGATCTCGCGGATGTCGGTCGCGATCCCGCGGTCGGCAAGAGTGGCGCCGATCAGGTCGGCGATCTCGCGCGTGGCTCCGTGCCGGCTGGCCGAGGCAACAAGGGCATTCATCAGACGTCTCCTCCGTGTGGCACCGACATGATCGCGCCCGCCCGGCGCACGCGCATCGGGGCAGCCACGCACGGCTCGGTGCGGATTTCTACGGTCGGCCGGGACGGTGGCCGCCGTGTCCGACTACGTTGCCTGGGCAGGGAACCACGCACAGGGAGGGCTCATGACCACCGTCAGCGTCCGCTACATCGTCCACGACGTCGATGCCGCGATCGAGTTCTACTGCGGGCAGCTCGGCTTCCACGAGGACATGCACCCCGCCCCGGCCTTCGCCATGCTGTCCCGCGGCGACCTGCGGCTCGTGCTCAGCGCGCCGGGTGGCGGCCCGGGTGGCGGCCAGGCCATGCCGGACGGGACGGTGCCCGCACCGGGAGGCTGGAATCGCTTCTCGCTCGAGGTCTCCGACCTCGAGGCGGCGGTCGAGCAACTGCGCGGAGCCGGTGCGCACTTCCGCAACGACATCGTCACAGGGGTCGGCGGCAAGCAGATCCTGGTCGAGGACCCGTCGGGCAACCCGGTCGAGCTCTTCGAGCCGACGCGCGCCGAGGCCCGGCTCGACCAGGCCGGCAGCTGAGGCGGGCTCCGGCGCCGCGCGCCGCTCACGTACACTGGCCGCGAGACCCGGGACGTGGCGCAGCCTGGTAGCGCACCTGCTTTGGGAGCAGGGGGTCGTCAGTTCGAATCTGACCGTCCCGACTGTCCATTTTTGAATCTATGAGCGGCCTCTAGCCGCGTGGCGCGGCTTGGCGGAGTCGCCTGCGCTGGGATTCGTAGGGCCGGGACGCCCATTAAGCGCGGCCCACGCCGGTTTGGGGTGGGTCGGTCGGACGCTCGACCCACCCCGCTGCGCCGAGTTCAGGGTTCTAGCTGGAAGAGGAATCCTTCGGTGTTGCCCGTCGAGTTGATGAACACGACTTGGCCGCGCGCGTTGCGATACTTGCCGGTCCCGCCAGTGATCGCGCCCCTCGTTCGGTCGTTGACGCCGAAGTGAACTGGTCCGCGCACAGCGATCGAGCCGGCTTTAAGAAACGTTGTGATCGAGCACTCACCGACGACACCCTTCGTGTCCATCAGAGTGCACACGGCATGCTGGCTGCCGACCTTCGACCCTTCAGTGCTGAATACCGGCCCGTTGACCACGACCATGTCGCCCACGAAGGTCTTCTTGCTCGTGTTCAGGGGCAGGAACGTGATCTTGCCGCCTGTTTGGTTGACGCGGATCGTCTCGGGCTTGGACAACTCTCCGCCGGACGCAAAAGCGATCGCCGTCGTGACGAGAACTGCCGCCGCCCCGATTACTGCAATCAGAAACGCCTTGCGCTGCATCTCACTCCCCCTCGTCATCGTGCTCTCGGCCGGGAGATCGGGAGCCGTCCGCGCTCGGGCATCCCACCGACCTGGAATTGGCAGAAGCTATCACCTCGTGCCCAAAGGAACGAGTCAAGTAAAAGGTCTTGCCACGCCCAACCGCGGGCTCAGTGACGAGCGATGAATCGCCCCTCGGCGTCGACGCCATGGTTCCGCGTATTCCACCCGCTCACGCCGAGCCGCTGGAATCCTCTCGCCACCTCGGTGCGGAGGTCGGCCTCGACGCGCAGGAGTGGATGCGGCCGCGCCTGTTTCCGCGACCCCTCAACCATCACACCAGTCTTCGTGAGCTCTGCGCCGACCGCGCGGAGCCGGTCAAGCGCTCGCAGCACGCCGGCGAGCAGGATCAACTCGACTTCGCTCACCTGCTCGGCGCCGCTGCCCCATGTCGCGCGGATGTCGCTGACCAGGCCCGGCCACAACTGCTGTGTGATCTGCGCACACCCCACAGGCTATCGAGGGATATGAGAGGGCACGGCTCCGGGGTCCGTTACGTGGAGCCGTGCGCCTCTCGTGCCCTCTCGTACCCCCCGCTTCCCAAGCGGAATCACCTTTGGGAGCAGGGGGTCGTCAGTTCGAATCTGACCGTCCCGATAGCTGATTTTCGCCGTTTCAAGCCGCGCCGGTCGCGATCGAGGACGTCGACGCGCCTGCTGCATGATCTGTTGGCGACGGCGGCCCGTCGCTCAAGGTCGTCATTTCGTTGTCCGATATCGACGCCATGCCGGAATGGATCCGATCTTCGCGAACCCTGGACGGCGTGCGTCTGCTGACGGGTGACGGCGACGATGAACTGCTCGATGCCGGGATCGTCTTCGGGGTCGGACACTGCGACGAGACCCTGGCGACCTCTGGGTTTAGCCACCTCGTCGAGCATCTGGCACTGCGCGGCCTGGAAGGCGATAGCGTCAACGGCAGCGTGCGGGGAGCGGTAACCGAGTTTCACATCCGCGGGACGCGAGCCCAGATCGGCGAGTTCTTCGAGCAGCTCGGCCCCCGCCTGGCGGCGCCGCCGATCGAGGATCTCAACGTGGAGCGGCGCGTGCTTCTTGCCGAGAGCGACTACCGGGCGCGGGAGCGCCCCGATTCTCTGGACATGTTGCCGATCCAGTTCGGCTGGCGGGGACTGGGCCTCGAGAGCCTGTTCGAGACCGGCCTGCGCTCGGTCACTCCAGAGGCACTCACCGGCTGGGCGCGCCAGTGGTTCACCCGGTCGAACGCGATCTGCTGGTCGACCGCAGACCTGAGCGCGATGCGGCTCAACCTCCCAGACGGCACCCCGCCTGCACACGACTGCCGACCCCGCTCGACCGACCCACGCTGGCTCTCGGCAACGACATCGTCGGTTGGACTGAGCTTCGTCACCGAGCTGTCACCGGCCGGGCGCCTCCTCAACCATCTGCTCGCTCGGCGCACCCACGACGCGCTGCGCCGCGAGCACGGACTCATCTACGCGCTTCATCCCGATGTGACCGCCCTGCCCGACTGTGTTCACAACGTGCTGTGGCTGCCCGAGGTACGCGCTCGAGCCGAGTCCGTCACCGACACGGTGCTGACGTTGCTCGAACAGCTCGCGGAGGAGGGGCCGAGCCAACACGAGATTGACGATGCCCTGGCCGCCGCTCAGCGGTTCGGCGATGACCGCCAGAATCGCATCGCCACGCTGTTCGGCGCGGCTGCGCTTGGCCTGATCGGCCAGCAGCCATTCGAAGATGTCGACCCGCCATCGATCGAAGGTCTCGCCTCCCAGGCGATCGCCGCCCGCGACTCACTGCTGGTGCGGGTTCCGACCGGCACCCGCGTCGGGCATCGCCTGAAGAAGCTGGAGACACTTTCCACCACGCCGATCAAGGGCCGCACGTTCGCGGGCGGGACGCGCTGGGGCCGGATGCCGATTCCGATCGGGCCGCTGCAACGACTGACCGTGAGCGCGGAGGGCGTCAGCGTGCGCGTACTGCGCACGTGCCACTCGATGCGGTTCGACGCCTGTGACGGCGCCATCGTCCAGCCGGGCGGAGAGGTCTGGCTCCTCGGAAACCGCGGCGCATGGCTCACGATCAAGCCGAACCTGTATCTGCGACGCGATCGCGTCACGGCGGAGGTGCTGCGCCATCTGCCCGAGTCCGGTGTCGTTCCGCCCGAACCGGAGGAGCGTCGCGTCAAACATGCCGCGGCCGGCCGCATCGAACTCGGCACCGCCGAGACGGTCGCCTTCGCCCAGCACCTCCCGCCGGCCGAGCCGATCCTCGCCTTCGCAGACCTGGTGGCCGCCGACGGCCGCCGCATGCTGGTTGCCACCGACCGCCGGATGGTCATCGCCGACATCTCGGCGGGCCGTCTCCAGAACGTCTCAAGCATCCACCACGTCGACGTCCGCGGCACACACCGGCGCGGCCTTGCGCATGACGTGCTGGTGCTCGAGCTCGAACGAAGCGAGTTGGCGCTGCCCTTCAAGCGCGCGGCGGACATCGGCGCCATCGAAACGCTGATCATCGCCCACGCACAACACGCGCGGGAAACGGGCGACGAACCGGTCGAAGACGAACAGAACGAGCGCCCCATCAACCACCTGCGCTACCAGGACCTGCTGCGCCCGCCGACCGCGCTGGCGGCCGTCACAGTCGGGCTCGGCGCCGGCCTGATCGACGACCTCATCCGCATTCCGCACGGTGGAGCCGTAGGCGCACTGCTGACGATCACGCTGCTCGCGGTCATCGGCGTCGCCCGCCGACGGCCAGGCTGGGACTGGCGAAACGCCGCCCTCTCCTACTCCACGACGACGCCGATACTCACGCTCGTCCTCGTCGCCACCCTGCTCGAACGCACACTCAGCTGAGAGCCACCCACGCGGATGGCCGATCTCCGCCTGTTGCGGCGGACGGCGTCTGTTTCAGGGTGCCGTCAAGGCGGCACGTTCGAGTCGTGACGCCGCCCGAGCGCGGCCACGGCTTGGGCGGCGAATCCGGCCGCTTCGCGCTCGTCACTGTCGGCGATCGCGCGCCGCAGCAGCGCCTCGGCAGCGTCGCGGTCGCCGGCTGCCCGGTACCCCTCGGCCGCGTCGAGGCGGGCGTGAAACTCGATGCCCGGGTAGTCGATGTCGGCCAGAATGGCGACCAGCTCGTCGGCCAGCGCTCGAGCTTCGGCGGGCCTGCCCTGCGCAACGCAGACGCGCACAGCGGCGCCGCGCCACAGGAGCGCCGACCAGCGGTCGGAGGGTGTCGTCAGCGCCCGGGCCTCCGTGCTTCGGCGGGCCGCCTCATCCACCTCGCCGGTCAGGGCGAGGGCGCGGGCGAGGAGGCCGATGATCGAGGCTGCCGAACCGAGGTCGCCCACCTCACGCGCGGTCGCGGCCGCGGGCTCGAGGGCCGCGATCGCCTCGGCCGGGCGCCCCGCGTCGACGAGCACCGCGCCGTGCACCCACTGGGAGACGTACGCCTTGTACCCGAGCTCCTGCGCGATCGCGATCACATCCGCGACGGTCGCAAGCGCAGCGTCGGCGTCCCCGCGCTGGGCGAGGAGCGTCGCAGCGTCGGCCAGGTAGTCGGCGCGAATGGCCCGCCCGAACGTGGACGCCGCCTCCTCGCCCGTCCGCAGCAGGTCGGATATCCGGCCGCGCCCACGCAGCAGGAACATCACACCGCCCACCGCCCCGAACGTCTCCAGCCAGGGCGACTCCGCCCGCTGCCCGAGCCGGAGCGTCCGCTCGGCAGCCTCCCGGGCCTGTGCGCAGCGAAGGAGCGTGTTCCCCTCCCAAATCGCGGTGATGTACCAGAGCCGGGCAGCCTCGCCGAGGCGGCCGGACCGTTCGGTCTCCGCCGCGGCCGCCCGGGCGTGGTCGAGGGCCACGCGCTCGGCGTCGACCCCGACGTCTGCGCTCGTGGACATCTCGACCATCCGCCGGAGGGAGTCGCAGACGAGCTGTGCGGCCCGGTCGCCGGTCGGCTCTGCGGCCGCGGCGGCGGCGGCAGACAGCGCCAAGGCCGCGTCCATGTGGCCAGCCGTGAGCAGCCAGCCGGCGCAGTCGGCGATCGCGATCGGCCGCCCGGGATCCTCCGCCGGCAGGAGCCCCGCGACCCGGCGGAGCAGGCCGGCGGCCGCCATGAAGTCCCCCTGCGCCGCGGCACGGTCGGCGACGCGCCGGAACAGGGTGGCCGCCCGCCCTGCCAGCATCTGCGTCTCAGCGCCGATGTCACGGATCTCGAGCCGGTAGCGCGCCGCCTCGGCAAGGTGGTGCCCGAGCAGCTCCTCGTATTCGCTGACCCGCTCTCCTGCGAGCGACTCGAGCCAGTCGGCGAATGCCGCGTGCCAGCGGGCGCGAACCTCCTTGGCGACGCGCTCGTAGGCGGCCTCACGGATCAGGATGTGCCGGAAGCGGTAGGCGTCCTGGCCGGGCAGGGCCGCCTGGTCGGAGCGGAAGAGCTGCTTGCGCGCCAGCGTCCGCACCGTGGGCAGGATCTCGTCCGGAGCAGCCCCGAGCGCCGCCAACGCCCCCAGGTGGAACACCTGACCCTCGATCGACGCCCGCTCAACGACGCCGCGTTCGGCATTCGAGAGGCGGTCGAGCCGGGCCGTGAGCAGTGCCTGGATGGTCGGCGGGAGCTCGACGCGCTCGACGGCGCCGGCGACCTCCACACCTCCGCCGACCCGGCGCAGGTGGCCGTCGTCGAGGAGCATGCCGATCAGCTCCTCGACGAACAGCGGGTTGCCCTCCGCCGCCGCGACGATCCGGCCGGCGACCCGCTCCGGGAGGTCGGCGCCGAGGAGCTCACGCACAAGCGTCTCGCCGTCCGTCTCGGAGAGCGGCTCGAGGAGCAGCGTGGTCGCGTTCAGCTTGCCGCCCGACCAGCCCGGCCGCTCGTCCACGAGCTCGGGCCGGGCCATGCACAGGAGCAGGATGGGGGCTTCGGGGAGCGAATCGGCCAGATCGTCGATCAGATCGAGCAGCGGCGGCTCCGCCCAGTGGACATCGTCGAAGGCGACGACGAGCGGCTGCCGTGCCGCCACCGTCTCGAACAGACGCCGCAGCGCCACCCGGGCGTCCTCGACTCGGGCGTTCATGCCGGCCAGGCCGAGCAGCGAGCCCACCCCGTCGGCCACCTCAGCGGCGATCCCGGGTTCGACCAGCGCCTCGAGCCGCGCGCGCACCTCCTCGGGGGAGTCCTGCTCGGCGACGCCCGCGAGCGATTTCACCGCCTCGGCCAGCGCCCAGTAGGTCACGCCCTCCCCATAGGAGAGGCAGCGGCCCGCGCACACAGTGGCGGGCTCGAGGCCGGCCAGGAACTCCGCCACCAGGCGCGACTTGCCCACCCCCGCAGTGCCGAGCACGGTCACGAGCTGGCACGAGCGCTCCTCCGCCGCACGGTCGAACGCGTCCTGGAGCATCCTCCGCTCGCGCGCGCGGCCGACGAGGGCTGTGGCCGCCGGGCGCAGGCGACGGGCGGGGTCGTCGTCGAGCACGACCACGCGATACGCGGTGACGGGGTCGGCCTTCCCCTTCAGGGCGAGCGGCTCGACCTCCTCGGCGATCACCGAGCCGTGCACGAGCCGGTGGGTGGCGGCCCCGATCAGGATCTCGCCCACGGGCGCGGCCTGCTGGAGCCGCGCGGCGGTGTTCATCGTGTCGCCGGTCGCGATGGTGCGGGCGGCCGGAGAGGTGCCGACGACGACCTCGCCGGTGCTGATGCCGATCCGGACGCCCAGCCGGACTCCCAGCCGTGAGTGGAGGTCGTCGCCGAGCACGCGAACGGCCTCGCGCGCCTCGACCGCGGCGCGGACGCAGCGAAGGGCGTCGTCCTCGTGCGCAGCCGGCACGCCGAACAGGGCGACGACGGCGTCGCCGATGAACTTCTCGATGTGGCCGCCGTGGCGCTCGAGCGCCGAGGACACCGCGCCGAAGTAGCGGTTCATCACTCCCCGCACGGCCTCGGCGTCGAGCTGTTCGCCGAGCTGCGTGGATCCGGCGACGTCCGAGAAGAACACGGTCACGACCCGCCGGGCGGCGGCCTCGTCGGCGTCGGGCTGCACCGGAGCCGCGCAGGCCGGGCAGAACCTGGCCCGCGCGGGCAGCGGCTCGCCGCACCTCGCGCACGTCGCGTCCACCCGGGCAGCATGGCCGTCCCCGCGAGCCGGTGTCAAGGAGCGACCGGCTTGACGCCCCGGGCGGCCCCACTCGTGGGTTGGAGCTCCGAGTGGGTTACATTTGGCACGTGCGAGCTGCGATCTACGTTCTCGGCGGTCTGGCTGTCATCGCGTTCTTCATCATCCGCCAGCGCCGCAGCGATCGGTTCGAGCAACGGTCACTCATCCTCCCGATTGGCCTGGGCATCTATGGCGCTCTGCTTCTCAACAGCACATCGAGGCATGACCCGGTCACGTTCACATCAGCGGTGCTCCTGCTCCTCAGCGCTGCGGCGTCGATCGCGTTTGGCGTATTCCGGGGACGGACAATCGAGCTGTTCGTCCGCGAGGGCGAGTTGTGGGAGCGAGCAACGTGGACGACGATCGCCGGCGGATGGGGCGGCCTGCTTGCCACTCGGATAGCGCTCATCGGCCTCGCCACGGCCATCGGCGCGCACCTGGCAGCGTCTCCGACGTCCATCCCGATCATGCTGGCGATCACACTCGCCGCGCAGATGCTTGTCGTGGGGCAGCGCGCGCGAGCGACCGGCGTCACCATCGCTCCCTCCCGACGCGAGCGCCGGCGCGCCCGCCGTCGGGAGCGGCGTTAGCCGCACGGTTCCGAATGGCATCTCGGCGCTTCCCGGTGCAGGTCAAGCGGACGTGTGGGAGTCAGTGAGGCCTGTCTGGTAGGCGAGCACGACCGCCTGGACTCGGTCGCGGAGGCCGAGTTTCTGCAGGATGTGGGTGATGTGAGTCTTGACCGTGGTGTCGCTGATGAACAGTTGCTCGGCGATCTCGGCGTTGGAGAGGCCGCGCGCGATCAGCTGGAGCACCTCGAGCTCACGCTCGGTGAGGTCGTCGAGCTGCTTGGGTCGCTCGCGGCGGGGTGTGCGGGTGAATTCGTCGATCACGTGCTTGGTGACGGCGGGAGACAGGAGTGCGTCTCCGCCGGCGACGATGCGGATCGCCGAGAGCAGTTGCTCGGGCGGGTCGTCCTTGAGCACGAACCCGCTGGCGCCGGCGCAGAGCGCGTCGTAGACGTAGTCGTCGAGGTCGAAGGTGGTCAGGATCAGGATTCGCGGGGCATCGGCGGCGGCCAGGATGCGCCGTGTCGCTTCGAGTCCGTCGAGCTCGGGCATGCGGATGTCCATCAGCACGACGGTGGGCCGATAGCGGGTGGTCTTGTCGATCGCCTCGAGACCGTTGCTGGCCTCGGCGACGACTTCGATATCGGGCTCGCCGGCGAGAAGCATGCGAAAGCCGGCCCGCACCATGGATTGGTCGTCAGCGACGAGTACCCGGATGATGCTCATGCCCGGGACCTCTCCACCGGCAGCCGAGCGGTGAGGACGTAGCCGCCGTCCGTTGCAGGCCCGGCCGTCATCTGCCCGCCGTAGATCTTGACGCGCTCGCGGATGCCCACCAGCCCATGGCCTGTGCCGTTGCCCGAGCCCGTTCCGTGCCCGTCGTCGCGCACTTCGAGCTCGACATGGTGCGGCTCGTAGCGGACGGTCACATCGGCCTGGCTGGCGTGAGCGTGCTTGAGGGTGTTGGTGAGCGCCTCCTGCACGATCCGATAGGCGGAAAGATCGATCGCGCGCGGGAGCTCGAGCGGGACACCCTCCCGCTGAAGCTGCACCGGGAGGCCGGCGCCGCGAAGATCCTCGAGCAGCGCCTCCAGGCTGTCGAGACCGGGTTGCGGGCCGAGCGCGACGCCGTCTGCGTTGCTGCGCATCGCGCCGAGCAGGCGACGCATCTCGGCGAGTGCCGTGCGGCCCGCCTGCTCGACCCGTCCCAGCGCCTGCTTGTCCTCTGTGCGGGTTTCCGGGAGCCGATGGCGGACTGCTCCCACCTGAAGCACCATCACGCTCATCGCGTGCGCGACGATGTCGTGCAGTTCGCGTGCTATCACGGAGCGCTCCTCGGCGACCGCGATCCGCCCCGCCGCCTCGCGCTCCCGCTCGGCGAAGCTCGCGCGCAGCTCGGCCGCCTCCCGCTCTCGTTCCGCCAGGGCGGCGCGCACCTCGGCCGCCTCGGCCTGCTCTGCATGCTCACGCAGTGCATAGCCGGCAACCCAGCTGACGATGAACCGCACCGAGATGAAGACGTAATCGCTGATCGACTGCGCACTGGGGATGTTGGCGACCACCACCAGAATGCATCCGACAACGATGGCAAGGCCGATTCCGGCCTTTCGTCCGTCGCGGAGGTTCCCAAGCAGGAACGCGGTCGCGAGACCGACGACGCCCAGGCTGCCGACGAACGGCACCAGCGCCCCATCCACAAACGTCAGAGCCGCCGACAGCAGCCAGAACGTCGCCGGAGCGGCAAACGGGAAGCGCCGGCGCAGGATCAGCGCCAGCACCAGCACCTCGACCGCCGGCACAGAGAACCACAGCGGCGTTGACGGGGCCGCCGGCGAGTTGCGTCTGACGACCAGCTCCAGCATCGCCGCCACCGCCATCACCGCGATCAGCAGCTCGAACCAGTACTCACGTGCGAGGTCGCGTCTTCGAGTCACCCGATGACGGTACTCCACATATCCCACCCCCGGCCTCCTACTCCAGGAGGAGTCGTGATCCTCTCGAGGTCGCAGGTCAAACCCTCCGCTCCGACGAGGCGGCCCTCCCGCCTCGGCCTTAGCGTCGGCGTGCACCACCAACCCGACCCAGGAAGGATCCAATGGACACTCCCCTCGCGTATCCCAGCGGCGCCGTCAAGGCCGCGTCGCATGCCGAGCGCGGCGAGATCGAGATCCCCCAGTACGGGCGCCGGACCATCCTCACCATCTGGGCAGCCGCGGCACTGCCCATGGCGGCGCTCGCCTGGCTCGTCGCACCCAGGCTCGCCGACCACCTCAGCGGCCCGGCGCACGTGCCGCTCGCGAAGGCCCTGATCCTCACGCTCACCCTCGGCCTGATCTGGCAGTTCGTCCTCGTGGCCATCCTCGTTGCCCGCGAGCAGGGCACGCTGCGCTGGTCGGTGACCCGGGAGGCACTCTGGCTGCGCTCTCCACGCAGCCCGAGAAGCGGCCGGATCGGCGGACGCGTTTGGCTGATCGTGATTCCGCTCTCGCTCGCGTTCGGCGTCGAAGGGTTGCTCATCCCCTCCCTGCCACACGCGGCCAACCGCGACCTCGGCGCCTTCCTCGGCACGCACAACGGGCAGGCGTTCATGCACGGCGCCTGGGCGTGGTACGGCGTGCTGCTCGTCTGTTTCCTGTTCAACACCGTCCTCGGCGAGGAGCTGCTCTTCCGCGGCCTCCTGCTGCCCCGGATGAACGCGCGCGTTCGGACGAGGCGACTGGGTCGCAAACGGCCTGCTGTTCGCCGCCTACCACCTCCACACGCCATGGATCATTCCGGCCACGCTGCTCGACACCTTCATCATCGCCTACCCGACCAAGCGCTACCGGAGCGCCTGGATCGGCATCGCCATCCACAGCAGCCAGAGCATCTTCTTCGCCATCGTCGGTCTCAGCCTCGTGCTCTGAGGCCACACCAATCAAGCGGCCCTGGGCGCCTGGATGCTCACCGCGGCCGGCTGCGGGCGGCCGAGCAGGTAGCCCTGCACCGCCTCGCATCCCACCGCGCGCAGGTAGGCGAGCTGGGTCTCGGTCTCGACTCCCTCGCCGATGACGAGCAGCCCCAGGGCCCGGCCCAGCGCGACGACCGCCCCGACGATCGGGGCGTCGTCGGCGGGGCTCGAGATCGCGTTCATGAAGAGGCCGTCCAGCTTCAATGCAGAGAGCGGGAACCGTTCCAGCGATGCAAGCGCCGAGTAGCCGGTGCCGAAGTCGTCCAGCACCAGCCGCACGCCGCGGTCGTTCAGCTCGGCGATCGTCGCGGTCGCCTCGGCCTGCTCATCGATGAAGACGCGTTCGGTCAGCTCCACGGCCAGGTCGGCGGTGGAGAGGCCGTGCTCGGCGAGCAGCGCGGCGATGAACGCGGCGTAGCCGGGAGCGTCCAGCTCGAGCGGCGATGCGTTCACGAACACGCCCAGCGGAAGCGCCTGCGGATCGGCGGCACGCGCCGCGGCCAGGTGCGCAACCGCCCGGGTGAGAACGGTGCGGCCGAGAGGGACGATCAGACCCGTCTGCCCGGCCAGGCGGATGAACTCTTCCGGCGGCACGACGCCGAAGCGCTCGTCGCTCCACCGGCACAACGCCTCGACCGCCAGCACCAGGCCGTCGCTCGCGCGCACGATCGGCTGGTAGTGGACGTCGACCCGGCCGGTGTCAAGCGCCCGTTCGAGCGCCTGCCCGAGCTCGAACCGGCGCACGAGCTGGCGATGCATCTCGGTGTCGAAGAAGCCGTAGCGGCCCTTGCCGTCAGCCTTTGCCTGGTACATCGCCGTGTCGGCGTCCCGCAGCAGCTTCGCCGGGGTGGGAGTCGTTTCGGCGTCGGCGAGCACGATCCCGAGTGACCCCGTCACCCGCCGCGGCTTGCCCGCGATCGGGAACGGCTCGGCGAAGCAGGCAAGCGTGCGCGTGGCGAGCGCGGCCAGCTCCGGCTCGTCAAAACGCCCCTCCGCGACCAGGCAGAACTCGTCGCCGCCCAGGCGCGCGACCGTCTCTCGGCCCCGGACGGCCTTGTCGAGCCGCCCCGCCAGCTGGACGAGCAGATCGTCACCGGCGGCGTGGCCGAGGGTGTCGTTCACGTCCTTGAAGTCGTCGACGTCGAGCAGCAGCACCGCCACCTGCGACCCGCTGCGCTCGCTGCGGGCGAGGGCCTGCGTGACGCGGTCGATCAAGAGCCGTCGGTTCGGCAGGCCGGTCAAGCCGTCATGCAGCGCCTGGTGGGAGAGTCGCTCCTGAGCGCCGAGCAGATCGCGCTGGCCGAGGAACTGGCGCAGCGACACGAGCAGTGCCAGCGTGAGCGCGACGAGGGTCATCAGAAAGCCCGGGAAGAGGCGGTCGTGCCGGTCCGAGTAGAGCTGCAGACCGAAGCCCGCCGCAACCGCGGCGTAGGGCAGCCAGCTCGTCCGGGTATGCGCCCCGGTGACGGGTTCCTTCTCGGGGAGCGGTCGCTGCGTCGCCCCGGCGACGGCGAAGCAGGCGATCGCAGCCAGCCACAGCGCATCGACAGGGCTGCCGTCCGTGTACCCGGAGTGAAGCACCTGGTAGCCGTAGACGAGGTCGGCGACGAGGAACATCGAGAGCGCAACGCTGAAGATCATCAGGGGCCTTCGTGTCGACGGCGCCCCTCCCCTGAGGAGCAGCGCGGACAGGCCGACAAGCAGGACGACGTCGCCGACCGGATAGGCGACGGTGAAGACGCTCTGGAGCAGGCTCCCGTTGTCGGCGAGCGCGGTCGGGCCGAGCACCACGTAGCAGATCGCCGCCGACCCGCCCAGGCTCACCACCGCCAGGTCGATCCACAGCCGCACACGGTCGCCCGCGGTGCCGCCCGTGCCCACCGGCAGCGAGAACAGCCCGACCAGCACGAGCGGATAGAAGGCCAGATAGAACCCGTCGGCAAGCGATGGATAGGGAGCGGCCCCGGCCAGGTCGTAGTAGGTGTAGGTCAGGTCGCCCAGGAACTGCGCCGCCGCGGCGAGCGCGAACAGCCTCCAGGCGCGGCACATGCGCGGGGAGGCCCTCACCTGCCACGAGGCTCGCGCCCCCATCGCGACGGCGGCCGCGTCGACGGGCAGGAAGAACAGGTTCGAGAGCAGCGCCTGCTGGCCGGATGGCCCGAAATGGCTCAGCTGCCAGGCCACGTACACCGCCAGATAGGCCGCGAACACCCACCCGCCGACGGTCAGGCGCGAAGGGCGGTCAAACCGGGGCAGGGCCGTCATGGGCGCCGCGACCCGCCCACGGCGCGACCCAGCTTCGGCGGCACGGCAACGACTCGTCCCATACCCACGCAATCGGCACATACCTTGCCGGGGTTAGCCGGCGACGTGCGGCTCGGCCCCTACCGCACCCACAACTGGTCGACGAGCATCCCCCACTGTGGGTGGTGCTGGTAGTTGCCGACCCGGTTGGCGAGGAAGTCGATGCGGCGATCGTTGAGCAGCGGCACCCACGGCGCCTGGTCGGTCATCTGCTGGTCGATCCGCTGCCACAAGAGCGCGGCCTGCGCAGGGTCGGTCGCCTGGAGCGCTCCTGCTCGCGTCATCTCCCGGTCGATCCTCGGGGAGCAGAAATGGCTCACGTTTCCCGGTGAGCCACATGCGAGCTGGAGCTCGAGAAAGTCCGCCGGCGCCGGGTAGTCGTCCAGGTAGCCGAACGGGCCGGCGGGCACGCCTGCGCGGCTGTACAACAGACTGCCATAGGCGGAGTCCGTGCTCGTGATGAGGCGAACGTGGTAGCCGAGCGATCGCAGCGCCGAGACCAGCACCTCGCTGATCGGCTTGAAGACCGTGCTCGAGCGAACCGTGACGGATGCGCCCGCGGTGCCGGACTGGGCGACGAGCCGGCGGGCACGGGCGAGGTCGGGGCGCGACCAGGCGCCGCTGGAGGCGTTCGCGCCGGCCGTGTACGGGCAGTAGGGCCGGTATCCCGGCAGGTTCGGGGGCAGGATCTGGCACGTGATCTCGCCTGTGCTCGGCCCGCCGAGCGCCTCGAGCGCCTTGCGCCGATCGACGGCGTAGTTGACAGCCCGCCGTACGAGGATGTTGTTGAACGGGGGCATGTTGGCATTGAGGACGAACGCCAGCACCTGGACGCGGGTGTATGCGTGGGCCTGATCCGGGAGGCCGGCCGCGGTGTTCGCGATCCCGGGGTTCGCCCCGGCACCCACGCCGCCGAGCGCAGCATCGAGGGTGCCGTTCCGGACCATCGCCACCTGCCGCCGGGCCGGCAGTCCGAGCTGCCACGTGATCCGGTCGGGAAATCCGCTGGGCTGGGCCTCGCTCGACCACTGCTTGAAATGGGGGTTTCGGCTCAGCGTGAGCCGATGTTTGCGTGAATACGCGCTGATCTCGTACGGGCCCGTGGCCGGGACGACGCTGGTGGCGCTCGGCGGCGCTGTGCCCGGTGGCACGGCATCGGCGAACGGCAACGTCAGCTCGTTCAGCAGATTCGAGTTCGGCGCGGTCAGGTGGATCGTGACCGTGCCGGCAGCGTCGTCGGTGACGATGCCCCTGGCCAGGTTGCACCGGGTGGGCCGGCTGAGACATTGCTGCGCGCCGACGATGCTGGTCAGGAAATATCCCGCGGGGCCCCCCGGTACCTCGAGCGCCCGTTCCAGCGCATACCGGAAGTCGGACGGCTTGACGGTGCCTCCGGTCGAATACGAGATCCCCCGCCGGACCTGGAAGGTGTAGGTGCGCCCGTCGTCGGTCGGCGTGGGGATCGAGACCGCCAGGTCGGGGACGATCACGGCACCGGCCCCGCCGCCGACCCGGCGGTATCCGACCAGGCCGTCGTTCGTGTTTGCGACCACCTGCCACGCCGGCGCGAAGAACGTCACGGCCGGGTCGGTCGAGTCAAGCAGGTCGCCGATCCCGAGCCGCAAGGTGCCACCGCGATGGCTCGATGGCCGAGAGAGCGTCGTGGCCCACATGCCGGCCGCGGTCGCGCTCAGCGCGCTGGGCGCCCCCCCGAGCTGGATCGTGGTGGTGACATCGCGCGAAGCGGCATCGATCCGGGCGAGGGTTCCCGCCTGGCGGCTTCCGACCCACACCGCGCCGCCGGCGAAGGCGATCACGCTTGGGGAAGGCGTCGAGATCGTGGTGATCTGCAGCGTCGGCAGGTCCACGCGGGTGACGGCGTTCTGGGACGTGTCGGCCACCCATACGGCGCCGCCGCCGACCGCGACCGCGGCCGGAGTCCGGCCGACCGGCACCTGGGTGACCTGCAACGTCCGCGGATTGATCCGTGCCAGCAGCCCGTCGGCCTCGTCTGTGACCCACACTCCAGCCCCGCCGACGGCGATCGCCGACGGGGCGGCACCGACGGCGATCGGCCGTGAGACGCGCCCGGAGGCTGTGTCGATCCGCTGCACCGTGCCGTCCGCCGAGTTCACCACCCACACCGCTCCGCCGCCGCCGGCGATCGGCCCCGCCCCGTTGCCGACCGCGACCCGCCGCAGGACCCGGCCCGAGCGCGGGTCGTACTCGGCCACACGGCGATCGCCGCTGTCGACCACCCAGACATGGCCCCCGGCGACGGCGACGCCTGTCGGCACCGATCCGATCGGGTGCGGCGAACCCGCCGGTTGCGAGGTTGCCGAGTCGATCTCGCGCAGCGCGTCGCCCGCGGGGTCGGTCACCCACGTCTGTCCGAGCCCGACCGCCACCCCGCCGGGCGGGTCGGCGAAGACGGTCTGCGCAACCACCTGCCCACCACCATCCAGCCGGCCAACGGCGTTGTCGCCGAGCGCAACCGACGCGCCGGCCCCCGAACGCAGCTCGAACGCGGCCACCACGCACACCGCCAGCACCGAGAGGCCGACAGCCGCGACGACGATGCGCCGCCGTCGCCCCCACCCGTGCGGCTGCTCGGCCGCAGGCAGGTCGAGATCGAACCGGGCGCGGTGGTAGCGGACCGGCTCGCGCAACCCCTTGAGCGTCACCCGACCCTGATCCCGATACTCCACGCCCTCCACATGCCGGGCGAACAGCACCACCCCCTCCGACACCAGCACCTCGCCCGGCTTCGCCAGCGCGCACAGCCTGGCAGCCAGATTCAGCGCTCCTCCGCGGAAGCCCGCCTCAACCGCCACCGCCTCCCCGGCATCGATGCCGATCCCGACCCGCAGCGGCAGGTCGGGCCGTGCCCGGATCTCATCCGCGAAGCGCCGCTGCAGCGCGACCGCGCACCGAATCGACCCCCGCGGCGAGTCGAACACACACAGAGCCTCATCACCACGCAGCTCCACCACCTCGCCGCCACCGCTCGTCACCTGCTCCCGAACGACCTCGGCAAAGCGGGCGGCAAGAACCGCGGCCGCCTCATCCCCATGCGCCTGCGTGAACCGGGTGTACCCACGGATATCCGCGATCAGAAAGGTGCGGATGGTCTGAGCCGACGCGGAGTGGTCGTCAGGCACGAACAAGGATCGTCCCGCACGTTCCCGCCATGCGCAACCCGGGGAAGGACGGCGGGCGGACCGTTACGCGGCTAGCAGGCGACCTCGTAGTCGTCTTCGGCGGCGCACCCGCGCAACAGATCCTGACCGGCGGGCGACGCCAGGTACACGGCCAGCTCGCGCTGCAGCAGCGGCTGGCTGGTCGTCCGGAAGAAGCTCCACCAGATCGTGCGGCCGGGGCCGTCGCCGTCGGGCCGTGTCCAGGCCGCGCCGGCCGAGCCGTCCGCCGCCAGCCGGGCGACGAGCCGCAGGCCGTCGATCCGCTCCCTCATGCCGGTGCCCCGGTCGTGCCGCAGCGGGCGCAGGTAGCGCCCGGCTGTGGCGATCAGCTCCGCCGCTGTGAGCGCAGCGGTGAGCTCCGAGGTCTCGGCCAGGATCAGCTTCATGATGGGCGAGCGGCGGGCATGGCGGGATCTGTAGTACGGCCCTCGCCCCCGCGCCGGATTCCGGCGTGTGTCGGCGGCTACACCCCGCCCGGCGGCTCGGGCGGGATCTGGGCGATGCCGAGGGCGGCCGCGAAGGCGGGTGCCAGCGTCAGCATCTGCTCGACCTCCATCGCCGTGCCGCGCAGGCCGGCGACGCCTTCGACGTCGTCCATCCGGCAGCGGACGAACTCGGAGTCCGCGAACTGCGCCTGCGCGAACGAGGCTCCCGTGAGGTCACAGTCGCTGAACCGCACGTGATCGCACCGGGCGCCCATGAAGTCCGCCCCCCGCAGCGTGCACGCCTCGAAGGTGACGCGAGTCAGGGTGGCGTGGCGGAGCATGGCGAGGTCGGCGGCGCACTCGCGGCACACGAGGTCGCCGACATCGGCCTCGGCGATCGCGAGACCGGTCAGCCGGCAGCGCACGATCTCGACCCGTGCGAGCAGCCCGCCGCGGATGACCATGTTGGCGAGGTTGGCGTCGCGGACGACCACGTCGGTCAGCCTCGCGTCCACCAGGTGGGCGCCGCGCAGGTCGCCGCCGTCGACCGCGACCTCCTCGAGGCGCGCGTCCGCCGCGGAGCGGCCCTCGCAGCGCGGCCCGTGCAGCTCAACGGCCGTCAGCTCGAGCGCGTCCGCGAGCCTGCAGGCAGCGGGGCCCGGGGTGAGCCGCGCCGGGAGCCGCGGCGCGGCGGGAGCTCGAGCGGCCGGCATGCGCCCCAGTCTAGGAGGCGGGCGGCGCGGCTGACCCTGGCCGAGGCATCGCACGATCCGGGGAGGGCTCCCACCCGAACGGGGGAATCTCGCCCGCCGCGGTCAACACCGGCCCGGGAGGGACGATTGCCCGTGGAATGATCCTCACCCTCCCCAGGCTGGCCGTGGGCACGATCGCAGCCCTCGTCGCCCTCGCGGTGCCGGCCACGGCGCCCGCCGCACCGGCCCCTCAGCGGCTCGCGGGCGTCGGCAACTGGGTGTGGGACTACCAGCAGATCGGCGCGCCGGATGCTGCGAAGTTCCACGGCGCGACCGGTGTCGTCATAACGACGCAGCGGCACACAGCGGTTGCGCTCGCCGCGATCCACAGTCAGGGCGCGCTCGCGTTCAGCTACCTGAACATGTTCTGGCTGCCGCTCGGCCGCGTGTACGACGGCGTCGACCTCGCCCTGCACCCGGGCTGGCGGTTCTGCGGCACGCACCACAGGCCGCTCTCGGGGCGGTCCACGGGCGCTCCCGGCCACATGGTCACGTGGGCCTATCCCGATCTGAACGAGGCCGGCATGCGCTCCGCCATGCTGGCGTACCTGCGAGGGCTGAAGGCCGCCGGCTACGACGGCGTCTTCTTCGATCGCGGCGTCGTCGCGCTTCATCACGGCACGCTCCCCAAGGCGGTCAGCACGTGTACAGATGACCCGGTGGCCGTCGGCGCGACCTTCGCCGGCGCCTACGCCCGGATCGTCCGCGACGCGCGTGCGCTCGGGCTGCACATCGTCCTGAACTACGGCAGCGGCCGGCTGCCCGGGAGCGTCGCGGGCGCGGTCGGCAGGGTCATGCAGGAGGATGCTCCCCGCTCGTCGCCCGCGCACGACATCGCCCTCGCGTTCGCCCGGCGGGCGATGGAGTCGCGCCGCCGGACGCGATACGTCGAAGAGGTGAAGACGAGCCGTCCCGGCGACCGTCCTGGCGCGTTCCTCGCCTGGACGGAGGTCGCGCTCTGGCCGATCGACGTCGACATCAACAGCGGCGACACGGGCTGCGCGGGCCTACCCGCGACGAGCATCTGCTTCCACTACGGCACGTTCCCCGAGCTGACCGAGGTCCGCCGGGGATCCGCGATCTCGGCGGCCCCGGCGCGGTCACGGTGCCACGGCCAGAGCGCCACCGCGTGTCTCTGGGTGCGGCGCTGGAGCCAGGCGGTGGTCGCGGTCAACGAGACGCCCCGGCCGGTGCGCGCCGTGCTCACGGTGGGGGCGGCGTGCCGGCGCGTGGTCGATGTCTGGTCGGGGAGGCGGATCGCGGCCGGTCGTTGCGTGCGCCGGTTCCGCGTGCAGATCCCGCCGCACAGCGGCCGCGTGTACCAGGAGTCCGCGCGACCGTAGGATGCACCGGCTCGCTCCCGGTCCGCGCCGCCGAAGCGAGGATTCGGTGCCGCGCCGAGCGGGTACGCGCCTCGAGAGGAAGCATGAGCAACTCCAACGAAGCGTCCGCCGCTGGATTCCAGCAGGACCTCGCGGCGGTGCCGTCCAGCCTGGCGCTTGTCCGCCGGGAGCTCGACCGGCTTCTGGCGAGGCAGCGCGTTTCACCCCGCCGCGTTGCCGATGTCCGCCTCGCGGTGACGGAGGCGTGCGCGAATGCGGTCGTCCACGCCTATGCCGAGGGCGAGGCGGGCACCGTGCGGGTCACGGCCGCGATCGAGCGGGAGATACTGGTCGTGATCGTGCGTGACTACGGCGGCGGCATCCCCGCCCGGCGCCCACCGGCCGTCCTGGGCATGGAGATGATGCGGGCGCTCGCCGACGGCGTCTCCATCGAGGCCTGCGACCCGGGCATGGCCGTGCGGCTCGAGTTCCGGCTGTAGCGGCGCCGTCGCGTACTCTGTCGGCGTGGCGAATCTGATCGATTCCGGCTGGGCTGCGTGGCTCCCGTTCGAGCTCGTCGAGGCGCTCGAGGCGCGCGCCGGCAGGTCGGCGGAGCGGCGCGCCTTTCAGAAGCGGCTCGAGCGGGGCCCGAGCGCCGAGGACCGCGAGCGCTGGGAGCGGTTCGCGCTCGTGTGCCCGTCGCGGATCGACCTGCCCGGCGAGGACGACCTCGACGAGCCGGAGGCGTATCGCGTCCTCGACGATCTCGGGCTGCTCGCCGCCGAGCCGGAGCCGGTCGAGCTCGTGCTGACCCTCGATCACGATGACGTCCGCGAGCTCGAGCGGATCCGTGCCGCACGCGACGTCGGTCCGATCGGGGCGGTTCCGGCCGGGTTGCCCGAGCTCGGGAACGTGCTCGGCGGCGGCAAGACCGGGCGCAACGACCCCTGCCCGTGCGGTTCGGGCAAGAAGTTCAAGCGCTGTCACGGCGGATGAAGCCGGCCGCCGGCGCTCGCGCTCAGGCTGCTTCGGTCGCCTGCGCCGGCAGGCGCACGCCCACCGTGTAGGCGGCCTTGTCCTGCCACACCTCGACCAGCGCGTCGTAGACGGGCCGGGTCGAGTGCAGGACGTGCAGGCGGCTGAAGCTCACGCCCTGCTTGCGCAGCTCCACCTCGCAGTAGGCCAGCACGCGAGCCTCGACGGCCGACCACTCCCGGCTCTCGGCTGACTTCGCGGTGGTGGGCCTGGGCGTTGCCATGTGCTTCACCTGTCATCGGCCGCGACGGCCGTTTCCTGGACCACCGCGTCTGTCACGACCCGCCGCCCTCGGCGCTGGGACCGCCGAGGGGGCGAGCCGAGATGGCTACGCGGTGGTGTCGACGTGGACGCTCGTGCTGAGCGGATCGCGGCCCTTGTCGTTGTCGCCACCGGCCTTGTCGACATCGCCGTCGTGATCCGAGTCCTTCGGCCTGACGGGCTGCTGAGCGGCCAGATGGATGTGGGCCGCGTGTGCGGCCGCTCCGCTGATCGGAGTCGTCATGTCGTGCCCTTCGCCTTGCGGTCTTCCTGCCCACCACGGTCATCGGCAGGCGCTGCACGGACTTGCCCGGGGCGACCGCGGGGGATTGGAGCGGGATTGACGTGGACGACCGGTCGATCAGACGGTTGCACGTTGCCCGCAGCGATGATCAGGGCCGGCCCCGATGGCGGCGGCACGCCGGCCTGCGAGGATGGATGCGAAGGGAGGTGCGCTTTGGCAACGTTCTCGCACAAGCCGGCGCGGTCGGGCCACGACCGCGTGCAGTGGTCGCGCCTCGCGATCCGCGAGACATGGGGATCCCTGGCGATCACGGCCATGTGGATCGCGGTGTCGGTCGCTGCGATCTGGGGGCCGGACATCGTGAGCTCGAGCTCCGGTGGGAGCACGACATCCGTGCCGTCGGCCGTCGCCGTGGCACTGTTCGCGACGCTCGCCTCGTGGATCGTCGCGCGGTACTGCTTCGGACGCGACCGCGAGGGCTGATCAGAACGGCGGCCGCGAGACGTAATACCGCGGCCCGCGCCGCCACCGGAGCGCGACGTAGAGCCGGGAGCCCGTGCGCGCCGCGAAGCGGCGACAGCGCACCGCCCGGATCGCGTTGATCACGCCGAGCCCCATCACGAGCCCGATCCCATCCGGTGAGACGCCCCCGAGCCAGCCGATGCCGAGGAGGACGGCGAGCCCGGACACGCCCACGGCGATCGCTCCCGGGAGGTAGCCGGCGAGCGTCTGGCGATGTGCCCACGGAGCCATCTCCGGCGCCCGCTCCGCGATCCGGTCGGGCGGCGTCACGCTCCTCGTCACCAGATCGATGCCCATCGCGAGGGCGGCCGCGATGCCGAAGCCCACGACGAGGCTGGGCGCCGACCGGTGCCCCGCGAGGATCACGACCACCAGGGCGGCGAGCGCCGAGCCGACCAGCACGCCGGCATGGGCCGCGTAGCGGACTTCGGCGGCGATGACGGGCGCGTCCTGCAGATCCGGCGGCGTGCTCAGTGGAGCGCGGACGATACCAAGAGGGCGGACGCCGGGACCGATGGGCTCAGGCGGCCGAGGCGCGGCGGTCGTCGAGCCGGTAGGCCCAGAAGAGCACCGTCAGCTGCATCACCGCGCCGATCGCGTCGGCCACGATCAGCGGGGTGTTTCCGAGGGCCAGGCCGTACATGAACCAGATCATGTAGCCGCCCGCGCCGATCATGACGTAGCTGCGCGACAGGCTCTCCGACGAGCCGGCCCGGCGCATGCGCAGGATCTGGAGCGACGGCGAGAGCGAGGAGATGACGCCGTAGACCGCGGCGATCAGAGCGAGCTGGTTCGTGAAGCTGGTGAGCATGGTTCCCGGTTCGTCTCGAGGTGAGTGTGGACGCTGTGCCTTCGCTCTATGAGATCGGCAGACTCCCGGATGTTTCAATGGTGTCTGCGCCCACCACAACACAAACTCAATATTTCATCCCAATCAAGACCCGATTCGTTCCGATTCAGCCCTTGTGGTCGAGCCGGCTGGTCTCGGTCCGCCCCGCAGGGCTTGACGAGCGCCCGCCGGATGCGGTCAACTGCGGTGTGCGCCTGCTCCCATCCGAGGACGACCGCCTGGCCCTCTTCCTGGCAGCGGAGCTGGCCCGCCGCCGCCGCGCCCGCGGCCTGCGCCTGAGCCAGGCGGAGGCGGTCGCCGTGATCGCAGACGAGACGATGGAGCTCGCCCGTGACGGCCTCGCCTACGCCGAGGTCGAGCGCCGCGCGTACGCGGTGCTCGGTGCGGCCGACGTGCAGGACGGCGTCGCGGAGCTCGTCGACCGCATCGAGCTCGAGCCCCTGTTCGCGGACGGCCCGCGGCTCATCGTGCTGATCGAGCCCATCGTGCGCGACCGCCCGCCCGACCTGAGCACCGAGCCCGAGCTCGAGTGGCTGCCGGCCGAGGTCGAGCTCGACGTGGAAAACGTGGCCGCGATCATGGTCGCCGTCACATCGCACTTCCACTTCTTCGAGACCAACCGGTCGCTGCGCTTCGACCGCCGCGCGGCGTGGGGCCTGCGCCTGGCCGTGGCCCCGGGCGTCAAGGTCGTGTTCCCGCCGGGGGAGCGGCGGACGGTGCGGCTGCTGCCGTTCGCCGGCGCCCGGGTGATCCGCGGCCACGCCGGCCTGGTGGACGGGCGGCTGGACGAGCCGGGGGCGCTCGAGGCGGCGCTCGCGCTCGCCCGCAAGCGGGGGTACGCCGATGCCGGCGACTGAGCGCATCCGCCTCGGCGACGGCGACCTCTGGGTGACGCCGGAGGCCGACGACGCGTCCGGCCCCGACGAGATCGTGCCGGGCTGGGGCGGCAACCATCGCGACGGTCTCGGCGTCCGGGCCGAGCGCGGCGGGGTCGACATCGCGGTCGTCGGCGGCCTCGTGCTCGACCCGGCAATTGGCATCCGACGAACGTCAATTGGCATCCGGGCCGGCCGCGTCTGCGCCGTCGGCCGGGCGGGCAACCCGGACACGATGGACGGCATCGAGGTCGTCCTCGACGCCCAGACCGCGCTCGTCGACGCCCGCGGCACGATCGTGACGCCCGGGGCCGTCGACTCCCACATGCACTGGCTCTCGCCCCAGATCGCCGCAGCCGCCCTGGCCGGCGGCGTGACGACGTTCGTCGCCCAGGACTTCGGCCCGGTCTGGAACCTCGGCGCGAACCCGGCGGCGTGCCTTCAGATCGCGTGGGCGGCGCTCGAGGGCGTGCCGCTGAACGTCGCCTTCCTCGTGCGCGCG
Source organism: uncultured Actinomycetes bacterium (assembly GCA_963717845.1). GTDB lineage: Bacteria > Actinomycetota > Thermoleophilia > Gaiellales > JAICJC01 > JAICJC01. The sequence goes on from CAVQXH010000003.1 coordinate 1,023,645, forward strand.
TCGTCGGCACGGCCGGAGGGCGTCGAGGAGTCGCTCGCCGCCGGCGGTGCGGGGCTCAAGATCCACGAGGACGTCGCCGCCGGCCCCGAGCAGCTGCGCTGCGCGCTCGACGTGGCCGATCGCCACGACGTCCAGCTCGCGATCCACACCGACGGCCTGAACGAGGCCCTGCTCGCGGGCGACACCGCCCAGGTGCTCGCCGGCCGCACGGTGCACCTGTACCACATCGAAGGCGTGGGCGGCGGCCACGCGCCCGACCTGCTCGCGCTCGCCGGCCGCGAGCGCCTGCTGACCTCGTCCACGAACCCGACCGTGCCGTTCGGGACCGGCGCCGAGGCCGAGAACCTGGCGATGGTGGCCGCCGTGCACCTGCTCGAGCCCGGCACGCGCGCGGGCGACGCCGCCATCCTGCGGCAGCGGGTGCGTCCCTGGACGATGGCCGCCGAGAGCGTCCTGCACGACCTCGGCGTCATCCCGATGCTCTCGTCGGACTCGCAGGGGATGGGCCGGGTGGGCGAGACCGTGCGGCGGGCGTTTCAATGCGCCGCGGTGATGAAGGCGCAGCGCGGGGGCGGCCGGGGGCCGGCCGACAACGAGCGCGTCCTGCGCTACCTGGCGAAGGTCACGATCAACCCCGCAATCACGCACGGCCTCGCGGCGGACGTCGGGTCGCTGCGGCCGGGGCGGCTGGCCGATCTGGTGCTGTGGCGGCCGGCGCTCTTCCCCGTCCGCCCCGAGCTGGTGCTCAAGGCCGGCATGCCGGCCTGGGGCGCCTCGGGCGTGGGCGGCGCATCCACCATGATGGTCGAGCCGGTCCGCACCGGCGCCCAGATCGCGGCGACCGGCGCGGCTCCGGCCCGCGTGTCGCTGGCCTTCCTCGCGGCGGCGGCGATGGCCGCCGAGCTGCCCACCACCCGCGCGCGCGCCGCAGTGGCCGGCTGCCGCGACCTCTCGGCCGCCGACATGGTGCGCAACAACCGCACCGGCACGGTCGCCGTCGACCCTGTCGCCCGCACCGTGAGCCTCGACGGCGAGCCGCTCACGTGCCCGCCGGCCGCCGAGGTGCCCTACTCCGGCCGCTATCTGCTGTGAGAATTTTCCAGCCGCGGCGGCGCCGGTGAGTTAGACTCGCGCCGCAACGCGACAAAGGCAGGAGGTCCCTATGAAGCGAGCGGCACTCACGCTCACCCTGGCCGCCACCGCGATGGCGGTGCTGGCGGCTCCGGCCCTGGCGAAGACGCACAACGTCTGGCCGGGGCACTCGATCCAGCGAGCGGTGAACCACGCCAAGCCCGGCGACACGGTGCTCGTCCACCACGGCACGTATCACCAGACCGTGGCGATCACGAAGAACCACATCAACCTGGTGGGACGCGGCGTGACCCTGCTCCCGCCCGCCAACCCGACCGGCCTGTGCGCCCAGGTGAGCGCGCCGACGGTGAGCGGCATCTGCGTGTTCGGCAAGTTCGACGCGCAGGGCAACCCGGACACGACCGCGCCGGCGCGCGGCAACAGCATCTCCGGGTTCCGGGTGGAGCACTTCAGCGGCGAGGGGATCTTCCTCTTCAACGTCGCCGACACGACCATCACCCGCGACGTGGCCGCCTGGAACGGCGACTACGGCATCGTCGGGTTCGTGCAGCACGGCGGCCGCTACCTCTGGAACGTCTCGCACGACAACGCCGCCCCCGGCTTCTACCTGGGCGACTCGCCCCACGCCGACTACGTGATCGCGCACAACATCTCGTTCAACAACGAGTTCGGGATCTTCGTGCGCCATTCGGCCCACGGCGTCGTGCGTCGAAACCAGGTGTGGGGCAACTGCATCGGCGTGTTCTTCCTCGACGACGGCCAGCCCGGCGGCGAGCACGACCTCACGCTCTCGCACAACAAGTCGTGGGCGAACGACAAGGCCTGCGCGGCCAGCGACGACGGCCCCGCGGTGTCGGGGATCGGCGTGCTCTTCCTGGGCGCACAGCACTCCGTCGCCCGCGGAAACGTGATCCGCAACAACGTCGCCTCCGGGCCCTCCCCGTTCTCGGGCGGCTTCCTGCTGCTCTCGGCAAAGGCGCTCGGCGGCGGGCACGACCCGGCGTTCGACCGGATCGTCGGCAACACCCTGTCCGGCAACCAGCCCGACGACGTCATCTGGGACGGCACCGGCGCCGGGAACGTGTTCTCCGGCAACAGCTGCTCGACGTCCAGCCCGAGCTGGATCTGCAGCTGACCGCGTGATCGGCATCCGCGCCCGGTCCCGGCCTACCGGGGCCGGGCGCGCGGCCGCCGGCGCGCTGGTAAGGTCGCCGCGATGAGGATCGCGGATGCGGAGCAGCGCAGGATCGAGGTGACCGGCGGCGACGTCTGGGCAGCCCGCCTCGGCCCGGCCGACGGGATGCCGGTGCTGATCCTGCACGGCGGTCCCGGGGCGGCGTCGTACTACATGGAGCCGCTCGCCGAGCGGCTGTCCGAGCACCGCCCCGTGATCGTCTACGACCAGCTCGGCTGCGGCCGCTCCGACACGCCGGACGACACCTCGCTCTGGACGGTCGACCGCTCCGTGGAGGAGCTCGACCAGGTGCGGGCTGCCTATGGCCTGCACCGCTGCCACCTGCTCGGCCAGTCGTGGGGCGGCTGGCTCGCCATCGAGTACATGGCCCGCGGCCCTGCGGGCATCGACCGGCTCGTGCTCGCGAGCACGTCCGCCAGCATCCCCCAGTTCATGGCGGAGGCGCGCAAGCTGATCGAGGCGCTGCCCGAACCGCACCGCTCCGTGCTGATCGAGCTCGGGGCGAGGGGCGAGTACGACCACCCCGACTACGTGGCCGCGGTCGACGTGTTCTACCACCACCACCTCTGCCGGGCCGATCCGTGGCCGGAGGCGCTCGTGCGCTCGGGCGAGCAGATGGACGGAAACCAGGTGTACCTGACCATGAACGGCCCCACCGAGTTCGACGTGATCGGCCGCCTGCGCGAGTGGGACCGCACCGCCGATCTGGGCCGAATCGACGTGCCGACGCTCGTCACCTGCGGCCGCTACGACGAGATCACGCCGGCGTGCTCCGAGACGATCACCGCCGGCATCCCGGATGCGCGCATGCACGTCTTCGAGCGCAGCGCCCACATCGCCCACCTGGAGGAGGGCGAGGAGTACGCGGCACTCGTCGAGGCGTTTCTCTCGGCGTAACCCGAAGGGGTGGGCCTGCGCGGCGGCGGTCGCGCCGCGAGCGCGGGCCGCGTAAGGTGAAGTCATGGCCCAGACGCCGCCACCGGACGCCGCCGCCCCGCCTGAGCCCGATCGCTTTGGGCGCCTGCTCCTGGCCGCGGCCGCCTGCACGACGCTGTACCTGGCCGCCACGGTCTCGGCCTATCTGCTCTCGGAGCTCGGCGGCCGGCGGACGCTGCCCGGCGCGCTCGCGGGGATGGCGGCCATCGCCGCGCTCGCGCTCGTCATCGTCCGGCTCTCGGCCCGGCTGGCCTATCCCGCCGGCGGGATACCGGGGGCGATCATCGGCCGGGCCCGCTCGCTGCGGGTCGGATCGGCGGTGGCGGCGCAGATCGGCTTCCTGCTGGTGATCGCACCGCTCCTGACCGTGATCGGCAACGCCGTCGGCTTCCACGGGACCACGAACCTCGCCCTGCACCACCGGCCGGCGGCGGTCGTGCTCCTGCTCACGTGGATCGCGGTCGTGATCGCCCCGTGGATGGAGGAGATCTCGATGCGCGGCTTCCTGCTCTCGGGCCTGTGGTCGCGGTTCGGGTTCTGGCCGGCCGCCGTCGCCTCGTCGCTCGTCTGGGCGGGGCTGCACGGGGTCTCGGGGGTGCTCGTGCCGTTCACCGTCGAGGGGATCGTGTTGTGCTGGATCCGGCGGCGCACGGCATCGACCCGCACCGGCATCGCCCTGCATGCGTCCCAGAACATCGTCGCCTCGATCGCGTCGGGTGCCGGGCTGCTCGTGCTCCCGGCCGCGGCCGCCGTCGTCTTCAGCCTGGTCGCCACCCGCGACTGGAAGCCGAACGCGGCGGCCGCGGCGGTCGCGCGCCTGCTCGACCGGGGGACGCGGGCCGCAGAGACGGTGGCCGCCCGCGTCACTCCCGCCGGCTCACGGCCGGCGGTCTGGATCGGCGCCGGCGCCGCCTTGACCGCGGGGCTCGTCCTCGAGGCCGCCTCGCTCGAGCTCGACCTCGGCGGCGGCCCGGTGCTGACGGCGGGCCGGCTCGTCATCGTGGCGCTCTCGCTGCCCGCGCTCGGGTGGCTGCTCCTCAGCGCCCGCGGGGCCTGGCGGGCGCCGGCGGCCGGCTGCCTCGCAGGCGCTGTCGGCTGTCTGCTCGTGATCGCCGCCCGCGTCGGGATCCTGCTCGACGACGCCACCCTCGTGCCGCTCGTCGGCCTCGGCTACACGCTGGTCGGGCTCGGGCTGCTCGGCCTCGCGACGGCGCCGATCGACCTCCGGGCCCGCGCCGGTGCGGCGGCAGCGGGACTGCTGCTCGCAGCGACGCTCACGCCGGTGCCGTATGTGATCACGTCGCCGCGGAGCATGGTCGACCAGTCGCTCGTGACGTCGCTCGCGGCGGCCGCGGCGCTCATCTCGATCGGGCTCAGCCTGCGCGGCCCGGCGCCGCCGTGGCCCGCTCGCACGGGCCGAAACGCGGGGACAGTCCCCGTCGGGGAGCGCCCGCTCAGCAGCCCGCTGGGCTAGAACTTGCGCATGTCCACGTCGCGCTGGTCGATCCGTTCCGACGGCTCGCTGCTCAGCATCGCCTCGACGAGCTCCGTGCTCTCGATCGGCTCGGTCGGGTCGGTGTGCTCGGTCGGCTCGATCGGCAGCGCCTGCTCGGTGTGGTCGGTGGGGTCGTTCGCCTCGTTCGGGTCGGCGCTCTCGGCCCGCTCCCGCTGGTCGCTGCTGTCCGACCGCTCCCACGACGCCGTGCTCGGCTCGCGCCAGGCGCATACCCGCGCCGGGGGCGTGCGGGCGGTCGAGATCGTGGCTGCGGTTGCGCTCGTGGCACTCGCAGGCCGCCGGCTGGAGGGGTGCCGGCGGCCGAGAGGGTAGCGGTGGGGATCGAGAAGCCGAGTCCCGGCGACCGGCCGGCCTGAGCCTGGCCGGGACTACCCGGTCTGCAGGTCGCGGCGGGCGAACCGCTCCACCGCGATCGCTGCCGCCACGGCGGCGACGGCGAGCATGGCGGCCGTGCCCCGGCGGTCGACGGCGACGAGCGGCACCTGGGTCACATGGTGGAACGGGGAGATGGTGAGGAGCCACCCCGGTGCTCCCACCAACGCGCCGACGAGCTCCCACAGGAAGGCGACCCCGATCAGGACGAACGCGGCGCCTGGGCTCGGCCGGGGCAGCCAGGCGTAGACGAGCACGCCGAGCGCGAGGAAGAGCAGCGAGACGGCGATGCAGTTCGCGCCCGCGGCCAGCATGTCGGCGAGACCGACCCCGCCGCCCGTGACGGCCGATCCCGCCCACGCCAGCGCGCCCAGGGCCAGCGCCAGCAGCACCGTCGTCACTGCCGCGACCACCAGCCGCCCGCCGATCCACGAGCGGCGGGCGACGGGCAGGGCAAAGAGGGTCTCGAGCCGGCCCGAGGCCTCCTCGTCGCGCAGGCCGCCCACGTGGCTCGCGGCGAACAGCGCCACGATCAGGGCGAAGATGGCGAACACGGCCGCCAGGTAGCCCGCTGCGGTCGTGATCGTCAGGCCGTAGGTGTGAATCGTGACCTTGCGCATCTCCTCGGCCACGCTGCGCGCGAACGCGCCCAGAGCGAAGGCGAGCAGGCCCGCGCCGATCAGCCACGCCAGCAGCGACGGCACCTCCGAGCGCACGGCGGCCTGGGTGGGAGACGAGAGCAGCGTCGTCCGTGACGGGACGACGTCGCGCGGCCGCAGGACGCTCGAGTCGACGTCACGCCTGCGGGCGACGGCGACCGTCGCGGCCGCGAGCGCGGCCACGGCGGCGGCGAACAGCCCGAGCACCGCCGGGTCGGCGCCGGTCACGGGCCGCAGCTGCTCGACCCAGCCGATCGGCGTGGCCCACCGCAGCCAGCCGATGCCGTGGCCGAGATCGGCCGCGATCCGCAGGAAGACGGCCACCGCGAGCGCCCCGCCGGCGAGGGCCTGAGCAGCCCGCCGTGTGGGGGCGATCTGCGACGCGAGCGTCCCGAGCGTTGCAAACACGGCGGCGGGCGCCGCGATTCCGGTCGCGACCAGAAGGGCCTGCCCGGCGGTCATGTCGCCGGGGACGGTCGCCGAGGCGAGCAGCGTCGCAGCGATCAGCCCCCACAGCACCGCGCACTCGAGCGCGAGCGCACAGAGCACGGCGGCCACCGCTCCGCCGCGCCCGATCGCGCCGGCCAGGATGAGCTCGTAGCAGCCCGCGTCCTCCTCGCCGCGCAGGGCCCGCACCGCGGCGAACACGGCCCACGCCGAGGCCAGGATCGCCCCCATCCCCATCACCCGGAACTCGACGTAGCCGCCGACGCTCGCGAGATCGTGCGGGATGCCGTAGAAGAGGCGCAGCGCGATGTTGTCCGAGAAGGCCCGCGCGAACTGCACGCGGTCGGCCGTGGTCGGATACGTCTGCCGGTAGCCGATCACGTTTGCCAGCGCGTAGAGGACGCTGATCGTGCCGATCACCATCAGGCGCACCCGCTCGCCGCGCAGTGCGTGCAGGGCGACGGACCTAGCCGGTGACGGGGACACCCGGGGCGTGGCGGTCGTAGTGGGCCAGGAACAGCTCCTCGAGGCTGGGCTCGCGGCTGACCAGAGCGACCACGCCCGTCCCCGCGAGCCGGTCGACGAGCGGGCCGACCGGCCCGCGGACGTCGAACCGAAGCGCATTAGCACCGACGGCCGTCGCCGTCACGCCGTCGGGCATCGCGATGCTCGGCGGCGGCCCGTCGAACGTCGCCTCGACGACGCGCGCCGACAGGTGGCGCAGCTCCGCCAGGGTGCCCTCCTCCACCAGCCTGCCCTCGCGCAGGATCCCGACCCGGTCGCACAGCGCCTCGACCTCGCTCAGGATGTGCGACGAGAGGAACACCGTCTGACCCGCCGCGCGCGCCTCGGCCACCGTGTCTCGGAACGCGGCCTCCATCAGCGGATCGAGCCCGCTCGTGGGCTCGTCCAGCACGAGCAGGTCGGCGCGGGCCGCAAAGGCCGCGATCAGCTGGATCTTCTGCCGGTTGCCCTTCGAGTAGTCGCGCACGCGCTTGCCAGGATCGAAGGCGAAGCGGTCGATCAGTGTGCGGCGGTAGCCGGCGTCGGTGCCTCCGCGGATCCTGGCCAGGAACTCGAGGCACTCGAGGCCGGTCAGCGCCGGCCACAGCATGGGCTCGCCGGCCACGAACGCCACCCGCGTATGCGCGCGCACCGGGTCGCGCCAGGCGTCGATCCCGAACACGCGCGCGCTGCCCGCGCTCGCGCGCTGCAGGCCGAGCACGAGCCTGATGGTCGTGGTCTTGCCGGCGCCGTTCGGGCCCAGGTATCCGTACACCTCGCCCGGCGCGATCGCGAGGTCGAGGCCGGCGAGCGCCAGCGTGGCCCCGTAGCGCTTCGTCAGGCCGGAAGCGCGGAGTGCGAGGTCGGCGTCGACCATGCCCCAAGACTAGCCATGTCGGGGGGTGGAGCCGGCGGGCGGGCGCGGGGCCAGCCGGCCGAGGTGCGCCAGCTTGTCCGGGTTGGAGATCGAGCGCACCGTCTGCACCGAGCCGTCGTCGGCGATGTCCAGCGCGAACACGTTGAAGAGCCGGCCTTCTTCGTCGCGCATGAGAGCGCCCGGCTGGCCGTTCACCTCGGTGCGCTCCATGCGCATCCCGTGCTCGCGCAGGGCGCGGAAGAAGTAGGCCAGCAGGCGGGTGATACGCGCCGGGCCGTGGATCGGGTTCACCACCGCGCCGCGCACCTTGCCGCCACTGTCCGAGTAGAAGGCGGCGTCGGCGGCGAGCATCCGCTCGAGCGCCGCGACCTCGCCCTGCTCGGCGGCCGCGAAGAATCGGTCGGCCAGCTCGTCGCGGTGCTCGCGCGACTCCTCGAACCGCGGCTTTCTGTCCTCGACGTGCGCCCGCGCGCGGACGGCGACCTGACGGCAGTTGGCCTCGCTCTTGCCGACGACGCGGGCGATCTCGTCGTAGTCGTAGTCGAACACCTCCCGCAGCAGGAACACGGCCCGCTCGACCGGCGTCAGGCTCTCGAGCACGACCAGGAACGCGAGCGAGAGCGAGTCGGCCGTCTCGGCGTGTTCGGCGGGGTCTGAGGCGCCCGCGTCGACGATGGGCTCGGGCAGCCACGGCCCGACGTACGCCTCGCGGCGCACGCGAGCCGAGCGCAGATGGTCGATCGCGAGCCGCGCCGTGACGGCCGAGAGGTACGCCCGGTCGGACTCGATCGCGGTGCCGGGCGCGGCCCGGTGGTGTCGCAGGAGCGCCTCCTGGACGATGTCCTCCGAGTCGGCGACGCTGCCGGTCATGCGGTAGGCGATCGAGAACAGCAGCGGGCGCAGCTCGGCGTAGTCCTCGCCGGTCACGCCGCCACCCCGACCGCCGGGACGGCCGCCTCCGCGAGCGACTCGGCGAAGCCTTCCCGCCAGCTGGGGTAGCGCGGACGCCAGCCGAGCTCCGCCTTCGCTTTCGCGTTCGACGCACCGCGCATCTCGGTCATGAGGACGATCCCGGCCTGGCCGATCGCGAGACGGGCCACCCAGGCGGGCACCCGCCGCGGCGGCTTCGCTCCGAGCACCGCGGCCAGATGCGGCAGCCATGCCGACACGGGCGCAGGGTCGTCGTCGACCACGTTGTAGACGCCGGGGGCGCCGTGGTCGAGCGCCGCGACCGTCGCGGCCGCGGCGTCGGCGACGTGCACGAACGACCACACGCCCGACCCGCGTCCGACAACCGGGATCTTGCGCGCGCGGACCATCTCCGCCTGCTCGTCGTTCAGCGAGGTGCCCGGCCCGTACAGGCCGCCGTACCGCAGCGCGAGGCCGTCGAGCCCGGCCGCCGCCGCAACCGCCTGCTCCAGGTGCACGATCGCCGCGAACGACTCTCGCATCGGCGCCGGCGGATCCGGATCGAGCGGGTCGGTCTCGGTCTTCACCGGTCCGCCCGTGCGCTCGCTCGGCCAGCCGGCGAAGCTCTGGGCGATCAAGCGGCGTGCGCCCGCCGCCCGGGCGGCGTCCAGCAGGATGTCCGTCCCGCGCGTGCGCAGCGCGTTCGTTTCCGCGAACGTGCGGTCGAAGTGACGCATGTCGAAGCTGCGGCCCGAGAGGGCCGTCAGCTCGCTCACGACGGCGTCGGGTCGCGCCCGCTCGACCGCCGCCGTCATCGCGGCGCGGTCGAGCGGCTCGACCACGACCGCCTCGGCGCCCGCGGCGCGCAGCCAGGCCGTGCGCGAGCGTGACCGGGTGGTGCCGACGACCGTGTGGCCCGCCGCGACCAGCTGGGGGACGAGCTGGCGTCCGACGACGCCGGTCGCTCCTGCAACAAAGACTCTCATTGCCGATACCTCCGTCTCGGGTCCTTTCCCCCAAAGACGAGACGGCATGCCGGCCTGTGACAGGCCCGCTCGCTCGCACGTACACGAGCTGGTCTAGGCGGCGTGCTCCTGGTCGAGCGCGAGCTCGTCCGGGCCGTAGAAGCGCTCGGCCACGGGCCGCGCCCTATGAATCACCGCGGCGGCCTCGGCGGGCGAGAGCCGGTCGCGCCACGCCCAGGCGTTGGCCCGGCTCTCCATCGGCTGGAAGGCGGTCTTCGCCATACCCACGCGACCCCAGGGATTGCGGCGGGCACCGGGGCCGGCCATGCTGCCGGCCTGGACGGCCTTGTGAGCGCGCTCGTCGAAGGGCAGGTCGAGCCGCTCGTAGAGGTCGCCGAAACCGGCCACCGGGTTGGTGGCCAGATCCTCGTAGCGGACGACGATGAACTCGGGGTGGCGATCGATCTGCTGCGCGATCGCGGAGTGGATCAGAAGCCACAGAAGCGCGCCGTGGGCGACCGGGTCGAGCGGCTGGCCCGCGGCCAGCTCGAGCTCGGCGGCGTACGCGCCCAGATAGCGGTCGACCAGCTCGGGCTGGGACGCGATGTCAGGCAGGTTGTCGCTCCAGCCGGTGCCGATGCGCTTCAGGCTCGAGACGATCCCGGCGGGGTGGCGCACCAGCATGACGACGCGGCAGTCGAGCCGCTCGGCCAGCCACTCGGCGGCGAAGACCATGTAGGGGTCGTCGATCAGGGGGCGCAGACCGCGGGCGCGGCCGTACGTGAACGCGGTCATGTACTTGGCGGCCTTGGCCAGGTCATAGGCGCCGCGGTTCGCGCGCAGCTCGGCGGGAAGGTCGTAGCGCAGCTGCAGCATGTCCCTGAACCCGGGCAGGTACTCGGCCTCGTTGTGGGGGCCGACGTACTGGTAGGCCCGTGGCGGCGGCACGCGCAGGATGCCCGGGGTGAGCCCGGGAGGGTGGCGGCGGTTGAACGGCTCGTTGACGTGGACGACGTCACCCCCGCCCTCGATCATCTTGGCGACCCAGCTACCGCCGGAGCGGTGCATGCCCGTGATCAAAATCGGTGACCTCATGCGCCCAGTACGCCCTTCATGCTCGCCTCCATCGGCCTCAGATCCGGGTGACATTAGGGTTCCGAGGTTACTCGTCCATTGGACACGCGCTCCCAGATTCAGTCAACCCGGCCCCGCGCTTGGCGACAGGCCCCGTCTGGAGTAGGCTGTCAACCGTCCCGGGGCACGTTTCGGCGGCATGGTAGCGGGACAGGGCACGAAGGGGGTAGCGACCGATGGGTGTCAGTCCAATCCGGTTTGCCGTGATCGCCTCGGCGGTTCTGGCATGTCTCATGCTCGGCCTGGTCGTCGGGGTGCGCGCCGGCACGAGCCAGTCGAGCCACGTTCTGCAGGTGCGGACCGTCACGACCACCGCCGGCCAGCGAGTCGACGCCGCCGCGCGCGCGGTCACCGAGACGGTCACGCACACCGTCACGGCGACCGCGCCGGCCCACACCGTCACCGTCCCCGTGACCCTCACCACGGCCGCCCCGCCGGCGCCCGCCCGGGCAGCGCACAAGCCGCATCCCAAGCCCGGCCACACCCACCACCACGGCCCCGGTCACGATCAGGGGCCCGGCCCCGGCCAGGACGGCGGTGGCGATGGCGGTGGCGACGGCGGCGACGGGCCGGGCGGTTGACGCCCACACTCGCGGTTCCATAGAGTGATCGCGCCGCCGCGGCCCGGCGACGGCGAAGCCGCATCCGAGGAGGTTTCGCATGGGCCAGAGCGCGATCCGGGGGCGCATCGTCACGATGGACGCGGCGGGCACCGTGCTCGCCGACGGCGTCGTCTACATCGCCGATGCGGACCATCGCCGCCGTGCTCCCGGCCGACCAGGCGCCTCCCGCCGGGTTCGAGCACGTCCCCCGGGTGCGTGCCGGCGGAACGGTCTATCCGGGCCTGATCGAGCTGCACAACCACCTGAGCTACAACTGCCTGCAGCTCTGGCAGGTGCCGCGCCCGTTCACAAACCGCGGCCAGTGGTCGGCCGGGCCCGACTACCGCCGCCTGATCAGCGGCCCGATGCAGGTGGTCGGCAAGACGCCCGATCTCGTCGCGCCGCTCGTGCGCTACGTCGAGGCCAAGTGCCTCGTCGCCGGCGTCACGACCAGCCAGGGCATCGCGCTCTACAGCGACGCCGGCATTCGCCGCTTCTACAAGGGCGTCGTGCGCAACGTCGAGGAGCCGGACGACCCGGCCCTGCCGGCGGCGGCCAGCCGCATCCCCGACGTCGCCGCCGCCGATGTCACCAGGTTTGCGGCCGAGCTCGAGCACGACCACCGGCTCCTGCTGCATCTGGCCGAGGGCACCGACGACCCCGCCCGCCGCCACTTCCTCGACCTGCAGCTGCCCGACGGAAGCTGGGCGCTCTCGGATCACCTGATCGGGATCCACAGCGTCGGCCTGCACTCCGAGGACATCCCGATTCTCGCCGGCCACGGCGCCGGCGATGGTGTGGTCGCCGCTCTCGAACCTGCTGCTCTACGGCGCCACCGCCCGACGTCGCCGAGATGAAGGCCGCGGGCGTGCGCATCGGTCTCGGCTCGGACTGGTCGCCGTCGGGCAGCAAGAACCTGCTCGGCGAGCTCAAGGTCGCCCGTCTCTACAGCGCAAACGCCGCGCAGGGGCCGATCTTCACCGACCAGGAGCTCGTGGCGATGGCGACGTCGACGGCCGCGCAGATGCTGGGCTGGGACGCGGCGATCGGGTCGCTCGAGGCCGGCAAGCGGGCCGACCTGATCGCGGTCGCCGGCGCGACGGCCGACCCCTACAGGGGCCTCATCGACGCCACGGAGCGCGACCTCGTGCTGGTGATGATCGGCGGGGTCGCCTGCGCGGGCCAGCCCCACCTGGTGGCGCCGTACACGCAAGACGGCGAGCCGGTCACGATCGGGGGTCGCACTCGCGTGCTGAACTTCGACATGGCGGGGGACGATCCCGACGTGGCGCTCGTCAGCCTCGCCGACGCGCGCTCGCGGCTCCAGGATGCGCTGGCCAACCTGCCCGAGCTCGCCCGGGCGCTCGAGCCGCAGGTCGTGGCGGCCGTCCCCGGCGTCGTCGCCCCCGAGCCGCGCGTGCCCGGCCCGCGGCTGGCGCTCGACGAGATCGAGCACACCCACATGAGCCTGCGCACCGACCCCGCGGGCGGCGTCGCCGTGCTGCCGAGCGAGCGGATGCTGGCGGCGCAGCCGCCGCTCTCGACGGTGCTCGGCCCGCTGGCGCTCGACGGCCTGACGGCCGTCGACGACCCGGCATTCATGACCACGCTCCAGGCCGAGCAGAATCTGCCCGCCTACCTGGCGCCGGCGCTTGCCGCCGCCTACGCACGGGCGCCGGCGCGGCGCTGAGGCGCGGGTGCGGCTCGACCCCGGCGAGGCGCGGGCGCTGCTGCGATCGGCCGCGGTCGCCCGGCTCGCCACGGTGCGCAGCGACGGGGCGCCGCACGTCGTCCCCGTCTGCTTCGCGATCGCCGACGGCATCGTCTACACCGCCGTCGACGCCAAGCCGAAGCGCACCCCCGACCTGGCCCGGCTCGCGAACATCGCGTCAGAGCCGCGGGTCGCGCTTCTGGCCGACCGCTACGACGACGACTGGACGCAGCTCTGGTGGGTGCGCGTCGACGGCGATGCCCGCGTCGTCACCGATCCCGGCGAGCGCAGCCGGGCGCTGGACGCGCTGGCAACGGCCTACACGCAGTACGCGGAGGCACGCCCGCAGGGCGCCGTAATTGCGATCGAGCCACGCCGTATCAGCGGGTGGAGGGCCCGACGCGAGCACCGGCCGATTTGACACGGACGTGACAAAGGCTTCACCACAGCCGGAATTTGGGGTACCGTTCCGTGCACACGAGTCGGGGTAGGTGGCGCTGTGGGTATCTTCGCGAAGGTCGTTCTGGCCATCGCCATTCTGGTGGCGAATGGCGTGCTGCTGTTCGTGGTCCTGCGCTTCCTGCTCTGGCTGGCGTTCCCCGGCTCGGCCGGCGAAGCCGAGCCGACCGCCGCCCGCACGCTGACTGCGACGGGCGCGGTGGCCGTGGCCGAGGCCAGCGCCGACGTGGTCCCGGACGCCGCCGAGGCCTGGCCGCCGCCCGCGCCGCCGGCTCCCGCCGCACCAGGCGCACTCCCCGTCTTCGCACCCCTCACCGGGCCGCGACCACGCGCATATCCGCACCGGCTCCTCATCGGCCTGCCCGTGATCCTCGCGCTCTTCGCCGGCGGTGTGTGGCTCGGCAGCGTCGTCGGCGGCTCGGGCAGCGCCGCCGCCGCGACGAAGGTCGTGCGTGTGACCGGCAAGGTGATCACCGTGAACCACACGACCGAGGTGCGCGTCCCCGCCCAGAGGGTCCACGTCAAGGGCAGCGTGGTCACGGTGCCGGCGGCGACGGTGCACCTTCCCCCCCACATCCTGACGAACATCATCCGCACAACGCACACGACCACCGTCAGGCTCCCCGGGAAGACCCGCACCGACACGACCGTCATCACGATCCCGACCACGATCACCGACCCGGGCACGACCCTCACCCTCACCGAGACGACGACCGAGACGGTCACCACGACGACCGGCACCACCTCGACGTCGGCAACGACGTAGGCCGGGCTGCGATGAGCGTGCTCGTCCTCGTGCACATGCGAGGGAAGACGGAACGGCTGCTGGAGGCGTCCGACCGGCTGGCCGAGGTTTTCGGCATGCCCGACGGCCTCACCGCCCAGGTGACGGCGCCGACCGACGAGGGCATCGTGCTCATGCAGATCTGGGAGTCCGACGAGCACCGCCAGATCGCCAACGAGAATCCCGCCAACCGGGAGGCGCTGCAGTCGAGCGGCCTCCTGCGCGAGACGCTCTCGGGCTCGGCCGAGGTCTACGAGACCACCCGGGTCTCGTTCGCAGACGTGGTCGCCGCCCCGCGTGCACGCCGCCGCCGGCCGGCCCGGCCGAAGGCCGCCGCCACGCCCGGCGATACCATGTGACCCCACGCGGGCGTAGCTCAATGGCAGAGCAAGAGCCTTCCAAGCTCCAGACGAGGGTTCGATTCCCTTCGCCCGCTCTCCTCCTCCTCCTACTCTCTGCTTCGTTCGTCCTCCTGGTCCTCGTCTTCCTCGGCGTTCCCTGTCGATGGAGTGCGGTACGGCAGGCGAACGACGACGTCGAGACCGCCGGCAGGGTTGGCGGTGGCATCAACGCTCCCGTCGTGAACGGTGGCGATCGATGACACCAGGGCGAGCCCGAGACCGAAGCCCTCGTGGCGAGTGCGGTCGTTGAGCCGGGTGAACGGCAGGAACAGGCGGTCGACGTGACCGGGAGGGACGACCGGTCCGGTGTTGACGACGCGAACGAGGGATGCACCGTCCTTCGTGGTGGTGAAGATCGTGACGGTCCCACCCGCGATGTTGTACCGCTCGGCGTTGTCGAGCAGGTTGGCGACGAGCCGCTCGAGCATCACGCCGTCCCCGGTCACCGGGGCTTCCTCGAGCGTGGCGATCGTCGTGATGCCGTCGGCCGCGCGTCCCTCGAGTGCGTTTTCGGCGACAGCGGCGAGATCCAGAGGGTCGGCGACGGTGCGAGTCTGATCGTTGCGAGCGAGCACGAGCAGTACCTCGATGAGCCGCTCGGAGTGGTCTACGGCCTGGCGGACCTCGGCCGCCATCGACACGAGCTCGTCGCGCGTCGGCGCCGGCTTCGCGAGGACGACGTCGATCGAAGTGCGCATCAGGGTCAGCGGCGTGCGCAGCTCATGGCTCGCGTTTGCGATGAACTGCCGCTGACTGGTGAACGCGCGGTCGAGCCGTTCCAGCATGGCGTCGAAGGTGTCGGCGAGCTCGCGCAGCTCGTCGCGCGGTCCCTGCAGAGCGATGCGCTGGGACAGGTTCTGCTCGCTTGCCGCGCGCGCAGCCGCAGTGAGGCGGTGCACCGGCCGGAGGATGCGTCCGGCGACGATCCACCCCGCGACCACGGCGATGACCGTAGCTCCGGTGAGCGTGAGCAGGGAGTAGGTCAGCAGATGGGTGAGCGTCCTGCTGCGCTGAGCGGCGGCGCCCGCCCGGACACCGTTCGCATACACCGCGCTGCACTTCTGAAGCACACCGGAGCTGACGCCACCCCGGTGCGAAGCCGCCCGGAGACACCTCTCGAGCGCCGGCCGGATCGTCGGGGGAACCGTCGTCGGAGTCCTGCTGCTCAAGGTGTGCGCCACCAGCAGGTAGGTGATCACGACCAGCACGGCTCCGCCCAGCGCGAACAGCGATGTGTACAGCAGCGTGAGCCGCGAACGGGCGCTCAGGTGGCGTATCACAGCCGGTAGCCGACGCCGACGACGGTCTCGATCAGCGGCGGATCTCCGAGCTTGCGCCGCAACCGGGCGATCGTGACGGCGACCGTGTTGCTGAAGGGGTCGGCGTTTGCGTCCCACACGTGTTCGAGCAGATGCTCGGCGCTGACCGGAGCGCCGTCGGCACCGGCCAGGCACTCCAGCACACCGAACTCCTTGCGGGTCAGGGTCAGCGGGATGCCGCCCCGGCTCGCGCGGTGCCGCGCGCGGTCGACCACCAGGTCGCCCCGCTGCACGACCGCAGGCGAGCCGGGTCCGCGTCGCCCCAGGGCGCGGATGCGCGCGATCAACTCGTCGAATGCGAACGGCTTCCCCAGGTAGTCGTCCGCGCCAAGCTCCAGTCCGTCGACCCGGTCCTCCACCTCGGCGGCCGCCGTCAGCATCAGGATGCGGCTGTGCGCGCAGTCGCGCACCAATCGGCGACAGATCTGGTCGCCGTGCACGGCCGGCAGGTCGCGGTCGAGCACGACCACGTCGTACTCGGTGCCGGTGGCGCTCTCCAGAGCAGCCGCGCCGTCGTAGACCACATCGACCGCGAAACCGGCGTCGCGCAGTCCCTCGGCGATCCGGTTGGCCAGGGCAACGTGATCCTCGACGACGAGCACCCGCACGTCCGCATTCTCCACCCGCGCAGATGACAGCCGCCTAACACTCGTTGTTCGGATCGTGTCACCGGCCCGGCGTTAGAACGAACACATGCATCGGAAGGTAACCGTCATCGCCACGGCCGTCCTGGTCCTGCTCGCGGCGGGATGCGGCGGCAGTGGATCATCCGCCCGCTCCCCGAGCGCGGCGGGATCATCGACTTCCGGGTCAGCAATCGCCTACTCGGCCTGCATGCGCGCCCACGGAGTGCCGAGCTTCCCCGACCCTGACAGCAGCGGCAGCCTCCCCAAGGCCGACCCGCGCCGGCTCGGAGTCAGCGGCTCCCAGCTGCGCGCCACCCGCCAGGCCTGCCAACACCTGCTCCCGACGCACAGCGGGGCGACCAATGCGGCATCGATCCAGCAGTGCTTCATGGCCGACGACTGTCCCCGAACCCTCGTCCAGCAGGTGCTGACCGAGGAGCGAAGGTTCGCGCAGTGCATGCGCTCGGGTGGGATACCGAACTGGCCCGATCCGATCACCGATTCCCAGGGGCGTCCCGTGTTCGCCATAAGCATCAGCAAGGACGGCTTCAACCCGTACTCGGCGTCGATCTGGGCGAAGGGCAATAGATGCTCGCGCATGATGCCCAACCTGCCCGCGGCGCCGTTCCAGGTCTCGCCATGACCCGGGTCGGCGCGCGCCCTGGACCGAGCGTGCCCGGTGATCGGCGCAGCCCGCGCCGGTGGCTGACGCTTGGGTCGATCGTGGTTCTCGTCTCCGCAGGCGCCCTCGTGGTCGTCGCAGGCGCCGGCGATACGGGCGGGGCCCCGAGCCGGCCGGGCGACAACGGGTCGCCGACGTCGTTGAGGATCGTCACGCGCCGGTCGCTGTCGGAGACAACGCAGTTCAACGGCACCCTGGGGTACGCGGGCCTCTTCACGGTGTTGGGCCGCGCACCGGGCACGGTGACGTGGCTGCCCGCGGTCGGTCGGGTGATCCGTCAGGGTCAGGTCGTGTATCGGGTGGACGAGACGCCGGTGGTGCTCATGTACGGGGCCACTCCGGCGTACCGCACCCTCGCCGAGGGCACGGGCGCCGCGGATACCGCCGGGACAGATGTGGCGCAGCTGAATCACGATCTCGTCGCGCTCGGGTACGCAGCCTCCGCCGATGTGGACTCGAGCTGGGATGAGTTCAACTGGGCCACCAAGGCCGGGGTGGAGAAGCTGCAGAACCATCTCGGGATGAACCAGACTGGAGAGCTGTCGCTCGGGGACGTCGTGTTCCTGCCCAGTGCCGTCCGTGTCACCACGCTGATCGCCCAGCTCGGCGGTCCTGCGGGCGGGGCGATACTCCGTGCGAGTGGGACGAGGCGGACGGTCAGCGTCGCGCTGGATCCGGATCTGCAATCCGAGGTCAAGGCCGGTGACCGAGTCACGATCACGCTGCCCGACGGCAGTACCACCCCTGGCCGGGTCATCTCGGTGGGCAAGGTCGCCACGGCACCGTCAAGCCCCTCCGCCGGATCCGGGGGGCCGACGGTGCCGGTACGCGTCCGGCCGACAGATCCGCGGGCCACCGGCAGTCTCGACCAGGCTCTGGTCGAGGTGGTGATCACCGGCCACACGGTGCACAACGTGCTGGCCGTCCCGGTGACGGCGCTGCTCGCGCGCGCGGGCGGGGGCTACTCGGTGGAGGTCGTCGACGGCGACGGCATGCACCACCTGGTGCCGGTGGTACTGGGGCTGTTCGACGACGCGGCGGGCATGGTGCAGGCATCCGGCCCGGGGTTGAGGGTGGGGCAACGCGTGGTGGTGCCCGGCAATGAGTAGCCCCGGGTCGGCCAGACCGACGAGCCGCGCATCCGTGGTGATAGAGGTCGATCGGGTCAGCAAGACCTACCCCGGTTCGCCGCCGGTGTCCGCACTACGTGGGGTGAGCCTGACGATTTGCGAAGGGGAGCTCGTCGCGGTGGTCGGACCGTCGGGGTCGGGCAAGACGACGCTGCTCCACGTGATGGGTAGCCTCGATCACCCCAGCCACGGCACCGTCAGGATCACCGGCCTCGACGTGGCGCACCTCTCGGATCGGCAGGTGGCCGCCCTGCGAGCGACCCGGGTGGGGTTCGTGTTTCAGCAGTTCTTCCTCGCCGAGCACGCGAGCCTGGTCGACAACGTGGCGGACGGGTTGCTCTACGCCGGCGTGCCGGCACGGCAGCGCCGGCGACGCGCGGCGGATGCGTTGACCTCGGTCGGGCTCTCCGACCGCCTGCACGTGCGGCCGACCCAGATCTCGGGTGGGCAGCGCCAGCGGGTCGCGATCGCCCGCGCCCTGGTCGGACAACCGGCCGTCGTACTGGCGGACGAACCCACCGGCAACCTCGACCAGGCGACCGGCCAGGCCATCCTCACACTGCTCGATGAGCTCCACGCAGCCGGGAGCACCATCGTCGTCATCACCCATGATGAGCGGATCGCCGCGCGCATGCCGCGCCGAGTGGGGATGCTCGACGGGCGCGTTGTCGCCGACAGCGCCCCCGCCACCGTCGGCGCAGGACTACGCCCGTGACCACGACCGCCCCGTTGGGCACGCACCGGGTAGGGCTGGCGGATCTCGGGCGCCTGTCCGCGGTCGGCATCCGCACGCGCAAACTCCGAGCCGCCCTATCCGCGCTCGGAATCGCCATCGGCGTCGCCGCGATCGTCGCTGTCCTGGGACTCTCGGCCTCCTCCCAGGCCGGGCTGTTGAACGAGATCAGCCAGCTTGGCACCAACCTGCTCACCGTCGCCGACGGAGGGACGCTGAGCGGCGAGCCCGCCGAGCTCCCCCTCGCCGCACCCGGCATGGTCGCGCGCATCGGACCCGTCGTCGCCGTGGACGACACCGGCACCGTCGGCGACGTCTCCGCCTACCGCAGCCCCCTGATCCCCTCGATCAACACCAACGCCCTGTCCGTGCAGGCCACCAGTCTGACACTCCCGGACACGGTCGGCACCTCCGTGGCCCAGGGTCGTTACCTGAACGCGGCCACCGCACGCGCGCCGGTCGCCGTCCTCGGCGCCACTGCCGCGGCGCGTATGGGCATCGACCGCATCTACCCCCGCGAGCGGATCTGGGTCGGCTGCACGACGGCCTCACCTGGCACATCCACCCTTTGCGGGCAATGGTTCTATCTCGTTGGCATCCTCAACCACGCTGTGCTCGCCCCCGAGATCGACACCTCGGTGCTCATCGGATACCCCGCCGCCGAGCGGTACCTCGGGTTCGACGGACACCCATCCGAGATCTACCTCCGCGCGGACACCGACCGGGTCGACGCCGTCGACAGTCTGCTCGCCGCAACCGCCAACCCCGAGTACCCCAACGAGGTCAACGTCGCTCGACCATCTGACGCACTCGTCGCCCAGGCCGAAGCCAAAGGCGCACTGAACAGCCTCTTTCTCGGACTCGGCGCGGTCTCCCTAGTCGTCGGCGCCATCGGCGTCGGCAACGTGATGCTTATCGGCGTGCTCGAACGACGATCCGAGATCGGGTTGCGCCGCGCGCTGGGAGCGACGAAGAGCCACATCCGGATCCAGTTCCTCACCGAATCCATGCTTCTCGCGCTGCTCGGCGGCGCTGTCGGTGTCGGCCTCGGAGCTGCCGCGACCGCCGTATACGCCCACTCTCAACACTGGGCCACCGTCATCCCCACCCTGGCCTGGGCCGGAGGTCTCGCCGCCGCCCTCGCGATCGGCGCGATCGCCGGGCTCCTGCCCGCCATCCGGGCTGCCCGCATGTCACCCACCCAAGCGCTTTGGAGCGTATGACCGGGTGATCCCGCGTCCGTAGCGCCACTGAACAGCGGAATCCGGCGTGGGTATCCCACGCGTGTTGCGCAGGGTGCAACTCGTCGTCCAGGTCGAGGTAGCGGTACATTTGCTCGGCCAGTGGGTGAGAGGAGGTCGACTCCGAAGAGGCCTGATTCGGACATTCGACGTGCTCGGCAGCGTCCGAGCTTCAGAAAACTCACGCAGACAGGAGGCACGATGAAGATCCAGCTTTCCGAGCTGCGGCGTGTTGCGGCACCGCTCTCGATCGCACTTGTCGTCGCGGCCGCGTTCGCCACAACGGCCGCGGCTGCCGGGCGGTCGCCGGTGCAAGTCACCCAGGCGACCGACGTCGCCGGTAGCAGCCCGTACACCGGCCGGCACTGCAACATCCCCACTCCCGACTGGGTGGCTCCGGGCGGAGTCGAAGCCGAGCCGACGGTCGCCGTCAATCCGCGCGACGCCGAGAACAAGATCGCAGCCTGGATGGATCCCACCCGGTCCAGCATCGACACTTCCTACACTCGTGACGGCGGCAAGACGTGGATCAAGTCTGTGCCGAAAGGCGTGGACGCATGCGGCGGAAACCATCAGCAGGCGTGGGAAGCATCCGGCGACGTGTGGCTGTCGTTCGGCCCCGACGGAACCGCGTACCTCACGACCCTCGCGTGGGCGCACTTCGTCACCGCCCCAACCAGCGACTACGTCAGCGTCGTGTATGTGCTCGTGTCCCGAAACGGCGGCAAAACGTGGTCGAAGCCCGCGCTGGTCAGTCGGCCGCGCGGCGTGTCGGACAAGGACATGATCGTTGCCGATCCGCACCATTCCGGGACGGTCTACGACGCCTTTGACAATGCGGGCTTCGGGCTCGTCGGGCCGCCACGCGGCTCCAACTACCTCGTCGTCGCCAAGTCGACCGACTGGGGTCACAACTGGACGCGGACAGTCGTCGCCCGGTTCCCACCAGACCGGCCTGTGAGCGACTCACAGCTTTCCATCCTTCCGGACGGCAACCTAGTCGAGACGGCGGTAGGCACCAATGCCGCCGGCGTCGGCACGATCTGGGCCTGGCGGTCAACCGACGGAGGCAGGACGTGGAGCAAGCCATCCCACGTAGCCGCGCTGACTCCAGGGAGCGCGCCGGCGATCTGCGGCGCAACCTTTCGCGGCGGCAGCACGTTCGACGCGGATGCCGTCGCGGGCCCGCACTCCGTCGTCCTGGTCATCAACGACGGCGCGGCGGCGGCCCAGGGGCACGGCAAGCTGATCCTCGCGCGAACGAACGACAGCGGCCGAACCTGGCACACCCACCCACTGCTGCGCAGCTCGAACCCCGTGCTTCTCGCAAGCATCGCGGCGAACGAGCGCGGCCAGCTCGGGCTCATCTACGACGAGGTCGACACGAGCCGAATCGGCTGTACGCCCTCCGCAGTGATCCCAACCACCACCCGCGTCAGCATCTCGCGCGACGGCGGCACGTCATGGAGCCGGCCGACAACCGTCGGCGCCACGTGGTTCAACCAAGCCGACGCGCTCGTAGCGCCACAGTACTTCCTGGGCGACTACCAGAACATCGTCGGAGCACCCGACGG
Organism: uncultured Actinomycetes bacterium; assembly: GCA_963717845.1. Taxonomy (GTDB): domain Bacteria; phylum Actinomycetota; class Thermoleophilia; order Gaiellales; family JAICJC01; genus JAICJC01. The sequence goes on from CAVQXH010000003.1 coordinate 1,045,513, forward strand.
GTTCACCAGCGTCTCCGTCCAAGGTCACGCAGTCATCGGCAGTACGGCAGGACCAGAGCTCACCGGCAAGACGGGCGTCATCGTGGCGAACGAGGAGCTCCAACACTAAGCGAGCGCATCCGAAAATCCAATGGCCGAGAGGTGTCGTCCGCTTGGCGAATCGGGACCGTGAAGTCCGCGGTCGTGCCGGCAGGGCCGGAGTCGAAGGCGAGGGTGCCGTTGAGGACGCGCAGCCGTTCGATGGTGGCGTCGAGGCCCAGGTTGTACCGCGTTTTGGTGCGGTCGAATGCGGTGCGAACGTCGAATCCACGGCCGTTGTCGGTCACGATCCCGTGGATGACGCGGTCGCGCTCGACGAGTTCGATGCCCACGCGGGTGGCGTGAGCATGCTTTCGGATGTTTGCGAGCAGTTCGCGGGTGGTTCGAAAGAGCAGGATCTCGATCTCGGGGGCGTAGCGGTGCAGATCGATCCGCCGCTCCACGCTGATCCCGAGATCGTCCCTGACCCCATCGAGCATCTGGTTGACGGCGGCGCCGACCCCATGGGCTTCGAGCACAGGTGGGCGAAGCTCGAACGTGAGCCGCCGCACCCGATCGACCGCGTCGTTGAGGGTGTCGCGGACGCGGCCCAGCCGCTGGCGGGCACGCTCGCGATCATGGTTTCCCACCGCAAGCGCGCAGCTATCGAGGTCGACGAGCGCGGCGATCAGAACTTGGATTGTGTCGTCGTGCAATTCGACCGCAACTCGCTGACGAGCTTGCTCTTCAGCATGGAGAATTGCGGCCAGCAGCGCCTTTCGGTGCTCCTCGCTCTCCCGTAGTCGCGCCTCAGCGAGGCGGTGCTCGGCGGTTGCTGCGCTGAGCGCCAGTCCTGTCACGGCAGCGACTGCCATGAAGAGGTCGAGCAGGACGAGCCGCTCGTCGGCGGATCCCGATGCAAACGGCCCGCGGCCATGCACCGCCCCCCAGATCGCAATCGCGGACACCCCCAGCACGAGTGTGGCGCTCACGCGCTCCCCCGCCCGAAGCGACGCCCAGATGATGAACGGGAACACCGCGTACTGCAGCTGGTAATGCGAGCCCGGGACGAACAGCACGCTCGAGAAGGCGATCACGCTCACAAGCAGGCACGATCCGATCAGGATGGTGCGCTCCACCAGCCGTGCCGGGGGCGCAGTGACGCCGGAGCGGCGTGCCCATGTGAGCACGACCGGGCAGACGAGCACGATCCCGAGCGCGTCGCCAACCCACCAGACGCGCCACACACTCCAGAACGCCGACCAGGGCACCACGCCGTGCATGGCCAGTGTGCAGACACCGTTCGTCGCGCTCACGAGTGGCGTCACCGCCGCGACCGTCACCAGCGCGTACCCGTCGCGGGCGCGCCCAAGCGACTCGTCAAACGCGAAGACGCGCCGTAACCCGTACCAACCCACGAGAGCGGCCGCCGTGTTGCCGACCGCGATCCCCAGCGCGGTGGCCACCGCCTCACTGCTGGTCGCATTGGCCACAAACGCGCCCACGAACACCCCCGGCCAGACCCGAGGGCCGAACAGCAGCAGGGCGGCCAACGCGATGCCCGTCGGCGGGAACACGGCCGTCACCTGCCTCGTCTCAGAGGCCAGCGAGAGGCCCAACTTCGCCGCCGCGAAGTACACCACCGCAACCATCGCAGCCCTACCTAGCCAGCGACAGTCGAGCCATGCCGACTCGCACGATGTGGTGTGCGCACGCACGACGCGGGAGGAACGCTCCAGCAGCGCCATGACGCAGGAATCTACCCTTGGCCTCCATCACCGGCATCCCCCGATCGGAGGAACAGCGCAACCGATAGCCTCGCATCCGAGATGCCGACGCCCGGCCGCGATGGCAGGCCGGACCCCGCCCGGGCAGTGCCGCGTTGCGGTCGGGCTGATAGCATCGCGGGCGTGCGGAGAACGTTCGGACTCCTCGCAGTGGTCGTCGCGGCGCTGGTGCTCTTGCCCGCCGCGGGCGGGGCCGCCGAATCCGGCCAGCGCGACCTCACGCCGGTCGTCCTCTTCCCTGCGTTCCACTTCACCAAGCTCGAGGTCACGGTGCAGAACCAGACGGCGTTTCCGGGCTGCCCGCGCTCGGGCTCGTTCCAGGACTGGTTCCTCAATCCGCACCAGGGCACGGCCTTCAGCCAGGTGTGCCGCGACGAGCTCCTGACCTTGCGCTACGACCGCCGCTCGCACAAGCCGATGCGGCTGCGGTTCTCGAACCAGCGCGGCGTCACGGTGCGCATCCTGGACTACGGCAGCCCGGCCAGCGCGCCGTTCTACCAGCCGCTCTACCACGCGCTCGAGGCCGCCGGCTACGTGGCCGGCAGGGACCTCCGGGTCGCCGGCTACGACGCCCGCCTGACGCCGGACATGGGCGGGTTCCTGGCCCGCACGAAACGCCTCATCGAGCGCACCTACCGCGCCAACGGCGACCGCCCGGTGCAGCTCATCGGCCACTCCAACGGCCCGCTCTACGCTCAGTACCTGCTGACGCACACGTCCCATGCCTGGCGGCACCGCTACATCCACGGCTTCAGCCCGATCGCGGGCAACCTGCCCGGCCAGGGATCGCTGTACTCGATCCTCTTCACCGGGCTCAACATCGAGGACTTCACATATCCGAAGACGCCGGCCCAGGCCGGCACCAGCGCGCGGATGTACCTGACCGCCCCGTCGTCGTGGATGAGCGCGGCCGATCCGAAGATCTTCGGCCGCCGCGAGGTCGTGGTGAAGGACGCGGCGACCGGCCGCAGCTACACGCCGGCCGACTGGCCGCGGCTCCTGCGAGACGCCCGTCTGCGCTGGCTGATCCCGGTCGCCCGCCACTACATCGGGTTCGTGCGGTTCGCCGACCGGGCGCACTTCCCCGACGTCGACGTCCACGCCGAGAAGGGCTCGGGAATCCCGACGGTGGTCGGCGCCGTCCTCCCGAACCTCCACGTCGGCCAGGTGCTCGACCCGGCCACTGCCACGTTCATCACGCGCGACGGCGACGTGAACCAGGAGGACATCACCAACGGCGCAGTGCGCGCGTGGCGGGCGATGTCGTGCTTCCGGTTCGCGCTCACCAACCACCCCGGCGTCGACCACTTCTCGCTCCCCAGCAACCCGTCGGTCATCCGCGCCCTGCTGGCGGACACCCGCCGCCCCCGGTCGCACTGCGGGTAGCGCCCGCCGACGGCGAGAGGCTCGGGCGCACTCGCGAACTACCCTGCGACGTGATGCCACCTTCGCCGCTGCGGCCGCCGGAGGAGCCGCCGACCGACGGCGTGATCGCGCTACGGCTGCGCCGCGCCGAGGATGTGCCGGCGATCGCGGCAGCGTCTCGGGATGCGGAGACGATGCGGCGTCTGGACGACGAGCCGCTCACACCGGAGCACGCGGCCGGCTCGCTCGCGCGTGTGGCGGAGCAGTGGCGCAGCGGGCGCGCGGCGCCGTTCGTGATCGCCGACGCGGGCAGTGATCTCGCGCTGGGACTTGTGAACGTGCAGATCGCCGCCGATCCCCAGGTCGCCGGCCTCGCGGTGTCGGTCTTCCCGGAGGCCCGCGGCCGCGGCGTGGCGGCTCGAGCGCTTCGCCTCGCCGCCGAGTGGGCGCTCGGGGACCTGCGGCTGGAGCGCGTGTTCGCGGAGGCCGCCGTCGACAACGCCGCCTCGATCCGCGCCATCGAGAAGGCCGGGTTTCGGCGTGAGGGAGTGCTGCGCGCGCACTGCTCGACGCACGGGCGGCGGCACGACTGCGTGATGTTCTCCCTCCTGCCGGGCGATCTCGCGCCGGCCGGAGGCGTCGGTTGACGCGATGCACACCGGGGCATAGCATCCTCGGTCGCACCCAACGGGAGGTGGTCATGTCCTGGAACCTCAAGGGGAGCTACATCGAGACGTGCTCCTGCGAGCTGATGTGCCCGTGCAACCTGTCGTTCGACCACGGGGCCACATACGACTTCTGTCGCGTGGTGCTGGTCTTCAACATCCGCACAGGCGAGATCGAGGGCACGGACATCGGCGGCCTCAGGGTCGCGGCGATCGCGGACACGCCGAAGGTCATGACCGACGGGAACTGGCGCCTCGGGGTGTTCATCGACGACCGCGCGAGCGACGAGCAGGCCGGCAAGCTCGTGCAGGTCTTCGGCGGCCAGCTCGGCGGCCCGATGGCGGCGCTCGCGCCCCTCGTGGGAGAGATGCTCGGCGTCGAACGGGCGGCGATCGAGATCAACGACGACGGGCTGCGGCACAGCGTCCGAGTCGGCGACGTGATCGACTTCGAGATCGAGGACATCGTGCCCTTCGGCGTGGAGACCGGCGAGCCGGTGCGGTTCTCCGGCATGTTCCACCCGGTGGCGTCCAACCTGACGATGGCCGAGGCCAAGCGCTCGCGGATCAACGCCTTCGGCATCACGTACGAAGGCAAGACGGGCCTCTCGACCTCCGAGTTCTCCTGGGCAGCCTGACCGCATGATCGCCCGGGTGTCCGACCGAGCCCCCGGGGGCGCGGGACTTGCGCCGGCGTTCGCCGCTGCCCGGGCCCGGCTCGGGCTCGTTGTGCTCCTGTTCGTCCTCGCCGGGGCCGGCTGGTGGTGGACGGTCGGCGAGATGCGCGGGATGGACGGCGGGCCGTGGACGGGGCTGGGTGCGTTCGGCTGGTTCCTGGGCGTGTGGGTGGTGATGATGGCCGCGATGATGTTCCCGTCGGTCGCACCGACCATCGCGCTGTACTCCAGCATGACCCGAGAGCGCTCGCCGCGTTCGCCGCTCCTCTTCGCCGTCGGCTACCTCGTGACCTGGGGCGCCGCCGGAGTGCTCGCGTTCTCGATCGCGGCGGCCGGCGGCCGAGTCACGGGCGACGTGCTCGCCTGGGATCGCGCCGGGCGCTGGGTCGCGGGCGCGACGCTGCATCGTGGCGGCCGTCTACGAGCTGACGCCGCTCAAGGATGTCTGCCTCGGCAAATGCCGCAGCCCGCTCGGCCTGCTGCTCGGCTCCTGGCGCGACGGCCCGACCGGCGCGCTGCGGATGGGCGCGAAGAACGGCGCCTGGTGCGTCGGGTGCTGCTGGGCGCTGATGGCGTCGCTGTTTGCGCTCGGCGTCATGAGCATCCTGTGGATGGCCGTCGTGGCCGGTCTGATCGCGGCCGAGAAGACGCTGCCGTGGGGCCGGGTGGCGACCTTCGGGACAGCCGCAATTCTGCTGGGACTGGGCGTGCTCCTGCTTGTCTCGCCGGACACGATTCCGGGGCTGACGATTCCGGGGGGCCAGCCCATGCCCCAGATGGGCGGGATGGGCTCCTAGCCGCCCGATCGCCCAACGTCCCTCTCACGCGCCCGGGCTACCTTCGCCCGATGGCAGCGCCCACGGAGACCGGACACCGGGCCGCTCGCGATCGCCTTCGCCGGCGCAGACGCCGGCGCCGCGTCCGCAACGTGGCGCTGCTGACGCTGGTCGTCCTGCTCACGCCGGCCGTCTACTCGTACGCGACCACGATGATGCAGCCGTCGAGCCTGCCGCTGTGGCCGCGCAGCGTCGAATGGCTGCGGGCCAACCACGGCAACTGGATCGTGGACGAGGTCGAGCACTACTACTACAGCTGGAAGGCGCCCGCTCCGGGCGGGCCGCAGCTGAAGACGCTGCCGACCGTGGGCGTCGCCACGCCTCCGCCGGGGACGGCGAGCGTCAGGCAGCACCCCGCATACACGCCGCCGCCCGTGCCCCTCGTCTTCGCCAACCCGCTCCCCGGCGAGGGCGTCTGGCATGGCACGGGGCCGACCGTGAACGGCCGTCCGCCGGTGCTCGTGACGACGTTTCGGACCGAGCGCGCCTATCCCAGGATCGTCGCGTACGTCGCCTGGTTTGACCACACGCGCACGGCGCTCGCCTGGTACCCCGGCAGGTACGAGCCGCCGAACGCCCCCGTGCGCGGGCCGATGTCGATCCCCGCCGGCGAGCGCTGGCGCCTGTACGCGACCTTCAACGGCGGCTTCATCTACGCCGACGGGAACAACGGATCGTCGATCGGCGGCCGCGCGTACGAGCCCCTCAAGGACGGCCTCGCGACGATGATCGCCTACCGCGACGGGCGGGTCGACGTCCGCACCTGGCACGGCGGCCCGGTCGCCGGGCCGCAGGTGGCCTTCGCCCGCCAGAGCCTGCCGCTGATCGTCGACCACGGGCGCCTGAACCCGGCGCTCAACGACAGCTCGCAGTGGGGCTTCACGCTCGGAAACGCGGTCCGGGTCTGGCGCACAGGCGCGGGCATCGACCGCCACGGCAACGTGATCTACGCGGCGGCGGACTACCAGACCGTCTCGACGCTCGCCGAGATCCTCAAGCGGGCCGGCGCCGTCCGGGCGATGCAGCTCGACATCAACCCGGAGTGGCCCACGCTCATCACGTACACGCATCACGGCAGCCTCGACCCGGTGCGGGTGGTGCCGAACTACCAGCAGCCCCCGACCCGCTACCTCGTCCCGGACGACCGTGACTTCTTCGCCGTCTACCGGCGGCTGCCGGGCCCGGTCACCGTGCCGTTCAAGTGACCCCCGGCCCCAGGGCTCGATCGGTCGTCACCGCCGGACGCGGTAGTGCAGGTGGGTGACGCCCTCCTCGCCTGCGAGCATCCGCGTGCGCTCGAGCTCGATCTGCGCGGCGGGGAGGCCCTCGAACAGCCGCCGGCCCTGGCCGAAGAGCACCGGGATGACGTGCAGCTCGAGCTCGTCGAGGACGCCCGCGGCGAGCGCGAGCTGCGCGGTTCCTGCGCCATGGACGAGCACGTTTCGCTCGCCGGCGGCCGCCTTCGCCCGGGCCATCGCCGTCGCGACGTCGGCGACGAACGTGATCAGCGGCCACTGCCGGGTCTCGGCGGGCGGCTCGCCGCGGCTGAGGATGAAGATCGGCACGCCGTCGTGGTGATCGCCGTCCCAGTAGCCCGCCGGCTCGACCGTGCCCCGGCCGGCGACGACGGCGCCGGTGCTCATGAGCTCGCCGAAGACCTGGCCGTTGACGCCGTCGGGACGGCTGACCGTGCGCTGATCGGGATCGGCGCCCGCGAAGACCCACTCGTGCAGCCGCGGCCCGCCGTCGCCCAGGCCGTTGTCGCGGCTCTCGTTGGGCCCGGCGATGAATCCGTCGAGGGACATGGACATATCGAGGACGGTGGCGGACATTGCTTCTCCTTTCGGCGGCTGCAGTGCGTGGACCGGGGAACGGCCGCAAACCAATCGATCAACGCAGCGCAGTGTCGGTCGCACCGGGGCGCAGCAGCGGCACGGCCGCCCAGCAGTAGCGGGCGACGATCGAGCGGTACGGGCGGAACCGCTCGCCCAGCGGATCGAGCTGCTTCGCCGTCGGCGGCGGGTCGATGCCCCAGGTCAGGCCGTAGCCCTGGCGCACGCCGAGGTCGTCGACCGGCCACACGTCGAGCCGGCGTAGCTGGAACATCAGATACATCTCGGCCGTCCAGCGGCCGATGCCGCGGACGCTCGTGAGCCGGGCGACCAGCTCCTCGTCGCTTCGCCGCGACGTGCGCGCGAGGACGACGGTGCCGTCCAGCACGCGCGCGGAGAGGTCGCGCAGCGATGCCAGCTTGTTCGCCGACAGGCCGGCGGCACGCAGGACCTCGTCCGACGTTGCCGTGACCGCCTCCGGGGTCAGCGTGCCTCCGACGGCCGCCTGCACGCGCCCGTAGATGGCCTGTGCGGCATGGCCGGCGAGCTGCTGGAACACGATCGCGCGGACGAGCGCTCCGAACGGCCCGGCGGGGTCGCGGGGGCGGTGCCGGATCGGCCCGGCGCGGGCGACCAGCTCGGCGAGCACCGGGTCGCGGCGAGCGACCTCGGCGACGGCGGCGCGCAGCGACGTCGGTGGCATGACCCCATCGTAGGGATCACCCACGCGGGGGACGCCCGGGCCGCTTCGGCGGACGTACGATCCGGCCGTGGAGTGGCTCGTCGCCGCCGCCGTCCTGGCCCAGCTCGTCGCCGCGATCCTGGCGGTCTGGCGCAACCCGACCTGACCCGGCCGGGCACGACCAGGGCATCCCCCTGGTGCGAATCCGACGGCCCAGGCGCGAGGCTGCCTCGTGACCCAACCACGGAGGCCGCCATGAGCAAGACCGAGGTCCGCAGCAGCGCCGCCGGCGCGACCGCGATCGCCGGGAACGTCGACATGAATTTCGAGGTCGTCGTCATCCCCGTGACGGATGTCCAGCGCGCGAAGGAGTTCTACGCGGATCGCCTCGGCTGGAGGCTCGACGCCGACGTCGCCGCCGACGGCGGCTTCCGCCTGGTCCAGCTCACCCCGCCGGGCTCCGGATGCTCGATCCAGTTCGGCACCGACCTCACGCCCGCCGCACCCGGCTCCGCGCAGAGCCTGTACCTGGTCGTCGCGGACATCGCGGCAGCCCGTGACGACCTGATCGCGCGCGGCATCCAGGTCAGCGAGGTGTTCCACGAGGCGGCCATCGGCGGGCGCTTCCATGCTGACGCGCGTGTGCCCGGGCCGGCACCGGATCACACGAGCTACGGCTCGTTCGCCGCGTTCACCGACCCGGACGGCAACAGCTGGCTGTTCCAGGAGATCACGACGCGGCTGCCCGGCCGCGTCGACGCCGCAACGACGGCCTATGCGTCGGCGAGCGATCTGGCGGGCGCGCTGCGGCGGGCGGCGGCCGCCCACGGCGAGCACGAGAAGCGCACGGGCGAGGCCGACGCGAACTGGCCCGACTGGTACGCGGAGTACATGGTGCGTGAGCGGGCCGGCGAGGAGCCTCCGACCTAAACGCGGCCTCGTGCACCCGAGCGGGGTGCGCCGACGTAGCGAATCCCGGCCGGCCTGATCAGCCCCTCGTCGATCGCCGCCTGCTCGTCGGCATACGCGACTCCGGCCAGGGACGGGAAGAAGTACGGCCCCTCGGCGTAGTGGCGGCGGTCAAACCGCGCGTCGAGCGCCGCCACGACGTCGCGGCCGGCGTGCAGGCCGTGGCCCGCCGCCCACGCCGGGAAGTAGTCGTCCCACGGCCGGCCCGACGCTGCCCAGTCGTCGTGCCGGCGGCGCAGCCAGTCGTGGTCGTCGTCGCCGGCGGCGCCGAGCCGGTCGAAGCACCAGCTGGCGGTGGCGGCGTCGAACCGCTCCCACCCCCACTCCATCACGACCAGGATCCCGTCGGGCCGCAGCACCTCGTAGATGCGCCCGGCCACCTCGGCGAGGTCGCCGACGTGGTGCAGCGAGTTGGAGGCGACGACCGCGGCCAGCGGCTGCTCGGGCTCGTAGCCCTCGAACGCGATCCGGTGGAACCCGGGCGCATCGGGCGCCTGCGGGTCGACGCCCGCGACGGCGTACCCCGCGTCCCGCAACGCCGGCACGAAGCCGCCGGCGGCGCCGCACCCGATCTCGAGCACCGCCGCCGGCGCCGCCGGAAGGTGGTCGCGCACGAACGGCCACATGGCACCGAGCCATCCACCGGGGAGGGTCACGCCCGGATCCTACGGGCGGGGCGCGCCCCGGTGCTCAGCTCTGCGCGACGATCAGCAGGGAGTTGCCGTCGGGATCACGGAACCAGAACATCGGCGGCACGGGGTCGCCCATGCGCGAGACCTCGGCGTCGACGTCGACGCCGCGCGACCGCAGCTCGGCGTGGGTCGCGTCGATGTCGGCGGTGGTCAGCGTGATCCCGGTCTGCACCGCCGTCGGGTCGCCCGGGCGCGGCGGCGCGAGGGCGATACCCGTGGTGCCGCTCGGCGGGTACACCTCGACCCAGCGGTAGCTGCCGCCGAACGGGAGGTCGGTGCGCTTCTCGAATCCGAGCGACTCGACGTAGAACTCGATCGAGCGGTCCTGGTCGGTCGCCGGGATGATCACGAGGCCGATGGCCTCGATGCGTGTCTGCGTCTTGCTCATGCCGCGCTCCTTCGTCGTTGAGTCCTGCTATGACCGGCGCCGGTACGAGAACTCATCGCGCGGGAGCGTGTCCGTGGAGAACATGCGGGTAACCCTCTCGACGGCGGCTCGTATCGATGAGAACATGGGCCGGAGACGTGCACTAATACCAGGAGGAGCCACGAATGACAGCGATCGCACTCACACGCCGGGCGCTTCGGGGCAAGGGCATGTTCGTCGTGACGGCGCTCGCGGCTGTCGCCCTCTTCGCGGTGCCGGCGGCCGCACAGACGTCGCCGCCGACGGCCGACATGGGCGTGGTCTCGCTCACCGCGTCGCGCGCCACCGCGGCGCCCGGCACGCGGGTGACGTTCAGCGAGGTGGTCCGGAACAACGGCCCGGACCCGGTCGAGATGGACACGTTCCCGCAGATCAGGGGCGGCGTGCTGGTGAACGAGGTGTGCCAGGCGGTCTCGCCCGACACGCCGTTCTGCGAGTACGGCGAGGTGGCCGCGGGGACGAGCCTCACGGCGAAGTTCGTCGTCAAGGTCACGGCGACCCACGGCACGCTGACGGTCAAGGGCGGCGTCGTCTCGGAGAGCGCGTTCCAGGACGACAACCCGTTCGACCAGTTCCGCTCGGCCTCGGTGAAGATCAGCTAGGGCGCGGGCCGAGGAGGCGCTCGAGCCCCTGGCGGGCCTGCTCGAGGTATCTGGGGTCGCCGAGCATCGCGTACGTGGTGTGGCCCATGAGCAGCAGCGCGTCGATCTCGAACACGAGCTGCTCGGGCCCGGGCGTGTCGGGGATCTCCCCGGCCGCCTGGGCCTGGCTCGCCGCCGCCACGAGCTCGGCGATCCAGTCCGCGTTGAAGGTGAGGATGCGCTCCTTGACGCGGCCAGGATGGCCGCTGAACTCGGCGCCCACCGCGGCGAAGAAGCACCCGCCCGGGAAGATGTCGCGCCCCAGGTGGTCCAGGAACTCGTCGGCGAACGCCCACAGCCGGGCGAGGCCGTCGCTCTGCGACCGCGCCGGCGCGCGCACTTCCGCGTCGAAGATCTCGTTGGCCCGGTCGATGGTCGCGAGCTGCAGCTCCTCCTTCGACTTGAAATGGGCATACAGCCCGCTCTTGCTCATGCCGGTGCGCTCGGCGAGGCCGCCGATCGAGAGGCCGTCCAGCCCCTCGACGGTCGCCAGCCGCGCCGCGGTGTCGAGGATGGCGTCCCGGCTGCGGCGCCCGTCTGAGCGCTGGCGGCGGGCGGCCGCGGTCTCGGTGGCTGCCGGCTGGGTCATCTCAGCCGTAAAATAGCACGATCGGTCGTATTGCTCACGCGGCGCGCCGCGTCCGCTGCGGCGGCGACTGCGCCGTCGGCTCCCACTCGCCGATCAGGCGGGCGCCGCGGCCGTGGGTGAGGAAGCTGATCGACCACCGCAGCATGACGAGCAGCCGGTTCTGAAAGCCGACGAGATAGACGAGGTGCACGGCCAGCCACAGCACCCAGGCGGCAAATCCGGACAGGTGCACGCCCTTGACGTCGGCGACGGCACGCGACCGGCCGATCGTGGCCAGGTTGCCCTTGTCGCGGTAGCGGAAGGGGCGGGTGGCCCGGCCACGCACCCGGTCGCGGATCAGGCGGGCGGCGTAGCGGCCCTCCTGCATCGCCACCGGCGCGAGGCCCGGAAGCGCCGCGACCGCGCCCTCGCCGTCAGCCACCGCAACCATGTCGCCGAGCGCGAGCACCTCCGGGTGCCCGGCCAGCGTCAGATCCGGCTCGACCGTGACCCGCCCGGCCCGGTCGACCGCCGCGCCCGCCGCGTCCGCGAGCATGGCTGCGAGCGGCGACGCGGTGACGCCGGCCGCCCAGATCGCGGTGCGGGCCGCGACCTGCCTGACCGCGCCGTCGGCAGCCCTGATCGCCACCGTCTCCGCGCCGAGGTCGACGACGGTGTGGCCAGCCATCGGCGTGACGCCGAGCTTCACCAGCGCACGCTGCGCCTGCGCCGACAGCGACTCCGGGAACTGCGCCAGGACGCGGCTCCCGGCCTCGACCAGCAGCACGCGCGCGGCGCGCGTGTCGGCGGAGCGGAAGTCGCGCCGGAGCGTGTCGCGGGCGAGCTCGGCGATCTGACCGGCCATCTCGACGCCCGTCGGGCCCGCGCCGACGACGACGAACGTGAGCCACGCCCGGCGCCGGTCGGGGTCGGGCTCGACCTCGGCCGCCTCGAACGCCCCCAGCACCCGGGTGCGGATGTCGAGCGCGCCGTCGAGCGACTTCAGCTGCGGGGCGTGCTCGGCCCACTCGGGATGCCCGAAGTAGGAGTACTGCGAGCCGCCGGCCACGACCAGCGTGTCGTAGCCGAGCGCCTCGGCCGGCAGGCCGTTGGCCAGCCGGCCGAGGATCACCCTGCGCCGGTCGAGGTCAAAGCCGGTGGCCTCGGCCAGCACGACGCGGGCGTTGCGCTGCCGCTTGAAGACGCTGCGCAGCGGTGCGGCCACCTCGGCGGCCGCCAGCGCCCCGGTCGCGACCTGGTAGACGAGCGGCTGGAACAGCGAATAGTTCTGGCGGTCGACGAGCGTCACGTCGACGGGTGCCCGGCGCAGGCCGCGGACGACCTGCAACCCGGCGAAGCCACCGCCGACGACGACGACGCGCGGGCGCGCGCCGCCTCTGCGCAGCTCTAATTCGGTCGATTCGATCATGGTCATCTCCTTCAGGGGCTCTGCTTCTCTGACGAAGCAGAGCCCCTGCATGTGACAGGTTTCAGGCGGCCGTCGCGATCGGCGAAGAGCATGCGCTGCGCGTACATGGTGTCCATGTACTCGCGGACGGCCTGGATCCGGCCGTCGCACACCGTGAAGACGCCGATGCAGAAGTTCTCGTAGGGCTCGCCGCGACGCGTGCGCGCACGGCTCGTCCACTCGACGACCGCCTGTGCGCCGTCGACGACGATGGAGGTGATCTCGAGCCGGATCGAGCCCGGCTCGTAGTGGCCGAGCGCGCCGGCGAGGAACTCGCCGATGATCGCGTCGCGTCCGCGCCACGTGCCCGACATCGGCATGTCGCCGTGGAGGTGCCACGTGGCGTCCGCCGCGAACATGTCGGGGAGCGCCGCCGCGTCGCCCGCCGCGACGGCGGCGACGTAGCGCTCGACGACGGCCTTCGTCTGCTGTGAGTGTGTGATGGTGGTCATGGGCGCCAGGCTAGTGGCGGGCATGGGAGCGGGGAAAGACGCGCTCGGAATGACTTCAGCGCCGCTCGGCATGGCCCGCCGGCACATCCGCCCGCCAGCCGAGCTCGTCCGCGATCTGCTCCGCTGCGGCGAGCAGCCGCGCGGCCGCCGCGGAGCGGCCGAAGGCGCGGGCGAGCAGCCTCGTCTCGAGCGCCGCCGGCGGGGCAAGCGGCAGCCAGGCCAGCTCGCCGGGTAGGCCGATCCGCGACGATGCGCCGACGATCGCGACCGCCTCGCCGGCGGCGACGGGTGCCTGCGCCAGGTCGAGCGTGACGGCGCGGTGCACCACCGCCGGCGCGACGCCCCGCTCCGCGCACAGTGCGAGCACCGCGTCGTAGTGGCCGGGGTTGGCGTCGCGCGGATGCATCAGCAACGGCCGGTGCGCCACCGCGTCGAGCGCGATCTCCTCGCCCGCCGCGACGGGATCGTCGCGGCGCACGAGGACGCCCTGCGGCTCGCGGCGCAGAAGCCGCGACTCGATGCCGTCCGTCTCGGGCGGGCAGCGCACCGCGCCGACATCGATCGACCCGTCGACCACGCCGGAGACGGTCTGCGCGGCGGACATCACCTGCGTCGTCACGCGCACGCCGGGGAGCCTGTCCGTGAGGTTCTCGATCAGGAGCGGCACCGTCTCGTAGCCCGCACTGACCGTGTAGCCGAAGGCGACCGTGCCGCGCTCGCCCGATCCGAACGCCGCCGTCGTGCGCCAGAGCTCGTCGGCCGCGGCGAGCAGTGCCGGGCCGCGCTCGAGCAGGAAGCGGCCCGCGGCCGTGAGCTCGAACGTGTGCGTGGTGCGGTGCAGGAGCTCGACCCCGAGCTCCTGCTCGAGCAGCCGCACCTGGCGGCTCAGGGCCGGCTGGGCGACGTGGAGGAGCTCGGCCGCGCGGGTGAAGTTCCGCTCGCCCGCCACCGCGAGGAAGTAGCGCAGCCGGCGCAGCTCGGGCAGCGGGCGTTGGCTCGTGCTCATGCCGATCGCATCTTTACCCAGACAGGGTCCGTCTTTCACAACCGGCGGTGGGGGCGCTTTACTGGCCGGCATGATCTCTCACACCGACACCCACCCCTCCACCACCCTCTCACCGCTGCATCGGCGCGCCGTTCTGGCCGTGATGTGCATCGCGCTCACGATGGTCGTCGCGGCGGTCGCGTCGCTGAACGTGGCCCTGCCCGATCTCGCCCGCGACACGGGCGCCTCCCAGAGTCAGCTGCAATGGATCGTCGACGCCTACGCCCTCGTCTTCGCCGGCCTGCTGCTGCCGGCAGGGGCGCTCGGTGACCGTTACGGCCGCAAGGGCATCCTCCAGATCGGGCTCGCCACGTTCGGCACGGCATCGCTCGCAGCCATCTTCGTCGACAACCCATCGACCTTGATCGGCCTGCGGGCGGTGATCGGCGTCGGCGCCGCGCTCGTGATGCCGACCACGCTCTCGATCATCACGAACGTGTTTCCCGAGGACGAGCGCGGACGGGCGGTCGGGATCTGGGCCGCAGTCGCCGGCGCCGGGGCCGTCGTCGGCCTCGTGGCATCAGGGACGCTGCTCGAGTGGTTCTCGTGGTCGTCCATCTTCACAATCAATGTCGGCCTGGCCGCGGTCGCCCTCGCCGCGACGATCCCGGTCGTGCCGACCTCGCGCGGCGACGGGCGGGCGTGCCTCGACCCCGTGGGCGCGGCGCTCTCGTCGCTCGGCCTGTTCGGGCTCGTGTTCGCGATCATCGAGGCGCCCCTGCGCGGGTGGCTCGATGCCCTCACGCTCGCCGGGCTCGCGGCCGGTCTGCTGCTGCTGGTCGCGTTCGTCCTCTTCGAGCTGCGCCGGCGCGAGCCGATGCTCGATCCGCGCCTCTTCCTGCTGCGCGGCTTCGGCACCGGGTCGCTCTCGCTCACGCTGCAGTTCTTCGCCCAGTTCGGGTTCCTGTTCGTCGGCCTCCAGTACCTGCAGTTCGTCCTCGGCTACTCGCCGCTGCGGGCGGGCCTCGCGATCCTGCCGATGGCGCTCATGCTCGCCGCCATCGCGCCGCGCGCGCCGAGGCTCGCCCACCGGCTCGGCGTCCGCCTCGTCGGCGGCGCCGGCCTGGCGCTGATGGGCGCCGGCTTCCTCATCTTCACGACGCTCGGCACCGGCTCGTCGTACTGGCCCTTCGGCCTCGGCGCCCTCGTCACGGGCATCGGCATCGGCCTCGCCACCGCGCCCGCGACGACGGCGATCGTCTCGTCCCTGCCCGCCGAGCGGCAGGGGATCGCCTCGGCCGTGAACGACCTCACCCGCGAGGTCGGCGGCGCGCTCGGGATCGCCGTTCTCGGCAGCCTGCTCAACCGCGGCTACCGCGCCGATGTCGCTCCGGCCACGGCCGGCCTGCCCCGCGCGGCCGCGGCGGGCGCCGTGAAGGACTCGGTCGCCGCCGCCGGCCCGGTCGCCGCACACGCCGGTGCACACGGGAGGGCGCTGCTCGCGCAGGCCCAGCAGGCGTTCGTGCACGGCTTCTCCACGGCGTTGCTCGTGGGAGCGTGCGTGCTCTTCGCCGCGGGCGCGATCGTCGCCGTGCTCGCTCCACCCCGCGCCGCGGTGGCGCGCTCGGCCGCCCGCCGGCCCGCGCGCAACGAGTCGCTCTCGCGCGGGTAGGCTGGGTCGATGGCCAGCATGTCCGACCTCGACGCACTCGCGCTCGCCATGCCGGAGACGACGAAGGAGATGTCCGACGGGCGCCCCGCCTACCGCGTGCGCGGCAAGCTCTTCTGCCTGCACCGCAGCCGCCGCGCGGACGCGGTCGATCCCGAAACGGGCGAGCGGCTCGACGACGTGCTGATGTTCCGCGTGGCGGATCTCGGGGTGAAGGAGATCATTCTCGCCGACGACCGCGGCATCTACTTCACGACGCCGCACTTCGACGGGTACCCCGCCGTGCTCGTGCGCATCCGCGACCTGGCCCGGATCGATCGCGACGAGCTGCGCGACACGATCGTCGAGGCGTGGTGCTCCCGCGCGCCCAGGCGGGTCGCGAAGGCCTGGCTCGCGGAGAACGCGCCCGCCGACGGCTGAGGCCGGGAAACCCGCAGCCGTGGTCGGTAGTTGCCCCGATGCCGGGCGGTGACCGGCGGCGTATCCTCGCAGGAGGAGCAGTGTGCTCCCGATCGTCGAACGGAAGCGAGGTGCAGCATGGCCGCCGGGACGATATCTGGGAGCGGCCGATCAGCGGCCGGGCACGGGGGGACGGGCGCGGCTGCGGACGATGTGGTGTCGGTGCGCGAGCACCGGCGGCCGCCGCCGGGAGTGGTACGGGCGGCGATCGGGTTTCGTGTCGACTGCCCCGAGGGCCGCGTCGGGATCCTGACCGCGGTGCTCCCCGAGGACGACGACCTCACCGCTGACCGGATCGAGATCGCCTCGGGGCTCTTCATCGTGACCGCGGTGACGGTCGGCTGCGGCGCAGTGGAAAGCGTCGATCACTCCCGCCGGCGTGTGTCGATCGGCGTCGTCCCGGATGTGCGCCGGAGCAGTCGCCCGGCCGTCGCCCACCGGGTGCGTCAGTTCATGCGCGCCGGCGGCCAGACACTCACGAATGCGCGAGAGCGCTAGTCAAAAGGAGGCAGTCGTGACCCGTAGCTCCACCTCTCCCCGGTGGCTCGTCGCGGTCATGGTGGTGGCCGCGGCGTTGCTCATCCCCGTCGGCGCCGCGTCGGCCCAGACGTCCGGAGGCGCACAGTATGGCGGCGACCTCGGCCAGAGCGCCCACGGCGGCACGGGCGCAAACGGCGGGTCGACCCTCCCGTTCACCGGGCTCGACCTCGGCGGCGTGGCCGCAACCGGGATCGTCCTGATCGGCGCGGGCGTCGCGCTGCGGGCCGGCGTCAGGCCGGTGCGAACGCGCTGAGCAGGCGCACCGTCTGACCGAGCAGCTGGTCGAGGCCGGCATCGCCGATGCCGAAGCCGGCATGGGCGACGCTCAGGTAGCCGCCGTGCTTGGCGTGGTCTTCGATGTCGACGCTGAGCTCCGGGCTCTGGGCCAGCCACCACTCGACCAGCGCGGGCGTGAACAGCTCGGCCAGCTGCGCCTCGGGGATGGCCGATGCCGCGATCACGCGGTAGCGAGCGTCCATCTCGGCGGAGATCGTGTGGACGCGATGGTCGATGTGCAGGGCGCGCTTGACGAAGTCGTGATCGGGGAAGTGGCTCGGGTGCACCGTCAGCCGCGGCCATCTGGACGCATCGACGCTGACCACGAACAGCGTGAACCCCATCGAGCTCGAGCTCGTGCCGTCGCCCCCGAGGTCGGCGGTGAAGTCCGGGGAGCCGATCGAGTACTCGGCGAGCCAGGCGTCGCGCCCGTCGATCTGGCCGCCATAGGCGGCATCCGTCGTCCCGAGCTCACCCAGGCGCATGAGCGGCGTCGTGCCGCTGATCTCGTCTGTGGACGGCACGAAGCCGTGGGCGCGGGCCCACCCCTCGACATCCGGCTCGAGCTCTTCGGTCACGTCCGGGAGTCTAGGAGACCGCACCGGCGGCGGCGGTCGAATGGCACCTAGCTGCCCTCCTCGAGTGGCCGGCCTGCCGCGACGGACACCGCCGGCGGCCTGCTCGGCGCCCTCTCCTCGGCGTCCGCGCGCGGCTGGAAGAAGCGCTGGGCGATCGCGGTCGGCACGATCGCCGACAGCACCACCACCGTGAGCAGCAGCGAGAACTGGGTCTGGTCGATGATGCCCGCCTGCAGCCCGTAGAGCGACGTGATCGTGCCGAACGTGAGCCCGGTGGACATGAGCAGCGTGGTGAACGCGGCATGCGGGGAGCAGTAGCGGCGCGCGAGCGGGTACACGCCGCCGAACTTCGGCAGCATCTTGGCGACGACGAGCAGAGCGAGCACGCCCAGGTTCGCCCACACGGCCGCGAGCGACACGTTCAGACCGCCCTTGAGGAAGAAGAACGGCGTCAGAAACGCGAACGCGACCACGCGCAGGCGCTCCTGCTCGGTGCGGTGCTGGGCGTAGTGGCTGCTCATCGCGAGCCCCAGGATGAAGGCCGGCAGCACGGCCTGGCTCGACGCCTTGCCGCCGAGGTACATGAGGCCGAAGAGCGCCGCGAAGACGAGCTTGATCTCGGGCTCGATCACGCGGTCGCCGTAGCGCCCGAAGAACCACGGCGCCATCCTGGGCAGGCCCCAGATCAGGAGCACGGACACCGCCACGAACGGGATGATCCACAGGTTCGGGGTGATGAACAGCACCGAGAGCCCGATCACGGTCAGGATGTCGGTGACGAAGGTGGCGCTCATGATCCGCTTGCCGATGATCGAGCGGTTGAGCCCGGTCTCGACCAGGACGGCGTAGACGACGGCGAGGCTCGTGGTCGAGAGCGCCAGGCCGCCGATCTCGGCCTGGTCGCGGTTCCAGCCGACCACCCAGTAGGCCATCGCCATCGCCACGGCGAACGGGGCCAGGAACGACACCGCACCGATGCCGACGCTGGCCCTCCACTCGCGCCGGAACTGGGGCACGTCGACCTCCGCCCCGGCCAGGAACGTGAGCACGACTCCGGCGAACGAGCCCACGAACGCGAGCCAGTCGGGCACCGTGACGGTGAACACGTTCCCGACGACGACACCTGCGGCGAGCTCGATCAGCGCGACCGAGAGACCGATCTCGACCGACACCGTGCTCGCGATCAGGATCGTGACGGCGAGCACCGCCGCCAGCGCAAGTTCACTCATCGCTCCTCCTTCAGGCCATGGTCTACCGAGGTGGTAGAGGCCATCAGCCCGGGAGGGCGGTTCGACGCGAGCCTCATCGCGTTCGGTCGATCCTACTGCAGACGCCCGCTGGCGGGTGCGATGCTGTCTGCCGTGGATGCGCTGACCGTGCACGAGGAGGAGGTGGAGTCGCGCTGGGAGGCAGGCCCCGCCGTCGGTCTGGTGGTGCTCATGCAGGTCGCCCTCGCGATCATCAGCCAGGCGCAGGGCTGGCAGCTGTGGGTGCTGCCGGGCTGGTGGTGGCTGACGCCCGCGGTGCCCGAGCTGATGCTGCTGATCGCGCTCGCGTGGTCGCGCCCACGCCACCAGCTCGAGCAGCTCGGCCACCGGCGCACGGCCGCGCTCGCGCTGCTCGGACTGGTGAGCGCCGCCAACGGCGTCGCCCTGCTGGCGTTGATGGGGTCGGTGCTGACCGGCCATGAGCACAGCGGCACCGAGCTGCTCCTGAAGGGCATCACCGTCTGGAGCACGAACGTGATCACGTTCGGCCTGTGGTTCTGGGCCCTCGACCGGGGCGGCCCGGTGCGGCGGCGCGAGCCCGACCCCCCGCCGCCCGACTTCCAGTTTCCGCAGATGGAGAACCCGCAGCTGGCCGAGCCGAGATGGCACCCGCGGCTGTTCGACTACATGTACGTCTCGTTCACGAACGCCGTGGCCTTCAGCCCGACCGACTCGATGCCGCTCACGCGCTGGGCAAAGGCGCTCATGCTGGTCGAGTCGGCGGCCTCGGCGATCACCGTGCTGCTCGTCGCAGCGCGGGCCGTGAACATTCTCAAATAGTCACGCAGAAACTCGTGCTTGCTGCCGATTATTTGTCGTATGTTCTTCGTACCTCAATCAGGGGACGGGCTCGCGCTTGTCCTGAGCGTGGCGATCGTGGCCGTTGCCGGGGTCGTGCTCGCGACGTGGACACGCCGCGTGCGGGCCGGGATCGAGGAGTCGCGCCGGCAGGCGCTGACCGACGACCTCACCGGCCTGGGCAACCGCCGCCGGCTCCTGATCGACCTCGAGCGGGCCATCGCCGAGGGCACCGACCACTCCCCCGCGGTGCTCGCGATGTTCGACCTCGACGGGTTCAAGGCCTATAACGACACCCACGGGCACCCGGCCGGCGACGCGCTGCTGGCTCGGCTCGGCACCCGCCTCGCGGCCACGTTCACGGCGTCGGGCACCGCCTACCGGCTGGGTGGAGACGAGTTCTGCGTGCTCCTGCACGGGTCGCCGGCCGAGCTCGAGGACGCGATCGGCCAGGCGCTCGAGGCCCTGACCGAGCAGCACGAGGCGATCCGCTCGTCCTGCGGCTTCGCGCTCCTGCCGCGTGAGGCCCGCGACGCGTCCTCGGCGCTGCGCATCGTCGACCAGCGCATGTACGCCCAGAAGGACGGCCACCGCGTCTCGACGAAGCGGCAGGCGCGCGATCTCCTCCTCGCCGTGGTCGACCAGCACGCCCCCGACCTGCGGCCGCACTCCGACTGGGTGGCGGAGCTGGCCCGCTCGGTGGCCGAGCAGCTGGCAGTCGCGCCCGAGGCGATCGATGACATCGTGCTCGCCGCCGACCTGCACGACGTCGGCAAGGTGGTCATCCCCCGCTCGATCCTGCACAAGCCCGGCCCGCTCGACAAGGCGGAGTGGGACATCATCCGCCGCCACACCCTCACGGGTGAGGCGATCCTGAACGCGGCCCCAGTGCTCGGCGGCGTCGCGGCCATCGTGCGCTCCACCCACGAGCGCGTCGACGGCGGCGGCTATCCCGACGGCCTGGCCGGCGCCGACATCCCGCTCGGCGCCCGCATCATCGCCGTCTGCGATGCCTACGACGCCATGACGAGCGACCGCTCCTACCGCGGCGCGATGACCCGCGCGGAGGCGATCCGCGAGCTCGACGCCTCGTCCGGCACCCAGTTCGATCCGATCGTCGTCGCCGCCGCCCGCACCGTGCTCGAGCACCCCACCGCCCACCGCCCGGCGGGCGAACGGCGGCCCACGCCGCGGACTCCCGACCTCTCGCCTGTGGCGCGCATCCAGGGGCTCGTCGACGTGATCAAGCTCGTGCGGATGAAGGCCGACCCCGACCGCCTGCTCGACGAGATCGCCCGTACCGTCGGGCGGGCCCTCGGCCTCGGCACGGTCGTGATCAACATGTACCGGCCCGAGTGGAACGACTACGTCGTCTCGAGCGTCCACGGCAACGAGGAGGCCCGCGCGACCCTGCTCGGCTCGACGTATGCCTGCGCGTGGTTCGACCCGATCCTCGCGCCCGAGTACCACCGGCGGGGGGCCTACGTGATCGAGCAGGGCACGTTCGACTGGGAGTCGCACCTCGGCGACCGCTACGTGCCGGCCGCCCCTCCCAGCACGATCCCGAACGCGTGGCAGCCCCAGGACGAGCTGTTCGTCCCGTTCCGCCACTCCGACGGGAGCATCATCGGCGTCTTCTCGGTCGGGGACCCCGCCTCGGGCCTGCGCATGTCCGACGAGGAGCTCGACGTGCTGGTCGCCGCCACGTCGCAGGCGGCGGTGCTGGTCGAGGCCGCCCAGGCGACCGCGAACTTCGAGCGCTCCCAGACGGCGCTCACCGAGTTCCTGACGATCTCCTCGCGCCTCATCGAATCGGGCTCGGTGCCCGAGGTGCTCGATCTCGTCTGCACCGGCATCAGCTCGGCGCTCTCGTTCGACAAGGTGATGGTGCAGCTGCGCGACCCCGCGGCGGGCGTGCACCGCTGCTGCGCGTCCATCGGGTGGCCGGCGGGCGATCGCGCGCTCTCGACGCCCACGAGGGACGCCGACCTCGCCCGCATGCTCGATCCCGAGTTCGAGATCAACGGCTGCTACCTGCTGCCGCACGAGGAAGGGGCGGCGCGCTTCTCCCAGGCCTCGACGGGGTACCAGTCGCAGCTGAACGGCGCCGGCCCGAACGCCTGGCACCGCCACTGGCTGCTCGTGCCGCTGCGGGCGCGGGACGAGTCGATCATCGGCGTGATCTGGGTCGACGACCCCACCGACCGGCTGCTGCCGCAGCCGCGCCGGCTGCAGGCGCTGCGCCTGTTCGCGAACCTGGCCACGAGCGCGCTTGCCACCGCGACGCTGATCGACGGCCTGCGCGGCGACGACGGCGACGACGAGGCGGTCGAGCGGGCGGCATAGCCGTTGGGCCCGCCGGGCCGGGCGATCGACGCTCGCGGTTCGGCGATCCGTCAGTACCCAAGAACGGCGAACGCCGCCGGGTAGACGATCCGGCCGGCGAGGTCGGGTCTGTACCCCGGGAGCCGCTTGACCATGAACGCGGCGTCGGGGATCTTCGGATGCGGGGAGGCGAAGCCGAGCGCGCTCGCCTGCTCGAAGCCGAAGCGAGGGTAGTAGGCGGCGATGCCCTCGACCATGACGGCAGGCTCGCCTGCCTCTTCGGCGCGGGCGAGCGCGTTCCGGATCAGCCGTGTCCCCACACCGATGCGCTGGCGGTCGGGCCGAACCGACATCGGCGTGAGGTTGAGGATTCGTGGGCGGGATCCACCTTCAACGCCGACCCAGCTCAGGATCACATGCGCAACTACACCGGAGGAGTCCTCGGCGACCAACGCCAGTTCCGGGATGAACTGCTCCGACGCCCGAATGCGCTCGACGAACGACGCGACGTCGTTGGGGTGTCCGGCGAACGCCGCGCGGACGACGTCTGCGATCACGGGATGGTCCGCGTCGCGCTCGGGACGGATGACGACGCCTTCGGCCATGCCGGCGATGGTAACCGGGCCCGTCGTCTGCGCCTCCGGCCACGCGCCCGCGACGCCGGCCCAGCCGACCGTGCTGCCTCGGGCTAGTGTGCATACTGCCCCGCCCGGCGGGGCGGTCGGCGACTCGTAGACGTGCGGTCTGGAGGGGTGATCGGATGAATGACAAGCCCAACTGGCAAGTGGCGCACCTTGACGACATCGAGCGGCGCGGCAGAGATATCCCGGTGCGCGAGCACCTCGGGATCCACGCGTTCGGAATCAACGCCTTCACGCCGAGCGACGACGGCACGCTGGTCAATGAGCACGACGAGGCCGGGACGGGCCAGGAGGAGCTCTACATCGTGCTCGACGGGAAGGTGACCTTCGAGATCGGCGGCGAGGCCGTCGAGGCGCCGGCCGGGACACTCCTCTTCGTCGGGCCGGAGCCGCGGCGGAAGGCGTCCGGCGACGGCACCGTCCTCGTCGTGGGTGCCACACCCGGCGAGGCGTACCAGGGGATCGACTGGGGTGACGCGTGGCCGTTCCACAGCGAGTCCATCACGGCCTATGGCGAGCAGCGGTATGCCGACGCGCTCGCAGCGGTCCGCAATGCTCTCGAGCACATGCCCGACCACGCTGGCCTGAACTACAACTACGCGTGCTTCGCGACGCTCGCCGGCGACACCAGCGACGAGACGTTCGCCCACCTCCGGCGCTCGGTCGAGCTGCGGCCGCAGTTTCGCGAGGACGCACGCAGAGACGACGACTTCGCCGCGGTACGCGACGACCCGCGGTTCGAGCAGGCGCTTCGCTGAGCGCAGTCTCGACCTAGATCCCGACCTCGAACCGCACCACATCGGCGGCCTCCGCCTCCAGCGCCGCCCGGTCGGTCTCCCCCACCGCGCCCCAGTAGTCGACGGCGACCGCCATCCGCCGCCCGCCGCCCCGCGCCGACCACGTCCCGACGGCGGCTCCGTCCACCAGCGCCACCGGCCGGATGATCCCACCCAGTCGCACCTCGCCCGTCCGCTCGGCGGGCACCGCGTAGTTGCGATCCTGCCAGCCCAGCAGGTAGGCGTCGAACGCCGGCAGAAGCCGCGGTGGCAGCGTGCGCGCCGCCCGCCCCCGCGCCGCCAGGTCGACCATGCCGCCGCCCGCGTCGCGCAGCGACCTGGCAGCGCCCTCGAGCCCCGCTCTGGCGTCGCGCAGCGGCAGGCCCGACCACAGGGCCAGGTCGGCCGCCGAGGCGGGTCCATGCCCAGCCAGGTAGCGGCGGGCCAGCTCCGCCAGCGCGCGCGGCCGCTCGTCCGGGCCGAGCGCGGCCGGCTCCTCACCCAGCCAGTCGCGCACGAGCACGAACGCCTGCTCGGCGCCCTGGAACGGCCCGCGGATGATGCGGCCGTCGAGCGACGGCAGAAACAGCAGGTGCACGAGCGCCTGGTCGGGGACCGCGTAGCCGGCCGCCTCCAGCCGCTCCCCGATCGCCGAGCGCCGCAGTGGCCCCTCCTCGGCCAGCATGCGCACGATCAGGTCGGCCGCCTTCACCGCCCGGTCGGGGCTGTAGCCGCATTGCTGCAGGCGGCGGGCGTTGCTCTGGCGCTGCGTCGGTGCGGAGAGGCGGAGCAGCCACGGGTAGTCCTCGCGGACCACCATGTGCAGCGTCCCGCGGCAGAGCCACGTGATCACGATCGCGCGGTCCTCCAGCTCCGCGTTCACGCCGGCGGCCGTCATGCCGGTCGTCCGCGCCCGCACCGCCAGCCGCCCCGCCCGCAGGTTCTGCGACTGGATCGCGAGCAGCCGCTCGGCGACCGCCGCCGCCGATCGCGCCGGCCGCCCCGCGAGCAGCTGGGCGGCGAGTCGCCTGCGCCGCACGACCTGCTCGCCGGTCACGGCAGCTTGTAGCCGGGCGGCGGCGGCCGGCATTCGCGCAGCATCTCGGCGCGGTTGCGGGCAAGGACGCCGGCGTAGGCCGGCGACGTGGCGACGTTGTGCAGGTCGAACGGGTCGTGCAGCTGGTCGTACAGCTCCTGCTCGCCCGTGCCGTAGCGGACGTACAGATACCGGGTGCTGCGGATCCCGCAGTAGGTCGGCGCGAGCGTCTTGGGGCTCCCGTCCCAGTTCTCGAGCAGGAAGGACGTCCGCCACGGCGGGCTGACCGTCGTGCCCTGCACGAGCGGCAGGAAGCTGCGCCCCTCGACGTGCGGGTGGCTCACGCCTGCGAGGGCGGCGAAGGTCGGCGCCCAGTCGATGTTCACGACCAGGTGCGAATCGGTGCGCGGCCTGGACGTCATCGGGTCGTAGCGCACGACGAACGGCACCCGGGTGGCCTCGTCGTAGGGGATGCGCTTCTCGGCCGACGGCAACCGGTGGGCGCCCCACGCCAGGCCGTTGTCGGAGGCGAACACGATCATCGTGTTCGCCAGGCGGTGGGAGGCGCGCAGGGCGTCGACGATCGACCCGACCTCGTCGTCGACCGAGAGCAGCGTCGCGTACTGGCGGCGGCGAAACTGCGCGAGCAGCCTGACCTGGCGCCTCGTAAACGGCGCGCGGTCCTTGATGTAGGCCGGCTGGCCGGGGGTCACCCGGTCGTAGTTCGGCGGCCGCCACGGGGGCAGGTTCTGGAACCGGTTGGCGTACTGCGTCGCCGGGACGTCGGGCTCGTGCGGCGCGAACGGCGCGTAGTAGACGAACAGCGGCTTGCCGGCCGGGGCCGTGCGGATGAACTGGGCGGCGGCCTCGCCGAACACCGTGGTCGAGTACTGGTTCTTGCCGTAGTTCACCTTGCAGCCGGGCGCGCCGCCGCACTGCGCGCGCGAGTTGGTGTAGGCCTGGAAGCCGTAGTAGCGGAACGCGTAGTTGAACGTGTCCCAGTGCGTCCACCCGGGCGGGATGTACGGGCCGCCGTAGTCGTTCAGGTACTTGCCGAACAGGCCCGTGTCGTATCCGGCGCCCTGCAGCCAGGTGGCGATCGTCGAGCGATCGTCGCCGTACTTGCGGAAGTCGGGCGCGCCGCCGTGCGGGGGCACGTTCCCGTAGATGCCGGTGGTGTGGGAGAAGTTCCCGGTCAGGATCGTCGCCCGCGAGGGACAGCAGAACGAGTTCGTCACAAATGCGTTCTTGAACGTGATCCCGTGGTCGACCAGGAGCGACTGCACCTGCGGCATCGCCCAGAGGGTGTCGAAGCGCTGGTCGTCGGTCAGGATCAGGACGATGTTCGGCCGCTTCGTGGTCGCGACGGACGCCGTGCCTGCGCCCTTCGGCGGGGGCTCGGTGGTGCCGCCGCCGATCGACAGGATCGTCGAGCCGCCGTGGACCACGGTCGTGGTCGCCGTCGGCCCGCTGCCCGCGATTCCGGCGATGCTGGTGCCGGCCGAGCCGCCCGAGCGGTGGCCGATGGCGTAGCCGCCGCCGAACGCCAGGCCGGCCAGGATCACCACCGCGACGGCGGCGGGGGCGCGCAGCGAACGCCTCGGTCTCCGCCTACGGGTGCTGTTCGATTCGGTCATCGCTGCCCCAACCGGCGGGGCGGGCCAGTGTACCCCGGTCGCGCGACGCGGCGAGTAGGCTCCCGGCGATGACGTCCGAGCCGGTCAGCGTCACCGTCTACACCGATCCGAGCTGCCCATGGGCCTACTCGGCCGAGCCGTTCCTGCGCGGCCTCGAATGGCGCTACGGCGACGGGCTCGCCTGGCGCACGGTCGTGATCGGCCTCTCCGAGGACACCCTCGCCCGCGAGCGGGCGGGTGTCACCCCCGCGAGCCGGGTGCGCGGCTGGAAGCAGTTCGAGGCCCGGTTCGGCATGCCCGTCGCGAGCGCCCCGCGCACCCGTCTGATGGCTTCAGGGCGGGCCTGCCGCGCGGTCAAGGCCGCCGCCGCGCAGGGCGACGGCGCGTCCGAGCGGCTGCTGCGGGCGGTGCGGCTGGCCTGGTTCACGACCACGCTCCTGCTCGACGCCGACGATGTGCTCGCCGAGCTGGCGGACGGGATCGGCCTCGACGGCGCCGCGATCGCCGCCGGGCTCGCCGACCCGGCCGTCGAGGCGGCCTACCAGCGCGACAGGGCCGAGGCCCGCGACGCGGCCGCCCGCGGCGCGCCGGCCGTGGCCCAGGAGCGGGCCGCCGTCTCTGACGCCGGCGCCCGCTTCACCGCCCCGAGCCTCGTCTTCACCCGCGGGGCGAGCACGCTCGTCGCGGGCGGCTGGCAGCCCTTCGACGCCTACGACCTGTGCGTGGCGAACCTCGCTCCCGAGCTACCCCGCCGGCCCGCGCCCGATCCGGCCGATCTCCTGGCCGCGTTCCCCGACGGGCTCACCACCGTCGAGGTCGCGCAGGTGTGCCGCGAGCGCAACGACGACCCCGACACCGAGGCCGCCGCGGCGGCGCTCGCTGAGCTCGAACGCGCCGGGCTGGCCCGGCGCACACCCATCGGCGATGACGCAAGCCTCTGGCAGCCCGCAGCCTGACCCGCGCCTGATCCTGGTGCGGCACGGGGCGACCGTCTGGAACGCCGAGGGCCGGTACACGACGCGCACCGACATCCCGCTCAGCCCGGCCGGCCTCGAGCAGGCCCGGGCGACGGCGGCGGCGCTGGCGGGCGCGCACATCGACCGCGTGTTCTGCTCGCCGCTCACCCGGGCGCGCACGACCGGCGAGATCGTGGCGGCGGCGCAGCGCCACGGCGCGCCCGAGGTGGTCGTGGACGAGCGCCTGACCGAGATCGACGCCGGGCCGTTCGAGGGGCTCACCCCCGCGGAGATCGACGCCGGACCGCTGCGCGAGGCCCACGCCCTGTGGCGGGCCGACCGCGATCCGGTGACGCCGCCGGGCGCCGAGACGCTGGCCGCCGCGCGCGATCGGGTGGCGGCCTTCTTCGCCGACGTCGGCTCCCTCCCGGGGACGACTCTGGCCGCGACACACGGGTCACTGACGCGGGTGCTCGTCGCGGCCGTCGTGCTCGCGGCCGAGCCCGCCGCCCATCGGCGGCTGTGGCTCGAGAACGGCCACTGGGCGGTGGTCGAGCACGGCGAACGGCCCCGCCTCGTGGCCTTCAACGCCGGCCCGAACCGGTGATACAGAACCGTCACACGTTCGCACGGCGGCCGGTTTGCAACCTGCCGTATTATCTCGGCATATGAAGCGCCTACTCACACTCACCCTGCTCGCGTCGGTGGCCGTGCTCGCGACGGCATCGCCCGCAGCCGCAACCACCACGACCGCCGTCACGCCCGCATCCTCGAGCAACGTCGTGAAGGCGCTCCAGGACAAGCTCATCCGGCTCAAGTACCTGCAGCCGGGGCTTGCCACCGGCAACTACGGCAACCGCACGCTGCAGGCCGTGATGGCCTTTCAGGGGTGGGTCGGCCTGCCCCGCGACGGGGTCGCCGGGCCGGCCACCTACCGGGCGCTCGCCCACGCCAAGACCCCCGTGTCGTGGGGGCACAACCACAAGCACATGGAAGTCCACAAGGCGCAGCAGGTGCTGCTCCTGATCGGCAAGCTCGGCCACGTCAAGCGCGCGATCCACGTCTCGACCGCGGGCCCCGGGCACTTCACGCCCGTCGGCATCTTCCATATCTACCGCAAGGAAATCATGTCGTGGTCGACGCTCTTCAACGTGTGGCTGCCGTTCGCCGACTACTTCACCGGCGGCTTCGCATTCCACGAGTATCCGAGCGTGCCGGGCGTGCCGGCGTCGCACGGCTGCATCCGCATCTCCGACGGCGACGCGCAGGTCGTCTGGAAATTCGCCACGCTCGGCACCCGGGTCACCATCCGGTAGTCTCCGGTCGCGGTGGGTGATTCGAGTGCTACGAGCGGCGGCTTCACGCCCTCCGTGAGGTCGGGCGTGCTCGGCGATCACCGGTACCGCCTGATCGCCTTCGACTGGGACGGCACGGCGGTGACGTCGCGGGCCGAGAAGCCGGTTGAGCTGGGTGCGGCGATGGAGACGCTGCTGAACGCGGGCACGACCCTGGTCGTGATCACCGGGACGAATGCCAGGAACGTCAGCGGCCAGATCGCCCCGCTGCTCTCGGTGGCCGCCCGCCAGCGGCTCTTCCTGATGGTCAACCGCGGCTCCGAGGTGTACGCCTACGACACCGACGGCGAGCTCGAGCGGCTGTGGCTGCGCACGGCGACCGCCGCCGAGGAGGCCGCGCTCGACCGGATCGCAAACGGCGTCCGCGACCGCCTCGCCGCCGAGAACGGGCTCGAGATCGGCATCGTCCGCGACCGGCTCAACCGGCGCAAGATCGACCTGATCCCGACGCCGGAGTGGGCCGACCCACCCAAGGAGCGCATCGGCGAGCTGCTCCAGGCGGTCAACGAGCGCCTCGCGGGCGTCTCCGGCGGCATCGGCGCGGTGATCGAGCTGACGCAAGAGCTCTCGGCGCAGGAGGGCCTGCCCGACTCGCGCATCACCACGGACGTCAAGCACATCGAGGTCGGGCTGACGGACAAGTCCGACTCGATCGCCTACCTCGTGCGCCACCTCGCGCCGGTGCGGGCGATCCTGCCCGAGGAGATCCTGATCGCCGGCGACGAGTTCGGCCCGATCGCGGGATTCGAGGGCAGCGACTACCGCATGGTCACGCGCCTGGCCGCGGGCGCGACGATGGTCTCGGTGGGCCGGGAGCCGAACGGCGTGCCGACGGGCGTCGTGCTGCTCGGCGGCGGGCCGGCGGAGTTCCTCCGTGTCCTGCGAGCGCAGATGCGCCCGGCCTCCGAGCCCGCGGCCGCGCCTCATCTCACGCGGACCACGCATCCGCCGGTCGAGCGCGCGGCGGACGGCTGGGCGGTCGAGCGCGACGGCTACGACCTCGTCGACGCCGCCTCGGTCGAGAGCCTCTTCGCGCTGACGAACGGGTACATGGGCGTCCGCGGCGCAACCGACGAGGAGAACCCGGGGTCGGCACGCGCCGCGTACGTCGCCGGGTTGTTCGACGGGCCCGAGGCGGGCGTCGAGGATCTGACCGTCATCGCCGACTGGACGCACACGCGGATCGAGATCGAGGGCCGGACGTTCCGCCCTTGGGACTGGGAGGTGATCGGTCAGCGGCGCCGGCTCGACCTGCACACCATGACGCTCGAGCGCACCCTGCACTGCGTCGATCCCGACGGCCGCCGCCTGCGGCTCGAGTCGCAGCGGCTGGTGAGCCTGGCGCGGCGCCACCTGGGCGCGATCCGCCTGCGACTCGTGCTCGAGGAAGGCCCCGCCGCCCGCGTGCGCATTTACGCCGGCGTGCAGACCGACGAGCAGCAGCAGCCGCTGCCGCACGTCCAGGTCGTGGCCGCGGGCCGTGCCGACGGCGTCGATCTGCTGCATACGCGCACGCCGGGCGGCCGCGTCGCCGTCGACGTCGGCCTCGCGGTCGCAGCCCGCCGCAACGGCGCCGAGATGGCGACCGAGCACGCCGTCGACGAGCGCGGCTGCGGCCGCTGGGCCGAGGACGAGCTCGAGCCGGGCGACGAGCTCGCACTCGACCGGTTCGTCGCCGTCTACACCGAGCGGGAGCGGCCGCTGCCGGCCGTCGAGGCCGAGCGCGAGGCGCGCGAGGCGGCCGCGCTCGGGTGGGACGCGGTGGCGGCCGAGCACGGCGACGCGTGGGGGGTGGCGTGGGACCGCTCCGACGTCGAGGTCGAGGGCGCCGCGGGCGGCGTGCAGGTGGGGATCCGCTTCGCCATCGCCCAGCTGATCGCCGTCGCCCCGACGGCCGACGGCCGCTGCTCGATTGCGGCCAAGGGCCTCACCGGCGCCGGCTACAAGGGTCACGTGTTCTGGGACACCGACGTCTTCCTGATGCCGTTCTACGCGGCGGCGCTGCCCGAGGTGGCGCGGCGGCTCCTGGAGTACCGCTTGCATACCCTGCCGGCGGCGCTGCGCCATGCCGAGGACGCCGGGCTACATGGGGCGTGGTTCGCGTGGGAGTCGGCGGCCTCGGGCGAGGACGTGACGCCGACGTTCGTGATGGGGCCCGGCGGCCGCCGGCTCGAGGTGCTGACCGGCCAGCGCGAGATCCACGTGGTCGCCGACATCGCCTGGTCGGTGGACACGTACGTGCGCTGGAGCGGCGACGACCGCTTCCTGGACGAGGGCGGGGCCGAGCTCGTGCTCCAGTCCGCCCGGTTCTTCGCCGCCCGCGTCGAGGAGACGCCCCGCGGCTACGAGATCCGGCACGTGATCGGCCCCGACGAGCTGCACGAGGACGTCTCGAACAGCGCCTTCACCAACGTCATGGCCGCCTGGACGCTGCGCCGCGCGGCGCAGCTCGCGGACGCCCGCCGCGCAAAGGCGACGCTGGGCGAGCCGGGCCGGTGGCGGGAGATCGCCGACCGGATGGTGGTGCTGCGCACGGCGGACGGCCTGCTCGAGGAGTTCGAGGGCTTCCTCAGCCTGCCGCTGCCCCCCGAAGAACGCGCCGGCCGCGACGAGCTCGCCTGGCAGCGCGACCGCATGCAGTGGCGCGACGTCAAGCAGGCCGACGTGGTCATGCTGATGGCGCTGCTCGAGCCCGACTTCACGCCCGAGGAGCGGCTTGGCAACTATCACCTGTACGAGCCGCTGACCCGGCACCTGTCGTCGCTCTCCGACGCCGTGCACTCGCTCGTCGCCCGCAAGCTCAGCCTGCACCGTGAGGCCGACCGCTACCTGCATCGCGCATTTGAGATCGACCTCGACGACTCGCGCGGCAACCGGGCCGAGGGGCTGCACATGGCGACGCAGGGCGGGATCTGGCAGGCGGTGGCGCTCGGCTGCGCGGGCGTGCGTGCCGGCTCCGACGCGCTCGAGCTCGACCCGCGACTGCCGCCCGGGTGGCGGCGGCTCTCGTTCCGGATCTCATATCACGGGACGCCCGTGATCCTCTCCCTCACCCCGGACGAGATGGTGATCGAGGCGCGCACCGCGTCGATCGCCGTTCGCGTCGGCGAACTCGATGCGGTGATCGAGGCGGGCACACCGCTGCGCCTCGAGCGCGGCGCCGAGGGCTGGCGCGCGGCGGCCTGAGCGGCCGCCTGGGCCGCGGCCGGCCCGGGCCGGTTTTACAGATCTTTGACTAATCCGGCGGCTGTGACGGCCGATCACAGACGCTATGAGTCGTCGGCTGATCGTCCTCGTCGTGGGTGCCCTGCTGGGCACCGGCCTCGGCACCGCCAGCGCCCGCGCGGCGACCGGGCACTGGTACCCGGTGTTCCAGGCGATCAACAAGGTGCGGCGCGCACACGGCCTGCACCCGGTCGTGCCGTCGCCGCGGCTGCACTGGGCCGCCCGGCACCACTCGAGCGACATGCTCGCCCACAACTACTTCGCGCACACGAGCCCGACCGGCTCGACGCTGTATGACCGCATCGTCCATTCCGGCTTCGTCACCCTCGGCTACTGGGAGGCCGGCGAGACGCTGGCGTGGGGCACGGGCGTGCTCGGCACCCCGGCATCCGTCGTCAAGATGTGGATGGCGAGCCCCGAGCACCGGGCCATCCTGCTCTCCCCCGCATTCCGCTTCGTCGGCATCGGCCGCGCCCAGGGCACGTTCCTGGGACACCCCGGCGCGGACGTGTGGACCGCCGACTGGGGACACCGCTAGTCGATTCGGCAGTACGATTGGGCGCATGGCGCCGACCAAAGTCGTGCTCGCCTCTCCGCGCGGCTACTGCGCGGGGGTCGACCGAGCGGTGGACACCGTCGAGCGCGCGCTCGATCACTTCGGGCCGCCCGTGTACGTGCGCCGCGAGATCGTCCACAACCGTCACGTGGTTGCGGAGCTGACCGCACGCGGCGCGGTGTTCGTCGAGTCGGAGGAGGACGTGCCCGCGCGGGCCGTGCTCGTGCTCTCGGCGCACGGCGTGGCGCCCGAGGTGCACCGGCGCAGCGCCGACCGGGAGCTGCAGGTGCTCGACGCGACCTGCCCGCTCGTGACCAAGGTGCACGCCGAGGCCCGCCGGTTCGCCGAGCGCGGCTACACGATCGTGCTCGTCGGCCACGCCGGCCACGAGGAGGTCGTCGGCACGATGGGCGAGGCTCCGGACGCGATCCGGCTCGTCGAGTCGATCGCCGACGTCGAGACGCTCGATGTCCCCGATCCGCTGCGGGTCGCCTACATCACCCAGACGACGCTCTCGGTCGACGAGACCGTCGAGATCATCGCCGCGCTGCGGCGCCGCTACCCCGCCGCGGTCGGGCCGAAGCGCGACGACATCTGCTACGCCACCCAGAACCGCCAGAACGCTGTCAAACGGCTGGCGGCCGTCGTCGACCTCGTGCTCGTGATCGGGTCGCAGAACTCGTCCAACTCGAACCGGCTCGTCGAGGTGACCCGCGAGCTGGGCGTGCCGTCGCACCTGATCGACGACGAGCGCGACATCGATCCCGGCTGGCTCGAAGGCATCGCCAGGGTGGGCATCACGTCGGGCGCGTCGGCGCCGGAGCAGCTCGTCGACCGCGTGATCGAGCACTTCCGGGCGATGGGCGTCGCGGACGTCGAGACGCAGGACGCAGAGCCCGAGGACGTGCACTTCTCGCTCCCGGTCGAGCTGCGCCGCGCCGTCGGCTCCTAGCCCGCCAAGCGGGGTCAGACCCCTTTTGGCGGGCTACGGAACACGCACCGACCCGGTTCGGGAGCCCGCCAAAAGGGGTCTGACCCCGCTTGGCGGATTACCGCAGCGTCAGCAGGGCGTCCACGTTCACCAGCGGGTGGCCGGGCGTGCCGAGCCCCACGATCCTGATGGTGTGGGCGGCGCTCGTGGCCCACGTGCGGGTGAAGACGACCCGGCGCTGCACCTGCTTGGACGCCCGCAGGTGGACGGTCCCGACCGCGCGGCCGTCGATCAGCACCCGCGCGCTGCCGTAGCCGGGGCCGAGCGTCGCCACCCAGGCGATCTCGCGGCCGGTGAAGTGCAGCGTCGCGCTCGCGCCGGCGGCGCCCGACCGGCGCACCGATCCGCCGTAGGCGTTGGGCGCGCGGCCGGCGCTCCAGCCGCCGCCGATACGTGATCGAGCGGCTCGAGTTCTGGAAGGCGGTCAGCCGCACCGGGGCGGCCGCGACGAACGCCGACGTGTTGTCGGAGCAGTCGGTCGCCGCCACCGCGAACGTGTAGTCCCGGGCGGCCGGCGAGACGGAGGCGCCGCCCGACCGCGAGGTCGCCAGCAGGAGCGGCACCGGCGCGTACGGATTGGTGAAGTAGCGGCGCTTGACCTGCAGGCGGCAGACGCCGCTGCCCGGGTCGGACGCCGTCAGCGCCAGGCTCAGCGGCACCTTGGCCGTGCCGATCGTCGCGCCCTTCGCGATCTTGACCGCGGGCGCCTTCACGATCGGGGCGGTGACGTCGGCCGCCGCCGTCGAGGCGAAGTCGGCCAGGTGCGCCTGCTCGACGACGCCCGGATGCACCTGCCACTCGAGGAAGTCCCCGCCGAAGTACACGTGCTGGCCGTAGGCGAGCTCCGCGTAGACGCCGAGGTCGGAGCCGGCCGCGGCCGGGTGCCAGGCACCGGCCGAGGCGTCGACGCCGCCGGTCTGGGGGCTGATCATCGCGACCTTGTGGCGCGCATACCGGCCCACCTTCGTGAAGTGGCCGCCCATGACGAGCTGCTGGGCCGTGCCCTGGCCGACGAGCGCGATGGTGTTCACGTTGCCGTTCGCCGACTCCGTCCAGCGCAGCTTGCCGGTGTTCAGCATGTAGGAGCGCACGTGCCCGCCACCGCCCTTGTCGCCCGCGTACAGGTACGACGCGTTGGCGGCCAGGGTCAGGATCGAGTCGTCGGGATGCGACTTCCACGGAGCGAGGCGCGCCGCTCGCCGGGTTGAGCGCGACGAGGTGGGGCTGGTGGGCGCCGTTCATGTGGTGGAAGAGCCCGCCCACGAACAGGACCGACCCGTTCGACTTGGGCAGGATCGCCCGCACGGCGCCGTCGGCCTTCGGGTGCCACGCGGTGAGGGCGCCGCTCGCCGCCGAGACCGACGCGAGCCGCGGCCGGCCGTGGCTGCCGATGTGCAGGAAGGCGCCGCCCAGATACACCCGCGCGCCCAGCTGCGCGATCGTGTAGACGGAGCCGTCAGCCTTCGGCGCCCACGCCCGCAGGGTGCCCGCGGTGACGAGGCTCGCCGGTGCGATCGCGGCCTCGGCCGCAGCGTGTGACCGCGGCGCCTGCCGCCCAGGCTCGTGAAATCGCCGCCGATGTAGATCGTCTTTCCGTCCGTGGAGACCGCGAGCGAGCGCACGGTGTTGTTCGCGCCCGGATTCCACGGCAGCACGTGCCCGTCGGCGGCCGAGACCGCGGCCAGGTGGCTGCGCGTCAGCACCGTGCCGTTGCGGTCGACCATCTGCGTGAACTTGCCGCCGATGTAGACGACGTTGTTCACGCGCACGATCGCAAGCACGCGGCCGTTGGCGGTCGCCCAGGGGGCCTCCGGCGCAGGCCGGAGCGCCGCCTGCGCGGCGGTGGCGGAGAGCAAGAGGCCGGCAAGCGCGGCCACGGACAGAAGCGCCCGGCGGGGTCGGGACATGGTGATGAGAACTCCTCCTCGGTGCGTCCAGCACGTGAGGGCGTGCTAATTCCAGTTTGTGCCTGTTCCGGGTACGCGTCAGCCCCCCGGACGGGTGAGCCGTGATCGCTCGAAGGCGTCAGCCCCGGCTACGCACGTGCGATCGCGAGCTCGGCGCCGGGCTCGACGGCCACCGCCAGCGTCTCGCGTGCGATCCACTCGCCGTGCTCGGCGAACGCGCGGCTCACATCCCCGTCGCTCGACGGGTAGGTGAGCCGGATCCGGTCGGTCACCTCGAGGCCCATCTCCTGGCGCTTCACCTGGATCGTCCTGATCACGTCGCGGACGACGCCCTCGAGCCGCAGCTCGGGCGTGATCTCGGTGTCGAGCGCCACTGCGAAGCCGTCGCCGTCGGCGACGGCGTAGCCCTCGCGGGCACGCGCGCGCAGCTCGAACTCGCCCGGCTCGAGCACCCAGTCGCCGACGTGCACGCGGCCGTCGCGCAGCTCGAACTCGCCCTCGCGCAGGAGGCTGCGGATCACGGCCAGGTCGCGGCCGTACTTGGGCCCGAGCAGCTTCAGGAGCGGCATCACCTCGACCTGGGCGAACTCCTCGGCCGACGTCGTCAGCCGCACCTCCTTCACGCCGAGCTCGGCCGCGACCAGCTCGACGTGCTGGGCGATGTGGGCGCGGCGGCCCGGATCGTCGGTCGCCACGATCACCGCCCGCAGCGGCTGGCGCAGCTTGATGCGGGCATCGTCACGGCTGCGGCGGCCGAGCTCGACGACCGCCTTCACGCTCTCCATCGCATCGAGCAGCTCGGGATCGCGCAGCTCCTCGCGCACCTCCGGGTAGCCGGCGAGGTGGATGCCCTGCGGCGCGCCGGCGCAGACGCCGCGGACGAGGTTCTGCCACATCTCATCGGTCAGGAACGGCATCACCGGCGCGACGCAGCGCAGCGACTGCACGAGCGCGTACCACAGCGCCTCGAAGGCGGCGCGCGCATCGGCCGGATCGTCCGAGCGCCAGAAGCGCGCCCGGGACAGGCGCACGTACCACTTGGAGAGGTCGTTCATGAACGTCTCGAACGCGCGCACGAGCCGCGGCGAGTCCCAGCTGTCGAGCGCCTCGCGGCACTCGCCGACGAGCCACTGCGTGCGGGCGGCGAGCCAGCGGTCGAGCGGCCGCGCCGCCGCCGGGTCAGGCCCCGCGGCCAGGAGCTCGTAGGTCGGCGTGAAGCCCTCGATGTTGGCGTAGAGGACGAAGAAGGAGTACGTGTTCCAGAGGGTGAGCAGGCGCCCCTTCACGTCGCCGGCGGGGCCGTAGCCGAAGTTCAGGTTCTGGGCGGGCTGCTGGCCGGCGTACATCCACCGCATCACGTCGGCGCCCATGTCCTCGATCGCGTCCTCGAACCAGATCGCGTTGCCCCACGACTTGTGCATCGGGCGGCCGGTCTCGTCGTTCACCTTCTCGTAGGTGAGCACGCGCCGGTAAGGCGCGCGGCCGTCCAGGACGACGCCCATGAAGAGCATCGAGTAGAACCAGAGCCGGATCTGCTCGCGCATCTCCGACACCCAGTCGGCCGGGTACCACTTCTCCCAGAACGCGTGGTCGTGCAGGTCGGCGACGGTCACGCCGACGCCCGCCCCAGCGGCATAGCCCGCCTCGACGAAGGCCTCGTTGTGCCAGCCGAGCGTCGAGAACGGGACGATGCCCGCGTCGAGCCAGCAGTCGCCGACCTCGGGCAGGCGGTGGGCCTCGCCGCCGCACTCGCCACAGGCGATGACGACGTCGTCGATCCACGGGCGGTGCAGCTCGTCGAGGCCCTCGGTGCCGCGGAGCGCGCGCTCAAGCAGCTCGGCCTGCGACCCGATCACGGTCATGTGGCCGTCGTCGCAGAAGTAGAACGGCAGCGGCAGGCCCCAGTAGCGCTTGCGGCTGATGCACCAGTCGCCCATGTTCACCAGCCAGTCCTCCATGCGCTTGCCGTACTGGCGGGGCGTCCACTCCACCTCGCGGGCGGCCTCGATCATCGGCCGGCGGATCTCGTCGCAGCGGATGAACCACTCGTCGACCAGCCGGTAGATGAGCTCGGTGCCGCAGCGCCAGCAGACGGGGTAGCGGTGGGTGATCTCGCCGTCGGCGACCAGCCGCCCGCGCTGGCCGAGGTCGTCGACGATCATCTGGGCCGCCTCGGCGGTGACGTGGCCGTGCAGCCAGCCGTAGTCGCTCGTGAAGGCCCCGGCCTCGTCGACCGGGATCAGCGTCGCCAGGTCTTCGCGGCGGCCGAGCTCGAAGTCCTCCTCGCCGCAGCCCGGGGCGATGTGGACGATGCCGGTGCCCTCGTCCATGGACACGTCCTCCCATGCCACCACCCGGTTCTCGAAGCCGATCTGGGCGGCCAGATCCTCGAAGGGCGCCGTGTAGGTGAGCCCGACCAGGTCGGCCCCGCGCACGGTGCCGAGCACGTCCCCGGAGACGGGGCTCGCCTCCAGCCGCGCCGCCGCCACGTAGGCGATCCCGGCCGGCGTCTTCACGCGCACGTACTCGGCGTCGGGACGGACGGCCGCGGCCACGTTGGCCGGGAGCGTCCAGGGGGTCGTCGTCCACACCACCAGGTACTCGCGGTCGCGGCCCTTGAGCGGCAGCCGCACGTGCAGCGACGGGTGGGTCAGATCCTTGTAGGAGTCGATCAGCTCGTGCTGGGAGAGCGATGTGCCACAGCGCGGGCACCAGGGCATCGAGCGATGGCCGCGGTAGAGCCAGTCACGGTCGTTGCACTCCTTGAGGAAGCCCCAGATGTAGCTGATGTTGGGGTCGGTCATCGTGTAGTACGACCGCTCCCAGTCCATCCACTGGCCCAGGCGCTTGGAGTGCTCGGTGAGCTGACCGGCGTAGAGCGCGACGCGGTCGCGGCAGGCGCGGGCGAAGCGGTCGAGCCCGTAGGCCTCGATCTCGTGCTTGGAGTTCAGCCCGAGCTCCTTCTCGACCCCCACCTCGACCCACAGGCCCTGGCAGTCGAAGCCGTTCTGGTACAGCAGGTCGTGGCCCTGCATGGCGTGGTAGCGCTGCCACACGTCCTTGAGCGTGCGCCCCCACCCGTGATGAACGCCCATCGGGTTGTTCGCGGTGATCGGCCCGTCGATGAAGCTGAACTTGGGACCGCCGCGGTTGCGGTCGCGCAGCGTCTCGAACGTGCGCTCGCGCTCCCATCGCGCGAGCACGCGATGCTCGAGCGCGATGTGATCCGGCTGCTTGGCGACGGGATCGAACGGCGGCATCCGGGGAGTCTATTCCGCCGATGCCGGGCATCCGCGTCGTCAGCGCGCGGAGCACCTCCCGGGTGTCCGGTCGCGGACGAGCGTGTGCGTGGCGCTAGCCAAGCTCATGCTTGTCGCAGAAATCGTCGAAGGCGGCATGCTTGGCCAGATAGGAGCTGAGCTCGGCAAACCCGAACTCGAACCACTCCGTGAGCCACCGCTCGTCGATCTCCACATGCTTGTCGTACAGCTCGTCCATGATCGCTTCCTCCAGGCATCCGGCCCGGGTGACGCGTTTTCCGCCTCGGCTGCCGAACTCCTTCGCGACCGGGCGCTGACGGTCCCGTAATCGACCCGGCCGCGCCCGGCTTTACGGTTCATTGACAATTCCAGACCCTTCCTGCACCCGGGCGCCGCCCCAGCGGGCGAGCACCTCCCTGACGCAGGCGAAGGCGATCTGGGACGCCGGCGGGAGCGCGTCCGGCCCGAACCAGGCGATCTCGGCGGCGTCGGACCCGGGCGTCGGCGTGCCGCTGACGATCCGGGCCTGGTAGAACAGGTTGAGGGTTGGAGCGGCGTCGGGCCCGTAGACGTCTGGGACGGCCTCGACCGCCGCGCCGACGAGGACGTCGAGGCCGGTCTCCTCCTCGAGCTCGCGCCGCGCCGCCGCCTTTCCGTCCTCGCCCGGCCGCACGAACCCGCCCGGCAGGTCCCACAGGCCCCGGAAGGGCTCGATGCCGCGCCGCACCAGCATGATCCGGCCGTCGCGGTCCTCGACGATCGCGCTCGCGGTCGGCGCAGGGTTCTCGTACAGGACAAGACCGCATGCAGGGCACCACAGGCGCTCCTCGTCGTCGCCGGCGGGCACCGACCGCACGAGCGTCGCGGCGCAGCGGGGGCAGTGCGTCCAGTCCCTCACGCCGCCTCCGCGAGCACACGGTCGGACAGGTCGCCCCAGCGCCCCGGGCGCATCATCCAGCCGGAGTACGTGCCCCGGTTGGCGAGGCAGACGAGCCCGACGCCCGCGGCGGCGTCGGCCCACATCAGCGTGCCGGACGCGCCGAAGTGCGAGAGCGTCCCCGCCGAGGTGCGCGTCCCGGTCCAGTGCGGCTGCTTGGCGTCGCGGATGTCGCAGCCGAGCCCCCAGTCGGCCCGCTCCCAGGTGAGGAACGACTCGATCCCGCCGGCCAGGCCGGGGAACTGCACCGCCGCGAACTCGGCGAACGTCTCGGCGGCGATCAGCGGCTCCCCCCGCCGCAGGAGCAGCTGCACGAACGCCGCATAGGCGGCGCAGGTCGCAAACGCGCCGCCGGCCGCCGTCGCCCGCCGCCGCCACTGACGCGAGTTGAAGAGCGGCGTCCCCGCCCGCCACAGGCCCGGCTCGCGCACCTCCAGGGCGCGGCTCTCCTGCGACTCCGGGAGGCCCAGGAACGCGTCCATCCCGAGCGGCGCGAACACCGCCGCCTGGACGTACTCGGCGTGGCCGATCCCGGTCGTCTCGGCCAGGAGCGCCCCCAGCACGGCGTAGCCCTCGTTGGAGTAGATCCGGCGGGTGGCGAGCGGGCACACCGGCTCCACGTCGAGCGCGGGCACGCCCGGCGGGCCGACCTCGGGCAGCCCCGAGGCGTGCGCGAGCAGGTGCCGGGGCGTGATCGCCGCCTTCGCCTGCGTCCGGTAGGCGGCCAGGTGCTCGGCGACCGGCGCGTCGAGGTCGATCGAGCCCTCCTCGGCGGCCACCATCACGGCCAGGGCGACGAGCGGCTTCGTCAGCGAGGCGAGCGCGAAGAGCGAGTCGGGCGCGGCGGCGCCGGCGGCGTGCGCCTCGCGGATCCCGGAGGGCCCGACGACGGCGGCCGCGACCGCGGGCGCGTCCCCCTCGTCCACCCAACTCTCTATCATCTTGCAGGCCACTTCGGGATGGTATTGCCCGTGTAGAGTTGGGAGGCACGATGGCCGAGCTGAGGACACCGGGCGAGCGCTCGACAGGAGGCGACCCTCCGTTCGACCCGCCGCGCGGGGACGAAGGCCTCGACGACTGGTTCGCGCGCCGCCTCGAGGCGCAGGGGATCAAGGCCGGGCGGGCCCGCATCCCGATCGCCCGGATCCTCGCCGTCGTGGCGCTTGTGATCGCGCTCGCCGTGTTCGGCTGGGTGCTGAACAGCGCCTCCTCGAGCAAGACGGCGACGACTCCGACCACCACTCCGCCGGCCTCCATCCCGACCGGCACGACGACGACGACCACGGCGGGCAAGACGGCCAAGAAGCCGACCTGGAAGAAGGTTCCGCTCACGGTCCTGAACGGGTTCGGCGGCCCGAATGCGGCCGGCACCACGAAGGCGGAGCTCACGAGGGCCGGCTGGCACGTTGTCGGCGTGGCCGACGCGTCACCCGTGACGAAGGCGACGATCGTCGTCTACGTCCCCGGCAAGCTGGCCTGGGCCAGGGTCGTGGCCCAGCGTCTGGGCCTGCCCGCACCCGTGCCGATCGCGCAGGCCCCGGGCGTCGTCTCGTCGCAGACCGACAGCGTCGCGATCGTCCTCGGCCCCAACCTGCTGCCGAACGGCGCCGGCGCGACCGCCTAGATCGCCTAGAGCGCCTGCAGGTCGGCCAGGGCCGGCGCGTGGCGGATGGCGGGGCTGAGCGTCCCCCAAAGCAGGAGGACGGCACTGAACCCGGCGAACACCGCGACCGTCACGCGGGCCGATGTGGCGCCGAGCAGCAGCCCGGCCACGAGCGGGCCGAGCGGCGCGATCAGGAGCGAGATGGTGCTGCGCACCGTCTCCACCCGCCCGAGCAGGCGGTCGGGCGTCACGGCCACGCGGTAGCCGACGACCACCGAGTTCGTCACCGGGATCACCAAGGCCTGCGGCAGG
This sequence comes from uncultured Actinomycetes bacterium, assembly GCA_963717845.1. Classification (GTDB taxonomy): domain Bacteria; phylum Actinomycetota; class Thermoleophilia; order Gaiellales; family JAICJC01; genus JAICJC01. Next base: position 1,086,682 of record CAVQXH010000003.1, read on the forward strand.
ATCGCGGCCGTGAGCACGTAGACGCTCGGCCAGACGAGGAACGCGACGATCGTGAGCGACACCCACAGCTCGATCCACAGAATCGCCCGCATCGAGAACGCCCGGCGCATGAGCGGCGAGGCGAGCGAGCCCAGGAGGGTGGCCGCCCCGAAGGACGCGAGCAGCAGGCCGATCGCCCCACCCCCGAGGCCCTGCCCCCGGCCGACGACCACGATGACGAGGAAGATCCCCGGAAGCGTGAAATTGCCGAACGCGAACAGGAAGGCGCACGCGCGCAGGAACGGCCGGCTCCACAGGAAGCGGAAGCCCTCGCTCATCTGGGCGCGCAGGCCGGCCGCGGCGGGCTCGCGCGCCTGCTGGAACGGCGTGCGCATCATCGCCAGCGAGGCGATCGACGCCGCGTAGGACAGGGCGTCGACCAGGAACGGCACCGCGCGGCCGAGCTCGAACAGCGCCCCGCCGAGCGGAGGCCCGCCCAGCCTGACGACGGAGTCGCGCGCCTCCTGCGCCCCGACGGCCGCCGGCAGCTGGGCGGGGCGCATGACGGAGCGCAGCGCCCCGGCCTGGGCGGCGGCGAACATGGTGGCGCCCGCTCCCTCCAGGAACGCGACCACCGGGATCTCCCAGAAGTCCACCCGATCGGCGAGGATCGTGGCGGCGAGCGCCGCGAGGGCGCACGCCCGGGCCGCGTCGGCCGCGATCATCAGCCGGCGGCGGTCGTAGCGGTCGGCGGCCAGGCCGGCCGGCAGCGCGAGGAGCGCCGCGGGCACCAGCCGGGCGAACGTGACCACGCCCGCCTGCGCCGGTGAGCCGGTCAGGGCGAGCACCAGCAGCGGGTAGGCGATCGTGGTCGCCTGGGTGCCGGCGGTCGAGAGCAGCTGCCCGGCCTGCAGCAGCAGGAAGTCCCGGTTGCGCCGAAGCGGAGGTGCGCCCACCGCCGGCGACCCTACCAGGCGGGCGGGATTCCGCCCCTCGGCGTCGAACCCCGGCGCATGCAGCCGGCGCCATCCCGGGTCTCGATCGACCTCCCGGCCCGCACGATCCTGCGCGTGATCGTGCTGGTGCTGCTCGCCGTCGCGGCCGTCGATCTGCTGTCTGCAGTGGGGCGCATCCTGATCTGGCTGGCGACGGCGCTCTTCCTGGCCGTGGCGCTGCAGCCGGCGGTGCGCATGGCCGAGCGGCGGCTCTCGCACACGCTGGCCGTGTTCGCGGTGTTCGCCGGCCTGCTCCTGCTCGTGGTCGCCTTCCTGGCCCTCCTGATCATCCCGATCGCGAGCCAGGTCGACCACCTGCGCGCCGCGGCGCCCACGTACATCAACGACCTGCGCCACAACGAGACGATCAACAACCTGAACACCCGCTACCACCTGGTGGCGAAGGCGGAGGACGCGGCCAAGGCCTATCCGAACAAGGCCTTCGGCGCGCTCAGCAAGCTCGTGAGCGGGCTCGTGGCGACGATCACGGTGCTCTTCCTGACGCTCTTCCTGCTGCTCGAGCTGCCGGCGCTCGTCGAGTCCGTGCTGCGGTTCGTCCCACCCGACCGCGCCGACCAGATCCGCCGTGTGGGCGGCGACATCAACAAGAACGTGGCCGGCTACGTGCTCGGGAACCTGGTCATCTCGGTGATCGCGGGCATCGTGATCGGCGTCTCGCTCGAGATCCTCGGCGTGCCCTACGCGCTCGCGCTGGCGGTGCTGATGGGCGTGTTCGACCTCGTGCCGCTGGTCGGCGCAACGGTGGGGGCGCTCGCCGCCATCGGCGTCGCCTTCGCCACCCAGGGCGTCACGGCGGGGATCGTGATGATCGTCGTGAATGTCGTCTACCAGCAGATCGAGAACCACGTCCTGCAGCCGATCGTGTACCGGCGCACCGTGCAGCTCTCGGCCTTCCTGATCCTCGTGGCCGTGCTGATCGGCGGCGAGCTGCTCGGCGTTCTGGGCGCGCTGATCGCGATCCCCGTGGCCGGCTCGCTGCAACTCCTCGTGCGCGAGCTGACGACGGGACGGATCGACGGCGGCGTGGGGCCTGCCCCCCAGACCAGCCCGGGGCAAGGCCCCTAGCAGTTCTCGCGGAGCAGCTCCCAGGCGCGGTCGACGTGCGCGGCCGTCGTGGCGGCGTTGCCGATCGCCACGCGCAGCGCGTAGCGGCCGTGCAGCTGGGTGTGCGAGATGAACACGTCGCCGGTCGCGTTCACGCGCTCGACGATGGCGGCGTTGTGCTCCCGCAGGCCGGCCTCGTCGTCGCCGCCGTCGGGGTGGTGGCGGAAGCACACGGTCGAGAAGGGCACGGGCGCGAGCAGCTCCCACCCCGGCTCGGCCCGGATCGCCGCCTCGAGCCGGCGGGCCAGCTCGACGTGGCCGGAGACGATCGCCGCGAGGCCCTCGGCGCCGTAGGCCCGCAGCACCATCCAGAGCTTCAGCGACCGGAACCGGCGGCCGAGCGCCACTCCGTAGTCCATCAGGTTCACGACGTCGTCCTCGCTCGAGCGCAGGTACTCGGGGACGACCGAGAACGCGGCCCGCAGGTCGGCGGGGCGAGCGGTGTAGAGCAGGCTGCAGTCGATCGGCGTCAGCAGCCACTTGTGCGGGTTCACGACCAGCGAGTCGGCCCGGTCGCAGCCGTCCACGACGTGCCGCAGCTCGGGCACGACCGCCGCGGCGCCGCCGTAGGCCGCGTCGACGTGCAGCCACATGCCGTGCTCGGCGCAGACGTCCGCCACCTCGCCGACCGGGTCGATGCTCGTCGACGAGGTCGTGCCGACGGTGGCCACGGCGGCGAGCGGACGGCAGCCGGCGCCCACGTCGGCGGCGACCGCGTCGCGCAGGAGGTCGGTGCGCATGCGGTACTCGGCATCGGTGGGGATCTTCACGAGCCCCTCCTGGCCGAACCCGAGCACGATGCAGGCCTTCTCGACCGAGGAGTGCGCCTCCTCGGAGGTGTAGACGCGCAGCGGCGGCAGGTCGGCGCGACCGGCCATCCCGCGCGTGCGCACGTCCAGGCCGGCGGCCTCGCGGGCGGCCGCGAGCGCCCACAGCGTCGACGAGGAGGCGGTGTCGGTGATCTGGCCGAACCAGCCGGTCGGCAGGCCGAGCAGCTCCGCCGTCCAGCGCAGCGTCACCTGCTCGAGCTCGGTGGCGGCGGGCGACGTGCGCCACAGCATCGCGTTCACGTTCAGCGCGGCGGCGATCGTCTCGCCGAGGATGCCCGGCGGCGAGCCGGTGATGCCGAAGTACGCCATGAACCCCGGGCTGTTCCAGTGGGTCAGCCCGGGAACGATCACGCGGTCGACGTCGGCCAGGATGGCGGCCAGCGGCTCGCCCTGCCTCGGCGGGTGGGCCGGCAGGGCCGCCGCGATCTCGCCGGGCTTCACCTGGGCGAGCACCGGTAGCCGGTCGACCTCCGAGAGGTAGCGCTCGATCCACTCCGCCGCCTGCTCGAGCGCGCCGCGCAGCTCGCTCGCGGTCGGGGCGCCGACGCTCAGAGGGCCGCCTCGACCGCCGTGAGGGTGCCGTCGAGCAGCTCGGCGATGTCGTCGATCTCCTGCTCGGAGACGATCAGCGGCGGCGCCAGGAGCAGCGCGTCCATGTGCTCGTTGCCGACCGGCGTCGGGCACGAGTAGATCATGAGGCCACGCCGCTTGGCCTCGGCCGAGACGAGCCCCGAGATGCCCGCGGCGGCCGGGAAGCGCTCGCCGCCGGCCCCGCGCAGCTCGATGCCGCGCAGCAGGCCCAGCCCGCGCAGGTCGGCCATGATCGGATGGCGGCCGGCGAGCTCCTCGAGCCGCACGTGCAGCTGCTCTCCCCGGGCGGTGGCGGCCTCGAGCAGGCCGTCCTGCGCGATCACGTCGATCACCTCGCAACCGACGGCGCACGCGAGCGGGTTGCCCGAGAAGGTGTGGCCGTAGGAGAACCCGCTCGGCGACGTCTCGATCACCTCGCGCAGCCGCCGGCCGGCGACCATCCCCGACAGCGGGACGATGCCCCCGCCGATGCCCTTGCCGAAGGTGATCACGTCGGGCACCGCCCCGAAGTGCTCCACCCCGAACCAGCGGCCGGTGCGGCCGAATCCGGTGATCACCTCGTCGGCGACCAGCAGCACCTCGTAGCGGTCGCACACGGCCCGCACCGCGGCCAGGTAGCCGTCGGGGAGCGGCACCGCCGCGCCCGACGAGCCGGTGACGGGCTCGACGACGAACGCCGCCACGTGCTCGGCGCCGCGGGAGAGGATGGCCGACTCGAGCGCCGCCGCGCCCTCCTCGGCGGTGGCCGCGTTCGGCACCACGGCGTACTTGCGCAGCAGGAGCTCGAACGGCGCCCGCCAGCGCGATCCCGAGAGCGAGAGGGCGCCCATCGTCGAGCCATGGTAGGAGGTCACCCGGCTCAGGAACTCGACCTTGCCCGACTTGCCCTGCAGCTCCCAGTAGAGCACGGCCAGGTGCAGCGCCGACTCGTTCGCCTCCGACCCGGACGAGTTGAAGAAGCACCACTCCAGGTCGCCCGGGGCGATCCCGGCGATCCGCTCCGCCAGCTCGAGCATCGGCTCGTTGCGGAACGAGAAGCGGTACGTGAACGCGATCTGCTCGGCCTGGCGCCGCAGCGCCTCCACGAGCCGGGGATGGCCGTGGCCGAGCAGCATGACCATCGCGCCGCCGCAGGCGTCGAGATAGCGGTTGCCGTCGTCGTCCTCGATGACGCAGCCGCTCGCGCGCACGGCCACCGGCAGCCGTCGGCCGGGGTTCGCGGTCATCGAGTAGTCGGTGCGGGCGGGGGCGCTCACGCTCGGCCCCGGACTCTACACTCAGCCCCAGAATGCCCGATCGCCATGCCGACCCCGGCCGCGCCGACGCCGGCGCCGTGTACGACCGGATCGGTCGCACATACGCGTCCACGCGGCGGGCCGACCCGCGCATCCAGGCGGCCGTCTGGGCGGCGCTCGGCGGCGCCGCGACGGTCGTCAACGTCGGCGCCGGAACGGGATCGTACGAACCTCCGCAGACCGTGCTCGCAATCGAGCCGTCGGCGGCCATGATCGCCCAGCGGCCGCCGGGCAGCGCGCCGGCCGTCCAGGCCGCCGCCGAGCGCATTCCGCTCCCGGACGCGGCCTGCGACGCGGCGCTCGCGGTGCTCACGATCCACCACTGGAGCGACCCGCAGCGTGGTATCAGGGAGCTGCGCCGCGTCGCCCGCCGCGTCGTCGTCTTCACGTGGGATCCCGACTTCGCCGACCGGTTCTGGCTCGTGCGTGACTACCTGCCCGAGAGCAGCGCGCTCGATCGCGCGCGCATGCCGGCGATCACCGACGTGTGCGAGTGGATGGGCGGTGCCGACGTGTCCGCGGTGCCTGTGCCGCACGACTGCATGGACGGCTTCTTCTGCGCGTACTGGCGCCGTCCCGAGGCCTACCTCGACCCGATCGTGCGCGCCGGGGTGTCCAATCTGGCCCTGCTCGGCCCGGCGGTCGACCGCGCCGTTTCGGCCCTGCGGGAGGATCTGGCCAGCGGCGCCTGGCACGAGCGCAACCGGGCCCTGCTCGACCTCGCCGAGGTCGACCTCGGCTACCGCCTGCTGACGTCGCGCTGAGCGCTGTCTAGACGGACTGGCCGGGGGCGCGCAGCGCGGCCTGCAGCTCGACCAGGACCGGCCCCGAGCGGTCGGCCACCGCCGTCTGCAGCACGCCGGCCAGGTCGCCGATGCCGCCGGCGCGCAGGTAGCGCACCTCACACGCCGCCGCGAGGCCGGCGAAATCGGGCGCGTTCAGCTCGACGGCGACCGTGCGCCCGAACAGCGTCTCCTGGTAGTTGCGCAGGATGCCGTACGCCGAGTCGTTCACGACCAGCACGACGAAGTGAAGCCCCTCGGCCCGGGCGGTCAGGAGCTCGTGCCCGGCCATGAGGAAGCCGCCGTCGCCGCAGACGACCACCGTCGGCCGGTCGGGATTGGCGGCGGCCGTGCCGAGCGCCAGCGGGATGCCGCACCCGAGCGCGCCCGACGACGGATACACGAAGCCGCCCGGCCGCTTGGCGTCGAGGTAGAGCGCGGCCCAGTAGGCGGCGACCGTCATGTCGGCGACCACGATGGCGTCGTCGGGAAGGGCCTCCGAGAGGACGCGCATCAGCTCGACCTCGGCGTCTGCCCCTTGCTCTCCGACCTCGGCCGAGCGGCCCTGCAGCGCCGCCCGCACGGCCGCCTCGCCGTCGCGGCCGCCGGCGGCCGGGGGGTCGGCCAGGAGGGCGGTGCAGAAGAGCCCGGTGTCGGCCACCACCCCCTCGGCGACGGCGAACGAGCGCCCGAAGCGGCCCGGGTCGAGGTCGACCTGGACGATCGTCGCCGGCAGCGGCACGCCCCAGTTCGCGGTGGCCTCCTGCGAGAAGCGGGTGCCGAGCGCGAGGACGAGGTCGGAGCGCTCGACGAGCCGCTGCATCGCCGCCTCCTCGACCGACGAGCCCGCATGCAGAGGATGCGCGCTCGGCAGGACGCCCTTGCCGTTGTAGGTCGTGATCACCGGTGCGTCGAGCGCCTCGGCCAGCGCCCGCACGGCCGCGGCGGCATGCCGGGCGCCGCCACCGGCCCAGATCAGCGGCGCCTCGGCGGCGGCGATCAGAGCGCGCACGCGCGCAACGGCCGCCGGGTCGGGCGCCGGGGCGGCGATTCGGGTCACCCGGGCCGGGCCGGCCTCGGCGACGGCCGCCATGACATCGGTCGCGACCTCGATCGTCGCCGGGCCAGGGTTGAGCGCCATCTGCCGGAACGCCTCGTCGACGGCGGTGACGAGCGCCTCCGGCGTCGTCGGCCGGGCGTGGAAGCGCGACACGGCCGCGAACGCCTGCGACTGGCCGCGGCTCTCGTGCAGGTAGCCACGGCCGGCGCCGACGAGATCCGTGGGGATCTGCGAGGTCAGGTGCAGCACCGGCGTGCTCGATGCGTCGGCCTCGGAGAGCGCCGCCAGCGAGTTGAACGCCCCCGGTCCTGTGCTCGTCAGATACACACCGGGCCGATCGCTCGTGCGCGCATACCCGACCGCCCCGAACCCGGCCGCCTGCTCGTGGCGGACGACGATCCGCCGGATCGGCGAGCCGATCAGCGCGTCCCACACCGGCAGCGCGTGGATGCCGGGCAGGCCGAACACCACCGCCACGTCGTGGGCCTCCAGGGCCGCGACGAGCGCCGCGGCGCCCGTCTGCACACCGGTGTTCTGGGCAACCGTCACCGCGGCCGGTTACTGCTGGCCGGAGACGATCAGGGCGACGAGGTCGCTGATCTGGGAGGCGCTGAGCGACGAGCCGAAGGTGGTGGGCATCGGGGTCGCCCACGGGCCGCCGGACGCCGTGAACGCGGCCGGGTCGGTGATCGACTGCTGGATGAACGCCGGAAGCGGCATGCCCGCCTTCGTCGCGTCGGCGGCGATCTTGCCCAGGTCGGGACCGATCGTGCCGGAGGCGCCGGCCACGGACAGCGTGTGGCAGCTGCCGCAGCCGTTGGAGGCGAACACCGCCTTGCCCGCGGCGGCGTTGCCGGTCGTGGAGGATCCGCCCGTGGAGCCGCCGCCACTCGTCGGCGGAGGCGTCGAGGTGGCGCTGGAGGCCGGCGTCGACACCGCGGCGGTGGAGAGCGAGAGGCTCAGGCCGAGGGTGCTCGAGTCGTTCGTCTCGCCGCCTGCGGCCACGATCACCACCACCATCACCACGATGCCGGCCACTGTGCCAAGGAGGGCTGCAACGAGAACCTTGATCATGGCGCGGGGACTATACCCTCTCCCTCGGCGATATACCGCATGCAGGGGATGCCCACCCCGGCGTCGAACGCCGACGTGGAACCTCGATGCTCGACAAACGCGACATCCAGAACCTCATGTACTGCGTGCGTGTGGCCGAGACCAGCGGGCAGTGGCAGTCGGGCTATCCGGTGCGCACTCCGAACGACCTCGAGTGCAAGCTGGCCGAACTGCTCCGCGAGCTCGACGCGCGGCACCAGGTCATGCGCGCGGCGTAAGCACGCCGAGGCGGCGGCGCAAGGCTCACCCCATGCGGGCGGCCGCATGCCGTTCTGAAGTCTCGGGCACGCCGCCGGCACCGGCGGCTACGTTGCGCCTGTGCGTCTCTTCGTCGCCGTGGCGGTGCCGGATCGGCTCGCCCGCATGCTCCAGGCGGCCGCGGCAGCCGATCCGGGCCTGCGCGTGCTGCCGCCCGAGAACCTGCACGTGACGGTGCACTTTCTCGGCACGGTCGACCCCGACCGCGTCACCGCTCTCACGGGCGCGCTCGCCGCCGCCTGCGCCGGGCTCGAGCCGTTCGACCTCGTGTTCGAGGCGGTCGTGCCGGCGCCCAAGCGGCAGCCGCGGATGCTGTGGGCGCGGGCGGCGCCGTCGCCGCGCCACACCGCCCTCGCCGATGCCGTCGCCGAGGCGGCGGCGGAGGCGGCACCGCGGGCGCGCCCGCCGCGCACGTCCGCGCCGCACGTCACCCTGGCCCGGGCGCGCGGCCGCGGCGAGGGGGTGCGGTGGCCGCCCGCCGTGGCGCTCGCCGACGCGACGCTGCACGTGCAGGAGTGCGGGCTCGTGCGCTCCGAGCCCGGCCCCGACGGCTCCCGCTACACCGTCCTTGCCCGCCTCCCGCTGGGCGATCAGCCGGAGCGGCGGCGGTAGCGCGCCCGCCACACGCGCACCTCGAACTCGCGCGCGCCGATCATCTCCCGCACCCGCGCGGCGGTCTGGCCGGTGCAGCCGGCGACGGCCAGCCACGGCTCGACCGCAGAGGTGCGCAGCCACGTCTCCTCGGCGTCCAGGTGCAGGCCGGCGGCCTGCAGGGGCGCGCGCGGCTCGCCCGGCGCGATCAGGCGGCCGTGCTCGGGATCGCGCAGCCGCTCGATCTCCTCCCACCTGCGGGCCCGACGGGGATCGGGGTCGGCCACGAAGTCCTCGAGCACGATCCTCCCGCCCGGCGCGAGCACGCGCGCCATCTCGTCGAGGGCGCGGGCCGGGCGGGCGATGTGATGCAGCGAGTTCACGCAGGTGACGAGGTCGAACGCCGCCGCCGGGAACGGCAGCTGCTCGGCCCGGCCCTCGACCCGCTCGGCCCCGGCGGGGGCGTACTCGAGCAGTGCCGGGGCGGCGTCCAGAACGGTCACCGTCGCCACCGAGCCGATCACCGCCGCGGCCAGCCCGCCCGGCCCGCCGGCGACGTCCAGCACCCGGTCGGTCGGCCGGCACTCGCACCACGCGACGAAGCCGGACCAGTCGCGGCCGGCGGAGTGGGCGGCGTAGAGCGCGGCGGTGCGATCGAAGCGGTTACCCCCTGACAAGCGCGACCGCCTCCTCCCGGGTCGTGACCGTCCCCGCCGCCTGCTCCTCGGCGAGGGCCGCGACGAGCTCGCCGATGCGGGGGCCGCTCGCGCCGGTGAGGGCGGCGATCTCGTCGCCGCGCAGGAGCGGCTCGCGCGGCTCCTCGGCAAGCGCGGTGATCAGCCCGATCAGCTCGACGGCCGCCTCGGCGTGGGCGCGCAGGTACGCCTGGCGGGCCCGCACCCCGCGGGTGGCCAGCCGATCGGCCAGCGACAGCACGATGCTCTCGAGGGCGTACGGCGCGGTCGCGGCCGCATATCGGTAGGCGGTACGGCGGTCGAACGGCCGCTCGCGCACCAGGAACCCCAGCCGCAGGTGCTCGGAGACGAGCACGCGGCAGAACCGGATCAGCGCCTGCGACGCCTTCCAGCGCTCGAGCACGAGCTCGGCGGTGTCCGCGCCCAGCCGGTCGTGGCCCATGAAGCTGACCCGGCCGTCCGGGCCGGCGACGCGCGTGGACGGCTTGGAGATGTCGTGGAAGAGCACGGCCAGTCGCAGGCCCGTGTGCCCGGTGAAGCCGTTGCCGACGTCGGCATCGAGCGCGGCCCGCACCGGCGCGGCGGCCTCGCGCAGGTAGTGGTCCGGATGTGCGGCGATGTCGGCCGCGGCGTCGAGCACCTGCAGCGTGTGCTCGAACACGTCCAGGTGGTGGAACGGGCTCTGCTCGACCCCACGCATGGCCGCGGCCTCGGGCAGGACGACGTCGAGCACGCCGATGCGGTCGAGCAGGCGGATCCCGGCCTCCGGGTGGTCGGGCTCGAGCAGGCGCCGGATCTCGGTGAGGACGCGCTCGCCGCTCGGCCGGTCGGCCAGATGCGCGTCGCGGCGGGCGAGCCGCTCGGACTCGGGGTCGACGGTGAATCCGAGCTCGTGTGCCAGCCGCACCAGGCGCAGCAGCCGCAGCGGGTCGTCGCTGAACACCCGCTCCGAGACCGCCCGCAGCTGCCGCGCCTCGAGGTCGGCGCGGCCCCCGTGCGGGTCGAGCAGGTCGCCGCCCGCAAGCGGCACGGCCATCGCGTTGATCGTGAAGTCGCGCCGGCCCAGATCGTCGGTCACGGCTCCGTGACTGGCGGTGATGTCGACCGTGTGGCCGTCGCGCACCACCCGCCAGGCGCCGTGCCGCTCCGACAGCGGGAAGGGGGCGCCGCCGTGGCTGCGCGCGAGCGAGCGGGCGGCTCTGGCCGGGTCGCGCTCGACCACCAGGTCGACGTCGACCACGTCGCGGCCCAGCAGCAGGTCGCGCACGCTCCCGCCCACGAGCCACGCATCCGGGACGGGCGCGAGGGCGCGCACGGCGTCAAGGCCCGGCAACGACATGCTCCACCCGCCGCGGGCGCGGCAACAGCGACGTGACGATCTCGTAGCCGATCGTCCCGGCCAGGCGCGCCCACTCCTCGGCCAGGATCCGCTCGTCCCCGTCGGCACCGATCAGGGTCACCGGATCGCCCGGCTCGACGTCGCGCTCGGGCCCGATCACGAACGTGAGCTGATCCATGCTCACGGTGGCGGCGACGCGGCGCCTGATCCCGCCGACGAGCACGTCCGCCTGCCCCGAGAGCACGCGGGGCACGCCGTCGGCGTACCCGGCCGGGACGAGGCCGATCCAGGTCGGCGCCGTGGCGACGAAGCGGCGGCCGTAGCCCGCGCTGTCGCCCGCCTGGAGAAGCTTCACGTCGGCGACGTGGCTCTCGAGCCGCAGGGCGGGCGTGATCCCGAGCTCGGCCGGGTCGGCGCCGAACGGCGAGATGCCGTAGACGGCGATCCCGCAGCGGACGGCGTCGAAGCGGGCTTCGGGGAAGCGCAGCGCCCCGGCGCTGTTGGCCAGGTGGCGCGGGCACGCCGGGAAGCGCTCCGCGAGCGCGGCGAAGCGCTCGATCTGGAGGTGTGTGAAGCGCGCGTCGGTGTCGGCGACCGCGAGGTGGCTCATGAGCCCGGCCGGCCGCAGGCCGCCGTCCGGGTCGAGCCGGCCGGCGATGCGCAGCGCCTCGGCGGGCGTCATCCCCCACCGCCCCATGCCCGTGTCGACCTTGATGTGCACGCCGACGCGGCTCGCGGGCCGCCGCCTGCAGGCGGGCGAACCCCTCGACCGACGTGACCGTGACGTCGACGCCCGCCACGTGGGCCTCCTCGCCCGGGGCGAGCGGCCCCATGACGAGCACCGGCACATCGCCCAGATCCTCGCGCAGGCCGCGTGCCTCCTCCCACGTCGCGACGCACAGCCGGCGGGCGCCGGCCCGCAGCGCCGCCCGCCCGACGGCGGCCGCCCCGTGGCCGTAGCCGTCGGCCTTGACGACCGCCCACACCTCGGCCGGACGGGCCGTGTTCCGCAGCCGGGCGACGTTCTCCTCGATCGCGGCCAGGTCGACGGTCACCGTCGCCCGCGCCCGGTGCGTGCCGATCACCGCAGCACCTCGGGCAGGGCCGCGATCACATCGGTGGCGATGATGCCGGACGGGCCGAGCCGCTGCGAGGCCAGCCGGCCCGCATGGCCGTGCGCTTCGGCCGCCGCGCAGGCCGCCGTCCAGGGGTCGCCGGCCCGCGCGAGCATGGCCGCGACGACGCCTGTGAGCACATCGCCGGATCCGGCCGTGGCGAGGCCGCTCACGCCGGCATGCGAGACGCCGAGGCGGCCTCCCGGATCCGCGATCAGAGTGTCCGGGCCCTTGAGCAGGACGACGCAGCCGCTCGTGTCCGCGGCCCGGCGCACCGCCTCGAGCCGGTTCGCGCGCACCCAGTCGGAGGGCGCGTCCAGCAGCCGCCCCATCTCGCCCTCGTGCGGCGTCAGCACCGCCGGCGTGGGCCGCTTGCGCAGCGCCTTCAGGCCGGCGTTGAACGCGAACAGACCGTCGGCGTCGATGACGATCGGGCCGGCGTGGCCGACGCCGACCTCACGGGCGATCTCGATCGCCTCGGGCGCCCGTCCGAGGCCCGGGCCGAGGGCCACGGCGTCGGCCCGGTCGAGCAGCTCGAGCGCCGTCGGCAGCGGGCGCACCATCACCTCGGGCACGCGCGCCTCGAGGATGCGGGCTGCGTCGGGCGGCGTCGCCACCCACACGATCCCGGCGGAGGTGCGCAGCGCGGCGAGCGCCGCCATCAGCGGTGCGCCCGTGAAGCCGCGTGCGCCGCCCACGATCAGCACCGCCCCCGCCGTGTACTTCGTCTCGGCCGGGCCCTTGCCGGGAACGGTGAGGCCGTCCGTCAGCACGGCCGCGGTGGCCACGTCCGCCTGGGGCGGGATGCCGATGTCCGCGACGACCACGCGCCCGCTGTGGCCCCGGCCCGGCTCCACCGCCGTCCCCAGCTTGCGGCCGTGGAAGCAGACGGTCACCTCGGCGGTCACGGCCGGGCCGGCCACGACCCCCGTCGACGCGTCGACCCCGGAAGGGACGTCGAGGGCGACGATGCCCGGGAGGCCCGACATGGCGGCGATCACGCGGGCCGCGTCGGGCCTGGGCTCGCCGTGGAACCCGGTCCCGAGCAGTGCATCCACGATCACGCCGGCAGCCTTGAGCCGGCCGCGGCGGACGCCGTCGCGCATCCGCACACCGAGCCCGACGGCGATCGCGTGGTTTCTGCGGGCGTCGTCCGGCAGCCCGGCCGGATCGGCCGCGAGCAGGCACTCGACCGCCCACCCCGCGGCGTGCAGGTGGCGGGCGACCACGAACCCGTCGCCGCCATTGTTGCCGCCGCCGCAGACGACGGCCGCCGTCCGGCCCGGGTACGCCGCCAGGATCTCCTGGGCGGCCGCGAGGCCGGCCCGCTCCATGAGCACGGCGCCCGGAATCCCGACCCCGGTGATCGCACCCGCGTCTGCGGCCCGCATCTCTTCCGCGGCGTACAGCTTCCGCGAGCGGGTCATGCGTCCGCGACGACGGCCACGGCCGCCGCCAGCTCCTTCGAATGGGTCATGCTGAGGTCGATCGTCCCCGCGCGCACGCGCTCGGCCCACGCCGCGGTGCGGCCCGTCAGGCTGACGCCGGGCTTCGGCCGGCCGGCGATCTCGATCTCGCGCCAGGTGAAGGGGACCCCGAACCCGAGCGCCTTGCCGACCGCCTCCTTGCCGGCGAAGCGGGCGGCGAAGTGCTGGGCCGGATTCGCCCGCGAGAGGCAGTATTCGCGCTCCGTGGGCGTGAACACGCGCTCGATGAAGCGGGGGTGGCGCTCGAGCGCGCGCGCCACCCGTGCGATCTCGATCAGGTCGATCCCAACCCGCATCGGGCCATACTATGCTAGGGCCATGCCAAGGGCGCTCCCGCTCACGGGCACGGCGACGTGGTGGCCGAGCACGCTTTACCAGACGACCACGCTCGAGCTGCGCCGCGCCGGTGAGCGCCTGCTGATCGATCCCGGCGTCTCACCGTGGGAGATCGAGGAGGTGCTGGCCGCCTCGGCGATGCCCGTCACGCATGTCCTCGTCACCCACGCCGACTGGGATCACGTGATGGCCCTGGGCATGCTGCCCGACGTCCAGGTCACCGCCAGCACCGCCGCCGCGGAGCGGATCCGCTCGGGCAGCGCCCGTGCCGAGATCGAGCGCGAGGGCGCCGAGGTGCTGCTCGCCCACCGCGCGATCGAGCGGCTGCACGTGGAGCAGACGGTCGACCCGCCCGCCGATGTGCGGCTCGGCCCGTGGCTGGGGGTGTGCCGGCCGGGCCCCGGCCACACCGACGACGGCATGGTCACCTCGCTCCCCGACGAGCATCTGCTCGTCGTTGGCGACTACCTCTCGTCGCTCGAGATCCCGGCCGCACACGCATCGGTGCACGACTATCGCGCCACGCTGCAGATGCTGATCGGCGTCATCGAGCGCGAGCGCCCGCTGTACGTCGTGGTCGGGCACGGCCGGCCGCACACGAGCGAGCAGGCGCTGCGCATCGCCGACGACGACCTCGACTACATCGAGGCGGTGCTGCGGTATGCGGATGCGGGCTGCCCGCCCGACCACGCCGAGCAGATCGCCGTCCCGGAGCGGGCCGCGGGCGCGGCCGACCAGGCCGTGCACGCGGCCAACGTCGCCCGCGCCTGCGAGGCGGCCGGCGCCGTCGCCGCTCCGGGTTGAGCCTCCGCCGTACCTGCCGATAACCAGGGCATGCTCCGCGCCCTGCGCACAGTGCTGCACGTCCGCCGCCACCCGCTGGGGCCGCGCGTGTACGTCGCCGGATTCCGCGTCCACGAATGCTGGGCCGGGCTCGTCGCGGTGCTCCTGATCGCCGTCGGCGGGGCCGTCGACCACACCGGCCCGCATCCGCTCGACGCGGCCGTGTGCGTGGTGGCCGTGTGGATGATGGCGAAGGACTGGCCCGACTTCTTCCCGTCGCGCCGCGACACCTACAGCTGGCGGGTCGGCCTGCACCGCCGCGACGCCGAGCCCGTGCCTCTCCGGATCGACGACGAGTCGTAGATCAGAGCTGCGGCGCCTCGGTCAGGAGCTGATCGAGGTCGAGCTCGCGGTCGGCAAAGGCCATGTGACCCTCGGCGTCGCGCGGCCACTGCGCCGGCGCCCGATCCCACATCAGCTCGAGGTCGTTGCCGTCGGGGTCGCTCAGGTAGATCGCCTCGTGGGTGCCGTGGTCGGTCGCCTGCCGGATCGGCCAGTCCACCTCGCGCAGCCGCCGCAGCGCGTCGGCCAGGGCCGCCCGGGACGGGTAGCGGATGGCGACGTGGTGCAGGCCGGCGACGCCGTCGGGCTGCGGCCCGCCCCCGGCTGATTTCCACGTGTTGAAGCCGAGGTGGTGGTGGTAGCCGCCGGCCGAGACGAACAGCATGTCGCCGGTCGTCCCCCAGCCGGGCACGTCCCGGGCCTCCATCACCACGTCGCAGCCGAGCACGTCGACGTAGAACGCGCGCACCCGGTCGATGTCGGCGGTGCGCAGATGGACGTGCCCGATGGTGACCCCGGGATCGATCGGGCGGGCGCTGCGAGCCGCCGCCTTGATCGTTCCCTGGGGTCGGGCGGATGCTTCGGGAGTCGTGCTCATGGGCGGATCCTCGTTTCAGGTGTCGATGGACGCAGTCAGGACGACGGGGATGTCCCACGGGTCGCGGACGAGCACGCCGCCCGCGTGCAGCTCGGTCGGTATGCCGGCACGCTCGATGCGGGCGAGCACCTCGGCCAGCGCTTCGGGCGTCGCGAAGACGATCGTCCAGTGCCGCAGGCCGACCGTCGCCGGGGGCGCCGGCGGCACCCCGACGCCGCGCCACACGTTGACGGCGACGTGGTGGTGGTAGCCGTCGGCGGCCATGAACGCGGCGGTGGGGAGGCGGGTCATGACCTCGAACCCGAGCAGGTCGCCGTAGAACGCGACCGCGCGATCGACGTCGCCGACGTGCAGGTGGACGTGCCCGACGGTCAGGGCCGGGTCGGCATGTGCGCGCACCGGCTCGGCCGCGACCTCGTCGAGAAGGGCGTTCAGGTCGAGCGGCTGGGGGCCGCCGTCCCAACCGGGGTCGCGCAGGTCGGGCCACACGTCGCGGGGCCGATCGGCGGCGAGCTCGATCTCGTTGCCGTCGGGGTCGGGCAGATAGATCGCCTCCGAGATGCCGTGGTCGGACGCGCCGATGATCGGCGTGCGGGTCTCCGCCAGCCGGGCAGCCGCGCGGGCGAGCTCCAGGCGGGACGGATGCAGCAGCGCGACGTGGTAGAGGCCGGCGTGGCGCCCGGCCCGCCGGGCCGCCGGCTCGGCGGCGAGCACGAGCAGATCGTCGCTGCCGCCGGCCCACAGGGTGGCGGTGACGGCGTCGCGAGTGCGCACCTGCAGGCCGATCGAGCGCTCGTAGAAGTCGACCGACCGATCCAGGTCGGTGACGGTGAGGTGGGCGGGGCCGAGGCGCAGGGTCGTCACAGGCGGCGCCTGCTCCTGGCCCGTGGTGAGAGAGGTGTCAGTGGTGTCCATGACTGTATTATTGCGCGCTCAACCAGATTGCGCCAGGCGGCGCTGCGTTCGCGGCCAATTGGCATTCGCTGCGAGTGTCAATTGGCCGGCTCCCAGGGGCTGCGGGTGATCGTTGCGACCCATGCGGGAGCGCCGTCGGCGTGAAATCTCGTCTGGATCCGGTCGGGCACGACGGCGGCGACGGCCCAGCCGGTCCCGGGCGCGAACGCCGCCCGCAGCTCCGCCTCGCTCACGGGATGCGGGCCGGTATCGGGAGCAGCGTCGCTGAAGCACACGACGTGGAGCGTGCCGCCGGGCTCCGTCGCCGCCGCCAGGCTCGCCACATATCGCGGCCGCTCGTCACCGGCGAAGGTGTGGAACAGCCCGGAGTCGAGCACGCTCTCGAACCTGCGTCCGAGACGTGCGAGCTCGAAGGCGTCGGCGACTGCGAACTCGACCTCGATGCCGCGGTCGCGGGCCTTCGCGCGGGCGATCGCCACCGCCGTCGGAGCCACATCGACGCCCATGACCGGCAACCCCCGCGAGGCGAGGTGAAGAGCGTTCTCGCCCGTGCCGCAGCCCGCGTCGAGCACGGCTCCGGCGAACCCGCCCGCGCCCGCCAGGCGCACGACCGCCGGCTGCGGACGGCCGACATCCCATGGCGCCGGGCCGGCCCGGTACGACGCATCCCAGGGCTGCCCCGTCATCCGCTCGTGACTGGTCGGCTGCCGGCCGCCGAACGGATCGAGAGCGAGTGGTGAGTGCTCCATCAGCCTCATCCCCTTCCACGCCGGATCTTGCCACTCCCTCCGCAGGTCATTGTATCTGTCTTTGATATACTTACGCCCATGCCTCCAGCCCCCGTCTCTCTAGACAACGACACGGCCGCGGGCCTCCTCGCCGTGATCGGCCCGCTCCAGCGCACCCTGCGCAAGCGCGCCCGGGAGGACTGGCCGCTCGAGCCGCTCGCGACCGCCCAGGTCGAGCTGCTGCGCGCTGTCCGCGGCCGCACGGGCATCAGCGTCGGTGAGGCCGCAACCGAGCTGCGGATCGCGCCGAACACCGCCAGCACCCTCGCGAACCAGCTCGTCGCGGCCGGGCTCGTGCGCCGCGAGCCGGATCCGCGCGACCGGCGATCGGTGCGGCTCGTGATCACGCCCGCCGCCGAGCGGCGCATGGCGGCGTGGCACGACCGCCGCCAGCAGGTGCTCGAAGCCGCGCTCGGCCGCCTCGATCCCGGCGAGCGCGCCGCCCTCGAGGCGGCGGTCGGCCCGCTCCACCGCCTGCTCGGACGCCTCGCCTAGTGGCCGCCGAGCCGCACCCCGCGCCGGCCGTCTCGATCCGCGACCTGCACGTGCGCTTCGCAGATACGACGGCTGTCGACGGCGTCGACCTCATGGTCGGCGACGGTGAGGTCTTCGGACTGCTCGGCCCAAACGGCGCCGGCAAGACCACCACGATCAGGGTGCTCACGACCCTGCTTCCGGCCACCTCGGGCGCGGCCGCCGTGTTCGGGATCGATGTCGCCCGCCGGCCCATGGACGTGCGCCGGATGCTGGGATTCGTCCCCCAGCAGCTGTCGGCAGACGCCGCCCTCAGCGGCCGCGAGAACGTCGCGCTGTTCGCCCGCCTGTTCGACGTGCCCCGCCGCACCCGCGCGGGCGTCGTCGCCGAGATGCTCGCCACGATGGGGCTCACCGAGGCGGCCGACCGGCTCGTGTCCACCTACTCGGGGGGCATGATCCGCCGGCTCGAGCTCGCCCAGGCGCTGGTGAACCGGCCGCGGCTGCTCGTGCTGGACGAGCCGACGATCGGCCTCGATCCGATCGCGCGCTCGAGCGTGTGGGAGCGGATCGAGAGCCTGCGCCGCGAGACGGGCATGACCGTGCTGCTCACGACCCACTACATGGACGAGGCCGACGCCCTGTGCGACCGCGTGGCCCTGATGCACCGCGCCCGCCTGCGCGCTGTCGGGACGCCGGAGGGCCTGAAAACGGCGCTCGGCCCGGGGGCGTCGCTCGAGGACGTCTTCCGCCATCACACGGGCGACACGCTCGAGGCGGGAGGTGACATGCGGCACGTCCGCCAGACGCGGCGCACCGCGAGCCGGCTTGGCTAGCGGTGTCGAGACGCTGCGGCAGCCGCTCGCCGGCGCATGGCGGCGATCCGGCAGCCGGGTCACCGCGCTCTGCCTCGTCGAGCTGCAGAAGCTCCGCCACGACCGCAAGGAGCTGTACACCCGCGCGATCCAGCCCGCGCTCTGGCTCCTGATCTTCGGCGAGACGTTCTCGCGCCTGCACGCCATCCCGACGTCGATGCCGTATCTCGACTACCTGGCGCCGGGCATCCTGGCCCAGTCGGTGCTGTTCATCTCGATCTTCTACGGCATCCAGATCATCTGGGAGCGCGACGCAGGCGTGCTCGCGAAGCTGATGGCCACCCCCACTCCGCGCTGGGCGCTCGTTGCCGGCAAGGCGTTCGCGGCCGGGGTGCGTGCCATCGTGCAGGGCGTCGTCGTGCTCGTGCTCGCTGCCCTACTCGGCGTCGGCCTCACGGCCAACCCGCTGCGACTGGTCGCCGTCGCCGCCGTCGTCGTCCTGAGCGCGGCGTTCTTCGCGACGCTCTCGATCGTCCTGGCCGGGATCGTGCTTTCGCGCGAGCGGCTGATGGGGATCGGCCAGGCCATCACGATGCCGCTCTTCTTCGCGTCGAATGCGCTCTATCCGGTGGCGCTCATGCCGGTGTGGGTAGGCGCGATCAGCCGCGTCAACCCGCTGAGCTACGAGGTCGACGCCCTGCGCGGCCTCTTGCTCGACCGGCCGGCCGCCGTCGGCACCGACCTGGCCGTCCTCGTGTGCGCGGCCGGCCTCGGGATCGCCGTCGCATCGGCGCTGCTGCCCCGGCTCACCCGCTGACGAACGTCCGCGGAGCCGGGCCCGTTCAGGCGGCCGGGGCGAGCACGCCGGGCTGCTCAGAGCCGACGACCGCGATCAGGGCGGCGACGACACGCGGATCGAACTGCGTCCCGGCGCAGCGGCGCAGCTCCGCCACCGCCGCCTCGTGCGTCAGCGCGGCCCGGTAGCTGCGGTCGGTCGTCATCGCGCTGAAGGCGTCGCACGCGCATACGATCCGGGCGACGAGCGGGATGGCGTCGCCCGCCGTGCGGTCGGGATAGCCGCCGCCGTCCCAGTGCTCGTGGCACGAGCGGACGAGCAGGCCGACGTCCTCGAGCAGCCCGCCCACCTTCTCGAGCATGCGCTGGCCGACCAGGGTGTGCGTCTCGATCAGGGCGCGCTCGGCCGGCGTCAGCGGTCCGGGCTTGTTGATGATCTGCTTGGGGATCTCGACCTTGCCGACGTCGTGCAGGAGCGCGGTCAGCCGGGCCTTGTGGCGATCGTCGTCGGCGAGGCCGAGGCGGTCGGAGACCGCCAGCACGAGCGCGACGACGTCGCGGCTGTGCAGGCCCGTGTAGGAGTCGTCCGCCTCCACCACGTCGCCCAGCAGGAGCGCCGTTCCCAGGTACGCCTGCGAAAGGGCGAGGGCCTGGTCGACGCTCTGCGTGCGCTGGCGGGCGAACTCGGCCAGGAGCCAGACGAGCGGCAGGCCCAGCAGGACGGCGAAGCGGTCGCCGCGGGCGGCGGCGGCGAGCACGAGGCCGAGCGGCGTGAGCACGATGTCGACCTGCCACGCCGCTCGCAGCGCCCGGGCGAGCTCGCGCGGCGAGTGGCCGAGCGCGGCCCACCCGGCGAAGTCAAGCGCGAACTGCAGCGCGAGCGCCGCCGCGAGCACGAGCAGCACTCGCCCGCCGAGCGTCGGCGCCGACTGGCCCAGGAGCACGAGGACGAGCACCGGGCCGATCGCGTACCCGGCGCTCACCACGTGCAGGCCGAGCCGGCCGGGATGGCGGTCGCGGCGCAGGTGCTCCGGGAGCGTGCTCAGGGCGAATCCGAGGACGACGAGCAGGGGCACGGCCGCCGGCGCGGCCAGGAACAGCATGGGCACGAAGATCAGCTGGGTGGGCACGGCCAGGCCGGAGCCGACCTCGAACCGGACCCGGGCCGCAAGCGCGTAGCAGGCGACGAGCAGCGCGGCTGTCACCCAGCTGTGCCCGCCCCGGTCCGGCGCCCACAGGGCGATCGCGGCCACGGCCACCGCGAAGGCCGTGACCACTGCGATCGTGGCCCGGGCCTGGCGGCGGTCGGGCGCAAGCCGCACGCTCGAGCGCGACTCCGAGACCAGGGTGTCGTCGCCGGCAGCCTCCCGGTCGAGGCCGCGGATCCCGGGCACGCGGCGGCTCAGCTCGTGAAAACGCGTCAGCATAGACCCGATATCGGCAAATGCAAGCGCGACTTTGACTACTGCACGATCACCAATAGAGGGGAGGCGGCGGGCCCGGTCCCTCCCCACCCTGTGTCATGCGGCGGTCACCCCCAACCGCCCGGCCCCATCGACCCCCCTGTTCAGAAGGAGCAACTGTGGCTCTACGACCCCACGGCCTGCGCGCGCTCGCGCTCGGTCTGGGCACCCTCGCCGCGACCGTCGCGGCGATGGGCAGCACCGCCGCGGCGGCCAACGCCGCGCTCGGCGTGGCCTGCCCCGATCCCACCACGCAGCCGTTCGCCCAGTGGAGCGACTGGTCGACACTACGCGCTTGCACCCGACGGCGGCCTCGAGAACGGGTCAGCCGGCTGGACGCTCACCGGCGGCGCCCGGGTCGTGTCCGGCAACGAGTCGTTCGCCGTCAGCGGCCCCGGCAGCCACTCGCTGTCGCTGCCCACGGGCAGCAGCGCGACCACTCCCCCGATGTGCATCGGGCTGATCTCGACCAAGATGCAGACGTTCATCTCGAACTCCGGCGCCGCGGGTTCCAAGCTGCACGTGCAGGCCATCTACGGCGGCGGAGTCGGCGGTCTGCTCGGCGGCCTCGGCTCGAGCCTCGGCCTCTCCGACGAGGGCACGTACGCGGCCACCGGCGCCTGGCGTCCGCTGCCGCTGCCGGTGTGGCTGCTGGGCGGCACCGCGCCGCTCCTCACCCAGTACGTCCAGTTCCGGTTCACGCCGCTCTCGGCGGGCGGGAACTGGCGCATCGACGACGTCTATCTCGACCCGCTGATGCACCGCTAGCACCGCGCGTGGGCACGCGCCGCGCCCGGGCAGCAGCCGCTCTGGCATGCTGCCGGGGTGCGGCGCACGGTCGTTCTCCTGCTGTTCACGGCCGTCTTCGTCGGCGAGGTGATGTGGAGCGCGATCGTGCCGCTCGTGCCGGCGTTCGCGCACCGGTTCGGACTCTCGCCGCTGCAGTCGGGTCTGCTGCTCGCGAGCGCGAGCGTCGCCATCCTGCTGGTCTCGGTGCCCGCCGGGATGCTCGGCGAGCGGCTCGGCGCCCGCCGGGTGACCCTGGCCGCCATGGCGGTGCTCGCCGTCGCCGACGCCGGTCAGGGCCTCGCGGGCACCTTCTGGGAGTTGCTCGCGGCCCGGACGCTCTTCGGCGTCGGCTTCGGCGCGCTCTGGACGACGGGCGTGGCCTGGCTGACCGAGGCGGCCCGCGAACACCAGAGCCAGGTGCTGTCACTCACCGTCACGACGGCGGGCCTCGGGGCGGTGGCCGGCCCGGCCTTCGCCGGCGTGCTGGTGCAGCGCTACGGGCTCGCCGCCCCCTTCGCCGTCGCGGCGGGGGTGACGGTGCTGCTCGGAGCCTGGCTCTCGCTCGAGCGGTCGGGCAGCGGCCGCGCGGCGGCGCCCGCCCGGGCGACGCTCCCGGCGCTCGCCGCCGCCATGCGCGAGCGCCGCGTCACCGCCAGCCTCGCCCTCATGGGCCTCGGCGGGCTGCTCGGCGGCGCGGTCAACCTGCTCGTCCCCCTGCAGCTGCACCGTAACGGCATGAGCACCGCGGCGATCGGCGCCGCCTTCGCCGCATCGGCCGTTCTCTTCATCGCATCGAGCGCGGCGGTGGCGCACCTGGGCGACCGCGCGGCCCGCGCCGGCGTCGGCGCCGCCGCGACGGCGATCGCGGGGGCGATCCTCGTGATCGTCCTCGTCAGCACCTCGACGGCCGCCGTCGTCGGGTTCCTGATCCTGCGCGGCCCGGTGTCGGCGGTGATCTACACCGTCACGTTCCCGCTGGGAGTGCGCGGCGGCCGCGCGGCCGGGATCGGCGTGGCCACGATGGCGGCGCTCCTGAACATCGTCTGGGCGCTCTCGACCCTCGTCGCGCCGATCGTGGCCGGCGCCCTCGCGCAGACGGTGGGCGATCGCGCCGCCTACGGCCTGGTCGCGGTGCTCTGCCTGGCGGCCGCACCGTGGATCGCGGCCGCCCGTACGGCGGCGCCGGCCGCGCAGGCCGGCGCCGGCCGGACTACCAGCGCTTGACCCAGTCGGCCGTCCACACGCACGCGCCCGTGTGGCCCAGGAATGTGCCACAGGCGCGGGCGATGCCGATGCGCGTCCAGGTCGCGGACAGCAGGATCGCACGGTGCTCGGGGCTCGCCAGCCACGCCTTGACGGTGTAGCCGGGCTTTGCCAGGACGCCCGTGCCCCAGGCCAGCGTCTCGCCGCCCTCCCAGGAGAACCCCGCGACGAACCCGCTCTTGACGATGCGGTCGTAGAGCGTGCCGCCGGTGGGAGTCGTGTGGGCGAAGTAGTCGCGGACCAGCATGTCGTCCGAGTGGCTCTTGGCGGTGAGGCGCAGGAGCAGCGACGGGCGCACGGCGCCGAGGCCGTACTCGGCCCGCACCATGTTCAGCTTCTCCAGCATCACCGTCCGCGGCTTCAATGTCGCCGCCGTCGAGGACGCAACTCCGAGCGTGCCCACGCCCATCAGTACCACCAGCCCCGCAACGAATCCACGCAGTCGAGTGTTCATGCCGGAGGTCTCGGCCCGCGCGGCCCGGCAGCCCCCCACCGATTCGGCGTGATCGACATCCACAAATCGGTGAAATCGGCCCTACCCAAACCGATGAGTGCGGCTCCCCACCCGGCCGCGCGCGGCCGCCGACTACCATCTGCTGGCGCCGCGCGATCGACCACCGTCCCGCTTGATCCCACTCTCCATCCCCAGCCCCTCGAGCCCCTACATCTTCCGGTTGGGGGCGCTGCAGCCCCGCTGGTACGGGCTCCTCCTCGCGTGCGGGGTGCTGCTCGCGGGCTGGATGACCCGGCGTGAGTTCCGCCGCCGCGGCATCGACGCCGACCTGGTCTACTCGATCGCCGTGTGGACGGTGCCGTTCGGCCTCGTCGGCGCCCGCCTCTACCACGTGATCACCGACTGGGGGGCCTTCTGGCCCCACCACCTCGCCGACACGCCGAAGATCTGGCAGGGCGGCCTCGGGATCTGGGGCGCCGTCCTCGGCGGCATGCTCGGCACATGGATCGGCTGCCGGCGGGTGAAGCTGCCGTTCTGGCGCGTGGCCGACTGCATTGCCCCCGGGCTGGTGCTCGCCCAGGCGCTGGGACGCTGGGGCAACTACGCCAACCAGGAGCTCTACGGCCATCCGTCCAGCCTGCCCTGGGCGGTCAAGATCGACCCCGCGCACCGCTACGCGCCGTACCAGGCCGACACCACCTTCCAGCCGATGTTCCTGTACGAGTCGCTGTGGGACGCCGCCAGCTGCCTGGTGCTCCTGTGGTTCACCCGCCGCTACTTCCGGCGCGTGCCGAGCGGCACCGTGTTCGCGCTCTACGTCGTGCTCTACAACATCATCCGGCTGCCGCTCGAGACGATGAAGATCGACCCGGCCGACCACATCTTCGGCCAGCGGCTGAACGTCTGGGTGGCCGCGACCGCGCTCATCGTCGGCGTCGTCTGGTTCGTGATCGCCTTCCGCCGTCGCGGCCCCGAGCCCGACCCGGTCGTCGCGCCGGCGCACACCGAGCCGTCGCATGTGCCCACGAGCCGGCCGGAGGCGGCGATCGCCGCCCGGCGGGCGTCGCAGCGGCGCCGCCGCTCCGGCTGAATCCCAGTGTCACACCCCGGACACGCCTTCGCCGCCGGAGGCATGCGCACTCCGGCGGCGAGGTGAGGCCGATCGGTCAGGCGACGGTGATCGTGCCGGTCATGTAGCCCTTCATGCTCATCGCTCCGCCCCAGCCCGACTTGCCGCTGCCGCAGGGGTTGTAGCACTGCCAGGTGTAGTGCCCCGGCGCGCCGGTATGGATGACGAACGTCGTGACACCGGAGGCCAGGACGGGCACGTTCAGGTGCATGCCGGGCACGGTGAAGGTGTGGCTGACCTGGGTGTCGGCATTGAGCGCGCGCACCGTGTGGACGGGCTCGGGCATGTTCGGCATGCTCGGCATCATGTGCTGCACCTGGATGGTGCCGCCGACGGTGCCCCACACATGCGCGTACTTCACGGGCTTCTGGGCGGTCGCGTCGTCGAAGTTGGTGATGCGCAGCCGCACCGTCGAGTGCGCCGGCAGGGTGAAGTCCGAGGGCAGGAAGGCGATGTCGCCGTCCTTGCCGGTCTGGTCGTCGGTGACGACCGTGATCGGGAACGTCGCGATGTGGTGCGTGGCCGCCACGGCGGCCTGCTGCGGCGTGGTCGCCGCAGACGAGCTGGCCGTGCCGTAGTCGATGTAGAGGACGAGCCCCACGAGCAGCACGAACGGAGCCGTCACCAGAGCGATGAACTCCACGAGCCGTGTCCAGGACTTGAGCGATGTGTTCACGAGCGCCATCCGTTTCCGTCGATCGATCACCTGCTTGTCGCACAGGCTAAAAAGCAGCCGGCGGCCGGGCATCGGCGGTTCCGCGGAACCTCGCCGGGGGATTTCACCGGGTAGTTGTTCGGACAACTACGCAAGACGGGCCGGCTCCGAGCGCGCCACGAGCTTGTCGCAGCGCGGGATGCGGTCTAGGGTCGTCTCGTGCTGGTCTGCACAAGCTGCGGGCACGAGAACAGCGCGGGCGCCAACTTCTGCGAGGAGTGCGGCGGTTCGTTCGCGGTCGCGTCCGCACGGTTGCACGAGCACCGCAAGACGGTGACCGTCGTCTTCTGCGACCTGGCGGGATCGACAGCGCTCGGCGAGTCGCTCGATCCCGAGCGGCTGCGGGGGAGTGCTCGCGGGCTACTACGAGCGCATGAAGGGCATCGTCGATCGCCACGGCGGCAGCGTCGAGAAGTTCATCGGCGATGCCGTTATGGCGGTGTTCGGGGTGCCGGATCTGCATGAGGATGATGCGCTGCGTGCAGTGCGAGCGGCGGCGGAGATGCGGGCCGCGCTGCCCGAGCTCGGGTTGCAGGGACGGATCGGTGTCATGACGGGCGAGGTCGTAACAGGTGTGGAGGAACATCTCGCCACAGGCGATGCCGTCAACGTGGCGGCGCGGCTGCAGCAAGCGGCGCAGCCGGGAGAGGTGTTCATCGGCGAGCCGACGCGTGCGTTCGTTCACGCCGCGATCGACGTCGAGCCGGCCGGCCCTCTCGTGCTGAAGGGAAAGTCCCAGCCGGTTGCGGCCTTTCGGATGGTGCGTGTGCGAAACGCCCCGGACCGTCCCCACGTGGGGGTGTTTGTCGGCCGTGAGCACGAAATGGCGACCCTGCGGGACGCCTGGGAGCACGTGCTGGCGGGGAAGCGCTGCGAGCTGATCACCATCGCGGGCGATGCGGGCGTGGGCAAGTCCCGACTCGCCGCGGAGGCCCTGGCCGCGCTCGACGCCACGATCGTCCGTGGCCGCTGCCTGCCCTACGGAGAGGGAATCACGTACTGGCCGGTCGTCGAGGTGCTGAAGCAGCTCGGCGTCTCGCCTCCGGACGAGTCCGCCGCGGCGGCGATCCGCGCCCTGCTGGGTGAGACCGACACGGCGACAACGCCGGATGAGATCGCCTGGGCGTTCCGCAAGACCCTGGAGCACGCTGCTGCGGACGGGCCCGTGGTCGTCGTGTTCGACGACCTGCAGTGGGGCGAGCAGACGTTCCTCGACCTGGTCGAGCACATCGCGCTCCTGTCTTCCGGCGCATCGATCCTGATGCTCTGCATGACACGGCCCGAGCTTGCCGAGCGCCGCCCCACGTGGCCGTTGGCCCTCCGCCTCGAACCACTCGGCGACACGGACGTCGACCGGCTCATCCCCGAGCGGATCCGCGGTGAGATGCGTTCGAAGATCGCGCGCACCGCCGGCGGCAACCCGCTGTTCATCGAGGAGATGCTGGCGATGGCCGGCGATGCAGATGGCGACGTCGCCGTCCCTCCCGACGCTGCAGGCACTGCTGGGCGCGCGCCTCGACCAGCTCGACGCGGCCGAGCGCAGCGTGCTCGAACGGGGCGCGATCGAGGGCGAGACCTTCCATCGCGGCGCGGTGCAGGCGCTCGCGCCCGACGACACGCAGGTGACCCCACGGCTGGCCGGCCTGGTGCGCAAGGCGCTGATCCGCCCCGACAAGCCGCTGCTCCCAGGCGAGGACGCGTTCCGCTTCCACCACCTGCTGCTCCGAGACGCGGCGTACGCCGCGATGCCGAAGGCGCTCCGCGCGGACCTCCACAGACGTTTCGCCGCCTGGCTCGGCGAGCACGGATCCGCGCTCGTCGAGCTCGATGAGCTGCTCGGCTATCACCTCGGACAGGCGTGCCGCTACCGCGCCGAGCTCGGTATGCCCGACGACATCGCGCTGGCCGAGGCGGCACGGCGGCACCTGATGGCCGGCGGCCACCGCGCATCCCGGCGCCAAGACCACTACGCGGCCGCGAGCCTGCTCGAGCGTGCCGCGGCGCTCGCACCGCCAGGCGAGATCGATCTGATCCTCGAGTTCGAGCTCGGCGGAGCGTGGGCCTGGAGCGGCAGGCTCGACGAGGTGGTCAGTCGAGCGGACGCCCGCGCAGACAGCGCGGCGGCGCGAGGCGACCGTGCGGGCGAGCTCTGCGGACGCGTCCAGGCGGCGTTGCTGCGGGTTGGCACCGAACCCGAGGGCGCGACGGAGCGCCTTGCGGCGCTCGTCGAGCAGGCGCTGCCCGTGTTCGAGGCCGCCGGCGACAACATGGCGCTCTACATCGCCTACTTCTCCCTCTCAGACATCGCGTTCATGCGCGGCCAGATGGGTGCGCAGACGGCGACGTACGAGAAAGCTCTCGACCACGCTCGGCAGGCGGGTTACATCCCGGCCGGGGCGACTCCAGGTCGCGCCGGCGGTCTCTTCTTCGGCCCGACCCCCGTGACCGAGTTGCTGGCCTGGCTCGACGAGAACGACCCGCGGGCAGGACGCGATTACTTCCTGCGCGCGTATCGAGCCGGCGCGCTGGCGATGCTGGGCCGCTTCGATGAGGCCAGGGCGATCCTCGCCGAGACGCGTGCCGAGTTGACGGCGCGCAGTGGCGCTGGCGGAGTCGTGCTCGCCGACGTCACAGCGTTTTCGTCGGTGTGGGTCGAGCTCTGGGCCGGCGATCCCCTCGCGGCAGCCGAGTTCGGAGCAGCGGGCGTCAGGCTGCACGAGCAGTCCGGAGAGCAGGGTGCGCTGTCGTCCGCGCTCGGGTTCCTGGCCCAGGCGCTCTGCGCGCTCGACCGCCTGGACGAAGCCGACGCGCTGGCCGGTCGCGCCGCGGATCTGGGTGCCAGCGACGACGTCGTGACGCAGATGCTGTGGCGCCAGGTACGAGCCAAGGTCCTGGCGCGCCGTGGGGTGGACGCCGAGGCGGAGCGGCTGGCCCGCGAGGCGGTGGCGATGGGCGCCGAGACCGACCTCCTCAACTGGCAGGGCGACGCGTACGCCGACCTCGCCGAAGTGCTCGTACTCGGCGGAAGGCTCGCGGAGGCACGAGTCGTGCTCGAGGAGGCCGTTGAGCGCTTCGACCGCAAGGGCAACCTGGCAATGGCCGCACGGACGCGCGCACGGCTGGCGGCGAGCCCAGCGTGAGCCACTGTGGCGTCAGTCGCCGGCGGTCGGGTCGGGCCGCCGCGGCGGCAGCTCGGGCGCTGCCGAGAACGGCCCGATCGGGTTGGCGGCGAACGGGGAGGTGCGCCGCAGCCATTCCACGAGGAACGGATCGGCGATGCGGTACCGACCCCGGGCATCGGGCACACGTTCGATGAAGCCGAGCCGGCGGAGCTTGTCGAGCGTCCGCGCCGCGGTCGCGGCGCCACTGAGCCCCAGGCGTTGCAGGAGCGGCCGCGACGTGGCTCCGGCACCGTCGCTCGCGACGATCGCGTCCAGCATCCGGCCGAGGTTCTCGTCGTCGGCGGTCAGCGCGTCGAACTGGTCCCTGATGCCCGCCATCATCAGTGCGGGCTCGAGGGCCCGCTCGACCGCGAGCACCTCGATCCGCTCACCCGGCCGGGCCTCTTCCCACACCTGCCACGCCAGCTGCTGCGTTCGCTTCGGGTGGGCGTCGGTGGTGTTCAGGATGAAGTCGACCGCGGCATCGGAGGCCGGCTTCGACGTTGCCTCGAAGCTGAGCGAGAGGAAGTTGAAGAACTCGGCCCGGTCGATGTCGGGAAGCGCCATCTCGACGGCCTGCTGGTAGAGCGGCTCGGCGCTATTTCGCAGCATCATCTCGAGCGCCTCCCGGATGCTGCCGGTGAACACCATCGAGACGTTGTCCGCCTCGATGCCCGTGAGCGCGTCGCGGATGATCGTGAGGGGGTCGCCGGGGCAGCGGTTCAGCCTCTGGAACTCGTCGAAGACGATCACCATCCGGTCGGACATGCGCCGCAGCACGAGCAGCTGGGCGAAGAGCAGCTGCTCGTTCTCCTGCGGCGTCGTCTGCCCCTTGCCCCGGATCCCGGCCTGGACGACGCCGAGGTTGATCTTCAGCTCCTTCTCGACGGCGCTGACCTCGGCGCGCGCGATTCTGCGCAGGTCCTGGGACGGATGGTTGTCGATGGCATGCCTCACCGCCGAGATGAACGCCGGGATGCTGGACGCGCGCTGCAGATTCACGTAGACGGCGTCGAACGCCGGCGCATCGGGGCCATGCTGCTTGGCGAGCTCGTTGATGAGCTTCACGGTGAAGGACGTCTTGCCGGTCCCGCGCGGGCCGAAGAGGGCGATGTTCGTCTTCGCCTTGAGGCGCAGGGCCGCCCTCTCGGCGAACTCGTCTCGACCGATCACCTGACTCGGGTCGGACAGGGCATCGGTCCACACGAACGGGTTCAGGGACATGCGCCGAGTATAGCGCCTCGTTCCGATATTTGGAACAGAATCGTTCTGTATTTCGGAACAAGGACACGAGACGGGCAGTCGGTCGACCTTGTACCGAATATCGGAACCATTCAGTTCCGTATTCAGGAACATTTGCCGCGGCCGGCGACTCGGCGCCGCCGGTCAGATGACCGGCGGCGGCGCGAACGACCCGAGATGGTGGATGCGGTCGAGCCCGACGCTTCGCAGCTCGAGCGCCCGCAGCCAGGCCGGGTGGTGCTCAGCCGCGCGCAGATGCAGCCCGGGGCCGAGCGGGCGAAACGATCCGAGGCTGTATGCCCGATCGAGGGCGCGGCCGCGCAGCACGAGCGCGTGCTCCCATGCCGGCACCGTCCGGTGGGTGACGTTCGCAGCTGCCGGCGCGCTCGCCGCGCCGAGGGCGAGGGCGGCGGCGACGGTCGCGGCGATGTGGGCGGGTGCTCTCATGGTGTGGCTCCTTCTGGTCTCGATAAGGACGCCGCGGATGCTGGCCACACCGGGTAAGTCGGAGATCAGCGCTAGGTAAACCGCTGCCCACGGTGGTAGAAACAGTCATGCATTACCGGATCCTGGGTCGTCTCGAGGCCGTCCGGGACGGCGCGCCGCTGCCCCTGGGCGGCTTCCAGCAGCGTGCGCTGCTGGCGATGCTGCTGATCGCTCGCGGTCGCACGGTCTCGCTCGACAGGCTGATCGATGAGCTGTGGCCGGAGCAGCCGCCGAAGGCGGCCGTCCACACCGTGCGCGTCTACATCTCCCAGTTGCGGAAGCTGCTCGGCGAGGACGAGGTCGAGACCCGCGAGCGCGGGTACGGCCTGCGCCTGAGGCCGGGCGCCCTCGACGCCGACCGCTTCGGACAGCTCGTGGACGATGCGCGGTCGAGCGCGGCGGCCGGTGACGCCACCACCGCCCGGACGCAGCTGCAAGAGGCGCTCGACCTGTGGCAGGGGCCGGCGCTGGCCGAGTTTGCGTCCGCCGGCTTCGCCGCTTCGGAGGCGGCCCGCCTGGAGGATCTGCGGGTGGGGGCCGTCGAGGATCTGGTCGACATCCAGCTGGCGGAGGGGGCGGCGGCGGCCCTGATCCCACGGCTCGAAGAGCTGCGCGCCTCCAATCCGCTGCGGGAGCGCGTCACCGTACAGCTGATGACGGCCCTGTACCGCGCGGGCCGCCAGGCCGACGCCCTCGCCGCCTACGAGGCCACCCGCCTGGCCCTCGACGAGATCGGACTGCAGCCGGGCGAGGAGCTGCGTCGCCTCCAGCGCCAGATCCTCCAGCACGACAGCGCGCTCGAGCGGGCGTCGCCGCCGTCGCCGTCGCAGACACCAGCACCGCGCGCCGGGAAACCGCGGCGGTGGTGGCTGCCGATCGCCGGACTCGCAGCGGCGGCCGTCGTGACGGCCGCCGCGCTGGCGTCCTCGCCTGGCGGGAAGGGGTCCTCGGCGCAGACGGACACGCGTTCCCGCCCAATCACGCTTGTCCTCGGCGGGCCGCCTCCGCAGGCGCAGACCGCGCCGGAGGACCTCCAGGACACGATCGCGTCGGACGACCTGATCGGGCTCAGGTCGGCGGCCAGGGCTTACGGCGCCCGCGTCCGCGTCGCCTACGGCGACTACGACGCCAGCCTGGCCCGCGCGTCTGCCCGCTCGAGCGTCGTGCTGCTCGGCCCCGGCTTTGACGATCTCGGCGACCTGGCGGCGGTCACTCGCGCCCATCCGCGCACGGTCTACGTCCTCATCGGCGGGTCGATCCACGATGCCCCGTTCGGCCCAAACGTCGTCGGCATGACGTTCGACGACCACGAGGTCGGCTATCTGGGCGGCTACCTCAGCGCGCTCATGGCCCGACGCGGGCACCCGTCCGCCGTCGCGGGGCTACCGACGCCGGAGGTGGTGAAGATCGTCCGTGGGTTCGAGGCGGGCGTGCGGGCCGCGGCGCCGCGCATGTCGACGCAGGACTCGTATGCGGGCACCTTCGTCGACCAGTCGGTCTGCGAGCACGTCGCCAACCGGCAGATCGACGGCGGCTCGACGGTCGTGTTCGACATCGCCGGGACCTGCGGGTTCGGCGCCATCGACGCCGCCGGCGTCCGCGGCGTCGATGCCGTGGGGATCGACACCGACCTCGCATCGCTCGGGCCGCAGGTGATCGGCTCCGTGGTCAAGCGGTTCGACAGCGCGGTCGAGCTCTCGGTGCAGTTGGCGGTGCACCACGACCTGCGCGGCGGCCGGGATACCGTGCTGAACCTCGGGAACGACGGGGTCGACGTGGTCAGCCTCGGCGCCCAGGTTCCGGCAGGGGTCCGTACCAGGCTCGAGGGCGTGATCACCGCTTTGCGCGCCCGCGACGTGGCCGCCAATCACGCAGGCGCCTGAGTGCCCGCGTCCGGCTCGAGCCCCTGGGGCGGTTCAAGAACCCCCTCTGCCTCCCCATTTTCAACCTCACCCGCCCCATCGCTGAACTCAGGTGTTCCGCAGCCGGTGTGGCGTCTAGGTGGGCGCGTCTGGGTTGGTGCGGCAGTGGGCGACGAACCGGGTCGCCTCCGCGACGACGGCGGGCGCGTCGTGGGGGTCGAAGTACCAAGTGAGGTTTCGGTGGTGGTGAGCGCCGACGAACATGACGCCCGGGTTCTTGACGATGAAGACCGGGAGGACGACGTTTCGGGCGATCCGGCTGGTGTGCTGGTAGGCGTCGACGTTGCAGAGCACGGCAGTGGTGCTGTCGGTCGTGTTGATGATGACGGCCCGGAACCACGGCTGCCGACGGCCTTGCCGGCACGCTTCGTCGCCGAAGCGGCTCGAGTACCCCCACCGGCGGATCTCAGCCTCGCATACGGCGAGCGCCGGTCGCGCGGTCGGCGTCACCCGTCCGAGGATGGCGACCCCGCCGCTGCACGGCCCGCCGCCGGGCACGCTGCATGAGCCGGGCGCGTGCGTCGCGATCAGCGCCACGTACACCGCCACCGCGCCAACGATGACGAGGAAGACGGTGCGACGGGATCGGGCCGGTCGCGTACGCCACAGCGGGTCAGGTCGCTGGTCGATCACTCCTGCCTCCTGCTTCTAAGACGCGGCAAGCCATGCCAAAGTTCTGGGAGCATCGCCCCGGCGTGAACTTGTCGCCCACGCCGGACGTCAGAGCGGGTGTGACCAAAGCCCAGATGACGGCCGCGCTCGGCGATCGACGACCACACGCTCAGCGAGCGCGCCGCTGCCCGCGCCCCACGGAACGGTCGGTCGCCTCGGCATGACACGCCGTCGCGCCGCGCTCCTCATCGTCTTGGTCATGGTCGTGATTCTCGTGGTCGCAGGGCACGGCCGCACCGCTCCCGGCGAGTTCGCGGGCGACGGCTGGTACCAGGGGCGAGTTCTGATTTGCAAGCACGCCGGCCATTGCAACCAGCTGCGCTACCCGCTGCCTGGCCACGAAACGGTGTACGTCGAACTGCGGATCGCCTCCAACGGCCGGTACTCATCCGGCCTCGCGGTCGACAACGATGGCACGTTCGGCTCGTGGACGAGTCCAGGCACCTACGAGGCCACGCTCAAACCCCGCACGCTCAATGGCCTGCGATCCGACGCAGTCCGCGTGACGACAACTGCGAACGGCAGAATCGCTTTCGAGATCACCTACGGCCCAGCCTCGCGGTAACCGCGGCGCTCCGACGCCCGTTGCGTGTCTCAACGCCGTGGCTGCGAGCCGGTCTATCCGGCCCCGATGCCCTTCTTGGGGTACCGGACGGCGACGAGCAGGACGATGATGCCGAGGCCGCGCCTCGGCTACTCGACGGTGACGGTCTTCGCCAGGTTGCGCGGTTTGTCGACGTCGAGGCCGCGGCGGGTGGCGATGGCGTAGGCGAGCTGCTGGAGCGGCAGGACGGCCAGGACCGCCTGCAGCTCGGGCTCGGTGCGCGGGATGTAGAGGACGTGCTCGGCCACCTCGCGGATGTGCTCGTTGCCCTCGGTGGCGACGGCGATCACGTGGGCGCCGCGGGCGCGCACCTCCTCGATGTTCGAGACCACCTTGTCGTACACGTGCCCGTCGGTCGCGATCACGACCACGGGCGTCGAGTCGTCGAGCAGCGCGATCGGGCCGTGCTTCATCTCGCCGGCGGCGTAGGCATCGGTGGAGATGTAGGAGATCTCCTTCAGCTTGAGCGCGCCCTCGAGGGCGATCGGAAGGCCGATGTTGCGCCCGAGGTAGAGGAAGAACTCGTTGCCGGCGAAGCGATCCGCGATCGGCTCGACGAGCTCGCCGCGCTCGAGCGTCGCCTGGACGAGGTCGGGCAGCGCGCGCACCTCCTGCAGCAGCGTCTCGGCCCGTTCGGGCGCGATCGTGCCGCGAATGATGCCGAGTCGCAGGGCCAGCAGGTAGAGCAGCGTCAGCTGGGCGGTGAAGGTCTTCGACGCGGCCACGCCGATCTCCAGGCCGGCGCGCGTGTAGAGCACGGAGTCGCACTCCCGCGTCATCTGGCTGCCCATCACGTTGGTGACGGCGAGGACGTGGGCGCCGCGGGCGCGGGCCTCCTTCATGGCCGCCAGGGTGTCGATCGTCTCGCCCGACTGGGCGATCGCGATCACGAGCGTGTTTGCGTCGATCACGGCATGCCGGTAGCGCCACTCGCTCGCGATGTCGGACTCCGACGGGATCCGCGCCCACTCCTCGAGCAGGTAGCGGCCGACGAGGCCGGCGTGGTAGGACGTCCCGCAGGCCAGGAACACCACCCGGGAGAGACCCTGGATCCGCTCCTCGCTCAGGTTCAGGCCGTCGAGCTGCAGCTGCCCGTGGTAGAGCCGCTCGCCGATCGTCTCGGCGATCGCGTCGGGCTGCTCCCAGATCTCCTTGAGCATGAACGTGTCGAAGCCCTGCTTCTCGGCCGCGTCGTCGTCCCACTCGACCTCGTGCACCTCGCGCTCGATCGGCGTGCCGTCGCCGGAGAGGAACGTGGCGCCGTCGGTGCGGGCGACGACGATCTCGTCGTCGAAGACGTGCTGCACGCGGCGCGTCTCGGCCAGGAACGCCGGAATCGCCGAGGCCATGAACATCTCGCCGTCCCCCACGCCGACCACGAGCGGGCATCCGCGCCTGGCGGCGACGAGCACGCCGGGGCTGTCGCGATGCGCGACCGCGAAGGCGAAGTGGCCGTCGAGGCGCTGGTAGGCCTTGTGCACGGCCTCGACCAGGTCGCCCGTGTAGCACTCCTCGACGAGGTGCGCGATCGCCTCGGTGTCGGTGTCGGAGTGGTAGGTGTGGCCGGCGGCGGAGAGCTCGCGCCGAAGCGCGGCGTAGTTCTCGATGATGCCGTTGTGCACGACGGTGACCCCCGAGCCCTCACAGGCCTCGATGGGGTGAGCGTTGGCCTCGATCACGCCGCCGTGGGTCGCCCAGCGGGTGTGGGCGAGGCCGGTGGTGGCGGGGTGGGCCGACGCACCCACCGCGTCGCGCAGCACGGCCACCTTGCCGACCCGGCGGGTGATGTCCGCGCGGCCGTTGATCAGGCAGATGCCGGCCGAGTCATAGCCGCGGTACTCCAGCCGCTCGAGGCCGGTGAGGAGCAGCTCCTTGCACGGCCGGCCACCGACATATCCGACGATTCCACACATACGCTAGGTCGCTCCGATCTCGGCCTCGACGATGCCCACCAGATGGTTGCACACCTCCGCGCACAGCGCGGCATCCTCGGCTTCCACCATGACGCGCACGACCGGCTCCGTCCCCGAGGCGCGCAGCACGACCCGGCCGTCATCCCCGAGCTTCGTCTCGGCCGCCTCGACCTCCTGCCAGATCCGCTGCGATCCCGCGAGCGCGGCCCGGTCGGCGGGGACGGCCACCAGCCGCTGCGGGAACGGCACGACGAGGTCCGCGAGCTCCGTCATCGACATCCCCAGCGTGTCGAGCGCGGCGAGCAGCATGAGCGCCGTCGCCAGGCCGTCGCCGGTGGTGTGATGGCGCAGGTCGACCACGTGGCCAGACTGCTCGCCCCCGAACGTCGCCCCCATCGCCAGCATCCGCTCGAGCACGTACCGGTCGCCCACCTCGGTCACCTCGACGGCGATGCCGTGGCGCGCCATGACCCGGTGGAAGCCCAGGTTCGTCATCGAGGTCACGACCACACGCTTCTCGCCGCGCGCGATCGCGATCGCGGCGATGATCGCGTCGCCGTTCACCGGCCGGCCGCCGGCGTCGACGGCGAGGCAGCGGTCGGCGTCGCCGTCGAAGGCGATCCCGCAGGCCGCGTGCGCAGAGCGCACCGCCGCGGCGACGGCGTCCAGGTGCGTCGAGCCGACGCCCGCGTTGATGTTGCGGCCGTCCGGCGCCACCCCGAGGTAGTCCGCTGCGATGCCCAGGCGGTCGAGCAGCAGCGGCGCGGCGGCGTACGCCGCCCCGTTGGCGCAGTCGACGGCGATGCGCCCCGGCACCCTGACCGCGTCGCCGTAGGTGTCGGCCAGCCAGGAGACGTAGTCGGTGACGGCGTCGGCGACGCCCGCCTCGGTGCCGCCCGGCGCCGCGGGCGCCGTGCCGACGAGCTTCTCCACCGCCGCCTCGGCGTCGTCGGCCAGCTTGCGCCCGTCGCCGCCGATGAACTTGATCCCGTTGTCGCGGTAGGGGTTGTGCGATGCCGAGATGACGCAGCCGAGCCTGGCCTCGCTGCGACGGGTGAGCACGGCCACGCCGGGCGTCGGGATCACGCCCGCCCGCAACGCCCGCCCGCCGGCCGAGCGGATCCCCGCGACCAGGGCGTTCTCGAGCCCTGCTCCCGACTCGCGCGTGTCGCGCCCGATCAGGACGGAGGCGCCGGGGCCCGCCCACGCCGCCGCGGCCGCGCCGAGGTCGCGAGCGAGGTCGTCGGTCAGGTCGACACCGGCGACCCCGCGCACCCCATCGGTGCCGAACAGCTTTCGCACGCCCGTGGACGTGGGACTAGCGCTTCGAGAACTGGGGCCGCTTGCGAGCCTTCTTGAGGCCCGCCTTCTTGCGCTCGACCTGGCGGTCGTCGCGCGTCAGGAAGCCCTGCTTCTTGAGCTCGGTGCGCAGGTTCTCGTCGACGCCGATCAGCGCGCGCGAGATGCCGTGGCGCAGCGCGCCGGCCTGGCCGGCGATGCCGCCGCCGTCGATGCGAGCGCGCACGTCGTAGGCGGAGTCCGTGCCGGTGAGCGCGAGCGGCGCGGTCGCGATCGCCCGCAGCGTCTGGCGCGGGAAGTACTCCTCGATCGTCTTGCCGTTGACGGTGATGGCGCCCGCTCCGGGCACCAGCAGCACGCGCGCGACCGACGTCTTGCGCTTGCCGGTTCCGCGGTAGGAGACGGCGGTATCTGCCACTAGTCGCTCCTGCAGGGGTTGGGGGTTCTGGGCGGCGTGCGGATGCTCGGGGCCCGCGTAGATCTTGAGCTTGTTCAGCTGGGCGGAGGCGAGCCGGTTCTTCGGCAGCATGCCCTTCACCGCCTTGCGCAGCACTTCCTCGGGGCGGCGGGCGAGCTGCTCGCGCAGCGTCCGCTCGCGCAGGCCACCGGGGTAGCCGCTGTGGTGGTAGTAGATCTTCTGGTCGAGCTTCTGCCCGGTCACGTGGATCTTCTCGGCGTTCACGACGATCACGAAGTCGCCCGTGTCGACGTGCGGCGTGTAGGCCGCCTTGCGCTTGCCGCGGAGGACGTCGGCGATCTGCGTCGCGAGCCGGCCGAGCGTCTTTGCCTCGGCGTCGACCACGTACCACTGGCGCTCGATCTCACCCGGTTTGGCGGAGTAGGTCTTCATGCGACCCGGTACTGTAGTCGAAGGCGGCTCGCGTGTTCCACATCGCCTGATTGCGCGCGCAAGCGACCTGCTACCGTTCCCCGCATGCGAGAGGTTCTCGACGACGTCCGGCGGATGCTCCGCTCGGGCGACAAGGTCGCCGTAGCCACCGTCGTCGACACCCGCCGCTCCGCCCCGCGGCCGCTCGGGTCGCGGCTCGCGCTCAGCTCGAGCGGCGAGATGGTCGGCTCCGTGTCGGGCGGCTGCGTCGAGTCCGACGTCGCCCTGCGCGCCGAGGAGGTGCTCGCCGGCGGGCCGCCGCTCCTCCTGCGCTACGGCATCTCCGACGACGACGCCTTCGACGTCGGCCTGCCCTGCGGCGGCGAGATCGAGGTCTTCGTCCAGCCCGTCGACACCGAGGAGCTCGACCGGGTCGAGGCGGCGCTCGCCTCGGGCGAGCGCCTGTCGGTGACGACGACCCTCGCCGGCGAGGGCGCCGGGCACAAGCTGTACGCCGCCGGAGAGCCGCACTCGACCGCCGTCCGCGCCGACGAGAGCACCTTCGTCGAGCACTACGCGCCGGCGCCGGTGATGATGGTGTTCGGCGCCGTCGACACCGCCCAGGCCCTGTGCCGGATGGCGAAGATGGTCGGCTTCCGCACGATCGTCTCGGATGCGCGCGGCAAGTTCGCGACCCGCGAGCGCCTGCCCGACGCCGACGAGATCGTGGTCGGCTGGCCGGCGATGGCCTACGACCTGCACGGGCCGGACGAGGCCACCTACGTGGTGGTGCTCACCCACGACGCCCGCTTCGACGAGCCGGCGCTCGGCCCGGCGCTGCGCTCGGCCGTGCCGTACATCGGCGCGCTCGGCAGCCGCCGCGCCCAGGACGCACGCCGCCGCCGGCTGTTGAACGCCGGCTACACCGAGGACGAGATCGGCCGGATCCGCGGCCCGCTCGGCCTCGACATCGGCGCGATCACCCCGGCCGAGACGGCCGTGTCGATCCTGGCCGAGGTGCTGGCCGTGCGCGCCGACCGCGAGGGCGGGGCGCTGTCGGCCAAGGCCGGCCGGATCCACCCGGAGAGCGTCGCCAGCTAGCGGGCCCGAGCGGTGCGGGCGGGGCCGGCGATGCGCCATGCCGCGAACACGCCGAAGCCGACCCAGAGCAGGTAGAAGGCGCTGAACTCGGTGCCGAGGTTTGCGTGGAACGCGCCCCACGTGTGGCCGCTCAGGTAGCCGAAGTAGCGGCCGCCGGCCGCGCCGAAGCGGTGCTGGGCGTCGCGGTGGATCACGTAGGCGAACGCGGCGTACTTGCCGACGGCCAGGGCGACCACGACGGAAACGGCGGCGACGGCCGCCGGGACGACGCCGCGCCAGCCGCCCGTGAACCGGTGCACGACCTGGCCCGACAGGATCCCGAGCCCGGCGGCGGCGATGCCGAAGGAGTGGTCGGTCACGATCACCATCAGCGCCCATGCGGCGGCGCCGAGGGCCGCGGCCAGCACGGCGCCGGCGACCGCCCGGCCGATGGGCGGCCGGCGCACCTCGTGCACGACGGCGTCAAACGACGCGGCCTGATCGGACGGCTGCAGCGTGAGCGACTCTGACTCGGACATGCGGTTCCCCCTGCCTGGTACGAAGCTGTCTCACGAAGGTCGACAGAAACGGCGGCAGGCTTGAGGGGGCGGCGTTCTGCCAATTGACATCCGCAGTGGATGTCAATTGGGCGCGCGGCCCGCCAATTGGCGTCTGCAGTGGATGTCAATTGGGTGGAAGGCCGCCCCGCCGCCCCGACGGCCACCAGTTCCAGTCGCCCAGCACCCGCATGGTGGCGGGCACGAGCACCGACCGGATCAGGGTGGCGTCGAGGCCGATCGCGAGCGCCAGGCCGAGCCCGAGCTCCTTCACGATCACGACGTTCGCCGTGGCGAAGGCGAGGCCGACCACCACGAGGATCGAGGCCGCCGACGTGATGATGCGGCCGGTCGCCACCAGGCCGATCGCCACGGCATCGCGGTTCGTCGCGCCGGCCCGGTAGGCCTCGGAGATGCGCGAGAGCATGAACACCTCGTAGTCCATCGAGACGCCGAAGAGCGTGCACACGATCACCACGGGCATCGTCGACTCGATGTAGCCGAGCCGGGTCAGCCCCATGAAGCCGCTCAGATGGCCGTCCTGGAACACCCACACGAGCACCCCGAACGCGCCCGCGATCGAGAGCGTGTTCATCACGATCGCCTTCACCGGCAGGAGCACCGAGCGGAAGGCCGCTGCGAGCACGAGGTAGCTGGCCGCGAAGACGAACGCCACCGCCCACGGCGCCCGGCCCTCGATCTGGGCCAGGAAGTCGAGCTCGCCGGCGGTCTCGCCGGTGACCAGGAAACGGGGGCCGTGGCCGGGCAGCCGCCGGATCCGGCGCACCACGTCGCGGCCGGCGTCGCTGAACGGGCTGACGGCCGGCGTCAGCTCGACCGCGGTGCCGGCGGGGCCGGACTCGACCCGCGCCACCCGGGCGACGCCCGGCACCCGCGCCAGGCTGCGCACGAGCGGAGGCAGCGCCACCCCGTGCGGCACGGCCACGACGATCGGGTTCAGGGCTGCCTGCGAGAACTGCGTGTCCAGCAGGTGCTCGCCCCGCCGTGATGCGAACTGTCCCGGCAGGACGTCGGCCCGGGCCACGTTCAGGCGCGCCGAGGCGACCGGCGCCGCCAGCACCCCGATCACGATCAGGGCGGCGGCGATGAAGCTCCACGGCCGCGCCATCACGGCCCGGGCCAGCCGCTCCCATCCGTGCACGGACGGGGCCTGGCCCCGTCTCTGCGCGCGCGGCAGGAGCGGGCCGCGCTCGACCCGGGGGCCGAGCATGCCGAGGATCGCCGGGAGCAGCGTCACCGCTGCCAGCGCGGACACCGCCACGACCAGCGACCCGCCCGCCGCGATCGACGAAAGCACCCGCAGGCCGAACACCCACATCCCGGAGAGGCCGATCAGCACCGCCAGGCCGGAGAACGCGATCGCGCGGCCGGCCGTCTCGACGGTGCGCACGACCGCGGCCTCGACGTCGCGTCCGCCCCGCAGCTCCTCACGGAAGCGCGAGACCGCGAGCAGGGCATAGTCCACGCCGACGCCGAGGCCCAGCATCGTGGCGATGTTGAGCACGAAGATCGAGAGCGGTACCGCCTGCGCCAGCATCCACAGGAGGCCGAGCGTCGCCAGCACCGCCACCCCGCCGACGGCGAGCGGGATGCTCGCCGACACCGCCGTGCCGAACGCGAGCGCGAGCACGAGCAGCGCCGCCGGGATGCCGATCGACTCCGCCCGGCGCAGGTCGGCCGCCGTGGCGATCTGGATGTCCTCGAACACCGCGGGCGGCCCGGTGACGTCGACCGCGAACCCCGGTGGCGGCCGCAGGGCCGCCCGGAACCGCTCCACGTAGGTGCGGGCCGTGTCGGGGTCGACGCGCAGCGGGAAGATCGCGTAGGCCGCGGGCCCGGTGGGCGAGCGCACGATCACCGGCCCCGACGCGGGCACGTCGACGTGGGGAAACCCGCGCAGGGGCGCGATCGTGCGGCGCAGGTCGGCGACGTCGCCGCGCGGCGCCACCACGAGGAGCTCGGACTGGGGCCGGTGCGGCAGCCAGCGGTGCAGCATGTTGCCGGCCTGCACCGCTTCGGAGTCCTGGGCGATGAACCCGCCGGAGGCCAGAGCGCCCTGCAGCTGCGGCGCGAGCGGCGCGAGCGCGCAGACGGCCACGAGCCACAGGCCCACGACGAGCCGGCGGCGGCGGTACACCCAGCGACCGAGAGAGGCGAAGCGCGCTGCCGGCACGCCGGAACCGTATCCGTGGCCGGGACGGCGGCCGTGCACCATCCCGGGGGATGCAAGCGTCCGGCCGATCTGCCGATAACGCTTGCACATGCGGCGGCTCGCTCTCGTCACCATGCTGCTTTGCCTGCTTGCGCCGGGCGTGGCGCAGCCTGCCGCGGCGGCCGCGGGCTGCACCGCCCACCTCACCAAGCTGCGCTACCGGCCGCAGATCACCTGGACCTGTGTGGGCGCGGTCGCCCCGACCCCGACGGCCGTCGTCAGGCGGGTCGGGAAGACCGGGACGCTCGCCGCCGATCCCGTCGCGGGCACCGGCACCGCCCGGCTCACGCTCGACCTGCACGGAGACCTGGCCGCGGGCGCGACCTATGCGGTGACCCTGAGCTACGACGACGGCGCCGGCCCGGCCACCCTGCGGACGACCTGGAAGACGCTGCCTCCGCCCGCGCACCCCGGGCTGCACGTCAAGTACATCACCGCCATCCCGCCCGCCGCGGTGCTCGACATCGCCCACCGCATGGACGCCGCGAACCTCTTCGCCGTGCCGCGCCCGGCGGACTTCATCGACGCCGCGACGACGACGCTCTCCGCCGCGCAGTACACGAGCGCGCTGCGCGCCCACCAGTCGGCGCTCGTCGTGACCGACCGCACGGTCAGGAGCCCCGGAGCGCTCGCCACCGCTCTTGCCCAGTACTGCAACCACGGCCACGGCGTGGTGCTGGGTGGGCAGACGCACTGGCTGACCGGCGCCAACGAGGGCTGGCAGGCGGCGAGCGCGATCGGCGGCCAGACGAGCGTGTTTGCGTCGAAGTGGGCGATGTACACCTACGACGACGTCTTCCCCGACCACGTCTCCACCGGCTCCCACCAGCTCGCGCCCGGCTCGGTGCAGCCGCACTTCCTCACGCGCGGCCTGACCAGGTTCACGGTCATCGGCCCCGGCTCGGGCGAGCCGATCATCCAGGACTACTCGTCCGGCCACATGCTCGCGACCCTGCAGCACGAGCCGCCCGGAAGCCCGTTCCACACGTTCCCGCAGGTGTTCCTGGCGGAGCGCCAGATCGGCGCCGGCCGGGTGGTCGACCTCGGCTTCCGGCCCTGGTCCTCGGCCGTCGATGGCGGCGGGTTCGACCCGGCCAGGAGCGCCGGCGGCGCGCTGACCGCCCGCTCGCTGTGGTGGGCCACCAACCGCATCCCGCCGACCGACACCCACTTCAGCCTGAAGCCCGCCAACCCGTCCAACCGGGCCACGGTCGTCTTCGATCTGGCGGCGAAGGACGCCGATCCCGACGGCTTCCGCGACCTGCGCTTCCGCTACCGCGTCGACCACGGCAGCTGGCGCTGGGCGATCGGCAACTCCTTCGTGCTCTACCACCTCGCCCAGGGCAGCGTGCACACGGTCTACGGCCGTGCGGTCGACTCGGGCGGCAACGTCGACGCCCACGCCGCTCACTACACCTTCCGGGTCGCCCCCGGCGCGCTCGGCTGACCTGGCAGCGCCGCCGCCCCGGCACACAACCGCTTCCAGGGCGTGCGATACAGTTTATGGCGAGTTGACGGGCCGTTCATGTATCCGCGTTGCGGCGTTTGCGGCCTGTTGCGCCCTCTACGGCGCCGCCGCCGCGCCGTCGACCGCCGCGCCCCAC
Source organism: uncultured Actinomycetes bacterium (assembly GCA_963717845.1). GTDB lineage: Bacteria > Actinomycetota > Thermoleophilia > Gaiellales > JAICJC01 > JAICJC01. Next base: position 1,129,198 of record CAVQXH010000003.1, read on the forward strand.
GAACGGGCTCCCGGCGCGGCCGCGCTGGTCGCGGTGCACGGCTCGGCGGTGCCGGCGGCGAGCGTGAGCCGGGCGGTCGGGACGGTCGCCCCCGGCCGGGCCGTCCAGGCCGTCATCGCGTTCAAGCCGCGCAACGCGTTCCTGCTGCGGCGCCTGGCGCTTCACGCGAGCGGGCGGCCCGGCCTCGGCGAGGCGCGCATCCGCAGCCTGTTCGCGCCCGACCCGGCCCACGTGCGCAGCGTGCGGGCGTATCTGGCCGCGCAGGGCCTCGAGGTCACCGCCCACACCGACATGACGCTGACCGTGGCGGGGCCGGCCGCCGCCGCCGAGCACGCCTTCGGGGTCGGACTGAGCGTGTACCGCAGCCCCGCGGGCGCGATGTTCCACGCCCCGGCGGGCGCCATCCGGCTGCCTGCCCAGATCGCCTCGTCCGTGCAGGCCGTCGGCGGGCTCGACACGTCCGTGCGCCTGCGGCCCGCCTCCGGCCGGCCCAGGCTGCACCGGCTCGCCGCCGGCGTCACCCCGACCTGCGCCGGGGCGACGAGCGCGCAGCAGACGCTCGGCGGCTACCTGCCCGCCGATCTCGGCGGCAACCAGGCGTACGGCCACAACAACCTGATCGCCGGCGGGGCGGACGGCAGCGGCGAGCAGATCGGCATGGTCGAGTTCTCCGGCTACGCCCGCTCCGACGTGGACCACTTCCGCAGCTGCTTCCCGGGCATCACCGGGACATACGCGCCCGACGCGATCGTCGGCGGATCGAACCCGGACATGAGCGGGAAGGGCGAGGTCGCGCTCGACCTCGAGGTGGCGATGGGAGCGGCCCCCGACGCCGAGCTGCGCGCGTACATCGCCCCCAACGACCCCAACTTCGCGCCCGCGATCTTCGACCAGATGCGCCTGGACGGCGTCGACATCATCAGCGACAGCTGGGGCGCGTGCGAGCCGCTGATCACACCGGGGCTGCTCGCCGCCGAGGACACATCCCTCGAGCTCGCGGCCGTGGCCGGCATCTCGACGTTCGTGGCCACGGGCGACTTCGGATCGACCGACTGCTTCCCGTTCACCGGCTCCACCAACCTGTTCGTCGACGACCCCTCATCGCAGCCGTTCGCGACGGCGGTCGGCGGCACGACGCTCGAGGTGCCGCCGGAGTACGGGGCCCACCGGGAGACGGCCTGGCACGGGTCGGGCGGCGGCATCTCGATGCACTGGCCCAAGCCCGCCTACCAGCTCGGCAAGACCGTCGCGATCCGCGGCCGCAAGTGCCGCAGCGGCACCGCCCAGTGCCGCGAGACGCCCGACGTCTCGCTCGACGCACGGCCCAAGCGCACCGGGTACATCATCTACTGCAACCGCTGCGGGGCCGGCCCGGGCGTGGTGTGGGCGCCGATCGGCGGCACGAGCGCGGCGGCGCCGCTGATGGCGGCCCTGACCGCCGACGCCGACGAGTCGGCCGGAAAGCAGCTCGGCTTCGCCAACCCGTTCCTGTACGCGCAGGCCGGGACGAGCGTCTTCCGCGACATCGCCTCGGGCACGAACAACCTGTTCGGCGGCAGCCACTACACGGCCCATCCCGGGTACGACCTGGCGACCGGCCTTGGCTCGATCAGGGCCGGGGCGTTCGCGAGCGCGCTCGCCGCATACGTGCCGGCGGCCGTGTCGGTCGACTCCACCACCCTCACCCTCACCGGCCCGGTCAACGGCCGCCGGATCGCGTACGGGCGCAAGGTCACCTTCCGCGGGACGCTCACCGACACCACCACCTCCCAGCCCGTCGCCAACGCGGCCGTGCTCGTCGTCACCAACCTGGAGACGTTCCGCGTCCGCACGAACGCCGCCGGCCGGTGGCAGGTGACGCGGTCGAAGGCCATCCTGCGCAACCTCGACTGGCACGCCGTCTACCTCGGCTCCGACACCGAGGCGCCCGCAACAACGGCGACGCGGCGGCTCTACGTGACGCCGCACCTCGGCCTCACCGCACAGCTCCCATTCCGCAACGGCCATTACGTCGCGGCCTCCGGCGTCGGCTTCACCGTGATCGGGCGTTCCCGGCCGGTGATGGTGGGGGCGGAGGTCGTGCTCCAGGGCCGGCGCGGCCACGGGCCGTGGGCGACCGTCGCCGCCAGCCCGGTGGCGGGCGGCGGCCGCTACCAGGCCTCCGGGGTCACGGTTGCGCGCGGAGAGACGCTGACCCTGCGCTGGGAGTACCTCGGCGGCACGTTCCGGCGGTGGCTGCCGACCGACTCGCGCACCCGCGTGATCGTGGGTCGCTAGATGTCAGGCGGGCTCACGGTGCGGGCCGCTGACCCGGCCGACTACGACCGCATCGCGCCGGTCGTCGACGAGTGGTGGGGCGGGCGGGCGATGATCGACATGCTGCCGCGGCTCTTCTTCGTGCACTTCGCCGACACGGCCTTCGTCGCCGAGGAAGGCACCGATCTCGCCGGCTTCCTGGCCGGCTTCCTGTCGCAGACCCGGCCCGACGAGGCCTACATCCACTTCGCCGGCGTCTCGCCCGGGCACCGCGGCCGCGGGGTCGGCCGGCTGCTCTATGAACGCTTCTTCGCCGTGGCCCGGGAGCGGTCACGCACGGTGGTGCGCTGCGTCACCGCGCCCGTCAACGAGCGCTCGGTGGCGTTCCACCGCGCGCTCGGCTTCGAGGTCGACACGGTGGCGCAGAACTACGACGGCCGCGGCGGCGACAGGGTGCTCATGTCGAGGCGGCTGGCGTGAGGAACGGGAGGGCTACTCCCACTCGATCGTGGCGGGAGGCTTCGTCGAGATGTCGAGCGCGACCCGGTTCACGCCCGGGATCTCGTTGATGATCCGGCTCGAGATCCGCTCCAGCACGTCGTAGGGGATGCGCGCCCAGTCGGCGGTCATCGCGTCCTCCGACGTCACCGCCCGCAGCACGATCGGATAGGCGTAGGTGCGCGAGTCGCCCTGGACGCCGACCGAGCGGATCCCGGGCAGGATCGCGAAGCTCTGCCACAGCTTGTCGTACAGGCCGGCGCGGCGGATCTCCTCGAGCAGCACGGCGTCGGCGTCGCGCAGGATCTCGAGGCGCTCGCGGGTGACCTCGCCGATGATGCGAATGGCCAGGCCGGGGCCGGGGAACGGCTGCCGCCACACCATCCGCTCCGGCAGGCCGAGCTCGGTGCCGACCCGGCGCACCTCGTCCTTGAAGATCAGCCGCAGCGGCTCCACCAGGTCGAAGTCCATGTCCTCGGGCAGGCCGCCCACGTTGTGGTGGCTCTTGATCTTGGCGGCGGTGCGGCTGCCGGACTCGATCACGTCGGAGTAGAGCGTGCCCTGCACCAGGAAGCGCACGTCGCCGAGGCCGCGGGCCTCTTCCTCGAACAGGCGGATGAACTGCTCGCCGATGATGCGCCGCTTCTGCTCGGGCTCGGTCACCCCGGCAAGCGCGGCCAGGAACCGCTCGGCGGCGTCGACGTGGCGCAGCGGCACCTTGAAGTGGTCGTCGAACGCCTCGACGACCTGCTCGGCCTCGTCCTTGCGCAGCAGGCCGTGGTCGACGAACACGCACGTGAGCTGGTCGCCGACGGCGCGGTGGACGAGCAGGGCCGCCACCGCCGAGTCGACGCCGCCCGACAGGGCGCAGATGACCTGGTCGGACCCGACCTGCTCGCGGATCAGGTCGACCTGCTCCTCGATGAACTGCAGCGCCGTCCACGTCGGCGGCGCCTGGCAGGCCTCGAGCACGAAGTGGCGCAGGATGTCGGTGCCGCGCGGCGTGTGGGCGACCTCGGGATGGAACTGGACGGCGAAGAGGCCGCGCTCGCGGTCTTCCATCGCCGCGACCGGCGTGGTGTCGGTGGTGGCCGTGCAGCCGAACCCGGCCGGAGGCCGCACGACGCTGTCGCGATGGCTCATCCACGCCGTCTGGTCGGCCGGCAGGTCGGCGAAGAGGAGGCTCTCGCCGCCCAGCCGCACCGGCGTCTTGCCGAACTCGCCCACGCCCGTGTTGGCGACATCGCCGCCGAGGGCCGCGGCCATCGCCTGCATGCCGTAGCAGATGCCGAGCACCGGCACCCCGAGGTCGAACAGCCCGGGATCGACCGCCGGGGCGCCGGGCTCGTAGATCGAGGCGGGGCCGCCGGAGAGGATGATCCCGACCGGGTGGCGGGCCGCGACCTCGGCGGCGGGCATGTCGTGCGGCACGATCTCGGAGTAGACGCGGCACTCGCGCACCCGGCGCGCGATCAGCTGGGCGTACTGCGCCCCGAAGTCGACCACGAGCACCGGCCGATGCTCGACGCCCGCCTCGTGGGCGGCCGCCACCTGGCCGTGCGCCCGCGGCGCGACGCTCAACGGCTCATTCCGATCGCCTGCTCCCGCTGGAGCTTCTTGCCCTCGGTCTGGAGCGCCGGGGCGAACATGATCTCGGCCTTCTGGAACGCCTGGATCGAGTCGTAGCCGGTGGTCGCCATCGACGTGCGCAGCGCGCCCATCAGGTTGAGGGTGCCGTCGTTCTCGGTGGCCGGGCCGGCCACGATCGCCTCGAGCGATGCGACCTGCTGGGTCTGCACCCTGGCGCCGCGGGGCAGGCTGGCGTGGAACGTCGCCATCCCCCAGTGGTAGCCGTGGCCGGGTGCCTCGTAGGCCCGGGCGAGCGGCGATCCGACCATGACGGCGTCGGCGCCGCAGGCGATCGCCTTCGAGATGTCGCCGCCGGTGCGCATGCCGCCGTCGGCGATCACGTTCACGTACTGGCCGGTCTCGAGCAGGTGCTGCGTGCGGGCCGCCGAGGCGTCGGCGATCGCCGTGGCCTGCGGCACCCCCACCCCGAGCACGCCGCGGGTGGTGCAGGCGGCGCCGGGGCCGACGCCGACGAGCACGCCGGCGGCGCCGGTGCGCATGAGGTGCAGCGCCGCCTGATAGGAGGCGCAGCCGCCGACGATCACGGGCACGGGCAGCTCGGCGATGAACTGCTTCAGGTTCAGCGGCTCGACGACCGTCGAGACGTGCTCGGCCGAGACGACGGTGCCCTGGATCACGAGCACGTCGAGCCCGGCGTCGAGCGCGATCCGCCAGTGCTCGCGCACCCGCTGAGGCGTGAGCGAGGCCGCGGCGAGCACGCCTTCGGCCTTGATCTCGGCGATGCGGCGGGCGATCAGCTCGGGCTTGACCGGCTCGGCGTAGATCTTCTGCATCTCGTGCGTGGCCTCGGCCTTCTCGAACGTCGCGATCCGCTCGAGCTGCTCGTCGGCGTCCTCGTAGCGCGACCAGATGCCCTCGAGGTTGAGCACGCCCAGGCCGCCCAGGCGGCCGAGGATGACGGCCGTCTCGGGCGAGACGACGCCGTCCATCGCCGAGGCGAGCAGCGGCAGCTCGAGCAGGTGCGGGCCGAGCCGCCAGGCGATGTCGACGTCCTCGGCATCGCGCGTGCGCCGGCTGGGCACGATGGCGATGTCGTCGAACCCATATGCACGGCGAGCCTTCTTGCCGCGCCCGATCTCAATCTCCACGGTGGACCGCCTCTCCGGTGATGCCGCATCGCCCCGAACGCAGACGACCCAGGCGGCTGGGGGCCGGCCCGGGTCGTGAGGTGGATCGCTGAGCGCCGCAACGAGCTTTCAAAGTTGGACGCAGTCTACCAGTGGGTCAGGACGCCGCCCGCGTTCCGGCGGGCAGGATCTCCTGCACCTCGACCATGCCCGCGAACCGGGGCACGTCGCGCACGTCGAACACGCCGGCGCCGACCGTCTGCGAGTTGGCCGCACCGCATCCGAGCGCCCGCCGCAGGCACTCCTCGGGCGAGTGCTCGGCCGCCTGTGCGGCCACGAAGCCGGCCAGCAGCGCCTCCCCCGAGCCGACCGACGACACCGACTCCACCTGCGGGATCCACGCCCGGAACATGTGCGCGCGGCCCCGCCCCGAGCGCAGGAGCGCGTAGCAGCCGGTGCGCAGCGTGATCACGACGCCCGCGGCGCCCATCGCGGCGATCTCGGTGAGCGCGTCCTGGAAGTCCTCGTCGGTCTGGAACTCGTGCCCGACGAGCGCCTCGGCCTCGCGCTGCTCCGCGGACACGAGCCCCGGCTGGGCGTGCAACGCCTTGCGCAGCGGCTCGCCGTCGCAGTCGATCACCGTGCGCACCTTGCGGCGCGTCATGTCGGAGATCATGCGCGCGTAGAGGTCCGTTGGCACCTTCCGCGGCAGGCTGCCCGCGAGCACGACGGTCGAGACGGCTCCCGACAGGTACTGCAGCTTCTCGTGCAGCATCTGCAGCTCGTCGTCGCCGACCTCGGGGCCGTACTCGTAGATCTCGGTCTGGACCCCGCTCGTGGGATCGACCACGACGGTCGACGTGCGCGACTCCCCGCGGATGCGCACGAAGTCGTTCAGGATCCCCTCCTCGGTCATCCCGTCGAGGATGTGGCTGCCGGTGCGGCCGCCCGCGAGGCCGGTCGCGATCACCGGCTCGCCGAGCCGTTTCAGCGCACGGGCGACGTTCACGCCCTTCCCCCCCGGAATCACGATGCCCTGCTGGGCGCGATGCCGGTGACCGAGCTGGAGGTTGGGAACCGTGAGGGTCTTGTCGACCGCGGCGTTGGCGGTCACGGTGAGGATCATCGGCGTGCCATCCCGGATCAGCCGGGAGATTCTATACACGCTGAGGCCCGAGAAACGGTAAAGTGCAGGCATGTTTACCTCACGCCGACGCTCGATCGTGTCCGTCGCGGTCGTCCTGGAGGGCGGCATCGCCGGCTGGGCGCTCGGCGCGGGCTGGCTCGGGCTGCTGGTCATGGTCGCCGCGGTGACGCTCGCCGACACCGCCTGGGGCATCGCCCGGCGCGGCGCGATCGGCGACATCGCCGGGCTCGAGGTGGCCGTGGCGCTCGCGGTGATGCTCGCCGTGGGCGCGCCCGCCACCATGACGGCGCTGACGGCTGCGGCGTGCGCCGCATGGCTCGTGCGCGACGGCCGCATGGGGCCAGCGCCGCGCGCATCCGAGCTCGCGCTCGTGCGGGCACCCACGCGCGACGACTAGGGCCGGGGGAACGTCCAGGTGAGCATCCGCGACACGGAGTCGTCGGCGCCGCCGGCCGCCCTGTACGCCGCGAGCGCGGCCGTGTTCTCGGCGTCGGTCAGCACCCACATCCCGTAGCAGCCCGACCCGCGGGCGCGGTCGGCGAGCGCCGCCACGAGGCGGCGGCCGATCCCGTGTCGGCGATGCGCCTCGGCCACGCCCAGCTCGTACAGGAACATCTCCGTGCCCTTGTCGGGATGGGTCAGCTCGACGCCCGAGACCATCCCCACCGGCTCCGCGCCGAGGTAGGCGACGAGCAGATGGTGGCCGGGCTCGGCCAGGAACCGCGCCGTCGCGTCAGCCCGCGCCGGCGCGTCGAGGAGCGGGCTCGCGGCCACGATCTCCTCTGCCGTCAGCGCCGGGCGGATCGCGATCCCGTCAGGCACGTGCGAGCGCGACGATCTCGTCGTGCAGCGGCGGCCCGCACGTGGTCAGACACGAGCTGCCGTCGCGCAGCGGCGAGCCGTCGAGCTGCGTGATCGTCCCGCCGGCCTCGCGCACGATCACCTCGACCGCCGTCGTGTCCCACGTGCGCACGGTCGGGTCGACCATCACCTGCGCCGCGCCGCGGGCGACCAGCATGTGCCCCCAGAAGTCGCCCAGCCCGCGCACGCGCCACGCCGCCGCGGAGAGCTCCGAGTAGAACGGCTCCAGGCCGAACTCCTGCATCGAGCGCAGGCCGCCCGAGACGACCATCGCCTCGCCGAGCGGCGTCGCCCGGACAGCGATGGGCTCATCGTTCATGCGCGCGCCGCCGCCCGCCGCCGCCTCGTAGGTCTCGCCCAGGCCGGGCGCGTGGCACACCCCCACCACCACCTCGCCGTCCACCACCAGGCCGACGAGCGTCGCCCAGAGCGGGATGCCGATCATGTAGCTGTGGGTGCCGTCGATCGGGTCGACGACCCAGGTCGGCCGGCCTGGCGCCGCGTCACCGCCGCCGGCCGCATGCAGGCCGTCCTCCTCGCCGAGCACGTTGTGGTCGGGGCGGGCCTCGGCCAGCCGGCCCCGGATCGCCTCCTCGGCGGCCAGGTCGGCCTCCGTCACCCACGAGCCGTCGCCCTTGCGCGTCGCCGGCGGATGGCGGCGGTAGCGCTCGAGCGCGATGCCACCGCCCAGAAGGGCCAGCTCGCGCGCGAGCGCGAGGTCGGCCGCGTGCCCGCTCACACCGCGAGCGCCGCCCGGCGCAGCTCGGACGCCGCCGCGCGCACGCCCTGGCGCCAGTCGCCGCCGCGGTCGCGCCACGCGTAGATGACCGAGCGCGACGGGGCGATCAGGCCGCCCGCCGGATGCACCGTCGTGGCCGCGTGCAGCACATCGGCCTTGCCGCCCTGTGCTCCGACGCCGGGGAGCAGCAGGATGGCGTGCGGCATCAGCTCCCGGGCGCGCACGACGGCCTCGGGCTGGGTCGCGCCGACGACGGCGCCGACGGCCGAGAGGCCGCTCTCGCCGATCAGGCCCTCGCCCCAGCGCGCGACGAGCGCCGCGATCCGCTCCCACACGGGCTCGCCGGTTGCGAGCTCGGCCTCCTGCACGTCCGCCCCGCCCGGGTTCGACGTGCGCGTCAGCACGAAGATGCCCGACCCGTCGCCGCAGGCGGTCAGAAACGGCCGCAGCGAGTCCTCGCCCAGGTAGGGATTGACCGTGAGCGCGTCGCCGGCCGCAGCGGCGCCGTCGCGGCGATGCAGCCATGCCTGCGCGTAGGCCTCGGCGGTCGAGTCGATGTCGCCGCGCTTGCCGTCGACCACCACGAGCAGCCCGGCATCGCGCGCGTGCGCGCACACCCGCTCGAGCGCCGAGACGCCCACGCCGCCGAGCGCCTCGAAGAACGCCACCTGGGGCTTGACGGCGACCGCGTCGTCTGCCACCGCGTCGATCACGCCGCTGCAGAAGCGCTCGTACGCCCGCGCCCGGCCGGAGGCGCCGGGATGCAGGCCCGTGATCACCTCGGGCGGGAGCAGGTCGATGCGGGGATCGAGGCCGACGCACAGGCAGCTGCGCTTGCGCTCCACCGCCTCGGCGACCCGGTCTCCGAAATTCATCCCCGCAAGGGTACCGTTCGCCGCAGCCGTACGAGCCGCGCCGTCGCCTCGGAGAGCGTCGCGGCGTCGACCGCCACCGCGCGCAGGCCTGCCGAGGGCCGCGCCAGGGCAACGGCCACGATCCGGGCCTGGTCGGCCTGGGCCGGCGAGAGTGGCGCGGGCTCCCTGCGCAGCCCGTGCGCGAGCGCCGCGACCAGTGCGTCGGCCTCGAGCCGGCCGTCGCCGGCGCGCGGCAGGCGGCGGCGGGCGACGACCTGTCCGCCCGCGCACGCGAAGGCCTGCACGAACCGCTCGTCGATGTCGGGGGCGAGGATCACGCCGCTGCGCTGGGCCGCCCGGCGCAGCCGGCCCAGGGCACGCTGGCCGCGGTCGAGGGCGGCCAGCTGGTCGCGCGCCGCCGCAGCCTCCTCGTAGCGGCGATCGGCGCTCAGGCGCTGCATCCGGCCGCGCACCCGATCGTGCGGCCGCGACGGCACACCGCCCTCGAGCCACGCGCGAGCGGCGTCCACGGCGGCGGCGTGGCGATCGGCCGCCGCGCCGCCGCGGCAGGGGGCGCAGCAGGTGCCGATCACGCCGGCCAGACAGGAGCCGTCGTCGACCGGCAGCCGCGGCCGGCACACGCGCAGCCCGAACGTGTCGCGCACCGCGGCGGCCACGGCCTCGGCCTGCTGCCGCGAGCGCAGCGGCCCGGCCGTGACGGCCGGCGCCGTGCCCGGGCGCGCGGCCACCCGCAGGCGCGGCACCGGCTCGTCGAGCGACAGCACCAGGTAGCGCGCGCGGTCGGGGCTGGCGCCGCGGGTGTTCGCCGGCGGGCGCAGCCGCTCGATCAGCTCGAGCTCGAGCAGGGCGGCCTCGAACTCCGAGCCGAGCGGGCGCGCCTCGACGCGCGCCGCCGCCTCGACCGCGCGCTCGACCGGCGCCCGCAGCGCCCGGCCGGAGAAGTACGAGCGCACCCGCGCGCGCAGGTCGGTCGCCTTGCCGACGTAGAGCACCTGCTCGGAGACGTCGCGGAACAGATAGACGCCCGGCCCGGTCGGCACGCCCACGGCCAGCCCGCGCCGGCCCGCCGCGCGGCGCCTGGCGGGGGCGCACAGGCCGATCACCTCGCCGACCGTGGCGGCGCCGCGCTCCTGCGCCATCCCCAGCAGCTGCACCAGCACCTCGGCGGTGGCCTCGGCGTCGGGCAGCGCCCGGTGGCACGGCCGCACCTCGGTGTCGAACCGCGCGGCCAGCGCCCCCAGGCTCATGCTCGGCAGCCGGTCGCCCAGCAGCCGGCGGCCGAGCGCGACCGTGTCGATCACCGGCGCCGCCAGGCGGCCGCCGCGCAGCCGGCGCAGGTCGGCGTCGACGAACCCGACGTCGAAGCGGGCGTTGTGCGCGACCAGGACGGCACCTGCGCAGAAGCGCACGAAGTCGTCGATCACACGGTCGATACGGGGCTTCCCGCGCAGGTGCGCGGGCGCGATCCCGGTGAGCGCCGTGATGATCGGCGGCAGCGGGACGCCCGGATCGACCAGCCGCTCGAAGCGGGCGACCGGCGCGAGCGCAGCTATCCGCACCGCGCCGATCTCGACGATCCGGGCCGATCCCGGCCGTGTGCCCGTGGTCTCGAGGTCGAACACGACGTAGTCGGCCCGCTCGAGCGGCGCGTCCAGGAGCGAGCCCGCGTCCTCCCACTCGGCGAGGGCGATCTCGGTGCCCGATCGCCAGGCGAAGCGGGCATCGGCGCGCACGACCTCGTCGACAAGCTGGCGCACGAGCGCAGCGGGGGCGCTGCGAAGCGCGAACAGGCAGGTGGCCGCATCGGCCACGCTCAGCGGGCGCCCGGCCTCGACCAGCCGGGAGTGAAGCCGGTCGCCGCCGTCGAGGGTGAGCTGTGCGCCCTGGGCCGCCATGCCGAACACATGTTCGCAAGACGGGCGGACGGCGGGCGCCCGGCCCGGGCGCGGCCCTACAGCGACGGACGTTCGCCGCGGCGGCGGCCGCGGCGAACGTCCGTGCAGCAGGTTCCTACTGCTTGACCGCGGCCTTGAGCTGGCTACCGGCGGAGAACTTCGGCACCTTGCTCGCCGGGATGGTGACTTTCTGGCTCGGGTTGCGCGGGTTGACACCGGTGCGCGCCTTGCGCGCCTGCACGCTGAACTTCCCGAAACCGGTGAAGGTGACCTCGTCGCCCTTCTTGAGGGCGTCCTTCACGGAGTCGAGCACCGCGTCGAGCGCTGTGCCGGCGTCCTTCTTGGACAGGCCCGACCTCGTCGCTACGGCGTCGATGAAATCGCTCTTGGTCACGTGTCCTCCTGGGTCGTTGGTCCGGGAACCTGTGAAGCGGCATCACCCTATCACCGCGGTCGGACGGCGACAATCGCTCTCGGGGAGCCGGATTCAGGCCGTTTGCGGCGTCGGCTGCAGACCGAGCGACTCGACGGTGAAGAGGGCGGTATAGGCCACTCCCGCCGCGGCGATCGCATCGGCGCCGCCTTCCTGGCGGTCAACCACCGAAATTGCAGCACAAACGTCGAGCCCCGCAGCCCGCAGAGCCTCGACCGCGGAGAGCAGCGCGCCGCCCGATGTGACCACATCCTCGACGACGCAGACGCGCATTCCCGGGCTGTGAACGCCCTCCAGCCGGTTGCCGGTGCCGTACGCCTTCGTGTCCTTGCGCACGATCACGTACGGCAGCCCGGTCTCGACCGAGGTCACCGCCGCCAGCGGCACCGCGCCCAGCTCAGGCCCGGCCAGGAGGGCGGCCTGCGGAGCGTGTGCGCGCACGAGCGCGGCCAGCTCGCGGCCGAGGCCGGCCAGAAGCGCCGGGTCGGTCTCGAAGCGGTACTTGTCCAGGTAGTAGCGGCTGCGGCGGCCCGAGCGCAGCACGAAGTCGCCCTCGAGGTACGCCCGCTCCACCAGCCTGCGGCCGAGCTCGGCCAGGCCGGACGAGCTCACCCAGCCTCCGCCAGCAGGTCGCGGGCGATGGGGAGCAGCCGGTCGGCGTCGGGCGACCCCGTCGCGAGCGACAGCATGGAGCCGTCGTCGAAGTAGAGGTCGACGCGCGTGCGGCTGCGGGCGCTGCGGCGGCGGTAGAAGATCGTGCCGGCGAACGAGCCGGCGCCGAGCAGCGCCCCGAGCCAGATCCGCCGCTTAGGCATCGCCGCCGCCCTCCTCCGCTGGCGCCTCCGCCGGCGCGGCGGGCTCGGCGGGGGTCGGCTCGGCGGCGCCGAGCTGGCGCAACAGCGTCTTCAGGTCGTAGAAGACGAGGCCGACGGTGGGGTCGGCGCCGGTCGTCGCCACGGCCATGCGATCGCCGTCCAGGACGACGAAGACGCTGCCGTCCGGTGTGGCCGCCTGGAGCTGTGCGAGCGCGTCGCGGCCGAGGTCGCCGCGGACGGAGTCGGCGCCCGCCACCAGGTCGCGGGCGAGGCCGCCGAGGCGCGCGGCCCGGGCGTCGTCGACCGTCGCGGCGGTCACGGCACCGTCGCGGCCCGCCACCATGATCACCTCGATCTGCGTGGAAAGGCCCTTCAGCTCGTCGATCGCAGCCGCGGCATCCATGCCGTTGAACCTAGCACATGCCGATATCCTCACCGCCCATGGCAGCGAACACCCCCCGGCTCGTCCTGCACCCGCTGCGGACGATGGCCGAGTTCGGGCATCCCGTGATCTCCAAGTACCTGCGCGATCGCGGACCGCACCTGGCCGCGATGGTCGCCTACTACGCGCTCCTGTCGCTCGTGCCGTTCCTGTTCCTGACGGCGTCGCTGCTCGGCTTCGCCGGCCACGTCTCGCCGAACTCCTATCTGATCCGCGAGCTCGCCCACATCCTGCCGGGGCAGTCCGCGCGCGACCTCCTGAACACCGTGCACGCCATCCAGCGCGACGCCGGCACGCTCGGCGTGATCGGCTTCCTCGGCCTCGTGTGGGGCACGCTCGGCTTCTACTCGTCGCTCGAGTCGGCGCTGAACATCGTCTTCGGCGTCCAGAACCGCACGTTCCTGCACCAGAAGTGGATCACGTTCGTCCTCGTCACCCTGTCGCTGCTCGTGCTCTTCACGTCGCTCATCGTGACCACGGCCGCCACCGGCTGGTACCACCGCCACGTGCCCCACCTGATCGACCTCAAGCTGATCCCGTACATCGCCACGCTGGCGGCCACGAGCGCCGGCACCTTCCTGTTCCTGATCACCGTCTACCGCGTCCTCACGAACGTCGAGCTGCACACGGCCGACGTGTGGCCGGGGGCGCTCGTCGGCACGGTGCTCTTCCAGGCGCTCTTCTCGGCCCTGTCGCTGTACCTGCGCTTCTCCGACCAGCTGCTCGCCCTGCGCGCGTTCGGCGGCCTCGTGCTGCTGCTCGTCTGGCTCTACCTGATGACGAACATCCTCATCCTCGGCGCCGAGATCAACTGGTGGCACTGGTCGCGCCACCAGCCGGCCGAGCCCGAGCTCGGGGGCCTGGCGTGACGCTCACGCCCGCGTCCACAGCGCGCCCGAGCTGTAGCGGCGCAGGCCGAGCGTGAAGGTGGCGACGGCGGCCAGCGCGAAGAACGCCGCCGCCGCGAGTGCGACCGCCGCCTCCGGCCAGCTGAAGCTGGCGACGAGCCGCGTCGGCAGGCCGGTCACGAACGCGGCCGGGATCGCGGTGAAGAGGACGAGCTTGGTGAGGCCGCCGAACACGTCGAGCGGGTAGGACGCGAAGATCAGGATCGCCTGGAAGCCGAGGTCGGCCTGCTCGCCGCGGCCGCCCGCAAAGAGCGTCACCGATCCGAGCGCGACCAGGAAGCTGACCAGGACGACGGTGCCGCAGATCGCGCCGAAGACGAACACCGCCAGCCGCTCGGGGGTGACGTCGCCGGCGGCGAAGAAGAGCACCGGCCCGAACGCGAGGTCGCCGAGCAGCGCCGTGTCGACGCGGCGTGTGAGCAGGTAGGCGAGCGGGCTGGTGGGCAGGGCGAGGGCGGCGTCCAGGCCGCCGCCGGCGACCAGCTCGCCGATCCGGCGCGAGTTCGCGAGCAGGCCGAGGCTCGCGCCGCTGCACGTGCACAGGATCGCGAACAGCAGCAGCACCTTGTGGGTGTCCCAGCCGTGCAGCACCCCGACCCGGTCGAAGAAGAGCACCCAGAACGCGACCCAGGCGACGTCGTTCACCATCATGACCGCCACCTGGAACCAGAAGCCGCGCCGGTTCGACCACGCCTCCAGGAACGCCGTGCGCACCGTGGCCAGCGCGACCGTCATCCGCCCACCACCTCCAGCCGGCGCTCCCCGGCGGCGAACACCGCGACGGCGCAGCCCAGGAGCACGGTCAGCCAGCCCAGCTGCACAGCCAGGAGCGCAGGCTCGACATGCCCGGACGCGAGCCGCGCCGGTGCATAGGCCATCGCCGCGAACGGGAGCACCTTCGCGATTGCCTCGAGCGTCGCGGGCAGGAACTCGAGCGGCAGCAGCATCCCGCCCACCAGGAACACGAGCTTCTGGTACAGGAACCACGTCGAGCGCGCGTCCCGCAGCCAGAAGGCGGCGCCGGCGAACGCATGCTGGGCCGCCAGGTTGCAGGCGAGCGCCAGCACCGTCGAGGGCACCGCCAGCGCGAGCGCCGCGGCGCTCGGCGGAGGCCCGACGTAGAGCCACACGATCACCGACCCGACCAGAAGGGCGGACACGAGCCGCACGAGCGCCTCGCCCAGCTCGGCCGCCAGGCGCAGCCCGACCACCGACGCGGGCCGCAGCATCTCGATCACGATCGCGCCGGAGGAGATGTCCCAGCCGATGTTCTCGATCATGCGCGGCTTGGTCGCGATCACGGATCCCTCCGCGGCGGCCACGTACCAGAGCAGCGCGCGGTCGTCGTAGCCGGCGATCGACCCGCCGTTCGCCCGCGTCGCGGCCGACCACAGGGCGGAGAAGATGACCAGGACGAGCGCGTAGAACGCCACGCGCACGGCCAGCTCACCCGGCTGGTGCAGCGCGCGCCGGGCGGAGATGTGCAGCTGTGCGGCCATCGCGGTCACCTGCGACCTCCGTAGATCTCGGAGATGACCTGCTCGAGCGGCGGGTCGACCACCGAGATGTCGGCGATCGCGTAGCCGTCGAGCAGCCCGTCGAGCACGGCCCGCACCGAGAGCCGGCGGGTGTCGACCACGAGCCCGTACACGGTGTCCGACTGGGCCGTGACCTGGACGCCGTCCATGACCAGGTCGCCGGGCGCCTCGTCGAAGCGCACCTCGATCAGCTTGGTCTGCAGGAGCGTCCGGCGCATGCGCTGCACCTGGTCGTCGTAGATGATCGTGCCGCCGTTGATCACGACCACCCGGTCGGCGACATGCTCGATGTCGGCCACGTCGTGCGAGGTGAGGAAGACCGTCGTCCCGCGCTCCTCGTTCAGGCGCACGACCATCTCCCGGAACCGCTGCTTGGCGAGCAGGTCGAGCCCGATCGTGGGCTCGTCCAGGAACAGCACCTCCGGCCCGTGCAGCACCGTCGCCGCGAGCTCGCAGCGCATGCGCTGCCCGAGCGAGAGCGAGCGCACGGGCACATCCAGCAGGTCGGCGGCGTCGAGCAGGCCGGCCAGCTCGTCGGTGCGGCGGCGGGCGTCAGCCTCGTCGAGGCGGTAGATGCGGGCGAGCAGGCGCAGCGTCTGGCGCGTCGTCAGCTCGAACCAGAGCTGCGAGCGCTGGCCGAAGAGCGTGCCGATGCGGCGGGCGAGGTCGCGCCGGTGCGTCCACGGCACCAGGCCGAGCACGGTCGCCCGGCCGCTCGTGGGGTGCAGGATGCCGGTCAGCATCTTGATCGAGGTCGACTTGCCGGCGCCGTTCGGCCCGATGTAGGCCAGCCGCTCGCCCCGCTCGACCTGGAAGGTGATGTCGCGTACCGCCTCGACCGTGCGCCGCGCGCGTCCGCGCCCGGCGGAGAACGCCTTCGTCAGCTCGTGTGCCTCGATTGCAAGCATGGTGTGGTCGGTCCAACAAAAAGCCCCGGGTGGGTTTCCCGGGGCCGACGGCGGTGCAGATGATGCGAGATCGATCTAGCGCGCGCGACACCCCGGTCCGGCGGGATACGCCGGCGTCATGACCTGCGACGAGAGGTGACACTTCATCGGAGCACCATAGCCGCAGAAACAGTGACACGGCAAGGAGATTCGGCAGGTGCCTGGCACCGCGTGGCGGTGCCAGGCACCCCACGAAGAAGCGGGGACTGTCCCCCACCCCACACGGGGTCAGACCCCGAACGGTGCCCGTGACACTTCCGTCACGCTCCCTGCATGGGGCCAGGCCCCTTTACGAAGGCAGCTGGGGCAGCAGCGCCGCGGCGGCGCGGGCGCGGTGCGACACCGCGTCCTTCTCGTCGGGGCTCATCTCGGCGACCGTGCGCGTCTCGCCCTCGGGCACGACGGCCGGGTCGTAGCCGAAGCCGCCGCTCCCGCGCGGCGCCGCGGCGAGCGTGCCGCGCAGCTCGCCGCGGGCGTGCAGCTCCCGCCCGTCGGGCGCGATCGCGACGAGCTCGGCGACGTAGCGCACGCGGCGGTCGTCGTCCTCACCCACCGCGGCGAGCAGCTTGTGCAGGTTCTGGGCGTCGGTCGCATCCTCGCCGGCGTAGCGGGCCGAGCGCACGCCCGGCGCTCCGGCGAGCGCCGCCGCCTCGATGCCCGAGTCGTCGGCCAGCACCCACGCCTCGGCGGCGATCGCCCGGTGCACGTGGCGCGCCTTCAGGAGCGCGTTCGCCACGAACGTGTCGCCCGTCTCCTCGGGCAGCTCGCCGGCGAAGGGCTCCACCGTCCATCCGGGCAGCACGCGCTGGAGCTCGCGAGCCTTGTGCGCGTTGCCGGACGCGAGCACGATCCGCCTGCCGCTCACGCGCCGGAGAGCACCCGGGCCTGCTCGCGGCCGATCGCCTCGATGCCGCCCGCCGCCAGCTCCAGCAGCCGGTCGAGCGAGGCTCGCCCGAACGGCGTTCGCTCGGCGGTGGCCTGCACCTCGATCAGCTCGCCGTTGCCGGTCATGACGACGTTCATGTCGACCTCGGCGCGGCTGTCCTCCGCGTAGGGCAGATCGAGCAGCGGCTCGGAGTCGACGATGCCGACCGACACGGCCGCGACCGAGTCGCGCAGCGGCACGCGCGGCAGCGCCCCGCGGGTGACGAGCCGCTGGAGGGCCATGTGCATGGCGACGTAGCCGCCGCAGATGGCCGCGCAGCGGGTGCCGCCGTCGGCCTGGATCACGTCGCAGTCGATCCACACCGTGCGCTCGCCGAGCGCCTTGAAGTCGACCACCGATCGCAGCGACCGGCCGACGAGCCGCTGGATCTCGACCGTGCGCCCGTCCACCCGGCCACGGCTCGAGTCGCGCGACTTGCGCTCCGAGGTCGAGCCCGGCAGCATGCCGTACTCGGACGTGACCCAGCCGCTGCCGCGCCCGCGCATCCACGGCGGCACCGACTCCTCGACCATTGCCGTGCAGATCAGGCGGGTGGACCCGATCCGGAAGAGCGCCGAGCCCGACGCCGAGGGGATGAAGTCCGGCTCGATCTCGATCTCGCGCAGGTCCTCGGGACCGCGCCCGTCGGCCCGGCTCATGCGGCCACCCGCAGCGTGTCCGGGTCGACGCGCTCGACCCCGGTGAGCGGCAGCTGCAGGAACCGCCCGGCCACGTCGAGGAAGGCGGCCGGATCGCCGGTGCACAGGAAGCGGTACTGCCCCTCGCGCTCGGGGTCGTTGCCGACACCCCGCCGCGCCAGGGTCGCCGCCACCTCGCTCGCGATCTCCTCGGCCGAGGTGATGAGCGTGACGTCGCGACCGTAGATGCGCTGCAGCATCTGCCTGATCAGCGGGTAGTGCGTGCACCCGAGGATCACCGTGTCCGCGCCCGCGCGCTTGAGCGGTGCGGCATACGTCTTCGCGGCCTCGTGCAGCTCGTGGCCGTGCGTGTCGCCGCTCTGGATCAGCGGCACGAGGTCGGGGCAGGCGACCTGGGTCACCTCGATCCCGGCGTCGAGCGCATTCACCGCGGCGGGATAGCGGCCGCTGGCGACGGTCGCCTGCGTCGCCATCACGCCGACGCGGCGGTTGCGCGTGACCTGCACCGCCGCCCGCGCCTCGGGCGTGATCACGCCGATCAGCGGCACCGCGAACTCGCGCTGCAGCTCGGGCAGGGCGGCGGAGGTGGCGGCGTTGCAGGCGACGACGACGAGCTTGGTGTCAATCGCGGCCAGGTGCGTGGCGATCTCGTGCGCGAACCGGCGGATCGTGGCCGCCGGCTTGGGCCCGTAGGGGAAGCGCTCGGGCGAGGAGTCGCCGAAGTAGACGAAGTCCTCGTTCGGCAGGCTGACCAGGCACTCGTGCAGCACCGTCAGCCCGCCGACCCCGGAATCGAACATCCCGATCGGGCGCGGATCCATGCGCGGGAGTGTATGGCGGTCGGCCGACGGCGGCGCCTGGATACAATCGCCGCCAGATGGTCGATCTCATTCCCCGCGACGTGCTCTTCGGCAACCCGGAGAGGCTCGCCCCAGCCGTGTCGCCCGACGGCCGCCGCGTCGCGTACATCGCACCGGTCGACGGCATCCTGAACGTGTGGGTGGGCACGCTCGGCGGCGACGACGCAGCGCCGGTCTCGAACGACCGCGAGCGGGGCGTGCGCAGCTTCGCGTGGTGCCCGGACAACCGCCACATCGTCTACCCCCAGGACTCGGGCGGCGACGAGAACTGGCACCTGCACGTGGTCGACCTGGAGGATGGCGGCGACGTCGACGTGACGCCGTTCGACGGCGTGCAGGCGCGCATCCTGGCGGCCGACCGGCGCCAGCCGCACCACCTGCTGATCGGTCTCAACCGGCGCAACCCCGAGCTGCACGACGCCTACCTGCTCGACGTCCGCGACGGGTCGCTCGAGCTGCGCGCCGAGAATCCCGGCTTCGCCGGGTGGCTGGTCGACACCGAGCTGGCGGTGCGCGGCGGCATGGCCTTCCTGGCCGACGGCGGGGTCGAGATCCAGGTCGGCGACCCGGCGGCCGGCGAGTACCGGACGCTGCTCGCGGTCGGCTCCGAGGACGCGATCTCGACCGACGTGGCCGGGTTCACGCACGCGGGCGACGCCATCTACCTGGTGACGTCGAAGGACGTGAACGCCGCCCGGCTCGTGCAGATGGATGTCGCCACCGGCGCCTTCGAGGTGCTCGCCGAGGATCCCACCTATGACGTCTCCGACGTGCTGATCGACCCCGACACGCACCGCGTTCAGGTGGTCACGTTCACCCGCGAGCGGGCCGACCACGTCGTGCTCGACGACGCCCTGCGCGCCGACGTCGAGGCCATGCGCGCGCTGCACCCCGGCGACCTGCACTTTCGCGGCCGCGACCGCGCCGACCGGATCTGGATCGTCGGCTTCACCGCCGACGACGGGCCCGTTGCCTACTACGCCTTCGACCGCCGCAGCGGCACCGGCACGTTCCTGTTCGCGCACAAGCCCGACCTCGCGGAGTACACACTCGCGGCGATGGAGCCCTTCACGTTCACGGCCCGCGACGGCCTCGAGGTGCACGGCTACCTCACCTTCCCGCCCGGCTCCGACCGCACCCGCACCCCGACGGTGCTCTTCGTGCACGGCGGCCCGTGGGCGCGCGACGAATGGGGCTTCGCCCCCGACCCGCAGTGGCTCGCCAACCGCGGCTACCTGTGCGTCCAGGTCAACTACCGCGGATCGACGGGCTACGGCAAGGACTTCCTGAACGCGGGCGACCGCGAGTGGGGCGCCCGCATGCACGACGACCTGCTCGACGCCGTTGCCTGGGTGGCCGAGCAGGGCTACGCCGATCCCGACCGGATCGCGATCTACGGCGGCTCGTACGGCGGCTACGCCGCGCTCGTCGGCGCCACGTTCTCGCCGGACGCGTTCCGCTGCGCGATCGACGTCGTCGGCCCGTCCGACCTGCGCACGCTGATCCGCAGCATCCCGCCGTACTGGGCGCCGCTCGTCGCCCAGTTCCACCGCCGGGTCGGGAACCCCGACACCGACGCCGACTTCCTGTGGTCGCGCTCGCCGCTCTCGCGGGTCGACCAGATCCGCATCCCGATGCTGATCGCCCAGGGCGCGAACGACCCGCGCGTGAAGAAGGAGGAGTCCGAGCAGATCGTCGCGGCGATGACCGAGCGCGGCATCCCCCACCGTTACATGGTCTTCCCCGACGAGGGCCACGGGTTCCGCAAGCCCGAGAACAACCTCAAATTCCATGCCGCCGCCGAGGAGTTCCTGGCCGAGCACCTGGGCGGCCGGCTGGAGCCGGCGGAGGCGACATGACGAGCGACTGGTACGACCCCGACCACTTCCCCGAGCTGCGGGAGGCGCCGCCCTGGGTGATGCAGGAGATGATCGAGGCCGAGCCCGCACTGGCCGAGCGCATCGTCGCCGGCGGCGACGGCGCCGACCCGGCGGCCCTGGCCCTGCTCGCCCGCGGCGAGGGCCCGCTCGCGATCGTCGGCTGCGGCACGAGCGAGCACGGCTCGCTGGGCGTCGCCGAGATGCTGCGCGAGGCGGGCGTCGCCGCGGTCTCGCGGGGGGCGTTCGAGGCCTATTGCGAGCCGCAGCGCGGCGGCGCGGTCATCGGCGTCTCGCACGAGGGCG
The DNA here is from genome assembly GCA_963717845.1 of uncultured Actinomycetes bacterium. Classification (GTDB taxonomy): domain Bacteria; phylum Actinomycetota; class Thermoleophilia; order Gaiellales; family JAICJC01; genus JAICJC01. The sequence continues at coordinate 1,149,896 of CAVQXH010000003.1, forward strand.
GCACGTGGGCCACGGTGCAGGCGCTCCAGGCAGCGCGGGCCGCCGGCTCGGCGACGGGGCTGATCACGGCCCGGCCCGAGTCGGAGTCGACCCGGCACGCCGACGCGGTGCTGGCGACGCCCTTCGTCGATCGGTCGTGGTGCCACACGGTGGGCTACCTCTCCCCGCTCTGCGCCGGGCTGGCCCTGGCCGGAGCAGCGTCGGGCGCGCCCGCCGACGCCGGGGCGGCCGGGCGCACGGTCGCGGCCGGGCTGGAGTCGCGGGCGGCGGCGGCAGCCGCGGCCAAGCACCTGCACGGCTGCTCACAGCTCCTGATCGTCGGCGGCGGCGCCGACCGCACGAGCGCGCGCGAGCTCGTGCTCAAGATCGAGGAGGCCTGCCACCTGCCGACCGCGATGCGCGACCTCGAGACGCTGCTCCACGGCCATCTGCCGGCGACCGGCCCCGAGACCGGCGTCGTGCTCGTCCTCTGCGACCGCCGCGCTTCGGCCCGGCGCACCGCCCGCGCCCGGGTGGCGCTGCAGGCATGTGCCCGGATCGGGATCGCCTGCGCAGCCATCACCACCGACCCGGACCTGGCCGACCTGGCACCCGCCGGCCTCGTGCCGGCCCCGGTCGCCGACGACCTGCCCGCGGTCGCCGCCGCACTGCTCGGCGCGGCCGTTCCGCTGCAGCTCCTGACGCTCGAGCTCGCGCACGCCCGCGGCACGAATCCCGACCTGATCCGGCGCGAGCAGGCGCCGTATCGCGAAGCCGCCAAGATCGTCGAGGGGAGCTGAGATGCGGGCACTGCACATCGTGAACGAGCCCAGCGGGCCCGGCGGCCTGTTCCTGGCGCCGCTGCGCCTGCACGGCTTCCGCATCGACGCGGTCGACGTCGCCCAGCACGAGCTGCCGAAGAGCCTCGCGGGCTACGACGCCGTGATCTCCTGCGGCGGCACCGCCAACACCCACGAGAGCGACGTCTTCCCCTGGATCGACGAGGAGATCGAGCTGCTGCGCGAGGCGCTCGCCGACGGCGTCCCGGTGATCGGGCTGTGCCTCGGCGCCCAGCTGCTGACGAAGGCGGCGGGGGGCAATGTGCACCGCAGCGACCCGTCCGAGGTCGGCTGGGTGCAGGTGCACGCGAACGCGACCGCCGGCTCCGACCCCGTGCTCGCCGGCGTGCCGGAGACGTTCATGGCCATGCAGTGGCACCACTACGCCTGCGACCTGCCGCCCGGAGCCGTCGAGCTGGCCCGGAATTCGACCTGTTTGCAGGCGTTTCGTCTGGGCGAGGCGGCCTGGGGGACGCAGTTTCACATCGAGGTCACCCGCGACATCCTGCTGAACTGGATGCGGTGGGGCAAGCCGGAGCTCGAGCAGGCCGGCTACACCGAGGAGCGCTACCTGGCCGAGCTCGAGGCCCACCTCGACGCGCATGTCGCCATCGGCCAGGGCATGGCCGAGCGCTTCGCCTCGCTCGCCGCAGAGCGCGCCCGCAGCGCTGCCTGAGGGTGGTCTAGACCAGTCGCAAGGGCGGCCTTTACTCCGACCGGCCCAGGGTCTAGTGTCGGACGCGACAACGACCCTAAGGAGGGCGTATGAGCACGGATCCGGGAGCCGGAGGGGGCCCTCCCAGCCAGCTCCAGCACCTGTCGGAAGACGAGCAGATGCTGCACAAGCTCGGCTACGCACAGGAGCTTCTGCGCGGCTGGGGCGGGTTCTCGAACTTCGCCATCTCGTTCACCATCATCTCGATCCTCGCCGGGTGCCTCACGTCGTACTACATCGCGATCGTGTGGGGCGGCCCGGTCGCTGTCACGTGGGGCTGGCTGCTCGTCGGCGGCTTCTGCATCCTGGTGTCGCTCGCCATGGGCGAGATCGCGTCCACGTACCCGACCGCGGGCGGCCTCTACTACTGGTCGTCGCGGCTCGGGAGCCCGGGCTGGGGCTGGTTCACCGGCTGGTTCAACTTCCTCGGTCAGGTCGCCGTCACGGCCGCCATCGACTTCGGCGCGGCCACGTTCATCTCCTCGCTGCTCAACCTGTGGTTCAGCATGTCGCTCAGCAAGGAGCATGTGTTCCTCGTCTACACGGTGATCATCGTCCTGCACGGGCTGATCAACACGTTCGGGGTGCGCCTGCTGGCGATGATCAACAACATCTCGGCCTGGTGGCACATGGGCGGCGTGCTCGTGATCGTGCTCGTCCTGATCTTCATCCCCGACCACCACAAGTCGCTGAGCTTCGTGTTCACCGACACCGAGAACTTCTCGGGCTTCCAGGGGCAGAGCTTCGCCAATCCCGTGTTCTGGTTCGTGTTCGGCATCGGGCTGCTGATGTCCCAGTACACGATCACGGGCTACGACGCCTCGGCGCACATGAGCGAGGAGACCCGCAACGCGTCGCGATCGGCCGCGATCGGCATGGTGATGTCGGTCGTCGTGTCGGTCATCTTCGGGTTCATCCTGCTCGTGGCGGTCACCTTCGCGATCCCCGGCCCGGTGGCCAACACCGCCGCGCAGTACGGGTTCGCGGTGCAGTACATCTGGCAGAACGCGATGAGCAACAAGTGGGCCGAGTTCCTGCTCGTGATCGCCTGCGTGGCCCAGTTCTTCTGCGGCCTCGCATCGGTGACGTCGGCATCACGGATGATGTTCGCCTTCAGCCGGGACCGGGCGATCCCGGGGCACCAGTTGTGGCGCAAGGTGTCGCCGCGCGAACGGGTGCCGGTGAATTCGGTCTGGGCGATCTGCGTGCTGGCATGGGCGCTCATGCTGCCCACGCTGAAGAACCCGGTGATCGGCTACGCGGTGGGCACGTCGATCGCGGTGATCGGCCTCTACATCGCCTTCGTGCTGCCGATCTTCCTGCGCTACCGCGCCAAGGACAAGTTCGAGACGGGCGCGTGGCACCTCGGCAAGCATTACAAGTGGATCGACCCGCTCGCGATCCTGTGGATCGTCCTGATCTGCATCCTGTTCCTGCTGCCCCTGTTCCCCGACGGCATCCCGGGCAACTCGGCCGTCGTCGGGACGAACCACTTCCTGGTCACCGTCAACTGGGCCGACGTGAACTACGCCCCGCTGACGGTCGGCGGCGCCTTCATCCTCTTCGGCGGATGGTGGATCCTGTCGGCCAAGAACTGGTTCAAGGGCCCCGTGCGGATGGGCTCGGAGGAGGAGCTGGAGGCGATCGAGGCCGGCCTGGCCTCGGGCGACTAGCCGCTCTGGCTGGGGTCGGGCGCCGCGTTGGCGTCCGGCCCCAGCAGCGCCTCGCGCACCGTGTGGAAGTCGTCGAACGGGGTGTACTCGACGCCGGCATCGTCGAGGTCTGACGCCAGGAACCGGCGCGCGAACCGGCGGTCGGCGACGAGCGCGGCGCAGCGGTCGGAGTAGCCGTCGCCGATGTAGACGACCTCGTCGCCGTTGCGAAGCCCCGCGACGATCGAGCGCTTGCACTCCTCGCCGCAGGCAGCACAGTCGTCCCAGTGGCGAAACTCGAGGGTCGTGCCCTGCGGGGTGAAGCTGGCCTCGTGGGCGAACACCGGCAGATGGCCGGCGTCCTCGCGGGCGAGCACGGGCCGGATGATCGACTCGAACCCGCCGGAGACGACCACGATCCGATGCCCGGCGGCCTCGCCGGCCTGCACGAACTCCGCGAACCCGGGCCGGACGACGGCCGCATCGACCGCCTCGGAGATGATCGTCTCGGGGTCGCCGCAGACGGGCGCGAACTCCTGCTCCATGCACTCGCGCAGCGTCAGCCGGCCGGCGGCGAGCCCCGCCTCGGCCTGCTCGTAGGCCTCGGGCGCGTAGCGCTCGAGCACGTCGTCGAGGGTGTCGCGCTCGGTGATGGTGCCGTCGAAGTCGACGACGATCAACCAGGCCAACGGGTTACCCGCGCCGCGCCCAGCGAGCGACGGTGTCGGCGTCGTGGCCGTGTGCGATCAGCTGCAGGAGCGGCTTCGGGCTCTTCAGCGTCTGCATCGTCTCCATCTTGCCGACCGAGATGCCCTGGCGCTGGCAGAACCGCAGCAGCGCCTGGCGGTCGCTCGAGAGCAGCCGCCACACCGTCTCCTGGCGGTGGCGGTCGAAGTCGCGGTAGACACCGACGTCGCCGGCGATCGCACGGCGCACGGCCTCGTTGTACTCGGCCCGATAGTCATGTTCCTCCGACACGGCGCCGGGAGTGTACCCCGCCGCTCACGCTTGTCCGACAACCTTGCCCTGCGCGTCGTACGCGACGAGGTGCATCGGCGCGGAATTCCCGTCCGGGAAGGGCAGCGCGAGGGCGAAGGCGCCGCCCCGTGCGACCGGCGCGCTGCGGCCCGACACCCGGTCGGTCACGCGGACGGCGCCGCGGATCGTGATCAGGCCGTACTCGATCCGCCAGAACGATCCGCCGCGGCCGACGGCGTCGACGTTGCCCTCCTGGTAGTCGAAGCCGTTGATCACGTAGACGGGGTCCTGGCCGTTGACCTGCGTGCGGGTCGGCATGCAGCCGGGGACGGTGCCGCCGCCGTCGAGCGGGTCGCGGCCGGTGCCCACCCAGTCGCCCGTGGGCAGCCGCAGGGCGCCGCACCAGCCGTGCGTCCGCGTGCGCCCGAACCAGAACTGCACCCGACCGACATGCGCGATGCGCAGGGTCGCGGCCTTGAACACGGAACCGGGGATCACCTGCTGGTGCCACAGCCGACCCGCGTTCGGGTCGTCGTTGTAGGAGGGGTTGGCCCGGAAGAGCGCGAGCGGCCCGAGCGCGTCCGCGGCCCAGACGGCGCCCACGCCGACGGCGAGCAGCAGCGCCGTCGCCGCCGCCAGCACGGTCGCGCGGCGGCGGCGGGGGCGGCGGCCGGACGGGCGGATGGGCACCGCCGCGATCCGGCGCCGCAGCGCCTCCCGGGCATGCGCGTCGGCCGGGGCGAGCGAAGCGGCCGGATCGAGCCGGCGGAGGATGTCGAGGGTGTCGGAGCGGGCCATCATGACCTCCTGGAATCGGCGAATGCGAGGCCGCGGCTGGAGTCGGCATCGATCTCGTGAAGGGCGGCGGCGAGGCGGCGGCGGGCGCGGTGCAGGCGCAGGCTGGCGTTGGCCTTCGAGCAGCCGAGGGCCGCCGCGATCGCGGCCCGGTCGAGCCCGTCCCACACGGCGAGCAGCAGCACCTCGCGATCGCGGGGCGCGAGCGCGCGCAGCGCGGCCTCGACGGCCGCGGCCTCGCGGGGCGCGTCGACGCCGGCGAGCGCCGGCACGGTATCGGCGAGACGCACGCTCACGGCCTGCTGACGGCGGGCGCCGCGGCGTTCGTTGCGGCGCACGTTGCGGGCGACGCCGATCAGCCACGGCGCCGCCTGCTCCGGGATCTCGTCGAGCCGCCGCCAGGCGACCAGGAAGGTCTCGGCGACCACGTCGTCGACGATCTCGGGATCGCGCCGCCAGACGTAGCGGCGCACCGTCTCGTGGTGCTGCCCGTAGACGCGGGTGAAGCGCGCCTCTCGTGTCTCGGTGAAATGCAGGGTCATCCTCCGGCGTGGCTGGGTCGTCACCCCTGCTCATGTCCGGCAAGCCGCGGAGATTTCGTCCCAGAACATCTAATGTTGCCGACATGGCTCACATCGCAACCCCGCAGACGCGCCGCTTCGGCGCCCAGAGCATGACCGCCCCGCTGCATGAGGTGCTGGTGAAGCGCCCCGGCGAGGCGTTCGGACACGCCCACGACGACCCTGCGCACGGGTACCTGCACCCGGTCGACCTGCCCGCCGCCCAGCGCCAGCACGACGTCTTCTGCACGATCCTCGCCGACCTCGGCGTGGCCGTGCACCAGCTCGCGGCCGAGACGGCGAGCCCCGACCTCGTCTACACCTTCGACCCCGCGCTCGTCACCGACCGCGGCATGATCGGGCTGCGGTCAGGCAAGCCGAACCGCCAGGGCGAGGCGGCTGCGCTCGAGGCCTGGGCGGCCGAGCACGACATGCCCGTGATCGGGCAGCTCGACGACCCCGAGACGGCCGACGGCGGCGACACCTTCTGGCTGCGGCCGGACGTCTTCTGCATCGGCCGCTCGCTGCGCACGAATGCGGCCGGCGCCCGGCGGCTGGCAGAGCTCGTCGGCGGCGACGTGCGCGTGTTCGATGTGCCCTACGCCAACGGCCCGGCGGAGTGCCTGCACCTGCTCTCGGTCATCTCGCCCATCAGCGACGACCTGGCGGTCGTCTTCCTGCCTCAGCTCCCCGCCGGCCTGTACGAGCTCCTGGGCGAGCATGCGGTCGAGATGGTGCCGGTGCCGGAGGAAGAGCTCGTCACCCAGGGCTGCAACATCCTGGCCGTGCGGCCGGGCGTGGTCGTGATGGTCGAGGGCAACCCGGTCACGCAGCGCGCGCTGCTCGACCGCGGCTGCGAGGTGCACACGTTTCCCGGGGACGAGGTGTGCATCAACGGCTCCGGCGGCCCCACCTGCATCACCCGCCCGCTCCTGCGCGGATGAAGAACCTGAGTCCGGCCGAGCTGGCCGTGGTGGCGAACGTCGACCGCGACCGCCTGGCCGACGACCTGGCCGCGCTCGTCGCCATCCCGAGCCTGACGGGCGACGAGGGGGCCGTGCAGACCGAGGTGGCCCTGCGCATGACGACCGCGGGGCTGGAGGTCGAGCGCGTCGACACGCCCGCGATCGACCTCTCGACCGATCCCGACTTCCCCGGCGTCGAGGTGGCCCGCGACACCCATCCGGTCGTCACCGGGCGGCTGACCGGCGACGCCGCCGGGCGGCGGGTGCTGATCGCCGGGCACATCGACGTCGTCTCGGGGGGCGACGAGCTGGCGTGGACGTCGCCGCCGTTTCGGCCGCGCGTGCGCGACGGGGCGCTGTACGGGCGCGGTGCGTGCGACATGAAGGGCGGAGTCGTCGCCGGCCTGGGCGCGTTGCGGGCGATCGCCGAGGCCGGCTTCGAGCTCGGCGGCGAGGCCATGCTGGTGACGGTGCCTGGCGAGGAGGACGGAGGCGCCGGCATGCTCGCGGCCATCCGGGCCGGCTGCACCGGCGACTGGGCGGTGATCACCGAGCCCACCCGGCTCGAGATCGTCACCGCCCAGGCCGGCGCGATCACCTTCACACTGACCGTGACCGGCAAGAGCGCCCACGCCGCGTTTCGCCGCCGCGGCGTCTCGGCCGTCGAGAAGCTCTGGCCGGTGATGGACGCGCTGGCCCGCAACGAGGCCGAGCGCAATGCTGCCGAGAAGCTGCAGTCGATGCGCGACCTGGGCCTGCCCTACCCCACGTTGATCGGCCGCGTGAACGCCGGCGACTGGTCATCGACCGTGCCGGAGCGGCTCGTGGCCGAGGGCCGGTTCGGCGTGCGCGTCGGCCAGACGGTCGCCGAGGCCGAGGCGGAGCTGCGCGCGGTGGTGGCCGACGCCTGCGCCGGCGACGAGTGGCTGCGCGAGCACCCGGTCGAGGTGCAGGTGACCGGCGGCCGGTTCGAAGCGGCCGCGGTGCCGTCCGACCACCCGCTGCCGTGGGCGGTGGGCGAGGCTGCCCGCGACGTGAACGGCCGCCTGCCGCCGTTCGTCGGCGTGCCGTACGGCTCGGACGCGCGCCTGCTGATCAACCAGGGCGCGACGCCCACGGTGCTCTACGGCCCCGGCGACCCCGAGCTGGCGCATGCAGTCGACGAGCATGTGGAGCTCGAGGACGTCGCCCGCTGCGCACGCGTGCTCGCGGTCTGGGTCATGCGCGCCCTGGGGTAAGGATCAGCTTGCCCTGCGTGCGCCGCGACTCGAGATCCTCGTGCGCCCGGCGGGCGTCCGCGAGCGGGTAGCGGCCTCCGATCAGCACCCGCAGCCGGCCTGTCGCCACCCATTCGAACACCTGCTCGGCGCGCGCGAGCAGGTCGTCGCGGGAGGCGGTGTAGTAGGGCAGGGTCGGCCGGGTCACAAACAGCGAACCGCCGGCCGCGAGCCGGTTCAGCTCGAGCGGCTCCGGCTGGCCGCTGGCGGCGCCGTACAGGGCCATGAGCCCACGTGGGCGCAGGACGGACAGGCCGGCGTCGAAGGTGTCGCGGCCGATGCCGTCGTAGACGACGTGGACGCCGGCGCCGGCGGTGAGCTCGCGCACCGCATCGGCGAAGCCCTCGTAGCCGATGGTCTCGTCGGCGCCGTGCTCGCGCGCCAGGCGGCGCTTGTCGTCTGTCGAGGCGGTGGCGATCACGCGGGCGCCGCGCATCTTCGCGATCTGGGTCAGGAGCAGCCCGACGCCGCCGGCGGCGGCATGCACCAGCACGTCGTCGCGGGGGCGAATGGGATACGTCGACGTCGCCAGGTAGTGGGCGGTCATCCCCTGCAGCAGCACGGCCGCCGCCTGCTCCGACGAGACGGCGTCCGGCACCTGCACCGCGCGGTCGGCGGCGACCAGCACGCGCTCGGCGTAGCTGCCGGTCGCGCTCGTCCAGCTCACCCGGTCGCCGACCGCGAACTCGGACACGCCCGCACCGAGTGCGACGACGCTGCCCGCCCCCTCGGCACCGGCGACGAGCGGCGGGGGCGTGCCGTAGCCGCCGCGGCGCTCATAGACGTCGCGGAAGTTCACGCCGGCCGCCTCGAGCGCGACCAGCAGCTGCCCCTCCCCCGCGACCGGCTCCGGCCGCTCGCCTGGCTCGAGCACCTCGGGCCCGCCGTTTCGGCTGATCACGACCGCGAGCATCGCCGCTCAGCCCGGGGACGGTGGGGGCGTGCCGTTGTCCCAGCCGCGCAGCTCGAAGCCCTCGTCTCGGAGCGCCCCGCGCAGGCCCTCGGCGGCAGTCGCCGAGCAGACCACGAGCACGCCGCCCTGGGATCCGTCGTCGCGGCGCAGCGCTGCCGCCACCCGCTCGGGCGGCTGCAGGTGGTGGCCGTTCGCTCCCAGCTCGCGGTAGGTGTCGCGGACGACGACGAGCGCTGCGGCCGAGCCGCGCACGACGGCGGCGAGCTCGACGAAATGACCCACGTCCCAGTCGGGCGGCGGCGGCTCGGGGCTGCCTCCGGCCAGATGCTCCAGCAGGACCGCGGGATCGGGACGCGAGCCCCAGAAGGGGCCGGTGCGCACGTTGGCGATCAGGATCGCGGCCGTCGCGGCCAGGTCGAGGAGCGCACACACGTGCTCGCCCGTCCACGGCCCCGCCACCTCGATCGCGGCGAGCGTGCCGCCGGACAGGCGCTCGATCGCGGCCGCCAGCGGCGGCGCGGCGGTGCCTCCCGTCGCGGGGTCGGCGGCCAGGGGCAGCTCCACGCGATAGTCGCATCGCGGCGTCGCTCCCGGCGCGACGTGCGTCTGCGGGTCGCCGCCGGGCAGGATCGCCCCCGCCACGAGCGCGACCGCCTCCTGGTCGGCGTCGATGCCGGCGGCGCGCAGCGCCAGGCTGGCCCAGAAGCAGCCGCACAGGTTGTCCATCTGCTGGCCCTCGGCGGCATAGGCGGCTGCGAATGCGCTGCGGTCGGGCACCGTGCTCACGGCGGGGGTGGCCACGCGTGGAGCATATTGCGCTTCGGCGCCCACCGCCGCGCGAGCAGCGCGTCGGCGCGGTCGAGGTCGATGTCCGCGGTTGCGACTCCGACCGCGCCGTAGGGCAGGCTCGTGACGAGCGCACCGTCAGGGCCGATGATGCCGGTGATCGAGCCCTGGTCGGGGCCGGCGATGTTGGCCGCGGCCACGTAGACGCTGTTCTCGAGCGCGCGGCACATGAGCGCCTTCTCGTTGTACGGATTGGGGGCGTCGCACCAGCGCGAAGGCAGCGAGCCGTCATCGGTGTGGACGTAGTGCGGGGCAAAGACGATGCGGGCGCCGGCCAGCGCGAGCGCGCGGGCGATCTCGGGATAGCGGAAACCCTCGTGACAGATCGCGATCCCGAACGTCACCCCCGCCGCGCTGAAGACGCGGCGGCCGGATCCGGCCACGTAGTGCGGCTCCTCGCTGGGGTCGATCTGTGTCTTTGCCTGCACTCCGAGCCGCGCTCCGTCCGCGCCGATCACGACCGCCACGATCTCGCGCCCGGCGGGCGTCGGCCGCTCGGCGCCGACGATCGTCACGACCTCCGCCGCACGCGCCGCCGCGGCGACCTGGGCGATCGCCGCATCGATCGCCTCCGCGCTCACGTCCGGCACGGGCCGGCCCTGGACGCGGTGTCCGGGCACGCCGGTCTCCGGCAGGCACACGATGGCGGCGCCCTGCCGGCCCGCCTCCTCCACAGCGGCGACGGCGGCCGGCACGGCCTCCGCGAGCGTCGCCGTGAGCGGCGTCGAGGCGACCGCGATCCGGATGGGGACTGTCCCCGCCCCGGCGGGGACTGTCCCCGCTCCTCCGTTCGTCCCGGTCACGAGGCCGCCCGGAACTCGGCCCAACCCCGTGCACGCGTCTCGCACGCCGGGCACTCCCCGCAGCCGTGGCCCCAGTCGTGCAGCTCGCCGCGCACGCCCTCGTAGCAGCTGTGCGTCTGCGTGCGCACGAGCTCGAGCACGCCGAGCTCGTCGGCGAGCGCCCACGTCTGCGCCTTGGTGCGATGCAGCAGCGGGAGCGTCGATCGCGAACTCGGGGCAGTCCATCCCGATCCGGATCGTCTCGGCCAGCGAGGCGACGAAGTCGGCCCGGCAGTCCGGATAGCCGGCCTCGTCGGTCGAGCACACGCCGGCCACCACCGTCGCGTAGCCGCGGGGGGCGCCGAACGCGGCGGCGAGGCCGAGGAAGATGATGTTGCGCCCGGGCACGAACGACGACGGCAGGCCGCGCAGCTCCGCATAGGCGTTGCCGGTGCCCGTCGCGTCCAGCCGCCCGGCGATGGCCGGGTTGGTGAGGCTGGCGTCGGCGAGCTGCGAGAAGACGCCCACCGGCAGCACGACCTGCTCCACGCCCGCCTCGGCGGCGATCGCAGCGGCGCACTCGAGCTCGATGCGGTGGCGCTGGCCGTAGTCGAACGACACGGCGTGCACGCGCTCGTAGCGGCGCAGCGCGGCATACAGGCAGGTGGTCGAGTCCTGCCCGCCCGAGAGGCAGACGACCGCCGCGCCGGCGCTCACGCCGGGTACGAGCTCGAGGCGGTCACCGCGATGCCGCCGCGCGAGTTGAAGCGGACGGTGACCGTGAGCGCGACCGGGTCGAGCGCCGCCACGAGATCGTCGCGTATGACGGTCGCCAGGTGCTCGTGGAAGATGCCCTCCTCGCGGAAGGTCTCCAGGTAGAGCTTCATGCTCTTCGTCTCGACCGCGAGCTTGCCCGGCCGGTATTCGATCGCGATCGTCGCCCAGTCGGGCTGGCCCGTGATCGGGCATCGGCACGTGAACTCGGCGCAGTCGAGCGTGATCACCTGCGTCGTGTCGGCGATCGGGAACGCCTCGATGGTGCGGTCGGACTTCGCGTCTGGATTTCCGAGCTTCGTCAGTTCCACGGTTCGCCTCGCGGTCAGTGGCCTCGTTGGTGTCCCCATGCGAGGACATGCAGCTGGGGCAGGATGCGCGCGCCGTCCATCGCCGGGTCGCGGGCGGCACGCTCACACAGCCACCGGTAACGCTCCGAGACGCCGTCGAGCGCCTCCGCGTGCGACGTCCCCGGCCCGGGCGGGTCGGTGCCGCACGACAGGTGGAAGGGTAGCCCGGCGTACCGCGCGCGAACGGCGCTCGCCCAGGTGTAGTCCGCCTCGTCGAAGACGACCACCTTCAGCACCGTCCGGCCGGCGGCAGCGACTGCGCGCTGCATGAAGCGCTCCGCCTCCTCCTCGTTGGCGGGGGTGGCCATCCCGCTCGACGGCGGCTTGGGGCTGACCGTGAGCAGGTCGACCGCGGCGAGCCAGTCGCGCCACACGCTGCCCTGCGTCTCGACGGTCACCCGGCGGCCGTCGGCATGCAGCATCGAGACGAGCTCGCCCAGCTCGAGCAGGGCCGGGTTCCCGCCCGAGAGCGTCACCCACTCCGGGTTGCCGGCGAGGGCCGCGAGCGCCGCCGCCACCTCGGCGGGCGTCATCCGCGGCGCCTTGCGGACGTCCTCGGGCAGGACGGCGAAGGGCGAGTCGCACCAGCTGCAGCGATAGTCGCAGCCGCCGAAGCGCACAAACGCCGTCGGCATGCCCGCGAGCTCGCCCTCTCCCTGGATGGTCGGCCCGAACACCTCGACGACCGGCAACGTGGTCATGGGCGCACGGTGGCCGCCGCCGTCTCGGTCTCCCAGACGGTCACCTCCGTGACCGGCAGGCCGGCGGCCTCGACCAGGCCGAGCACCCAGGCGGCGATGTGCTCGGCCGTGGTGGGCAGGAACCGCTCGGGCATCGTCTCGTTCAGGAAGCGGTGGTCGACCAGTGGCTCGACCTCGCGCCGCCACCACTCCGACACCGCCAGGAAGTCGAGCACCATGCCGTCGTCGGACTCGCCTCGCGCCGGCTTGATCTCGCCCTCGAAGCAGAGCTCGACGCGGTAGGAGTGGCCGTGCAGGCCGCGGCATTTGCCCGCGTGATCGGGCAGCGAGTGGGCCGCCTCGAAGCGGAAGGTCTTTCGGATCGACGCGCGCATCGGCGCCGAAAGCCTACCTACGGCCGGAACTGATCCTGGAGCCCGAGCGGCTGCGACGGCGTGCGCGCCCTGGCGGCGATGACGACCGCCGCGGCGATGGCGAGCAGGCCGCCGGCGACGACGACCTCGACGCCGTGGCCGTAGTGGTTCTGCGCCCCGGTCGGGCCGTACCCGGTGGCGATCGCCGTCCGCGTGGCCTGCGCGTGCCAGTGCCCGACGCAGAGCCAGACCTCGGTCAGGGCGGCGAGGCCGAAGCCCGCGACGGCCACGGCGGCGATCAGGTTCATCCGCGGGCTGCGCGTGCGCGTCCCCAGCTGGCTCGCCACGGCGATCCCGAGGGCGACGAGCGCGATCAGCGCCTTCGCGTCGCTTTGGAAGTGGGCCGTGACCGTGGTCGGGCCGATCGTCGTCGTCCCCGCCGCGAGGCGCACGCCGTCGATCAGGGCAGCGATCGCGAGGACGGCGGTCGTGCGGCCGAGGATGCGTAGCGTGAGGGTGTCCGCCTGCACACGTCCTTCATCGGCGCACCCCGGCGTCCGCTTGAAACCCGCCCGGTCGCGCGTACGATGGCAGCGTGGATCTGGTCTACGGCTATCCGGCCATCCTGATCGGCCTCGCTGTCGGACTTGTGGCGGCGTGGCGCAGGTGGCCGATCGCCCCGATCCTGGCCGCCGGTGCGGTCGCCTTCACGGCGGTCGTGGTGCACGAGTCGACGCTGCCCCACCAGGCGAGCCCGGAGGGAAACGGCACCTACACGCCGGCGATCTGGGCCATGTTCGTGATCGTGAACGCCGGGGCCTGGGCGCTCGGGATCGGCATGGGCGTCGCGGTCGCCGGGCTCAGGACGGCTCCGCCGGGATCTCGAGCTCGATCTCGAGCTCCGGATCGTGCTGCCGCACCTGCCACATCCGCCCGAGCGCCACACCGCCGACGATGAACACGCCGCCGACGATCTGGATCCCGCCGATCGCCTCGCTCAGCAGAAGCGCCGCGAAGAGCGCGCCCAGGAACGGCTGCAGGTACATGAAGAGCGTCGCGCGGGCGGCGCCGACGCGGCGCAGCGCGGCGAAGTAGAGCACGTTGGTCACGACGAGCGGAAACACCGTCGAGTAGGCGAGCGCGCCCCAGCGCAGGGCGCCGATGTCGGCGAAGTCCTGGTTGGCGAGCTGCACCGCGGCGAACGGGGCCATGAGCACCGCCCCGACCAGGATCATGAGCGTCGAGAGCCGCATCGCGCTGTAGTCGCCGAAGAGCGGCCGCAGCATGACCGAGTAGGCCGCCCAGGTGAGGCCCGCGCAGATGGCGAGCACGTCGCCCTTCAGGCTGAACCCCTCGAGGCCGGATCCACCCTGGACGACGAGCGCGACGCCCGCGAGCGACACGCCGAGCGCCACCCAGTGCACGGGGCGGACGCGCTCGTGCCCGAGCGCCACCGCGAAGGCCGCCGTGAACGCCGGCGCCGCCCCCAGGATCAGGGCGACGTTGGCCGCCGCCGTGTAGTCGAGCGCATAGTTGAACGTGAGCTGGTTCAGGAAGATGCCGGTCGCACCGGCCAGCACCACCCGCGGCACGTCGCGCCGCGCCACCCTGAGGCTGCCCTCGAGCCGCAGCACGATCGCCGCCATCGCCAGGCCCGCGATCGTGAAGCGCAGGCCGGAGAAGGCCAGCGGGTTCCAGCGCTCGAACGCGTACTTCGTGGTGGCGTAGTTCAGGCTCCAGAGCACATTGGCGAGCACCAGCATGCCGTCGGCCCGGTCGGGGCGTCGCACGCGGCGCAGACTACGAGATCGGGGCCGGCCGGCAGCGCGACAACCGCCGCAGCTCGCCGGATCAGGCCGCCGGGCGCGCGCCCGCGGCCGTCACCAGCATGTCGCCGGTGGCGTGCAGCGGCACCGCCAGCGGGTGCCCCGCGGCGGCCAGGGCGAGGTTCCACGGAGCGCCGACGCGCACCCACAGACGGCGGCGGGCGAACCGCAGGTGGTGTCCCGACGCGAGCGTGTTCTCGAAGAGCACCTGGCCGGTGGCCGACCCGGCTCGCACCGAGAGCCACGTGCTGCCGCTCCTCGCGACCAGCTCGAGGGCGGCCGGGTGGCTGGGCGTGACGGGTGTGGTCGTGCTCGACGCACTCGTCGTGGGCGGCTGGGTGGTGGCGGAGCCCGGGCGCGTGCCGCTCGGCGGTTGCGTGCGGCCGGTCTGCCCGCTGCTCGCCGAGGAGCCGCGCGATCCCAGCACGACGATCCCGATCGCCACGAGCGCGGCGATGAGCACGACGGCGAGCGCCCACGCGGCGATGCGGGCGCGGGGATCCAGCAGAGGCACGGCGGCGACCTGCCGCGGCGGCGTCATCACCACCTCCTCGACCAGGTCGGGCCGGGCGTTCAGCTCGGCCACGAGCTCCTGCGGGTCGAGGCCGAGCTGCTCGGCGTAGTCGCGGACGAAGGCGCGCACGTAGGCCGGGCCGGGCAGCACGTCGAAGCGCTCCTCCTCGAGCGCGAGGAGGAACTTCGCGCGGATGCGCGTCTCGGCCTCGATCTCGTCGATCCCGATCCCGCGTCGCTCGCGCTCGTTGCGCAGCTTTGCGCCGACTTCACCCATTCCGATCCGGATTCTGCCTGCGGTGGGATGCGGCTTCAACAGCGCCGGGCGTGCGCCGGGGCGCCCCGCTCAGCCGTTTCGCAGGGTGGAGGTGTCGACCACCTCGAGATCCTGGCCCTTGATCTGGTTCAGCGTGTGCAGAGCGTCGTCGTTGAAGAGCGGGTTGGAGAACCCGGAGATGTAGCCGGACGAGCCGTTGTCGGCGAGGATCATCCCGTAGCGCTGGAGCGCGATCGCGATCACGCGGGCCGGGCGCGGCAGCGAGTTGACGTTGAACGACGCCTTGAGGCGGATGCGCAGGCCCATCGGCGGCCAGTTGGCGCAGCTGCCCGAGCCGGCGTCGTGGCGGGCGGGATAGATGTGGCCAGAGCAGGTGTGCGGCGCGGTGAACCGCAGCGCGTGGTCGATCAGGCCCGCCTTCACCTCGGAGTGGCGCACGAGGCCCGGCAGGATGGGCAGGCCGGCGGCGTCGGCGCTCGTCCAGCCGTTCGGGCGCAGGTGGTTCGAGGTGAGCGTCCAGATCGCGCCCGAGCCCGCATGCCAGCCGCTGGCGGTGTGCCTGGCGTCGAAGAGCTCGTAGAGCTTGCAGTTGCCGCGATCGACGATCAGCATGTGCCGGTCGGAGCCCGCCTCGATCAGCGGCTTGGCCGGGATCGGGTACGGCCCCCTGTCGGACTCGCTCGCATACTGGAAGCGGACGCGGTGGGTGGCCTGGCTGCCCGCGACCGTGTTCACCGGGATGCCGTAGCCGGCGAAGGAGCCGAAGTCCGGGTGCAGGCCGGCCGAGAAGTCGATCGCATGCAGCATCGTGGCCGAGTTCGCGGCCACGGGCAGCGAGTCGACCGGCTTGTTCCAGACGTTCGTCGCCGGGAAGATCGGGCAGTTGGGCGCGCCCGGAAGCGGCGAGCCGGACGTGCGCGCCGTGCCGACGGCGAGCGCAGCGCCGACGGCGAGCGTGGCCGCAAGCGCGACCCGGACGAGCGGGAGACCCCTCATGGGCGCATGATCGGAGAGCCGCCCCCGGGTTGCAACCCGCAGACGGGTGAGCTTACGGAACGCTTACGCGCCGGGGCGTCTTATCCTTACGAGCGATGGCGGAGCCGCTGGCAGTCGAGGTGGAGGGGCTCCAGAAGCGCTACCCGAAGGCCCCGGCGAACGCGGTCGACGGCGTCTCGTTCACCGTCGCAGCGGGGTGAGGTGTTCGGCCTCCTCGGACCCAACGGCGCCGGCAAGACGACGACGATCGGCGTGCTCACGACGCGGGTGCGCCTGAGCGCGCGGCGTCGCCCGCGTCGTCGGCATCGACGTCCGCACGCGATCCCGTGCGGGCGCGCAGCATGCTCGCGGTGGTGCCGCAGCGCAACAACCTCGACCGCTCGCTCTCGATCCGCCAGAACCTGATCTTCCACGCGGCCTACCACCGCGTGCCCGCCGCCGAGCGCAACCGCCGCGCCGACGAGCTGCTGGAGCTGTTCGGCCTGACCGACCGGGCGGCCGACAAGGTCGACTTCGTCTCCGGCGGCCAGGCCCAGCGGATCATGATCGCCCGGGCGATGATGCATACCCCGCAGGTGCTCTTCCTGGACGAGCCCAGCACCGGCCTCGACCCGGCGGCGCGCCTGTTCGTGTGGGATCGCATCCGCGACCTGCGCGACCAGGGCGTGACGATCGTGATCACGACCCATGACATGGACGAGGCGGCCACGCTGGCCGAACGGGTCGGCATCATGGATCACGGCCGCCTGCTCGCACTCGACCGGCCTGACGCGCTCACACGCAGCCTGGCCGGCAAGACCACGCTCGAGATCGCGATGGCCGGGGCCGACGGCGGGGTCGACCAGGCGGTGGAGGCGCTCGAGCGGCTGGACGGCGTCGACCGGCTCGAGCGGCTCGAGCGCAGCGACGGCCACGTGCGCCTGTACGTCTCGGGCGATGCGCCGCTCATGGTGGCGCCGGTCGCGACCGCGCTCGCGGCTCACGGGATCACGCTCTCCGACGTGAAGATCGGCGAGCCGAGCCTCGAGGACGTCTTCATCGGCCTCACCGGACGGGCGCTGCGATGAGCGCACCGGCGGCGACGACCCGGACGAGCGCGCCCGGCGTGTTCCTGGCGGTGCTCTGGCGCGACCTCTTCGTGACCGGCCGCGAGCTGCCCGTGTTCCTGGCCCAGGTGGTGCTGCAGCCGCTCTTCATGCTGTTCGTGTTCGGCAAGGTGCTCGCGAGCCTCGGCTACACCCGGCCCGGCTACACGCACCTGCTGTTCCCGGGCGTCGTCGCGCTCACGGCGATGCTGACGGCGCTGCAGTCGACGGCGCTCCCGCTCGTGATCGAGTTCAGCTTCACGAAGGAGATCGAGGACCGGCTGCTGGCGCCGATCCCGGTCGCGCTGGTGGCCGTCGAGAAGATGGTGTTCGCGGCGATGCGGGCGCTCGTGGCGGCCATGTGCATGTTCCCGATCGGGGTCCTCATCCTCGGGTCGGTGCCGTGGCGGGTGGCCGGCGCGCCGCTGCTTCGTCGCCATCCTGCTGCTGGGGACGCTGTGCGGCGCAGCGATGGGCCTGACGATGGGCACGCTCGTGCCGCCGAACCGGATCACGGTGATGTTCACGCTCGTGCTGACGCCGCTCCTCTTCACCGGCTGCAGCCAGTACCCGTGGCCGTCGCTCGACCAGCTGCGCTGGTTCCAGATCGTGACCGCCTTCAACCCGCTGACCTACGTCAGCGAGGGCATGCGCGGTGCGCTCGTGCCCGCGGTGCCCCACATCCGCCCGCCGCTCTGCATCGGCGCGCTCGTGCTCTCGCTGGCGGTGTTCTCAGGCGTCGGCATCCGCGGATTCATGCGCCAGGCGATCGACTGAAGGCATGCTCGCCGGCAGCCGTCCGGGCTGGGCCGGCAACCGACCGCTCGAGCCGCCGGGCGGCGTCCAGGTGATCGCCGGTCCAGATCACACGCACCGCGGTCGCGGTCGCCTCGCCGCTCCCGTCGCGGAGGTCGCGACTCACCGCATCGGCGAGATCGGCGCCGGCCAGGACGTCCGCGTCCTGCGGCCCCGGCGGCTCCGCCTGCTGCACGAGGCTGCGGGCGAAGTCGCCGTACCAGCCGGTGACCGCGTCGGCGGACGCGACCAGCCGCCGCCGGGCCGCGTCCCGGTCGCCCACCGCGCTTCGGTCGGCCCGCCACAGGTCGAGCACCGCGTCCCCGGCCAGGCGCAGGCCGACGACGCCGGTGACGAGGCTTGTCACCTCGGCCAGCGGCACCGGTTTGGAGCCCCGCTCGGCCAGGTAGCCGCGGAAGGCGTCGTCGAGCCGGCGTGAGGCGGCAGCGGCCTGCGTCGCCTCGGCCGCCGGCGGCGCGACCTGTGGCGCGCCGGCGTCGCATCGGCTGATGCCGAAGCGCACGGCGCCGGCGAGATACCGGGCGCTCGAGGCGTAGGCCTCGGCCAGCGCCTCGCCGAGCGCCGCCGCCGCCCCTCGCGGCCAGAAGAGGAGGCCGACGACGAGGCTGACGGCGCTCCCCAGGGCGACGTCCTCGATCCGGACGATCCCTATCCGCCACCCCTCGGGCGCGATGATGTTGAAGAGGATCAGGAGCACGAGCGTGAACCCCGCCTGGCCCGCCGCGAACGAGATCGCCGCCGGGGCGAGGCCGGCGAAGAGGACCGCAGGCGGAAGCAGTGCCCAGAGCAGCGTCGTGTCCGTCCCGATCACCGCGACGACCGCGGCGCCGACGGCGAACCCGACCGCGGTGCCGAGCAGGCCGCGAACGACGCTCTGCCCGGTCGCGAGCGCGTTCGTGCGCAGCACCGCGAGCGTCCCGAACACGACCCAGAACGCGTGCTGGACGTCGGTCAGGTTGATGACGAGCACGGCGAGCGCGAGGCTGACCGCCCCGCGCAGGCTGTTGCGCAGCCAGACCGAGTGCCGCTCGAGGTGCGAGCCGGCCCGCTCCTGCGCCGAGGCCAGCGGCCCGGCGAGCCCGCCGGGGCTGCCGGCCCAGCAGCTGGTCGAGCCAGCTGCGCCGCTCCGCGGCCGCTGCGAGATCCACGTTGCGCGCGATCTGGGCGGCGACGAAGGCGAGCTCCTGGGCGCGGAAGCTCGGGTCGAGCGCCGACACGACGTCGGCCGCCGGGGCCGCGCCGCTGCCGGAGAGGTGGCCGGTGGCGCCGCGCTCGAGCTCGCGCAGCGCTTCGTCGAGCCCCGCCATGGCGGTGTGGAGCGCATCCGCACCGACGCGCGGATCCGTGAGCAAGTCGGCCGCCTGTTCGAGCACTCCCGCCACCGAGAGCTTGACCGCGTACGCCCGTGTGCTCACCGGCGCCGGCACCGGCCGTGGTGCGCCGTGGTGGACGACGGCGTCGAGCCAGCGCAGCTCGTCCACGAGGCGCACGAGGGTGCGCGCGGCCGTGCTGAGGCCGGTCGGCCGGTAGGGCGTCGCGAAGAACACCGCCTGGACGTCGGATACCGCTTCGTCTGACCGGGCGAGCGCCGCGTCGTGCCCCGCGGCTGCCGCCGGCGGCCGGCCCGCGAGCATGAACGCCACCTCCGAGCGCAGCCGTTCGGCGACGGCGCGGCAGGCGGCCACCGCGGCCACGCGCACCGGATCACGCGCAGGCGCCGGCCACAGGACGGCAATCGCGAACAGCGAGGCCACGGCGGCCATGTCCCAGCCCGCCAGCCGGTCGGGGATCTGCGCGGCCGGCGCCGGCAGGGCGACCGGGAGGATGAACGCGAGCAGAAGCGGCGTCGTTGCGCCTGCCACGACCGAGCTCACCACCCCGGAGAAGATGACGGCGAAGCCGACCACGGCCATCCCGGCGACCGCCGCGACCGGGCGCTGCGAGGCGAGCGTCCCGAGGCAGATCAGGACGCTGCACGTGACCGCGAGCGCCGTCTGCGCGCGGAGGCGTGACCACGTGCGGCCGGGGAAGTCGACCAGGAGCAGCAGCGCGAACGACCCGAAGGCCGCGAAGGTCGCGATCGTCGGGTTCCCGATGACGACGTCGCCGAGCGCGAACATCGCCGGCATGACGAGCGCGGCCCGGGCCGCCCGGCGCAGGGCGCGCAGGCCGGGGTCGTGCCGGCCGATCCAGCGGATCAGGGGCACACCCGGCACGCCGTGCTCACCCCCCGGCGGCGGCGCTCATCCCCTCGGCATCCGTGAGGTTGGCGCCGATCCGGCGCGCCAGTCCCGGCACCGCCATGATGATGATGAAGCCGGCCAGGAGCCACCCGGCGACCACCCACGGGAACCAGTTGAACGGGTACACCTGGTCGACCGCGTTGCGGTAGAAGACGTAGGCGAGCACGATGATCGCGGCGACCGGGAAGACGAGCTCCCACAACCGCTCGCGGCTGTCGCGCAGGAACATCCGCCCGGCGCCGACGTTGGTGACCGCGTAGGCCACGATCATGCTGAGCACGCCGATCGTGCCCGGGTAGAAGAAGGCCAGCACGGCGTCCGTGACGCCGTAGGCGCGCATCGAGATGAGCCCGGCGGCGGCGATCGTGATCACGGTCGCGAGCGCGACGGCGGGCGCGCCGGTGCGGTTGGACGACGACCCGAGCTTCGTCGTCACGAAGCCGTCTCGGCCCATGGCGAACAGGATCCGGGACGCCCCGGTGGCGGTGCCGAGCGCGCTCGCAAACGCGCTCACGCCCGCGCCGAGGTTGATCAGGTCGCCCATCCACGATGCGATGTAGCTCTTCCCCAGATCGCCGAGCGGCGAGCTCGATCCGCTGAACGCCGCCACCCCGGCCTTGTCGGTGCCGAAGCCCCACGTCTGCGCCAGCATGCAGACCACGTAGAAGATGCCGGCGCCGATCACGGCGTTGCGGATCGCGCGCGGGATCTCGCGGCGGGGCTCGTTCGTCTCCTCGCCCAGCGCGGCCGCGCCCTCGAACCCGCCCCAGGAGAGGAACGCGAGCACGATGGCGAGACCGAGCGCGGAGTTGCTCGTCCCGCCCGGCAGCCGGAAGACGTCCGAGCTGAAGCCCGCGTTGCCGGGCGCCGACCCGTTCGCGATCTTCACGAAGATGACGATCATGAGCACCGTGATCAGGAGCACCGAGACGGCCTCGATGCTGAGCAGCGTGCGGGTCGTGATCTTGATGTCGCTGTAGGCGAGCACGCCCACCCCGAGGGCCGCGGCAAGCGCGATCCAGATCCACTCGCTTCCGCTCCAGAGGCCGGTGCCGTTGGCGAACTGGGCCAGGAAGAGCCCCACCTCCGCCGTCGATGCGACCGTGAACGCGAGGTAGGTGCCGAGCAGCGCCCAGCCGGAGAAGAAGCCGGCGCGCGGGCCGAGCGTGGCGCCGGTGAAGGCATAGACCGAACCGGCATGGCTGTAGTGGCCGGCAAGCCGCATGATGCCGAAGGCGACGAGGAAGACGAGGATCGCCGAGATCAGGAACGCCAGCGGCACCGCCGGGCCGACGTTCGCGGACACGCCGACCCCGTTCAGGGCCATGGCCGCCGTCGGCGCCATGATGCCGATCGAGAGCGCGATCGCCTCCCAGAAGCGGAGCTCGCGGCGCAGGCCGCGTGGGTTCTCGCCGGTGCTCATCGCGTCCCCCCCTCGAAGATCGCCTGGGGCAGGAACATGCCCACCACCCAGTTGGGCACGTCGACGACCTCGTGCACACGCAGGTCGCAGGCCACCGAGCACAGCGCGTAGGCCTCCTGCCGGTCGAGCCCGTGGCGGTGCCCGAGGTGGCCGATCATCGCCCGCGTGGCCGCGCGAGTGGCCTCCATCAGGTCAGGGCCGACACCGGTGCGTGACGTGGAACGCCCCGGCCTCGGTGCGGGCGAGCTCGCCCGCGGGCACGGCGTACTGCGGCGCCGGCACCGAGAAGTCGCGGCGGACGCTCAGGCGAACGACGATGTCCATCGCGGCCTCGACGGCGGTGCCGCACACCTCGCCGTCGCCCATCGCGGCGTGCGTGTCGCCGACCGAGAAGAGTGCGCCGTCGACGCCGACGGGCAGGTACAGCGTCGTGCCGACGCGCAGGTGCTTGATGTCGAGGTTGCCACCCCAGGTCGACGGCGGCACGATCGAGTGCTCGGCCGGGCTCGGGCAGCGCCACCCCGATCGTGCCCGGGAAGGGCTCGAACGGCAGCGTGATGCCCTCGGCGAAGCCCACCCGGCGCGTCCCGGGGTCGACCGACGAGATGCGCAGCCACGGGTCGGGGAACTCGTCGGCGAGCAGCCCGAACCCGGGGATGATCGCGGTCCAGCCCCAGTCTCCTGGCCGCAGCTCGAGGATCTCCACGGCGAGCACGTCGCCCGGCCTGGCACCCTTCACGGCGACCGGGCCGCTGACCGGGTTGACGTGGCTGAAGTCGAGGTTCGTGACCGCCTCGACGCCCGAGTCCCTGCCGATCTGCTCGTCGCCGGCGTCGCGCACGTGCAGCTCGATCTCGGCGCCGGATTCCACCTCCAGCACGGGCGGGATCGCGTTGTCCCAGACGTAGTTGAACGCGTCGGGCCTGACCTCGTGCAGCGAATGGCGATGCATGCATGACCTCCCGGGTGACCGAGCGCGAGTCTACCTACGCGGGCTGCGCGTGCGAGGGCAGCGGACGCAGATCCGGCGCGACGGAGCCCGCGCGGGCGGCGGGGGCGGCCAGCAGCTCGCGGCTGAAGTGCCGCCCGAGCAGGCCGGGGTCGAGCAGGCCGGGGAAGCGCTCGAGGAACTCGTCGAAGCCCAGCGCCGGGGCCTCTGTGAGGTGGTGGTGCACGAGCGCCACCCACGTCTCGGTGATCGTGCGGTGGTACTTGTCCGGGGCGCCGTGCGCGGCGGCGACATGGCGGATCGCGGCCTCGATGCGGTCGAGCGCGACCGCGCGGTCGTGCTCGCGCAGCTCCCGCCACGCGAGGTGGATGTGCTCGCGATGGCCGAACTCGCCCGACGGGCCGAGCAGGTCGGAGAACGCGGCGTCCACGAGGCGGATGCTAGCGACGCCGTTCGCGCCATTGACGCCGCCCGCGGATGTCAATTGGGAGCTACACTCTCGCGCCGGATGGCCGAGCCGACGAAACGCGATATCGACGCCCTGTGGGGCCCGGCGACACCGCAGTTCGCCTACCAGATCGCCGACCGCATCAACCACCTGATCGGCGACCTGCCCGCGGGCCATCCCGTGCGCGCCCACGGTGAGCTGCGCCTGGCCGAGCTCGACGAGCTCGGGCACGGCACCACGAAGGGCCCGGCACCCGGCCACTGAGTTGCGGCTTGACCCTGACGCTACGTCAGGGTCTATCGTCGGGTCATGGACGCACCGCACACGGCACCCACCTGGCGGATCGGCGCGCTGGCCGGCATGGCGCACGTGTCCGTGCGCACGCTCCGCCACTACGAGGCGATCGGTCTGCTGCGGCCCACGGCGCGCACCGAAGCCGGGTACCGGCTCTACGCCGGCGCCGACGTGGCCCGGCTGTACCGGATCCTGGCGCTGCGCTCGCTCGGCCTGCCGCTCGCCGAGATCGGCCGTGCGCTCGACGCCGAGCTGAGCCTGGCCGATGTGCTCGCGCGCCAGCTCGAGGCCGTCGAGCGGCGGATGGCGGCAGACGGCGGGCTGCGCCGCCGTCTGCAGGCCCTGATCGAGACCTGCGCCGGCGACGGTGCGCCCACCGCGAGCGAATTGACACGAACGATGGAGGCGATGGCCATGTCAGACCGGTACTACACCGGGGAGCAGCAGGAGACGCTCGCGGAGCGGCGCGAGGCGCTCGGCCTCGACGGCATGCGCGCTGCGGAGCAGGCGTGGGCGGACCTGATCGCGGAAGCCGAGGCCCAGCGGGCCGCCGGCACCGATCCGGCCGCACCGGCGATGCAGGCGATCGCGGCGCGCTGGCGCGGCCTGATCGAGCAGTTCACGGGCGGCGACCCCGGCATCCGCGAATCGCTCGGCCGCATGTATCGCGAACAGGGGGTCGAGCGGGCGTCGCGCGGCGGCGTGTCCAGCGAGCTGATGGCGTATGTCGGGGAGGCGCTCGCGATCAGCCGCAAACGCGGCTGAGCCCTGCGCTACCCACGCCGCACGAGCCCGCCCAGCACCGCCCCGAACAGCGCGTGCCCGAGCACCTCCTGGGCGAATGCGTGCGGGTTTCGCAGCATCGGCGGCCACTCGCCCGAGCGGACGTCGGGGTGCAGCCGGTCGAGCACGCCGGTGAGCGGCCACAGGAGCGCGTTCTCGGCCTCGGCCGCCAGCACGCCTTGGCACACGCCGTGACCTCCGAGCGCGGCGAATGCCACGCCGAACGCCGCCCCGTTGGCGAGGTGGACGGCCATCCCCGGCTCCTGCCAGTCGCCGTCGGGCGCGATCAGGCCGCCGATCAGCCGCGGCTGGCTGTGATAGCCGCCCGCCGCGCGCCGCAGCGCCGGCTCGGCGGCGGCCCACACCCACGCCGCGGCCGCCCCTGCCGCCGCCGCCCGCAGCGTCCGCCGCACGCTCATCGCAGCCCCGGCACGAGCGTCCGCACCACGTCGCGCGCCACGTATCCGGCGATGCTCGGATTCTCCTTGAGCCGCCGCACCGAGTAGG
Organism: uncultured Actinomycetes bacterium; assembly: GCA_963717845.1. Classification (GTDB taxonomy): domain Bacteria; phylum Actinomycetota; class Thermoleophilia; order Gaiellales; family JAICJC01; genus JAICJC01. The sequence continues at coordinate 1,174,535 of CAVQXH010000003.1, forward strand.
CGTACCAGGCCTGGCCGTAGGGCACGTACACGCGCAGGCGATGGCCGTCGGCGATCAGCTTGCGGCCGACGTCGCCCGCCACGCCCAGCAGCATCTGGAACTCGTACCGGTCGGGCGCCAGGCCGCGCCGCCCGATCAGGTCGAGCGCACCCGCCACCAGCGCGCGGTCGTGCGTCGCGATGCCCACGTAGCTGCCCTGGTCGATCAGCTGCTCGAGCAGCCGCAGGTAGTTGGCGTTGATCTCGGGCATGTGCTGGTAGGCGATGTCCTCCGCCTCCAGGTAGATGCCCTTGACCAGGCGCACGTTCGGGGTCAGGTCGGCCAGCCCGGCGATGTCGGCGGCGGAGCGGCGCATGTAGGCCTGGATGACGACTCCCACGGCGTCGTGCCCCGCGGCCCGCAGGCCCCGATAGAGGGCGAGCGTCTGCTCGGTGAGCCCGCTGTGCTCCATGTCGATCCGCACGAACACGCCGTGGCGCTCGGCGGACGTGAGCACGCGCCCGAGCGTGCGATCGACGAGGTCGCGGTCGATCTCGATCCCGAGCGCCGAGAGCTTGACCGACACGCCCGCGTCGAGCTGCTCCGCGGCGATCGCGTCGAGCGCGTGCTCGTACTCGGTGGCGGTCGCCTCGGCCTCGTCGGGGATGCGGATGAACTCGCCCAGCACGTCAACGGTCGCCGCCGCCCCGCGCCGGTTCAGGGCGCGCACGGTCGCCACCGCGTCGTTCAGCCCCTCGCCCGCGATGTAGCGATCGGCGATCCGCCGCACCACCACCCGCGGCACTGCCGGGAGCGACGCGACGAGGAGGCGGTCAAACGCCTTCACGCCTCGTCCAGCTCGCCCCGGTAGTGGTCGAGCACGTCGGCCACGAGCGCGTCGACGGCGCCGGATGCCGCCGTCATCGCCTGGGCGAAGTTGGCGGGGTCGCCGGCGTGCGCCGCGGTCGAGAGCGCCGTCAGCGCGATCTCGCGCGGGGTGGGGATCGTGCTCACCGTGCCCTTGCTGGCCTCCGGCAGCCGCTCGGCGTGGGAGACGAACGCGTCCAGGGCGGTCGCCAGCTCGGCGGCATGGGCGGCCATCCGGTCGAGGAACTGCGGCGTCGCCGGCCGCGGACCGGCCGCGGCGGCGCCCAGGCGGCCTGCGGCGGCGATCACGGCGTCGGCGGCGGCCGCCGCGTCCCTGTCGCCGACCCGGCGCAGCACCGCTGCCGCCTCGCCGAAGCGCTCGCCCAGCTCTTCGGCCGCCGTCGCGCCCGACACCTCCTCGGCCCGCTCGGCCAGGGCGGCCAGCGAAACGGCGTCCTTCACCAGCCGCCGGTCGGTCACCGGTGCGCCGGCGCCGTCGAGCGCGACGTACCCGAGGTCGTCGCCGGCGGCGAACGCGACCACGTACACCCGCTCCCCTGCCGGCTCCGTCGCCATGACCGCGACCGCCCGCTCGTCGGGACGGGCCAGCCGGCCGGCGGCCGTGAGGGTGGTCTCGAGCTCCTGCTCCAGCGTCATGCAGCCGGAGTATGCGCCGGGGCGACGGCCATCCGCATCTCGAACGCGATCAGCGCGGCCGCCACGACAAGGGTGAGCGCAAGCGGCGGCTCGAGCAGCGCGGCCGCCGCGAGCGCGGCCGTGATGCCGGCGAAGATGATCACGGTCTCGTTCGCCGTCACCGAGGCGACGTCGTCCGGCCGGCAGCGCAGGTGTGCGAAGAGCCCGATCGTGTACCCCACCACCAGTGGGAGCAGGCGCGGCTGCACCGCCGAGCCGGCCACCGCGGCGGCGAGCGCCAGCAGGCACCAGCCGATGGCGTACTGGCGGCCGCGCACGAGGCCGAGGTACACGATCGACGTCCTCTTCGGCGGGTCTGCCGCGGCGTCCGCCTCGCGGTCGAGGTAGTGGTGCACCATGAGCATCGACACGGCGTATGCGGCGACCGCGACCGCGGCGGCGACCGTGACGAAGTCGATCGACGGCCCCTGCAGCAGGTGGGCGCCGCACACGCAGACCACCAGGCAGGTGAACGCGATCGCCTCGCCCAGGAACGGCCGGTAGGCGGCCCGCACGGGCGGCAGCGTGTACAGGATCGCCCCGGCCACGCCCACGAGACCGAACGGCAGCAGGTCGAGTCCGCCGGCGGCGACCAGGGAGAGCCCGATCACGGTCGTCGCCCCGAACGCACCAGCGAACACCCACCACAGCGCCCGCGGCGAGAGCAGTCCGGCGACGATCACCTTGCTGCCGCCGGAGATCATGCGGGCCGAGGTGTGCCGGTCGGTGCCGGAGCGCCAGTCCTCGACCTCGTTCACCGAGTGCGCGAGCAGCCCCTGGATCAGCACCCCGAGCGCCACCGCCCCGAGGTAGAACCACACTTCCAGGTCGCGGCCGCGCGCGGCGAGGGCGGTGCCGAGCGTGAGGGCCGAGAAGCTCCACAGGAGCACGGGGATCACCCGCACCTCGAGCCACAGGCCGCGCAGCGTCTCGGACATACCGCCTGACCATACCAGCGCCGCCGGGATCCGTCCGAGCGCGTTCATACCATGCCTTTGCATGACCCCGGCGAATGTCCTCGAGGAGGCCACGGACGCAGCTTCGCAGGTGGAGGCTTGGAGGCTGCACGTGCTGTTGCAGGCGGGCTATCCGCTGCGAGTGGCGGAGCGCCTCGCCAAGAGCTCCGCAGACCTGCACAGGGCGGTGCAGATCCTGGAGCTCGGCTGCACGCCGCATACGGCCGCGCGGATCCTCACCTGAGCTCACCTGAGCCAGTCCTAGACTTCCAGCTGTGAATGCGAAGCCGACGCCGACGACCTATGGCGACCGGGCCGTCTACACCGTGGCCGGGTTCAACCAGGGCGTGGCCGACTGGCTCGGCCGGCTCGGCAACGTCTGGGTCGAGGGCGAGCTGTCGGAGCTCAAGCGCACCGACCGCTGGGGGCTCGTGTACTTCTGCCTCAAGGACGACGGGGCGATCCTGCAGGGCTCGATGCAGCGCGAGCGCTTCGACAAGATCCAGCCGCCGCCCGTGGCCGGCGACCGGGTGCACGCCTTCGGCCGCGGCGAGCTGTGGCAGCGCAAGGGCGAGTTCCGGTTCCGGGCCTACGCGATCGAGCAGTTCGGCCTCGGCCAGCTGCTGCGCCGGATCGAGGAGGTGCGCCTGCGGCTGGCGCAGGAGGGCCTCTTCGCGGCCGAGCGCAAACTGCCGCTGCCGTTCCTGCCCGGACTGGTCGGGCTGGTGTGCGGCAGCGACGCCGCCGCCAAGCGCGACGTCGTCGAGACGGCGACCGCGCGGCATCCGGCCGTGCGCTTCCGCATCGTCGAGGCGGCGGTGCAGGGCGCCGGCGCGGCGGCGGCCGTGACCGCGGCCCTGCGCGCGCTCGACGCCGACCCGGCGGTCGACGTGATCGTGCTCGCCCGCGGCGGGGGCAGCGTCGAGGACCTGCTGGCGTTCTCGGACGAGGGCCTGTGCCGGGCCGTTGCGGAGTGCCGCACGCCCGTCGTCTCGGCGATCGGCCACGAGCAGGACATGCCGCTCGTCGATCTCGTCGCCGACGTCCGCGCCGGCACACCCAGCCTCGCGGCGAAGCTGATCGTCCCCGACCACGCCGCCGTCGGCGCCGAGCTCGACGCGCTGCTCGCCCGGGCCGGGCGGGCGCTCGAGGGGCGCGCGACCCACGCCCGCCGGCACCTGCAGCTCCTGGTCGCGCGGCCCGCCTTCGCCGATCCACACAGCTGGATCACCGCCCGGCGGGCCCGGCTCGACGGCGCGTCGGCCTCGCTGCGGCGGCTGCCGGGGCTGCGGCTCGAGCGCGAGACGGCTCGTCTTCGCAACGCCCACGACCGCCTGCGCCTGCTGGGGCCCGCGGCGACGCTCGAGCGCGGCTATGCGATCGTCCAGGACGACGCCGGCGCGGTCGTCCGCGACGCGGCCGGGGTCACCGTCGGCGAGCGCGTCGGGGTGCGCCTGGCGACCGGGCGCCTGGGCGCCCGTGTCGAGGAGGTGCAGCCATGAGCGCCGGCCCGAGCTTCGAGCAGGCCCGCGACGAGCTCGAGCAGATCGTGCGCAAGCTCGAGGACGGCAGCACGTCGCTCGACGAGGCGCTCGCACTGTGGGAGCGCGGCGAGCAGCTGCACGCGCTCTGCCGTGCCCGCCTGGACGCCGCCGAGGGGCGCGTGGCCGAGCTCCTGGAACGGCTCGGGCGCACGCCCGCGGCCGGGGCAGAAGACCGCTCAGCCGGCTGAGAACCCGGTCTCGCCGGTCGGCGTCACGTCCGTCACCTGGACGTCGCGCACGCTCGCGCCGAGCGGCCCGCGGCCGCAGTAGTCGACCAGCGCCGCGACCGCGCTGGGCTCGCCCTCGAAGGCGGCCTCGACCTGGCCCGTCGGCAGGTTTCGCACCCATCCGGCCACCCCGCGCATGCGGGCGCGCTCGAGGACGGCGTAGCGGAAACCCACGCCCTGCACGCGTCCGGTCACGAGCACACGGCGGCGGACGGTCATGGCCGAAACGTACCCAGATGCATCGAAACACTCGAGAAGGACTGGGGCCGCCGGCCCCGAACTGGAAGGTTCTCCCTGGACGCAACGGGAAGCTCATGCGCAGAAGAACCGCCGCCATCGCAGCCACCGCGCTCGTCCTGGCCGCCGCCACGCCCGCGGCCGCTCGAACGCATTACACCGTCCGCTACGGCGACACCCTGACCGCCATCGCGCGGGCCCACGGGGTGGGCCTGCGGCGCCTGGCCCGCATGAACCATCGCCGGGTCTACGCCGTCCTGCGCGCGGGCACCGTGCTCGTCGTTCCGGGCCGGGTGGCCGGGCATCCGCGGACGTACACGGTGCGCTGGGGCGACACGCTCTCGGGGATCGCCTCCCGCTTCGGCATCGATCTGCGGCGGCTGGAGCGGGCCAACGGCATGGGGCGGCACAGCATCCTCGTGGCCGGCTCGACGATTCACCTGACCGCCGGGTCATCGGCCGGATCGAGCGCGCTGCCGGGCCGCTACCGCGTGCGCCCGGGCGACACATTGAGCGGCATCGCCGCGCGCTTCGGCATCGGCCTGCGCCGGCTCGCGAGCCGAAACGGCCTGGACGTGAACGGACTGCTGCTCGCCGGGATCACCCTGCGGGTGCCGTCGGGCGCGGCCGCGCCGGCCCCCATCGCCACCGGCCCATGGTCGGTGACCGCATCGATCGCTGCCTGGTCGGCCCATTACGGCGTCGACGCGCACCTGGCTCGTGCGATCGCGTGGCAGGAGTCGGGCTTTCACATCAACGTCCTCTCCTCCGCCGGGGCGTGGGGGCCGATGCAGGTGCTGCCGGGCACCTGGAGGTACGTCGAGGACGTGCTGATCGGCCATCCGGTCGCGCGCACGGCCGACGGCGACGTGCGGATCGGGGTTGCGCTCCTGCACCACCTGATCGGCGCGTTCGGCGGAAACGAGCGCCTGGCCGTGGCCGCCTACTACCAGGGCGAGAGCTCGGTGCGCCGGCACGGCCTGCTGCCCGTGACACGCTGGTACGTGGCCGACGTCATGGCGCTGCGCGGCCGCCTGTAGCCGGGCGCGGCGGCGGTTCAGCTCTCGCGCAGGGCCGCGGCACGCGCATCGGCGTGCCGGCGCAGCGTCTCGCACACCTGAGCGCAGAGCGCGAACACGGCCGGGTCGGCGACGCAGTAGTAGGTATGCAGGCCGTCCCGGCGGCGGCCGACGAGGCCGGCGTCTGCCAGCAGCGCCAGATGCTTCGACACGTTCGCCTGGGTGCAGCCAAGATCGTCGGCGAGGCTGCCGACGCTGCGCTCGCCGTCTGCCAGCAGGTCGAGCAGGCGCAGCCGGGTGGGCTCGGCCAGGAGCCGGAAGCGCTCGGCGATAGCCAGAGCCATCGCCGGGGTAAGAGGACGCGGGAGAGCCACTTGCGAAAGTGTACCGCATGTGCAACTATATAGCTACTGAGTTACACACTCTTGTTCTGAAGGAGCTTCTGTGTCCAGCAGCATTGAGATCACCAAGACCAACTTCCAGACGGAGGTCGTCGAAGCGGACGTCCCCGTCCTGCTCGACCTCTGGGCTGCCTGGTGCGGCCCGTGCCGCATGGTCTCACCGATCGTCGACGAGATCGCCGGCGACTACGAGGGCCGGATCAAGGTCGGCAAGGTCGACGTCGACGCCGAGCCCGAGCTGGCAGGCGCGTTCGGCGTCTCCAGCATCCCCACCCTGCTTCTGCTGAAGGACGGGCAGGTCGTGGAGCGAGCGGTCGGTGCCCGCCCGAAGGCCCAGCTGGCCGAGGCGCTGCGGCTGGACGCCCACGTCACCGCTGCGGCATAACCCCTAGCGACGAGCCCTCCGAAGCGGGGAGGGCGGTTCATCTAGACCGGTGGTGCGGCCGAGCGCCGCTGCGCCGATCATGAAACTACGCGGGCCGAACACCAGCCGCCGGTTTCGGCCCGCGCTTCTCCGTTCCCAGCTTCAGGCGCGCACTTCGCGCTCGTAGGCATCCGCAGTCCATGCGACCCGCATGCCGAGGCGCTCGTACAGGCGCCGCGCTCCCGCGTTGTCGCCGTCGACGCCCAGGCCGACGCGCCGCTCGCCCCGGCTCCACAGCCGGCCGAAGCTCTCCAGCAGAAGTGCCGCGCCCAGCCCCCTGCGCCGCCACGACGGCCGCACGGCGAGGCTCTCCACGAAGCCCACGCCGAACGTGTCCGGCATGCACAGCGCGACGCCGCACACCTCGTCCCCGGCGCGCGCCACGATCCACAGGCGCCGGTCGAAGCGTGGGTCGGCCATCTTCTGCTCGCGCCACTGGGCCTGGTTGCTCCATGCGTTCGAGAACGCCTCGACGATGCAGGCGTCCACCGCCGGCCCGTCGCTGCCCGGGTCGAAGTCCGCGGCGACGAGGCCGGCCGGCCAGCTCGGAGCCGGCGGGGCCGAGGCGAGGTCGGCGACCATGCGCAGGTGCTCCTCGGCGTGAACGTAGCCGCGCGACTCGAGCAGCTCACAGGCGGCGCGATCCGCGCGCAGGACGGCGTTTCGGAGCACGATCCGGGCCGGATCGGCGGCGGCGGCGAGCTCGCGCGTCCTGCGCTCGGTGGCGGCGACGAGCGCTGCGCCGACGCCGTGGCCGGCGTGATCCGGGCCGACCCAGCCGAACGCGAACAGGCGCCCGTGGCCGTCGTCGTGCAGAAGCGCATGGCCGGCCGGGACGCCGTCGCGCTCGACCAGCCACGCGTCTGTGTCCACGTCCGCGAGCCCGGCCCAGTCGTCGCGGATGTCGGCGGCGCTGCGGTCCAGGTCGTCTCCCATCGCGCGGCCGTAGGCGTTTCCGAGCGCGGCCACCACCTCCGCCTCGTCGGCTCGCGGCGGTCGCAGCCGCAGGCTCACCGCGCGGCCGGCGCTCCCAGCGCGGCGTCGACCGCGTCGGGATCGGCCGGGATCGCGATCGTCTCGACGGCGCCCTCGACCGCGTCGATCGTCTTCAGGCCGTCGCCGGTGATGAACGCCACGACCGTCTCGCCCTTGCCGATCTCGCCGCGCTCTGCCAGGCCGCGCAGCACGGCGGTCGTGACGCCGCCGGCCGTCTCGGTGAAGATGCCGGTCGTGCGGGCGAGCAGGCGGATGCCGTCGACGATCTCGGCGTCGCCGGCCGCCTCGATGCTGCCCCCGGTGCGGCGGGCGACGCCGAGCGCGTAGACGCCGTCTGCCGGGTTGCCGATCGCGAGCGACTTCGCGATCCCGGTGGGGCGCACCGGCACGACCGCCTCGGCCCCGGCCGCGTAGGCGGCGGCGACGGGCGAGCAGCCCTCGCCCTGGGCGCCGTGCATCACCGGCGCCGGCCCGGGCGCGATCAGGCCGGCCGTGCGGCCCTGCTCGAAGCCCTGCAGGATCTTCGTGTAGAGCGATCCCGAGGCGATCGGCGCGACGACACGGTCGGGCGCGCGCCAGCCCAGCTGCTCGGCCGTCTCCAGGGCGATCGTCTTCGACCCCTCGGCGTAGTAGGCGCGCATGTTCACGTTCACGAACGCCCACGGGCGGTCGTAGGTGAGCTCGGAGCACAGCCGATTCACGTCGTCATACGAGCCGTCGACCGCGAACACCGTGGCGCCGTAGGCGGCCGCGGCGATGATCTTCTCGCGCTCGAGGTCGGACGGCACGAAGATGTACGTGGGCAGGCCCAGGGCGGCGCCGGCGGCCGCGGTGGCGCCGGCCAGGTTGCCGGTCGACGCGCAGGCGAGCGCCTCGTAGCCGAGCTCGACCGCCTTCGCCGCGGCGACCGCGACGACCCGGTCCTTGAAGGAGTGGGTCGGATTCGACGTCTCGGTCTTGATGTAGAGGTCGCACTCCAGACCGAGCTCGGCGGCCAGCCGATCGGCCCTGATCAGCGGCGAGCACCCCACCGGGAGCCCGTGCTCGGGCGGCGCCACCGGCAGGAAGTCGGCGAACCGCCAGAGCGTCCCCGGCCCGGCCTCGACGCGGGCGCGCGGCACGGGCTCGGACTCGTCCCAGCCCACCTCGAGCGGGCCGAAACAGCGGTCGCACGCAAACAGCGCCTCGAGCGGGTGGGTGGCCCCGCAGCCCTTGCAGGCGAGATGGCTTGCCTTCATGGTCGATCCCCTACGTTCGGGCCGGCTCCGCGTGGGTGCCGGACGGTTCACATCGTCCGGGATCGTCAGATCCCGCCGGATTTGGCACCTTTCCCGACCGGCACGGCCGGGATGGTTGCCGAGGCTTCACAGGGCCGGTCCCTCCGCCTCTCTGGATGCGACGCCGGGGATCGCCCCGGCGGGTACGCAAACTGCTCATCTCATGGTAGATGATTGATTCCAAATGCGCGCGCGCCTGGACGCGCGGCGGCGGCGGGTTGGCGTTCAGTGGTGGGCTGTGGCTGCGAACCGTCGCCTCGCCGCGTCCTCGGTCGCGCCCATACTTGAACCAGTATGAACGCTCCCTGCGTCCTTGCGAGGCTCGGTTCTCGCCACCCAGGACATCACGAGCACTTGGAATCAATCATCTCGCAGACGCCGCCCGCCCCGAGCGGCAAACACCGAACCGGTGGAAGATTCCCGCGGCGGCCTGCGTCTGGTGGGACATGATTCCGAACTCGCACATGTACCTCCAGGTGGCGCGACTGCGCCAGGCCGAGCTCGCAGCCCAGGCCCGTCACGCCGAGCTCATCCGGCTGGCGCGGGCAGGGCAGCTGCAGCCAGAGCTTGCGGCCGGCCGCGTGCATGAGCGCCGCTCCCGCCTGGCCATGCTTCGGCGCGGCCGGCCGGCGACGGCCTGACCCCTCCAGGCCCGCCGGCACCGGCTTGGTGGCCGCCTAACCACCCCTCGTTAGGCGGCCGCCTAGGCCGGCTCGACGCAGGATCCCTCGGCTAGGCGGCCGCCTCGGCCGGTTCTGCTGCGACCGCGACGCCCGCGAGCGCCGCCAGCCGCCGGTCTGACTGCTCGGCCGCCCAGCCGGCGAACGTGCCGTCCGCGGGCCGCTCGGCGGCGTAGGCGCGCACCAGCCGCTCGACGGCGTACTTGGCGTCGTCGGCCGGGATCGGCTTCGACGAGACCCGGCGGCCGAAGCCCGCGTCCTCGCCGAGGCGGCCGCCGATGTGGACGATGAAGCCCTGCACCCGGCGGCCGTCGGGCAGCCGCGCGATCCCGCCCTGCAGGCCGATGTCGGCCACCTGGTACTGGGCGCAGGCGTTGGGGCAGCCGTTCAGGTTGATCCGCAGCGAGCCGGCGACGTCCCCCACCCTCTTCTCCAGGTGCTCGATCAGCTCGCGGGCGCGCTCCTTCGTCTCGACGATGGCGAGCTTGCAGAACTCCATGCCGGTGCACGAGATGATGCCGCGCCGGAACGTCGACGCCTGCGTCGGCAGGCCCACGTCGGCGAGCGACGCGGCCGCCTCCTCGACGCTCGCGTCGGGCACGCCGAGCACGATCACGTTCTGGCGGTTCGTGCAGCGCAGCTCGCCCGATCCGAAGCGGTCGGCGATGTCGGCGACGGCGATCATCTGCTCGCCGCTGAAGCGTCCGCGCAGCGTGGTCGCGCCCAGGTAGTACAGCCCCGCCTCGATCTGGGGGTGCACGCCCAGGTGGTCGCGGTGCGGGTCGATCGGATCGGCGGGGACGACCGACGTCGGCAGGCTGCGGCCGATCTTGCGCTCGACCTCGGCCCGCAGCCGCTCGACGCCCCACTCGTCGACCAGGAACTTGATCCGCGCGCGCGTGCGCTTGGTGCGCTTGCCCTCGTCGCGGAAGATCTCGGTGATCGCGGCGCACACCTCGGCGGCCTCGCCGGGCAGCACGAATGCGTCCAGGCGCCTGCCCATGCGGGCCGACGCGCCCAGGCCGCCGCCGACCCAGACGTCGTAGCCGAGCACGCCGTCGCGCTCGACCGCGACCAGGCCGATGTCATTGATCTCGTGCTGGGCGCAGCGGTGCAGGCAGCCCGACACCGACACCTTGAACTTGCGCGGCAGGTTCGAGAAGCGCTTGTCGCCCACGAAGGTGCGCTCGAGCTCGGCGATCAGCGGGCGCGAGTCGAGCAACTCGTGCCCGTCGACGCCTGCGAGCGGGCAGCCGACGACGTTTCGCCACACGTCGCCGCAGGCCTGCGTGAACGAGAGCCCGACCGCGTTCAGCTCGTCGAGGACGACCGGCATGTCCTCGATCCGCAGCCAGTGCAGCTGGATGTTCTGGCGCGTCGTGATGTCGCCCATCCCGCGGCCGTAGCGCACCGACAGCCGGCCGATCGTGCGCAGCTGATCCGCGGTGACGATCCCGTTCGGGAACTTGATCCGCAGCATGAAGAGGCCGTCGGTCTCCTCGGACGGGCCGGGGACGCCCGATGCGGCGGACTCCGCGGCGCGCTGGGTGTAGACGCCATACCACCGGAACAGCGCGAGGTCGTCCGGCTCAATCGCGTCGAAGCCGAGCTCGGCGTAGCGGTAGATGTCGGCCAGCACGTCCAGGCCGTCCTTGCGAGCCTTGATGTGCTCGATCTCGGGCAGCTTCACAGCGGCATCGGTAGGCGTCACGGGCACTCCTTCAGTTGATGCGGCCCACCCTAGCCAGTTGGGATCCAAACTGCAAGCGATGGGATACATCCTGTCGGTACCCGACGTATCCGGGTGTTAACATCGATGTGTGACGCCGCACACCCCCGTCCTCTCGCGCGCCGACGACCTCGCCCACCGGCTGCAGGTCGAGATCGTCACCGGCCGCATCCCGCTCGGCGCGCGCCTGCGCCAGGAGGATCTGGCCGCCCGGTTCGGCGTCAGCCGCACCCCCGTGCGCGAGGCTCTGCGCCAGCTGCAGGCGATCGGCCTCGTCGACCAGCTCGGCCACCGCGGCGCGGTCGTGCGCCGGTTCAGCCCGGAGGAGTGCCGCAACGTCTATCTGGTGCGGGCCGAGCTCGAGGGCCTCGCCGCCGAGCGGTCGGCCGGCCGCCTGACCGGCTACGACAAGGCCGACCTCGACGTCGCCCAGGCCCTGCTGCGCACCGGATACGAGCGGCATCGCCTGCTCGCGCCCACGGACGAGGACGGGCTCGCGATCCTGTGCGAGCAGTGGTCACAGGCCAATGAGCTCTTCCACAACGTGATCCTGGCCGCCGCCTCCTGCCCGCCGCTGCGCGACACCGTGCAGTCGCTCCAGAACGCCGTCCCCCGCTCGATCGCCTGGCGGACGTTCGCCGACGACCCGGACATCATCCCCCGCAGCGTCGCCGACCACGACCGCATCGTCGAGGCGCTGGTGAAGCCCGACGCCCGCCGCGCCCGCCGGCTCCTGCACACGCACGTGGTCGAGACCGGCGCGACCGCCGCCCGCTGGCTCGAACGCCAGAGCAGCTAGCCGACTCGCGAGTACACGGGGTCTGACCCCGCGTTACTCAGCCCGGGACGCGGGCGGCGCCGACGTAGGAGCCGCCGCCGGAGAGGCTCGAGACCTGCACCACGGTGCCCGTGTGCGGGGCGTGGATCATCTCGCCGCCGCCGATGTAGATGCCGACGTGGCCGAGGCCGTCGAAGAAGACCAGGTCGCCGGGCTCGAGGTCGCTCTCGGACACGTGGGGCAGCACCGCGTACTGCGCGGCCGCGTTGTGCGGGAGCGAGACGCCGAGCTGGCCGTAGACGTACATCGTGAGACCCGAGCAGTCGAACCCGGACGGGCTCGCGCCGCCCCACACGTAGGGCACGCCGAGGTACTGCTCCGCAAGCTGCACCGCCTGGCCGCCGAGCGTGCTCGCCGGCGGGTTGGGCAGGTTCGTGGGCGCCACGACGCCGGTCGACCCGGACTGGGCTGCCTGAGCGGCCGCGGCCGCCGCGGCCGCCGCCTGCTGGGCGTCGATCATGTGCTTGATCGAGGCCTTGAGGTTGTCGAAGTAGCGCTGCTCGCGATCGACGCTCGCACGCGCCGCGTCGCGCTGGGCCGCCGCCTTGGCCTGATCCTGCTTGACCTGCTTCTTCTGCTTCTCGAGCAGCTTCCCGCGCTGGATCACGACCGTCTGGTAGTGCGTGATCTGGCGTAGCAGCGTCTTGCTGACGCCGGTGGAGCGCTGCAGCACCTGCACCTGGTCGACGAGGTCGCCGATCGAGCGGGCCGCGAGCACGTAGGAGAGCGCGTCCTGGTTTCCGCTCTTGTAATCCGCGGTGAGGCTCAGCGCGAGCTGCCGCTGGGCGCCGCGCAGGTTCTGGCGGGCGAGCCGCAGCGTCTGCTGGTTGCGGTGCAGCGCCTTGAGCGTGTTCTGGTAGCGCTGGTGCACGAGGTCATAGGCCTCGACCTTCTTCTCGGCCGCGTTCTGGAGCCGGGTCAGCTGCGCCTCTGCCGCCGCCGCCTGCGCCTTCTTCTGCGCGATCGACGTGGCCGATGCGGTTCCGGAGGTGGCTGCCGCGACCAGTATCGCCGTGACCATTCCGGTCGCGATACTCGCTCGGGTTACGCGCACGCGTCCGCGCGCCTGGCCTCGGGCGTTTAGCATTGGGCGGGAGGCTACCAAACCCCGCGGCCGGACGCAGCGGGCGGGCGCGCCCCTAACGAATCCGTCACATATCGGCCGCGACCGGTCACGCTGCGGCCTGGACGGCGATCCAGGCAAGGGCGGTGAGGGTGCACGCCACCGGCCAGCGCCACCACACCTCGCCGGGCACGCGCAGGGACCACACGCTGCCCGCCGTGTACGTCGCGACGGTCACCCCGATGACGGCGGGCGACCACGTCACACCGTCGTGGATGCCAACCCCGGCGACGGCCGCGTCGAGCGCCGCCGCCCAGGCGATCACGGCGGTCACGAGCACCCGCTCGACCGCGAGCGCACGGGCGACGCCCGGCCACGCCGCGGGCCCCAGCCAGGCGGCCAGGCCGGCCAGGCCGGCGGCACCGAGCGCCAGGATGCCGGGCGCCGCCGACCCACCCACCGCCGCGACCGTGAGCGGCGCGACCGGCAGGGCCAGCGCCAGCACTCCGGCGGCCGCCCATTGCGTCGGCGCCGCGGCGGCGCGGGCCCGCACGCTCATGCGGCGCCGAGCAGGTCCAGGCCGATCGGCCGCGCCAGCAGCTCAGGGACGCCCGCCCCCGCCAGCCGCCAGACGTTGCGATGGCCGAAACGGCGCAGCGCACTCGCCCCGGCGGCGGCCCGGCGGCCGTCCGTGCAGACCGTGACCGTGGGGACGGCGGGCAGCAGATGCGCGGCCGCGCGCAGGTTCGCGAGCGGCAGGTGCACCGAGCCCGGGATACGCCCCTCGCACGACTCCCAGGCGTCACGGACGTCGACGAGGAGCACTGCCCCCGTGGCCAGCTCGGCGGCCAGCCGCCCGACCTCGACCGCGCCCGAGCGCTGCAGCCGGTGCCGGCCGAGGGCAGGGCCGGCGGACGCCGCGCCGAGCACGTTGCGGAAGCCGGCCAGGTCGAGCTGGTCGGCGATCCCGGCCGCCTCGTCGGGATCGTCCGACACGGCGATCACCGGAACGTCGCGCCCGACCAGGCACGCGGTCAGGGCTCCGGAGTCGTCTCCCGCCGGGACATTCACCGCCCCGGACACGTGCCCGGCGTCGAACACCTCCGGCGCCCGCCCGTCGATGATCGTGGCGCCGGCGCCCAGAGCGGCCGCCACCGACGTCGGGCCGAGGAGCTGCGATCGGGGGGAGGTCATGTGCATACTTCTCAACTAACTCGGTAGATCTTATCGGATACTTGCGGCCCCTCCTCACCGTCGCCGCCGGCCGTCTCGACGAGCGCCCGCACGGGCGCCCGCTCGAACACGCCGGCCGCCGCCCGCAGGCAGCTGCCGGTGTCGGCGAAGAGGGCGTCCATCGTGATGCCGAAGGCCGCCGCGATGCCCTGGGCCGTGCGCGAGCGCGGCTCGGAGCGCCCGTGCAGGATGTTCCAGAGCCCTTGCGGTGACAGGCCGAGGTATCGGGCGAGCCGCTGCTGGCTGACGTTGTGCATGCCGAGCAGGTGGCGGAGGTTGGTTCCCAAGCTTTCAGGTGCAGCCACAGGTTGATGCCTCTCTGGGTGTCGGAGGTGGCCCGGCGATCGCTCCGCGCGGGTTGTCGCTTGACAGCGACGCCAACCCATCCTACCCTAATCTCAAGTATGTCGATAGACAAAGGAGAGAAGTTGAAGCGAGTTCAAGTACGGATCGTGGCCGCCGGGGGTCTCGTCCTCACCGTTGCGGCCCTCGCGGCCGCATGCGGCGGCGGCGGCAGCACGGCCGGGGCCAGTGCCAAGCAGAAGATCAACCTGGTGGCGTACTCCACCCCGGAGACGTCATACGCGAAGCTGATTCCCGCCTTCAATCAGACCTCCGCCGGCAAGGGGGTCACGTTCACCCAGTCCTACGGGGCGTCCGGCGACCAGAGCCGTGCGGTGGCGGCGGGACAGGCGGCCGACGTGGTCCACTTCGCCCTCGAGCCCGATATCGCGCGCCTGGTGGACGCCAAGCTCGTGAGCCCCAACTGGGATCAGGGCCAGTACAAGGGCATCGTCGCGAACACGATGGTCGTGTTCGTGGTGCGCAAGGGCAACCCCAAGCACATCACCACCTGGGACGACCTGACGAAGCCGGGCATCCAGGTGATCACGCCCAACCCGTTCACCTCGGGCGGCGCCCGCTGGAACATCATGGCGGCATACGGCGCGCAGCTCAAGGAGGGCAAGACGCCGGCGCAGGCGCAGCAGTACCTGAGCACGCTGTTCCACCACGTGCCGGTGCAGGACGACAAGGCGTCGGCGGCGCTGCAGACGTTCACCGGCGGCAAGGGTGACGTGCTCCTGGCCTACGAGCAGGACGCGCTCCTGGCGCAGGAGAGCGGCGCACCGATCCAGATCGTGTACCCGCCGCAGACGATCGAGATCCAGACGCCCATCGCCACGACGGTCAAGGCCTCGGCCGCGGCCAAGTCGTTCGTCAAGTGGATGTACACCCCAGCGGCGCAGACGATCCTGGCCCAGACCGGCTACCGGCCGGTCGTGACGAGCGCCGAGTCCGCCTTCACCAAGGCGTTCCCGAGCGCGCAGACACCGACCGAGTTCACGATCGACGATGTCGACTCGGGCGGGTGGGACGACGTGATGACGAAGTTCTTCGACCCGACGAACAGCGTCATGCAGAAGATCGAGTCCAGCATCGGAGTGTCGACCAGCTCATGACGACGGTCGCACTCCCGCGCAGGCGGGCCTCCGGGGCGGCGCTACCCAGCGTCGCCCCGGGGGTGGCGATCACCTACCTGTCGGTGGTCGTGCTCCTCCCCCTCTCCGCCCTTCTGTGGACGTCCAAGAAGGGCGGCGCGGACGCCTTCTGGCAGGCCGTCACCGCGCCGGACGCCGTCGCGGCGCTCAAGCTCACGCTGGGCGCCTCGGTGCTCGTCGCGCTCATCAACGCCGTGTTCGGCACCCTGATCGCCTGGGTGCTCGTGCGCGACTCGTTCCTGGGCAAGGGCGTCATCAACTCGCTGATCGACCTGCCGTTCGCGCTGCCCACGGTCGTCGCCGGGCTCACGCTGCTCACCCTGTACGGGCCCAACTCGCCGATCGGCCTCAACATCACCTACACGCGTAAGGCGGTCGTCCTTGCGCTCCTGTTCGAGACGCTGCCGTTCGTGATCCGCAGCGTCCAGCCCGTCCTGCTCGAGCTCGACCGCGACATGGAGGACGCGGCCGCCTCGCTGGGGGCGCGCGGGCACACCATCTTCCGGCGCATCGTCCTTCCCAACCTGCTGCCGGCGATCCTCTCCGGCATGGCCCTCGCGTTCGCCCGTGCCGTCGGCGAGTACGGCTCGGTCGTGATGCTCTCGGGCAACGTGCCCTTCTCGACCGAGGTCGCGTCGGTGCACATCTACTCCCAGATCCAGAGCGACTACGTGACCGGCGCAGCCGCGATCTCGATCGTCCTTCTGGCGATCTCGCTGGCGGTGCTGCTCTCGATCACGGGCCTGCAGCGATGGAGCGCGAAGCATGATCGTTAGGCTCGGACTCCGGTTCATCGCCCTGGCCTACCTGGCCTTCCTGCTCATCGTGCCGGTGACGATCATCATCGTCCACACCTTCTCGGGCGGCCTCGCCCCGGTGTGGAACTCGCTCACCACCCCCGACGCCGTGGCAGCCCTCGTGCTGACGCTCAAGATCACGCTGATCGTGGTGCCGCTGAACACGATCTTCGGCATCACGATGGCGCTCGTGATCGTGCGCCGCAACTTCCGCGGAAAGGCGCTGCTCTCGGCGCTCATCGACCTGCCCTTCGCCGTGTCGCCTGTGATCGTCGGGTTCACGCTCATCCTCGTCTACGGCATGAACGGCTGGTTCGGCAGCTTCTTCATCGACCAGGGCTACCCGATCATCTTCTCGACTCCGGGGATGGTGCTCGCGACGATGTTCGCGTCGCTCCCGTTCGTCGCGCGCGAGGTGATCCCGGTGCTGCGGGAGATCGGCACCGAGCAGGAGCAGGCCGCCGCGACGCTCGGGGCCAGGGGGTGGCAGACGTTCCGCCGCGTCACCCTGCCCGCCATCCGCTGGGGCATCGTGTACGGCGTCGTCCTGACGACGGCCCGCTCGATCGGCGAGTTCGGCGCCGTTGCGGTGGTGTCCGGGAACGTGATCGGCCAGACGCAGACCCTGACGCTGCGCGTGTCCCAGGAGTACCAGAACTTCGACCACATCGCCGCCTACACGGCCGCGCTCGAGCTCGCCGTGATCGCGCTCGTCACCCTGTTTCTGATGAATCTGTTCCATCCCCGAAAGGATCACTGAGCGCATGGCCATCACCGTCCGCAACGTCAACAAGCGATTCGGCGACTTCGTCGCCCTCGACGACGTCAGCCTGGAGGTGCCCTCGGGATCGCTGACGGCACTCCTCGGCCCGAGCGGGAGCGGCAAGTCGACGCTCCTGCGCGTGATCGCCGGCCTCGAGAAGGCCGACACCGGCGACGTCTTCATCGGCGGCAGCGAGGCCACCAGGCTGCCCCCGCACCGCCGCGACGTCGGCTTCGTGTTCCAGCACTACGCCGCGTTCAAGCACATGACCGTGGCCAAGAACATCGCCTTCGGCCTCGAGATCCGCAAGCGGCCGAAGGACGACGTCCGCAAACGCGTGGCCGAGCTGCTCGACCTCGTGCAGCTCGACGGGTTCGGCGATCGCTATCCGTCGCAGCTCTCCGGTGGGCAGCGCCAGCGCATGGCGCTCGCCCGGGCGCTCGCGGTCGAGCCCGAGGTGCTGCTGCTCGACGAGCCGTTCGGCGCGCTCGACGCGCGCGTCCGCAGCGAGCTGCGGGCGTGGCTGCGGCGGCTGCACGACGAGATGCACGTGACCACCGTGTTCGTCACCCACGACCAGGAGGAGGCGATGGAGGTCTCGGACACGATCGTGCTGATGGATCACGGCGCCATCGTGCAGCAGGGCCAGCCGCAGGACCTCTACGACCACCCCGAAAACGAGTTCGTGATGCGGTTCATGGGCCAGGTGAACCGGATCGGCGACGTCTACGTGCGCCCGCACGACGTCGAGATCCGGCTCGAGCCGAACGGCACGACCGAGCCGGCCGTCGTCGACCGGATCCTGCATCTGGGCCACCACATCCGGGTCGAGCTCTCGGTGAACGGCGGCGAGCCCGTGGCGGCGCAGCTGACCCGCGGCGAGGCCGACCGCCTCGGCCTCGAGCCGGGCCGGCCCGTGTTCGTGCGGCCGAGCAAGGCCAGGACGTTCGATGGCGATGCGCCGCAGGAGCGGGCGGCGGAGGCAGAGGCAAGCGCCGTGTGATCAGCCCGCGTCCGCCGGCACGACGGGCCGGTGCAGCCGCGATGTGCCGGGGATGCCCTTCAGGGCGTGCGCGCCCGCGTCCTCGAACTCGATCCCGCTTCCCGCCGTGAGGTCGCGAACGGTGGACGAGACGAGAATCTCTCCGGGGCCGGCCAGCGCCGTGATCCGTGCGCAGAGGTGGACGGCGATCCCGCTGACGCGCTCACCGTTCACCTCCACCTCCCCCGTGTGAACCCCGGCCCGGAGCTCGAGGCCGATGGCGCCGACCTCGTCCATGATCGCGTGGGCACATCGGATTGCCGCTGCGGGCCCCTCGAACGTGGCCAGCGTCCCGTCGCCTGCGGAGTCGATGAACCGGCCGTTGCAACGGGCAAGCGCGCGCCGCACGACCTCGTCGTGCGTGGCCAGCAGCTGCTGCCATGCCGGATCGCCGAGTGAGACGACGTGCTCGGTCGAGGCGACGATATCGGTGAAGAGCACCGTGGCGAGGCGCCGATCCGTGGGTGGACGCGGGCCCGCACCTCCCGTGACGAAGGCCTCGATCTCTCGGAGGACGGCATCGGCGTCGCCGATCCACGGGATCCCGTCGTCGCCGGCGAGCTCGACGAACCGCGCGTCCGGGATCTTCGACGCGACGTACCGGCCGGCCTCGATCGGCTCGACCTGGTCGCCGGTGCGGTGCAGGACGAGCGTCGGCGCATGCACGACCGGCAGCACGTCGCGGATGTCGGTGTCCATGTGGATGCGCATGACGGCCTCGGCGGAGGAGGGACTCGCGGCGAGCCGCGTATATGCGATCCAGTGCTCCAGCTCGACCGGGTCGTCGAGCATCCCCGGCCCCATCCAGCGGGCGTTTCTGACGACCCACGCTCGGGTGCCCCAGCCCGCGCGGATGCTCGCGAGCCACTCGCTCCACGTGCCGGCGTCCCACGCCCACGGGTAGTCCGTGGACGCCGTTTGAGCAGGAGACGAACCGAACAGCACGAGCGCTGCCACCCGATCGGGGTGGGTCGCCGCATACAGCGCCGACGTCAGACACCCGTCCCAGAGGCCGATGAGCGTCGTCTTCGGCGATCCGACCGCATCGAGCACCGCCTCGACGTCCCCCAGGATCGTCTCGATCGGCGGAGGATCCCAGACGCGGTCCGAGAGCCCCGACCCGCGCCGATCCGTCAGGATCAGCCGGGAGAAGCCGGCGATGCGCGTCAGAAAAGCCGCCATCGACGGATACATCCAGGCGTACTCGAGATTCGACAGGAAGCCGGATACCAGGAGCACGTCGCGCGGGCCGTCGCCCACGACCTGATAGGCCAGGGCAATCTCGCCGTTACGGACGTACTGGAGGTCGGGTCTCATCGCGGCAGCACCACTCTGGCTCCCAATCCGATTCGCCGTACGCTATCCCGCCCGCTCTCGGTCAGCGGCTCGTGATGCCGCCGGTGTCGCGCATCAGCCGCTGGGCCAGGAACACCGGGATGGCGGTCAGCGCGATCACGAACACCGCGACCGCGTTCAACCGCAGCACGTCGCCGTAGGTCTTGTGCACGCCGCGCAGGCTGACCGCCGGAGCGGAGGCGGGCGCCGGGCTAGCCGACGGCTGCGCCGAGCGACTCCTCGAGCCGGTCGAGCCCGGCCTCGAGATCCTCGTCGGGGGCGGTGATCGGCACCAGGATGCGGATCACGTTGTCGTGGATGCCGGTCTTGAGCAGGATCAGCCCCCGCTCGAGCGCACCCGCGACGGTGGCCGCGGCGACGTCGGCCGCCGGCTCCTTGCCGACCGGGTCCTTGACGAGCTCGATCGCGGCCATCGGCCCGATCCCGCGCACCTCGCCGATCACGGGGAAGCGGGCCGCGAGGTCGCGCAGCCGGGCCTGGATGCGCTCGCCGACCGCGACCGAGCGGGCCAGGAATTCGTCGCTCGTGATCGCCCGCAGGCTCTCGATCGCGGCGGCGCACGCCACCGGATTGCCGCCGTAGGTCGAGCCGAGGCCGCCCGGATGCACCGAGTCCATGATCTCGGCGCGGCCGATCACACCGGCCAGCGGCATGCCCGAGGCGAGCGACTTGCCGACGGTGACGAGATCGGGGACGACGCCGGAGTGCTCGATGCCCCACAGCGTGCCGGTGCGGCCCATGCCGGCCTGCACCTCGTCGTCGATGTAGAGGATGCCGTGCTCCTCGCAGCGGGCCTTGAGGCCCTGGATGAACTCGGGCGGCATCACCGTGAAGCCGCCCTCGCCCTGCACCGGCTCGAGGATCACGCACGCGACGCCGGCCGGGTCGACCGTCGCCTTGAACATCCAGTCGAGCGCCGCGAGCGCGTCTGCGGACGTGATGCCGCGGTACGGGTACGGCGCGGTCGCCCGGTACACCTCGGGGGCATACGGGCCCATGCCGCGCTTGTACACGAGCTTGGACGTCAGCGTCATCGTGAGCAGCGTGCGGCCGTGGAAGCCGCGGTCGAAGGTGATGACCGCGTCGCGGCTCGTGTGGTAGCGGGCGATCTTGACGGCGTTTTCGACCGCCTCGGCGCCGGAGTTGATCAGGAGCGCCTTCTTCGCGTGCGTGCCGGGCGCGAGCTCGCACAGCATCCGGCACACCTCGAGATACGGGTCGTAGGCGGCCACCGGGAAGCAGGCGTGGATCAGCTGCTCCGCCTGCTCGCGGATCGCGGCGACGATCGCCTCGGGAGTGTGGCCGAGGTTGAGGACGCCGATGCCGCCGCCGAAGTCGATGTACTCGCGACCGTCGACGTCGGTGAGATGGGCGCCGTGGGCGCTCGCGGCGAAGATCGGCGCGATCGAGACGCCGCGCGCGACGTAGCGGTCGCGCTTCGCCCGAAGCGCCTCGGTCTGTGAGCCTTGCTGGACTGCCATGGTGACCCCCGCGGAAGGAGCGAACGTTGCGCCGCCGAGTATAAGCGGCGTGGCCGTTCAGCGGAGGATCGTCGAGTAGCATTGGCCGCGGTGTCCAACGGCCGGCCCGGGCGCGGGCCTCGAAAGGACTGACGCGTATGACCGATCCCGCCACCCTGCAGGAGCTCGCGAAGCGCCACCTGATGATGCACTTCACGAGCCACGGCCGCTTCGACTCGGAGGACGTCCCGATCATCAGCCGCGGCGAGGGCTGCTGGCTGTGGGACACCAACGGCAAGCGCTACTTCGACGGGATGTCGGGGCTCTTCTGCACCCAGATCGGGCACAGCTTCGGCGCCGAGCTGGGCGAGGCGGCCGCCCAGCAGATGGCCGAGCTGCCCTTCTTCATCAACTGGAGCTACGCCCACCCGCGCGTGATCGAGCTCTCCGCCAAGATCGCCGAGCTCGCCCCCGGCGACCTCAACCGCACCTTCTTCTGCTCGGGCGGGTCCGAGGCGAACGACTCGATCATCAAGCTCGTGCGCCAGTACCACCAGATCCGCGGCGAGCACCACCGCTACAAGATGATCGCCCGCCGGCTCGCCTATCACGGCACCACCCTGGGAGCGCTGTCGCTGACCGGCATCGCCGCCATCAAGGCGCCCTTCGAGCCGCTCCTGCCCGGCGTCCGCCACGTCTCGAACACGAACGCCTACCGCCGCCCCGACGGCGAGACCGAGGCCGAGTTCACCGCGTTCCTGCTCGACGAGCTGCGCGGCGTGATCGAGCAGGAGGGCCCGCACTCGATCGCGGCCGTGTTCATGGAGCCCGTGCAGAACTCGGGCGGCACGTTCACGCCTCCGGACGGCTACTTCGCCGGCGTGCGCGCCATCTGCGACGAGTACGGCATCCTGCTCGTGGCCGACGAGGTCATCTGCGGGTTCGGCCGGCTGGGCACCTGGTTCGCCTCCGAGCGCTACGACATCCGCCCGGACATCATCACCTTCGCGAAGGGCGTCGGCTCTGCGCACGTGCCGCTCGGCGGCGTGCTCATGACCGACGGGGTCGCCGACCCGTTCGTCACCGGCTCGCAGATGTTCACGCACGGCATCACCTACGGCGGCCACCCGGTCTCGACCGCGGTCGCGCTCAAGAACCTCGAGGTGATGGAGCGCGAGGACGTGCTCGGCAACGTGCGCCGCAACGAGCCCTACTTCCGGGCCGTGCTCGAGAAGCTCGGCGACAAGCCGATCGTCGGCGACGTGCGCGGCGCCGGCTACTTCATGTCGCTCGAGCTCGTGCGCGACAAGGAGACGAAGGAGACGTTCTCGGACGACGAGTGCGACCGGCTGCTGCGCGGGTTCCTGTCGCCGCGCCTGTACGACCGCGGCCTGATCTGCCGCGCCGACGACCGCGGCGACCCCGTGATCCAGCTCTCGCCGCCGCTCATCGCCACCCGTGAGGACATCGACTACGTCCACGACGTGCTCGACACCGTGCTCGACGAGGCCTGGACCGAGATGACGAGATCGAGCGGCCGCCAGGCCGTGACCTCCTGACGGGCGCATCCGTGCTGACCGTCGCGGACATCGTCGCGATCGACGCCCTGCAGGTGACCCTGCGCGGCGGCCGCACCGGCTCCGACCGGCAGGTGCGGTGGGTGCACATCTCCGAGCTCGAGGACCCGACGCCCTGGCTGCGGGGCGGTGAGCTCCTGCTCACCACCGGCCTGCCGCTGCGATCGGGGGCGGCGGAGTACGTCGAGCGGCTGGCGGCGGCCGGGCTGACCGGCCTGGGGCTCGGGCTCGGGTTCGGCCACGACGAGGCGCCGGCCGCCGCCGTCGCGGCCGCCGACCGGCTCGGCTTCCCGCTCTTCGAGATCCCCTACGCCGTGCCGTTCATCGCGATCACCGAGGCAGTTGCGACCCGGCTCTCGGACGCGCGCGTGGCCGAGGCCGTGCGGCGCCTGGCCGGCGACTTCGTCGAGGCCGTCCTGGGCGGCGACGCCGGCCCGCGCGAGCTGCGCCGGCGGGCGCGGGCGTTCGGGATGCGCGGGACGCTGCCGATGTCGTTCGTCGCGCTGCGCCCGGCGACCGCCGGGGCCGCCCAGCTGGCCCGGCTGGCCGAGGCGGCGGGGCGGTTCGGCCCGGCCAGCGTCCGCGACGGCGTGGTGGCGGTGCTGATCGAGGCGCGCGACGACGGCGAGGCCGAGGGGGTCGCGGCCGACCTCCTGCACGAGACCGGCGCGGGCGCGGCCGGGGTCGGCCGCGTGCGCACCGAGCCGGCCGAGCTTGCGCGCACCTACGACGAGGCGCTCTACGCGGTCGAGGTGCGGCCGGTGAACGGCACCCCGGCGGTCGCCACGTTCCGCGACCTGGGCTCGATCCAGCTCCTGCTCTCGCTCGGCGACGAGCGCGGCGTCGAGCTCTACTGCGAGTCGATGCTCGGCCCCCTGCGGGCGCACGACGGCCGCCACGGCTCGGCCCTGATCGAGTCGCTCCAGGCCTACATCGAGGCCAACGGCCGCTGGGCCGAGGCCGCGGCCGCGCTCGGCGTCCACCGGCACACGCTGCGCTACCGGATCCGCAAGATCGAGCGCCTGACCGGCCGCGACCCCGCCGACGCGCGCGACCGCCTGGAGCTGTGGCTGGCGCTGCGGGCGCACGAGCTGCAGGGCCGCCGCGTGCTGGAGCCGGTGCCGTGAGCCGCGTTGCGGTCGTCGGCGCGGGCGGGATCATCGGCCCGGCCATCGTGGCGACGCTCGCGCGCGAGGACGCCGTCGACGCGATCGTCTGCCTCGACATGAACGGCGCCCGCGCCGAGGAGGTGGCGGCCCGGCACGGCGGCGGCAAGGCGACCGCGGCCGCGCTCGACATCCGCGACGACGCGGCCGCCGGCCGCGCCCTGGCCGGAGCGACGGTGCTCCTGAACACGGCCTCCTACCGCATCAACCTCCAGGCGATGGCGGCGGCGCTGGCCGCCGGCACGCACTACATCGATCTGGGCGGCCTCTTCCACGTCACCCGCGAGCAGGTGAAGCTCGACGAGCGCTTCCGCGCGGCCGGCCTGCTGGCGGTGCTCGGCATGGGCTCGACCCCGGGCAAGACGAACGTGATGGCGGCGCGCGCGGTCGAGCTCCTGGGCGGCTCCGTCGAGCGGATCGTGATCGGCGCCTCCGGGCGCGACCCGGAGCCGCCGCCCGGACCGCTGGTGGCCCCGTATGCCGTCGAGACCATCCTCGACGAGCTGACGATGCCGACGCCGGTCGTACGCGACGGCGAGGTGCGGATGATCGACCCGATGACGCCCGCCGGAGTGGTCGAGTTCGGCGACCCGGTCGGCCCGGCCGAGACGGTGTACACGATCCATTCCGAGATGGCGACCTTCCCGCAGAGCTTCGGCGCGCGCGACGTGGGGTTCCAGCTCTCGCTCGACCCGGCGTTCCTGGCGAAGGTGCGGCTGCTGGCCGAGACCGGCCTTGCGGGCACCGAGCCGGTGGAGGTCGACGGCCACGCCGTCGTCCCGCGCCGGCTGCTGCTGACGCTGCTCGCGCGGCTGCCGCGGGCCGAGCCGTCGATGCGCACCGTCGGCGTGCACCGCGTCGAGGCCTATGGCCCGGCGGGGACGGCGGTCGTGGAGTGCGTGACGCGGGCCGTTCCGGGGTTCGGCTTCGGCGGCGGCATCGCCTCCACGGCCTGCCCGCCGGCGCTCGTCGCCGGCATGATCTGCCGCGGCGAGCTCGAGGGCCGCGGCGTGCTCCCGAGCGAGCGGGCGGTGCCGTTTCGGCCGCTCTTCGAGCGCCTCGCGCGTTACGGCGTCGAGGTGCGCGAGCAGTCGCCTGCATAAACGTGCCTGGCACCGGGTATTCACGCCTGTTGGTTCTCGTTTGACGGATCAACCGTCGCGCCCCTATGCTGTGAAGCGATGTCGAGCCATGCCCCTGCAGAGAGGACCCTCGCCCGCTCCCCGTTGAGCGGGCGTCCTGTCGGGCGCTCCACGAGCTCGCACAACCTCCTCGGCCTCATTCTCCTCGCCCGTTAGGGCGAACGACTTGGCCTACGCGCCGCTCGCCGGCGCACACGCACACAAGTCACGACGGGAGAGCTGCGCTCTCCCCCAGCCGAGGAGGATCACCCTGATGGCTTCACCCACGGACACCGTCCGCATCTTCGACACCACGCTGCGAGACGGCGAGCAGTCGCCGGGCATCGCCCTGTCCGCTCCCGAGAAGATCGAGATCGCCAGGCAGCTCGACCGGCTCGGGGTGGACGTGATCGAGGCCGGGTTCGCCATCTCCTCTCCGGGCGAGCGCGAGGGCATCCGCGCCGTGGCCCAGGCGGTCGATTGCGTCGTCGCCTCGCTCGCGCGCACCAACGACGAGGACGTCGACGCGGCCATCGAGTCGCTGCAGGGCGCGCGCAACCCGCGCATCCACGTCTTCATCGCCACGTCTGACATCCACATGCAGCACAAGCTGCGCATGACCCGCGCGCAGGTGATCGAGGCGGCCGACCGGTCGGTGCGCCGGGCGAAGGCCTTCTGCGCCGACGTCGAGTTCTCGTGCGAGGACGCGACGCGCACGGACGCCGACTTCATGGCCGAGGTCGTGCGGGTGGCGATCGCGGCCGGCGCCACCACGATCAACATCCCGGACACGGTCGGCTACACCGTGCCGGAGGAGTACACCGAGATCCTGAACGGCCTGCGCCAGCGCGTCCCCGAGGTCGGCGGCGTCGTGCTCTCGGTGCACTGCCACAACGATCTGGGCCTGGCCGTCGCCAACTCGCTCGCCGGCGTCGTCGCGGGCGCGCGCCAGGTGGAGTGCACGATCAACGGCATCGGCGAGCGGGCCGGCAACGCCTCGCTCGAGGAGATCGTGATGCTCCTGAAGACGCGGGCGCCGCGGTACGAGCTGCAGACCAGCATCCACACCGAGGAGATCACGCGCACGTCGCGGCTGGTGTCGCGGCTCACGGGCTACGCCGTGCAGCCGAACAAGGCGATCGTCGGCCGAAACGCGTTCGCGCACGAGGCCGGCATCCACCAGCACGGCGTGCTGGCCCATCGCCGCACCTACGAGATCATGGACGCCGAGTCGGTCGGCCTGCACGGGTCGGACATCGTGCTCGGCAAGCACTCGGGCCGGCACGCGCTGCAGCAGGCGTTCGCGGATCTCGGCTTCACGATCGAGGGCGACGACCTCAAGCGCGCCTTCACGCTCTTCAAGGAGCTGGCCGACCGCAAGGGCAAGATCAGCTCGCTCGACCTCGAGGCGATCGCGTCCGACTCGCTGCGCGAGCGCGAGGAGCCCTACAAGCTCGTGCGGCTGGCCATCGCCACCGCGACCGGCGAGACCGCCCGGGCCGAGATCACGATCGAGAACGGCGAGGGCCTGCGCTCGGCCGAGGGCTCGGGCGACGGGCCGGTCGACGCCGCCTTCAGCGCGGTGAACACCCTGCTCGACCTGCCGGTGAAGCTGATCGAGTACACGATCGGCGCCGTCACCGGCGGCGCGGACGCCCTGGGCGAGGTCCGGGTCGTCGTCGAGGTCGGCGGCAGGACGTTCGCCGGCCAGGCCGTATCAACCGACATCACCGAGGCGTCGGCCGAGGCCTACCTGCGGGCGTGCGCCCACGCCCGGATCGCGATCGAGCCTGACCAGGATAAGGAGCTGATCGGAGTCTGATGACCGAAACCCGCCCCAACCCCATCGTCGCCTGTCTCGCCGGCGACGGGATCGGCCCCGAGGTGATGGCCGAGGCCGGCCGCGTCATCGACGCCGTGTCGGAGCTCTTCGGCGTGCGCCTGCGCCAGGTGCATCTGCCCTTCGGCGGCGAGGCGATCGATCGCCACCGCGACCCGTTCCCCTCCCACGTGCGGGCGGCCGTGAAGGCCTCCGACGCGGTGCTCCTGGGCGCCGTCGGCGGGCCGCGCTGGAACGCCGCCCCGCGCCGTCCCGAGCAGGGCCTGCTCGACCTGCGCAAGGAGCTCGACGCGTTCGCCAACCTGCGCCCGGTGCGGCAGGGCGACATCGACCTGATCGTGGTGCGGGAGCTGACCGGCGGCCTGTACTTCGGCGCCAAGCTGCTCGACGAGGACTTCGCGTCGGACACCTGCACCTACGACCGCAGCCAGATCGAGCGGGTGGCCCGGTGGGCGTTTCGCCTCGCCCGCCGCCGCTCCGGCCGGGTGGTGTCGGTCGACAAGCAGAACGTGCTCGCCACGTCCAAGCTGTGGCGGCGGGTGGTCAGCGAGCTGCACGCGGCCGAGTTCGCCGAGATCGAGCTCACCCACGAGCTGGTCGACTCGTTCGCGATGAACCTGGCCACGCGCCCCCAGCGCTACGACGTGATCCTGACCGAGAACCTGTTCGGCGACATCCTCTCCGACCTGGCCGCGGCCGTCGGCGGCGGGCTCGGCATCGCCCCGTCGGCGTCGCTCGGCCCCGAGGCGCCCGGGATCTTCGAGCCCGTGCACGGCTCGGCGCCCGATATCGCCGGCCAGAGCGAGGCCAACCCGATCGCGATGATCCTGTCGGTCGGGATGATGTTCACCTACGGCCTGAACCGGCGCGACATCGGCCGGGCGATCAGCGCCGCGGTGGACTCGGTGCTGGCCGAGGGGATCGCCACCTCCGACCAGGTCTCGGGCGGCCGGGTGTACGCCACCTGGGAGGTCGGCCAGGCGGTCTGCGACGCGCTCGGTCATCACGCGACGGCGAGCGCCGAGTTCCAGGAGCACCCTTTTGAGGCCCGGCTGGTGGCCCGTGGATAGCACCCGCATGACCGGGGCCGAGGCGATCATCCGCTGCCTCGAGGCCGAGGGCGTGACCGACGTGTTCGGCCTGCCGGGCGGCGCCATCCTGCCCCTCTACGACGCCTGGGCGCGCTACGAGCACTCGATCCGCCATTACCTCGTGCGCCACGAGCAGGGCGCCGGCCACATGGCCCAGGGGTACGCGCGCTCCACGGGCAAGGTGGGCGTCGCGATCGCCACCTCCGGCCCCGGCGCGACCAACCTGGTGACGCCGATCGCCGACGCCTATCTCGACTCGACCCCGATCGTGTGCATCACCGGCCAGGTGCCGACCCACCTGATCGGCACCGACGCCTTCCAGGAGGCCGACATCCAGGGCATCACCATGCCCATCGTCAAGCACTCCTGGCTGGTCAAGGAGGTCGCCGACCTGCCGCGCGCCTTCAAGGAGGCGTTCCACGTCGCCCGCTCCGGCCGCCCCGGCCCGGTGCTGATCGACGTGCCGAAGGACGTGCAGCTGGCCACGTTCGACTTCGCCTACCCGCGGCAGACGGACATGCCCGGCTACAAGCCGTCGCGGCACGGCCATCCCAAGCAGGTCATCACCGCGGCCGAGGCGATGCTCGCGGCCGAGCGCCCGGTGTTCTACATCGGCGGCGGCGCGGTCACGTCCGGCGTCGACCCGGCGCAGCTGATCCGGGTGGCCGAGGCGCTGCAGATGCCGGTGGTGACGACGCTCATGGCGAAGGGGGTCTTCCCCGACTCGCATCCGCTGTGCCTCGGCCTGCCCGGCATGCACGGTTCGAAGGCGGCGAACTGGGCCATGAACAAGGCCGACCTGCTGGTGGCGTGCGGGTCGCGGTTCGACGACCGGGTGACCGGCAAGCTCGACTCGTTCGCGCCCGGCGCGAAGGTGATCCACATCGACGTCGACCCGGCCGAGATCGACAAGAACCGGGCCGCCCAGGTGCCGATCGTGGGCTCGATCGAGCTCGTCATCCCCAAGCTGGCCGAGGCGCTCGAGTCGCGCACCAACGGCGGCCCGCCGCGGGCGGCGGCCTGGTTCGACGAGGTGCGCGGCTGGCAGCGCGAGTTCCCGTTCAAGTACCGCAAGGCCGGGACGCTCAAGCCCGAGTACGTGATCGAGCGGCTGCGCGACCTGACGGCCGGCCAGGACGTGATCTGGACGACCGGCGTGGGCCAGCACCAGATGTGGGCTGCCCAGTACCTGCAGATCGACCAGCCGCGTCGCTGGCTCACCTCCGGCGGCCTGGGCACGATGGGCTTCGGCGTCCCCGCCGCGATCGGCGCCAAGGTCGCCTGCCCCGACGCGATCGTCATCAACATCGACGGCGACGGCTGCTTCCAGATGACGATGCAGGAGCTCGCCACCGCCCGCATGTACGGCATCGGCGCGATCCACGTCGTCATCAACAACGGCTGGCTGGGGATGGTGCGCCAGTGGCAGGAGCTGTTCCACTCGGAGCGCTTCTCCGAGACCGACCTGACGATGGACCTGCCCGACTACGTGAAGCTCGCCGAGGCGTTCGGCGTGGCCGGGTTCCGGTGCGAGACGATGGAGGAGGTCGACGACGCCATCCGCGCCGCGCTCGCCTGCGGCGGCCCGGCGGTGATCGAGGCCCGCGTCGACCGCGAGGAGAAGGTGTACCCGATGGTGCCGGCGGGCGGCTCGGCCACGGACATCATCGACGTGGAGTGGGCCGAGGACGACAACCAGTGGGTGGAGGAGGGCGTATGACCCCCAATCGGGGACAGTCCCCGGTCACAAGAGCGTCACGAGTCACACCGGCAGCGGAACCGGGGACTGTCCCCGATTGGAGGTTCGTATGACCGGCGGCATGCACACGCTCAGCGTGCTCGTCCAGAACCGGCCGGGCGTGCTCACCCGCTGCGCGGGCCTCTTCGCCCGCCGCGGCTTCAACATCGAGTCGCTCGCGGTCGGCCCCACCGAGGACCCCAGCCGCAGCCGCATCACCATCCGGGTGGACTGCTCGCAGCACTCGGTCGACCAGGTGACGAAGCAGCTCTACAAGCTCGTGGACGTGCTCAAGGTATCCGAGCTCGGCGCGACGGCGGTCGAGCTCGAGCTGCTCATGATCAAGGTCACGTCGGCGCCGGAACGCCGGCCCGAGATCATCAGCCTGGCCGAGGTGTTCGAGTCGCGCGTCGTGGACGTCGGCCCCGAGGCGGTCAGCTTCGCCTGCGTCGGCCCGCCGGATAGGCTTCACGCGCTGGAGGAGCTGCTGCGCCCCTACGGCATCCGCGAGCTGGTGCGCACCGGCCGGATCGCGCTCGACCGCGACGGCGAGCTGGTGAAACGACGACGGATAAGGGTGGTTGCATGAGCACGACGATCTATTACGAGTCCGACTGCGATCCGGCCGCCCTCAGCGGCAAGACCATCGCGGTGATCGGGTACGGCAGCCAGGGCCACGCCCACGCGCTGAACAACCACGAGAGCGGCAACACGGTCGTTGTCGGCGCCCGGCCCGACTCGCGCGCGTGGAAGGCGGCCACCGACGACGGGCTGCCCGTCGCGACCGTGGCCGAGGCGACCGCCCAGGCGGACATCGTGATGGTGCTCGTCCCCGACCACATCCAGGCCGGGCTCTACCGCGACCAGATCGCCCCCAACCTGCGCCCCGGCTCGATGCTCATGTTCGCCCACGGGTTCACCATCCACTTCGGCCAGATCGCGCCCGCCGCCGACATCGACGTGGCCATGATCGCCCCGAAGGGGCCCGGCCACCTCGTCCGCCGGCAGTACACGCAGGGGATCGGCGTGCCCGGGCTGATCGCGGTGCACCAGGACGCGAGCGGACAGGCCCACGCGCTCGCGCTGGCCTACGGGCACGGCATCGGCTGCGCCCGCGGCGGCCTGATCGAGACCACGTTCGCGGAGGAGACCGAGACCGACCTGTTCGGCGAGCAGGCGGTTCTGTGCGGCGGCGTCACGCGGTTGATCCAGGTCGGCTTCGAGACCCTGGTCGAGGCCGGCTACCAGCCCGAGATCGCCTATTTCGAGTGCCTGCACGAGCTCAAGCTGATCGTCGACCTGATCTGGGAGGGCGGCCTCGCCGGCATGCGCTACTCGATCTCCGACACGGCCGAGTACGGCGACCTCACCCGCGGGCCGGTCGTGATCGACGAGCACGTCCGCGAGACGATGCGAGGCCTCCTGCGCGACATCCAGGAGGGCCGTTTCGCCCGCGACATCATCGCCGAGGAGGCCTCCGGCCGGCCCCAGTTCCAGGCTCTCCGGCGGCGGGCTGCCGAGCACCAGATCGAGCAGGTCGGCGCCGAGCTGCGGGCGATGATGCCCTGGATCGGCCAGGCGGCCAACAAGGCGAAGGCCGGTACCTGACGGCTCCGCCGCTCGCGCTCTACTGCTACGACGGTTCCCCTGACGCCAGGGAGGCGCTCGAGCGCGCGGTTGCGCTGCTCGGGGCGCACGAGGCGCTGGTCATGTGCATCTTCGAGTCGATTCTGGCGATGCCGGCGGGCAGCGACTTCCCCTACCCCGACATGATGCCCGGGGCGGATGTCAGCGCGGCCGATCAGGCGGCGCGCACGCGCGCCGACGAGCTGGCCGAGGAGGGCTGCGCGGTGTTGCGCGCCGCCGGCGTGCAGGCCACCCCGGCGGCCGTGGAAGGCCCCGGGGCCGTCTGGCGCACGATCCTGGCCGAGGCGGACGCCCGCGACGTGTCCGTGATCGTCCTCGGATCGCGCGGGATCACCGGCATGCGCTCGCTCGTCCTCGGCAGCGTCTCGCACGGGGTGGCGAACCACTCCCACCGCCCCGTGCTGATCATGCCTACCGTCCCCGCGTGAACGCTCCCCGGCGCGTGGCCGCCACTCCCGGCCACGAGGCCCGGGCAAGCGGCGCCTGCGTGCGGCCGGAGGCACCGAGCGCCGCGACTGGACGCGGCTGCGGCCACTCGGCCGAGCCGAGCTCGCGCGGGCGGCCAACGTGCGTGAGGGCGGCGGGCCGGTGCGCCAGCGCAGCCGCGCTGCGGTGGACGGCCAGGGCGCCCTCGAGCGTCTCCGGCTCGGGCTGGGCAACCGCGGCCACCGGCTCGGGCGACGGCGGCTCGGACACGGGCTCCTCGGCCTGCACGACCGGCTCCTCGGCGACACCCGCCGCAGGCGCCTCGGCGCGGACCGTCGGCTCCTCGACAGGCACGGCCGGCTCGGCGAACCGCTCGGGCGGTGCCGTCTCGGCGGCCATGTCCGCGGCCTCCCGCGAACGGCGCCACAGCACCACCAGCGCCACCCCGACGGCTGCTCCCACCACGAGCCCGCGCTTGACCGTCATCACATTCCTCAGCATGACCTCAGCCCTCCGATCGGGACGGATATCGTAGACCGCCCCGAGCCGCGGCGCCATCCCCCTTTCCGGAACGATCCGATCGGGCGCTTCCGGCGAATGTCCCGCATGCACTCCACCTCTGCCGGTACCATCGCCGCTGCCTTGCCCGACCGCCGACCGTCGCTCGTCACCGTCGCCCCTCGCAGCGAGGCACGCGGCGTGGCACTGATCGCACACGGCGGCAAGTCCCGCAGCACGGCCCCCGACTCGAACGTGCGCACCCCGGCGCTGCGGATGCTCCCGTTCACCGGCGACCTCGCCCGGGCCGGGCGCCGCGGCGGCCTGGCCGTCGCCCAGCTGCGCTACCGGGTGATCGGCTACAACGACGGCGACCCCGTCCGCGACGTCGAGTGGGCGATCGACGAGCTCGCAGAGCGCTTCGATGCGCCGGTGTGCCTCGTCGGCCACTCGATGGGCGCACGGGCCGCCCTGCGCGCAGCCGGACACGAGCGGGTGACGGCGGTGGCCGGCCTCGCGGCCTGGTGCCCGCCGGACGAGCCGGTGGAGCAGCTCGCGGGCCGCACGGTGATGCTCGTGCACGGCAGCCGCGACCGGGTCACCGACCCGGCGCGCTCGCTCGAGTTCGGCCGGCGCGCGCTCGACACCGCCGCCCGGCTGGCCCGGTTCGAGGTCGCCCGCGCCGGGCACACGATGCTCCAGCGGCTGCCGCTGTGGCAGTCGCTCACCCGCCGCTTCGTGCTGGGGGCGCTCGGGCTCGAGCCGATGGACGAGCGCCTGGCCGCGGCGTTCGCACTGCCACCCGAGCGGGCGCTGCGGGTGCCGCTGTGAGCACGCTGCGAGTAGCGGTCGTCGGCAGCGGCGTCGCCGGCCTCACGGCCGCCCACATCCTCGGCCGCACCCACGATGTGACGCTCTTCGAGCGCGACGAGCGCCTCGGCGGCCACGCGAACACGGTTGCGGTACGGGCCGCGGACGGCCGCGAGGTCGCTCTCGACACGGGCTTCATCGTCCACAACCGCCGCACCTACCCCACCCTGCTGCGGCTCTTCGCCGACCTCGGCATCGGCACGCAGGAGAGCGACATGTCCTTCGGCGTACGTTGCGAGGGCTGCGGCCTCGAGTATGCGGGGGCGCGCGGCATGCAGGGCGTCGTGCCGCAGGCGGGCGTGCTGGGGCGCCCGCGCTACCTGCGCATGCTGGTCGAGGTACGCCGGTTTCACCGCCACGCGCGGGCGGTCCTCGCCGACCCCGCCGCCGACGACCTGACGCTCCACGAGTTCCTGCGCCAGGGCGGCTACTCGCGCTACTTCGCCGACCACTTCATGCTGCCGCTGACAGGCGCCGTGTGGTCGTCGTCCCCGGCCACGATCCGCGACTTCCCCGCCCGCTACCTGATCCGCTTCTTCGCCAACCACGGCATGCTGACGGTCACCAACTCGCCGCAGTGGCGGACGGTGACCGGCGGCAGCCGCGAGTACGTGGCCCGCATCGCGCAGGGCCTCGGCGATCGCGTCCACGTCGCTAGCCCGGTCGTCTCGATCGAGCGCGACGAGGCGGGCGTGACCGTGAACGGCGACCACCGCTTCGACCGGATCGTGATCGCCGCGCACCCCGACCAGGCCCTGCGGATGCTGGCCGATCCCTCCGCCGCCGAGCGCGAGGTGCTGGGCGGGTTTGCCTACTCGAGCAACCAGACGGTGCTCCACACCGACGCGTCGCTCCTGCCGCGCGCGGCCGGCGCCCGGGCGTCGTGGAACTACCTGCTCGACGCGTGCTCGAGCAGCCAGCCGCACGTCCACGTGACCTACCACCTGAACCGCCTGCAGGCGCTGCGCGAGCCCGTCGACTACTGCGTGACCCTGAACCAGACGAGCCGCATCGGCGCGGGCCACGAGCTGCGCCGGATGACCTACGAGCACCCGATCTACACGCACGCGAGCCTGGCAGCGCAGGCGCTCCTGCCGCGGCTGCAGGGGCAGCGCAACACCTACTACTGCGGCGCCTACCACGGCTGGGGCTTCCACGAGGACGGCTGCGTGTCGGGGCTGCGGGCCGCGCTGGCGCTGGGGTGCGCCTGGTGAGGTCGGCGCTCTACGAGGGCCACGTGGTGCACGAGCGGCGCACCGCGCACCGAAACCTGTTCCGCTACTCCGTCTACATGTGGCTCGTCGACCTGGACGAGCTCGACGAGCTCGACCGGCGCGTGTGGGCGTTCGGGCACGACCGCCGCGGCCTCACGACCATCCGCTCCCGCGACCACCTGGGCGACCCGCGCCGGACGATCAAGCAGAACATCCTGGCCTACCTCGCGGGCCACGGGGTCGACCTGGAAGGCGGCCGGATCTCGCTCCTGACCAACGCCCGGGTGCTCGGATACGTGTTCAACCCGCTCTCGGTGTACTACTGCCACCGCCCGGGCGGCGAGCTGGCCTGCGTCGTCGCCGAGGTGCACAACACCTACGGCCAGCGGCACTGCTACCTGCTGGAGCCAGGGCGAGCGCGGCCGCGCCGAGACGGGCAAGGAGTTCTACGTCTCGCCGTTTCTGACCGTGGACGGCCGCTACCGGATGACGCTGCAGGCACCGGACGAGCGCCTGTCCGTGCAGATGGCGCTGCACCAGGGCGGCGAGCGGGTGTTCGCCGCCTCGCTCGTGGGCCGGCGGCGCGCGCTCACGAACGCCGCGGTCGCGCGGATGCTCGTGCGCCATCCGCTCATGACGGCGCGGGTGACGTCGCTGATCCACCTGCAGGGGATCAAGCTCGCGCTGCGGGGGGTCGCCCGCGTGCCCCGGCCGCCGCACCCGCCCCAGGAGCACGTGGGATGACGGTCGTCTCCCACCAGGCCGGCTCGGACCATCCGATCTGGCGCACGCCGCACGCGCCCCGCGTCGCCGCCCGGGCGAGGATCGCCCGGGCGCTCTTCCTGCGCTCCGTGCGGCGGCTGCCGCTGCAGGTCGTCCTGCCCGACGGCGCCGTGGCCGGACAGGGCGAGCCCGGCGCCCCCGTCATGACCATCGCGCGCGACGCCTTCTTCCACCGGCTCGCAGCGGCCGGCAAGATCGGCTTCGGCGAGGCGTACATGGCCGGCGACTGGGCGGCCGACGACCTGGCCGAGGCGCTCGCGGCGTTCGCCGGCCGGGTCGACCGGCTGCTGCCGGGGCCGCTGCAGCGCCTGCGCGGGCTGTACGAGCCGCGCATCCCGGTGGAGCAGCGCAACACGACGACGGGCTCGGCGCGCAACATCTCGCGCCACTACGACCTGTCGAACGACCTCTTCGCCCTCTTCCTCGATCCCACCATGACCTACTCGGCGGCCGTCTTCGAGCCGGGCGACACGCTCGAGGCGGCCCAGACGCGCAAGTACGAGACGCTCTGCCGCATGGTCGACCTGCGGCCGTCCGATCACGTGCTCGAGATCGGCACCGGCTGGGGCGGGTTCGCCATGCACGCCGCGGCGACGCGCGGCTGCCGGGTCACGACCGCCACCATCTCCGCGGCCCAGGCGGCGCTGGCGCGCGAGCGCATCGCCGCGGCCGGCCTCGCGGATCGGGTCGAGGTGATCCTGCGCGACTACCGCGAGATCGAGGGCCGCTACTCGAAGATCGTGTCGATCGAGATGCTCGAGGCCGTCGGCGAGGAATATTGGCCCGTGTTCTTCGCCACCTGCGACCGGCTGCTCGAGGCCGACGGCGCGATGGGCCTGCAGACGATCACCATGCCGCACCGCCGCTACCTGGCGTCACGCCACGCCTACGGGTGGATCCACAAGTACATCTTCCCCGGCGGGCTGATCCCGTCGCGCGAGGCCATCGACCGGTCGCTGCGCGACGCCTCGACGCTCGGCGTGACCCACGCCGCCGAGATCGGCCACCACTACGCGACCACGCTGCGGCACTGGCGCACCCGCTTCCTGGAGCAGCGCGAGCGGGTGCATGCGCTCGGCTTCGACCATACGTTCGTGCGGATGTGGGAGTTCTATCTGGCCTACTGCGAAGCCGGGTTCGCGACGGGCGCGATCGGCGACGTCCAGCTGCGCCTGGCCCGGCCATGAGGCTGCGCGACGGCGTCAGCGTCTGGGTCACCGGCGCCTCGAGCGGCATCGGCGCGGCGCTCGTCCGCGAGCTCGCCGGGCGCGGATGCCGGGTCGCTGCCAGCGCCCGCCGGGCGGAGAAGCTCGACGAGCTGGCCGGCAACGTCGCCGGCGAGGTGCTGCCGGTCCCGGCGGATGTGACCGACCGGGACGGCATGCTGGCGGCGGCCGAGGGCATCCGCGAGCGCTTCGGCGGAATCGATCTGGCGATCCTGAACGCCGCCAACTGGGATCAGTTCTCGGTCGAGTCGTGGGACACGGACGTGATCCGGCGCCACTTCGACACGAACGTGCTCGGGATGGTGCACGGGATCGAGGCCGTGCTCGCCGACATGCGCCGCCGCCGCAGCGGCGCCATCGCCGGGATGGCCAGCGTGGCCGGCTACCGTGGCCTGCCCCGCTCCGAGGCCTACGGCGCGACCAAGGCGGCCGAGATCAACATGCTCGAGTCGCTGCGCATCGACCTGCGCCCGCTCGGCATCTCGGTGCACACGATCTGCCCCGGCTTCGTGCGCACCGACCTGACGGCCAAGAACACCTTCCCGATGCCCTTCATGATCGAGCCCGACGACGCCGCCCGCAGGATCGCGCGCGGCCTCGAGAAGGGCAAGGCCGAGATCGTGTTCCCGCTGCAGATGCTGGCGCTGATGAAGGTCGCACGGGTCGTGCCGGTCAGGCTGTGGGCCGAGGCGTTCCGCTTCGTGCCGCAGCGGCGCGACTAGGACGCAGCGTCGGCCTGCAGCGCCGGCGCCGCCACGGCGTCGGCTCGCGCCAGCCACGGCCTCGCCCCGAGCCGCACGAACGTCTCCCGCGCGGCCTCCACCAAGCCGCGGACGTCGCCCTCGCCACCGTGGGCGACCAGCGCCTCGGCGTGCTCCAGCTGCGCGACCGCCAGCCAGAACGGGATGCCGATGTCGCGCAGGATGCCCTCGGCCTGGGTGAAGTGCGTGACCGCCGACTCGGCCGATCCCGCCATACGGCCGCGGAAGCGGTGCGCATGCGCGGCGATCAGCGGCGTCCGCAGGCCGATCGGCTCGGACTCGGGCGCTGCGAGCAGCTCGTCGACACGATCGCGCCGGCCGAGCGCGAGCGCCGCCTCGACCGCGGTGATGAGCCCGAGCTTCACGTTCTGCGGCCAGGCCCCCACCAGGCCCTGCGTCGCGACGGCGTCGCCGGCGTCGGCAAGCGCATCGTCGTAGCGGCCCTCGGCGAGCGCCAGTGTCGCGTGCCCCGCCGAGTAGCACGAGCGCTCCTGCACGTCGATCGAGCTCGCGAGAGGCGCGTAGATCTCGCACAGCTCGCGCGCCCGCTCGAGCTCGCCCTGGTACACATGGATCGGGAGGATCGCCGTCAGCGGGCTGATCAGCGTGTGGCCGCTCGGCAGGAGCTCGACCGGCAGCTGCGCGAACGCCTCCAGCGCCTCGTCCCAGCGGCCGAGCTGGTAGAGCGCGTAGGTCGACTCGCTGATCGCGAACCACTCGTTCGGGCGGTCGCCGGTGCGGCGGGCGAGGTCGAGCTCGCGGTCGAGATAGCCGAGCGCGTCCTGGTAGCGGTCGTGTCCGAAGGCGAGATCGGACAGGTTCCCGAGCACGGTTGCCGCCCGCTCGGTGAGGTTGTGCTCGAGTGCGAGGTCGGCCGCCGCCCGCATCAGCATCTCGGCCTCCCGCCGGCGGGACGGGGCGACCAGGATCGCCTTCGCGCTCCATCCACGCACCACGATCTCCGGCAGCCCGAGCGCCTCGCCCATCTCGAGCGCGCGCTCGATCAGCTCCGCTGCACGCTCGCGCTCTCCCACGAACAGGGCCGCATTCCCGAGCCGCACAGTGAGGAGGGCCACGTCCGCGTCGGGCTGGTCGTCCCCGGTCACCGCGAGGGCGTCCTCCATCCGCTTGATCGCGAGCTCGTGGCGGCCGCTGCGCTCGTCCACGTAGGCCAGGCGGCTCGTGACGCGTGCAGCTGCGTGGGTATCGCCCAGCGCGTTGTAGAGCGCGATCGCCTGTTCGAAGCACGTCTGCGCACTGTCGATCATCCCGGCACGGGTGCCCATCTGGCCGGCCCGGTCGAGCAGGCCGGCGCGGCTGTGGTCGTCGCCCGCGAGCGCGGCCGCCTGAATGAAGTAGCGCTGCGCCTCACCGGGCGCGCCCAGCGAATCCGCCCGCTCTGCCGCCCGGACGAACAGCGTGTGGGCGCGATCGCGCACGTGGTCGGCATCGTCGGCGTCGGGCGCCGCCTCGTAGGCGTCCAGGTAGTGCGCCGCCAGCACCTCGACCAGCTCGTCGTCCTCGCCGGCGGTGGCCTCGAGGTGCGCGGCGGCGGCCAGGTGGCGCAGCCGCCGGTCGCGCCGCGAAAGCGTCTCGTAGGCGACCCGGCGCATCAGGTCCTGAAGGAAGCCGTACTGGCCGTGCTCGGGTGAGCGCGGGTCGGCCTGGATGGAGAGCACCTCCTTGCGCACGAGCCCGGACAGGATCGCGTCGTAGGCGGAGGCGTCCGCATCGGCCAGGGCCGCCAGGGCGTGCTTCGTGAACGTCTTTCCGAGCACGGCGCCGTTCTGAACCACCAGCCGCTCGTCGGCCGAGAGGCCGTCGAGGCGTGCGGCGATGAGCGCGTGCAAGCGTCTCGGGCACCTCCAGCGTCTCCACCGGGCCGGTCGCGCGGTACACGCTGCCCTGCTGCACCACGTGGCCCCGGTCGAGCAGCATCCGCACCGTCTCGACTGCGTAGAGCGGCACGCCCTCCGACCGTGCCAGGATCTGCGCCGCCAGGCCCTCGGGGAGGCCGGCGACAAGGCCGTCGAGCAGCGCCCGCATCGCCGCATCCCCGAGCGGCTCGAGGTAGAGCGACGTGAAATTGCGCTTGCCGGCACCCCACGTCGGCCGTTTGTCGACGAGCTCGGGCCGCGCGGCCGTGATCACGTAGAGCGGCGAGTTGCGCGACCACTCGAGCAGGTGCTCGATGAAGTCGAGCAGCGAGGCGTCGGCCCACTGCATGTCCTCGAACGCGAGCACCGTCGGGTACACGTCTGCGAGGCGCTCGAAGAAGAGCCGCCAGGCCGAGAAGAGGTCTTCGCGCTCGAACCGGCCGCCGCCCTCGACGCCGAGCAGGTGGGCGACCCGCGGCTCGACGAAGGCGCGCTCGTCCGGATCGATGATGTGGGTGTCGAGCACGCCGCCGAGCTTGGCCAGGATCACGTCGGAGGG
This sequence comes from uncultured Actinomycetes bacterium, assembly GCA_963717845.1. Lineage (GTDB taxonomy): Bacteria > Actinomycetota > Thermoleophilia > Gaiellales > JAICJC01 > JAICJC01. The sequence goes on from CAVQXH010000003.1 coordinate 1,214,012, forward strand.
CTCCTCCTCGCTGATGCGGCAGCGCATCCGCACCATGTCGGCCAGCGCCCAGTACGTGACGCCCTCGCCGTAGGACGGACAGCGGCCGCGGTGCCAGTAGATCACCTGGGCGAGGCCGTCGAAGTACTTGTAGAACTCCCACACGAGCCGCGACTTGCCGATCCCGGCGATCCCCGTGACCGAGACGAGGTGCGCACGCCGCTCGTCGGCCGAGGCGTGGAAGAGATCCTTGATCTGGCGCAGCTCGCGGTCACGCCCCACGAACGGGGCTTCGAGGCCCTCCGACTTCAGCGACCCGCGGGCGCCGGAGACGATGCGCACCGCCCGCCACAGCCGGTGCAGGCCGATCTTGCCCTTCAGCTCGTGCTCGCCCACGTCCTCGTACACGACCGTCGGCTCGGTCGCGCGCCGGGTCGAGTCTCCGACGAGCACCTGCCCCGCGTCGGCCAGCGCCTGCACTCGCGACGCGGTATTGACGACGTCGCCCGCAACCATGCCCTCGCCGACGGCGCCGACGGTGACCGTCGCCTCGCCCGTCAGCACACCTGCGCGCACGCGCAGGTCGGGCACCCCCACCTCGTCGCCCAGCGCGGTCACGGCGGCGACCAGGTCGAGCGCCGCCCGCACGGCCCGCTCGGGATCGTCCTCGGTGGCGCTGTGGGCGCCCCAGACGGCCATCACGGCATCGCCGATGAACTTCTCGACCACGCCGCCGTAGAGCTCGATCAGTCGCCGGCACACGTCGAAGTAGCGCGAGAGCAGCGCCCGCACCTGCTCGGAGTCGCGCGCCTCCGAGAGCGCGGTGAAACCGACCAGGTCGGCGAACAGCACGGTGACCAGGCGCCGCTCGGTCGCCGGCTCTGGCCGTGCCGCCGGCACGGCGAGGGCGACTGCCGGAGCGCCCGGCGCGGCGGCCCCGGCGACACCGAGGGGCGTGCCGCACTCGCCGCAGAAGCGGTCGTCCGGGGTCACCGCGGAGCCGCAGGCGGGGCACGCCGCCGCGAGCGATGTCCCGCAGCTGCGGCAGAACCGCTTGCCGGCAGCATTTTCCATTCCACAGGCGGCGCAGATCACGGCGAAAGTGTACGGCACCGTCCAGGCGATTCCTATGTGCTCGGTACACTGATTCGACCATGCCAGCCGCCCCGCGCACCCTGTTCGAGAAGGTCTGGGACGACCATCTGATCGGCGACGACCTGCTCTTCGTCGACCTGCACCTGGTGCACGAGGTCACGAGCCCGCAGGCGTTCGAGGGGCTGCGCGCCGCCGGCCGGCGGGTGCGCCGGCCCGACCGCACCGTCGCGACCGCCGACCACAACGTCGCCACCGGCCCGGGCGAGCCGGACGAGCTGAGCCAGAAGCAGCTCGACGCGCTCGCCCGCAACTGTGCCGAGTTCGGCGTGCGCCTGTATCCGCTCGGCCACCGCCGCAACGGCATCGTCCACGTGATCGGCCCCGAGCTCGGGCTGACCCAGCCGGGCATGACGATCGTGTGCGGCGACTCGCACACGTCCACGCACGGCGCGTTCGGCGCGCTCGCCTTCGGCATCGGCACGAGCGAGGTCGAGCACGTCCTGGCCACCCAGACGCTGCCCCAGCGGCGGCCGCAGACGATGCGCATCGACTACGCGGGCGAGCTCGGCCCGGGCTGCGGCGCGAAGGACATGATCCTCGGCACGATCGCCCAGATCGGCACCGACGGGGCCGCCGGCCACGTGGTCGAGTACACGGGCGCCGCCATCCGCGGCCTGTCGATGGAGGGCCGCCTGACGATCGCCAACATGTCGATCGAGGCCGGCGCCCGCGCGGGCATGATCGCGCCCGACGACGTCACGTTCGGCCACCTCGAGGGCCGCCCGGGCGCCCCGGCCGACTTCGCCGCCGCGGTCGAGCGCTGGCGCGCCTACGTGACCGACGACGGCGCGACGTTCGACACCACGGTCACGGTCGATCTCGCCGGCATCGCGCCGCAGGTCTCCTGGGGCACCAACCCCTCGCAGGTGGCGCCGATCACAGGCGTCGTGCCCGAGCCGGCCGACGAGTCGGATGAGCGCGCGCTGCGCTACATGGACCTGCGTCCCGGCACCCCGCTGCGCGAGATCGCCGTCGACCGCGTGTTCCTGGGGTCGTGCACGAACTCGCGCATCGAGGATCTGCGGGCCGCGGCTGCCGTCGTGGACGGGCGCCGGGTCGCCGCATCCGTGCGGGCGATGGTGGTGCCGGGATCCTTCCAGGTTAAGGCTCAGGCTGAGAGTGAGGGTATCGATCGGATCTTCCGCGAGGCGGGCTTCGAGTGGCGCGGCGCCGGCTGCTCGATGTGCCTCGGCATGAACCCCGACATCCTCGCCCCCGGCGAGCGCTGCGCGTCGACCTCCAACCGCAACTTCGAGGGCCGCCAGGGCCGCGGCGGGCGCACGCACTTGATGAGCCCGGCGATGGCCGCCGCGGCCGCCGTCACGGGCCGGTTGACGGATGTCCGGGAGATGGTCGGCTGATGGAGCCCGTACGTGTCGTGTCGGGCACCGTCGCCCCGCTCGATCGCGTGTCGGTCGACACCGACCAGATCGTGCCCAAGCAGTTCCTGAAGCGGATCGAGCGCAGCGGTTTCGGCGAGTTCCTCTTCTACGACTGGATGAGCCAGGCCGACTTCCCGCTGCTGTGGCCCGAGTTCCACGGCGCGCCGATCCTGGTCACGGGGCGCAACTTCGGCTGCGGCTCCTCGCGCGAGCACGCCGCATGGGCGCTGCAGGACTTCGGCTACCGGGCGATCGTCGCCGAGAGCTTCGGCGACATCTTCGCGATCAACTGCTCCAAGAACGGCCTTCTCACCGTCGCCCTGCCCCCGGACGCGGTGCGCGAGCTGCTCGATTCGGCGCCGGCCGAGGCAACCATCGACCTGGAGGCCCAGTGCGTGACGCTGCCGTCGGGCCGGGTCGTCGGCTTCGAGATCGACCCGGGCGTGCGCGAGCGGCTGCTGAACGGCTGGGACGACATCGCCCTGACCGAGCGGCGCGAGGACGAGATCGCCCGCTACGAGGCCGAGCGTGAGCGCGCCGGTCCCGACGTGCTCGCGATCTAGACCGACTTGACAAAGGAATGTTTGCAAAGATATCTTTGCAGACGTGCCCACGCCACCTGCAGCCGGCGACACCGACACCGTGCGAGCCGTGCGGGCGCTCGCCCACCCGCTGCGGCTGCGGCTGCTCGACGAGCTGCGGTTCGCAGGGCCGGCGACGGCCACACTGCTCGCGCGCCGCGTCGGCGAGTCGACCGGCGCCACGAGCTACCACCTGCGCCAGCTCGCCCGGCACGGCTACGTCGAGGACGCAGAGCCGCGCGGCGGGCGTGAGCGGTGGTGGCGCTACCGTGAGCGCCGCGTCGTCGTCCCGCCGGACGGCGACCCGGCCGCCGGCCGTACCCTGCTCGCCGAGCTCTTGAGCCGCGAGGCGCACGCGCTCGACCGGTACCTCTCCGCGCCGGTGCGGCCGCCCGAGTGGGATGCCGCGGCCTTCTTCCAGTCGCGGGCGCTGCGGCTGACCGCGGCCGAGCTCGACGAGCTGCGCCGCGGCATCGAGGCCCTGCTCGCCCCGCTCCGGCGCGCGGACGCGGACGATCCGCCGGCCGATACGTCGCCCGTACGCGTTCTCAGCTTCGGCTTCCCGCTCCCCATGGAGGAACCATGATCCCGCCGGTCGACCATTCCGCCCTGATCGAGGCTCTCATCGAGCGGCTGTGCGCGTCCTACCCCTTCCCCGATCGGGCTGCGCGCGCCGCCGGCCGTGTGCGCGCGGAGCTGGCGAACGGCAGCTACGCCCTCCCCCTCGGCCCGGATCTGTGCGAGCGCATCTCGGCCGACCTGTTCCAGGCGTGCAACGACAAGCACCTGCGGCTTCTGTGGCACGAGTCGTTGCAGGAGAGCGAGGACGAGGCCACGCTCGTCGCCGCCCTGGCCGAGCTCTTCCGGCTCGAGAACCAGGGCCTTCGCCGCGTCGAGCGGCTGGCCGAGAACCTCGGCCTGATCGAGCTGACGGTGATCCCGCCGCCCGCGGCGGCCGGCGACGCGATCGCCGCGGCGATGCGGCTCGTCGAGCACACGCAGGCGCTCATCATCGACGCGCGCGCCACACGCGGCGGCAGCCCCGACGGCGTCGCGTTCCTGTGCAGCTTCCTCTTCCCGGACGGGGACGTGCATCTGGGCGACATCGTCGAAGGGCCGGCCGGGCCGGCGCGCCAGTACTGGACGTCGGCCTACCTGCCCGCCCCGCGGTATCTCGATCGGCCCGTCTACGTCCTGACGAGCGCAGACACGTTCTCGGGAGGCGAGGAGCTCGCCTACAACCTGCAGGCCCTGGGACGGGCGACGATCGTGGGCGAGGTCACCCGCGGCGGCGCCCACCCGTCGGAGGTCGTCTCGCTGACCGAGCATGTCGAGCTGCGGCTGCCGGTCGCTCGCGCCGTCAACCCCGTCACCGGCGGCAACTGGGAGGGCGTCGGGGTGCAGCCGGACGTCCTGGTGCCCGCAGCAGACGCGCTCGACGTGGCCCGCCGCGCGGCGCTCGCGCAGATCGCCGCCTGAGCGCTACCGCGAAGCCGTGTCTGTCGCCGCGGGGCTGCGCAGACCGGCGGTGACGACCGCGAGCAGCCGGCGGCCGGACTCGGCGTCACGGTCCGGCCGCCCCGCGACCATGCACGCCGCCCCGATCAGCGCGAGCAGGTCGGTCGGCCGCACCTCGGGCCGCACGACCCCCGTCTCCTGCGCCCGCTCCAGCAGCCGCCCGAGCGCGGCGGTCATCTGCGGCTCGAGGTCGGGCGCCGCCGATTTCAGGTCGTAGCCGGCCTCGCTGAACGCGCCCGCGAGGGCCGAGCAGGCCGTCCCCTCCGTCAGGAGCGCAGCCAGGTAGTCCTCGAGCGCGCCGCCGGGATCGTCGGCGTCGGCCGCGAGGCGGTCCGCCTCGGCGATCAGCGCCTCCACCTTGGTCGTGAGGATCGCCGCGCCGAGCGCCTCCTTGGTCGGGAAATGGCGATAGACGGTGCCGACGCCGACGCCCGCGCGCTCGGCGATGACGTCGACCGGCACGGCCAGCCCTTCGGCGGCGAACGCCTCGTTCGCCGCCTCGAGGATGCGGGCCCGGTTCCGCACGGCGTCGGCGCGCAGGGGCCGTGCGGCGGCCGCGGTCTCGCCCCTAGACATTTGACAAACGGAACCTACGTTCCGTATAGTGTTCCGGAACCATCGTTCCGATTATACCCGGCCGTAGGAGGCTTGCATGTCCGACGCCGTTCTCACCGCTCCTTCCCCTCCTTCCGCTCCATCGCCCCGTGAGCGCAACCGCTGGCTCGTGCTCGCGATCGTCTGCCTGGCCCAGTTCATGGTCGTCCTGGACGCGACGATCGTGAACGTCGCCCTGCCCACCGTGCAGCGCGACCTGCACTTCTCGACCTCATCGCTGCAGTGGGTCGTGAACGCCTACACCCTGCTCTTCGGCGGCTTCCTGCTGCTGGGAGGCCGCGCCGCCGACCTCTTCGGCCGCCGCCGGCTCTTCCTCGCCGGCGTCGTCGCGTTCACCGCGGCGTCGGTGCTCGACGGCCTGGCGCCGTCGGCGAACGTCCTCATCGCCGCCCGCGCCCTCCAGGGCCTGGGCGCCGCGCTCGTCTCGCCCGCGGCGCTGTCGATCGTGACAACCACCTTCGCGGAGGGCCGCGATCGCACGCGGGCCATGGGCGTGTGGGCGACCATCGCCGTCGGCGGCGGCGCCGTGGGCATGCTGCTCGGCGGGATCCTGACCGAGTACGCGTCGTGGCGGTGGATCTTCTTCGTGAACGTCCCGATCGGCATCGCGACCGCGCTGCTCGCGCTGCGGATGGTGCCCGAGTCGCGCGTGCACGGGCGGCGCGGGTTCGACCTCGCGGGCGCCGTCACGATCACCGCCGGCCTCGTGGTGCTGGTCTACGGCATCGTGAAGGCGCAGGAGTACGGCTGGGCATCGACCCGCACGCTCGGCCTGCTCGCGACCGCCGCGGCGCTGATCGCGGCCTTCGTCGTGGTCGAGCTGCGCAGCTCCCAGCCGCTCGTGCGCCTCGGCATCCTGCGCACGCGCTCGCTGGCGGCCGGAAACGCGGTCCTCGGAGTCGTCGCGGGCGGGATGTTCGCCATCTTCTTCTTCGCCACCCTGTACGTGCAGGGCGTCCTGCACCTCTCGCCGGTGCAGGCCGGGGCCGGCTTCGTGCCGATGACCGTGGCGATCATCGCCGCGTCGGCCGTCTCCCAGCCCCTGATCGCACGCGTGGGCGTGCGCGCCGTGGCGCTGGTCGGCATGCCGACGGCTGCCGCCGGGCTCGTGCTGCTCTCCCGCGCGCCCGTGGACGGCACCTACCTCGTGAACGTGCTGCCCGGCATCCTGGTGATCGGCCTGGGCCTCGGCTTCACGTTCGTCCCGATGACGCTGATCGCGACGACGAACGTCGCCGCCACCGACGCGGGGCTGGCATCGGGCCTCCTGAACACGTCGCAGCAGGTCGGCGGCGCGCTCGGGCTCGCCATCCTCTCGACCATCGCGGCGAACCGGACGGCGTCCGAGCCGGCGACGGCGCCGACCGGCGCGGCGCACGCGCTCGTGTCCGGGTACGACCTCGGCTTCCTGGCCGGCGCCGGGCTGATCGCGCTCGGCGTGGTCGTGGCCGTGACCCTGCTCCGTAACCGCGACCTGACCGCGATCGACGCCCAGGCGCCCATGCCCGCGCTCCAGCCGGAGGAGTCATGAGATCGGCGACGGCGGGGTAGTCTGCAGGGGCGATGCCCGCGAAGAAGACACAAGCGCAGCGCTTCACCGCCGAGGAGCGGGCGGCGATGCGCGAGCGCGCCCGCGAGACGAAGCGCGAGCAGAGCAAGGCGGAGGGCGAGGCCGACCTGCGCGAGGCGATCGCCAAGATGCCCGACGCCGATCGCAAGAAGGCCGAGCGCATCCACGCGATCATCACGGCCGCCGCGCCGCAGCTCGCGCCGAAGACCTGGTACGGGATGCCGGCGTACGCCGACGAGGACGACAAGGTCGTCTGCTTCTTCCGGAACGCGTCGAAGTTCAAGACGCGCTACGCGACGCTCGGCTTCAGCGACAAGGCGAACCTCGACGACGGCTCGATGTGGCCCACCGACTACGCGGTCGCCGACCTCACCAAGGCCGACGAGAAGCGGATCGCCGACCTCGTCAAGAAGGCGGTCAGCTGACGGCGGTCAGCGCCCGCGGGCCCCGGCGCCGCCGAGGCGGAGCACCGTGGGCAGGCTCTCGATGCGGCCGTCGTGGGCCAGCCGGACGGCGACCCAGCCCGCGGTGAGCGCCGCGATCGCGCCGGAAACGACGAACGCGAGCTCCGTGCCGCCCGTCGCGGCCAGCCATCCGGCGAGGATGCCGGCCGCCGGCCCCGTCCCGTTGAACGCGAAGTAGTAGAGCCCGGCGACGCGGCCGCGCAGGTGATCGGGCGCGCCGAGCTGCAGCACCGAGTTGGCGCTCGACGTCCACAGGGTGAAGGACAGGCCGGTGGCAAAGAGCAGCACGCACGCCACGGGCAGCGAGTCCTGCGGCCCGAGCAGGAGCTGGGCGAAGCCGAAGCCGACCATCCCGGCGAGCAGCCAGCGCAGGCTGGCGCGGCCCATCGAGGCCGCCGCGAGCGCACCCAGCAGGGCGCCGCCGCCGAACGCGGCCGTGATCGCGCCGAGCACGTTGGGGCCCGAGTGCAGCGTCGTTCGGGCGAGCACCGGCAGGAGGACGTTGAAGTTGAAGGAGAAGGTGCTCAGGAGCAGCACGGCGACGAGCGCCGTGGCCGCCATCGGCGTGCGCCGCACATAGCGCAGGGCGTCCATCGTGCCGCCGAGCAGGCTGTCCGGGCGGCGGCTGTTGTCGACCGCGAAGAACTCGTCGACCCGCATCATCAGCAGCCCGGCGAGCACCGCCAGGAAGGTGAGGCCGTTGATGGCAAAGCACGCGCCCGGGCCGGCTGCGGCAACGACCAGCCCGCCGACGGCGGGGCCGACGACGCGGGCGGCGTTGAAGAGGCTCGAGTTGAGCGCAACCGCGTTCGGAAGCTCGTCGCGGCCGACCATCTGGTAGGTCAGCGCCTGGCGGGCGGGGGCGTCGAGCACGAGCACGGTGCCGCGCAGGCCGGTCAGCAGGTACACCTCCCACACGTTGACGACGCCGGAGAGCGTGAGCGCGGCGAGGGCGAAGGCGAAGACCATCGACGCCACCTGGGTGCCGATGATCGTCTTGCGCACGTCCAGGCGGTCGACCAGGACGCCGGCGAACAGGCCGAACACGGTGTAGGGCAGGAACTGGAACGCCGCCAGCACGCCGACGGCCACCGGCGAGTGGGTGAGCTCGAGCACGAGCCAGGCGGTGGCGATGTTCTGCATCCACGTGCCGCTGACCGACACCACCTGGCCGCTGAAGAAGAGCCGGTAGTTGCGGTGCTTGCGCAGGCTCGCGAAGGTGCGCGTATGGGCGCGCAGCAGCGCCCCGGTCACGCCTCCTCCTCGACGAGGAGCAGGGCGAGCGGCTCGAGGGCGGCGGAGACGGCCGCGCGCTCGGCGTCGGTCAGGCGCTTGAGCCGGTGCGCCAGCCAGGCTGTGCGCCGCGAGCGGGCCGATCGCAGCGCCCGCATGCCCGACTCGGTGACGGTGAGACCGACCCGGCGGCGATCCTCCTCGGAGCGCACGCGGCCGACCAGGCCCGCGGCCTCGAGGCGGTCGATGTAGCCGGACATCGCCGGTGTCGAGATGCCCTCGTGCGTCGCCAGGGCGCGGACGCCGACGCCGGGGTGCGTGCGGATGACGTGCAGCAGCGCGGCCTGGCCGGCGGTGATGCCGAGCGGTGCCAGCTCACGCCGCAGGTGCCGGTTCAGCTGGAGCAGCACGGGGCGAAGCTGGTTGGCGAGCTCGACGGAGTCCAAAGTCGTTAACATCATTAATCATTGTAGCGGAAACCACCTTCCCTGGCTACGGTTGCACGAGCGCGTTTTTGCGTCGGTGGGTACGATGCCCACCGCATGAACGTCGCCGTCCCTCGTGAGCACGCAACAGGCGAGCGGCGCGTGGCGCTCACGCCCGATGCGGTGCCGCGGCTGGAGCCGCTGGGGCTGAAGGTGCTGATCGAGTCGGGCGCCGGCGATGCCGCCGCGCTGCCGGACTCTGCGTATCGCGACGCCGGCGCCACCGTCGTCGACTCGGCGGCCGAGCTCTACAGCCAGGGCGACATCGTCGTGCGGGTCGGGCGCGTGCAGGTGGACGAGGTTGCGGCGCTGCGGCCCGGATCGGCGCTGATCGGCTGGCTGTGGCCGCTCGGGAGCCCCGAGCTCGTGCAGGCGCTCGTCGAGGCCCGCATCACCGCGTTCGGGATGGAGTCCATCCCGCGGGTGACCCGTGCGCAGCGGATGGATGCGCTGTCGTCGCAGGCGACCGTCTCGGGCTACCGATCGGTGATCCTGGCCGCCGAGACGCTGCCCAAGTTCTTCCCCCTGCTGATGACGGCCGCCGGGACGGTCGCCCCCGCGAAGGTGCTCGTGCTCGGCGCCGGCGTCGCCGGCCTGCAGGCGATCGCCACCTCGCGCCGGCTCGGCGCAGTCGTGTCGGCGTTCGACACCCGGCCGGTCGTCAAGGAGCAGGTGCAGAGCCTGGGCGCGGCCTTCGTGGAGCTCGAGCTCGAGGGCGCAGGGGCCCAGGACGAGCGCGGCTACGCGACCGCGCTCACCCCCGAGCAGCAGGCCCAGCAGCAGCAGCTGCTCGAGCGCCACATCGCCGACTCCGACGTCGTCATCACGACTGCGCTCGTCCCCGGCCGGCCGGCGCCGAAGCTGATCCCCGCCTCGGCCGTGGCCGCGATGCGGACCGGATCGGTGATCGTCGACCTCGCGGCCGAGACCGGCGGCAACTGCGAGCTGACCGAGCCCGGCGAGACGGTGCTGCGCGACGGAGTGACCATCATCGGCACGCTCAACCTGCCGTCGGGGATGCCGCTGCACGCAAGCCAGATGTACGCCCGCAACCTGGGCGCCGTGCTCGACCATCTCGTGACCGACGGCGAGCTCGAGCTCGACTTCGACGACGAGATCACCACGGACGCGGTCATCACCCACGACGGCCGGGTCACATCGCGGCTTCTGCAGACGGCGGCTGCGTGAACGAGCCCCTGCTCGTCGAGCTGACCGTGTTCGTGCTGGCGGCGTTCGTCGGCGTCGAGGTGATCTCCAAGGTGCCGACGATGCTGCACACCCCGCTCATGAGCGGCACCAACGCCATCCACGGGATCGTCATCGTCGGCGCGATCCTCGTCGCCGGGTCGCACCACGGCACGCTCACCACCGTCGTCGGCACGATCGCGGTCGCCTTCGGCGCGTCCAACGTCGTCGGCGGATTCCTGGTCACCGACCGCATGCTGGAGATGTTCCGCAAGCGGCCCGAGGTGCAGAAGGACACGCCGGACGGCCCGGCGGGCGGAGGCCCGACCGCGTGAGTCGGGCCAACGCGATCGAGGCGGCGTACCTCCTCTGCGCCATCCTCTTCATCCTCGGCCTGCGCCGGCTGTCGTCGCCGGCCACGGCCCGCTCGGGCAACCAGCTCGCCGCGGTCGGGATGGCGTTTGCGATCGTCGCCACGCTGTTCGACGAGCGCGTGCTGAGCTATGAGTGGATCATCGTCGGGGCGGTGATCGGCGGCGTCGGCGGGGCGATCGGCGCGCGCAAGGTGAAGATGACCGCGATGCCGCAGATGGTGGCGCTGTTCAACGGCTTCGGCGGGGGCGCGGCGGCGCTGGTCGCGCTCGCCGACTACCACGACACGGTGAGCCTGCCCGGCCACGTCCCGGCCAAGATCATCATCTCGATCCTGTTCTCGTCGGTGATCGGCTCCATCAGCTTCGCCGGCTCGATGATCGCGTTCGGCAAGCTGCAGGAGCTGATCTCCGGATCGCCGGTCGTGCTTCCCGGCCAGCGGATCATCACGGCCGGACTGTTCGCGATCGTGCTCATCCTGTGCGTCGTGCTCGCCACCGGCCACGAGAGCCAGGCGCTGCTCCTGGTCACGATGGCGATCGCGCTCGTGCTCGGCGTGCAGATGGTGATGGCGATCGGGGGCGCCGACATGCCGGTGGTGATCTCGCTCCTGAACGCGTTCACGGGCCTGGCCACCGCCTCGACGGGGTTCGTGCTCGGGAACAACCTGCTCATCATCGCGGGCATGCTGGTCGGCGCCTCGGGCACGCTGCTCACCCAGATGATGGGCCAGGCCATGAACCGCACGATCACGAACGTCGTGTTCGGCGCGTTCGGCACCGGCTCGAGCGCGGCGGTGGCCGGCCCGGGCGGCGCCGCCGGCCAGGTGCGGGCCACGACGGCCGAGGACGTGGCCGTGATGCTCGCGTACGCCCGTCGGGTCGTGATCGTGCCCGGATACGGCCTCGCCGTCGCCCAGGCCCAGCACAACGTGCGCGAGCTGGGCGACCAGCTCGAGCGCAAGGGCGTGGACGTGCGCTATGCCATCCACCCGGTCGCCGGGCGGATGCCGGGCCACATGAACGTGCTCCTGGCCGAGGCCGACGTCCCCTACACCCAGCTGTACGAGATGGACGACATCAACCCGGAGTTCCCGCGCACCGACGTGGCGCTCGTGATTGGGGCAAACGACGTCGTCAACCCGGCCGCGCACAACACGCCCGGCAGCCCCATCTACGGCATGCCGATCCTCGACGTCGACCACTCGGCGGCGGTGGTGGTGCTCAAGCGCAGCATGAACACCGGCTTCGCCGGCATCGAGAACGAGCTCTTCTTCGACCCGAAGACCTCGATGCTGTTCGGCGACGCGAAGGCCTCGGTGACCGGCCTCGTCGCCGCCGTCAAGGCGCTGTAGGCCCGGCTGCCGGCGACGGGCCGCGATAGGCCCGCCGCCGGACGGGCCGAAGCTACGAGGAGGTGCGGGACGGCATCGCCAGGCGGCCGCCCATCTCGTACGCGCCGTAGGCCGCGACGATCGCCGCGACGAGCGTCAGCCAGAGGCCGATCGACGTGCCGCTGTGATGATCGATGAACTCGAGCACGACCATGACGGCCGTGAACGCGCTCGCCGCCAGGATCCCCATCGGCAGCGAGAACGGCAGCTCCGGCGGGTTGGGGATGAACAGGAGCACGGCGCCTGCGAGCATCACCAGCGAGCCCAGCACCGCGAGCTTGCCGATCGCATTGACGTCCCATGCGTTGAAGCCCTTCGAGATCGTCCCGATCACGGGGAAGGTGACGCTGAACGAATACCAGTCGAGGATCAGTGTGCCGATCAGGGCACAAATGGTGCCGCCGGCCACCATCCACTGGCTGCGTGGGACCTGCGACCAGTCCATAGCCACACTCCTTGCGAAGACGACGAAAGCCAACCTGCCCCACGTTCGTCGCACCGGCGACGAATCCTCTCAAGACTACAGGCGTGCAAGCAACGCCGCCAGCAGGGCGGTGCGCTCGCGGATCGACTCGAGCGACACCCGCTCGTCGATCGCATGCGCGCCCGTGCCGGTCGGCCCGAGGCCGTCGATCACGGGGGTGCCGACCGCGGCCGCGAAGTTGCCGTCGGACCCGCCCGGCGAGGCGTTCTCGCCGAGATCGATGCCGGACTCGGCGGCGATCGCGATCGCGCTCCTGGCGAGCTCTGCCCCGGCCGGCGACTGCACCATCGGCGGCCGGGTGACTCCACCGGTCACCTCGAGCACCGCCCCGTCGAGATGTGGCCGCAGACCCTTGACCGACCGCTCCAGCGAGCGCTGCTCCTCGGCGGTCCAGGCGCGCGCGTCGATCCGCGCCCAGGCCTCCCCGGCAACGACGTTGTCGCCGGTGCCGCCGCCGACCTGGCCGACGTTGGTGCGAATGCCCGCGTTGGGGTCGCTCAGCTTGTGCACCGCGGTGATCTGGTGCGCCAGCTCCTCGATCGCCGACACGCCGGCCCGCGACCCGTTGCCGGCATGGGCGGCACGGCCGCGAATGTGCAGCTGGTAGCGGGCAAGGCCGGAGCGACTCGTCGTGATGGTGCCGTCCTTGACCGGGGGCTCGAGCACGAGCACGGCCCGCGCGCCCGCCGCCACCTCCTCGACGAGGGGCCGGCCCGTGGGGCTGCCGATCTCCTCGTCGGCGGTGATCAGCACCGTGACCGGGCGAGCGAGGCCGTCGACCGCGCGCAGCGCCTCGAGCCCGACGACGATGCCGGCCTTCATGTCGAGCGCACCGGGGCCCCAGGCATACCCGTCTTCGACCCGGAACGGCATCATCGGCAGCGTCCCCGCCGGCCAGACCGTGTCCATGTGCGCCACGAGCACGAGGGGAGGGCCGTCGGCCCCGCCGACGTGCGCGGTCAGGTGCGGCCCACGCAGTGCAACCCGGCCGCCGAGCGCCTCGAGCTCGGCGGCCAGGAACCGGCCGATGTGGCCCATCCGCTCCGCGTCGCCGGTGGGGCTCTCCAGCTCCACCAGGCGCCGCAGAAGCTCGACCGCGTCCATCATCGGCGAGAAGCGTAACCGGCACGGGTGACCGCCGCAGCGGCCACCCGCGTCCCGGCAGGGCTACTGGACGATCCGGGCGGTGCCGCCTGCGATGTCAGCGGCGATCTGCTGGAAGATGCCCGTGAGCGACGTGGGGTTGGGCAGGTCGTAGAAGTACTGGGGGCCGGAGCTCGCGATCTTCTGCAGCGCCGTCTCGGCGGGCATCGCGGGGGTCTCCGGCGTGCCCCACTGACTGCTCCCGTACCACTGCACCGTCGTGCTGCCGATCTTGGCGCCGATCGCCGCGTCGCACTCGTCGCCGTCGGCGGTGTAGGCGATCGAGTACACGAGCACCTTCGCCGCCTTGGCGATGCCGGCGCTCGTCACGCCCTGGCCGCACGGGTTCGTGCGATACGGCGACGTGCTCGCCAGGAAGGTGGGAGCATCGTTGGCCGCGCCGTCGGAGAGGAACACGATCACCTTCTGCGTGCCCGCGCGGCCGTCCTTCTGCAGCTCGGCGTACGCGGCGTCGATCGCCTCCGCGTAGGCCGTGCCGCCGCCCGCCTGGACGCAGTTGATGGTCGAGATCAGCGGCGACGATGCGTTTAGATTGCCGACGCTCGTCGCGTAGTTGTTCGACAGCGGCACGAGGGTGTACGCAGCGCCCGCCTGGCTGTAGGTACCGCCGTTGCCGTTGTACTGCTGGCTGCCGTCCGGGTACTTCTTCGTCCCGTTGAAGGACGACGTCACGTCGGTGCAGGCCTGGGCCACGCTCGGCGCGGGCGGCAGCACGGCGAGGCCGACGTAGTCGAGCGTCGGGTCCATCGTCTTCATGAACGCGTTGATGCCGGCCTTTGCCTGGGTGAGCTTGTTGTTCGAGCTCATCGACCCCGTGCGGTCGAGCACGATCATCACGTCGAGCGGCACGCCGCCGCACGGCGAGCAGGCCTGGGCGTGGGCCTTCAGGGTGATGGTCGGGAACCCGAGCAGCTTCAGCAGGTAGGTCGGCACGTTGGCCGTCTCGTCCACCGTGACCGTGTTCGGGTAGCCGCCGGTGCAGTTGTAGCCCACCTGGGGGGCGCACGTGACGGACACGCTCTGGCTGACGTTGCCGCTCGGGACGCCGGTGATCGGGTTGACGCCGCCCGACTGCGACCCGTACTTGACCGCTGCCGCCTGCGCGTTGGCCGAGATCGGCGGATAGCTCAGGGTGAGCTGGCCGGCGCCCGCGGCAGCCGAGGCGTCGGCCGAGGCCTGCAGCGCCTTCTGCACGCGGTAGGCGTTGCCGAAGTCGATCACGAGGCCCGCGAACACGAGGATGCTGAACATGAAGACGACCACCAGCGGCAGCGTCTGGCCTGCGGCGGATGCAACTGTGCGAGCTCGGGATTCGGGGGGGATGGGCGCCATCGTGACTGCCTCCCTGGGCATGTGTTGAGCGCGTGCCGGCCCCACGGGCAAGGGCCGCAGGATGCGCTTGGTAGGAGTCAACATCGGCAGGACGCCGGGGAGGCTGAATCACCCTGAATGGGGGAACCTGGAATGCGGCGCGTTCTGGGCCGGGCCCGCAGTGCGGGGCCAGGCCCCGCTCTTCCCCTTACTCGCCGAGCGCCACGAGCTCGGCCAGCTCGTCGTCGCCGAGATCCGAGAGCGCCGACTCGACGCCGCGGTCGACGATCCGCGTGGCCAGGTCGCGCTTGCCCGCGATCAGCTGGTCGATGCGCTCCTCGATGGTGCCGGCGCACACCATCCGGTGCACCTGCACGACCCGCGTCTGGCCGATGCGGTGGGCGCGGTCGGAGGCCTGGTCCTCGACCGCCGGGTTCCACCAGCGGTCGAAGTGGAAGACGTGGCTCGCGTTCGTGAGGTTCAGCCCGAGCCCGCCGGCGCGCAGCGACATGACGAGCACGCGCGGGTCGCCGCCCGGCTCCTGGAAGCTGTCCACGATCCGCTCCCGGGAGGGCCGCGGAGTCGACCCGTCGAGGTGCAGGAGGTCGCCGCCCACCTCGCGCTCGAGGTGCTCCGCGAGCAGCTTGCCCATCACGGCGTACTGGGTGAAGACGAGCGCGCTATCGCCCTCGGCCACGACCTCGGCCAGCATCTCGGTGAGCCGGTCGAGCTTGCCGGAGCGGCCGGTGAGGGCGCCGTGGCGGCCGAGCGCGTGCACGGGGTGGTTGCAGACCTGCTTCAGCCGCGTGATCAGGGCGAGCACGTTGCCCCGCCGCTCGATCCCGGAGAGGCCGCGGACGCGTCCGAGCATGGCGTCGATCGTGGCCTGGTAGAGGGCCGCCTGCTCGACCGTGAGCGTGCAGAACTCCGTCGAGTCCTGCCGCGGGGGCAGATCGGGCAGCACCGAGGGGTCGGTCTTGCGCCGCCGCAGCAGGAACGGCGCGGTCATGCGCCGCAGCGCGTCCTCGGCGCGGCCGTCGCCGCGGCGCTCGATGGCCGTCGCGAACAGGCGCCGGAAGCCGGTGCGCGTGCCCAGCAGGCCGGGGTTCAGGATGTGCATGATCGACCACAGGTCGTCGAGCCGGTTCTCGACCGGCGTACCGGTCAGCGCCACCCGGTGGGCGGCCGTGATCGCACGCGCCGTCTGGGCCGCCCGCGTCAGCGGGTTCTTCACCGCCTGGGCCTCGTCGAGCACGAACGTCCGCCACTCGAGCGACGACAGCAGGCGGCGGTCGCGCGGCAGGAGCGCGTAGGACGTGAGCACCACGTCCCAGCCCTCGAGGTCGGCGGCGCGGACGGTGCGGTCGGGCCCGTGGTGGATCAGGGTGCGCAGCTGCGGCCCGAACCGGTGCAGCTCGCGCTGCCAGTTGCCGAGCACCGAGGTCGGGCAGACGATCAGCGCGGGCCGCTCGTCGTCGTCGCGGCGGTCGAGCAGGTAGGCGATCAGCTGCACCGTCTTGCCGAGCCCCATGTCGTCGGCGAGCAGCGTCCCCAGGCTCAGCTCGCGCATGCGCACGAGCCAGCCGAGGCCGGCCTTCTGGTAGGGCCGCAGCAGGCCCTCGAACCCGGCGGTCGGCTCGAGCGGCCGGCGCAGCGCCGGATCGCGCAGCTCTGCCGCAAGGGCGGCCAGGTCGCCGTCGGACTCGACCACGCCCATGACCACGCCGCGCACGTCGGTCGAGCCGGCCAGCGCCGCTCCGAGCGCGGTCATGGCGGGCATGCCGGGGCTGTGCAGCGCCGACGCCGCCATCGCCCGGGCGCGGGCGAGCGCCTTCGGGTTGAGCGCCCGCCACTCGCCGCCCAGGCGCACCAGCGGCTGGGTCGCCGCCGCGAGCGCCTTCAGCTCCTCGACGCTGATCTCGTGCCCGCCGAGCGACGCCTTGAGGTCGTAGCGGACGACTCCGTCCAGCTGCAGCGGGCCGCCCGCCAGCTCGAGCCGGGCGTCGTCGAAGTCCAGGTCGCGCTCCTCGGACACCTCCGGCGGCAGCTCCACCCGGGCGCCGGCGAACTCGAGCGCCGAGGTGGCCAGACGCAGCTCGACCACGCCGTCGTCGCCGAGGGTGACGACGCCGTCGACCGCCCGCCCGAGCGGGGCGAACACGTGCGCCGCCCGCCGCAGGAGGGCGGGATCGTCCGGGGTGGCCCGCAGCGGCCAGGCCTCCGCGCCGTCGGGCGGCAGCTCGAGCCGCAGCAGGAGCGGCGCGAGCGAATCGCGCAGGCGCACGACGGGCGCGGCCATGCCCAGATCGGGCGCGACGGCGCGCAGCAGGGGCTGCAGCACCGCCAGGTCGACCCCGGAGAGCAGCACCTCGCCGGAGCGCAGCAGCTTGGGATCGCGGACGGCGGCCGCCAGCGCGCGCATGCTCGAGTCGACGAAGCCCTCGACGGCCGCCTCGGGCGCGAGCGCCGCCGGCTCCTCATCGGCGGCGAGCCCGTCGCCGACGTCGACCACAGCGTGCCCGGCCTCAGGGAAGGCAGCGGCGAAGCGGCTCAGGTCGGGCACGTTGCCGCCGCCCAGGACGGCGCCCTCGACGACCCGCGCGGCCAGCCGCCACGCGCGCACGGAGGCACTGGACGGCCCGTCCCGGTCGGTGAGCAGATACGCCAGCCCGGGCAGCGCGGCCAGGCAGCGCATCTCCACGGAGCGCCGCCGCCCGCCGAAGACCACGGTCTGGTTCAGCCGCCGCAGCGTGTCGGGCAGGCCGAGCTCGGACAGGAGATCGGACCATCCGCCGGGCGTGAGCGGCGAGAACGAGTAAAGCCCGAGCACGGGCTCCTCCACCCCCCGCGGGACGAAGACCAGCTCGAGCGGCGCCCGCCGCGCGGTTGATGTTGAGGGCAGAGACAAAATTGGTACCGTAGCGGCAGATGCAACTGCGGCTGACCATCAACGACCGGCCACACGAGCTGGAGGTGGAGCCGCATCGCCCCCTGGCCGACGTCATCCGCACGGACGCCGCCCTCACGGGCACGAAGGTGGCGTGCGGCGAGGGCACCTGCGGCACCTGCACCGTGCTCGTGGACGGCCGCGCGGTGCTCTCGTGTCTCACACTCGCCGCGGCCTGCGACGGCGCCGACGTGCGCACGGTCGAGGGCGACGGCGAGCTGCTCGACCGCCTGCGCACGACCTTCACGGCCGAGGACGCCTTCCAGTGCGGGTTCTGCACCCCGGGCCAGCTGCTCTCCGCGGTCGCGCTCCTGCGCGCCAACCCGCACCCGAGCGCCGCCGAGATCCGGGCCGGGATGAGCGGGAACCTGTGCCGTTGCGGGGCCTATCCGGCCATCGAGCGCGCCGTGGCGCGGGCGGCGGAGGCGGGCTGACATGGCGCGGCTCGTGCGCACGCAGGTCGAGATGGAGGGCCGCTACGAGGAGCGCTGGACGCTCGTCGAGGACGACGCCGCCCCGGAGTACGCAGACGACGAGCGCCTGAACGTCGTCGGTCACCCCCACCCGCGCGTGTCGGCGGCCGCCCGCCTCTCCGGCTCGGCCCGGTTCATCTCGGACATCAGCCTGCAGGGCATGGTGCACGCCGCCGTCCTGCGCAGCCCCCACGCCAACGCCCGCGTCGCCTCCCTCGATCTGGCCGCAGCCGCGGCGGTGCCGGGCGTGCGCGCCGCGATCGGACCGGGCGACATCCCCGACCGCGACGGCCGGCCGGTGCTGACCGACGCCCCGGCCTACGCCGGCGCCGCGGTCGCGGCGGTGGCCGCCGATACGCCCGAGGCGGCCGAGCGGGCCCTCGCCGCGCTTGCGCCCGCCTGGGAGCCGCTTCAGTTCGTCGTCGACCTCGACGAGGGGCTCGCCCGCCAGGAGTTCACCCAGGATCCGGCCGAGACCACCCGCGGGGACGTCGACGCCGCTCTGGCCGCGGCCGCCGCCGTGGTCGACACCGAGTACCGCACGCCCGCCCAGGTGCAGAGCCCGCTCGAGCCCCACTGCGCCGTCGCGGTCTGGGAGGCCGGCGGCCTGACCGTGTGGTCGTCGACGCAGGGCATCTTCGCCGCTCGCGACGAGCTGGCCGCGGCATTCGATCTCGAGCCCGACGACGTCCGGGTCGTGTGCGAGTACATGGGCGGTGGGTTCGGCGGCAAGCAGGGGGCCGGCCCGGAGGGGTTCATGGCGGCCGAGCTCGCCCGCCGCAGCGGCCGGCCGGTGCGGCTCGTGTACTCGCGCAGCGAGGAGACGATCGCCGCCGGCCATCGCGCCCCCACGGTGCAGACGTATCGCATCGGGGCCGACGCCGACGGCAAGCTCGTCGGCATCGAGAGCTCGGCCGTGATCGGCGTCGGCCTGCACGGCTGGGTGTTTCCCGTGCTGAACCCGGCCGAGACCCTGTACGCCTGCGAGAACGTGCGCTCGATGGTGCTGCCCGTGAAGCTCAACCTGGGCTTCTCGAACGCGTTTCGCGCGCCCGGGGTGATGGAGGGCACGTTCGGCCTCGAGCAGACGCTCGACGAGCTGGCCGAGCTGCTCGGCATCGACCCGCTCGAGATCCGGCTGCGAAACGGCGCCGACCACGAGCAGTCCAGCGGCAACCCGTACACCTCCAAGCACCTCGAGACGTGCCAGCGCCGGGCGGCCGAGCTCGCCGGCTGGCCGCAGCGCGACCGGCTGCGCTCCGACGGGCGCGTGCGCCGGGGCATGGGCATGGCGAGCCAGATCTGGTGGGGCGGCGGCGGCCCGCCGGCGCACGCCACGGTCAGGCTCGGCAAGAGCGCGCGGCCGACGCTCGTGTGCGGCTTCCAGGACATCGGCACCGGCACGATGACCGCGTCGGCGGTGATCGTGGCCGAGGCCCTCGGCGTGGCGGTCGACGCCGTCCGGGTGCAGGCCGGCGACACGGCCCGCTCGGGCTACGGGCCGACGTCGGGCGGCTCGATGACGCTCGCGTCCGTCGCGCCGGCGGTGCGCTCGGCGGCCCACGACGTGCGCACCCAGCTGCTCGAGCTGGCGTCCGACCTGTACGAGATCGCCGCGTCCGACCTCGTGCTCGCCGACGGCGCGGTGAGCTCGCGCGACGGCACGCTGCGCCACGAGATCACCGAGGTCACGTCCAAGCTCGGCAACTCGTCGCTCGTCGGGCACGGCTCGCGCGGGCCGAACCCCGACGGGATGCGGATCCACACGTTCGGCTGCCAGGTCGCCCAGATCGCCGTCGACACGCTCACCGGGGCGATCACCGTCGAGCACGTCTGGGCCGTGCACGACGTCGGCCGCATCATCAACCCGATGGGAGCGATCAGCCAGGTCACGGGCGGCGTCCTGCAGGCGATCGGCTTCGCCCTCACCGAGGAGCGCGTCGTCGACCCGACCACAGGCACGGTCGTGAACGCCGGCTTCGAGGACTACAAGGTGCCGACGATGGCCGACACGCCCGAGATCGTGTGCGAGTTCGTCGACTCGCCCGACCCGCATCTCGGCCTCGGCATCAAGGGCCTCGGCGAGCCGCCCATCATCCCGACGGCCGCCGCCATCGGAAACGCCTTCGCGCACGCGACCGGCGTGCGCATGCGCGAGGCCCCCTACACCCCGCGGCGCGTGCTGGAGGCGCTCGGGTGACGCCGGCCTTCGCGCTACGTCGCGGCCGGCGACGCTGGCACAGGTCAGCGAGCGGCTGCAGGCGCCGGGCACGCGGGCGATGGGCGGCGGCACCGATCTGATCCCGCAGCTCCAGCGCGGCATCCGCCCGGCCGACGAGGTGGTCGACGTGCGCGCGGCCGTCTCAGCCGGCATCGAGGCCGAAGGCCAGGGCCTGGTGATCGGCGGCGCGACCCGGATCGCCGACGTCGCCCGCGACGCCGACGTCGGCGCGCGCTTCGCCGTGCTCGCCCAGGCGGCCGCGGCGGTCGCCTCGCCGCAGCTGCGCGAGATGGGCACCGTGGCCGGGAACCTGTGCCAGGCCGTGCGCTGCTGGTACTTCCGCCATCCCGACCTGCAGTGCTGGCTGCGCGGCGGCGACACCTGCTACGCCCAGATCGGCGATCACCGCAAGCACGGCCTCGAGCCCGGCGACTGCATCTCGGTGGCGCCGTCCGACCTGGCGGCCGCGCTGCTCGCGCTGGATGCGGTCGTCACGACGAACCTGCGCGAGGGCTTCCCGCTCGCCGACCTGTATCGGCGGGCGAGCGCCGAGGACCGCTCCACCGTGGCGCTTCGGCAGGGCGAGCTGATCACCGCGGTGACGGTGCCGAAGGCGCCGGCGGCCAGCGCCTACGTGCGCGCCGGGGAGCGGGCGGCGTGGAGCTTCGCCCTGTGCGCGGTGGCGGCGGCCCGCTTCGGCGACCGCACCCGGCTGGCCGCGATCGGCGTGTCGAACCTGCCCCGCCTGCTCGACCCGTCCGATCCGCTGGCGGGGCTGCCCGGCCTCGAGATGACCGGGTGGAAGCGGCGGCTGCTGCAGGGCCTCGCCGACGACGCGCTCGGGGCGGTGGCATGAGCCGCATCGGCATCGCGGCGGCGGCGCTCCTGGCTGCCGTCCTGCTCGTGCCCGCGGCCGCGGCCTCGACGCGCCTCGTCCAGACTCCGCTCAAGACGAAGCCCGCGCCGGTGAACGAGGAGTCGCCCTCGGCGGCGCCCGGCGAGTTCGCGTGGGTGCAGAACTCGCGCATGCACCCGCACCTCTACAACGTGTACGCGCAGAACGGCGGCGGCACCCGCTTCCGGGTGAACCCGGCCGGAACCCAGGCGGGGCTCGGCACCGGCATCGACGGCCACACGCTGGTCTACACCCAGCTGCACGGCACGAAGTCGAGCATCCGCATGTTCAACCTGCAGACGCGCACCGGCAGCGCCCCGCCGGCGGGCGTGAACACTGCCAGCGTCGAGGACGAGCCCTCGATCTCGGGCAACTGGCTGCTCTACCACCGCCTCGAGGACGGGGCCTCGCCCGGCCAGCAGATCCTGCTCACCAACCGGACGACGGGCGCGACCAGGACGCTCGCGTCGGTGCCGGGCGCGCGCGGCTTCCTCGAGGCCGGCCAGGTCAACGGCAACTTCGCGGTGTTCACGCAGTCGAAGGACAGCACCCGCTTCAACGTGTGGGTGTACGACATCGCGGCCAGGACGCTGACCGTCGTCCCCAATCCGCAGAACAGGCTGCACTCGGCGCCGGCCGTGAACCCGCAGGGCACGGTCTACTTCGAGGAGAGCGGCCAGGGCTGCGGCTCGCACGTCACGGTGGCGTTCTACCCCGTGGGCGGCCCGGTGGTCTCCGTCGGCACCCTCAACCCCGGCATCGACCTGTTCCACCCGTTCCTGTTCGAGAACGGCAGCGGCGACCACTACCAGTTCGCCAAGATCCGCTGCACCGGCGGCGCGACCGACATCTACGAGGCGACGTTCCTCTAGCGCGCTGCGGGCGGCCTGGTGACGGCGCCCTCGCTGGCCGACGAGACGAGCGCCGCGTACTTGGCGAACACGCCGGTCGTGTACCTGGGTGCGGGCGGCGTCCAGTCGCGCAGGCGGGCGGCGATCTCGTCGTCGGAGAGGGCGACGCGCAGCTCGCGGGCCTCGACGTCGAACTCGATCGTGTCGCCGTCGCGGACGATCGCGATCGGGCCGCCGCGGGCGGCCTCCGGCGTGATGTGCCCGGCCATCAGCCCGTGCGTGGCGCCCGAGAAGCGGCCGTCGGTGACGAGCGCGACCTGGTCGCCGAGGCCCTCGCCGACGATCGCCGCTGTCACATGCAGCATCTCGCGCATGCCCGGCCCGCCGGCCGGCCCCTCGTAGCGGATCACCACGACGTCGCCCGCGCGGATCGCGCCCGCCTTGACGGCGGCGAAGCAGTCCTCCTCGCAGTCGAACACGCGCGCCGGGCCGCTGTGGGTCAGCCGCTCGTGGCCGGCCAGCTTGACGACGCAGCCGTCGGGCGAGAGGTTGCCGCGCAGGATGGCGAGGCCGCCGGTGGGCTTGAGCGGCGTCTCGATCGGGCACGACCACGGGCTGGCCGGGCGTCTCGACCGACCTGCTCTGCGATCTCGCCCAGGGTGCGGCCGTCGACGTTGCGGGCGCCCGCGTGCACGAGGTCGCGCTTGCGCAGCTCGCGGGCGACGAGCGCGACGCCGCCGGCGTCGAAGATGTCGGTCGCGACGAACTTGCCGCCCGGCTTGAGGCTGGCCACGATCGGCGTGCGGGCGGCGATCTCGTCGAACTCGTCGATCGAGAACGGGATGTCGAGCTCGCGCGCGATCGCGAGCAGGTGCAGCACGCCGTTGGTCGAGCCGCCGGTCGCGGCCACTGACGCCGCCGCGTTCTCGATCGCCTCACGGGTGATGATGTGCGAAGGCCGGATGTCCTCGCGCAGGAGCTGCATCGCGAGGCGGCCGCACTCCTCGGCGGCGTCGCCCTTGCCCCGGTTGAGTGGCCGGGATCCCGTTCAGGCCGGCGGGGCTGATGCCGAGGAAGTCGAGCGCCGTCGACATCGTGTTCGCGGTGAACTGGCCGCCGCAGGCGCCGGCTCCCGGACACGCGGCCGACTCCACCTCGTGCAGCTCGGCGGCGTCCATCGTGCCCGGCGGCGTACGCGCCGACGGCCTCGAACACGTCCTGGATCGTGATGTCGCGGCCGCGGAACGTGCCGGGCGCGATCGTGCCGTTGTAGAGCACGAGCCCGGGCACGTCGAGCCGGCAGAGCGCCATCACCGCCGGCCGGGATGGTCTTGTCACAGCCGACGACGCAGACGAGCCCGTCCATGCAGGTGGCCGCGCACGACGAGCTCGATCGAGTCGGCGATCAGGTCACGGCTGACGAGCGACGCCTTCATGCCCTCGGTGCCCATCGACACGCCGTCGGAGATCGAGATGGTGTTGAACTCCATCGGCGTGCCGCCGGCCGCGCGGATGCCGGCCTTCACCGCTGCGCCAGCTCGCGCTGGTTGAAGTTGCACGGCATCGTCTCGATCCACGTCGTCGCGACGCCGACCAGCGGCTTGGCGAGGTCGTCGTCGGTGAAGCCGATCGCCTTCAGCATCGCCCGCGCCGCGGCCCGGTCGGGGCCGTCGGTGAGCGCGGCGCTGTGGCGCTTGGCGGGATCGGACGGGCGGTCGTACGGGTTCGCGGTCACGGGACGCGCAAGCCTACCGCGACTCGACCGCGACGTAGAGCCCCCACGCGCGCCCGCTCTCGAAGAGCTCGTCGGGGTCGACCTCGCCGACCTCGCCGAGCACGTGCGGCGCCGGGTCGTCGGCGGTGCTGCCCCACACCATCTTGCGCGGCGGCGGCAGGTCGGGCAGGGCGAGATGGTCGCCGCGCTCCTGCGCGGCCAGGAGCTCCTCGCCCGCCGGGCCGTCGGCGTATCCCTTCCCCATTCGCGCAAGTCTAGATGCGGGTACGCTTGCGCGCGACGTGGCCGACGACGTTGCCGGAATCACGGGCGACCGAGAGCGCGGACGCGCACCCGGCGCGGCCCTCCTGCGCCTGCTTCTGGCGTCCGCCGCGCTCGCATTCGCGGTCACCGTCGTCGGCGGATACGAGCTCGGCTGGACGTGGACCGGCTTCGCCGACAACAACACCGTCTGGGACTGGCTGCACCTGCTGGTGCTGCCCGTCGTCCTCACCGCCGCGCCCGTCTGGTACGGCACCCGCCGGCAGCTGCGGATCGAGTGGCGCCTGCTCGCCGCCGCGGTGACGGCCGTGTTCGCGGTGCTCCTGGCGGGCGGATACTGGCTCGGCTGGACCTGGACCGGGTTCGACGGCAGGACGCTCTGGGACTGGCTGGAGCTGCTCGTGCTGCCGGCCACGGTCACCGTGCTGCCGATCTGGCTCGCGCTGGGGCGCAGCCTGCCTCCGCGCATGCGCCGGGCCGGGACCTTCCTGATCGTGGCCTTCGCGCTGCTCGTGGCCGCGGGGTACAGCTTCCACTGGCAGTGGACCGGGTTTCCGGGCAACACGCTCTGGGACTGGCTGCACCTGCTGCTCGTGCCGTTCGTGCTGCCGATCGTGCTGGCCTGGTTCGCCACGCGTATCGACGAGGACTCGGCGCAGCCGCGCGACCAGGCGGCTGCCGTCAGCCCCGATACGCCTGGTTCAGCAGGCTGAGCAGCTCGTCACGATCCGGCGGCGGAGTCATCGCCCGCAGCTCGGAGCGCTCGCGGGCGGCATCCGCGACAGCGCCCAGGGCATCGGCATCCACGCCGAGGGCCTGCAACGAGCGGGCGGCGCCGAGCGCCGCGACCCGTGCGCCGACGCCATCGGCGGGCACCTCGAGGGCGGCGGCCAGCGCCGCGACCGCCGCGGGCTCGCGGCCGCGCATCGCCCGCAGGACGTGCGGCAGCATGGCCGCGTTCGTAGCGGCATGGGGCGTCCCGCAGATGCGCACGATCGTCTGGCAGAGCACGTGGTGGAGCGAGTAGCCGGCCGAGTCCATCGCGTAGGCGGACAGGAGCGCGCCCAGCGCCAGCCGCTCGCCGGCATCCGGGCGGCCCTCGGCCAATCCGTGGGCGATCATCCCGGCGGCGGCCGCCGCGACCATGCCCGCGACCGGGTTGCGGCCGGGGCCGTACAGCGCCTCGGCGGCGTGGGCCAGCGCGTTCATCGCGCTCGCACGGCGGTCGGGTTCGGGCTGGCCGGTCATCAACGCCGGGTCGGCGAGCACGAGCACGGGCCGATGGCGGCCGCGCTCCTCGTATCCGGGCACGAGCCGATGGCCGCCCGTCATCTCGGCCCCCGAGAGCGTGGTCGGGACGGCGCAGACGCGGCCTCCGCGCGCCGCCGCCAGGGCCTTCGCCGTGTCGATGACGCGACCGCCGCCCCAGGCGACGATCGGCCCGTTACCGACCGCGCCGACGAGCGCCGCGGCCACGTCGGCGACCTGACCGGCCGGGACGTCGTGCACCGAGCGCCAGCCGTCGCGCAGGCCCGGCGGGATGGACGCACGCGCTCGCGGCGTCGACAGGAGGTCGGCGTCGGGCCAGGCGTGCTCGCCGGCCCCCGCCCCGAAGCGGATCGTGCGGTCTCCGTCGGCCCACGTGAACGGCGCAGGGTCGACGGCCGTCACTGCGCCATCGCCACCCCGGCCACAACCAGGGCCGCGCCGAAGCCGAGCCACACGGTCACCTGCTCGCCGAGCGTCAGCGCACCGATGACGATCGCCACCACGGGGACACCGTACAGGTAGGCCGACGCGCGCGACGCGTCCAGCCGCCGCAGGCCGAGCGTCCAGCCGAGGTAGCCGCCGAGGGTCGCGGCCAGACCGAGGTAGAGCAGGAGGGCGGCCCCGCCGGAATGCAGGTCGGACACCCGCCCCCACGTCCCTCGGCCTGCGAACGGCACCAGGGCGACCGTTCCGACGAGGCCCGCGGCCGCCGTCAGCGGGATGGCGCCGTGGCGCGCGAAGAGCGGCTTCAGGATCACGTTGTAGGCGGCGAAGGCGATCGGCGCGGCGAGCACGATCAGCGGCCCGCGGGCGTCGTGAAACGAGACCCGCTGCCCGGAGCCGAGCAGGACGACCCAGACCACCCCTGCGAACGACACCGCGAGGCCGATCGCGCGCCGGCGCGAGAAGCGCTCCTGTCCGAGCGCAAGCGCCATCGCCAGGGTCATCCCCGGCGCCACCGCCACGACGACGCTCGCGGTGCCGGCGGTCGTCAGCCGTTCGCCGGCGTTCAGCGCCAGGTGGTAGACGACCACGACCAGGAGGCCGGCGGCGACGATCCGGGCGAGATCCCGTCGGCCGAGCCCCGGGATCCCGCCTGTCGCGAGCAGGACGGCGACGAATCCCGGCGCCGCGATCAGGTAGCGGCCAAGCGCGATGTCGGGCGCCGTCAGGCCGTCGTGCAGCAGCTGCTTGATGGCCGCGAACGCTCCGGCCCAGATCACGACGACGATGGCGAGCAGCAGATGCGGGCTACGTGGGAGACTGGCCCGCATGCCCGTTAAACGCATTGAGATCCGATGGCGTGATATGGACGGATTCGGCCACGTTAACAACTCCACCTATCTGACGTACCTGGAGGAGGCCCGCGACCAGTACCTCACCGACCTGCTCGGCGAGACGGTGCACCGGGTCGTGATCCGCCGGATCGAGATCGACTTCGTGTCGGGGCTCACGCAGGACGACGACCACGTCGACGTGGACGTGCGGCTGACCGGCGTCGGCACGTCCAGCCTGACGCTCGACGAGCGGATCGTGTCGGTCGCCGACGGCCGAGTGGCCGCGACGGCGCAGACGGTGATGGTGCACACGGACGACTCCCGCACCGCCTCCGCGCCCTGGCCGGTCGCAGCCCGCGCAGCGCTCGGCAGCGCGCTAGCCGAAAGGCGGGGACAGTCCCCGAAGCCCGGGGCCAGTCCCCGGTTCAGTACAGCGCTGACGCCAGCCGGCGGCGGTACTTGGACGCCAGCGGGTCGTCCTGGCCGAGCTCTGTGAACACGCCGATCATGAGCTGGCGGATGCGCTCGCGCAGGTCATCGCCCGCATCCTGCAGCGCCTGCAGCAGCAGCTCCAGGCCACGCTCGGTCTCGCCCTGGGCGAGCGCGTCGAGGGCAGGAGAGAGCACCGGGTCGCCCGCCGACTCGAGCCGCACGAGCGCCGCCCTGGCGGCCGGGTGGTTGGGCTGCAGCTCGAGCGCGCGCCGCAACGAGGCCTCGTCGCCGAGCGCTGCCAGCCGGTCGGCCTCGGACGGCAGGAGGCCGCGCAGGAAGGAGTCGACCGCCGCCCGCGGCAGCGCCCCGGTGAACTCGTCGACGAGCCGCCCGCCCTTGAAGGCCTTCACGGCCGGGATGCCCTGCACGCGATAGCGCAGCGCGGTGCGAGGGTTGGCGTCGACGTCGATCTTGACGAGCTCGACCGCGCCGGCGCTGTCCTTCACCGCCTGCTCGAGCACCGGCCCGAGCTGCCGGCAGGGCCCGCACCACTCGGCCCAGAAGTCGACGACGACGGGCACCTCATGCGAGCGGTCGATGACGTCGGTCTCGAACGTGGCGTCGGTGGAGTCGCTCACCTCACTCCTCACCGTCGTCGGTCTGCTCGCGCAGGTAGCGCTCGAAGTCGGCCGCGAGCTCGTCGCCCGTGGGCGGGTCGTCGCGGTCGGCGGCCTGCTCGAGCTGCTCCACGTACCCGGCCACGTCGGGGTCGTCGGCGATCGCCGACGCCACGCGCAGCTGGTATTCGCTCGCCGCCCGCTGGAGCTCGGCGCTCCCCGGCGGCGTCCCCGCGAGCTCGGATAGCCGCTCGAGCAGGGCGAGCGCGGCCTGCGGGTTCGGGGCCGCCGAGATGTAGTGCGGCGTCGCCGCCCACAGGCTGGCCGACACGAGCCCGGCGCGCGAGCACGAGTCGTGCAGCACGCCGACGATGCCGGTCGGGCCTTCGTAGGTCGACCGGGCCAGGCCGTGGCGGGTCATCAGCTCGGGATCGGACGCGCTCGCCGAGACGGGCACCGGCCGGGTGTGCGGCGTGTCGGCGAGCAGGGCGCCCATCGTGATCACGAGCTCCGACTGATACCGGCGCGCGACCTCGACGATCGCGTCCGAGAACGACCGCCAGCGCATGTTCGGCTCGGTGCCGAGGACGATCAGAAGGTCGTGCTCGGCCGACGCGAACACCTCGGTCACGGGCCACTCGACCCGGCGCACGTCGCCGTCGACCATGTGGACCGTCGGGCGCGTCTGCTGGTAGTCGATGAAGGGCTCCGAGTCGATCACCGCGAATCGCTCGGCATCGGTCACCGAGCGCAGATAGCCGGCGGCGAGGCTGGCCGCGCCGCCCGCGTCGTTCCAGCCTTTGAACGCAGCCACCATGCGCGGGCTGCGCAGATCGGGGTCGGCCTCGAGTTGGACGAAGTCCATCCCTGCAGTCTGGCACATCGCCCGCCGGACCTCGGCGGCTCGGGGGCGGTATAACCCGAGCCGTGGGCGCAGTCGATCTGATCGTGATCGCGTGGGTGGTGGTGTCGGCGGTGCTCGGCGCCCGTCGCGGCCTGGTCGCAAACGTGCTCGGTCTGGCCGGGTTCGCGATCGGAGCGCTGCTCGGCGCGCGCATCGCCCCGCACCTGCTGAACGGTGGATCGCAGTCCACCTGGCTGCCGCTGGCGAGCATGGTGGGAGCGCTCATCGGCGGCAGCGCCGCCCAGGCCGTCGCGGGCACGGCCGCGGGGATGGTGCGCGGGCGGCTGGTGCACGGCCCGCTGCGGATGGTGGACACGGCCGGCGGCCTCGTCGCCGGCACCGCTCTCGGGCTCGCGGTGGCGTGGCTCGCCGCCGTGGTCGCGCTGGCCCAGCCGTCGCTCGGCCTGCGCCGCGACGTGACCGGCTCGGAGGTGCTGCCGGCGCTCCTGCGGGCCGTGCCGGCCGACGAGGTGCTGAACGCGATCGCCCGGTTCGACCCCCTGCCGGTGATCCCCTCGATCGCCGACCGGGCGCTGCCGCCGCCGGATCCGAGCGTCCTGCGCAGCCCCGCCGCCCGCCGCGACCGGGCGAGCGTCGTCCGCATCCAGGGCAGCGCCTGCGGGCTGAACATCCAGGGCTCGGGCTGGGTGGTGCGCCCCGGCATCGTCGCGACGAACGCCCACGTCGTGGCCGGCGAGCGCGATGCCCAGGTGGAGGTCCCGAACGGCCCGACGCTGATCGGGATCCCGATCGCGGTCGACGCGGGCAACGACGTGGCGCTCCTGCGCGTCGGGGGCCTGCGCCCGCCGCCGCTGCGGCTGTCGCAGCGGCCGCCGTCGGGAGCGAGCGCGATCCTGATCGGCTACCCCGAGGACGGCCCGCTGACAGCGGTGGCCGGACGGGCCGGAACCCCGGTGACGGCGCTCGCGCCTGACGCCTACGGCCACCACATCCACGCCCGCACCGTCGTCCCGCTCCGGGGCGTGCTGAAGCACGGCGACAGCGGCGGGCCGGTGGTGAACCGCGCCGGCCAGGTCGTCGCGATGATGTTCGCCGCCGACGAGGGCGGCGGCATCGCGGGCGGCTTCGGCGTCCCCCTGCCCGCGATCCGGCAGGCGCTCACCGACACCCACCCACGCGCCGACACCGGCCCCTGCCTGGGCTAGGGCGGCCGCGGTCAGCCGGCCTGTCGCTCCAAGAACGCGCGATGGGCCGCCTCCTGCCCGAGCCGGTGGGCCTCGGTGAAGATGAAGCGCGCCCACAGCCCCCGCTGGGTCACGTCGAGCTCGTCGAACTCGATGCCCCAGCGGGTGCGCTTGTGACCGTCGGCCGCGTACTCGAGGAACCGGCGCACATACGACCTCACCGGGCCGACACCGCCCGGCAGGATCAGGACAAGCTCCTTGTCCACCCACAGGTTCGCCTTCACGGCCGCCTCGAGCATGATCCCGCTCATCGAGATGTTCAGGGCCTTGCCCTCGGACTCGGTCACCGTGCCGTCATGCTCGACGGCCTCGACCCGGATCGACCATGCACCCTCGACACGGAAGTGACGCCGGCGCTCGGTACCCGGAAACCGATTCGAGGCCGAGCTCATCTCGGCCACCGAGTCTCGCCGACCCCCCGCTCCGAGAGGACGTCGGCCAGCGCCTCGAGCGCGACCAGGTTGTGCCCCTCGACGAACGCGTCGGAGTGGTGCAGCGCCACGCGCATGCCTCCGGCGAGCGGCGCGAAGCCCGCGTGGCCCTTGAGCGGGTTCACCCACACCAGGCGGTGCGCCTGGCGGGCGATCCGGCCGAGCTCGCGATCGAGCAGGCCGAGATCGCCGCGCTCCCAGCCGTCCGAGACGATCACGACGACCGCGCCCCGGGTCATGCCGCGGCGGCCCCACAGCTCGTTGTATCCGCGCAGGGACTCGCCGATCCTGGTGCCGCCGCCCCAGTCGGGCATGAGCGCGCCCGCTCTGGCAAGCGACCGCACCGGGTCGAGCGTGCGCAGGTGCGGCGTGAGCCGGGTGATGCGGGTGCCGAACGCGAACGCCTCGACCTGCCGGCCCGCCGCCGTCACCGCCTGCATGAACATCACCATCGCGCGGGCGTACGGCTCCATCGAGCCGGACACGTCGCACAGGAACACGAGCTTGCGCGGCACCTGCTTGCGGCGCCGGAAGGCCGGATCCAGGGGCAGGCCCTGCGTGCGCATCGCCCGGCGCAGCGTCCGCCGGGCGTCGTACACGTCGCCGCTCGACTCCGCCCGCAGGCGGCGCGATCGCCGCCGCGGGCTCACGTCGGGCAGACGCTCCATCAGCCGCCGCAGCCGGCGCAGCTCGAAGACGGTCATGTCGGCGAAGTCGCGCTGGCGCAGGCGCTCGTCGGGTGACGACGCGAGCAGCATCGTCGACTCCTCGCCGTCGCCGCCGCCGTCGCTCTCGCGTCCGATCATCGGAGGCGGCGAGCTCGGCTCGGCCCGCGGCGTCTCCAGGCCGATCTCCGGCGCCGGCGAGCGCGCCGCGCGCTCCCAGTAGGCCGCGAAGGCGGCATCGAAGGCGTCCATCTCCTCGCGCCGCGCGACGAGGGTGCAGCGCAGCGTGTGGTAGACGTCCTCGCGGCGGGTGAGGCCGACGACGTCGAGGCCGCGCAGCGCGTCCTGCAGCCGTCCCGGGCCGACCTCCATCCCCGCCTCGCGCAGGACGCGGCCGAAGCCGACCATCTTCTCGAGAACGGCGTCGCCCGGTGCCGGCATGGCCTGGCTACGCCTGGCGGGCCTGGGCGACGAGGCGCTCGAGGTGGCCGTCGCGCACGAGCTCGATGTCCTCGTGGTGCTTCAGCACCGATCCCAGCGTCGACTCGACCACGCCCGCTTCGAGCTCCGACTGGCCCAGGGCCACGAGCGCCTGGATCCAGTCGATCGTCTCGGCGACGCCCGGCACCTTCGCCAGGTCGAGCGCGCGCAGCGACTCCACGAACGCGGCCGCCTCGACGGCGAGCCGCTCGGGCACGCCGGGCACGCGAGCGCGCACGATCGCGACCTCGCGCTCGGCATCGGGATGGCCGATCCAGTGGTACAGGCAGCGGCGCTTGAGCGCGTCGTGCAGGTCACGGGTGCGGTTCGAGGTGAGCACCACCAGCGGACGGCGGGCCGCCCGCACGGTGCCGATCTCCGGGATCGTGACCTGGAAGTCGGAGAGGAGCTCGAGCAGGAAGGCCTCGAACTCGTCGTCGGCGCGGTCGATCTCGTCGATCAGGAGCACCGGGGCGACCGCGTCGGCGTGCTCGATCGCGTCCAGCAGCGGCCGCCGCTCGAGAAACTCGCGCCCGAACAGGTCGTGCAGCGTCCGCCCCGGCTCGAGCGCCTCGGCGGCCTCGAGCGTGCGGATGTAGAGCAGCTGGCGGGCGTGATTCCAGTCGTACAGCGCGTGGGCGACATCGATGCCCTCGTAGCACTGCAGGCGGATCAGGCGACCGCCCGTGACGAGCGCAAGCGCCTTGGCCGCCTCGGTCTTGCCGACGCCGGCCTCGCCCTCGAGCAGCACCGGCTTCTCGAGCGCGAGCGCAAGCGAGAGCACGGTGGCGAGGCCGCGGTCGGCCAGGTAGGCCTGGTCCGCCAGCTGGGCGGTGAGCGCGTCGATCGAGACGGTCGCGGGCATCGAATCAGCCTAGCAGCGCCGGTCGGGGCCGCTCACCGGGGCGTGGGCAGCTCCCATCCGCTGCTCGTCAGGTCGACGCCGCCGTCGATCGCGATCGTCTGGCCGGTGATGTAGGCGGCCGCCGGAGACGCCAGGTAGGCGATCAGGTCGCCGACCTCGTCGGCGCCGCCCAGCCGCTGCATCGGGATCGTCGCCGCGACCTCGTCCAGGTCGAGCCCGTACCCGCGCACGCCCTCGGTGTCGATCCAGCCCGGCGCGACGCAGACGAGCCCGATCCCGTAGCGGCCCCACTCCATCGCCAGGGTGCGCGTGAGCGCGCCCATCCCGGCGCGGGCGGCCGACGAGTGCGCCATGCCCGCGATCCCGCGCTCGGGACACAGGACGACCGTGACCACCCGGCCGCCGCCGTTCGCGATCATCCAGCGGTTGGCGACGCGCTGGGTCAGGAACCAGGGCGCATCCAGGTTCAGGCGCCGCACGGCCCGCCAGCCGCCGGGGGTGATGTCCTGTGCGGCGGCGGTGAACTGGCCGCCCGCGTTGTTGACGAGGCAGTCGATGCGGCCGTAGCGGGTCAGACACTCCTCGACGAGGCCCTCGCTCACGTCGGGCTCGCGGATGTCGCCGGGAAAGACGGTGCAGCCGTCGCCCAGGAGGGCGCGCGTCTCCTCGAGCGGCTCGGGCCGCCGGCCAGACACGACGACCTGGAAGCCGTCGCGGTGCAGCGCGACCGCCGCCGCCCGGCCGATGCCGGTGCCGCCTCCCGTCACGATGGCCGCGCGCTCCACCGCCTGAACCTACCAGAGCGGCGGTCACAGGCTCCCCGTCGGCGGGACGCCCCCGTACACTTCGGGAAGAACCTCGGAGGTGCGCGATTCGCTGCCTGCTGCTCGACGCAACCATGCGACCAACAAGCCTCGTGACCCGCGAGCGCGCGGTGTCACTGGTCGTCTGCGGCCAGGCCCAGGTGATCGCCGAGGATCCCGCCGTCGTGTACCGCTCGCAGCATCTGCGGGTGGCGCTGCCGGTGATCCTGCAGGTGCCCGCCTACGTCGAGCTGCGGCCGCTCGTCAAACGCAACGTCGTTCGCCGGGTGCTCTTCTGCCGCGACAACTGGCGCTGCGCCTACTGCGGCCGCGACGGCGGGCCGCGCGACCTGACGATGGATCACGTGAAGCCGCTCTCGCGCGGCGGCGGTCACACGTGGGACAACGTCGTCAGCGCCTGCCGCCGCTGCAACCACCGCAAGGGCAGCCGGCTGCCGTGGGAGGCGGGCATGTATCCGCGCCACGTGCCGAAGGCGCCCGACATGGTGCAGGTGGCCTGGGCGGGCCGGCTGACCCACCCGCTCCAGCGCGAGTACGTCGCCGCCTGGCACAAGGTCCCCGAAGCGGTCCTCTAGCGGGTGGGGAATAACGGTGCCAGGCACCGTTATTCAGCGGCGCCGCGCAGCGCCGCCTGCATCTGCGCGGCCACCGGCCCCGGCCGGCCGTCGCCGATCACGGCGCCGTCGAGGCGCACGACCGGCATCACCTCGCGCACGCTCGACGAGGTGAACACCTCGGCCGCCGCCGTCAGCCGCTCGTGCGGGTAGGCGCCCTCCTCGACATCGAAGCCCAGGTCGCCGGCCGCGGCCAGCAGGGTGTCGCGCGTCACCCCCGCCAGGATGCCGAGGTCGAGCGCGGGCGTGTGCAGGAGCGCCGGCCTCGACGAACCAGACGTTCGACGTCGGGCACTCGAGCGCAGTGCCCTCGAGCGAGAGGAAGAGCGCGTCGTCGGCCCCGCGCTTG
The DNA here is from genome assembly GCA_963717845.1 of uncultured Actinomycetes bacterium. GTDB lineage: Bacteria > Actinomycetota > Thermoleophilia > Gaiellales > JAICJC01 > JAICJC01. The sequence goes on from CAVQXH010000003.1 coordinate 1,248,218, forward strand.
CGGGCCTCGTGCTGGGCGGCCATGTTGACGGCGTAGCTCGTCGACTTCACGCCGGCCAAGAGCCACGGCGACGCCTGCCGGGCCGTGGCGCCGATCGCAAGCTGCAGCGACGCGAGCGCGATCCCCTCGGCCCGCATCGCATCGAGTCCGTCGGGCAGGGCCGTCACGAGCGCAAACCCCGTCGGCGGGCCACCGGCGGCTCCCGGCGTCCAGACGAGCCGCAGCACCGCGTCGACGCCGCCCACATGCCCGAGGGCCGCCGCGACGAGGCCGGTCAGGCCGTCCGTGTCGGGGGCGGCAAGCTCCAGCACCTCGGCCGAGCGCCCGAGCCGTTCCAGGTGCACCGCGAGCCGGAACGGCCGCCCCGCGTACACGCGCAGGGTCTCGAACGCGGCCCTGCCCCGCAGCACCGCCTCGTCGTCCGCGCGCAGCCACGGCGTCGCCGGATCCACCAGGCCGTGGCCGAGGACCGCGAGTGCTAGGGGATCGCCCGGCATGCGTGTGCGATGCTAACGCGGTGTCCGCCGTCTCGGAGCGCAAGCGCCACGCCCGCAGCCTGTTCGCCGGCATCGCCGCCGACTACGACCGCTGGGCGCAGGTGCTCTCGTTCGGCCAGGACCGGCGCTGGCACGACGTGATGGTCGAGACCGTGGCGCCGGCCGCCGATCGCGCAGGCGCGGTCGTCGCCGATGTGGCCACCGGAACGGGCGCCGTGGCGATCGCACTCGCCCGCCGGTACCCCTGCCAGGTGATCGGCATCGATCAGAGCCCCGACATGCTCGCCGGTGCACGCGAGCGGGTGGGCGCGGCGGGCCTGGCGGAGCGCATCGAGCTCGTCGAGGCCGACGCGGAGGGCCTGCCGCTCGCACCGGGATCGGTCGACGCCCTCACGCACACCTACCTGCTGCGCTACGTCGACGACCCGGCCGCGGTGCTGCGCACGCTGGCGGCGGCCGTGCGCCCGGGCGGGATGATGGCGTCGCTCGATTTCGGCGTGCCGCGGGGGGCCGCGTTGCACGCGTGGCGGGCCTACACGCGCATCGGCCTCCCGGCGGCGGGCGCGCTCGCCGGGCCGGGATGGGTGCACACCGGCCGCTTCCTGGGCCCGAACATCGAGGCGTTCTGGAACCGGCACCCGCTCGACTCGGTGCTCGGCATGTGGGCCGAGGCGGGCATGCAGCGGATCCGCGCGCGGCGGCTGAGCGTGGGCGGCGGCGTCGTCATCTGGGGTGTGCGCGGCGGCGGCTGAGCCGCCCGGCCGCGGCGAGGTAGTCCCCGGCCCGCTCGGCGTTGCGGGCCACCCAGATGCAGATCACGGCCAGCGGCAGCTCGATCAGCATGCCCGAAGCGGCGGCCATCACCTGCTCCGTCCCCCGAGCGGCGGTCACGATGTCGAACCAGGCGTCGCAGACGAGCATCGTCGCCGCGGCCGCTGCAGTGCTCTGGATCCACGCCGCGCGGCGTAGAGCCGCGTACGCGGTCGCGAGCAGCAGGCAGGCCATGCCGATGTCGAAGCCCACCCACGCCAGGTCCCAGTGGCGGGCAATGTGGCGCTGCGGCAGGTCGTAGGCGACCCACAGCGTCCAGGGCACGAGCCCCACGCCGACGAGCGCAAACAGCGGCGCCACCCAGCGCGGCAGGGGGATGTGGCGCGCGTCGGTCGCGGCCGGCTCCATCGGTCGCATGGTACCGGCCGCGAATCCCACCTAGTTCGGCTGGAGCTCCTCGAGATAGCTGGCCGATCGCCGCGCCAGCCGGCCGTCGGCGCCCGGCTCGTAGAAGCCCATGCGCCAGATCGGCGGCGAGTAGACGTGCAGCGAGACGGCGGGCGCGGTGCCCGCGTGGCGGACATCGTGGATGCGCGACGCGTCGAAGCAGAACCCCTCGCCCGGCGCGTACACGACCTCGTCGAGGCCGCCCTCGCCCAGCACCAGCCGCAGCTCGGCCAGCCGCCCCTCGATGACGCGCACCGCCCCGCTCGAGACGTCGTGATCGTGCAGGCCGGTCTCCTGCGTCGCCACCCAGCAGAGCAGCCACGCGTCGATGTGATGGTCGCGGTGCAGGCGCACGTACACCCGCTCGTGCTCGTCGTGCCGCACGAGGCCCCGCCACAGATCGGGCCGCTCGGCGAGCTCCTGGACGAGCGCCGCAAGCTCGCCCGGCTCGAGGTCGCGATCATCGTTGCACCGCTGCGAGAACCAGCTCGCGACGGCGGACGGCGCGTCGGTCATAGAACACCTCCTGAGGGGTTGAGCACCCGGCCCGGGTTGCGCTCGGCGACGGCCTCGACCACCGGCGGGCCGAGCCCCTCGAGCGACCGCAACAGCGGGTCGGGGCTGATGACGGGGATGTCGGTGCCGAGCACGACCTGCTCGGCCCCGTAGGTGGCCAGGGCGAGCTCCAGGTCGAGCCGCTGGCAGGATGCCGTGTCGAGGAAGACGTTCGGGTCGATCTCGCCCGCGAGCCCCGTGAAGGTGCGCCAGCGTCCCTCCAGGAACGGCGCTCCGCCGGCCATGATCGCGAACACCACCCGCAGCGCCGGGTAGGCGGTGGCGCCGAGCGCGCGCCAGGTCGCGAAGGCTCGCAGCGACCAGCCGGGGTACTGGGCGAGCGACGTCCACCAGGCGGGCAGGCGCGGATCGGCCGGCTCGGGCCGTGTCCAGGGCGCCGGGCCGGGATGCACGAAGAGCGGCCGCCGCGCCCGCTCCAGGATGTCGAGCAGGGGCGCGCAGCGGTCCAGGCCGGCCGGCGAGGCGATGGCCTCGCTCGGCAGCGAGAGGCCCGCGAAGCCCTGCGCGAGCCGATCGCCGAGATCGGCGGCCCCGGAGTCGGGCGCATCCAGACAGGCGGCCGCGAAGGCCTGCAGCCGCCCTCCGGACGCCGCCACCACCTCGGACATGCCGTCGTGGTAGGCGTCGAGCAGCGGGCGGGCTTCGTCCGCGGGCAGCGCCTCGACACCACACGGGCTCGAGATCGAGATCACCGCGACGTCGATCGCGCAGGCGTCGAGCAGCGCCAGCCTCGCCTCGGGGTCGTGGGCAGCCGCCGCGATGCTGCATTCGGGCTCGTAGGCCAGCTCCAGGCGCAGCTCCCCGCCACGGCGGTGGATGCAGGGAGGGGCGTCACGCGCGGCCAGCGCCGCGAGGTACGCCTCCGGCCACAGATGCTGGTGCATGTCGACCCGCGTTTGCGCCCTCCGGGAGCTTGTGAAACGATTCACCATGATTGTGCCGGATGCAGTGCCGAAACGCAAGCGCACGACGCTGCGCGATGTCGCCGACCTGACCGGGCTCTCCCCCGCCGGCGTCTCCTACGCCCTGCGCGGCCAGCGCGTGTCCCCTGCGACGGCCGAGCGCGTCCGCGTCGCCGCCGACCGGCTGGGGTTTCGGTCGGACCCGATCGCCCGCGCCCTGCGGAGCGGTTCCTCCGGGGTGATCGGCGTGATCGGCGGCAGCCTGGCGGACTACTGGCACCAGGAGTTCGCCTCGGAGCTGCAGCGGCATCTGCGCAGACGGGGCAGGTACATGCTGCTCGCCGACGCCGATGGCGACGCCGGCACCGAGATCGAGCGCGCCCGCGACCTCGTCGACCAGCGCGTGGACGGCCTGATCGCGCTGCCCGTCGCGCCCGGCTCGCCGGCATGGAGCGAGATCGTGGCCGAGGTGCCCGTCGTCGCGGTCGGTGCGCCGCTGCCCGCCCCAGCCGGCGCCGTCAGGTTCGAGGCCGAGGCGGGCTCGGATCTCGTGCTCGATCACCTGCGCGGGCTCGGCCACCAGCGCATCGCGGTGCTCGCCTCGGGCATGCACCGGCCGCGGCGGCGGCGCGGCGTGCACACGCGGGTGTGCGGATTCGCTGCGGCGGACGGGCGCGCCGCCGCGGCCGCCGAGCTCCGCCGCGCCGCCGCGCCCACGCGCCCTGTTCGCGCTCTCCGACGCCCTGGCGTACGGCGCCTACATGGCCTGCGCCGACCTCGGGCTGCGCGTCCCCGCCGACGTGTCGGTGGCCGGCTTCGACGACCATCCGATCTCGCGGCTCGTCAGCCCGGCGCTCACCACCGTGAGCTGGGACACCGCCCGCGCGGCGGCGGCGGCGGCCGCCATGCTGCTCGACGCGATCGAGGGCCGCCGCCGGCTGGGCCGCGAGCTGGTCATGCGCCCGGCGCTCGTGACGAGGGCCTCGACCGCCCCGCCAGAAGGGGTCAGACCCCTCTTGGCGGGCCGGTAGCCGTACGACGGGTCAGGGCGCTACCCGCCAAGAGGGGTCTGACCCCTTCTGGCGGCAAACATCACGTACGTGCGGTCGAGCGACATGCCGACGCGCTCGTACAGGCGCACCGCGCCGGTCGGGTTGTCGGCGTCGACCTTCAGGCCGACCGTCGCCAGACCGCGGCGGTGGAACTCGGCGAACGCCTGCCGCAGCAGCGCCTCACCGAGGCCGCGGCCGCGCCAGGCCGGCCGCACCGCCAGATCCTTGACCCAGCCCTCGCTCCAGCACAGACACGCCCCGGCGAGATCGCCCCCGGCCTCGGCCAGAAACCACACGCCCGCGTCGAACCCCGGATCCTGCGTCATCCACGGGTGCCAGCGCGCGAAGGGTGGCACCTCCTCGGCGCTTCCGGCGAACGCCTCCTGCAGCAGCGCGTGCACTGCGCCGGCGTCGGCCTCAGCGTAGGTGCGCACCGAGACGCCGTCGGGCCAGGCCGGCGGCCGCGGCTCCGTCGTGACGTCGATGTGCATCCGCAGCACCTGGCGGGTATGCGCCCAGCCGCGGGCGCGATAGAGCGCGACGAGGTCGGACGCCGCCGCCGGGACGATCGTCTCCAGGTTCCCCCCGCGCGCGGCGGCCGCGTCGAGCAGAGCCGCGGCCACCGGGCCGTCGCGATGATCGGGATGCGGCCACACCTCGACGTAGCCGTCCTCGAGCGTGGCGTAGCCGACGACGCGGTCGTGGTCGTCGAGCGCCACCCACGCCTGCCCGTAGTCCCAGGCCGCACGCAGGTGCTCGACCGTCGTCTCGGCCGTGCCGTGGAGCGCTTTCGAGAGGGCCTCCGAGACGGCGAAGGCGGCGTCGACGTCGGACATGCCCGCCGGCCGGACGAGCACCCCGGCGGCGCTCACGACGCGGCGAACTCGAGCAGCACCTTGCCGAACTTGCCCGGCGCCGCCAGGTGGTCGAAGGCCTCGACGGCCCGCTCGGCCGGAAACACGCGATCGATCAGCGGGCGCACGCGGCCGGCGGCGAGCAACGGCACGACCTGGCGGGCGAACGCCTGCACGGCCGCGGCCTTCTCCTCCATCGGCCGGGCGCGCAGCACCGTCCCCATCACGCTCGCCCGCTTGCCCATCAGCGTCCGCAGTGAGATGTCGGTCTCGGCACCGGCGCCCGTGCCGACGATGATCACGCGGCCGCGCGGGGCGAGCGCTGCGAGGCTCCCGGTGAGGTTCTGCGCGCCGACCAGCTCGAGCACGACGTCCACGCCGGTCGCGTCGGCGAGCGCGACGGGCTCGGCCCCGAGCTCGACCAGCTTGTCGTGGTGTGAGCGGGCGTTCGCGAGCACGCGCGCGCCGATCGCAACCCCCATCTGCACGCCCGCGGTGCCGACGCCGCCGGTGGCGCCGTTCACGAGCAGCGTCTCGCCCATCACCAGGCCGGCGCGGGTGAACACCGCGTCATGGGCGGTCACGTACGCCTCGGGCGCGGCCGCGGCGGCGCGGTCGTCCAGGCTGTCGGGCACGCGGGCGACGTGGCGCTCGTGCGCGACGACGGTGTCGGCGAGGCCGCCGCCGCCGACGATCCCAAAGACGCGATCGCCCTCGCGCCAGGCGGTCACACCCGCGCCACAGGCGATGACCGTGCCGGACACCTCGAGGCCGGGGATGTCCTGCGGCGAGCCGGGCGGTGCCGGATAGCGGCCGGCGCGCTGCGCCAGGTCGGCGGGATTCAGGCCGGCGTGCGTGGCCCGGATCAGCACCTCGTGATCGCCGGGCACCGGATCGGGCCGTTCGCCGACCTGCACGACCTCGGGGCCGCCCGCACCGGTGTAGGTGACCGCGATCATCGCGCGGATCCTACCGGCGCCCCGCCAGCTGCTCGTCGAGGATCACGATCGTGCGCGCGCCCTCGCCGCGGCGCAGGCGCTGCAGCGCCTCCTCGACCCCGTCCAGGTCGGTGACGTGCGAGACGACGGCGGCCAGGTCGATCTGGCCGGAGGCGGCCAGCCGCACGAGCCCCGGTAGCTCCGCGGCGACGTCCGCCGATCCGTAGTAGCAGCCGCGCAGCGTCTTCTCGTTCAAGAGGTCGAGCGCCGGCAGCGACACCTCGACGCCCGCGGGCGCGATCCCGACCACCGTCGCCTGGCCGCCCGGGCGCAGCAGATCCCAGGCGAGCCGGATCGTGTCGCCGCGGCCGATCGCCTCGATCGCGTGGTCGAAGCCGCCCGGCAGGAGCTCCTCGGCCGCCGCGCGGACGTCGCCGGTCGCCTCGAGCGTGTCGGTCGCGCCGCGCGCGCGGGCCAGCGCCAGCTTCGCCGGGTCGCGATCGATGGCCACGATCCGTCCGGCCCCCGCCAGCTTCGCCCCCGCCACCACCTGCAGGCCGACGCCGCCGCAGCCGATCACGCACACCGATTCGCCGGGAGCGACCTTGGCGGCGTTTCGCACCGCCCCCACTCCCGTGACGACCCCGCAGCCGACGAGCGCCGCCTGCCACAGCGGCAGGTCGGCGCCGAGCGGGACAGCCGCCCCGGCCGGGACGACGCAGCGCTCGGCGAAGCACGACACGTGCAGGAAGTGCTTGATCTGGGTGCCGTCGGGGCGCTCGAGCCGCGACGTCCCGTCCATCAGCATCCCGGCGAGCGAGTGCTCGGCCGCGGTCTCGCACAGGTGCGGCCGCCCGCGCAGGCACATCCGGCACGACCCGCACGGCGGCACGAAGCAGAACGCCACCGCATCGCCCGGACGCACGTGGGTGACGCTCTCGCCGACCGCCTCGACCACCCCGGCGCCCTCGTGCCCGAGCACGATCGGCCAGCGGCCGTCGCCGAGGTGGCCCTGGGCGAGGTGCAGGTCGGAGTGGCACACCCCGGCGGCGGCGACGCGCACGAGCACCTCGTCGTGCCGGGGCGGGTGCAGCAGGAGCCGCTCGACCTGCACGGGCCGGCCGTGCCGCTCGAGCACCGCCGCCCGGATCTCGAGGGGCGCAGCGCTCATCGCACCAGGTACTGATCGAGGGCGTCCAGGTCGGGCTCGACGCCGAGCCCCGGCCCGTCCGGCGGGCGGACCGTCCCGTCGGCGGCGATCTCGACGGGCACGGGCAACAGCCAGTCGCGCCGCTTCGCCGACCACGCCGGTGGGTCGAACGGCACCTCGACGTAGCGGCAGTTCGAGAACGCGAGCGCCGCATGCAGGTTCGCGACCAGGCCGTAGCCGTTCGACCACGTGTGGGGGGACCACATCCGGCCGTGCAGATCGGCCAGCGCTGAGACTCTGCGGGCGCCGCCGATCCCGCCGGCGAGCACGACGTCCGGCTGGATCACATCCACGCCGCCGTGCACGACCAGGTCGCGGGCCTGAGCCGCCTCGCGCACCATCTCGCCGGCGGCGATGCGCAGCGACGTCGCCCGGCGCAGGGCCGCGTAGCCGTCCACGTCGGCCGTCGGCAGCGGCTCCTCGAGCCACTCCACGCCGAACCGCTCGAGCGCCCGGGCGCAGGCGACCGCGGTGGCGACGTCCCAGCGCGGCGTGCGGTCGCCGGGCATGCGCCAGCCCTGGTTCGCGTCCACCATGATCGCCACCCCGGCGCCGACAGCGGCGCGGACGGCCTCCACCACCTCGACGTCTCGGCGCCAGTCCTCGTCGTGGAAGCGCAGCTTGACCGCACGAACGCCCGCATCGCGCAGCGCAACGCAGCGGCCGGCGCGCTCGTCCGCCGGCACCCGCTCGGCACTCGACGCGTAGGCCAGAAGCGACTCGTTGCGGCCCCCGAGCAGCCGCCACAGCGGCTCGCCCAACGCCCGGCCGACGAGGTCCCAGACGGCCACTTCGAGCGTCCACGCACGGCTGCCGTGGAAGTCGACGGTCTCGCACACCTCGCGCACGACCTCGGTGCGGAACGGGTCGAGCCCCACCAGCAGCTCCTGGAGCCGCGGGGCGTCCGGGAGCGCGTCGCCGCTGGCGTAGCCGCGGCTGCCGTCGTCCGCGGTCACGATGACGAGCGTCGCGTCCTGGTGCGTGCGCGGACGTGGGTCCCACGCGGCGTGCAGCGGCGGGTCGAGCGGATACCGGTACTCGCGCGTCTCGATCGAGGCGATCTTCATGCGCTCTCCGGGGCGAGGTCGAGCACGGCCCGGCGGGCCTCGCCGCCGCGCAGGAGCGCGAACGCGTCCTCGATCCGGTCGAGCGGCAGCCGGTGCGAGATCAGCCGGTCGAGCGGCAGCCGGCCGCGGCGGTAGCTGTCGAGGATCAGGCCGAAGTCGCGCTCGGGGCGCGACGAGCCGTACAGCGCTCCGATCACGCGCCGCTCGCCACGCGGGATCAGCCGGGCGGGGATGCGCAGCTCGGCGTCCTCGCGGGGGATCCCCATGAGCACCGCCTGCCCGCGCGGGCGCACGCTCAGAAACGCCGCCCGCATCGCCTCGGGGCGGCCGGTGGCCTCGAAGGCGTGGTCGACGCCGCCGCCCGAGCGCTCGCGCACGATCGCAGCCGTCGCGTCGGGGTCGCCGGCCCAGGCCACCGCTTCCGTTGCGCCGAACTCGGCCGCGGCCCGGGCCCGCTCGAGGCTCATGTCGACGGCGACCACGGGATCCGCCCCCGCGGCGGCCGCGCCCATCACCGCCGAGAGCCCGACGCCGCCGCAGCCGAACACGGCGACCCGGTCGCCGGGGGCGACGCGGGCGGTGCGCCACGCGGCGCACACGCCGCTCGTGACGGCGCAGCCGACGAGGGCCGCGACGGCGAACGGCACGTCGGCCGCGATCGGGATGCACGATGCCTCGGGCACGACCGTGTGCTCGGCGAACGTGGAGAGCAGCGAGTAGTGGTAGGCCGGACGGCCGTCGTGGTGCAGGCGAGTCGTCCCGTCGAGCAGCCCGCCGGCGTCCATCGCCGGGAAGGCGGCCGCGCACAGATGCGGCAGGTCGCGGCGGCACTGCTCGCACGCTCCGCATGCCGGCAGCCACGAGAGCGCAACCCGGTCGCCGACCGCGACGGCGCTCACGCCCGGGCCGATCGCCTCGACGACGCCGGCGCCCTCGTGGCCGAGCACCGCCGGGCAGCGGGTCGCGGCGGTGCCGTCGATCGCGTTCTGGTCGGAGTGGCACACCCCGCTGGCGTGCAGGCGCACGAGCACCTCGCGCGCCCGGGGCGGGTCGAGCTCGACCTCGACCACCTCCAGGCGCGCGCCGGTCTCAGGCAGGAGTGCTGCTCGCGTCCTCAACGGCCTGGAGCCGGCGCAGCTCCTCGAGGGGGATGTGACAGCGCATCAGGTGGCCGGTCTCGGCCTCCTCGAGCGGCGGCTCGGTCGTCTCGCAGATCGCACCGATCTTGCGCGGGCAGCGCGTGTGGAACACACAGCCCGAGGGCGGGTCGGCCGCGCTCGGGATCTCGCCGTCGAGCCGGATCCGCTCGCGGTGGGTGCCGTCGATGCTCGGGACGGCCGAGAGCAGCGCCTCGGTGTACGGGTGGTGCGGCCCGGCGAACACCGTCTCGGCGGTGCCGAGCTCCATGATCCGGCCCAGGTAGAGGACGGCGATGCGATCGGACAGGTAGCGCACGACGCCGAGGTCGTGGGAGATGAACAGGTACGTGACGCCCTCGCGCGACTGCAGGTCGACGAGCAGGTTCAGGATGGCGGCCTGGACGGACACGTCGAGCGCCGAGGTGGGCTCGTCGCACACGACCACCTCGGGGTTCCCGGCGAACGCCCGCGCGATCGCCACCCGCTGCTTCAGGCCACCGGAGAGCTGTGTGGGCCGCAGGGCGAGGTGGCGCTCCTCCATCCTGACCGACCGGATCAGCTCGAGCAGCCGCGCCTGCAGGGCTGCGCCGTCGAGCCCGGCCAGCCGGTGCAGGGCCCTGCCGACCAGACGGCGGACGCTGTGGCGGCGGTTGAGCGCCGAGTCGGGGTTCTGGAAGACGATCTGGAGCGCCTTCACCTGCTCGCGCGTCCGGTTGCGCGCATCGCCGGCGACCGCCACCCCCGCGAGTGCGACCTCCGACCCCGGATCGGGTTCGGTCAGGCCCAAAAGGACGCGGGCGAGGGTGGTCTTGCCGCTGCCCGACTCGCCGACGAGGCCGAGCGTCTCGCCGGGGTTGATGTCGAGGTCGACGTCGACCAGCCCGCGGACGCGCTCGCCGTAATACGCGAACGTCTTCGACACGCCGCGCAGGCTCACGACCGGCTCTCCCGCCTCGCGCACGACCGGCGCCTGCAGATCGACCGGCGTCTCGCGCGGCAGCTCGGGCGCGCGCTCGTGGTGGTGGCAGCGCGAGGTGCGGCCGGGGCCGACCTTGTACGGAGGCGGCGACTCGGTCCGGCAGCGGTCGTCCGCGAGCGCACACCGCGGCGCGAAGATGCAGCCCTCGGCCGTGGCGCCCGGCTGGGGCAGGAAGCCCGGGATCGTGTCGAGGCGGCCGTGGTCCTTGCGCCGGCCGCGGCGCGGGATGCACCGCAGGAGGCCGACCGTGTACGGGTGGCGCGGCTCCTCGAACACCTCCGTCGCGGTGCCCTCCTCGACCAGCTCGCCCGCATACAGCACCCCGACGCGGTCGCACATGCGGGCGATCACGCCCAGGTTGTGGCTGATGAAGAGCACCGACGTCGAGAACTCGTCGCGGAGGGCGGCGACCAGGTCGAGCACCTCGGCCTCGACGGTGGCGTCGAGCGCGGTGGTCGGCTCGTCGAGCACGAGCAGCGCGGGCTCCGACGCGAGCGCCATCGCGATCACGACCCGCTGCAGCATCCCGCCGGAGAGCTGGTGCGGATAGCGGCGCATGACCCCGGCCGGATCGGAGATCCGCACCGTGTTCAGGATCTTCTCCGAGCGCTCCATCGCCGCGTCGCGGTCGAGCCCGGCGATCTCGAACACCTCGGCCACCTGGCGGCCGACGCGGAGCGACGGGTTGAGCGCCCGGCCCGGCTCCTGGTAGACCATCGAGACGGTCTCGGCGCGCAGCCGGCGCAGGTCGGCGCCGCCCAGGGCGAGCGCGTCGCGGCCGTCGATCGTGATCGCGCCCCGAGCGCACCCGGCCGTTGCGCGGCAGGTAGCGCATGAGCGCGAGCGCCATCGTCGACTTGCCCGAGCCCGACTCGCCGACCAGGCCGTACGACTCGCCCCGCCCGATGCGGAACGAGACATCGCGCAGCACCGACCGATCCTTCCCGCGCACCCGGTAGGCGACGTCGACGTGCGCGACGTCGAGCGCGTCCGAGCGCTCGGGGGTCGTGTCCGGGGCGGCGGCCGTCATCCCTCGAACACGCCCGTGATCGCGTCTGCGATGAGGTTCACGGCCACGACGAGCGAGGCGATCGCGAGCGCCGGGAAGAGCGTCTCCCACCAGAAGCCCGCGGTGATCTCGCCGTAGTTCACGGAGATGTCGCCACCCCAGTCGGGCTGCGGCTGCTGGATGCCGAACCCCAGGAACGACAGTGTGGCGACCGCGAAGATCGCGTAGCCGAGCCGCACCGTGAACTCGACCAGGATCGGCTGCAGGACGTTCGGCAGGATCTCGGCGAACATGATGTAGGGCGACCGCTCGCCGCGCAGCCGGGCGGCGGCGACGTAGTCGAGCTCCCGCTCGGACAGCACCGCCGAGCGCACCGTGCGCGCGATGAGGGGCGTGAAGACGAAGCCGATCACGACGATCAGCGTGCGCGTCGACGGCCCCAGCGCGACCACGAACAGGAACGCGACGATCACGACCGGCAGCGCCAGCACCGCCTCGACGATGCGGCTGGCGACGTTGTCGGTCCAGCCCCCGATGTATCCCATCGCGAGGCCGAGCGCGGTGCCGAGCACCGTGCCGAGAAGCGTCGCGAGCGGCGCGATGATGAGGATGCTGCGAGCGCCGACGATCACGCGCGAGAGCACGTCGCGGCCGAGCTGGTCGGTGCCGAACCAGTGCCCGGAGGCCGGCCGGTGATTGACCGCGAGCAGGTCCTGCCCCAGCGGGTCGTGCGGGGCGAGCACATTGCCGAGGAGCGCGCACAGCACCCAGAAGACGGCGATCGTCGCGCCGATCAGGAACGTCTTCGACCTGACGAGCTGGCGCAGCAGCTCGCCGCGCACCCGGCCCGTGCCGGCAGGAACGGCGCCGGGCTCGAGAGCTGGGGTGGCGGCGCTCACTCCAGCCCTCCGAGGCGGATGCGCGGATTCAGCATCGACGAGGCGATGTCGGCGGCGAGCGTCGCCACCATGTACACGATCCCGATCGTCAGCACGCCCGCCTCGAGCATCGGGAAGTCCTTGTCCTTGGCCGCCTCGAAGATCAGCTTGCCGATGCCCTGATAGTTGAACAGCGTCTCCACGATCACGAGGCCGCCGATCAGATACCCGGTTTGCGTCGCGATGACCGTGATCGTGGGCAGCAGCGAGTTCCGCAGGACGTGGCGGCGGATGACCACGTTGCGCGGCAGGCCTTTCAGGGTCGCGGTACGGGCGTAGTCGGAGTCGAGCGCCTCGACCGTCCCGGCGCGCGCCATCCGCGCGATGTACCCGAACAGGATCAGCACCAGCGGGATCGAGGGGAGTATCAGATGGTAGATCTGCTCGGGAAGCGACGCCCCCGGCGGCCATTGCGCCGAGATCGGCAGGACGTTCAGCCAGATCCCGAACACGATGATGAGCACGATCCCCGAGACGAACTCGGGCACGGTCGAGAACGAGAGCCCGAGCACCGTGATGATGCGGTCGGTCGCCTTGCCGACGTGCAGTGCCGCCATGACGCCGCCCAGGATGCTGAGCGGCACGACGAGGACGAACGCCACGATGGCGAGCTCGAGCGACTTGCGGATGGCCGCGCTGATGAACGGTTCCACCGGTGCGCGGAACTGGGAGGAGTTGCCCATGTCGCCGTGCACGAACCCCGAGATCCAGTCCCAGTACTGGGTCAGGAGCGGCTGGTCGACGCCGAGCTGGTGGTCGAGCTGCTTCACGGCGCTCTGGGCGGCCAGCGGTCCCAGGATCGCCCGGCCCGGATCGCCCGGGAGCACCTGGCCGGCGAAGAACACGATCAGGCTCAGGATCCAGAGTGTGATCAGGGCCAGACCGAGGCGCTTGACGATGTAGACGAACATGCGTGAGGTGGTGGCCGGCCGCGGGGCAGCCCCGCGGCCGGCGCTGGTTCAGGTGCTAGGCCTTCGTTGCGTTGAAGAGGAACAGATGCCCGATCGCCGTCGGCTCCACGCCCGACACGCCGCTCGCGGTGGCGGTGAGGTAGTTGTAGAAGTAGGGGAAGATGATCGGCGTCTGGTCGAGCAGGAGATTCTCGATCTTGCCGGCGATCGTCTTCTGGCCCTGCACGTCGGTCGCGGGCGCCGCGATGTACTGCTTCGACAGCGTGTCGTACTCCTTGTTCTTGAAGTGCGCCGCGTTCCACGTGCCCGCGCTCTGAAGCGGGGCGGTCAGGAACACGTTGGGCACGCTGCGATGGCCGTAGTCGACCAGGCTCATCGCGCCGTCGAGCCAGTCGGACTGGCCGAAGACCGCCTTGCCGTAGTACTGGGTCGACGTCTCGATCGTGAGCGCGATCTGAACGCCGATCTTCGCCGCCGACGACTTGACGATCTGGGCGAGCTGTGGGATCTCGAGGAAGTTCTCGGTGAAGAGCTTGGTCGAGAAGCCGCTGCCGTGACCCGCCGCCGAGAGCAGCTGCTTGGCCTTTGTCAGGTCCTGCACCCGCTGCGGCACGCTCGTGTCGGTGGACGGGAACACCGGCGCGAACGGGCTGTCGTTGCCGGGGTCGGCCTTGCCCGAGAACAGGCCCTGGATGATCTCCGGCCGGTTGAGCGTGAGCGCGATCGCCTGGCGCACGCGCGGGTCGGTGAACGGTGCCTGGTCGCAGCGCATCGAGAGCTGGCGGTGCGCGCTCGACTTCAGGTTGATCACGTTCACGCTCGAGCCGGAGAGCAGCGACTGGCCGCCCTGCACCGAGAACTGGCCGATCACGTCGAGCGTCCCGCCCTGGAGCGCCAGGATCTCGGGCTGCTGGGTGTCGTAGAACGTGAACTCGGTGCTGTCGGGGAGCGCCTTCTTGCCCCAGTAGGCGTCGTTGCGGACGAACGCCGCCCCGGCCTTCGGCGTGTAGCTCTTCAGCTTGAACGGGCCGGTGCCGACGAAGGTCGACTCCCACTTCCCGGGGTCGTAGTTGTTCGGCAGGATGACCATGTTGTAGTTGTCGGAGGAGCACAGGTACGGGAAGTTCCCGTTCGGCGCCTCGAGGTGGAATGCGACCGTGAAGTCGTCGACCTTCTGCACACCGGACGGCACGAGCGAGCCGCCGAACGCGCTGAGAGCGTTGGAGGAGCCCTTGGGGTCGGTCTGGAGCTTGTACGTGTAGACGACGTCGTCGGCCGTGAGCGGCTGGCCGGTGTGGAACTTCACCCCCTGGCGGATCTTGAACGTCCACACACTGGAGTCCGAGTTGGGCGACCAGCTCTCGGCCAGCACCGGCACGAGCTGCAGCGAGGAGCTCGAGATCGCCAGGTACTCGCCCGTCTGGCCCAGCATGTCCAGGCCGCCCTGGTCGGCGACCGTGACCGGGTTGATCGCCCCGGTCGGCGTGACGATGCCGGCCCTGATGGTGCCGCCGGGCTTGGCCGGGCCGGACGCGCCGCCCGACGCGGTCGACGTCGAGTTGGCGCCGCCGCATGCGGCGATGATCGCCGTCATGAGCGGCATCGAGAGGCCGACGACCGCTCCGCGGCGGACGAACTCCCGGCGGCTGAGACGGCCCGCGGCGAACTCGTCGATGAAGCTTGCCTCGAGCTCCGAGCTCCCCCTGCGGATGCTGTCGAGCCTGCGCTGATTCTCGTCCATGTGTGGATTCACCTTTCTGTCCGGTTCGGCTGCATCGTTCTCATGACTGTGTCGGTCCCCCGTCCGACGTTCGACGTCAGCCGGTGCCGGGGGGTTGGTGGATCGCGCGAAGTGTCGCCGAGGCCCGCAGGCCTGCGGAGCGTAGGTCGGCGAGCATCCGCCTGCGCCTGGCGCGGTCGGTCCGGCCGCTGGGGACGCAGAGCGTCATGGCGGCGACGGTGGCTCCGCCGGCGCCCTGAATCGGGACGGCCATGCACTCGAGCCCGAGCGATGTCTCGTTCACATTCTCGGCGTAACCGTCGGCGCGGGCGCGCTCGAGGATGGCGTGGAGCTCGCCCAGGCGCATCCGCCGCCCGACAGGGGTGACGAGGTCGACGCCGGCCAGCAGCCGATCGACCGCGACCGGCTCGAGCGCCGCCAGGAGGACGCGCCCGCTCGCGGCGGCGAACGCCGGCAGGCGGCTGCCGACCCGGGTCACGAGCCGTACCGCCTGCGACGTCTCGGCCTTCGCGATGAAGAGGGCGTCGCGATCGTCCAGGACGACCAGGCAGGTGGTCTCGTCGTGGCGGGCGAGCAGGCCCTCGGCCTCCGCCTCGAACGCCGAGACGAGCGCCGAGCAGGAGCTGCGCGTGCCGAGCTCGACCGCACGCGATGCGAGGGTATAGCCCGCGTCGCCGGCCCGCTCGACGAAGCCGCGCTCCTCCATCGCCGCACAGGCCCGGTGCAAGGTGGTCTTGGGCAGGCCGGTGGCGGCGCTCAGCTCGGCCAGACCGGACGGGCCGAGCCTGTCCAGCGCCTCGAGCACGCCGAGCACGGCGGCCATC
Source organism: uncultured Actinomycetes bacterium (assembly GCA_963717845.1). Classification (GTDB taxonomy): domain Bacteria; phylum Actinomycetota; class Thermoleophilia; order Gaiellales; family JAICJC01; genus JAICJC01. The sequence continues at coordinate 1,264,073 of CAVQXH010000003.1, forward strand.
CCGGGCGACGCCGGGCGGTCGTGCGTGCGCGTGCGTCCGCCGACGGCGACCGCCATCAACACCTCGCCGGATCAGATCGGGGATCGTCCATCTCCCGGTTCCGCCGGTGGAACACGAGCCGCACTGGCGGAGCGGAATCTGTCTCACATCGGCCTGGGGTTGTCAAGGCAACGCCGGCCGGTGGAGCGAGGGCGTCGGCCACCCAATTGACATCCACTGCAAGTGCCAATTGGGTGTGAGCCTCGCACTCGCTCGCGAGGGAGAACTGGGAGCTCACGCGCACGCAGGCGTGCGTCCGGCAGCGCAAGTAGACCCCAGGCGCCGCCGAAACGGGCGAGGGCGTCGAACACACGTCGGCTCCCGAGCCAAGTCGCTCCGGTGGCGTCAGGACCGCGAGTGGGGTCGATCCAGCGCCAGCCTAGCGCCGGTTGGGGGCGATCCTCGCGGGGCGTGGCTCACCCAATTGGCATCCACTGCAGGTGCCAATTGGGTATGAGGCCGTCCGCCGCCCACCCGCCGTTACACTCGCCGCCGTGAAGACCGCCCGCACCGATGTCGTCGGCAGCCTGCTGCGGCCGCCGGAGCTGCTCGAGGTGCGGGATCGGTTCGAGCGCGGCGAGGCCTCCGCGGCCGAGCTGAAGCGCGCCGAGGATCGCGCCGTCGACGCCGCCGTCGCGCTGCAGGAGGGCGCCGGCATCGCGGTGGTCACCGACGGGGAGATGCGCCGGCTGTCGTTCCAGAGCGGCCTGCCGGACGCGGTCGACGGCTTCGGCGCCGTCCCCCTCGAGGCCTACCTGTGGGGCGACTGGCACGGCGACGACGTCGGCGACCGCGCCACCGAGCGCCCCGCCGGCCTGGGCGTGCGCGAGCCGCTGCGGCGGCGGCGGCACATCGCCGCCGAAGACTTCACCTACCTGCGGGCGCGCGCGCAGGCGATCCCGAAGGTGACCCTCGCGAGCCCGAGCCTCTATGCCAACCTGTGGTCGTCGGAGCAGTCGCGCGACGCCTACGCCACGCTGGACGCCTTCCTCGAGGACGTCGCAGCGCTCACCCGCGACGAGATCGCCGAGCTGGCCCGCCTGGGCTGCACCTACATCCAGCTCGACGCGCCCCACTACCCGCTCCTGATCGATCCGGCCACGCGCGCGTTCTACGAGGGCCAGGGGTGGAGCGTCGACCGCTGGCTCGCCCGCGGCATCGAGCTCGACAACTGGGTCATGCAAGGCCACCCGGAGGTCACCTTCGGGTTCCACCTCTGCCGTGGCAACCAGGGCAGCCGCTGGCTCGTCGAGGGCGGATACGAGCCGATCGCACGACAGGTGTTCCGCGGCGTCAGCGCCGACCGGCTGCTGCTCGAGTACGACGACGAGCGGTCGGGCACGTTCCAGCCCCTGCGCGACGTGCCGGAGGACAAGGTGGTGGTGCTCGGCCTGGTCACCACGAAGTCGCCGCGGCGCGAGACCGTGGAGGAGCTGACCGCCCGGATCCACGAGGCCGCCCGCCACATCGATCTGGAACGGCTTGCCATCAGCCCCCAGTGCGGTTTTGCGACGTCGGTGCTGGGGAATGCACTGACGCCCGATGACCAGCGCCGCAAGCTCGAGACGCTCGCCCGCACCGCCGCCGCCGTGTGGGGGTGACCACAAAGCCCCGGCCCCGGAGTGGCGCCGGCCTGGCGCGTCCGTCACAATACGGCCGGTGGACGGCCCGTCCAACGGCACCGTGCCAAGCGTTCTGGTTGTGTGCGCCGGCCAGCGCGATCGGCTGAACCTCGCCGACGAGCGGATCCTCGATCGGTTCGCGCTCCGCTTTGCCGGACAGCCGATCGGCCCCGGGTTCGACGCCCGCACCTTCGTCGACCACATGGCCAGATTCGGGCCCGCGGCGGACGGCATCCTCGGCTCGAGCGACGCGACCGGGCACCTGGCGACCATCCTCGCCGACGCGGCCGGCCTGCCCGGCCCCGGCCGGGCGGCGTTCATGCGCTGCCACGACAAGCTCGCCTGCCGTCACGTCCAGGCAGAGGTGGCGCCCGAGGCGACCCCGGCGTTCGCGCCGGTCGACCTCGACGATCCCGGCGCCCGCCCGCCTCTGCCCTTCCCGTTCTTCCTGAAGCCGGTCGCCGCCCACCTGTCCCAGCTCGCCTTCACCGTCGCGGACGAGCCCGAGTTCGCCGCCGCGGTGGCGCGGGCGCGGCTCGAGATCGACGCCGTGACCGCGCACGACCGCGCGCTCGAGGGGCGCGAGTTCCGGACGCTGATCGCGGAGGAGCTGCTCGACGGCACCCTGGTCACGTTCGAGGGCTGGATGCAGGGCGGCCGGATGATCCCGATCGGCGTCACCGACGCGGTCATGCACCCGAACGGCATCAGCTTCCTGCGCTTCGAGTATCCGAGCCGCCTACCCGAGGGGCCGCAGCGGGCCATGGAGGACGTGGCGGCCCGGCTGATGCCGGCGCTCGGGTTCGACCAGAGCCTCTTCAACATCGAGTTCTTCGTGCGCCCGGACGGGCGCGTCACGATCGTCGAGGTGAACGGGCGGATGGCATCGCAGTTCGCGCCGCTCGTGCAGGCGGTGCACGGCGTGTCGAGCTACGAGATCCAGCTCGGCCTGTGCGCCGGCGGCTCGCCCCAGCTCCCGCCGGCCCGCGACGACCTGGTGACCGCAAGCTTCCTGCTGCGCGCCTACGACGACGCCGTCGTCCGCTCGGTGCCGGATCCGACGATGGTGCTCGAGCGCTTCCCGCACGCCCACGTCGAGGTGCTGGTGCGGCCCGGCCACCGCCTGAGCGAGAACGACGACGACACCGTCAGCCACCGCCTGGCCGTCGTCGCGCTCGCGGCCCGCGACCGGCCGGCCCTTCTCGCGCGGTTCGCCGAGGCGGTGGCGATGCTGCCGTTCGAGCTCGAGCCGCTCACCGCGCCGGTCGGCTAGCAGCGTGAACAGCCGGTGCCTGGCACCGGTTATTCAGCGCGCTTGGGCAGGCGGGCGAGGGCGCTCACGTCCTCGTCGCCGTGGCCCTCGCCCATGAGCGCGTCCTCCTGCGCGGCGACGAGCGCCGAGACCGGGAGCGGGAGGCCGGCACGGCCGGCCTCGTCGAGGGCGATGCCCAGATCCTTGCGGTGCAGCGCGACCTTGAAGCCCAGCGGGTAGGTGTCGGCGATCATGTTCGCGGCCCGGTTTGTGAGCACCCACGACGCCGCCGCCCCGGCCGACAGCGCCTCGACGAGCTGCGGGAGATCGAGGCCTGCGGCCTCGGCCAGCGCGATGCCCTCGCCCACGCTCGCGTAGGTGCCGGCGATCATCACCTGGTTCACGGCCTTCGCAACCTGGCCGGCGCCGCTCGGGCCCAGGTGAGTGATCCGGCTCCCGAATGCCTCGAGCAGCGCGCGGGCGCGGGCGACGTCGGCGTCGGTGCCGCCGCAGAAGATCGTGAGCGTGCCGCGCTCGGCGCCCTCGGAGCCGCCCGACACCGGCGCGTCGACCATGCCGATCTCGCGCTCGCGCAGCTTCGCGGCAATCGCGGCAGTCGCCGCCGGCGACACCGTCGAGCAGTCCACCACGAGCCCTCCGGCGGCGAGTCCCTCGGCGACCCCGTCCGGCCCGAGCAGGACGTGCTCGAGGTCGGGCGTGTCCGACACGCAGGTCAGCACCGCCTCGGCCGCCGCCGCAGCCTCCGCGGGCGTCGCGGCGCGTCCGGCGCCGGCGGCCGCGAGCGGCTCCTCACGTGACCGCGTGCGGTTGTGCACCGTCACCTCGTGGCCGGCGGCAAGCAGGTGCCGCGCCATCGGCGCGCCCATCGTCCCCAGCCCGATCACCGCCACCTTCATGAGGCGCGAGTCTAGTCCCCGGCGAGGTCGCGCCGCTCCTGCTCCATCGAGCGGCGCAGGATGGCCGAGCGGGTGACGCGATCCAGACCATGCCAGAGCACGGTGGCGACGAAGTTGCCGCGCAGGTCACGGTGCATCGACTGCACCACGGCCTCGGCATCGACGTCGAAGCCGAGGTCGCCGTCCTGCATCACGATCCGCAGCAGCTCACCCTCGGCGAGCAGGTGGCTCGTGATGATCTGGGCGTCATCGGCCGAGATCTGCAGGGCGTGGGCGCCGTACTCCTCGCCGTTTGCGCCGGTGACGCGCATCGCCTGCCACACCGTCATCCGCACGTGCCTGTGACGGCCGGCGTTCACCTGCTCGGCCGCGTAGACCGTTCGCATGAGCCGCTGCTCGACGCTGCGGTCGACCGGGTCGAAGTCGATGGCGTAGCGGCGCAGGCCGTCGCCGAGCGGCTCGGACCGCAGCACGGTGGCGTCGAGCCGGGCATTCGTGTCGTCGTCGACCCGGAACACCACCCGCACCCGGTTTCCGGGCACGAGCGAATGCTCGGTCACGACCTTGACGCCGCCGGCCGACAGGTCGACCGACCGCACCACCATCAGTGTCGTGCGGCCGTCACGGCCGACGGCTGCGCACGAGACGGGCAGCCGGACCATGACTCGGAAGAACTCCCTGCGCTCCGCATCCATTCACACAAGGATCGGCGGCGATCGCCTATCCCTTGACAGCTACTCGGCGCCCATGAACGGATAGCGGTAGTCGGTCGCCGGCACGAAGGTCTCCTTGATCGTGCGCGGGCTCACCCACCGCATCAGGTTCCACATCGATCCGGCCTTGTCGTTCGTGCCCGACGCCCGCGCGCCGCCGAAGGGCTGCTGGCCGACGACCGCCCCGGTGGGCTTGTCGTTGACGTAGAAGTTGCCGGCCGCGTTGCGAAGCGCGTTCGAGGCGTGCTCGATCGCCCGCCGGTCGGTGGCGAACACGGCTCCCGTGAGCGCGTACGGAGAGGTCTGATCGACCAGGTCGAGCGTGTCGTCCACCCGCTTCTCGTCGTACACGTACGTCGTCACCACGGGCCCGAAGAGCTCCCGCCGCATCAGGTCGAAGCCGGGATCGGTCGTCTCGACCACGGTGGGCGAGACGAAGTAGCCCTGCGAATCGTCGGTTTCGCCGCCGACGAGCACCTCGGCATCCGCGGCCTCGGAGGCCAGCTTGACGGCGTCGCGCTGGGTCGCAAACGCGCTCGCGTCGATGACGGCTCCCATGAAGTTGCGGAAGTCGCGCACGTCGCCGACCTTGATCGTCGAGACCTGCTCACGCAGGGCGTCGCGCACCTGGGGCCACAGGTTGGACGGCGCGTAGATGCGCGACGCCGCCGAGCACTTCTGGCCCTGGTACTCGAACGAGCCGCGCACGATCGCGGTCGCCACCGCCGCCGGGTCGGCCGAGGGGTGGGCGAAGATGAAGTCCTTGCCGCCGGTCTCGCCCACCAGCCGCGGGTAGCCGCGATAGCTGTCGATGTTCTGGCCGACGGTGCGCCACATGCCCTGGAACACCGGCGTCGAGCCCGTGAAGTGGATGCCGGCCAGGTCCGGGTGGGCCAGCACCGCGTCGCCGATGTCGCGGCCGGAGCCGAGCACCATGTTGATCACCCCTGGCGGGAGCCCGGCCTCCTCGTACAGCTGCATGAGGAAGTGGGCCGAGTACACGGCGGTCGACGCGGGCTTGAACACGACCGTGTTGCCCATCAGCGCGGGCGCGGTCGGCAGGTTGCCGGAGATCGCGGTGAAGTTGAACGGCGCGACGGCGAACACGAAGCCCTCGAGGGGGCGGTACTCGATCCGGTTCCAGATGCCGCGCGACGAGACCGGCTGCTCGCTCATCAGCCGGTGCATGTAGCTCACGTTGAACCGCCAGAAGTCGGGCAGCTCGCAGACGGCGTCGATCTCGGACTGGTAGACGGTCTTCGACTGGCCCAGCATCGTGGCGGCGTTCAGCGTGTCGCGCCAGGGCCCGGCCAGCAGCTCCGCGGCGCGCAGGAACACGGCCGCCCGCGCCTCCCAGGGCGTGCGCGACCACTCCTCGCGGGCGGCGGCCGCCGCCTCGATCGCCTGCGTCACCTCGGCCTCGCCGCCGCGGTGGAACTCGGCCAGCACATGCTCGTGGTCGTGCGGCATGACGGCCGTCCCCGTACGGCCGGTGCGCACCTCGCGCCCGCCGATCACCATGGGGATCTCGATCTTGCGGCCGGCCATCTCGTCGAGGCGGGCCTTGAGCGCGGCCCGCTCGGGCGATCCGGGCGGGTAGTCGCGCACCGGCTCGTTCGCCGGCTCCGGGAGGTTGAAGACGCCTGCAGTCATGCGGCCTACCCTATCGCGGGCGATAGGATTGAGGTGCTAGCCACCGGGAGGGCAGGACATGAGCGTTGCGCTGAAGCGATTTTCGAACCACATCGGCGGCAAGGCCGCTGAGTCCAGCTCGGGAGAGACCATCGACGTGGTGAACCCCGCGACCGGCGAGGTCATCGCCGCCGTCCCGAGCTCCACCGCCGAGGACATCGACCACGCCGTCGAGGCCGCCGAGCGGGCCTTCTTCGGCGACTGGGGCGACACCACCCCGGCCGAGCGGTTCGAGATCCTGAGCAAGCTCGCAGACGCGCTCGACGAGCACGCCGAGGAGCTCGGCGAGCTCGAGTCCCTGAACGTCGGCAAGCCGCGCGGCGCCGCCGTCGAAGAGGTGGCCGGCGCGTCGGACTGCCTGCGCTTCATGGCCGGCGCGGCCCGCACCCCGGAGGGACAGGCCGCGGCCGAGTACGTGCGCGGGTCGACGTCGATGATCCGGCGCGAGCCGATCGGCGTCGTCGGCCAGATCACGCCGTGGAACTACCCGCTGATGATGGCGGCGTGGAAGATCTCCCCCGCCCTCGCAGCCGGCAACACGGTCGTGCTCAAGCCGTCCGAGATCACGCCGCTCACCACCCTGCGCATGGCCGAGATCGCGGCCGACATCCTGCCCGCGGGCGTCCTCAACATCGTCTCCGGCTACGGCGACCCCGTTGGCGCGGCCATCTCGTCGCACCCGCGCGTCCGGATGGTGTCGATCACGGGCTCCGTCGAGTCGGGCAAGAAGGTCGCCCGCGCGGCCGCCGACAACCTCAAGCGCGTCCACCTCGAGCTCGGCGGCAAGGCGCCGGTCATCATCTTCGACGATGCCGACATCGAGGCCGCGGCCGAGACGATCAAGGCGGCCGGGTACTGGAACTCGGGCCAGGATTGCACCGCGGCGACGCGGGTCGTGGTCGGGCCGAAGGTCTACGACAACTTCCTCTCGGAGCTGGTCGACCAGGTCGACTCGATCAAGGTCGGCGATCCGTCCGAGATCGAGGACATCGACATGGGCCCGGTCGTCTCGCAGCGCCAGCAGGAGCGCGTGCTCGGCTTCCTCGAGCGGGCCACCTCCGCGGGAGCGAAGATCGCCACCGGCGGCGAGGCGATGGGCCACCGCGGGTTCTTCGTCAAGCCCACGGTCGTCACCGGCGCCGAGCAGCGCTCGGAGATCATCCAGAAGGAGGTCTTCGGCCCCGTCGTCACCGTGCAGCGGTTCGCCGACGACGACCAGGCCATCGCCTGGGCGAACGACGTCGAGTACGGCCTCGCCGCCTCGGTGTGGACCGAGAGCGCCCGCCGCGGCCTGCGCGCCGTCGGCAAGCTCCAGTACGGCTGCGTGTGGCTGAACGACCACTTCACCGTGTTCAACGAGATGCCGCACGGCGGGTTCAAGCAGTCCGGGTACGGCAAGGACATGAGCAAGTACGGGCTCGACGACTACACCATCGTCAAGCACGTGCTGGCGAAGTTCGAGTAGCCGGCGCGGGTCGGCTAGCCTGCGCGCATGGCTCCCGTCGTCCGAGCCGAATCGCTGACGAAGCGGTTCGGCAAGCTCACGGCCGTCGACAACCTGTCGTTCGCGCTCGAGCCGGGGACGATCACCGGATTTCTGGGTCCGAACGGCGCCGGCAAGACGACGACCCTGCGCATGCTGCTCGGCCTGGCCACGCCGAGCGCAGGGCAGGCGCTGATCTTCGAGCGGCCCTACGCCCAGATCGAGCGGCCGGCGCTGCGGATCGGCGCCGTGCTCGAAGCCACCGACTTCCATCCCGGGCGCTCGGGCCGAAACCACCTGCGCACGCTCTCGCAGGCGGTCGGCATCCCCGACTCGCGCGTGGACGAGGTGCTGCGGGTGGTCGAGCTCGACGGCGCCGCCCGGCGCCGCGTGAAGGGCTACTCGCTCGGCATGCGCCAGCGGCTCGGCCTGGCGGCGGCGCTGCTCGGCGACCCCGAGCTGCTCGTGCTCGACGAGCCCGCCAACGGGCTCGACCCCGAGGGTGTGCGCTGGCTGCGCGACTTCCTGCGCAGCTTCGCGGGCAGCGGCCACACCGTGCTCGTCTCGAGCCACGTGCTGGCCGAGGTGGCCCAGACGGTCGACCACGTGCTCATCATCAACCGCGGCAAGCTCGTGCGCGAGTCGCGGCTCGACGAGCTGACGGCCACGATCGGCGGCGCGGTCATCGTGCGATCGCCGCAGCCCGAGCAGCTCGGCGACGCGCTGCGGCGGGCCGAGATCGAGGCGACCACGCAGGACCACCGGCTGCTCGTGCACGGCACGACCACCGAGCGCGTCGGCGAGATCGCGGCGGCAGCAGGCATCGTCCTGCACGAGCTGCGCACGGAGGAGTCATCGCTCGAGGAGGTCTTCCTGGAGCTGACCGCGGACGAGCCGACGTGATCGCGCAAGCCCGCGCCGAGCTCCTGAAGATCCGCTCGACCCGGACGACGCTCGGGCTCGCTCTCGGCCTGGTCGCGATCGTGCTCCTCTTCGTGCTCCTGACCGCGCTGCTCTCCTCGGTCAGCGACCTCAGCCAGACGGAGAATCAGCGCAGCCTCTTCGGGATCGGCAGCTTCGCCGGCGTCTTCGCGGCGCTTGCCGGGATCATGCTCGTCACCGGGGAGTTCCGGTTCGGCACGATCCGGCCCACGTTCCTCTTCACGCCGCGGCGGTCGGTCGTGCTGATCGCGAAGGTGATCGCGAGCTTCCTGGCAGGGCTCGTCTTCGCTGCGATCGGCGAGGTGCTCTCGGTCGGGATCGGCGCGCTGATCCTGAACGAGCGCGGGATCTCGCTCGCCCTCGGCCGGCACGGCTACGAGCTGATGACCCTCGGCACGATCGTCGGCACTGCGCTCTGGGGCGGGATCGGCGTCGGCGTGGGAATGATCGTCCGCAACCAGGTCGGCGCGATCATCGGCCTGCTCGCCTGGGGCTTCGTCGTCGAGAACCTGCTCTTCGCGCTGGTGCCCGGGGTGGGCCGGCTGACGCCAGGCCAGGCCCAGAACGGGTTCATGGGACTGACCGACGCGCACCTGCTCAGCCCCGCCGCCGGCGGCGCTGTGCTGCTCGCCTGGGCGGTCTGCCTCTGCGGCGCGGGTGCGGCGATCGCCGCCCGCCGCGACGTCAGCTAGACGCCGCTCGGCGTCTCGCTCGGCAGCCGCAGCAGGTCGCGGATCGAGACGATGCCGATGGCGTGATCGCCGTCGACGATCGGCACGTGCCGGTAGCCCCCGTGCACCATCATCGCGGCGGCCTCGCCGATGGTCGCCGTCTGCGGGGCCGTGTCGGGGTGGCGCGTCATCCAGTCGCCGACGGTGCCGTCGATGTTCCCCGTGCCGACCGCGCGCAGCACGTCGCGCTCGGTCATGATCCCCTCCAGCCGGGTGCCGTCGGTGACCAGGATCGCGCCCACCCGCCGCTCGGCCATCCGCCGGGCCGCGTCTGTCAGGGCGTCGCCGGCGGCGGCCGTGAGCAGCTTCGAGCTCATGACCGCGGAGACGAATTCGTTCTCGGAGCGCGAGTACGGCATCGCACGATCTTACCGCCGGTGGCCGGGCGGCGGGCGGCCGGCCGGTACCATCCGGTCGATGTCATCTCAGCTTCACGCCGGCAAGCCGTGCGTCTGCCAGCACCGGCTGGCGCGGTGCGACCAGAGCTGCGTCGCCGACATGCTGGACACGACGTTCTACGTCGCGTGCCTCAAGCTGACCGGCCGCAGGTGCCTGGTCGTGGGCGCCGGGGACGTCGGCCTGGAGAAGATCGAGGGCCTGCTCGCCTGCGATGCCCGCGTCGACGTGATCGCCCCGGAGGCATGCACCGGCGTGCTCGACCTGGTGGCGTCGGGAGACGTCCAGTGGACGCGGCGCGACTTCGAGCCGGGCGATCTGGAGGGCCGGTTCCTGGCGATCGCGGCGACGTCCGACACCGAGACCAACATCGCCGTCTTCGAGGAGGCCGAGCGGCGCTCCATGCTCTGCAATGTCGTCGATGTGCCGCCGCTCTGCAGCTTCATCCTGCCGGCGATCGTCCGCTGCGGGCCCATCGCCATCGCCATCTCGACGGCCGGCGCGAGCCCCGCGCTGGCCAAGCGCATGAAGCGCGAGATCGCGGCGCTATACGGGGCCGAGCACGCCGAGCTCGCGGTGCTGCTGAACGACGCTCGCGGCTGGGCGAAGGACACGCTGCCCACCTTCGCCGCCAGGCGCGACTTCTTCGAGGCAATCGTGAACGGCGATCCCGACCCGATCGCCCTGCTGCGCGCGGGCGACCGCGCGGGCGTCGACCGCCTGATCGCCGAGCGCCGCTCGGCGGCCGAGGCGGCGCTGGTCTGAGCCCGACGACCAATTGGCATCCACATCGGATGCCAATTGGGACGGGGGGCGCACCCCAGCACTCGGCGCGCTCATCCAGGAGAGAGACGGCGGCGGCCCCGGGCGACCGGGGCCGCGCGCTCACTTGAACCGGTAGGTGATCCGGCCGCGGGTGAGGTCATAGGGCGAGAGCTCCACCTTGACCCGGTCACCCGGGAGGATGCGGATGTAGTAGCGCCGCATCTTGCCGGAGATGTGGCCGAGCACCTCGTGGCCGTTGTCCAGCTTGACGCGGAACATCGTGTTGGGCAGGGCTTCCGTGACCTCGCCCTCGACCTCGATGGTCTCTTCCTTGACCAAGCGTCAGTGCTCCGTCCCCGGGATTCCATGTTGCGCGGGCGCGCCGGACCCGATATCGCGAAGATCGGGCCGACCGAGGACGCGGCCAGGCGACGATTTGCAGCCGCCCGAGCGCGTGAGACCTCGGGGACCGGGCACTTAGCCGATCACCGTCACGTTGGTTGCCTCCATCCCCTTCTTGCCCTGCTGCGCCTCGAACTCGACCTTCTGCCCCTCCTCCAGGTTCCGGTAGCCGTTCCCGGAGATGTTGGAGAAGTGGATGAAGAGGTCAGCACCGCCGTCCTCAGGGGCGATGAATCCGAACCCCTTCGAAGCCGAGAACCATTTGACTGTGCCAGTGGCCATGAAGCTCTCCTGGTCGACGAGTTTTGAACGACGCAGGTCACGCACTCACGGTCCCACACGCACGTTCATGAGTCCCACAGCGGCACTCACGCGCGACAGTCTAGACGAACAATTACGGCGAATTCCAGCCCCGGAGCCGCGTTTACCGGGTGGTCACATGGCCGAGACGCGGTCGGCCACATCGCCGCCCTCGGGGGTGGTCGGCGGGCCGCCGTTCGAGTCGGCGGCGGCGCGCCGGGCCTGCTCCTCGGCCCCCGCGCGACGGCCGCGCCGCCCGCGCGCGCGCCGGCGGCGGTCGCGCCGCTCCGGCGATGCCCCCACCGGCTCGCCGCGGGCGATCTTGCGCACAGCTCCGGGCCGCGAGTCGCGCGTCGCCGCGCCCTCGCCGTCGGCGACCTCGAACTCGACCCGGACGCGTCCGCGCACGCCCGCGGCCTTCAGCTGCGCGAGCACACGGCGGGCGGCGTCGTCGGCCAGCACCTGGGCCTCGGCCGGCTCCAGCGGCACCACCAGCCCGGCCCCATCGACGGCGATCGCGGCGACGCGCTCGCTGACGGGCTCGTTCAGGAGCTTCGAGACGACGACCTGCAGCGGCGCGACCTCGACGGCCGCCGACCGCACGGCGACCGCGGTCTCGAAGACGCGCTCATCGCCGGCCAGCTTCCAGTGCAGCGTCTCGACGCCCAGCCGCTCGCGGATGACCGGGTCGGCGTCGTCACGCAGGCGCACGGCCACCTGGGGCGAGACCTCGACCTCGGCGGCGCCCTCGACCCGCCGCAGCGGCACGGCCGGCGGCGTCGATCCGACCACGACGCCGTTGAAGGACACCGTCTCGCCCCGCTCCGTGGCCGCCTTGCGCTTGGTCTTCTTCGTCGTCTTGGCGCGCTGCATCGGGGCGGGGATGTTCGAGCCGAGCGCGGCCGCGAGCCGCAGCGGGTCGGCCGAGAGCGACGTGCGGGCGACCTCGATGATGCGCTCACCCGCGGTGCCGCGCCGGGGCGAGGCCACGGCGAGCAGCGCGGCACCGGCCTCGAGCGGCGCCGCCTTCGCCACCTGGGCGAGGCGCAGGCACGCCTGCGAGTGCTCGGTGTCGGTCTTCGCGTTCGCGACGGCGCCGAGCAGGCCGCGGCCGTCGTCGATGTGGGCGCCGGCGTAGCGGTACTCGTGGTCGCGGGCCGCCCGCGCCAGCCGCCACGTCCACGACACGATCCGGTCGGCCGGCGCCTCGATCTTGGCGTCGCCCATCGCGAGCAGGAGCACGCGCGCCCCCTGGCCACGGTCCTGCTGCCAGGTGGGCGCCGCCTCGACCAGGCGGCAGGCCATCGCGAAGGTGGTCTGGCTGGGGCCGGACGTCGCCAGGTCGCCCAGGCCGGAGAGACGCATCTTGCGGTGCCGGTTCTCGGCCGCGCACGTGTAGAAGAAGAGCTCGCGCGCCTCGGGCGCCAGGTTGACGATGCGGTCGGTCAGCGTGTGCACGTCGGCCGGCGTCAGCTGCCGGGCGGCGACGACCGCCCACGCCCGCTGCTCGTCGAGCGGGAGCTTGGAGGCGTCGACGAGCTTCCACTGGCTGGCGATGACCGCCACCCGGCGCTCGGGGTTGTCCGAGACCGGCACGATCCAGGGCAGTTCCTTCACGATCGGCTTCGCCGGCTTGCGCCGGCCGCGGCGGCGCCGCGGCGGCGGCGGCGTGACCAGGCCGGCGGGCCGGTAGGCGTCCACGTCGAGCAGCGAGTGCAGCGTGACCACGCGCTCCGAGTGAGGGGCGCCGACCTCGGCGAAGTCGACCACGATCCCGGCCTCCTTGCGCCGGTGCAGGCGCATGATGCGGCCGACGCGCTGCTGGTAGACGCGGCGGCTGGCGGTGGGAGCGAGGTGCATGCAGACGGTGGCGCGCGGCGCGTTCCAGCCCTCGGCCAGGATCTGTGCGTTCACGAGGACGTTGATCTCGCCGCGCTCGTACGCCGCGAGCGTCTCGGCCAGCTCGCGTGGCGGCGTGCGGCCCGACACCGCCCGCGCATTCATGCCGATCACGCGCATCGCCGCCGCCACCCGCTCGGCGTGGTCGACGCCGGCCGCGTAGACGATCCCGGGCGTGTCGCCGAACCGGCTCTGATACAGGTCGGCAGCGGCCAGGTTGAGCGGGTCGATGTCGAGGGCGGCGGCCAGCTGACCCTGGTCGAAGTCGCCGCCGACGATCTCGACCTGGCGCAGCGACGCGATCGGGCGCACGCGGATGCAGCGCAGCGGAGCGACCACCCCGCGGCGCACGGCCTCGGCCAGCGGGAAGTCGGCGACCTCCGCCGGGAACACGTCGCCGACGTGCTTCTGCAGCAGCTGGTCGGTCGCGGTCATCCCGATGTAGATCGGCTCGTCGTACCTGCGGATGGCCGCGGCCGTCTTCTCGCCCAGGGCGGTGTGGGCCTCGTCGCAGACCACGACCCCGTACACGTCCGGCTTGATCTGATCGGCGTGCTTGATGAACCAGGCGTACGTGTTGATCGTGAGCGGAGCCGTGCGCGGTGTGGTGTCGCCGATGAGCACCGGCGCGTGCAGGCGCGCGCCGTAGCCCTCCTTCGTGAGATCGCTCGTGAACTGGTTCACGAGCAGCCGGCGGTGAGTGAGGATGAGCACCCCGGTCGTGCGGGCCGCCTCGACGAAGCCGGCGGCGGCGATGGTCTTGCCCGAGGCGGTGGGATGCTTGAAGCGGTAGCGCCGGCGCGCGCCCGGGTCGGGCGGGGCCGCCTGGCCGTTCAGGTCGGCGTCGTCCTCGGCCGGAACCGCCATCGCCGGATCGTGGTCGAGGGTGGGCGGCGCGTCGAGGCTTTCGTCCTCCGGCTCGTCCTCATCCTCGTCGTCCTCATCCTCGTCCTCTTCGTCCTCGTCGTCGTCCGCGTCCTCGTCCTCGTCATCCTCTTCCGGATCGTCGAGGCGGCTCTCGGGATCGTCCCCGTTCTCAGGCTCGGACTCGTCGTCCTCCTCGTCCTCGGCAGCCGAGCGCTCGAGGTCCGAGATCAGCGCGGCCAGCTGGCCGGCGAGTGCATCGACCTGGTGGCGGCGCAGGGTCGTGCCGGACGCCAGCTTCGGCTGCGGATCGGAGAGCACCCGTTCGAGCCCGAGCACGAGCGAGTAGTCGCGCCGCCACTCGTAGCTCGGCTCGACCAGCCCCCGGGCCATCTCATCCAGGGCGGCGTCGAGCGCCTTGCGGCGGACGGTCCCGGGCGCAAGCGCGACGGCGATATCCTCGCCTTCGTGGAGGAGCGGCTCGCCACACCACGCCTCGACACGGTGTGCAGCCGCCTCGGAGTCGGCCTCGAAGCGAACAGTCATTTGGTCCCTGCAGCCGCAGGCTGAAACGGGCGCCCTCGCGGGCGACACCAGCGGCCGGTGTTGAGTGTAGCGGATTGCCCGGTCGGCGTGAGGCCTGAACCGGGAAATGCCTGGGCTAGCGCGCGTCCGCGATCGCAGCCGTGACGAGCTCGCGCACAGGGTCGTGCAGCTCACTCGCCGCAGCGACGACGCACGGCTCGAGCCCACCGCCGGGCTCGAACACCGAGACGGCTCCGCCGGCCTCGGCCACGAGCAGCATCCCCGCGGCGCGGTCCCAGTGCTTGATGCCCCACTCGTAGAACCCGTCGAGCCGCCCGCAGGCGACCCACGCCAGGTCGAGCGCGGCCGAGCCGCCGCGGCGGATGTCGCGCACACTGGGCAGGACGCGCGTGAGCACCTGGGCCTGGAACGCACGGTCCTCGGGCGCGTATGCGAACCCGGTGCCGATGAGCGCCCGGTCGAGCCCGCGCGGGGGACGCGTTTGCACCGGCCGCCCGTTCAGCGTCGCACCCCGCCCGCGCTCCGCCGCGAATGTCTCGCCGCGGCAGGGATCGTGCACCACCGCCACGACCCCGCCGTGCTCGTCCTCGCAGGCGATCGACACCGACCACACCGGGTATCCGAACAGGTAGTTGGTGGTGCCGTCGAGCGGATCGACGACCCAGACGAGGCCCGAGCTGCCACCCACGCGGGCGCCCTCCTCGCCCAGAAGACCGTCGTCGGGACGGGCCGCCGCGATGCGCTCGTGCAGCAGCCGCTCGGCGGCGCGGTCGGCGTCGGAGACCATGTCCGTGGTGCTGCTCTTCGACTCCACCCCGCTCGCGGGCCCGCCGAAGCGCTCGAGGAGCAGCGAGCCGGCGTCACGGGCGGCGCCAAGCGCGAGCTCGAGCAGGCCGTCGGCAGACACTCCGCGAGTGTACTGAAAGCCTTCCGAAGGCGACCCGGCCCAAGCGAGAAGCACCCGGAAATACTGGACATTTTCTCGACTTTGATGCATTCTGCTCGAATGGGTACGTTCATTCATCACCTGCGAGAGCGACGGCGCGAGCGGAAGCTGGCGCGGGAGCTGGAGCTGCGCTTCCGCGAGCGCGTCGACGCCGCAACCGCGGCCGCCGCGCGCCTCGCCGAAGACCTGCACCAGGAAGAGATCTCGCCCGGATAACCTGGCGCGGGTGACCGCGCCGCTGCGCTACTCCGCGCTCGGGTCAGGGCTCCTGGCGGGCCGGATGCCGCATGCCACGGCCCACGTCGAGGCGCTGCACGCCGAAGGCGTGCGCACCGTCATCAACCTGTGCGAGGAGCACGAGTACTGGGACGGCGAGCGGGCGGCCGTCGAGGCGGCCCTCCGGCAGGCCCGGATCGCCGAGCACCGCCTGCCGGTGCCCGACGGGGCCACCATCCCGCCGGACGTGCTCGACCGGGCCGTCGAGGCAGCCGCCGGCGACACCGCCTACGTGCATTGCCGCGGCGGGCGCGAGCGGTCGGCCGCGGTCGCCGTGGCGCTGCTTGCGACCCGCCGCGGCGTCTCGATCGACGAGGCGCTGGCCGCCGCCGAGGCCCGCTGGCCGACCTGCCGTCCACTGCCCTGGCAGATCGCGGGTGTGCGGGCGTGGGCGGCTGGGAAAGAAGGGTGACAGGCGCATGAAGGCGGTTGCACCACGCGTTGCGCGCCCGTATGCTCACAAGGTCGATACGCCGGGGAGGGACATGAGGGTGGCGAAGGGTGTGATGGTGGGCGCCGTGGTCGCGGCCGCGTTCGCAACCATCTTTCTCGTGGGCGGAAGCAGCGGTGTGCAAGCCGCCGGCGCCGGGCATGCGGCGTCGGACGCGGCGGAGCTTCCGGTCACGGTCGGCCAGCTGGCGCAGCTTCCGATCATCGCGGGCTTTGTGGCCGCGATGTGGATCTGCCTGCGGGCACTGTCATCCGGCAGAAAATTGCAGTAAACTCGACATCGGAGGGATTTCGAGGAGTGTCCCCGAGCGCGTCGCCTAGCGATCGCGCAACCGGCTGACCCGTCGGTGTGGGACACGTTGTCCGGCGGCCCACCGGACAGCCCAACAGACGAGGCCGTCTCTGCCCAGACGGCCTCGTCGCTTTTCTGGAAGCCGTTTCCAGACGGCGAATCCGCAGAAATTACGACTCAAGTGGCGGCGCGGGCGAACGATGAATAAGGGCAGCTATGGCCCCCTCCGAACTCACCCGCGCCCTGACCGTCTTCGATGAGCGCCTGAAGACCGCCTACACGGTGGCCCTCTCGCTCGTGACGTTCGCCATCGCCGCGGTGGTCGCGGTGTTCGCCGTGCAGGGCGTCGCCGGCCTGGCCGGTGTGAGCGCCGTGCTCGCCGTGATCGGAGCCGGCGGCGCGCTGGTCGCCTCCCGCGTGGTCGTGTGGCAGCGCTCGGAGCTCCTCGACGAGATCATCCTGTCCGGCTACCGGCACGTGGGCGCCTCCGCGGTCGCCCGCCACGCCGCCGACCTCGTGTCGCCCGAGCGCCGGCAGGTGTTCGCCAACACGCTCGAGCGGTTCATCGAGGTGGCCGTCTCCCATCAGATGTGCTCCGTGCCGCTCGACCGCCGCACCCTGCGCGAGCTCGAGCCGCATCTGCGCGGCCTGTGCGCCCGGGTGCGCGCAATCGACGTCCCCGTCGAGCCGGCCGGGATGGTGCTGCTGCGCCGCCTCATCACCGACGGCGCGACGAGCCCGATCTTCCACCTCGGCGACTCCAAGCCGGATCTCGAGCGCGAGATCGAGCGCATCCACGCCCAGCTCGGCAGCATGCCGGTCATCCAGCTCTTCCCGGCCGCGGCCACCGAGCCGCTGCGCCTCGCGGCTTAGCTAACTGCCGCCCTCGCCGGCCTCGGCGATCATGCGATCGAGCTCGGGGACGACCGCGCGCAGGCTGGGCAGGTTGACCACCACGCCCTCCTGCGTGCTGCGCGCAAGCACGACCACGGCCTCCTCGTCGAGCGAGGGGTTCTCCTCACGGTGGGGCAGCCACGGCGGCACGTAGACGTAGTCGCCCGGCCCGGTCTCGATCCGGCGCTCCTCGCCGTCCTCGAGGAAGACGAACACCGGGTGCCCCGACACGACATAGATGCCGGTCTCGGCCTCGCCGTGGTGATGATCGGCGGAGCGCATGTTGGGAGCGACGTGGTTCTTGCCCATCCAGATCTTGCGCGAGCCGTTGCGCGCACCCGAGATCGCCTCGTAGCGGCGCATCCCGGGCGTCTGGGCGGTGTCCTCGGACAGGCCGTCATGCGGCGTGTGGTGCAGTCGCCGGTGCCACGCGGCGGTGCCGGCATCGAGCGGGGATTCGCTCATCGAAGGCACGCTAGCGCACTCGGCTAGAGGCGGAGCAGGCGCTCGGGCCCGCGCCGCTCGAGGCCGCGGCTGACGATCAGGCGCTGCACCTCGCTCGTGCCCTCCCAGATGCGGTCGACGCGCAGCTCGCGCCACAGCCGCTCGGCCGGGTTCGAGCGCATGTAGCCGCGGCCGCCGAAGATCTGCACGACCCGATCGGCGACCCTCCCGGCCGTCTCCGACGCGATCAGCTTGGCCATCGAGGCCTTGTGGTGCACGAGCTTGCGGTCGGCGCCGGAGTCGGCCAGCCAGCCGACGTAGTAGGTCAGGAGCCGCGCGGCGGTGGTCTCGGCGGCGCAGTCGGCCAGGGCGAAGCTGACCGCCTGATGGTCGAAGATGCGGCTGCCGAACTGCTCCCGCTCGAGCGCCCAGGCGGTGCCGAGCTCGATCAGGCGGTCGCAGGCGCCGACGCAGCGGGCGGCGATGTGCACCCGCTCCTCGACGAACCACTCGCCGGTGAGCTCGAAGCCGCGGCCGATCTCGCCGAGCACGTTCTCGCGCGGCACCGGCGTCTTCGTGAACGTGAACTCGGGGTGGCGGTAGGGGAAGTTGTGGCTGAAGTCCGGGTCGGCGGTCATCTCGACCCCGGGCAGGTCCTTGTCCACGAGGAACAGCGCCGGCCGCCGGTCGTGCCCGTCGACCGCCCACGCCAGCACGATGAAGTAGCTCGCGACGTCGCCGTCGGTGACGAACCACTTCGTGCCCGAGAGCTCGTAGCCGCTGCCGTTCCAGACGGCCTCGGTGGCGATCGCGCGCGGGTCGGAGCCGGCGCCCTCCTCGGTGATCGCATAGGCGTGGCGGTGCTCGCCGCGCACGTCGGGGAGCAGGTAGCGCTCGATCTGCTCGGGCGTGCCGTGCACGAGCACGTTGGACGGGCTCCACACGAGCACCCACAGGCAGTTGGTCAGCCGCCCGAGCTGCTCGTGGGTGACGATCTGCTCGGTGAGGGTGAAGCCGCCGCCGCCGTACTGCTCGGGGATGTTGTTCGCGGCCAGGCCCGAGTCGAGCACCGCCTGCTTGATGCGGGCGTGCGACTCAGGGCTGAGGCGGCCGTGGTGCGTCTCGGCCTCGGTCTCGTAGGCCTCGAGGTGGTCATC
Source organism: uncultured Actinomycetes bacterium (assembly GCA_963717845.1). Taxonomy (GTDB): domain Bacteria; phylum Actinomycetota; class Thermoleophilia; order Gaiellales; family JAICJC01; genus JAICJC01. Next base: position 1,283,095 of record CAVQXH010000003.1, read on the forward strand.
GACGAGTGCCCGCACCCGGGCGCGCAGCTCGATCAGCTCGGGCGAGAGGGCAAAGTCCATTTCGAGGTCCTTTCCGGAAGCAGGGGACTGTCCCCGCGTGCGGGGACAGTCCCCATCATGAGTCGATCGGTCGCAGGGCGGCGGCGGAGCCGCCGAAGATGAGGGCCGCCGTCGCGTCGGCCGCGGCCACGCCGGCGAGCTGCGGGTGGCCCAGGTCGAGCTCGACCTCGGCCGGGACGGCCGCGAGGCCGAGCGCCTCGGCGCCGCAGCGGCTGCCGACGTCGAGCAGATAGCCCGTTGGGCCATCGGCTCCGGCGGGGACGAGCACGTTTCGGCGCTCGGCGGTGCGGCGGGCGACCGCCTCGATCTCGCGCAGCTCGACGACCGGGTCGATGACGCTGTTGGAGTCGGTGCCGATGCAGACGCGGATGCCGCGCTCGAACAGGCGCAGGGCGGGCAGGTAGCCGTCGCCCAGGTTGGCCTCGGTCGTCGGGCACAGGCACACCGACGCGCCCGCCTGGGCGACCAGGTCGAGCTCGCCGTCGGAGGCATGGGTGGCGTGGACGATGGTCGTGCGCGGGCCGAGCACGCCGGCGTCGGCCAGAAGCTCGATCGGGCGGCGGCCGTACTCGGCCCGGGACTCCTCGATCTCGCGGCGCTGCTCGCAGGCATGGATGTGCACGACCATCCCGCTCGCCTCGGCGTAGCGCCCGATCTCCTCGAGCCAGGGCCGCGACACCGCGCGGACGCTGTGCGGCGCGAGCCCCACCCGGCCGGGACGCTCCTGCGCCAGCGCATCGACCCGCTCCAGGTAGGCGGCGACGGTGGGATCGCAGAAGCGGCGCTGCCCCGGCGTCGGCGGCGCGCCCGCCCCGGCCCGCTCGTAGGCGGTCATCAGCAGCACCTGGGCGATGCCGGCCTCGTCGGCGGCGGCCGCGGTCGCAAGCGCCATCGCGTTGGCCGGCGCGTACGGCGTGCCGTCGGGGCGGTGGTGGACGTAGTGGAACTCGCCGACGGCGACGTAGCCCGCGGCGATCATCTCGCGGTAGGCGAGCAGGGCGATCGCGTGGGCCGAGTCGGGGTCGAGCCGCCCGGCGGCCGCGTACATCGCCTCGCGCCACGTCCAGAAGTCGTCGTGGGGGTGGGCGCGGTCGACCCGCTCGACGAGGCCGCGCATGCCGCGCTGGAAGGCGTGGCTGTGGGCGTTCACGAATCCGGGTAGGCGCAGCGCCGCGGGGGTCACCCGCGTATCCTTCCAGACCCGATGCCGGCGGTCTCCCGAGAACGGTTCCTGGGCTGGTTCGCCGAGCTGGCGGACATCGGGCGCACCGACACCGGCTGGAACCGGGTGGCCTGGACGCCGCTCGAGGCCGAGGCGCAGGAGTGGTTCCGGCGCACGGCCGAGGGGATCGGCCTGGAGGTGCGCAGGGACGGCGCCGGCAGCCTCTGGGCCGTCGAGCCGGGCGCGGGTGACGGCCCGTACGTCTGCGCCGGCTCGCATCTGGACACCCAGCCCGACGGCGGCGCCTACGACGGCGCCCTCGGCATGGTCTGCGCGCTGGAGGCGGTGGCGACGGTGCGCGAGTCGGCGGACCGGCGATCGCCGGCCGCTCGCGGTGATCGCGTTCGTCGACGAGGAGGGCGCCCGCTTCCGCACGTCCTGCTTCGCCAGCCAGGCCATCGTGGGCATGCTGGACGTCGACGCCGTCCTGACCGCGATGGGCGACGCGCCCGCGATCTACGGCGTGACGCGCGAGTCACTGCTCGCGAGCCGGGCTGAGCTGGCCAAGGTGGCGTGCTTCCTCGAGGTGCACGTCGAGCAGGGCAAGGCGCTCGTCGACCGGGGCGAGGTGCTCGGGATCGCCGACGTGCTGGCCCCGCGGCGCCGCTACCGGGCGGTGTTCGAGGGCGAGTCGAACCATGCCGGGACGACGCCGATGGCCGGCCGCCGCGACGCCCTCGTCGAGGCCGCGCGGTTCATCCTCGCCGTCGACGAGGCCGCCCGCGCCCGGCCGGGCGTCGTCGGCACGGTCGGCCGGGTTGCGATCGCACCCGGGTCGACGAACTCGATCCCCGGCAGAGTCGCATGCACGCTCGACGTGCGCGCACTGGACGCCGCCGCCCTCGACGCGGTGATGGACGACCTGCGCGGCCGCTTCGGCGACGCGGAGATCGTCCAGGAGTCGCTGAACGCGGGCAGCGAGTTCGACGCGGGCCTGCGGGCCGCGCTGCGGCGGTCGGCCGAGGCGAGCGGCGTCCCCGCCGGCGACCTGCCCTCCTTCGCCGGCCACGACGCCGGCATCCTCGCGGCCCACGTACCCGCGGCGATGATCTTCGTGCGCAACCCCACCGGCGCCAGCCACACGCCGGCCGAGTCGGCATCAGACGACGACTGCGTCGCGGCTGCGCAGGTGCTCGCGGGCGCGATCGCAGAGCTCGTCGAGCAGGCCTAGCTTTCAGCCAGGCTGATCGCCGAATCCTGTGCCCGACCCAATTGACACTTCGAGCGGATGCCAATTGGACGATCGGGTGCCGGCCGCGGGACACCGCCGCGACGGCGTCTAGGGCGGGATCTCCACCACGCCCAGCTGGCGCAGCACGCCGAGCGCATCGTCGTGCCCGGCGATCCGCACGATCCGGCCATCGCGCACCGTGTAGATCTTCGTGCCGCTGGTCGTGATCTTGCGGCCGGTGGCGGCAACACCGAACGCGACTCCGCTGTGGGTGGCCGTCAGCCGGAACCGCAGCGCCACCTTGTCGCCCTCGGCGATGAGGTCATCGATCTCGATCCGCTCGTCGCTGAAGGGCTCGTCGGCCATCGCCTGCTTCCACGCGCACCGGTCGGAGAACGCGGTGCTGCCGTCGGGGCCGATCACGACGACATCCTCGGCGACGACGGCGTCCAGCGCCGCCGGATCGCCTCGCTCAAGCGCCGCGAGGTATGCGCGCACCACGTCCTTGCTCTCCACCGGGAGCGGATGCTACGCCACCGCCTGTGGAGATCGCTGTGGGTAACCGCGACGGCCTCTGTTCACGGTGTGGAGCGATGCACGCGTTTCCCGCACGATGCGATCTCGCGGGGAGGGAAAACACCGCTCGCGCTTGACGAGGGTCTGTGGAAAGAGTCACCCTCTGGCCGCCCAACACCCCCAGTCTCCGGCGTCAGTCCCCGCGGTTTCCGTCCTCCGGGCCTGGCGCCGGAGCGTTGGTGGACATGCCCATCGCGCCCGAGCCCGACCCCGATCACGGCCATCCCCGTCCGCCCCTGGCGGTGGCGGCGGACGATGCTGCCGGCCGGCTCCTCGCCGCGATGCTGGCCGCCTCCGGCCTGACCGAGCCGGCGGCCGAGGCCGCCCTGGCCGAGACCGCCTAGTCGGAGTCCTGGCCCTGCCGGCCCTCGGTCGGGCCGGCGTGCTCGTCGCTCCAGGGCGTGCTGCCGGGGCCGGCCAGGAACGCCTCGATCTCGCGGATCCCGCGGCGGATGTCGCGCCTTCGGCGGATGCGCTCCCGGGCGTCCGGCGCCACCGCCCGCCAGGCCCGCAAGCCGACGTGCAGGAACGCGAACATGAGGACGACGAGAGCTGCGACCGCGACCAGCGCGACGATCAACGGCTCCATTGACGCGGTCAATGACACGGTACCGGCCTGGGTTTCATCTGCTGCCTCTGCCGCGGTTGAGTCTATGCCTCAGCGGCCCTGCATGCAATGCCGCGTGGGCTCGATCACGCCGTCACCGGATCAGCGTCATGCAATAGGTGCTGTTCTTCCCGAACGGGCCACCGCAGTGCGGGCGCCGCTCGAACTGGTTGGCCTTGCCGAAGTCGTCCGCGGTCGTCGGGTAGTTGACGCCGTACGTGAACGACCCGTTGCCGTTCTGCGTGAACCACGGGTAGATGCAGTACGGGCCGCCATAGCGGGCGCAGGTCGAGCCGGTCTCGCTGGGATCGAGGATCTGCGCCTTTCCGCCGTAGTCGCTGACGACGGCCCAGTGCTTGGCGGGGCCGCGGTTCCCGAAGGTGACTCCGAGGATCTGGATCGGGGTGGTCTCGCGCCACGCCCTGAAGTTGTAGGACTCGCAGCCGTTGTGGCCCGGCGCGCAGAACGCCCCGGGGCGCTGGCTGAAGTCGGAGCGGTGGCCGATCTCCCACACGAACGAGTTCGGGGCGTCGTTGACGATGCCCCAGCCGAGCGCGTTGCCGATCTTCTGCTTGTCGAACGCCGGGTTCATGGCGCCGGTGCGCTTGTTGCGAAGGACGATGGAGCCGTGCTCGTGCGTGGTCAGGTCGACGACGTCGATGTGGGCGCCGTTGTGCGCAGGCGTCCCGTAGTAGTGCAGCGTGATCGTGTCGCCCGCATGCATGACCAGCGGGCCGCTGGTGCCGGCCTTGCGCAGCATGGCGTCGAAGGCCGCCGGCTCGTTGTTGCCGACGACCGACCACACCGGCGAGCACACCGTGTAGGTGTTCTTCGCGAACGTGAAGGTCGAGTTGCCGTTCTGGAAGCACTTCGAGACGAGCGTGTCGGGGTAGAACTGCACCTCGAGGAAGCCCTGGTGGAAGAGCGACTTGGGGTTGGGGTCGGTGACGGTGCCGCCGAACCAGAAGCCGAAGCCGGTGCCGGCGACGGGGAACTTGCCGTCGGTCGGCAGGATGAACTTCCAGGTCAGGTTCTTGGCGGAGTGCGGCAGGGACGAGACGGGATCGAGCTCGGGCTCGTCGTGGCCGGTACAGCCCGGCCGGTAGTGGACATCGATCTTGCCTTCGACGTAGACCACATGACGGGACACGCACAATGAGCCGTGCCGCGTCGCCGCGCCGGCTGTCGCGGGTAGCGACACGAGCACCGCCGCCGCGGATGCCACGGCAAGCCAAACCACCAAAAACCGTCCCACGAGATCCCCCTCCCCCGCGCGCCGTGCGCGCAGACTCGAACGCGTCTGCACTCTAAGGCCCGGCCGGTCAGAATTCAATGTTCTCGGGCAAGTCTCGCCACACTGGCCGAGCGCACGCATACTGGTGGTCGTGTCCAGGCCCCGCCGACGTCTCCTGATCGCGCTCGCAACGGCCCTCGCGGTGCTCGTCCCCAGCTCCCTGGGCGGGGCGACCGCCGGCGCCGCAGCCTCTCCATGCGGGCGCACGACGGTGACGCCGAAGTGGACGCACGTGATCGTGGTCGCGTTCGAGAACCAGTCCTACGCGAGCGTCCTCGGCAGCGGTGCCCCGGCCAGCGAGTTCACGAAGCTGGCCGGCGAGTGCGGCGTCGCGTCGAACTTCACCGCGGTGCACTTCCCCCACAGCCTGCCCACATACATCGCCTCGACGAGCGGCCAGGTGTCGATCACGGGCGACTGCGTCCCCGGCAAGTCGTGCCAGAGCACCGCGAACAACATCTTCAGCCAGCTCGGCCCGAGCGGTTGGCGCATGTTCGGACAGTCGATGCCCGCGCCGTGCGCGAAGACGAACTCGGGCGACTACGTGACGAGGCACCTGCCCGCCCTCTACTACACGCGGCTGTCGGCGGCGACCTGCGCCGCGGACGTCGTGCCGCTGCCGACCTCGTCGTTCGGGCCGGTGTCGCGCAAGTTCGTGTGGGTCGCGCCCGACCGTCAGAACGACATGGAGGTGGGCACGCCGGCGCAGGCCAGCGCGTGGCTCCAGAACTTCCTCGAGGGCCCATCGGGCGTGCTCACCCACGCGCCGTACACCTCGGGTCACACCGCCGTCTTCATCTGGTTCGACACGGGTGCCGACACCGACACCGTCTCGACGCCGCTGCCGTTCATCGTGATCAGCCCGTCGACACCGCACGTGCGAACCACGCTTGCCCTGAACGACTACAGCGCGCTGCGGGTGTGGGAGCGTATGCTCGGCGTCCCGTGCGTGAACGCCGCCTGCACCGCGCCGGCAATGGGCAAGCCCTTCCACCTCTGACCCGGAACCGGCTCTCGCCGCGCGGGTTCGTGATCGCGTTCGGCGTCGTCAGCCTGCTCGGCGATCTCGTGTACGAGGGCGGGCGCAGCATGACCGGGCCGTACCTGGCCACGCTTGGCGCAAGCGCGACGCTCGTGGGGGTCGTCTCCGGCACGGGCGAGGCGGTGGCGCTCGTGCTGCGGCTCGGCACCGGCCGGGCGTCCGACCGTACGGGCAGGCACTGGGCGCTCGCCATCGCCGGCTACGCGATCACGATGATCTCGGTGCCGCTGATGGCGCTCACCCGAGCGGTGGGGCCGGCCTCGGCGCTGGTCGTCTCCGAGCGGTTCGGCAAGGCGGTGCGCTCGCCCTCCCGCGACACGATGCTCGCCCAGGCGAGCGTCGACATGGGCCGCGGCCGGGCGTTCGCGCTCCACGAGGCGCTCGACCAGTCGGGCGCGCTGGCCGGGCCGCTCCTGGTGGCGGTGATGGTCGCGGTCAGCGGCTACCGGCTCGGGTTCGCCGTGCTGGCCGTGCCGGGGGCGCTCGCGATGGCGGCCGTGATCTGGCTGCGGCGGGCGGTGCCGCACCCCGCCGCCTACGAGACGGGAGCTGCCCGGCCGGTCGCCGTGGCCGCGCACGGGCACGGGTTCCCCGCCCGCTTCTGGCTCTACTCCGGCTTCACGGCGCTCACGATGACCGGCTTTGCCACGTTCGCGGTGCTGGCGTACCACCTCCAGACGCAGCACGTGCTGTCGGCGCCGCTGATCCCGGTGGCCTACGCGGCCGCGATGGGTGCGGCCGCCCTCGCCGCGCTCGCCGCGGGGGCCGCCTACGACCGGGTCGGCCTGCGCGGGATGGCGGTGCTGCCGCTGCTCGCGGCGCTCGTCCCGTTCCTGTCGTTCTCGACGACTCCGGCCCTTGTCTGGGCCGGCGCGGTCGTGTGGGGCGTGGCCATGGGCGTGCACGAGTCGACGATGCGGGCCGCGGTGGCCGACCTTGTCCCGGCGGACCGCCGCGGGGCCGGGTACGGGGCGTTCACCGCCGTCTACGGGCTGGCGTGGCTGGCCGGCGCGGGCATCATCGCCGCTCTCTACAGCCGCTCGGTCGGGGACGCCGAGACGTTCGTGGTGGCGGTGCAGGCCGTCGCGCTGGCCGCATTCGTGCCGCTGTGGACGAGGTGACGGCGGCTAGGCCGCCGACCCCACGTGCGGCAGCCGCGCCGCCGCCTCGGCGGCGATGAAGCGGTGGATCGTTGCGAGGTCGCCGCCGTGTGAGAAGCCGGCCGCCTGCTTGTGCCCGCCACCACCGGTCTTGCGAGCGATCTCGGAGACGTCGATCGCGCCGCGCGAGCGCAGCGAGACGCGGTTCGGCGGGGCCACGCCGTCGGAGTCGAGCGGCGGCTCGCGGATCAGCGCGGCCACCTCGACGCCGCTGATCGCCCGCAGGTTGTCGACCAGGCCCTCGGTGTCGGACTCGGCCGCCCCGAGCCGGATGAAGTCGGCCCGCTCGACGTGCGAGATCGCGACCCGGCCACGCTCGTACAGGGTGAGATGGTCGATCACCCGGCCGAGCAGGCGCAGCTTGCGCATCGGCACGGTCTCGAACACGAGCCCGTAGACGCGCTGGATGTCGACGCCGGCATCGACCAGGCGGGCGGCCATGCGCAGCGCGCTCGGGCCGGTCGTGCGCTGCTGGAACCGGCCCGTGTCGGTGACCAGCGCGACGTAGAGGGCCTGGGCGATCTCGGGCTCGAGGGCGACCCCGAGCGCCTCGAGCACGTCGAGCAGGATCTCGGCCGTCGACGACGCCGAGCCGTCGATGACGTTGATGTCGCCAAAGCGGGTGTTGTCGTAGTGGTGATCGACGTCGATCACCGTCGCCGCCGCCGCGATCAGACCGGCGTGGCGGCGCCCCAGCCGCCGCATCGTGGCGCAGTCGAGGGCGAGCAGCGTCCAGTCGCCGAGCTCGGCCGGGTCGATGTGGCGCTCGAGACCGGAGACGTCGAGCAGCCGCAGCTCGCTCGGGATCGACGAGTCGGCGTCCAGGTAGGTGCGCACCTGCTTGCCGAGCCGGCGCAGGCCGGCGGCCGCCGCGACCAGCGAGCCGATGGCATCGCCGTCCGGGTTCTCGTGGGTGGCGACGACGACGCGGTCAGCCGCACCGAGCGCTGCGACCGCGCGCGCGAACTCCGGGTCGGATGCCCGCCGCTGGGTCTCGTCCACGCCCCAATGATACGGTCGCCACGAGGGCCGGGAGGGGCGGCGCGGCCGGGCTCAGTCGCCTTCGGCGAGGGCCATCTCGCCCTCGATGGACTCCACCACCGGCATGGTCTGCTCGTCCTCCACGCCGTGGACGTACTTGCCGCCGCGCAGCCACGAGGCCCCGGCGGCGACCAGGCACGCCGCGATCGCGAAGTCGAACGCCTCGTGCAGCCCGTCCGAGAACGGCTGCGACATCAGCCGGGGGAAGAACGTCGCGCCCGGTCAGGTAGGCGGCATGCGCGTGGGAGATGTGCGGCAGCACCGGCCCGAGCAGCTGCTGCATCGGGTTGTAGCCCAGGAACGAGGCGAACAGCAGGCCGACCGGCGGCAGGTGCGAGATGCGCGCCGCGTCCGCCCGAGGCACGCCCTGGGCGACCAGCCCGTGGTCGAGCGTGCCGGGGAGGGTGCTCGCGAGGCCGAGGATCATGAGCGAGAAGAAGATGCCGATCGAGAGCACGAGCGCCGAGTTCTGGAAGGTCGTCGCCATGCCGGCGCCGGCGCCGCGGCGGTTGGCGGGCAGGCTGTTCATGATCCCGGCCTGGTTCGGCGAGGCGAAGAGGCCCATCCCCAGCCCGACCATGAGCAGCAGGAGGCTGAACCAGACGTAGTTGAAGTCGACCGGCAGGAGCTCGAGCAGGAAGAACGAGAGCGCCGCCACCAGCATGCCGCCCGTGGCGAAGGGGCGGGCGCCGAAGCGGTCGGAGAGGTACCCCGAGGCCGGCCCGGCGATCAGGAAGCCGACCGTCAGCGGCAGCATGTAGATGCCGGCCCAAAGCGGCGTCTGGGCGAAGCTGTAGCCGTGCAGCGGCAGCCAGATGCCCTGCAGCCACATGATCAGCATGAACATGAGCCCGCCGCGGCCGAGCGAGGCCAGGAGGGTGGCGATGTTCCCGGCCGTGAAGGCGCGGATCTTGAAGAGGCCGAGCCGGAACATCGGATCCTCGATGCGCGTCTCGATCACGGCGAAGATCCCGAGCAGCACGAGCCCTCCGCCCATGCACGCCGAGCACCCGGGGCGATGTCCAGCCCATCGTGTGGCCGCCGTAGGGCTGGATGCCGTAGGTGATGCCGACCAGGATCGCGATCAGCCCGGCCGCGAACGTCAGGTTGCCCCACCAGTCGATCCGGGCCGGCTGGCGCACGCCCAGGTCGACCAGCTTGCGCCACGACCACAGCGTCCCGAACAGCCCCACCGGCACGGACACGAGGAACACGAGCCGCCACGACACCGGCCCGAGCACTCCGCCGAGCACGAGGCCGATGAACGACCCGGCGATGCCCGCGACGGTGTTCACGCCGAGGGCCAGGCCGCGCTGGTTGTGGGGGAAGGCGTCGGTCAGGATCGCCGAGGAGTTGGCGAACAGGAACGCGCCGCCGACGCCCTGGCCGATGCGCATCACGATCATCCACAGCGCCCCCGCGCCGCCGTGCATCCACGTGACCGACAGGAGCAGCGAGAACACGGTGAAGATGGCGAAGCCGAACGTGAACATGCGCACGCGGCCGTAGATGTCGCCGACGCGGCCGAAGCTGACCACGAGCACGGCGGTCGCCACCAGGAAGCCCATGATCATCCACAGCAGGTAGCTCGAGTTGCCCGCGCCGAGCGGGTTCAGATGGATGCCGCGGAAGATGTCGGGCAGCGCGATCAGGACGATCGAGGAGTTGATCGTCGCCATCAGGATGCCGAGCGTCGTGTTCGAGAGCGCGATCCACTTGTAGTGCGGCGACGGCGGGGCCTGCGGGTTCACAGCTGCTCCTCGAACTCGTCGCGCAGGACGCGGATCTGGCGGCGCTTGTCGAGCAGCTCGTCCTCGAGCTGCTCCAGGGCCAGACGGCGCGAGCGCACGAGCGCGACCTGGGTCTCGACGTGCCGCATCGCCTCGGCGAGGATGCGGGCGCGGTCGCCGACTGCCGGCGCCGGCAGTCCGTGCCAGCGCTCCCGCAGCGCCGCGCGGGCGGCCTCGGCGTCCATCCAGTCGCGCAGCTCGGCCAGGGACAGGCCGAGCAGGTCGCGCACACGGATCAGCTCGGCGAGGCGCGTCTCGTCCTCGGCGTCGTAGAGGCGGTGCGAGCCCTCGGGGCGGCCGCGGGCCGGCAGGAGGCCGAGCTCCTCGTAGTAGCGCACCGTCCGCGGCGTCGCCCCGACCCTGCGGGCCAGCTCGCCGATGCGGAAGCGCTCCTCGACCGCGGACACGGTCTGGTCTTCGGGGGACATACTCACCTTTACGGAAGATAGCAGCGGCGATTGGGGGGTGCCACCGCCGAGTTTTGGGGTATTTCCCATGATAATCTCTAGCGCACGTGAGAAACGTTCGGTGGGGAATCGGCACGGGAGGAGCGCCATGAAGATCCGCTGGCACGGCCAGTCCGCCTACACCCTCACCGGCGCGGACCACACGGTCGCCATCGACCCGTTCGGCGACCTCGGCGCGCTCCTCGGCGGCCGCCGCCGCTTCGAGTACCCGCCGGTCCCCGCCCACGAGGCCGACCTGCTGCTCGTCACCCATGAGCACGCCGACCACAACGGCGTCGAGGCCGTCACCGGATCGCCGCACGTCGTGCGCTCGACCGCCGGCCGCTTCGAGACGCCCGTCGGCGAGGTGGTCGCGATCGCCTCGGAGCACGATGCCGAGGCGGGCACGAGCCGCGGCCCGAACACGATCTTCGTCTTCACGCTCGACGGCGTGCGCGTGTGCCACTTCGGCGACTTCGGCCAGTCCGCCCTGCGGCCCGAGCAGCGCGAGGCGATCGGCGCGGTCGACCTGCTCATCGTGCCCGTCGGCGGCGGCCCGACGATCGGCGCGGCCGCGGCCGCCGAGATCACCCGAGCGCTCGATCCGCGCTGGGTGGTGCCGATGCACTACCGCACGGCGGCGATCGACTTCCTCGAGCCGGCGGATGCCTTTTTGGCACTGTTCCAGGAGGTCGTTACCGCCGGCACGGAGCACGCGATCGAGCAGGACGGCGCCGGATCGACGGGCGTCCTGCACCTCGCGGCGCCCGTCCGGGGGAGCTGAGGGAGGGCGGCGGGCGATGGTGCAGTCGCTGCAGTCGCTCTACGCCTACGGCCGGGCCTTCGACGTTGCGCTCATCGCGGCCGGCGTGGCGGCCGCCGTCGCGGCGATCGTCAGCCTGTGCTCGTACGCCGCCCGGGGCCGCTGCGCGGGCTGGCGCGAGCGGCGGGCGCAGCGCCGCTATGTGCGCGCCGGGATGCGCGATCTCGAGCGCTACCTCACTCGCGCCTCCACCACAGCGGCCAGGAGACCGCCAGGCCCGCCAGGACCGGGACGGTGGCCGGGATCGGGGAGGTGACCTCGAGCAGGAACCCCCACGCCAGCGCCGTGACCGCGACCGTCGCGGCCGCCAGGAGACGGCGGCGGGTGCGCCGGCCCACGACCGCCCCGAGCAGGGCCGGAGCGAGGAAGTCCAGCCAGCCCATGCTCGAGTTGCCCAGGTCGACCTGCTGCAGCGCCGGCAGCGGCCGGGAGCGGTGGGTCGACGCCGATGTGCGGCAGGGTGGCGTTCTGGAGGGCGACCGACGTCGCCTTCACCTGGGTGGTGCCCCACACCAGGTACACGTCCACACCGATCAGGACGATCAGCCCGATCGCCAGGTAGCGGGCGGGCGTGATCGGCCCGACGATGCTTGCGATCGCGAGGCAGGCGCCGCCGATCAGAAGCGCGCCGGCGATCTCGGCGACATGCCCGGTGGCCTGCCAGGCGACCACGTAGAGCACCGCGGCTGCGACGACGGTGAGGTAGGGCCGGGGCCAGTTCGCCGTGCGCCCGAGCGCGGCCGCCAGGGCGGGCGTCGCGATCGTCCCCAGGTAGGCCAGGAAGCTCGCGCCGGACCCGCCCAGCACGCGGATCAGCCCGACGCCCACGATCATGGCCGCCGCGGGACCGGCCAGGCCGAGGAGCGCGTGCCGGCGGCCGGCCTCGCGGCCGACGGCCGGGGCCGCCACGAGCAGGCCCTGGGCGGCGCACAGCGCCGCGTACCACGGGAACAGGAACACCGCCGGGAACGTAGCCGCACCAAACGGCGGACGCCGCCAAAAGGGGTCTGACCCCGTTTGGCGGTTAGAAGCCCATGCCGGGGCCGAGCGGCGTCGCCGTCTGGGCACGGCCGAGCAGCGGCAGCCCCTCCATCGTCTCGATCGCGGCGAGCGTCGAGTACGGCGTGTAGCGGGTGGCGTCGCGCGTGCCCGGCGTGATGTACGCGCTGGCGGCGATCAGGCCGACGTGGCAGCCGGACGCGTCGATGTCGGCCTGCGCCGTGCAGTCGATGCCGGCCTTGGCCGTCTCGTTGCCCTCGTCCCAGGTGATCAGCACAAGCGTCTTACCGGCCTGGTAGTCGCTCGAGGCGAAGATCGACGGCAAGAGCTGGGAGAGCCAGGTGTCGCCGCTCTGCACCCGGGTGGCGTCCGAGCCCGGGCAGCCGGTCTGCCAGTGCATGTCGTCGCACAGGTTGGGCGTGATCCAGGTGAACGCGGCCAGCGCCGCGGGGTTGAAGCCCGCGAGCGTGAAGCCGACGTCGGACGTCGCGCACGAGCCGTCGCCTCCGGCGGCGAGGTCGGTGAACCAGATCCCCGGGTTGTGGCCGGTCTTGTAGAAGCCGGAGGTCGTGCCCGAGCAGGCCTGCGGCATGCTCTCCTCGAGCGCCCGCCACGTCGTGCCCGCCGCACCGAGCTGGTGGAACAGGTTGTCGGCCGCTGTGTGCTGCGCTGCGCCGGTCCAGACCTGCAGGACGCCGCTCACGAGCGCCACGTAGTTCGGCTGCGACGGATGCGTGGCGCCGACCGCGTTCGTGGCCAGCGCGCACTGGCCGGCGAGGCCGTTCGTGTACGGCGCCGCGGACGACCCGAACCAGTTGTTGTAGCCCAGGTTCTCGTCCATGATCACCACGACGTGCGTGTAGGTCGGCGGGCTCGCCGGGTTGAACGAGGAGGCCAGGGACCCGCACGCGCCGGCCGGCGCCGCAGGGGTGGTGACCGTGGCGGCCTGGGACGGCTGCGATGTGTTGCCGGCGGCATCGAACGCATCGACCGTGTAGCTGTAGGTGGTCGAGGGCTGGACGCCGGTGTCGGTGAAGCTCGTCCCGGCCACCGTGCCCACCTTCGCGCCGTCGCGGAACACGTCGTAGCCGCGTGACGCCGACGCTGTCGGTCGACGCCGCCCACGACACGGTGACCGAGCCCGGCCCGCCGGCGCTCGCGCCGACGCCTGCCGGGATGCTGGGCGGCGTCGTGTCGGGCGACCCCGAGCCCGCCACCAGGCTCATGTTGTCGATGTCGTAGGTCGCGCCGGACGCGGGCGCCGCCTCGACGGCGTTTGCCGTCAGCGAGTCGCCGGAGGCCACCGTCGTGTAGGCGACGGTCGGGAACGCCTGCCACGCCGTCGTCGTGGTGACGCAGGTCTGGCCCGAGCCGATCGCCGTCGAGCTGCCCGCGGGGAGCTCCTTGATCTTCAGGCAGACGCTCTGCCCCGGCGTGTCGCTGCGGACGACCGCGTCGAGCTGGTAGGCGGTGCCCTTGACGGTCGTCTTCACCGGCTTCGTGGTCGTGTAGGCGTACACCTGCGCCGTGCTCGAGGCGCGCACGCGCGCGGCGTGACCGCCGCCGCTTCCGGCGACGATCGAGAGCGTGCCGTTGCTGGCCCCCCACCCGGTCAGCGAGCCGGAGCCCGAGCCCTCGAACGTGCCGTTTGCGATCAGGTTCGTCGCCGCCGCGGCGAGCGCGGCCAGCGCAAGCGCGACCACGCCGGCCAGGGCCAGCGCGGCTCCACCACGCCGAAGGACTCCGCCTGCCTCACGCCTCATCCTGGGGACATGGTAACCGGTAGGGTCCGACAGCAGAGCGCCCGTGGCCCAATCGCCGATCCCGACACCCGTGTGAGCCCACCGCTTGGAATGGCGATCGTCGGCGCCGGCCGGATGGGCGCCGTCCACCTGCGGGCGCTCCGGGACGAGCCGTCGGTGCAGGTGAAGGCGATCGTCGATCCGTCCGCGGCCGCCCGCGAGGCCGCCGTGGGCGCGGCGCCCGGGACGGCGGCGTTCCCGGACCTCGACGAGGCGCTTGCCGGCGGCGGCGTGGATGCCGTCCTGATCGCCGCTCCCTCGACGCTGCACCTGAGGCTCGTGCGCGACTGCGCCGCCCGCGGCCTGCCCATGCTGTGCGAGAAGCCGTGCGGCACGACCGCGGCCGAGGCGAGCGCCGCCGCCGACGCGGCCGAGGCGGCCGGCTGCCCGCTCCAGATCGGCTACTGGCGCCGGTTCGTGCCCGAGCTGCAGGAGCTGCGCGCCCGCATCCGGGCGGGAGCGCTCGGGGAGCTCACGCTGGTCTCGTGCTACCAGTGGGACGCGGAGCCGTCGGCACCCGGGTTCCGGGCGACGAGCGGAGGGATCGCCGTCGATATGGGCGTGCACGAGCTCGACCAGCTGCGCTGGCTGACCGGCCAGGAGCTCGGCGCCTTCGCGCGCGCCGCCCAGCCGCCGAAGGGAGACGGCCCCGAAGGGCTGCAGCTCCTGGGGTCGCTCTCGCGAGGCACCGCGGCCTTCGTCTCGATGGGCCAGCGCTTCCCGCACGGCGACTGCGTGTGGGTCGAGGTCTTCGGCACGGACGGGTACGAGCGCGTGCCGGTGCTCTGGGGCGATGCCGGCGACGCGGCGTTCCACAGGGCGCTGCGGGCCCAGGCGCACGCGTTCGCCGACCTGGTGCGGGGCGGCGCCGGCGGAGACGCGGCGACGGCGCAGGACGCGCTCGCGGCCCTCGCGGCGGCCGAGCGCCTCACTGCCAGGTGATCTGGTTGATGGCGCTCCAGGGGATCACGATCGTGCGGGCCTGGCCCTCGGCCGACGAGGCCACGATCCCGAGCCCGTCGGACTCCTGAACCGTCACGGCCATCTCCTTGCCGTCGGTGAACCGCACGGTGACCGGGTGGTCGGTCGGAAGCTGCATGGGTGAGCACTCCTTGCGATGGTGGGAGCCCTAGTCTCCCCCATCTTCCCCGAGCAGGTCGTGCTGCATGCCGAACAGGGTCGCACCGGCCCGGGTCGAGACGCCGAGCTTGCGGTAGATGTGCTGGACGTGATGTCCGACGGTGCGCGGCGACAGGTACAGCCGCTGGGCGATGTCCTTGTTCGTGTTGCCGGCCGCAAGCAGCCGCAGCACCTCGACCTCGCGCGTCGTCAGGCCGGCGGGCCACCCCCGCCGCCGCGGCCGGCGGCCGGTCCCGGCCAGCACGGCCTCGACGGCGGCGCCGTCGAGGCGGCCCTCACGCACCTCACGTCGCAGCACATCGGCGGCGGCGCTCGCCGACATGGCGGGGCGGTGCGGGCGCTCCTCGCCGAGCGCCTGGCGCACGTCGGCGGCCTGGAGCACCCGGGCCGCGACGGGCAGGTCGGCGGCGGCCGCGCCGCGGTGGTAGCCGGAGCCGTCGAGGCGCTCGTGGTGCAGGGACGCGAGCCGCGCGGCCGGCTGGAGGCTCGGCACCCGCGCCAGCATCCGCTCGGCGAAGTACGGGTGCAGGCGCACCCGCTCGCGCTCCCACTCGGCCAGCGGCCCCGGCTTCTCCCAGATGCTGTTCGGGACGCCGGCGCGGCCGAGGTCGTGGATCAGGCCCGCCCGCCACAGCAGTCGCAGGTCGCCCTCGGGCAGCCCGAGCAGCGCCCCCGCCCGGCGGGCGCGATCCGCCACCCCGCGCGAGTGGCCCGAGAAGAACGGTGACTTCAGGTCGACGAAGTCCGCGAGCGCCGCGAGCGCCGCGTCGACCCCGGCGGCGTCCAGGCAGCGTCCGCCGACCGGCTCGGCGGCGAGCACCGCATCCCAGGAGGTGGCCTCGCCCAGGCCGGCGACGAGCTCCTGCGCGAGCTCGACGAATCGGCGGCCGAGCGCCGGGTCATACCAGCTGCCCGAGCGCCGCCTGACCACCGCGGTCATCGCGTCCACCCCGCCCGTCCGGTGGAAGACCTCTGCGTCGCCGGCCAGCGTCACGATCCGCGCCGGAAGCGCGATGCGATCGCCGGCGAGCCTCCGCGGCTGGCCGCCGCCGTCCCAGTGGGCGTAGGTGTGCGCGAGCGCGGCGATCACGGAGTCGCCGAACCCGAGCTCTGCCGCCAGCCTCTGCGCGACCTCGCCGTGGGTCGCCGCAGCGTTCCCCCAGGCGCGGGGAAGATGGACGACCGCATCCGCGAGCACGCGGGCGCGTGCGAGCGGCGGGCGGCCGGCCCCCACGTGCCGCACCGCGTGGGCCAGGAACTGCGGCCTGCGGGTGGCATCGAGGGCGAGGAAACCGGCCCGCGCGGCCAGCTCGTCGCCGAACCAGTGCGACGCCTCGCGCGCATCGCCCATGCAGCCGATCCGGCGCAGCAGCGCGACATCGTAGACGTCGGCCAGGTCGGCCTGGTCGAGGCCGAGCTCGCGGCCGAACGCCGTGGCGAGCAGACACGAGCGCAGGACGTGCTCCATGGGCTGGCCGACGCCGAGGTCGCTCGCGAGCGAGAGCGCCGCCACGAGCTCGGCCAGGCGCACCTCGGTCAGCGCCGCCGTGCGCGGGCGGACGGCCACGGGCCCGGCGCTCACGATCCGGCACCGCCAGCCATCGCCAGGGCGACCTCGGCCATCGACCCGGCGGCCGGCAGCGGGGAGCGGATCGCGGGCGCCAGGAACGCCACCAGCCGCTCGGCCGTGCCGTCGACGTCGTCGAGGTCGAGCAGGGCGAGGCCCGTCCCGGTGTTGGCCAGCAGGTAGGTGATGATCGCGACGACGCAGCGCAGGCGCCAGGCGAGCTCGCTCCGGGGGACGTCCGGCACGGCGACGGCGAGCGCGTCGATGAAGCGGTCGCCGAGGTCGCCGAAGATGCCCCGAAGGACACGGGCGACCACCTCGCCGGGCTCCGTCGACGAGCGCCCCGAGAACCGCGCCATCATCACGCCGCGATCGCCCAGGTCGCGGATCAGGATGAGGTCGGGGCACAGGAACGCGCTCAGGATCGCCTCGACGCTCGGGGCGCCGCCGGCGGCCGCGATCGCCTCGTCGAGCAGCCGCAGCCGTTCGGCGTTGACCGGCGCGACGATCCGGTCCATCGTCGCCCCGAGGAGCTGCTCCTTGGAGCCGTAGTGGTAGTGGATCGCGGCCACGTTCACGCGCGCGTCGCGGGTGATCCCGCGCAGCGACGTGCCGGCGAAGCCGTAGAGCCCGAAATGGCGCTCGGCCGTGTCGAGGATCCGCTGACGGGTGGCATCCCGGGGCATCGCCCACCCATCGTCGCCGATCACGGCCCAGAAATCAAGCGCGTGTTTGAACTGGTCGTTTGAAAATAGGTCAAACGACCGATGCGGCGGGCCGCCTCCGCGGCTTGACTGGGTGCAACGCACACGCATTCCACCGAAGGAGGGACACGTGACGAACAACGACCCCAAAGGCCCGATCATCGAGGTGGCCGAGCTGCGCAAGACGTACACCGGCAACGTCGAGGCGGTGAAGGGCATCGACTTCCAGGTCGCCCCGGGCGAGGTCTTTGGCCTGCTCGGGCCAAACGGCGCGGGCAAGTCGACGACGATCGGCATGCTGACGACCGCGATCGCACCGACCGGGGGCACGGCCCGCCTCGCCGGCTTCGACGTCCGCAAGGATCCGCTCGCCGCCCGCGGCGTCGCGAGCGTCGTCTTCCAGAACCCGGTCGTCGACCGGCCGCTCTCGGGCCGCCGCAACCTCGAGCTGCACGCCCGGCTCTGGCGCGTCGACCCGGCGACCGCCCGGACGCGCATCGCCGAGTCGATGACCACGTTCGATCTCGGTGAGGTCGCCGACCGGCCGGTGGGCACCTACAGCGGCGGCCAGCGGCGGCGGCTCGAGATCGCCCGGGCGCTCGTGTCGAGCCCGCGGGTGCTCTTCCTGGACGAGCCGACGGTCGGCCTCGACCCGCGCATCCGCCACGAGCTGCTCGACATCATCGGCGGGCTGCGGGCCCGATCCGAGATGACGGTCGTGCTCACCACCCACTACCTCGACGAGGCGGAGCGGCTGTGCGACCGCGTCGCGGTCATGCGCCTCGGCGAGATCGTCGCGCTCGACACGCCCGCGGCGCTCCTGGCCGGCCTCGGCCGCGAGCTCGTCGAGGTGCGCATGGAGGGCGACGCCGGCGCGGCCCTGCTCATCCTGCAAGCCCAGGGCGTGGCCGACGCCGGCGCCTACGTGGTCGGCTCGACCCTCACGCTGCCCATGCACGAGCGCAGCGCCGGCGACGCGATCGCCGCGATCGACCAGCTCGGCCTGCCGGTGACCGCCATCGGCAGCCGCAAGCCCACCCTCGACGACGTGTACCTGCGCCTGACCGGCGACCGCATCGCGGACGCCGCCTGACCCACGAAGGAGAAGTGATCTCGATGTCCACCATCGCCACCACCCATGCGCCCATCGCCCGCCGGCAGCCGGCCTTCACGAACCTGCGGGCGCTGGCAACGCTCGCCCGCCGCCGGCTCACACTCACGGCGCGCACGCCCCGGGAGCTGATCGTCCCGCTGCTCACGCCGGTGCTGTTCGCACTGGTGATCGCGCCGGCGCTGCGAAACGCCCTGCACACGAGCGCGGCCTACGAGGCCTACGTCGCCACCGGCACGCTCGGCCTGCTGATCCCGCTGAACACGATGTTCGCCGGGCTCGGCGTGATCGGCGACCGCGAGAACGGGGCCCAGCCCGAGCTCCTGGCCGCCCCCGTCCCCCGCCGGCTGCTCGTGCTCGGGAACCTGGTCGTCGCGCTCGGCGTGACCGCCCTCCAGGTCGTCGTGCTGATCGTGTGCGCCCTGGCCCGCGGCATCGAGTTCAACGCGTCGGCCACGGGCACCGTCTGGTTCGTGGCCGCGGCGACGCTGTTTGCGATCGGCATGTACGGCGTCGCCGAGACGCTGGCCGCCCGCGTCCCCCGGCAGGAGGAGTACATCGGCCGCGTCCCGGCGATCGCGATCGCGCCGTGGTTCCTGGCCGGCTCGCTCTTCCCCATCAGCGCGATGCCGCAGGGCCTCGCCGACTTCGCGAAGGTGCTGCCGCTCACCCACGGGCTCGCCCTCATGCGCTACGGCCTGCTCGGCGACTCGAGCGGCCTGCGCAACATCTGGGGCATGACGAGCGCCACCGGGATGGCGACTCTGAGCCTGGCGGTCGTCACGATCTTCGCCGCGGCGCTGACCGCGGTCTCGATCCGTGTCTTCACGCGGTCGTCGGTGCGCTGAGCGGCCCGCGCCGATCACGGTCCCCGGCGCCGCCGCGACTACACTCGCGGCGGCGCCGTGTCCCCGAACCCCGAACCCCAGACGAGCGAGAGCGACGCACCCGGCGCGATGCCGTCGTGGGCGGCGCTGCAGGCAAGCCACCGCTCGATCGCGGGCAACACGGTGCGCGCGGCGGTGCTCGGCGCAAACGACGGCCTCGTCTCGAACCTCAGCCTCGTCGCCGGAGTGGCGGGCGCCTCGCTGGCTGCCCGCACGATCCTCATCACCGGGCTCGCCGGGCTCGCCGCGGGGTCGTGCGCGATGGCGATGGGGGAGTGGATCTCGGTGCAGACCTCGCGCGAGCTCTACGAGCGCGAGCTGCGGGTCGAAGCCGAGGAGCTGAAGCGCTTTCCCGGCGATGAGACGGCGGAGCTCGCGGCCCTCTACGTGTCGCGCGGCCTGGAGGCGACGGGCGCCCGGGCGCTGGCCGAGAGCGTCATCGCGAACCGGGCGGTGGCGCTCGACGTGATGGCGCGCGAGGAGCTCGGGATCAACCCCGACGACCTGGGCGGATCGCCGTGGCAGGCGGCCGGGTCGTCGTTTGCGATGTTCTGTATCGGCGCGGCCGTCCCCATCATCCCGTTCACGGTCACGGCCCGCACGCCGGCGCTGGCGGCCGCCGTCGTCATGAGCGCGCTGGTCCTGTTCCTGCTCGGCGTGCTCGTGACCACGCTCACGGGCCGCTCGCCGCTTCGCTCCGGCGTGCGCCAGCTCCTGTTCGGCCTCGGCGCGGCGGCCGTCACCTACGGCATCGGCCGGCTCGTCGGCACCACGCTCGGCTGATCCGGCTCCAGGGCTTCGACGGCGGCGAGGTTGCTCTCGTGGACGCGCTGGTACGGCTCGAAGTACACCAGCCACCCGGCTGCGAGCGGCCCTGCGACGAACGCGCGCAGGTCGGCGTCGCCCGGGCGGGGATCGCGAGCGTGGCGCAGGAGCCCCTCGACGTACTGCTGCGTCGCCGTGATCAGCGTCTCGGCGTAGCCTCCGCCCGCGATGACGTCGGGGTCGCCGTGGTTCGGGTAGATGCGCTGCGCCCCGAGCCCGCGCATCCGCTCGAGCTCGTCCAGGTGCGTCGCCAGCCCCTCGGGCTCGGAGACGTACGTGACCGTGTCCTCGAGTGTGTCGCCTGCGAGCAGCAGGCCCTCGCCGGGGACGTGCAGGACGGTGGCGTCGCGGCTGTGGATGTCGAACTCGACGAGGTCGACGGCCAGGCTGCCGACCGCGAGCCGGGTGCGCCCCTCGAACGTCTGCGTCGGCAGCACGAGCGGTGAGATCGGCGGCGGCCCGCTCTGGGTGCCGGCCTCGATCGCGGGGCGATGCTCGGCCAGGCGCGCGGCCGTGAGCGCGTTGGCGACGATCTCGCAGTCCGCGAAGGCCTCGGTGCCGGCGATGTGGTCGAGATGCGAGTGGCTGAGCACGACGGTGATCCGGGTCGCGCCCAGGCCCTCGACCGCCGCCCGCACGGCCGCCGCGTGGGGCACCGAGATGTGGGTGTCGTAGACGAGCGCCTCATCCCCGTCGACGAGCGCATAGCTGCAGACGCCGAGCTCCAGCGCGCCGTCGTCGACCCAATTGGGCCCCTCGGCGAAGGTCTGCCCGGGGACGCGGCCGTCGTAGAACCCGATCAGGTGCTCGGTCAGGCGGAGGGTGCGCAGGTGGGTCGTCGTCATGCTGTGCCAGCCTATCGGTGTGCGCCGCAGCAGCTCAACCCTAACCATCTACCAGAAGGTGAGACTGATCCTCCAGATAGCGGTGGACGAGCTGGACAACCGTGGCGCCCTCCCCCATCGCCGTCGTCACGCGCTTCACGGATGCGTGGCGGACGTCGCCGGCGGCGAACACGCCGGGGATGCTCGTCTCGAGGAGGGTCGGGGCGCGGTCATACGGCCCGCCGCGCAGGTCGCTGCCGGTGAGGATGTAGCCCCGCTCGTCGCGCTCGACTGTCCCGTCGAGCCATTCGGTGCGCGGCTCCGCGCCGATCATCACGAAGAGCCCGGCCGCCGGGAGCCGGTCGACGCTCCCGGTCACGCGGTCGCGCACGACGATGGCCTGCAGGTGCTCGTCGCCCACGCCGTCTGTGACCTCGACGCCCAGACGGATGGTGACGTTCGGCAGCGACCGCAGCTGCGCGATCAGGTACTCCGACATGCTCTTCGCGAGCGAGTCGCCGCGCACGAGCAACGTCACCGCATCGGCGTACTTCGCCAGGTGTGCGGCCGCCTGCCCGGCGGCGTTGCCGCCGCCGACGACGGCCACGTGCCGGCCCCGCATCGCCCGCGCCTCGCTGGCCGCGGCGCCGTAGAAGACGCCGGCGCCGATCAGCCGCTCGAGCGCGGGGATCCCCAGCCGCCGCCAGGCGACGCCCGGAGGCGAGCACGACCGTGCGCGCGGTGACCTCCTGGCCGCCGGCGACGCGCACGATCCGCTCCGGCCCCGAGGTGCGCAGGGATCGCACCTCCTGCGCGAACACGAGGTTCGCGCCGAAGAGCCACGCCTGCTCGCAGGCGCGGTAGGAGAGATCCTGCCCGCCGATGCCCCAGGTGAAGCCGGGGACGTTGCGGATGCGCGAGCTCGACCCGGCCTGGCCGCCGGAGATCTGGCGGTCGAGGACGATCGTGTCGAGCCCCTCCGAGGCCGCGTAGACGGCCGCCGAGAGCCCGGCCGGCCCCGCCCCCACGATGGCGACGTCGTACACGTCCACCCCGAGCCGGGTGCCGCCGCCGACGGCCTCGACGAGGTCGCCGTCGGTCGGGTCGATCAGCAGGCGGCCGTCGTGGCGGACGGCCGTCGGCAGCCGCGACGCCGCCTGCCCGACCTCGCCGAGCAGCGCGGCGCCCTCCTCGGAGTCCGACGGGTGGAACACGAACGGCGTGTTGAACCGGGTCAGGAGGTCGCGGATCTCGTGGGCGCGGGGGCTGTTCTCGAGCGCCGCGATCCGGAACATCGTGAACCCCTCTGGCTGGGAGCTCGCCCAGCTCGCGAGGAACTCGCTCACCGCCGGGTACAGGCCGTGGTCGGGGAACCACGGCTTCACGAGGTGGTAGTCGATCTGGCCGAGCATCATCGCGGGCACGATCGGGTTCGCCGCCGTGTAGTCGCGCTCGACGAGCAGGATCCGCTTGGCGGCCGGATGCAGCCGGTGGGCGCTCGCCAGGAACTCGATGCCGGTCGTCCCGGCCAGCTGCTGGTCGGCGATCACGAGCGCCACCCGCTCGTGCTGCGCCGCCAGCGCCTCGAGCTCGGCGACGCCCGCCTCCGGGCCGGCGGCGGCGACGACGCGGGTGTCGTTGCCGAAACGGCGGCGCAGGTCGGCCTCGAGCGCCCGCAGGACGGATCCGTCGGACGATGCGACGAAGATGACCGGCCGCGTCCGGGTGGCCGCCGGCAGCGCCCGCCCCGGCGGCCCCGATTGGGTCAGTGTGGAGCTCATTTCAGCCTGCGCATTCCGACCGACTCCAGGTACGCCGCCGGCACGGCGATCGGGCCGGGCCGCTCGAGCCGGCTCCACTCGAGGGCGAGGTCGTGCAGGTCGCGGGCGAGCGCGTCGCGGCCGGAGCCCGCGGCCTCGAGGGCCTTCAGCGTCGGCCCGTAGTAGGCGCCGAAGTGCTCCACGAACGCGTCCGCCGAGGCGAACCGGAACGTGAAGGTGCGCCGGCGGTGCGTCCAGGCCACGTCGGCTCCGAAGAGCTCGGCCAGGCCCTCCTCGGTGCCCCACCGCATCGGCGAGGCCAGGCCGGCGGGCGGCGGCACGTGCGCTGCGACCGTCCGGAACATCGCGCCGATGAAGCCGTCGGGCGTCCAGCTCGCGAGCGCGATCGTCCCGCCGGGCCGGGTGACGCGGACCATCTCCGCGGCCGTGCGGCCCTGGTCGGGAGCGAACATCGACCCGAACACGGACAGGGTGGCGTCGAACGCCGCGGCCGGGAACGGGATCGCCTCGGCGTCGCCCTGCCGCAGGTCGATCGCGATCCGCTCGGCGGAGGCCCGCTCCCGGGCGCGGTCGAGCAGCGCGGGCACGTAGTCGATGCCGGTGACGACCGTGCCGAGGCGAGCGGCCGCGATCGCGGCGTTGCCGGTTCCGGACGCCACGTCGAGCACGGTGGCGCCGGCCCGCAGGTCGGCCGCGTCGGCCAGGCGCTCGGCGACCGGGACGATGAGGGTGGCGATCTCGGCGTAGTCACCGCTCGCCCAGGTCGCCTGCTGGCGGCCCTTGACGGCGGCGAGATCGATCGCTGTTGCAGTGGTCATGAGAACCTCGTTCGGTTGAGATAGCACGATCGGTCGTGCTTGATTGAGCTGGACTGTACGACCGATCGTGCTATCTGTCAAACGAGAACCGTCAGGGCAGCCAGCGATCGCCGGCCGGCGTCACCACGAGCTCGTGGCTCATGCCTCGCCGGGACTGCGTGGCGAGGTAGCTGACGGCCGCGGCGACGTCCTCCGGCCTGACCAGCGCCTCGACCGGCATCTTGCGGGCCATCTGCACCGTCTTGGGAGAGGCGATGATCCCGTCCACGATCAGCAGGGCCACATGGACGCCCTCACCGCGCAGCTCCTGCGCGGCCGCGTGGGTCAACGCGCGGGCGGCCGCGCAGCCGGCCGCGAAGAGCCCTCGCTCCGGGTTGGCGCGCCGAGCGGGCCCGCCGAGGATCTGGATCAGCGTCCCGCGGCGGCCGACGAACGCACGGGCGCCCGCACCGAGGAAGACGAAGGCCTGGCGTGCGACCGCGGTCGTCCAGCCGTCGAATCCGGCAATGGTCGCCGCCGCGATCGGGCCGCCGCCGAATCCGGTGCCGTCGTTCGGCGGCCGATCGGGTGAGACCGCGTTCACGATCACGTCGGCCGGCCCGATGTGCGCGGCAGCCCGTGCGATCGCCTGATCGAGGCCCGCCGGGTCGGCCGCGTCGCCGCGGATCGGGACGGCGCCGACCAGGGCGAGCGCGTCCAGATCCGCCTGGGTGCGCGCGACCGTCGCGACGCGCATCCCCCGCCCAAGCAGGTCGCGCGTGATCGTGCCGCCGAGGTTGCGCGCGCCGAGCACGACCGCCGCCGGCCTCGAGCGAGACATCAGCCATGCCTCTCGGTCTGCCCCAGACGCGCCGACGCGACCAGGCTGACGCCGGGGATGTCGAGTCCCACCGGCGTCTGGTAGACGTCGATCGCGTCGCCCGCCCGGCGGCGGAGCGCCTGGGCGTCCGCGGGCGGCAGCGCCGCGAGCTTCTGGGCGAGCGGCCCCGCCAGCGCGGCCGTCCGCTGCCACCACTCGTCGACCGACTCGGCGCGATACGGGGTCGGCAGCGTGCTCACGGCGACGTCGGACAGCCCGGCCGCCTCGAACAGGCCCGCCAGCTCGCCGGCGTCGGAGAGCGAGAACGGGTGCGGCAGGCCCGGCGGCGGCGTCGGCGCGCCGAGCTGCTCGCTCACGACGTCGAACACGACGCCGAGCCAGGGGTTCTCGGCCCGCGGCCCCCACACCGTGACCACGACGCGGCCGCCCGGCCGCAGGACACGGGCGATCTCGCCGACCGCCGCCGCCGGATCGGGCACGAGCATCAGCCCCTCCCGGCAGAGCACGACGTCGTAGCCGGCATCGGGCGCGTCGATGTGCTCCAGGTCGAGCACGCGCGTGGTGACGTTGCGCAGCCCAAGCGTGGTCGCGCGCGCCTCGGCGATCGCGGTCATCGACTCGGCCACGTCGGACAGCACGACCTCGCCGCCCGGACGCACGAGCGGCGCCGCCGCGAGGCCCGGCCCGCCGGGGCCGCACGCGAGCTCGAGCACGTGCTCGCCCGGCTGCGGCCGCGAGAGCTCGAGCATCCGCGCGGTGACGTGCTCTCCGCGGGCATCGATGAAGGTCGCGTTCGCCCTCCACGCGGGTGCCACTCCCGTCCACATGCCGTGCAGCCGGGCGCGGACCTCGTCGAGCTGGATGGTGTCGCTGGATCGCATGGGTTCGCCTTTCTCGTTATTTCATTGCTCGTTATGAGTAATGAATTCTTGGCTAGACTACCAGAATGGCCGAGCCGGTCAAGCCCACCCGTCGCTACGAGTCGCCGCACAGGCGCGAGCAGGCGATCGCGACGCGCAAGCAGATCCTCGAATCGGCCCAGCGGCTGTTCGAGCGCCAGGGCTATGCGGCAACGACGATGGCCGCCATCGCCGCGGAGGCGGGCGTGGCCCTGAAGACCGTCTACGTCGCCTTCGAGACGAAGAGCGGCGTGCTGCGCGCGCTGTGGAACGTGCTCCTACGCGGCGCAGACGACAACGTCGCCGTGGCGGATCGGGACTGGTACCGGGAGGTGCTTGCGGAGCCCGACCCGCAGCGCCGGCTGCGTCTGAACGCGCACAACTCGCGGGCGGTCAAGGAGCGCGCGGCGGCGCTCATGGCAGTCATCCGGGCCGCGGCGCCGCTCGATCCCGACCTCGACGCGCTCTGGGGGCGCATCCAGACGGAGTTCTACGCCAACCAGCGCGCCATCGTCGAGGGGCTCGCCGACCAGCGGGCGCTGCGGCCGGGCCTCGACGTGACGCAGGCCGCCGACATCCTGTGGACGCTCAACCACCCCGACGTGTGGCAGCTCCTCGTCCGGTCGCGCGGCTGGTCAGCCGACGACTACGAGCGCTGGTTCGGCGACACGGCCTGCGCGCAGCTGCTCGGATCCGGTGGCTAAACGGGCCGGGCGAGCCCGAACTCGTCCCCGGAGCTCGTGTACCACTCCGGGGCCGGGGTCTGGCACCATCGTTCGATGAGCGCCGAGAACGTTGCGACCCGGGCGGGGTCGAGCGCAGCGGCAGCTTCTGCACTGGTCGCGCCGTCGAAGTACGGCACGAGCGGCGCGAGGGCCGCGGTCATGGCGGCGGCGAGGAGCCCACGGGCGTCGCTCCACCGGCCGAGGTCGGCGGCGTACTCGACCTCGCCGGTCCGGCGCCAACCGGCTGCCGCCATCGCCTCGGAGTGCTCCGTGCCGTTGGGCATGCTCGCCGCGAAGACCGTCTCGGCGGGGATCGCCGGCCGGGGCGTGTCGGCAATGTCGCGCACCGCGGTGCGGGCGAACGTCCGGATCGCGTCGAGGCCCTCGTCCGCGCCGAACACCGGCTCGGCGGCATCGGCCTTGACGGTGCGCTGCACGACCAGATACGGCGTCCCGGTAAGCGACTCCAGCTGCTGCTCGTGCGTGTCGTTGCCGACGATGCCGATCAGCGGCACACGCGCCGCCCAGGCGCGGCCGTGGCTCTCTGAGATCAGCTCGTCGCCTACCCGCAGGCGCAGTCCGGGCACGTAGGTGTGTGCGATGAAGCCCTCGCCGCCGCCGCGGGAGTGGTAGCCCAGCTGAAACATCGCATCGACGCCCTTCGAGGGCAGATCGAACACGTTCCACGTCTCCAACCGGGCGGCGGGCGGGAGGCACTCGGCCGACACGTTCATCGGGTTCCCGCCGCCGTGGTTGTCGAGGATGATCACCTCGGTGGCGCCGCCCTGGATCAGCCCTTCGGCCGCCGCGACCGTGTCTGCCTCGATCCGCGGCTTGCCGGTTCGCCAGTACTCGGGACGGCACGCGAACGTCTCGCACGGCTCCCGAAGCTGGGACACCCCTTCCATATCGACGCTGAGCACGACTCGCACGGGTCAACTCCTCGGATGGGCCGCCTGAGATTTCTGGAACCGGCTCCGGACGAACCTACTCCACGGCGGCAGAGAATGAGAAGGCCCCGCGAGTGCGGGGCCTTCCGGTAGCCGATCTGTAAGCGGGATTCTGTCTGGGGCAGTCATCCATCTGGGCCGGCCGTTGCCGTCCGGCTCATGCCGCCTACCTGGAGCTCGGCGGGCCGCGTCATCGCTCCGTTTGGCGTTGCACCGGGTGGGGCTTGCCTAGCCGTCCGCGTCTCCGCGCACGCTGGTGGTCTCTTGCACCACCGTTTCACCCTTGCCGCGACGCCCGCGAGGGGCGCCGGTCGGCGGTCTGCTCTCTGTTGCGCTTTCCATCGGGTTTCCCCGTCCGGGCGTTACCCGGCACCCTTACCCTGCGGTGTCCCGACTTTCCTCGACGCCCGAGGGCGCCGCGACTACCCGATCGGCGCGACCAGTCTACCGTGGCCCGAGCCGGCGCCGACGGGTGGCGATCAGCTCGCGCCAGAGGTCGGCGCGCTGCTCGGCGCCCGAGCTGCTGACGTTCGCGAACGTGAGCGGCGTCGGGGGCAGCGCCGGCGGGAACACCGCATCGTTTGCCAGCAGCGAGACGGGTAGCTGATAGGCGGCCGGGCCGACCGGGGTCGCCCGGCGGGTGTAGCGCGTCTCGGCGGCGGCGACGGTGGGGTCGAGCGTGTGGTTCAGCCACGCGTGTGCCGAGACCGGATGCGGCGCGTAGAGCGGGATGCAGTAGCAGCGGGCGCGGGCGAGCGTGCCCTCGGCAGGGACGACGAAGCGCACGCCGGGGGGCGGTGTCGTGAAGCCCTGGCCGTAACAAAGGGCGGCGACGATTGGCGCAGCCAGACGCGTGCGCAGCATCGACCCGGCGATGACGAGATCCTGACGCAGCGGCAGCAGGATGTCGGCGGCGTCGGCGATGTCGGAGCTCGACGACGAGTTCCAGTCGTGGCCCGCGGCGGTGAGGGCGGCGCCGATGACGACGTCCGGGTCTGGCGGGACGGCGACGCGGCCGGGAAGAGCGGCGGCGAGGTCGAAGAACTGCAGCCACGTCGCCGGTGGGTCGGTGACATCGAAGGTGGAGACGGCGAAGCCCGCCGCCACGTAGTCCTTGGGCACGCTGTGGCGGCCGCCCTTGTCGTAGGAGGGGCTGTCGAACGGCGGCAGCAGCAGCTTGCGGTTCGCCACGAGGTTGCGATCGATCGGCTCGACGAGCTTGGCCGAGATGAGCTGGGCGAGCGTGACGTCGTCGATCAGCGTCACATCGGCGCGGCCGACGTCGGTGAGGGTGTTGAGCTCGCCGGGGATGACGCTCACCCTGACCCCGAGATCCGAGACATAGGACGAGATCGTCGTCGGCGCGACCTCGCCCGGCGGGAGCGTGAGCAGGAGCCGGCGGTCGAGCACCTGGACGTTCGGCCCGGACAGCCGGGCCCCGAACCGTTGCGGCGCCGTCTCGCTGCCGGGCCGCGTGCAGGCCCCGGCGAGCAGCATTGACGCCGAGAGCAGCATCTGACGGCGGGTCACGGGCACCACTCGATTGTCGCAGCCGGCTGTGGCGTGGCCGGGCGGTCCCGCGGTGCGACGTCCCGGTCAGGCGGTCAGGCGCAGCTCCCGCTGGTCGGCGACAGCCTCGTCCCACAACCTCGATCCGCACCCGCTGCAGCACAGCTCGGCCGCCCCCGCCTCGCGGTCGAAGGCCCACATCGCCTCGCCGCAGACCGGGCACGCTGGGCGCCGGCCGGCCTGGCGGACGCGCCCAGCGGCGAGTGCCGCCAGGATGACGTCCTCAAGCATCTGGCCACCGGGGCCGGGACGGACGAGCGACGTGGTCATAGCCGCCTGAACACCGCCTGGACGCTGCCGAGGATCGCCACCTGGTCGGGGTACATCGGCTCGAGCGCGTCGTTCTCGGGCTGCAGGCGCACACGTCCGTTCTCGCGGAAGAACCGCTTGACGGTCGCCTCCTCGTCGCCGACGAGCGCCACGACGATCTCGCCGTTGCGGGCATCCGACTGCTTGCGCACGACGACGTAGTCACCGTCGAGGATGCCGGCGTTCACCATGCTGTCGCCGCGCACCGCCAGAACGTAGTCGGCGTTGCCGCAGAACTGGTCGGGCAGGGGCAGGTATTCCTCGATCTGATCCTCGGCCACCACCGGCGACCCTGCAGCGACCTGACCGATCAGGGGCAGGACGGTGGCTCCGGCCGGAGCGGCAGGGACCGCCGCGGGGGCGGGGCTGCGACGCGAGCGGCCACCCTCGATGACCTCGAGCGCACGCGGCTTGGTGGCGTCGCGGCGGATCAGGCCTGCTGTCTCCAGCTTGGCGAGATGCGCATGCACCGTCGAGGGCGAGGTGAGCCCGACCGCGTGGCCGATCTCACGCACGGTCGGCGGGTACCCGTGGGCATCCACGTGGCTGTTCACGAACTCGAGAATTTCCTTCTGCCGCTGGGACAGATCCATCGCCGCCCTCCTGGGGTCGAACGTGTGTTCGGATCACAGTGTGCCAGGCGGGTCGGACGGAGTCAAGGAACGCGGGGGTTATAGGGATT
>CAVQXH010000004.1:0-923465 GCA_963717845.1 uncultured Actinomycetes bacterium
TCGGCGATGGACGCGGCATACGGCTCGAGCTCGCTCCACCAGGGGCCGCCCTCCGGGCCGCACACGCTCGTGCCGCCGCCGAGCGCCTCGGACAGCAGCCGCGCCCAGGCGTGCGCCTCTTCGTTCGTCTGCTCGCCGGACATGAGCACGGCCACCGACCCGGGGCCGAACCGCTCGACCGTCGCCCGCAGGCGGTCGGCGACGTGATCGAGCACATCGGTCGTTGACACGGCCTCGAGGCCGCGGCCGCCGCGGATCAGGTTCTGGGTGACGCGGCCGGGATCGTGCAGGTGGCCGAGGCCGTAGCGGCCCTTGTCGCACAGCCAGCCCTCGTCGACGCCGGGGTGGTTGCGCGAGAGCACGCGCGCGACCCGACCCTCGCGGATGGTGGCGTAGGTGTTGCAGCCGACCGCGCACTGGCCGCAGGTGGTCGGCACGTTCTGGATCTCCCACGGCCGGGCGAGGAACCGGTAGGTGGTCGATGTGAGCGCGCCCACCGGGCACAGCTCGGTGACGTTGCCCGAGAACTCGTTGGTGTAGGGACGGCCCTCGAACGTGGTGATGATCGAGTTCGCGCCCCGGTTCTCGGGCACGAGCTGCATGTCGCCCGAGACGCCCTCCGAGAAGCGCGTGCAGCGGTAGCAGAGGATGCAGCGCTCGCGGTCGAGCTTGATCAGCGGCGAGATCGGGATCGGCTTCTCCTGCGTGCGCTTGGGCAGCGTCATCCGGGTGACGCCGGGGCCGTAGCGGAACGTCAGGTCCTGCAGCGGGCACTCGCCGCCCTTGTCGCAGACGGGGCAGTCGAGCGGGTGGTTCAGGAGCAGGAACTCGAGCACCGCGTCCTGGCCCTCCTTCGCCCGCGCGCCGTGGGAGTCGATCACCATGCCGTCGGCGGCCGGCGTCGTGCACGCGGTCTGCAGCTTGGGCATGCCCTCGATCTCGCACAGACACATGCGGCACGCGCCGACGCCCGCCCCGAGCCGCGGCTCGTAGCAGAACACCGGGATCTCGATCCCGGCCTCGGCGGCCGCCTCGACCACCGAGATGCCCTTCGGCACGGTCACCGAGCGGCCGTTGATCGTCAGCGTGACCATGCCGGTCTCGACGGTCGCCATCAGCTGCTCTGCTCCCCCGCCAAAAGGGGTCTGACCCCGCCTGGCGGGTTACTCATCGTCGGCCTCGTCTTCGTAGAGCGCCTCGGCCATGTCGATCTCGTCCTGCGCCTCCGCCAGGCGCATGAGCTCGGGCACGATCACGTCGGGGTCCTCGCCCTCGGCGATACGGCGGCGCACGTCCAGGAACGCGTCGTGAAACGTGTTCACGCCGGCACCCCGCTCGTGTCGTGGTAGAGCGAGGCGATCGGGCTCTGCTCCACGAACGGGCAGCCGCCCTCGTCGATGTGGCGCTGGAACTCCGCGCGGAAGTGGGTCACGTAGCTCGCGACCGGCATCGCCATCGCGTCGCCGAGCGGGCACAGGCACTTGCCCAGGATGCGGTCGCACACGTTCAGGAGCAGGTCGAGGTCGCCCTGCGACGCCGTGCCCTCCTCGATGCGCTGGATGATGTCCACGCCCCACTTGGTGCCCTCGCGGCACGGCGTGCACTTGCCGCAGCTCTCATGGCGGTAGAACTGGGCCACGCGCAGCGCCAGCTGCACCATGCACGCGCGATCGTCGATCACGACCACGGCGCCCGACCCGGCCATCGACCCGGCCGCGGCGATCGACTCGTAGTCGATGCCGGTGTCGAGCTGGTCGGGCATGAGCAGCGGCGTCGAGGAGCCGCCGGGGATGATCGCCTTGATCGAGCGGCCCTCCGGCGCGCCGCCGCCGAGCCCCTCGATCAGATCGCGCAGCGTCGCGGTCAGCGGCAGCTCGTAGTTGCCCGGCCGGCGGACGTTGCCCGAGAGCGAGAACACGCGCGTGCCCTTCGAGCGCTCGGTGCCGATCGCGGCGTAGGCCTCGCCGCCCATCTGCAGGATGAAGGGCACCGACGCCAGCGTCTCGACGTTGTTCACGAGCGTGGGGGCGGCGTAGAGGCCGGCGACCGCCGGGAACGGCGGCTTCGACCGCGGCTGGCCGCGCTCGCCCTCGAGCGAGGTCAGCAGGGCCGTCTCCTCGCCGCAGATGTACGCCCCGGCGCCCCGGTGCAGCACGACCGTGGCGTCATACCCCGACCCGAGCACGTTGCGGCCGACATAGCCGCGGCTGTGCGCCTCCTCGAGGGCCCGCTTCAGCACCTCGAACTCGGTGCGGTACTCGCCCCGGATGTAGATGAAGGCAGACGTCGCCTGGATGGCGTACGCCATGATCAGGACGCCCTCGATCAGCGCGTGCGGGTTGCGCAGCATGATCTCGCGGTCCTTGAACGTGCCCGGCTCGGACTCGTCCGCGTTCACGCACAGGTAGGCCGACGTGCGCCCCTTCGGCAGGAACGACGCCTTGCGCCCCGTGGGGAAGCCGGCGCCGCCGCGGCCGCGCAGGCCGGAGGCGTCGACCACCGACACGACGTCGGCCGGCTCCATCCCGAGCGCCTGCTTCAGCGACCTGTAGCCGCCGGCCTGCTCGTAGGCGTGGGCGTCGCGGCGGTCGCCCTCGAAGTCGAGCAGGATCTTCTGTGTCGGGGCGCTCATTCGCCCTCCCCCCGCAGCTCGTCCAGAAGCGGCTTCACCCGGTCGGGCGCAAACGGCTCGTGGTAGCGCTCGTCGACCGACACCACGGGGCCCCATCCGCAGCCGCCGTAGCACTCCACGGTGCGCAGGGTGAACCGGCCGTCGGCGGTGGTCTCGCCGGCGTGGATGCCGAGCTCGCGCTCGAACTCACGCAGCGTGTCGCCGGCGCCGACCAGGGCGCAGGCGATGTTCGTGCACACGCAGATCTCGTGGAGCCCGGCGGGCTTGAGCCGGAACATGTCGTAGAACGAGGCCACCGACTTGCACAGCGCCGGCGTGAAGCCGGTCGCGTCGGCCACCTGCTCGTAGGCCTCGGTCGAGAGCCAGCCGTACTCCTCCTGGGCCAGGCGCAGCGCCGGGATGAGCGCCGAGCGCGGCTCGGGGTAGAGCGCGACAACGGCCAGGATGCGGTCGCGCAGCGGCGCGCTCGCGTCGTCCGGGCGCAGCGGCGGCGGCATCTGCGGCCGCGTCTCCAGGGCGCCCGCCAGGGTCTCGCGCGTGGCCGGGTCCACTACCTGTCCGCCTCGCCCATGACGCCGTCGAGCGACCCGACGACGACGATCATGTCGCCGACGTAGCGGTTGACCGACATCATGGCCGTCACCTGCAGGCTGACGAAGCTCGGCGCGCGGAAGTGCGCCCGCCAGGGCTTGGGCCCGCCGTCGGACACCAGGTAGCAGCCGAACTCGCCGCGCGGCGACTCGATCGGGTAGTAGACCTGGCCCGGCGGCACCCGGAAGCCCTCGGTGACGAGCTTGAAGTGGTGGATCAGCGACTCCATCGACGTGTGCAGCTCGGCCCGGGGCGGCAGCACGTACTTGCGGTCGGTCGCCATGACCGGCCCCGCCGGCATCTTGTCGAGGCACTGCTCGATGATCCGCACCGACTCGTACATCTCCTTCGCCCGGCACAGGAAGCGGGCGTAGGCATCGCCCTGCTCGGCGGTGATGACCTCGAAGTCGACCTGGTCGTAGACGAGGTAGGGGTCGACCCGGCGCAGGTCGTAGGCGGGGCCGGACGCGCGCAGGTTGGGGCCGGAGAGGCCCATCGCGATCGCGGTCTCGGCGGAGATGGTGCCGATGCCCTGGTAGCGCGACTTCCACACCGGGTTGCCGGCCAGGAGGTCGAGGTACTCGTCGATCCGCTTGGGCATCATCTCGCAGAACTTGCGGCACTCGGCGTAGAACCCCTTCGGCAGGTCCTCGGCCACGCCGCCGACCTGCGGGTAGCGGTCGTGCATGCGCACGCCGGTGGCCATCTCGAACAGGTCGAGCACCGCGTCGCGCTCGCGCAGGCAGTAGAAGAAGACCGACATCGCCCCCATCTCGACCCCGGACGTGCCCAGGTAGATCAGGTGGCTGTGGATCCGGTTCAGCTCGGCGAAGAGGGTGCGGATCCACTGCGCCCGCTCGGGCACGTCGATCCCGATCAGCTTCTCGACCGCGCCCACGTAGGCGAGCTCGTTGGCGAAGAAGGCCACGTAGTCCATGCGCGGGGAGTACGGGATCGCCTTCCAGTACGTCTTCTGCTCGAAGTTCTTCTCGAACCCGGTGTGGACGTAGCCGATGTCGGCGTCGAGGCCGACGACCACCTCGCCGTCGAGCGTCACGATCAGCCGCAGCACGCCGTGGGTCGACGGGTGGTTGGGCCCGAAGTTGACGGTGATCAGGTCCTCGCCGGGCGGCGGGTCGACCTTCGACGGGGCGCCCGGCGGGATCTGCGCGGGCGCGTACAGCGGCTCGACGGGAGCGGGTGGGCGCTCGACGATGCTCATACGGCGTCCGTGAACTGCACCGGCTCGCCGCCGATGGGGTAGTCCTTGCGCAGCGGATGGCCGGCCCAGTCGTTGGGCAGGATCAGGCGGCGCAGGTTGGGATGGCCCGCGAACACGATCCCCATGAGGTCGTACTGCTCGCGCTCGTGCCAGTCGGCCGTCGGCCACACCGGGACGACGGATGCGACCTCCTCGCCGTCGTCGAGCCACACCTGCACGCGCACGCGCTCGGATGGGCCGTCGCCGACGTGGGCCATGTGGTAGCGGACGGCGAAGCGCTTGGGCGGCGGCGCGGGCGTCGTGGCCGCGCCCCAGCTGCCGGTGGCGTTCATGTCGCGGCCGCGCTCGCTGCCGAAGTAGCCGGCGACCTCCTCGCCGTAGCCGAGATGGTCGACGGCCGACACCGCCGAGAGGAAGTTCTTGCCCTGCTCGTCGCGCAGGTAGGTGCAGACCTCGACGAGCCTGGCCGGCTTGACGGTGAGGGTCGGCATGTCGAGGCCCTTCTCGTGCCCGACGACGGACCCGGGCACGGCCTTGCGCACCGCCGCGGCGAGCTGCGCCGCAGTCACGCCTTCGACTTCTCCTGCTCGTACGCCGGCGGGATGCCGGCGCGGATCTTACGCTGGATCAGGCGCAGACCGTCGATCACGGCCTCGGGCCGGGGCGGGCAGCCGGGCACGTGCACGTCCACCGGCACGATCTTGTCGACGCCCTGGAGGATCGCGTAGTTCGCGAACATGCCGCCCGAGCTCGAGCAGGCGCCCATCGCCATCACCCACTTCGGGACGAGCATCTGGTCGTACACCTGCCGCAGCGGCGCGGACATCTTGTGCGAGACGCGCCCGGACACGATCAGGAGGTCGGCCTGGCGGGGCGAGCTGCGAAACACCTCGGCGCCGAAGCGGGCGATGTCGTAGCGCGGCGAGGGCAGCGACATCATCTCGATCGCGCAGCAGGCCAGGCCGAAGCCGGCCGGCCAGATCGAGTTCGACTGCGCCCAGGCGACCGCCTTCTCGACGGTCGTCAGCATCACGTACTGCTCCAGATCCTCGGAGCGCACCGCCCGGTCGATGTGGACCGGCGTTACCGCCATTCCAGGGCCCCCCTCCGCCAGACGTACACGTATGCGACCACCAGGAGCACGACGAACGTGGTCATCTCGGCCAGGCCGAACCACTTGAGCGCATGCAGCTCGAGGGCCAGCGGATACAGGAACACGATCTCGATGTCGAACACGATGAAGAGCATCGCGGTCATGTAGTAGCTGATCGTGAAGCGGCCCGGCACGAAGGTGTGCGACGAGACGCCGGACTCGAACGGGATGCTCTTGTCGCCGGCGTGGCGCGAGGTGCGCGTCGAGAGGGCGAACGTGGCAACGAGCAAGCTGAACGGGATCACGAATGCGATCGCCGCGAACACCAGCAGAGCTGCCCAGTCGCCGAGCACCGCTGGCGACTATAGCACCGCTCACAAGCCCAGCTTCCGGGCGGCTCGGTTTGGCATATTCTGGCCGAATCGCATGGGGTGCCCGCTGTCACAATCTCGGTCTTCTAGACTCCAATCGTGAGTTCCGAGCAGATCGTCGACATCACGATCATCGGCGGCGGGCCGACCGGTCTGGCCGCCGCGTACTACGGCGGCCACCGGGATGCCAGCGTCCGGATCGTCGAGAGCCTCGAGCAGCTCGGCGGCCAGGTGTCTGCGGTCTATCCCGAGAAGCACATCTTCGACGTCGCCGGGTATCCCAAGATCAACGGCCAGGAGCTGATCGACCGCCTGACCGAGCAGGCGATGCAGTACGAGCCCGAGGTGCGGCTCGGCGAGGTCGTCGAGACCGTCTCCCACCGCTCCGACGACGTTATCGAGCTCCACACCGCCGCGGGCGAGACGCTGCTCACGCGTACGATGATCATCACCGCGGGCCACGGCGCGTTCAACCCGCGCAAGCTGGATCTGCCCGACCTGGACCGGTGGGAGGGCAACGGCCTGCACTACTTCGTCAAGCGCAAGGAGGCCTTCGCCGGCCGGCGGGTGGTGCTGGTCGGGGGCGGCGACTCGGCGCTCGACTGGGCGCTCGGGCTGCAGGACACGGCCGCGCCGCCGATCACGCTCATCCATCGCCGCGAGCGCTTCCGCGGCCTCGAGTCGTCGGTCAACGAGGTGCGCCGCCTGGCCGACGAGGGCCGGGTGCAGATCATGGTGCCGTGCGAGGTGCGCGCGGCGGCGGGCAACGGGCGGCTCGAGCAGATCACGGTCGAGAACACCG
This sequence comes from uncultured Actinomycetes bacterium, assembly GCA_963717845.1. Taxonomy (GTDB): domain Bacteria; phylum Actinomycetota; class Thermoleophilia; order Gaiellales; family JAICJC01; genus JAICJC01. Next base: position 6,712 of record CAVQXH010000004.1, read on the forward strand.
AGACCGGCGAGCTGCGCGAGGTCGCGTGCGACGACGTGGTGACCCTGCTCGGGTTCGTCTCGCACCTGGGCCCGATCGCCAACTGGGGCCTCGAGTTCGCGAACAAGCGCCAGATCCGGGTGAACCAGAGCTGCGAGACCAACCTGGCCGGCATCTACGCCGCCGGCGACGTGGCCGGCTTCGACGGCAAGATCACGCTGATCACGGTCGGCTTCTCCGAGGCGGCGCTGGCCGCGAACCACGCCGTCGCCCGCATCCGCGGCGAGAAGGCCCAGCCCAAGTACTCGACTGAATGAGGCTCTGGGCAGGTGCCTGGCACCGGTGTCCGGTGCCAGGCACCTGAAGTAGTCTGTGCGCATGGCTGAGATCACGCATGGGCGAGAGCTCTGGGGTGCCGAGACGCGCAAGGCGGTCGCGAATTTCCCCGTCTCGGGCGAGCCGATCCCGGCGGCCGTGGTGCACTGGCTGGGCCGCATCAAGGCCGCGTCCGCGCGCGTGAACGCCGACCTGGGCCTGCTCGACGCCGACCTGGCTGCGCGGATCGCCGCGGCCGCCGACGAGGTGGCGGCCGGCGACCACGACGACCAGTTCCCGATCGACGTCTTCCAGACCGGCTCGGGCACCTCGTCGAACATGAACGCGAACGAGGTGATCGCCGCCCTCGCCGGCGAGGGCGTGCACCCCAACGACCACGTGAACATGGGCCAGTCGTCGAACGACGTGTTCCCGTCGGCCGTGCACCTGGCCGCCCTCGACCGCATCGTCCACGACCTGCAGCCGGCGCTCGACCTGCTCGCGGACGCGCTCGCGGCGAAGGCCGCGGAGTTCAAGGACGTGGTCAAGTCGGGCCGCACGCACCTGATGGACGCCGTGCCGGTCACGCTCGGGCAGGAGTTCGGCGGCTACGCCGCGCAGATGCGCGAGGGCCGTGCGCGGGTCGACTCCACGCTCGGTCGCCTGGGCAAGATCCCGCTCGGCGGCACGGCGGTCGGCAACGGCCTGAACACGCATCCCGAGTTCGCCGCCCGCGTCCGCGCAGTGCTCGGCGAGACCACCGGCCTGGGCATCCATCCACCCGCCGACCCGTTCGAGGCGCAGGCCAACCGCGACGGCCTGGTCGAGGCGTCGGGCGCGCTGCGGTCGGTGGCCGTGTCGCTCACGAAGCTCGCCAACGACCTGCGCTGGATGGGCTCCGGCCCGCGCGCCGGCCTGGCCGAGATCATCCTGCCCGAGCTGCAGAAGGGCAGCTCGATCATGCCCGGCAAGGTCAACCCGGTCATCCCCGAGGTGGCCTGCCAGGTGGCGGCGCAGGTGATCGGCAACGACGCCGCGATCGCCGTCGGCGGCCTGCAGGGCAACTTCGAGCTGAACGTCCAGATCCCGCTGATGGCGCGCAACCTGCTGCAGTCGATCGGCCTCCTGGCGGCGGCCTGCCGCCTGCTGGCCGAGCGCTGCGTGCAGGGCATCGAGGCCAACGAGGCCAACTGCGAGCGCCACGCCGAGAGCACGCTCGCCGTCGCGACGGCGCTCAACCCCTACATCGGCTACGACCGGGCCACCGCGATCGTCAAGGACGCCGCCGGGTCGGGCCGGTCGCTGCGCGAGGTCGCCCGCGCTCACGGCGTCGCCGAGGACGTCCTCGACAAGGCGCTCGACCTGCGGGCGATCGCCCGCGGCAACCAGAGCGAAGGCGCCTAGCCGCATGGACGTGCTCGTCCTGCAGCACATCGCCTGCGAGCCGCCGGGCGAGTACGAGACGGTGCTGCACGAGCTCGGGGCGAACCTGCACCGGGTGGAGCTCGACGAGGGCGACCCGCTGCCCCGGCTCGGCGAGTTCGACGCCATCGTCGCGATGGGCGGTCCGATGAGCGTGAACGACGACGCCGACCTGCCCTGGCTCACGGCCGAGAAGCAGCTGATCGGCGAGGCCGTGCGGGCCGGCGTGCCGTACTTCGGCGCCTGTCTCGGCGTGCAGCTGCTCGCCGCCAGCCTGGGTGCCCGCGTCTACCCGGGCCCCGAGCCCGAGGTGGGCGTGCTGCCCGTCTCCCTGACCGCCGACGGCGCCGCCGATCCGATCTTCGCCGGCCTGCCGCGCAGCTTCCCGACGCTGCAGTGGCACGGCGACACGTTCGACCTGCCCGAGGGGGCGACGCTGCTCGCGTCCTCTCCGGCCTGCCCGCATCAGGCGTTCCGGTACGGCCGCCTGGCCTACGGCGTCCAGTTCCACGTCGAGGTGCTGCCGGCGATGGCGCGCGAGTGGGCGCAGGTGCCCGAGTACGTTGGCTATGCCGACCGGGTGCTCGGCGCCGGCGGGATGGAGCGGCTGCTCGCGGAGTTCGACGCCGCCGAGTCCGGGATGCGGGCGACCGGGCGCAGCCTGTTCGCGCGCTGGGCGGAGCTTGCCGTCCCCGTCGCCCGATAGCCGGTTCCTGGCGCTGCGGTTCGCGGCCCAGGATGCGACCGACTTCGGCATGAGCGACGCCGACGTGCGGCGCTACATCGAGCTGCGCGACAGCGGCGCAGACGAGGCCGAGATCGCCGCCACCCTCGCGGTCGACCCGGAGGTGGCGGCCGCCCTCGTGAAGGCCGACGGCGCCCAGGCGCTGGCCCATCGGATCGCGGCCGGCGACGAGCCGATGTACCCGGTCGCCGAGCCGGCCGACCGCGTGATCGACGCCCGCGCCGGCTCCGCGTGGGTGCCGATCGGCGTGCTCGTGATCGTGCTCGTCGGGGTGATCGTCTACGGGCTTCTGCGCTGATCACCCAATTGGCATTCGCTCGAACGTCAATTGGCAGAGAAACGCCGCCCGACCCCGGCCCTCGTCCGGCGGGGCCGCCGCCTCGCTCCCTGGTAAGGTCGGCCGATTGATGGGCGCTCGATGCTGCATCGGCCTGAGTGCGGCCGTGCGCTTGCGGGAGGAGGCCGTATGACGGGCTACGCCGTCGTCCGCCTGGACGACATCGACGAGATCCCCGACCGCATCCCCTGCCGGCCGGTGCGCCACCACTTCGGGATCACGTCGTTCGGCGTGAACGCCTGGACGGCCGCCGCCGCGGGCGAGCGGGTGCTGAACGAGCATGACGAGGCCGGCGACTCGGAGGAGCTCTATCTCGTCCACCGCGGGCGGGCGACCTTCGAGCTCGACGGTGAGCGGGTGGATGCTCCGGCGGGCACCTTCGTCTTCGCCCGGCCCGGCGTGATGCGCACGGCGTTCGCCGAGGAGCCGGGAACGACCATCGTCGCCGTCGGCGGGACGCCGGGTGAGCCGTACGAGCCCGACGGCTGGGAGGTGTGGATGCCGGTCGCCCCCCTCTACAACGACGGGAGGTACGCCGAGGCGGCCGAGCGCACCCGCGAGCTCGCGGCTGCCCATCCGCATCTGCCGATGCTCGCCTACATGCTCGCCTGCTGCGAGAGCAAGGCGGGACGCACCGAGGCCGCGCTCGAAGCCCTCCGCGCGGCCGCCGGCTCCCGGCGGATGCGCATGATCGCGGCGAAGGACCCCGACCTGGACGGCATCCGCGCCGAGCCGGCGTTCGCGGAGATCATCGCCTCCTGAGCGCAACGCCTGCGGTTGGCGACAGAGCGATCCTGTCGGGGCGGGCGGGTTCGGCTCACGCCCGCGTGCGGGCCGACATGAAGTCCTTGACGAGCGCGCCGGTCTCGGCCAGCGCGTCCCACAGGGGCACGTGCCCGCCCGGGACGACCTCGACCCGGCAGCGGCGCAGCTCGGCCGCGGCCAGCTCGGCGTCTGCAGCGGTCAGCAGGTCGGAGCGGTCCCCGCGGACGAGCAGCACGGGGCATACGACCTCCTTGAGGTTCTCGACGGGCGCCCCCAGCGCCTCGAGCGCGGCCGCGGCCGCGTCGTGGCTGTAGCGGAAGCGCAGACGCCCGTCCTGGTCGACCACCAGGTGCTCGGCGACGTCCTCCTCGACCAGCGCGCGCGGGGTGTGGTACAGGCCGGCGTAGCCGGGCCAGCTCGCGATCGCCGCGTCCGCGCTCGTGAAGACCTGGCCGTGGCGCTCGGAGCCGGCCAGCGCGAGCACCTGCTCCAGCCGCGGCCACAGCGGGGGGTCGAGCAGCGAGAGGGCCGTGATCCGTTCGCCGTGGGCGGCCGCGTACTCGAGCGCGACCCGGGAGCCGAACCCGTCGCCGATGAGCGCCGTCTGATCGACGCCCGCGGCCTCCAGCACCTCGTCCAGGTCGAGGGTGTGCTGATGCAGCGTGTGCGGGCCCGACCAGGGCGAGCGGCCGTGCCCGCGCAGGTCGTAGGCGATCACGCGCCGGCGCCCGGCGAGCATGCGCGCGAGCCGCTCGAACCGGCGCGCGTGGGCCCGGGCGCGATGCACGCAGACGACCGGCGGCAGGTCCCCGGAGCCCCAGACCAGGATGTGGAACCTGCTCACGAGTGCAGTTTAAGGCTGTGTTGGCGTGGGGCCGCGTTTCCGGGCAACGGCCGGTGGGAGCGTCTAAGCTCTCGACTCATGCCGGTGCTCTCTCGGTCAGAGCTGCGCTAAAACCGATATGCGGGTCCTGATCCTCTCCGCTCCGGTGGGCGCAGGCCATGATGCCGCTGCCCGTGGTGTCGCCGCCGAGCTGCGCGACCGCGGCGACGAGGTCGAGATCGACGACGGCCTCGCGCTGATCGGGCGGGGCGTGCACAAGCTGGTGGTCGACGGCTATCACTGCCAGATCGAGTATGCACCGTGGTCGTGGCGGCTGCTGTATCGGGCGACCCGTTCGCGCCGCCTGATCCGCCTCTTCGGCGCGGCGCTGGCACTCCGGGGCGGGCGGCGGCTGCTCGACCGGATCGAGGGCCACGGATATGACCGTGTCGTCTCCGCCTATCCGGTGGTGTCGATGGTGCTCGCCCGGCTGCGCCGCACCGGCCGCCTGCGGGTGCCCTGCTGCGCGCTCATCACCGACTTCGATCCGCACCCCGCGTGGGTGCACCCCGAGCTCGACGACAACCTCGGCGTCGGCCGTGCGTGCGTCACCGGGATGCGCGCCGTGCGCCCGCCGGTGCCCATCCTGCCGGTCGATGCCGCGGTCGGCGCCGCGCACGCGCCGCCTGCTCGGCATCGGGCCGCAGGAGCGGGCGGTGCTGATCGTGGGCGGCGCGTGGGGCGTCGGCAATCTGCAGGGGGCGGCCCGGGCCGTCGTCTCGGTGCCCGGCCTGCGGCCGGTCGTCGTCTCCGGCCACAACGCGGGGCTCAGGCGGCGCCTGGACGCGGACGAGCTGCTCTCCGGTGCGGTCACCTTCGGCTTCACCGACCAGATGCCGGCGCTGATGGCGGCCTGCGACGTGCTGGTTGCGAACGCCGGCGGCCTCACCTGCCTCGAAGCCTTCGCCGCCGGCCTGCCCGTGGTGATGTTCGATCCCCTCCCCGGGCACGGCGAGGACAACAGCCGGCACATGGAACGCGCCGGGATGGTCACGGGTGCGGCGACCGGCCGCGACCTGTGCGACCTCCTGACCGATCCGGGCTTCTGGGCCGCGACGGCGCCCGCGAGCGCCGCCGCGGCGAGCGAGCTCTTCCAGCGGCCGTGCAGCGCCGCGTGCCTCGACGACCTGCGCGGAACCACCGGGCCGACCCGCGCGTTCGTCCGCGCCCGCCGGGTGGCCGCGCTGACCGCGACCGTGATGGCGCTCGGGATGGCCGACCGCGTGGCCGACGCCGTGGCCACGGCCGCGCCGCCGGCGCACGGCACCGCGATCGTCCAGCCGTGGGACGGTCGCTAGCGCGGCTCGCCGTCGCGGGCGCGGCGGTGTACGCGTCGCCCGGGCTCGCGGCCGTGGGCCGGTTGCGCTACCCGGGCGTGGTGCGCCGCCTGCCCGGCCGCGCCGACGCGGTCGCGCTCACGTTCGACGACGGCCCGCACCCGGAAGGCACGCCCGCGGTGCTTGCGCAGCTCGACCGGCTGGGGCTGACGGCGACGTTCTACGTGGTGGCGTCCCAGGCGCGGCGCTGCCCGCGGCTGCTGGGCGAGATCGTCGCGGCCGGGCACGAGCTCGGCCTGCACGGGGGCCGGCACCTGCCGCACGGGCTCGTGCCGCCGCTCGTGCTCGAGCGCACGCTCGCCCGCGCCCGCGCCGAGATCGAGGCGCTCGCGGGCGCCGAGCTGGGCACGCTGCGCGCGCCGTTCGGGGCCGCCAGCCTCTCGACGCTGCGGTTCGCTCGCGGGGGCGGCATGCCGGTGGTCGGCTGGTCGCGCTGGGGCCGCGACTGGGAGCCGGGGGCGACCCCGCCCGCGATCGCCCGTCGCGTCGCCGCAGGCGCGGCGGGCGGCGACATCCTGCTCCTGCACGACTCCGACGCCTACTCGGCGCGCGGCTCCTGGCAGCGCACGGCCGCGGCGCTTCCGGCGATCGCCGCGGCGCTGCGGGCCGGCGGCCTGGCGACGGTGACCGTCACCTCCGGGCTCACCGCCTGACCGGTCTCGCCGGCTCCGGGTCAGCGCGGCGCGTCGAACAGGTATCGCAGCGAGCGGGAGAGATTCAGCGGCGGCGCGGTCTCGTGGTACTCGCCGGGCAGCACCTCGAGGCCGACGTCGAGGCGCGGGTAGCCCCGCCCGCGCAGGGCGGCGACCATCCGCTCGCAGTCGGCGACCATGTCGACCGGTGGGTCGTCGGCGTCCTCGGCCTGCGCCGCCGCGCGCCGGTCGGCGGGCAGCTGCTCGATGAAGCGCCTGCGGCCCTCGACCGTCTCATGAGCGCCGACCGAGAGGAACGCCCTTGCGTTCAGGTCGGCGTGCGCCTGTGCGTACCGCTCCTCGCGGTCGAACATCGAGCCGGCATCCCACCAGAGCGACGGGCTGCCGATGCCGTACCGGCGCAAGACGCCCGGCGGGCCGAGCAGCAGGTACGTCGCGAACAGCCCACCGAGCGAGTCGCCGAAGAACATGGCGTCGTCCGGATCGACCGCGAACCGCTCCCGCAGCCAGGGCTTGAGCTCATCCTGAGAAACGCGGCGAACCGGTCCGCGCCGCCCATCATCGCCGCGTCCGTGAAGCCGGGCCCGAGCGCGACGCTCGGTGTGAAATCGCGGGCCCGCAGGCTGACGATCCGATCGAGGGCGGTCGTGCGATAGCCGACGCCGACGACGAGCAGCGGCGGGACGACCTCGCTCAGCCTCAGCAGCCGGACGATCTCCACCGCCGTCCCGAAGTTGGCCCAGATGTCACCCAGGATGAGCACCGCGGGCGCTGCGGAGCCCGCTGACTCGCAGTGCCCGACGATGACCTTGAACTCGTCGCCGACGTGCTCCGACCGCAGGTAGTGCACCTCCCGTGCCGGGCAGCGGCGAGAGGTCGTCGTTCACCGAGCGCGGACGCCTAGTGAGCCACGGCGCGCGACCCGCCCTCGGCGGCGAGCCGCTGCTCGTCGGCCCGGTAGCTCGAGCGCACGAGCGGGCCGGCGAAGACGGAGCCGAACCCCATCGCCTCGCCCTGCTCGCGGTAACAGCGGAACTGCTCGGGCGTCACCCAGCGGTCGAGCGGCAGGTGGCGCTCGGTGGGCTGCAGGTACTGCCCGATCGTGACGACGTCGACGCGGTGGGCGCGCAGGTCGCGCATGACCTCGGCGACGTCGGCGTCGCTCTCTCCCATGCCGACGATGATGCCCGACTTGGTCGTGAGCGGCGGCCGGGCCGGATGCAGCTCGGCCCACACGTCCTTGGCCCGGTCGAGCAGATCGAGCGCCTTTTCGTAGTCGCCCTTCGGCCGCACCCGCCGGTACAGGTGCGCGGCGGTCTCGATGTTGTGGTTGAAGACGTCGGGGGCCGCCTCGAGCACGGTGCGCAGCGCCTCCTCGCGGAAGCCGAGGAAGTCGGGCACGAGCACCTCGATGCCGCAGCCGGGGTTGGCGCGGCGCACGGCCCGGATCGTGGCCGCGAAGTGGCCCGCTCCGCGGTCGGGCAGGTCGTCGCGGTCGACCGACGTGACGACCACGTGGCGCAGGCCCATCCGCTCGACGGCGCGGGCGACCCGCAGCGGCTCGAGCGGCTCGGGCGCGGATTCGGGCCGGCCCGACGTGACGGCGCAGTAGCGGCACGCGCGCGTGCACACGTCGCCCATGATCTGGAACGTGGCGGTGCCGCGCCCCCAGCACTCGCCGATGTTGGGGCAGCGGGCCTCCTCGCACACCGTGTGCAGGCCGCCCTCGCGCATCAGCCCGCGCAGCTCCTGGAACCGGCCGCTCGGCGACGGCGCCCGCACGGTCATCCACTCGGGCCGCGTCTTCTGCAGCTCAGACCACGGCATGCGGCGCCTCCGGCAGGAGATCGAGCTCGAGGTCGAACGCCCCGGCGAGGGCGGCCAGGAGCGGCCGGCGCACGTCGGCGGTGGTGACGGGCCGGCCGGTCTCGGCACCGATCGACGTGAATCGGGCACCGCCCAGGCCGCAGGCGTCGAACAGGTCGTACACGCCGAGGTCGAGGTCGACGTTGAGCGCAAGTCCGTGGCTCGTCACCCAGCGGGCGCAGCGCACGCCGATCGAGGCGATCTTGCGATCCTCGACCCACACGCCGCTCTGATGCGGCTCGTCGAGCGCCCGCCCCTCGATCCCAAACTCGCCCAGCGTCGCAGTGATGGTCTGCTCCAGGCCGCGCACGTGGCGGCGCAGGTCACGGCCACGGGCGTTCAGGTCGAGGATCGGGTAGCACACGAGCTGACCGGGGCCGTGATAGGTGGAGCGACCGCCCCGCGGCACCGTGACGATCTCGATCCCGTGCGCGGCGTACTCGGCGTCGGTGAGCGGCAGCTCCTGCGCCCGCACCGCCCGCGAGCCGAGCGTGATCACCGGCTCGTGCTCGAGCAGGACGATCGTGTCGGGGATGGCCTGCTGGGAGCGGGCGGCCGCAAGCTCCTGCTGCAGGCGCAGCGCCTCGCCGTAGGGCACCAGGCCCGGCAGGTCGTACAGGTACGCCCCTTCAGCCACTCCCTGGGTTCCCCCACGTCATAGCCCGAAGGCCTGCTCGTCCCAGCGCTCGAGGTTCTGCTTCACCTGGGCCATGAACTGGGCGGCGTAGGCGCCGTCGACCAGACGATGGTCGTAGGAGAGGCACAGGAACATCATGTGCCGGATCGCGATGGCGTCGTTGCCGTGGTCGTCGGTGACCACCATCGGCCGCTTCACGATCGCCTCCACGTCGAGGATGGCGACCTGGCCCTCGGGGATGATCGGCGTTCCGATCAGCGCCCCGAACACGCCGGGGTTCGTGATCGTGAACGTGCCGCCGCTCATCTCGTCGGGGGAGAGCGTCTTGGTGCGCGCCTTCTCGGCCAGCTCGATCACCGACCGCGAGAGGCCGACGAGGTTCTTCTCCTCGGCGCCGTGGATCACCGGCACCATCAACCCCTTGGCGTCGTCGACGGCCACCGCCATGCCCAGGTTCACGTACTTCTTGATCAGGGCGGTCTCGCCGTTCACCTCCGAGTTCACCCACGGCCAGCGGCCGATCGCGTCGATCGTCGCGCGGGCGACGAACGGGATGTACGTGAGGTTGACGCCGTACCGCTTCTGGTACTCGGGCTTCCACTGCTTGCGCAGGTTGACGACGCCGGTCATGTCCACCTCGATGACGGTGGTCACCTGGGCCGCCGTCTCGAGCGAGTGGCGCATGTGCCGCGCGATCACCTTGCGGATCGTGTTGAAGCGGTAGAGCTCCTCGCCGGGGCCGGCCTCGCCGGGAGCCGCCACCTCGACCGCCGGTGCGGGCGCCTGGGCGGCCGCCGGCTGTGCGGGAGGCGCCGGCGCAGGAGCGGCCGGTGCCGAGGTGTCGGGCGCCTCGGGCGGCGCGAAGTGGGGCACGTCGTGCACGTCGGGCGTCGCCGGCGCGGCGGAGCCGCCGGACTCGATGAACTGCTGCACGTCCTTCTTCGTCACCCGGCCGCCGCGGCCGGTGCCGGGGATGGCGCTGATGTCGAGCCCGTGCTCGGCCACCATGCGGGCGACGACGGGGCTCACGAACGTGCGGCCGTCGCCGTTGTGACCGTTGCCCTCGTGGCCGGACTGCGCCGGCTGCGGTGCGGCCTGGGGCGCGGGCGCCGCCGCGGCGGGCGCCGCCTCGGGTGCCGCCGCTGCCTCGGGTGCCGCCGCCTGCGGCTCGGGCGCGGACGGTGCCTCGCCGCCGCCTCCGCTCTCGCCCCCGCCACCGCCACCGGTGTCGATGACGGCGATGCGGGTGTTCACCGGGACGGTCTCGCCCTCGGCTGCCAGGAGCTCCTGCACCACGCCCGTCGCCGGGGAAGGGATCTCGGTGTCGACCTTGTCGGTCGAGATCTCGACGATCGTCTCGTCGGCCTCGATGGTCTCGCCGACGGCCTTCGCCCAGCGGGTGATCGTTCCCTCCGACACGCTCACGCCCATCTGGGGCATGACGACGTCGACCAGTGTTCCTGTAGCCATGGGTCAGCTCCTCGGGGTCATCAGTAAGAGGACAGCCTCTCGATCGCGGCGACCACGTCGGCCACCTGAGGCAGGAACGCCTTCTCCAGCGGTGGGGAGAACGGTACCGGGGAGTCCGGCGCGGTGACGCGAACGACGGGGCCATCGAGCTGCTCGAACGCCTCCTCGGCGATCGTCGCCGCGATCTCGGCGCCGAAGCCGGAGGTGTGCGTGTCCTCGTGCAGCACGATCACCTTGCTGGTCTTCGCCACCGACTCCATCACCGCCTGCCGGTCCCACGGCGTCACGGTGCGCAGGTCGACGATCTCGACGGAGGTGCCGTCCTTCTCGGCGATCGCCTCGGCGGCCTCCTCGGCGGTGAACACCATCGCGCCATAGGTGATGATGGAGAGATCCGTGCCCTCGCGATGCGTGCGGGCCTTGCCGAACTCGACGGTGTGCTCCCCGTCGGGCACCTCGCCCTTGATGCGCCGGTACAGGTGCTTGTGCTCGAAGTAGAGCACCGGGTTGGGATCGCGGATGGCCTGGATCAGGAGGCCCTTGGCGTCGGCCGGGGTGGCCGGGCAGGCGATCTTGAGGCCGGGGCAGTGGGCGAAGAAGCCCTCGGGGTTCTGCGAGTGGAACGGGCCGCCCGAGAAGCCGCCGCCGGACGGCAGCCGCACGACCATGGGCACCGGCGTCCCGACCCGGTAGTGCTGCTTGGCGGCGACGGTCACGAGCTGGTCGAAGGCGCACGAGACGAAGTCGGAGAACTGCATCTCGCACACCGGCCGCATGCCCATCAGCGCCGCCCCGGTGCACGAGCCGACGATCGCCGTCTCGGACAGGGGCGAGTCGATCACCCGATCCTCGCCGAACTCCTGCAGGAAGCCCTGCGTCACCTTGAACGCGCCGCCGTAGACGCCGATGTCCTCGCCGATCAGAAAGACGCGCGAGTCACGCCGCATCTCCTCGCGGAGGGCATCTGAGATCGCCTGCAGGTACGTCTTCGTGGCCACAAGACCTCGCTATCGGTGGTGGGGGGTGTCCAGCTCGTCCGGCTCGGCGTAGATCCCGTCGAGGAGCGCGGACGGCTCCGGGGCGGGGCTCTCCTCGGCCCGCTTCATGGCCTCGTTCAGGAGCCGCTTCACCTCGACGCCGATCTCGTCGTCACGCACCTCGTCCAGCACGCCCTGCTCCTTCAGCCAGCGCCGGTAGCGCTCGATCGGGTCCTTCTTGGCGTAGGCCTCGAGCAGCTCTCTGGGGACGTAGAAGGCGTCGTCGTGGACGGCGTGGCCCTCCATGCGCAGCGTCACGAGCTCGAGCAGCGTCGGCCCGCCGCCGGCGCGGGCGCGCTCGATGGCAGCGTGGGCCTCGCGGTAGACGGTGAGCACGTCGGTGCCGTCGACGACCACGCCCTCGAACCCGTAGGCGGCGGCGCGGTCGGCGAGGTGGTCGACGCCGAACTCCGCCCGGTTCGGGGTCGAGTAGGCGTACTGGTTGTTGTCGCAGATGAAGACGACGGGCAGCCGGTGCACGGCCGCCAGGTTCATCGCCTCGTGCGCGTCGCCGCGGGCCATCGCGCCGTCGCCGCTCCAGGCGACCGCGACGCGGGGCTCCTTGCGGATCTTGAACGCGAGCGCGCACCCGACCGCGACGGGCATGAGCGCCGGCAGATGGCTCACCATCGCGATCAGGCCGAGGCGGATGTCGGCCATGTGCACGTTTCCGTCCTTGCCGGCCGCCAGCCCGTCGCTGCGGCCCATGTACTGGGCGAAGATGCGCCACGGCTCGGTGCCGCGGGTGACGTGCACACCCATGTCGCGCTGGATCGGCGTGCCGACGTCGTCCGCCCGCATCGCGGTGGCGACGCCGACCGATGCGCCCTCGTTGCCGCGCCCGGTGTAGAAGCTGCCGGGGATCTTGCCCTGGCGGTAGAGGATGTGGCCGCGCTCCTCGACCCCCCGCGTGACCAGCATGTTGCGGTAGATGGTGAGGAGGTCCTCGCGGTCGAGATCCGCCTGTTTGATGTCCGCCGCCGAGTTGACCGGCGTCGCTTCACGGGCTACCGCCATGCTTCTGCGCAGTCTATCGGGTGGGCGGGCCGCGCCACATCACCCGAACGCGGCACGCCCCCCGATGCGACGCAGATCACGCCCAGAACGCCTCCACGGCGGCCGGCTCGCCGATGTACTGGTCGACCTGGACGGCGCGGTCGTCCTCGAGCCGGAACAGCAGCACCTGCTGGTCGTCCAGCCGCCGTCCGTCCGGGCGGGTGCCCGTCACGCGGGCGAGCACGGTCACGAGGTCGCCGGCCGCCATCGTCGTGTGCGGCTCCACCCGCAGCGTGCCCTGGGTCAGCTCGCCGGACTCGCCGAAGAAGGCGGCCACGGCCGGCCAGCCGGTCTTGGCGCCCTGGAAGCGGTCGTCGTTGTGGTGGATCCAGACGACGTCGGGGTGGAACACGATGCCGAGCGTCTCCATGTCCTGCGTGGCGAAGGCCGCGAAGCCGCGCAGCACGGTGGCCTCGGCGGGGGTGGTGGTCTCGATCACGGTGGTCTCCTTTGCAGCGGGTGGGGTGACGCCGCCACCGTACGGGCGGCCCTGGAGCCGCCGCATCGACCGTTCAGTCGATTCTGTCCCCCGGGATCACCAGGTCGTGCTCCATCGCCCACATCGCGAGCGCCGCTCGCGTCGAGACGGCGGCCTTCGCGTAGATGTGGACGGTGTGCGTGTGCACCGTCGAGGGCGACAGCACGAGCCGGGCGGCGATCTCGCGCTTCGACCGGCCGGCGGCGAGCAGGCGCAGCACCTCGACCTCGCGGTCGGTGAGCGCGCCGGGCCAGGCGCGCGGGGCGGGCGCCGGCGCTCCGGCCGCCGCGATCACGGCCGCCACGGCGTCACGGTCGAGCGGCATCCGGGAGAGCGTCGCAGCGGCCGCGTCGGCGGTCAGCGCCGGTCGGTGCGGCCGTGGCTCGGTCATGGCGTGGAACGCGTCGGCGGCCGCCAGGAAGCGCGCGCCGGGCGCGAGCATCGCTGCGCCGACGCCGCGGTGATAGCCGCTTCCGTCGGTGCGCTCGTGGTGCATGCCGGCGGTTTCGGCAAGCGGCTTGAGCGCGGGCGAGCGGGCGAGGATGCGCTCGCTGTGGTAGGGGTGCAGGCGCACCAGCTCCCACTCGGCGATCGAGAGCGGCCCGGGCTTCTCCCAGAGCCCCGTCGGGATGCCGGCCCGGCCGATGTCGTGCAGCAGCGCCGCCCGGCGCAGGTCGGTCACCCGGGCCTGCGGCCAGCCGGCCAGCGCCGCCGCCCGCGTCGCCAGGCTGGCCACGCCGGCCGAGTGGCCGTGCAGGAACGGCGCCTTCAGGTCGACGGCGTCGGCGAACGCGCGGGCGAGCGTGTCGATCCCCTCCGGCGAGGCCGTCCGCCACGGCTCGGGCTCGGCCGCGATGACGGCGAGCCAGGGGTCGTCGCCGCCGGCCTCGGCGAGCAGCTCGTCGGCCGAGGCGAGAAACGTGTCGCAGATCGCCGGGTCGAGGGCGCGGCCGCGCCACCTGCGCACGGCCGCCTGCGCCCCATCCGGCTCCGGCGAGAACATCGCCGCGCACAGCCCCACCGCCGCGAATCGGGCCGGCTCCGCGATCTCCTCGCCCGCGGCGCCGCGGTATCCGCCATGGCCGTCCCAGCGCTCGAACACGTCGAGCAGCGCGCCCTCGACCGGGGCGGGCAGGCGCAGCCGCCGCGCGATCGCCGTCCCCACCTCGCAGTCGGCCCGCGCCCCCTCGGCGGCGGCGTGCTTCCCGCGCACCGCGGTGCCGGCGACAGCCCGCACGCGCTGCGCCGCCGGCAGGCCCCGCCCGACCCCGGCGATGAAGGCGGCCGCCTCGCGCGGCCGGGACATGTCGACCATGTCGCCGCGGCCGCGGATGGCCGTGTCGTCGCCACCCATCAGGCCGGCGATCTCGTGGGAGGTGGCCGTGCAGCCGACCGAGCGCAGGAGCGTCGTGTAGTAGACGTCGGCGACGGCCGGCGGGGCGAGCCCCTGGCGGCGGGCGAGGCCGGTCGCCACCAGGCACGACCGGGTCGCGTCGTCGACCGGGCGGCCGCGGGCCAGATCGCTCACCGCCGACAGCGCTCCCAGCAGCTCGGCGAGCCGGACGGATTGCGCCACCATTGCGGCGATGCTACCGCGAGCGGGCCCGGCCGGGTGTGCAAGAATCGGGAGATGGGATCTGAGCGCAACCGCGAGCTGGGAGATCGCTGCGGGTTCTGCCTGCGCTGCGGCTGGGGCCGGCGCTTCATGGGCGCGAACGCCGCGACGCTGCCCGCGGAATGCCCCGATTGCGGCGGCGAGGTGCTCACCGCCTGCAAGAGCTGCGGCGCCGGGATCGGCTCGCTGATGGCGCTCACGTGCGCCGAGTGCGGGGCCGAGCTGCGGCCCGAGCGGCTCTTCGGCGTCGACATCCGCCGCAAGCCCGAGCGGCACCGCCGGCTTGACGTGCGGCGTTCCGCGAGCGATAACGAGAGAACACCGTTGTGAGCCTCGCGATCACCCTCCCCATACTGGTCCTCGCGGTGGGAGCCCTGGTCGCGACCACCCTGCTCGCGGTGCGTGAGCACCGTCGTGCCCGCACGCTCGCCGACGAGCTGTCGGCGGCGCGCACCGAGAGCACGCTGCTCGAGCGCCGCGACGACGACACCGGCCTCTGGAACAGCCGCTTCTTCGTCGAGGCGCTGACCCGCGAGATCGAGCGGTCGCGCACGTACGACCGGCCCGTGGCGCTGGCCCTCGCAAGCGTCGACGACATCGCCGCCGACGAGGTCGAGACGTCGATGCGCACGCTGGGCGCGGCCATCGGCGGCAGCGTCCGCGCGCTCGACGTGGCCTGCCGGGTGGGCACGACCGAGTTCGGGGTGATCATGCCGGAGACCGACTCCAAGTCGGCCTCGGTCGCGTCCGAGCGGGTGCTGCGCGCGATCGCCCGTGCCCGCACCGAGGGCGGCTCGACGCCCCAGGCCGCGGTCGGCATCGCCGCCTGCCCGGCCCACGCCGAGTCCTTCGAGGAGCTGGTCGAGCGGGCCGGGGCCGCGCTTCGCAGCGCCCGCCGGGCCGTCCGCGAGGAGCCCGTCAAGCCCGGCACGGTGCCGGTCGCGATGGCCGTCTGGGACGACGAGGATTAGCCAATCGGGGTCAGACCCCTTTTGGCGGGTCCGGGAACCTGACGCCGTGCCGGAGGTGACCCCGCCAAAAGGGGTCTGACCCCGAATGGCGGGCTAGGCTGACGGCGTGGAGCAGCTCGCCGACGGCATCTGGCGGTGGACGGCGCGGCACCCGGAGTGGCACCCCGGAGCGTTCGGGGCCGAGGTGGCCTCCTATGCGCTCGTCGATCCGGGCCGCACGGTCCTCGTCGACCCGCTCGCGCCGGAGGGCGACGGCGGGTTCTGGGAGCGCCTGGACGGCGTTGTCACGGGCGCCGTGGTCTGCCTGATCACGATCGGCTACCACCTGCGCAGCGCCGAGCAGGTCTGCGCCCGCTACCCGGGAGCGACGGTGTGGGGACACCGCAACGTCGGCCGGCGGATGGCCGACACCTCGGCGTTTCGCGAGCTCGCCCCGGACCAGGCACCGGCCGGCGTGCGCGCCTACTCGATCGGGCGCCCGCGGCGGGCGGAGCTGCCCGTGCTGGTCGAGTCTCGCGGGGCGCTCGCGTTCGGCGACGCCATCGTGGGCACAGGCGAAGGGCTGCGGATGTGGTGCAACGAGCCGCTCGACGAGCGCCGGCTGCGCTTCTACGCCGACCGGTTCGCGCCGACGGTCGAGCCGCTGCTCGCCGAGCCGTTCGACCACGTGCTCGTCACGCACGGCCCGGCGGTGGTCACCGGTGGGCGCGAGGCGCTCGCGACGGCGATCCACCGGCCGCCGTGGTACCACCGCGGATAGCGCCGATCAGGCGCGGATCTCGGAGAAGTGGATCACGGTGACCGTGTCGTCCTCGGTCACCTCGCGGTTGTAGAGCTGGCCCAGGAAGTGCGTGAACTCGTCGATGTGGCGGATCTCCGGGTTGTCGTGCTGGATCTCGCGCGGCGACACCTCGCGCAGCGGCTTCACCTCGACCTTGTCGATCACCGCGTCGAACACCTTCTCGCGCACGCCGAAGCGCTGGCCGACGAGCACGTAGACGACCTGCCCCTTCTTGTACTTGCCGCTCTTGTCCCCCAGTCGGATGGTCGCCGTCTTGCGGTGGTGGCGCAGCTGGTCGGCGACGACGGGGGAGTAGAAGTTGAGGGCGTTCACGGGCGCGTGCATCATAACGACCGCTCCCCGCCGCGCCCATTCGCGGCTCGGCTACGCTCGCACGATGCGCCGCCAGCCCCGAGTGGTCTACGGGGTCGTCTTCCTGGACGCCCTGCTCATGTTCGCGATCGTCCCGCTGCTGCCGGGGTACGTGCACGACCTGCACCTGTCGAAGACCCAGGCCGGCCTGGTCGTCGGGATCTACAGCGGGGCGGTGCTCGTCTTCTCCGTGCCGGTGGGCTACCTGGCCGCCAGGGTCGGCGCCCGCCCGCTGACGATCTTCGGCGTCGCGCTGCTCGCCGCGGCCACCTTCGGCTGCGCCTTTGCCGACGGGTTCTGGCCGCTTCTCGCCGCCCGCGCCGGACAGGGGCTCTCGTCGGCCATCTCCTGGACGGCGGCGATGGCCTGGCTGTCGGAGGCGAGCGAGCCCGGCACCCGCGGGCGGGTGCTCGGCACGGCGATGTCCTTCGCCACGGTCGGCGGTCTGCTCGGGCCGGTCGCGGGCGGCGTGCTCGGCGGCGCGTACAGCCTGCGCACGCCGTTCCTCTTGCTCGGCAGCGTCACCGTCGTGCTGACCGTGCTCGTCTGGCGCGCCCCGGCGGGCGTGAAGGCGCCGCCGCCGGTGGGGGTGGGGATGCTCGTGCGGGTGGTGGGCCGCAGCCACACCATGCTCGCGGCGCTTGTGATGATGGTGCTCGTCGCCACCGTGTCCGGCACCATCGAGACGCTCGTGCCCCTGCGTCTCGGCATCGACGGCTACTCCGCCATCGCGATCACGGTCTTCCTGACCGCGTCGGGCCTGCTCGCGAGCGCGTCCAACTACGGCGTCGGGCGGATCTACGACCGCTTCGGCGGCATCCCGATCGCCATGGTGTCGATCCTGGGGATGGCGGTGTTCGTCGCCGCCCTGGCCGCTGCCCCGACCGGGCTCGTGCTCGGGATCATCTTCGTCGCGGCCACCCCGGCGATCACCGGCCAGTACGCCGTCGCCTTCCCGCTCTGCGCCGACGGCGCCGATGCGGCCGGACTGGCTCACGCAAACGTGTTCGGGCTGCTCAACCTGGCCTGGGGAGCGGGGTTCCTGGTCGGGCCGGCCGCGGGGGCGGCGCTGTCACAGGCCACCTCCGACCGGGTCACCTATCTCGCGTTGGTGGCGGTGTCGCTGCTGGTGGCCCTGGCCCTGCGCCCGCTGGCACTCTCATACAAGGAGTGCCAACCTTCTCGTTTGAACGTCGGCTGAGCACCTGCTACGCTGCTCCTGGCACTCCCTCTAGGAGAGTGCCAGCTGAAGAGTCGGCTCATTTTGAGGAGGGAATGCATGGATCTGAAGCCTCTGGGCGATCGTGTGATCGTCGAGGTCTTGGACGAGGAGGAGGTCACCTACAGCGGGATCGTCCTCCCCGACACGGCCAAGGAGAAGCCGCAGCGCGGCAAGGTGCTGGCTGTCGGCCCCGGCCGCTACGAGGACGGCAAGCTCGTTCCGCTGGACGTCAAGAAGAACGACGAGATCATCTTTTCGAAATATGGCGGCACCGAGGTCAAGCTGTCGGGGGACGAGTACCTGATCCTGCGCGAGTCCGACATCCTGGCCAAGGTCGTCACCAGCAAGGTCGCCGCAAAGGCGTAGGAGGAACACCCGAATGGCACACAAGGAACTGAAGTTCAGCGAGGAAGCGCGCCGCTCGCTTCAGCGAGGGGTCGACACCCTCGCCGATGCGGTCAAGGTGACGCTCGGCCCCAAGGGCCGGTACGTCGTCCTCGACAAGAAGTTCGGCGCACCCACGATCACCAACGACGGCGTCACGATCGCGCGTGAGATCGAGGTCGAGGACGTCTTCGAGAACCAGGGCGCCCAGCTCGTGCGCGAGGTCGCCACTGCGACCAACGACGTGGCCGGCGACGGCACGACGACCGCGACCGTGCTCGCCCAGGCCATCGTCCGCGAGGGGCTGAAGAACGTCTCCGCCGGCGCCAACCCGATGGCGCTCAAGCGCGGCATCGAGGCCGCCGTGCAGGCCGTGGTCGACGACATCAAGTCGCAGTCCAAGGAGATCTCGGGCAAGGAGGACATCGCCCGGGTCGCCACCATCTCGGCCCGCGACCGCGAGATCGGCGACGTCATCGCCGACGCGATCGAGAAGGTCGGCAAGGACGGCGTGGTCAACGTCGAGGAGGGCCAGACGTTCGGCCTCGAGCTCGAGTTCACCGAGGGCATGCAGTTCGACAAGGGCTACCTGTCCCCGTACATGATCACCGACTCCGAGCGCATGGAGGCGGTTCTGGACGATCCGTACATCCTGATCGCCAACCAGAAGATCGGCGCCGTCAAGGACCTCCTGCCCGTGCTCGAGCAGGTCATCCAGAACGGCCGGCCGCTGCTGATCGTGGCCGAGGACGTCGAGGGCGAGTCGCTCGCGACGGTCGTCGTCAACAAGCTCCGCGGCACCTTCACCGCCGTCGCCGTCAAGGCGCCGGGCTTCGGTGACCGCCGCAAGCGGATGCTCGAGGACATCGGCATCCTCACCGGCGGCGAGGTCATCACCGAGGAGATGGGCCTCAAGCTCGAGAACACGACGCTCTCGCAGCTCGGCAAGGCCCGCAAGGTCGTCGTCGACAAGGACGCGACCACGATCATCGACGGTGCCGGCGACAGCGAGGCGATCAAGGGCCGGATCAAGCAGATCAAGTCCGAGATCGAGTCGACCGACTCCGACTTCGACCGCGAGAAGCTGCAGGAGCGGCTGGCCAAGCTGGCCGGCGGCGTCGCGGTGGTCAAGGTTGGCGCTGCCACCGAGACCGAGATGAAGGAGAAGAAGCACCGCGTCGAGGACGCGCTGCAGGCCACCCGGGCCGCCCTCGAGGAGGGCATCGTCCCGGGCGGCGGCGTGGCCCTGCTGCACGCCGTCAAGGCCGTTGCCGCCGAGAAGCTCGACGGCGACGAGAAGACGGGCGCGAAGATCGTGATCCGCGCGCTCGAGGAGCCGCTCCGCCAGCTGGCCGAGAACGCCGGCCTGGAGGGCTCGGTCGTCGTCAACGAGGTTCGCTCCGCCAAGAGCGGCTTCGGCCTCAACGTCGACTCCGGCGAGGTCGTGGACATGGTCAAGGCCGGCATCATCGACCCGGCCATGGTCACGCGCTCGGCGCTGCAGAACGCCGCATCCATCGCCAAGAACATCCTCACGACCGAGGCTGTGGTCGCCGAGGCCCCGGAGAAGGAGAAGGCTCCGATGGGCGGCGGCGGGATGCCGGACATGATGTAAGGGCATGGGGGGAGGAGCCTCCCCCCATGAGCCCCCCACCGGGGGACCCGATGCGTTAGGCGTGAGGCCCGGGGCGAAGCCCCGGGCCTCAGCCGTTTAAGCGGGCAGGCCGTTTGTGCTGACGTCGGCGATGAAGGCGAGGATCAGCTCGACCGCGCCCTCGACGTCGTCCAGGTGCACGCAGCCGACCGCGGAGTGGATGTAGCGCGACGGCACCGAGATGCAGCCGGTGAGCACGCCGGTGCCCGAGAGCTGGATGCCGTAGGCGTCGGTGGCGCCGCCCATCAGCACCTCGCGCTGGTAGGCGATGTTCGCCGCCTCGGCCACGTGCTCGAGCCGGTCGGTCATCCGCCGCGGCACGGCCGTGCCGAACCCCATCGCGGGCGCCCAGTCGAAGTACTTGATCGCCGGCCCCGCGCCGAGCTTGATCGGCAGCCGCGAGAACTCGATCCCGGGCGTGTCGCCGCACAGGGTGACGTCGATCGCAAGGGCCACGTCCGGCGCGATCCTGGTCGCGGCCGGCCCGGCGCCGCGGATGCCGAGCTCCTCCTGCACCGCCGCGGTCGCGCACACGGTGGCCGCCGTGTCGGCCGGGAGCCGCCGCATCACCTCGACCATGACGGCGCAGCCGGAGCGGTCGTCCACCGCCTTGCCGGTGAAGACGCGGGTGTCGTTCAGGAGGCCGGCCGGGCGGGCGAAGGTGACGAGGTCGCCGACGCGCACGCCCAGCTCCTCCGTCGCCTCGCGGCTGGAGGTGCCGACGTCCACGAACATCTCCTCGAGCGGGATCGCCTTCTTGGCCTCCTCGGGCGGCAGCACGTGCGCGGGCTTCGCGCCCGTGACGCCGTCCACGGGCCCCTTGCGGCCGTGGATGCGCAGGTCCTGGTCGATGACCATGCGGTCGTCGTGGTATCCGACCGGGGCGATGCGGACGAAGCCCTCGTCCTCGACGTGCTGGACGATGAAGCCCAGCTCGTCCATGTGCGCGCACAGCATCACGGTCGGCGCACCGGGCGTGCCGGAGCGGATGAAGAAGTGGTTTCCGAGCGGGTCGGACTCGTGCCGGTCGTGGTGGCCGGCGAGCTCGTCGGCGATCAGGTCGGCGACGGCCGACTCGTCGCCGGAGACGCCGGTGGCCGCATCGAGGCGGCCGAGCAGGGAGAGGGTGCGGTCTGGCATGGCGCCTACCCTACCGTCCCGACTACGGTCAGAGCGTGCGCATCGACCTCCCCGAGCCGTACGACTTCCACCGCTCGACCTTCCGGTTCCGCACCTTCGGCAAGGATGCGGCCAGCGTCTGGCAGGACGGCGGCTGGTACCGGGTGCTGCGCTCCGGTCGCGTCGTGCGCATGTCGGCCGAGGGCGTCCGCGCCGACGGCCCCATCGCCGCCGCCGACCGCGCCGAGGTGCTGCACATGCTCGGCGCCGGGTTCGATCTGGAGGCGTTTGCCCGGGCGCAGCCGGAGATCGCCGCGCGCGCGCCCGGGTTCCGCCCGCCGCTCGTGTCCGATCCGTTCGAGTCGCTCGTGACCTCGGTGACCGCGCAGCAGGTCTCGCTGCAGTCGGCCTGCGCGATGCGCAGCCGTTTCGTCCGGATGCTGGGCGAGCGCCACGAGCTCGACGGCGTCTGCGTGTGGGCGTTTCCGCGCCAGCAGGACGTGGCCGGCCGCGACCTCGAGGGCGCGGGCCTCTCCCGGGCCAAGATCCGCGCGATCCGGGCGCTGGCCGAGGCCGATCTCGACCTCGCCGGCATGGACGACGGGGCGATCCGCGCGCACCTGGTCGCGCTTCCCGGCATCGGCGGCTGGACGGTCGACTGGTTCATGGCCCGCTGCCTGGGACGGCCCGGAGCCTTCGCGCCGGGCGATCTGGGCGTGCGCAAGGCCGTCGCGCGCTGGTACTCGGAGGAGCCGATCTGGCCCGAGGAGCGGGTGCGCGAGGCCTGCGCCCGGTTCGGCGAGCACGCCAACCTGGCGGTGCACTACCTGCTCGCGCCGGTCGCCGCCGTCGCTACGGCGTGAACGTGCGGGCGGTATACGTGATCAGGACGAGCGCCCCCATCAGCAGCGGGAACGACGTCTTCACGAGCGTGTCGACGCGCTCGTCCTTGCCCAGGTCGGCCAGCGCCCAGAAGAGCGGGAAGGCCACCATCCCGAACCGGCCCATCGACACGAGCAGGCCGCCGCTCGTCGGCAGCAGCACCAGGAGCGCCGCGTAGATCAGGTACTCGCCCGGGATCTTCATGCGCCAGGCGCGGTAGAAGAGCCCGCACCAGAGCAGCGTGAAGCCGATGTGGATCAGGAACCGCAGATGCCCGGACTCGAGCACGTCGTGCCAGAACGTGTACACGAGCACCCACGGCAGCGCCGAGACGCCCCGCCCCCAGCCGCGCTCCTGCGCGTCGGGACTGGCCATGAAGTTGCCCGTGCGCCAGCCCAGATAGAGGAAGAACGCGAGCTCGGCGGCGGGGATCAGGAGCAGCGGCAGGTAGGCCCGCACGCGCCGGCCCTCGGTGCGGTAGCGGCGCCAGGCCAGCGCCGGCAAGAGCGCGACTCCGACCGGCCGGGCGAGGACGGCCAGAGCGGCCGCCAGGCAGCCCCACCACCAGCGGCCGTGCCAGGTGAGCACGAAGGCCGCGAGCGCGAGCACGAGGAACAGGCTCTCGGCGTAGGGGAGCGAGAAGACGAAGCTGAGCGGGAAGATGGCCAGGTACAGGACGGTGCGCCGGGCCATGCGCTCGTCGTAGCGGCCGGCGGTGACGACGTAGAGCATGCACAGCGCCACCGCGAGGAGCAGCGAGGAGAGCAGGCTGCCCCAGAGCGTCATCGGCCCGGGCAGGACGCCGACGACGCGCCACGTGAGCGGGTAGAGCGGGTAGAACGCGGCGGCGTTGCCGTGGCCGATGGCCGGGTCGTAGCCGTGGTCGGCGATCCAGCGGTACCAGACCGCGTCCCACTGGCCGAGCGGCCCGAACAGGGCGTGGTAGGAGAGGCCCGACTGGCGCGGCACGCGCGCCGTCCAGCCGGCGGCCGCGATCAGGCCGTACACCGCCAGGCGGCTGACGGCGAACACGGTCAGCGGATAGCGCAGCGAGCGCACGAGCGCACGCACATCCGGCCGGGCGGGCGGCCGCGGCTCCGGCGCCGCGGTCGCTGCGATCAGCGTCTCGCTCACTCCGGCCACCCCAGCCGCCGCCACAGCCCGCGCACGCCGAACACGGCCACGGTGGCGTAGACGCCGCCGATCAAGAGATCGACCACGTAGTGGTTGCCGGTGTACACGACCGCGATCGACTGGACGATCGGATAGAGCAGCGCCACCCCGGTCACCCACCAGCGCCAGCGCGTGTTCCAGGCCAGCATGACGATGAACAGGAACACCAGCATGGCGTAGCCCTCGTGCAGCGAGGGCACGGCGGCGTAGGGGTTGCCGTCGACGAGGTGGTAGAGCGGCCCCGAGTCGGTCGGAAGCGGCGAGGTGGCCGCCTGCTGGCCGGCGGGGTTCGCCAGCGGCGGGATCAGCCCCACGGCGGAGGCGGCCCACGGCGGCGCCGCCGGATAGAGCCAGAACGTGAAGGCGCCCGCGTATGAGAGCGCGAGCAGGGTCGCGGCGAAGCGGTAGTAGAGCGCCCGCCGTTTCAGCCACAGGCAGAACGCCAGCGTCGGCGGGACGATGAAGTGCACCCGGGTCATGAACGACAGGAACTGGTCGTACCACTGCAGGGTCCCGGTCCACAGCCAGTTCTGCAGGACGACCGTCGGGACGTGGCCGAAGAACAGGAACTTCTCGGCGTCGAGCTGGGGCCGGTAGAAGGGACTTGGATGCAGCGTGTGCGCGATTCCGCGAGACTCCTCGTAGAGCACGATCAGCGCCACGAAGGGAACGAAATCAAGCAGGAACCGGCGGCCTCGCCCGAGCACGAGGGCGGGAGCGAGCAGCACCAGGACGTAGCGGTCGGGCGTCAGCGAGAGCCCGAAGAGGAGCACCTGGGCCAGCAGGGCGATCGCGAACGCCACCGCGGCGAGCATGGCGGTGGGGCGGTCGATGTTGCGTCGCGGTGGCCCCCAGCGCTCGCCGTCGCCGCCGCCATGACGCTGGCCGTGCTCGTCCGCGCCCCGTTCTTCGGCATGCCGCTCACCGCCGACGAGGGCGGATACGCCGAGGTGGCCCGGCTGTGGAGCCGCGGCGCCGGGCTCTACCAGGGTGCGTGGGTCGATCGCCCGCAGGGCTTGCTGCTCGTCTTTCGGGCGATGCTCCATGTTGATGGCGGCTCCGCTTTGGCGTTGCGAGCGCTTGCGGCGGTCGCGGCGGCGCTGGTGGTGGCGCTGACCATGGTTGTCACCGCCAGGCTGGCGGGGAGGATACCCGCAACCATCGCCGGCCTGGCCATGGCAACCGTCGGCGCCTCGCCCTTCATCGAGTCGTTCACCCTCTCGGGCGAGCTGCTCGCCTCGATCTTCGCGGTGGGCTCGATGCTGGCGTTCGTGGCCTATCTCCAGCGCGGCTCGCTGGGGTGGCTGCTCGCGGCTGGGCTGCTGACGGGCTGCGCCGTGCTCATGAAGCAGTCGGCCTTCGACGCGGGCGCCGCGGCGGCCGTCTACCTCGTATGGACGCGGCGGCGGGCGGGCGTCGTCCCGGCGCTCGGCATCGTCGGCGCGGCCTTCGTCCCGGTGGTGATCGCCGCCCTGTCGGCCCCGAGCTTCCACGACTGGTGGTATGCGATGGTCACCTACCGCAACCAGGCGGACTCGATCCTGACCCGGTCGATCCTGCACACCCGCCTGCACGAGGCCCGCCAGTCGCTCTCGGCGGCCGAGCGCGGCCTGGTCGTGCTCGCGCTCGTGGCGGTGTTCGGGCGCTCCCGCTGGCCGCGGCTGGTCTCGCTGTGGCTGGCCTTCGCGGCCCTCGGCGTGATCGGCGGCGGCAACTTCCACAACCACTACTACCAGCAGCTGATCCCGCCGCTGTCGGTGCTCGCGGGGATCGGCGGGGCCGAGCTCCTGCGCCGGCGCGACCGCATCTGGCTGGCCGTGTGCGCGGTCGCGCTCGCGCTCACGGCGGCGGTCACGGTGCCGCTCTGGTTCGACTCGGGCGCGGCCCAGGCCAACGCGGTGTTCCCGCACGACGCCCACCTGCGCACCGACGCCGCCGTCGTGCGCTACATCGACGCCCACACGCGCCCGGACCAGCGCGTGTTCGTGATGTGGGCGGCGGCCGACATCTACTACCTGGCCGACCGCGACCCTTCTGACCGCTACATGTGGTTCCGCAACATCCAGGCCATTCCCGGTGCGCTCGGCCAGGCGCAGAGGATGCTTGCGAGCGCGCATCCCCCGGCGCTCGTGATCGGGGTGAACACGCCCAGCCTGATGGACAACTCCGGGGTGACCAGGCGGATCCTCAACCGCCGCTACAGACGGGTCGCGACGGTGGAGGGCGTGCCGATCTACGCACCGCGGGGCGGGTAGTCTGGCGCCGATGCAGGCGGACGCCCACGCGGAGCGCTACGTGCGGCTCGGCCTCCAGCTCGGCCGCCACGCCGACGACATCGTCGACACCTACTTCGGCCCGCCCGAGCTGGCGGCTGCGGTGGACGCCGCGGCGCCGGTGGAGCCGGCCCGGCTGTCCGCTTCGGCGCGGGCGCTCCTGGCCGAGCTGGACGACGGCTGGCTGCGCGACCAGGTGGCGGGGCTCGGGGCCTACGCCGGTGTGCTCGCGGGCGAGTCGCGGCCGTACGCCGACGCGGTCGAGGCCTGCTATCAGCTGCGGCCGAAGCGCACCGACGAGGCCGTCTTCGCAGGCGTGCACGAACGGCTGGAGGAGCTGCTCCCGGGGGCGGGCACGCTCCACGAGCGCTACGACGCGCTGCGGCGATCGGCCTTCGTGCCGGCCGGCCGGATCGAGCAGGTGGCGGCCGACGCGATCGCGGCTGCCCGCACCTGCACCGGCGAGCTGGTCGATCTCCCCGACGGCGAGGCGGTCGACCTCGAGATCGTCCACGATGTGCCGTGGCTGGGGTACTGCCGCTACGTCGGTGGCCTGCGCAGCCGGATCTCCATCAACGCCGACCTGCCGCTCTCGGTGATCGACCTGATCCGGCTCGTGATCCACGAGACCTACCCCGGCCATCACGTCGAGCGCTGCCTGAAGGACGAGGTGCTCGTGCGCGGGCGCGGCCTGCTCGAGGAGACGATCGTGCTGCTGCCGACGCCGCAGTCCGTGATCGCCGAGGGCATCGCCTCGATCGCGCCGGCGGTGCTCCTCGACCGCGCGCCGGGGGTGTTCGCACGCGTTGCGGAGGCGGCCGGGATCGATGTCGACTTCCCGCGCGCGGTCGCCGTCGAGTCGGCGCTCGAGCCCTGCCGGTGGGCCGAGGTCAACGCCGCGCTGATGCTCTTCGAGGACGGGGCCGGTGAGGACGAGGTGCGCGCCTACCTCGAGCACTGGGCGGTCCTCGACGCCGAGCTCTCGGCCCACGCGGTGCGCTTCCTGCGCGGGCCGAGGTCGGGCGGCTACGTCATCAGCTACCCGGCGGGCCGCGAGCTGTGCGAGGCGTACGTCGCAGGCGACCCGGCCCGCTACCGCCGCCTGCTCTCGGAGCCGGTGCGGGTCGGCGAGCTGCTGGCCGCGGCGGGCTAGGGGACGGCGCAGGCGGTCTGGATCAGGCGGACGACCAGCTCGAGCCGCCGCTCGAGCGTCGCGATCTCGATCCACTCGGCCTCGGTGTGGTCGTCGCCGCCGACGGGGCCGAGGCCGTCGAGCGTGGGGATGCCCCAGGCGCCCGTCCAGCAGCCGTCCGAGACGCCGCCCGAGAGCTCGGAGCCGATGTCGAGGCCGACGGCGCGGGCGTGGCCGAGCGCGGCCGCGAGCAGGTCGGAAGCGACCGGCATCGGCGGCCAGGTGCCGCGGTCGGAGAGCGCGAGCGCGACGCCGTCGTAGGGGCTCGGCCGCTCGAGCTCGACCGCGGCCAGCTCGAGGTCGGCGGCGGCGCTCGAGCGGATGTCGAGCGTCGCCCGGGCCTGCCCGGGCACCGTGTTGGCCGAGTCGCCGCCGGCGACGGTCGTGACGACCGAGGTCATCTCCGGCCGCCCGTCCGTCAGGCCCTCGATGCGGAGCACCTCGCGGGCGAGCGCCGAGACGGCGCTGCGGCCGAGGGCGGTGTCGGCGCCCGCATGGGCGGGCCGGCCGGTCAGCGTGAGCGTGCGCCAGAGGGCGCCCTTGCGGGCCGAGACCAGGTCGCCGTTGCGGCGGCCGCATTCGAACACGAGCGCGGCGGCGGCGCCGCGGGCGTGATCGCAGGCGGCGGGTGCGCGCAGGCGGATCTCCTCGTCGGCGCAGATCAGCAGCCGCAGCTCGCCGAAGGGCCGGGCGGGGAGCGCCGCGAGCCGCTCCACCGCCATGGCGGCGAGCACCAGCCCGCCCTTCATGTCGGCGACGCCGGGCCCCGTGCAGCGGTCGCCGTCGCGCGCGAACCGCCACCGCGCGGTCGTCCCGGCCGAAAAGACGGTGTCGGGATGGCCGAGCAGCGCCACCGCCGGGCCGCCGCCGCCTTGCACGGTCAGGACGAGACTGCGGGCGGGATTGTCGGGCTCGTCCACCCAGGTCTGCACGCAGCCGGTCGGCGCGAGCCACGCGGCGATCTGCTCGGCCACCGCCTCCTGCTCGGTGCCGCCGGACGGCGAGTCGGTGTCGACCAGCGCCTGCAGCCGGGCGCAGAACACGTCGGTGGGCGAGGCGGGCAATGCGCGCGGGACTCTACCTGGCGGGTAGTACGCTGCGGGGATGGCGGCGGTGCTCGATCGGGCGTTCGTGCGGGCCAGTGGGCCCGACGCGGTCGCCTACCTGCAGAGCATGGTCACGAATGACGTCGAGGCGATCGCGCCCGGCGGCGGGACGTACGCACTCCTGCTCACCCCGAAGGCGCGCGTGATCGCCGATCTCGAGGTGTTCCGCACCGGCGCGGACCTGGTGCTCGCCTGTCCGCCGGAGACGCTCGACGACGTGCTCGGCACGCTCCTGCGGGCGCGCTTCCGCAAGAAGGTGGCGCTCGAGGCGGCCGGCTACGCGCTCGTCTGGGGCGACGCAGACGGCGCCCTGGCAGAGCTCGCCACGCCGATCGGCGTGGAGCGCCTGCTCGCGGCCGCGCCGAACGGCGACGCCGCGCCGGACGCGGCCTGGGAGCTGGCCCGGATCGAGGCGGGCATGCCCCGGTTCGGCCACGAGTTCACGCCCGAGTCGATGCCGGCCGAGGCGGGCCTCGAGGAGCGCGCGATCAGCTTCACGAAGGGCTGCTACCCCGGCCAGGAGCCGGTCGCCCGGCTGCACTACCGCGGCCACGCCAACCGGGGCGTGCGGGGCGTGCGCTTCGCCGGCGGGCCTGCCGCACCCGGCACCCACGTGATCGTGGCGGGCGCCGACGTGGGCCGGGTGACGTCGGTCGCCGACTCGCCCCGGTTCGGGCCGATCGGCCTCGCCATCCTGCGGCGCGAGGTTGCAGACGGCGCGGCCGGCGCCGCCGGCGACGCCGCGCTCACCGTGGTCGCGCTGCCCTTCTCGTAGCTACTGCTCCCAGGCGCCCACCTCGTACGCGGCGCCAGGCGTCGCCCCGACGCAGACGAGCGTCGTCGGCGACGCCGTCGACTCGATCTTGCGCTTCACCGCCGGGCCGACCGCGATCATGCCGCCGGCGGGCACCGCCACCTGCTCGCCGTCGAGCGTCGCGGTCACCGCGCCGGCGTGGACGAAGTAGATCTCCTCCTGGCCGGACTCGGCCTCGTCGTGCTCCGGGATGAGCACGTTGCCCGCGTCCTTCGTGACCGCGTTGATGCCGAAGGCGGTGATGCCGAAGTGGTGGCGGACCGACTTCCACGTCGCCGGCCAGTCGGGCTTCACCGGTGGGATCTCGTCCACCTCGGCGATACCCCAGCCTGCGCCTGTCGCTTGAACGCTCATGCGGCTCCTCTCTCGGGGACCGCGAGAGCCTACTCCCCCGAGAACTCCATGATCTGGAGGCCGCGGTGGCGAAATCCCTGCTTCGTGTAGAAGTCGGGGATCCCGAGCTCGCGGTCGTCGGGCGTGACGCGCAGCTCGATCGACTCGATCCCGCGCCGGCGGCACTCGTCGACGGCGTTTCGCAGCAGGCTCGCGCCGAGGCCGCGGCCGCGGGCCGACGGCTGCACCCAGATCTCCTCGATCTCGGCGCTCGCCCCGCCGCCGGCCGAGATCCGGATCGTGGTCGTCGCCACCGCAGCGTCGCCCGCGAGCGTGAAGAAGCCGCGGCCGGGGTCGTACAGGATCGCCTCGACGTTCTGGCGCAGGTGGCGCACCTCGCGGCCCTCGTGGCTGAAGAACGCCTTCAGAAGCCGGGTGACGACGGCGGCGTCGTCGGGGTTCGCGATCCGCGGCGGTGTGCTCACCCGGCTACTCCGCAGTGGTCGACCGCCGCCAGCGCGAGCGCCTGCGTGCATGCGACCAGGTCGTCGACCGGCACGTACTCGTCCACGGTGTGCGCCCAGGCGATGTTGCGCGGCCCGTAGCCGATGCAGGGCGTGCCCCCGAACCGGGTGAAGGTGGCGGCGTCGAACCAGGAGTCGAGCCCGCCCAGCGTGCCCGGCCGCCCGGCGGCGGCCGTCGCGCGCAGCATCGTGCCGACGATCGGGAGCGCCGGATCGACCTCCGAGGGCGGGATGTCGAGATCCCACTCGACGAGCGGAGGATGTTCGCGCAGCCACGGGTCGGCCGCGGCGGTATCGGCGATCCAGGCTTCGATCTCGGCTTCGACGTCGCGCCCCCAGCCCTCGGCGTCCGCGCGGCCGGGCAGGTACGTCACCTCGCAGGTCATGCGGCAGGCCGCCGGGTAGGTGACCGTCCACTCCCCGCCGCTGATCTTGACCGGCACGATGTCCCCGGGCGGCAGGTATTCGTGCCGCTGCAGGGGGCTGCCGCGCCACTCCTCACGCAGCCGCCGCACGGCGTCCATGACGATCCCCATCTTCTCGATCGCGTTCACGGCGCCGCCGTCGCGCCAGTGCGGCTGCGCCATCTCGGCGTGGCCGGGGCGGCCGGTGACGGTGAACGTGGGCGTGAGCGAGCCGCGGCACGCGACCCACACCTCGAACGCGGTCGGCTCGGGCACGATGCCGGCGTCGGCGCGCACGCCGTGGCGCACCGCGGCCAGGCCGCCGGCGCCCGACGACTCCTCGTCGGTGATCGTGTTCACGATCAGGTCGCCCTGGAGGCGCACGCCGAGCCGGTGCAGCACCTCGGCGGCGAACACCATGCAGGCCACGCCGCCCTTCATGTCGCAGGAGCCGCGCCCGTACAGATTGCCGTCGCGCACCTCGGCCTGGTTGGGGTCGCTCGTCCAGCGGTCGCGCGGCTCCGACGGGACGACGTCGATGTGGCCGTTCAGGAGCAGGCTGCGCCCGCCGCCGGCTCCGGCGAACCGGGCGGCCAGCTGCGGGCGCCCTTCGAATCCGAGCCCCGGCGGCATCTGGCGCGAGCCGGCGATATCCGCAGGCGCCGGCTCCCAGATGTCCACGGCGGCGCCGGCCGCAGCCAGGCGCTGCCCGAGGTAGGCCTGCAGGTCGGCCTCCTGGCGGGGCGGGTCGCTGGGCGCGCGGGCGGTCGTGTCGAACCCGACCAGCCGCGCCGTCAGCTCGACCAACTCCTCCCTACCGGCGGCGACCGCATCCAGGATGCGTGCCTCCAACGTCACGGTGGGCGATGATAGTGGCGGGTGGCAAGGACCGACGCATACGCTCGCCGGCGCGGCCGCAGGCGCAGGAGGCGGCCGGGCGCCGTTGCGGCCCTGATCGGCGTGTGCGTGCTGGCGGTGGCGGCCGGCTACGGCGCCCACTCGCTCGTCCGCGGGGCCGGCTCGTCGGTCGCCGCGGATCCGCCGGGGGGGCACACGGGCGGCGGGGGCAGCGCCCCGCGCACCCAGGCGCCGCCTCCGCCAACGGAGGTGGACCGGCGGGTGCTGCGGATCGCGGCGGTCGGCGACACGATGCTGGGATCGACACCCACGCTGCCGCCGTCGCCGGGGACATACTTTGCGGCGGTTCGCGCCGAGCTGCGCGGGGACATCGTCTTCGGCAACCTCGAAGGGACGCTCACCGACGTCGCGTCGGGCAAGTGCGCGCCGAAGGCCCACAACTGCTTCGCCTTCCGCGCCCCTCCGGAGTACGCGCATGACCTGCGCCTGGCCGGCTTCACGGTCATGAACAACGCCAACAACCACTCCTACGACTTCGGCCCGGACGGCCAGGCGCAGACCGTGCGCGCCCTGCGTGCGGCCGGCATCGCCCAGACCGGCCTCCCCGGCGAGATCACCGTCGTCCACGCCGCGGGGCTGCGGGTGGCCATGCTCGGGTTCGCGCCGTACTCGGACACCGCGTCGCTGCTCGACATGCCGCTCGCCCGGACCCTGATCGAGCGGGCCGACGCGCTGGCCGACATCGTCGTCGTCGCCATCCATGCCGGCGCCGAGGGCACCGGCGCGATGCACATGACCGGCGGCGAGGAGTCCTATGTCGGCGAGGATCGCGGCGACCCCGAGGCGTTCGCGCACATGGCGATCGACGCGGGCGCAGACCTCGTGCTCGGGTCGGGGCCGCACGTGCTGCGGGGGATGGAGCTCTACCACCGCCGGCTGGTCGCCTACAGCATGGGGAACTTCGCCGGGTACCACAACTTCGCGCTGGACGGCGTCCTGGCCGACTCGGCGATCCTGCACGTGCGGCTCTCGGCGCACGGAGCATTCCTGTCGGGCCGCGTGAGCTCGGTACGCCTCGAGGATGCCGGCATGCCCGTGCTCGACCCGGCGGGTGCGGGGGCGCAGCTGATCGCCGAGCTCTCGCGCGACGACCTCGGGGCGGGGGCGGTCGCGATCACCGGCGGCGGGCGCATCGCCGCTTCCTGAGCGGCTCCGGCCCCGTACCCCTGTAAGGATCTGCCTGCGATCCCTCCGCCGGGGGATTCCCGTGTACCGCCCTCGTCGGCCATAACGAGAGAGACGCCTCCGAGGCCCCCCGAAGCCCGGACCCCCCGGCCTGTTTCACCCCCATCCCCCGGCCACCGGCGTCGAGCACCCCCGACCCCGCTGCTCCTCAAGGGAGGCCCCCGCATGATCAAATGGAACTACCCCACCCTGCGCGTTGTTCTCGCCCTCGGCGCGATCGCGTCGTTCGTCGTCGCCTCCGGCGCCGGCATCCGCTGGCAGTAGCCGGTACCGAGTGACGCGGGCCGCTCACGACGGCGCCGGTCCTGGCCGATAAAGGACCGAGCCCGTGACGTCCGCTCCCGCCACTCCTCCTGCCGCTTCTTTGCCGCCCCGACTGCTCCGGTACGTCATCACGGTGATCGCGATGACCGTCCCGGTGGCGGTCGGGGCGGTGCTCAAAGCGGTCGCATCCCCACCCGACCGGGCCACTCTGGCCGGCGTGCTCGTCTTCGCGGCGGCCGCCCTGGCCGCCGAGTTCAAGCCGGTGCCGCTCGACGAGCAGGGCGCGCGCAAGGTGTCGCTCGCGTTCGTCTTCCTGATGGCCGCCCAGATCCTGTTCGGGTGGCAGTACGCGGTGATCGCCGCGCTGGTCGCGACCGCCATCGTCGAGTGCGTCGAGCGCGGCCTCTCGCTGCGCGGCTCGTTCAACGCGAGCGCCTACGCGCTCTCGGCGTTCGCATCGGCGCTGCCCGCGTTCCTGCTCGGCTGGAACGGCGGCACGATCGGCGCCGGCGACGCCGGCAAGCTGACGGTGCTCGCCTTCGCCGGCGGCGCCGCCTACGTCGTCACCAACGTCGCGCTCGTCGCGATCGCGGTCGCCCTCGCCCACGGGATCCCGCTGCGCGAGGCCCCGCGCGGCTACCTGCGCCACCCCGGCCCGGCATTCGGGATCATGGCGTTCATCTCGGCCCTCGCGGTGTCGCTGTGGAAGGTCGACCCGCCGCTCGAGCTCCTGCTGGCCGGCCCGGTGTTCGCCCTCGCCCTGTATCTGCGCTCGTCCTACCGCACGGTGCTCGCCGTCCGTGACGCCGAGACCGACGCCCTCACCGGCCTCGGCAACCACCGCTCGTTCCAGCTCGAGCTGCGGCGCCTGCTCGCCGAAGCTGACCGAGGAGCAGAGCCTGATGTCCCTCGGCCTGATCGACCTCGACGCCTTCAAGGACATCAACGACCGGTTCGGCCACCCGGTCGGCGACGCCGTGCTGCGGCTGGTCGCCGACGTCATCCGCGAGCAGTGCGGTGAGGGCCGCGCCTTCCGGATCGGGGGCGAGGAGTTCGCGGTGCTGCTCCCCGAGCATTCGGCGTGGGCGGCCGACTCGACGTTCGATCGCGTGCACCGGCGCCTGGCCACGACCGAGTTTCCCCACGGCGAGCCGGTCACCATCAGCGTCGGCCTCGCCGTCTACCCCGACCATGCCCGCGACCGGGCGGCGCTCTACGACGTCGCCGACGCCGCGCTGTACTGGGCCAAGAACCACGGCAAGAACCGCTCGTGCGTCTACAGCCCTGCGGTGGTGCGCTCCTACACGCCGGCCGAGCTGGCCGAGGCCGCGGAGCGCCACGCCCGCCTGCGCGCGGCCGAGGGCCTGATCCGCGTGGTGGACGCGAAGGACACCTACGCCGGGGCGCACTCGCAGACCGTGTCGCGGCTGGCCGAGGCCATCGCCCGGTCGATGGGCCTCGACGTCGAGGTCGTCGAGCAGGTGCGGCTCGCCGGCCTCCTGCACGACCTGGGCAAGATCGCGATCCCCGACCGGATCCTGCAGAAGCCGGGCAAGCTCGATCCCGACGAGCTGCGGGTCATGCGCGAGCACCCGGTGCTCGGCGCGCGCCTGCTCGAGGGGCTGGGCGTCTCGCCGGTCGACCGCTGGATCCTGCACCACCACGAGTGGTGGGACGGCTCCGGCTATCCGCTCGGCCTCGCCGGCGAGGAGATCCCGCTCGGCTCACGCATCATCCTGGTCGCGGATGCCTTCGATGCGATGACCTCGGATCGCTGCTACCGGGCGGCCGGCACAACCACTGCGGCCATCGCCGAGCTGCGCAAGCGCTGCTGGACGCAGTTCGACGCGCGCGTGGTGGCGGCGCTCGAACGGCTGCAGGCCGAGGAGCCGGAGTTCGCCGAGGTGCGGGCGGCGGGCTGATGGTGCTCGTGCTCGCGATCGCCGTCGGGCTCGTGCTCGGCCGCCTTCTGGGCGGTCGGGTCGCCGCGCTGAGCGCGCTCCGGATCCGGGCCGCGTGGCTCTTCTACGTCGCCATCGGGCTGCAGGTGGCCGGCTATCCGTCGGGCGTCCTGCCGTGGAGCATCTCGGACTCGCTTGCGACCGGCCTGTGGCTCATCTCCTACGCGGTGCTGATCGCGGCCGTCGCCGTGAACCTGCGCCTGCCCGGCGCGGCGGTGGTCGGCCTCGGCATGTTCTGCAACCTGGCAGCGGTGCTCGCGAACGGCGGCCACATGCCCGCGCGGGCGTCGGCGCTGCGGGCGGCGGGTGTGCTCTACCGCGGGGTGCACAACAACAGCGCCGTCGCATCGCACCCGAGCCTGCCCTGGCTGATCGACCGCTGGCCGGTGCCCGCGTGGATCCCGATGGGCAACGTGTACTCGGTCGGCGATGTCCTGATCGCGGTCGGCGCGGTCGTGCTCGTGTGCGCCGGCATGGGCGTGCGGCTGCGGCGCCGCGGCCTCGCGCCCGCCGTCTAGAGAATCTGCCCGGCGCCGTCGATCGTGATCGCGAGCGGCCCGGCCACGGCGTTCGCACCGGGGACCGGGTGCCACGCGCGGCCGCGGGGCACGACGATCAGGGACCCCCGCTTGTCGCCGGCCGCGGCGAACGTGACGCCGTCGCCGCTCCAGCGCCGCGCGCCGGTGCGGCCTTCGAGCCAGGTGAGGAACTCGGGCACGTCGGCGGCCGGCATGCCCACCTCGCAGATGCCGAGCAATGCGGCGGGCGCGAACGGGGGCGCGTACGCATCCGTCAGGTCGTGGTGGGCGATCAGCTCGAGGATGTTGCCGTCGGGGTCGCGGAAGTACATCGCGTCGGCGTTCCAGTCCGGGAAGGGGAACTCGGGCCGGCCGGCGGAGTCGGTCAGGAGCTCCACGCGCGCGCCGAGCCAGGCCAGGGCGTCCGCGTAGGCGGCCGCCGGGATGCGGAAGGCGACGTGCTGGGGCGAGGCCGCCCCGGCCTCGTAGACCAGCCGGCTTGTGCCGATGCGGACGGCCGGCGGCCCGGGGTCGACGTCGAGGCCGAGCGTCCCGGCGTGGAACGACCGCTGCGCCTCTGGGCGCGCCGTCGCCAGCCTGACCTCGGTGAGATCCATGCGGGCACGATACGGCAGCCGCCGCGATGCCACTTGGCGGACGCAGCGTGTGTCAATTGGGTGGCCGGGCTAAGGCGCCAAGCCGGAGCCGCTAGCGGAGGCGGGTTGCACCGTAGTAGTGCTCGGCGTACCAGCCGCCGGCAAGGCTCGAGATGCGCACGTGGTCGCCCGTGTGGGGCGCGTGGATGAAGCGGCCGCCGCCGACGTAGATGCCGACATGGTCGAGCCCGTCGAAGAAGACCAGGTCGCCGCGGCGCAGGTCCGCCTCGCGGACGTGGCGGCCGTCCGCGTACTGGGCGGCGGCGAAGTGCGGCAGGTGCACGCCGAGCTGGGCGTAGACGTACATCACGAGCCCCGAGCAGTCGAAGCCGGCCGGGGACGCCCCGCCCCACACGTACGGCACTCCCAGGTAGCGCTCGGCGATCGTCACCGCCCGCGCTCCCACCGACCCGGCCCGGGGCGCGGGGTTGTGGTGCCGCACGGCCGCAGGCCGCCGGCGCAGCGCCGCGAGCGTGTGATCGCCCACCTGGCCGTCCACGATCAGCCCGTGCCGCGCCTGGAAGTCGCGCACCGCGGCGAGCGTGATCGGGCCGAAGTCGCCGTCGGCGGTCACGCCGAGCAGCCGCTGCACGGCCGCCACCGCCGGGCCCGTCGAGCCCTCCCGGAGCACGGCCTCGCCGGGTGCTCCCCGCCACTCGGACTCGAGCGCGCGCCACGTGTGCGGCCCGACCTGGCCGTCGACCAGGAGCCCGTGCTCGGCCTGGAACCGGCGCACGGCGCGCAGGGTCGCGTCGCCGAAGTGGCCGTCGGCGCGCACGCCCAGCAGCCGCTGGAGGTGGGTGACGTCGGGGCCGGCCGCGCCGTGGCGCAGGATGCGGTGCGCGTGGACGCGCGTCCGCGTCTTGCCGCTCGCCGCGAATGCGGGCGCGGCGAGGCTCGTCGCGTTCGTGCCGACCGCGGTTGCGGCCACGGCCAGGGGGACGCTGATGCGCTTGACGGTGCGCCTATGCCGGGCCGCCGCCCGCCGTCGCAGCGCCCGCTCCTGCGAATAGCGCCACAGGTCCTCGGAGGCGAGGTCGCGTGATGGAGCGCTCGTCATCGTCCCCCCGGCGTGACTCACGGCGCAGACGCTACAGATGATCCCGTGAAGGGGGTGTGGGCAACCGGTTAGCGAAGTGTTCGGAGGGCGTCCGCGGTGGCCGCTAGGCTGGCCGGACGACCGCTCTGCGCCCACCTGCACCCGTCCGGCCGGCCTGCCCTGCCACGGCGCCCGGCGCCGGCGGGGAGCCGTGCCCGCGCTGCGCCGCGACGATGATCTGGACGAAGGCGTCGTGGCACTGCCTGGCGTGCCGCTACAAGGAGGGGTGCTGCTGAGCGGCGGGTGGGCCCGCGCTCAGGCCTCGTTGAAGCCGGTGCGGCGCATCGCGCCCCAGCCCTGCTTGCGGCGGGCGATGTCGTAGACGCCGGCCAGCCGGTAGAAGTCGATCAGCTGGCGAAACCACATGTTCTCGAACACCGCCAGGCACATCATCCGGCCGAGGTCGCGGCCGCGGCGGTAGTTGCGGTAGCCGTTCTCCTCGAGGCCGCAGGCCACGAGCGTGACGAGCGAGCCCAGCACCCACGAGCAGAAGATGAACGCGGCCACCAGGTGCCAGCTGACGATCCCGAGCGCGAGGCCGAACGGAAAGGCGATCCACGCGGCCGCCTCCATCAGCGGCCCGCAGAACTCGAACGTGAGGAAGTAGGGCAGGGCGATCATCCCGGGCGCGCCGTAGCGGCGGCGCAGCATCATGCCCTTGTGCCGCCACAGGCACTCCCACAGGCCGCGGTGCCAGCGGCGGCGCTGGCGGCCCAGCGTGACCATGTCCGACGGCACCTCGGTCCAGCAGACGGGATCGGGTGCGTAGGTGATCCGGTACGGGCGGTTCTGGTCGCGCATGTGCCTGTGCAGGCGCACCGTCAGCTCGAGATCCTCGCCCACGGTGTCGGTCCAGTAGCCGCCGACCTCGTCGACGACGTCGCGGCGGAAGAGGCCGAACGCGCCGGAGACGATCACGAGCGCGCCGATCGCGTCCCAGGCGACGCGGCCGAAGAGGAAGGCCCGCAGGTACTCGATCACCTGGTAGGCGGCCAGCTGGCTGCTGGGCATGCGGGCCTCCATGACCCGACCCGACTCGATCCGGCAGGAGTTGCCGACGCGGATCGTGCCGCCGACGGCGATCACCCGCTCGGGATCCTCGAGCACCGGCCGCACCATCACGGAGAGGCCGTCGGGATCGATGATCGAGTCGGCATCGGTGATGCACACGTAGGGATGGCGGGCGACGTCGAGGCCGGCGTTCAGCGCGTCCGCCCGGCCGCCGTTCGCCTTGCGGATCAGGGTGATGTCGTGGGGGGCGGCGCCCCGGTACATCTCGGTGACCGGCTCGTACTGAAGCTTGTGGCGGGGCGCAGGCGTGACCTGGCGCAGGTCGTAGGCGTCGATCAGCGTCTGGGCGGTCGCATCGGTCGAGCCGTCGTCGACGATCACGACCTCGAAGAGCGAGTAGCGCTGCGCGAGCAGCGACATCACCGACTCCAGGATCACCGTCTCCTCGTTGAACGCGGGCACGACGATCGAGATGCCGGGCGTGAGCGGCGAGGCGAACGCCTCCTCGTGCCAGGCCCAGCTGCGCCGCCGCATGGTGCGGGTCATCCCCCGGCGCGCCAGCGGCCACAGGAGCAGATACGACAGGTTGAGTGCGAGCGCGTAGAGGGTCGAGCTGATTCCGACGACCTCGATCGCCGTCCTCACGCGAGGCCCGCCTGCAACAGGCTCGCGGCGTGGCGCAGCTGCGGATTGGCGTCCGCGGCCTCGCCCAGATGCTCGACGAGCGCCGGCGCGACGGCCGAGAGCGCCCGCGCGGCCACCTCGGCCACCTCGACGCAGTCGTGCTGGACGAGCCGCAGCAGCGTTGGTGCGCTGCGCTCGTCGCCGACCGTCCCGAGCGCCGCGGCGGCGGACATGCGGACGTCGGCGACCGCGTCCGAGAGCAGCTCCTCGAGCGCGTCCCCGGCATCGTCGGCGCCGAGCCGGGCGAGTGCCTCACACGCGCGGCGGCGCACGAGCGGGGCGTCGTCGCCCAGCCGCTCGCGCAGCGACTCGCTGTCGCGGGGATTCCCGAGCCGGCCGAGCAGCTCGACCGCGTTCGCGCGGGCGGCGGGCTGGTCGTCGTGGAGCAGGTTGCGGATGCCCGGCAGCGCGGCGGCGCCGATCGAGAGCAGCGCGTTGGCCGCGACGGCGCGCGGCACGAGGCCCTGGACGAGGGCGAAGAGGAGTGGGCCGGCGGCCGTGCGCGGCTTCAGCCGGCCGAGGCTGCGGGCCGCGGCGAGGCGGACGTCGGGGTCACGGTCGTTCAGCGCCTGCAGGAGCGGCACCTCGGCGAGCGAGCTGCACATGTCGCCGAGCAGGGCGGCCTGCTCGGCGCGGCGATGTGCGCGGGGATCGGCGAGCTTGCGGCTGACGCGGGCGACGGCGCCGCTCGCCTCGAAGTGCCCGGCGATCGCGTCGCGGGACTCGCCCGTGAGCGCGGGCGCGAGCTCGGCCAGCATCTGGGTGAGCGCGTGCTCGTCGCGGCGGGCCGCGGTGCCGGCGGTCTCGCCGTCCAGGAGCGCGTGCGCGAGCGGCTCGAGCCGCACCCGGGCCTCGGCGCGACGGCGCTCGCCGGCCTGGGCGTGGACGCGCCGCGCCCACAGAAGGAGCGAATACATCACTCCAACCGCGATCAACGCAAGAGCTACTTCAAGGGGGGCCGCCATGCATGGGCTCTATCGACCGGGTCGGGTGCCGGTCCGCCCACGGATTCGCGTATTCGTCCTCCCCCATTCCGGGGACGTTGGTGGGCTTGCGTCATCTAACTAACGATGATAGTTTATGGACTAACGAGAAAAGTCCACCACCCAGGGAGTGACCCATGCGAGTTCGCCACGAACGACCCAACCTGACCCGGATGACCCGGCTCGGCTTCGTCAACGCCTATCTCGTCACCGAGGACGACGGCCTGACGCTGGTCGACACGATGCTCTCCGGAAGCGCCGAGGGCATCCTGGCCGCGGCCGGGGGGCTCGAGCGCCCCATCGTGCGCGTCGTCCTCACGCATGCCCACAGCGATCACGCCGGCTCGCTGGACGCGCTCGCGGCCCGGCTGCCCGGCATCGAGATCGCGGTCTCCGCCCGGGAGGCGCGCCTGCTGGCCGGAGATCACGGGCTGGACGCCGGTGAGCCCGACTCGAAGCTGCGCGGCGGCTGGCCGCAGGTCGAGACCCGCCCGACCCGCCTCCTGGAGCACGGCGATCGGGTCGGATCGCTGCGCGTCGTGGCCGCCCCCGGCCACACCCCCGGGCATATCGCCCTGCTCGACGAGCGCGACGCCACGCTCATCGCCGGCGATGCCTTCTCGACCCTCGGCGGCGTCTCCACCACCGGCCGGATCAACCGCCGCTTCCCTCTGCCCGGGATGGCGACCTGGGACCGGCCGACCGCCAACCGGACGGCCGCGATGCTGCGGACGCTGGATCCGGCGGCGCTCGCGGTCGGGCATGGGCCGGTCATCGCCGATCCCGCAGCGGCGATCGACCACGCCCTGGCCGTCGTCGGCGCCGACCTGCGCATGGCCGCCTGACGTGGGCAAGCGCCGCGGGCTCTCCCGAGCGGTGGTCGTCGACACGGCGGCGCGCCTGGCCGATCAGGATGGGCTCGATGCCCTCACCCTCGGCGCCGTCGCCGCCGACCTCGGGGTGCGCCCGCCGTCGCTCTACAACCACGTCGACGGTCTCGGGGGGCTGCGGCGCGACCTGGCTCTACGTGGTGTGGGCGAGCTGGGGGAGCGACTGCGCGACGCGGCCGTCGGCCGGGCGGGGGCCGACGCGCTCGGGGCGGTCGCGACCGCCTACCGCGACTACGCTCGCGCGCGGCCCGGCCTCTACCAGGCGCTGCAGCGGGCACCTGACCCCGGCGACGCCGAGCTGGCCGCCGCCGCGGCGCGCCTGCTGCACCCCGTGTTGGCGGTGCTCGCCGGGTACGGCTGCGAGGGCGCGGCCGCGATCCACGCCGCCCGCGCGCTGCGAAGCGCGCTCCACGGCTTCGTCGAGCTCGAGCGCCTGGGCGGCTTCGGCATCGACCTCGACATCGACGAGAGCTACCGCTGGATGGTGGCCGCGTTGTCGGCGGGGATGCGAGCCCGGAACACCGCTGGCTGACAGCATTTTCCAGTCCGCGTTCCCCGCGGCGGCGTTTGCCCGTACGCTTGACCTGTGAGCCTCCCCACCCCCCAGCTCTCCGTCGCGCCGACCCCGCACACCGCCGACGCCGTGCGCGCCCTGCGCAGCGCCCGCCGGCAGGTGCCGTGCGCCGGCTCGCTCTGCGCCGCCGTCGATCGCGCCGATCCGGCAGGGGCCGTGCCGGCCGCCGCCTACTCGGAGTGCATCGCCGCGCTCGACGTGGGCGCACGCGTCTTCGGCTACGACGCCGCCACCGAGATCGGGGCGCACTCCGACGACGCGGCGCTCGTGATCGACGTCGCCGTCTACCACCTCACCGGCGCCGCGGGCGACATCCCCGCCGCGCTGAACGCGTTCCGTCGCGCCGCGGGCCCGCTGCTCGAGCCCACGCGACACTGATCGCGGATACACGAGGGGTGGGCCGCCGGCGCCGATGCGCCGGCGGCCCACCCCCTCCGTCCGTCCTAGCGCGCCTTGCGGAGCTCGCCCAGCAGACCGTGCGCCTCGCCGCCCGGCCCTGCGCTGAAGAGCAGCGCGTTGCGTGCGCCGGTGACGCCGTTGCCGAAGCGCAGGCCCCACAGGCCGTCGATCACGACCGGGCCGCCGTGCGGGCGCCGCAGCGTCCCCAGCATGTGGCCGGTGTGGATGTCATACGCGTGGATGCGCCCGTCGCCGAAGTTGCCGACCAGGAGCGCGCCGCTGAACTGGCCGAAGTGGCTCGGTGCCTGGGTCAGGCCCCATGGGGCGTTCAGGGCCCCGCGGCTGACGAGCCGGCGGATCAGATGGCCCTGGGACGTGTAGACGTCGACATAGCCGAGGTGCGGTGCGTCGACCTCGTCCGGCGGGGTGCCCTGCTTCGCATAGCTGACGTAGATCCTGCCCTCGATCGCCTGGATGCCGAACGGGGCGAAGCTGTGCGGCAGGTTGGGGTCATGGAAGCCGCCGTGCGTGTTCACGGGGTGGAACGTGTTGTTGAAGACGTCCACCGCGTTGTTGCCGAAGTCGGCGGCGAACAGCCTCGACCCATGTCCGGGCACCCTCGCCAGGGTGAGGCCCTTGAAGATCGCGCCCGGCGTCGTCCATTCGGTCGTCGCCGTCGTCAGCCCCGGCGCCCAGGCGGCGATCGAGCCGGTCTCGGTGTCGAGGATGAAGAGCGACGGCGTGGGCGTGCCGGCCACGTCCTGCTTGAAGCCCATCGTCGGGTTGAACACCTGGCCGGTCGGGTCCTGCGCCGGCACCGAGACGACGAGCGGGGCGATCGAGATCGGCATGCCGGCGACCGCGCCCGGGTAGATGGTGGCGACGCTCATGCCGTTGTCGGCCACCCAGAGCGGTGTGGTCGGGCCGGCGGCCAGACCCCACGCGTTCACGAGGTTCGGATCCATGATCTGGGCGACGCCCGGCTGGTCGGATACCAGGTTCGTCTGCCGGTATCCGGAGTGCGCCAGGGCGGATGCGGGGACGGCCAGTGCGGCCACGAGCGCCAGCGGCGCAAGCGCGGCCAGTCGGCGGCCCTTGAGCAATCTCAGTCGATGCATTACGAGACCCCCCTCCTAGGGTTCGTCCGGTGCCGAGAGCACCGGGGGACGGCTGGGGGTACGATCCGAGATCGCGTTTGGATTGTGGCCTGGGTCACATTGGCGTCAGGATCGGAGGGGATCGATGACGGAGCCGCGCGAGGTCGCCCCGGCATGTGAGCGGGTCACGGACGGCGTGTGGCACTGGCGGATCGCGAACGCCTCGATCGGCGGCGCCATCTCGAGCTCACAGGCCGTCGCCGACGGGGACGGCGTGGTGCTGCTCGACCCTGTCAGGCTCGCGCCCGAGGCGCTCGCGGAGCTGCCGCGGCCGACCGCGATCTGCCTCACCGCGAAGTGCCACCAGCGGGCGGCGTGGCGCTACCAGGCCGAGTTCGGGGCGCCGGTGTGGGCGCCGGAGGGCACGGTACCGATGGACGGCGAGCCCGACCACCGCTACGCCGCCGGCGATCGCCTACCCGGGGGCCTGGTGGCGGTGCACACGCCGGGGCCGGAGCGGGTGCACTACTCGTTCCTGCGCGAGCGCGACGGCGGCGTGCTCTTCTGCTCCGACCTCCTCGGACGCCGGCCGGGCGCCGCGGTCGACTTCATCCCGCTGCAGTTCCATGACGACCCGGACGAGACCCGCCGCAGCGTCGAGCGGCTCACAGACCTGGCCTTCACGGTGCTCTGCCTCGACCACGGCGAGCCGATCGTCGACGACCCGAAGGCGGCCATCCGGGCGCTGCTCGCTCGCACGGCCTGAGGCGGGTCAGCCGCCAGCGCCGGCGCGCAGCAGGATCTTCGTATCGAGCCACACGGGCTCGTCCGGCGCCATCCGGTCGGCCAGGAGCGCCCGCACCCGCTCGGCCGTGGGCCCGGTGCAGCCGACCCGGTCGAGCCAGGGCTGGAGCGGATGCCGCTTGGGGTACCGGCCGACGCGCTCGACCCGGAGGCCGGCCGCCTCCAGGTATCCGCGCCACTCGGCCTCGCTGTAGGAGCGCACGTGGGTGGGGTCGCGCAGCCGTTCGGCCTCCTCGACCTGCTCGTCGGCGTAGAGGGTGTCCTCGATCACGACGAGCCCGCGGCTGACCCGGGCCATCTCGCGCACGGCCGCGGCGACGTCGGTGAAGTGGTGGGCGGCGATCCGGCAGGCGACGACGTCGAAGCTGCGGTCGGCGAACGCGAGCGCCTCGGCGGGGCAGACGACGTCCGGCTGCATGCCGGCCGCAGCGTCGCAGGTGGTCACGCTGCAGCCCGCCTCGGCGAGGCGGCGGGCGACGTGCCCTCCGCCTGTTGCGACGTCGAGGGCCGTGACCCCGGGGGCCGGATCGCACCACTGGACGAGCGCGTCCAGATCGGTGCCCTCGCGGTGGGTGGCGCTCGTGCGATAGGCCTCGGCGCGCTCGTCCCACGATCCGGTCATGGCGGGATCATCGCCGGTCACGCCCCGCGTCGCGGCGATACTGCGTGAGCATGGACGTCCTCCAGGTGGCAGCCGCCGGCGACGCTCTCGCCCGGGTCGGGGGGCCGCTGCGGGCCGCGGGAGCGGAGGGTGAGGTCGCCTTCGGGGTCCTGCGCCGACTCGTGGACGAGCCCGGCGCCTGGGGTGAGCCGGTGACGATCCTCGTCGGCCTGCGATCCGGGACGCCGGCGGCGCTCGTGACGATGACCGGGCCCCATCCGGCGATGATCGTCGGATTCACCGACCCCGCCGATGTCGACTTCGACGACCTCGCCCGGGCGATGCTCGCCGGCGGTCATCGCCCGGCCGGCGTGAACGGCGCCCGCCGCTTCAGCGAGCCGTTCGCGCGCGCATTCCGCGCTGCCGGCGCACGCGCGGCCGTGCAGCGGAACGTGCGCGCATTCGAGCTGCGCGCGGTGCGCCGGCCACGCATGCCCGACGGGCGCCTGCGCCTCGCGACGACCGCAGACGGCGACGTCCTCACCGGCTTTCTGGTCGCGTTCGGCGCCGACATCGACGAGCCGATCACGACCGATCAGGCGGCGGCCAACGCGGCCCGGCTGACCGCGCTCGGCGACCTGCCCGTGTGGGATCTCGATGGCGAGGTGGTCTCGATGGCGGCGGTGACCCGGCGCACGCCCTGGTCGGCCTCGGTCGGCCTCGTCTACACGCCTCCGCACCGGCGCGGGCGGGGGTTCGCGAGCGCCGTCGTGGCGGAGCTCTCGCAGCGGGAGCTCGACGGCGGGGTGCAGTACTGCTCGCTGCTCGCCGACCTCGCCAACCCGACGTCCAACCGCATCTACGCCGCGATCGGGTACGAGCCGAAGGCCGACCTGCGCCACCTCGCGCTCACATGGTGAGGCGGTCTACGAGGCGGCGGGCTGGGGCACGAAGCGGTCGACCTCGACGATCTCGTCCACCGGCACGTTCGCCCGCCGGGCGGCGACCATGATCTCCTCGGCCGAGGGCGCCTCGTACAGGCAGTAGGAACGGCGGCGGTCGGCGGAGAGGAACGAGAACAGCCAGCGCACCCCCTCGTCGGCGTTCACGTCCTCGATCAGGCGGACGACGTCGTCGGTGAGCTCGAGCTGCTCGGCGAAGCTGCGTTCGATCAGGTAGAGCGGCATGCTCGGGATGCTACTCGGCCGCGGGGCCGCGCGTCAGTCCGCGCTGATACGCGTACGAGGCGGCCTCGGTGCGGTTGGCCGATCCGGTCTTGCGCAGGATGCTGCGGACGTGGTTGGCCGCCGTGTGCTCGCTGACGACGAGCTCGACCCCGATCTCGCGGTTGGACATGCCCCTGGCGACGAGGCGCAGGATCTGCAGCTCGCGCGGTGAGAGCCCGTCCGGCGGCGGCCGCCGCGCCGGGAGCCCGCCCTGCGCCCGGATGCGGCCGAGCAGCACGGGCATGCCGATCCGCTCCGCGAGCACGTCGGCCTCCTGCATCAGCTCGCGGCCGCGGACACG
Organism: uncultured Actinomycetes bacterium; assembly: GCA_963717845.1. Classification (GTDB taxonomy): domain Bacteria; phylum Actinomycetota; class Thermoleophilia; order Gaiellales; family JAICJC01; genus JAICJC01. The sequence continues at coordinate 51,682 of CAVQXH010000004.1, forward strand.
GTCGCCGTCCCGATCGGCGAGCAGCAGGCGGCCGAGGTGGTACTGGGTGTGGGCGAGCCACGTCCACGCCCCCATCCCGCGGTCGACCGCGAGCGCCGTCTCGAGGTGCGCGCACGCGCGCTCGCGCTCGCCGCAGACCCCCGCGACGATGCCCAGGTAGCGGTCGGCCGAGCCGTAGCAGGCGACTCCGTGGCCGATCGTGACGATGCCGCCGGCGTGGGGCGTGAGCTCGGCGTAGAGGTCGGCGGCGATGTCGGTGTCGCCCGTGAGCCAGCAGGCGTCGGCCAGGTAGCTCAGGGACGCGAGCCACAGCCCGGCGCGCAGCTCGGCGAGCCCGCGGCGGCGCACACGGTCGAGCTCGCGGCGGGCCTCGTCGGCCATCCCGAGCTCCGCGAGCATCGCGGCGACGCCCGGGCCCCAGACCCGGCCGCCCTCCTTGCCGCCCGCCAGGATCCGCACGACGGGGGCGAGCTCGGCCAGGCGGCCCTGCTCGCGGCGGATCCCGAACATCTGCACGCCGTAGGAGCCGGACGGGTCGCGTCCGGTCAGCAGCCGGCCCCACTCGAACGAGAGCTCGGCGGTCGCCTCCGCCTCGGCCAGCCGGCCGTCGCAGAGCGCGATGGCCGAGCGGTAGTGCTCGGCGACGTGGATGATGAACGGCTGGCCGACCCGGCTCGCCATCTCGTGCACCACCGCGAGCTCTGCCCGGGCCGCCTCGAGGTCGCCGAGCGCGATCAGTGCGGCGATCCGCCACTCCATCGCCTCGGCCTGCAGCTCGCTGTCGCCGAGCTCGGCGGCCAGGTCGCGTGACTCGGTGAGCATGGCCAGGATCTCATCGAGGCTCGTGTTGCCCTTCGCCCAGTAGGCGCGCATGAGCACGGTTGCGAGCGCCGGGCGGTCGTCCAGGCGGCGCGCCATCGCGATCGAGTCGCGCCGCAGCTGGGAGCTGCGATCGTGGTCGCCGACGAACGCGCAGGCCCGGGCGAGGCCGCTCAGCACCATCACGCGCAGGTCGGAGTCGGTCTCCGCAAGCACGGCCGCCGCCTCGGTCAGGAGCTCGAGCGCCCCGGCCTCGACCGCGGCCATGCGCCAGCACGAGTTCTCGAAGCCGACCGCCGCCCGCGCGAACAGCTCGCCGTCGCCGATGTCGCGGGCGATGTCGGCCGCGGCGCGATAGGCGACGAGCGCGTCCGTGCCGTGGCCGCCACGGTAGGCCGCCACCCCCAGCGCCAGCTGGATCTCGGCCCGGTCGCGCGCGTCGGGCACGCCGAGCCCGAGCGCCGTGCGCAGCGCCGCCACCGCCTCGTCGAACGCCAGCGCGGCCGTCGCAGCGGCCGCCGCGCGCACGTTGTAGGCGACGGCGCGCTCGGTCCCGCCCAGCGGCGCCGCGGCGGTGAAGTGCCGGGCCAGGTCGGCCAGGGTGCGTGCCGACGGCCGCGGGCTCGCGGCCTCGATCGCCTCGCCGGCGCGCAGGTGCAGCTCGGCCCGGCGCGGCGCCGTGAGCCGGTCGTACAGCGCCCGGCGCACCAGCTCATGGGCGAAGCAGTAGACCATCGGGCGCTCGGGCACCGCGGCCACCATGCCGCTTCGCAGGGCCAGGTCGACGGCCCCCAGCAGCGCCGCCTCGTCGATCCCCGAGCCGCCGCCGAGCACGGTGAGGTCGAACTCCGGCCCGACCACCGCGGCCAGCTCGAGCACGCCGGTGGTCGCGGGATCGAGCCGGGCCAGGCGCTGGCTCACCACCTCGCGCACCGCCTCCGGGCTGCCGAGCTCCGCGGGCGGGCGCGTCAGCCGGGCGTGGCCGTCGGCGACCACGAGCGCGCCGGTCTCCACGAGCGCCCGCCACAGCTCGATCACGAGGAACGCGTTGCCCTGGGTGAGGTCGTGGATGGCGGCCGCCAGGACGGGGAGGTCGGGGCCGAGGTCGCCGCCCGCCGCCCGCTCGACCAGCTCGCCGATCTCGGCGCTCGACAGGCCGGTCAGCCGCAGGGGGACGACGCCCTCGGTGCGGCGCAGGTCGATCAGCGCCGAGGACAGCTCGGCCGGCATGTCCGCCTCGAGGTCCCGGAACGTGGCGACGAGCAGCATGCGGGCATCGGCGGCGGCGCGCGAGAGGTGGCGCAGGAGCAGCAGCGTCGGCGTGTCCGACCAGTGCGCGTCCTCGAGCACCACCAGCAGCGGCCGCCGGCGCGAGGCGTTCACCAGCAGCTCGGCGACGGCGTGGTGCAGGCGGTGGCGCTCGGTGTCCTGATCGGCCGTGACCGGATCGGGCAGCGGCCCCACGCGCGCGGCGAGGTCGGGCAGCAGGCGGGTGAGCTCGCCGCCGCCGCCGCCGAGGTCGCGGCGCAGCTGGTCGGGGTCGGAGATGCGCACCAGGTGGCCGAGCGCCTCCGCGATCGGCTGGTAGGGGATGCGCACGACCGCGTCGCAGGCCCCGTACAGCACGAGGACGCCGTCGGCCGCCGCCTCGTGGGCGAACTCGCGCACGAGCCGGCTCTTGCCCGAACCGGCCTCGCCGCCCACGAGCGCCACCCGCCGGCCCTCGCCGCCCGCCCGCGGCATCAGCGAGCGCAGGAGCGCCAGCTCACGCGGCCGCCCGACGAACGGGAACGACGGCGTGAGCCGCAGCGAACCGGGCAGCTCAATTGCGGGGTCGAGCGTCGGCATAGTCAGATCTGATCATGCCACTCGCCGGACGCGTGCGTCCAGTGTGGGTCAATCCCGGTCATGCGCACGGCACCCGGCGGCCGTACCGTCATCCCCGAAGCGGTTTTCTCACACTCGAAGGAGATCCACGTGGCAACGACAGCATCACTCGCAGACGTCGCCCAGCGCGAGCTGGCCGGTCTGGCCGGCGACCTGATCGGCCCGGACGACGCTCAGTACGACGAGGCCCGCCAGGTGTACAACGCGATGATCGACCGGCGGCCCGCGCTGATCGTGCGGTGCGCCTCCGCCGACGACGTGGCGGCCGCCGTGCGGTTCGCGGCCCGGCACGAGGCCCGGCTGGCCGTGCGCGGCGGCGGCCATAACGGCGGCGGCCTCGGCACCGTCGACGACGGCGTCGTCATCGACCTCGGCCTCCTGCGCGGCATCAGCATCGATAGCGACGCCCGCACCGTGCGGGTCGGAGGCGGCTGCACCTGGGGCGAGGTCGACCGGGCCACCCACGAGGTGGGCATGGCGACGCCGAGCGGGATCATCAGCACGACCGGTGTCGGCGGCCTCACGCTCGGAGGCGGCATCGGCCACCTCAGCCGCCGGCACGGCCTCACCATCGACAACCTGCTCGAGGCCGAGCTCGTCCTCGCCGACGGCTCCCAGGCCCGGGCCAGCGCGACCGAGAACCCGGACCTGTTCTGGGCGATCCGGGGCGGCGGCGGCAACTTCGGCGTCGTCACGGCCTTCGTGTTCCGGCTGCACCCGGTCAGCACCGTCGTGGCCGGCCCGACCTTCTGGCCGATCGAGCAGTCGGCCGAGGTGCTGCGGGCCTACCGCGAGTTCCTGCCCGCGGCCGACCGCGACCTGAACGGGTTCTTCGCCTATACGTCGGTGCCGCCGGTGCCGCCGTTCCCGGCGGAGCTGCACGGCCGCCAGGTGTGCGCGATCGTGTGGTGCCACCTCGGCTCCGAGGAGCAGGCGGCCGCGGCGATGAAGCCGATGCTCGCCGTCGGCACCCCGCTGCTGCACGGGCCGCATGAGTTGCCGTTCCCCGCCTTGCAGGGGTTCTTCGACGGGCTGTATCCGCGCGGGCATCAGTGGTACTGGCGGGCGGACTTCTTCCGCACGCTCTCCGACGCGGCGGTCGACGCGCACGCCGAGTGGGGGCCGCGGATGCCGTCGGGCCAGTCGACGATGCACCTCTACCCGATCGACGGCGCCGTGCACGACGTGGCGGCGGGCGACACGCCCTTCAGCTACCGCGACGTCACGTTCGCCGAGGTCATCGTCGGCGTCGACCCCGATCCCGCCAATGCGGGCGCCATCACCTCGTGGACGAAGGACTACTGGGAGGCGACCCATCCGCACTCCGCCGGCGGCGCCTACGTCAACTTCATGATGGACGAGGGCCAGGAGCGCGTGCGCGCCACCTACCAGGGCAACTACGAGCGGCTGACCCGGATCAAGGCTGACTACGACCCCGGGAATCTGTTCCGCGTGAACCAGAACATCCTGCCGGCGGCCTAGTGCTGACCGCCGGCTGCTCGGGCGACAGGGCGCACCACCTCCGGGTGGTGCGCCCCGGCCGCGTGCACGTCGTGCTGGACGACGGGAGCATCGTGGCGGTCGCGGCCGAGAGCCAGGCTGTGCTGGGGCGGCCTGGCGCTCGGCAGCGCCAGATCAGGGCGCGTGGGCGAGCCAGCGGCGCTGGGCGTGCCAGCGCTGGATGGTGCGGCGGCTGGGCGGCCGGGCGGGGCAGTCGGCGAACGCCGTGTGGACGGTGACCGTGACCTGCGCCGGGCCGGCGCCGGTCGCGTAGCGGCGCTCGACGTTGCGACGCAGCTCGGGCCACGAGTAGCTGCCCGGTCGCGGCCGCTCGGGTGGCGGCTGGGACAGGCGTTCCAGGTGCGCGGCCAGGGCGCGGTTGCGCGCGGCGGTGAGGCACTCGTTCGCCTGCCACACGCCCGCCAGCGTGCGGACGAAGTCGCGACCGCCACGCCGCGTCTGAAACGCCGGGCTGGCATGATCGCCGCACAGCCACACCCCGACGCGATGCGTGAGCTGCACGCGCTCGGTGCGGCCACGCGTCCGATCGACGCAGATCGCGCACACGGGCCGCTTGTGCGGCACATTCCGGGCCTTGTAGAGCGTCGGCGGGACCATCCAGGGCATGGCGGTCAGTGTGACGGGGCGGGGGTTACGTGTGGGTGACGGGGGGTGGCGAGAGTGTGGGGGAAGTGCAAATGACACATGTCGCACACGACAAGTGGCGTGTGCCAGTCTCAACGACGGAATCTGTTGCGGCTCGCGTTGGGGCCGATCCGCCGACCGGCATCGGCCCGTCGCCGTCGCCGGCCAGCCAGCTCTCCGGAGGAGCGCTGGCCGCCGCCGGCCCGAGACGCCGAGGCCGCCGAGTCGAGGAGTGACGGGCAGTTGCGAGAGAGTCGGGGGACTGCGAATGACACATGCCGCACGCGACAAGTGGCGCGTGCCAGCTTCAACGACCCGAAGCTGGTTCGGCGCGTGTTCCGGCCGATCCGCCGCCGGCATCGGCCGGTCGGGCCGGCCCGAGACGCCGTGGTGACCCGGGCCGGGTTCGCCGCGACCGCGCCTGGGTACCCTGCGGGGGTTCACCGGAAAGGAGCGTTCCGCGATGCAACAGGTCTCACTCGGCAGCCAGGGTCTTACCGTGTCCAGGCAGGGCCTGGGCTGCATGGGGATGTCGGAGTTCTACGGCCAGGCCGACGACGAGGAGTCGATCGCCACGATCCACCGGGCGCTCGACCTCGGCGTGACGCTGCTCGACACGGCCGACATCTACGGCCCGCACGCGAACGAGCGGCTCGTGGGCCGGGCGATCGCCGGCCGGCGCGATCAGGTGATGCTCGCGACCAAGTTCGGCATCGTGCGCGACCCGGACAATCCGGCGGCGCGCGGCGTGAACGGCCGGCCCGACTACGTGCGCGCCCGCTGCGAGGACTCGCTCACGCGCCTCGGCGTCGATCACATCGACCTCTACTACCAGCACCGCGTCGACCCGGCCACGCCGATCGAGGAGACGGTGGGGGCGATGGCCGAGCTCGTCGCCGCGGGCAAGGTGCGCTACCTCGGCCTGTCCGAGGCGGCGCCCGTGACGATCCGGCGCGCGCACGCCGTGCATCCGATCTCGGCGCTGCAGACGGAGTACTCGCTGTTCGCGCGCGACCCGGAGGCCGAGATCCTGCCGACGCTGCGCGAGCTCGGGATCGGCTTCGTCCCCTATAGCCCGCTCGGGCGCGGATTCCTGAGCGGCGGGTTCCGGTCGGTCGACGATCTCGACGCGGGCGACTTCCGCCGCTCACAGCCGCGCTTCCAGGGCGAGAACATGGCGGCCAACCTGGAGATCGTGGAGGCGATCGAAGCCGTGGCGACGGCGAAGGGGGCCACACCCGCACAGGTGGCCCTCGCCTGGGTGCATGCCCAGGGTGAGGACGTCGTCCCGATCCCGGGCACCAAGAGGCGCCGCTATCTGGAGGACAACGTCGCCGCGCTCGGCGTCGGCCTGAGCGCCACGGACATGGCGCGCCTCGAGGAGCCCGGCGGCGCCCGCGGCGACCGCTACGCCGACATGTCGGCCGTCAACCGCTAGACGAGCGCGCCCCCCGTCGGCGGAACACCGCGGGCCGCTGCCCCGAAGAGCAGCGGCCCCGATGCCCGGCCGGCGCCGCCCGCTACGACGGAGGACCCGCCGCGCAGGTCGCGACCGCCGTGATGCTCGCGCGGTGGTTGTCGTGAGCTCGGACGATCGTCCAGCTCGTGGTGCTCGACGGGTAGGAGCCGGCGACCTCGCCGCCGATGTTGCCACCACCGAGGACGATGTCCCCGGTCGGGCAGGTCACCGTGACGGTGGCCCCCGTGCCGGTCTTCTTCACCTGCGCATAGCCGGCGACCGCGCCGGCGACGCCGCCGGAGGCGCCATCCACCTTCTTGGTGAGGCACGACAGCTTCGTATCGTGTCGCGCGTCCTCCCAGATGAACGCCTTGCGCAGGTTCGTCCATGCCGGGCCGAGCGGCTGGTCGATCTCCCGGACGAGGAACTTGCACGTCTTCGGGTTGATCGCGAGATACCCCTCCGGGAACCCCTTCGTGCTGGCGTGCTCGCTCGTCGCGAGGGCCACGGCCGGCACAAGCAGCGCGAGTAGCACCACAGCGGCCGCGGCCAACTTCTTCGAACTGGTCATCTGCCCCTCCTTGGGTTGAGCCCAGGCCGGGAGGGACCGTATCAGCCCCCGGCGACGTCGCGGCGGAGGAAGATCAGGTACGCGGCGACCCCCATCGGGACGGCGTAGATCGCGCACACCCAGGCTGCCCGGCCGATCGGCAGCCAGTCGGTCGGCACCTGGAAGAAGCCCTGCCAGGCCTGAAACTGTGTCGTCAGCAGGTACGGCTCGAGCCCGCCCAGGCCGGGCAGGATGCCGATCAGCTGCATCAGGAGCGCCGCCATCAGCGTGCCCACGACGGCCGCGGCGCTGTTTCGGGTCACGGCCGAGAGGAAGAGCCCGATGCACACCACCGCGATGGTCGGCATCAGGTAGACGGCGAAGCTCGCCAGCACGAGCAGGAGGCCGTGTGAGGCCGACACGTGCGTGCCCGACAGGCTGATCAGCGGGTGGAAGCCCGACTTGAGCGTGCCCGCGATCAGCGCAACGCCGCCCATCAGGACGAGCGCGAGCAGGGCGTAGGTCGCGGCGGCGAGCAGCTTGCCGACGAAGATCTGGCCGCGATCGAGCGAGCGGGTGAAGATCGTCTTCAGGGTCCCGTTGTGGTGCTCCGAGGCGATGATGTCGCCGGCCACGAGCGCGGTCACGAGCGGAAACAGCCACACCGACGCGAACAGCAGCAGCACGAGCGGGATCGCGAGGCCGGACTCGCGCACGTACTTGCCGAACGCGACGTCGTTCGGGGAGCCGCTCTGGAGCGAGAGCGCCGCCACGAAGATGAGCGGGACGGCCATCGTCGCGCCCAGGCCGAGGTAGGTGCGCTTCTGCGACACGAGCTTGCGCAGCTCCCACCGGTAGGCGGTCAGGAAGGTCGGCATCAGGTCACGGGCTCCAGCACCGGCGCCGGCTCGGCTGCGGCGGCGCCGTCGGACTCGGTGAGCTCGAAGAACACCTGCTCGAGCGTCGCCTGCTGCGGCACGAGCGCGCGCACGCCCACGTCGTGGCGGCCGAGCGCGATCATGAACTGCTCGACGACAGCCTCGTCGCCGCTGAAGCGCAGCTCCTCGCCCTCGACCGCAACGTCGCCCAGGTCGAACCCCTCCGCCAGCCGCAGCGCCTGTGCGAGGTCGGAGGCGCGCAGCCGGTACCAGGTGCCGAGCGACCGTTTGAGCTCGGTGACGGCACCTTCGTAGAGGATGCGGCCGCGGTTGATGATGGCGACGCGGTTGCACAGCTCCTCGACGTCGGTCATCTGGTGGCTCGAGAGCATCACGGTGATGCCCTCAGCCGAGAGCCGCCGCACCAGGACCTTCATGTCGCGCATGCCGGCGGGGTCAAGGCCCGTGTTCGGCTCGTCGAGCAGCAGCAGCCGCGGCCGCCGCAGGAGCGCTGCGGCGATCCCCAGCCGCTGCTTCATGCCGTGCGAGTAGTTGCCCACCTTGTCGCCGCCGCGGTCGGCCAGGTCGACCGTCTCGAGCATCTCGGCGACGAGGGTGCGCGCGTCGCCGCCGTCGTAGGCGGCGCACAGCTCGAGGTTCTTGCGGCCGCTGAGGTAGGGGTAGAACTGGGGGGCCTCGACGAACCCCGCCACCCCCTGCAGCGCCCGGCGGCCGAGGATGACCGGGTCGCGGCCGAAGAGCTGGGCGGTGCCCGAGGTCGGCCGGATCAGGCCGAGCAGCATCCGCAGCGAGGTGGTCTTGCCGGCACCGTTCGGGCCCAGGTACCCGTACACGTCGCCGGGCTCGACCGTCAGGTCGACGTCGTCGACCGCGAGCAGGTGCCCGTAGCGCTTCACGAGCCCGCGCGCCTCGACCGGACGGTCGCTGCGCGCGGGCGCAGATGCCTCCGCGTTCACGTCACATCAGCCGATCGCGCGGGCCGCCGCCTCGGCCGCCGCGGGCGGCAGGGATCCGATCACCGTGTAGCGCACTCCGGCGCGATCGAACTGGATCAGGGTGCCGAGCGCCGTGTCGAGCTCGTGCCCGGAGGCGCCGCCGATCGAGACGCCGGGCAGCTGGCCGAGCGGCGAGCTCTTGCTGCCCGTCGCGGTCGCCGGCTGCTCGAGCACGACCAGCGCGCCCAGGCCGTGGCCGTACACCGCCATCGCCGCCTGCGAGCCCGACCAGTTGACCAGCCGCACCGACTGGCGGGGCAGGCCGACGACGCTCGCCGGCGCGCTCAGCCGGAACGGCAGGGCCTTCGCGACCGCGGCAGCGCCGGTGACCTCGGGCCGGTGGGCGCTGTTCTTCATGCCGGCGGGGTGGGCCGGATGGGCCGGCATGTGCACCGGGACGACCTTCGTCCCGGGTGCGAGCGACACCGCCAGGTCGGACGCGGGCACCGCGCCGAAGCTGATGTCGGTGACCTCGAGCGAGAGCACCGGCGAGGAGTCGGTCCGGCTGTAGACGGCGATCCGCAGGGGCACGCCGTGGGTCGCGTCCCAGGCCAGCTGCACCGATCCGAGCAGACCGCCGCTGTGGCGGGGAGACACGCGCACGGTGTAGCTCGGCTGCCCGGCGATGTCGCCGGCGATGGCGCCGGAGAGGTCGACGTGCCGGGAGAGCTTGGCGAGCGTCCGCTGGATCGTGGCCACGCTCGGAACGGCGTGGTGGGCGTGGTCGCTCGCGTGCTTGTGCCGCGGCACGGCCAGCGTGTAGGCCGTGCCCTTGGCGACGTCGTAGACCGTCACCTTCGACCCGTCGAAGCCGATCTCGGTATCGCCCGCCGAGGACTGCAGCTCGAGCCGCAGCTTGCCGCTGCCGGCCCAGACGCGGCCGGTCGCACCGGTGATGAGCGGCGAGCTCGTGCCGAGCGAGCCCGACGGGATCAGGTGGTCGGTGAACTTCACGCGGGCCGTCACGCCCTGCACCGGCGTGGCGGTCGCAGCGTGGTGCAGCGCCGCCGCGAGCGAGCGGTGGGGAGGCTTGGGGCCGCCGCCGCCCGCAAACGCGACCGCGCTACCGGCGGCGACCACGATGACGGCGACGATGGCGATCAGGAGTTGGCGGGTGGATGCCCGGCGCAGGATGTTCATGGCTCAGATCCCTTCAGGTTCGTCAGCCCGAGTTCTACCGCCGTCGCCTGAAAGGCGTGTGAGAGCGGGCAGGACGACGGTGAAACGGGCGCCGTCGATCTCGAGCCGGCCCCCGTGGCGCTCGGCGGTCGCCCGGACGAGCGCGAGCCCGAGGCCGGACCCGGGATGCGAGCGCGCATCCTCGCCGCGCCAGAAGCGGGTGGTCGCGGCCGCGGCGAGGTCGGCCGGAATGCCCGCCCCGGCGTCTGCGACCGTCAGGCGCACCTCGGAGTCGGCCCGGGTCACAGAAACGTCCACGGGCCCGTCGGCGGGACCGTGGCGCAGCGCGTTCTCGATCAGGTTCTGGAGCGCCCGCCGCAGGGCCTGGCCGTCGCCGCGCACCAGGCCCGGATCGTCGGCATGCACGCTGACGCGGCCCCCGCTCGTGGAGAGCGCCAGCTCGTCGAGGCGCACGGCGTCCTGCGGCAGGGCGGCGGCGTCCTCGCGGGCCAGGGCGAGCAGCTCGTCGACGAGCCGGCTCAGCCGCTCGGCGTCCTCCCGCAGGTCGGCCAGCGCCTCCGCGTCTGCCCCGTGCCGGGCGAGGTACTCCGCGTTCCCGCGCAGCGCCGCCAGCGGGTTGCGCAGCTCGTGCGAGGCGTCGGCGACGAAGCGCCGCTCGCCCTCACGGGCGCGCTCGAGCGCCGCCAGCATCCGGTTGAGCGTGTCGGCGAGCCGGGCCACCTCGTCCGGGGTGCGGTCGCCGCCGCCCGCGGGCAGGCGCAGCGACGGGTCGCCGCGCTGCTCGATCACCTCGGCCCCGGCCGCGAGCGTGGCCAGCGGGCGCAGCGCCCGCCCCGTGAGCACGAACGCGATGGGCACCACGAGCAGCGCCGCTGCGAGCGCAGAGGCGATGATCAGCGTGCGCGACTCCCGCAGGGTCGAGTCGATCTCGTCGGTCGTCGAGGCGACGATGACGGCGCCGCCCGATGCCGGGCCCGCCCAGCGCCGCCAATGGTGCGACGTACAGCCGCAGGTTGCGTCCGCCCAGGCCGGCGTCGCCGTAGCCGCTGCGGCCGTCGCGGATGGCGGCCGTCACCAGGCCGCCGGCGTGCAGCGTCGAGCCGCCGAGCGCGGGCGAGCGCCCCAGGATGCGGCCGCGGTGGTCGACCACCTCGACGTCGAGCTGGCGGGGCTCCACCGACGCCTCGAGCACCGTGGGCGAGGTGAGCAGCGCCGGTGCCGTGGCGGCCAGCTGGGCGACCTGGGCCGCGCGGTCGCGCAGCGTCGCGTCGAGCTCGTTGTGCAGGTGGCGGGCCAGCAGCACCTGCACGGCCGCACCGAGCACGACCACGGCGGCCACGATCGAAACGGCCGCGGCGGCGACCACGCGGGTGCGCAGGCGCGGGGCGCGGGTGCCCAGGCGCCCGGTCACCGCCGCAGCACGAAGCCGGCGCCGCGGACGGTGTGGATGACGGGCGGGTCGCCGAGCTTGCGGCGCAGGTAGGCGACGTAGCGGTCGACCACGTTCTCGGTGCTCGCCGAGCCGTCGCTCCACACCGTCGTCATCGCCGTGCGCCGCGAGAGCACCTTGCCCGGGCGGCGCAGCAGCAGCTCGAGCAGCTCCGCCTCGCGCTGGGTCAGCTCGATCGTGCGCCCGCCGCGGACGACGACGCGCGCGCCGACGTCGAGCGAGATGTCGGCGAACGTGAGCAGCGGCACCTCGACGCCGCGCCGCAGGAGCGCACGCACCCGCGCGAGCAGCTCCTCGGTCGCAAAGGGCTTCACCAGGTAGTCGTCGGCGCCCGCGTCGAGGCCGGCCACGCGGTCGGACACGCTGTCGCGCGCCGTCAGCATCAGGATCGGCACCGCGAGGCCCTTCGCCCGCAGCCGCCGCGCCACCGCCAGGCCGTCCACGCCCGGCATGACCGCGTCGAGCACGATCGCGTCGGGCGGGTCGCGCTCGATCTGGGCGAGGGCGGCGCCGCCGTCGGCGGCCAGCGCGGTCTCGTAGCCCTCGGCGCCGAGCGTGCGCGCGAGCGTCCGCCGCACGGGGCCGTCGTCGTCCACGATCAGGAGCTTCGCCGTCAGGAGCAGCCTTTCCGATGGCAGGGTACGACGCGCGCGCCGTCCTCGCGTACCATCGCCGCATGCACGACGGGCTGCCGTTCCCGGCCGAGGAGTACCGCGACCGCGCCCGCCGCGTGCGGGAGCGGATGCGCGAGCGCGGCGTCGACGTGCTCTTCGTGACCAGCCCGCCGAACCTGTGCTACCTGACCGGGTTCGAGTCGGTGTGGTACCCGCCGCGGGCGCCGGTCGGCGTGGTGGTGCGCGCCGAGGACGAGCGGCTGGTCTTCCTCGACTACGAGCGCCACGAGACGCTCGTCCGCGAGACCGCCCACTGCGACGACGCGGTGTTCTACCGCTACGAGGACGTCCTCGACACCATCGCGGCGACCTTCCGCGACCGCCGCTGGCTCGACGGCGCGATCGGCCTCGAGCGCTGGTCGCAGGCTCCGGGGGCGCCGCTCGTCGCCGCGCTCGCCGCCCGCCTCGGCGAGCTCGGCGGCCGCGTGGTCGACGGCGACTGGATCGTCGATCGCGTGCGGCTGGTCAAGTCGCCGGCCGAGATCGCGTGCGTGCGCCGGGCGGCGGCGATCGTCGACGCCGCGTTCGCCGACCTGGTGGAGCACGTGCGCCCCGGTCAGACCGAGCTGCAGATCGCGGCCCGGCTCGACAGCGTGATGGCCGACCACGGCGGCGAGGGCGCTGCCATCCGCACGATGGTGTCGGCCGGGCCGGGCGTGTGGTGCCGCACGCATGCCCCGCCGTCGCGCCGGCCGGTCGAGGTGGGCGACGTGATGTACGTCGATGCGTGCGGCGTCTACCACCGCTACCACGCCGACCTGTGCCGCACGTTCGCCGTCGGCCGCGACCATCCCGGCGCCCGTGCGATCCTGGAGGTGACGGCGGCGAGCGTCGAGGAGGTGCGCCGGGCGGTGCGCCCCGGCGATCCGCTCGACGCCGCCCAGCGAGCGGCGGAGGACTACGTCTTCGCGCGCTTCCCCCGCGAGCAGGTGTGGTGGGTGGGCGGGTACGCGCTCGGGATCGCGATGCCGCCGAACTGGGTCGGGCACACCTACCTCGCGAATGACGCGTTCGAGCAGTTCACCTGGCAGCCAGGCTACGTCACGAACTATGAGAATGTCCTGTTCGACCGCGAGGCCGGCTTCACCGCGAGCTACATGGAGACGCTGCTCATGACCGAGTCCGGCATCGAGCCGCTCTCCGCCCGGCCGCGCACGCTCACCGTGCTCGGCGGCACGGCGTAGCCTGGGCATCGCCACCAAATGAGGCCAGCCCCGCCGCCGGAACGTACGGATCGGTCGATACAGTCTCGAGATGGCGATCCGGCTGGCGCGTCCCGACGAGGCCAGAATGCTCGGCGCCGCGTTGGCGGACGCACTCGGCGCCGATCCGGTCTTCCGGTGGCTGATTCCGGCAAGCCCGCGACGCGACGAGCGGCTGCTCTCGTACTTCACCGCGATGTCGTCCTCGTACCTGGCAGCGGGCAAGCCTGCCTATCTCGCCGACGAGGACGCCGGCGCGGCACTCTGGTCCGACCCCGCCACGAAATGGCAGCTGCAATTCGATCTCGGTCAGCTGCGCGCGGTCTTCGGGTCGTTCGGCCCCAGTCGCGTCGTGCGAGCGGTGCGCACGCAGTCGCAGCTCGCGAAGCTGCACCCCAGCGAACCGCATTGGTATCTCGGCTACCTCGGCGTGCGCGAGTCACGGCAGGGCCAGGGCGTGGGCGGCGCGCTGCTCGGCGAGGTCCTGACGAGAGCCGACGAGGCGAACGCCCCGGCGTACCTCGAGTCGTCCAACAAACGCAATCTGCCGCTCTACCAGCGACACGGGTTCGAGATCGTCGAAGAGGTCAGGCTGCTCGGCCGTGGGCCCTCCGTCTGGCGGATGTGGCGCGACGCCACGAGCCGGGCGCCGATGACTTCCGGGCGCGGCTCCTGTCTATCCCCAGACGACCCCGCGACCAAGGAGTTCTGAGATGCGGAAGGTGATCGCGCTCGTGTTCCACTACTCGCTCAACGGCCTGCTCGCCGACAGGGGCACCGAGTACTTCCGGTTCTGCTTCGAGCTGCTCGACGAGGGCGGGGGCGCGAGTCAGGACGATGAGTCGCTCGACTTTCTCCGGGGCGCGTACGCGCACGTCATGGGCCGCACCGCGTACGAGGGCATGGCCGCAAATCTCGCGCCGAGTCCCGACCACCCGTGGGCCGGCATCATGAACGCCGGGCGCAAGGTCGTCTTCTCCCGGACACTGCAGACGGCCGACTGGGCCAACACCACCATCGCTTCCGGTGACACGACGGAAGAGATCGACAAGCTCAGGCAGGGCGGCGACGGCCACATCGTGGTCTGGGGCGGTATCACCCTGTGGCGGTCGCTCATGCAGCTCGACCTGATCGACGAGTGGCACCTCGGCCTGCATCCGTACGTTGCGGACGAGGGCACCCTGCTGTTCGACGACGTCCCGAAGGGCTACCGGCTCGATCTGATCTCGAGCACACAGTTCGGGTCGACCGGGATCCTCGAGCTGGAGTACCGGCGGCACCGCTAGCCCGGGGAACCGGGGTAGGCTGCCGGTATGCCCCGGGGCCCGATACCGGCCGCAGTGCAGAGCTTCCTCGCCCAGCCGAACATCGCCGTCGTCGCGACCATGATGCCGAGCGGCTTCCCGCACACGGCCGCGACCTGGTACGACTGGGAGGACGGGCGCGTCCTGCTGAACATGGACGAGTCGCGCCGCCGGCTCGAGTACATGCGCCTGAACCCGAAGGTGGCGGTCACGGCGATGCAGGAGGACGACTGGAGCATGCAGGTGAGCCTGATGGGCCGGGTCGTCTCGATCGCGCCGGACACGGACATGCGTGACATCGACCGGCTCGCCGTGCGCTACACGGGCGACCCGTTCCAGCGGCGCGGCCAGCACCGCTGGAGCGCGTGGGTCGAGGTCGACACGTGGTACGGGTGGAGCGGCTCCGGCAGCTGGCCCCGGGGAGCGGAGTGACCGACCTCACCCTCGTCAGCCTCGACGAGCCGAGCGAGGTGCGTACCTTCGCGAAGGGCAGGTTCGAGCTCTACCGGGTCGGGCCGATGACGCTGGGCCGGGCGACGTACGAGCCGGGCTGGCGGTGGTCAGAGCACGTCGGCGCCCGCACCGGCGAGGCGTTGTGCCAGGTCGAGCACGTCGGGCTCGTCGTGAGCGGCCAGGCGATGGCCAAGATGGCCGACGGCACCGAGAAGGTCATGCGCGCCGGCGAGTTCTTCTACGTCCCGCCGGGCCACGACAGCTGGGTGGTGGGCGACGAGCCCTACGTGTCGCTGCACATCATGGGCAGCGAGGGCTACGCGGCCGCGGAGTAGCCGTCAGGCGGGGCGGGTGAACGACAACCCCAGCGACCATGAGCGCCGCGGAATCGACTGCCCAGCGCCTGCCTGCCGGCATCAGCGCAGCGTCGTGTTCGGAGGCTCGCAGGACACAACCGTACGACTCCGCCGAGGCGGGGACAAGGGTGGGCCGCGCCCCCGCCAAACGCCGGTCAGCTGCCCGAGTAGTACGGGTTTCGCACCTCGTCGCGGCGCTCGACCAGGGCGCGCGCGGCCGCCTCGTCCCGGCCCGACACGGCCACCCCCACCGCCTTGCGCGTGGCCTTGCGGGCGGCATCGCGGACGGCCGACTCGTCGCCCGCGCCCGGGTCGATCCACACGGCGACGAACACGATCGTCGCGTCGGTGGGCGCCAGCAGGTCGTCGGCCACGGCGTCCAGCACTCCCTGGCCGACCCCGAGCTGCGTCGCCCCATAGGTGATCTTGGCGTGGCGCTCGCCCGCGATCGTCGCCTTGTTCATCATCACCGTCGGCGGCCAGATCGGCTCGTAGTGATCCTTGTCCGCGCCCACGCAGACGAGGATCGGGCTGTGCCCCTGGCGCGGGGTCGTGAAGGCGGTCATGAGCGCCGCCGCGGTCACGCTGCCGCGCTGCGCAAGGACGACGTTCACGTGGCAGCCATCCGGGTCGCGACCCGACCAGCCCTCCCCGATCGCTCCGTCGATCGTGCGCTTCGTCCCGGTCATGCATCCACTCCTTGGCCGCTGTCTCGGTCGGCCCGGGCGGGGTCGTCAGGCCCGGGGGTCGCTGGTAGGCTAGAGCGAGAACATGTCAAGAGGGGCCACGGGGAGGTGGGGATCTCATGGGCGTGACCCGAGGACGTGCACGGATGTGCGCGATGACAGCCGTCGCACTGGCGGTGGTGGCGGGAGCCTTCGGCGGCGGCAGCGCATCGGCGGCCGCGCCCGGGACGATGGTCGCGTGGGGCAGCGATGCCGATGGCCAGCTCGGGAACGGCGCGAACGGCGGCCACATCACGGCCGGCGCCGTGAACGGCCTGGTGAACATCATCGAGATGGACGGCGGCCGCGAGCACGCGATCGCCCTGCGCCAGAACGGCACCGTGTGGGCATGGGGGATGAACAACGACGGCCAGGTCGGCGACGGCACCAAGGACAACCGTCCCTCGCCGGTGCAGGTGCCGGGCCTGACCGGCGTGATCGACGTGGCCACGGGCCACTACTCCAGCCTGGCGCTGAAGAGCAACGGCACCGTCTGGGCGTGGGGGCTCAACAACTTCGGCCAGCTCGGCAACGGCACGACGAAGTCGAGCTCGGTGCCCGTCCAGGTGAAGGGCCTCACCGGCGTCGTCGCCATCGCCGGTGCACGTGACCACTCCCTGGCCGTGAAGGCGAACGGCACCGTGTGGGCGTGGGGTGACAACCAGTTCGGGAACCTCGGCGACGGCACGACCACGAACCGGCTCGTGCCGGTGCAGGTCAAGGGGCTCACCGGCATCGTGTCGGTGGCCGGCGGCCGCGACCACAGCATGGCCGTCGGCAAGAACGGCGGCGTCTGGACGTGGGGCTGGAACGCCTACGGACAGGTCGGCGACGGCACGAAGACCAACCGCACGCTGCCGGTGCGCGTGGCCGGGGTGAACCGGGTGATCCAGGCGGCGGCCGGCGCGGACCACAGCCTCGCGCTGACGTCCAACGGCGTCATCTGGGCGTGGGGCCAGAACAGCTTCGGCCAGGTCGGCGACGGCACCGGCGTGAGCCGGCTCGGGCCGGTCAGGGTGGTCGGGGTCGAGAACGTCATCTCGATCGGCGCCGGCCGGCTGCACTCGCTCGCAGTCGAGGCGAACGGCTCGGTGTGGACATGGGGCGACAACGACCTCGGCCAGCTCGGCGACGGCACGAAGACGAACCGCCTGAAGCCTGTCCACGTCCCCGGCGTCACCGGCGCGGAAGAGGTGGCCGGCGGCCGCGACTACAGCGTGGCCCTCGTGAAGTAGGCGCTCGGGGACTGTCCCCGGTCCGGGGCGGTCCCCTGTGCGCGCCTAGAGGCCGCAGAGGCGCACGAGCTGGGGCTGCGAAGCGGCCGAGGCGCCCGCCGCCCAGCCGGTGCCCGCAGGGCCGATCGCGAGCGCCGACGAGAATCCGAACCCGGCCACGCCGCCCAGCAGGTGCCAGCGGCCGCCGACGAGATGGGCGAAGCGGGGCGTGCCTGCGAGCTGCGCGCTCCACGTCGCCCACACGTCGGCCGGTGAGACCGAGCCGACCTGGGCGAGGTACACGCCCTTCGTGAAGAACTTGTGCCAGGCGGTGCCGGTGAAGTGCTCGGTGATTCCGCCGGTGCCCGACCCGCCGACCGCCCACGCGTCGCCGGCCGCCGGGACGGTCAGGCTGGCGACGGCGCTATAGCCCGGCATCGGCTTGTACGTCCACGTGCCGCCGGCGAACTGGTAGCTCGTGAACGGGCCGACGGCCCACAGCCGCCCGGTGCCCGGCACGCGGCGCACGTCGCTCAGGAAGATCTCGACGGCCGGGAACGGGTCGAACACCGACACCGTGCTCCACGTATGGCCGTCCCAGTGCTCGACCAGGGGAGCGGCCGTCGTCCCGTCCTCGCCGACGGCCCACACGTCGTTGGGCGCGATCGCGGCCACGCCGCGCAGGTCGCCCGGGCCGGCCGGGGTGGGCACGACCGTCCATGCCTGGCCGTCCCAGTGCTCGGCCAGCGTCGCCGACCCGTCGCTCGCGTTGCCCACCGCCCATGCGTCTGAGGGCGAGAGCGCCGTGACCGCGTTCAGCTGCGTGAACTGGAACGGCCGGGGCGACGCGACGGCCGCCCAATGCCCGCCGCTGAACCGGTCGACGACGGGCAGCGTGTGGTTGTTCTGGTCCTGCTGGCCGACGGCCCACGCCTGACTCGAGCCCGGCACCAGGGCGACGCCGTTCACAAGGCCCGTGCCGCCGGCCGGGTGCGGCGTGGCGGCGAGGCTGAAGCGGGTCGGGCAGGCGGCTGCGGCAGCGTGCGGGCGCGCGGTTGCGCCGGCCACCTGCGGCTGCAGCGCCGCCACGATCGCGATGCCCATCGACCCGAGGATGACGCCCATGCGAGCACCCATCGCCGCCACCGTACCACCGATTCACCGGCGCCGCCCACAACCTCAAGCCAACGGGCTGTGAGCCGATACCTGATGTGTGTCGCTGCGCTGGTTCGTCGTGTTCGCTCTCGTGCCGATGGCGGCTGCGTGCGGCCAGGCGGGTTCGGCGGCGCAGTCGTCTCATCACGCGGCCGCAGCACGGCCGGCCGCGGCCGGTGCGAGCCGGGACGTCCTGCGGCTCGGCGATCTCGGCAGCGGCTGGGTCATCGACTTCGCCCACACGGGCAGGCTGAGCCTGGATGCGTCGATGAAGGGCGACGCGCCGGCCACGAGGGCGGTCGAGCGGCGCTCGTTCCGGTCCGGCTACCACACGGTCTTTGCCGGAGGCGGCGGGTATGACGTGTACTCCGTTGCCACGACGTACGCCACTGCGCACGATGCGCGCGCCGTCGCCGCCGGGTGGGCGCAGACGGCCCCGGCGCAGATGGTCACGTCGCGGCGGGTCAGCCTGACGGGCACGTCGCTCGGCGATCAGGTGACGGCGTGGCGGATGACCATGAACGCCGGCGGCCGCGACCTCCCGGGCTACACCGCCGAGTGGGTGCGCGGAGATGTGATCGCGGCAGTCTTCGTGGTCGGCCGCGGCGCCACCCTCGCCGACCTCGCCCGGATGGCGCGGCTGCAGGACGCTCGCATCGCGGGCGCCCCCATGCCGCCGCCACCGGCAGGCGAGCAGGCGAAGTCGGCCGCCGCGATCATCCGCGACGCGACCGCCGCCGTTGATGCGGCGCGGTCGGTGCATCTCGTCGAGCACACCCCCGGCCAGCGGCTCGACTTCCACGCCGGGGTGCACGTCGGCGCCGGCACCGTCCGCACCCCCTCCGGCCTGATGCGCGCGCGCCGGGTCGGCCGCCGCGTCTGGTTCGCGGGGGATCGGAGCTTCCTGCTGCACGCCGGTGGCGCCGCCGCTGCCGAGCGGGCCGGTCGCTGGCTGGCGATGCCGCCCTCGAATCCCGGATACGTCGGCGTCGCCAACCTCACGAGCACCGGCTTCGTCGCTCGCATGATGGCGCCCGCGACCGCCGCCGGCGGCCTGCGCAAGGCGGGCACGGCGTTCCTCGGCCACACGCTCACGATCGTGATCCAGGTCAGAAAAGGCGACGGTACGGCATACGTCGTCTTCATCGCTGCGAACGGGACGCCGTACCCGTTGCGGATCGACCAGCCCGGCACCTCCGGCGGCGTCGGCCACGTCATGCTCTCCGCCTGGGACCGGCCGATCACCGTCCACGTGCCCGCGCACGTCCTCGACGCGGCCGCCGGCTGCCCCTGCACGTAGGCGCTACCGCGTGTACGTGTGCACCACGAGTGTCGCCAGCGTGGGCGTGACCGCTGACGCGCCCGTGTCGAAGCGGATCTGAAGCGGCGTGCCCGCCGACGTCAGCCGCCCCTGGTAGCGCGTCGTCGTGAAGTGGTAGGTGTGGCGCTCCCAGGTGCACGTGTGCCCCGAGGACACGCGCGGCCTGCCGGTCGACCGGAACCGGGCCCGCCCGCCCATGAACTGCACGCCCGCGGTGCGCACGTCGGCCCTGACGCGGCCGCCGCCGGTGTGCACCGGCGCCGGCATGTTCGCCCCGGGGCCGACGCCGACCGCCAGATGGCTGACCCCGGCGGGGCCGAACGGGTTTGACTCGGTCAGCCCGAACTGGGTCGCGCGGCCGCCGCCGAAGCCGAGCTCGCCGATCCAGATCGACGTGAGCGTCGACTGCTGGATCGTCTCGCGGCCGCCGCACTGGCGGTGGAACACCGGCCGCGCTGCCGCTGCGACGAACGTCGCGCAGCCGGGATCGTGGACGGCGGTCGCGGCCGCCGGCACGGTCGTGATCGTGCCGAAGAACGGCGTCGTGCCCGTGGCGATCGCAAACGTCGTCGCCGCGACCGTTCCCCTCGCGATCTGGAACACCCCGTGGCCGCCGCCGACGAGCGCGCAGGAGCTCTGCTCGACCGGCCCGACGGCGTGGAAGCGCAGGTCGACCGCGCTCGGAGCGATGCTCGTGCCCGTCCGCACCCGGGCGCTCGTGAGGGCCGCGTTGGCGGTCAGGCGCAGCCCGCCGATCGGCGCGTAGCCGTACACGTGCTCCTGCTCCCCGGTGAGCCGGCCCGCCGCGGACGTCACCCGGTCGAGGTCGACGGCCAGCTGCGGCGGCTGGTCGAGCGCCGCCGGGAGGTTGTCGACGCTCATGCTCATCCGGTAGCCGACGCCGGCCACCGTCACGGTCACCGGGTCGGAGAAGAGCGAGAGCGAGGCGAGGTCGGGCCCAGCGGCTCCCGGCAGGAGCGGTGCCATGCGATGCAGCAGGCCGCCCTTCGGCGCCATCGTGGCCAGCGTCCGCGGCGTGAACATCGGCGTCCGCGGTCGTGCGGCCGCGGCCGGAGCGGCGGACGCTGCGAGCGCGGCAACGGCGCCGGCCAGCGCCGCGGCGCCGCGGAGAGAGCCCATCCTTGGCATGTCTGCCTCCCGTTTGGTCACACCGACTCTACGAGCGCGGTGCGCAAATGCAACGGCGCTGCTCAGACGTCAACGGCGGCGGCCACCGGCTCGGGGCTGAGCTCCTCGAAGCGGTCGATGTGGCGCAGCTGGGGAAAGCGCCAGGCCCAGACGAGCGCGACGGCGATCGAGGCCGCGCCGCCCAGGACGACGGCCGGCACGGCGCCGATCAGCGCCGCCGCCACGCCCGACTCGAACGCGCCCAGCTCGTTGGACGCGCCGATGAACACCCGCTCGACCGCGCTCACCCGGCCGCGCAGCGCCGGCGGGGTGAGCAGGGGCGAGAGCGTGCTGCGCACGACCATGCTGATCATGTCCGCGCCCGCCAGCGCGGCCAGGGCGAACAACGAGAGCACGAAGCTGCGCGAGAGGCCGAACACGATCGTGAACGCTCCGAAGAGGGCGACCACGGTGAACAGCGTGCGGCCGACGTGCCGCCGCAGCGGCCGCGCCGAGATGCAGGCGCCGACGACGACGGCTCCGACTCCGGGGGCGGCGCGCAGGATGCCGTTGCCGGTCGCGCCGACGTGCAGGATGTCGCGGGCGAACACGGGCAGAAGCGCTGTCGCGCCGCCGAAGAGCACCGCCATCAGGTCGAGCGAGATCGCGCCCAGGAGCGGGCGGCTGCGGAAGATCAGGCGCACGCCCTCGAGCACGTCTGCCAACCGTGGCTCGTGCTCCCCCACGTGCGCCACCCCGATCCGGCGCGGCACGAGCGGCAGGAGCGCCGCCGCCCCGGCGGCGAACGCGGCTGCGAACAGATACGGCGCCGGCGCGCCGATCGACTGCGTGATCCCGCCGATGGCGGGCCCGGCCACCATCGCGGCCTGGCCGGCCGAGGTGACGAGGGCGAACGTCTGCGCCAGATCGGGGGCCTCGATGCCGGCGGCGAGCAGGGGCCCCAGGGCGGGGCCGGTGAACGCATTTCCGGCGCCCCAGCCGAACGCGAGCACGTACAGCGGCCAGACGGCCGTGTCGCCCGCGGCGGCGTCGAGCGCGAGCGCGACGGCGATCACCGTCGCCGCCACCAGCCCCGCACCGGCGACCACCCGGCGGTCGTGACGGTCGATCATGTGGCCGGCCGGGAGGGCCAGGAGCACGGCCGGTACGAACTCGGCCAGCCCGAGCAGCCCGAGCACGAGCGGGTCCTGCTGGCGGCTGTAGGCCTGCCAGCCGAGCGCGGTCGCGGTCGCCCCGAGCGCGAGGCTCGAGAGCACTTCGACGAGCACCATGACGGAGACGATGCGGTGTTCCTGCCGGAGCATCGGCCGCACTCTATGGTGACGCGGAGATGCAGCTTCACGCAGACCATGCCGGCGACGGCGACCGCGCTCTCAGCCTGTACGACCGCGACCTCACGGCCGTGCCCGACTGGGTGTGGCAGCGCACGGGGCTCGAGTCGCTCAACCTGTCGCAGAACCGGATTGCGGCCGTCTCGGAGCGGATCGGCGAGCTTGCCGGACTGCGCATGCTCGACCTCGGCCACAACCGCCTGCGCGAGCTCCCGGCCGCGCTTCACCGGCTGGGGCGGCTCGAGTACCTGTACGTCGGCGCCAACCCGCTGCGGGATCTGCCCGCCGCCGCGCTTGCCGGCCTGGCCGGCCTCCGCCACCTGAGCGTCGCCGGAGCCGGACTGCAGGCGCTGCCGGATGCGATCGGCGGGCTGGCCGGGCTGGTCGAGCTCTCGCTGCGCGCAAACGCGGTCCGGGCGCTGCCCGAGTCGATGCGCGATCTCGTCGCCCTGCGCAGCCTCGACCTGCGCTCGAACGGCCTGGAGGCGCTGCCCGCCTGGCTGGCGCAGCTGCCGGCGCTCGAGCGCCTGGATCTGCGCTGGAACCGGCTCGCGGGCTCCGACCCGGTGGCGGCGGCGCTGGCCGCCCGCGGCGGCCGCGTCCTGCTCTAGCTCTCGCCCACCCCGCGGGGCGCGAGCACCGCTGCGATCTCGTCGAGCACGGCCGGGTCCTCGATCGTCGAGGGCACGGCGACCTCGCGGCCCTCGGCGAGTGCCCGCATCGTCGCGCGCAGGATCTTGCCCGAGCGCGTCTTCGGCAGCCGCTGCACGATGCGCGAGTCGCGGAAGTAGGCCACGGCGCCGACCTGGTCGCGCACCATCGCCACGAGCTCGGCCCGCAGCTCGTCCGGGTCGCGCTCGGCGCCCGCCTTCAGCACGACGAGCCCGAGCGGAACGTGCCCGCGCAGCTCGTCGGGGATCGCGAACACGGCGCACTCGGCCACGTCGGGGTGCGCCGCCACCGCCTCCTCGATCGCCCCGGTCGAGAGCCGGTGCCCGGCGACGTTGATCACGTCGTCGATCCGCCCCATCACGAACAGGTAGCCGTCGGCGTCGATCATGCCGCCGTCGCCGGTCGTGTAGTGGTCGGGGAACGCGGTCAGGTAGCCCGTCCGGAACCGCTCGTCGTCGCCCCAGAGCGTCGGCAGCGTCCCCGGCGGCAGCGGCAGCCGGATCGCGATCGCGCCCTCCTCGCCCGGGCCGGCGACCGAGCCGTCCCCGCGCATGATGCGCACGTCGTAGCCGGGCACGGCCCGTGTGGGCGAGCCGGGCTTGATCGGCAGCCGCTCGATCCCCAGGCAGTTGGCCGCGATCGGCCAGCCGGTCTCGGTCTGCCACCAGTGGTCGATCACCGGCCGGTCGCCCAGCATGCGCGTCGCCCACAGGTACGTGTCCGGATCGAGCCGCTCGCCGGCGAGGAAGAGCGACTCGAACCGGCCGAGGTCGTGGCGGCCGAGGTGCTCGCCCTCGGGGTCCTCCTTGCGGATGGCGCGGATCGCCGTCGGCGCGGTGAACAGCGTGCGCACGCCGTGCTCGGCGATCACGCGCCAGAACGCCCCCGGGTCGGGCGTGCCGACCGGCTTGCCCTCGTACATGACGGTCGTGCACCCGGCGAGCAGCGGCGCGTAGACGATGTAGGAGTGGCCGACCACCCAGCCGACATCCGAGGCGGCCCAGAAGACGTCGCCGGGATGGGCGTCGTAGACGTTGGCCATGCTCCAGTGCAGGGCGACGGCGTGGCCGCCGTTGTCGCGGACGACGCCTTTGGGGCGGCCGGTCGTGCCCGACGTGTAGAGGATGTAGAGCGGGTCGGTCGCGGCCACGGGCACCGGGTCGGCCGGCGCGGCGGCCGCCACCTGCTCGGCCCAGTCGAGGTCGCGGCCGGCGACCATGTCCGCCTCGGCCTGAGGGCGCGCCAGCACGACCACGTGGCGCGGGCGGTGCTCGGCCAGCTCGAGCGCGCGGTCGAGCAGCGGCTTGTAGGCGATCACCCGCGCGCCCTCGATCCCGCATGACGCCGACAGCACGAGCACCGGGCGGGCGTCGTCGATGCGCACCGCCAGCTCGTGGGCCGCAAAGCCGCCGAACACCACCGAGTGGATGGCCCCGATGCGCGCGCAGGCGAGCATCGCGATCGCTGCCTCGGGCACCATCGGCATGTAGATCACCACCCGGTCGCCGCGGCCGGCGCCGAGCGCGGCCAGCATCCCCGCGGTGCGCGCGACCTCGTCGCGCAGCTCGCGCGTACGAGTAGCTGCGCACCGTGCCCGTGACAGGGCTGTCGTAGATCAGCGCGAGCCGGTCGCCGTGGCCTGCGGCGACGTGCCGGTCAAGCGCGTTCTCGCAGGTGTTCAGGACGCCGCCCGTGAACCAGCGGTAGAACGGGGCCGCGGTACGGTCGAGCACCTGCTCCGGAGGGCTGCGCCACGTGATCGCCGCGGCCGCCTCGCCCCAGAAGGCGTCCGGCTCCTCGAGGCTGCGTAGGTGGAGAGCTGCCGTTCGGTCACTCACCGGGGGGCGAGTGTATCAGCGCCCCGGCGGCTCGCCTCGGCGCGGCCCCGATCCCTGCAATTTGCTGGAAAACCCCCCAGTGGGCGGAGGCAGCGTACGCCGATTCGGGGAGGGTCCGCGTCCGTGTGCCGTTCTAGCATCCGGACACGGTGAGCCGCACGACGACAGACGACGCCGCCGCGCACGAGGTCCACGAGCCGGTGGTGTCCGTGCGCCGGCTGACGGCCACGGCCGCCGCCCTCCCCGGGGACGGCGGGCCGATCCGCCTGCTGCTCATCGAGCCGGACGAGGTCGCCTCCCGCCAGCTGCGGCGCCAGCTCCGCGGGAGCGGCTCGGCGTTCGAGGTGGCCACGGTCGAGCGGCTCGAGACCGCCCTCGCCCACCTCGCCACGACGCCGACCGATGCCGTGCTCGTCGACCTCGCGCTGCCCGAGAGCGGCGGCCTCGACACGCTCGCCCGGCTGCGGGCCGGCGCCGCCGACCTGCCGATCCTCGTCCTGGCGGGCAGCGACGACGAGGGGCTCGCCCTGCGCGCCCTCGGCGTCGGCGCGAGCGACTACCTGCTGAAGGGCCGCGTCACCGGCGATCTGGTCGCCCGCGCGGTGCACTACGCCATCGAGCGCGAGCGCCTGCTCGTGGCCGAGCGCGAGAGCAGGCGCGACGCCGAGGCCGCCCGCGACGACGCGCTGCAGACCCAGCGCGCGCTCGAGACGAGCGAGAAGCGCCGGCGCGCGCTGCTCGGCTCGATGCTGCGGGCCGAGGAGGCCGAGCGCCAGCGGATCGCGGTCGAGCTGCACGACGACACCATCCAGGTCATGGTCGCGGCGCTCGTCGGCATGGACGCCTGCCAGGCGACCATCGACCGGGACGACCCCGGCGGCGCGATCGAGAGCATGGCCCGGGCCCGGGCGACGCTCGCCGAGGCGGTCGACCGCGTGCGCCGGATGAGCTTCGAGCTGCGCCCGCCCCTGCTCGACGCGCAGGGGCTCGGCTCCGCCGCATCCGACCTCGTCGACGAGGTCTCCGCCGAGTGTGCGCTCGAGACGCAGGTCGACATCAAGCTGCGGCGGTACGCGCCCGAGATCGAGATCCTGGCCTACCGCACGCTGCGCGAGCTGATCGCGAACGTGCGCAAGCACGCGCGGGCAAACCGTCTGGAGCTGCGCATGCACGAGCAGGCGACGGCGATCGTGTGCGTGCTCACCGACGATGGCGTCGGATTCGACTCGCGCCGGTTCGAGCTGCCGGCCGGCCGGCGGGGGATGCGGCTGCACCTCGGCCTCGACGCGACCATCGAGCGCGTCCGTATCGCCGGCGGCACGTTTGCGATCGATTCGGGCAGCGCCGGCGGCACGACCGTGCGGTTCACGGTGCCGATCCACCGTCAGGGAGACATCCGGGCGGGGTAGGCTGACACCGGCGACGAAAATTGGAGTGAGGTTGGGGCCGGGTTGCGGCTCGCCCCCGGGCGCTTAGGCTTGGGGCAGCCCGAGGCAGGGCGCTGTTTGTCGTTCGACATGTGGGAGGGGCCATGCGGAGACCGTCCGTTCGCGCGATCGTGGGTGCGTTCATCCTGGCGCTGCTGGCAGGTCCGGCGAGCGCGCTGGCCGCGCCTGTGGCCGCTCCGGCGAACGCTCCGCTCGCCACCTGGCAGGCGGAGGGCCGTGTCAGCACCCTCGCGATCGCAAACGGCGTGGTCTACCTCGGCGGCTCGTTCACGACGCTCACCTCGCACGGCTCGCCGCGCAGGACGGTCACGCGCAACCACCTGGCCGCGATCAACGAGGCCACGGGCGTCCCGACCGCCTGGAACCCGAATGTGAACGGGACGGTGCACTCGATCAAGGTGATCGGCAAGCGCGTCTACGTCGGCGGCAGCTTCACCCGGATCGGCGGCAAGGCGGTGCGCAATCTGGCGGCCGTCGGCACCGGCGCCGGCCGCGTCGTCGCGGGCTTCCACGCGTCCGCCAACGGCGAGGTCGACGCGCTGGCCGCCTCGGCGACGAAGCTCTACGTCGGCGGCACGTTCTCGCGGGTCGACGGCCTGGCGCACGGCAACCTGGGCGCCGTCGCCCTCGGCAGACGGCGCCATCGCCGGCGCCTGGGCGGCGCGCACGAACGGCGCCGTGCACACGCTGCTCGTGGGCACCGGGTCGGGCCGGGTCTACGTCGGCGGCCACTTCTCGGCGGTCGACGGGGCGGCCCGGCCGTTCCTGGCCGCCGTGGGCGCGAAGCGCGGCTCGGTGTTCCGGTGGGCGAGCGCGCCGCTCGGCCAGGTGTGGGCGCTCGCGCTCAGCCCCGCGGGGGCGCTGTACGCCGGCGTCGGCGGCCACCAGGGCGGGCAGCTCGACTCGTACCAGCCGTCGACCGGGAGCCTGCGCTGGCACCGGTTCGCCGACGGCGACGTGCAGACGGTCAGCGTCGCCGGCTCCGACGATCCTCGCCGGCGGCCACTTCCTGAACGTCTGCTCGACGAACGCCGGCGGCGGCTCCCCGTGGGTGTGCACGGTGCCGCTGCAGCGGGAGCGCTTCTTCGCCACGAACGCAAGCGGCGCCGTCCAGTCGTGGAATCCCGGCGGCAACAGCCTCTACGGCGTCTGGGCGCTGCGCAGCGACGCGAGCCACATCGTGGCCGGGGGCGACTTCACGGTCGTGGACGGATCCCACCAGGCCCGCTACGCGGAGTTCCTGCGCTGACGGGTTCCTAGTCCGCGCGCACGACCTCTTCGAGCAGATGCTCGAAGTCGGGGCCGTCGAACTCGGCCACCGCCCGGTCGTACTTCTCCATGCCCCACTCCCAGAAGTCGAAGTCGATGTCGGACACGCCGTCCTGGATCGAGGCCCAGAGCGTCCAGCCGTACTTCGACATGAGCCCCCACAGGCGCGCCCGCGCGATCCGGTTGCGCAGCCTCCGGCCGTAGTAGTGGGTGACGAGCTCGTCCAGCTGCTCGAGCGAGAGGTTCGACTCGCTCCACACGTTGCCGAGCTCGAAGCAGGCGTCGTTCTGGCCTGAGTACTCGTAGTCGATCAGGCGGAACTCGCCGGCGCCCGTGTCGATGAAGTTCTCGGCCAGGAGGTCGTTGTTGCAGGGCACGGCCGGCTCGGCCCGCACCGCCATCGCCTGCTCCATCCGCCGCACCTGCGGCTCGAAGTCGAGATAGCGGCCGGGCAGGCGGAAGCCGCGCTCCTGCACGAGCTCGAGGTAGCGGCGCTGGATCCGGAACATGTTGAAGTCGTCCCGAAACGGCGCGGCCGAGTGCAGCCGCCGGCACGCCCGCGCCGCCATCTCGAGCTTGTCCCCGCGGCGCAGGTCCTCGGCGCTCTGGGTGGTGCCCTCGATGAACTCGAGCACGAGCAGGGAATGGTCGGGGACGTAGTCGATCACCCGCGCGCCGACCCCCGCCTCGGCCGCCGAGACGCTGTTTCGGTACTCGTTCTCGCGGTCGATCGCGAGCATCCCCGAGTCCTTCGCCGAGACGCGCATCACGAAGGCCCCGGCGGGCGTGACCACCTTGTAGTTGGTGTTCGTGAGCCCGCCGGCCAGCTCGGCCACGGTGCGTTCGCCGCGCAGCGCCGGAACCAGATCGAGCAGCGCCGCCAGGGCCGGGTCTTCTGCCACGCATCCTCCTGGTGCCGGGGTCGGGCCGCCCACTATAGGGGATCGGCCCGGACGCGCGACCTCTCAGGACGCGATGCTGAGCGCGCCGACGGGGCAGGTGTCGCAGAGCTCCCGGCGCGCTCCTCGTCCATCGGGTCGACGAGCACGTGGGCGCATGCCCTGGTCGATCTCGACGGCCTCCGGGTCGAAGCCGACGCATTCGCCGGAGCCGATGCAGATGTCGGTGTCGACGACGAGGTGAACGGGCATGGTTGTTCTCCTTCGAGGGTGGTTCAGGCGGCCGTGGCCACCAGCTTGCGCGCCTCGCCGAGGCGGGTCGGCGCGTCCATCAGGAGCACGCACGCCGGGATGCCGTGCTCGTCGCGGCCGATGATCAGATCGTCCTCGTCGGCCCACTCGACGGCCGCTGCGGCGAGGCCGACCTGCTGGATCCGCAGCGGGCCGATGTCGCTGAAGAAGTACGGATCGCGCACGTATGGGGCGCGGGAGCCGACGATGGCGTCCGCCACGTGCCGCCCGCTCCAGAGCGCGTGGTCCCAGTGCGGGATCGCCAGGCGGCCGAAGCGCGGGTGCGGGAACGACACGCAGTCGCCGCAGGCCCACAGGCCGTCGTGGCCCGCGACGCGCAGCGTCTCGTCGGCCGCGAGCGCGAGCGGCGCCGGCGTCGCGCCTGCGAGCTCCGGCGGCAGGCTCGAGCGGAAGCCGGCGGCGGAGACGACGACGTCGCCGCGCAGGTCGCCGTGTGTCGACGTGCGCACGACCCATCCGCCCGGCGTGTGCTCGGCCGCGTCGATGCGGCACTCGCCGAGGAAGTCGACGCCGAGCGCGGCGAGCGTCGCCGCCGCCGCGTCCGAGACGCGCGGCAGGAACCGGGCCAGCGGCCGGTCGACCATGTCGACCAGCGTGACGTGGTGGCCGGCGGCCAGCGTCGCCGCCGTCTCGGTGCCGATCAGGCCGGCGCCGATCACGATCACCCGCCGCCCCGGCTCGGCGCAGGCGCTCCACCAGTGCCACGAGCCCGGCGCCCGTCGCGTTCTCGTCGCAGCCCGGCCAGCCCCGGCACGGGCGGCCGCGGATACCGCAGCCCCGTCGCCCACACCAGCCGCGGCGCCTCGACGAGGATCGGCACGCCGCCGTTCGCGGGGGTCACGGTCAAGCGCCGCGCCGCCAGGTCGAGCTCCGTCACGAGGCCGTCGAGGTGGGCGATCCCCTTCTGGGCCAGGACATCGGCCGTGGCGAGCACCGGCAGCCGCCCCGTGGCGAGCGCGCGCTTGGAGAGCGGCGGGCGGTCGTGGGGCAGCCCCGGGCCGATCATCGTCACCGGCACCCCTGTGCCTGCGAGCCGGGCGGCACAGGCATAGCCGGAGACGCCGTTGCCGACGATGACGACCGGTTCCGTCACGGCGCACTCCGGGAGTGAGGCCAGACCATGGGTCCATTGGACCGCCGGTGCACGCGCGGCGCATCGGTGGATCCGCCGAACCCGGGCCGCCGCGAGTGCGTACAAGCCCGAACCGAGGATGCGGGGTGTCGCCGATGCGGTGGGCCGCGCGCGAGGGCATGATCGGGGTGGCGGGTGGGGTGAAGGGAGTCTGCGATGGCGGTAGCCAACGGACACAGCCCTACGGCCGAACCCAGCCGGAGGCAGCTGGTCGCGCTCGCCCTGGCGCTCACCGCGACCGTCCTGACCGGCGGAGCGGCCGTCGCCGGGCTGACGCGGGCACCGGCGCCGGCGCCGGCCGTGCCCTCGATCCAGCCGGTGCAACCGCAGACGACCACGCCGGCGAGGACGCAGCAGGTCGAGCCAGGAGGCTGAGATGCGAACCGTTTGGGTAACCGTGCTTTCGGTGTGGGCGCTGTTCGCGGTCGTCGCCGTGCTCGCGTGGACGCGCCAGCAGCCGGCGCCCGCAGCCTCGCCACAGGTCGTGGTCGTCAAGGGCAAGAACGGAACGAGCAACCTCGTGGTGCAGAGCCCCGCGCCGCAGGCGACCACCCGCACGTCGCCCGTCGGTGCCGGATGAGCATTCTGGCCACCGGCGTGCCGGTCGCCTGGCTGGTGGCGCGGGCCGCCGGCCTGGTCGCGTTCGGGCTGCTCACGATCGCGGTCACGCTCGGCCTGCTCCTGAGCACGCGCGTGCTCGGTCCGAAGCGCGGCAAGGCGCTGCTCGAGTGGCACCGCTCCCTGATCTGGGCCGGCCTCGCGATGGTCGCCCTGCACGGCGTGGCCCTCCTGTTCGATCCGACACTGCACTTCGGGTTCCTGGCCGTGCTCGTGCCGGGCACCGCTCCGTGGCGGCCGGTGTCGGTCGCGGCGGGCGTCGTGACCGCCTGGCTGATGCTCGTGCTCGCGACCTCGTTCAGGGCCCGCCGCCGCATCGGCCAGCGGCGCTGGCGGCAGCTGCACTACGCCAGCTTCGGGGCCTTCTCGCTCGGGCTCTGGCATGCGCTCACCACGGGCAGCGATCTCGTCGGCACGCGCGGGCTCATCTTCGCCGCGGTCGTGCTCCTGCCGGTGCTGTGGCTCACGTTTCTGCGCATCCTGACGCCCCGGCCGGCGCCGAAGCCGCGGCGGCTGCCCCCGCGTCCGGCGGCGCCCGCGCGGGACGAGCCGTCGCGCCCGGATCCGGTGGCGGTGTGATGGCGGCCAGGCTCGACACGCTCCCGTTCCGGGCGATGGGGACAGCCTGTGCCGTCTCGGTGACCAGGGGACGCGAGGAACGGCTGCGCGCACGCCGGGCGATGGACGCCGGCCGCGCCGAGGTCGTCGGTTGCGAGCTCGTGCTCTCGCGGTTTGACCGGCAGAGCGACCTGAGCCGGCTGAACAGCCTGAACGGTGAGTGGGTACCCGTCGACGAGCGCCTCCTCGCCGCGCTCGAGGCGGCGTTGCTGGCGCGCGAGGCGACGGGCGGGCGGTTCGACCCCACGATCCTGCCGGCGCTCGTCGCGGCCGGGTACGACCGCTCGTTCGAGCAGCTCACCCCGCACGCCCCGCGGGTCGTGCGCTCATGGCGGGCCGGGGCCGGCATCGAGATCGACAGGCCGGGCCGGCGTGCGCGGATCGAGGCGGGTGCGGCCGTCGACCTGGGCGGGATCGGCAAGGGCTTCTCGGCCGACCGGGCGCTGCAGGCGATGCGGGCGGCATGGCCGGGACTTCCCGGCGGTCTCGTGGATCTCGGCGGCGACATCGCGGTCTGGGGCGCCTCGCCCGACGGCGGCCGCTGGCGGGTGGCGATCGCCGATCCGCGCGAGCAGGGTGCGAGCTTCGGGGTGGTGCGGATCGCCGCCGGCGGCGTCGCCACATCGGGCCGCAACCAGCGCCGGTTCGGCCTCCACAACGAGCTGCACCACCTGATCGACCCGGACACCGGAGTGCCCGCTCGGGGCGGGCCGCTGGCCGCGACGGTGGTCGCGGCCGACGCGGCCGCGGCGGAGGCGCACGCGACGGCCCTCGCCGTCACCGCCCCGCTGGCGGCGCGCGCGTACGTCGCGGAGCGGCCCGGGCTCGGGGCGCTGGTGGTTCCGGAGACGGGCGAGCCGGTCATCGCGGGCGAGCTCGACCTCACCGCGCACCGCACACGGGTGCGCGTCACGCTTCCGACGACATGAGGAGGGATCTGATGGGCGCGACCGATGCGGATGCGCGAGGCGGGTGCCGACGGCGTCTGGGCGGTGTCGCCCTGATCGGCGCGGCGGCGGTCGTGGCGGTGCTCTCCGCCGCGGGGTGCGGCGGGTCGAGCGGCGGATCGGGCTCCGGCAAGGAGTCGGCGCCGGCGTTCGTTCAGAGGATCACGACCGAGTTCTCGCGCGGCCAGGCCGGGCGATTGTGGGATGAGCTCGCGCCGGCCGATCAGGCGATCGTGAGCCGGGCGCGCTACACGAGCTGCCAGGGCAACGAGGGCTTCACGCTGCGGTCGGTCAAGGTGCTCGACTCCTACTCGGAGCCCGTCGAGGTGGACGGATCGTCGGAGCACTCCGACGCGGTGACGCTGCAGGTGACGTCGGACACCGGCGTGACGACGGCCACCATCCACGCCGTTCCCAGCGGCGGTGGATGGCACTGGATCCTGTCCTCGGCCGACAGGGCGGCGTTCGTCGCCGGCAAGTGCCCATGAGCGGCCGCTGACGCGGCCTCTATAGTCAGCGCCCAATGCAGCAGCAACGGGCACACGTGGTCGTGATCGGCGGCGGCATCACGGGCTGCAGCGTCGCCTACCACCTGGCCGCGGCAGGCGTGCGCGACGTGCTCCTGGTGGAGAAGGACGAGCTCACGAGCGGCTCGACCTGCCACGCGGCCGGGCTCGTCACCCAGTTCAACCCGTCGCCGACGATGATGGGCTTCCGCCGCTACAGCGTCGAGCTCTACAACCGGCTGGGCGTGTTCGAGGCCATCGGCAGCCTGCGCATCGCCTCGACGCCCGAGAGCCTGGTGGAGCTGCGCCGGGGCGCGAGCCGGGCCCGCGGCATCGGCCTCGACGTCGAGGTGATCGGCGCCGGCCGAGGCCCTCGCGCTGATGCCGGCGGCGTCGCCGGAGTCGCTGCACGGGGCGGTCTGGATCGAGGGGGACGGCTGCGTCGACCCGCACACCGCGACCTACGCGCTTGCCAATGCCGCGCGCGACCTCGGCGCCGGCATCGTCACCCATACCCGCGTGACCGGGATCGAGCTCGGGGTCGGCCGGCGGGTGCAGGCGGTGGTCACCGAGGGCGGCCGCATCGAGACGGAGCTGGTCGTGAACGCCTGCGGGATGTGGGCGCCGCAGGTGGCGGCGATGGTGGGCGGGTTCGCCCCGTCCGTCCCCGTCGACCACCAGCACATCGCCCTGCACGCCGTCCCGGGCCACGAGCTCGACCGCGAGATGCCCTGCTTCCGCGATACCGACAACCTCGTCTACGGCAGGTCCGAGGCCGGCGGGGTGCTCTTCGGCGGCTACGAGCCCAATCCCGTCGCCCGCTGGGTCGACGGCGTGCCCTGGGATCACGCGGGGCGCACCCTGCCCGCCGATCACGAGCGCTTCGCCCAGCTGATGGAGGGGGCGGCGCGGCGCTTCCCGTTCCTCGACGACGCCGGCGTGGTCGCGCCTCGTGTGCCATCCCGACGCGATGACGCCCGACGGCAACCCGCTGCTCGGGCCGATGCCGGGCGTGCCGGGCTTCTGGATGGCCGCAGGGCTCTCGCTGAACGGCTTCGGCGGCGCCGGCGGGATCGGCAAGACGATCGCCGAGTGGATCACGGCGGGCGAGACCGAGCTCGACGTGCACGGCTACCGGGCGTGGCGCTTCGGCGCCGCCCACCGCCACCCGGACGCCCTGGAGGCGGCCGGCCGCGAGACCTACAAGTACTACTACCGGCTGCGCTATCCGCTCGACACGGCCGAATGGGGCCGGCCCGGACGCGTCTCGCCGCTGCACGGCCGCACGCAGGACCTGGGGGCGGTGTTCGGCGCCAAGAACGGCTGGGAGCGGCCCGACTTCTACCGGCCGGGACAGCCGTGGCGGCGCGCCGGCGCCGACCAGCGCGAGTACGGCTGGACGCGGCCGCCCGAATTCGAGCGCCTGGCCGCTGAGCACACCGCCTTCCGCGAGCGGGTCGGGATCATCGACATGACCTCGTTCGGCAAGATCGCGGTCGAGGGGGCCGATGCCGTCACCCTGCTCGACCGCGTCTGTGTGAACCGCGTCGACCGGCCGCCCGGAAGCGTCGTCTACACGCAGTGGTGCGACCATCGCGGCGGCATCGTCGCCGACGTCACCGTCACCCGCCTGGCCGACGATCGCTTCCGTGTCGTCACCGGCGCGGGCGTTGTCGACTCGGACGTCGGCTGGCTGCGCCTGCACCGTCGCGACGGCGAGGCGGTCTCGCTGCGCGAGTGCAGCGCCGAGCTCGCCGTCATCGGCATGTGGGGGCCGCGCGCCCGCGATGTGCTCGCCGCCGTCGCGGCCGACGACGTGGGCGCCGTCGCGCTGCCGTTCCGCGCGGCCCGGGCGATCGCGGTCGGCGCCGCCCCCGTGCTGGCCCAGCGGATCACCTACGTCGGCGAGCTCGGCTACGAGCTCTACGTCGCGCCCGAGTGGGCCGTGCAGGTGTGGGACGCGCTGGTTGCCGCCGGCGCCGCGCACGGCATCGAGCCGGGCGGATACCGCGTGCTCGAGTCGCTGCGCATGGAGAAGGGCTACCGCTACATGGGCACCGACATCTCGGCCGGTGACACGCCGTACGAGGCCGGCCTGGGCTTCTGCGTCGCGCTCGACAAGGGCGACTTCATCGGCCGCGACGCGCTCGCCGCCGCCGCCGAGCGCGGTGCGCAACGGGCGCTGCGCACGCTCGTCGTGGGCGGCGAGGAGTACCTGCCGCTGTACGGCGGCGAGGCGGTGCGGCTCGGCGGGCGCACCGCCGGGCGGGTGCGCAGCTGCGCCTACGGCCACACCGTGCGGCGCAACATCGCCTACGTCTACCTGCCGGCGGACGCGGGCGAGGGCACGCCGCTCGAGGTCGAGGTGCTGGGGGAGCCGGTCGCGGCCGAGGTGGCCGCAGACGTGCTGTACGACCCCGGCCACGAGCGGGTGCGAGACTAGGAGGCCTCATGCCGGACTATGTGGTCAAGCCGCTCGACACGAGCACGTGGGACGCGTACGCGCGGCTCGTCGAGCGGCACAACGGTGTGTTCGGCGGCTGCTGGTGCACGTGGTTTCACACCTTTCATGCCGAGAAGACGTTCACGGCCGAGGGCAACCGCGCCCTCAAGGAGCGGTTGGTCGCGGAGGGCCGCGCACACGCGGCGCTCGTGTTCGACGGTGATGAGGCCGTGGCGTGGTGCCAGTACGGCACCCCGGAGGAACTGCCGAACATCCACCACCGCAAGGAGTACGAGGCCGCGCTCGACACGCCGCCCGACTACCGGATCACCTGCATCTTCGTGGACCGGAAGTACCGGCGCAAAGGCGTGACGGCGGCCGCCCTACGCGGCGCTGTGGATCTGATTGCGCAGGCCGGCGGCGGGGTGGTGGAGGGGTACCCGCACGACACCTCCGGCCAGAAGGTGTCCGTCCTCTACAACGGCACACGGTCGCTCTACGAGCGAGCCGGGTTCAGCTATCTCCGCCCCAAGGGCAAGAGGAACTGCGTCATGCGCCGGGTGGTCCCGTGAGGCCCAGGGGCTCACGACCTCAGGCGGGCGCGAGCTCGGCAGCGGGCGCGGGCGCGCGCGACTCCCGCACGAGCACATAGGTCACCCCGACGATCACGAGCGCGTTCACGACGTGCAGCCCCCCGAGCACCGGCGCGTCGTCGGCGCCGAAGCCGGCGAGGAGCATCTGCACGATCATGAGGCCGAACAGCAGGGCGCTCGTCTGCGTCACCCGCCGCGACCAGCGGCCGGCGAGGGCGACGACCATGATGAGCAGCGCGACGAGCACGAGCAGGGTGCCGAGCGCGGCGTGGGCGTCGAAGTTCGAGTCCTTGAACTGCTTGTTGTGGACCGTCGTGAAGACTCCGAGCCCGGCCAGGAAGAACTGGACGACCAGCAGGCCTGCGAACAGATGGGTGAGGCCCATGTGGATTTTCCGGGTCATGCGTCGGCTCTCCTCGTGAGTGTGTGAGCGCCCTCCACTCTCGCGCACCGCCGTCCCGAAAACGTTACGGTCCCGCGCGTGCAGGCCGGACGCGTCACCCTCGCCGTCGACCAGGGCAGCTCGAGCACGCGCTGCATCGCCTACGACACGCGCCTGGAGCCGGTGGCGGCCGCCGTGCGCCCGGTCGCGACCGCCCGCCCCGGGCCGGGCATGGTCGAGCACGACCCCGAGCAGCTCCTGGCCGGCGCCAGGGCCGTCGTCAAGGAGGCTGCGCAGGCCTCAGGCGGCGGCGTGGCGGGCATCGGCATCGCCAATCAGACCGAGACGTTCGTGCTGTGGGAGCGCGCGAGCGGCACGGCCGTGTCGCCGGTCATCAGCTGGCAGGATCAGCGCGCCGAGGAGCTCTGCAGCGCGCTTGCCGCCGACCCGGCCGCCGCCCGGGTCGCGGCCGTCACCGGCCTGGCGCTCGATCCGACCTTCTCGGCGCCGAAGCTGGCCTGGCTCTTCGGACGCGACCCGGCCCTGCTCACGCGGGCGCAGTCCGGCGAGCTGGCCTTCGGCGACGTCGCCTGCTGGCTCGCCTGGCATCTCTCGGGCGGGGCCGGCCATGTCAGTGAGCCCTCCAACGCCTGCCGCAGCCTGCTGCTGGACGTCGAGTCGATGGAGTGGGACACCGGCCTGCTCGACCTCTTCGGCGTGCCGGCGGCGATCCTGCCCGTGGTGCGCGACTCCGACGCGTCGGGCCTGCGGACATCCGTGCAGGGAATGGGATTCGAGGCGCCGATCGCCGCCATGCTGGGCGACCAGCCCGCGGCGCTCTACGGCCAGGGCTGCACGACGCCGCGGATGGCGGCGCTCACGCTCGGCACCGGCGCATTCGTGTGGCTGAACGCCGGCTCCGCCCGGCCCGACCCGCCGGCAGGGGTGCTGGCGACGGTCGCCTGGCAGACCGCGCGCGAGGGCCCGACCTATGCGCTCGAGGCCTTCTGCGCCAACGCGGGAAACGCGCTCGGCGTGCTGCGCGGGAGCGGCCTGGTCGCGGCCGACTGGGCGTCGCAGGCGCCCGAGTGGGGGCGGCCGCATCCGGTGATCGTCCCGGCGCCGGCCGGGTTGGGGACGCCGCACTGGCACGGCGCCGACCGGGTCACCGTGGTCGGGGCGTCGAGCGCCACGACGGCCGCCGACCTGGCGGCGGCCTGGCTGGCCGGCGTCGCCCACCAGATCGCGGACGCCCTGGAGGCGCAGGCCGCCTCGGGCGGGATCGACGTGCTCCGCGTGGGCGGCGGCCTCGCGGCCGACCGGGTGCTCCTGCAGGCCGTGGCCGACCTCTCCGGGCTCGCGCTCGAGGTCGCGCGCGACCTCGAGGCGACCGCGCGCGGCATCGCCGCGCTTGCCGCCGCGGCCGTGGACGCGCTCGATCCGGACGCCGCCGGCCACGCCGTCGCCCACCGCGTCGAGCCCCGGCTCGAGTCGGCCGGCCGGGAGCGCGAGCGCGCCCGCTGGCGCGACGCCCTCGAGGCGCACGTGCGGGCCCAGGCCTCCGGGTGAATCAGGGCGTGCTCGACCCCGCCGCCCGGGCGGGGGCGCTCGAGCGGATGCGGCGGGAGCGCTTCGACCTGCTCGTGATCGGCGGCGGCATCACCGGTGCCGGCATCGCCCTCGACGCCGCGTCGCGCGGTCTGTCGGTGGCGCTCGTCGAGGCGAGCGACATCGCGGCCGGCACCTCCAGCCGTTCCAGCAAGCTGATCCACGGCGGCCTGCGCTATCTGGAGATGCTCGACCTCGGCCTCGTGCGCGAGGCGCTGCGCGAGCGGCGGCTGCTGCTGACGCGGATCGCGCCGCAGCTCGTGCGGCCGGTGCCGTTCCTGTTCCCGCTGCGGCACCGCTTCTGGGAGCGGCCGTACATGGGCGCGGGCCTCCTGCTCTACGACAGCATGGGTGGGGCCCGCCATGTGCCCCGGGCGCGGCACCTTTCCAAGACCGCCGCCCTGCGCTCGGCGCCGGCCCTGCGGCCCGATGCCCTCGTAGGCGCGGTGCGCTTCCACGACGCGCAGGAGGACGACGCGCTCTATGCCGTCTGCGTGGTCCGCACCGCGGCCGCACACGGCGCGGCGATCGCCACCCGGGCGGCGGTGACCGCCTTCGTGCGCGACGAGGCTGGACGCGTGGCCGGGGCCGAGGTGCGCGACGGCGTGGCGGGCGAGACGTTCGCCCTGCACGCCCGCCACACCGTGGCGGCGGTGGGGGTGGGCACCGACCGGGTGCTCGAGCTCGCCACCGGGCGGCCGCACCGCGAGCTGCGCCCGTCGAAGGGCGTGCACGTGCTCGTGCCGCGCGCGGCGATCCCGATGCGCATCGGCCTCTTCATGCGCACCGAGAAGAGCATCTTCCACGCCATTCCCTGGGGCGCGGATCACTGGCTGCTCGGCGACACCGACACGGAGTGGGACGGCGAACCGGACGCGCCCGTTGCCAACCGGGCCGACGTCGACTACCTGCTCGCGAAGGTGTCAAGTGTGCTCGTGCGGCCGGTCGGGCCGGCCGAGGTGTGCGGGGTGTACGCCGGGCTGCGGCCGCTCGTGGCCGCAGAGGGGGCGGCGGCGACCACGAAGCTCTCGCGCCAGCACCGGCTGTTTCACCCGCTGCCCGGCCTGACGGCGATTGCCGGCGGCAAGTACACCACCTACCGGGTGATGGCCCGCGCCGCCGTCGACGCGGCCGCACGCGACCTGGACGGCGCGGTGGCGGCATCGCGCACGCAGGACGTGCCGCTGCTCGCCGGCGACGGCGACGAGGAGCGTGCGCTCGCCGCGGCCGACCCGGCGCTGGCCGCGCCGATCCCCGGAGCCGGGCATTACGTGATGGCCGCGGCCGTGCATGCGTGCACCCACCAGGGGGCGCTCGACCTGGACGACATCCTCGCCCGGCGGATGCGCGTCGCGATCGAGGTGCCCGACCGCGGCCGGACGGCGGCCGCGGCGGTCGCGCCGGTTGTCGCCCCCGTGCTCGGCTGGTCGGACGCCCGGGCCGCGGAGGAGGTGGCCCGCTATGTGCGCCTGCGCGACGCGGAGGCCGCCGCCGAGGCGGCGCCGGACGACCCCTCCGCGCGGGCGGCATATCAGGAGATGATGCGCCGATGAGGAGATTCTTCAGCTACATCCAGCGCAACCCGATCGTGGTCTCGGGCCCGTGCTTCCTGATCGTGGTGGTGAACCTGACCCAGGGAGTGCACAACTGGTTCGGGGTCGCGTTCGTCTCGGTGTGGTTCGGCGCCTCGCTCG
This sequence comes from uncultured Actinomycetes bacterium, assembly GCA_963717845.1. GTDB lineage: Bacteria > Actinomycetota > Thermoleophilia > Gaiellales > JAICJC01 > JAICJC01. Next base: position 90,889 of record CAVQXH010000004.1, read on the forward strand.
TGATGCACGTGCGCCGGCGGCGGCGCGGGCTGCCCTGGATCGTCTGACGCCGGGCACCCCCACTCGTCACCGATCCGACACCGCTTCGTGACACGATCGCGATGTGCGCCTCCTATGCTGGCCCGTGACGGGTACACCGAAACGGAGGCGGTCATGCGCGCGGTCACAGGTCGAAGAGGGACGAGGGTCGGGGTCGTTCTGGCGGTTGCGGTCGCGGGGATCTGCGCGGCGAGCGCCGCGGTGGCGCATGCGTCGGCCGGTGCGGCGGCCGCGACTCCCCGCTGCCGACTGAGCCAGCTCTCGCTCGCCCAGCCCAGGTCGGACGGCGCGCTCGGCAGCATCCGCCTGCGCTTCGTCTTCACGAACAGCAGCACGACGACGTGCAAGCTCTTCGGCTTCCCGGGCCTGCAGATGCTGAACTCCCACCACGCCAACCTGCACACGACCGTCATCCGCGGGACGAGCAACGTGGTGCCGCCCGAGCCCGAGCTGAACGTCGTGATGACGCCGGGCCAGCACGGCTCGTTCTACGCCGGCTACTCCGACGTGCCGACGGGCAGCCAGACGTGCCCCGCGGCGTCGTTCCTCGAGGTGACGCCGCCGAACGACTTCAACCACTTCACGCAGACGTCGCACATCACGCCCTGCGGAGGCAGGATCACGGTCTCGCCGGTCGTGCACGGGAGGCTGCCGGTCTGACCCGAAGCGGGGACTACGCCCGCGCGCCGGGCCCGTAGGCCAGCCGCAGCAGCCGCCCCTCGGCGAACCGCTCTGGACGCAGGGTGGAGACGTCGATGGGCGGCGTGCGGCCGGTCACCTCGGCCGCGACCACCTCGCCGACGGCTGGTGAGAGCTTGAAGCCGTGCCCGCTCCAGCCGACCGCCAGGTACAGGCCCTCGATGCCGGGGCACGGGCCCATGATCGGGTTCCAGTCGGGCGTGACGTCGTAGGGGCCGGCGAAGGCGCGCTCGACGGCGAACTCGCCGAGCCGCGGGTAGCGCTCGCCGACCGAGCGCCGCACGACGTCGGCGTAGCCCGGCGACGCGGCGTGGTCGCAGTCGTCGGCGCGGTCGAGCACATCCTCGCCCGCGTACGCCACGGCGCAGAAGCGGCGGCCGCGGTCGGGACGCACGACCACGTTGGAGACGGCGTCGGAGCACACCGCGGAGGGCAGCGGCCGGCCGGGCTCGCGCCGTGCCACGATCACCTGCAGCCGCCGCAGCTCGATGGGCTGCTCGGCGCCGAGCGGGCGCAGCAGGTCGTTCGTCCAGGCGCCGGTCGCGAGCACGACGCTGCGCGTGGCCGTGAACCCGCGGTCGGTCTCGATCCCGACGACGCGGCCGCCCTCGACCCGCAGCCCGCGCACGCTGCAGCCGAGCCGGTGGGTGAGGCCTCGCGCCGCTGCAGCGGCGAACCAGCCCAGGCACATCTTCTGGGCGTCGGCGAACCCGCCCTCGGGCTCGTAGGCCGCGCCGGCCACGCCGTCGAGCGAGAGCTCCGGCTCGACCTCGCCGATCTCGGCCGGAGCCAGGAACCGGGTCTGCAGCCCGAGCTCCTGCAGCCGGCCGACGTTGTCGCGGCAGGCCGCCTCGAGCCGCTCGGGGACGGTCAGCAGGTAGCCGCAGCGCACGTAGCCCGCGTCGGCGACGCCCACCTCGTCCTCCCAGTTCGCGATCGTGCGTGTGCCCGCCATGGCCAGGCGAGCGGTGACGGCGTTCGAGTAGTGGCGGCGCACCATCGAGAACGACCGGCCCGAGTCGCCGGCGGCGGGCGCCTCGCGGTCGAACAGGGCCACGCCCGCATGGCCGTCGCGGGTGAGCGCATGGGCGGTGGCGAGGCCGGTGATGCCCGCTCCGATGATGGCGATCTCGGCGGTGTCGATCACGCGGCAACCGTACACGGACCGCACGGGGGCCTGGCCCCGCACGGGAACTGTCCCCGCTTGTCGCCGGACCAATACGAGGTATTTGATTTTTGGTCTGGTATTCGGTACGGTGCGGCCGGAATCGGCGCATGTACGACTACGGCTTCTTCTCCTACGAGTCCAAGGACGACTTCCTCGACCGGTCGCGGGAGTTCTGGAACCCTGACAAGACCGACTTCTGGCAGGACGCGGGCGTCGACCTCGTCATCGACCGGCGCGAGGGCTACTTCTTCTGGGACATGGCCGGCCGCCGCCTGGTCGACCTGCACCTGAACGGCGGCACGTACAACCTCGGCCACCGCAACCCGGAGCTGATCGCCACCCTGGAGCAGGCGATGCAGCGCTTCGACATCGGCAACCACCACTTCCCGGCGCTCGCCCGCACGGCGCTGGCCGAGGCGCTCGTGAAGACCTGTCCGCCGAACATGCGCCGGGTCGTCTACGGCGCCGGCGGGGGCGAGGCCACCGACATCGCCATCAAGACGGCCCGCCACACCCGCCAGCGGCGCAAGATCGTCTCGATCCTGAAGGGCTATCACGGACACACCGGCCTCGCGGTCGCGAGCGGCGACGACCGCTTCTCGCGCCTGTTCCTGTCCGACCGGCCGGACGAGTTCGTGCAGGTGCCGTTCAACGACCTCGACGCGATGGAGGCGGCGCTGCGGGAGGGCGACGTCGCCGCGGTGCTGCTCGAGACGATCCCGGCCACGTACGGCTTCCCGCTGCCCCTGCCCGGCTACCTACAGGCGGTGAAGCGGCTCTGCGAGCGCTTCGGCGCCCTCTACATCGCCGACGAGGTGCAGACCGGGCTCATGCGCACCGGCGAGATGTGGGGCATCCAAAAGGCGGGCGTCGAGCCGGACATCATGGTCATCGGCAAGGGCATCACCGGCGGCATGTACCCGATCTCGTGCGTGGTCGTCTCGGAGGAGTGCTCGGCGTGGCTCAAGGAGGACGGCTTCGGCCACATCTCCACCGGCGGCGGCGCCGAGCTCGGCTGCGTGGTCGCGCTCAAGGTGCTCGAGATCTGCGGGCGGCCCGAGGTGCGCTCGATGGTGCACTACATCTCCGACCGTTTCGGCCGCGGCCTGCGCGCGATCCAGGAGCTCTACCCCGACTGGTTCGTCGGCATCCGCCAGGACGGGGTGGTCATGGGGCTCGAGTTCGACCACCCGCAGGGCGCAAAGATCGTGATGAAGCACCTGTACGAGAACGGCGTCTGGGCGATCTTCTCGACGCTCGACCCGCGCGTGCTCCAGTTCAAGCCCGGGATCCTGCTCGGCCCCGAGCTGGTGGACGAGGTGCTCGACCGCACCGAGGTCTCGATCGGCCAGGCGCTGCACGAGCTGCGCGGATCGCGGGCCGTGGCGGGGGCGCGATGAGCGCTGTCGCCGCCGAGCCGGCCGGCGTCCCCCGGGCGCGGATGATGCTCCAGCGCGCCCACTGGGCGGCGACGGCGTTTGCCGGCTACGACTTCGAGCGCACCCACCGGATCGTGCAGGCCGTGGCCGAGGAGGCATACCGAAACGCGCAAAGGTATGCCGAGTGGGCAGTGAAGGAGACCGGCATGGGCGTCGTCGAGCACAAGCGCCTGAAGAACGAGGCCTGCTCGCAGGGGCTGCTCGAGTGGTACGGCGGCGGCGACTACGTGAGCGCCCGCATCGATCCCGCGGCCAAGATCGTCGAGCTGCCGCGGCCGGCGGGCGTCGTGCTCGCCCTGACGCCGTCGACGAACCCGATCGCCACCGTCTACTTCAAGGTGCTGCTCGCGCTGATGACGCGAAACGCGGTGGTCGTCAGCCCGCACCCGCTCGCCCGCGAGGTGTCGGCCGACGCCGCCCACCACCTGGCCCGGGCCGCCGTCGAGGCCGGCGCGCCGGACGGGTGCGTGCAGGTGGTCGAGGAGCCCACCATCCCGCTGATCGAGGCGCTCATGAGCGACCCGACCACCGACGTCATCCTGGCCACGGGCGGTGTGGCGGTCGTGCGCGCCGCGTACCGCTCGGGCAACCCGGCCATCGGCGTCGGTCCGGGCAACGTCCCCGCCCTGGTCGACCACACCGCCGACCTTGCCGCCGCCGCCGAGCGCCTGATGCATTCGAAGAGCTTCGACAACTCGATCCTGTGCACGAACGAGTCGTGCGTCATCGTCGAGGAGCGCTGCGCCGACGCCTTCGAGCGCGAGCTCGGCCGGCAGGGTGGGCACGTGCTCTCGGCCGACGAGGTGGCGGCCGTGCGGGAGAAGCTCTTCCCGGACGGGCGCCTGCGGATCGAGCTGATCGGCCGTGACGCGGCGGCGCTGGCCGCCGAGGCCGGCGTCCGGGTCCCCGCGAAGACGCGCGTCTTGGTGGCGCCGTTCGAGCTGATCGTGCCGGAGGAGCCGCTCGCGCGCGAGAAGATGTTCCCGCTGCTCGGCCTCGTCCGCGTGCCCGACGCCCGCCGCGGCATCGCCGCGGCCTGCGCCATGCTGCGCATCGGCGGCGCCGGCCACTCGGCCGTGATCCACTCGCGCGATCCGCGCACGATCATGGCCTATGGGGCGGCCGTGAAGGTGCTGCGGGTGGCCGTGAACGTCGCCGGCAGCACCGGCTCGGCCGGCATCGACACGAACCTCGCGCCCACCATGACGATCGGCACGGGCTTCTACGGCCGCTCCTCGCTGGGCGAGAACCTCGAGCCGCGCCACCTGATCAACCTGACGCGGGTGGCGTACGCCAGCGACCCGGCCGAGGCGTTCGGCGACTTCACCGGCCTCGAGCCGTGGAGCGCCGAGCCCGACGCGGCCCCGGTGGCCGCTCCGGCGCCGGCCGGCGAGGCGGCCGATGCGCGCGAGGAGATCCGCCGCATCGTGCTCGAGGAGCTGCGAGAGCTGGTGAAGCGCTGATGGCCGAGCTCAGATCGTTCATCTTCATCGACCAGCTGCAGCCGCAGACGATGTGCTACCTGGGCACGTGGATCCGCGGCCGCCTGCCGCGGACGAACATGGCCGCGCAGATCATCGAGATCGCGCCGGGCCTCGACATCGAGCCGCTCACCGACGTGGCTCTCAAGTCGACGCAGGTGCAGGCCGGCATCCTGGTCGTCGAGCGCCAGTTCGGCTACCTCGAGATGCACTCGCGCTCGACCGCCGAGGTGCACGCGGCGTCGAGCGCGGTGCTCGCCGCGCTGGGCGCACGCGCCGAGGACGCCACCAAGCCGCAGATCCTGGCCTCGGAGCTGATCACGCGGCTCGACCACCAGCACGCCTTCCTGATCAACCGCAACAAGCTCGGGTCGATGGCGCTGCCGGGCGAGTCGCTCTTCGTGCTCGAGATGCAGCCCGCGTCCTACGCGATCCTGGCCACGAACGAGGCCGAGAAGGCAGCGCGCATCAAGGTGGTCGACTACCGCATGATCGGCGCCACCGGCCGGGTGTACCTGGCCGGCCTCGAGGCCGACGTGCGCACCGCGGGCGACGCCGCCGTCGCGGCGCTCGGAGGTGCGGTGTGAGCACGCCCGAAGACGCCGACCTGCTGCGCAGCGTCACCCGCGAGGTGCTGGCCGACCTGCTGCCGGAGCTGCTCTCGGAGGCGCTGGCGACGAACGGCAACGGCCACCGCGATGGGGACAGTCCCCATGCGGGGACTGTCCCCGGTTCGGCGCCCGCGCCCGCTCCTGACGCCGTCCCTCAGGTGCCGGCGCCGCCGATCGCGGCCGTGCACCGCCCGTCGGGCTGGCGGCCGCCGGCCGAGTCCGACACCACCACTGCCCCGGCAGCGCCGGCGGCTGCGCAGGCTGCCGGCGGCGCCACCGTCGAGCGCGTCGACCTGCGCAGCGACGCCGACCTCGACGCGTTCGTGCGCTCGCTCGTGCACCGGCTCGAGAACCCGCGCGACCGGATGGCGATCCGCTCGGGCAAGCTGCGCTTCCGGCTGGGCGCGACCGCCGCAGGCGGCGCAGCCGCTGCGGCCGGCGCGGTGATCAGGGTCGAGCGGGGCGCGGTCACCGAGCGGGCGGTGCGCGACGCCGCCGCGGCCGGGGCCCGCCTCGTGCTGGCGCGGCGGGCGGTGCTGACGCCGATGGCGCGCGACCGCGCCCGCAGCCTGGGAGTCGAGATCGAGAAGGAGCGGCCATGCTGAGAGCCACCGTGACCGGGTCCGTGTGGGCCTCCAAGCGGATCGAGAAGATCCCCGGCGGGGCGTTCCTCGAGGTCGAGGTGGAGGGCGGCGGGCAGCTGGTCGCCTTCGACGTGCTCGGCAGCGGCATCGGCGAGCGCGTGCTCGTCGCCACCGGGTCGGTCGCCTCGGGCTGGTTCGGGGACGACCATCCGCCCATCGACGCGCTCATCATCGGATCCATCGACGAGCCCGCCGCGGCCGCTCCGGCCCCGGCGCAAGCGCTCCCGCCCACCGGCGGAAGCACGACCTAGGAGGAACAATGGCGAACCACGCAATCGGGATGATCGAGACCAAGGGCTACGTGGCCGCGCTGTCGGCCGCAGACGCCATGGTCAAGGCCGCCAACGTGACCATCGTCGGCCGCGAGGAGGTCGGAGACGGGCTCGTATCGGTCGTGATCCAGGGCGACGTCGGCGCCGTCAAGGCGGCCACCGAGGCCGGCGCCGAGACGGCATCGAGCGTCGGCGAGCTCGTGTCGGTGCACGTGATCCCCCGCCCGCACGCCGAGCTCGACAAGCACTTCGTCCACTCGAGCTAGTGACCGAAACCGCAGTGCAGCTGCGGGTGTACCTGCCGATCCCGAGCCTGGGGCGGCAGTTCGCGGCGTACCTCGGTACGCCCACCCGCGCCCGCGGCTACCCGCCGATCGAGGGCGACAATGCCCTCATCGTCGAGGTGTCGCCCGCGCTTGCGATCGAGCGCGTGACCGACCTGGCGCTGCGGTCGGTGCCCGAGATCGAGCCGGGCATCCTCTACGTCGAGCGCCAGTTCGGGGTGCTCGAGGTGCACCATCGCGACCAGGCGCTCGTCGACCGGGCCGGCGCCGCCATCCTCGAGGGCATCGGCGCGAAGCCCGCGGACGCGCTGCGGCCGCGTATCCTCTACGCCGACGTGATCGAAGACATCACCGACCAGCACGCGGTCATCATCAACCGCAACCGCGAGGCCTCGATGGTGCTGCCGGGCGAGACGCTGCTCGTGTACGAGGTGGTGCCGGCGCTGCACGCGGCGATGGCCGCCAACGCGGCCGAGCGGGCCGCCCCGGATGCGACGCTCGTGACGGTGTCGATGATCGGCGCCGCCGGCCGCATCTACATGAGCGGCCCCACCGAGAGCGTCGTGTCGGCCCGCGACGAGATCACCCGGGTGCTCGAGTCGGTGGAGGGCCGTGAGCACTGATCAGGCGGCGATCGACCGCCTGGCCGGGGCGGCGCTCGCCTGCTACGACCTCGATCCGGCCGCATCGGTGCGGCTGATCAACGTGTCCGAGAACTGGACGTACCGTGTCGAGGAGCCGGATGGGCGGGCCTTCGCGCTGCGCGTGCACCGGCCGACGTACCACACCGCCGAGGAGATCGACTCCGAGCTTCAGTGGATCGACGCGCTGCGCGAGGACGGCGTGGTCGAGACCGCCCATGCCGTCGCCGGCGTCGGCGGCGGCCGCGTCTGCCAGGTGCGTACGGACGAGCTGGGCGAGCGCAACGTCGTGCTCTTCGACTGGCTCGCGGGCGACATGCCCGATGCCGACGCCCACGACCTCATGCCCGGCTTCCGCACGCTTGGCGCGGTGTCGGCGCGGATGCACGGCCACGCCCGCGGCTGGACGCCGCCGGACGGCTTTGCCCGGTTTCGCTGGGATTACCAAACGACGCTCGGCCGCAGCGGCCACTGGGGCCGGTGGCAGGACGGCCTGGGCATGGGCGCCGAAGAGCTGCGGCTGCTCGGGCGGCTCGACACCACGGTGCGGCGGCGCCTGGAGGTCTACGGCCAGGGCCGCGACCGCTTCGGCCTCGTGCACGCCGACATCCGGCTCGCGAACCTGCTCGTCGAGGGCGAGCACGTGCGCGTGATCGACTTCGACGACTGCGGCTGGTCGTGGTTCATGTACGACTTCGCGACCACCGTGTCGTTCATCGAGGATCACCCCGACGTGCCCGCGCTGACGCAGGCCTGGGTCGAGGGCTACCGGTCGGTGGCCGCGCTCGATCCCGCCGACGAGGCGGAGCTCGAGACGTTCGTGATGCTGCGCCGGCTGCTCCTGGTCGCGTGGATCGGATCCCACCACGAGTTCGCCACCGAGGCGGCCGAGCTCGGCGCCGGGTTCACCGACGGCACGTGCGCCCTCGCCGAGCGCTACCTGGCGACCTACTCGTAGCCGGCTATCTGATGTTCTCGACGAGCCGCAGCGGGCCGGTGTGCGGCACGTGGACGACGCGGGGCACCGTCACGGGCGAGAAGCCGCCCCTCCCGATGCGTACCGTGTACGTGCCCGGAGCGATGGCGAACGCGAACCGGCCGTGGCGGTCGGTGCGCACGCCGGCCGACCGCGTGGCACTCTGGAAGTGGATCTCGACCCCGGCCAGCGCGACGGGCCCGCCGGGCGGCGGACCGCCCACCCGCACGAGCACGCCGTGCGTGCGGAGAGGCGCCGGTGCGGTCGCGCTGGATCCGCTCCCGCATGCCCCCGCCGCCAGGACGACCAGCGCGAGGACGACTGCGCGATACCAATTCATGCCGATTGGACCGTAGAATGGGCCGCCCGGTTCCCACGACCGCAGCGACGCACGAGGAGGAGCAGATGTTCACCCCACTCACCGGCCGCACGGTGCTCGTCACCGGCGGCACCAAGGGCATCGGCAAGGGCATCGCCGGCGAGTTCGCGGCCGCGGGCTGCAACGTCGCGCTGAACGGGCGCGGCGAGGCGGCCGGCGAGACCGCGGTGCGCGACCTGTCGGCGCGCGGCGGCCAGGTCTCGTTCGTGCAGGGCGACGTGGCCAGGGCGGCCGACTGCGAGCGGGTCGCGGCCGAGGTGGCGTCGCGCTACGGCGGCATCGACATCGTGTGCGCGAACGCGGGCGTCTTTCCCGACGTCAAGCTCGCGGACATGAGCGAGGACGACATCGACGCGATCTTCGCCACGAACGTCAAAGGCACCATGCTGACCGTGAAGGCGTGCATCCCCTACCTGGAGGCGTCCGGCCACGGCCGCGTGATCCTGACGAGCTCGATCACGGGGCCGATCACGGGCTTCCCCGGCTGGTCGCACTACGGCGCCACGAAGGCCGCGCAGCTCGGCTTCCTGCGCACGGCCTGCATCGAGCTCGCGCCGAAGAAGATCACGGTGAACGCGGTGCTGCCCGGAAACGTCGAGTCCGAGGGCATGGACGAGCTCGGGCCCGAGTACCGCGCGTCGATGGAGGCATCGATCCCGCTCGGCCGGCTCGGCTACCCGTCCGAGATCGGCGCGGCGGCGCTGTTCCTGGCGACCGACGAGGCCGGCTACATCACCGGCCAGACCATCGTGGTCGACGGCGGGCAGGTCGCGCCCGAATCGCTCGCGGCGCTGCAGGCCGCCCAGTAGCGGTGTCTGATCCCGTCCCCGGACTACCCGCCGCCTTCGCTCCGCTCGGGCCGTCGGCATCGGCGCTGCGCGACCGGCTCGCGGCCGAGATCGCCGCGGGGTCGCCCGGTCCGGGCGAGCGCCTGGGCGCCGAGCGCGAGCTCGCCGCCCGCCTGGGCGTCAGCCGCTCGACGCTGCGCTCCGCCCTGGACGCGCTCGAGACGGCCGGCGCGGTGCACCGCGTCCGCGGCCGGTCGGGCGGGATCTTCGTCTCGGAGCGACGGGTCGAGCGCGACCTGACGAACCTGACCAGCCTGCCGGCCTACCTGCGCCGGCAGGGCTTCCAGTCGGGCGCGCGGGTGCTCTCGACCGCGACGGTGGGCGCGGATGCCGAGACAGCCGCCGCGCTCGACCTGGCGGAAGGGGAGCTCGTGCTCGAGGTGGTGCGCGTGCGCCTGGCCGACGAGCAGCCGATCTCGCTCGAGCGGGCCCGCTTCCCGGCCGAGCGCTTCCCCGGCCTGCTCGACCGCTCGCTGGCCGGGTCGCTGTACGAGCTGCTCGAGACGGGCTACGGCCTGCGCCCGAGCGAGGCCGAGGAGCGGGTCGAGGTGGTGGGGGCGACGGCCGCCGAGGCCCGGGTGCTCGAGGTGCGGCCCGGCACGCCGCTGGTGGCGATCGTGCGCACGGCGTGGTCGGCCGACGGCCGCCCGTTCGAGCGGTCGCACGACCTCTTCCGCGCCGACCGCGTCCGCATCGTCACGCGGGTGCGCACGGCCGACCCGGCGGCCCTCGGAAGCTCCGTCGAGGTCGTGGCATGAGCCATCTCGACGAGCGCGTGTCGCGCTACGCCGACGTGCTCCTCGACACCTGTCTGGGCGTGCAGCCCGGCTGGCAGGTGCTCGTCTGGGGGACGCCGCTCGGCAGGCCGCTGCTCGAGGTGGTGATGGCCAGGCTGGCGCAGCGCGGCGCCTATCCGCTGCTGCGGCTCACGTTCGCCGGCGGGCTCGTGTATCACCAGGCCTGGCTCCGGCACGCGCCCCTTGACGTGATCGCCCGGCCGGCGGCGATCGAGGCCGACGTCCTGCGCCGCTGCGACGCCGTCCTCGCGATCGGCGCCCCCGAGGACACCCGGGCCGGGGCGGACATCGCGGCCGAGCGGACGAGCGCGGTCGCGGCCGCCTACCGGCCGGTCACGGCCCGTCTCGACGAGAACGAGGTGCCGTGGCTGATGTGCTGGTTCCCGACGCCGGCGCTGGCCGCCGACGCAGGGATGACGGTCGCCGCGTTCGAGGACTTCCTGTACGGCGCGTGCCTCGTCGACTGGGAAGCCGAGCACGCGCGCATCTCCGTCCAGGCGCGCCGCTTCGACGCCGCCTCGCAGGTGCGGATCACCGGCGCGGGCACCGACCTCGTGCTCTCGATCGCGGGCCGTCACGCGGATGTCGACGCCGGGTTCGGGAACATGCCCGGCGGCGAGCTCTTTCTGTGTCCGGTCGAGACGTCTGCCGAGGGCACGATCGCCTTCACCGAGTTCCCGGCGGTGCGGGGCGGGCGCAGGGTGCGCGGGGTGCGGCTGCGCTTCGCCGAGGGGGTCGTCGTCGACGCGGCGGCCGAGACCGAGGAGGCGTACCTGCTGGACACGCTCGGCACCGACGCAGGTGCGCGCCGGATCGGCGAGCTCGGGATCGGCTGCAACCCCGGCGTCGACCGGCACGTCGGCAACGTCCACTTCGACGAGAAGATCGGCGGCACCGTGCACATCGCGCTCGGATCGGGTTTCGCCTACCTGGGCGGCGTGAACGAGTCGGCCGTCCACTGGGACATCGTCAAGGACCTGCGCCGGGGCGGCCGCATCGAGCTCGACGGCCGCGCCGTCCAGGAGAACGGCGTGTGGCTGGCATGAATACCCGGGTGCCTGGCACCGGTTAGTCAGCACCCGGCATGCCATACTGCCGGGCACCGATGGCCGAGCACGTCATCACCCGCGATGCGCCCACCCACCGCAGCTGGGACGTGGACATCGAGCCGGTGGTGCGGATCAAGCCCGGCGACACGGTCACGGCCGAGACCGACGACTTCGCCGGCGGCCAGATCACGCGCGCCTCGACCGCCGCTGACCTGCCGAAGCTCGACTTCGACCTGATCTACCCGCTGGCGGGGCCGATCCACGTCGAGGGCGCCGAGCCCGGCGATGCCCTCGCGATCGAGTTCGTCGAGTTCGAGCTGCCCGACTGGGGGTGGGCGTGCATCATCCCCGGCCTCGGCCTGCTGCCGCCGGGCGAGTTCACCGAGCCGTACATCAAGCACTTCGACCTCACGAACGGCCGCAGCATGGCCTTCGCGCCGGGCGTGCGGCTGCCGATCGAGCCGTTCTGCGGCACCACCGGCGTGCCCGGCGCCGGCATGCACGGCGTGCCGATCCCCCCGCCGCACGCCGGCGGCGGCAACATCGACTGCCGCCATCTCACGGCCGGGACGACGCTCTACCTGCCGGTCGGCGTCTCCGGCGGCCTGCTCTCGCTCGGCGACGCGCACGCCGCCCAGGGCGACGGCGAGGTGGCCATCTCGGGCGTGGAGTGCGCGATGCGCACAACGCTTCGGATCACGGTGGAGCGGGGCATGGGCCTGCGGGCACCGGCGCTGCGGCGGCGGCCGGGGCCGCTCACCCCCCGCGTCGACAGCGGCGGCTGGTTCGCGACGACGGGCGTCGAGCCCGACCTGATGGAGGCCTCCCGCTCGGCGGTGCGCGGCATGATCGACCACCTGGTGTCCCAGCGCGGCCTTTCACGTGACGACGCTTACATGTTGTGCGCTCTGGCGGGCGATCTGAAGATCACCGAGGTCGTGGATGCGCCAAACTGGATGGTGGGCTGCTTCATGCCCGACGCGGTGTTCACCGACGAGGAGGACTGATGGCCGGTCAGGAGCTGGAGATGAGGGAGGCGCTCGAGCGTCTCGCGGAGACCGACGGCGGCCGGCGGCTGCTGCAGCTCTCGCTGCGCAGCATCGAGGCGGGCGACCACGAGCTCGTTTCGGGCTGCTGGACGCGCAAGGGCGATGCCGGCTGCCTGTTCCAGCACGCCTACTGGCAGGGCGTCGCCGACGGCGTGTTCGCCGACGACGGCCGTGTCCGGGCGTGGGTGAGCGGCGTCGCCGGGCGGCAGGCGTACCACCGCGTCATCGACGTGATCGCCGCCTTCGACCGGCTGGCCCGGGCGGAGTACGCCGTCGAGCGGCGCCGCTTCGGCCCGCCCGAGCTCGACCGCGAGCGCTGGCGCGAGCGGGTGGCGGCGCTGCTCGTCGAGGTGCTCGGAGCGGGTGCGGACCGCACCTCGCCCGCCGCCGAGCCCGCGCTTTCGGCCTGAACCTCCCGGCAGGGCTTGACCTGCGCGCGCCGTAAATGGTACAAACGGCGCCGTAAGCTGTCCGACAACTTTCCCGGTGTGCGCCACCGGGAGACCTGAGGGAGGTGGTCGAATGAGCAGTGAAGGCGGAGGCATGCACGAGCATCACCAGGGCATGCTCCCCGTGGTCGATAGCGTCGACGTCGACAAGCGAAGCGACGTCCACAAGCTGCACGGCGGCGCGATCGGTCTGGCCGGCGTCCTCTTCCTGACGGTGACGGGGTCGGCCCCGATCACGGCCATGCTGCTGAACACCCCGATCTCGGTGGGGTACGGCAACGGCCTGTACACGCCGGCAGGGTTCCTGTTCGCCACCATCATCCTGACGATCTTCTCGGTCGGGTACATCGCGATGGCACGCAAGGTGACGGCGGTGGGCGGCTTCTACAGCTTCATCAGCCACGGCCTCGGCCGCGAGCTCGGGATGGGGACGGGGCTTGCGATCACGCTCGCGTACTCGGTGTTCGAGGCGTCGCTCTGCGGCGGCTTCGCGTTCTTCGCAAGCGGCAAGCTGGCCCAGTACGGCTACCACTTCTCGTGGGTCTGGTGCGCGGTCTTCATGGTGCTCCTGATCTCGGTGCTGTCGTACTTCGACATCCACATCTCGGCGCGCGTCCTCGGCGTCGCGCTCGTCACCGAGGTGCTGATCCTGCTCGTGTTCGACAGCTCGGTGTTCTTCTCGAGCAACAGCCACGTCCAGGCGTCGGCAATCAACCCGTTCAATGCGTTCCACAGCCTGCCCGCCAGCGGCACCGGCACGGCCGCCGTCGCAGCGGGCACCGCCGGCGTCGGCGTGTTCTTCGCCTTCTGGTCGTGGGTCGGCTTCGAGATGGCTCCGAACTACGGCGAGGAGTCGAAGAACCCCAAGAAGATCGTGCCGATGGCCATGTACATCTCGGTGATCGGCCTCGGCATCTTCTACACGGTCACCTCGTGGGCGTCGCTCTCGGCCTACACCAGCCAGGCAACCGCCGCATTCGCCGCCCAGAACGACTACTACAACTACTACCTCATCCCGGCCAAGGAGTTCGGGAACCAGTTCATCTCCGACCTGATGAGCTACCTGATCCTGACCGGGTCGTTCGCCTGCGGCATGGCCTTCCACCAGACGACGGCGCGCTACATGTACTCGCTGGGACGCGAGCGCGTGCTGCCGTCGGCCCTGGGCCGCACCCATCCCAAGTACCACTCGCCGCACGTGGCGTCGCTCACCCAGACGGTGATCGCCCTGCTGATCGTGCTCGCCTTCGGGTTCGGCGAGGGCACGGGCGACCCCGGCACCAACGCCTACATCTACCTGTACGGCCTCATGGCCGTCATGGGCGTCGTGGTCATCCTGTGCGTCCAGGCGCTCGTCTCGGTCGCGATCATCAACTACTTCCGCACCCACCACGCGGGCGAGTCCCACTGGTGGACGACCACCCTCGCCCCGCTGATCTCCGTTGTGGGGCAGCTGTACGTGGTCTATCTGGCGATCAAGAACATCGACTTCCTGGCCACGAACGTGCACTGGATCCGGTACCTGCTGATCATCGACGCGCTGGTGTTCCTCGGCGGTGTCGCGTGGGCGTTCTACATCAAGTCGAACGACCGGGCCAAGTACGAGACCATCGGCCGCCTCGTCAACGAGGGGCTGGATCAGGTCTAGCCGTCCGCGCTTGCGGTGGTGTGGGGGCGCGAGCCCCCTACACCACCGCAGCCGCGGCGTCGAGCGCGCTCTGCAGCTGGCCCTCGAGCGGCGCGCCGGCGACGAGCGTTCCGTCCAGGGCGGCCGTGCCGATGGTGAACGCCCACACGCCCCGCTCGGCGAGGGCCTGGATGCGGGCCGGCGAATCGACCGAGCCGGCCGCGATCACGGGCAGCGACGTCGCTCCCACGACCGCCTCGACGAGCGCATCGACATCGCCGTCGTAGCGGTAGGCGAGCAGGTTGATGCCGTCGACGCCGAGGCTCTCGGCCCGGCGGGCGTCGTCGGCGATCTCGGCGATCGTGCCCCGCAGCAGGCAGGGGTGGTCGACGATCTGGCCGACGTAGGGGAAGAACTTGATGCCGGTGCCTGCGATCACCTGCTGCACGGGCTCGATCAGCGTGCCGCCGATCAGGTAGTCGGGGCCGATCTCGGCGGCGGCGCGGGCCGAGGCGAGCGTGGCCTCCGGGGTCTCGGAGACGACCTCGAGGTGGGTGGTGTGGCCGTTCGCGCGGATGTCGTCCATCAGCGCCTGCAGCTCATCCCGCGGCAGGCCGACGTCCTTGCAGCCGACGTGGGTGACGCCGCTCGCCGCGATCGAGCGGTAGACCGCCCGAGCGTCGGTCAGCGTGCGGTCGTCCCGCGTGAGCATGAAGATGAACTCGATCACTGGCGCCTCCAAGTTGTAGGACAACTCGGTATGATAACCCGAACGAGGCTTCGATGTGCGACCACGGGAGGATGCGGTGCGAGCAGCGATTTGGGACGGCCCGGGCACGATGTCGGTCGGCACGGTCGCCGACGCGCGCTGCCCCGCAGATGGTGTGCTGGTACGCGTGACCGCGTGCGGCATCTGCGGCACGGACGTGCGCACCTTCTACAACGGCGACCGGCGCATCTCGCCGCCGTGGGTGCTCGGCCACGAGATCAGCGGCGAGCTGATCGAGATCGGCCCGCAGGCGGCCGCCGAGATCGCCGAGATGGGGCTCGCGGCCGGTGACCTCGTGCACTGCATCTCGACGCTCTGGTGCGGCCGCTGCCGGCTCTGCCGCAGCGGCAACGAGCACCTGTGCGGCAACGGCGGCCTCATGGGCTTCGACTACCAGGGCGCCTACGCCGAGCTGGTCGCGATCCCCCAGGTCGCGCTCAAGAACCTGTTCCGCATCCCGGACGGCCTCTCCGACGTGCACGCCACCTTCGCCGACCCGCTCTCGGACGCGATCTGCGGTCACAAGGACATCGCCGTCTCGCTCGACGACACCGTCGCGGTGGTCGGCGCCGGGCCCGTCGGCACCGCCCACGCCGCGATCGCCCGGCTCGAGGGCGCAGGCCACGTGCTCCTGATCGAGACGGCGGCGAACCGGCTCGAGCTCGCCCGGGAGGTGCTCGGCGACGAGCGCATGGCCTACGTCGACACGTCGGACGCCGACGGCATCGCGGCCGTGCGCGCGGCCACCGAGGACATCGGCGCCGATGTCGTGATCGTGGCCTGCTCGAGCGACGTGGCGCAGGAGCAGGCGATGGAGATGGCGGCGCCGCGCGGGCGCGTCCTCTTCTTCGGCGGCCTGCCCAAGGGCACGACCCACATCAGCTTCCCGTCCAACGTCCTGCATTACCGCGAGGTGCAGGTGCACGGCTCCTACGCCTCCCGCCACCGCGACCAGGTGCACGCCCTCGACATGCTCGCCGACGACATCGGCGGCCTGCGCGGCGTCGTCTCGGACACGGTCGACCTGGACAACGCGCCGGCCGCCTTCGGCCGCATCCGGGCCGGCGAGGTGCTCAAGGTGGTCGTCACACCATGATGGGTCGTTCCCGATCCCCGCGAGCGTCCGGGCGGCGAGAACCGAGCAGCGCAAGGACGCAGGGAGCGTCCATAGTGGGCGAGCTATGGGCGCGACCGAGGACGCAGCGATGCGACGGTTCGCAGCCGCAGCGCCGCCAGCGCTCATTCACTCCCGCTCGCGTCGGAGCGGCCGCGCGCCGCGGTGATCGGGAACGACCCATCTAGGATCCCCGACTCACGTGACCACTCTCGCCCGCCGCTCGCTGCGCCACTCCATCGCCGAAGGACTCCGCGACCGGGTGGTCGCGGGCGAGTTCTCGCCCGGCGACCGCCTCCCCGGCGAGCCGGAGCTGGCCCGCAGCCTGGGCGTGTCGCGCAGCTCGCTGCGCGCCGCCATCGCCCTGCTGGAGGAGGACGGGCTGGTGCGGCGGCTGCACGGATCGGGCACCTACGTCACCGACCGGCCGCTGCTGCGCAACGACCTCAGCCGCAACTTCGGCGTCTCGTCGATGATCGCGGGGATGGGCCTCGAGCCCGGCACGGTCGACGAGACCTGCGCCCTCGAGCCGGCCGCCGACGATGTGGCGGCCGCGCTCGGCGTCGAGCCCGGGACACCCGTGAGCGCCCTGCGGCGCGTGCGCACCGCCGGCGGCCGGCGGGTGGTCGACATGATCGACTGGTGCCGCGCCGACGTGCTCACCCCCGCCGCGATGGCCGCCGTCGCGGGAGCGTCGATCTATCCCGCCCTCGCCCAGCGCGGGCTGACGGTGCACCACGGCGTGGCGACGATCGTCCCCGACGTCGCGATGGGCGAGGTGGCCCGGCGGCTGGCCGTTCCCCGCGGCACGCTGCTCCTGAACCTGTGGCAGGTCGACAGCACCGCCGCCGGCGATGTCGCGCTCGTCTCGCGGGAGCACCATCTGGCCGACGCCTTCGAGATCACCGTCTACCGGCGCGGCCCCGGCGACGGAGGTGAGGAGGAGCGATGAGCGCCGATCTGGTCGTCGGAGTCGACGTCGGCTCGCAGGGGACGTGTGCGCAGGCGATCGCCGCCGACGGCACCCACGCCGCCACGAGCTACGTGCCGCACACGCTCTCCTACCCGCAGCCCGGCTGGGCCGAGCAGGACGCGCGCGAATGGCTCGGGGCCGTCGCCCAGGCCCTGGCCGAGGTGCGCCGCGCGGTCGGCAACCGGCCGCTGCGAGCGATCTCGTTCGGCTCGCAGCTGGACGGGATGGTGCCCGCCGGCGGCGACGGCGAGCCGGTCGGGCCGGCGCTGATCTGGATGGACCGGCGCGCCGGGGCCGAGTGCGACGCGGCCGAGCGCCGGATCGACCCGGCCCGGCTGCGCGCGCTCACCGGGTGCAACCTCGACCCCGGTCATGTGGCCGCCAAGATCGCCTGGCTGGCCGCCCACCAGGCCGACCAGCACACGGCCGCGCGCTGGTTCCTGCTGCCGGGCTCGTTCGTCGCCTGGCGGGCGTCGGGCGAGGTCGCCGTCGATCCGTCCAACGCGTCGTCGGCGATGCTGCTCGACGTCAACACGGGCGGATGGTCGGAGGAGGCCTGCGCCGCCTTCGGGATCGACCCGGCGACGCTCGCGCCGGTGCGGCCGGCCGACTCCGTGCTGGGCCCGGTCGCCCCGTGGCTGCGCGACGCGGCCGGGCTTGACCCGGCGACGCTGGTCGTGCTCGGCTGCGGCGACGAGATGGCCGCGACCCTCGGCGCCGGCGTGGTCGACCCGGGCGCGGTGTGCGACGTGATGGGCACGGCGGAGCCGGTCTGCGCGGTCGCTCCCGGGCCTGCGCTCGACCCCGAGGGCGTCACCGAGCTGCATCCCCACGCCGACCCCGGCGGCTGGCTGCTCGAGAACCCGGGCTGGCTCTCGGGCGGCGCCTACCGCTGGTTCCGCGACGAGCTGGGCTCGGTCGAGGCCGCGCGGGCGGCCGCCACCGGCGCCGACGTGTACGAGCTCCTGAACGGCCTGGCCGCGGGCGTGCCGGCGGGGGCCGACGGCGTCCTGTGGGTGCCGGCGCTGGCAGGGGCGATGGCGCCGGAGTGGAACGCCGACGCCCGTGCGGGCTGGTTCGGCCTCACCGCCGCGCACGGCCGCGCGCACATGGCCCGCGCCCTGCTCGAGGGCAACGCCTATGCGCTGCGCGACGTGCTCGAGGCGATGGGCGCGGCCGGTCTTTCCCCCACCGAGCTCGTGTGCGTCGCCGGCGGCGCGAAGGGCGACCTGCTGCGCCAGATCCGGGCCGACGTGACCGGCCTCCCCGTCACCCGCCCCGAGGACGTCGAGACGACCGCGCGCGGCGCGGCGATGCTCGCCGCCTCCGGCGCGGGGCTGCATGCCGACGCACGCACGGCGGCAAAGGCGATGGCCGGCCCCCGCGTCGAGCCGCTGCTCCCCGATCCCGAGCGGCAGGGCATCTACGACCGGCTGCACGCGCGCCACCGCCGGCTGTATTCGGCGCTGCGCCCACTGTTCTCATGACCGACCCCGGCGGCAAGGTCGACGCGGCCCTGGCCAGCCTGGCGGGCTTCCCGCTCATCGACGCGCTCTACGGCCGCCGCTCGCGCCGCTTCCCGATGGGCGGGCACATCCCGGACGGCCCGCTCGAGTACCGCTCCCGGCACGAGCACATCCCGCTGAGCGAGCTCGAGACGCTGCTGATCCTGACGACGATGGCCGGCACGACGGGGTGGCACTACGGCATCACCCGCCACGCCGGCTACGCCCCCCACCTGGCCAACTACAACGGCGCCGCGGCCGGCCGCACCATCCCGTCCGCGGCCGGCTTCCACACGAGCGAGCTCTTCTACACCGACGACAGCGGCCTCTACTACTTCCCCACCCGCGACGCCGGTGCGCTGGTGGATCCCGCCGTCGAGGAGATCACGCCGGCGCTCATGATCGAGCGCCACCGCGACCGGATCGTCAAGCTCTCCGACGAGCGCCTCCACCTGCCCCGCGAGGAGCCCTACCTCGAAGGCCACAACACCTGGATCGCGAACGAGCCCGGCTCGCTGCTCGCGATCCCCGTGGCCGACATCGCCCAGCACCACATCGCCAACATCTGCTTCTTCACGCAGAACGGCTTCTGCCTGACCGACGACCTGAACGGCCGGCCGATCCCGGGCATCGAGCAGTTCGCGGGGCTCGTGGACACCGCCCAGCCGGTGCCGCTCTCGTTCGTCGAGCAGTACTCGCTCACCGAGGCGACGGCCGAGCTGATGGTGTCGAGCTACAACGGCGCCCTGCTCCTGCAGGCGATGGGGCTCGGCGGCTGGTCGTACGACGGCATCGAGCACATGGCGCTTCTGGGCGCGTCCGGCGAGCCGGCCGTCCCCGGCCTCGGCTTCCGCTACGACACCGACCCGCGCTGGGGCGTGCCCAACCCGACCGGCCGCACCGACGGCACCTTCCACGCGTTCTGCCCGCCGCACTATCCGACGATGGCCGCCGCGGTCGAGGCGTTCGCGCAGCGCAAGTTCGGCCCGGGCGGCCCGTACCACCCCGACACGCCGGGGGCGTGGACCGAGTCCTCCGCGATCCGCGCCTCGGCGCAGCCCTACTCGGACGAGTTCAAGGCGTGTGTGACCCTGCAATGCGACTACACGCTCGAGACCTGGGGCAAGTTCCCCGGCACCGTGCCGAGCGTGTGGGTGATGAACGTGCTCCAGGCGCAGCACATCGACCTCGACTTCTACGACCGGTTCTTCCGGCCGGGCGCGGTGCTCGACACGCACCGCCGCCACTTCGAGGTGTGGCACCCATGACCGGCTCCCGGATCGCGGCGGTCGAGGTGTACGGCTACGAGCTCACCTACCGCGGCGAGGAGTACGTGATGTCCGGCGGGCGCTCGATCGCGACGCTTGCCTCGACGGTCGTGCGCGTGCGCACCGAGGACGGACTGGACGGCTTCGGCGAGACGTGCCCGCTCGGCAGCACGTACCTCCCGGCGCACGCTGCCGGCGCCAGGGCGGCGCTGGCCGAGCTGGGGCCGGCCGTGATCGGCGCGGACCCGGCCGGCTTCGCCGTGCTCCACGACCGCATGGACGCCGTGCTCAGCGGCCACGCGTACGCCAAGAGCGCTCTCGACGTCGCCTGCTGGGACGCGGCCGCAAAGGCGCAGGGCGTCTCGGTGACGACGCTCCTGGGCGGGCTCCGCAACGAGTCGTTCCCGCTGTACGTGGCCGTGCCGCTGGGTGCTCCCGGGGCGATGGCCGACCACGCCGCGGCGCTGCGGGCCGAGGGCGTCACCCGGTTCCAGCTCAAGGTCGGCGACGATCCCCGGCTCGACGCCGACCGGGTCGAGGCGGTGCTCGGGCGCTGCGGCCCCGGCGACCTCGTCATCGCCGACGCCAACGGCAGGTACACGACCCAGCAGGGCGTGGTCGCCGCGCGCCTGCTGGCCGGATTCGACGGCGTCTACATCGAGCAGCCGTGCCCGACGCTCGAGGCGTGCCGGTACGTGCGCGAGCACACCGCGCTCCCGTTCGTGCTCGACGAGTGCATCGCCGACGTCGGCTCGCTCCTGCGCGCGTACGAGGCCCGCGCGCTCGAGGCGTTCAACCTCAAGATCTCGAAGGTGGGCGGCCTGTGGAAGGCGCGGCAGCTGCGCGACCTGGCCGAGTCGCTCGGTCTCGCCGTGACGATCGAGGATACGTGGGGCGGCGATCTGGTGACGGCCGCGGTGTCGCATCTGGCGGCGTCGACGAGCCCCCCGCACCTGTTCACGGTCTCGTTCATGAACGACTGGACGAACGAGCACATCGCCGGATACGCGCCGCGGTCGAGCGGTGGCCGCGGGTCGGCGCCGACCGGCCCGGGCCTGGGCGTCCAGGTCGATCTGGCGGCGCTCGGAGCGCCCCTGCGGCAGTTCGGTGCCTAGATCGCGGTAGGCGTTTGACTTCGCGGCGGCTCCCGGCGCAGAATCCGTCATCCCGTCGCGCCTGCCCGCGCGGCGCGGTCACCCGACCAAGGAGGTCGCATGCACCCACACTTCCCACCGCGTCCGCGCAGGCTGGGGCTCGCCTGTCTGATCGCCCTCACGGCGGCGGCGCTCGGCGCCGCACCGGCCGTCGCATCGTCCATGACCCTGTACGTCTCGCCCGCCGGCAGCGACTCGGCCGCGTGCACGAGCGCCCATCCCTGCAAGACGATCGGCCACGCAGTCGCGGTGGCCGCGGCGGGTGACCGGATCGTCGTTCGCCACGGCACCTACGCCGAGACGGTGGCGATCGCAAAGACACTGCATCTGGTCGGCCGGCATTGGCCGACGATCGACGCGACCGGACAGCAGAACGGCGTCGTCATCGCGGGCGCCGCGGCCTCGGGCTCGTCGCTTCGCGGGTTCAGGGTCGAGAACGCGACCCAGGAGGGCGTCGTGGCCATGCAGACGTCCTGGGTCAGGATCGTCGGCAACGTGGTCGCCGGAAACGACCAGGGCATGTTCTCCACGAGTCCGACAGGGGAGTGCGCACCGGTCGGCGAGATCCCCGGCGACTGCGGCGAGGGCGTGCATCTGATGACCGTGGCCCACTCCCGCGTCAGCCGCAACGCGATCACCGGCAATGCGGGCGGGATCCTGGTCACCGACGAGTTCGGCCCGACGCACGCCAACGTCATCTCGTGGAACCACGTCTGGCGCAACGACTTCGATTGCGGCATCACCGTCCCCGGGCACAACCCGAACGCGGTGTCGGCCACCGGCGCGCCGCAGCCGACGATGGCCGGCGTGTACGGCAACTGGATCGTCCACAACGTGGTGAACCGCAACGGCCTCAAGGGTGAGGGCGCGGGCATCCTGTTCGCCGGCGCCGGGCCGGGGACCGGCTCGTACGACAACTTCGTCGGCTGGAACACGACGAACGGGAACGAGCTCGCCGGCATCACCGTCCACAGCCACGCGCCGGACACCGACGTGAACGGCAACCGGTTCGTCGGCAACTGGGCGAGCCACAACAACCTCGGCGGCGACCCCGACGCGGGCGTGACGCAGAGCACGGACATCCTCGTGTTCAGCGCCGGTGACCCGATCACCGGCACGGTCGCGCGCGGGAACCACCTGAGCCACGCGTTCTTCGGCATCTGGACCCTGAACGCGCACACCCTGCTCGCGCACAACCACTTCCACGACGTGGTCGTGCACGTGCACCAGAGCTAGCCGGGCAACGCGGCCGGCGGCCCGCTCAGGGCCGCCGGCCGTCCGGTTCGGCGAAGAGCAGGCTGTCGAGGCCGCGCACGAGCCCCTGCAGCTGCTGCACCCGGGCGGCGGCGAGCAGCGAGCCTTCGACGAAGATCTCGGGATCGCCCTGCTCGTCGTGCTTGATGATGAGGCGCTGGCCGGGCGCGCCGAAGACGACCTCCACGGCGGGGCTCGAGCCCGGAAGGCGAATCGAGTGCACCCGCGCCCCGCCGATCGCCGCCCCGCGCGCCTCGGGCGGCCCGATCGGCTCGGCGACGGCCGGCGTCTGCGCCGCCGCGCGCTCGCGGGCGAGCAGCTCGGCCAGCTCGCGGGCCGTCCCGCTGGGGGAGTCCGGCTTGGTGGCCGGCCCCTGCTCGATGATCTCCCAGTCGGGCACGTGCCGGGCCGCGAACCGGGCCAGATGCTGCATGAGCGCCGCGGTCAGGCAGAAGTTGCCGGTGGCGACGCCCACGCCGGCGCTCCGTGCCGCGGCGTCGATGCGCTCGAAGTCGGCGTCGGTGAGCCCGGTCGTCCCGATCACGACCGGGATCGAGCGGGCGAGGGCGAGGTCGACGTGGCGGCGGATGAGGGCCGGATGGGTGTAGTCGATGAGGACGTCGGGGCGGCGATCGAGCGCGCGCTCCAGGTCGTCCTCGATGGGGACGCCGACGGCCGCCCCCATCACGACCTCGCCGACGTCGCGCCCGACCTCGCGCCGGGCGACGGCCGAGTGCAGGCGGTGCCCGTCGGCGGCGACGACGCCGCGGACGAGCCTGCGGCCGACGCCGCCGAGCGCCCCCGAGACGCACACGTTGAGCTCGCTGCCGGGCATCGCTGCGCCATCGTACAGGTGCCGTGCGTCACCTCGGGGGAGCGGGTCCGGCGGGGAACCCGTACACTCGGTGGCATGCTGAGCACGCCGGCCGTCGCGCCAGCCCACGCCGTGGCCAGGCCCGCGATCGTGCGCATCGCCTGCCCGCGGGCGCGGCCCGCCGCGGAATGCGGGTTCGTGCGGGTGCCGCTCGACCGCCGCTTCCCCCGCGGCCGCCAGATCCGCATCTACTTCGAGCACTACTTCCGCACGCAGCGCTCGCGCCCGGCCACCTCGACCGTGCTCTCGATCGAGGGCGGCCCGGGCTTCTCGACGACGGCCGACCGCGCGGCCAGGCTGCAGCTCTGGCGTCCCGTCTCGGCCCGGCGCGACCTGCTGCTCGTCGATCTGCGCGGCACCGGCCGCTCCGGCGCGCTCAACTGCCCCGCATTCCGGCGTCACATCCTGCCCTACATCCCGCGCGCCGGCCGCTGCGCCGCGCAGCTCGGGCCGAGCCGCGACGACTACGACACCTCGCAGTCGGTGCAGGACCTGCACACGGTGCTGAACGCGATCGGCGCCGGCAAGATCGACCTCTACGGCGACTCCTACGGGTCGTACGCGGCCCAGGCGTTTGCGATCCGCTACCCGCACCGGCTGCGGTCGCTCGCGCTCGACGGCACCTACCAGCTGCCCGGCTCCGACCCGGCCCTGGCCGACATCGCCGGCAGCACCCAGAGCTCGCTGGTGCTGGCCTGCGAGCGCCGGCCGGGCTGTCCGGCCGCCGGCCATCCGCTCGCGCTGATCGCAAAGCTCCTGCGCCGCGTCCGCGCCCACCCGATCACCGGCATCGCCCCCGACGCCGACGGCACCCGCATCCGCGTGAGCGCCGACCCGGACACGATGGCCCAGCTGCTGCAGTCGGGGTTCTATTACCAGGGCGTGTGGCGCGACGTCTTCGCCGCCGCCCGGTCGGCGTTCGCCGGTGACAACGCGCCGCTCCTGCGGCTCGTCGCCGAGACGGTCACCACGGACGGGCCGAATGGCGACGCCCGCGAGTTCACCGAGTCGCTGTACCTGGCCGTGATCTGCCACGACTACCCGGAGCTGTGGCCGCCCGGGACGCCGGTGTCACAGCGTGGCGCGTTCGTCCGTGCGGGCCTGGCCGGGTACCCCGGAGGGACGTTCGCGCCCTTCACCGCCCGCGAGTGGACCGGCCTCGACTACGAGGGCGCGCTGGCCTGCCTGCGCTGGCCGCCGGCGGCGTTCCCCGACCCGCCGGTGCCGCCGTCGGCGCCGTACCCGAGCGTGCCCACGCTGATCCTGAACGGCGACCTCGACAACATCACGCCGCTCGCCGACGCGCGCGTGGTCGCGGCGCGGTTCCCGCGGAGCACGCTGGTCGTGATGCAGAACAGCGGCCACGTGACGGCGCTCCAGGATCAGAACGACTGCGCCGCGCCGATCTACGAGCACTTCGTGCGCACGCTGAGCGCGGGCGACACCTCGTGCGCGGCGCGCACGCCGGAGGTGCGGGTCGTACCGGCGTTCCCGCTCACGCTGGCGGGTGTCGCCCCGGCCCTGCCGTCGGCGGGCGACGCATCGACCCTGCGCGACCGCCGGGTGGCGGCCGCGAGCGCCGCGGCCGTTGCCGACGCCCTGCAGCGCTGGTGGGCGAACCTGAGCGGCAGCGGCGTCGGCCTGCGCGGCGGCACCTGGTCGTACACCGGCGGCGACCTGACCGTCTTCACGCTGCGCAACGCGGCCTTCGTGCCCGGGGTGCGCGTCACCGGCACGGTGCGCTGGCGCTACTCGACCGGACGGGTGCGGGCGACGGTGGTCACCCGCGCGGCCGGCGGCCCGGCCGAGCGGCTGCGGATGGCGTGGTCGCTGCAGGTGCGCGCCGCCACGGCGCGGCTCGCCGGCGCGGCCGGCGGGCGCACGCTGCGGCTGCACATGCTCGCCCCCTGAATATCGGTGCCTGGCACCGGTTATTCAGCGAGGGGGATGTGGAACTCGACCGTGGTGCCGCGCCCCGGCGCCGAGGTCACGTCGAGGCTGCCGCCGGCCGCGCGCAGGCGCTCCCGGGCCGTCTCGAGGCCGATGTGCAGCGCCCTCCGCGCCGGCGGGCGGCCCGTGCGGAAGCCGCGGCCGTCGTCGGCCACCCGGCCGTGCAGCGCCCCGCGGCGCTCGCCGATGCGGATCACCACGTGCTTTGCCCGCGCGTGCTTGCGGACGTTGATGAGCGCTTCCCGCACCGTGCGGTAGACGAGCGTCTCCACCTCGCCCGGGTAGCGGCGCGAGCGCGTGCGCACGCTCACCTCGGCCCCGGTGTCGCGGGCCAGGCCGGCCGCCAGGTCGCGGATCGCCGCCGCGAGGCCCGCCGCCTCGAGCAGCTGCGGACGCAGCTCGAACGTGAGCCGGCGGGTGCGCTCGGTGGCGTCGGCCAGCGTCTGGCGGGCGCTTGCGATCGCCTCGCGCGCCGCCGCGGCGTCGCCCTGGCGCACGTGCCGGTCGCTGCGGTCGAGCTCGAGCAGCGAGGCTGTCATCGCCTGGATCGTGTCGTCGTGCAGTGACGCCGCGATGCGGCTGCGCTCCTCGTCCTCGGCCCTGATCATGCTCTCGAGCAGGGCCCGGCGGCGCTGCTCGGCGTCGCGCAGGCGCCGCGCCATGTCGCGCTCCTGGGTCACGTCGCGGTAGTTCAGGACGATCCCGCGCACCGCCGGCTCGTTCAGGAGGTTCGTGGCGACCCCGGCGACGACCCGCACGGAGCCGTCCTGGTGGCGGAGCCGGAACTCGCCCGGCAGCTGGCCGCCCGGCTTGTCGTGCAGGGCGGCGAGGATGTCGCGCGCCCTGGCCGCGTCGTCCGGTGGCATCAGCTCGAGCGGCGAGCGCCCCTCGAACCACTCCGGGGGGCGGCCGACGACGCGGCCCATGCTGGGGTTCTGATAGACGACCACGCCGCGCTCGTTGACGATCGTGACCGCCTCGTCGGAGTGCTCGACCAGCGCCCGGAACAGACGCCCGGCTCGCTCTGCGACCTCGTGGGACGTGCGCTCGTCCGTGACGTCGACGAGGATGCCGTGGACGAGCGGCTCGCCGTCCGCCGCCGGCGCCAGGATGGCGCGCTCGTGGATCCAGCGGATGCGCCCGTCCGGAAGCACCACCCGGTACTCGTCGCTCACGGTGCCGCCGGTGCGGAGGAAGGCCGCGTTCGACGCGACCATGCGGTCGCGGTCGTCCGGGTGCATCCGCGCTGCCCACGCGTCGTATCCGCTCGACCATTCCTCGGGCGTGCAGCCGAACACGGACTCGATCTGAGGGCCGACCCACACGGATGTACCGTCCACCCGGTCGATGTAGAGCACCGCCGGGAGCACGTCGATCAGCGCCGCCCAGGCTGGCGGGTCGTGGATGGGCGAGCTCTGCGGGTCGGCGTCGGTCGTTCGTGCCCCAGTGATCCGGTCTGGCATGCTCTCACGCCCCAGGAACGCTGCAATCACCCTGATTGGGGGATCCGGCCAAGCCGGCGGGCGACCGCAGCGGGGCTGGGGCGGTGCACGTCCCAGGCGAGCCCGCTGCGCTCGAGCGCGCGGATCACCATGCCGGTGACGTCGGGGTGGCTGCCCATGCCGTGGTAGGCCGCGGCGGGGAAGGCGTGGTGGTTGTTGTGCCAGCCCTCGCCGAAGGCGAGCGCCGCGATCAGGCGGTTGTTGCGGCTCTCGTCGCCGGTCTGGAACGGCTGCGATCCGAAGGCGTGGCAGATCGAGTTGACGGCGAACATCGTGTGGTTGTGGATCGCGATGCGGACGATCCCGCCCCAGAGCAGACCGCGCCAGCCGTCGATCAGCGCCGGCACCACGAGGCCGAGCGCCAGCCACACGACGGCGGTGCGCTCGATCGCCATGACGACGGGGTCGTCCATCAGCCGGCGGCAGTAGCGCTCGCGCTTCGCCGGGCTGACGGCGAAGAGCCAGCCGACGTGGGCGTGCAGGAGGCCGTCGACCGGGCTGTGCGGATCGCCGTCGCGATCGGCGTTCGCGTGGTGCTCGAGGTGGCGGGCGGCCCAGTCGATCGGCCGGCTCGGCACCGCCATCGCGCCGGCGGCGAGCGCCGTCGCGGTGATCCACGGCGTCGTGCGGAAGCTGCGGTGGGTGAGCAGGCGGTGGTAGCCGAGCGACGTGCCGAGGCCGGTGACGACCGCGAGCGACCCGAGCAGGACGAGGTCGACCGGCGCCAGCCACTCCCGCCACAGGGCCCACATCGCATACGCGGCGCCGAGCAGCGGCCCGACCACGAACACGGCGATCCCGGCCCGCACGAAGATGCGCGGCAGATGGCGCTCGAACGTCTTGACGACCGCCAGCGCCGCGAGCACGGCTGCCACCGCCAGCGCCGCCGTCACGCCGGGGACCGCTGCTGCACCCGCAGGGCGACCAGCGCGAGCGCCAGCGTGATCGGCCCGACGATGAAGTGGAAGACGTTCTCGCCCCGGTCGAGCCGCAGCCCGAGCGGGTGGTGCACCACCACGCCGAGCACCGCGAGGCCGGTGTAGAAGACGCCGAAGGCGAGCGCGAGCCGGGCGTAGCCGCGCTCGTCGAGGCCGCGGACGACCAGCACGAGCATGATCGCGCCCCAGATCACGTGGACGAAGGCATGGCGGGGGTCGGAGTTGGCGAACCGGTTGGGCAGCTGGTTGCTCGCGTGGCCGCTCCAGTCGAGGGCGAGCGACACCAGGCCCTGCCCCAGGAGCGTCGCCCCGAGCAGCGCCAGGTAGGGGCGCAGCGTCGGAGTCATGTCCGCCCCGCGCCCGTGCGCAGCGACGCGGCGCTCGCCGCCGCGAACCCGGCCAGCCCGGCCGCGAGCCCGGCCGCCCAGACCCATGTGGACGGGCCGCCGTCGAACTTCGCGTGGTGCACGAGCGACACCGCGGCGGTGACGGCGACGAGCACGAGCGAGGTGAGCGCGAACGGCCGCACCGCCGCCGGGCGCCGCTCGCCGGCGGCGAGCACCGCGCCGAGCGCGAATGCGAGGAAGATCGCGGCGTAGGTGCGGGCCAGGACGGCCGTGAGCGCCCACGGCCACAGGCGGATCGGCCAGGCTCGGCGCGACGACGAGGACGGCGCCGAGCACCCCGAACACGGCCGCCTGGGCGAAGAACACCGGGCTCAGACGGTGCCGCCCGGGCTGCGCCGCCCGGCGCAGGTGCAGCCGCCACAGGATGGCCGCGCCGGCGATCGGCTCGAGCACGTAGGACGTCACCCACGGATAGGGGATGCCGCCGGACGTGTAGGTCGACCAGTACCACACGGTCGCGGCCAGCAGCAGAGCGGTGACCGCCACGAAGCCGACGACGAAGATACGAGTGTCGACCGCCCGCCGGGCGGCCGCCGAGGCGATCAGGCCCGCCGCCCCGGCCATGTAGAACGCCGCGACGAAGCGGGTGTTGAGCGGTGTCTCGTGCAGCGGAAAGCCGATGACATGGGCGGGCCGGAAGAGGCCGGTGAGCCCGATCGCAAGCCCCTGCACGGCCCCGAGCAGCAGATAGGCGCGCAGCCACCAGGGCACGCGATGTCGTGATGGTTGCAACATGCCGATCGGCTGGCGAGAATACCGCACCTGGAACGTTTCCACCGTCTTCCGCCGGGCCCCGGCCCCGCAGGCTCGCTGCGCGTCATGGCAGGGCTGCACCACGACCCGACGGCGGTGATGAGCGAGCTGCAGCGCCGCCACGGCGACCTCGTCCACTTCCGCATCGGCCCGCAGCATGTCTACGTGGTGCTGCGGGCCGACCTGATGCGGGCGGTGCTCGTCACGCACCAGAAGTCGTTCAAGAAGGGCCCGGGCTTCGAGGCGGCCCGCATCGTGCTCGGCGACGGGCTGCTCACGAGCGAGGGCGACTTCCACCTGCGCCAGCGGCGCATGCTCCAGCCGGCGTTCCACCGCAAGCGCGTGGCGGGGTACGCCGGCATCATGGTCGAGGAGGCCGCCCGGGTGGGGGAAGCGTGGGACGGCGGCGATGAGCGCGACGTGGCGGCGGACATGAGCGGGCTCGCGCTGCGGGTCGTCAGCCGCGCGCTGTTCGGGGCCGAGCTCGACGAGGATGCGCTCGCCATCAGCCGGGACGTGGCCGAGGTGGGGGAGTTCTTCGACTACCTGACGATCGCGCTCTTTCCGGTGCTGATGCGCACCCCGCTCCCGCGCGTGCGCCGGTTCCGGGCGGGCATCGCCGATCTCGAGCGCGAGACCGCACGGGTCATCGCGGGGCGCCGGGGCACGGCGGCGGCCGGGAACGGCGACCTGCTC
The DNA here is from genome assembly GCA_963717845.1 of uncultured Actinomycetes bacterium. Taxonomy (GTDB): domain Bacteria; phylum Actinomycetota; class Thermoleophilia; order Gaiellales; family JAICJC01; genus JAICJC01. Next base: position 120,498 of record CAVQXH010000004.1, read on the forward strand.
TCGATCCTGCTGGCCGCCCGCGACGTCGAGGGAGACGGCACGGGCATGAGCGACGATCAGATCCGCGACGAGGCCGTCACGCTGATCACGGCCGGGCACGAGACGACGGCGAACGGGCTCACGTGGACGTGGTATCTGCTGGCGCGCCATCCGGACGTGGAGGAGCGGTTGCACGCCGAGCTCGCGTCCGTCCTCGCCGGGCGCTCGCCGACCGCCGAGGACGCCGCGTCGCTGCGCTACACCGAGGCCGTCCTGCTGGAGGCGATGCGCCTCTACCCGCCCGCCTGGGGCATCGAGCGGCGTGCCGTCGCCGATCAGGAGATCGGCGGCTACGTCATCCCCGCCGGCGCGGCGGTGCTGATGCCGACGTTCGTCATCAACCGCGACCCGCGCCTCTACCCCGACCCGCTGCGGTTCGACCCGGAGCGGTTCCTGGGCGAAGCCGCCGCCGCGCGCCCCGACTGGGCCTATCCGCTGTTCGGCGGCGGGACGCGCAAGTGCATCGGCGTCGGGTTCGCGATGCTCGAGGCGGTGCTCGTGGTCGCGGAGCTGGCGCGGCGGTTCCGGCTGCGGCTCGATCCCGACCGCCCCGTCGTGCCCCAGGCGCGCGTGTCGCTGCGCCCGCGCGACGGCCTGTGGATGCGGCCGGAGCGCCGCACCCGATGACCGCCTCGGCGCCGGTGGAGCAGGGCCCGGGCCTGTGGGAGGTCGTCTGGCTCTGGATCATGTGGGCGGTGGTGGCGGCGCTCGTGTGGATCACCTACGCCCGCCTGCCGGCGAGCGACTTCTACAACGTGACCGGCACCGGGCTGCGCTCCGGGGCGGCGCGCGTGCTCGTCCTGATCGGCTGGCCGATCTCGCTGGCCGCGCTCGCGCTGATGGCGGTCGCCGTCGACCGGCTGCTGGCCGCACCGCTCGCGCCCCGGGCCCGGCGGGCGGTGGCCGCCGCGGCCGTGGCCGCGTCGCTCCTGTGCGCGACCATCGCCTGGCCCGGCGTGATCACGCAGTCGAACCTCGACGCCAAGCCGTCCAACGCCCTCGCGGCGGTCGGCGTCGGCATCGCCGTGGCGCTCACCCTCGCCGCCCTTTCCATCTGCGGCCCGGGCCACCGTGTCCGCCGCCGCGGCGACCCCGCCGCGCTCGTGCTGGTGGCGGCGATCGGCCTCGCCGCCCTGCCCTGGATCTTCGCGAACCTCGGCGTCTACGTCGGCGACGTGCCCGGCCTCGGCCGGATCTTCATGTCGAAGCAGATCCTGCCCGAGCCGGGGCACCCGCATCTGCATGCGGTGCACCTGGGCAACCACGAGGGCCTGGACGGCTGGCTGCTGGCCGCCACGGCGCTCGGGCTGCGCCGGGCGCTGCCGCACATGCGGCCGACCCGGCTGCGGCCGGTGCTGGGCGGATACCTGGCCCTGCTTCTGGGCTACGGCGTGATGGTGGCCGCGAACGACGGCTGGAACGAGCAGATCGTCAAGCGCGGCTGGACGACGCACAACCTGCCCGATGTGATCACGCCGGCCGCGAGCGCCGGATGGGCGATCCTGATCGCCGCCACCGTCGTCCTCTACCTGACCGCGTTTCGGGTCACGCCCCCGCGGCGTCGGGCTGCGGAACCCGCCACATGAGCCATGCGACCGGCGAGATCACGATGGCGGTCGCGCCGACCGCGAGCGCGCCCACCCCGGCCGACTCCAGGCCGTAGCCGCCGATCAGGGCGAGGCTCGCGCCGAGCAGCGCCGCGATCAGGTCGTTGAACCCGAGCAGCTTGCCGCGCTCGACCGGGCTCGTGTGGTCGACCATCTGCGCGGTCGCGGCCACGAACGAGATGTTCCAGCCGATGCCGAGCCCGAACAGGAGCACGGCGGTCATCGGCACGCTCCCGAACCACTGCAGGCCGAGCGTCGACGCGCCCATGACGACCAGGCCGCCCGCGAGCGCCGGCGTGCGCCCGATCCGGTCGATCAGCGCGCCGACGACGAGGACGAGGGCGTACATGCCGAGCACGTGCGCGCCGATGATCGGGAACACCGAGTCCTGCGAGTGGTGGTGCTCCTCGACCACCAGGTAGCCGGCCAGGTTCATCACCGAGACCATCACGGCGAAGCTGGCCAGGCTCGCCGTCATGGCGGGAATCACCCCCGGCCGGCGGATGATCTCGGCGAGCGGCGCGGCGGGGGCCGTGGGCGCGTGGCCCTCGCGGTCGCTCAGGAGCTCCCCGATCGCGCGCGTGTCGGGCCGCACCAGGAGGACCATCGCGAGCGCGATCAGGGCGATCCCGGCGGCCACCAGCCAGGGCACCGTGAGCGCGCTCCCGTCGAGCTTGCGGTGCGCGAACATCGGCGTGAAGACCGCCGGGCCGAGCACCGCGCCGACCACGGCGCCGGAGAGCACGTAGGAGATCCCGCGCGCCCGCCGGGCCGCCACGTACATGTCGCCCGCGGCGGCGCGGATCAGGAGCGAGGTCGCCATGCCGGCGCCGATCAGCACGAAGCCGGCCAGGAGCGTGAGCACCGACGACGTGCGGGTGGCGAGCGCCGTCAGGCAGCAGCCGGCGGCCGCCGCCACGAACCCGGCCGCGAGCACGGGCCTGCGCCCGAACCGGTCCATCGTCCGCCCGGCCACCCCGGCCGTCAGCCCCGAGGACGTGAGGAAGACCGCCGGGCCGAGGCCGAGCAGCCCCTTCTCGCCCGTCACGAGGACGAAGGTGATCGACGAGACGGCGGAGACGAGCTGCAGCACCACCGAGTTCACCGCGGTCACGGCGGCGAGCACGATGGTGTTGCGGCGGATGGTGCGGTCGAGGCTGGGCACGTGCGCCGCCTATGATCGCAGGCGACCAGCATGCCCGACTCCCCGACCCTCGAGCTCGAAGCCGCCGGCCGGACGGTCGCGGTCTCAAACCCCGGCAAGGTGTTCTTCGCCGAGCGGGGCGAGACCAAGCTCGACCTGATCCGGTACTACCTCACCGTCGAGCCCGCGGTGATGCGCGCCCTCGGCGGCCGCCCCGTGCTGATGGAGCGCTACCCGAACGGCGCGGGCGGCCCGTCGTTCTTCCAGAAGCGGGTGCCGGCGAACGCGCCCGACTGGCTGCAGACGACCACGGTGCAGACGCCGAACGGGACGCCTTCGCGGGCGCTCGTGGTGGCCGACGTGGCCCACCTCGCCTGGGCGGTCAACCTGGGCTGCCTCGGCTTCCACGTGTGGCCGTACCGCGCCGACGACCCCGAGCACGCCGACGAGCTGCGCATCGACCTCGACCCCTCGCCCGGCGTGACGTTCGAGATGGTGCGCGAGGCCGCCGACGAGACCCGCCGGCTGCTGGAGGAGCTCGGCATGACCGGCGCCCCCAAGACGACCGGCCGAAACGGCATCCACGTCTACGTGCGGCTCGTGCCCCGGTTCGACTCGTTCATGGTGCGCGCGGCGGCCGTCGCGCTCGCGCGGGAGCTCGAGCGGCGCCGCCCCGAGCTGATCACGGCCGCCTGGTGGAAGGAGGAGCGGGGCACGCGCGTGTTCTGCGACTTCAACCAGAACGCGCCCCACAAGACGGTGATCGGTGCGTGGGTCGTGCGGCCGCGGGTCGGGGCGCAGGTGTCGACGCCCTTCGCCTGGGACGAGCTGGCGTCGATCGTGCCCGACGAGCTCACGGTCGCCACCGTCCCGGAGCGGGTGGCGGCCAGCGGCGACCCGTGGGAGGCGATGGTGTCCTCGCCGCAGGCGCTCGACCCGCTGATCGAGCTGCACGACCGCGACATGGCGGCGGGCCTCATGGACGCACCGTGGCCGCCCGTGTATCCGAAGATGCCGAACGAGCCCGACCGGGTCGCGCCCAGCCGGGCGCGCAAACCGGCCAACGACTAGCGCAGCCAGATGCTCGCATGGGTGGGCTGGACGGTGCCGTTCACGACCGACCGCAGCTCGGCGCAGAGCGCATCCAGGTCGATCTGCTCGCGCAGCCGCTCGCTGAAGCCGTCCACAGCCGCCTGGGCGTCGTACCCCGAGCGGTAGAACCGGCGGTCGACGGCGCGCTGGATGATCCCGCGCAACGGCTGGAACGCCGCCGCGACGGCGAGCGTCGAGATCGTCACCGCGAGCGTCCCCGACGATCCGGTCAGTCCTCGCAGCAGCGCTCCGATGAGCCCGACTCCGCCCAGGTAGATCGCCGCGAGCACTGCCACCAGCCCCGCGTAGATCAGGGTGCGGCGGATGATCACGTCGATCTCGAACAGCCGGTAGCGCAGCACGGCGACGCCGATCGACACGGGGATCAGCGCCAGGCTGACGAACCAGACGGCCATGAGGTCGTTCAGCCAGGCCGGGCTCGGGTCGCCGCGGGGCACGAGCAGCGCCGACAGCATCAGGGTGGCGGCGTAGAGCAGCCCCGCGAGCCCGCCGGCCGCCGCCAGCCACTTGATCTGCAGCCGCTCGACGGCGTCGGCCCGGCGGAAGCGGACCACCAGGCTGATCACGGCGGCGATGGTCGCGAGCGGGATCAGGAGCACCGAGTACTGGATCACGTCCAGGACCGGCGCGAGGGCCGGCACCGCAAACGGGTTCTGGTGGTGGGGAAAGCCGCTGTCGCTCATCGTCCCGGGCTTCAGCGCGCCGCAGACGACGCACGCCGCCACGGCCAGGCCGCACACGTATGCCACCCACCGCCAGCGCGGGCCGAGCAGGTGGCCGCGCGGGTAGATCAGGAGCAGGAAGACGCCCGTGATCGCGACGGGCGGGGCCCACACCCACTGGCCGATCCAGGCGACGGCCTCGCCGGCGGGCACCGCGCCGGGATGCAGCTTGAGCGCGTAGTCGCCGTACGCCGACGAGAACGACAGCAGGCTCCATCCGAGGCCGACGGCGAGCAGCAGCCAGCCGATCGGGTTGTGCGGCCGGCGGGTCGCGATCACCGTGCTCGCTGCCGGGAACGTCCAGAACAGGAGCGCGAAGACGATCGTGAAGATGAAGCCGGCGCCGCTCGCACCGAATCCGTTGGATCCCGCCACGTCCCGGGTCAGCCATTCCAGCACGAGCGCGGCCGCGAGCAGTGCGGTGGTCACGGCGAATGTGGCCCAGGCCACGCGGCGGGCGGCGACGTCGCTCATGCCGCAGGAGTCTCTCACGTCCGTGTCCCGGGATCGTTACGGACGGGCGGCCCGGCATACTGCGCCCATCGTGACCGGCCCGCCGTCACCGCCCGATCCGCTGCCGTGGAGCTCGCCCCGGCTCACGCTGCGCCGGCTGCGCCCGGATGACCTGCCCGCGTTTCAGGCCTACCGGCACGACCCGGAGGTCTGGCGCTACCAGGGCTGGGATCCGGTGACCGACGCGGAGGCGCTCCGGTTCCTGACCGAGATGGAGCAGGAGCCGTTCGGGCAGCCGGGGGAGTGGTTGCAGATCGCGATCGCGGATGCGGCCGGCGACGGCCTTCTTGGCGACATCGGCGTCTTCACGATGGCCGCGGGCAGGGAGGCCGAGTTCGGCATCACCCTCGCCCGGGCGGCGCAGGGCCGCGGCCTCGCCGAGGAGGCCGCCCGCACGCTCATCGCCGGCCTGCGCGAGCACACGGGGGTGCGGCGGCTGATCGCGATCACCGATGTCCGCAACATCGCGAGCGCCCGTCTGCTGCGACGGCTGGGCATGAGCCTCGAGGCCGAGGCGAGCGCCGAGTTCCGCGGCGAGCCCTGCCGCGAGTGGCACTTCGCGCTCGGGCTGTGAGGTCGTCGCCCGCGGGTGTCACCTACCCTGCGGGCCAGATGCAGGCGCGCGCCGACATCCGCAACATCGCGATCATCGCCCACGTCGACCACGGCAAGACGACGCTGGTCGATGCGCTGCTGCGCCAGTCGGGGACGTTCGCCGCCCACGAGCAGACCGTCGACCGGGTGATGGACGCCGGTCTCGAGCGCGAGCGCGGCATCACGATCCTCGCCAAGAACACCGCCGTGCGCTTCGGCGACACGAAGATCAACATCATCGACACGCCCGGCCATGCCGACTTCGGCGGCGAGGTCGAGCGCGGCCTCTCGATGGTCGACGGCGTGCTGCTCCTGGTCGACGCGAGCGAGGGGCCGCTGCCGCAGACGCGGTTCGTGCTGCGCAAGGCGCTGCAGGCGCGGCTGCCGGTGATCCTGGTCGTGAACAAGATCGACCGCCCCGACGCCCGCATCGCCGAGGTCGTCGATGAGGTCTATGCGCTCTTCTTCGACGAGGACGCCGACGAGTCCCAGATCGACTTCCCGATCGTGTACACGAACGCACGGCTCGGCACCGCCACGCTCGACCCCGCGGCCGCCGGCCAGAACATCCGGCCCCTGCTCGACCTGATCGTCTCGCACATGCCCGCGCCGACCTACGAGGCGGCGCACCCGTTCCAGGCCCAGGTCGCGAACCTCGACTCCTCGCCGTACCTCGGCCGGCTGGCGCTCTGCCGCGTCCGCCACGGCGAGATCTCGCGCGGCGCCGACCGTCGCCTGGTGCCGCCGCGACGGGACGGTCACGCGCACCCGCCTGACCGAGCTGCTCGTGGCCGAGGGCCTCGACCGCGTCCCCGCCGAGCGCGTCGGGCCCGGGCGAGATCATCGCCGTCGCCGGCCTGGACGAGGTGATGATCGGCGAGACGATCGCCGATCCCGACGACCCGCAGCCGCTGCCGCTGATCGTCGTCGACGAGCCCAGCCTCGCGGTCACGATCGCGATCAACACGAGCCCGCTCGCGGGTCGCAGCGGCACGAAGCTGACCGCGCGCATGATCAAGGACCGGCTCGACCGGGAGCTGCTCGGAAACGTCGGACTGCGCGTGTACGACACCGAGCGCCCCGACACGTGGGAGGTGCAGGGCCGCGGCGAGATGCAGTTCGCCGTGCTGGCCGAGATGATGCGCCGCGAGGGCCACGAGATCACGATCGGCAAGCCCCGCGTGGTCACGCGCACCGTCTCGGGGGTGCTGCAGGAGCCGGTCGAGCGCGTGTCGATCGACGTCCCCGAGGAGTACTCGGGCGTCGTCATCCAGGCGCTCGCGCTGCGCAAGGGGCGGATGGAGAGCATGACCAATCACGGCACCGGCTGGGTGCGGCTCGAGCATCTCGTCCCCGCCCGCGGCCTGCTCGGCTTCCGCTCGGAGTTTCAGACCGAGACGCGCGGTACGGGGCAGCTGCACCACGTGTTCGAGGAGTACCAGCCGTGGGCGGGCGAGATCAAGAGCCGGCCGAACGGCTCCCTGATCGCCGACCGGCGCGGATCGGCCACGGGGTACTCGATCCAGAACCTGCAGGCGCGCGGAGTGCTCTTCGTCGACTCCGGCGAGGAGGTCTACGAGGGCATGATCGTCGGCGAGAACAGCCGCAGCGGCGACCTCGACGTCAACATCACGAAGGCCAAGCAGATGACGAACGTGCGCTCGAACGCCGACGTGCTCGTGCGCCTGAACCCGCCGCACCGGATGAGCCTCGACCAGGCGATCGAGTACATCCAGGAGGGCGAGTGCGTCGAGGTGACGCCCGCGGAGGTGCGGCTGCGCAAGGCGGTGCTCTCGGCGTCGGAGCGGTCGAGCCAGCGCTCGAAGGCGGCCCGCGGCAAGTAGCCCGGGCCCGCGCTCCGCCGGCGGGTATCGTGTGGCTGTTCGAGGAGGGCGTTCGTGCGTTCTCGCGCAGTGCAGCCAGAGCTGAGCGGCGGCGGCCGGGCGGCCGGCATGACCGGTCGCTGGGCGCGCTGGTGCGCCCTTCACCCGCGGCGCACAGTCGCCGCCTGGCTGGTCGCGGCGGTGGTCAGCGGCGTGATCTCCGCGACGCTTCTCTCCGGCGCGCTCACCACCCAGTCGACGTTCACGGGCACGCCCGAGTCGCAGCGTGCGCTCGATCTGATCCAGCAGCGCCTGGGACGCAAGCAGCCGCTGCTCGACGTGGTCATCGTCCACTCTGCGGGGCAGACGGTCGAGCAGCCGGGCTTCCGCCGCCGGGTCGGCTCGCTCCAGGCCGAGCTCGCGAGGCTCCGGTCGACCGGGGTACGGGTCGGCCCGACGTACTACCAGACCCAGGCTCCCGCCCAGGTCTCGCAGGACCGCCACAGCACGCTGATCCCGATCAGCATGCCCGGCAGCGAGGTGAACGAGGCGCACACGAAGATCGGCCCGGTGATCGCGCTGGCCGATCGCGCCAGCGGCCACGGCGGCTTCCAGGTGCTGGTGACGGGCGACGCGACCCTGAGCCGCGACTTCACGCAGCTCTCCGAGAGCGACCTGCAGAAGGGTGAGGCGATCGGCATCCCGATCGCGCTCCTGATCCTGCTCGCCGTGTTCGGCACGGTCGTCGCGGCCCTCGTCCCGGTGGTGCTGGCCCTGTTCTCGATCGTCGTGGCGCTCGCCCTGGCAGCGCTCATCGGCCAGATCTCGCCCCTCAGCTTCTTCGTCGTGAACATGCTGACGTTCATGGGCCTCGCGGTGGGCATCGACTACTCGCTGTTCATCGTCTCCCGCTATCGCGAGGAGCGCCGCGGCGGGCGCGCGCACCTCGCCGCGATGACGGTCGCGGGCGACACGGCCAGCCGGGCCGTGCTCTTCAGCGGGATGACGGTCGTGCTCGCGCTCGTGGGGATGCTGATCGTGCCCACGAAGATCTTCGTCAGCCTCGCCGCCGGGGCGATCCTGGCGGTGCTGATCGCCGTGCTCGCGGCGCTCACGCTGCTTCCGGCCATCCTCAGCCTGCTCGGAGACCGGATCGAGTCGCTGCGCGTGCCGGTCTTCGGGCGGCTGGCCGCCGAGGGCAGCGCCCGCCACGGCGTGTGGTGGCGGATCGTCGTGCAGGTCATGCGCCACCCGGTGGTCGCGCTCGTCGCCACGGTCGCCGTCCTGCTCGTCGCCGCGATCCCGTACACCGCGATCCATACGGGCTCCTCGGGCGTCTCGAGCCTGCCCGACAGCGCCAGGGCCAAGCAGGGATTCCTGATCCTGAATCGCGACTTCTCCGCTGGCGACGTCACCCCGGCCGTGATCGTGGTGGACGGCGCGATCACGACGCCGGGCGCCCGGCGGGCGTTCCTGCGGCTGCGCAGCGAGCTCGCCGGCGACCGCCGCTTCGGGCCGCTGCGCCCCGAGCCGCATCCGGCGCAGCGGCTGGCGGTGATCAGCGTGGCGGTCGCCGGCGATCCCAACTCCAACGCGGCCCTGAACGCCGTCCGCGATCTGCGCAGCGCCTACCTGCCGGCGGCGCTGCGCGGCAGCGGGCTGCGCGCCTACGTGGACGGCGCGAGCGCCCAGAACCTCGACTACTTCGCGATCACCGACCGCTATCTGCCGATCGTCTTCGCGCTCGTGCTCGGGTTGAGCTTCGTGCTGCTCACGCTCGCGTTCCGGTCGATCGTCGTCCCGGCGTCGAGCATCGTCATGAACCTGCTCTCGGTGGGCGCCGCCTACGGGTTGCTCGTCCTGGTCACGCAGCAGGGCTATGGCGCCGGCCTCTTCGGGTTCCAGCGGGTGCCGGTCGTCGAGGCGTGGATCCCGCTCTTCCTGTTCTCGGTGCTCTTCGGCCTGTCGATGGACTACCAGGTGTTCCTGCTCTCGCGCATCCGCGAGCGCTACGACCAGCGCGGCAACAGCCGGGAGGCCGTCGCCTACGGCATCGGCTCGACCGCGCAGCTGATCACCGGCGCCGCCCTGATCATGGTTGCGGTGTTCGCGGGCTTTGCGGCCGGACAGCTGGTGATGTTCCAGCAGATGGGGTTCGGCCTCGGGGTCGCGATCCTGATCGACGCGACGCTCGTGCGGACGATCCTGATGCCGGCCTGGATGGAGCTGCTCGGCGACCGCAGCTGGTACCTGCCGCACTTCCTTTCGTGGCTTCCCGATCTCCGCGTCGAGAACCCGGGCTCGGCGCCGGCCGCCACCGCCGGCGACTGACGACCTCAGAAGGCCGTCGTCAGGCGGTGCAGGGTCTTGTCGATGAGGCGGCCGGAGTGGTTCTGGCCGCGGTGCTCGAGCAGCTGCATCTGCTCCCTGCGGAGGGCGCGCGCCAGGGCCCGGCCCTTGTGGCGGTAGTACGTGACAGGGTGCGGGAGCAACGGGGTGAAGAATGGATGCACGAGCGTCAGCGTGTTCGCGTTCACGAACACGCCCCAGGACTGCCCCAGCGCGGCGTGGAACGGCTGCAGGGTCGTGAACGCGACGGGGCGCGCGAACGTCATCGTCAGGACGTACCCGCGGGTGGCGATCTCCGGGCGCCCGGCGTTCGTCGCCGCTGCGGCGATGTGAAGGCCGGAGGGGATGAGCCGGCGCAGGCGCGCCGGAACCTGGTCGATCGAGATCCGGCGCAGGCCGACGCCGTGCCGGTTCAGGGCCTCGACGACCTGGTGGATCTGCACCGCACCGGAGTGGAAGCACGCGATCGGACCGCGGACGCAGGGGAGCGCCGGCGGGACGCGTGTGATCGGGGTGCCGCTCGTGGCGGCGAGGCCCGCCGTGATCGCCGCCCGCAGCTGCGCGGGTGCGTGGCTCAGCCGATCCGCCGTGATGACGAGGTTGCCGCGCCAGCCGCCGAGGACACCGCTGATGCGCGTCCAGCCGCCGCCTGCCGGCGGACGATCGTCCGGGTGCGGCCGGCGCAGGTACGCGTCGTACCCGGCCAGGGCTGCGCAGAACGGCGTCGTGTAGCCCGTCGCGGCGTACACGCAGTGCACACGGGCCTCGGTCAACGCTCCCGCGTTGCGCGTGACGACGGTGAGCGTCCCCTGGTGCTGGCGATCGACCGCAGCGGCGGGGGCGGCGGGCACGGACTGCCTCCGCACATGCCCGAGGAGAGCCAGGCGCGGCAGCGGTGTGCCGGCGGGGGCCGCCCGCAGGAGCCGCACGTTGAGAGAGTGGGCCACCGGGCCTGCCTTCGGCGGCGGCTGCACCGAGTACGCGAGCCAGGCCCAGTGGCCGATCGGCGCGGGGCAGGCGAGCGGGATCTCCGCGCAGCCCTGCAGATACAGTGGGATCGAGAACGGCCCGCGCACCACCACGACCCCGGCCCGGCCCGGGTAGGCGGCGGCGCTGCCGCCGAACGTCCGTGCCATCCGCGCGGCGGACGTCCAGGTGACCGCGCTGATCCGTCTCGTCGCGTCGTGAGGGAGCCCGGCCAGAATGCCGAAATGGATCGCCTGATCGACGGAATCGACGCGGCGGCTGCGCGTCAACCTGGGGCTCGACGCGTGGTCGGCGAACTGGAAGACGCCGGTCTCGGCCTGCGCCGCGGCCGCCAGACCGATGAGCACGGCCGCTGCGAGCAGCACGCCACGCGTCGGCACCTGGAACCGGCCGCGGCGACCGCGGCGCGACCGGCGCAGCACGTCCTCCCAGTCGCGCTCTGCGACCGGCTGGGCCGGGCGGGCCCGCTCGAGCAGGTCAGTGATCGCGGGATCGATCTCGTTCATTCCGCCACCCTCCTTGCCATCTCCCGGCGAAGCGCCGCGAGCGCCGCGTTCAGCGTCGAGCCCACGGTCCCCACCTCGATCTCCAGCACATCCGCGATCGCCCGGTAGTCCATGTCGGCGTAGTACCGCAGGAAGAGGATCGTCCGCTGGCGCACGGGCAATGTCTGCAGAAGCGCATATTCGGGAGCCTCGCCGGGGCCTGCGCCGGCCCGCTCGGGCAGCGTCCCGAGTGCGTCGGGCCGGGGGCGGCGGGCGCTGCTGCGAGCGGCATTGACCACGATGCGCCACACCCAGCCCGCCAGCGGCCCCTGGCCCCGGTATGACGAGCGCGACCGGATCGCCCGCGCGAACCCCTCTTGGACGGCGTCGCGCCCGGCGTCGGGGTCGCCGCACACCATCACTGCGACCGCGACGAACCGGTCGTAGTCCGCGCGGTACAGGGCCTCGATGTCGGCCAATCGCGCCCCGCCTGCGGGGATGGGTCTCTGCTCGTATTCGATGGCAGCGTTCACCGAAACACTGACGCTCGCACATCCCGGAATGTTCAGTGCGCTGGTAGCTCCGGGGCCGGCAGCGCTTCCGTCGTCCCAGGTTTGGGCCGGCCCGCCGCTGGGTAACCGGCCGATATGGGCAGTGGGCAGGTGGCGGGCCGGTCGCCCGCACAGGTTGTGGCTGCAGGTGCGGCGCCGGGCGATCGGCGGGAGGCGGCCGTCGCTCTGCGCGCCATCGTCGGCCGGCTGGCGCTGCCCGGGCACGTGGCCGGCTACCTGCGCGGCATCGCGGAGTGCCTCGACCTCGAGGCAGCCCCCGTGACGAGGGCGGGCGGCCGCGCCGGGGCCGATCCGCTGGCGGGGTACCTGCGCGCGCCGCCCGTCGCCTCGGGTCTGAGCATCGACGAGCAGCGCCGGACGATCCTGGCTGCGAGCGGCCGCTACGGCGTCGCGGTGACGGAGTGGTACGAGGACGCGGCCGACCACGCCAAGAACACCCGCCGCGGCGGCCTGTGCGCGGCCCGGGCGGCGATCGCCGCCGGTGCCGCACACGGGATCGTCGTCGCCGAGATCGCCCGCCTCGGGCGCAACAGCCTCGACGTCGTCGATCTGGTCGCACGCGCGCACGACGAGCGCTGGCGCGTGGTCGCGGTCGACTGCCGGTTCGACTCGTCGACCGCCGCAGGCGCGATCGTCACGTGGGCGCTCGTCGGGGCGCGCCGATCGGAGTGGCGCAAGGTGGCGGCGGCCCCGGCGCCGGCGCGCGCCCGCCCGGAGCGCCGGGCCGCCCCCGATCGCGGGTCGGCGGTGGCAAAGAGCCTCGTGAAGCAGATGACGGCGATGCGAGCAGGCGGTGACACCTACCGGGCGATCGCCGCGGCTCTCAACCGGGAGGGGGTCGTGAGCCCCGCGGGTGGCGAGTGGAACGCGTCGGCGATCCGCTCGGTGCTGCGCGCGGCCCGCAGCGAGCGGCGGGGACGCGATGTTTGAGAATTGCCAATTTGCGGGTAAAGTCTTACGCGGGTTTTCAGCTCCGAGGGCAGCACGCCGGGCCATGGCGGCGCGGCGATCGGCAGATGGCGTCTCTCGGCGCCATGAGCTGAAGGAGGTTGGGCGGACGTGGCGGACGATCGGGCGGAAGATCGGGATGCATCTCGGCGCGACGGGCTGAGCCGGTGGCTGCCGGCTGCCGTGCTCGCCGTCCTCGTGGTGGTGGCCTTCGGCGTGTTCCTCACCGTGCGCCGGGCGGTCGACGACCAGAACGGCCGCATCCTGCGCGAGCGCACTGGCGAGATCGGGCTGCTGCTGAAGAGCGCCGTCTCCGCGATCCCCGCCACGATGAGCGGTCTCGGCGTGGCGTCGCGGCTCGGCGCGTCGCCCGACCAGGCCTTTCTGCACGAGGCCCAGCAGCAGACGGCGATCGCGAAGACCGAATCGATCGCTCTGGTGCGCCGGACGGGGTCGCGGCTGACCGTTGCCGCCGTCGCCGGGCTGCCCACGATCGCGCAGGGCGACGTCCTCACCGGCGCGCGGGCGGCGGCGATCAACCGGGCCCTGACGAGCGGGCAGGTCGTCGCGACTCGCGTGCTCGGGACCGGGCAGACGCGCGTCATCGGCTTCGCGCTCGGCCCGCCGGCGACGGCGCCGGGGACGGCGATCTACCTCCAGGCCCCGATCGATCCCGCCGCCGCCGCGCAGGGGCAGGTCGCCCAGCAGCGCCCGTTCAACGAGCTGTCGGTGGCGCTGTATGCGACTCCCCGCGCCGATCCGTCCCAGCTCGTGCTGGCCACGGCCGGCACGACGCCGCTGCACGGCCGGGTCGCGCGCGAGAAGATCGCGGTCGGCGGCGGCCAGTGGCTGCTGGCCGCCAGCGCGCGCGAGCCGCTGGTGGGCACGTTCGCGAACGACGTCCCCTGGGTGATCCTCGGCGTCGGCCTCGTCATCGCCCTCATCTCGAGCGGCGTCATGATCATGTTCCAGCGCCGCCGCGACTACGCCCTCGCGCTCGTGGACGTGCGCACCGCCGAGCTCGAGAGCTCCATGCACGAGCTCTCCGAGACCCAGGCCCGGCTGGTCTTCCAGGAGCGCCTCGCCGCCATCGGCCAGGTGGCGGCGGCGGTCGGCCACGAGCTGCGCAACCCGCTCGGCGTGCTGACGAACACCCTGTACCTGGTGCGCTCCGGCCTCTCGGACGACGAGCAGGTGCGGTTGGGACGGCATCTCGACCGGGCCGACCGCGAGATCGGCGTGGCCGTGGTGATCGTCGAGAGCCTGCTCGAGTTCGCGCGTGCGCGCGACCCGCTGGACGAGCCGGTGGACGTGGCCGACCTCGTCGAGGAGTCGCTCTCGGTGGCGCCGCCGCCCGACGGCGTCGACGTCGTCCAGATCGGCCTCGACGGCATCGAGCCGATCGGTGCCGATCACCAGCAGCTGCGGCAGGTGCTCCTGAACCTGCTCACCAACAGCTACCAGGCGATGAGCGGCCAGGGCGTCGTCACGATTCAGGCCAGGCGCCGCGGGGGCGCCCTCGAGCTGCGCGTCTCCGACACCGGGACGGGGATGGACGAGGACACGGCCAACCACGTGTTCGACGCGTTCTTCACCCGCAAGGCCAAGGGCATCGGCCTCGGGCTGGCCGTCACCAAGCGGATCGTCGAGGCGCACGGCGGGACGATCGCGGTCGAGTCGCAGCTGGGTGTCGGCACGACGTTCATCGTCTCGATCCCGTTCGCGCCGGTCGCCGCCGAGGTGCGATCGTGAGCACCGTCGACGTGCTGGTCGCAGACGATGAGCTGGGCATGCGCGAGACGCTGATCGACATCCTCGAGGGACACGGCTACGCCGTCACCGAGGTGGCCGACGGCGATGCGGCGCTCGACGAGATCAGGCGCGGCAACTACGGCGTTGTGGTCATGGACATCCGCATGCCGGGCCGCGACGGCGTCGCCGTCCTGCGCGAGGTGGGCGACCCGCCGCCGGCGGTGATTCTGATGACGGCCTACGCCAACCAGGCCCAGATCCGGGAGGCCCACCGCGCCAACGCCTTCGCCGTGCTGCGCAAGCCCTTCCCGGTGCCGCAGCTGCTGGGCCTCGTGGCCTCGGCCACCGGGGCGACGGCGTGAGCAGCGTCCTCGACATGGCGGCCGGCCGCCGCAGCGCGGCCGCCGGCACGGTGCTCGTGGTCGACGACGACGACTCCATGCGCGAGACGGCGGTCGAGATCCTCGCCGCGACGGGCATCCGCGCCGAGGGGGCGGCCTCGGCCGCGGCGGCGCGCGACCTGCAGCCGCAGCTCGCGCCGCAGGTCGCGCTGGTCGACCAGCGGCTGCCCGACTCGAGCGGTGTCGAGCTCGGCAGCGCCCTCAAGCAGCACGACGGCGACATGACCGTCCTGCTCGTGACCGGCTACGCGAGCCTCGAGAACGCCATCGCCGCCGTGTGGCAGTTCGACGGCTACCTGACCAAGCCGGTGCCTCCCGCCGAGCTCGTGCGGGTCGTCCGCATCGGGCTCGAGCACACCGGCCTGCGCAAGCAGAACCGCACGCTCGTCGAGGAGCTGCGGCAGGCCAACCTCCGGCTCGAGGCGAGCGTCGCCGACCGCACGAGCGAGCTGCAGGCGCTGGTGCGGCTGGCCGAGGCCCTCGCCGGGTCGTCCGACCTCGACCGGGTCGTCGAGGCCTGCCTGGGCACGGCCTCGCAGGTGACCGAGGCCGCCTACGCTGGGCTGTACCTGGCGGGCGAGGACGACCCGGGCGACATGCGCCTGCGTGGGAGCATCGGCGACCGGCCGCTCGGCGAGCGCCTGCGGGCGTGGCCGCGCCCGGTGGTGTCCGGGCAGGACGGCCTGGGTGACGACATCGTCGCGGCCGAGGACGTCGTCTCGCTCGAGGCGGGCGGCCGGAGCGTCGGCGCGCTCGTGCTCGGGGGCGCCGCCCGCCGCCACCCGATGTTCCTCACAACGCTCGCGGCGTCGTCGGCGGTCGCCATCGAGAACGCCCAGCGGCTGGGCCGCGAGCGCCAGACCGTCGAGCGCCTGTCCGAGCTCGCGCGCATGAAGAGCACGTTCCTGGCGGCCGTCTCGCACGAGCTGCGCACGCCGCTCGCCGCGATCCTCGGCCTGGCCGAGCTGCTCAGCCGGCGGTCGGCGCGGCTCACGCCGGAGCGTGCGGCCGAGATGCTGGAGCAGATCCTCGACCAGGGGCAGCGCCTGGGCGGCCTGATCGACGACCTCCTCGACGCCACCAGGATCGAGTCGGGCGGCCTGCGGGTGAAGCTGGCGGCGACCGACGTCGGCGCGGTGATCGCCCACGTCGCGGCGTCGTTCCAGGCGGCCGGATCGCCGATCGTGCTGCGCGTGCCACCCGACCTGCCGGTCGCTGTGGGCGACGCCGCCCGGCTCGAGCAGGTCATCTCCAACCTGGTCACGAACGGCTTCAAGCACTCGCCCGCGGGCGCTCGCGTCGAGATCGCCGCGACGGCGGACGGCGAGCGCGTGCGCATCGCGGTGACGGACTCGGGCAGCGGCATCGAGCCCGAGTTCCTCGCCCACATCTTCGAGGCGTTCACGCAGGCCGCGAGCGTCACCGGCCGGCGCGACGGTCTCGGTCTCGGCCTCTACATCGTCCGCGGGCTCGTGGATGCGATGGGGGGCACGATCGCCGCCGAGAGCAACCTCGGCGAGGGCAGCCGGTTCACGGTCTCGCTCGAGCGGGCGCGGTGATCCTCGCCGTGCCCTGCTCCTAGACTGCGCCGGCAAGGAGGGATGACGTGGCCCGGATCAGCTATGACGAGCAGACCGCTGCAGCCTTCAAGGCGGTCCGCGAGGTGCCGCGCGACGGGCTCTCGGAGTGGCGCGAGGCGGTGCGGCGCCACCTGCGCCCGGCGCAGGGAATGACCCTCGTGGACGTCGGCGCCGGCACCGGCGCGTTCGCCGCCGCGTTCAGCGACTGGTTCGACCTCACCGTGGTCGCGGTCGAGCCGTCGGCCGCGATGCGGGAGCAGATCCCGCACACACCCGCCATCCGGGTGCTCGAGGGGGATGCGAGCGCCCTCCCGCTCGCGGACGCTTCGGCGGACGCCGCCTGGCTCTCCCTTGTCATCCAGCACATCCCCGACCTCGGCGCGGCCGCACGCGAGATCCGCCGCGTCCTGCGCCCCGGCGCCCCCGTCCTCATCCGCCAGGGCTTCCCCGACAGGTACGCGCCCTCGGGGAAGCTCAAGCCGGAACGCATCGAGCTCGTGCGCTGGTTCCCGGAGACCGCGCGCACGATCGCAACCTTCCCGTCCGTCGCGGATACGCGCACGGCGTTCGCCACCGCAGGGTTCCGCCAGGCCGCGCTCGAGCAGGTGCGGGAGACGTACCCGACCAGCCTCGCGGACTTCCTCGGCCAGGTGGACACCTTCCGCCATGCCGACACCACGATGCGCAGCCTCTCCGACGACGAGTTCCTGCGCGGGAAGGAACGGCTGCGCCGTGCGGTGCATCAGGCCGAGGACACACCTCCCGAACCCAGGAGCAACTGGCTCGACCTCCTGGTGCTGCGCTGATCCCACGCGGGGGCGCTAGAAGGTGGCCGAGCCGGTGATGCCGCAGTAGAGCTCCTCGTGGCCGGTCTCGGTCTCGTCGTGGGCCTTGCCCTTCGGCGTTGGGCGGTACGCACAGCTCGTTCACGCCGAAGGCGGTCGTGCCGAGCGCGCGGCGATCGCCCCTTCGCCGCGGTGTTTGCCGCCCTGCGGCGATGGGCAAGGCGTTCCCTAACGAACGAGATTCGGAGGTACGACGTGAGACGCACGCTCGTCAAGATCGGACTGCGGCAGGCCCGGCGCCATCCCCGGATGGCGTTCAAGGTGACGACGTCCGCGGCACGGCATCCGCGCCGCACGCGCAAGGTTCTGCGGATCGCGCGGGCCGGCAAGGTGGCCCCGCTGGCCGTGGCCGCCGACCGGGGCACCCTGACGGACGCCCTCGGCTCGCTGCGGGCGGCCGGGGCCGCCTACCGCAAGGCGGCCGTACGGGCGCGGCGGCGTGCTCGCATGCGCAAGATCGCGGTCGGAGCCTCGGTCGTCGGCGTCGCGGCGATCGCCGGACGCAGCCGGCGCGCGGCTGCCTGATCGCGGAGGGCGGCGCCGGAGGGGAAGCAGCACCGCGCCAGCCCACCCAGCGCGCGGGGACCTCGCAGGAGCGCGAGGTCCCCGCTGCGCAACCGGGCTAGCCGGCGTCCTCGCGGGCCGCGCGCACCGCCTCGGCGAGCTCGTGGACGGCGGGTCGGATCGCGGGCTCGGGCGTCTGCCCGTAGCCGAGCAGGAGCGTGGCCGGGCCGGTGCCGGCAGGGATGCCGTAGTCGGCCATCGTGCACAGGTCGATGCGGCGCAGGCGGGTCTGCACGAGGATCGCCCGCTCGTCGTCTGACCCGGGGAGCTCCACGGTGGCGTGCAGCCCCGCGGCGATCCCGCGCACGGTCGCGTCGGGCAGCTCGGCGGCCACCGCGGCCACGAGCGCGTCGCGGCGGGCGCGGTAGCTCACCCGCATTCGCCGCAGATGGCGGTCGAGCTCGCCGCGGGCGACGAAGTCGGCGAAGGCGATTTGCTCGACACGCGCGGTGCCCCGGTCGGACAGGAGCTTGCCTTCGATCACGGCCGCGAGCAGCGCCGGCGGCACGACCAGCCAGCCGAGCCGCAGCGCTGGAGCGAGCGTCTTGCTGGCGGAGCCGCCGTAGACGATGCGGTCGGGCTCGAGGCCCTGCAGGGCGCCGATCGCGGCGCGGTCGTAGCGGTACTCGGCGTCGTAGTCGTCCTCGATCGCGATGGCATCGTGGTCGCGCAGCCAGGCCAGGAGCGCCGCGCGCCGCTCGCCGGAGAGGACGACCCCCGTGGGGTGCTGGTGGGCGGGCGTGACGATGACCGCGTCGGCGCCGGAGCGCGCGAGCTCCTCGACGCGGATGCCGTCGGCATCGACCGCGACCGGCACCGGCTCGAGGCCGGCACGGATGGCCACGCGCGCCTGCTCGGGATCGCCCGGCGACTCGAGCGCGATCCGGGTCGCGCCTCCTGCCGCGAGCGCCCTGCAGACGAGATCCTGGCCCTGGGTGTAGCCGCAGGTGACGACGACGTGCGCGGGGTCGGCGACGACGCCGCGGACGCGGCCGAGATAGTCCGCGAGGACGGCGCGCAGCTCCTCGACGCCGGCGACGTCGCCGTAGGCGAGGGTGGCGTCGCTCATGCTCGTGAGCGCCTGCCGCAGCGAGCGCAGCCAGGCCGAGCGCGGGAAGCGGGAGACATCGGGGATGCTCGGGCGCAGGTTGAACCGGGCGGGAGGCGCCGCCGCGGCGGCCGGGCCGGGCGCCTGCGCGACCAGCGCGGCCGCCTCGGACACGCGCGGCCGCGCGCCCTGGCGCAGGCTCAGGTAGCCCTCGGCGGCGAGCTGCGCATAGGCGTCGACGACGATCCGGCGGGAGACGCCGACCTGGCGGGCGAGGTCGCGCGTGGAGGGGACACGGGCGCCGGCATGGAGCGCGCCCTCGCGGATCGCCCGCCGCAGCTGCTCCTCGATCTGGGCGCCGAGGGTGGTGGGAGCGTCGCGTGTGACCGAGAGCAGGAGCTCGAGTGGCTGGCTGGCCTCGTCCATTGGCGTCTGCGCCTGGTCGTGCCGAGGCGCGCGGCCAAACCTACCATCGCGACTCAGCGCGCCGCCTCGGCGAGGGCGGCCGGTCGCGAGCGCGGGCCGGTCGCCCGCCTGCGCGCCGGCAGCATCCGCGCGCACAGGACGGCGATGAGCACGGCGGCCCCGCCGGCGGCGCCCGCCAGCGCGAACCCCCAGGCGGGGCCGGCGGCGTCGGTTGCGGCGCCCGCGGCCGCGGCGCCGATCGAGGTGCCGATCGCCGAGGCGGTGTTCAGCCACGCAAACGCCTCGGTCAGGGTGCCGGCGGGCGCCGAGCGCTCGACCATCGCGTAGACGGTTGCAAGGGTCGGGGCGATGGTCGCCCCGGCGAGCGCCAGGCAGATCGCCATGCCGGCGACGCTGTGCGCGGCACCCGCCAGGGCGAGGTGGCTCGCGGCCATCGCCGCCAGGATCAGCGCCAACCCGGTGCCGGTGCGCGCGCCGCCGCCGAAGCGGGCCGCGACGATGCCGCCGGCGACCGATCCCGCTCCCCAGATGCCGAGCAGCGGCCCCGCGCTCGCGGTGCTGCCGACCATCTGGGCGGCCGCCGCGACGGTGACCTCGACGGCGCCGAACACGACGCCGACCGCGACCAGGACGAGGACGAGGGCGCGCATGGCGGGCGCGCGCAGCGAGCCTCCGCGCGGCCCGTCCCCGGCCGGTGCCGGCCGCCAGGCCCGCGAGGCGGGCTGGAGGGCGAACGCGGCGGTCGCCGACACCAGGATGACGCCCTGCGATCAGCAGCGCCGTGCCGGTCGAGAGGACGTCGCCGAGCACGAGCACGATCGGCGGGCCGGCGATCCAGGTGAGCTCGTTCGCGGTTGTCTCGGCCGCATAGGCCCTGCGCACAGCCTCGTCGCCCGCGATGACCTCGGGCAGGAGTGTGCGCAGGCAGGCGGCCACGGGCGGCAGGGCGATCCCGAGCACTGTCGCAAGCGCGAGCAGCAGCCAGGCTGGGACGCCGGCGGGGAGCAGCGCGACGGCGGTCAGCGCCGAGCCGGCCACGGCCGCGCCCGCGAGCAGGACGACGGTCTGGCCGCGGCGGTCGGCGAGCCGCCCGAGCAGCGGTCCGCCGATGCCCTCGGCGACGGCCAGGGCGGCGGCCACGAGCCCGGCGGCGGCGAACGAGCCGGTCAGGCGCTGCGCATGCACGATCAGCCCGATGCTCAGCATGACCATCGGCAGGCGGGCTGCGATCGAGGTTCCGAAGAGACGGCGGGCGGCTGAGGTGCTCCAGATCGATTGCATGGCCGCATCGTGCCACCTGACTGGTGCAGACGGAAGATCCAGAATCAGCAAGAATTATGAGACCAGTTGTGATCGCCGCCCGGCCCGAGCTCCGCAACTGGTCCACTTCTGCGCCCCCGATCTGGAGCTTGTGACGATGCCAGATCGGCCGTAGGTTCCGGGGGTCAGTCCGAGCACATCGAGGGCAAGGAGCATCGAGATGGGGACGATCGTGGTTTCGCAGTTCGTGTCGGTGGATGGGGTGATCGAGGACCCCGTCGGGATGGAGTCGCTCGGCCGAGGGGCGTGGACGTCGCAGTCCGACTCGGGCGCCGACGGCGTCGCCTTCAAGCTCGCCGAGATCATGAGCGCCGAGGCGATGCTCCTCGGCCGCGTGACATACGAGGGCTACGCGCCGGCGTGGTCGGTGCGCGAGGGCGAGTACGCCGACAGGATCAACGCGCTGCCCAAGTACGTCGTCTCGACGACCCTCGCCGAGGCCACGTGGGCCAACACGACCGTCATCTCGGGGGACGTGATCGCCGAGGTGGCAGCCCTCAAGGAGCGCACCGGCGGCGAGATCCTGATCCACGGCAGCGCCACGCTCGTGGACGCACTGCTCGCGCACGACCTGGTCGACGAGTGGCGGCTGATGGTCTTCCCGGTCGTCGTCGGCGCCGGCAAGCGCTGCTTCGGCGATCCCGGCTCGGCCCGGCCGCTGCGGCTGGTCGAGTCGCGAGCGGTCGGCGACGGGGTCGCGATCCTCGTCTACCGGCCGGCCGGCAGCCCGTGAGCGACCCGCGGGCTCACTCCCGGTAGGGGGCGGAGACGCGCTTGGGGACGACCATGCTCCACGCGTCGATCACGAGGTCGCGCATCTCGCCGGCGTCGATGGCGGCCAGCCGCACGACCACCCAGTTGAACCGCAGGTCGGACTCGCCGGGCATGAGGAACTTCTCCGGCTCCGTCCCGACGAGCCACTCCCGCTCCTCCTTCGGGAACCCGAAGCCCATCAGCGCCTCGTCGCGCGAGAACGCGACGTAGACGATGCTGCCGACGCGGAACTTGACGCGGCCGCGCACGAGCGCCTCCGTCGTGCGCGGGAGCGCCAGCGCGACCGACCGCACCTCCTCCACCGTCACCGGCATCACCGCCGATTCTACGGCCGCCATGCAGGCGCTCGTCTAGATCGCGACCTCGCCGCTGACGCAGGTGACCGTGCCGCCGCCGACCCAGATCTGCCCGCCGTCGTCGGCGCTGACAAAGATCCGGCCCGCCCGCCCGAGGGCGGCTCCCTGGCTGGCGACATACGGCGGCGCCGCCCGCCCGGTGCGCACGAGCCACTGTGCGACCGAGGCGTTCAGGCTGCCCGTGACGGGATCCTCGACGGTGGCGCCGTCCTTGCCGAAGAACGCCCGCAGCTCGAACGCCTCGGGGGCGCCCGCCGGGTGGGGCCCGACGAGGCCGACGTCGTGGTCGACCGCTCCCGGGCGGACGGCGAGCACGGCCTCGGCGCTCTCGAGCAGGAGCGCGATCCAGCCGGGGCCGTTGTCGGCCCATTCCGCGGCGACGATGGCGGCGGGGTCGATGTTCACCGTGGCGGCGACGTGGGCGAGCTCGTCGACATCGACCGGCCCGGAGCGCACGAGCGGCGGCGCCGCGAACGCCAGGCGATCGCCGGCGCGGGTGATGCGCACCAGGCCGGCGGCGCACTCCTGGACGATCCGCCCGTCACCGGCCGGCCGGCCGCCGGCCTCGAGCCACGCGTGGCACGTGCCGAGGGTGGGGTGGCCGGCGAACGGCAGCTCGGCGACCGGCGTGAAGATGCGGACGCGGTAGTCGGCCTGCTCGGCCTGCGGCGGCAGGACGAAGGTGGTCTCGGAGAGGTTGGTCCAGTGGGCGAACCGCTGCATCTGCTCGGTCGTGAGCCCGTCGGCGTCCGCCACCACGGCCACCGGGTTGCCCATGTACGGCACCGCCGTGAAGACGTCGACCACGTGATAGCGCCGTGGCATGAGCATGAGTCTGTCACAGCGGCGACCACGCAGTTTCCCGCAGCGCAGTTCAGCGCGCTTCCTGATGGCGGGCCCGTCGGCGAGGGCGATACTGGGGCTGCGGTTCACCCGCAGCACCCTCGATGGAGGCGGTCGATGCGCGCGCAGTACGCAGATGTGATGCCCGGTGCGATGAAGGCGATGGTGGCGCTCGCCCGGGAGGTGCGCCACAGCTCGCTCGAGCCGGGCCTGGTCGAGCTCGTGAAGATCCGCGCGTCGCAGCTGAACGGCTGTGCGTACTGCGTCGACACCCACGTGCGCGCGGCCAAATCGCGCGGCGAGGACGACGCCCGTCTGCACCTGCTCTCGGTGTGGCGCGACGCGCCCTGCTACACCGACCGCGAGCGCGCGGCGCTGCGCTGGTGCGAGGAGGTCACGCTGATCGCCGAGACGCATGCGTCCGGGGCGGCATACGCCGACCTGTCGCGGGTGTTCTCGCAGGAGGAGATCGTCGCCCTCACCCACGCCGTCATCTCGATCAACGGCTTCAACCGGCTCGCGGTCGCGTTCCGGCAGCCCGTCGCGGAGCCGCGCCCGTCCGTCCGGGTGGCCGCCCGGTAGAGCCGGGGTTAGCGCCCGGGCTGCTGGTGCCGGGTGATGGCGGTGTCCAGGCGCAGGAGATCGGCGTCGGTGACGTCGGCGAAGGCGACCCCGAACTGGGTCTGCGTGCGGCGCGCGAGCGTGGCCGTGCAGGTCATCGGCAGCGCCTCGCCGGGCAGGTGGAGCTCGAGCGTCCAGGGCCCGTCACCGAGTCCGGGGCGATTCTCGAGCAGGGCCCCGGTCATGCTGACGTCGACCGCGGCGGTCTCGACGCGGGTGGTCGTGCCGGCCGCCTGGAGCACCGCTCTGACGGAGGCGGCGAGGGCCACCCGCGGCGCCGTGCGCCGCTCGGCGATCTGCACCAGCCGTTCGGTGGCGGCGGTGAGCGTCGTCTCGCTCGCCTCCGTCGCGGTGCGCTGGGCGATGACCGTCTCCTCGATCCGGCGCGTCGACTCGTCGACGGCCGCGAGCGCTGCGCTCGTCGCCTCGATCGACGTGACGACGCCGGCGCTCTGGGTGCTGACGGTGCGGATGTGCTCCAGGACGCGCTCGGCGGCGGCGCCGGCCGCGTGGGCGAGCTCGCCGACCTCGTGCGCGACCACCGCGAAGCCGCGGCCGTGCTCGCCCGCCCGGGCCGCCTCGATCGCCGCGTTCAGCGCGAGCAGGCGGGTCTGGTCGGCGACGGTGGAGATCTGGCGGGTGACGTCGGCGGCGGCGTTCGTCGTCTCGCGCAGGGTGACGCTGCCGTGCACGGCCTCCTCGACGCGGGCGCGGGCGGTCGCCGCGGCCTGCATGGTCTCGTCCGCGCTCTTGCCGATGGTGTCGCTGGCCCCCGTCAGGACGCCCAGCGTGGCGTCGATCTGGGCGAGCGCCTCGCGGGCCGCGGCGGCGCTTGTGCGGCGGGCCTGCGTGGCGGCCTCGGCGCTTGCCAGCTGGGCCTCGGCGGCGGCGGCGGCCCGCGCCCGCTCGGCTTCGGCGGCGGCGTCGGCGCGGGCGCGCTCGGCGCGCGCGTCGCTCTCGCGCTGGGCGACGGCGGCCGCGGCCCGCTCGGCCTCCATCGCGTCGCTCTCGCGCTGGGCCTCGAGCTGGCGGGCGGTCATCACGTCGAGCAGCTCGTTGACGCTCGTTGCGAGCACGGCCAGCGAGCGGCCCGGCGGGGCAACCCGGCCGCCGTCGGCCGCCGCGGCGCGCACGGCCCGCAGGAAGGCGCGGTTGCGGCGGGCGTGGGCGATGCGCTGCGCGAGGATGCTGATCGCGAGCAGCGCGATGCCGAGGACGCCGATGATCTCCGCGCTCGTGACGGCGCTGCGGGCCGCCGCGGCATGCACCGGGCGGGCGAATGCGACCTCGAGCACGAGCGGGGCGCCGCCCTCGACAGCGGGCACCGCCACGAGCAGATCGAGCTTCTGCCCGCTCACGGTGCGCGTCTGTACATCGAGAGGGCCGAGACCGCTCTGAAGCGTCGTCGCCGCGCCGTGCAGGGGGATGTGCGCGACCTGCATCACGAGCCCGGCGCGACGGCCGATCGCGGCCATCCCGGCGCTGTCGAGCGTCCGCAGGGCGACGAGCGTGCCGGCCACCGGCCCGCTGCCGTCGCTGCGGATGACCGGTGCGGCGCAGTAGAGGTAGTGCGCCGCCGTGGTTGCGAGGATGCCGCAGGCGGTCTTGTGCCTGGCCACCGTGGGCTTGGCGAGGCCGGCGGCGAGACTGGCCGGAACGGCCTCGTAGCGGGCCCCGTGCACCAGGCCGCCGCCGACGACCGCGCCGGATCGATCGAGCAGGACGACCGCGCCGAAGCCGAAGCTCGACTTCATCTCGCCCGGCGGGAAGGCGGCGGTGGCGGCTGACGCGCTACGCGTCGAGATCGCGTCGTACGGATCGTCCCACTGGGCGTTGGTCAGCACGAAGTTCTGGATCAGCGACACCTCGTAGCCGAGGCTCGTGCGGATCCGATCGGCCTGGCTGCTGACGTTCTGGCGCTCGAGCCGGTCGAAGCTGCCGGTGGTGAGGGCCTGCAGCACGAGGTAGGCGGCGAGGACGGCGACGACGAACGCCCCGCCGACCCAGGTGTACTCGTTGCCGATGAACCGGCGCACGAGCGATCGATTGCCCTTGACCTTCACGCCCCGGGTAGTCGGCCGGCGGCCGGCCCCGTTGAGCGCGGGCAGCGCCGGTTCCACCAACTCCTGCAGGCGGCCTCACCCGCCGGCGGGTGCGGTCAGATCTCGACGTACGCGCCGACCTCGAACACGCGGTCGGGCGGGATGTTGTACGACCGGGCGATCGGGGTGGAGTTCTGGTGGAGGAGCGTGAACAGGCGCTTGCGCCAGCCGGCCATGCGCGTGCTCCCGGTCGGCAGGATGGTGACGTGATCGACGTAGTAGGACGTGCGCTCGAGGTCGATGTCGAGCCCGCGCCGCCGGGCCAGCTCGAGGGCGGCGACGAGGTCGGGCTCGTCCTGGTAGCCGTAATGCGCCGTGATGGCGACGAACCCGAGCCGCAGGCGCTCGACCGACACGCGCTGGTGGTCGTCGACGTGGGGGACGCCGAGGGTGTGGATCTTCACCAGGATCACGTGCTCGTGGACGACGCCGTTGTGCTGCGCGTTGTTGAGGAGCGCGGTCGGCACCGTCTCGAGCGACGTCGTCAGGAACACGGCGGTGCCCGGGATGCGGTTCGGCGGATCGTCGATCATGCGGTTGATGTAGCGGCGGACGGGCACCCGCCCCTCGCGCATCGCCTTGGCCAGGATCGTCCGGCCGTGCCGCCAGGTGGTCAGCACCGTGAAGAACGCCGCACCGACGACCAGCGGGAACCAGCCTCCGGAGAGGATCTTGGTCACGTTGGCGGCGAAGAACGTGAGCTCGATCGTCATGAACACCGTCGCGGCCGGGATGAGCAGCTTGAGCGGCTTTCGCCAGAGCGCGCGGACGACGACCGCCGCGAGGAAGGTGTTGGTCGCGAAGATGGCGCTGAGCGCGATCCCGTAGGCGTTCGCCAGGCCGGTGGGCGACCGGAAGGTGAGCACGAGGACGATCACGGCCGCAAGCAGGAACCAGTTCACGACCGGGATGTAGATCTGGCCCATGATCCGCTTCGACGTGTGCTTGATGGTCATCCGCGGCAGGAACCCGAGCTGGATCACCTGCTGCGTCACCGAGAACGCGCCCGAGATGACGGCCTGCGAGGCGATGACCGTTGCGATGGTCGCGAGCACCACCATCGCCTTCTGGCCGGTCTGACCTCCGGGCACGAGCAGGAAGAAGGGGTTCACGATCGTCTTCGGCTGGGCGAGGATCAGCGCTCCCTGGCCCATGTAGTTCAGGAGCAGCGCCGGGAGGGCGAACCACACCCACGCGCGGGTGATCGCCTTGCGGCCGAAGTGGCCCATGTCGGCGTAGATCGCCTCGGCGCCGGTGAGGGCGAGGAAGACCGAGCCGAGGGCGAGGAACCCCATGAGCGGGTCGTCGGCGAGGAACGTGGCCGCGTACGTCGGCGAGACGGCGCGCAGGATGCCGGGGTGGAACGCGATCTCGCGGGCTCCGAGGGCACCGATCACGATGAACCAGATCACCATGATCGGGCCGAACAGGCCGCCGACCGCGCCGGTGCCGAAGCGCTGCAGCGCGAAGAGCGCGATCAGGATCGCCAGTGAGAACGGGATGATCTGTGCCGCCAGCGCCGGGGAGGCCACCTTGAGGCCGGACACGGCCGAGACGACCGAGATCGCCGGCGTGAGCATCCCGTCGCCGTAGAAGAGCGAGGCGCCGAGCACGCCGACCATCACGAGGCCGGCCTTGTGGCGCGATTTGATCGAGCGCTCGAGCAGTGCGACGAGGGCCATGATCCCGCCCTCGCCGTGGTTGTCCACCCGCAGGATCAGGAGCACGTACTTCAGCGTGACGACGATCATCAGCGACCAGAAGATCAGCGACAGCGCGCCGTAGACGCGCAGCGGCGACGGCGCCATCGGATGGTCGCCGGTGAAGATCAGCTGCACCGTGTAGAGAGGGCTCGTGCCGAGGTCGCCGTAGACGACTCCGAGCGCGCCCAGCGACAGGGCCGCGGCGCCCCAGCGCGACGCTCGGTGCGCGCCTCGGTGGCCGTCTGCGACCGGGGGTGCCTGCACCCGCGGGGCGGACGGGGCGACCGTGCCCTCGAGCCTGACCGTGCCTGCGTCGGTGGTGCTCATCGCCTACTCGGGCAGCACCTTGGGCTGCGACGCCGGCAGCTGCTCGCGGCGAGCGGCCCGGGGGCGGGAGGGGACGACGACGATGTCGGGGGCGACGCCGCGGGCGGCGCGGCGAATGCTCCACCCGGCGCCGCCGACAAGGACGAGCCGCTCGACCGGCCAGACGGCCTGCAGCAGCGCGGCCACGCTGCGGCAGGGCGCGATCTCGACCCGGCCCCGCGGCTGGAGCGATGCGACGGTCGCCTCGGCGGCGTCCCGGAGCCCCTCCAGGCGGGCGGCGAGCCGCGGCGGCCACGCCCCGATCGGGAGCGTCGGCGGGACGACCGCGGGGATCATCACGCGGACGACCTGGATGTCGCCCCGCGTGCGGGCGACGGCGTCACGGACCGCGTCGGCCAGGAGCTGCGGCTGGATGTGGGTGTCCGTCGCGACGATCAGGATGTGCCGTCTCATGCCCTCACCTGCTCCGGTCGGATGATCATGACCCGCTGTCTCGCCTCGGCCACGATGCGCCGCACGATCTCGTCGTAGGCGACGCGCCGAAGCGCCGTTCGATGGAGGCCGCTCGCCCGCAGCAGGATCACCTGCGAGTCGCGCCGCGTGGCCTCGGCCAGGATCGACTCGGCCGGATCGCGCGTGCGCAGATGGGTCGTGTGCACGCGGATCCCGTACCGCTCCCCGATCGTGCGCGCGCTGGCCGCGAGCCGCTCGACGTTGCGCTCCAGGTCGTCGATCTCCATGTCCATCTCCTCGTCGAGGGGGATCTGGGTCAGGGCCAGGAGCACGAGCGACGAGCGCCGCTCGGCCGCCAGCTGCGCCGCCACCTCGACCACGTCGGCCGGGATCTCGGCGCGGTCCGTGCTCACCGGGATCAGCATCGTCTGGAACTCGACCTCGATCCCCGGACCGGGGCGGCGCAGCACCTCGCGGCGCGTGTGCTCGGTCAGCGACAGCCCCAGGCGGCGGCGATAGGCGGCGTACCACGCGCCGCCGGCGAGCATCCAGGCGAGGCCCAGGTAGCGGGCATCCGGCTCGAGCGCGACGACCGCGATCCACGCCGCCGTGGTGCAAGCCCCGCCCAGGATCGCCAGCAGGGGGAGGCGGCGGCCGTCCACGGGCAGGTTCACGGGCGCCCGGAACGGCCGGTAGCGGCCGGGGTCGCGCCACCGCATCGCGACGACCGCGGCCTGGACGCTCGTGAACGCGATCAGCGCCCCGAACACGTACGCGCCGGCGAGCAGGCTGACGCCGCCGGTGACCGCCTGGACGAGCACCAACCCCGACGCCGCCGCCGCACCTGCGGCGATCGCGACGTACGGCGTCTCGTAGGCGGGATGCAGGGCCGCGGCGCGGACCGGAGCCTGATGATGCTGCGTCAGCCAGAGGCCGAGCCGCGCGGTGCTGCGGACGGCCGCGTGGGCGGTCACGACCAGCATCACCGCGATGATCAGGCCGACGAAGTAGCTCAGGCCCGTCGCGAGCACGTGCAGCGGCACGCCCGCCAGGATGCCGAGCGCCGGATACGCCACGTATCCGTGCGGCGGAGGCTGGATGAGCAGGGTGGTGTACCCGCCGGACGCTGTCCGCGAGACGGGCATGGCCATCAGCGCGACCAGCCCGATCGCCGCGCACGCCGTCGTCGCCGCCGCGAGCACCCCCGCCGTCGCCATCGGCACGTCGCGGTCGGGATCGCGCGCCTCGCCGGCCAGGTCGCCGATCGTCTCGATGCCGGTGTAGGCGACCATCGCGACGGCGCAGGCCAGGATCAGCCCCCCGAGCGACGGCGCCGACCCGAAGTGCACGTTCCCCGTGATGTGCTCTGGCCGGAAGATGAAGAGCGCGCCCAGAAGCACGAGCAGGAGCTGGGCGACGAGGTCGACGATCCCCAGGAACGCGGCCAGGCTGGCCGGCTGGTCCAGGCCGCGGACGTTCGCGAGGGCCACGAGAGCGAGCACCACGAGGGCGCCGGCGACTGACCACGGCGAGGTGGCAAGCGGGGCCCAGAACACGCTCAGGTAGCGGGGGACGAAGGCGGCCGAGAGGGCCGCGAGCGCGACCAGCGCGAGGCACATCGCCCACCCGGTCAGGAAGCTCACGAGCTCATCGAACGCGTGCCGGGCGAGCGCGGCCGATCCACCCGCCTCCGGGAACATCGACACCCCCTCGGCGTAGCAGACCGCGACGGCCGCGAAGATCAGCCCTGCCGCCAGCAGGGCGACCGGGGTGAGGCCGAGCCCGTGGATCGCGACCAGGCCGACGGCGAGGTAGATCGTCGAGCCCATGCGCGGATAGGCGGCGGCGAGCAGCCCACCGCGGCCGTGGTCGGCCGGCCGGCCGCCGGTATGCCGGCGCACGACCGGCGAGCGCCGCTGCCCTCGTGCGAGACCGCCTGACTCAGTGATGACACCCATATCCACACGGTGCCACCGCGCCCGTCACAGCCGCATCACGATCCAGGCCCGCGGGATCCCAATCACGTCACGCCGGGGTCACACCGGCGTCACGGTCCCGCGCGGATCGCCCGGGCCAGGGCCGGGGCCTCGGTGCGCAGCTCGCGCAGCGCGCCCGAGATCGGGGTGCGGAACCCGGTGAACCACAGGCCGGGCACGCGCGGGCGGCCCGCGGCGGCATGGACGAGCGGACGCCCGAGCGGGTCGAGCACGCCCAGGTGGCCGACCAGCCCGCCGAGCCCGGTTGCAAACCCGGTGCAGGCGATGACCGCGTCGGGAGTGACGGTGGCGCCGTCCGCCAGCCGCGCGGCGGCGGCGTCGAACGACTGCACGGCCGCCACGAGCCGGAAGCGCCCTGCGCGCAGGGAGGCGACGAAGCCCACGTCGAGCAGCGGCACCGCGCCGGTGCGCCGGTTCTGGGCGAGCAGGCCCTCGGACGGGGCGGGCAGGCCGAGGCTGCGCAGATCGCCGACGAGCCCCCGGCGGGCGACGCGCACGAGCGGGTCGGCCGCAGCCGCCGGCGCGTGCCGCAGCGCCACCCCCAGGAGCTGTGCGGGCACGCCGAACCGCTGCCGCGGGATGATCTGCGGCGGCCGTCGCATCGCCACCCACACCTGGCGCGCGCCCGCGCCCGCGAGCTCGACGGCGATGTCGGCGCCGGAGTTGCCCGTTCCGGCCACGAGCACGCGCATGCCGGCAAACGGGGCCGCGTTGCGGTAGTCGCTCGAGTGCAGCAGCCGGCCCGTGTAGCCGCCGCGGCCGGGCCAGTCGGGCAGCGCCGGCGTGTGCTGGTGGCCGGTGGCGACGACGACGGTCGCCGCATCGATGTCGCCGGCGTCCGTGCGCACATGCAATCCGGCCTCGACGCGGTCGATCCGCGTGACCCGGGTGCCGGGCTCGACGGCGATGCGGTGGGCGGCGGCATAGCGCTCGAGGTACTCGACGAAGGCGTCGCGGCTCACGAACCGCCCCAGCGTGCGCGGCAAGCGCATGCCGGGGAGGCTCGAGAGCGAGCGCACCGTGTGCAGGTGCAGGCTGTCGTAGCGTCGC
This sequence comes from uncultured Actinomycetes bacterium, assembly GCA_963717845.1. Taxonomy (GTDB): domain Bacteria; phylum Actinomycetota; class Thermoleophilia; order Gaiellales; family JAICJC01; genus JAICJC01. The sequence continues at coordinate 151,556 of CAVQXH010000004.1, forward strand.
CGCCAGCTGGCGGCGACGTCGCCCTCGCGCTCAAGTACGAGCGCCGAGACCCCCTCCTTGCCGAGCATGGCCGCCGTTGCGAGCCCAGCCGGCCCGGATCCGACGATGATCGTCTGCGCGGGCACGATGGCCGCTATCTTCGCAGCCGGGGCTGCCCCGGTCGGGGCTGGGCAGGGGCGGCTCGAGCCGGGCCTGCCTGCGGGCCTCGAGGATGACGATCCCGGCGGGGCGAGGGGCGGGCGGCGGTGCCTTCAGGCTGAGGTGGTACATGGTGTCTCCCTTCCGTATGCGATGCGTACGAGAGGTTCGGTCACCGGTCGCCGGCAAACTCATCGCCCCGGCGACCGATGAGTTCCGGGCACGGGCGCGATCTAGGTTTCGAGAGGATGAGCGAGGTCGGGACATACGTGACGGATCGCGAGGCGCAGCTGCTCGGGCTCGCCCGCGGCGGCGACGAGCGCGCCTACGGCGATCTCGTCGGCCCGCACAGGTCGACGCTGCATGCGCACTGCTACCGCATGCTCGGCTCGATCGAGGATGCCGACGACGCGCTGCAGGAGGCGCTCCTGCGAGCCTGGCGCGGCCTGGGCCGGTTCGAGGGGCGCAGCTCGTTTCGCACCTGGCTCTACCGGATCGCCACCAACTGCTGCCTGCAGCTCTTGAAACGGCGGCCGCGGCGGCTGCTCTCGCCCGACCACGCTCCGCCGACCACCGAGCACTCGCCGCCCGGCGCGCCGCTGTCAGAGTCCGTGTGGCTCGGGCCCTACCCGGACGAGGCGCTGGCGGCCGAGGACAGGGCGTACGCGCCGGCGGACCGGTACGAGCACCGCGAGACCGTCGAGCTCGCCTTCGTCGCCGCGCTCCAGCACCTGCCGCCCCGCCAGCGCGCCGTGCTGCTCCTGCGCGAGGTGCTCGACTTCTCCGCGCGCGAGGTCGCCGACCTGCTCGAGACCACCGTCCCGTCGGTGAACAGTGCACTGCAGCGCGCCCGCCAGGCGACCGGCGAGCGCGTCCCGGCGCAGAGCCAGCAGGCCACCCTGCGCGCGCTCGGCGACGAGCGCTGCCGCGAGCTCGTCAACCGCTACATGGACGCGCTCGACCACGCCGACCTCCCCGCCCTCCTGGGGCTCCTGACCGACGAGCCGGTGTGGGCGATGCCGCCCATGACGACGTGGTACCGCGGCCGGGACGCCGTCAGCGCCTTCCTGGCGGAGGACGCCTTCTCGGTGCGCTGGCGCCACCTCCCGGCCCGAGCGAGCGGCCAGCTCGCCGTCGGCTGCTACGCCTGGGACGCCGAACGGGGCGACTACGCCGCCGCCGTCCTCGACGTGCTCACCGTGCAGGATGACCGGATCGCCGAGGTGACCGGCTTCATCGACCCGCGGTTGTTCCCCCGCTTCGGCCTCCCCGAGCGGATTGCAGGGTGACGGGTGGAGAGCGACGTCCCCCGCCCGCCGACGGAGGTGTTCGAATCGGCTGGCGGACGCGCGCAACGAGCCGTCCTGGAACTCGCAGGTGTCGCGCTCGGAGCTCCTGTCGGATGAGCCGATCGGGCAGGGCAGCCGATTCGTCACCTTCAAGCGAGGGAAGCCGTACGACAGCACGATCACGACCCACCGGCCGCCCGATCAGCTCCTGTACGAGGTCACGGGCAAGCAGCTCGACATCACCGTCGCGTTCATGGTCACGCCTCGCGGGACGGTGAAATGCATGGCTCGCGATCCTACCCGCGTGTTTGGGGCGGGCCTGGTCCGCCGGCCCTGGTTGCATATGGCACATAGAGGGGCTAGGGTGGCGGCAGGCTGACGCCGGCCGGGCGCCAGGGCACGACACCGAGGGCGGTGGAGCTATGGCGCAGCACTGGCGTGGAGGTGTGGCGGTCGTGGGAGCGGTGGTCGGGTGTGTGTTGGCATGGGCACAGCCGGCACTGGGGTCATGCGGGTCGTGGCAGAGGGTCGCGGGGGTCGCGACGCGGGGGCAGCTCCTGGGCGTGTCGGCGATCTCGGCGACCGACGTGTGGGCGGTCGGCCTCGACCGCCAGCAGCACAGCCTGGTCGAGCACTGGGACGGCTCCGTCTGGCGGCGCGTCGCTTCGCCCGATCCCGCGCGGCGGAATGACGAGTTGAATGCGGTGGTTGCGATCGCGCCGGACGATGTGTGGGTGGTGGGCTCGTTCGGTTTGGCGCACCCAACCGGTCTTGTCTTGCACTGGGACGGCTCGGGGTGGCAGCGCAGGCTGCTGCCGTACGCCGCCCGCCACTCGTTCTTGCAGGACATGACGGCGATTTCGGCGAACGACGTGTGGGCGGTGGGCGTGACCGGCGACGACACGACGGCGCGGACGCTGCACTACAACGGCGTGGCGTGGAAGCTCGTTCCGTCGATCTCCTCGCAAGACCTCGGACTGGCCGCTGTCGCCGCCACCTCCTCGACCGACGTGTGGGCTGTCGGAGGCGTGCTGATCGAACACTGGGACGGGCACTCCTGGCACCGGGTGGCCTCGCCCGGAGCCGGCCACCGCCGCAGGCTCACCGGCGTTGCCGCCATCTCGCCGACCGACGCGCTGGCCGTCGACCGCGGCCGCCACGCAGTCGACCACTGGGACGGCAGCAGGTGGACGACCGTTGCCACTGCGGCGGGCGGCTTCAGCGGGAACCTGTTCGACGTCGCCGCGTCGGGGCCGGCCGATGCGTGGATCGTCGGCGACAACTCGGGACTGCCGGTCGTCGACCACTGGGACGGCGCCACGCTGGCCGAGGGAGTCATGCCTCGACCCATCTTCGCCGACCTTGGCAGGGTCACCAACGTGCCGACGACCACCTCCTACTGGGCGGTCGGGGCCATCGGGCACACCGGCCCGGCGGGGAACTTCTACGCCACGCCGCTGATCGCGCGGTGCGGCTGACCGCGTGGCGGCTCAGGCGAGGTTGAAGCGGAGCGTGAGCTGTGTGCCTGCGCGGGTGGGGTTGATCGTCGCGTGATCTGCGACTTCGACGATGATCGGCAGGCCGACGCCGAGCCCTGCGTTTGCGGAGGGCTGGTTCGCGCCGATGCCGTCGTCGCGGATCGAGAAGACGAGCGCGCCAGATTCGGTGTGGGCGTCGAGGTGGATGAGGCCGGGCTCGCTCAGGGGGTAGGCGTGGCGGACGACGTTTGCGACCGCCTCGGTGACTGCCAGGGCGATGTTCTCGAGCTGCGTCGACGTCGCGCCGTACTGCGCGCTCCACTCGCGCGTGATCCGCCGCGCCTGGGCGACGCTGACGGGCACCGCGTCCAGCCGTACGTGCAGTTCGGTGGCCAGCTCTCAGCGCTCCGTGGCCGAATCCGGCTGAGAAGGACGTGATCTACAATCGCCCATCCCAATGGATGAGGTGGCGATGCAACCGGGCAGCGAGCTCGTGGTCGAACGGTCGGAGCAGGCATGGGTGCTGATCCTGCGCGGCGAGCACGACCTGAGCACGTCGCCGGCGCTTGTGAATGAGCTCGACGCCGTGTTCGCGCACGGGACGATGGTGGTCGTCGACCTCACCGAGGCGAGCTTCATCGACAGCAGCGTCGCGGGCGCGTTGATGCGGGCGTGGGAGACGGCGCAGAGCAGGGAGGCGAGCACGGTCGTCCTGTGCGCGCCCGGCGGATCGCCTCCCCGGCGGCTGCTGGACATGGTCGGGATGACGCGGGTGATCCCCACCTTCGAGACGCGCGCAGAGGCGATCGACCACCTAGCCACGGACGAGTCCTAGCGTCGATTGGGGCGTATCGGAGGCGTCTGCGGCCACCTGGGGTGACGCGGCGAGGAAGACCACGTCGTCGGGCAGCGGGCCGCCGTTTGCCCGCTCGATCGCGCCCAGGATGGTGTCTGCGTCCGTCTCGGTGATCGGCGGCGTGCGGGCAGCGAGCATCTCGAGCAGCCGGCCGGGGCCGAGCGGCCGGCGGCCGTCAGGCGCCGAGCGGCCCTCGACGAGCCCGTCCGTGTACAGGACCAGCGTCCACGGCCCGTCCGGCAGCGTCACGTCGAAGCTGTTCCATTCCGTGGACCCCAGGATGCCGATGGCGGGGCAGGGCGGCACGTCGCACTCGCGGGCGCCGCCCGACGCGAGGAGGATGGGCGGCGGGTGCCCGGCGAGCAGCACCGACGCGGTCGCGAGCTCGGTATCGATGGACACGAGGCACATGGTCGCGAACGTGACCGGCGTGCGGTGGCGCTTGTGCTCGGCGATCAGCATCTCGTTCAGCACGCGGATCGTCTCGGGCGCAGACACGTTCGCGCTCATCAACCCGCGCCAGGCTGCGCGCAGGCGGGTGGCGATCGCCGCGGCGCTCGGGCCGTGCCCGGCCACGTCGCCGACCATCACCGCCACCCGGCCGCTCGGCTGCTGGATCTCGCCGTAGAAGTCTCCCGCGAGCACCTGCGCGGCCTCGGCCGGGACGTATCGGCTGACGACCACGAGCGGGCCCACCTCGGGATCCTGCACCAGGCTCACCAGCCCCTGCCGGAGCGCATCCAGCAGCGACCGGCGCAGCTCGTCTCCGCGCCGCACCCGTTCGCCGACGATGCCGACGCCGAACGCCACAGGCAGCCACACCAGTGGCTCCGCGAACGGGTTCTCGCCGATGACGACGACGGCCAGGACGACCGCGACCGCCGTCAGCCCAAGCCCCACCCAGGGGCCGAACAGATACGCCGCGGCCACCCCCGTGACCACCAGCAGCGGGCCGGGCACGCCCCGCAGCGTCCCCGGCGAGACGAACAGGAACGGCAGCGCGATCAGAAGCTGCGCCGCCAGCACCAGCGCCACTGCAAGCGCCCGACCCCGGGTGGAGTCAAGCCGCGGATTGATCTCCGCCGCCGCCCGCCAACGCGGGCGGTTGTTCTGGCTCGAGCTCCCTGGCATCAACGTCCGCCCACCCTACTCCCGCCCTTCCCGGTCTGGGATGGTGGTTCCCACATCGGGATCCGGCGGAAACGGCTCAACCGAAGCGGGGGCGACTCTTAGGCACGCTTCATGTGCCGCCAACCGCGTTCTCAGGTTCGCCTCCTAGCGTGGTCGGCATTCAGGTCCGCCGCCCCGGAGGCGGTGGCATCCGCCGCAAGCAGGAGAGCGTTCATGAGCACGTCCACGCCAACATGCACTCCCGATGAGACGAGCACGGCCTCGCTGCGCTCGTATCTCTTCGTGCTCGCCCCGCGCACGCGCTCGCGGGGTGGTGCGCCGATCCTCCATCACGTCCTCGAGGAGTCGCCTGACCGGGCGATCGAGGTCTGCGAGCAGGAATACCCGGAGCGTCGCATCCTGTCCGTCCGCGACGTGACCGACTGGGAGGCCGCGGCCTAAGCCTCACTCCCTCACGGCCACGAACGCGATCTTGCGGGCGCGGCCGGTGCCCAGCCACTCGCTCCAGAGCCGGTGGGCGCTCAGCAGCTCGGCGAGCGCCTCGGGGCCGATCTGCGCGGCGATGGCGGGCGCATCGGCCGCGAACGCGGCGGTCAGGCGCTTGGCCATGTCGCGATGGGCGCGAGTGCAGTCCTGCTGCCAACGCACGGTCAGACCGACGCCCCGCACGAGCGCGAGCATCTCCGCGAGCGGGGTGAGCCAGACGGTGTCGGCGGCCGGCATGCGCGCGCGCTCGGCCGCCGTCAGCGGCGCCCCCTCCTCCAGGGTGAAGGCGAACCGTCCTCCCCCGGCGAGCGCGCCCGCGATCGCCCGCAGCAGCGTCTGCTTGTCGGCGAACGCGAGCATCGTCTCGAGCAGGAGCACCACGTCGAAGGCGCCGGCCGGGAGCGGCGGGACGTGCGCGACCTCGAAGCGGCACGGGAGGCCCTGCGCGCGCTCGCGAGCGATCGCGATGGCGGCCGCGCTCGCGTCGAGCCCGAGATAGGTGCAGCCGAGCTCGCGGGCGATGAGCCTTCCCGGCCCGGCGACCCCGCAGCAGAGGTCGAGCACTGAGACCCCCGCTGCGATGCCGGCGCGCCCCGCCAGCGCGCGGATCTCGCCCGCTCGCATGAAGCTCTCCTGCTCGACGTATTCGCCCGGCGCGTAAGCGCCCTCACGGGCCCGCCGCAGGGCGCGGTCAATCGAGATCCGAAGAGGGGCGGGCACAGTAGTTCCCCCCGTATGTTCGCCTATGGAGGGACGCTGCGGGCCGGTCAAGGTGCCCCGGTGATCGGGCTCGCCGGCCAGGCGATGCTGCTCGTCGCCCTGGCGGCGACGGTCGGCCTCGGCTCCGCCGGATGGCTGATCGGAGCCGCGTGCGGGATGGGCCTGAACGTGGCCCTCGCGCGCGGCGTCACCTACCACCGCGCGAAGCGACTGGGGCCGGCCGTGTGGGTGACCCTGGCCCGGGCGACGCTCGTCGTCGGCGTCGCGGCGCTCACCGCGGACTCGTTCGTCGGGCCGGCATCGGTGCGGGCGCTCGTGACGCTCGCCGCCGTCGCGCTCGCCCTTGACTGGGTCGACGGGCGGGTGGCCCGCCACACCGCCACCGAGTCGCGGCTCGGAGCGCAGCTCGACGGCGAGGTCGACGCGTTCCTGATCCTCGCCCTCAGCGTGGCCGTCGCCCCCTCGGCCGGTATCTGGGTGCTCGCGATCGGAGCGGCCCGCTACGCGTTCCTTGCAGCCGGATGGCCGCTCGCATGGATGCGCGCAACCCTGCCGCGGCGCGACTGGCGCAAGACCGTCACGGCGGTGCAGGGCATCGTGCTCACGATCGCCGTGGCCGATGTCCTGCCGCTTGACCTCATCCGCGTCGCCCTGGCCGGTGCGCTGATCCTGCTGGCCGAATCGTTCGGGCGCGACGTGTGGTGGCTGTGGCGGCGCCGGCGCACCGAGGGTGGCGGCGATCCGGCGCCTGTCCGCGATCCCGGCTCCGCCGGTGGACCTGCGCGCGGGCGCGTCCGTGCCGGGATCGCCCTCGCGCTCACGCTGTTCGCGCTGCTGGTCGTGTGGGCCGCCCTGGTCGCTCCCGACCAGCCCCGCCGGCTCACGCCCGGGGCGTTCGTCCGGCTGCCGGTCGAGGGCCTCGTCGTCGTCGCGCTCGCCCTCGCTCTGCCGAGCGGCCGCGCCCGCCGGCTCTTCGCGTGCGTGGTCGGCCCGGTGCTCGGCGTGCTGGTGATCGTGAAGCTGCTCGACGTCGGCTTCTTCACGGCCTTCGACCGGCCGTTCAACCCGGTGGAGGACTGGGGTTACGCGTCCATCGGCATCGAGACGCTGCGCGCGTCGATCGGCCGTACGCGCGCGGATCTCGTCGTCGCGGGCGTCGTGCTCATCACCGTTCTCGCCCTCGTCCTGCCGACGCTCGCGCTGCTGCGCCTGACCCGGGTCGCGGCCGGCAACCGCCGCCTGTCGGTGCGGGCGGTGACGGCGCTCGGCGTCGCCTGGATCGGCTGCTGGGCGCTCGGCGTGCAGCTCGTGCCGGGCGTGCGCGATCGCCTCCACGAGCGCCGCGGACCTGGCCGTGCACGAGGTGCAGGCGGTGGAGGCCGGTCTGCACGACCAGGCCCGGTTCGCGGCCGAGATCCGCCACGACCGCTACCGGCACACGCCCGGAGATCAGCTCCTGACCGCACTGCGCGGCAAGGACGTGCTGCTCGTGTTCGTCGAGAGCTACGGCCAGTTCGCGGTCCAGGGCTCGTCCATCGCCCCGGGGATCGACCGCACCCTGGCCACCGGGGCGACGCAGCTGCAGGCCGCCGGCTTCTCGGCCCGCAGCGGCTGGATCAAGTCGCCGACCTTCGGCGGCATCAGCTGGCTGGCGCACTCGACGATGCAGTCGGGAGCGTGGGTCGACAACCAGGACCGCTACAACGTGCTCATGGGCGAGCGACCGCTTCACGCTCAGCCAGGCGTTCAAACGGGCGGGCTGGCGGGTCATCGACGACGTGCCGCCCGACGACCGGCCCTGGCCGCAGGGCTTCTCGTTCTACCACTTCGACAGGGTGTACAACCGGCTCGACGTCGGCTACCACGGCCCGACCTACGCCTACGCATCGATGCCCGACCAGTACACCTATCTGGCCCTGCAGCGCCTGGAGCTCGCAAAGCCACACCGCCGCCCGCTGTTCGCCGAGATCGACACCGTGTCGAGCCACGAGCCCTGGACCGCCATCCCGCCGATGATCCCCTGGAACCGGGTCGGGGACGGCTCGATCTTCAAGACCCTGCCGGTCGACCGCACCGGTACGAGGAGCACCGAGCAAGGGTACGGCCACTCGATCGAGTACTCGCTGCGGGCGCTCTTCTCCTTCGTCGAGCACTACGGCCGAAAGAACCTCGTGGTGATCGCGCTCGGCGACCACCAGCCGGCCCACATCGTCACCGGCTACGGTGTCAACCACGACGTGCCCATCTCGATCATCGCCCACGACCCGGCGGTGCTGCGGCGGCTGGCCCGGTTTGGCTGGGTGGACGGCGTGCAGCCCAGTCGCAGCGCGCCGGTCTGGCGCATGAGCGCCTTCCGCAACCGCTTCCTCGGCGCGTTCGGGCCGCGCCCGGCGACCCCGTAGGCTGTCCGTGACGAGCGTCCTCGAGCCGGCGCGCGCGCCCGCGGAAGCTCGATCCGGCCGGCGCCCGCGGCGGCTGGCGGGCCTCGACGGCGTCCGCGGCCTGGCCGCCCTGTACGTCGTCTGCAACCACGTCTTCCTGCGCGCGTACCCCGGCTACCCGGCCGATCACGCGCCCTTCTGGGCCGCCTGGCTCATCTACGGGCGATTCGCGGTCGTCGTGTTCATCGTGCTGTCCGGCTTCTCGCTCGCCCTGTCGCCGGCCCGCCACGGCTGGCGGCTCGACTCGCTCTCGAAGTTCGCGTTCCGGCGCGCCCGCCGCATCCTGCCGCCGTACTGGGCGGCGCTCGTCTTCAGCCTCGCCGTGGCATGGCTGATCGTGCCGCCGCCGGGGCAGGCGGGGCCGGACCTGCGCTCGATCGTGGTGGACGGCCTGCTGACACAGAACCTCATCAGCGCGCCCAGCCCCAACCGCGCGTTCTGGTCGATCGCGGTCGAGGCCCAGCTCTACCTCCTGTTCCCGCTGCTGCTCCTGCTCTTCCGCCGCCGGGGCGCCGCGGTGATGCTCGCTGCGGTCACGCTCGTGGTGGCGGCCGTGGGGATCGTGGGGCCGCACATCGCCCACCTGGACTTCATCGTGATCCAGTCGCCGCCCGACCTGGCGGCGCTCTTTGCGGTGGGCATCGTGGCCGCCGGCATCGTGGCCGCGGGCGCGGCGCGCAGATCGTGGCCGTGGGCGTGGATCGCCGCCGCCGCGGCGGTGCCGGTGCTGGCGGCGATCTGGTGGCAGGGCTCGGTGTGGACGCTCGACCACCTGTTCTGGGTCGACCTCTCGCTCGGGCCGGCCGTCGGCTGCCTGCTCGCGGCCCTTGCGACCGGCCGGCCCGCGCCGCTGCTGCGCCTGCTCGATACGCGGCCGGTGCGCAATCTGGGCTGGTCGTCCTACAGCCTGTACCTGACGCACGAGCCGATCGTCGTCGTCCTCTACGACAAGGTGGTGGCGGGCCGCGTGGGCCACGGCACGCCGACCTTCCTGCTCCTGTTCGCCCTGGCGGTGCCGGCGGCGGTCGCGTTTGCATGGATGTTCGCGGCGGTGTTCGAGCGGCCGTTCTGGAAGCACGTGGCCCGCACCGAGACGGGCGCGCGCCCCGGCGCCCAGAGCGTCGCTCAGTCGGCCTGAAACCGCGCCGAGAGGGCGTAGCGCAGCAGCACCACATCGCCGATCTGGCGCACGTCGGCAAGCGTCGCGCGGCGGCCGGCACTCCAGGGGAAGCGGCCGTCCGTGACGAATCTCGGAGCATCGGAGTCACCGACGAACACCGGCGCCACCACGAGCTGCAGCTCGTCGACGAGGTCGTCGGTCAAAAACTGGGTGTGGACGCAGCCGCCGCCCTCGACCATCAGCCGCTCCACGCCCCGGGCGGCGAGATCGGTCGTCAGCGAGCGCATCTCGACGTTGCCGCCTCCGTCGACGACGGTCGCGACCGGCCCGAGCCGCGTGCGCGCGGCGCCGACGCTCGGGCTGGGGCAGTAGACGAGCTTCTCGGCGTCGCCCTGGGTGAAGAACGCCGCCTGCGCGTCGAGCTGCGCGCGCCGGGTCACGGTGACCTTCATCGGCGACGGCGCCAGGCCGCGCGCGGTGCGCTCCTCGCGGCGGCGCGGTGAGCGCACGAGCAGCCGCGGGTTGTCCGCGCGCACGGTCTGCGCCCCCACCAGGATCGCGTCGCACGAGGCACGCACGGCGTCGACCCGGTCGAAGTCGGCGTCGTTGGAGAGCAGGAGCCGCTCCGCCGCGGTGCCGATGTAGCCGTCGATCGACACGCTGCACGAGAGCAGGGTGTACGGGCGGTTACGCATGGGGCACCCGCTCGCTGCACACCGCGACCGGTCGCGGCTCGGGCCGCAGCGGCCCTCGGGCGCTCGGCAGCGCGGCCGCGACGAGCACAACTGCCCCCGGGAGACTGGCGGCGAGCACGATGACACCGTAGACGACGGCCGTCGCCACGCCCTGGCCGGCCCCGAGCCCGGCGGCGGCGAACGCCCATCCGGTCGCGCCCTCACGCGGCCCCCAGCCGGCGATGCTCGGCAGCACCATCGCGAGCATCGCGAGAAAGGCCAGCGGCAGGAGCCGCGACACCGGTGCGGTGGATCCCGCCGCGCGCGCTGCGAGCAGGAACGTGGCGGCGTGGCCGCAGACGACCACGGTGGAGGCGAGCGCGATCGCCGCGAGCGCACCGCGCATGCGCAGGATGTCGCGCAGGTCGCCGCCGACCGCGCGGCGGGCGCGCTGAAGCGGCGAGCGGCCCTCGCCGGCCCACGCCCGGCCCGCGAGCAGAACGGCGGCCCCCGCGACGACGAGCGCCCCTGCCACCAGCGGCATGGACGGGCGCACGGGGGACGGCAGGACGACGAGCACGGCGACCGTGAGCACGAGTTGGACGATCTGGCCGCCGGTGCGCTCCCAGACCACGGCCCGCAGGGCACCACCGACGTTGCGTGCGTCGCGCCCGTGGCGAAGGCCGCGGTGGACGTCGCCGACGACCCCGCCGGGGAGGGTCACGTTCAGGAAGAGCGAGCCGGTAGTACGCGGCCACCGCCGTGGGCAGGGCAAGGTCGACGCCGAGGCCGCGAGCGACGATCCTCCAGCGCCAGGCGCAGCAGACCGTGGTCACGAGGCCGATGCCGGCAGCAGCCGCCAGCGTGCGGGCGTCGACGGCCGAGACGCCGGCGCGGAACGGGCCCGCGCCCAGGCGCCAGACGACCACGGCCAGGGTGGCGGCGGCGGCCCCGGTCGGCGCCCAGACGCGGACGTGATGCGGAATCCGCGTTGTCATGGCAGCACCAGCAGGTCGGCGTGGGCCACGGTGACCGAGAGCTGCCCGGATCGCGCCTGGGCCAGGCGCCGGCGGGTGTAGGCGTCGGCGGCGGCCGCGAGCGTCTCGTCCTGCTCGCATGCCGCCTCGACCCAGCCGCCGAGCCACTCCACGGTCAGGTCGGCCTGCGCGGGGCCGAGCCGCCAGGGGCTTGGCTGCACGATCACGTCGGCCCCGGTCGCGCGGAATCCGGCCGCTGCCGTCGCGGCCGCGTCCGGGCCGAGCAGGCGCCCACCCGGGGTCATGCGGCGCTGGTGGGCGTCAAACGCCGCAGCCACTCGGGCATCGAGCGGATGCGCGGGGGCGAGCTCGACCCGGCCGGCGACCGAGAGCGCGAGCAGCACCGGGCAGGCCGCCTCGGCGCAGGCGCCGATCAGCCGGTCGAGCTCCTCCCCGGTCAGAAGGTCGAGAAGCGCGGAAGCGGTGATCAGGTCGGCCCCGGCCAGATCGCCCGGGTCGAGCCGGGTGATGTCCGAGCACCTCGTCTCGACCGCCACGCGGGCGCCGTCTGCGGCCGGGCCGGGACGGTCGGCCGCTGCGCGCTCGAGCAGATCGCAATCGCGGTCGTGCAGCACCCAGTGCTGCCGTCCCGGGAGCAGCGGCGCGAGCCACCGGCCCATCGCCCCGCTGCCGCAGGCGAGGTCGTGGATCACCCGCGGCCCCGTCGCGGGCAGGTGCCCGCGGAGGCGCTCGACGAGCACGAGCGACCGGGCCGTGGCGTCGGCGGCCTCGCGCAGGTGCAGCCATTCGGGGCTGACGCGGATCTCCGCGACCGTCATCGCGCCGCCTCCAGAAGGACGCCGGCAACCGCCGTCGCCGTCGCCGACCAGCGCGGGAGCGCCTCGCGGCGCTCGCGGGCGGCCTGGCGCAGCCGCCGCCGCAGGTCGGCGCTTCCGAGCCACGCCCGCAGCGCGCCGCCGAGCGCGGCCGGGTCGCCGGGCGAGACCAGCAGTCCCGGCCGGATCCCCTGGGCGCCGTGGCCGAGTGCCTCCGGCACGCCGCCGACCTCGGCAGCGACGACCGGCAGGCCGGCGGCGAGCGCCTCGGTGACGACCATGCCGTACGTCTCGGCGCGCGATGCGAGCACGAGCACGTCGGCGGCGAGGTAGCTGCGGGCCAGGTCGTCTCCGCCCCGCGGCCCCGCGAAGTGGACGCGCTCCTCGAGTCCGCGGTCGCGGACGCGGCGGCGCACCCGCTCCGCGAAGGCCGGGTCGCGCTCGAGGCTGCCCACGCACACGCAGTGCCACCGGCCTGCGACGGTCGCAAGTGCGTCGATCAGCACATCGTGGCCCTTGCCCGGGACAACGGCGGCGACGCAGAGGAGCGCCCCGGCGGCCGGCGTGCCCGGAGCGAGATCGGAAGCGTCGACCCCGGGCTCGGCAACATGCACGCGCTCGCAGGGAAGGTCGTACAGCCCCAGCAGCGTCCGCCGGCTCCACCCGCTCGTGGTGACGACGGCCGTGGCCGCGGAGAGCAGCGCATGCTCGCGCTCGCGGGCGCCGCCCGTGTCCGTGCCGGTACCGAGCGGCATGTGCACGAGGGCGATCAGGCGCAACCGGCTCGCCTGCGGCACGAGCACCTCCGGAGCGGTCGACGCCACGAGCCCGTCGAGCAGCACGAGCGCGCCGTCGGGGAGGGCTGCGGCGACCCGCCCGAGGGCGGCCCGATCCTCGCCCGCCGGATACGGCCACGATCCCGGCACGGCGTGGACGCGCACCGACCAGCCGAGCGCCGCGAGGCCGGCGCACAGGCGGCGGTCGTAGGCGTTGCCCCCGCTCGGGCGAGCGGGGTCGTCGATCCCGTCCGGCACGACCACATGGACATCGGTCACAGGGCTCGCTCGTAGCTCGCCCAGGCGATGTGGGATTCGCGCAGCGTCACGACGAGCCCGCCCAGGTCGCGGCCGCCGCCGCCGAGCGCGCCGCCGTGCACGCGCTCGGCGAGCCGGTCGGCGATCGTGCGCGCCAGCGCCTCCGTCGAGGTGTTCGTGCCGGCGAACGCCGGCTCCTCGTCGAGGTTGCGGTAGTTGAGCTCGGCCAGCACCGCGCGCAGCGCCTCGGCCGCGCGCCCGATGTCGACGACGATGCCGTGGGCGTCGAGCGACTCGCGCCGGAACGTCGCGTCGACCACGTAGGTCGCGCCGTGCAGCCGCTGGGCGGGCCCGAAGACCTCGCCGCGCAGGCTGTGGGCGATCATCACGTGGTCGCGGACGGTCACGCTGAACACGGGCTACGCCCCGCCGTAGGCGATCGTGTGGCAGAGCGCCGGAAGGCTGCCGGCGGCCAGCCGCGCCATCACGTCGGGCAGCTCGTCGAAGCGCGACTCGCCGGTGAGGAGCGCGTCGAAGGCCGGGTCGCGCAGGAGGTCGAGCGCGAGGGCCAGCCGGTCGGCCGGCGTTCTGCGCGCGCTGCGGGCGGGCGACACGGTGCCCACCTGGCTCGAGCGGATGCCGAGCCGGCCTGCGTGGAATGCCCCGCCCAGCGAGAGCCGCACCTCGCGATCGCCGTACCAGCTGAGGTCGACGACGGTGCCCTCCGGCGCGAGCAGCTCGAGCGAGCGCTGCAGGCCGGCGGACGTCGCGCTCGTGTGGACCACCAGGTCGCGGCCGGCGGCGGCTTCGGCCGGCGCCGCGAACTCGACGCCGAGGGCGGCCGCGACGTCGGCCCGGCCGGCGTCGACGTCCACCAGCGTGACCTGGACGCCGGGGTGGCGGCGCAGCAGCCGCGCGACGCAGCACCCGACCATGCCGGCGCCCACCACGGCGACCCGATCGCCGATTAGCGGCGCCGCATCCCACAGGGCGTTCACGGCCGTCTCGACGGTGCCCGCGAGCACGGCCCGAGCCGGGGGCACACCCTCCGGCACGACGGCCACCGCGCCGGCCGGCACGACATAGGCGGTCTGATGCGGGTACAGGCAGAAGACGGTGCGGCCACGCAGCGTGTCAGGGCCCTGCTCCACGACGCCGACGTTCAGGTAGCCGTACTTGACCGGCCCGGGCAGGTCGCCCTCCTGGAAGGGCGCTCGCATCGCTGCGTACTGGTCCGGCGGCACGCCGCCCCGGAACACCAGCGCCTCCGTGCCCCGGCTGATGCCCGAGCACACGGTGCGGACGACCACGTCGCCCGGCCCCGGATCGGGCAGGGGCATCGGCCGGATCTCACCGACGCCCGGCGCGCGCAGCCAGAAGGCGCGCGCGACCGCCCCGCCCGCAACCGTGGTCGGGGCGATGTCGGCGATGTCGACAGCGTGTTGGCCTGCTTCCATCACGAGCTCCTCCCGAGGGTGTACCCGTGGCCGGTGGTGGTGGATTGGCTGCCGATTCTCGCCGACGCCGCCGCTGTGGGCCAGCGCACATTCGATCCGGCGCGCCGGATCGACGACGGTGTCGGCCTACGCCGGCTTGGTCGTCATCGCCCAGACCGCGAACACGTAGATCGCGATCATGACGAACGCCAGGCTCGCTGCGACCTTCGCCAGCTTGCCCAGGCCGGAGTCCGGGTCGCGGCGCACCGCGACGTTGGCGACGATGGTCGTGATCAGCAGCAGGATGCCGCCGCCGTCGGCGGTCGCGAACCCGTCGCCGATCCAGGCGGCGTTCGAGTTGTCGAGCCCCTCCCGCGAGAGCACCCACTGCGCGGCGATGCGCATGACGAAGAACGACGGGACGGCCGCATAGAGCAGCGTCCGTGCCCCGAACCGCTTCAACGACGCGGCCGAGGCGCCCGTCGAGCGCCAGGCCTGCAGGAGCGCCACTGCGGCGACGGTCACCGAGGCGACCAGCGCCATCGCGCCGCCGACGTGCAGGAGCAGCGGCAGGTTCCAGCTGTCCGGCCGGATGAGCAGCACGGTCACGACGCACCCGGCTTGTAGATCATGTCGATCAGGATCACGATGAGCGTCGCCACGAGCGCCAGGTTCATGACGAGCGGAGCCGGCACCGGGCTCGCGTCGCCGGTGGCGAGCTTGCGGTATCCGGCGGCGATGCGGCCGCCGATGGCGGATCCGACGAACCACAGCACGATCGCCGCGATGATCCAGCCGTCGCCGAGCGAGTACTGCGAGTCGTGCAGCGCGAGCCAGACGCCGAACACGATCACCGCCAGCCCGCCGACGGCCCAGAGCACCCCCGCGGCGGGCGCGAGCCGCAGCGCCGACGCCGAGTGGCGATCGCTTCGCAGCGCGAGTGCGATCGCGAGAAACAGGCCGACCGAGGCCACCATCGTGAACGCCGCGGTCACGTGCAGGAAGAGAAGCGTCGAGTACCCCATCTGCCGGTACCGTATCTACCCCGTCGGCGTGCCCGGAAACCGCGAGCGGACGGGGTGACAACCGTCACGCCGGATCGATGACGTATCGGTCTACCGGGATCGCGGCCGCAGCGGCACCATGCAGTCATGAACTCGCGAAGAGGAGAGATGATGACTGATCGGACTCGATACAGGATCGCAACGGTGGCGCTCGCGCCCGTCGCGGCGCTCGCCACGTGGGCGGCCGTCCGGCTGGCCGGTGTCGACCTCGTCCTGAAGGGGGGTCGCGGCACCGTCGGCCCGGCCGGCGTGGCGGTGGCGGCGGTGCTCGGCGGCCTGGCAGCGTGGGCGGTGGTGCGGGTGCTCGAGCGCACCACCCTCCGGCCGGCGTTCTGGTGGCCGCTGCTCGGCACGGCCGGGCTGGGCCTGTCGTTGATCGGCCCGACGTATCTGGCCGACGGCGTCGCCGCGCTCGCGCTGGGAGGGCTTCATATCGTGACCGCGCTGGTGCTGATCTGGGGACTCGAGGCGACGTTGCCGGCCCACTGCGAGGGCGCATGTGACCGTGTGCCCGGGAGCCGGGCATAACGATCTCGTGACGGGCACCGAGCACAGCTGGACGACCCGGCTGCCGAGGCGCCTCGGCCGGCTCCGCGTCGGCCAGCTGCTCGGGCTGCTGTTCCTGATCGGCCCGCTCTCCGATCTCCTGGGGGGCGGTCTGTCTCCACCGGCGAAGGCCGCGATCCTGGTGTGCGTCGCGGCCTTCGCCGCGCTCTACCTGGCGCTCCTGCCGCCCATCGGCGCACTTGCCGCCGGCGGGCTGCGGGTGACGGGAACCGCGGTCGGCCTGCTGGCGGGCCTGGCGGCGCTGACGCTCGTGCTCGGGGCGCCCCGCTCGTTCCTGCTGCTGTTCGTCTACGTGGTCGCTGCGGCCGGGGTCGCGCTCCCGGCCGCCGCGGCGGTGGGCGTGACCGTCGCGGTCGCCGCTTCCGTGTCTCTGCGCCTGGTCGCCACCGGCGCCGGCGACTCGGCCGTTGCCGCGTGGGCGCTGACGGTGCTCGGGATCGGCGCGGTGACGACGGCGCTCGGCGCTGCGATGCGGGCCAACGAGGAGCTCCGCCGGATGCGGGACGAGCGTGCCCGGCTCGCCGTGGCGGAGGAGCGCGCGCGCATCGCCCGCGACCTGCACGATCTGCTGGGGCACACCCTCTCGCTGATCGCGGTCAAGACCGAGCTCGCGACCCGGCTCATCGAGAGCGATCCTGGGCGCGCGCAGGCGGAGCTCGCCGACGTGCAGCACGTGACCCGCGAGGCGCTCGCCGAGGTGCGCGAGGCCGTGCACGGCTACCGCCAGCAGCCGTTCCCCGCGGCGCTTGCGAGCGCCCGCACGACGCTCCTCGCCGCAGGCATCGACTGCCACGTCGACGGAGACGTCGCGTCGCTTCCGACCCACGTCGAGACCGTCCTCGCCTGGGCCGTTCGCGAGGCCGCGACGAACGTCGTGCGCCACAGCGACGCCCGCTCCTGCGCGATCCGGCTGCAACGCCTGGGCGACGACGTCGCGATCGAGGTCGACGACGATGGCACCGCCGTCACCTCCGCCGAGGGCGGTGGCGCCGGCCTCGTGGGCCTCGCCGAGCGCGCGCGCGACCTCGACGGCACCTTCGAGGCAGGGGCGCGGCCCGAGGGGGGCTTCCGGCTTCGCCTGCAGGTGCCGGTGCGGGCGACATGATCCGCGTCCTGATCGCAGAGGACCAGGCGATGGTGCGTGGTGCGCTCGCGAGCCTGCTCGGGCTCGAGGGCGACATCGAGGTCGTGGCCGAGGTGGCGCGGGGGGACGAGGTGCTGGCAGCCGCACTCGCCCACGACCCGGATGTGGCGCTGCTCGACATCGAGATGCCCGGCCAGGACGGCATCTCGGCAGCCGCGCAGCTGCGCCTCAACCTCCCCCGCACGCGAACGCTGATCCTGACGACGTTCGGCCGTCCCGGCTATCTGCGCCGCGCCATCGAGAGCGGCGCCTCCGGATTCCTGCTCAAGGACGCGCCCGCGGCCCAGCTGGCCGACGCCGTCCGCGAGGTGCATGCCGGCCGGCGTGTGATCGACCCCGGGCTCGCCGCTGCCGCAATCGCCGACGGTGTCAGCCCCCTCACCGAGCGCGAGCGCGACGTTCTGCGGGCAGCGGCAGAGCATGCGACCGCGGGCGAGATCGGCAGCCACCTGTTCCTGGCCGAGGGGACCGTCCGCAACTACCTGAGCGTCGCGATCCGCAAGGTCGGGGCGCGCAACCGCGGCGAGGCGATCGCGATCGCGCGGGACAAGGGCTGGCTCTAACCCGCGCCAAACTTTTCGGGCGCCGCGGCGGTATGACCGTCATGCATCGCGACGGTCATCGTGCCCTGCTCGCCGTGGCGGCCTGTGCGCTGCTCGTCGCCGCGTCGGCCTGCGGCCGATCCTCGGCGTCGGCGACCGGTCCCGCATCGGCACCCGGAGGCCGCACCTACACGCTCATGCAGATGAACCTGTGCCTGTCCGGCCTCGGCGACTGTTACGGCAAGGTCGCCTACCCCGCGGCGCTCGCGGAGGCCGCCGGGCTGATCCGAAGAGCGCACCCCGACGCGGTGACGGTCAGCGAGGCCTGCGGCCGCGATGTCGCGCGGATCGCCCGCCGCACCGGCTACCACCTGCGCTTCGCGACGGTGATCTACGGCGGCGCGCCCTTCAGCTGCATCCATCCCGGCGGCCGCGGGCTGTTCGGCGATGCCGTGCTCACGGCGGCGCCGATCGTGAGCGCCGCCGGCCGCGCGTTCGCCGCGCAGTCCGGTCCCGAGCAGCGCCGGTGGCTGTGCGTCACCACCCGCGGCGACATCGAGGTGTGCACGGCGCATCTGGCCACGCGGGACGCGGTCGAGGTGGCCGCGAACGACGGTCAGTGCCCGGAGCTCGCGGCCATCCTGGCCGGCCGTCCGGCCGCCCGCGCCGTCATCTTCGGCGGCGACGTGAACCGCCTCCCCACCTGTGCTCCCGCGGGCTTCTGGGCCCGCACCGACGCCTCCGCCAGGCAGGCTCCCGGCCTCCAGCAGGTCTACGGCAGCGGCGCCCTGCGCTCGCCCGCCGCGGTGGTGCTGCCCTTCGCCCGCAGCGACCATGACGTCCTGCTGGTCACGGCTCAGCTCGGGCGGGCTCCGTGACCACGACGCCATCGGGGCCGGGCCCGTTTCGGATCACCCACCGCCCGGTTTCGGGGTACCAGGCATTGACCGGCAGGCCCGTCGTCGTGACGAGCAGCCCGCGCGCGACCGGCTCATCGCGATTGAGCAGCCGGTGCGCGCCGGCCGGGCCCTCCACGAAGCACACGACGTCGCCGGCCGCGAGCCGATCCTCGCCCCGCGCGTGCCGGAGCGTGGGCGATCCGGCCAGGACGAGCAGCCACTCCTCGCGGCCGAAGACGTGGTGATACGGCTCGGACGCCTCTCCGGGGTCGACCTCGACCACAGTTCCGTCGAGCCGGTCGGAGCCAAGCAGCGGGCCGACGTGCGCCGAGCGATACCGGGATCCCGCCGCCGCGTTCGGGTCAGCCGCCCGCGCGGCGATCTCCAGCACGTTCACGACCGGCCGCGGCGGCGCGCTCTCGGGCTCGCGCACGATCTCGACGGGGTCGGACTCGGACGCAGCGGCCGTTCCCTCGCCGTGCCAGTAGCCGACTGCGCTCGTGCGCAGAAGGATGCCTCCCGGCCCGCTCACCTTGTCCGAGTCGGGATAGACGCTCATGTAGGGCTCGACGTGCTGGCCGGTGGCGAAGATCACGAACCGGCCCGGCCCGTTCATGGTGTGGGCGCCGAGGTGGCCGGACGGGAAGCAGACGAGATCGCCCGGCGACAGCGTCCGCTGCCCCGCCGGTTCGCGCAGCACGGGCGCGCCCGCGATCACGTAGAGCCACTCCTCGACCCCGTGGTGGTAGTGGTACGGCCAGATCGGCCGGCCGGCCTCGGCCTGGTAGACGCCTGCGCCGATCCGGTGCGCCCCCAGCCGCGCACCCACCGCGGTCGCGACGTGACGGAACCCGGCTTCGTCGAGCGACTCTCCCAGATCGACGCTCGCGATGTTCACCTTCGTGACGGCCATGCACGGAAGAGTTGCACGCTCCGCGGTTTCACGGTCTTCCAAGGAAGTTCTTGCCTCGCCCTTAGATCGCTCCTCCACCCTTCCTCCGGTAGATCCCAACTCGATGGAGGAGAACGCAGTGGAGCTCGAGCCATACGCCACCGAGCCGCCGCGGGGCACGCCCCCGGTCCGGCGGTTCCGCACCCGCATCGTCCTGACGGCGCTCGCAGTCGTCGTCGCGGTCGCGATCGCCGCCGGCATCGCCCTCACCAGGTCACACCCGGCATCCGTCGGCGCCGGCGTCGTCGTCATCGACACCAACCTCGGCTACCAGAATGGGCGGGCGGCGGGCACCGGCATGGTGCTCACGTCTTCGGGCCTCGTGCTCACGAACAACCACGTCATCCGGGGAGCGACTGCGATCCGGGTCGTCGTCCCGGGGACGGGCAAGAGCTTCACCGCGCACGTCGTCGGCTATGACGTCTCCGATGACGTCGCCGTGCTCCAGGCCGGCGGCGCCTCGAATCTGAAGACCATCCCCGTCGGGGACTCCGACAGCGTCATCGCGGGCCAGTCCGTGAAGGCGCTCGGCAACGCCGGCGGGACCGGCGCGCTGCGCCCCGCCTCCGGCACCGTGACCGGTGTCGACCGTGGGATCACCGTCAGCGACGACCAGGGCGGGAGCGAGAGCCTGGCGGGGATGATCGAGACGAACGCGCCCATCCAGCCCGGCGACTCCGGCGGTCCGCTCTTGAACGCCGACGGCCAGGTGGTCGGCATGGACACCGCGGCAAGCATCGGGAACGGATCCGAGCAGACGGCGAGCACCGGGTTTGCGATCCCCATCAACAAGGCCACGTCCATCGCCCAGCAGATCACGCACGGCGACGCGTCCGCCACGATCCACATCGGCGACACGGCCTTCCTCGGCGTCGCGGTCGAGGCGAACAGCGACGGGTACCCGGGTGCGGCGGTCGCGTCGGTCGTGCCGGGCAGCCCGGCAGCCGCTGCGGGCCTCGCTCCGGGCGACCTGATCACGTCGTTCGGCGGCCAGACGGTCTCGTCGCCCGACGGGCTCACGACGCTCGTCGCGACGCAGTCGCCGGGTGCGTCCACCTCCGCCACCTATGTCGATCAGTACGGCACGACCCAGACGGCGGACCTCGCGCTGGCAAGCGGGCCGCCGCGGTAGCCGGAACGAGCGGCGGCGGGATCTGTGCGAGACTGTGGGTGGCCGGGGAGAACGAGTCTGTCGTGTCTACGACCACCCACAATTCGCACGGAACCGTGTTCGTGGACGGGGTGGCGAGCTTTCCCATCGCCCTCTCGCCGCCGCCGCCACCGGAGGGGCGGACGCCTGCAGGCGTCGACGCGCTCGACGAGGTGGTGGGCGCCGGGATCACGTTCCTGCGGGTCGGACCGCGCCGCGGCACCTGGACGGATGCCGCGATCGCGGACGCGGTGAACTGGAATGCCGCGGCCGCGGCCCGCGGCATCCACACCTGGATCGCGCTCGGCGAGCTCGCCCACGCCCAGCCGGACACCCCCGAGGACGCGCGGCTGCAGCAGGTCGTGACGACCCTCAAGGACAGCGCCGGCTTCGGCATCTGGAAGGGGCAGGAGGAGCCGTTCCAGACCGGGTGGACCGCACCGGCGCTCGAGCACGCGTTTGACGCGACCAGCGCGCTCGATCCCGACCACCTGTTCGTGATCATCCAGGCACCGCGCGGCACCGCAGCCGACCTCGCCCCGTACAGCGCCGTGTGCAACGGGCAGGGCGTGGACATCTACCCGGTGCGGTTCGGCAACGCCGACCCCGACCTGAGCCAGGTGGGCAGATGGACGCGGACGCTCCGGAGCGCCACTCCCACCCGGGCCGTGTTCACGACCCTGCAGATCTGCTTCAGTGGCAGCGACGACCCGGCCGGCAGCGGGGCCTTCGTGCTGCCGACCTTACGGCAGGCGCGCTACATGGTCTACGACGCGATCATCAACGGCGCTCGAGGGCTCATCTTCTTCGGAGGGGAGAACGCGCACTGCCTGCGCCCGGCCGACGCGGCCCTGGGGTGGAACTGGACGTACTGGGACGACGTGCTCAAGCGCCTCCTGGCCGAGATCGGCCGGCACGCGCGACTCCACCCCGCACTGCTCGTGCCGGGCACCGGCCCGAGGCTCCACACCGACGACCCGGCCACCGAGATCTGCAGCCGCCGAGTCGGCGAGGCCGACATCTGGGTGATCGCCGCCCGCAGCGGCCCCGGAAGGCGGGACGTCACGATCACCGGACTCCCCAACGCGATCACCGAGGGCAGGCACTACCGCAGCAATCGGCCGGTCAAGGTCCGGCGTGGGGCGTTCACCGACGCGTTCTCGCGGTGGGACGTCCACGTCTACCACTTCCGCGAATAGCCCGAGGCTGACGCTCACCGGGACGGTCGCCAGGGCAGCGGCGCGGCCACCGCGCGCTGGAAGTACCGACCGGGGGTGACGCCGGTGTGCGCGTGGAAGGCAGCGACGTAGGCGCTCGTCGTCCGGTAGCCGACCAGTGGCGCGACGGCGCTCACCGGCATCTCCTCGGCGAGGTACGGCAGCGATGCCTGCAGGCGGACGAGCGTGCGCCAGCGCCCGAACGGCAGGCCGGTCTCGCCGAGGAAGGCGCGCGCGAGCGTTCGGCTGCTCGCGCCGACGGCATGACCCCACTCGTGCAGCGTGCGCGGGTCGGCGGGATCGGCCAGGAGCGCATCGGCGACGTCCCGTGCCCGTGGGTCGGACGGCGGGCGGACGTCGATGGTCGCAATCCGGAGGGGCAGGAGCAGGTCGAAGAGCACCGCCTCTGTCCGCGAGCGCTCGTCCGCCCGGAGGCCGCGGTCGTCGAGGTGGTGGATGAGCGCGCCGAGCAGCGGGCTGACGGCGACCGGTGTCGGCGTGGCCCACTCGACCGGGCAGCGAGACGGCTCGAGGTAGACAGAGCGGAGGACCGCGGCCCCGGAGGCCCGCGTCTCGTGCACCGTCCCGGCGGGGATCCAGAGCGCCCGCGACGGTGGCAGGACGTAGCTGGCGCCGCCGGCGGTGAGCACGACGAGCACGCCCTCCGGTGACCACGCGAGCTGATGGTCGTCGTGTGCGTGCCATTCGAAGCGCGTCCCGATGGGCATCGGGAACGTACAGACGATTGCGGCGGGAGCAGGTTGTCCGTTTGCCGACACAACGTGGCAGCGTACTCCCTTTCGGAAGCCGGCGAGCCCGGCTAGCGTCGCCTCCATGAACGAGAACCACGCACTCTGCAGCACCCCGGAGTGGGCCGAGTTCATGGAAACCGAAGTGCTCGAGCCCGTGACGTCCGGCCTTGAACTCGGGAACGAGATGCTCGAGATCGGCCCCGGCCCCGGCGCCGCGACGCGCTGGCTCCGCCACCGGGTGGAGCGGCTGGTCGCGCTCGAGCTCGACCCGGGCGCCGCTGCGCACCTCGCGGACGACCTCGCCGGCACCAACGTGACGATCCAGGTCGGCGACGCGACGCACGTGCCCTTCCCCGACGAATCGTTCGACTCGGTCGGCTGCTTCACGATGCTCCATCACCTGCCGACGGCGCAGGCGCAGTTTCGGACGGTGTGCGAGGCCTATCGCGTGCTCCGGCCCGGGGGCGTGCTCGTCGGGGCCGACAGCCTCGCGAGCCAGGGGCTGCACGACTTCCACGAGGGCGACACCTACAACCCGATCGATCCGGCGCGCCTGCTCGTCTTCCTGCAGGCGGCCGGCTTCGGCCACGTCATGGTCTCGGCCGGTGAGGGCCTCCTCTTCACCGGTCGCAAAACGATCGAGGAAGGGGGCTGCGAATGAGCAGCATGAAGCCGCCGTACTGCGAGCCGCTGGTGCCGCGCGAGCCCGGCCCGCGCGTGATCCCCGAGCCGCCGCGTCGCGGCGAGCCGGGCGGCCCACCGTGCGCGATCTGTGGCGGGCAGACGACCGCGGCCGTCTGGTCAGACGACAACTGGACGCTGCATCCGCCGGTCGGCGGCAGCCTGCCCGGCGCGGTCTGGCTTGCGAGCCGCCTCCACGTCGATTCCTTCTCCGAGCTGCCCGATGAGCTGCAGGCCGATTTCGGCCGCATCGCGGCTCGCGTCGAGCGCGCGATGCTCTCGCTCGGCGACGTCGCGCGCGTCCACCTCTACCGCTGGGGCGACGGCGGCGCGCACTTCCACGTCTGGTTCCTGCCGAGACCGCTCGGCATGGTCGAAGCGTCGGGGATGATGCTCCCGCTCTGGGAAGACGTCCTCCCGAACGTGGCCGACGAGGAGCTCGCCGCGGCAGCGGAGCGTGTCGCGGCCCAGGTATGAGAGAGGCGCGGGGAGCCGCGCGCTGCAGGCTGGCGGTGCTGGGCGGGCTCAGCGCAGCCGCGCGAGCGTGGCGGTGTCGGCGCGGTCCTTCGCCGCCACGAGCGGGTCGGCATGCTGCTGCGACTTCTCGACCCGCAGGGCGGCGAGGCCGATCACCCGCGCGCGGACACCATGCAGCTCCGCGACGTCGTCGCCGAACGCGCCCGCCGGCCATTCGGCCCGTCCGTCAGGCAGCGGTGTGTAGGCGTCGCCGGTCTCGTCGCGGGCGAGAAACGCCATCTCGAGCCTGACCGCGCCGCGCACGTAGACCGTGTAGCCGTCGCCGCCGTCCGCAGGCCGGTGCGCCCAGCCGCCGTCGCCGAGCAGCCGTCCGATCCGGTCGGCGTCTGCCGCCCACACCGCAACGTCGAGGTCGTCATGGCGCCTCGTCACCGCCCCGGCGTGGAAATCGACCGCCCAGCCGCCGAACAGCCAGTAGTCGATGCCCTCGCCGCGCAGTTCGTCGTCAAGAGCGGCGAGCGCGGCCAGCTGCGCGTTCGTTCCCTGCTGCGGATCGTCTGCCATGTCGTTCGCCCACATGGTCGCCGCCGGTCAACTCCAAGGATTCTGACGTGCTGGGAATCCGGCGACGGTGCGCTCGCGTAGGTTGACACAGTACCCGGGTGAGAGAGGGGTGTCATCACGACGGCCGCGTTGGGGCATCGAGACCACAGTCGACACGCGCTGGCGCTGCGGTGAGAAGCGGCGGTCGGTGGGCCGGCCCAGCGGTCGCGGCGGTGGTGCTCGCGGTCGTCTGCTGGCGTCTTGGCACCGGCCCATTCCTCGCCGGCCTGGAGGGGGTCGACACTCGAGCTGTTGTCGCGGCCGCGGCCGTCGTGCTCGTCACGACGCTCTGCTCTGCGTGGCGGTGGACGATCGTCGCCCGCGGCCTTGGCGTACGACTGTCCCTGCCGGCTGCCGTGGCGGCCTACTACCGGGCGCTCTTCCTCAACCTCACGCTTCCGGGCGGCGTTGCCGGCGACGTGCATCGCGGCGTGACGCATGGCCGGGCCGTGCGTGACGTCGGACGTGCTCTCAGGGCCGTGGTCTGGGAGCGCGCCGCGGGCCAGGTCGTGCAAGCCGTGCTGACGATCTCCGTCCTCCTGATGTTGCCTTCCCCTGTGCGCTCGTCCATGCCGTTCGTTGCGGGTGCCGCGGTCACGGGTGCCGTTGCGGTCGTCCTCGTGGGGCGGATGCGGGGGGAAGGCGGCGGTGCCCGGTGGGCCCGGGTGCGCAACGCAGTCGTGATGGACGTCCGCGACGGACTGTTGCGCCGCAACGCCTTGCCGGCGATCGTGCTCTCCTCGGCCCTGGTGGTCGCCGGCCATGCGGGCACGTTCCTCATCGCCGCACGAACGGCGGGCGTGACCGCGCCGATCTCCCGGCTCCTGCCGCTGGCCATGCTCTCATTGCTGGCCATGGTGTTGCCGAGCGTCGCCGGCTGGGGACCGCGTGAGGGGGTGACGGCCTGGGCGTTCTCCGCGGCCGGGCTCCGTGCCGATCAAGGCGCGGCAACCGCTGTGGCGTACGGAGTCTTGGTCCTCGCCGCCAGCCTGCCGGGCTCGCTGGTGCTCGTTGCGGAGCGGCTCCCTCGGCGGAGTGTGTCGAGCCCCCAACGGCAGGGTGCATGACGTTCAGAACCGAGAGCCGCATACCGATCGCGACCGGCGTTCCCGAGGTGTGGGCGTATGTGTGTGACGTCGAACGCTGGCCGGAGTGGGCACCGACGGTGCTTGCATGCCGGGTCCGCGGAGGAGGTCCGTTCGAGGTCGGTGCGCGCGTGGACCAGCGGGCGAAGGGGATACTCGGATGGAGTCGCGGGCGCAGCCAGGAGGTGACTGTTGTCGAGGCGCCGGGCCGGGTGGCGTTCGCCGGGCCGATGGGCACGTCCGCCGCGCGGTGGGGGATGGAGCTCGAGCCGATGGACGAGAGGCAGACCGACGCCATGATGTGGATCGAGGTGGACCTCGGAGGCATCATGCGCGCGATCCCCGCCCGCATGCTCCAAGCCAGGATCCAGCGCGTCAGCGATCTCGAGATGGCGGCGATCAAGGCTGCGGTCGAGCTCGGCGCGCGGAGCGGCTCGGTTAACTAGATGGAACGGGGCGCGCCGTTCACCCGCGACCACCTGATCGAGACATACCGGAAGAAGGCGAAGCACTACGACTTCACCTCCCGGTTCTACCCGGTGCCCGGCTACCCCCAGCGGGCACAACGCCTCCTGGCGGTAGAGACGCTCGATCTTCGCCGGGGCGGCAGCGTGATCGAAGTCGCCTGCGGCACAGGGCTGAACTTCCCGCTGATACAGCAGGCGATCGGACCCGAGGGCCGGCTCCTCGGCGTCGATCTCACCGACGCGATGCTCGCCCAGGCCCAGCATCGGATCGAAACCAACGGCTGGAGCAATGCCAGTCTGGTGCACGCCGACGCGGCGGACTTCGGCTTCCCAACCGAGGTCGACGCCATCCTGTGCACGTACGCGCTGACACAGATCCCCGAGTGCGGGGAGCTGATCGCCCGCGGCGCCGCAGCTCTCGCCGAAGGCGGACGCCTGGTCGTGCTCGATCTCAAGGTGCCAGACAGCACGCCTCGCTGGCTGGCGCAGCTCGGAACCGCAACCGTGCGGCGGTTCGCCTCGATCGATGACTGGATGACGCGCCGTCCGTGGGAGACGATTCGCGCAGCGATGCAGGCGGAATTGCCCGATTTCTCCTGGGTCGAGTTGTCCGCCGGAACAGCATTCCTCGCCGCGGGGTCCCGTGGGAGTCGTCGTTCGCCTGGCTGACCCACCGGCCACCAAGGGCCCGGGTCAGTCGGAGCTGGTGCCGCGAAAGGCGCCGGCGATGATAGGGACAAGGGTTCGCTCGAGCTGCTTGGCGGACGTGTTTCTGAGCTCGGCGCTGACGGGTGCGAGGGCCAGCCAGTTCAACATTCCGGCGACGCAGCGCACGCGAAGGGCCAGGTCGTGGTCATTGACGTCCGGAACGTTCGCCTTCAGCACTCGACGAGCGTCGGTACGGATCCCAGCGAATCTCGCATCGAACCGATCCCAGCGCTGTGGCGGATCCAGTGCCGCCCGTGCGACGATGCGGAGCACCGCGAGATCGCGGCCGCCTGCGGCCAGTGCGCGCATCATCGGCCGCGCGAAGGCTGCCGCCAGGGCTTCGAGCGTCGAGTCGGGGCCGAGCATGCTCAGCGCCTTCTGCTGCGCGTCCAGATAGCGCTCGAGCGCGTGCTCGACCGCCGCGTCACACACGGATTGCAGTGACCCGAAGTGGTAGCTCACCGCGGCGACGTTGGCCCCGGCCGCATCCGTTAGCTCGCGCAGCGTCACGCCGTCCTCGCCGCGCTCGGAGATCAGGGTCAGCGCAGCTTCCAGGAGCCTCGCCTGCGTCCGCTGACCGGCTTCGCGACGCTGGTCTGACCTGGCCGTCTCCATTCCACTATTCAATCAGACGCTTGAAAACACGTCAAGTCGAGTGCCATCCCAAACAATTCAATCGAATGCTTGACAAACTGGTCGGTGCCGAGCTAGCCTCACGCCAGCGCTTGATCGACGACCACGCGAGCAAGCGAGCTTCTCCAGCACTCAGCAAGGAGGAAACCAATGAGAGTGGCACTCACAGGTGCGACGGGGTTCATCGGATCCCACGTCCTGACCGAACTGCACGAGCACGGCCATGAGGTGGTGGCGTTGATCCGCGACGATGCTCAGGCGGAGCGCGTCGCCGGGCACGGGGCCACACCGACCCGGGTCGACCTCACCGACCGGCCGGCGGTCGTGAGCCTGCTGAGCGGCGCCGACGCCGCCATCCACACGGCCAGCCCGGGGGACGCGACGAGCGCCGACCTGGACTCGGCGGTTGCCGACGCGGCGATCGAGGCATTGCACGGCACCGGCAAGCCCTACCTGCAGATCAGCGGTCTGTGGATCTACGGGAACAACATGTCGATCAATGAAGATTCCCCGATTGATGCCCCCGCGCTGGTGGCGTGGAGGGATCCGATCGAACGCCGCGTGCTCGCTGCCGAAGGCATGCGCGGAGTCGTGATCACTTCCGGGGTCGCCTACGGTGACGGCGGTGGAGGCGTTCCGGGAGTGCTGCTCGGTTCACCGCGAGACGACGACGGCAACCTGATCATGCTGGGCAGCGGACGGCAGCACTGGGACACGGTCCACGTCGCGGACCTGGCGGAGGTCTTCAGGCGAGCGCTGGAGCACGACTCGGCTCGGGGCCGCTACGCCGTCACCGACGGACTGAACCCGACCGTCGCCGACATCACCGAAGCGGCCGCCGTTGCCGTCGACGCTCCGGGAGCCGTCCCCGGCTCCGATGAGGAGGCTCGCGCTCGCCTGGGCGACTATTTCGCCGAAGTGCTGCTGCTCGATCAGAACGCGCCGGCGACGAAGGTTCGCGACGAGCTCGATTGGCGTCCGTCCCGTCCAGGGCTGGTCGAGGAGTTTCGCCACGGAAGCTATCGCCAGGTGACGGCCGGCTGACCCCCGCGCCGGCGCCCTTCACCAGGGCGCCGGCGCATCACCACGACACAGGAGCTGTCGCCGATGGCCGCCCACGCTGACCTGACACCCTCCGAGGCGGCTGACCGCCTCGCGATCCGCGAGCTGTTCGACGCCTATGCGCATTGCGCCGATCGCCGAGACGCCGAAGGACAGAAGGCGCTCTTCACGGTCGACACCCGCTTCGCCGTCTACATGGACGGCGACGGTGCTGAACCGACCTACGTGCTGGAGGGGCGAGATGCGCTTACGCCGGTGTTCGCCGACCTGAACCGGTACGACGCGACGACGCATTTCAACGGGCAGAGCACGGTCACGATTGACGGCGACCGTGGCACCGGCGAGAGCTACACCATCGCCCACCACCTCTTCCGCGAGGACGGTGTCCGCAGGATCATGATCGCCTCCCTCCGCTACCTCGACACCTTCGCCAAGGTCGACGGCGGCTGGTACTTCGCCGAACGGAATCTGATCCTCGACTGGAGCGAGACGCGATCCCTCAATACCCCCGCCGTGGTCTGATACGGGGATTCGCTAGACGAGCCCGATCATTCCCACGTGCTGATTCATGCGCCGCTTGCCTCAACCCGCAGCTCCGTCTGGCCCACACGGATCACCGACCCGTCGGCGAGCGCGGCCCGGCCGGCCAGCCGCCGGCCGTCGACGAAGGTGCCGTTGGTCGATCCGAGGTCGGTGATGTCCGCGCCGCCGTCGCCGATCCGAACGATCGCGTGATATCGGCTGACCTCGTCGTCGTCCAGCATGATGCCGGCCGCGATGCGGCCGATGATCGCGTCCTGGTGGAGGTCGAAGCGCGCCCCTGGGGGGCCGCCGCGGACTATGACGAGCCTGAGGGTGATAGGCGCCGATCGTACCCTGCGGTCGTGGTGAGATCCGCAAGCGCGGTTTGCAACGTCTACCGGGATCTGACAGCATCGGCCGCGCCTGGGGTGGAGGCGTAGCCGACCCCTCGCCGGGAAGAATTCCCGGCCGGAGCCGTCTTGTGGAGACGGGAGGTTGGACGCAGTGGCGGTAGTTGTCCACTCAATCGAGTGTTTTTCTGCATGCGCGATGGGCGAGGCCGTCTGATGCCCACCGAGCCGATGGTCGGCACCGAGTTCGCGGGATACCGCCTGAACGCGGTCATCAGCCGGACGAACATGAGCGTCGTCTACATGGCCGAGCATCCGCGCCTCGGTCACGCGATCGCGCTCAAGGTGCTCGCGCCCGACCTGGCGACCAACGACCGCTTCCGCGAGCGCTTCGTGAGCGAGTCGCGGATGGCGGCCGGCATCCACCACCCGAACGTCATCCCGATCTACGACGCCGGTCCCAGCGACGGCCTTCTCTACATCGCCATGCTCTACGTCGCCGGCGCCGACCTGCGCGCGATCCTCAAGGAGCGCGGGCGCCTGTCGCCCGAGCAGGCCGTGCTTCTCCTCGGCCAGGCCGGGCGGGGCCTCGACGCCGCCCACCGCCAGAGCCTCGTCCACCGCGACGTCAAGCCCGGGAACATGCTCGTGGAGCGCGGCGAGGACCAGGAGCCCGACCACGTCTACCTGTCCGACTTCGGGATCACGAAGCGCGCGCTCACCCACACCGGCCTCACCTCCACCGGCCAGTTCGTCGGCACCGTCGACTACGTCGCTCCGGAGCAGATCGGGGGCGGTCATGTCGACGGCCGCGCCGACATCTACTCGATGGGATGCGTCCTCTACGAGTGCCTGGTCGGCAGCGTCCCGTTCGTCAAGG
The DNA here is from genome assembly GCA_963717845.1 of uncultured Actinomycetes bacterium. Classification (GTDB taxonomy): domain Bacteria; phylum Actinomycetota; class Thermoleophilia; order Gaiellales; family JAICJC01; genus JAICJC01. The sequence goes on from CAVQXH010000004.1 coordinate 181,927, forward strand.
AGTACGAGCAGGCGATCGTCTACTCGCACCAGTACGAGGCGGCGCCGCGCGCGAGCGAGCTGCGCGCCGACCTGCCCGAGGCGATCGACCACGTGATCGCCCGCGCGACCGCGAAGAACCCCGGCGACCGCTACCCCACCTGCCGGGCGATGATCGACGCGGCGGCAGAGGCGTTCGGCCTGGCCGACAGCCGTCCGGTCCGCGTGGCCACCGTCATCTCCGACCATCCGTCGCAGTCGACGCCGCCGCCCTACTCGTCCACCCCACCGCCGTCGACGCCGCCGCCCTCGACGCCGCCGCCCTCGACGCCGCCGCCGGCGTACGTCCCCCCACCGACCCCACCCGAATCACCCGCGCCCGCGCCGCCCGCCGCGCAGCAGTCGTGGCCGCCGCAGCAGCGGGGCTGGCTGACGCCGGTGCTGATCGCCGCCGTCGCCCTGGCGATGGGCGCGGCGCTCGCGAGCGTCGTCTTCCTCGCCACCCGCAACAACGGCGGCACGACCACCGTCGTCGGCGCGGGTGGGCAGGGAACGGAGACAACGACGGGTCAGACCACGACCGGCGCGACCGGCACCGCGAACGGCTTCCCGGCCAACTCGGAGTCGCTCCAGCTGGTGATGGACCCGCGCGTGCTCGGGCACGGGCAGTGCGAGGACACACGCACGACCCTGCCCGGCGTGCCGACATCGATCAGCGGCCCTGCCGTCGAGATGGTGCGCTGCCACGCCCCTGCAGCCCAGTTCCCGACCGTGACATACGAGGTGCTGCTCTATCCCGACACGACCACGCTCGTACACCAGTTCAGCTCGATCCTGCGGGCGTGGCAGGGGACCGGGCAGTGGATCCGGTCGCCCGGGGCGTGCGCCACCGGCCCGGGCAAGGTGTTCGCGGGCGGCCCGGTCAAGTGGCTTCACCCCGCCAACCCCCCGAAGCCGGCCGCGCTGGCCGGCTACCGCGCGTGCTACAACGCGGCGCCCGCGCCGCTCATGGTCTGGACGCACATGCGCAACAACGGGGAGCTGCAGCCCGACCACTACGACACGCTTGTGGTGGCGACCACCTCCAACAGCGGCACCCTTCCGAGCGATCTGCGCGACTTCTGGCGCTTTGTGGGCACGCTGCGCACGCCCATCGGCAAGTCGCTCGACAGCTCGGATCTGCCGCCGCTCCCGGCATGACCGAGCTCGCGCCGGGAGCGCGGATCGGGCCCTACACCCTCGTCCGCCGCATCGGCGAGGGCGGCATGGGGGTTGTCTACGAGTGCACTCAGGACGGATCGACCGAGGCCGTCGCCGTGAAGCTGCTGCGGCCCGAGCTGGCCCAGAACGATGCCTACAGGCGGCGCTTCCAGCACGAGGTGCGGGCGGCGGGCGAGGTCGGGCACCCCGGGCTCGTGCCGATCGTCGACGCGGGCGAGTCCGACGGGTACCACTACCTGGCGATGCCGTTTGTGGGCACGCGGACACTGAAGGCGGTGATCCGCGCCGACAGCCGGGTGTCGCTCGGGCAGACGCTCACGATCGCCGAGCGACTGGGGTCGGCGCTCGACGCGATCCACGAGCGCGGACTCGTCCACCGCGACATCAAGTCGTCGAACATCCTCCTGGCCGACGCCGACGGCGCACCGATGCTGTCAGACTTCGGCGTCGCGAAGGGGGCCGGCTACACCGTCCTCACGCGCACCGGCCTGATGGTGGGCACGCTCGACTACCTTGCGCCGGAGCTGATCCGCGGCGATCCAGCGACGCCGGCGTCCGACGTCTACGCGTTCGCCTGCCTGGTCTACGAGTGCCTGGCGGGGGCGCCGCCGTTCAGCTCCCGGTCGATGTTCGAGATCGGCTACGCGCACCTGAACGATCCGCCCGCAAGCCTGTACGGCCACGTCGCCGGCGTCTCGGCCGAGCTCGACCGCGCACTCATGCGTGGGCTCGAGAAGGAACCGGCCCGCCGTCCGCACCTGGCCGGCGCCTATGCGGGCATGCTCCGGATCGTCGATCGCCACTACGGCGGGGCGGGCTGAACTGTGGGCCCGGCAGACTCCGGCGGGTGCACAATCGGCGCGCTTCTGCCACACTCCAAAGATGTCTGACAACACCCGGATCACGGCCGTGCACCACCGGCGGCCGCTCCCGGAAGGCACCGTCACCTTCGTGTTCACCGACATCGAGGGGTCGACGAGCCTCCTGCGCCGCCTGCGCGGACGCTACGGGGAGATGATCGGCGCGCACGGCCGCCTGATCCGGGATGCGCTCGACGAGCATGGCGGCTGGGAGATCGACACGCAGGGCGACGCCTTCTTCTGCGTCTTCGGCCGCGCGGGCAGCGCTGTGGCGTTCGCCGCCTCCGTGCAGAGCGCGATCGCCGAGCACGACTGGCCCGAGGGCGTGCCCGTGCGCATCCGGATCGCGATCCACACCGGCGAGCCGGAACTCGCCGACCGCCGCTACTACGGCCTCGACGTGCACCGCACCGCGCGGCTGTGCGCCACCGCCCGCGGCGGCGAGGTGGTGCTCTCCGACCTGGCCGCCTCGCTCGTCAAGGACCAGCTCCCGGGCGAGGCCGCTCTGGTCGAGAAGGGCATTGTGGAGCTGAAGGACTTCCCCGGGACGACGCGCGTCTTTCGGCTCGCCCTCCCCGGTGCGGAGGATGCGGCCACCGGCCCAACCCCCGACGTCGTCTGGGCGGAGCCGTTCCGTGGCGCCCACGAGGCGCTCGGCCTGCGAGTCGCCGAGGGACCCCGGCCGGTGCGACCCCACGCCGAGGTCGGCGGCCGCGAGATCCTCCTGGTCTCAGAGTCGGCCGCGGGAGTCGAGGAGCTGCTCGCGTTCGCGCAGGCCGCGGCGTGCCGCAACCACGCGCGCGGGATGATCCTCACGAGCGTGGTCGACGACCAGGAGGACGTGCTGTTGGCGACGCGGATGCTGGCCGGGTTCCGCGACCAGCTGGCCACGACCGGCGTCGCGAGCCGCGTGGCTGCGTTCCGCGCGTCCAACGCGGGCGCCGCCGTCGAGAAGCTCGCGCTGCGGCAGGAGGTCGGCCTCGTTGTGGTCGGCGCCGCCGGGCTCGTCGACGGCGACGGGGACGTGCTCGCGACCGACATCCTGGGATCCGCCCCGTGCGACGTCGCCCTGCACCTGGCCCGCGCAGACGCGCGCCCGCAGGGACCGGTGATGGTGCCGTTCGCCGGCACGGAGCACGACTGGGCCGCGCTCGAGCTGGCGACGACGATCGCCGCGTCGACCGGGGTCTCGCTCGTCCTCACGGGGAGCAACGCCCCCTCCGCCGGCGACGAGGGCGACGCCAGCCGCCTGCTCGCAGCCGCGTCCCTCATCGTCCAGCAGATCGGCGGCCTGATCGCCGAGCCGCTCCTGATCCCCCGGGGCGCCGACGCCGTCGTCGCGGCGGCCGCGACCGCCTCCCACGTCATCACCGGCGTCCCCGCCGACTACGAGCGCCGCGGCATCGGCACCACCCGCCGCGAGGTCGCCCGCCGGGTCGGGACGACCGTCACGCTCGTCCGCCGCGGCGCCCGCAGCGGCGTGATCTCCGTCGATCGCGACGTGACCCGCTTCTCCTGGACGGGGACAAGCCCGGGCTCGTAGCGGGCCAGCGGCTCAGCCGCCGTGAAGGTCGGCGTGGTTGAGCCGTTTCTGCGTTTCGCTCGAAACCCCCAAGCCCTCCGCGCACTGCTTGGCCGCGACGTCGGCTACCGGGCGCGCCGAAGTGCGCCGATGAAGCCGCCGCGGCGACGCCACGCGAATCTCAGCAAGGCCAAGGCGAACTTTGTACGCAGCAGTCGCAGGAGCAGCATGGAGTCGCATATTCCCCGGACGCCGCGGCACCAATCACGGTGGTTGGCCAACAACCTGTGCCTTGTCTCCCGTCGTGCCCGGCGAGGCCCCGGCGCGGGCGAGCGAACGTCCGCGCCGGGGCATCGCGGCTGTCTACCAGCCGACCGCTTCGCCGTCCTTGCGGAAGTCCGAGCCTGCCCGGTAGACGCCGTTCACCGGCGGGTCGCCGGCGGTCGTCCACTCGGGTGGCGGCTTCAGGCCGGGCTGGCGCTGGAAGAGGATCGCCTGGTAGCCGCCGAAGACGTCGTCGGTGCCGTCGACGTTTCGCACGTTGTAACCCATCGCCTTCAGCTTCGCCCCGACGAGCCCGTAGAGCTCGGACTCGAGGTCGACCTGGCCGCTCGAGGCGCTCTCGTGGAAGCGGGCGGCGTCACCGGCCGCCTGCACGTTCATCCCCAGGTCGATCATGTTCACGAGCTCGGTCGCCTGGGCCTGGGCCTGCTCGTCGCCGCCCATGTTGCCGAACGCGAGCAGCGGCTGTCCGTTCTTCATCACGAACGCCGGGATGATCGTCAGGAACGGCCGCTTGTGCGGCGCGATCACGTCCGGCGACGACGGGTCGAGGTTGAAGAACGACCCGCGATCGTTCATCGGGAAGCCGTACCCGGGGATGGAGACGGACGACCCGAAGTAGTCGTAGACGCTGTAGATGAACGACGCCATGTTGCCCCACCGGTCGGCGGTGGTCAGGTACACAGTGTCGCCCCGCTCGCGCGCGGTGACGGAGAGCGTGCCGTTGCTCGCCGCGGTCGTCTGCGCCGCCGGTGCGTGGGTCAAGTTGATCCGGCTGCACAGCGACGCGGCGTAGCGCTTCGAGATCAGCCGCTTGAGCGGGATCTGGACGAATCGCGGATCGCCGTTGTAGCGCAGAAGGTCGGTGTAGGCGAGCCGCTTGGCCTGGACGAGGATGCTCCAGAACTCCGCCGAGCGGGGGCCGAGCGCGCGCAGGTCATAGCCCGTGCGCGGCCCGCACGCCTGGAGGATGTTCAGCATCTCGAGCGTCGCGAACCCCTGCGTCTGGGGCGGCATCTGGTAGACGTCGTAGCCCTTGTAGTTCGTCGTGATCGGGTTCACCCACTGCGACCGGAACGAGCTCAGGTCGGAGAGCTTCCAGTCGGCGCCGCCGGCGTTCATACGGCGCACGATCGCGCGCCCGATCGGCCCGTTGTAGAAGGCGCGCGGGCCGTCCTTGGCGAGGAGCTCATACGCCCGGGCGAGGTCGGGGTTGCGGAAGATGCTGTAGAGCGGCGGCACGTGCCCGTCGCGCAGGAACACCTTCGCGGATTCAGGGTCCTTGCGCAGCATGTCGACGTAGAAGCCGTCGTAGCTCTCCCAGTCGCCGCGGATCCGCTCGGTGAGGCCGAATCCCTGGCGGGCGGCCTCGATCGACGGCTGCAGCACCTGCCCGAGCGACATCCGCCCGAACCGGTGCAGGAACCGGCTCCAGCCGTCCACCGCACCCGGCACCGTCACGCTGTAGACGCCGTAGGCGGGCACGGACTTGAGACCCCTGCTGCGGTAGAACGCCGGCGTGTGCGACGCCGGCGCCCAGCCCGCGGCGTTCAGGCCGTACAGGTGGTGCGTCCTCGCCTCGTAGTAGATGGCCTCCATGTCGCCGCCGATGCCGGCGCTCTCCGGCTCGGTCAGGCCGAGCATGGCCGCAGTCGCGACCGCCGCGTCCGCCGCGTTGCCGCCGTTCTCGAGGATCCGCAGGCCCGCCTGCGCGGCCAGCGGCTGGCTGGTGGCGACCATGCCGTGGCGTGCGAGCACCTCGGAGCGCGTCTGCTCTGTCCAGTCCCACATGCGGTCGCCCCTGACCGCGGTGATGTTCTTGGCCGGGTCCGGGATTGCCGCCGTCGGCGTCCCGAAGGGCGTCGGTGAGACGTCCCCTCCGCCGCTCGCCGCCGATGCCACGGCGGCCACGCCGAGCACCGACACCACGGCCGCGACGGCCGTGCGTCCGTTCAGAAAGCGCATCGCGCTCACCCCTCCCAAGGTCGCTGTTCGCCTCTGCCAGCGGCCCCCCGCGCCGGCCCGAGCGGCCCCTGGGTACGCCCATGCTACGCCGCGCGCAGCGCGGCCGCCGCAAGGATGTACAAATTCTCGCCGTCACCGCCGCGCGCTCCCTGTGGCGTGGTGGCCTTCGCATCTCCGACGCTGTCGGCCCCTGGCCCCATCGGTGGGTTTGATTGCCCCAGTCGCGGGTAGAGGGGCGGCATGCGTCTCGGCAGTGTCTCGGTGTTTCGCGGCTGGAATCCGGTCCGGCAGAGCTTGTGGTTCGTGCCGGTCATGTGTGTGCTCGCCGGTGTCGGCTCCTCGTTCGTGGTGTTGTGGATCGACGGCCTGTTCGACTACAAGCTGGTTCCGCGCTGGATGACCGGCGGCCCGGACGCGGCACTTGCGATCCTGACGTCGATTGCGACGTCGATGGTGAGCCTGGCGGCGTTGGTGTTGACGATCACGATGGTGGTCGTGCAGTTGGCCATGGGCCAGTTCTCACCGCGTATCGTGCAGACGATCCTCAAGGACAAGCCGAGCCAACTTGCGATCGGCGTCTTCGTCGGCACGTTCGCGTTCGCGATGATCGCCATGCGTGACGTGCTGGTCGGAAGCTCGGGGAGCGGCCGTGTTCCGGGCCTCGCCGTGGTGGCTGCGTTCCTCTTGGTCTTGGTGTCGATTGCGGTACTCGTCATCTATGTGCATCACATCGGCTCGGCGCTGCGGGTGTCGGCGTTGATCGAGTTGGTGGGAAGTGACACCCGCAGCCTGCTCGACGAGTACTACCCGGGGGCAAACGGCGTCGTTGACGACGCGGTCATACCGGCGAGCCGAAGTGGCGTGGTCTGCCACGTCGAGACGGATCGGCTGGTCGAGATCGCCGCCGAAGCGGATTGCGTGTTCGAGCTGGTACCTGCGTTTGGTGAGTTCGTCCCCGCCGGATCGCCGCTGTTGCGGGTCGCGGACGGCGACCCCGGTCAGATCCGTGACGACGCCGCCGCCGAGATCGTGCTCGGCTTGGAACGAACGCTGGGACAGGACGTCTCCTACGGGCTGCGCATGCTGGTTGACATGGCGGAGCGCTCGTTGGCTGACTCGCCGTTTCTCGATCCGACCACCGCGGTGCAGGCAATCGACCGGCTTCACGACTGCCTGCGCCAGTTGGCGCGGCGGCCATTCCCCGACGGCAAGTACCGGGACACGCACGGCGACGTGCGGCTGGTCATCCGAGTCATGGACTGGGACGCGTATGTGCATCTCGCATTCGACGAAATCCGCGAGGCAGGCGCCGGCACACCCCAGGTGGCGCGCCGTCTGCGGGCTTCTCTGTTGGATCTCTGTGAGTACGCGCCAGCGGATCGGCGAGCCGTGCTCGAAGACCAGATGGAGATGCTCGACCAGGCGATCCGGGCGCGGGCCCCCGACTACCAGCTCGGGTACTATCTGACGCCGGATCGGCAAGGCATCGGCGTCGCCGCGGGGGCAAATGGCGACGGGACAGCCTTCCGGTTCGGACGCGGACCGCGCCCGCTGATCGACCAGTGAGTAGGGGCGGCGTTCAGCGGGGGCGCAGGACGACTGCCTCGTTCGGCTGCAGCCGACCGTCCCATGGGGCTTCGCCGGCGCTTCGTACGGATGCCGTCCAGCCGTGCTCGAGCGGGACATCGAGCTCGCGGTCGGCGAAGCTGACCAGCACCTGGCGCAGGTCGTCGCCGGCGCGTCGCTCATACGCCAGGATCCCACCAGGGGATGGTTCCACCCGGATCTCCCCCCGGCTGAGCGCCGGCGAGGATCGCCGCTCGATGAGCAGCGCGCGATAGAGGTGAAATATCGAGCCAGGGTCGTCCCGCTCGGCCTCGACGCTGCGGCGGCCGGCCTCGGGCGGCCACGGTAGCCACGGATCCTCCACCGGCCAGCCGTGGCCCCGTTCTGGGTCCATGGGATCGGCGCGCGGCAGCCGTCGCGGCCGCCGGGGTCGACGCGCCGCTCCTCGGGCACGTCGGCATCCTCGAGCCCCAGCTCCTCCCCCTGGTACATGAACGGCGTGCCCCGGAGCGTCAGGAGCAGCACGGCCGCGGCGCGCGCCCGCCGCTCGTCGCCGCCTAGCCGGGTGCGGTGACGCCGGGTGTCATGGTTGGAGAGCACCCACGTCGGCCATGCGCCCGGGCCCAGCTCGCGCTCGACCGTCTCGATCAGGTCGCGCCAGGCGGCCGCCGTCCACTCGACGGAGAGCGGCAGGAAGTTGAACGCCATATGCAGTTCGTCGCGCTGGCCGTAGTAGGCGCGGATGGCCGACGTTTCGTGCAGGTTGACCTCCCCCACGATGACCCGCTCGCCGGGATAGGAGTCGACGACCCGCCGGATGCCGCGCAGCAACAGGTGCGTACGCGGGTCGTCGTGGATCCCGACGCGGTCGAGCTGCCCGAGGGCCGCCGGCTGATCGGGCAAGGCAGGATCCTTGCCGATGAGGTGGGCCACGTCGATCCGAAAGCCGTCGACGCCACGATCGAGCCAGAAGCGAAGGACGTCGTGCATTGCGGCGACCACCTCCGGGTTGCCCCAGTTCAGGTCGGGCTGCTGGGGCAGAAACAGGTGCAGGTACCACTGGCCGGTGTGGTCGTCATACGTCCATGCCCGGCCGCCGAACACCGCCCACCAGTTGTTCGGCGGCTCGCCCTCCCGACCGTCGCGCCAGAAGTACCAGTCCCGCCTCGCCGCGTCGCGCGACGAGCGGGAATCGACGAACCAGGGGTGCCGATCGGAGGTGTGGTTCGGCACCCAGTCGACCAGCACGCGGAGGCCGCGGTCGTGCGCCGCGGCGATCAGACGATCGGCATCCTCGAGCGTGCCGAAGATCGGATCGACGTCACAATAGTCTGAGACGTCGTAGCCGAAGTCGGCCATCGGCGAGCGGTAGAAGGGCGAGATCCAGATCGCGTCGACACCCAGCCGGGCGAGATGGTCGAGGCGCGAGATAATGCCGCGAAGGTCACCCACGCCGTCGCCGCTCGTGTCGAGAAACGACCGCGGGTAGATCTGGTACACGACTGCTCCGCGCCACCAGGGCGAGGCGGTCTCATTCCCGTCACCGTTCATGCGATGGCGCACCCTAGACCGTTACCATCCGCCGGGTGCACGCCGACCTCTGGTTCAAGAACGCGGTCGTCTACAGCCTCAACGTCGAGACGTTCCTGGACGCGAACGGCGACGGCTGCGGCGACCTTGAGGGGCTCTCGCGCAAGCTCGACTATCTCAACGGGCTCGGCGTGGACACGCTGTGGCTGGCGCCGTTTCAGCCGACACCGGGGCGGGACGACGGGTACGACATCACCGACCACCTGGGTGTCGACCCGCGGTTCGGCACATCCGGGGACTTCGTCGAGTTCATGCACGAGGCCGGGAGCCGGGGAATTCGGGTGATCGTCGACCTGGTGGTGAACCACACGTCCGATCGGCATCCCTGGTTCAAGGACGCCCGCTCCAACCGGGACGCCGCCCGGCATGACTGGTACGTGTGGTCGGACAAGCGTCCGCCCGACTGGGACATCGGCATGGTGTTCCCCGGCGTGCAGCGGGAGACCTGGAGCTACGAGCAGCGTGTCCGGCAGTGGTACTTCCACCGCTTCTACGACTTCGAGCCCGATCTCAACATGTCGAACCCGGCGGTGCGCGAGGAGGTTCGGCGGATCATCGGCTACTGGCTCGAGCTGGGTGTCGCCGGGTTCCGGGTCGATGCCGTGCCGTTCGTGCTGGAGAAGCCCTCGGTCGACGGCGGTAAGTCGCGGTTGCAGTTCGACTGGCTCCACGACATCCGCGAGTTCCTGCAGTGGCGGACGGGAAACGCCGCGCTGCTCGGCGAGGCGAACGTCATGCCCGAAGAGGCCCAGAAGTATTTCGCCGACGGCGACGGGCTGCACATGATGTTCAACTTCTGGGTGAACCAGCATCTGTTCGCCGCACTCGCTACCGCGGATGCGAAGCTGCTTGGGCGCGCCCTGCGACAGACCGCCGGCATCCCGCAGGGCACGCAGTGGGCCCACTTCCTGCGAAACCATGACGAGCTCGATCTCGGGCGGCTGCCGGACGAGCTTCGGCGGGAAGTGTTCGAGGCGTACGGCGCAAAGCCGTCGATGCAACTCTACGGTCGCGGGATCCGCCGCCGCCTGGCCCCGATGCTGGGCGACCGGCGCCGGATCGAACTCGCCTACAGCCTCCTCTTCTCCATGCCCGGAACGCCGGTCCTGCGGTACGGCGACGAGATCGGGATGGGGGATGATCCCCGCCTGCGAGAGCGGCGGGCAATCCGCACCCCAATGCAGTGGTCAGGCGCGCCGAACGCCGGTTTCACCACCGCAGAGCGGCCCATTACGCCCGTCGTCGCGACGGGCCCGTACGGCTACGAGAAGGTGAACGTCGAGGCGCAACTCCGCGACCCGGGATCGCTGCTGCGCTGGATCACAGCCATGATCCGACTGCGCAAGCAATGCCCCGAGATCGGGTGGGGCACTTCCAAAGTGCTGCCAAGCCGCCGCCGAGAGGTGCTCGCGATGCTCCACACCTGGCGCGGAACCGGAATCGTCTGCATCCACAACCTTGCACCCGAGAGCGTCCGCGCCCAGGTCGCGCTCGATGCCCCAGCCGCGGAGCTCACCGCACTGCTCGATCACGAGACGAGCAGCGCCGGCGCGCGAGGGGTTCACCAACTCGACCTCGAGCCCTACGCCTACCGCTGGTATCGCATAAACGGCCAGGATTCAGCACTTCGCAGGAAACGGGTCGGATAACGCTACGGTCTCCCCGCGAGGCTCGAATCGCCCCGTATGGTTGAGCCATGCGCCCGGCACGATTCGAACGTGCGGCCTCTGCCTCCGCAGGGCCCAGCTGAATCACGGGGGGAGCAGGCTCCCCCCGTGGGCCCCCCACATTGCTCGGCGATGCGCCCGGCACGATTCGAACGTGCGTACTGTGCTTGTGCGCTGCGGGGACGAACCGGCTCGATTGACGACCGCTGCCCGAAGCCCTAGTGCCACTCTGTCAGCCGGCACGCCCCATCGCTGCCCACATCTCGCTTGGGGTGCCCGCGGCCGACTGCCGGCCACCATGGGCTCGGCTGGCGACTCTGCGGCCGCCCGGTTCTGAATGCGCGTCCGCGCCAGCCTGCGCCGGCGACCGTGAGCCCATCAAGCGATCCCGCCGGGTCGTGTCGTTCCTCGACGGACTGCCGGAGTTCGCAAGTTCCTGCGGGGAGGTGCTTGTTGAACAAAATCATGCGAAATGTCAGAGGCGCCTGTGCCCCGTCAGTGGGGCGTCAGAACGAGAACTCCGATGTCAGCCCGCTGGAGGCGCCCAACCGACCGCCGGTCGGCGCGGCATCTGTGCGTAGATGCGGATCTCCCACCTCTACACGACGGTTCGATCGCTGGCCGACGCCAAGCCGTTGGTGGTTCGATTTCGGGAAGTAGCCACCTAGTGCCGCAAAGTGTCACCAACGGCGCACCAAGCACGCGTTCTAGTGAGGTGGGCGGTCGCCGTCCGGGTTGAGCGCTGGGCACGAACTGGTGAGCTTCGGCGTCCCGGAGCGCGCTTGGCATGCCATCCGGGCGTGACGTGTACGGCCGACCCGATACATGGGGCAGGGCCTCCGAGAAAGCAGAAAGCGGGCGGCTGGCATGCGAGTCCAACGTCCGAGCGCGCTCGAGAAAACAGATAGAGAGGGCGAAACGCCGCAGAAGCGCGGGGCATTGCGGCTGGCATGCGGGTCGAACATGCGTCAGCCCTGGAACATCGACAGCACCCTGGCGGTCGAGACGAAGACCACCCGTCACTGGGGCGTCGCCTCGTTCGCCGTTGCGCTGGCGGGTGGTGTGGTCGCGATCGTCGGCCTGACGATCACCTTGCTGCACGGGCCGGTGGTAGCGTCCCCGGCATGAGCGCGTCCCCTAACAACTGCCCCCAGTGCAGTGAGCCAATCGGCATCACACACAGCATCGGCTCTGGTCCACGCGACCGAGACCGGCCGCTCCTTTAGCGATCCGCGGGAGGAGGCCGCTACGTGCCCGAAGTGCGGCACGAAGCTGCGGGACGCCTCCGGGCAGCCCTGGCGAGAGGCGCCCGGCCCGGGCGACGTGTCCTAGAACATGCTGGACGACGCGCACCCACGATGATGATCATGGTGCGGGGATCGCGACGGAGTCACTTGCGGTCTGCCGTCATTCAGAGCAGGCGTCGCGGCTGGGGCTCGTCGCGCTATCGGGTCGGACGACGAGCGATCGCTCCGCGAGCGACTACCGCATCTGCCTCGATGCGGTAGTGGGGCGGGGCTTGCCCAGACTCCAGCGCGTCGTCCGCAGCAGGCGTGTCGTGGGGTAGCCCCCAGACGATTGCATCCGGGAAGGAGCTGCGGGTGACACGGCGACGGAGTGTCGAGTCCGATGGTGGCCGGCAGCCGGGTGGTCTGTCGATCGCCGGGATCGCGGGCGCTTGCGCTGATGCGCTGTGAGGGAGAGGATGCGCCTCTAGAGGCTGACGGGAGGGGTGCGGCGATTCCCATCGTGACTGTCAACGGGACCGTGCTCTACTACGAGATCCGGGGTGCGGGGCCGCCGGTGCTGTTGATCATGGGAGCGACGGGAGATGGCGGCCACTTCGACGCGTTGGCGGATCTGCTGGCCGACGAGTTCACGGTCGTCAGTTACGACCGGCGCGGCAACGGGCGCAGTCCCGTGCCGGACGGCTGGGAGACGACCTCGCCCGAGGAGCAGGCCGATGACGCGGCGGCCCTCTTGGCTGCGCTCGGGACAGGTCCCGCCGCGGTCTTCGGCACGAGCAGCGGCGGCAACTTCGCGTTGTCGTTGATGGTCCGTCATCCCGGATGGGTGCGCGGGGCGATCCTGCATGAGCCGGGGTTGTATGCCTTGGTCGACGACTTCGACGCCGTGCGAGCCCTCGTGCGGGCGCTGATCCTGGAGGCGATGGAGACCGGCGGGCCGCCCGCTGCGGTGGAGCGCTTCTGGTGCTACGTGGCCGGCGACGACGCCTGGAACCGAGCTGGCGCCGGCGCTTCGTGAGCGCATGCGCGCCACCGCCGCCACGTTGTTCGGGGTCGAGCTCGGGACGTACGAGCTCTACCTGCCCGGCGAGCAGGCGCTGACCGCGCTGCCCGCGCCCGTGCACCTGCTCATCAGCGACGACGGCCTGCCCTTCGCCCACGAGATCACCGGTCGGCTCGGCCAGCGGCTGGGCGTGAATGTCGGCACCACGCCGGGCACGCACGCGGCGTATCACGACCATCCTCGGGAACTCGCGGAGCACATCCGGCCGTTCCTCCGTGAGGTCAGCGGGGTGCGGGCCTGACGCATTGTTGCGGCGGCGTGAACGTGATTCGGTAACTCGCCACGGCGAGAGAGCCTACCGGCGCATGCGGACGTGTCACCTCAACCCGAGCGTCCGAAATCGCCAACGAACGACGGGGTCGGCATCGCGGAGCGCGCACTCGGCGCGCGTGAGCACCTCGCTCTCAAGCACGGCGAAACGCGTACTCCAAGGGCCGCGACGATGAAAATCCGACCCGTCGTCGCCTCGTGGGTGTCGGCGAGCGCCGCCGTGGTCAGGTAGCGGATGAAGACGTGGTTGCAGCGCGGCGATACCATCAGGCTGGGACCGCCGCCGGAGTTCCAGGTGTTGAACCCGCGGTGATAGTGGCACCCGCCGGCGGACACGAACAGGGGGTGAACCCGTCGTCCCCCAGCCCGGGACGCCGGGCGCCTCCGGCGGTGACGTCGAACCCGAGCACATCGACGTAGAAGGCGCGCACGCGGTCGATGTCGGCGATGTGCAGATGAGGTGGCCGATCGTGACCCCGGGGTCGATCGGACGGGAGCTCTTCGCCGCCGCCACGATCGACCCCTGGGGTCTCGCCGGTCACCGAATGGAATCGGCTCCTGGGACGTAGATCGTGTCCACCGACAGCGGTGCCTCCCCGAAGACCATGCGCTGGAACAGCCAGCGGCGCTCGACCCGGCGGAGGGCTCCGGCGTTGAACAGGTGCGTCACGATCGACCCGGCAGGTGCCGTCGGGGACTCGTCAGTGAGCGCGACGTCGTGACACTCGAAGTACAAGAACGCGTTGTCGCCGTGCACCGTGATGACATCCTTGAACGACGGGACGAGAGAGATGCGCTGGTACTGCCACGAGCCTGATGCCAGGAAGAACGCCCTGACCGCGTCGCGGCCGGCGTACGTCGTCGTCCCGATCCTGAAGGTCGCGTCCCTGGCCCAGAGCGACACCATCAGGTCGATGTTCTGGTGGCTCTTGGCTCGGTGAAACGCGGCTTGGAGCTGGTAGATGTCAGCCGTCTCCTCGCTGTCCCGGCCAGCCGCGCGGGCGAGCTCCGGGAGCACGAGAGCTCCGGCAGCCACCGACGCTCCGGCCGCCCCCTTGCGAAGCAGCGCGCGCCGTGTGAGATCCGTTGTCGTCATCGGGAACTCCTTTCGAGGTTAGAACCAGGTCGCGGCACGTCGCGCATCAGATCGGAAGGCGGGCGCTCGGCTTGCGTGCCGCGATGGTGATCCCCGCCCCGGCCACTCCGAGCCCGAGCATCGCGGCGGCGCCGATACCGGCGTCGCCCCAGTCGAACCCGGGGGTCGAAGCCGGCCGTGCCTGGGTTGCTCCAGCGCGCATCAGGAGGCTGTTCGGTGCGGGCCGGTCGGCACGGTTGTCCGGGGAGACCGGGCCGGCGGGCGTAACCAGGTTTCCCGCCGGCGGGTCGGCGTGCGCCGCCGGAGCGGCGAGCGCGGTCGCGACGAGGGCGATTGACGTCAGATGCGCGACTCTCCTTGCGTGGCTCATGTCTCCTCCTGTGCCGTGGATGGATCCGATGTGAACGTGATATCCCGGGCTCGGTGCCGTGGACAACCGTGCGGCCCCGCCTCATTTCGAGTGCTGGCCCGCCCAGCGGTGTGGGGTAAGCACCCTTGACACAGAAGTCGCAATGTGGACAGATACGGGGATGTCCGGCACCCACGTGCTCCGTGTCGCCGGCCTTCGGAAGGTGTTCGATGCCGAGACCGCTCCCGTACGCGCCCTGCGCGGAGTGGATCTCGAGGTCGAGGCGGGCGAGTTCGTGGCGGTGATGGGCCCGTCGGGCTGCGGGAAGTCGACCCTGTTGAACCTAGTCGCAGGACTCGATACGCCGACAAGCGGCGAGGTCGAGGTGGCCGGCGAGTCCTTCACGGGCCTCGGCGAGGATGAACGAGCCGTGATGCGGCGCCGCCACATCGGCATGGTCTTTCAGTTCTTCAACCTGATCGAGACGATGACCGCGCTTGAGAATGTGGCGTTTCCGGCGCTCATCCGGGGCGGCGGCCGCGACGCCGCCGAGACCCGCGCACGAGACCTGCTCGACCTGCTCGGCCTGGCCGACAAGGCGAACACGCTGCCCGGTCCGCTCTCGGGCGGTCAGCGCCAGCGCCTTGCGATTGCGCGGGCGTTGGCGAACGACCCCACGCTGCTCCTGGCCGACGAGCCCACGGGGACGCTCGATTCCGAAGGCGGCGCAGAGGTGCTCGAGCTCATGCGGCGCCTGAACCGCGACGGTCAGGCGATTCTGCTCGTGACGCACGATCCGAACGTTGCGGCGGGCGCGGTGAGGATCGTGGCGATCCGGGACGGCCGTATCGTCACCGAAGTGCCACCGCCGGTCGGTGCCGTCACCGATCCGTCGTGAGATGAACGCCGTCGCCTACCGGCTGCGCACGGAGATCCGAACTCGGTGGGCGGTATGGCTTGCAGTGGCATTGGTGTTGGGCACCGCAACCGGGGCGGTGATCGCCGGTCTCGCCGGAGCGCGCCGCGGCAACACGGTGGTCGGCCGGCTTGCCGACGCAACTCGCCGTGCCGACGCATACGTAGACTCGGGGTACTTCTACGACACCTCGGGGCTTGACATCCGCAGCATTGAGCGCCTGCCGCAGGTGGCCGCGTTCGGGCGTCGCGACGAGCTCGCGGCGAGTGGTCGCACGCGTTCAGGAGCCCCCATCTGGCCGGACGAGAGCCCGGACGCCCTGAACATCTATGAGCCGGTCGGCCCGGCCGAGGGCCGCACGATCGACCGCGCACACCTGGTGGCGGGCCGACGCCCTGATCCGCGCCACCCGAACGAGGTCCTGGTCGACCGGGCGGCGGCGCGCATCCTGGGTTATGGGGTCGGCGATCGCTTTCAGCTCCGCTTCGCCACTGCGCGGTTCATCGCGTGGGGGGACACACATAACATCCCATATGACTTCCGAGCCGATCCGAAGACCTATGCAAGCGGCCCGCTCATCCGGCTCAGGATCGTCGGCGTGGCCTCGGCGGTCGACGGCCGATGGGTCGAGCTCTCCCCCGGGTTCCAGGCCGCGTACGGCCGCGACCATCTGCAGGCATGGGTTCGTGAGGACTCGTTCGCCCTCAGGCGCAAGGCGGCCGACATCGCAGCGTTCCATGCGGGCGTCGACCGGATCGCCGCCGGCTCCGGGTTCGACTTCTTCGATGATTCGTCGATCCGCGGCGTTGTGCAACGGTCGGTGGACGTGCAAAACCGGGCCGTGTGGTTCGTGTCGATCATCGGCGCGCTCGCCACGCTCGCGCTGGCCATAATCCTCCTCTTGCGCCCGAGCGCATCCGACTCCGACGATTGGCGGACGTTCCGGGCCTTGGGGATGCGCCGCAGTCAGTTCGCGCGGATCGGCGCCGGCCACGGAGCCGTGGTCGGTGTGGGCGCGGCCGGCATCGCGGTTGTCATCGCGGCGGTGCTCTCCTGGATGTTTCCGCTCGGGGCCGCGCACTCCATGGAACCCTCGCCGGGCATCTCCGTTGACTCGACCGCCGCGGTCGGCGCGATGGCGCTCATCGTGATCTGTTCGACGCTGGCCGGTATCGGCGCGTGGCTGCTCTCCGGTCGCGGCGAGCGCGGCATCGGCCCGAGATTCCTGGGCGATCACATCCGCCCACACCTTCGGCGCCTACCGCTTACCGCCGGTGCGGGAGTGCGCCTCATGTTGGGTCGCGGGGGGATGGGGTCTGTGTCTCTGCGCTTCACACTCGCCGGCGCCATCGCCGCGGTGACGACGGTCTCGGCTGCCGCGGTCTTCTCAGCGAGCGTCACGCATCTGCTCGAGACCCCGCGCCTGTACGGCCAGAACTGGGATCTGGAGATCGGCCAGGGTGGCGCGCCTCGGCCCATCGACGAGGCTGCCCTTCGGGCCAGCCCGCTCGTAGGGGCGTTCGCGACCGGCGCGGCCGCGACGAGCATCCTCGTCGACGGTCACCAGGTCGGCGTCCAGGCGATGGGGAGCGGGAAGGGCAACGTGACACCGACGGTCGCCTCCGGGCGCGCTCCGGCTGCGGCCGACGAGATCATGCTCGCGCCCGGCACGCTGCGAACCGTCGGTGCACGCGTCGGGGAGACGGTGACCGTTCAGCGAGGCTCACGCAGGGAGCGGATGCGGGTCGTCGGCGCCGGGATTCTGCCGCCGTCGACCACGAACGATCTCGGCGGCGGAGCGGCGATGACGCTGCCGGGGCTCAAGCGGGTCATCCCGACCACCTTCTGGAGCCTCTTCCGGGTCAGGCTTGCCCCTGGAGTCGATCGCAGATCGGCGCTCTCGCGGCTCGAGAGCACGTATACGGCCTTCGATCCGGTCGCGCCGGACAAGGTCGCCGATCTGGCGCGCACCCGGGTGGTGCCCTACGCGATCGCGGCTGTCGCGGTGTTGGTCGGTGTCGTTGCGCTCATCCATCTGCTGGCGGCCTCGATCCGCGACCGAGGGCGCGACCTCGCCGTCATGAAGGCCCTTGGCCTCCGGCGGTCCCAGGTGATGGCGACCGTTCTGTGGCAGTCGGTTTCCGTGTCGGTCGCGGGGCTCGTGGTTGGTCTGCCGCTGGGCATCGCCGTCGGACGCTGGGCATGGACGATCGCTGCGGAAAACCTCGGTGTGCTCCAGGTCACGGTCATCCCGGTCGTCCCTCTGGCGGCGACGATTCCAACCGCACTACTCGTGGCGGCGGTGGCCGCACTCGCACCGGCCGGACGTGCGGCGCGGACACAGGCGGCGCAGGCGCTGCGCGCGGAGTGAGGTCGACAAACGGTGGCGTCCGACCTGTCCGACGATCGCGCCCGCTGGGCTACCTGGGCGACCGTCGCCGCCGGCGAGGCCCTCCTGGCCGTGGCGCTCCTCCACGTCCTTGTCGGCTGGCCCCGCGACGTATGGGTCGCCGCCGTGGTCGTCGCCATTCCGATCCCGGTCGCACTGATCCTCGCGACCTGGCCGCGCACGTCGGGGGCGAGTGGCACCGTGCTGGCACGCACGATCCGGCTGACCGCTCTCGGCTGTGTCCTGCTCGCATCCGCCATCGTCATGCTGCTCGCACTGGGGCGATCCCCGACGGGAGCGGAGCGCGCGGTCGTCGTCGCCGCGCTGGTCGCGACCGGTGCCGGCGCCCTCCTGTTCCGGCCCCTTCAGGACCGATTCGATGCAATCGCCGCCGGCCTCGTCGACGAGGAGCCGCGCACCCCGGACGCGCTTCTCGCGGTGGTGAGCCGCACGCTGTCCCAGCCGCTCCCGCTCGATGAGGTGCTGGTCGAGGTTACCCAGTCGCTTCGCACCGCGCTCGCGCTCACGGCGGCCGAGCTGTGGGTGAACCGCGACGGCGTGCTGCACCTCGTCGCCTCGGATCCCTACCGGGCCCGCCGCCGCGCCCACGTGGGCGCGGCCGAGCTCCGAGCTCTGGCCGGAGTCGGAATCGCCGGCCGCGCGTGGCTTCGAGTATGGCTTCCGTCGCTGCTGGAAGGGCGCGAGGACGGGCCGGTGCGGGTCGCGCCCATCGTCAGCTCCGACGAACTGCTCGGACTGCTCGCCGTCGAACGCGGACCCGGTGGCGAGGACCTGAGCGATGTGCACCAGCTTGCGCTCGCGGAGCTCGCCAGGCGGATCGGGCTGGTACTGCGGAGTGCCCGACTGGACGTGGCGCTCCATGCATCGCTCGACGAGCTCCGAAGCCAGGCAGAGCAACTGCGCTCGTCGCGGTCACGCGTCGTCGCGGCCGGCGACGCCGAGCGGCGGCGGATCGAGCACGACCTCCACGACGGCGCCCAGCAGGATCTCGTGGCCCTGGCGATCAACCTGCGCCTGGCGCGCGACCTCGTGTCGTCGGATCCAGCCGCCGCCGAGGAGGCGCTCGCGCAGCTGGGGAGAGACGTCGATGAGGCGATCGGCGGGATGCGCGACCTCGCGCACGGGATCTATCCGCCGCTCCTCCAGGAGCGCGGCCTCGGCGACGCGCTGCGCGCTGCCGCGGCACGGACACCGATCGTCGTCTCGTTCGAGACCGAGGGTGTCGGGCGCCATCCCGCGGATGTCGAATCGGCGGTCTACTTCTGCTGTCTCGAGGCACTTCAGAATGTGGCCAAGCACGTGGGGCGCGACGCTCGAGTCGTGGTCCGCGTCGAGCAGCGCGACGGTCAGCTCGTGTTCGAGGTCATCGACGACGGCCCGGGCTTCGAACCGACCCGTGCAGGAGCTGGGGTCGGGCTCGCGGGCATGGAGGACCGCCTCGGTGCGCTCGGCGGCACCCTCCAGGTGGATGCCGCCCCCCAACGCGGAACCTGCGTCCGAGGCATCATCCCGGTCTCGCCCTGAGCCGCTCGGCGCCAACCCTGCCCACCGGCGCCGGGCGGTAAGCTCAGCCGATGCCGACACGGGTGGTGCTCGCCGAGGACACCTACGTGGTACGTGAGGGGGTCCGTCGGCTGCTCGAACGCGAGCCGACGATCGACATCGTCGCCATTTGCACGGGACTCGACGAGCTTTTGGACGCCGTCTCCCAACAGCGTCCCGACGTCGTGCTCACCGATGTGCGCATGCCACCCACCCACACCGACGAGGGCATCCGGGCGGCGGCGATCATCCGGCAACGCGACCCCCGGATCGGGGTGGTTGTCCTGAGCCAGTTCGCCGACGCCCGCTACGCGCTCGACCTGTTCGAGTCGGGATCAGCCGGCCGCGCCTACCTGCTCAAGGAGCGGGTGGCACACGTCGACGACCTAGTCGCCGCAATCCACAGCGTCACCCAGGGCGGTTCCGTGGTCGACCCGACGATCGTGGATGCGTTGGTGGCGGCCCGCGCAGAGGCGGACGAGTCGCCCTTGTCGGACCTGACTCCACGAGAGCGCGACATCCTCTCCGAGATGGCGAAGGGGAAGAACAACGCCGCCATCGCCGCGGCACTCGGGATCACGGAGCGCTCGCTCGAGAAGTACATCCATTCGATCTTCGTGAAGCTCGGACTCGCCTGGGAGACCGACACACACAAACGCGTCAAGGCCGTGGTGGTGTATCTGTCCGACCGCGGAGGTGATTCCGCGCGCGGAACTTCCACGCCGCCACCATGATGTCCGGCGGGGATCGCAGCGCCCAGCAGGCGAGCGGATCCACCCCAGCCGCCAGTCCGATAACGCCGGGCGAAAGGACACGTAGGCCACGCGAGCCGGGCAGCTGGCAGGGAATCGTGTCCGGGTTCGCGTACCAAGGCGGCCGCGGGGGCCATGGATCCCCCCGATATGGCGCCGGCCATCGCCATGTGCCCCGGCGAGAGGTGGTGTGGGCAGGCCCTTAAGGGGTCTCTCACAGTGGTGCTCGCCTCAGGCAGTGGTTCATGTTTGTAGGTATCTATCCGGAAGTACCGTAAACGGGGCGGCCTCGCCCTCGGAACGACGCTCGTCGTGGCGGCCGCGGTCGGAGTACTGGCCGGAACCGGCTCGGCGGCGAGTCACCAGATCCAGTTTCGGCTGCTGCGATCCACCGGCGCCGTGACTGCCGGGTGCCTACCGCACGCCGGCGGTTAGGTCACCGTTACCACGCATGGCACGTTCGAGGTCATGAAGGTGAAGGTGCACGGACTGCCAGCGAGGAAGGACTTCGACTTGTCCGTGATCCAGGTCCCGAACGCGTCGTTTGGGCTGTCCTGGTATCAGGGCGACATCGAGACCGATGCGACGGGTCGGGGAAGCGCCGAGTTCATCGGGCGCTTCAACATCGAGACGTTCATCGTCGCCCCGGGCACCGCTCCGGCTCCGGTCGTATTCTCCAACGCGTTCCCGGACGCGAATGCCAATCCGGCCACTGGGCACGTACACGAGTATCACGTCGGTGTCTGGTTCAACTCGCCGAAGACCGCCGCCAGGGCGGGATGCGGGAGCACCGTCACACCGTTCAACGGCACCCACAACGCCGGCGTCCAGATCCTGAGCACTCGCCAGTTCGGCGACCTGAACGGCCCGCTCCGCCAGCTTTCGTAAACGCCGTCTCAGAGCCCGGCGGCGTGTAATGCCGCCGGGCTCGCACACCCGCGGTCACCGACACCACTACGTCAACCAACCGCGGCGAGGCGATCTCAAACGTTGCCTCGATATCGGTGGGGCAGGGCGGACGGGACTCCACGGTGGCTGTCCGGTGATCAGCGGCCGGCGTTGGTGTACGGCGGGTCGGGGATCGGCCGCGGGGTGAAGGCGGCGGGCGGGAGCGGCTGGACGATCGGTCGGCGTAGTGCCGGGAGCGAGGAGAGGTTGGTGCGGAAACGGTCACGGCTGGTCATGAGTGCAAGTCTGGCCTCCGCAACGGCGTGGTGCGGTGGGGCAGCCCTGCGTCCTCTGGGTGGCTAGCCACACTCTCTCGGTGCGGGTCGCCTCGCCGGCGCCCCGCGACCGGCAGGCGGCGACGGCGTTCACTCGATCGGGTGAGTTGCCGCGTCGCCTTTGTCGGCGTACAAATGCAACAGAGGCAAACTCGGTATATGCATCCTCCTGCCGGTGCGAATCACGATGCTCCGCGTCAAGCGGACACCCTCTCCCCCCGCCGGCAGGATTCCGCTCTTAGGAGGCGTCATCACATGAACGAGTTCCTTACCGAACTGCGCGACGACAGCGGCCAGACGATGGCCGAGTACGCCGTCGTCCTCGGCGTCATCACGATCGCCGTCGTTGTCACTCTGGGCCTGCTCGCGACCGCGATCCAGAACACGCTCACCAACGTCATCGCCTCGCTCTAGTCCGCGCCCGCCGCGGCCGGCTCGTCCCAACCGGCCGCGGGCCGAGTGCGTTCGACCTTGCCTCGTTCTTGGTCCCAGTCCAATCGCTCCCAATCTCGGCTCGATAAGGTCGCGCAAGGCGACACCGAGGGGACGGTGAGCGATGAGATGTGCGGCCCGTGGATGTGACGAGCCGGCGATCCGAAGCCAAACCTACAAGGTGCGCGGATGCCCTCGAGTCCACCTCTGCGCAACTCACTGGATGATGGCCGACGACGACACCGCGACACTCTGGAAGCTGGTCGGGATCCCCGACTACGCAGCCGCCGATCCCGCGCGCCACGCTCCAAAAACACGCTAAGCCCATCACGGGGTGGGCTACGAGACTGGATGTTGGCCGCGACGGTAGTCCACGTGAATCGGGGCCGGCGTGCGGCCTTATCTCCGCGGCGAGTCGGGTCGCACCGATGCGGGCCGCGGGTTGTCCCGGCCGCACTGCGCGCACACCGCCACCACGCCTGCCGAGCCCGTCGCCGGCTGCAACACGTGCGCGGTAAGCAGCCCGAGGGCGCGACAGTTCGGGTTGCGACACTCAACCAGTTGTCGGGCTGCCTTCATCGCGAACGGTAGCCGCACGCGGCGCAGTACCACCCGAACCGCGATATGGATGCCTGACGACGCGCCACCGTTAGTAGTTGTCGATCCGAGGCCGTCGAGAACGCTCGCCGAGGTGGCATCGGAATGGTGATGTCTACGTGGCGACAACGCGCACCGGAAGGCGGGATCCCCGCGTGGTCGTCGAACTCCTCCTTTGACCGGATCACCGGCTGGGGATACCGTCACCGAGAGAGCGATGCCCGACCTGAGCGCCACACTCCGCGAGTTGCCGCCCGCCGGATGGTACTTGGCGCATGACGTGGGGCGGCTTGCGGGCGTGTCGGGGCAGAAGGTCGGCCAGTGGGCGCGGCGCGGGTATATCCGATCCTCCAAGTTCGAAGGACGACCTCGGGCCTACTCGTTCCAGGACGTCGCCGAGGCGATGATCGTGCATGAGCTGCTAGAGCGTGGGGCGACTCACCGCCAGATCCGTACTGCGATTGAGGCCTTGCGGTCCGAGTGGGGCTCGTCGTGGCCCCTCACGCACGCTCATGGTCTGTCCACCACGCCAGAGGGCAGGATCGTCCTGGAAACGAAGGAGGGGCCGTTCGACGTCGGTGACCGCCCTTGGCAGCAGGTGATCTCCCGAGAGAACCTGGAGCGGATCAGCCAGCAGTTGCGGCGTGGAGGCTGGGCCGTGCGCGCGTTACCCGACCTCGAACACATCGAGGTCGATCCGGAGACCCTGGGCGGCCGGCCAGTGATTCGTGGCCGACGCATCCCCGCGGAAGAGGTCGCCGAGCTCGCGAGTGTGGTGGGCGGTATCGAGGACTTGAAGGAGGGCTTCGGCGTCACAGAAGCCGAGATCCACGACGCTACTCGCTGGTGGGCGGCCACTCGGCGCTTTGCTGATGAGGCAGCCTGATCCGACGCGCCACCCTCGCCTGGTGTGATTGACGAGAACATCGACGCCCGACTGGCGGCCGAAATCCGAAAGCGCGATCGAGTGGCACGCTCGCTCGCCGACCTCGACTACGCCGGGCTGAAGGACCGCCCCCTCCTTGAGCGACTCGCGGAAGACCTGTCTGACTATGTCCTTGTCACCGGAGACGACGCCATGCCTGGTGATCACGCTGGACTCATCGCACAGTTCGGAACGACGATCGCAACGGTCGATGGGCGACGCGACGCGGGGTACTCGACGGACGACACCTGGCGTCGGGACGTCATCCATCGTTGGGTGCACTCGATGCAGTTGCAGCAGCCAGGCTCGATCTTCCGGTATTCGGACGTAGCCCGGAGACGGTGGACGCCGCGACGCAATCAGCCACGGATCCGCGGCTGAACCTGCGTCACGGCAATCCCTCGGTGGCTTCAAGTCTCGGACCGAGGACGCGGGTTCTTGCGTCGGCTCTTCTACTCGACGAACTCGGCGCCCATGTGGAAGAACCCGCGGGCGCGGAGATCCCAGATCCGCTGTTCGCGGGAGATCCGTGTGACCCACTCCTTGGCATCGCGATCGCGCGCGGCCTGGCTCCGCAGTGGCGTCACCGTTGGAGCCATTCGTACTAATCGTGCGGGTTTCGCGGTTTCGGGCATCTCGGAAACGGCTTGGTTGAGCCATGCGCCCGGCACGATTCGAACGTGCGGCCTCTGCCTCCGCAGGGCAGCGCTCTATCCCCTGAGCTACGGGCGCGGGAGGGGCAGTCTACAACCTGCGGTCGGCGCGGCTGTGCGGGCGCGGTGCCTTGGGCGCGCCGGCTCTAGAGATCGCGCCGGCGCAGGCCTGCGGCGGTCGCGGCGAGGACGACCGCGACGTAGGCGACCGACCAGACTGCGAGCGCAGGGCCCGCGCCCTGCGCGCCGCCCAGCGGGCCGAGGTGGACGATCACGCCGGTGAACCCGCTCGTGTCGGCCGTCAGCGAGTGCAGCCCGGCCTGGTAGAGCGCGTCGAAGGGGAGCGCCCACGAGGCGTCGCGGCCGATGTCCTGCAGCCGCTGTGACGGCAGCGAGTAGCCGATCTGGCCGAGCAGGCCCGACACGAGCCCGGCACCGTACACCATGAGGACGGCGATGCCGTTTGCGATCGTCGACATGTACACCGACCCGAGCAGCGAGATCGCGGCGACCACGCACACGGCGCCGGCAAGCGCGAGCCCGGGCACGACGTAGCTGTCCGGCCACCAACCGCCCTCGAGGCCGGTGATGACGACCGCCGAGCCGTACACGATCACGACATAGGCGCAGCAGATGCCGCAGGCCGCGCCGTAGCGGGCTGCGACGAACACCGTGCGCCCGATCGGGCGCACGACGACCGGCTGGAGCAGCCCCTGCTCCGCGTCGCCACGGACGACGTTGAAGGTCAGGAACACCGCCAGCACGGCGCCCAGGAACAGCGTCGCGAACATGGCCAGCCCGAGCAGGGTCGCGCCGGCGAGCGTATGCGCATCCACGAGCGCCCCGGCCTGGCGCACACGCGCCGCGCCCAGGGTGGCGAAGGCCAGGTGGGTGGCGACGCCGTAGAGCGCGAGGAACGCGGCGGTGAGGAGGGCGACCACCGCAAGCACCCGGCGGCGCAGGCACTCCCGCAGCGTCACGCCCACGATCACCCTGGCGCCGCTCATCCCATCTCCCCCTCGACCGCCTCCAGGTAGACCTCCTCGAGGGTCGACCGGGTGGTGCGCACCTCGTAGACGCGCTCTCCGGCCGCGACCAGGCCGGCGACCAGGCCGGGCACGTCTTCACGGCCGGCCTCGTAGCGGCGGGTGCCGGAGCCGGTCTCGATCTCGACGCCGCGCGCCGAGGTGAGCGCGTCCGGGCTGCCCTGCGCCACCACCTGGCCGCTCTTGATGATCACGACCCGGTCGCAGACGAGCTCGATCTCGCTCAGCAGGTGCGAGTTCAGAAGGACGGCGGTGCCGCCCGCGCGCAGCTCCTCGAGCAGCGCCCGTATCGTCCGCCGCCCGGCCGGGTCAAGCGCGCTCGTCGGCTCGTCGAGCACCAGCATCCGGGGCGCGCCGATCAGCGCCTGGGCGATCCCGAGGCGCTGCTGCATGCCCTTCGACATCGACTCCACCCGCCGGTCGGCCACGTCGGCGAGGCCGACCAGCTCGAGCAGCCGACCGCGCTCGGCTGCGCCTCCGTCCGACCCGGTCAGGCCCTGGTGCATCACGAGCAGCTCGGCGGCCGACATCCAGCCCGGGAAGCGGAAGAGCTCCGCCAGATAGCCGAGATTTGCCCGCGCCGCCGCCGAACCGGCCGGGGCGCCGCAGACGCTCGCGGTGCCCCGCGTCGGCCGCACGAGGCCGCAGCCGATCTTCACGAGCGTCGACTTGCCGGCGCCGTTGGGGCCGAGCAGCCCGACGAGCTCGCCCTCGTCCACATGGATGCTCACGCCGTCGAGGGCGGTGGTGTGGCCGTAGCGCTTGAAGACGTCCTCTGCGGCGAATGCGACCGGCACAGGCTCAGATGGCTAGACGGCCGAGTCGAGCAGCTCGACCCGCTCGTGCTCGCGCTCGGGCGGGGCGCCGTAGGCGTAGACGAGCAGGTCCTCGCCGCCGTGGTTGACCGTCTGCTGGGCCGTGCCCTGGTGCACATGGATGATCCCGCCCTGCGGCACGTCGTGGCGCTGCGGCGGGTCGCCCAGATACATCGAGAGCGTCCCCGCGAGGACGACGAACGTCTCCTCGTGGACGGGATGGCGGTGGCGGCGGCCGGCGGCGCCCGGCTCGTAGCGCCAGATGTTCGCCCGGCTGTGGGCGAAGCCCGCGAGCTCGCTCAGCTCGGCCACGTGGCGGGCCGGCTCGCCGGGCTCGTGCGGGCGCGTGATCCACTCGGGCTCGTCAGGAGTGATGGCGCGGAACTGCACACCCGCAGCGTAGATGGGTCACCCGGCGTGCGCCGCCGGCCGCACCAGGCCGGCCGCGGCGCAGATGCACAGGATCAGCGCGAGCGGGATCAGGAGCGCCGCGCGCAGGGGGACGTGCCCGGCGGCGAAGCCGATCGCGGCCGGGCCGGCGATCGACCCGGTGTAAGCGATCAGGAGCACCCGCGAGATGGCCGCCTCCACGCCGCCTCCGGAGCCGCCGGCGGCGCTCAGGATCGTCGGGACGATGGGGGCGAGGCCGGCGCCCATGAGCGCGAAGCCCGCCACCGCCGCCGCCGGCGTCGGCACCGCCAGGGCGATCCCCAGGCCGGCCGCCGCGACCAGGCTCGCCCTGCGGGCGGTGCCGACCGGGCCGAACGTCGTCACCAGGCGGTCGCCGACGAGCCGCGATGCTGCCATCGCGAGCGAGAAGCCCGCGAAGGCCGCCGCTGCCACGGCCGCGCCCGAACCGGCGCGGTCGTGCAGGTAGACGGCGCTCCAGTCGGCGGCGGCGCCCTCGGCGAAGAAGCTGCAGAACGCCACCAGGCCGAGTGCAACGAGGCCGGCGGTCCACGGCGGCCGGCGGCGGCGGCCTGCGGCCGGCCCGCGCGGCGCGTCGCGCGGGATGCGGGCCAGGACGAGGGCCG
Source organism: uncultured Actinomycetes bacterium (assembly GCA_963717845.1). Taxonomy (GTDB): domain Bacteria; phylum Actinomycetota; class Thermoleophilia; order Gaiellales; family JAICJC01; genus JAICJC01. Next base: position 208,948 of record CAVQXH010000004.1, read on the forward strand.
ACCCGACGGTGACGACGGCGCCCACGACGGCGAAGTGCACGCTCGGCCGCAGGTCGATCGCCGCCGCGCCGCTGGCCACCAGCGCGCCGGCCAGAAGGCCGATGCTCCAGGCGGCGTGGAAGCCCGACATCTGCGGGCGGCGGCGGGCGCGCTCCGCCGCGACGGCGAGCGAGTTCATGCCCACGTCGACGATCGCGCCGACCGTGCCGAACACGACGACGGCGGCGGTCAGCCCGGCGAGGCTTCCGGCGAGGGCCGCGGCGACGAGCGCGCCGGCCATCGCCGGGATGCCCGCCCGGACGACCAGCGTCGGCCCGAGCCTGCGGGCGAGATGCCCTCCCCACCAGCTGCCGAGGAGCGTCCCCGCCGCCATCCCGAACAGGGCGACCCCCAGCCGTGTGTCGGACAGGTGCAGGGCGTGCTTGATCGCGGGCACGCGTCCGGCCCAGGTGCCCACGAGCACGGCGTGGACGACGAAGGCCAGCGCGAGGCTGCGACCGGCCGGATGCCGCCATGGCATCGCACGAGGCTATCGCGGCCGCCGCTTTTGCGGACGATCCCGCCTCCACGTACAGTGGAGCGGTGGGCAGAGGACGAGAGATCGCGCTCATCGTCGTGGTTGCGACGGTTCTGGCGGGTTGCGGTGGCTCGTCCGGCACGAGCACGCCTGCCCAGCTCGATCCGGGCGATGTGGCCGTGGTCGGGGGGACCCACATCACGAAGGCGCAGGTCGCGCACCAGATCAAGCTCGATGTGCGCGCGATCGAGCTCGGCGGCGAGTCATGCACGGGCGGGTCGCAGGGGCAGGAGAACTGCAGCGACAAGCGCGGAACGGTGCCGCCGGTGGGGACGGAGGCCTACCGGACGGCGATCGTCCAGCCGGTCGTCACGTATCTCGTCCTCGACGCCCAACTGCACGCCATCGGCCGCAACCTCTCGATCACCGTCACCCCCCGCCAGGTGCAGGCGGCGATCGCGAAGAACATCCAGCGGCTGTACGCCGGTGACACGGCCAAGTACCGCGCCGACCAGGCCCGGTACAGGCTGACCGATGCCGACGTGCGCCAGCAGGTCGAGCTCTCGCTGCTCGAGCAGCGCATCTCCGCGAAGCTGAAGAGCCAGGTGACCGTCACGCCGCAGGACGTCGAGGCCTACTACGGCGCGCACAAGGCGGACTACGAGGTGGCCGCGGACACCCGCGCGGTGGCCTACGTGCTCGAGCCGAGCAGGGCCGCCGCCGCGAGGGCGCGCGCGGCGATCGCGGGGGGCAAGAGCTTTGCCGACCTCGCCTCCGGGGCGCTCGACGACAGCTCGCTGCATGCGCCGTTCGTCGCGATCCGGGGGCAGGTCGACCAGGCCTTCGCGGCCGCGGCGTTCGGCCTGCCCACGAACACGCTCTCGCCGCCCGTGCGGGTGGAGCAGGCCTACATCAGGTCGCAGCCGTCGCTCAAGGGCAAGTGCAAGCCCACGTGCTACTTCGTCATCCGCCCGACCGGCGACACGGTCAAGGCCGGGTCGCAGAAGCCGTTCGCCGCCGTGCGCGCGCAGATCACCACGCAGCTCAGGTCGATGCTGCCGCTGAGGCACGTGCAGGTCGTCATCGGGAGGCTCGAGAAGCAGCAGAACAAGCTGACCCGCTACGCGCATGGCTACGCGCCCCGAAAGCCGCACATCCCGTCGACCGGGGTGCCGGACACGGAGACCACCGCGCCTGCCACCTGAGGCGGGTTCCTTGCAAGAACCGAAACACTGTGAGCCGGTCGTTGGCGGGGGAGTGCCGGCCAGCCCATACTGTGGTGATGGGCGAGAGGCGGCTCGGTCGCGGCGCGTTCCTGTCGGTGGTGGGCGCCGGCGGCGTCGGCCTGCTCCTCGGCGATCGCATCACGTCGGCGCTGCGGGGGCCGATCGCCGATGCCGGTGCGGTCGTGCCGAACGCGATCAAGGACGTCTTCCCGTCGGGGTGGCGCATCTACGCCATCAATCCGCCGTGGCCGACGTTTCACCCTGCCAGCTACCGGCTCGAGATCACGGGCCACGTGCGCAAGCCGGTGACGCTCACCTGGTCGGACGTGCGGGCGCTGCCCGCGGTCGCCCAGACGACCACTTTTCACTGCGTCACCGGCTGGACCGTCGGAAACGTGCACTGGCAGGGGGTGCGGCTGCAGACGCTCTGGGACATGGTCGAGCCCCTGCCCACGGCCCGCTACGTCAACTTCGTCTCGATGGAGCCCGGCTACACCGACACGCTCTCGCTGCCGCAGTCGACGCTGCCCGAGGTGATGCTCGCCCACACGATGGGCGGCGCCCCGCTCTCGCGCGCCCACGGCGCACCGATCCGGCTCGTCATCCCCGAGATGTACGGCTACAAGAACGTCAAGTGGCTGCACCGGATCGAGCTCGTGCCGAACCTGCAGCCCGGCTTCTGGGAGCAGAACGGCTATGACGTCGACGCCTGGGTCGGCCGTTCCAACGGGTACTGAGCGCAGCCGGCCGGCGCCGGACTACGTGCGCCGGTTCTGGCCCGAGGAGCGATCGCTGCACTGGCTGCTCGCGATCACGTTCCTGATCATGCTGGCGACCGGCCTCATCCTGTACCTGCCGGTGTTCTCGCAGCTTGCGGCCGACCGGCGGCTGTGGAAGTCGCTGCACCTGGGCGCGGCGATCGCGTTCTGGGCCGGGCTCGTCGTGCTGCTTCTGAGCGACACCCACGGCCGGCTGCGGCGCACCGCCGCCCAGATCGACCGCTTCGACGACGACGATGTGCGCTGGCTGCGCTGGGCGGTCGCCCGGCGCGGCGCCGAGCCGCCGCAGGGACGGTTCAACGCCGGCCAGAAGCTGAATGCGGCCATCGTCTCCGGGCTGATGGTGGTGTTCACGGCAAGCGGAGTGCTGATCTACCTGCAGGAGACCGACGCCGCCGTGCGCGGCAAGACGAGCGCAATCCTCGTCCACGACATCGCCACGTGGGTGGCCGTGCCGCTGATCGCCGGTCACCTGTACCTGGCGCTCGTGCACCCGTCGACGCGCCCCTCGCTGCGGGGGATGGTGCTCGGCACGGTGCGGCGCGACTGGGCCCGCCGCCACCACCCCAAGTGGGACGGGGAATAGCCGGGGCCTGGCCCCGGTTACTCGTGGCCGGGCAGGAAGGCGGCGACGGCGCGGCGGACCTCACCCGGGCGCTCCATCCACGGGAAGTGGCCGCAGCCGGGGATGATGGCGACCTCGGCGCCGCGGATCAGCGCCGCCGTCTCGAGCGACGACGACGACGGCATCGGGTCGCGCTCGCCGTGCACGAAGAGCGCCGGCAGCGCGGCCGAGGGCAGGCCGGTCGCGAGCGTGCTCAGCCGGAAGTGATGGGCGATCGACTCGTTCGTCGCGCGCGAGCACTCGACGCCGATGCGGCCGGCGAGGATGGGGGGCGCCGATGCGGGATCGGCGAACCAGTACGGCCAGACCGCGGCGGCCCGCTCCATCAGGTCTGCCTCGGTGGCCTCGCCGCGCGCGCGGAGGGCTTCGATCTCGGCGATCCGGGCGATCTGCCCGGCGGTGAGCTGCTCCTCGATGGCGTCCGAGTACTGCCCGAACACGCGCTCGAACGCTCCCAGCGGGTCGATGCAGACGACGCCGAGCAGCCGCTCGGAATGGGCGACGAGCAGGTGCAGCGCCAGGTGGCCGCCCCACGAGTGGCCGACCGCCCAGGCCCGATCGATCGCGAAGTGGTCGAGGACGGCCACGGCATCGGCCATGTGCGTCTCGATCGAGTACGGGCCGGCGACCGTGGAGGGCGGCGTCCCCCGCTGGGTGTACCGGTGGGTGGTCAGCAGGCCGGCGAGCTCCGCGGCGCAACCACCCATGTAGTCGCTCCAGGCCGCGCCGCCGTGCAGCAGGAGCGCGGGCGGCCCGCCGCCGCCGCGGTGGCCGGCGAGCACGCCGTCACCGACCGGGACCGCGAATGCCTGCTCGCTCACACGCCCGACTCTACTCGGTCCCGCCAATCGGGGTCAGACCCCTTCTGGCGGGCGCGCGTCAGCGCCTCGCATCGACCACCGGACCCGCCAGAAGGGGTCTGACCCCGATTGGCGGCTAGATGAAGGATCCGCCCAGCGTGACGACGAGCAGGGTGATCGACAGGGCCGACGTTGCCAGCACCGTCAGGCCGGCGATGGCATTGAAGATGCGGCCGTTGCGGTAGTCGCCCATCAGCTCGCGGTCGCTCGCGAGCTTCCAGATGAACACGAGCAGCACCGGCAGGAGCGCGCCGTTCACGACCTGCACGCCGACGAGCAGGCCGATCACGGGGATGCCGGGGATGATGGCCACGATCGTGCCGATCGCGATCAGGACCGTGATGACGGCGACGAAGACCGGCGCCTCGTGGATGCGGCGGCTGATGCCCTTCTCGAAGCCGAACGTCTCGGCGACCACGTAGGCGGCGGTGACCGGCAGGATGGCGGCCGCGAGCAGGCTCGCCCCGAGCAGGCCGACGGCGAACAGCACCTCGGCATACCGGCCCGCGAACGGCTCGAGCGCCTTGGCCGCCTGCGCCGCCGACGTGATGTTGTGCTCGCCGTGCAGGTAGAGGGTGGCGCCGGTGGCGATGATGATGAAGCTCGCGACCATGTCGGCGAAGATCGAGCCCGACGTCACCTCGGCCCGCTCGGCGTTCAGCTCGTCGGTGCCGACACCGCGCTCGACGACCGCCGACTGGACGTAGAGCTGCATGAACGGCGTGATCGTCGTGCCCGCCGTGGCGATGAACAGGAACAGATAGGCATGCGAGGCGTGGATGTTGGGTGCGACCACCGCGTGGCCGACCGCGCCCCAGTCGGGCCGGGCCAGGATGGCCGCGATCGGGTAGGCGAAGAACGGGATCGTCATCAGCACGAAGATCCGCTCCGCGGCCTTGTACGACCCGCGGATCAGGAGCAGCCAGACGCCGACGGCCGCGATCGGCACCGAGACCTGCGCCGGGATCCCGGCCAGTCCCAGGGCCGCGCCGATGCCGACGAACTCCGAGATGCAGATGCCCACGTTCGCGATCAGCACCGACGACGTCGCAAACAGCGACCAGCGCACGCCGTACTGCTCGCGGATCAGCTCGGCGAGGCCCTTGCCGGTCACGGCGCCCATCCGGGCGGCCATCTCCTGCACCACGATCAGGGAGATGGTGATCACCACCATCATCCACAGCAGGTCGTAGCCGTATCGGGCGCCGACGGACGAGTAGGTGGCGATGCCGCCGGCGTCGTTGCCGGCGTTGGCTGCGATCAGGCCGGGCCCGAGGAAGCCGACGACCGCGAGCAGCCGCGCGCTGCGACGATTAAGCCAGCCGCGTGGCCGGCCGGAGCCGCCGCGAAGCAGACGGGCGCGCAGCGTCCTGAGAGCGGTTACTCGGCCCGCCATCGACCCGCGCTGCTGTTGTCGCCTCCGGCACGCGGCCGACGATACACGCTATTCCGAGCCGAGCACGTCGAAACGCCGCCGCCAGCCGCGCGGCAGCACCATCTCGAGCACATCGTCGACGCTGACGACGCCCATGATCTGGTCGCGCTCGTCGACGACCGGCACGACGGTCAGGTCGTAGTCGGTCATGAGCCGCGCCACCTCCTCGAGCTCGGCCTCGGCGGTCACGCGCGGCGGCAGGAAGGTGGCCACGTCGCCCATCGTCACGTCGGGATCGGCCCGCAGCAGGTCGGCGAGCGCGATCGCGCCCTTCAGGCGGCGGTCGAGGCTCATCACGTACACCCACGCCAGCGTGTCGGCCGGGGCGCGGCTGCGCTGCACCCGCCCGATCGCCTCCTCCTTGGTCGCCTGCGCATACAGGCACACGAACTCCGGGCTCATCAGGCCGCCCGCGGTGGCGGGGTCGTAGCCGGCCAGGGCGCGGATGCGCCGGCGCGGGACGGCGGGGAGCAGGCGCACGACCCCCTCGCGGCGCTCTTCCGGCAGGTCGCCGAGCAGGTCGACCGCGTCGTCGGTCTCCATCCGCTCGAGCACGGCCGCGACCTCGGCGTCGGAACGCTCCTCGATGAACTCGCGCCGGTGCTGGGCATCGAGCTCCTCGAAGACGTCGGCCTCGAGCTCCTCGTCTCCGCCGACGGCGCGCATGATCTCCTCGCCCTCGTTGTGCGACGCCGCCTCGACCAGATCGGCCAGCTGGGCCGGGTGCAGACGGGCCAGCTTGGGGTGGGGGACGCGCAGGCGCACGCTCGGCACGTGCCCGGTGAAGGCCTCGACGCTGGCCCAGTCGAGGAACGTGCCCGGCGGCATGTTCGCGCCGAGCCGCCGCGGGGCGACCCGGCGGACGATGCCGCGCAGGCCCGTGTCGACGCCGACCACCCGGTACCAGCCGTCGATGCGGGCGAGCTCGATCTCGTTCGCGCGCACGAGGCGGGCGCCGTCGACGTTGATCAGCTGCCGGTCGAGCACGTCCTTGCGCAGCAGCACCTCGCCGTAGCGGCGCTCGAATCGCTGCAGGTCGATCTTCTCGGCGAGCAGGTCGACGCGGCCGTGGGCGATCTCGGCCACCTCGGACGCGGGGACGAACACGGGCCGGCCCGCGACCGACGCCAGCACACCGGTCACCGGCGGATAGTCCTCGCCAAGCCGCACGAGGAGGTCGTCGACCTTGCCGAGCCGCTCGCCGGTGCGATCGCGCAGCACCCCGCCGACGACCAGCGACAGGTGCAGGACGGTCGGCTGGGCGGGCGCGGTGCTCATGCGCAGAATCTAGCCCTCCGGGCTGGACAGACGCGGCCGGTGGCTAGGTTCCGGTTGTGCCGTCCGGAGCGCCCGACAGCACCGCGGCAGTGCGCATCCGCCCCGCCGCCGCGGGCGAAGGTGAGCGGCTGCGCGAGATCACCGCCGCCGCGAAGGCGTTCTGGGGCTACGACCCCGTCCGTGTCCGCGAGTGGGCGGCGGCGCTCGACCTGTCGCCCGGCCGCCTGGCGGCGGCGTGCGCCTACGTGGCCGAGCTCGACCGGCGGGCGGTGGCCTGGGCGGAGATCCTGCCGCCGGCGGGCGGCGTCTGCGTGCTCGAGCACCTGTGGGTCGAGCCGGCGCTGATCCGCCGGGGCCTGGGCTCCCTGCTCTTCCGGTTCGCCGCCGGCCGGGCGCGGGAGCTGGGCGCGACGGCACTGGAGTGGGAGGCGGAGCCGAACGCGCTCGGCTTCTACCGCACGCTGGGCGGGCGCCACCTGCGGACGGAGATCACCGAGTGGGGCCGGGAGGGATCCGTCATGGGAATCGACCTTGTCTGAAACGTGATCCGGCGCACGCTGAGCGGCAACCCGTGCCCGGCCTAGCCTGAGCCGATCCCGGGGAGGCGGGCCATCGCGGCCCGCCTCCCCGGGATGCACGGGCGACGTGGAGTTCGCTCAGCGGCCGACGAGGCGGCCGATGCGCTCGTTCGCGCCCGACGCCCAGCACGATCCCCCGGCGGTGCAGACGACGGCGTCGAAGCTGCCACCGTCGAACTGCGTCCACGAGAAGCCGCCGTCGGTCGAGATGTCGCTGCCGGTGAGGCCGACGGCAAGGGCTGTGCCGGTCGTGTGCGGCACCCAGGTCGCGCCGGAGCGGTAGCCACCCGGGGCCGCGCCGCCGCCCACGAGCGTCCAGGTGCGGCCGCCGTCGGCCGTCAGCGCGAGTGCCCGCGGGGCCGTACCCGGCACGGCGAAGTCGCCGCCGATCGCGAGCCCCTGCAGGCGGGTGCGGAACGCGACCGCGAACACCCCGGCGCTCGCACCGCGGCGAAGCGGCGTCTGCGCCACCTGCCAGTGGCGGCCGCCGTCGGTCGAGCGGTACACGCGGGAGCCGTCCGGGCCGCCGCTGCCGAACCAGGCATCGTGCCCCGACGCGGTGAGGCACTCGTTGCTGGCGGCGAAGCCGTACTCGTTGGGCGAGTGCGCGGCGGGCATGTTGCGGGCCGGGTCGATCCGCCAGCTGCGGCCGCCGTTCGCGGTGATCAGGATGCGGAACCGGCCGTTCACCGGATCGCTCAGCAGGAGGCCGTGTTCGCGGTCGGAGAAGGCCATGCAGTCGTAGAACGCCTGCGGGTTCGAGTTCTGGTTCGTGATCCGCCAGTGCCGGCCGCCGTCGGCGGTCAGGTAGGTGCGGAAGTCGCCGGGATGGTCGCCGACCGACATCAGCACGGCGTGGTTCGCGTCGAACGCCTTGAGGCCGCGGAACTCGAGCGCGCTCGTCCCGGCGGGGCCGACGCTCCGCCACGAGCGGCCGCCGTTCGTGGTGCGAAGGACGGTGCCGTTGCTCCCGCTCGCCCACACGACCCGCCGCGAGACCGGGCTCAGGGCGCGCAGGTCGGCCGCTCCACCATGATGGACGACGCGCCACGAGGGCCGGTGATGCGCCGTCGCAGTCGCCGGCACCCCGGCGAGCACGGCCGTCGCCAGCGCCGCCGCCACGCCGATTCGCCCCCTGATCGGCAGCCTCCCCATCGGTGCGGAGCATACCCTAGAGTGAGCCACATGGCTCACCGCGTGACCACCGTCGACGCGCTCGCCCCCGGCGTCTTCCGCAAGCTCCGCCACGCGCTTGGAGTCACGGCCTTCGGGGTGAACGCGCTCGTGCTGCCGCCGGGCACGGAGTGGTTTCACCACCTGCACCGGATCCAGGACGAGCTCTACTTCGTCCACGCCGGCACGGCCGGGTTCGAGGTCGACGGGGACACGTTCGACCTCGGCCCGGGCGGTGCCGTGTACGTCGAGTCGACCACCCCGCGCCGGTTCTGGAACGCCGGCGAGGGAGAGCTCGTCCTGCTCGTGATCGGGGGCCACGGCGGATACGTCGAGCGCGACGGCGAGATGGTCGACCCGGCCGACGTCGAGCGGCGGCGGCGGTTCTCGGATGGGGATCTGGACGCGATCCGGCGGCGCGAGGCGGGCGGTTCGTGATCCACTAGGATCCGCGGGTGACCGCGGTCTCCTGGAAGGTGATCGAGCACGGCTGGGCGGTGCTCTCGAGCGAGGGCGAGCACGTCGGCGTCGTCTTCCTCGTCGTCGGCGACGAGAACGAGGACATCTTCGACGGCCTGGCGATCACGCATCACGGCGGATTCGCATTTCACAACTACGTCGACCGCCCGCACTACGTCGAGGCGGCGCAGGTCGGTGAGATCGACGACGCCAGGCGCGTCAGCCTGACGATCACGGCCGCCCAGGCCCGGCACCTGCCCCGGCACGACGTGCCCGAGAGCGCGATCATCGAGCCTGGCGCGGCGTCGCGCACCGACCGCCTCCGTACCGGGATCGAGCACCTGACCGGCGAGGACCGCACGAACTGACCCGCTGAGGCCCGAGGCCGCCGCTCCTGGGCACGGCTCAAGTCGCCTCCTCCAACGCCGATCAACCGTCTTGCGGCTTGATTAGCACCAGGCGGAGGTGTTTGATGTTCGGTCTTCGTGATATGTCCATGGGCCAGAAGTTGTACGCGAGCTTCGGCGTCGTCGTCGTGCTCCTGGCCGTCGTGGCCGGCGTGTCGCTGCTGGCGCAGGCGAGCATGGGGCAGGCCAGCCGGTCGGCACGCACCGCCGCTCGCAGGGCCGAGGCGGCCGGCGACGTGCGCGGTCTGGCGTCCTACATCCACGAGTCGCAGACCCGCTTCGTGCTCACCCGGGGGCTCTCCTACCAGGATCATGTGGGCGACGTGCACGACTTCACGGCCGGTCTGAACGCCCTGGCCGGCGAGTCGGCGAGCCCCGCCGATCACGCTCACCTCCGGGCCATCCGGCGCGCGTTCGCAACCGTTTCGGGCTTCGATCGCGTCCTCATCCGCGACGTCCGCTCGGGGCAGTTCGCGGTGGCGAGCGCGATCGTCCAGGGAGGGGCCGACGAGGCGGCGGACACGCTCACGACCGCCGCCGCCGCCTACCAGGCGTCCGCCAATCGCGAGCAGGTCGCGGCCGATGCCCGGTTTGCGTCGACGCAGTCGCTGGCCACGTGGGTCGTCGCCGTCGTCGCGCTCGTCGCCGCGCTCCTGGCCGGCATCTTCGCGTTCCTCGTGAGCCGGGGGATCACGCGCGGGCTGCGGCCGGTGCTCGATCGGCTGACGATGCTGCGCGAGCATTGCGTCGCCGACCTGAAGACCGGACTCGAGGCACTGGCGACTGGCGATCTGACGGTCGCCGTCGTCCCGGTGACGCGGTTGATCGAGCAGCCGGGCCACGACGAGATCGGGCAGACCGCCGAGGCGGTCAACGCGATCACGACGGCCACCGTGGCATCGGTCGAGGCCTACAACCGGATGCGCGCCGAGCTCTCGGTGCTCGTCGCGCGCATCTCGGCGGTCGCCGGCGCGATCAGCGAGGCGTCGCAGGACATCGCACAGACGTCCGGGGATGCCAGCCGCGCGGTCGGCGAGATCGCGGTGGCGATGACGGCGGTGGCCGCGGGCGCCGAGCGGCAGGCACAGATGGTGGAGCGGGCGAACGCCACCACGAGCCGGACGAGCGAGGCGGCCGCGGAGGCGCGCGCGGTGGCCGAGCAGGGCGCTGCCTCGGCGACCCAGGCCTCCGCCGCGATGGGCGCGGTCAACGACTCGACCCGCGCGGTCACGGACGCGATCCAGCAGCTGGCGGGCAAGTCCGAGCAGATCGGCGGGATCGTCGTCACGATCACGAGCCTCGCCGACCAGACGAACCTGCTTGCCCTGAACGCCGCGATCGAGGCGGCCCGGGCGGGCGAGCAGGGCCGCGGCTTCGCCGTCGTGGCCGAGGAGGTGCGCAAGCTCGCGGAGCAGTCGCATACCGCCGCCGGCCGGATCGCCGACCTGATCGCCGAGATCCAGTCCGACACGGGCCGGGCCGTTGGCGTCGTCGAGGAGGCGTCCGGTCGCACCGAGGAGGGCACCGCCATCGTCGCCGGCGCGGGCGAGGCCTTCGCCGCGATCGACGCGGCCGTCCGCACCGTCACCAGCCAGATCGACGAGATCGCCGCCGCCACCGGCGACGTCGCGAGCGTCGCCGGTCAGACGAGCGTCGCCACCGAGCAGGTGTCGGCCTCGACCCAGGAGACGACCGCGAGCGCCCAGGAGCTCGCGGCGAGCGCGCACGAGCTCGCGGCCACGGCAGACACACTCCAGCAGCTCGTGGCCGGGTTCAGGACGACGAGCTCGGGGTGATCCCGGCGGCGGCGAGCCATCCGCCCAGGATGGCCACCACGCCTGCCGCCATCACCAGCATGTGGGTCGTCGCCAGCCCGGCCGTCACGACGACGACTCCGGTGCAGAGCAACGCGACCGAGACGGCCGGCCTCCCCTTCCCACGGCGCACGTCCCGACGATACCCGCGCCAGGTCGGCATGACACTGGGCGTTTTCACCCATCCTGCGCCCGGCCGCGGCCACGGCGTGGGGAAGAATTCGGCGCCGCGGCGAGTCCTTGAGTGCATGGGCTCGGCCACTCTCGGCCGAGGGAACTCCACCCGTTTCGGGAGGTCATCATGGGCAGCAATGACCAATCCCTCGATCCGGCCGGCGTGCGCGGGATCGACTGGCAGCACGTGCTGCGGCTGCTCGGCCTGAAGGATCGCAACGGCGACTGGCGCTGCCCGCACCGGCCCGACGGGCTGCGGCGCGCGACCGACCTTCTGATGTTCTTCAGCCTCGTGCTGGGCATCGCGCTCTCGGCGGTGTTCTTCGCTCCGGCGGAGGAGGAGATGATCTTCAAGATCGTCGCGGTCGTCTTCTTCGCGCTCCTGCCCGCGCTGATCTACCTCCAGTTCGTGTCGGAGCGCCTCCACGCGGTCTGGGACGAGTACGTCATCAACCTCTACCAGCTCGCCATCGACGATCCGGCCAACCTGCCGGAGCCGCCGGGCTATTCCGAGTACCACGCGCAGTGGGCGAATGAGCGGCGCGAGCAGGCCGGCCGCGGCGGCGACACTGCCGGAGAGGGCCGGCGCACGCTGTACCAGCTCAAGTTCGAGGGGCTGTTCGGCCAGGTCGATCGCGATCGCCGGTCCCGGCTGCGCAGCCAAAACGCCCTGCCGGTTGCGGCCACGACCTTCATCATGGCGATCGGCTGGGTGTTCGTGGCCTCGCCCGAGAGCATCTGGAACCGCTCGCTCGGCGTGCCCGCCTCCTTCGTGCCGAGCGGGCTGCCGCCGTTCCCGATGGAGACGGTCCGGTTCGCCTTCCTCGGGGCGTACTTCTACATCCTCCAGATGATCGTGCGCCGCTACTTCCAGGGCGACCTCAAGCCGAACGCCTACCTGCACGCCACCATGCGCGTGATCATGTCGGTGCTCCTGGTCTGGACGATCGATCCGCTCCTGGCCGATCGCCCCCAGGCGCAGCGCAGCGCCATCGCGTTCGTGATCGGCGTGTTCCCGATGGCCGGCTGGCAGCTGCTCACCAGCCTGATCGCCAAGCCCGCCAGGTGGGTGCTGCCGAGCCTCAAGCCCGATCATCCGCTGGACGGCATCGAGGGGCTGAACGTCTGGTACCAGTCGCGCCTGCTCGAGCTCGGGATCGAGGACATGCAGAACCTCGCCCACGCGAGCTTCGTCGAGCTGATGCTGAACACGCGCATCCCGATCGGCCGGCTCGTCGACTGGGTCGACCAGGCGATCCTGCTGCTCCACATCGACGGCAAGCACCGGCTTGCGCCGAACGGCGCGACCGACCTGGCGACGCTGCGGCGCTACGGCATCCGCAACGCCACCTCGTTCGAGGAGGCGCTCGGCCATGACGCCGAAGGCGGCCTGAAGGGTGAGAACGGCACCGAGCTCGACAACCTCCTGAACGCCGCCGACGAGCCGAGCGTCGTCAGGGTCATCGACCGGGCGATGCGGCGCGAGCGCAACCTGAAGTTCGTGCGCGCCTGGAAGTACTACGGTCAGGGCGGGCTGAAGCCGGCGTGAGCCGCGCAGGGCCCGCTCGACCTCAGCGTCCGACGGCGGCCGGGTCGGCCACGTTTCGCAGCGGCGCACCATCTGCGAAGCGCTCGATGTCGGCGGCGAGCATGTGGATGCCGCGGAGCACCGTCTCGTGCGTCGCCCCGCCGATGTGCGGGGTGATGACGACGTTGGGATGGCGCAGCAGGGGATGCACGCCGGGGCCGGGCTGCGGATCGACCACGTCGAGGGCCGCGCCGGCCAGGTGCCCGGACATCAGCGCTTCCCCGAGCGCCGCCTCGTCCACCAGGCTCTCGCGGGCGGTGTTGATGAAGAACGCTCCGGGGCGCATGGCCGCGAAGGTGGGCGCGGCGAACATGTGCCGGTTGTCGGCCGTGGCCCGCGCATGCACGGACACGAAGTCGGAGCGGGCGAGCAGCTCATCGAGCGTCGTCACCCACTCGGCCGCACCGATGTCGGGCGTGGTGACGAACGGGTCGTACACGACCACCGTCATGCCGAAGGCGCGGGCACGCTTGGCGACGCGCGAGCCGACGTTGCCGAACCCGACCAGTCCCAGCGTGTGCCCGACCAGGTCGTGGCCGAAGAACTGGGCGCCCTCGAAGGTTGACAGGCCGACCTGGTTGCCCTCGAGCAGGAACCGCTGTGCCAGCGGGAAACGGCGGGCCAGCATGATCATGAACGCGATCGTCTGATCGGCGACCGACTCGGCGTTCTTCCCTGGGGTCGTCACCACCGGGATGCCCCGGCGCGTCGCCGCCGCGGTGTCGACGTTGACCGGCCCGCCGCGCGCGCAGCAGACCAGCCGCAGCGCCGACCCGGCGAGCACGCTCTCGGTGACGGGGGCGCCGTGCACCACGAGCACCTCGTGCCCGGCGAGCAGTGCGCTGATCTGCTCGGGGCTGCCCGCGAACTCGCGCAGGCGCAGCTCCGCATCTGTGCGCGGCTCGAACGTGCGCGCCTCGTCGATCTGGAGGATGTCGAGCTCGTGGCGAGGGCGCAGCCGCGTGAGCCCGCTCTCGAACACGTCGCCGGGGATGTAGCTATCGCCGACGACGAGGATCCGCATCGGGCCGATGATACTGGCCGATCCCGGCGGCGGCCGGTGCGACGCATGCCGCGGGAAGCGGAGGGGGAGGGATTCGAACCCTCGGTACGCCTAACGACGCACAACGGTTTTCGAGACCGCCGCATTCAACCACTCTGCCACCCCTCCGGGAAGCCGGCGCATTCTACTCGGATACGCTGTTTCACCCGATGGCGATTTCTCCGGCGAACAGCCCTGACCTGAACGACGAGCAGCGCGCGATCCAGGCCCTCGCCCGCGACTTCGCCCGCGCCGAGATCCGCCCGATCGCGGCCGAGGTCGACGAGGCCGACGTCGTCACTCCGCTCGAGGTGGTGGCGCGCGCCGCCGAGGTCGGCCTGACCGCGTTCATGCTGCCCGAGGAGGTCGGCGGCGGCGGCATCGCCGACGTCCTCACCGGCTGCATCGTCCAGGAGGAGCTGAACTGGGGCTGCGCCGGCATCGGCAACCTGATCACGTCGGCCGGCTTCTTCGCCCGCCCCCTGCTCGAGGTCGGCACCCCGGAGCAGCGCGAGCGCTGGCTGCGGCCCCTGTGCGGCCCGCGGCCGCCGCTGACCGCGCTTGCCTCGACCGAGCCGGGCGTCGGCTCCGATGCGGCGGCGATGACGGCCACCGCCACGCGCACCGGCTCGGGCTATCGCCTGCAGGGCCAGAAGACCTGGATCTCGAACGGCGGCCTGGCCGAGTTCTACGTCATCTTCGCGACCGTCGCTCCGGGCACCGGATCGCGCGGCGTGACGGCGTTCCTGGTCGAGAAGGGCGACCCGGGAGTCGGGTTCGGCGAGCCGATGCGCAAGCACGGCCAGCGCGCCATCGTCTCGACCGAGGTGTTCCTGCAGGACGTCGACCTGCCGGCCGACCGGCTCCTGGGGGAGGAGGGCAAGGGCTTCTACAGCCTCATGCACACCTTCGACGAGTCGCGCGTGCACCTGGCCGCCGGGGCGATCGGGATCGCCCGCGCGGCGCTCGAGTACGCCACCGAGTACGCGCGCGAGCGCACCGCGTTCGGAAAGCCGATCGGCCAGCATCAGGCGGTCGGGTTCCGGCTCGCCGACATGGCGACGCGCATCGACGCCGCCCGCCTGCTGACGCATCGCGCCGCCCGGTCGATGGACGCGGGCCGCCACGTCCCGGCCGAGGCGGCGATGGCCAAGCTGTTCGCGTCGGAGGCGGCCACGTGGTGCACCTGGGCGGCCGTGCAGACCCTCGGCGGGTGGGGCTACTCGCGCGAGTACCCGGTCGAGAAGTGGATGCGGGACGCCAAGCTCGAGGAGATCGAGGAGGGCACCTCCGACATCCAGCGCCTGATCATCGCCCGCAGCCTGCTCGGCAAGCCTTCCCGCTAGCCCACTGCGGCCGCCACGGCGCGGGCCGTGCGCAGATAGAGCTCGTCCAGGCTCTCGGGCGAGTACCAGGCGACATAGGGCGTGATGGTGAGGTGGCCGAGGCCGAGCAGGTCGCCGGCGGGCGGCTTCTCCCAGACGTTGTCGAACGCCGCCCGGATGTGGGTGGCCGCCTTCACCGCCTCGCGCTCGCAGATCGGGCCGCGGGCCGTGTTCACGAGGATCGCGCCCGGGCGCATCAGGCCCAGGCGGCGGGCGTCGATCAGGCCGCGCGTCTCGTCGGTGAGCGGCAGGTGCAGCGAGACGGCGTCGGCCCATCCGAGCAGCGCGTCGAGCTCGACGCCGCCGGGGACGAATGGGTCATGGTGGCGCACGTCCATGCCGAGCGCCGCGGCCTTCTCGGCCAGGCGGCGGCCGATCCGTCCCATCCCGACGACCCCGACGCGCATCGCCTGCAGGCGGCCGAGCGCCCCCACCGCCGTCCAGTCCCAGCCCCCGGCCTGCACCGACCGGTCGCCGGCGACGAGCCCGCGCCGCAGCGCCAGGATCATCGCCAGGGCGTGGTCGGACACCTCCTCGACGCAGTAGTCGGGCACGGTCGCGACGGCGATCCCGCGCGCGGCGGCGGCGGCCAGGTCGATGTGGTCGGTGCCGACGCTCGCGGTCGCGATGATCGAGAGGTCGGGCGCGCGGGCGATGTCGGCGGCGGTCACCGGCGCCTCGGGCGAGACCAGCAGGGCGACCGTGCCGGGGCCGGCCTCGGCAACCGTGCCCACATCGGCCTGCGGCAGGATGTGTCGGATCAGCGCGCGCGGACAGCCCGGATCGCAGATCAGCACGCGTCCGCCGGTCACGGTGGCGCCCATCGGCCGATCCTACCCTCAAGGAACCCCGCCGCCGGCCGATCTCGAGGTGGTGAGGGTCAACAGGCGTGGGCTTCTTGTGGGCGTTGCGGGCACGGCCTCTTCGGTCAGCCTGCTGGCCGCCGCATGCAGCTACGCGCTCACCCGCCCGCCGTACCACTGGCGCAAGGGGGCGATGGACGGCGGCGGCTACTGCAACGCCATCGCGACGGATCCGCTCAACGCCGGCCATGCCGCCGCCGCGGGCGACGTGTGGGGCGAGTTCGTGACCGAGACCGGCGGCGCGCTGTGGGCGCCGACCATGATCGGCGCCACCTCGATCGGCGACATCTACGGCCGCGCGGTGGCCTACTCCGAGCGCGAGCCGGGGCTGCGGTACTTCGGCATCGGCGTGCTCAAGGACGTCTCTCCCAAGCAGGGCTACCTCGGCGCCGTCAAGGCCGGGTCGATGACCCTGCAGCGGCGAAACGACGACATCGGCTTCTCGAGCGCCCTGCCCGACGGCAACGCCCACGACCTGCCGCGCGCGGTGGGGCGCCTGATCGCCGTCGACTACGACCGCGCCTCCGGCATCGAGTACCTGTACGTCCTCAGCCGGCAGGGCCTGCTGCGCTCCGAGAACGGCGGCGCTTCGTTCGCTGCGCTCGGGCTGCCGGCGGTGCAGCCGCGCGCGGCCTGGGCGGCGCTGTGCGTGTGCCCCGACGGGTCGCTGCTCGCGGCCAGCTTCCGCACGAGCGACACGGCCGGCTCGCAGGTGTGGCGGATCACGAGCCCGCGCACACGTCACGCCAGGGTGGTGCTCGACGCGACCGCGCCGCCGGTGGTCGAGGACATCACCGTGGTCGACGGCGTCGTCTACGCCGCCTGCGGGACGTACGGCCTCTACCGGGTCGATCCCGGCCGCGGCTGGACGCAGCTCGCGTCGCCCGCCTTCTTCCAGGGCTGCCACCTGTCCTCCGTCGCCGGCCACAGCGGCGTCCTCTGGGTCGGAAACGGCATCGGCATGACCGACCACCGCTACATCGCCCGATCGCGCGACGCCGGCCGCAGCTTCGTCTGGAAGACGACGCCCGACCACGTCTCGAACACCGTGCTCGGCGCCGGCCGCAGCTGGTGGCTGGGGGCGGCGTGGCCGGGCCTCGCCAAGCACGGCTACTCCGTGAGCCAGCTCGCGGTCGATCCCGCAAACGCCAACATCTGCTACTCGGCGGGCCGAAGCGGCGTCGTCGCGACCCGCGACGGCGGCGCCAGCTGGCACCCGGCGATGAACGGCCTCGACGGCTCGGAGATCCACCAGGTGCAGGCCGGTCCGCGGCCGGGGGAGGCGTGGGCCACCGACACCGACTGGACCGGCATCCACACCCTCGACCACTGGCACACATGCACGCAGGTGTCCGACGCCGACCTGCTGCCGCCGCTGCACGCCGCAGCGCTCGTGCGCGAGCGCCACGGCATCCGCTACGAGGTCGCGCTGACCAATCCGCGCAAGATGCTCGTGAACGGGTTCGACGTCGCGAGCACCTTCTTTCGCTCAGCCTGCATCACGCCGACCGACCTGGCCGTCTCGAGCGACGGCCGCATCTACATCGGCCTCTATGGCGGCGGCGTGCTGGTGGGCCACCGCTAGAAGCGGGGACAGTCCCCACGAATCGGGGACAGTCCCCTCAACCTGGTTTGCGCTTCTCGGTGAAGGCGGTTGCCGCCTCCTGGGCGGCGGCGGTCTGCGCCAGCATGCCGTAGGCGAGCTGCTCCATCAGCACGGCCGCCTCGCGCGACGACTCGGCTGCCAGGTCGATCGTCTGCTTGGCCACCTGCAGCGCCAGCGGCGGCAGCGCCGCCAGCTCGTGGGCGAGCGCGAGCGCGCGCGGCAGCGCGTCGCCCTCGGCGAGCACGCTGACGAGGCCGATCGCGTGAGCCTCGCCGCCGTCGAGCCGGCGGCCGCGCAGGATCAGCTCCTTCGCCCGCGCCGGCCCGACGACCCGCGTCAGCCGCAGGACGCCGCCGGAGCTCGGGATGATCCCCAGGCCGACCTCGGGCAGGCCGAACGTGGCCGTCGCGTCGGCCACCCGCAGGTCGGTCGCGAGCGCGAGCTCGAGGCCGCCGCCCAGGCAGTAGCCCGAGATCGCCGCAAGCGTCGGCTGCGGCAGCCTGGCGATGCGCTCGTAGACGCCGCCGCTCTGGCGGTAGTAGGCCATCACGGATGCCGCGTCGGCGTCGCGGAACTCGGTCACGTCCGCCCCCGCCGAGAACGCCCGCGCCCCGCCCGTGAAGACGACGCAGCGGCTCTCGCGCACCTCGGCGCTCTCGACGGCCGCGCCGAGCTTCTCCTCCATCACGGCCGAGAGCGCGTTCAGCTTGTGCTCGCGCTGGAGCTCGACCACGGCGACCGCGCCGTCGCGGCGAACACCCACAGCCTGATCATCGGCCATCGCGCCGTCCTAGTGGGGCGCGACGGCTTCTTCGTCGAGCGGAGCGAGGGCGGCGCCGGTGTCGGTCAGCACCCGCAGCGCCTCGGGCGGCAGGTAGGCCTGCACCGCCGTGCCCTGCTTCCACGGGATCTCCGTGCCCACGTTCTGCACGAGCACCTGGATGGTCGTGCCGACCGCGAGGCGCGTGATCACCTGCACGGAGTTGCCCAGGTAGACGAGCCGCTCGACCATGCCCGGGATGCGGTTGGGGCCGCCGTCGGCGTGCTCCTCGAGCCGCACCCGCTCCGGCCGGATCGTGACCTTGCTGGGGCCGCGGGCGTCGGTCTTGCCGCGCAGCGCGTCGAGCTCGAAGTCGCCCACCATCAGCCGGCAGATGTTGGCGCCGCCGACAGCGTCGGCGTCCATCAGGTTGGAGGCGCCCAGGAAGTCCGCCACGAACACCGTCTCGGGCTCCTCGTAGATCTCGCGGGGCGGGCCGACCTGCTCCACCCGGCCGTCGGCCATGACCGCGATCCGGTCGCTCATCGTGAGCGCCTCCTCCTGGTCATGGGTGACGTAGACGAAGGTGATCCCGACCTGCTGCTGGAGCGCCTTCAGCTCGACCTGAAGCGCCTTGCGCAGCTTGGCGTCAAGGGCGCCGAGCGGCTCGTCCAGCAGCAGCACCGCCGGCTTCAGCACGAGTGCCCGGGCGAGCGCCACCCGCTGCTGCTGGCCGCCCGACATCTGGCCGGGCTTGCGCTTCTCGAAGCCGGTCAGCTGCACCAGCTCGAGCGCCTCGCCGACACGCTGGCGCAGCTCCTGCTTGCCCACCTTCTGCCGCCGCAGGCCGAAGGCGATGTTGTCGGCCACGTTCAGATGCGGGAAGAGCGCGTAGTTCTGGAACACCGTGTTGACGTTGCGCTTGTGCGGCGGCGTGTAGGCCATGTCCTCGCCGTCGAGCAGGATCTTGCCCTCGGTCGGCTGCTCGAAGCCGGCGATCATGCGCAGGGTCGTCGTCTTGCCGCAGCCCGACGGCCCGAGCATCGAGAAGAACTCGCCGCTCGGCATGTCGACGTTGATCCCGGCGACCGCGGCGACGTCGCCGAAGCGCTTGACCAGGTCGACCAGAGTGACTTCGCCGGGCATGCCGATCAGCCTACAGCACGGTCAGATGTCGAATGCCGCCATGTCGCCGACCATGCCCTGGCCCGCCTGACGCTCGCCGCGGGTGAAGATGCGGTAGCCCACGTAGCCGAGCAGGACGGAGGCGAGCGTGATCACCGAGAGGATCGTGGCGATGGCGTTGGTGGACGGGAGCGGCGCCGCGCGGGTGGCGGAATAGATGACCATCGGCACGGTCGTGGAACCGCCGCCGTTCGAGAGCCAGTAGGAGATCACGAAGTCGTCGATCGAGATCGCGAAGCAGATCGCCGCCCCGGCCACGATCGCCGGCGTGAGCAGCGGCAGCAGCACCTTCGTGAGCGCCACCCGCGGTGACGCTCCCAGGTCGGCCGCCGCCTCCTCGTACTGTCTCCCGATCGAGAACAGGCGCCCGCGCACGATCACGACGACGTAGGAGATCGAGAACGTGACGTGGCCGAGGATCTGGGCGAACGTGCCCGTGTGGATGAACGTGAACAGGTTCGTGAAGACGAGCAGCAGCGAGACGCCCATCACGATCTCGGGCGTCACCAGCGGGAACAGCATGATGAAGTTGGACACGCCGGAGCCGCGCCCGCGCCAGCGGGCCAGGCCGAGGGCGAGCAACACCCCGATCGGCGTCGCGATGAGGACGTCGGCCGCCGCCAGCTTGAGGCTCTGCTGAAGGGCCGACGACAGGGTCGGGTCGTTGATGACCGAGCTCGGGTCGCTGATGTACCAGCGGGTCGAGAATCCCGCCCAGATCGTCCGCGAGCGGCTGTCGTTGAACGAGTACTGGACCGCGATCAGCACCGGGATGATCGCCCAGATCATGTAACTCCAGGTGATCAGCACCAGGAAGCGCGGCCGGCCCCAGGGGTTGGCGAACCAGGAGCGGATGCGGCGAAGAACGGACGTGCGCGTTGCTGCGGCGGTCGGCGGAGGGGCTGCCGGGGTGGTCGTCGTCATGCCCGCTGCTCCTTGGTCGCCCGCGCGACTGTGACCATGTAGTAGGCCATCAGCACCACCAGGAAGGCCGACAGGATCAGCGTCAGCGCGGCGCCGATGGTCGGCTGCGACGTGTTGTGGAAGTAGAGGTCGATCTGGTTCCCGAGCATCGACGTGGTTGGCGCGCCGGAGACGATGTTCGGGGTGTAGTAGTCGCCGAACATCGGCAGCGCGACCAGCACGCACCCCCCGAGGATGCCGGTCTTCGAGAGCGGCAGGGTCACGTGCAGGAAGGTGCGGAACGGGCTCGCGCCGAGGTCGCGGGCCGCCTCCATCACGCTCTTGTCGATCCGGTCGAGGGATGCATACAGGGGCAGGATGAAGAAGGGGATGTAGCCGTAGATGAGCGCGAAGATCACGGTGATCGGGCGCCCGTCGAGCCATCCGTACGGCGTGCTGATGACGTGGCTCCACATCAGGAACCGGTTCACGTAGCCGTCCGGCGCGAGCAGGTTCACCCACGCCAGCATCCGCATCAGGTAGCTGATCCAGAGGGGCAGGATCAACAGGATCAGGAGCAGGGTCTTGGTGCGCGTGGCGTGGCGGGCGATGTAGTAGGCGACCGGGTAGCCGATCGCGATGCACATCCCGACCGAGACGACCACGTACTCGAACGTGCGCACCGCCACGCCCCAGAGGTCGTTCCCGGATGCGAACGGGCTCAGCCGCGAGAGCGCCTCGCTGACCCAGCCGATGTTCCAGTCGAGCGGGTTCCAGGCCGGGATCGGCGTGAGCAGCGTCGGGTCGACCGATCCGAACGCCACCGCCGTCACGGCATAGAACGGGATGATGAAGAGGATGATGAGCCAGACCACGCCCGGAAGCGCGAAGCCCTGCCACAGTCCCCGCGGGTACATCGCCTAGCCCGCCAGGAAGTCGGAGTAGCCGTTCTGCCAGAGCACCCGGCCCGTGTCGGTCAGGGTCATCTCCTGCAGCGACGTCGGGCCGAAGTCGTCGTTCGTGAGCACCGCCGTCTGCAGGTTTTCCGGGATCACGCCCTTCGACACGAGCGTGGCCGGGTCGATCTCGTTCAGCGGCGGCTGGTAGCCGTTGAAGTTCACGAAGTTCGAGTAGGCGACGCCGTTGTCGATGATGTAGTTCAGCCACAGGTGCGACAGCACCGGCTTCTTCGTGGTGGAGCAGATCGACCAGCAGTCGTTCTGCACCGGCACGTGGCCGTTCGCGGCCTTCCAGTAGCTCATCACGCTCGCGGGCGTGTTCTTGGGCAGGTAGTAGAAGTAGGCCGACATCGGGTCGCCTGACCAGGCCTGGTTGAGCCAGGCCGTGCCCTCGGGGATCGTCTGGTACTGGGAGTCCCCGACCTTGATGTTGCAGATGCTGTAGAGCTGCTTCAGGTCGGCCACGGCCCGGTTGACGAGCTTGGGATCCTCGGTGTTGATGTCGGTGATCCCGCGTCGCAGGAGCGCCATCGCGATGGTCTCACGGTCCTCCGAGAGCAGCGCCACCTTGCCGGCGTAGGCCTGCGACTCCCAGAAGATGTCCCAGGGCTGCTTCATGCCGGCGATGTCCTGCTTCACGTGGTCGTTGCGCCACAGGATGCCGGTGGCGTAGGTCGTGTACGGGACGGTGTAGCGCGACTCCGAGTCGTAGAACGGGCTCACGAGCTGCGGCCAGATGTTCTTCTGGAGGTTGGGGATGTAGTCCAGGTTGAGCGGCTTGATCAGCTTGCCCGCGACCACCTGGTCGAGGTTGTCCGGCGTCATCTCCATCACGTCGGGGGTCACGGAGCCGGACGCCAGCCGCTGGATCCCCGAGGCGATGTTGTCGAACGGCGTGTACACCGGGGTCACGTTGTACTTGGCGCAGAACTCCTTGAAGAGCTTCAGGTACAGGTAGTCCGGGTAGTTGAAGATCTCGAACGTGCCGCCCGTCTCGGGCTGGAGGTTCGAGGCGATCGGGTGCTCCCACCGCGGCAGCGTCACGCGCTTGTCAGGCCGTGCCAGCGGTAGCCCGCCCGGCCCCGTGGGCGCCTGCCCCGCCACGCTGCTGCCCCCACCCGGGGTGGTGCTGTTGGAGCAGGCCGCGAGCAGCGAGCCTGCGCTCGAGAGGCCGAGTGCGGCCCCTCCGGCCCGCGCGAGCAGATCGCGCCGGGTGTGCCCCCGCCGCTCCTTCGGATGCAACGTCATCGTTCCCTCCCCTGGTGGTCCGCGCTCGGTAGGACGTCTCTCACATCCGGCCGGTTGGCGGCCGGCGGGAGTGTCTCACAGGTCACGCAGGCGTCCCCGTCCCAAGCGCGCGCACGCCCTCGTGCTCGTCGTCGATCGCCGCGGCCGGGATCGCGTCCCGGATCAGGTCGTGGAAGTGGAGCAGGCCGTTCTCACGCGCGCCGATCACGCCGGCGCGGTAGAGGCTCGACTCGAGGCCCTCCTGCACGCGGGCGGTGAGATCGTTGTCCTCGTGCTGGACGAGACCGTTGATGCGCGTGTTCAGCCGGCGCACGATCCGGTCGCGGCGGCCCGCGGTCTCCGGCGGCCGGAACGTGTTCCAGACGGTCATCGTCCGCCGCTCGTCGATCGGGTAGTTGAGCCAGAAGTCGATCTGGTCAGGGTAGAGGTTCACGGTGATGCCGGGGAAGGCGAAGATGAAGTTCCACTCCCGGTTCTCGGGCTCGCGCAGGCCCGGCATCGGCCGCATGAGGCGCTGATAGAGCCGTTCCTGCCAGTCGTGGGAGGCCTTGTCGCGCATGGGGCTGCGGGCGATCGACACGCGCGCGTCGCTCGTCTCCACCAAATACCGCTTGTAGTCGAGCAGGCGCAACAGGCCCGGGTGGCCGACCGGGATGTGGTAGCCCTCGAGGTAGTTGTCGATCGAGTTCTTCCAGTTGATCTCGAGAATGGCGCTCGACGCCTGGTCGCGCACCAGCCGTTCGGGCCGGTAGGGCGCGAGCCAGGTCTCGAAGGGGCCGAGGTACTCGCTGAGCGGCTCGGGCTCGGGATTGAGGCTCGCGAACACGAACCCGGCCGCGACGCCGACCTGAAGCGGCCACAGGCCGTTTGCGTCCTTGTCGAACCCGGCGAAGCCGGTCTTCTCGGGGATCGCGAGCAGCCGCCCGTCGAGGCCGTACGTCCAGCCGTGGTAGGGGCAGCGCATGGCCTTGCCGCAGTTGCCCGCGCCGTCGAGCACGCGCGCCGCGCGGTGGCGGCAGACGTTCGAGAAGGCCCGCAGGTCGCCGTCCTTGCCTCGCACGACGGCGATCGGCTCGCCCGCGATGGTCATCGAGACGTAGTCGCCGGGCTCGCGCAGCTGGCTCACATGGCCGACCAGCAGCCAGCCGCGCGCGAAGATCTCGCGCCGCTCGGCCTGGAAGAACTCGGGGCTGCGGTACGCCCACGCCGGCAGGGTGCGGGGTGGCTCGGCGCTCATGCCGCCCTCCCCCGCGCGCGGCGCCCAGGGCCGAGCTCGTGCGCCGTCGCGGCGGCGAGCGCCGCCCGCATCCCGGCCGGCGTGCGCATCCCGATCAGCGTCTCGCGGCCCCAGTCGTCCACGCAGGCGGCCAGCCGGCGGGCGGCGGCGTCGACATCGACCGTCGCCGGGATCGACGTGTCGTCCACGCCTTCGGAGATCAGCCCCGCCACCTGCTCGATCCAGCGCTGGTGGGAGTCGGCCACCATCGCCCGGGCGGCCTCGTTGTGGGCCGCGTACTGCCACATCTCGTTCCACACCGCCCAGTTCGTGCGGATGGCCGGGTCGTCGCCGGCCCACACCAGGATCAGCCGCTCGGCCCGCTCGCGCCCGGAGGCGAGCTCGGCCAGCTGCGCCTCGGCGACCGCGTCGGCGAGGTCGTCGGCGTGGCCGAAGGCCTGCAGGATCACGTCGGCGCGGGAGGGGAAGTAGTAGTGCACGAGCGCCGTCGAGACACCGGCCTCGCGGGCCACGTCGGACACCCGCACCGCGGCGGCGCCGGTGCGGGCGATGGCACGGCAGGCGGCGTCGAGGATCAGGTGCTTGCGGTTCGGAGGCTGCTCGGTCATGATGATCCTGGCTCTTGACTGACTGATCAGTCAGGATACCCTGCCGACCCGATGAGCGTCAACGCGTCCCTGCGACATCCCGGCCTGCCGTCCGACGAGGACTGGCGCGACCGCTGGCTCTTCCTCACCCCCGAGGGCGAGTCCCAGCTGCCCGCCGCCGTCGCGGCGCTGCGGGCCGGCCTGGACGAGCCCGGCGGCGACGAGGCGGCCGAGACGGAGCTCGTCGAGGGGATCATCCTCCACGCCGGCTACGCCGACTGGCTCGCCTACCTGCGCGACCGGCGGGCGCTGCTCGAGCGCTACCTCGACCGCTGCGGCCCCGACGCTCTGGCCGGGCATGTCGTCGACGTGCTCTGGAACCACTACCTCCTGGCGCTGACGGTGCCGGGGGAGGAGCCGCTCGTCGATGCCGAGCGCGACCGGGTGCAGGCGCTTCTGCGCCGGATCCACGGACCGGACGCGAGATGACCGACGTCATCGTGGTGGGCGCCGGCCTGGCCGGGCTCGCAGCCGCGCGCGACCTGCACCGGGCCGGCGCCGATGTGTGCGTGCTCGAGGCCCGCGACCGGCCGGGCGGGCGGGTCGAGCAGGCCGAGATCGCTGACGGCCGGGTGGTGCAGCTCGGCGGCGAGCTCGTCGGCGACTTCCACACGGCCTACCTCGGGCTTGCGGCCGAGCTTGGCCTCCACCTGCGACCGAGCTACATCGCCGACCCGGGCGAGATCACGTTCGACCTGGTCGACGGGCTCTGGTGCGGCGACGACATCCCCTGGATGACCGACGCCGACCGCGCCGACGGCGCCCGGGTCATGGCCCTGTTCGCCGAGCTCTCGCGCTCGGTCGCCGCCGACGACCCCTGGAGCCATCCCGATGCCGAGCGGCTCGACCGGCTCTCGCTGAACGGCTGGCTGCGCGAGGTGGGGGCGGCCCCGGCGGTGATCCGGGCGCGCGAGGTGGCGGCGCTCAGCGCGGCCGGCGGGTCGGGCGAGCGCGTCTCGATGCTCTCGGCGCTGCGCATGGACGCGGCGGCCGGCTCGCTCGGCGACTACGACCTGTCGGTGTGGGAGAGCATGACCGTGGTCGAGGGCTCCGCCACCGTCGCCCTGCGCATGGCCGCGGAGCTGGGCGACCGGCTGCGGCTCGGCGTCCCCGTGCGCCGGATCGCGGTCGACCGCCGGGCCGAGGTCGTCCTGGCCGGCGGCGAGCGGCTCGTGGCCGACGCCGTCGTGTGCGCGGTGCCGGTGGGGCCGCTGCGCGACATCGCGCTCGAGGGGCTCTCGCCGGCGCGGGTCGCCTCGCTGCGGCGCCAGCGCCATGCCCGCGCCGGCAAGGTCGTCGTCGCGTACGACACGTCGTTCTGGCAGGAGCTCGGCCGAAACGGCCTGTGCGAGAGCGAGAACCTGTTCGGATCGACGTGGCCGCAGGCCGAGGGCGTGCTCTCGATCCTGGTGCCGCCCGAGCGGCTGCTGCACCATCTCTCGACGGCCGACGAGGTGCGCCGCGCCGAGGTGCTCGAGGCGCTCGTGCGGATCTACGACGAGCGCGCCGCCGACCCGCGCGCCTACCTGCAGCGCGACTGGGGGGTCGACCCGTTCACCCTCGGCTACGTGACCCAGTGGGCGCCGGGCGACGTGATGGCCGTCGGCCCGCTGCACGGGACGCACGAGCCGCCGTTCTACGTGGCCGGCTCCGATCACTGGGTGGCGGGCTTCATGGAGGGCGCGGTGCGCACGGGCCGCGCGGCGGCAAGGGCGATCCTGGAGCGGTGAACCCGCCATCCGGGGTCAGACCCCTTTTGGCGGGGCGGACTTCGTCCCGCGGGCGATCGCTGTGCCCGCCAAAAGGGGTCTGACCCCGGATGGCGGGCCGCGTGCGAGCATATGCCGCCCATGTCCCGAGACCTGCGCCCCCTCTTTGACCCCGCCTCGGTCGCGATCGTCGGCGCCTCCGACGATCCGGCGAAGTGGGGGAATTGGCTCGGCCGCGGAGCGCTCAAGGGCGAGCACCGCCGCCCGGTCTACCTCGTGAACCGAAATGGCGGCACCGTGCTCGACCGGCCCGCCTACGCGTCGCTGCGCGAGCTGCCGGCCGCCCCCGAGCTCGTGGTCGTCGCGGTGCCGCCGGCCGCGTTCGAGCAGACGGTCGACGACGCCCTGGCGGTCGGCGCGCGGGCGATCATCGGCATCACGGCCGGCCTCGGCGAGCTGGGGGCCGAGGCGGAGGTGCGCCAGGCCGCGCTCGCCGGGCGGGTGCGCGCCGCAGGCGCGGTGCTGCTCGGCCCCAACTGCCTGGGCGTGTTCGACGCGAGCTCCGACCTCGGGATCGCCTCGAACGAGTTCCCGGAGGGCGGCATCGGCCTCGTCTCCCAGAGCGGCAACCTCTCTCTCGAGCTGGGCATCCTCGCCCGCCAGGTCGGCCTCGGGTTCTCGCGCTTCGCGTCGGTCGGAAACCAGGCCGACGTCGACCTGGCCGAGCTCATCGCGGCCTTCGCCGAGCATCCGGCCACCGAAGCGATCTGCGTGTATGCCGAGGACTTCCGCGACGGCCGCGCGTTCGTCGATGCGGCCGCCGCGGCGGGCAAGCCCGTCGTGCTCATGACCGTCGGCGCGTCGGCGGCGAGCGCCCGTGCCGCGCATTCGCACACGGGCGCGCTGGTGAGCGACGTGGCCGTGGTGGCCGCAGCCGCCCGCGCGGCCGGCGTGCACCTGGTGCAGACGCCGCACCAGATGATGGATCTCGTGCAGGCGCTCGTGCGCACGCATCCGCTGCGCGGACCGCGGATCGCGGTCGTCGGAGACGGCGGCGGGCACGGCGCCATCGCCTGCGACGTCGCAACCGCGGCCGGTCTCGAGCTGCCCCGGCTGTCAGACGCGCTCTCGGCCGAGCTGGCCGCGCCGCTGCCGAAGACGGCCGCCACCCGCAACCCGGTCGATCTGGCCGGCGGCGGCGAGCAGGACTTCCACTCGTACGCTCGCGTGTGCCGGACGCTGCTCGAGTCGGGCGAGATCGACGGCGTGCTCCTCACCGGCTACTTCGGCGGCTACAGCCAGTACTCCGAGACGTTCGCCGAGCTCGAGGTCGACGTCGCGCGCAACATCACCTTCGCGGTCGCCGAGACGGGCCGGACGATGGTCGCCCACACCATGTACGCCGGCTCGCCGACCGCCGAGGCGCTGCGCGACGGCGGCGTGCCCGTCTACACCACGATCGAGGCGGCGGCCGCAGCGCTCGCCGGCCTGCGGTCGCGGCCGCCCGCCCCCGGAGCGCCGCCGCTGCCGCCGGTGCAGACCGGGCCGATCGAGCCCGGCTACTTCGGCAGCCGGGCGCTGCTCGCGGCGGCCGGCGTGCCGTTCGCACGGGCGGTCGCGGTGCGCACCCCCGAGGAGGCGCTGGCCGCCGCCGGCGAGCTGGGCTATCCGGTCGTCGTGAAGGCCGTCGACGCGCTGCACAAGTCCGACGCCGGCGGGGTCGTCGTCGGCATCGCCGATCCGGCCGCGCTGGTGGAGGCCGTCCGCGACCTGACCGGGCGGCTGGCGCCCGCGACGCTCTCGGTCGAGCGCATGGCCCCGCTGCACGAGGGCGTCGAGCTGATCGTGGGCGCCCGCGTCGACCCGCGCTTCGGGCCGATCGCGATGGTCGGGCTCGGCGGCATCTACACCGAGGTGTTCGCCGACGTGGCCGTCGACCTGGCGCCGGTCGACGCTGCGGCCGCAGAGCGGCTGCTGCGCTCGCTGCGAGGCGCGGCGCTTCTGACCGGCACCCGCGGGCGGCCGCCGCTCGACATCGCCGCCGCGGCGGCGGTCGCGGCGACGCTCTCGCGCGTGGCCGCCGCCCGGCCCGACGTGGCCGAGATCGAGATCAACCCGCTGCTGGCCACGCCCACGGGGGCGGTCGCGCTGGACGCGCGGGTGATACTGCGCGAGGAAGGAGCATCCTGATGCTTGTGAGCGGCAGCTTCGACGGCCAGGTCGCGGTGATCACGGGTGGGGGCAGCGGCATGGGCCGGGCGATGGCGGTCGAGTTCGCCCGCCTGGGTGCGGCCGTCGTGGTCGCCGGCCGCCGGCCGGAGCCGCTCGCCGAGACGGTGGCGATGGTCGAGCGGGCGGGCGGGCGCGCGGCCGCCCAGCCCACCGACGTGCGCGTGCCCGAGCAGGTGGACGCGCTGATCGCCGCCGCGGTCGAGCGGTTCGGGCGGGTCGACGTGCTCGTGAACGACGCGGCCGGGAACTTCGTCGTCAAGGCCGAGGACCTCTCGCCGAACGGCTGGCGCGCCGTCACGTCGATCGTGCTCGACGGCGGCTTCCTGTGCGCCCGCGCCGCGGGCCGGCAGATGATCGCCCAGGGCGACGGCGGCGCGATCCTGAGCGTGATCGCAAGCTACGCCTGGACCGGCGGGCCGGGCACCGTGCACTCGGCGGCCGCCAAGGCGGGCCTGCTCGCGATGACGCGCACCCTGGCGGTCGAGTGGGCGCCGCACCGCATCCGGGTGAACACGATCTGCCCCGGCCCGACGGCGACGGAGGGCGCGGGGGCGGCGCTCTGGCCGACGCCGCAGGACGAGGCCCGTGTGGCGGCGAGCGTTCCGGCCGGGCGGCTCGCGACCGTCGAGGAGATCGCGTGGTGGACGACGGCGCTGTGCTCCCGCCACGCCGGCTACATCACCGGCGAGAACCTGACGATCGACGGCGGCCACTGGCTGGAGCACGAGGGGTACATGCCCGCACTCGCCCCGCCGGCGCCGTGACGGGGCCCGATCCGGTCGGCCTCGAGACGGTCGAGGCCGCTGCGATCGCCGATGCGTTCGGGATCGACGCCGTCCGTGTCGGTGGTGCCGTATGCGCGCTGCGGGCAGACATCGACGAGGTCTTCATCAACCGGGTGATCGGTCTCGGCGTGACGGAGCCGGCCGCCGCCGCCACCCTCGACCGGATCGCAGACGTGTTCGGCTCGGTGCGCCACTCGGTCGCGCTTGCTCCCGGCGCGCAGCCGTCCGGCCTGCCGGACATGCTGCGGGAGCGCGGCTACGAGGCCGGCTACGCCTGGGTCAAGTTCCAGCGCCCGGCGGCGACGCCGCACGAGGCGGCGACCGACCTGCGGGTGGAGCGGATCGGTGCCGAGCGCTCGGCCGACTACGTCGCGGTGATCGGCGCGGGCTTCGGCCTCCCGCCCGAGGCGGCGGCGATGCTGGAGCATCTGCCGGGCCGGCCCGGCTGGGGCTGCTATCTGGCCTACGCCGGTGAGGCCCCCGTCGCCGCCGGCGCCGTCTTCGTGAGCGGCGAGTACGCCTGGCTGGGGCAGGCGACCACGCTCCCGGAGCATCGCCGCCGCGGTGGCCAGTCGGCGCTCATGGCAGCCCGCATCGGCGAGGCGCGGGCGGCCGGTGCGACCGTCGTCGTGACCGAGACCGGCGAGACCATCGACGGCCGGCCGGCCAACTCGTACCACAACATCCTGCGGGCCGGCTTCGAGCCCGCCTACGTGCGGCCGAACTACATCTCGCCGCCGGAGGACGCCGTGGCGTAGGGAGGCGGAGACGCGAGCCGGGCGAGCCG
Organism: uncultured Actinomycetes bacterium; assembly: GCA_963717845.1. GTDB lineage: Bacteria > Actinomycetota > Thermoleophilia > Gaiellales > JAICJC01 > JAICJC01. The sequence goes on from CAVQXH010000004.1 coordinate 239,209, forward strand.
CTCCAGCCACGGCGTCGCGCCGAGGCTCTCGAAGATGGCCTGCGCCTCGGCCAGGCCCGCCGGGGGCTGCTCACCGTTGCTCCACTCCGCGTGCTCGAGCAGCGTCACTGCCAGCCAGAACGGCGTCCCCAGCCGGCGGAACTCCTCGGCGGCCGCGCCGAACCGCTCGTCCGTGCGATCCGGGGCCCCAAGGCGGATGTCGAGCTGCGCGCGCAGTCGCAGTCCGTGCGCCTTCAGAAGCGGCGTCAGCTCACCGGGGCGCAGGCCATCGATGATGCCGAGCAGCTCGCCGGCCTGATCGAGCTCGCCGGCTGCGATGGCCGCGGTGATCGCCTCGACCAGCGCTCGCTTGACCGGCACGCAGTTCAACCCGAGCTCCGAACGCCGATCCAGTGCTGCACGCGCTGCGACGAGCGCTTCGGTGGGCCTCCCCTGGACGCGCAGTGTCAATGCCTCTGCGTAGTGGAGCAGGGCCTGGGTCTGTGCGTCCAGCTCTGGGCCTTGCCCAACCCTGCGCATCACGTCATCGACGGCGGCCACGTCCCCGCGGTTCAGCATGAGCTCGACGACGGTTAGCGACCCGTTGTGAACCCAGTAGTCGCCCATGCGGATCGTCTCGAAACGGGCGAGGGCGTCCTCCCATCTGCCGGTCATGACGAGCCGGTCCAACGTGCCGGCCAGGAGGAACGAGCCGAGCAGGCTGTCCCCGACCCGCTGGGCCAGCTCGAGCCCGCGTTCGGCGACCGCCAATGACTCCTCGAACCGGTCCTGTTCCGCGAGCAGCTCCGCGAGGTTGTTGTGGGCTCGCATGCTCGTCGACGAGACCTCACCCGCCGACGCGAGCGCGTGTTCCAGCAGGACGCGCGCCTCGTTCGGCCGGCCGCGGGACTGGAGGGCGAGCGCCTTCGTCTGCAGCGCTTGGGCGAAGAGGTCGTGCAGGGCGAACGTCTCGGCAATCGAGAGCGCCAGCTCGACTCGCTCGCTTCCGGCATCCAGCTCGCCGGTCATGACCTCCATGCGACCGAGCTGGTGGGCGAGGTAGCCCGTGTCCTCGTCCAGCACGCCGTCGACAACCGTCACGGCGAGCGCAGCCTTCATGCGCGGGATGGCCTCGGCGATTCGCCCGGTGGCGAAGTCGACCTCCGCCATCCTGGCGGTGGCCCGTCCCACCGCGTGGGTCTCGCCATGGGTTTCGAAGAGCTCGATGGCGGCGTCGAAATGCGCACGGGCGGCGTCGCTCGCTCCGCGGAAGGCCGCCGCCTGGCCGGCCCGCTCGTGCAGCCTCGCCTGGCGCTGATCCGGGGAGCCGAGCCCGATGGCCTGTTCGAAGTACCGCTGGGCCTCGGCGAAGGCGGCGAGCGACGTGGCCCGCTCGCCGGCGCGTGCCAGGGTCTCACGCGCCTTCGCGCGCAGGTCGTCGGCGTCGTCGGCGCCCGGATCGGCCTCGAACGCGCTCACGTAATGCGATGCGATCACCTCGACGATCTCGTCATCCTCGAAGGCGCCCCCGGTGGCGAAGTACGCGGCGACCGCCAAGTGGCGGGCCTTGCGGTCGCGGCGGCCGAGAGTTTCGTACGCAACTCGCAGCACCAGATCCTGCAGGAACCCGTACTGCCCCCGCTCCGGCGACGCCGGGTCGGTCTGGATCTGCAGGAACTCCTTCCCCACAAGCGACCACAGGATTGCATCCAGGTCCTGCTCGGGAAGGCCCGACACCGCGGCCAGCGCTGCGGCTGTGAAGGTCTTCCCCAGCACCGCGGCATTCTGGAGCACCCTGCGCTCGTCGCTTCCGACCGCATCCAGGCGGGCGGCGATCAGGGCATGCAGCGTTTCCGGGATGTCGAGCGCATCGATCGGTCCGGCCGGCCGGTAGCGGTCGCCGTCCTGTACCAGCAGCTCGCGATCGAGCAGCATCCGCACGGTCTCGACCGCGTACAGCGGGATGCCCTCGGCGCGCTCGAGGATCCGTTGCACCAGGTCGTCGCCGAGACCGGGCACGAGTCCTGCCATCAGCGCCGCCATCGCCGCCGCAGGCAACGGCTCGAGGTAGAGCGCGGTGAAGGCCCGCTTGCCCGCGCCCCACCCCGGACGGCGGTCGGTCAGCTCCGGCCGGCCGAGCGTCAGCATGAAGATCCGGTGGGCGCGCGACCACTCGAGCAGATACTCGACGAAGTCGAGCAGGCCGGCGTCGGCCCACTGGATGTCCTCGAACACCATGACGACCGGCTGGCGCTCGCTGAGCCGTTCGAAGAACAGCCGCCACGCGCCGTACATGTCCTGCGGCTCGCGCGCCTGCCCTTCCTCCAGGCCGAGCAGGTGCGCCAGCCGTGGCTCGACCCAGCGGCGCTCGTCGGCGTCCGGCACCTGCTCGGCCACCGTCGCCCGCAGCTTGGCGAGCGCAGTCTCGCCGTCATCCGAGTCGGCGATCCGTGCTCGCATCCGCACCATCTCGGCGAGCGCCCAGTACGTCACGCCGTCGCCGTAGGCGAGGCAGCGGCCGCGATGCCACCACACGGCCTCGGAGAGGCCGTCGATGTATTTCTCGAACTCCCAGGCGAGGCGCGACTTGCCGATCCCGGCGATGCCGACAACGGAGAGCAGGTGCGCCTTGCTCTCCTCTGCCGACGCGTGGAAGAGCTCCTTCGCCATCCGGAACTCGCGCTCGCGGCCGACGAAGGGCGGCTCGAGGCCCGCCGCGCGCAGCGCGCCGCCCCTCCCGGCGGTGACGCGGACGGCCCGCCACAGGCGCAGCGGCTCGGACTTGCCTTTGACCGCGTGCGAGCCCGCCTCCTCGAACCCGATCGCCGCCTCGGCGGCGCGGTGCGTCGCCTCGCCGACCAGCACGCCTCCGGGCGAGGCGAGCGACTGCACGCGTGAGGCGGTGTTGACCAGGTCACCCGCGACCATCCCCTGTCCCTGGGCGCCGATCGTCACGGCCGCCTCGCCCGTCATCACCCCCGCGCGGGCGGCGATCGGAGTCTCGTCCGCTTCGGCGTTCATCGCGGCGACGGCCGCAACGAGCTCGAGCGCAGCCCGCACTGCCAGCTCGGCGTCGTGCTCCTGGGCCACCGGCGCGCCCCACACCGCCATCACCGCGTCGCCGATGAACTTCTCGACGGTGCCCACCGTAGGCGTGGATCACCCGCTCACACGTTTCGAAATAGCCCGACAGGAACTCGCGCGTCTCCTCAGCGTCGCGGTTCTCCGACCGGGCCGTGAATCCGACCAGGTCGGCGAACAGAACCGATACGAGCCGGCGCTCCGACGTGGGCGGCACGGGCACGGGCGGCGCGACCGTCGCGCTGCCGACAGCTGCTCCGCAGGACATGCAGAACTTCTTGTCGGCCGCGGTCGGCGCCCCGCACGCAGGGCATGTCTGCGCGAGCGGCGCTCCGCAGTCGCCGCAGAACCGCGCTGCGGCCGGATTCGCGGATCCGCACGCACCGCAGATGGTGTTGTCAGGGATGGCCGCCACCCGCACAAGTGACACTACTTACCAGTCGGAAATCGGGCAAGTGCCGCGCTAGCCTTGCACCGTGCAGTCGAGTGCGATCGTCATGCGGGAGTACGGCGGGCCCGACGTGCTCCGGCTGGAGGACGTGGACGTGGCGGAGACCGGCCCGGACGAGGTGCGGATCCGGGTGCTCGCCTCGGCCGTCAACCACTCCGATCTGGAGGTCCGCGCGGGCAGGTGGCCGGTACGCGGCGCCGAGCCGTTCCCGTACGTCCCGGGCATCGAGACGGTCGGAGCGGTGGACGAGGCCGGCAGCGGCGTCGACCCGGCGTACGTCGGCGCCAACGTCGTCACGATGATGCAGGGGCTCGGCGGGGTGCGGGCCGAGCGGGCGGGCGGCTACGCCGAGCATGTGACCGTCGCCGCCGACGCGGTTGCGTTCGTCCCCGCCGACGTCGACCCGCTGGCGGTCGCGGCCGTGGGGCTCGCGGGTGTCACCGCCTACGAGGGCCTGCGCCGGCTGGGGCCGGTGGCGGGCAAGCGGGTGGTCGTGACCGGGGCGTCCGGTGGGGTGGGGTCGGCGGCGGTCGCGCTCGCAAGCGCGCTCGACGCGGCCGAGGTGGTGGCGGTCGTGTCGCGGCCCGAGCGGGCCGGCTACGTGCGCTCGCTCGGCGCCGACCGCATCGTCGTTACGAGCGAGTCCGATCTGGGCGAGGCGCTCGGCCGCCGCAGCGTCGATCGCGTGCTCGACACGGTCGGAGGCCCGCTGTTCCCGCCGTGCGTGGCGGCGCTGCGATCCGGCGGCGGGCTGTGCTCGGTGGGGTCGGTGGCCGGCCCGGACGTCGGCTTCAACGTCGACTCGCTGCTGCTTCCGGTGACGCTCACGGGGTACGGCTCCGAGGCGCTGGACGGACCGGCGCTGCGCGCGGCGATGACCACGATCTGCACCCTGCTCGCCGTCGACGAGCTGGCCGTGCCCGCGATCACGCAGATGCCGCTGGCCGACGCGGCCGCCGCCCACAAGCTGCTCGAGCAGCGCGGCCTGCAGGGCCGCGTGCTGCTGATCCCGGCCTGACAGGCCGAAAAGCGGGGCCTGGCCCCGGGGCTGACCCCGTCGCTAGGCGGTGCGGCGGCGCAGGGTGGTCGCGCCCAGCGCGAGCGCGAGCAGCGTCACCGCGATGACCACGATCAGATCGCGCACCGTCGTCGCGTCGAAGCCGCCCAGCCGCGTCACCCGGTCGAGCCCGTCGTAGGCGTAGGTGAGCGGCAGCACGTCGGACACGTCCTGGAGCACGGCCGCCATCTGCGCCCGCGGCACCAGCAGGCCGCACAGGAGCAGCTGCGGGAAGACGACCGCGGGCAGGAACTGCACCGCCTGGAACTCGGTCTGCGCGAAGGCGCTCACGAACAGGCCGAGCGACATGCCGAGGATCGCGTTTGCGACCGCGAGCACCGCCACCGCCGCCTCGCTGCCGGCGACATGCAGGTCGAGGAGGCCGAACGCGACGAACGAGGTCAGAAGCGCCTGGAGCACCGCGATGCCTCCGAACGCGATCCCGTAGCCGGCCAGCAGGTCGATCTTGGCGAGCGGCATCGTCATCAGCCGCTCCAGCGTCCCGGTCGTGCGCTCGCGCAGCATCGTGATCGCCGTGACCAGGAACATGCTGATGAACGGGAAGATCCCGAGCAGCGGGCCGCCGATGCGGTCAAACGTGCCCGGGATGCCGTCGAGGACGTAGCGCAGCAGCACCTCGAGCACGCAGGGCACGACCAGCAGCAGGGCGATCGTGCGCGGGTCGCGGCGCAGCTGCAGCAGCACGCGCGCGGCGGTGGCGAGCGCGATGCGCGGGCTCACGACGCCGCCTCCGAGCGCTCGATCATGCGCAGGAACGCCTCGCCCAGATCGTGCTCGCCGGTCTGGCGCCGCAGCTCCTGCGGCGACTCCGCCGCCAGGATGCTGCCGTCGCGCATGAGCAGCAGCCGGTCGCAGTTGCCGGCCTCGTCCATCACGTGGCTCGACACGAGCAGGCTCGTGCCCGCCGCGGCCAGGTCCCGGAACATCGCCCACAGGTCGCGCCGCAGCACGGGATCGAGCCCGACCGTGGGCTCGTCGAGCACGAGCAACGGCGGCTCGTTCAGGAGCGCCGTCGCGAGCGAGACGCGCGCCCGCTGTCCGCCCGAGAGCCGGTTGACCACCCGCTCGGAGAAGTCGCCGAGTCCGACGGTCGCGATCACGGCGTCGACCCGCGCCGCCGGCGTGCCGAGCACGCGGGCGAAGTACTGCAGGTTCTCGCGCACCGACAGGTCGCCGTACACCGACGGCGCCTGGGTGACGTAGCCGACCCGCGTGCGCAGTGCCGGCGACCCGGCGGGACGGCCGAGGACGGTGATCGTCCCCGACGCGACCACCTGGACGCCGACGATCGCGCGCATCAGCGTGGACTTGCCGCAGCCGCTCGGGCCGAGCAGGCCCGTGACCGCACCCGCGGCGACCTCGAGCGACACGCCGCGCAGCACCTGGGCGTCGCCGCGCGTTACGTGCAGGTCGGCGACGACGATGGCGGGAGCGGCGTCGGCCACGCCGAGGATGCTACCGGCAGGCGATCCGCCAGGGCCCGAGCGCGAGGTGCTTTCGCAGCGACTCGAACCCGAGCGCGTTGGCCTCGGCGCAGAAGCCGCCGAGACGGGCCCGGCGGCCGTACTCGACCTCGAACACCGGCTTGCCTGCGGTGATGAACGGCCGCAGCAGCCCGCACTCGGCGTACTGGAAGCACTGCTCGTCGAGCTCCATGTCGAAGTACGGCTCGAGCGTGCGCACCTGATCGGGGTCGTTCTTGAGCGCGACCGCGAGCCCGGCGCGGTGGGCCTGGTTGGCGAGCCAGACGTTGAAGCGCAGCTGATCGGCCGCCGTCAGATGAAAGCCGGTGGGCGCCTCGTAGCCGGCGACGTTGTCGAACTCGACCCCGTCGAAGCCCTTCGCGGCGCAGCGGTCGATGCGCCACCGCAGCAGCGGCCCGAGCACTCCCAGGCGGCGGATGTCGAGCCAGCGCTCGCCCGGCCAGCCCTGCATCGGCCGGCCGATCACCGCGGCGGGGAAGCGGCCGGCGTCGGGCCGCCACCGCTCCCACGACCCCGCGTCGATGTAGCAGACCACGTGGCGGCCCATCCTCTGCAGGCGCGTCACGAGCGCCGGCGTCGTCTCGAACATGTCGATGTCGTACATCTGGGCGGCGACCGACGTCTGCACGGTGCCGCTGAGCTGCCACTGCCAGCTCGTGCTCTGCGCCGGCACCCAGCAGCCCGGGCACGCCACAGGCGCCGGCAGCGCCCGGGCGGCGGCGGAGCCGCTCGCGGCGGCGAGCAGGCAGAGCGCCGTGAGCAGGCAGGCGGCGAGGCGTCGCATCCCTCCGGTCATCGGCACTGCGGCGGCGGCCGCCATCCCCCGCCCGGCGGTGCGGCCGGTACAGTCTGCGGTCATGATCATCACCACGACGAACGACCTCCCCGGCTACGAGATCGAGGAGGTGCTGGGCGAGGTGTTCGGCCTCACCGTGCGCTCCCGCAACGTCGGCTCGCAGATCGGCGCCGGCCTCAAGTCGATCATGGGCGGCGAGCTGCGCGGCATGACGAAGGCGCTCGTCGAGAGCCGCACCCAGGTCACCGAGCGCATGGTCGAGGAGGCCGAGGCGCGCGGCGGCAACGCCATCCTGGCGATGCGGTTCGACACGTCCGAGATGGGCGGCACGTGGACCGAGATCTGCGCGTACGGCACGGCCGTGCGTGTGCGCAAGCTCTAGGTGCCTCGGACGGAGTGGTGGCTCAGCGGCGGCGGCGGGGCGCCCGGCGCAGGTCGCGCTCGATGCAGTAGGCGGCGAACTGGGCGTGACGGGTCAGGTACACGGCCAGCTCGAGCATTCCGAACGCAACCCATTCATGGAAGAAGCGCTCGTCAACTGCGTTTGGGGCGACGCCTGGAGCAGGGGTATCCATGTGAGACCTCACCGGGGGGAGAGGGGTAAAGGCTCTCTCATCTAGCCGCACGCCGGCGCGAATGTGACTCCCCCAGACGAGTCATTTGCAAAAACCACAACGCGGTATACCCGAATGGGGGTTCCCGCAGAGCGGCGCCGGGAGCTCAGCCCGGCGGGCGCTCGGCGTGGCGGGGGAGGCCGTCGTCGGGGACGGCCTCCCAGGGTGCGGCGTACGCCACGAACTGCCGCCACGACGGCCGGATCCCGGGGTCGGTGTCGAACGCCCCGAGCCGCACGCTGATCACGTCGGGGTCATCCTGGCTCCGGCTCCAGAGCGCCGACCCGCACGCCTCGCAGAACATCTTGGCGAACCCGTCCGGCGGCCTGTACTCGCGCACCAGCTCCGTGCCCTGCGTGATCGCGAGCGACCCGGGGGCGATCCGCGCCTGCGCCGAGGACGCCGTTCCGGTGCGCCGCTGGCAGCGCGTGCAGTGGCAGTAGCTCGCGACGACCAGGGGTGCGTCGATCCGGAAGCGCACGCCGCCGCAGAGGCAGCCGCCGGTGAGGGGCCCGCCCGCCACCGCCTAGAAGGCGTCCGGCGTGTCGACCGTGTGCCAGAAGGTGATCTGCGGCTGGCTGGTGACGCCCGCCGCGGCCATCATCTGGGGGATCTCGGGGCTCGAGTTGAAGAACGTGTTGAAGCCCTCCGCGCTCTCCCACTCGTCGAACACGGCGATGGTGCCGCCGTCGGCGCTCGAGAGGAAGCGATGGTGGATCGCGCCGTTTGCCCGCGCGCGGGCGTTGATGGTCTCGAACGCCTCGCCGTTTGCCTCCATCACGGCCTTGATCTTCGAGGCATCGCCGCTGACCTGCAACATCATGAACACGCTCATCTCGTCTCCTTCGCGGGTGGGTGGCAACGCTACACCGCGACGGCATTCGCCGCTCTCACACCGGGCGGTTCGGACCGGGGCGGGTGAGGCCGCTCTCGTAGGCGAAGATCACGGCCTGGATGCGGTCGCGCAGGCGCAGCTTCATGAGGATCCGCTTCACGTGTGTCTTTACCGTCGACTCCTCGATCACGAGCGCCGTCGCGATCTCGCCGTTGGCGAGGCCACGGGCGATGAGCTCGAGCACCTCGCGCTCGCGGGGCGTGAGGTCGGCCAGGAGCGCGCTTGCGCGCACCGCCGGGGCGGGCTGGGCCGCCATGCGCTCGATCACGGTGCGGGTCACCGACGGGGAGAGCAGCGAGTCGCCGGAGGCGACGGTGTGGATCGCCGCCAGCAGCTCCTCGGGGCGAGTGCGCTTGAGCAGGAACCCCGAAGCCCCGGCGGCGAGCGCGCCGAAGATGTAGTCGTCGTCCTCGAACGTGGTCAGGATCATGACGCGGACAGCCGGCGCGGTCGCGAGCACCTCCCGTGTGGCGGCGATGCCGTCGCCGTCGGGCATGCGCACGTCCATCAGCACGAGGTCGGGGCGCAGCTTGGCGGCCGCGGCGACCGCCGCGCGGCCGGTCGCAGCCTCGCCCACCACGGCGATCGACGCGTCGCTCGAGAGCACCGCGCGGAGCCCGGCCCGCATCAGGTCGTCGTCGTCGACGAGGAGCACGCTCACCTCGGCCGGGGTCACGCCGGCGCCTCGCGGGCGGCGTAGGGCAGCCGGGCGTGCACGCGGAAGCGGCCGTCACGGGCGCCCGCCTCGAGCGCGCCGCCGAGCAGCGCGGCCCGCTCGCGCATGCCGAGGATGCCGTGGCCGCCATCGGCAGCCGGCGCTGACGCCGCAGCGGTCACGGGGTTCGAGATGGTCAGCTCGAGCGCCGCGGCGGCGTAGCCGATCTCGACCCGGGCGCTGCCGTCGCCGTGGCGGGCCGCGTTCGTGAGCGACTCCTGCACGATCCGGTAGGCGGCCTGGTCGGGGCCGCGGGCAAGCGGGCGGTGCTCGCCGGACACGCTCACGGAGACGTCCATGCCGGCGGCGCGATGGCGGCTGACGAGCGTGTCGAGCGCGGCCAGGCCCGTGGGCGGCTCGACGGTCGCGCCCGCGGCGCCGTCCTCGCGCAGCCCCCGCACGAGCTGGTCGATCTCGCCGATCGTCTCGCGGGCGACGTCCTCGATCGTCCCGAGCGCCTCGCGCACCGCGGCCGGGTCGCGCTCCTGCAGGAGCCGGGCCGCGCCGGCCTGGACGAGGATGACGTTGATGGCGTGGGCGGCGGAGTCGTGCAGGTCGCGGGCGATGCGCGTGCGCTCCTCGGCCGCCGCCAGCCGGCGTTCGCGCTCGGTGTCGCGCTGCATCCTGCGGGCGCGCTCGGCCTGCTCGGCCCGGCGGCCGCGGCGCTGCCCGACCTGGTCGCCGATCAGCCATGCCGCGCCCCACACCACGATCCCGAACAGGATCGGCGTCGTCGGGAAACCGGACTCCGACGCCGAGGTGGCGGCGATGTGCACCGCGAACATCCCCAGCACGACGGCCGCCGTCTCGCGCAGGCGCGTGCGGGTGCGCTCGTCCGCGGCGACGTAGAAGAGCGCCACCGTCGGGCCGAAGGGCGGGCCGGTCTGATAGCCGAGCCCGTTGATCGCCGCGCTCGCGGCGGCGGTCACGGCGAAGACGCCGAGCGGCGCGCGCCGGTGCGCCACGAGCGGCAGCGTCGCGACCGCAGCCAGCCCGACCCCGAGCGGATCGAGCCCGCGGGCGGCGCCGTGGCCGCCGGCGAGCAGACCGAGCGTGAGCCCGAACGCCGCCAGCGCGACGATCGCGTCGCGGGCGGTCGGGTTCGATGCGGTCGCACGCGCCACTGCCTCCTCAGGGTAGTGCCGCGCCGGCGGCGCCGAGTCGTCCCGCGGGAGCATCTCCGTCCTCCCGCGGGAGGATGCCCAGGTTCCACCCACAGGGCGTTTCGGGTGGAGACGGCCGTTCCTAGCCTGACTCTCATGCATTCGAACGAGCCGAGGAGAGGGGAGCCATGACCGCGCTGACACGCTTCGTCCTGCGCCACCGCCTGGCGGTGGCCGCCTTCTGGCTCGTCGTCACGCTGATCGGGATCGCCACCGTCGGCCGGGCGACGAGCGCCTTCAGCCAGGAGTACTCCGTGCCCGGTCGCGAGGGGTACGAGACCAACACCGCCATCGCGCGCATGTTCGGCAACGGCGGCGACAGCGCCCCGCTGGTCGCCGTCGTCTCGCTGCCGGCCGGTGCGAGCGCCGCGGCGCCGTCGGTGGAGCGAGGCATCGCGGCGGTCGCCGGCCGCATCCGCGCGGCGGTGCCCGGCGCGCGGATCGCGTCGTACGCCTCGACGGGCGACCGTGCCTTCGTCTCCCGCGACGGCCGCACGACCTTCGTGCTGGCCTATCCGCGGCCGACGCCGGGCAGCTTCGGGCAGAGCCCGCGAGCGGCCAGGGCGGCCGCGGCGGCGCTGCGACGGCGTGACCGTCGCCGGCCGGCCGGTGCGCCTCACCGGCCTCGACGCGCTCTCGGCGGCGACCGGGCAGAAGGGCGGCCTCGGACTGCTGGCAGAGGGGGTGCTCGGCGGGCTGGGCGCGCTGCTCGTCCTGGCCTTCGTGTTCGCCTCGCTGATGGCCTTCGTCCCGCTCCTCGTCGCCGTCATCTCGATCATGACGAGCTTCCTGCTCGTCTGGGGGCTCACGACGGTGAGCCAGGTGTCCGGCATCGTCGGCTTCCTGATCGCGCTCGTCGGGCTGGGTGTCGCGATCGACTACTCGCTCCTGATCGTCGTGCGCTGGCGGGAGGAGCGTGCGCACGGCCATGACGGCGACGAGGCCATCGTCCGCTCGATGGCGACCGCAGGCCGGGCGGTCGTCTTCAGCGGCACGACCGTCGCGATCGGCCTGCTCGCGCTGGTGGTGCTGCCGGTGCCGTTCCTGCGCAGCGTCGGCTACGGCGGCATGGTGATCCCGCTGATCAGCGTCGTGGTGGCGCTGACGGTGCTGCCGGTGATCCTGTCCGCCCTCGGCGGGCGGCTGGACTGGCCGCACCTGCGCAGCGACGACCGTGCCAGCCGATCGTGGACCGGCTGGGCGCATCTGGTCGTCCGCCGCCGGTTCGTCGCCGCAGGCGTGGCCGTCGCCGTCCTCGGGGCGCTCGTCGTCGCGGCGACGTCGATCACGCTCGGCCCCGCCGCCGGGAACCCCGACACGATCAGCCGCGCCGGCGCCGCCCGCCAGGGCCTCGAGACGCTCGAGCGGGCGGGCATCGGCGCCGGCGTGCTCTCACCGATCGAGATCCTCGCTCCGCGCGCCGACGCGGCGACGCTCGCCGGCCGGCTCGACCGCGTGCCCGGCGTCCAGGGCGCGACGGCACCGGCCGCGGCCGGCTGGGCGCGCGGGCCGGACGCCATCGTCGACGTCCTGCCGCACTCGGACTCGAGCGGGACGGTCACACGCGTGCGCGACGCGGCCCACGCGACCGGACCGAGCGTGCGCGTCGGCGGCATCGTCGCCCAGAACAGCGACTTCATCTCGGCCGTCTACGGCAACTTCCCGTACGTGGTCGGGCTGATCGCCCTGCTCACGTTCGTGCTCCTGGCGCGCGCGTTCCGCTCGCTGCTCCTGCCCCTGAAGGCCGTCCTCCTGAACGTGCTGAGCGTCTCGGCGGCCTGCGGCGTGATCACGCTCGTGTGGCAGGAGGGCTACGGCTCGCAGCGCCGTCTGGGGCATCCCGGCGTCCGGCTCGATCCCGTCGTGGCTGCCGCTGATGGTGTTCGCGTTCCTGTTCGGGCTCTCGATGGACTACGAGGTGTTCATCCTCGCCCGCATGCGCGAGGAGTACGACGAGACCGGTCGACCGAGATCGCGGTCGTGCGCGGGATCGGCCGCACCGGGCGGCTGGTGACGAGCGCAGCCCTGATCCTGTTCCTCGGGTTCGTGGCGATGGCCGCGGCGCCGGACACGAGCGTGAAGATGATCGCCACCGGCCTCGGCGCCGGGATCCTGATCGACGCGACGATCGTCCGCGCGCTGCTCGTGCCGGCCGCCGTCGCCGTCTTCGGCCGCTGGAACTGGTGGCTGCCTGGGCCGCTCGCGCGCGTGCTGCGGGCCGCCCCCCAACGACCCTGACCCAACCACCGACAAAGGAGCGACCCATGATCACCCTGCTCTCGACCAACGGCTGGCACCACCACGGATGGTTCCTGCTCTGGCCGCTCATCCCGCTCTTCTGGATCGCCGTGCTCTTCACGTTCGCACGGCTCGTCTTCTGGCGCGGCCGGCGCGGCCCGTGGGCGGCGTACGGCGGCCACGGGCCCGACCCGCGGGCGATCCTCGCCGAGCGGTACGCGCGCGGCGAGATCAGCCACGACGAGTACCGCGAGCGCCTCGGTCATCTCGAGCAGTAGTCCAGCAGTCTCACTCTCTGGTTGAGAGTTAGACTTGTGCGACGACCGGCTCCGGCGGAGCCTCCGCGAGGCTCGCCGTGAGCCGGTCGACGATCTCGATGATCTCGGGGTGCCGCTCGGGCGCCCAGTCGGCGAGCAGCGCCTGGATGCGGGCGCAGCGCGCGTCGTGCAGCCGCGCGAGCGTCGCCTCCCCCGCCGTGGTGACGCGCCCGTCGGCATCCACGAGCCCTTCGTCGGCAAGCAGGCGCCAGGACGCCGCCAGGTCGTGCTCGGCGACCACGGCCGGTCGCTGCTCGGCGAGGCGCAGGAGCACCCACATGTCCTGTGGCGCGAGGTCGACGCCGGCGGTGTCGGCGAGCTGCTCGTAGATCAGGTGGCGGCGGTCGCGCTGGGCCAGCGTCGCCGCCTGAGCGGTGAGCTCGCGGATGGAGCTCGCGACCCGGGGCGAGGCGATCGCCTCGCTCACGCCCTGGCCGGCCACCGTCTTTCGCAGGGCGACCTCCTTGATGAACCAGGTCAGGACGAAGGCCACGGCGGCGACCGCCGCACCGGTCAGGAACACCGGGTGCAGCGCCTCGACGTACGCATGCCGGAACGCGGCGCGGATCGCGAGCGGCAGGCTCTCGATCGTGGCGGGGGTCGCGCCGGAGGTGAGCTGACCCACCTGGCCGGATGCGCCCGGGAAGGCGGCATGCAGGTTCGCGGTCAGCCCGCTCGTCAGAATCGCGCCGAAGATCGGCGTGCCGATCGAACCGCCCATGGAGCGGAACAGGCTCGCGCCCGAGGTGGCCACGCCGAGCTCGGAGTAGTCGACGGCGTTCTGCACGACGAGGACGAGCACCTGCATCACGCCGCCCAGGCCGAGCCCCAGCACGAGCATGTACGCGCCCGCCTGGGCGGTGCTCGTCCCCACCTCGAGCTGTGACAGCAGCAGCATCCCCACCACCATCAGCGCGGTGCCCATGATCGGGAAGATCTTGTAGCGGCCGGTCCTCGTGATGACCGCGCCGCTTCCGACCGACGAGATCAGGACTCCGGCCATCAGCGGCAGCATCTCGAGGCCCGAGATCGTCGGGGTCGAGCCCTTCACGAGCTGCAGGAACAGCGGCAGGTAGGTGACCGACCCGAACAGCGCGACGCCGACGACGAACCCGACCGCGCTTGCGACCGCGAACACCCGGTTGCGGAACAGGTGCAGCGGCAGCACCGGCTCGGCCGCGCGGCTCTCGGCTGCGACGAACGCGAGCAGGAGCACCACGCTCGCGACGGCCAGCCCGGCGATCTGCGCCGAGCGCCACGCGTACGTCTGCCCGCCGAGCGTCGTCACGAGCACGATCGCCGAGAGCCCTGCGGCCAGGAGCGCGATCCCCAGGTAGTCGATGTCGTGGCGCGTGCGCGCCGGCCGGGCGCTGAAGACGGCGGCGATCACCGCGAACGCGATCACGCCGATCGGCACGTTGATGTAGAAGATCCAGCGCCACGACAGGTTGTCGACGAAGAACCCGCCGAGCAGCGGGCCGATCACCGTCGAGATGCCGAACACGCCGCCCATGAGGCCGGAGTAGCGGCCGCGGTCGCGGGCCGGCACCACGTCCCCGATCGCCGCCTGCGTCGTCACCATCAGACCGCCCCCGCCGAGCCCCTGGATGGCCCGGAACAGGATCAGCTCGGTCATGTTCTGCGAGAGGCCGCACAGCACCGAGCCGAGGAGGAACACGGCGAGCGCCGTCTGCAGGACGACCTTGCGGCCGTACAGGTCGCCCAGCTTGCCGGAGAGCGGCGTCGTGATGGTCGAGGCGAGCATGTACGCCGTCACGACCCAGGCGAGCTTCGAGGCGCCGCCCAGGTCGCCCGCGATGGTGGGAAGCGCTGTCGAGACGATCGTCTGGTCGAGCGAGGCGATCAGGAGCACCAGCATGAGCGCCCCGAAGATCGGCGCGATCCTCGTCGCCTGCGCCTCACCCGGTCCCGCAGTCGCGGCGGCCGGCATCTACGGGCGTACGGGCGTGTGGCCTCGTGCGACGGAGATGAGCTCCGGCACGACCCGGCGCAGCGGGGGCAGGGCGAGCGCAGCCGGGGAGACGCCGCGTGCGTGGGTGGGGAGGCGGATCCGCAGCGCCGCCGGATGCGACTCGAAGACGAGCGGCGGCTCGAGCGAGGTCGCCTCGCCGTCGATCCCGATCTCGACCGGGCCGCTCGAGTCGATCTGGAAGCTGGGCGTCTCCCACTCGGACCAGCCCGAGAAGCGGTGCACCTGCCCCGCGGCCTCGAGCTGGACGAACTCGACCGCCGCGCGCGCGTTGGCAACATGCGCGGTGGCGATTCCGAGCGTGCCGGCGTCCAGGCGCGGCCGGCTGCCGCGGCCGTCGATGTGGTCCAGCTCGTAGGGGTCGTTCGAGACGAGGATCATGTGGGCGGTCGACACCGGCACGCCGGCCGGGCCGGCGAAGCGCAGGTCGAACGGCTCCGCGCCGCTCCCGAGCATCTCGGGGAGCATCGCCGCCGCCGTCCTGATCTTGGCGTCGCGGTACTCGGGCGACTGGACGATCTTCGCGTAGATGCCCATGGAGGCGTTGTTGACGAACACGCTCCCGTTCACCGTTGCCAGGTCGATCCGGCGCTCGACCGCCTCGCCGAAGGCGTCCAGGGCGCCGACGACGTCGTCGCGGTCGAGGCCGAGATCGAGGGCGAAATGGTTCCGCGTCCCGGCCGGCACGCAGACATGCGCGACGCCGTGCCGGGATGCCACCGACGCCACGAGCGCCTGCGACCCGTCGCCGCCGGCCATGCCGATCACATCCGCACCACCGGCGACCGCGTCGTGTGCCAGCTGGAGGAGGTCGTCCCCGCGCTTGAGGACGACCGGCTCGATCCCGCGCTCGGTGCACTGCCGGACAAGGTCGAACTTCTCCACCTTGCCGCCCCCCGACCACGGGTTCATGATCAGGACCGGATGCTGTGCCCGCCCGACGAGGGCGCTCCCGTCCGCGGCGCCGGCGACGTGTGCGAGCGCGCGCTTGGCGGCGATCGCCGCGACCACCAGGAGCACGACGCAGAGCTCGAGCGCGAGGCCATTGCCCGTGCCGGTGACGATGACGAGAGCGATCGCAACGACGGCCGCCGCTGCGAGCAGCCCGCCGATGGCCCGGGTGAGCCCCCGGCTCGCGACCAGGTACCACAGGCCCACCACCGCCACGCTCACCGCGACGGCGATGACGGCCAGCCGCCCCACCGCGCCCTGGGTCACGGCGACCACGCCGCTTGCGAGCGCTGCGGCGAGCGCAAGAAGGGCCAGCCCGGCGATCAGCCGCGGGCTCATCGTCCCCCGAAGCGGTGCACCCGGCGGGCGGGCAGGTCGCCGACCTCGGCCTTCGACAGGCTGAGCGTCACCGCGTCGGTCTCGACCTTGGCGACCGCGCCGATCGGGATGGTCACGTCGCGCTTGCCCCAGAGGTGCCCGCGCTCGAGGACGAAGTCCGTGATCTCGTCGCCGTCGACGACGAACGCCTCCACGCGGCCGAGATCGTCACCGTCGGCCGAGACCACCGCGCTCGACCGCCGGATCTCGACCTCGCCCTTCGGGACGCGGTCGTAGGTGATCTCGACCGGCGAGTCGAACGCGCCGGGGCCGATATCGACACCTGCCGCCGGGTAATAGGGCATCGCCAGGACGTCCTGGACGCCGATGTCCCACTCCTCATCGCCGGCCGGGACGGAGTCCATGCGCAGATACGCGGCTTCGTGGACGGCCGGGAACGCTTCCGCCTCCTCCGAGCTGCACCGCAGCGAGATCCCGCTCGTGTCCTCGCCGCCCGTGGCGAGCTCGATGGCCACGAGCCGGGTCAGGCCCGGGCTGCCCTTCGGCTCGACCACGAGGTGCGTGAGGCGCCTCTGGATCGGATCGATGACGACGTCGGCGAGCTTGCCGAACGGGCCGTCCGTACAGCGCACCGGTGTGCCGAGCTGGAGGCGTACGCCTTTCTGCATCGCCCTAGCGTCCCCCGCCGGGTGCCCTCCGAACATCATCCTGACCGGACGAAAGCCGACAGGTGAATGCGAACGGAGAGGGAGGGATTCGAACCCTCGCTGGAGGTTGACCCCCCAGACCCACTTAGCAGGCGGGCGCCTTCAGCCACTCGGCCACCTCTCCCGGATGCGAGGTCAGGTGCACGAACGCGCACCTACCCCGCTCAGTACGATACCGCCTCATGTGGCGGCGCGTGCTCGTCGTATGGTCGGCCAGTCGCGTCGCGGTCTTGAGCCTGGGATACCTCCTCACCGCGGAGCTCGGGTGGCACCGAGCGCTGCAACCGTGGCAGACGACGTGGGTGCGCGCGGTCACCGGGTGGGACTCGGTCTTCTACATCCGCATCTCGCACGTCGGCTACCGGCACGGCAAGCTCGAGGCGTTCTTCCCGCTCTACCCGCTGGCGATCCGGGCCGCGCGCGAGGGCTTGATGGTGGGCGACGCGGTCGCCGCGCTCCTGGTCGCGAACCTGGCCGTGCTCGCGGCGCTGGCCGGCGTCTACGTGCTCGCCCGCGACCGCCTGTCCGACGCGCACGCCCGCCGCAGCATCCTCTACCTGGTGCTCTCGCCGTACGCCTTCGCGCTCGCGATGGCCTACAGCGAGGGCCCGTTCCTGGCCCTGACCGTGTGGATGTTCGTGCTCTCCGACAGGGAGCACGACCTGGCCGGCGTGCCGCTGGCCTTCGCGGCCGGCCTCACGCGCGTGACCGGCCTCGCGCTGGTGGCGCCGCTCGCGCTGCGCGCCTGGCGGCGGCGGACGCTCTCGGCGTGGCTGCTCGCCGCCGCGCCGGTGGCCGCGTTCGCCGCGCAGGCGGCCTGGCTGCAGCACTCGGTCGGCGATCCGCTCGGCATGGTGCATGTGCAGGCCCAGTGGGGCGGCCATCCCGCCTTCCCGCTGATCAGCCTGGGCGATCAGTTCTGGCGCTTCGCCACCACCCGCGACGTCTTCTTCCTGGCCCGCGGCCTGACCGTGATTGTCTACCTGGCGCTGCTCGTGCCGCTCTACCGCCTGCCGCAGTTCCGGGCCACGCGGGCCGAGGACATCCTGCTCGTGTGCGGCATCTTCGCCATGCCGCTGCTCTCGTCGGTGCTGCAGTCGGTCGGCCGCTTCGGCCT
Source organism: uncultured Actinomycetes bacterium (assembly GCA_963717845.1). Taxonomy (GTDB): domain Bacteria; phylum Actinomycetota; class Thermoleophilia; order Gaiellales; family JAICJC01; genus JAICJC01. Next base: position 257,124 of record CAVQXH010000004.1, read on the forward strand.
GGTCGCGTTCCCGCTCGTGTTCGTGATGGCCGACATCGGCCTGCGGCGCGAGTCATGGCACCGCGCCTACGTCGTCTTCGCCCCGACCGCCCAGATCGTGTTCTTCACGTCGGTCGCGCTCGGCTACCGCCCACCGTGACCGTGCGTGATCAGCGGGTGGTGAACGTCACCGTGCCGATCAGGATCCCCTTGGGGTGCGACGAAGGGTAGGCGTAGAGGTAGAACGCGTAGCTGCGCTCGTGCCCGAGCCGGTGCGTGGCCTTCTTGTAGCGCCACGAGCTCGGGATGTGCCAGTGTGTCTGCCGCGTGTAGTTGATCCAGATCGTCTCGCCGCTGTGCTGGAGCACGAAGGCGTAGCCGTTCTGGGTGTTGGCCCGCAGCCACGTGAACGTGGGCGTGAGGTCGCGCAGGCGGGCGCCGTTCTGCGGTGTGCAGATCTCGCCGGTGCGCTCCTTGAGCCGGACGCCCGCGGAGTAGTTGACGCCACCGGCGTGGGTGAGCGAGTGGTACTTGGCGAAGACGCGGTAGTAGTAGGTCGTGAAGTGCTTGAGACCCGTGTCCGCGGCGGCGCCGGCCGGATGCCGCACGATGGTGCCGTCGCCGGCGTTCGTCGGGAAGTGGGCGTGGTTGCGCACGACGATGGTGCCCGCGAACCGGCTCGCGGTGGGCGAGACCCACGTGATCCGCGAGCTGTTGCAGCCGACCGAGCCCCGCACGCGCTTCGGGTCGTGCGGGTAGGTGGCCCGGCCCGTCAGGGTCACCTGGTGCAGGTGCGGCGCGATCGGCCCGGTGTCCCTCACCTGCAGGAGGGCGGTGCGCAGGCCGGCGGCCGAGGGCGTGAACTCGACATGGATGGTGCAGGTCGTGTTCGGCCCGAGCGTCTTGCCGGTGCAGGTGTCGGCGCTCTTGATGAAGTTCTTGGGGTTGGCCCCCACGATGCTCATCCCGGCGATGGGCAGGCTGCTGTTGGTGGTGTTCGAGACCGTGACCGAGTGCACCGGCGAGGCGGTACCGGCCGGGATCGTCTTCACGAAGGTGACGCTGCTCGGGGAGAAGCCCACCGAGGACGGCGTCCCGTTCCCGGTAACCGTGACGGTCTGCGTCGGGTTGTTGGGGTCGTCATCGTGGACGGTCACGGTCGCCGATCGGCTGCCGGTCGCCGTCGGCACGAAGGCGACGCTGATCGTGCAGGTGGCGTTCACCGCCAGGGAGCCGGTCGTGATGCAGTCCGCATCGGTCACCGAGAAGTCGTTCGGGTCGGCTCCGCCCTTGGTCACGCTGCCGTAGGCGAGGGGTGAGGTGCCCGTGTTCGTCAGAGTGAACGTCGTCGCCCCCGATGTGGTCGCGACGGGCTGGCTGCCGAAGCCGAAGCTGCCCGGCGTCAGGCTGGCGTTGGGATCGACACCGTTGCCCGTCAGGTTGACCGACTGGCCGTCTTCGGTCAGTGTCCCGTTGCGGGTTCCGAGGGCCGTCGGGGCGAACGTGACGTTGAGCGTGCACGTGTTGTTCGGCGCCGCGTTCGCTCCCGGGACGCTCCCGGTGCAACCAGTGGCGTTGAAATCGCCTGAGGCGCTGGGGCCCGTCGGATTGGCGGCGTAGTCCGTGTTGTTCGTGACGATCTCGGTCTGAACGCCCGAGGTCGTCCCGACCCGCTGGTCGCCGAAGTCGATCGGGCCCGACAGCGAGAACTGCGTCGCCACGCCGGTGCCGCCGAGGTCGATGCTCTGCGTGGTGCCGTCGGCGGTGTCGTCGTCGGTGATGTCGAGCGATGCGCTCTCGCCGCCGTTCTGCGAGGGCGAGAAGGTGATGTCCACAGAGCACTGATCGTTCGGGTTGAGCGTGCTCTGCGAGGTCATGCAGGTGTCGTTGCTCAGGCTGAAGTCGCCCTTGTTGACGCCGCTTAGCGACACGTCCTGGATGTTCAGCGTCGTGGAGGTGGGGCTGTTGTTCGTCAGCGTCTCGGTGATCGTCTGCGATGTGCCCTGAGCGACGTGGAGGAAGCTGACCGAGTCCGGGCTCGCCGACAGCGGCCCGTTGGTGATCCCGAGGGCGCCCGAGCCCGACACGCCGAGCGCGATTGCAAGGGTGACGAGAGCGATCAGTGCGATGCCTGTACGACGCATAGGGATGTCCTTTAGATCACAGGTTGAGCAGCACGAGCGCGATCGCGCCGCAGCTGCCCAGCACCAGCAGGGCCGGGATGACGAGCGTGACCGGGGGGACGCCGGTCATGGCCATCCGTGGCCCGACCTGGCGGGCCGGGACGTAGGCCGACGTGTGCGTGCGCCGGCGGGTGGCGACGGTGGCACCGGCCATCACGAGCAGCATGAGCAGTCCGATGGCCGCGACGATGCGCAGAAGGGTCGAGCTCAGCCAGCCGCCCGACGTCGTGGGCGGCGGCGGCGGCGTCGCCGGCCGGTGGACGGGGGCGACCGGCTTGGGCGCCGTCGCATCGGCGCCGCTGTTCATCACCGACGTGTTCCCGGCCGCGTCGAGCGCGAACACGCGGTAGCAGTAGAGGACGCCGGGCTTCGCCGTCGTGTCGGTCTGCGACGTGCGCACCGACTGGCCGCCGATCGGGGTGCCGTCGGCCGGGCCGGTGGGGCAGTTGGTCGCGCCCGTCCCGCGCCGCACCGCGTCGAACGCGACGCCGGCATGCAGCGGGTTTCGCCACGAGAGCGCGACGTGGCCGTTCTGGCCCACAGCCGTGAAGTCGGTGACGGGGCCGGGCGGTGTGCGATCGCCCGGGTTCATGACGCTGTGCGCGACGGTCGAGCGCGAGTAGTTGCCGCTGTGGTCGAAGGCGAAGATCGCGTAGCAGTAGCGCTGGCCGTCGACCGCGCCGGTGTCGATCTGGCGGGTGCGCACCCCGGCGCCGCCGACGCGGACGCCGTCGCGGTGCGATGTGGGGCAGGCGCCGGCCCAGCCGCGGCGGACGACCACGCCCGCCAGGTCGGACGCGGCGGGGTTCGTCCACAGGAGCGTGATCCGCCCGGCCACCCTGGTGATCGTGCGCAGATGCCCGACCCTGCCGGGGGCCCGCCGGTCGGGTGCCGGGGAGGTGGTCGTGTGCGAGGGCGTGGTGGTCGCCGGGGGAGGCGTGCTGCCGCCGCCACCGCCGCCACCACCGCCTCCGGTCGGCGCAGGCGGAGGCGGCGGAGGGCTCGAAGCCAGTGCCGCCGTCACGCTCACGCCCATGAGCACGATGGCCGCACACGCAGCCGCCAGCGCTCTGAGCCCACTCCCTGTCCTCGATCTCCCCACGTCCACCGCTACCTTCGAGCCGGAGATGTCAATCACTTCCAGCCTACTGCAGCTTGAAAACACGTCAAGCTGCGCCTCCTCACCCTGACACCGGCTGGAAGCACACTCCAACCGACCGCGATTCTATCGCGGTTCTGGACGGGGTGCGAGTGATCTGCGCGACCCCATCCGCTGCCGATTTCACCTCTCGCGCGACCGGTCCGCCGGTGTGCCTGCAAATGCAGGGAATTGGCAGTGAATTGCGCACAGCCCGCGCCGTATCCGGTAACTCTGGAAGCGCTCCAGCCTGCTCGCATGCCGAGATTTCCTCGCATTTTGCGACAAGTGCTAGCCTCCCGCGGATGGTGGGCGACGTGGCGGTCACCCCGCTCCGGTTCACGGGCGAGTTCCTGACCGCGCTGGCGGCGGCCGACGATCAGCGCGCCATCGCAGACGTGCTGGCGGTGGAGCTGCACGAGCGGCTGCGGCTCGAAGGCGTGCTGGTGCATGAGCACCTGGCCGGGCGCAGTCACACGTGGGCCCAGTGCGGCGTCGTCAAGCCGCCCGTCGCCCCACGGATCGCGGCCGTGCGCAGCGGCGCGGTGCTGGCCGGCGGCTTCGGCTACGCGTCGCAGCAGCCACCGCGCTGGGTGGTCGTGTGCTCGCGGCGCGAGCCCGTCACCGACGAGGAGGCCGCCTTCCTGGCGAGCGCGTGCGACACGGCGCTCGTGGCGGCGGCTCAGGCCGGCCGGGTGAGCGAGGAGCGGACGGCGGCGCGCACGGGGCGCGCACTGGTCGAGCTCGGGCAGGCGCTCTCGCTCGAGCACGGCGAGGAGCGCGTGCTGCACCTGCTCACGCTGGCGGTTGCGCGGCTCGTCCCCCAGGACGGCGTGTCGGCGTGGCGCGCCGGCGAGGACGGGTTCACGCTCGCCTCGGCGCACGGGTTCTCCGCCCGCCGCCGGCCGCCGCTGGGCGCGAACGTGCCGTTCGGCGCCCTGCCGCCGGACCTCGTCGCCTCGCGGCGGCTGCGCGTGCTCCGGCGCGACGACGCTCCTGCGCTCGTGCGCGGGCCGCTCGCGGGCGTGGTGCCGATCGGCGAGCGCGAGGGCAACCATGCCCTGCTCGTGGTCGAGCGCGTCGCCGCCCCGGACGCTGCCGAGGAGGCGCTGCTCCTGGGGGTGGCCGACCAGGCGTTGCTCGCGCTCGCGAACGAGCGCCTGCTCTCGGCGCAGCGCGAGGCGCTCTCGGGGATCGTGGCCTGCCTGGGCCGGGCGCTCGCGCTGCGCCACCGGGCGACGGCCGAGCACTCCGACCGGCTGACGTCCGACTGCACGGCGGTCGGGCGCGCGCTGGGGGTGGCGGGTGAGGAGCTGCGCGACCTCGCGTTCGCCGCCGCCCTGCACGATCTCGGCAAGATCGGCGTGCCCGAGCGGGTGCTGGGCAACAGCGGCCCGCTCGACAGCGAGGGCTGGCGGCTGATCCACGCCCACCCCGAGCTCGGCGCGCAGATCATCGACCCCGTCGGCGCGCTCGCGGGTGCGGCGGCGCTGATCCGGGCATGTCACGAGCACTGGGACGGCACCGGCTACCCGCTTGGCCTCTCCGGCGAGGAGATCCCGCTCGGCGCGCGCGTCATCCTGGCCTGCGACGCCTATCACGCGATGTGCGAGGAGCGCAGCTACCAGGCGGCGATGCCGCCGGCCGCCGCGCGGGAGCGCCTGCGCGACCTGGCCGGCGTGGACTTCGATCCGCGCGTGGTCGAGGCGCTGCTCACGCATCTCGAGCAGGTCGACCGCTCCGTCGTGCACGCATGATGTCAGACGACGTTACGTGTTATCGCAAGAGCGATCCACGTGTAAGGCAAACTCAACCGTTGTGTGAGAGCATGGCCGCATGTTTGCTCGAACCAGATACCGTCTGACGGCGAGCGCCTATCTCCCCGGCGCGGCGGCCGTGGGTGTCGAGCAGCGCATCCGTGCGGTGGTCGAGGATCGAGTCCCAGACTCGGATCCCGTCGTTCGGGTGGCGCTCACCGATGAAGTCACGGTCGAGTTCACGGTCGCTGCCGCAAGTGCCACCGAGGCGCGCGCCGACGGCCGCGAGGTCGCGCTCGAGGTGCTTCAGGGCGCCTCGCCGATCGCGCTTCACGCGGTCGAGCTGCTGACGCCGCCGCGCATACCGGCGTAGCGTCAGCGCTCCAGCTTGACGGGTTCCGGCGGTGACGTCACGCCGCTGCGGTTATGTCGGCTCGCCGCCCTCGCCCTGGCGGCGCAGGAAGCGCTCGATCTCGCGGGCGAGCTCGTCGCCCGACGGCAGCTGCTCGGCGTCGATGTCGCCGGCGGCGGACTCGAGCCGCGCCACCGTCTCGCGCAGCATGGCGTCGCCCGCGACCGCGGCGTCGTAGCGGGCGCGCTGCTGGCGCTCGTCCTCGACCAGATCCTCGACCTCGAGCGTGACGTCCAGGTGCCGGGCCAGCCGGTCGATCAGGGCGATGCTCGCCGCCGCATAGCCGATGCTGGCGTAGGGCGGCACCTGCGCGTAGAAGCCCACAGCGGGCGTACCCGCAGCGGTGACCGCCATCTCGAGCACCGAGAGCGCCGCCGACGGCACCCGCAGGAGGCCCTCCGGCCCCGCCCGCTCGCCGGGGCCGAGCAGGCCCTCGCGCGAAGCGGTCACCATCACCGGCACCGACCGCGTGTGGGCGACGGCGCCTGGCACCGCGCCGAGGCTGATCCACTGCGCCACGCCCAGCATCTGCACGAGCGCGACCGCGTCGGTCGCGAGCTCCTGCCAGCGCAGGTCGGGCTCGGCCCCGGAGAAGATCAGGAGGTCGCGGCGGCCGGCGCGGGTGTGGTGGATCGAGAGCTCCGGCCACGTGAGCTCGGACAGGCGCCCGTCCTGCACGTCCAGCACGGGACGGCGCGAGCGGTAGTCGAACAGCGCGTCCGGGTCGAACGTCGCGATCCTGCGTCCGTCGCCCGCCACCTGCCCGACGGCGCGCGAGGCCGCCTCGGCGGCGTCGACCCACCCGTCGAACGAGGCGACGAGCACGGCATCGCGGAGATCGGGGAGGTCGTCGGCGAGTTGGTACAGCGGCACAGCCGCAAGGATACGCGTCCCGCGCCCGCCGGCGGGGCCGCGCCGCCCTCAGCCGGGGAAGATCCGCTCGCCCGCCCGGATCGGCACGCCGAGCCGGCTCTCGAGCGGCGCCAGCGGGCACGTCCATGCGGGGTTGTAGGCGCACGACGGGTTGTAGGCGAAGTTGAAGTCGAGCACGAGCCGGCCGTCGACGCTGCCCAGGTCGGCGCCCTTCACCGTGTCGAGCAGATAGCGGCCGGCGCCGTAGGTCGTGGCGCCGCTGGTCGCGTCGGCGAACGGCAGGAAGACGCCGCCGCCGTAGCCCTCGAGCCAGTACAGCGGCAGCTCGAGGTCGTCGCCTGCGAGGGTGAACCGCGCGGTCGCGAAGCGGCGGAAGCTGTACGGCGGGCCGGTGCTGGTCTCGATGTCGAACACCCGCGGCTCGGCGGGCACCACCGCGGCCGTCACGCGGGCGGCGGGATCGTACGCGTAGTGGGCGAGCCCGCCGAAGCCCGCCTGCTGCTCCGGCACGAGCGGCGATTGCGGGTGATCCGAGAAGAGCCGGTCGCGCGTCCTGCGCCACGTCTTCCAGGCGGCGCGGGGGTCGGCATGCGCGCGCACGCCCGCGTAGAGCGCGAAGATCTCGCGCTTCCAGTCGAGCAGCGCGAGCTCGTCGATGGTCGCAACAGCCGCCGTCATCCCCATCCGCTACGGAGAATAGAGCCGAGCGGATTGCGGGGAGCGGGCACAACCCGAATTTCCGATTGGCACTTTTCATGTCAATCGGTGTACGATGCTCCGAGCTGGTCAGGGTTCCCAGCTCTGGGCATCCGAACCCATACCAATGGAGGCAACATGCACGTACGACGACTCGTCGCAGTGCTGCTCGCGTTTGCGGCAGTGCTGGGCCTATCGGGGGCAACCGCGATGGCCAGTTCGAGCAAGGTGCTCTATTCCAGCACCGATCCGGGAGTGGGCAACATCCCGAGCCTGGGAGTGGAGGCGTACAGCTTCAACCAGATCGGCGACGAGGTGATCCTCAAGCGGGTCGCCAAGATCAACTCGGTGTCGGTCCAGCTGAGCGATTGGGCCTGCGAGACGGGGTCGTGGAACACGAACGATTGCGTGACGACTCCGGGTGCCACGTTCACGACGCCCATCACGCTCAACATCTACAAGGCCAGCTCCACGAACTCGAGCACGGGCGAGACGACCCCGGGTGGTTTGCTGCTCACGAAGACGAAGACCTTCGCGATCCCGTTCCGGCCCTCCGCCAGCACCCACTGCACCGGCACCGAGGCCGGCGAGTGGTTCAAGAACGGGCAGGGCTGCTTCAACGGCCTCGCGCACACCATCACCTTCACGCTCTCCGGACTGAAGACGAAGCTGCCGAGGGACGTCGTCTGGGGCGTCTCGTACAACTCGGACAACTCCGGGCCCGAGCCGATCGGGAGCACGAACTCGCCCGAGGACTCGCTGAACGTTGGCCTGGCTCCCAGGGTCCGAGTCAGCCATAAGCGCTTCCCCGACACGGCCTTCTGGGATACGCGGTTCGCCGGCTTCACCTGTGCCGCGGCGGCGCCGGACGGCAATAGCGGTCCGTTCGTCACCGGCGAGTTCAACATGGACGGCCCCTGCAACGGGGCAGTCAACAGCTGGCACGGCTTCGTACCCGCCGTCCAGTTCAACGCCAGCTAGGGCGCAAGCGCCAGTTCCCCCGCCCCTCCTGCGAGGGGCGGGGGACTCAGCGCCGCCCGCAGATGACGTCGGCGATGCGCTCGGCGTCCGAGGGAGCGCCCCAGATGATGCCCGACTTGCGCGTCGAGAGCCACGGTGCGCCGATCAAAAAGAGGCCTTCGACCGCGGTTGCGCCGTCGGTGTGCAGCACGGCACCCTCGTGGACGACGCCCGGGATCGCGAGGGCGTCCAGCCGCGGGCGCATCCCGGTGCACCAGATGACGGTCGCGATGCCGGCACGGTCGAGCCGCAGCGACCGCGGAGCGTCGTCGCCCAGCCCGGCGATCGGCTCGTCCCCCGGTTCCGCCACCGCGGGCTCGGCGGCGATGCCCGCGCGGGCGATGTGCTCGTCGATCGAGCGCAGCAGGGTCGCCGCGACCTGATCCCCGAACCGGACGTTCGCGGCCGCCTCATCGCCGAACTCGACGAGCTCGCCGGCGCACGCCTGCAGCCTGCCGACCAGGAGCACCCCACGCCGCGCCAGCGACTGGAGCGAGAGCGAGTGACCGTCCTCCGTGCCCGACAGCAGGGGCTGGCGCAGGTCGAGCACCGCCGGGTCGACATCGGCGCGGCGCTGCTCGTAGAAGCCGCTCTCGGTCCACCAGGCGAGCACGTCGCGGCCGCGGTAGCGGCGCGGGACGCGGCCCACGCGGCTCGTCGCCAGCACGACCCAGCGGCCGGCGCCGACGAGGTCCTCGGCGATCTGGCAGCCGGACTGGCCGCCGCCGACGACGAGCACGCCCCCGTCGGGGAGCTGGTCGGGCGACCGGTAGCTGCAGGTGTCGAGCTGCAGCAGCCGCGGCCCGAGCGCGGCCGCAGCCGCCGGCACGGCCACGATCTTCTGAAAGCCGGTCGCGACGACCACGCTGCCCGCACGGAGCGAGGTGGTGGGCGTGTCGACGCGCAGCCCGCCCGCCGCGTCCCGGGCGACCGTGGCGGGGCCGGCGCGCTCGGCCACCGGCAGCCCGTGCAGATCCCGGAAGGCGCTCAGTGCGTCGGCGAACTCGGGGGCGGTGTCGAAGCCGGCGGGGTCGGCATCGCCGGCGGACGCACCCGGCAGGCGCGACATGAAGCGCGCGGTGTTCAGCCGGAAGGAGCTCCAGCGGTCGTCGCGCCAGGTCTGGCCGATGCGGCCCTCCTCGAGGACGACGTGCTCGACGCCGCGCTCGTGCAGCGCCCAGCTCGCGGCCAGGCCGGCGTGGCCCGCGCCGACCACGACGGTCTCGACGTCCACGCCCGGGCCTACGCCGAGAGCCGCTCGGCCAGATACCGCAGCGCGATCGGGTAGCGGTAGCCGATGTTCATGTGCGTCCCGGCGAAGAGCTCGAAGTGGATGTCGGTGACGCCGACGTCCGCGAGCGCTGCGCGGAAGGCCTCGGCCCCGAGGTCGAGGAAGAACTCATCGCCCCTGCCGGCGTCGATGTAGATCGCCCGCAGCGAGCGCAGCGCATCGGCGTGGCCGGGCACCATCCGCACCGGATCCCACGCGAGCCAGCGCTCCCACACGTCGGGGACGAGCGCGCCGGTGGCGGGATCGAACGGCAGCCGCACGGTGCCGTCAGCGTCGGCCGAGTAGCACGCCGCCATGGCGTAGGCGTTGAGCAGCAGGTCGTCCCCCTCGCGGGTGAACGCGAGCCGGCCCCGGAAGTCGGCCAGGAAGCGATCGAACGAGCCTTGATACTCGTCGCGCAGGAGCCGCGCGCACGGCCCGAAGTCGCGGGCGTAGCAGGCCTCGAAGAGCGCGTCGCCCGCGTGGGTGGCCAGGCCGCCCCACAGATCCGGCCGCAGCATCGGCGTGATCATCGCGCCGTAGCCGCCGCTCGACTTGCCGGCGATGCCGCGGTGCGCGGCCGCGGCCAGCGTCCGGTAGTTCGCGTCGACCCACCCGACCACCTCGTCGCAGAGATAGGTGTGGTAGCGGCCCGTGGCCGGCGAGTCGACGAACTGGCTGCCGCCGAGCGACGTCCAGCAGTCGACGAAGACCACCAGGCACGGCGGCGTCTCGCCGTCGGAGAAGAGCGCGTCGACCTCCTCGGTGAAGAGCGGGCGCATGGGGGTTCGGTTGCGCCACATGTCGAGCTGGCCGGTGAACCCCTGGATGACGTAGACGGACGGGTAGCGCCGCGCTTCATCCGCGTCGTAGCCCGGCGGTGTGTACACCCAGAGCGGTCGCTGCGCCGGGTCGCCGAGCGGGTTTCCGCGCAGCACCTCGCTCGTGAACACGTGCTCGTTCAGGCGGCCCCGCAGCGGCCGCCCCCACGGTGCGTCAAGCATGGTGTGCCACCCGGAGGCCCATCGCGGCCCCGAGTCTACCCGGCCCCGGCGCCTGGCAGACTATGCCGGGATGGACGAGACCCCGCTCGCGGCAAGCGCCGACCGAGCCTTCCCCCTCTCCGGGACGTTCGCGGCCCCGGTGTTCGTGGTCACGGCGTACGCGGACGGCCGCCGGGCCGGGTGCGTCGTCGGCTTCGCGACCGAGGTCAGCATCCACCCGGCCCGGTTTCTGGCCTGCATCTCGCGCCAGAACGCGACCTTCCCCGTGGCGATGCGGGCGCGCCGCCTGGCCGTGCATGCGCTGACGGAGCGGGAGCACGGGATCGCGCGGCTCTTCGGTGGCCAGACCGGTGACGACGTCGACAAGTTCAGCATGTGCGAGTGGGTCCCGGCCGATGACGGCACGCCGATCCTGACCGCGTGCCCGACCTGGTTCATCGGCCGCATCCTGGAGCGGATCGATCTGGGCGACCACGTCGGTTGCGTGCTTGCCCCCGAGCGCTGGCAGGACGGCGGCGAGATCATCCAGCTCACCACCCGGGACATCTCCGACGTCACCCCCGGGCACCCCGCGTGACCGTCGTCCTCGACGGGGGCCGGCTGACGGTTGCGGAGGTCGTCCGCGTGGCGCGGGCGGGGGAGGCGGTGGCGCTCGCGCCGGGGGCCGTCGCGCACATGCGCGCCTGCCGGGCGGTGGTCGAGGCCACGCTCGAGGCCGGCCTCCCGGTGTACGGAGTGACGACCGGGGTCGGGGTGCGCAGCCGGGTGCGGGTCGACCCGGCCCAGGTCGACGAGTTCAACCGGCGGCTGATCGCCGATCACCGCGTCGCCGTCGGCGCGCCGGTCGCAGACGAGGTCGTGCGCGCGACGATGCTGCGGCTCGCAAACAGCTTTGCGGGCGGCACGCCCGGCGTGCGGCCCGAGCTGGCCGAGCTCGTCGTGCGGGCGCTCAACGAGCGCCGCCACCCGCCGGTACGGCTGCTCGGCTCGCCCGGCCAGGGCGACCTCGCGCCGATGGCCGATCTCGCGGCCGGCCTGCTCGGCGGGTTCCCGCTCGCCGCGCGCGAGGGCCTCGCGATGGTGAACGCAAGCGCCTTCTCGACCGCGCTCGCGGCGCTCGCGATCGACGCCGCCGACCGCCTGGTCGACGCGGCGACCGTGTGCGGGGCGCTCGACCTCGAGGCCTTCGCCGCCAATCCGAGCCCGCTGCACCCCGCGGTCGGCCGTGTCCGCCCTTACGCGGGCCTCGTCCGCGCCCTCGACGAGTTGCGGACTGCGCTCGCCGGCAGCTACCTGTGGGACTACCCGCCGCGCCGCCTGCAGGACCCGCTCACCTTCCGCAACCTGGGGCCGATCCTCGGCGCCGCCCGGGATGCGCTCGGATTTGCGGCGGCCCAGGTCGCGGTTGAGCTGAACGCGTCGCAGGAGAACCCGATCGTCGTCGTCGAGGAGGAGCGGATGATCTCGGTCGGAAACTTCGAGATGCTGCCACTCGCGCAGGCCCTCGACATCGCCCGGATCGGCCTGGCCCCGGTGCTGACCAGCGCGAACGAGCGGATGGTGAAGCTCCTGCAGGCGCCGCACACCGGGCTGACCGACGGCCTCCAGGCCCCGGGGACGACGCACGAGAACGGCCTCTCCGAGCTGGCCTGGACCGGCCAGGCGCTGGCGCCCGAGGCCCGTCTGCTGGCCGCGCCGGTCTCGGCCGAGACGGCGAGCTCATCGCAGGCCGAGGGCATCGAGGATCGCGTCTCGATGGCGCCGCTCGCGGCGCGGCGGACGACCGAGATGACGCGCCTCGGCGAGCACCTGCTCGCCGTCGGCCTGGTCGTGGCCTGCCAGGCGGTCGAGATGCGCGGCGCCCGGCCCCTGGGGAGGGAGACCGGCGCGGTGCTCGCGCGTGTGCGCGAGCGCATTCCCCACCTCGGGGCGGGCGAGAGCGTGACGCCCGATCTGGAGCCCGTGCGGGCCCTGGTGGCGTCGGGCGAGCTGCGTCCGCGCGGCGGGTGAGCTAGCCGTCGACGATCAGGCCCTGCAGGGGGCCGAGCAGGCGAGCCGAGTGCAGGGACACGCCGTCGAGGCGGCTCAGCCGGTGCGTCATCGGCAGTCCCTGCCGGCGGCGGTCGAACTGCTCCTGCGCCCGCGGCCAGAAGCGGCCGTCGATGAGGTCGGCCGGGTCGCCGCGGACGTCGTCCTCGCCGCACTCCAGGTGCTCAGCCCACAGGCGCCGGCGGGTGGCGGCGGCGAGCTCGGCGTCGTCGGTGACGAGGGCCGCCTCGGTGTCGTTGAACATCGAATGGTCGTTCAGGTTCGCCGAGCCGACGATGAGGACGCGATCGTCGATCACGGCCAGCTTCGCATGCACGTAGATGAGGTCGGCGACGGGGCCGGCGGGTGCGTACAGCGCGCAGGCCAGCACCCGTCCGGCGCCGGCGTCGGCCGCGATCAGCTCGGCCAGCGCGCCGCGGGTGTCGTCGGCGCCGCCGTAGGGCTTCCCGGGCAGGACGATCAGCACCCGGAAGCGGTCGCTCGGCGGGTGGCGCAGCTTGTCGGCCAGGAGCGCGGCGATCTCGGGCGACCACAGGTACTGGGACTCCAGATAGATCAGCTCGCGGGCCGAGCGGATGGCCCTGGCGTACGTCTCGAGGATCCCGAACGAGCCCCGCTCGAGCCCCGGGTAGGTGTGCTCGGGCACTGTCCGTACGAGCTGGACGGTCGAGCCTCCCGCGGCCGGCGGCGGCGGCACGGAGGGCAGGTGCTCGCCGGTCACCCCCCGCCACCGCAGCGCGAAATGCGCGGCGACGTCGGCCACGACGGGCCCTTCGGCCACGGACGCGACGTCGTGCCAGCCGACATCCGCGCGGGGCGGGTGGCGCTGGGAGTCGCGCCGGTCACCGGCCATCGCGGTGAGGTCGATGCCGCCCACGAACGCGACCCGGCCGTCGACCACGATCGTCTTCTCGTGATGGCAGTGCAGCGGCCGTTCGTGCTTGTCCAGCGCGCACGCGATCGGCCCTGCCCGCAGGAGCTCGTCGCGCACCTTGCGCACGGTCCGCCGCGACGGGTGGAACACCGGCACCGGCGCGCCCGCCCACAGCAGCACCCGCACGTCGACGCGCTGCGCGAGCTCGGCGAGCAGGTTGCGCAGGACGACCGGGGTGGGGCCGTCCTGCAGGACGAAGTCCGGCGACATGAACCAGCCGCTCAGATGGATGAACGCGGTCGCCCGCCGCATCTCCTCGACCATGCGCGTGAGCGCCTGCTCCCCGTCGATCAGCACCTCGAAACGGTTCCCGTCGCGAGGTGGCGGCGCATCCTCGGCCCACCCTCCCGACACTGGGGTGAGCGGGTGCTTGCCCAGCCGGGCGAGCCGCCGCGTGTGGTGGCTGCGCACCGCGGCCGCGACCGTGTCGCCGACCCAGCGGTCGACTCCGCGCCCGGCGTCGCGGGCCGGCGTCACGGGCGCCCCGCTATGCCGACACCTCGACCGTCGCCCCGACCGACGCGGTCACCACGAGCAGCGTGGCGAGGGCGTCCGTGACGTGCAGATGCTGGCCGAGGGCGAGCACGCCGACCACCGTCGCGATCGCCGGCTCCAGGCTCGCGAGCACTCCGTAGGCCCGGGCGGTGAGCCGGCGCAGGGCCGCCATCTCGAGCGAGAACGGCAGCGCCGCCGAGAGGATCCCGAGCGCCACGATGGTGAGCCCGCTGCCCGCCGAGACCGATCCGACCCGGCCCACGCCGAACGGCGCGAGCAGCACGGCCGATGCGAGCATGCCCGCGGCGAGGCCCTGGCTGCCCTCCCATGCACGGCCGACGCGCTGGGCCGTGAAGATGTAGCAGGCCCATCCCGCACCCGCGAGGACGGCGAAGAGCAGCCCGGCGGCGTCGATCCCGCCGCTGGTCGGCAGGCCGGCGAAGATGGCGATGCCCGCCGCCGCCAGGATCACCCAGAGCACGTCGCGCAGCCTGCGCGAGTGCAGCAGCGCGACCGAGAGCGGGCCCAGGAACTCCACCGTGACGGCGACCCCGAGGGGGATGCGCTGGATGGCCGCATAGAACGCCACGTTCATGAGCGCAAGCTCCACGCCGAAGGCGAGCAGCCACATGAGCTCGGCCGGCGGGCGGCGCAGGTTGGGCCGTGCGATCGCGACGAGGAGCAGGCCGCCCACCGCGTTCTTGAGGAAGGCCGTGGCGGGCACGCCGACCTGCGCGAAGAGGCCGGTGGCGACCGCCGCCCCGAGCTGGAACGACAGCATCGCGCCCACCATCAGGAGCGGCGCGGGTAGGCCGCCGCCCAGCTGCGCCATCCGCGCCGGTGCCGCCCGGGCGGCCGCCACGCGGCCGTAGGAGGACGGGGGGATCGAGGCCAGGGACGTCGGCGCGGCGCTCACAGGGGGAATCATGCCGCCCCGGCCGGGCGCGGTCACGCGGAACCGCACCTCGGCCGGAGCGGGCGCCCCTACCGGTCTGCCGCGTCGCGGGCAGCGTCCTTCACCTTGCCGGCCGCCTCTCGCAGGTCGCCCTTCGCCTGCTCGCGCCGACCCTCCTCGGCCAGCTGCTCGTCGTCGCCGGCGCGGCCGACGCCTTCCTTGACCTTGCCCGTCGCCTGGTCAACCTTGCCGCGAAGCTTGTCGCCCATCATGTACCGCCTTTGGAGATCGAGGATCCATGCCGGGAACCCATACCCGGGCCGCGGCGACCGGAAACGGCGGCCGCGCGGGCGCTCAGGCCGTCGGCGCGGGTGGGTCGGGGTGGGGCGGGGCCGGCGGATTCGGCTCGTCCGGCCGGGGATCGGGGGGTGTCATCTCGTGCTCCTCCTCGTCTCGGTGTCAGCCCGGCCTGGTCTACCCGCAAGGCATCGGGGCAAAACCGGGCGGGCCCGCCCCGCGGCCACTACGATGCGCAGGATGCGGCTGGTGCACGCGTGAACGCGATCCCTGGCGGGCCGCAACGTCTCTCGGAGTCCGTGTTGGACGCCGTCGTCGAGCACGTGCCCGTCGGCGTGCTGATCCTTGACGCCGATCTGAACGTGATCCGCACGAACCGGGCGCTGTGCGAGATGACCGGAATCGAGGACGGCCATGTGGGCAAGCCGCTGCGCGATGTGCTGCCGTGGCTGCCCGAGGCCGACGTGCGCCGGGCCCTCGAGACCGGGGTCGGAGCGGAGGATGTCGAGCTCCAGAGCGCAGAGGCGGGCCGGGCCGCGCATCGGTTCGCGGTCAGCCTGCTGCCGCTCGCCGCGGCCGGCGCCCCTGCCGTGGCCTGCCTCGTCCGCGACGTGGCGGAGCTCGTCGCCTGGCGCCGCGGGCTGGGGGGGATCGAGCGGCTCGCGGCCGACCTGTCCGGCGCGGCGACGCTGGCCGACGTCACCGACCTGATCGTGAGCCGCTCGCGCGAGCTCGTGGGCGCCGAGACCGTGGCCGCCGCCCTGCTGACCGACGACGGCGGCGCCTTCGAGGTGGTGGGGATGGCCGGGTTCGACGAGCCCACAGCGCGCGAGTGGAGCCGGTTCGGTCTCGACATCCCGACGCCGATGCGCGACTGCGTGCGGTCCGGCGAGCCGGTCTTCCTCGACGGGCACGACAACCGCGCCCACGACTATCCGGTGCTGCTGCGCCTCGCGGCGGGCGAGGCGATCGCAGCGGTGCCGATCAGGGGGCGTGCGGGCGTCCTCGGCGCGATCTCGTTCCGCTTCCCCGCCGGCCACCGGCTCGAGCGCGGCGACCGCTCGCTGATGCTGACCATCGGCCAGCACTACGGTCAGGCGCTCGATCGCGCCAAGCTGTTCGAGGCGGCCGAGTCCGAGCGCCAGCGCCTCGAGGCGCTGATGAACCAGCTGCCGGTGGGCGTGGCCATCGCCGAGGCGCCGACCGGCCATATCGTGGCCGTGAACGCGAAGGCGACCGAGATCTGGCGGGCGCCGCCCGCGGGAGCCGAGCCGATCACCGACGTCACTCCGTACGTCGCCTTCCATCCCGACGGCCGCCGCTTCAGCCCCGACGACTGGCCGATCGCGCGCAGCCTGGCCACCGGCGAGGTGGTCGAGAACGAGGAGGTCGACGTCGAGTTCTCGGACGGCACCCGCGGCTGGGTCAACATCAGCGCCCGCCCCGTGCTGGACGCGGCCGGCACCGTGCTCGGCGCGGTCACGACGCTCGTCGACGTCACCGAGCCCCGCCGGCGCGAGACCGAGGCCCGGTTCCTCGCCGAGGCGACCGACCTGCTCACGGAGTCGCTCGACCCCGAGGAGGCGCTGCGGCGGCTGGCGCGGCTCGTCGTGCCGCGGCTGGCCGACTGGTGCGTCGTCTACATCCGCGAGGGGTCGCGCATCCGCACGGTCGCGCTCGAGCACAGCGACCCGAAGAAGATCGAGCTCGGGCTCGACCTCAATCGCCGGTATCCGACCGATCCCGACGGCGAGGCCGGCGTCGCCCTCGTCATGCGTACCGGCAGGTCACAGCTCACGCCGAGGCTGACCCGCGAGATGCTCGAGGCGGCGGCGCCCGACGCCGAGTACGCGCGGGTCATCTTCGACGAGCTCGGGCTGCGCTCGGCGCTCACGGTGCCGCTGCGTGCGCGGGGACAGCTCTTCGGCGCGCTGATCCTGGTGTCGGCCGAGTCCGACCGCGTCTTCGACGAGCGGGACGTCGCGTTCGCCGAGGACTTCGCCACCCATGCCGCGCTCGCCGTTGCCAACGCGCGGCTGTACGCCGAGCAGCAGGAGATCGCTCGGACGCTCCAGCGCAGCCTGCTGCCGCTGCGGCTGCCGGACATCCCCGACGTCGAGATGGTGACGCGCTACCGCCCGGCGGGCGAGCACAACATGGTCGGCGGCGACTTCTACGACCTCTGGGAGATCGGCCAAGGGCAGCTTCGGCATCGCCATCGGCGACGTGTGCGGCAAGGGCGCGGCGGCCGCTGCCCTGACCGCGCTCGCCCGCCACACCGTGCGCACCGCGTCGCTCGCCCTGCCCGATCACCGGCCTGCCGACGTCCTGCGGGCCCTGAACGACGCGGTCAGGAAGCGCGCCGGGAGCGGCCAGTTCTGCACCGTTGCCCATGCATATGCGACCCCCGTCGCGGACGGCTTCGACCTGACGATGGCCTCCGGCGGGCATCCGCTCCCGTTCATCCTCCGGGCGGACGGCTCGGTCGAGCAGCCGGGCAGGCCGGGGACGCTGCTCGGCATCTTCCCCGACATCCAGGTGCACGAGCATCGCACCGTCCTTCGCCGGGGCGACCAGATCGTCCTGTGGACCGACGGTCTGAGCGATCGCCGTGGCGACGGCGAGCTCTACGGCGAGGAGCGCCTGCGGGAGCTGCTCGTCGCGAACGCCGGCCGGGCTCCCGGCGAGATCGCCGACGCCATCGAGCGGGCGGTGCTCGGGTTCTCGGCGACCGAGCCGCAGGACGACATCGCCATCGTCGTCGCGCGCATCGGGCCGGCCTAGCCGGCGGCGCCGTTCAGCCCGGCGATCGCCGCGCCGCGGGTCGGGTACACCTGGATCACGTCCGAGATCGCAACCAGGTCGAACAGGCGCGTGACGGGCCCCTCCGGCCGGGCCACGACCGCGAAGCTGCGGTGGGGCTCGGACTCGGCGGTCACGCGGCGGTAGCCGGCGACGAGCACCCCCAGGATGCTGCTGTCGATGAACTCCGTCTGCGCCAGGTCGACGATCACGTCACGGCCCGAGCCGACCGCCTCGTCGACCGCGGCGCGCACGTCCGGTACGGTCGAGAGGTCGTGCTCGCCGAGCAGCACGAGCACCACGGCCTCGCCCTCTGACTCAACTCCGATGTGGCCGACGGTCACGATCCTCCGTATCTCCAGACGTGCGCCTTGCGGCCGAATCTCCCAGGTCCGATCTTACTCGCCGGCCGCGGGCGATGAGCGTGCTGTCACGTTTCGCCAGACCCGCGGCCGGGCATCTGCGGCGGTGCCGCCGTGATCCCGCGTTGCGGCGACCTATCGAGAGGTGACCCTGTATGCCCGTTCTTGCGCTCGGTCTCGGCATTGGCCTCATCGGACTGCTTGTGATCATCCTGATCATCGTCCTGATCCTCAGGATTCTCTGAGCCTCGGAAGTGTGAATAGCCGGTGCCTGGCACCGGCTATTCACACCCGCCGAAGGGGTGTTCGGGCCAGCGTGAAGGTGGCGGGGGCGGCGTCGCCGCCGGTCACCTCGACCACCGTCGCAGACTCACCGAGGGTGGCGACGATCGTCACCTCGTCGGCCTGCATGTCCGCCACCGCAGCCGCAACGGCGGCCGCCGCGCGATCGGCGGCGAGCGGAGGCATGCCGGCCTTGACCGCGAGCGCCGTAACGGTGCTGCGGGCGATCCGGCCGCGAGCCGGCGTGTTTAGCAACCTGAGGGTGATGGTACGGTCCATGACATGGGCGTAGCCGATCTGGAGCTCGTCGCCGAGCTGAACGTGCCGGCCGACGCGGAGATGCTGACAGTCTGCCGCACGACGCTCGCCGGGGTCGGGGCAGGGCTCGCGCTGAGCGACCAGGTGCTGGACGACCTGAAGCTCGTCCTGTCGGAGGTATGCGCCGCCGCGATGGAGCGCACCGGCGCGCTGGACGGCACCGTCGGCATCGAGTTCCGCCGCTCGGAGGGCGAGATCGAGGTCAGCGTCAGCGACCGCGGCGGTGCCGCCCATCCCGGCGCGGGCGGGCTCGGATTCGCGCTTCTTCGGCAGCTGTGCTCGCGGCTCGAGGTCGCGCCGTCGCCACAGGGGCCGGGGCGGATCGTGCGCTTCGCGCAGACGCTCCCCGCCTGACGCACGCGCGTCATCGCTCGGCGCCCGTGCGGTGCTCGCGCAGGCTGTTCGCCCGGTTGTCCAGCTGGCGGTGCGACTCGTCCTCGGCGCCGATCAACTCGTTGCGCCCGGGCGAGACCCGGATCAGCTCGTCGAGCTTCACGTTCAGGGCCTTCGCCTCGCGGCTGGAGGTGTGCTGGACGGCGCACACCATGATCAGCGTCAGGAGCGAGACGACGAGCGCCGTCGTCGAGAGCAACGGCCCGTCGTTCGTGCCGACGATCGCGATCATCGCCAGGATGGCCAGGTCGCCGATGACGACCGCCACGAACGTGACCTCGTGGCCGAGGACGTCGCTGACCCGGTCGATCAGCAGGCTGGAGCGCCGCCGCGGCGAGCGCTCTGCGTCCGCCGCGGCCCCGCGGTCATCGAGTTCGGCCATCCGCCGGTGGTACCCCCCGCGCCGCCGGGGGAAACCGCCGGGCCCCGCGATCAGTTCCCCAGCGGGTTGATGAGCTTCGCCTTGCCGTTGGCTGCGAACAGGAGCAGGTCGACCATCCGGAACGTGTCCACGTCCGGCCCGAGCTGCGGCCGCCAGGTCGGGTCGCGCACGATCGAGAACGTGCTGCCTTCCATCGCCCGGTGGAACGTCTCGGCGACGATGCGGCCGCCGACGCCGGTGAGCCGGCCGGAGTTGAGCTCGGCCTCGCGCAGGATGTAGAACCAAAGCGGCGTGTCCGCGACCGTCCGGGCGAGCTGTTTCTTCGTCAGCGCCTCGAGCGTCGCACCGCCCTTCCCATCGCGGATCTGGGCCTTCGTGAGCGGGGTGATGCTGACGCCCTTGCCCTGCATGAACGCGGCCATCTGCTGGCCGGTCGCGAGCGAGACCATCCCCGCCCGGGTCAGGTTGCGGTAGGCCAGGTTGCGGCGCTCGTCGCCGTCGGGGACGGCCGGCGGGCCGATCGAGCCCTGCGGCAGGTCGGCCAGGGGGTTCACGAGCTTCGTGTCGATGCGCTGCGCCCGGTTGAACTTGGCGGCCGGGACGACCAGATCCTCGCGGCCGGCCTGGTCGAAGTTGTACAGGCGGCGAAAATCGGCGATCCAGATGCTCAGCAGGTTGTTCTCGCCGCCGAGGTTGCCGCTCTTGCCGGTGAACTGGAACAGCAGGTCGAGGGTGCCGGCGCCGTCGTCGAAGTTCTTGTTCCAGTTGTAGGCGGCCCGCACCATGCTGTGGCCGAGCCGGTAGGCCGCGATCGAGAACTCGATCGGCATCGTCGGCATGTCGGTCGGCGTCGCGCCCACCTCGAACACCTTCCGGCCGTTCTTGAAGACGTCGTCGACGATCGCCTTGTCGACGATCCGGGGCAGGAAGTCGGTGCGGATCATCCACTGGTAGTGCTTGGTGACCTTGCGCCGGGCACGGGTGAACTGCTGCGCCGGCGGCGTCGAGGCGGGCAGCGTGTCGCAGACACGGTTGTGGAACCGGCTGAACATCAGGTGCGTCTGGGCGACGGCCAGGTTCTCGTCGTTGCGCGGCTCCGGGATCAGCGCGGTGCGCCGCGCGGCGGCGGTGCCCTTGCCGACGCGGGGCAGGTCGAAGTCGGGGATCGCCGGATCGCCGCTCGCGATGGTGTTGCCCATCTTCAGGTGCAGCCCATCGCTGTAGAACTGGGCCGAGCCGGGATCCTGCGGGCCGGCGCCGTAGAGCGAGTCGAGGTCGAGCACCGGCGAGCGGCCCTGGAGCAGGTCGGCGGGCGAGACGTCCACGCCCAGCATGACGGTCGTCTTGTCGAATGTCAGGTCGTGGTCGATGAACTGGCCGAGGTAGGTGAAGCCCGAGGGGATGCGCGACCCGGGGCTCGTCCCGGTCGTCATCGCCGCGGCGAGCTTGCGGCGGGTGGCCTCTCCGATCTGGTCGCCTGCGCCGGACGGCCCCATCCGCGAGAACCGAAACGGCGCGGTCTGCGCCTCGACCTCCGGCGCCAGCGTCCGCGCGCGGCCGCCCCCGCTCTCGGTCAGCAGGCCCTCGCCCAGCACGTAGTAGCTCTCGGTCCCGTGGTGCTGCTCCACAGCCCAACCTCCCGCCTCGTTGCCTATGACACGAGTTGCGGGCGGATCGTACGCCTAACGGCGGCCGCGTGCAGGCACCGGCGAGGAGCCGCGCCGGCGCGGTGGCGCCGCCGGCCGCTCGGCCGTCTGCAGGGTGCCGGACAGGCGCCGGAAGGGCCCCTCGGCCACCTGCAGCTCGGCGGGCGTGCCGCTCTGGACGATGCGACCGCGCTCGACCACGAGCACGCGGTCGGCGCGGCGGACGGTGGCCAGGCGATGGGCGATGATCACCGAGCTGCGCCCGTGCAGCAGCCGGTCGAGCGCCCGCTCGATGGCCACCTCGGTCGGCCGGTCGATGTTCGACGTGGCCTCGTCGAGGATGAGGATGCGCGGGTCGGCGAGCAGCGCGCGGGCGATCGAGATCAGCTGCCGCTCACCCGCCGAGAGGCCCGCGCCGCCCTCGCGCACCTCGTGCTCGAGCCCGCCGTGCAGCCGCCCCAGCAGCCGGTCGAGGCCGATCGCGGCCGCCGTCTCGCGCACCTCGGCGTCGGTCGCCTCGGGGCGGGCGAACCGCACGTTGTCGGCGATCGTGCCGGAGAACAGGAACGGGTCCTGGAGGACGACGCCGAGCTGGCGGCGGTAGCTCGAGAGCTCCACCTCGCGCAGGTCGGTGCCGTCGACGCGCACCGAGCCGGCCCGCGGGTCGTAGAAGCGGGCGATCAGCTTCGCCAGGGTCGACTTGCCGCCGCCCGTCTGACCGACGAGGGCCACGCACCCGCCCGCCGGCACGTGGATCTCGATGTCGTGCAGGACGTCCGTGTCGCCGTAGGCGAAGCTGACGGTGTCGAGGTCGATGGCGCCCTCGATCGGGCCGATGGGGCGGACGCCGGGGCGATCGCCGATCTCCGGCTCCGTGTCGAGCACCGAGCTCACCTTGACCATCGCCGCGGCGGCGGCCTGCAGCTGGCCGTACACGTCCGAGAGCTCCTGCAGCGGCTGGAACACGAGCTGCAGCAGGTAGATGGCGGTGATCAGCGTCCCGATGGTGAGCGAGCCGGAGTCGAGCAGCCGCGAGCCGACGACGAGCACGGCGCAGGTCGAGATCGCGCCCAGCAGCTCGATCGACGGGAAGAACACCGAGAACAGCTTCTGCGCGTAGACGTTCGCCGTCCGGTTCTCGCCGTTCAGCTCGTCGAACTGGGACTGGAACTGGCGCTCGCGGTTGAACGCCTGGACGATCGCCATGCCCGAGACCGACTCGGCCACCTGGGCGGTGACCGCGGCGATGCGGTTTCGCACCTCGAGCTGGGCGACCGCGGACTTGCGCTGGAACCAGCGCGTGAGGACGAGCGTCGGCGGCAGGATCACCATCGCCACGAGCCCCAGCCGCCAGTCGACCACGAAGAGGACGATCACCGTCGTGGGCAGCAGGACGACGTTGGAGACGAGCGTCGGCAGGCCCTGGGAGAGCGCGTCCGAGATCGCGTCGACGTCGCTCGTGACGCGGGCGATGATCCAGCCTGCCCGCTGCTCCGAGAAGTAGCGCAGCGAGAGCGAGGTCAGGTGGTCGAAGAGGTCGCGGCGCAGGCCGAGGACGATGCCCTGGCCGACGTTCGCCAGGCCGCGGATGAGCGCGAGCTGACACAGCCACCCGAACGCGTTCAGAGCCAGGTAGGCGATGACGACGACCGTGAGCGTGTGCTCGTCGTGCTTGGCGATGCCGTCGTCGATCGCCGCGCGCACGAGCAGCCAGCCGCCGGACTGGGCCGCGGCGCTCCCGGTGGCGATCACGACCAGCAGCGTCACGAACGGCCAGCGGCCGCGCAGATAGCGGCCGAGGCGGCTGAGGCCGGTGCGGTTACGCGACACCGATCTCGTCTCCGAAGAGGGCGGCGAACGCGCCGCCGGCAGCGAGCAGGTCGGCGGTCAGGCCGTCCTCGACCACCCGGCCGTCCTCGAGCACCACCGCGCGATCCGCCAGTTCGAGCGTCGACAGGCGCTGGGTGGCCACGAGCACGGTGCGGCCCGCGATCGCCGGCCGCAGCCGGGCGACCAGGTCGTGCTCGGTGTGGGTGTCCACCGCCGAGAGCGGGTCGTCGAGCACGATCACGCGCGTGCCGGCGATCAGGGCGCGGGCGAGCGCCACGCGCTGGCGCTGGCCGCCGGACAGGTTCACGCCCCGCTCGCCGATCAGGGTGTCGTAGCCGTGGGGCAGGTCGGGGACGAAGTCGGCGACGCCGGCTGCCCGGCACATGGCCTCGACCTCGTCCCAGGGCGCGTCCGGGCGACCGGCGGTCAGGTTCTCGCGCAGCGTGATCGAGAACAGGATCGGCCGCTGGGTGATGACGGCGACCGCCGTTCGCAGCTCCGTGAGCGACACCTCCCGCACGTCGACGCCGCCGACGCGGACGCTTCCCTGGGTGGGGTCGTAGAAGCGCGGCAGGAGGTTCAGGAGCGTGCTCTTGCCCGCGCCCGTGCCGCCGCACACGGCCGCGATCTCGCCCGCAGCGAGGCTGAGGTCGACGCCTGCGAGCACCTCCTCCTCGCCCGGATAGGCGAAGTGGACGCCGTCGAAGCGAACGGCCAGACCTCCCTCCGGCAGGGCGCGCGGGTCGGCGGCCTCGGGCAGGCACTCCACCTCCTCGAGCCAGGCGAACGTGCGCCCGGCCGACGCGATCGCGCGCTGGGCCAGGTTGAGGATCCACCCGAGCGCCTCGAGCGGCCATGTGAGCTGGAGCAGGATGGTGTTGAAGAGGACGAACTGGCCGATGGTGAGCTGCCCGTCGATGACGTCGCGGCCGCCGAAGAACACGACCGCGGCGATCGAGAGCGAGGGCAGGAAGAAGAGCGCCGGCAGGTGCGTCGCCTCCACGCCCGCCTGGCGCACGACCATGTCGCGCACCCCGGTCGCCTTGCCCCCGAAGCGCTCGCGCACGTCGTCCTCGCGCCCGAACGCCTGCACCATCTCGATCCCCACGACCGCCTCGTCGGCCGCCTCGGTGACGTCGCCCTTGGCCGCCTGCACCCGGCGCGAGATCGGCATCACGAGATGGGCGAAGCGCCACGCGACGAAGGCGATCAGCGGAGTGGCGACGGCCGAGTAGAGCGTCAGCCGCGGGTTCACGAGCGCCATGATGATGACGCCGCCGGTGATCATCATGGCGCTCTGGAAGCCCTGGACGACGCCCCAGCCGATGAAGTAGCGGATCGGGAAGAGGTCGTTCGTCGCCCGGGACACGACCTGCCCGGTCGGGTGCAGGTCGTAGAACGCCCGCGGGAAGCGCAGGTAGCCGGCGTAGAGCAGCTCCCGCAGGCGGGCCTCGAGCCGCACGCCCACGCGCGCCGTGGCGTAGCGGCGGGTGAAGTTGACCCAGAAGCGGACGCCGGCGATCGCGAGGATCGCCACGACGTAGGGCCACAGGGCGCTCGGATGCTTGGGCACGATGGCGTGGTCGATGACGCGCTGCATCAGCACCGACACCGAGAGCGTGAGGGTCGTGTAGCCGAGCGCGCAGGCCAGGCCGACCAGCACCAGCCGCCGCTCCTCCCACCACAGGTGGGAGAGCCGGCGCACGGTTGGGCGCAGGGGATAGTCCTCGGGATCGAACGGGTTCATGGGGAGACTCCGCCGGGAGGGCGGACGTCCGGCCGGACCAGCTCGACTTCCCGCGGCAGCACTCCCAGACTACCCCAGGCTGGGATCAGCTGATCACGCGACGTTTGAAGTTGGCGACTCCCACCCACAGGAACAGGCCGCTGAACCCGATCAGCACCGGGTAGACGGCCCAGAGCGACATGTGCGCCGACGACGTGAGCGCGGCCCGGAAGCCCTCGTTGATGTAGATGAGCGGGTTGATGAGCACCACGATCTGGAGCCAGTGCACGCCGCCCGCGGTCACCGGCGAGAGGGTCGTCCATGCGTAGTACGTGCCGCCGAGGAAGGTCAGCGGCAGGATGATGATCCCGAACAGGAGCGGCACGGTGCGCGGGTCGAAGATCGTGCCGAAGGTGAGGCCGAGCGCGGATGTCGTCACGCAGGCGAGCGGCAGCAGCGTCACGAGCACGAGCCAGTGCACCTGCAGGTTGATGTGGATCTGGCTCGAGTGGACGACCGCCGCGATCGGGAAGACGATGGCGGCCGCGAGCAGCCCCTGGATCGCGCCGAACACCACCTTCTCGAGGGCCACCAGGGCGACGGGCAGCGGCGCCAGCACCCGGTCCTCGATCTCCTTCGTGTAGCCGAACTCCTGCACCATCGGCAGCGCAACCGCCTGGATGCCCTGGAACATGATCGACAGGCCGACGACGCCGGCCACCAGGATCGTCGCGAACGCCGACTCGCCGGCGGCGCCGCGGCCGGCGCCCACGCCGGTGCCGATCGTCGGGAAGACGTACAGGAAGACGAAGCACAGGAGCAGCGGCTGGACGATCGTGCGCGGGATGAACTCGCGCAGGCGCTTGCGCAGCACCACCAGGTCGCGCAGGAGCAGCGCGCCGAACGCGATCCGGCTCGAGCTCACGGTCGAGCGGGTCCGGAACAGGTCTCCCGTGGGGGCGATGGCTGCCATCAGTCGCGGAACTCCTTGCCCGTGAGGTTGATGAAGACGGTCTCGAGCGAGGGCGGCGCGACCTGCACGTCGCGCACCGTGAAGCCGGCGTCGTCGGCCGCCGCGATCACGCGCAGCAGCACCCGGTCGGCGCCGCGCACCGCGAGCTGCACCGAGCCGTCGAGCGTGGTCGCCGCCTCCGCGCCCGCGACGTTCGCGCGCATGTGCCTGGCGAGCTCCTCCAGGTCGCCGTCGGCGTTCACCGTCACGATGGTGTCGGCGCCCACCGAGCGCTTCAGCTCCTCCGGCGTGCCGAGCGCCAGGATCTTGCCGTGATCCATGATGCCGATCCGGTCGCAGAGCTGGTCTGCCTCCTCCATGTTGTGCGTCGTCAGAACGACGGTCTGGCCGGCGGCGTGCAGGCTGCCGACGATCTCCCAGAGGCCGATGCGGCTCTGGGGGTCGAGGCCGGCCGTCGGCTCGTCCAGGAACAGGATCGCGGGGTTGTGCAGGAGGGCGCGCGCCACCATCAGCCGCTGGGCGAGCCCGCCGGAGAGCGCCATCACCGGCGCCTTCGCCCGCTCCTTGAGGTGGAACCGGACGAGCAGGTCGTCGGCGGCGGCGCGCGACGCCGCGGCCCCCATCCCGAAGAAGCGGCCGTGGAAGTACAGGTTCTCCCACACGGTCAGCGCCCGGTCGAGCGTGTTGGTCTGGGGGACGACGCCGATCAGCTGCTTGGCGATCGCCGGATGCCGGACGACGTCGATGCCGCCGACGAAGGCCTGTCCCGACGTCGGGATCACACGGGTCGTGAGCATGCTCGCAGTCGTCGTCTTGCCCGCGCCGTTGGGACCCAGCAGGCCGAAGATCTCGCCCTCGGCGACCGTCAGATTGAGCCCGTCCACCGCGGTGACCCCGCCCGGGTAGACCTTCGTCAGGTCGACCGTCGTGATGACGTCGGCCCGCGCGGTTCCGGCCACGGGTTGCTGCGACACGGGGCGTGACGATACCGCTCAGGCGGGGTCGGGCCGCGCACTCTGGGCGGGTGGGGAGGGGCGCGCGTGTCCGCCTGGTGTTTGCTCGGGCGGCGGGCCTGCGCAATTGGCATCCAGTGCGTGTGCCAAGTGGCGCGCTGTCGCGCGCGTGGCGTCTCGCCCAATTGGCAACCAGTGCGGCTGCCAAGTGGCGCGCTGTCGCGCCGCGTGGCGTCTGCGCAATTGGCATCCAGTGCGAGTGCCAAGTGGCGCGCCGTCGCGCGCGTGGCGTCTGCGCGATTGGCATCCAGTGCGAGTGCCGAGTGGCGCGCGGTCGCGCGCGTGGCGTCTGCGCAATTGGCATCCAGTGCGAGTGCCGAGTGGCGCGCGGTCGCGCCCGTGGCGTCTGCCCAATTGGCATCCGCCGCGAGTGCCAAGTGGTGCGCTATCGCCCGCGTGACCTCTGCGCAATTGGCATCCAGTGGGAGTGCCGAGCGGCCCGCCGTCGCGATCGTGCCGTCTGCGCAATTGGCATCGGCTGCGACTGCCAAGTGGCGCGCCGTCACGCCCGTGGCGCCTGCGCAATTGGCATCCACCGCGACTGCCAAATGGCGCGCCGGCGCGCCCGCGGGTTCTGCCCAATTGGCATCCAGTGCGAGTGCCAAGTGGCGTGCCGTCGCCCGCGTGCGCTCCGCCCAATTGACATCCACTGCAACTGCCAAGTGGCCCGCCCTAGCGCGCGAGAACCAGCGCCCCCCCGACAGCTCGCGCGAGCGCCCTAGTGGATCGGCAGCGGGGTGGCCGTCTGGGCCGCGTTCAGCCGCGGCAGGCCCCACGCGTCCTCGAGGCCGGCGAGCAGGCCGGGGTGGGTGTAGGCGTGCCCGTCGGTCGCGCCGGCCGCGGCGGTGCCGCCGATCGCGATGGTGGCGACGTGCTCGTCGCTCGTGCTGCCCTCGTCCCACGTGAGGATGACCTCGGCGCCGGCGGCGAGCATCGGCGGCACGTTCACCGAGAGCCACTTGTCGCCCGTCTGGATCTCGGCGGTGCGGGTCGCGCCGTCGTGCATGTCGTCGGCCAGGTTGGGCACGACGTAGGAGAACGCGCGCAGGTGGCTCGGATCAAACGCCGTGTAGGGGAGCACGTTCGCGCACGCGGCCGGGCGCGAGGTGATGTCGGCGTAGTACACGGCGGGGTTGTGCGCCTTCTTGTACGAGCCGGTGTCGCCGCCGGTGTAGCACGCCTTCGGCATCGACTCCTCGTACTCGCCCCAGGCGACGCCCTGGCCCTGGAGCTGGTTGAAGATGTTGTCCGAGCCGCTGGTCGAGCCGGTCAGGCCGCTGGTGTTCGCGAGGTAGTCGGGGAGGCTGCCGGGGCCGGCCTCGTAGTTCGTGAAGAGCGTCCCCTGGGCGATCAGCGACTGGATGTAGGGCGCGGCCGAGCTGCCGACGATGTCCGAGTAGTGCTTGTTCTCCATCATGATGATGATGACCGGCTCGGCCGGGCCGGTACCGCCGCCGCCACCGCCACCGCCCGCCGGCGTC
Organism: uncultured Actinomycetes bacterium; assembly: GCA_963717845.1. GTDB lineage: Bacteria > Actinomycetota > Thermoleophilia > Gaiellales > JAICJC01 > JAICJC01. The sequence continues at coordinate 285,334 of CAVQXH010000004.1, forward strand.
GTCACCGTCGCCGCCGGAGAGGACACGGCCGAGGTGTTCGGCACGGCGTCGAACGCGTCGACCGTGTAGCCGTAGGTCGTGCTCGGCTGGACGTTCGGGTCGGTGAACGTGGTCGTGGAGCCGCCGACCGTCCCCACCCGCGTGCCGTCGCGGTAGATGTCGTAGCCGGTTACGCCCACGTTGTCGTTCGACGCCGTCCACGACACCAGCACCGACGTCGCGCTCGTGGCGGTAGCGGACACCCCGGTCGGGATGCTGGGCGCCTGGGTGTCGCCGCCGCCACCGCCGCCCGACGAGCCGGTTGCGAGCACGATGTTGTCGAAGGCGAAGTTCGCGCCCGCCACGGCGGGCTTCTCGAGCACGTTCACCGTCAGCGAGTCGCCGGTCGTCTTGACCGTGTAGTTCACGGCCGGGATGGACTGCCACGCCGCGCCCGGCGCGAGGCAGCTCTGCGCGCTCGCGACCGTCGTGGTCGTGCCGGACTTGATCTCCTTGAGGACGAGGCACACCGACTGGCCCGCCAGGCTGCTCTGGACATCGCCCGAGAGCTGGTACGCCGTGCCCGCGACGGCCGACTTGACCGGCTTGGTCGTGGTGTAGGCATACGTCGACGAGGCGCCCGAGCTGGCGGTGAGGTTCGCGGCGTGGCCGCCGCCGTTCCCGGCGACGAGCGCGAGCGAGCCGCTGCTGCCGCTCCAGCCGGTCAGCGAGCCGGCGCCCGTGCCCTCGAACGTCCCGTTCGAGATCAGGTTGGTCGCCGCCGCCGCGGTCGAGACGGCGCCGCCGGCGAGGGCTGTGATCAGCCCGACCGCCACCGCCGCCAGGACCCCGCGAGCATGTCGTTTGCCCCGCATCCGTCCAGTAGACCAACGCTTTCGTAACATGTCAAGCACTCCCATTCGGCGCGCTCACGGCGGCGGCGGCGGATGCGAGCTACGATCGGGGTGACGAAAGGAGACGGCTGTGGATATCGGCAAGCCACTCCGCATCTACACGATCGAGCCCGTCGAGGACCCGGTGCCCCATCGCGAGCGGGAGCCGCGCCCGGAGCCGGCCCCGCTGCCGCAAAAGGAGCCCGATCCGGCCCAGGCGCCGTGACGGGCGCGCCGGACTTCTGCGAGCCCGTCGTGGGCTGGCGGCTGTGGTCGATCGGATCGGAGGACGGCCGCGCCCGGCTCGCCAGCCACGTCAGCCCGGCGGTGTGGCAGCCCGGTCGCGAGCTCGTTGCCGCCTGCAGCGCCCGCCGGCGTGACCTGCGGCGGCCGTGGCGGACGCATCCGACCGATCACGCCGCCCCCGCCCCGAGCTGCACCTGCGGCGTGCACGCCATGGCGCGCGGTCGGCGCGCTCGGCACGTATCTGCCGGCGCCGGATCGGCCGTACGCGTGGATGCGGCCGCTCGTGCGCCAGGCGATCGGGCGGGTGGCGCTGTGGGGGGAGGTGGTGGAGGGCAGCCGCGGCTGGCGGGCGTCGCGGGCCTATCCGGCGGAGGTGTGGCTGCCGCAGCTCGACATCGACGGGAACGACATCGCCGGAGTCGAGGAGATCGCCCTCGATCTGGCCGACTACGGCGTGCCGGTGCGCGTCTGCGACGGCCGCACCGGGCGAGACGTCGTCTCCGACCTCAGCCCTCGGGGTACGGCGGATCGGCCAGCACAACCGAGACCTCGATCTGGCGGGCGGGGATCGTCCAGTAGGTCGTGAGCAGCGCGGTCTTGCGCTCCGGAGACACCTGCTCGAAGCCGTGGCGGCGGTAGAAGCGAATCGCCCAATCGGCCGCGGCCCAGGTGCCGACCAGCATCCGCCGCGCGCGCGCCGGCGCGCAGGTGCCCGAGGAGCGCGCCGCCGACGCCGCGCCCCTGGCAGGCCGGCAGCACGTAGGCGTGGCGGATCAGATCGACGTCGCCGGCGGGCTGGATGCCCATGACGCCGATCAGCGCTCCATCGGCCTCGCACCCCCAGAAGACGACGCCCGCGGCGATCTCGCGGTCGAGCTCCGCGGCGTCCATGTAGGGGTCGTGCCAGCGATCGTCCGGGATGACCCCGCGGTAGGCCTCGGCTGCGGCGTTCACGATCGCGAGCACCGCCGCGCGCTCATCGTCGCGGCAGAGGCGGATCCTGTTCATGCCGCCACCACGGCATCGGGGTGAAACCAACCGGCCGCCCGGGCAGTGGGCGGCCGGCGGCTCCAATCCCGCGCGGGACGCAGGTGCCCTACACCGGTCTCCGGGGACGCAAACCTGTTGCCTTCGGGGAGTCGCAATTGGAGGCGGTATGCTCGCTGCTTGGCGATCGACGAATCCGCGGTGCTGGGGCAGTTCATCCCGCTCCATTACCACTATCACATGCTCACCGACGAGAGCCGGATGGCGCCCTTCGCCGAGGCGATCGCGCTCGTCGTGCGGCCGGGGATGCGGGTGGTGGATCTCGGCGCCGGCACGGGTGTGCTGTCCTTCTTCGCGGCGCGGGCCGGGGCCGGGGTGGTGTGGAGCGTCGAGGCGAATCCGGAGCTGGCCGCGGCCGCCCGCCAGAACCTCGACCGAAACGGCGTCGGCGACCGGGTGCAGGTGGTCGACGCCGACGCCGCGCAGTACGTGCCGCCGGAGCCCGTCGACGTCGTCATCTGCGAGATGCTGCACACGGGGCTCCTGCGCGAGAAGCAGATCGACGTGCTGCGGGCGTTCAAACGCCACTACCTCGGGGCGCACGGGCCGCCGCTGCCGCGCTTCGTTCCGGAGGGGTACGTGCAGGCGGTGCAGCTCGTCGAGCAGGACTGGACGTACGCGGGCTACGCCGCCGAGTTCGCCCACTTCCAGCACCCGTCGGTCGAGCAGACCCGCACGAGCGAGCTCGCCGAGCCCGCGGTGTACGACTCGGGCCTCTACGAGGGCGATCTGCCCGAGGTGATCCGCTGGGACGGCGTCACCACGGCGGCCCGGGCGGGGCGCCTGAACGCGCTGCGCTTCATCACCAAGAACCTGGTGGCGATCGTCGAGTCCGAGCGCCGTTCGGTCGACTGGCTGAACAGCTACATGATCGTGCCGCTCGCGGCCGCCGTCGACGTCGCCGCCGGTCAGGGCGTGCGCGTCGCGTTCGCCTACCCGCCCGGATCGCCGCTCGATGCGCTGCGCCCGGCGGTCGAGCTCACCTCGGGCTGAGCCGAAGCGACGTCCGCGTCTGCAGAGCCGCTGCGACCGCGACCGCGGCGAGCGCGCCGATCACCGCGCTTGCGACCGCGGGGAAGGGCAGGGCCCGCTCCGACGAGGTAGGCGCTCGCCGTCGCGCAGACCAGCGTGACCGTGACGGCCGGCGGCCAGCCGTGGTAGGGGTGCAGGCGCAGGCACCGCCACACGAAGGCGGTGCGCAGCAGGTTCAGGACGGCGTAGCACGAGCCCGCTGCGATCCCGGCGCCGGTCGCCCCGAGCGCCGGCACGAGCGCCAGGCACAGCCCGATGTTCACGGCCAGCGCGACGGCGCCGCTGCGCAGGAGCAGGTCGGGACGGCCGATCATGCTGACGACGTATCCGCTCGGCCCGGTCGCGGCGTTGACCGCCTGGCCGGCGGCGATCGCCACGAGCGCTGCGTAGCCCGAGACGTACTGCGGGCCGAACGCCGTCGCGATCAGGGTCCGCCCGAAGACGATCACGAGCAGGAGCGGCAGCACGCCGAGCAGCGTCGAGAGCGCCGTCGCGTAGGTGTAGAGGTGCGAGAGCCGGCCGAGCTCATGGCGCGCGAAGCACGCGGCGATCTGGGGCTGGAGGGCCGTCGAGACCGGCGTGACGAAGACGATCCCGATGAGCGCGAACCGCACCGAGACCGAGTACACGGCCACCTGCCCCGGGTTCCTGATCACGCCGAGGATGAGCGAGTCGGCCCAGAGCAGCGCGACGCCGAAGAGGGCCGTGCCCCACTGGAAGGCCGAGAAGCGCACGGCAGCGCGCGCGGCCGCCCACGCGGGCACCGCCACGCCGCGCACATACGGGCCGCACACGACGGTCGCGGCGATCAGCGGCACGAGCGCGGCCAGCGCATACCCGGCGGCGGCGCCGGCGACGCCGTAGCCGAGGTAGGCGGCGCCGCACACGAACGTGAACTTGGCCGCCCCGTCCAGGAGCTGGTCGATCCATACATACGGGCGCATCGAGCCGCGGCCGCGGCTGATCGACGTCAGCACCGTCTCGACCGCGCCGAACGGGATCGCCGGTGCCATCAGCACGAGCACCCGCGCGAGCGGCGGGGCGTGCAGGGCGCGTGCGAGCAGCGGCGCGCAGGCGACGACCGCGAGCGCGCCGGCGGTGCTCGCCGCCGCGGCCGCGAGCACGCAGAACCGGGCCACCGACCGCGACACGTGGTCGTCGGCGAGCGCCGCGTGGTGGGCGACGTAGCGGATCGCCGTCACGTCGAGCCCGACCGCGCAGATGATGGTGCCGAGGCGGACGACGGCGAACGCCTCGAGGAAGATGCCGACGTCGTGACGGCTCAGGAGCCGCGCGACGACCAGCACGAGCAGGAACTGCAGCCCGGTCGCGCCCGCGAGGCCGGCGAAGTTGAGGGCGGAGCGCCGGCGCAGCACGGCCCGCTCGTGCGCGTGCTCGCCCATCGCCCTACGCCTCGTAGCCCATGTGGCGAAGCTGCGGCAGGGCCGACCAGAAGCGCTCCCGCTGCTCGGCGGTGAACTCGGACTGCCACTGGCCGGCTCTGCCGGCCCGCACCTGCGGGGTCTTCCCGGCCACCACGACCTCCTTCGCGCGCATCCCGGCAAACGAGTTGCGCGCGACCGCAAGCGCCACCCGCTCGGGCGGCGCGGCGACCGCGAGAAACCCCAGCACCCTCCCGAGCGCGCCGGCAGGGTCGGCCAGCATGTCCTCGTAGCGCACGACGATGCGCCCCTCGGACTCGCCTCGCCAGCCGGCGGTGAACGACCGCACGTGGTCGTCCCAGGAGCCGTATCCGTCCGCCCGGCCGGCCAGGAAGAGTTCGAGGAATCGCCCCAGGTCGCCCGCGAAGCGGCCCTTGCGCTGCAGGAAGTGGTACTCCGAGATGGCCACGTCGCGGGCGTCGCGCACCAGGTAGATCGCGCGCGGGCAGCGGCGTCGATACAGCGGCGAGTAGGGCTCGTGGCTCTTCCACAGGTGGCCGCCGCCGGGCAGCGGGGCGGCGCCGGCCGCCGTCCGGCCGAGCAGCGGGATGGCGCGCTCGGAGCGCTCGAAGTCCGGCTCGGAGTCGAGCAGGACGTCCGCCAGCAGGAACTTGAGCCACGTGTTGCCGGACTTCGGATAGGAGGCCAGGATCACGTCGTGCGGCCCGCAGCCCCGGTGCCGGTAGAGCGCGGCCGCAGTGCGGGCCGCCCGGTTGCGGCGCAGCGCCGCGCGGGCGCGCGCTTTGGTGCGCGGGCGCTCACCCGGCATGTGCGTCCTCGTAGCCGAGCTTCACGAGCCACTCGCCGCAGGTCGCTGCGAAGAGCGCGCGGTGGGAGTCGTCGAAGGCGCGTTGCCAGGCGCCGATGCGGCCGCCCCGGAACGTGTGGCTCTGCGGGCTCCACACCCGCGCGGCGAGGGCGGCGACGCCGGCGTCCGAGAGCGGGCGGCCGATGTGCTCGGCGATCGCGCGGATCGCCTCGGCCTGGCGGTCCGCGTCGCCGCCGCCGGCCGGGCCCACGAGATCCTCGAACCGGCACACGTGGGCGCCCTCCTGCCCGATCCAGCGGGCGTAGTTGGCCATGCGGTCCGCGATCGAGCCCAGGCCGACCGTGCCGTCGGCGCGCGTGAAGCCGGTGATGACGAACGCGAGCGCATCCGCCTCGCTCATGGCGGCCACCCGGCGGTGGTGCAGGTGCCGGGGCGAGCGGCGGATGTAGGCGGCGTCGGACACCACGATGTCGCGCGGGTCGCGCAGGATCACGATGTGGCGCAGATCGAGGTCGTCCAGCAGAGCCTGCAGCGACGGGGCGAAGGGGAAGTGCGCAGCCGAGTACTGGCCGCTCGGGATCCTGCGCAGGTGCCGCCGCAGCCCGTCCCAGTCGACGTCGCCGTCCGCGTAGGCCGCGGTCGTAAACGGCGTGCGCCGGAAGGTCGTGAGGGTGTCCTGGTAGCCCGAGAAGCGCAGGCCGTCGAACCCGTCGAGCAGGGTCGTCAGCAGGTGCGTGCCGCCCTTCGGGATGCCGTTTGCGAGCACGCGCGGCCCCGGCCCGGTGGGCCGGTGACGGGCGTAGGTGCGGTACGCGGGGATGACGAGCGCTCGCAGCACGCGGCTGTCGGCGACCATCTGGGATGCGCGCCGCCTCACGGCCGTCCGGCCCCGTGAGCTCGAGCGCCGGCTCGTACATGTCGCGCAGCCGCGGCGCGACGCCGGCCCAGTCGTAGCGGGCGGCGAAGGCCCGACCGGCCGCGTCGACAGGCTCTCGGCCACCTTCGGATCGGCCAGGATGGAGGCGATCCCCGCCGCGATCGCCGCCGGCTCGGTGGCGCAGACGAGGCCCGCCCCGGCGGCGTGCGATCTCGGCCGCGAGGTTCACCCCGGCGGTGATCACCGCCGGGACGCCCGCCGCCATCGCCTCGACGATTGCGTTGCCGAAGTTCTCGGTATCGGACGGGAGCACCCACACGTCCGCCGCGGCGAGCGCCGCGTGCCGGTCGGGGCCGTTCACGACACCCGTGAGCAGCACCCGGTCGGCCACACCGAGCGCCGCCGCGAGCGCGATGAGCTCACGGCCGAGGCCCTCGTCGTCGGGCCCGACGATCGCAAGCACCGCCGCCGGCGTCGCGCCGGCAGCAGGGCGAAGGCGCGGATCAGCCGGTCGAGCCGCTTCTTGTACGCGATCCGGCCGACGTTCATGATCACCGGGCCCTGCGCGCCGTGCAGATACCGCGCCCGGAACGCGTGCCCACCGGCGGTGGACCGGAACGCGGCCAGGTCGACCCCGTTCGGCACGACGATCCCGGGCGCCCGGAAGGCCAGATCCGCGCACAGCCGCTCCTCCTCGGCGGTCTTGTAGTGGAGCAGGGCGGCGTGGTCGAGCATGCCGCGCTGCCACAGGCGGTCGTTGATCGCCTTCACGTACCGGCTGCGGCCGCGCAGCTTGGGATCGAGCGACCCGGCGAGCGACACGACGTAGGGCATGCCGAGCCTGCGCGCCCGGCGCGAGGCGGCGCGTGCGGGGAGGTGGAAGAGCATGTGGATGTGGATCACGTCGAACCGCTGCGGCCTCGGCCGCGAGCGCGCGGGCCAGGGCGGCCGAGTAGGCCATGCGGTAGGGCTGCTGCGCCGGGAAGACGCGCACGTCGAGCCGCTCGGCGCCGGCCGGGAACTCGGACGGGTCGACCGTGCGCCGGGGCCTGGTCGCCTGGGGCAGCGCCATGTCGGTCGTGAAGATCGTCGGCTCGACGCCGAGGCCGGCCAGGCGGACGCTCGCCTCGACCACGGCCACGGCTGGGCCGCCGATCCGGATCGAGAGGGCCGGAATGACGTGGAGGACCTTCAGCTCGGGCTCTCGGGCGCAGGTGCGGGCGCGGCCTCGGCCGGGCGCAGGCGGTTGTAGCCGGCAGCCACCGTCAGCCCGGCGGCGACGTACAGGTACCGCTCGTAGATGCCGTTCTGGAACAGCCCGTAGACGAGCCAGACCACCATCGCCCCTGCCAGCGCCCCGCCGAGGTTGCGCAGGTGGCCGGGCGGCGCCGTCCGCACCAGGGCGCGATCCGACGCCATCACCCAGGCGACGAACAGGGCGAACCCCGCGAGCGCGAGCACCCCACCGCTCGCGGCCAGCTGCAGGTAGATGTCCAGGGCCTGGCGGATCGACTGGTAGCCGACGCCGACGATCGGGTGGCCGAGGAAGTCCGCGATGGCGACGTGGTAGCGGGCGACGCGGGTGCTGTCGCTCTGGGCGACGCTCGTGCTCGTGCCGGTCAGCCGGTTCACCGCCACGAACGTCTGGCTGCCGGAGAACCGGGCCGCGATGGCGGCGACGCCGGCGATGGCGCCGACGCCCACGACGAGGGGCACGAGCTTGCGCGAGATGCCGCGCCCGATGAGCAGGAGCGCGAGCACGCCGGCAGGGACGGCGAGCAGCGCCGAGCGCGACCCGGACACCAGGATCCCGGCGGTGAGCACCGTCAAGAGCGACGTCCACCACAGCATGGCCCGCACCGAGCGCACCGACACGAGCCGCACGGCCACCCAGGGGATGACGATCGCCGCGGTCACGCCCAGGTCGTTCGGCTGCAGGGTCAGGCCCGCCTCGCGGCCGGCGAAGCCGGCGCCGCTCACGTGCGGGCCGATGCCGGTGTGAAGCGCGAAGTCGGCGACCGCCACGAGCGACGACACGGCCGCCCCGACCGCCCATGCGTCGGCGGCCCGGCCGGCGAGATCGGTGTCGCGCAGCGCCCAGCCGATGATCAGGGTGGTGCCCACCATCGCCAGCACGAACTGGCCGAGCTGGAGCAGGTCGGGCTTGCTGCCGGCGCTCGCCGCGGTCACGAGGCCCGAGACGATGAAGAGGACGGCCGCGATCAGCGGCGCCTTGTGCACCATCGGCCGCGGCCTGCGCTCGACCGCGTAGCGCACTGCGAGCGCGGCGAAGGTGAGCACGAGGAACGCGTCGGCGACGCTCACGGCCGAGCGTCAGCCGCACCGCCTCGGGCGTCGTCATCGCGACGGCGCCCAGGCAGCACCACGTCGCCAGCCGGTCGAGCCCCACGCGCGTCGCCATCGCCGGAGCGGCGGCGAAGTAGCGCGTCGCGAGCGTCGCGATCGCGAGCACGCCGGCCGCGGCCAGGACGTAGGCAACGACCCGCGGTCGCAGGAGCGCCACGCCGGCCCCGTCGCCGGCGAACGCCGCGATGGCGAGCGCGGTCAGGGCGACCGCGCGCATGCGCGCCCGCCACGCGGCCTGGCGCCCGGCTCCGAGGGCGATCACCGCGTCACTCCCGCGCCCAGCGATCGGGCGATCGCGAGGGCGAACCGATCGACGATCCCCTCGATCGGGAAGTTGTGCTCGGCGTAGAGGCGGGCATTGCGCCCCATCCGCCGAGCCGTCGCCGGGTCGGCGAGGAGGCCCTCGCACGCGTTCACGAATCCCGTCGTGTCGCCCGGCGCGACGACGCGGCCCGATCCGGCCTCGAGCACGAGCCGGGCCGAGAGGTTCTGGGCCGGCACCGCGGCCACCATCGCCCGCCCGGCGCAGTGGTAGGTCAGCACCTTCGACGGCACCGAGAACACGCCCGCGTCGGGCTCGAGCAGGGCGACGAGGACGTCGGCCGTCCCCAGCACGTCGGGCAGGTCGGCGTAGGCCTGGTAGCCGTGGATGTGCAGCCTGGGGTTCGGCGTCGCCGCCTGCTGCGCCCGCAGCCACTCGGCGCCGTGTCCCTCGGCCACGACGACCACCTCCCAGGCGCCCCTCTGCGCGGCCCGCTCGGCCAGGGCCCACAGGAGCGCCGGGTCGTGCTTGCGGCCGAGCGTCCCGCAGTAGAGCGCGACCCGTGCTGCCGGCGTAGCCGTGCGCGGTCGCCCACGGGTTGTCCCGCGGCCGCGGGGCCACCTCGCCGATCGGCGACCAGTTGCGGATGACGACGACCCGGTCGCGCGGCACCTGCCAGCGGTCGAGGTGGGGCAGGAAGTCCTCGCTCACCGGGACGACGACGTCGCTTCCGCGCAGCGCGCGGCGCTCGACGTCTCGCAGCGCCCGGCCCATCGCCGCCCCGGCCCGGCGGTGCTCGCGGGAGACGACGTTGCCCATGCCGATGCTGAGGATGTCCTGCTGCCAGAAGACGAAGCCGATCCCGCGCCGCCGGCAGAAGCGCTGCGCCCGCGCCTGGGCGAGCAGCGGCGTGTTGGCCGAGATGACCACGTCGGGGCGGTGGCGGGCGATCCGGCCGGTCAGAAGCCGCGCATAGGCGAGCTCGTCGACGAAGCGGCCGCTGGGATGGTGCTTGCGAAACGCCCGCTCGAGCGAGAGCCCCTCGACATCGAAGGTCGGCGGATCGGCGGCGTCGCGGGCGACGCGGCCCTTGCCGGTCACGTCCGAGGCGCAGTGCAGGTGCAGCACCCGGTGGCCGGCGGCTGCGAGCGCGCGGGAGAGCTCGACCTGGAACGGGTGCCCGGCGAAGTCGTGGACGACGATCCGCAGGGGGCGGCCGCGCAGCTCGTGCAGGCCGGGCGTCGGCCGGGGAGGCGCGGCGACCGCCACTAGAACGCCCCGCCCCGGCTGAGCATGATCCGGACGGTCTTCGCCAGGATGATCATGTCGAGGCGGATGCAGCGGGCGCGCAGATACGCCGTGTCGAGCCGGATCCGCTCGGTGTAGGCCAGGTCGGACCGGCCGTTGATCTGCCAGTAGCCGGTCACTCCGGGCCGCACGCTCAGGAGCTCGTCGGCCGCAGCGCCGTAGCGGTCGAGCTCCTCCTTCGTGACCGGCCGGGGGCCGACGAGCGACATGTCGCCGAGCACGACGTTGATCAGCTGGGGCAGCTCGTCCAGCGACGTCCGCCGCAGGACGCGGCCGAACGGGGTGATGCGGGGATCGTTGCGGAGCTTGAACGAGCGCTCGAACTCCTCGCGGTTGCGCGGGTCCTGCATGAGCTCCTCGAAGCGGCGCTCCGCCGCCTCGCCGCCGAAGCCTTCGCCGCGGCTGTCCTGCGCGTACATCGTCCGGAACTTGAACAGCCGGAAGCGCTTCCACCCCCGGCCGACGCGCTCGTGGCGGTAGAACACCGGCCCCGGCGAGTCGCGCTTGAGCATGACCGCGATCACGGCCAGGACCGGGGTGAGCAGGACGAGCGCGGTGGCGGCGACCACAACGTCGATCGTGCGCTTCATGCGCGCTGCCAGCCCGTCGGTCTGGCGCAGCGGCAGTCCCAGCAGCGGCAGCCCTTCGACCATGTGCACGAACGTGGTCGGGCCGAGGTTGTCGAACAGCTGCGGGACGATGTCGATCCGCACGGAGGTCGGCTCGAGCGCGGCGATCAGCGCCGAGATCTGCTCGGGCCGGTTGCGGGCGAACGCGACGATCACTCGCTCGACGTCCCAGCGCTCGACGATCGCGAGCAGGTCGTCCGGCCGGCCGAGCACCTCGATCCCGGTGGCCGCGACGTCGGCCGGCACGGGATCGCTGTCGACGAAGCCGATCACGCCGACGCCGTACTCGGGGTGGCCGGCGAGCTTCTTGGCGACGAGCCGGCCGACCTCCCCGGCGCCGATGATGACCGTCCGCTGCGGCGGCCGCGGGCGCCTGCGCGAGAGCGCCCGGGCGCCGCCGCGGGCGAGGATGACGAAGCTCGTGGCGAACACCAGGAATGCCGCCACCTTCGGCGGATACGGCCGGGCGAGCCCGGTCAGCGTGACGCCCAGGAACACGATCCACCCGCCGATGCAGACGAGGTGGAGCACTCCCGAGATCTCGTCGACGGTGCCGTGGTTCGCCCGCTCGTCGTCGTGGGCGTACAGGCCGTGGGCGTAGGCCACGAGCAGCCACACCGGCAGGCACAGGGCGAACACGGCGCACTCCTCCATGAGCGGTGTGCGGCCGATCGCGTGCCCGCGCCGGAAGATCAGCTCCACGAGCGCGAACGCCAGGATCACGCCGATCAGGTCGCCGACCACGAGGAGCCCGCGCACCGACCAGCCGCTGTGGAAGCCCGCGGAGCCGGATGGGCCTGGCCCGTGCGCCTGAACCAGGGCCGGCTGAGCCTTAGACTGGCCCGGCATCCGGATGCACGGGCGACTGCGCCGGGATGCTCGGAGCAGCATGGTCGTGGCGCTCCGGAGGGCGGTTCTCGTAGCCGTACCCGTAGCCGTAGGTCCCGCCGTAGCCGAGATCGCTCTCGGCGGCGGTGACGATGAATCCGAGCACCGGCGCCTGGGACTTCGAGACGCAGTGATGGAGCTCGGCGAGGACGCTCCGCTTCATCACCGTCGAGCGGGTGACGAGGAGCATCGCGTCCGCCCACCTGCTCAGGATCAGCGGGTCGCTGACGGGCAGGAGCGGCGGCGCGTCGACCAGGACGATGTCGTGTGTCCGGGCCAGGGTCTGCAGCAGGTCGCCGACGGCCGGAGCGCCGATGAAGTCCGGCGGCGACGGCACCGTCACGCCGGCGGGCAGGACGTGCAGCTCCCCCTCGGCGGTGACGGCGGGCGTGCCGGCGAAGGCCACCGGCCGCGGCCGCCGGCCGTCGCCGACGTCGGGCGAGGCGATCGCCTGCTCCAGGGTGACGTATCCGAGCGCGACGTCCGAGATGCCCGGCTCGAGCGGCACCGCGAACAGCTTGTCGAGGAAGGGCCGGCGCAGGTCGAGGTCGACGAGCGCAACGCGGCGGCCGTTGCGCGCCATCGCGACGGCGAGGTTGGCGACCGTGGTCGACTTGCCCTCCTTCTCGACCGCGCTCGTGACCATCACGATCTTGCCGCGCCCGGGCAGGTTCGCGAAGTCGAACGCCACGAGCAGCTTGCGGTAGGCCTCGCCGTGGTCGGCGTGCTTGGGCGAGAGCATCGCCAGGCGGTTGCTCTTGCGCAGCGAGCGCGGCGGGGTGGGCACGCGGGCGAGCATCGTGAAGCCGAGCTGCTCCCCGATCTCCTGCGACGAGCGGACGCGGGTGTCGAACGCCTGCAGCAGGAATGCCAGCGCGATGCCCGAGATGGCGCCGACGATGGCGGCGAGCAGCGCGTTTCGGCGGGTGTTCGGCTGCGTCTGCTGGGCGTGGGTGGCCTGGGACGTGACGACGGCCCCGCCGGTCGTCTGCGAACGCAGCGTGAGCAGCGACTGCTGATGGTCGATCAGCTTGTTCAGGTTCTGGCGGATCAGGCCGAGGTACTGGCCGCTCGCCTTCGCAGCCGCGAACTGGCGGCGCACCGCCGCGGTCTGCTTGGCGAGGCCGCGCAGCGCGACGTTGATCGCCTGCTGGTCGAGCTGGCGGCGGTAGACCGTGAAGGCCTTCGCATACCGGTTGGCCAGGTCGACGGCGGCCGCCCGCCGGCCGTCGGTGACGCGGAAGGCGAGCACGTTCGACGTCGAGTCCGCGGTGACGCTCGACCTGCGCACGAGCCCGCCCGCCTGCACGCCGTGCAGCCCGCCCGCACCGACGGCGATCGTGGCGACGGGGATCGTGTGCGCGATCTGGGCCTGGGTCGAGTCGTAGCGCGCCTGCGCGTCGCTCTGGGCGCTGCCCGCCCCCGAGACGAGGTCATCGTTCGGGTTGACCAGCACCTGCGACGTGGCCGCGTAGACGGCGTGCTGCCGGGACGAGATGTAGACCGCCGAGCCGGTCGTGATGAGGACCGCGAGGACGATGATCCACGCTCTGCGGCGGAGCACTGCAAAGTAGTCGGCGAGGGTCGCGTGCCGTTCTTCACCCACTGTGGCGAGCTCCTTGTCGGCGGAATCAGGACCAAGCGGCGCCCCGCCGGCCGCCACCGGGGCGGCCGCGACGGATCTGCGTGCCTGGAGCACCGGCGCGGAGGCATGCCTGCTGCGCCGAGGCTCGAAAGGCTCCAACGGAGCACTGCCAGGAGCTTACAGTGAAACCCGACTAGGTGCAATCCTGGCTATGACTTGCAACCATTCGCAAGAGAGTCGGTGCAAAACGCGGCGATCTGCCTGCTCTCGGGGTTCAGGCGGCGGGCGCGGCGCAGTGCGCCGGCCTGCTCGCGGCCCGTCGTCACCTCGGCCAGCCCGAACCAGGCCGACCATGCCGATGGGGCGGTGCGAACAGCGCGGCGGTAGGCCGCCGCCGCCTCCGGGAGGCGGCCGCTCGCGGCATACCATGCTCCCTGATCCTGGTCGGGGACGTACGACCACGGCTGCCACCGGGCCGCCGCCCGGGCCGACCGCAGCGCGGCGGCATAGTCGCCGGCCTGCCCGGCCTGGCGGCTGCCGGCCAGGTCACGGTTCCCGGCGAGGCCGGCGGCGGCGAGCGCCACCGCGACGAGCGCGGCCGCGACCACGGCGGCGCGCGGCACCCGCCCGGAGATGGCCCGGACCGGGCCGGCGTCGACGAGCAGGGCGGCCGCGCACCACAGCCCCGCGGCCGTGACGGCGGGCAGCTCCCAGTCCCAGTCGAAGCTCGCATGGATGACGAAGACGGCGTACGCGCCCGCCGCCAGGCACACGCCCGGCCGCCGGCGCAGTCGCACCGCCGCGACGAGCGGCCCGAGCAGGACGGCGGCCGTCAGCGCAAGCCCGGGCAGGCCGCCCTCGGCGGCGGCCTCGAGCAAGACGCTGTGAGCGAAGCGCGTGTCGGTCGCCTGCGTGCGGTGCGCCAGCCACTCGGTCTCGAAGCTGCCCGCGCCGGCGCCGATCAGCGGATGCCGCCGGGCCGTGTCCCATGCCACCGACCACAGGGCGAGCCGCGAGTCCGGAGAGACGCTCGCAAGCCGCGCCGACGAGCGCGCCGCCGGCCCGGAGGAGTGGAAGGAGCGCTCGATCCGGTGGAGGGCGCCACGGGGCGAGGCGACGGCCGCCAGCACGGCCAGCGCAACGAGGGCCGCGATCGGGATCGAGCGCAGAAACCAGGCCCGCACCCGCCGGCTCCGGCGGGCACGCGGCTCGACCCGGGACACCGCCCACCCGACCAGGGCGGAGAGCGCGCAGGCCGCAACGAGCCCGGCTGCCAGGCGGTGGCCCTGCCCCGCCGAGGCGCGGTCGTAGCCGGCCCCCGACAGCCGGTGCATCGACGCGGCCGCGGCGATGAGCGCCGCCGGCACGACCGACTGCGCGGCCAGCCACGCGAGCACGGAGACCCGGCGCGGCTCGAGCGCGAGCACGACGATCACGCCACCGGCGAGCGCCAGGATCGGGCCGCGGCTGTAGGTGAAGAACACGGCCAGGGCGAGTATCGGCAGCGTCGCCGAAAGGGCGATTCGCAGCCGCGGTGATGTGACGTATACGAACGCACACAGAACGACGCCGAGCCCGATGGCCGAGAGCTCGGCGGCGCCGTTCCAGTACCCAACGGGTGCGTACAAGCGCCCCGGCCCCTGGGGATCGGTGAAGACACCCAGGCGGTCGGGGAAGAGCCGGGTGCACACGGCGTAGGTCGAGACGATGACGATGGCGGTCGTCACTCCGGCGACGATCGGCAGACGGGACGTCCTGCGCACCACCGTGACCGCTGCCAGGACGAGGGTCAGGTACAGTCCATCGCGCTGCACCGACTGGACGCCACCGGCCGTATCGGCGGTCCACACGAGCGAGAGCGCCGCCCAGGCGAAGATGGCGGCGACACCGATCCCGAGCCAGGCGAGCCAGAGTGACACCTCGACCGACCCCCGCAGCATCACCGCCCACACCGCGCACAGACCGAGCGCCATGCCGGCCCATCCCCACGCCTCCGGGAAATATCCGCCGTGGGCGAACGCGAGCAGTCCGACGCAGAGCGCCGACAGCGCGAACGCCGGGATGTCGGCCGAAGCGGCGCGGGGTCGCAGAGACACGGGGCGCCAGTGTACAGACTCCCCCGCCCGGCTCCGAAGTGACAGGTGCAGGTTGTGACATAACGGGTAGCTATCGTGCGCGTTAGGATAAGCGCACTCGTAACGGCTGCCGTGCTCGCCGTCGCGGTCACGCTGGGAGGCATCTCGGCGCTCGCGGCTGCGGCCGCGGGCGTCGCCGGGGTGGCAAGCGATGCCGTCACCGGTGGGGCAAGCGCGGCGCCGCGCGCGAGTGCTGTCATGCAGGACGAGGCCAACCGCCCCGGGTTCCGGCTGCGTGTGAAGCACCGGCGATCGGTCGTCCGCGCGGGCCAGACGGCGGTGTACGTCGTGCGCCTGAGGCGCATGTATGCGTTTCCGTATCGGGTGACGCTACGCGCGTTCGGTCTGCCCCCTGGATCCCGTGCGCGCTTCACGCCACGCACGCCGCGCCCAGGTGGCAGCGCGATCCTCGAGATCCGTACCGCCGTGACGTCACCCGCCGGGGTGTATGTGTTCCGCGTGCTCGCCGCGAGTCACGGCGTGAGCGCGGTCTCGGCGACCGCCCTCACGTTGCGCTAGCCCGCCTCGTCAGCCCGCCGTGAGCAGGAAGTCGAGGCAGGAGCCGTCGGCGGCGATGTCGACGATGGCGCCGCGCAGGACGTCGGCCGAGTACTCGCTGCCGGGGTTCAGGCACAGCGTCTGGCCGATCTTCTGGGCGCCGCGGGACTCGTGGATGTGGCCGTGCAGGCCGACCGAGGGCTGGTAGCGCTTGATCGCCTCGCGCACGGCCTTGCTCCCCACCGGGATGAAGCTCGGGCGGCCGCCGTGCAGCACCGGCTTCAGGTTCTCGTCGAGCTCGGGGGCCGTGTCGAGGCCGGATGCGTACGGCGGGTTGTGGAAGTTCGCGATCGTGCGGCGGCCGTCCGGCACCCGGTCCATCATCGCGGCGATCCGCTCGCCCAGCTCGTCCTCGGGGTACTCCCGCTCCGTGTCCCACGGCGTCGGCGTGACGTCGCCGATGCTCGCGAGCATGGCCGGGCCGAGGTCGTACAGGCTGCGCTCGGGGCACTCGATGCGCTCGGCCTGCTCGAGCACGGCGTCGATCTCGACCGGATCGTCGTTGCCCGGCGTGATGATGCACTGCACCCGCGGCTCGAGCCGCTCGGCCACGAGCGCGCACCAGCCCTCGATCTGGGCCGTGATCTCGCGCCGGAAGAGCGCCTCGAGGTAGGGCTTGTCGCGGCCGATGCGATCGACCTCGGTCGCGTCCATCTCGACCGGGTAGAACCCCAGCATGTTGATCTCGGAGTAGAGCTGGCCGGCCTCTGCGACCGGCACCGAGACTCGCTCGCCGCGCACCTCGGCGACGAGCGAGTCGGCCTCCCGCTGCACGGGGACGAGGCCCTTGCCGGCGATGTCGCCGCCGAGGATCAGCACATCGGCGTCGTAGGCGCCAGCCGCGTTCACGAACTTGCGGAAGCACCGGTCGGAGCCGTGCACATCCGTCGCGAAGAAGATGCGCAGCGCACGCGACTGACGGCCCTTCTGTTTGCGAAACGGCATGGCGGTCAGACGCCGCCGTTCATTCCGGCGGCAGCTCGCGCATGGCGAGGTCGATGTCGATGGACGCCGAGCGCCGCACTCCCCGCGCGATCAGGTAGACGACGGGGCCGGCCGCGAGCACCAGGACGAGTGTGGAGACGCTCTGCGCGCTGAACTTCCCGAACACGCTCGAGTGCGTGACGATCAGGAGGATCACGATCAGCGCCAGGATCGTCGTCAGGCCGCCCGCGATCGCCGCCTTCGGGATGCCGGCCCAGCGGTCGACGTCGTTCGTTCCCGGCTTCAGGATCAGCTCCGGGCGCCGGTAGGGCAGCATGAGCGCCGAGACCGCGCCCGCCAGCAGGATCAGCGCGACGAACAGGCTCAGGTTGGCCACGATGTTCGCCAGGTTGACGTAGGTGGCGAGGATCGAGAAGCCGATGCCGCCGGCGAGGGCGATGGTGGTCGCGATCAGCGGCGTCCCGGTGCGCTCGTCGATCTTGGCGACCGATACGGGCAGCAGCCGGTCGAACGCGAGGGCGAAGAGGACGCGGGTGACGACGGCGACGAAGGCCAGGTCGACGGCCAGCTCGGCGCACGGCACCGCGATCGAGAACAGGATCTTCGTGATCGGGTCGCCCGAGAGGACGAGGCCGTAGCCGAGGCCGCCGGCAGGCGCCGAGAGCGACGTGATGTTGCCGTAGGCGTCGCCGTTCACCGCGTTCAGGTTCGCCTGCGCCTGCATGAAGTCCAGGCCGACGCGCCAGCGCAGGAGCACCCAGATCCCGACCCACACGACGACGAGCAGGACGATGCTGATCACCGACGCGACCATGTAGGTGCGCCCCGGCCGCTTCAGCTCGCCGCCGACGTAGTAGGAGTAGAGGACGCCGTTGTAGTTCAGCACCATGAACGGCACGACGAGCAACGACGCTGTGAGGCTGATGCCGGTGACGACGCCGTTCTGCTTGGCCTGCGAGAGCACGGCGTTGTAGGCGTTGGCATGGTTGCTGAAGTTGCCGAACGAGCTGACGAAGTCGCTGTGGCTGTGGAACAGCAGGATGCCGGCGAGCGCGATGAACGCGAGCAGCTGGATGACGACGAGGCCGAGGATGACCTGCGCCACCCGCCGCAGCGGCAGGAGCGAGAGCAGTCCGACGATGACGAGCAGGCCGACGCAGATGAGCGCGATCGCCGTCTTCGAGGTGACGTGATTCGCGCCCGCCGCGATCCAGGAGCTCGAGAACGCATCGCCGAGGCCGGTCAGCGCAAACGGCATGAATGCCGCCGTGAACTGCGCGTTCGCGGCCAGGATGTACGTGAAGGCAACGGCGACGCTGACGCCGACCATCGCCCCGAGCACGGGCGAGATGACGCGTGAGACGTACACGTACTCGCCGCCCGCGCGCGGGATCGCCTGCAGGAGGTAGCGGTACGCGAACATGCCGACGAACCAGATGCCGGCGGCGAGCAGCAGCGGCAGCACCATGTCGGGGTGGCTGAAGCTCGTGAGGCCGGCGCTGAAGTTGATGAAGGTGTTGACGACCGCGACCGAGGCGAGCGCGATCGCCGTCGCTGCGGGGATGCCGAGCTCGCGGACGAGCCCGGACGATTGGCGTGTGAAGAGTCCACCCGAGGACGAGGCTTCAGGAGGGGCTGCCGACTCGCTCATTCGTGACCTCCGCATCGGATGGAACGTTCCAGAGCGAAGCAACCTACCAACCCCACGTGACGGTTGCAACCCTCCCGTTCCGGAGCCGTCAGGCCGTGCCGGGAGCGGCGTCGCCCCACTCCCAATCGGGCCCGATCGCGAGCGGCTCGTGCCGCACCGCGCTGGCCCGCGCGGCCACCGCCGTCGCCACCGCCCAGCGGTCGTCGGCGAGCGTGGCGTTGGCCGTCGCCTCGCCCCGGCAGGCCGCGCCGAAGTCGTCCATCTGGGCCTGGTAGGCCGCGGCGAAGCGGTCGCGGCAGTCGGCCGGGAAGCCCGGCGAGGTGACGGGCGAGAGCACCGTGACGGCGCCGCCGCCGGTCGTGGCCTGGGCGAGCATGGCCGAGCCGTCCGCGCCGATCACCTCGCAGCGGATCTCCATGCCGATCGATGACGTGCGCGAGAGATGGGTCGTCGCGACGGCGCCGCCGTGGCCGATCGTGACGTACGCGTTGTCCAGATCGGCGTCGCGGTAGACCGGGTTGTGCACCCGGGCATAGGCGGTGTCGGGGTCGGTGCCGAGCAGCCACCG
This sequence comes from uncultured Actinomycetes bacterium, assembly GCA_963717845.1. GTDB lineage: Bacteria > Actinomycetota > Thermoleophilia > Gaiellales > JAICJC01 > JAICJC01. The sequence continues at coordinate 304,515 of CAVQXH010000004.1, forward strand.
GGCGGTGTCGAAGTCGTGCACGCCGACGTCCATGATGAACCCGCCGGCGGGGACGTCGTCCTCGCTCGGTGGGAAGTCCTCGCGGCTTGCGAGCTGCACGGCGAACGGCGCGCCGATCGCGCCCGAGGCGACCACCCGGGCGAGCTCGCAGAACCCGGGGTCGTGGCGGCGGTGGTAGGCCACGCGCACGACCTGGCCGGGATGCGCGGCGGCGGCCGCCTCGATCCGGCCGTGATCGGCCAGGCTGATCGCGCCGGGCTTCTCGAGCAGCAGGTGCTTGCCGGCCGCAAGGACGGCGACGGCGTGGTCGGCGTGGTCGCGCGTGCGGGTGCACACGAGCACCGCGTCGACGGTGTCGCTTGCGACCAGCTCGGCGATGGTCAGGAGGGCCACGTCGGGGTCGAGCGGGCCGACGCGGTCGCGGGTGGCGCGGCCGCGCGCCGAGGCCACGGCCACCAGCTCGACGTCCGCGCTCGCAAGCGCGCAGGCCCGGTGCACGGCCGAGATGAACCCGGTGCCGACGATGCCCAGCCGGACGGGTTTCGAATCAGCGCTCAACGCAGCTTCCCTCCGATTCGTGGAACGTTCCAAGACGCTACCAGAAGCCACCCCGGCGCCCGGGCCGAACGTGCCCGGAGGGCATGCGGTTGCGGTCTACACTGTCTCGCCCGGATGCCACGAGACCGCCGATGAACCCGCCCACCTCCGCCGACGGCGAGCGTGCGGGCGCGCGGCGGCGCAGGGACGTGACCATCTTCGACGTCGCCCGCGCGGCGGGGGTCTCGAAGTCGACGGTCTCGAACGTCGTGCGCGGCGTGAACGAGGTGTCGGCCGACACGCGCGAGCGCGTGCTGGCCGCGATCGCGGCGCTCAACTACACGCCGAACGGCATCGCCCGCCAGTTCGTCAGGCGGCGCACGACGATGATCGGCGTGCTCGTCGGCGACCTCGGCAACGCCTACCACGCGCAGCTCGCGCGCGTGGTGGAGCGGGCGCTCTTCCGGTCGGGCTACACGGCCGTGTTCTGCAACATCGAGGGCGACGAGGAGCTCGCCATCGCCGGCGTCGACGCCCTCCTCGAGCAGCGTGTTGCCGGCTTCCTGCTGCTGGCGTCGATCGAGCGCACGCCGCAGCTGCCCGAGTCGCTGCGCCGCACCGGCGTGCCCACGGTGGTGATCGGCCTGCGCCAGGGCTGGACGGATTCGGTCGGGCCGCAGGACCGCGAGGGCGGCCGGCTCGCCACGCAGCACCTGCTCGACCTCGGCCACTCGCGCATCGGCTACGTGCGCACGTCGATGGTCGAGGCGAGCGGCGACCGCGCCCGCCATGCGGGCTACCGGGAGGTGCTGCTCGCGGCGGGCGTCGAGCCGCCGCCGGCGCTGTGGTGGGAGCCGGGCTCGCAGACGATCCGGGTGGGCCGCGCCTCCGTCGACCTGGTCGAGGGCCTGAGCGGACCGGGAGCGCCGACGGCCGTGTTCGTCTGGAACGACTTCGCGGCCATCGGCCTGATCGAGGCCTGCGAGTGGGCCGGCATCGCCGTCCCGCGCGACCTGTCGGTGGTCGGCTTCGACGACATCGCCATCGCGGGCCTCAACCGGATCTCGCTGACGACGGTCGCCCAGCCGCTCGACTTCCAGGCCGAGCGGGCGGTCGAGTTCCTGCTCGAGCGGATGGACGGGAGCGCGCCCGAGGCGCCGCGGCACCTGAGCGTGCCGGTCGCGATCCGCGTGCGGGGATCGTCGTCCCCGCCCGGCGGCCGCCGCCGGTAGCATCACGCGGTCAGGTCGGTTGGAGCGTTCCAGGAGGTTCGCGATGCGGGTGCTGTTGTGCGGAGCCGGGCAGATCGGGGCGCTGCATGCCGGAAACCTCGCCCGGGCCGCCGGGGTGACCGACCTGGTCGTCGCCGACGTGGATCCGGCCCGCGCGCAGGCGCTCGCCGAGCGCCTCTCGGCCCGGGCGGCCCCGCCCGGCGATCCGTTTGCGGTCGATCCGGACGCCGTCGTGGTCGCGGCGGCGACGCCCGCGCACGCGGGGCTCGTCCGCGCCGCGGTCGGACTGGGCGTCCCCTGCTTCTGCGAGAAGCCGCTCTCGGCCGACGTGGACGAGACGGTCGCACTGGTGCGCGAGGTCGAGGCGGCCGGCGCCGCCGTGCAGGTGGGGTTCATGCGCCGCTTCGACCCGGCCCTGCGCGAGCTGCGTGCGCTGATCACCGGCGGCGGCCTCGGCAAGGTGCACACGCTGCACGTGGCCTCGCACGATCACGAGCCGCCTCCGGAGGAGTACGTCGCCCGCTCGGGCGGGATGTTCCGCGACCAGCTGATCCACGACTTCGACATGATCCGCTGGGTCACGGCGTCCGAGGTGCGGTCGGTCTATGCGGCCGGCGCGGTGCGGACGATCGACTTCGCCGAGCGCCACGGCGACGTCGACACGTGCGCGCTCGTGCTCGAGCTCACGGAGGGGGCGTTCGTGCTGGTCGCCGGGACGCGGGAGGACGGAAGCGGCGAGGACGTCCGTATCGAGGCGATCGGCTCGGCCCAGAGCGCCGCGGCCGGGATGAACGCGCGCACGCCGATGCGGCTGCTGGACCCGATCGGCGTCGAGCCGGGCCATCCGCCGTACGGCAGCGCGTTCGACCGCTTCGCGGCGGGGTACGCCGCCGAGCTCGATCACTTCCTCGCGCTCGCCCGCGGCGAGGCCGAGAACCCGTGCCCGCCGCGCGACGCACTGGGCACGCTGCTCGTCGCGGTTGCGGCCGAGGGGTCACGCGCGGCCCGCGCGCCCGTCGCCGTGCAGCACGCTGACGACCTGGTCTAGCCGGCCGCGAGGAACATGTCGGTCAGCACCCGCTGGTCGACGCGGGCCTGCTCGGGCGGCGTGCGGCACTCCTCGGCGCCGAGCATGCAGCGGTGGAAGTGGACGAGCTCGCGCTGGTAGGCCTCGTCGTAGGAGTCGAACGAGCGCACCTCGCGGCCTCCCGACCCTGCGCGCGACACCGTGTAGGTGCTCGGCGCCTGCCGCAGCCAGGGCGACGGGATCTGCAGGGTGTGGACGGCGTCGTCGAAGTAGAGCGAGATCTTCTCGTCGTACTCGTGCAGCGCGATCAGCTGGATCCAGGCGCTGTCCCAGCGGGCGCCGTTTGCGAGCCTCACCGAGCCCGAGAGCGCCTCGCCCGTCGCCCAGGCATCGCCCGCGATCACCTGCGGCGGCAGCGGCTCGCCCATCTTCGCGAGCATCCCGTGCACCATGTTCACCTGGTGGACGAGGCTGCCGAGGAAGCCGCCCGAGAAGGCCTTCACCGCGTCGGGGTCGTCGGTTCCGACCGCCTGGCGCACCTGTTCGGCCTCGTCGGCCCGCCCCTGCTCGATCAGGTCGGCCGGCACGTCGGCGCCGCGGGCGAGGTCCTCGGGCCCGAAGTACGGCCCGAACTCCGGGTCGTGCACGAGGACGTTGATGTAGCGCAGGGACTCGGTCGAGCCCGGCAGCTCCGAGACGAGCTTCTCGTAGGCGAGGTCGAAGCGGTTGTTGTAGGCGACCTGCACGACGGCGCCGGCCCGGTCGCGGGCGGCGACGATGGCGTCGACGTCCTCGAGCGTGATGCAGAGGGGCTTTTCCACCAGCACGTGCAGACCGGCCGCAAGCGCCTCGAGCACGGTGCGGGCGTGGGTCGAGTTCGGCGCGGCGATCACGACGGCGTCGACGCCGGGATGCCCGATCGCCTCGGCCGCCGACGCCACCCGCACCGGGATGCCGAACCGATCGCCCACCCGCTCGCGCACCGTGCGGCTGGGGTCGGCGACCACGGCGAGCTCGAACCGGTCGCGCAGGAGCGCGAGGTGGGGCAGATGCATCGCCTGGCCGATCAGGCCGGCGCCGATCACCGCCACCCGCTTGCGATCCGCGTTTGTGGACATGCGGCCAAGCCTATAGAACAGGGGGCACCGTGAGCACGCCTTCGCAGCCCGGCCGAGGCGGCGCAGCCGCGACGCTCCGAGCGCACTGGCTCGGGCGCGCGTTCGAGCGGGCGGGTATCGATCGCTCGCGCTGGCGGCCGGACGTGGGCGTCGCCGAGAACCGGGCCACGATCGAGGCCGTGTACGCCTACTACGCGAGCCTCTACCTCGCCCATCCGGCGTTCCTGTGGGCGGGCATGGCGAGCCTGGTCGGACCTGCCTTCTACGCCGGCTTCCAGGATATGGGCGCGCTGCCCGACCGGGCGCGGCACTTCGTCTCGAGCCGGGTGCTGCGCCGCGGGGACGGCCCGGTCGGCGAGCTCTCCTACTACGAGACGACGTTTCTCACGATGCAACAGAAGATCTTCGAGGATCAGGCGCTGCTGCACGAGGCGTATCTCGACCGCGGCGTCGGCGGGATCCGCGAGCTGCACGCCGCGGGCATCATCGATCGGTCGCTGGTGCACGCGTGGACGCAGATCGCGAGCGGCGATCCCGCGGCGATCGACGCCGGCAACCGGACGCTGCTCCTGCGCGAGCAGTATCAGATCATCGACAACTACTACCGGCACATGTACGCCCGCCGGGCGCCGGAGGGAGGAGTGATCACGTATCTGATGACCCTGGCGGGAGAGCCGTCACTGCCCGGCGCCCGTACGTATCCCGCGGTGTTCCCACTGACACTTCGCGTGCGCGTTCCCGGCGCGCCGCGAGTGCTCTGCGTGACGACTCCGGCGGCCGCCGGCGACATCGCGGTCTTCGCCAACCGCTGGCGCCTGATCACGCGCGACACGCTGCCCGCCTACCGGCGCCTGCTGGCGACCGATCCGGAGGGCATGCGCGCCCTGATCGCCCAGCCGATCGCGCTGCGAGCGGGGCGCTACCGGGTGGCGCGCCGCCTCGGCCGGCTCGCGCTCGCCGGCGCCACGACATGGCGGGTGGCGCTGCGGCCCGCCCCGGCACCACCGGGCCAGGGGTTCGCAGGCGCCGGCGCGGAGGTCGCCGTCGACCTGCACGACGCGCCTGCGCGCGAGCGCGCGCTTGCGACCGACGACGCTGCGCTCTCGACCCGCCCCGGCCGCAGCTTCGACCTGGCCGTGCGCCTACCCGAGGGGCGCACGTTCCGCGCGCGGGTGGTGCTCGCGATGGTGGACGCCGAGAGCGCGGACGGGGCGGGCCGGCTGGCGGCCAGGATGCCCGCGCAGCCGGAATTGGAGGAGACGCTGCGAGTGCTGCGCGGGCTGGCGCCGGAGTGGGGGATCGATCCCGCCGAGGTGGCCACCTGGGGTGAGCACGCGCAGGCCGTGACCGCGGCCCGGCCGCATCTGTACAGCACGCGGGTGTTCCCCGGGCGCGATGTGGGCGGCGTGCACGTCGAGTTCCAGGTGGAGCACCACGTCGTGGAGGGCGAGTTCGTGCTCCACGCGTTCTTCACCTGGTGATCGCTGGGCGATGGTCTGGACTCCGCTGACCCCCAAACTCAGTGCGCCGCTAGTGCGTGTCTTCGACCTCCGCGACGATGGCGGCGGCGGCGTCGGCGGACACGACGTGGCGGGCGATCTTCTGGTACCCGGCGAGGCCGCTCTGCAGCTGCTCGATCATCCGGTCCTGGGCGATGGCGATGATGGCCGAGGTGCCGGGCGGCAGGCTCGCACCGATCTCGCGGAGATCGTCGTCCTTGAAGCCCTTGTCGCGGATTGCGCCCCACAGGCCGCCGGCTCCGCCCGCAACGGCGGCGGAGGCGATGATGCTCGGCGGGAAGATCAGGCCGACGATGCCGCCGGCGATCGCGCCGCGCTTGGCCCACTTCTTGCCGCTCGGGTCGGCGGTCTCATCGAACTTCACCTTGTCGTCGGCGGTATGCACGATCACCGCGGCGTCGATCAGATCGATCGCACCCGAACGCTCGGCCGACCGGAAGTCCTTCAGCGCCGCCGCGGCCTCGTCTTCGCTCCCGTACGACGCCACGAACAACTCGATAGTGCTGCTCTGCGCGCTCATGAATTCCCTTTCGTCGAGATGGCCGCTGATCGCCCGGCCCACCGGGCCTGATGCTGACACCGCGCCCGCCCGGACGCATCACCCAGAACGGACGATGCGGGGGTGCTCCACCGGCGGAACCATCCGCCCGTGAGCTCAGAGGGGGCGCATTCTGTGGTGGACCGGCGCACGGGCCGGCGCGGGTCGTGAGGCGAAGCGGCGGCGGCCGCGGAAACGTCGAGGCGAGGCTCGCGGCGCTGGCCGCTCTGGCCGCCGCCCTGCTCGCGGTGGCCGTCCTCGTCGCGACGCTGTTCGCGAGCCCACTGGGCGTCGCCGCCGCGGTCACCGCGCTGATCGTCGCCGGCGGCTGTGCCTGGGTCGCGCTGACTCGCTCGGGGCCGGCACGGACGTTCGCGCTGACGGCGGTGACGGCTGCCGTGGCTCTTGCGATCGCGGCCCTGTACCTCGGCGGCGCCGGCCGTGGCATCGTCGGCTTCGTGATCGCTCTCGGGCTCTTCATCGTGGCCTCGCGCACCGTTCGCCGCCGCACACGCATAGCTCGGCACGCGGCGGGGCCACGGCCGTCGCGGCGCGGTGCGCGCCCCTCCACCCGGGCGGTGCTGCTCATGAATCCCCGGTCGGGCGGCGGCAAGGTCGAGCACTTCCATCTCGCCGAGGAGGCGCGGCAGCGCGGGATCGAGCCGATCGAGCTGCACCCGGGCGACGACCTGCGCGCGCTGGCGACGGACGCGATCGGCGGCGCGCGTGCGATCGGGATGGCGGGCGGCGATGGATCCCAGGCGCTCGTAGCCGCCGTCGCAATGGCCCATTCCGTGCCCTATGTCTGTGTGCCCGCGGGCACGCGCAACACCCTCGCCCTCGACCTCGGGCTCGACCGCGCCGACGTGGTCGGGGCGCTCGACGGGTTCACGGACGGGGTCGAGCGGCAGATCGACATCGGCCTCGTCAACGACAGCGTGTTCGTCAACAACGTCTCGCTCGGGGCGTATGCCGAAGTCGTGCGATCGGACGCCTACCGCGACGCGAAGCTGGAGACGATGGAGCGCATGGTGCCCGACCTGCTGCGGCCGGGCGCAAAGCCGCTCGACCTGCGCTTCACCGACGGCGCGGGCAAGCCGCACAAGACCGCCCAGCTCGTCATGGTCTCGAACAACCCCTACCGGCTCGACCGCCTCGCCGGAGCCGGCTCGCGGCCGCGCCTCGATACCGGGGAGCTCGGGATCGTCGCTGTCGAGATCGCGAGCGCAACCGACGCCGCGGCGCTGTTTGCCCTCGAGGCGGTCGGGCGGGGACGCGACTTCGGCGGGTGGCTCGAGTGGTCGGCGCCGACGTTCACGGTCGACTCGGAGTCCGCGGTGGCCACCGGCATCGACGGTGAGGCGGTGCTGCTCGAGTCGCCGCTGCGCTTCGAGATCGTGCCGCAGGGGCTCACCGTCCTGCTGCCGCCCACGGCGGTCGGGCTGTCACCCGCGGCGCTCGCGCCGGACACCGGCCGCGACCAACCGGCGCGATGAGCTGCGCGGGCCGCGCTCAGCGCGGCTGCAGCGCGCGGGAGACGACGGCAGCGGCGGCGCCGCCGATCGCCGATCCGGCGACCACGTCGCCGGGATAGTGCGCGCCACCGTGCACCCGCGAGTAGGCCACGGCCGTGGCCAGCAGGCGCAGCGGCAGCGCCAGCGGGGGTAGCTCCGCCCCGGCGGCGGTCGCAAACGCGAAGGCGGACGCGGAGTGGCCGGAGGGAAACGACGCCGACCGCGGCATGCGCACGCTGCGCCCGGGAATCGTCCGCACCAGCGTGGCGTCGGGCCGGCGGCGGCTGTACAGAGGCTTGAGGCCCGCGTTCACGAGGCCCGAGGTGACCGCGACCGACACGAGGCCGTCCCGGGCGGCTCGGCGGCCGCCGGCGCCGCCGAACGCGGCCAGGCCGGCCGCGACGGCGACCCACAGGGCGGAGCGGTCGGCGCATCGCGACAGCCGCCGCAGCCACGGGTCGAGCGTCGGCGTGGGCGTGGCCGAGATGGCCTGATACGTGGCGTCGTCGACCCGGCGCAGGTCTTCGTAGACCCCTTGCCACCAGCGTCCGGGCGGCTCCGTGCTCATCGCCGGCTCAGCAGCCGACCTTCGCGAACGCGTTCTGGTAGCTCGTTGCCAGGGTCGTGCCGGCGCTCTGGAGGGCGGTCACCGCCGCCGTCACCGACCCGGCGGATGTGATGCCCTGGGCGATCTGCGTCACCTGGGACTTGAAGCTCGAGTTCGCCGTCTGCAGCTCCTGCTTCAGGCTGCCCTTCACCTCCGGCGCCGAGTCCGAGATCGTCTTCAGGTCGGCGCTGATCTTGGTGAGTGCCGTCTTGGCGGTGTCCACCGATCCCGGCGTGGGCGTCAGGCCCTTGAGCGTGTTGACCTGCGTCTGGATGTCGGAGACGGCGTTGCACGCGTTCGTCTTGGCCTTGTCGGCGGACGACGAGCCCCCGCCGCAGCCCGCCGCCGCCAGCATGGCGAGGGCGATCACGAGTGTCGCGAAGGCGAGCCTCATGCCTGCCCCGGGAGGAGCTTGCGAGCGATCGGCTGCAGGATCATGGTCACGAGCGAGAGGATAATCGCCGCCCAGATCGTGGTCCACCAGAAGCTGTCGATGCTCAGGTCGGACGAGATTCGCTCCGTGATGTCGAGCACCACGGCGTTGATGAGGATCAGCAGCAACCCGGCGGTGAGGAAGATCAACGGCAGGGTGAGGATGCGGATGAACGTGCCGATGAACGCGTTGATCACCCCGAACAGGAACGACACCCAGAGGTACCCGGCCACACCGCCCGAGACGGTCATGCCCGGAAGCAGCCAGGCCGTGATCGCAAAGGCCACGGCGACCGCGATCCAGGACACCAGGAACACTCTCAGCATGTGGTGACACTCCCTTTCAGATCTGGACGAGCCCGCTCAGCCGCCGGCGGGCCCGGCGCCTCTGACCTCGGTGAACAGATTTCCCTGGGCCGCCTCGGCCGCCGTCCGGTCGCCCCCCGGCCCGCGCAGGATGTAGGCGACGGCGACCGCGAGCGCCGCTCCCACCACCGGCCCGGCCACGTACACCCAGTAGCTCGTGAAGTCGCCGCCGATCAGATCGGGCCCGAACGTGCGCGCCGGGTTCATCGACGCGCCGGAGATCGGGCTGCCCCACAGCCCCGCGAGGGCGATGTAGGCGCTCACCCCGAGCGCCCCGATGACCCCCAGGTTCTGCGCGCCGGATGCCGTCCCGAGGATGACGCTCATGAGCCCCAGCGTGAGCACCGCCTCCATCAGGAACGCGGCCGTCGCGGAGTACCCGGATGCTGGGTAGTTGGAGCCGAACGACGCCGATGCGTTGACGACTTCCTGCACGAACCAGGCCGCAAGCGAGGCGCCGATCAGCTGGGCGACGATGTAGCCCGGCACCCGCTTCCAGGGGAAGTCGCCGCGCAGCCAGAAGCCGATGCTGACGGCCGGGTTCAGATGGGCGCCCGACACCTTGCCCATGAAGAGGATGACGGCGAGCACCATCAGCGCCGGGGCGGTTACCGCCGCGGTGCGGCTGATCGTGTTGGGGAAGGCATGCCCCATCACCCCGCCGCCGCAGGCCACGAGCACGAGGAAGAACGTCCCCAGCACCTCCGAGAACAGCCGCCGCCACTCCTGCGTCGGGTCGTCGAAGTCGGCCATCGGCTTCAGGACGTCGCGCTCGAACATCGCCTCCATACGCGCGCTGACACCACTCGCCTCGTGCGCAGGTTCACTCACGACCGGCACTCCTCACTGGCGTATACATGACGCGGCAGGATGGCCGATCGCGCACCGGCCGGGATCATCCCGATTGGATGAACCCGCCCGGCGCGCGCCGACACCGGCTCAGAAGGGGAACGACTCCCCGACGGCGAGCACGCGGATGTCGACATCGGGGCAGAGCCGCGCCGCGTGGCGGGCGAACTCCTCCGCCGGCAGGGTCGGGGCGCGGCGGCGGTGGATCGGCGCATACGTCCCCCAGTGAATGGGGACCGCGATCCGGGGGCGCAGGAGCTGGAGCGCCCGGGCCGCCCGCTCGGGATCGAGATGCCCCGGGGGCAGCCGCGGCCCCCACCCCGAGATGGGCAGCAGCGCGATCTCCAGGTCAGCGGCGAGCGTGCTCATCCCGTCGAAGAGGTCGGTGTCCCCGGCGAAGTAGATCCTGCGCGGGCGCTCGACGAGGTAGCCGAGCGCCGGGGCGCGCACGCCGAACGGGCCGCGGGTCGCGGTGTGCTCGGCGTAGGTGGCCTGGACAGAGACGTCCTTCACGCCGAAGACGTCGCCCACCTCGACCTCGACGACATGCCGGAAGCCGTGCCCCGAGAGCAGCCGGCCGGCGCCCGCCGGCACCACGATCGGCGTGTCCCGCTCGATCTGCTCGAGCAGCGACGGCAGGTCGAGGTGATCCCAGTGCACGTGCGACACGAGCACGAGATCGACCGGCGCGAGCGCCGCCGGCTCGACCTGCTCGGCGCGGCGCAGGTGGGCGACGCGTGCGCGCGTCACCGGGTCGGTGACGACCCGGACGCCGCCGAGCTCGATCACGGTCGTGCTGTGTCCGAGCCACGTCAGGCGACCGGGAACGGCCACCTCTGCCACTAGCGCCCGTCGGCGACCGGCGCGCTCTGAACGGGCCCGGGCGCGGTGGCGGCGATCTCCGGGGGCGCGGCGCCGTCCTCGAGGAACGAGCGCCAGTGAACCAGGATCCGATGCACCGACTCCGCCCCGACGATCGGCTCCTGCGGCTCGGGCAGATCGACCGGTGCGAGCAGGAAGGCCCGCGTCTGGGGCCCGCCCATGCCGCCGTGGAAGGACACGAGCTCTTCGAACGCGCAGCCCTGGTCGAGCTCGGGGTCGTAGAAGCTGTTGACCATGATGTCGGCGGTGTGGGGGAAGCCGTCCGTGCGCAGGAGGTGCTGCGCCGCGTTCGGGGAGAACCCGGCCAGCGGGTCGTCCCCTTCCACACGCCCCGTGGCGAGATAGTTGGTGCCCGAAGCGCCGAGGGCGACCGGGCCGTGGGCGGCCGAGCGCACGAGCAGGAAGCCGATGTGGGGATGCTCGCGCAGCGCCGGGATCAGGCGCGGATGCCGCTTCTCGATCTCCTCGAGCGTGAGCCTGCTCGGGGTGTCCATCAGGTAGACGAGGCCGAGGTTGCCCGAGCCGAGCACGATCACGTCCTGGTCGCCGACACCGTCCTTCGTCTCCCTCGCGCCGGGTGCGGCCGCTCGGCCCGTCGCCTCGCGCATCGCCTGGCCCACGGCGGCGTCGTGCTCGTCGCCACCCGCCAGGTGGGCGACGTCGGCGCCCTCGAGCGACTCCCGCACCAGGTCGTCGAGCCCGTAGCCGTTGCGCTGCTTGAACGTCGCGCCCTGGGTCTGACCATGGTCGGACAGCACCACCACCTCGTACGGGCGGGGGGCGTAGCGCCGCGCCCGTTCGATGCGGCCGAACTGCTCGTCGAGCTTGCGCAGGGCCTCGAGCGTGTCCGCGCGCTCGAGGCCGGAATGATGGGCGACCTCGTCGTAGCTCGAGAAGGTCGCGTACACAGCCGGACGGCCGCGCATCATGTCGGTCAGAACGCCGAAGACGATCAGGTCGCGCACGACCACGCAGATGCCGGCCCGGATGAGCGGATAGATCCCGCCGCGGTGGCCGCGCGGGCGCACGTCGCGGCGGATGGCGCGCAGCGCTGCCGCCCACTCGAGCACGATCTCCCACACGAACAGCACCAGCACCCGGGTCACGTTGGTGCCGTTGGCGAAGAACGCGCGGTAGCCGGCGTTGGCCCGCTTCTCCTCCTGCATGCGGCTCACGGTCAGGATGACCTCGTCGGCCTCGCCGGAGAGCAGGTTGCCGCGGCTGCCGCCGCCGTCGATCAGGAGCCCTTTGCCCGTCGCGTGCCGCCGCTCGATCTCGGCGCAGTCATCCGGCGCCGAGCACACCATGAGCTTGCCGGACTCCTTCTCGACCCAGCGGAACGCCGGGATGTCGTCGTTCGAGCCGAGCAGGATGCCGGCCTGGCTCGCGCCGGTCTGCGACGAGAAGTCCGTCTCCCATTCGATCAGCCGGTGCGTGCCCTGCTCGATCCAGCGGGCCAGCTCGGGCGCGTTGCCGTCGCGCATCGCCCGCTGGAGCACCGGGTAGGCCAGCCCGTCGACCTCGAGGAAGATCACCCCGGGCGTGTCGCTGCGGGCGCCGCCGCCCTGGCGCCGGGCGATGCGGCGCACGATCCTGATCGTGTGCGCATCGTCGTCGCTCGTCCCGAGCACGACGTCGAGGACGACCCCCGCCGCCGATGCCACCAGGGCGGCGACGAGCGCCCACCCGAACGAGCTCACGTGGATCGCCCTGCTGTCGATCGACGCCGCCGCCTTGAGCATGACGGCGTCGAGCAGCAGGATCGAGACGAAGCCGAACACGAGCGTGAACGGCATGCGCAGCGCTGCGACGATCGGCGGGAAGACCGCATTGAGGACAGCGATGAGGGCGGCGGTGACGAAGGCGCCGCCGGCCGAGGGCACGCTCACCCCGGGCACGATGGCCGCGGCGACGAGCAGCGACGCGGATGCGACCGCCCATGCCAGCACCAGCGAGAACGGCGCCAGCCGCGGCCGCTGCGGCCGCCACTGCAGCGCCGCGGCGTAGCCGGGGGCCGGGTCGGTGATCATCGCTCGCAGGGGTCGTTCATCGGGCGACTGACGCTCGCACCCGCGGCGATGCGGCGCATCATCCCGATTGGACGACGCTTGCGGCCCAGACGCGGTTTACGGTGGCCGCATGAGCCAGAGCACGGCCACGCGGCGGATGCCGCAGGCGATGTCGGGCTGGGTGTGGTTCGCAGCGATCATGCTCCTGCTCGCCGGCGGTCTGAACCTGCTGCACGGGTTCGTCGCGCTCGACCGCAAGCAGTTCGTGAACTCGCACATCGCCTACAGCAACCTCACGTTCTGGGGCTGGGTCTTCCTGATCTTCGGCGCGCTCCAGCTGTTCGCAGGAGTCACGATCCTCAGGCGCCGGTTGAGCGGCTACAAGTTCGGCGTGATCCTGAGCGGCGCCGCGATGATCGGCTGGTTCCTGATGGCCTTCTCGGCGCCGTTCGAGGCCATCGTCGGCATGAGCGTGAACGGGCTCGTCCTGTACGCGCTGACGGTCGGTGCGGCGGACGACTGGGTGTAGCCGGCCGTCTAGAGCCTCGCCCGGTCCGCGCCGACGATCTCCTCCTCCGCGTCATGGGTGCCCGCGAGATACATCAGCGCGGCGGTCACGCGGCGGTTCACGTCGTCTGACTCACGCAGCTCGAGCTTGCCGAAGATGGTGTTGATGTGGCGCTCGACCGCCCGTTTGGTGATCACGAGCGACCCCGCGATGGCCGCGTTGCTGCGCCCCTCGGCCACGAGCCCCAGGGTCTCGAGCTCGCGTGGCGTTAGCCGAATGAGCTTCGAGCCTTCGTGGCGCGCATGCCCGGCGACCAGCTCCTCGACGATCTGAGGATCGACCACCGACCCGCCCTGGTGCACCTCGCGCAATGCCCGGCCGAGCTCGCTGTGGTTGCGCAGCCGCTCCTTGAGCAAATACGCGCGACGCTCGGACCCCGTCTCGAAGAGGGACACGGCGTAGAGCGGCTGTGCGTGCTGGCTGAGCACGACGACGCCCATGCTCGGGTGGGACGATCGCAGCTCGGCAGCCAGCCGGATGCCCTCGTCGGTGTAGCTCGGCGGCATGCGGATGTCGGTGAGCACGACGTCGGGGACGACGGCGGCGACGGTGTCGCGGAGGCCGTCGAAGTCGACGCATGTGGCCACCATCTCGATGTCCTCGACATCCTCGAGGATCCTCGTGATGCCCTCGCGCGACAGATAGCTGTCCTCACCAAGCACGACGCGAATCGTCATTGTCCGCCCAACATGCTTGAGGGTGGTCCGGAAAGTGGCCGTCTTCCCCGTCCGATTTGGCACGGAGAGAGCGGAGTTTAGCTCATCATGCCCCAACCGATCCGGAGCGAGCCGAACCCAAAGAGTGGTGTTAGCCACCCGTGCTGGCATCCATGATGACACGGGCATGCAGGCTGTCGGTTGCGCAACCGCCCGTCTAGAGTCAAGGAGCGCTTGGCGGGTGCACGCGAGTGCACGTCGCCGTGAGGACATAGTTGTATTCCCGGGGGGGGAATGGGCAAGGTGTCAGGTTCTCATGAACTCGATGTCGCAGCCGACCTGACGGCGCGCTCCGACGATGACGTGATCGTGCTGCCGGCGCCGCCGTTCGACTTCGTGGCATCGAAGGTGCGCCTGCCCGCCGTGCGCCCGGGCTCGGTGCCGAGAGTCGGGCTGGTCAACCGGCTGCGGGCGACGCGGTCGTCCTCGCTGGTCGTCCTGGCCGCTCCGGCGGGCTACGGCAAGACGACGGTCATGGCGCAGTGGGCGGTGCGCGACGAGCGGCCGTTTGCCTGGGTCACGATCGACGGGCGCGATAACGACCCCGTCATCCTGTTGCGGCACATCGCCGTCGCCGTGGCCGGCGCCGGCCCGCTCGACCCGGCCGTGCTCTCCGCCCTGCGCCGCCCCGGTGAAGCGATCTGGCGGGTCGCGCTGCCGCGGCTGGCCGCGGCGGTGGCCGCGCTGGAGCATCCGTTCGTGATGGTGCTCGACGGCGCCGACCTGCTCGAGTCGCAGGCATCGCTCGACGCGGTGACGACCATCGCCGAGCAGATCCCCGACGGCTCGCTGCTCGTCCTGGCGGGACGTGCGCAGCCCCAGCTCGGCATCGCCCGTCTGCGCGCCGGCGGGCGGCTGTTCGAGATCGGCCCCGACCTGCTTGCGTTCTCCCGCCGCGAGGCGGATCTGATGCTCGGCGCGACCGGCTCAGACCTCGCCGAGGCGGAGATCACTGACCTCATGGCGCGCACCGAGGGCTGGCCGGCCGGCCTCTATCTGGCCGCACTGACCCTCCGCGGACGGGACGGCGAGGCAGATGGAGGCGCACGCATCACCGGCAAGGATCGGTACGTCGCCGAGTATCTGCGCTCCGAGCACCTGTCGCAGCTCGATCCCGAGACGCTCGGGTTCCTCCTGCGCTCTTCCGTCCTCGGCAAGATGTGCGGCTCGCTCTGCGACGCGGTGCTCGAGACCGAGGCCTCCGGGGCGCGCCTGGAGTCCCTGCGCGCGGCGAGCCTCTTCCTCGTCCCGCTCGACGACCACTGCGAGTGGTATCGCTACCACCACCTGTTCGAGGAGCTGCTGCGGCACGAGCTGGCGCAACGGCATCGCGACGAGATCGAGTCGCTCAACCGCCGGGCGGCGGATTGGTATGAGGCGCACGGCGACCCCGAATCGGCCCTCGAGCAGGCGGCCGAGTCCGGCGACATGGATCGCGTCGCCCGGATCTTCACGTCGGTGGCCCTCCCGACCTACCACACCGGCCGCCTGACGGCGATGGAAGGCTGGCTCGACCACTTCCCCGATGCCGCGCAGCTCGCCGAATACCCCGCCGTCGGGGTCGTCGGCGGCTGGATCCACGCCCTCCGCGGCCGCCCGGCCGCGGCGGAGGAGTGGCTGGCGGCCACCGACGCCGGCCCGGACCGGGGGCCGCTCCCCGACGGCAGCGCCTCGGCGCGGCCCTGGATTGCGGTGGTGCGGGCGGCGATGTGCCACGACGGCATCCGCCAGATGCGCGCCGACGCCGAGGAGGCCCTGCTCGACCTGCCCAGGGAGAGCCAGCTGCGCCCCGCCGCCCTCACGTTGCACGGCGTCGCTCACGTGCTCGCCGGCGACGCCGAGCAGGGCGATCTGATCCTGGCCCTCGCGGCCGACGAGGCCATGCGCCTCGGCGCCGCCGACTCGCGCCTCCTGGCTCTCAGCGAGCGCGCGCTCGTGGCCGCGGCCCGCTGTGACTATCCCGCCGCGGACGTGCTCGCGCTGCAGGCCCGCGGCCTCGTGCGCGAGGGTCACCTGGACGACTACCCGACGACCGCCGTCCAGCTCGCGCTGTGCGCCCGGGCGCGGCTGCGGCAGGGCCGCTGGGACGAGGCTCGCGCCGACATCGAGAAGGCGCATGAGCTCAGCCGGTCGCTCGTGGACGCGCTGCCGTGGTTCGCCGTCCAGGCCCGGATCGAGCTCGCGCATGCCCACATCACGCTGCGCGACGCCAATGCGGCGAGGGCGCTCCTGACGGAGGTCGCCGAGATCCTGGAGTCCCGCCCTCCGCTCGGCATCCTCGCGGTGCAGGCAAAGGCGCTGCGCGCCCAGATCGACACGATGCCCACCGCGAGCGGCCCCGGCTCGGGGCTGACCACCGCGGAGCTGCGCGTGCTGCCGCTGCTGCAGACGCACCTCTCGTTCCGCGAGATCGGCGAGCGCCAGTTCGTGTCGCGCAACACGATCAAGACCCAGGCGATCTCGATCTACCGCAAGCTCGGCGTCTCCAGCCGCAGCGGGGCGATCGAGCGGGCGGCGGAGCTCGGGCTGATCGACCCCGAGGCGCATTCGGCCTCGGCCGAGTTCATCCGCTCCGGGTGATGTGATCCGGCGCCGGGCGAGGTCAAATGCGGGCGCGGCGATGATCGACCCCTAACAACAGGAGGCCGGGATGGTCCTGAGCGTCGCGATTATCCTCTTCCTGATCCTGCCGCACCCGGCCGACGTCGTCGTCCTGGTGCTGGGGGCGGTGGGGGAGGTCGGTGAGATCGTCTGGGGCCGCCGTCTCGCCAAGCGCTGGCGGCCGAAGACCGGCCCCGAGACGATGATCGGGGCGACCGCCGAGGTCGTCGGGGCGTGCCGGCCGGTGGGCCAGGTGCGCGTGCACGGAGAGCTGTGGGAGGCGCGCTGCCAGGCCGGGGCCGGCGTCGGCGACACGGTCACGATCACGGCGCTCGACGAGCTGACCCTGACCGTCACCCCGCTCGCGGCAGCCGCCTCCGACGGCGCCGACCGCCTGCCGCCCGCCGTGTAACGACCTCAGCCGTCGCCGCCCAGGTCGGCGTACGTCACCACGGTGTCCGCGACGAAGTCCTGGAGCGCCCGGCGGCGGTCATCGACGAGAACGGGCAGGAACCCGAGGAAGACGAACGCGACTGCGATCGCGGCGCCGAGCAGCCGCAGCAGCGCGCGCCCCACTCGCGGCGAGGCTCCGGCCGCGTCGACCACGCGCAGGCGCATGAGGCGCATTCCGGGCGTCTGCCCGGCCGCCGTCCAGAACGAGACGAAGTAGACGGCAACGACCACCGCCCATGCGATCCCGGCGCCCGCCTCCGCGAGCGTGTGCGGCGGGTTCCTGCCGATGAGCGCGATCAGGAGGACGACCATCGCGGATCCCGTCAGGAAGAGGATGTGCACGGCGAGGCTGTCGACGAGGAGGGCGGCCGCGCGGGTGCCGAGGCCGGCATAGGGCACGGCCGGCTGGTCGCCCGACGCGGCCTGCGGCCGCGGTGCCCGCCGCAGGAGGCGGCGCACGGGCGCCTCGAGCGCGGCGTCGATGTGCCGGGCGGCGCCCGCCATCTGATCGGCGAGTGAGGCCGTCCGCCGGGCCAGCGCCGCCCGCACCGCATCCTCGACGGCCTGCTGGAGCTCCGGGCTCTGCAGCAGCCGCCCGCTCAGCTCGACCACGAGGCGGCTCTCGAGCGCGTCGGAGAGCATGCGCTCCGTGGCCGGGCTCGCGAGCACCTGCTGCACGATCCGCTCGGTGCGCTCGTCCTCGGTGGCGGCGGCGACGATGCCCTCGAGGTCGGCGCTCCCGAGCACCTCGTTCACGACCCGCTCGCCGACGTGGCGCGCGACCATGGAGCGGGCGACCGCCTCCGGCAACGGCCCGGCCAGGACCGCGTCCACCGCCCGCTCGGCCTCGGTCTCGAACACGCCGCCCGCCGTCGCCGACATCCGCTCGACCCCGGAGCGCATCGCACTGCCGGCCCGCGGCGAGCGGGCCAGGCCGCGGGCCGGGGCGAGCATCAGCCGCACCGGCGCCGCGCCGGCACGGGCCACCCTGGCGGCCACTCCGACCCAGACGCTTCGCTCGTCGCTCGGTGCTTTCACGCGCGGCCTCCCGGACCGGCGGCCCGGCACGCGCCGGCGCCTCATCCTGGTCCTGCGCGCCACGGTACACGGCCCATCGGGCGGCGGGTTCATGCCATCGGGAGGATGCGAGCGGCACGGCACCGAACGATTCTCGACCGCAGATGACCCGTATCGTCGCCGAGTCCGGCCGGAGCTGAGCCGCCAGTGGACACGTCCTCGGTCGACGTCTACCTCCTGATCGACATCTTCCTGCTGCTCCTGATCGGTGTCGGCCCGAAGATCGCGCTCGTGCCGTTCCTCGAGGTGACGGCCGGCATGGACGCCGCCACGAAGGCCCGCGTGACCCGCAGCATGCTGACGACGGCCGGGGTGGTTGCGCTGATCCTGATCGTGCTCGGCGAGCTCCTGCGCAAGCTTCTGCACTTCTCGACCGGGGCGCTCTCGATCGCCGGCGGCATCATCCTCCTCATCATCGCCGTCGGGATGATCCGCGGGTCCGGCGACGCCCAGACGGAGCACCACGACGCGAGCGGGCGCGATCCGATGCGGCTGGCGGTCTTCCCGCTGGCGGTGCCCTATCTCCTGAATCCGGTCGGGATCGTGGTGCTCGTGACCGTCTCGGCGGACGCCACCTCGGTGCGCCTGCTCGCGGGCGTGATCGGGCTGCTCGCGCTCGTGCTCGCCCTGGACATCCTCGTGTTTCGCTGGGCGAACCGCGTCAGCGACCACCTGGACGCGGGCCGGATGCTCGTGACCGAGAAGGTGTTCGGGGTCCTGCTGGCGGCGCTCGCCGTGCAGCTGGCCCTGAACGGGCTTGCGGACGTGGGCGTGATCCACCTCACGGCGCATTGACCGCCGCGGCGGGCGAATGGAAGTTGTGCACATTGGGTAGGGTCCGCGACGGATGGCCCAGACGCCGGCAGGTCCGCACCCCACCACGGCTCTCGCTGTGGAGCTCAACGCCCTTGGCTGTGAGCTCGCCCGTTGCGGGGATCAGATCGATTCAGAGCGAGACGAGGCTGCGAGCGCGCTCGTGCGCGCGGCCCGGCAGCTCGTGGGGCGGGCGAGCGCACCGGTCGACCGTGACGTGCTCTCGCTCCTGCGCGTGACGGCGGCCTGCGCGGCCGCGCCGGCCGCCGAGCCGCCCGATATGGCCGATGTCGCGGCCGCGATGACCCTGGTCGCAAAGACGACGGCCGGGCGCGCCGGAGCGGGCGAGGCCCGGCTCGGGGGAGATGCCGCCTTCTCGCACGTGCAGGCGACGCTGGCGCAGATCGCGGCGGCCGAGCAGCCCTCGCAGGGTTCATCCCGATCGGCCGATATGTCGTCGGTCGACGACGCCTAGGCTGCGGGTCTGTCTACCGGAGGAGCGTGCGATGACGACATCGATCGACGGTATCCGGCGGCGCGCGCTGGGGCGGCCCGAACCGGGCCGGCTGGAGCAGTTCCAGGCGTCCGTGCGCGGGTCCGTGCACGGCGCATCCAGAACGCTGCACGATCCGCGCAGCCGCCGGCACCAGCGGGCCGCGGCCAGGCACCTGCGCCGCGCGACCCGCCGGGCGCAGCGGATCGGGTTCGGCAGGGCCGCCGCCGACCCGCGGGTCAAGTGGCAGCTATGGCGGGGATATCAGCATGCGCTCGCCGCCACCAAGCCGCCGCCGCGGCGCGTGCGTGCGGCGGGTGGTGTTCGGCGGCGTGCTGGCCGGGCTCGTGGCCGGCGGAGCGGCGGCCGGGATCGCCCGCAACCGGTCGGGTTCCGCGCCGGTCGGCGACGGCCCCGATCTCTCGGAAGAGCGCGCCGACGGCTCGGAAGAGCGCACCGACGGCGACACCGCCGGCTGATCGGCACGGCTACCGGGCGGGCGGTCCCACGGGACCGCCCGCCTCCGTGACCACACCCGACTGCTTCAGGTGCTCGCGCCGACGCCGCCCGCCCCGGCCGCCGCGAGCCCCACGGCGATCAGATCCTCGGGGTGCAGCCACTGATCGGCCAGGGCGACTCCGCCCGCGGCCTGGATCTTCTGGCGCAGGGGGATCGCCCACCGGTGCTCGATGAGCGCGATGGCTGCGGACGTACCCTCGGGGATCGCATCCGCGAGATACCACACGTCCGCGTCGTCGTACAGGCGGCCATCCTCGAACCCAGCCGCGCCGGCGAGCGCGCCGGCCTCCGCCTCCTCTTCTCCGCCGGCGCCGAAGCCCACCAGCGCCCCGACGAAGGCACCGAACTCCATCCGCTCGCCGCGGCTGAGGTCGCTCTCCTCGAGCGCGGCGACCGTGCCGTCCTCCGCCTTTGTCACGAACAGGAGGTCGATCAGGCGGATGACATCATGCTCCCGGAGCCGTTTCAGCTCCGGCATGATCTCGCCCTTGAACCGGTCCTCGCCGAAGCCGACGACCAGCACCTGGACCGGGCCCACGACCACGGGGGGTTCGCCGGCGCTGCTCATGCCGACTGCAGAAGCTTCTGCTTCTGCACCTCGAACTCGGCGTCGGTCAGCACGCCCTGCTTGCGAAGCTCGCCGAGCTTCGCAAGCTGTTCGTAGAGGTCGTCCGGGCTTGCGCCGGCAGCCGGGGCGGGCGGCGCCTGCTGGCTCTCGACGTCGTCCAGGCGAGCGTTCTGCTCCGCCTCCTGCTCGCGGCCTTTCTGCACGTGCTTGCCGGCCATGTAGGCACCGCCGCCGACCATTGCCGCACGCATGAGCGGCCTTCTGCGTCTGAGCATCGCGTCGCTCCTTCTCTTACCCGGTGCTGACGACTGAGCCCGTGCCGTGCAGCGCGTCCTGCAGCTCGTTCGTCTGGTCTTCCGACAGCGATGTCTTGAGGACGGTGCCGCCGTACTTGCTGAGCGCCGCCACGGCCTTGTCAGGCGTGACCTTCTCGACCACCAGGAACAGCGCCGAGGTGCCGGGCTTCAGCATGTCGCGCACCTGATCCTGGAACTGCTTGTCGATCGTGCCCTTGCCCAGGTGCCCGAAGAGCGCACCCATGCCGGCGCCGACCGCCATGCCCAGGAACGGCACGAAGAACAGGATCCCGAACAGGAACCCCCAGAACATCCCCCAGGTCGCGCCGCCGCCCGTCGTGGGCGAATGCGTCGTGTGGGTGTGCATCTTGCCGTCGCTGTCGCGCACGATCGCGGCCACGGCGTCGGCCTCGATGATGAGGTCGGCCTGCATCTTGTGGACCTCGGCGACGGCGAGATCCGCGGTCGTCACATCGTCGTAGCCGATGGCAATCAGATCTGCCATGTGTGAGTCTTCCTTTCCGTAGGGTTGCGCAGGAGAGCGGGAGCTCTCCGCTGGGCAAACCTTCCCCGCGGCGGGCCTCCCCTGCATCGTCCACTTGGGGTGAAAGGTGCGGCCGTCCACCGGCGTACGTTCTCGTCGGAGCGGGCGGCAGCCGCCGACCGCGGATCGGCGTGCCTCGGCGCGCGAAGGGAGCGGGGGAGAGTGAAGACGACGAGACCCGGCCGCGCGAGCGCGGCCCGCGCCGCGACGGCGTCCGCGTGACGGCCCAGGGCCAGAGTGCGGCCGCCCCGTCGCCGGTCCCGCCGATCGCTGCGTACGCGTTTCTCTCCAACTGCCACACCGGTGCGCATGGAGCAGTACTGACGGTGGGCGTGGACACGTGACCCAGCCGCTCCCCGACCGTCCCAATGCGGCAGGCTCACGCCTCGCCCCCGTGCCGCCGGTGGCCGCGCAGACGCTTGCGCCGGCCGATGTGGGGGATCTCCTCGGCGCGAGCGAGGGCTATCTCGTGGAGGCGGGCGCGGCCATCCTCGGTGTCGTCGAGGAGGTCGTCTTCGCCGAGCGCGGCGATCGCCCCGAGTTCCTCATGGTGCGGTACGACGGGCTGCACAGGCACCGCGCGGTGGAGGTGCCGGCCGAAAGCGTCGTCGAGATCCACCCGGCCGAGCGGCGGCTCGTGCTCGGCGGCTACTGGCAGCGCACCCAGCCGCCGGCACACGCCTTCTAGCTAAGGGTCGGAGGACGCGGGCGCGGTCTCGGCCGTGGCTGCGCCCGGCTCCTCGCCCTTCTTCTTGCGATGGATGAGCTTGCGGGTGTCGTGCCAGCCGATCTGGGTCGAGAGCATGGTGAGCCCGAACGCCACGTTCCACGCGGTCGTGATCAGCGCCTGGCCGACCGTGTAGGCGGCGATGGTGGCCTGCGGGGCGACGCCACGCAGCACGACCGACGCCAGACCCGTCTGCGCACCGACCGCGCCCGGCAGCACCGCGACGGTCGACGAGATCGACGACGCCGCGACGATCAGGAAGACGTTCTCGACCGACACCGGGATGTGGTAGGCACGCATGAACGTCGCGTTCACGCCCATCCGGGCGGCGTATGACACCGCCTCCACCCCGACGACCTGGACGAGGAACTGGCGCGGATGGCGCAGGATCTCGCCGCCCTCCTTCGCGTTCTCCCAGGTCTTGCGGAACCGGTGGTAGACCACCACCACCGCGACGACGATCAGCGCGATGCCGCCGACGACGATGATCACCGAGGCCGCAGGGTGATCGGCGAACCAGCCGAAGTGGACGTCGAACGACCCGCTCGTGCTCAGGAACAGCCCCAGGTAGACGAGGACGGCGACGATCGCAAAGAAGATGTTCTCGACCATCGTCGCCCCGATGACGCCGGCCACCGTCGCCCCCTTGATGCTGGTGCGAAAGAAGCCGAGCATCGTCACCGTGCCGGCCGATGCCGGCAGGATGGCGTTCAGGCCGGTGCCGCCGGCGTAGTAGCTCATGATGGGCCGATAGCGAACGTCGCCGTCGGGATACGCGGAGCGCAGGATGTTGCGCCACGCCAGCGCCACCAGGAGCGTCTGCGCGGCCTGGAACGCGACGCCGACGACGAGCAGCGGCAGCGAGACCGCGGTCATCGTGTCCCACAGCTGCTGCAACCATCCGATCATTCGGACGACCCTACCGCGCCGAAGCTCGCCCGACCAGCGTCACCCGCCCGGCTGGGTTCGGCCCTCCGGTCGCCCGTGCACCACGAGGCCGTAGATCGCCAGCGTGTCGATCAGGATCATCGTGAACGACCAGAACGGGAAGTGAGCGAGGTAGCTGAACTGCACGATCATGTTGATGCTCACGACCACGATGCCCACGACCCGCGCCCAGGTGGCGCCGTTGAAGATCGAGAACCCGGCGAAGATCATGACGATGCCGACGATCAGCACGAGCCACCCCCAGGATGACACCTGGTCGGTGACCGGCAGCGTCGCCTGACCGTTCGCCACACCCTGGATGCGGTTCGCGTTGATGATCGCCACCAGGCCGTCGATGGTGTTGAAGAAGCCCGCGAGGATGATCAGGATGCCCGCGAAGCTCCTCCAGCCGTATCCGGCGTCGTCATCCATGGCTCACCCGTTCCATTCGGGCTCGGCGCCTGTGGTCAGCCCATAGATGATCAGCAGGTTCACGGTCACTCCGAGCAGCGCCGCCCACGGCGCGGCGAAGATCATGATGAACCAGAGGAACGTCGCCGTCGACGCGAGCAGCACTCCGACGTAGTTCCCGGTCAGCTGCCCGGCGATCGACGCGAAGCCCGCGAACAGCTGCGCGATCCCCCAGATCACGAACACCCAACCCCAGAACGAGAGGTTGGAGTACACGATGTGGTTTGTGAAGTACTGGTGGCGCTCGATGGCGGAGAACCCGTTGATCATGTTGAAGCCACCGGCGACGATCAGCATGATCCCTGCAAACCACACCCACCCGGTGACGCGAACGCCGCTCTGGCCGCCCGACGCCCGTCGGTCCGTCGTATCCATCGATTCCCCTCCTGCTGTGAGGTCAGAAATGGTGGGACGACGCTAGAACGCCTCCGCTGAGCCGCCGTCATCCCCTTGGGATGGTCTTCTGTGCGGGCCCTGCGGGCGGCCGGATCCCGCCTGCGCAGCGGGCAACGCGCCCGGTTCATCCGATGGGGATGAGGGTCTGGAGGGGGTGGCGCGGGCATGCTTGGCCGATCGAACCCGAGGGCACCAAGACAGAGGTCGTCGAGCCGTCCCCCGCCCGCGAGAGCGGGCCGGGAGCGAATAGCCGCGGCCGCAAGATCAGCCTGGGCGTGCTGATCGCGCTGGCCTCGCTGATGCTCGGCGTCTCCATCCTGGCCACGTGGGTCGACCGCGTGTTCCTCGATTCGCAGACATGGGCCGACACGAGCGCGGCCGCCCTGCAGCAGCCGGAGGTGCGCACCGCGCTCTCGTCCTACCTCGTCGACCAGCTCTACACGAACGTGAACGTGCCGGCCGAGCTGCAGAGCGTCCTCCCGCCGCGGGCCCAGGCCCTGGCCGGCCCGCTGGCCGTGACCGGGCAGCCGTACATCGAGCGCGCCATCGCCGCCGGTCTTGACCGGCCACGGGTCGTCGAGCTGTGGCGGGCCGCGAACCTGCGCGCCCACACTGCGCTGCTCAAGATCCTGAACGGCGGATCGGGGCCGTTCAGCACCGCGAACGGCGTCGTCGCGATCGACCTGCGCCCCCTCGTGGGCCAGATCTCCTCGACGCTCACGAGCAAGACGGGCGGCAGGGTCAGCCTGCCGCCGGACGCCGGGCGGATCGTGCTCCTGCAGTCGAATCAGCTGAGCGCCGCGCAGAGCACCGTCAAGCTGCTGCGGCTGCTCGCCCTGCCGCTGGGCCTGCTCGCCCTGGCCGTGTTCGCCCTGGCCGTGTACCTCTCGAAGGCGCGCCGCTCGACGTTGCGAGCGTGCGCGTTCGGCATGCTCGCGACCGGGCTCGTGCTCGTGGTGGTGCGCCGGGTGATCGGCGGGTACCTGATCGACTCGCTGACCCAGCTGCCCGACGTCCGGGCAGCCGCGCATGTCACCTGGTATATGGCGACGGACCGGCTCGCCAGCGCCAACATCACCCTGTGCTCGGTCGCCCTCCTGCTGCTCCTGGGCACCTGGTTCGCCGGGCCGGGACGACGGGCCACGAGCACGCGGCACGCCCTCACCCCGTATCTGCGCGACCCCGGCGTGGCGTACGGCGTCTACGCGCTCGTACTGATCGTGCTGCTGATCTGGGCGCCCGTGCCCGCCGCCCGCGATCCCGTGATGATCCTGATCATCGGCGTGCTGGGCGCG
Source organism: uncultured Actinomycetes bacterium (assembly GCA_963717845.1). Classification (GTDB taxonomy): domain Bacteria; phylum Actinomycetota; class Thermoleophilia; order Gaiellales; family JAICJC01; genus JAICJC01. The sequence continues at coordinate 329,610 of CAVQXH010000004.1, forward strand.
ATCGGAATCGAGGCGCTGCGCCGCATCGTCCTCCGCGAGTTCCCCGACGTGGTCGAGCGCGATCTCGGTACGCGGCTGGTGGGCGCCTCGAAGCACGCGTATGCGAGCGTGCGCCACCCGTCTGCCCCCGCGGCACCGCCGCAGACCGCCGGCGACCGCTACGCCGCGCTCGACCGGCTGGCGGCGCTGCACGAACGGGGCACGCTCGACGACAAGGAGTTCGCCGCTGAAAAGGCCGCTCTGCTCGTGCAGCACTGAGCATGAGCCGGCCGCGCGGATCGCCGGTCCCGTCACGGCCGCACCGGGCGGCGGCAGCCGCCTCGTCGTGGGGCACGGCCGCTGCTGAGCGGGGGACGCGCTGGATCGAGGCCCGCGACCCGGCCTCGGGGATCGGCGCCGCCATCGGCTGCGTACGCCGCTACCGGGCCGCAGACGGTCAGCTGTACGCGGTGCTCCTGGCGACGTACTTCTTCCTCACGGTGGTGCCCACGCTGCTCGTCGAGGCGAGCTACGTCTACCGCGACCCGCACGCGCTCGCCAACCGGGTCGAGCACCGGCTGGCGCTCTCGGGGGAGACGGCCGCGCTGTTCCGAAGCGTCGTCGTCGGGGCCGGCACGCACCGGTTCCTGTCGGTGCTGCTCGCGATCCTGAACGTGGCCGTCTTCGGGATCGGGTTCGGCCGCGTGCTGCAGCTCGCCCACGCGCGCTCGTGGGGGATCGACCTGCGCGGCGCCGGCATCATCGACCAGGCCCGCTACCTGGCGGTGCTCTTCGCCATGATCGGCCTGATGTTCCTCTTCGTGCTCGAGACGAACCTGCTCCTGGGCCACTCGGTCTGGATCGGCCGGGTGCTCGACGTCGTCTGGCTCTGCGGGCTGATCGGCTTCTTCGTGTGGGCGCCCTGGCTGCTGCTCCACAAGCGGGTGCCCGCCCGTGACCTGCTGCCGGGCGCGGTGTTCACGGTGCTCGGGCTGACCGCCATCCGCCTGATCTCGACGCTCGTGCTCGTCCGCTGGCTCGACTCGTACTCGCGCACGTACGGGTCGCTCGGGATCGTGATGGCGATCTTCTTCTGGATCATCGCCCAGGCGACGGTGCTCGTGGTCGCCGCGGCGCTCTCTCCGGCGCTCGCCGAGCGGCGCGATCTGATCGAGGCGCGGCTGTGAGCGGGCGTCTCCCCGCACCCCGGCGGCGAGCCCGCCGCGCTACGCGAAGAGGTCGTATCCGGCCTTGAGCACGATCGCCACGCCGATCAGCGCGATGAGCGCGACGGCGATCGTGCGGGAGTGGGCGATCAGCCAGCGCCGTGACCGCTCCAGGTCGGACGCGGCCCGGTCGGGTGCAAGCACGGTGTAGGCGATCGGTGCCGTGATCGTCACGATCGAGGTGAGCGCGAAGACGCCGAGCGCGATGACGCGGTCGAGGGGGCGGACGTTCGCCTTGAGGATCTCGAGCATCGCAACCAGCGTCACGGAGTACGTCAGCATGACGCCGCCCGCGACCAGCGCGACCGCCCAGTGCCTGCCGACGAGGCGCACCAGCCAGCCGGGCACCGGATCCTTCGGCGCGGCCGTCGCCGGGCGCCGGTGCACCACGAGCGCGGCCATCACGAGCAAGAGGCCGACGACGAGCTCGCCGACCGACGCCGCGCGCGAGGGCGCTGTCCGTGACGAGTGAAAGTCGGCGGAGGGGAAGAGCACCACGATCAGGCCGATCAGGCCGATCGTGGCGATCCAGCCGCCGACGAACGCGACCGACCGGCGCAGCCCGGCCGGCATTGTCAGGAGCAGGTACACCGCCAGCACGGACGTCGGGCTCGAGAACGCGACCGCCAGTCCCAGGAGCGCCACCGAGGCGAGGAGCGTCTGCACGTGCGCGCCGGATCAGTCCCTGGTCACGACGGCGCGGGCTCGGCCGCGGCGGCGGCGGCACGGCTCCGGGTCGCCACCAGGTACTCGACCGCCTGCACGGCCACGAAGGCGGTGACGACCGCGATCAGGACCGGCGCCGTCTCGAGCGGCCCGATCTGCGTGAGGAACGCCGCCAGGAGCACCATCGAGAACGGGCCGGAGACGAGTGAGCCCGGCACGGCCGCGAGCATGCATGTGAACGCCAGTCCCAGCGGCACGCTGGTGAACACATGGTGGACGCAGACCCCGGCCGTTCCGCCGATGAAGAGCGCCGGGAAGATGGGGCCGCCGACGAACCCGCTGGCCTGACAGACCGCGAATGTGAGCATCTTCGCCACCACGACGGCGACGAGCAGACCCAGGCTGAGCGTGCCCGCGCCCGCGAGCACGGTCTTGAGCTGGTCGCTCCCGGTGAACATCGTCAGCGGCAGCGCCACACCGACCAGGCCGAAGACCAGGCCCCCGATCACCGCATGTGCGATGGCGGGCAGCTTCAGCTTGCCGAACAGCCGCATCATGACCTTGACGAACACGCCCAGGAGCGTCACCACCACCGCGGCCAGCAGGCCCAGGCCGACGCCCGCAAGCAGCTGCCAGTCCTCGTACCGGTACTGCGGCACCTGGTAGGCGTCTGCGAAGACCGAGCCGGCGATGGCGAAGTAGATCCCGAACGAGACGCTCGACGCGACGATCGATCCGACGAGCGCCTTGGTCAGCTGGCGGCCGCCCGGGCGGGCGACCTCGAGGATCAGCATCACCACGATCACCGTGCTCGAGAACAGCCCGCCATAGGCTCCCGCGAAGCCGACGAGGGTGTTCACGCGGCTGTCCTCCTCGTTGAGCCGCCGCCGCTGCGATCCCCATGTGCCCGCGCCGCCGCCCATGGCGCCGAGCGCCTTCTCCGGGCCGAGGCTCGCCCCCCCGATCAGCGACACCGCCGACACCGCCACGATCCCCGGCACGAGGCCCGGGTCGACGTGCCCGGCCTGCATGTCGGCGATCAGGCCGGGGGTGTGGTCGGGCAGGCGGGTCAGGCGCCGCAGGAGCCCGACGCCGACGCCGGCGGCCGCGGCGATGCCCACCCACCACCACTGGCCGCCGAACCAGCCCGGATCCGAGTCCGTGTACCAGTCGCCCCCGGCGCCGATTACGCCCATGAAGATCAGGCCGGCCGCCGCGCCGAGGATGCCGAGGACGGCCGCGGACCCCACGAGCGCCAGCAACTCCCGTCGATCGGCAAACGGCGGCGACGACGCCGGCCCGGACATGTCACTCACGCGTGGATCAAACCGCGCCCGTGCCCCGGGCGCGTCATGCCGTCAGGATGATCGCCGCTCACACCCCTGCAGGCATGCGCACGGGGATCGGGATCACGGCGACGATGCGTGTGCCACCACTGCCGGCGGCCGCCACCGAGAACCGTCCGCCGGTCGCCTCGACGCGGTCGCGCAGGCCCTCGAGGCCCGATCCGGCCTTGGGGGCGGCGCCGCCGACCCCGTCGTCTGCGACCTCGATCCGGAGGGTGCGCGTGCCGGCGATCGCGCGCACCGTGATCGAGGCTGCGCCGGAATGCTTCTGGGCGTTTGCGACCGCCTCGGCGAAGACGTAGTAGGCCGTCGCCTCGGTCGACTCGTCCACCCGGTCGGGCGGCATCTCCCCCACGGTGACCGGGATCGTCGATCGCAGTGCGACGCTCCTGATCGCGTCGGCCAGGCCCAGGTCGGTGAGCACCGCCGGATGGATGCCGTGGGCCAGCTCGCGCAGCTCGGCGATCGCGAGCTCGAGCTTCACCTCGGCCTCCTCGAGCAGCCCGGCGGCCTGATCCGGGCTGACGCGCGCGCGCTCGGCCGCGCGGCCCAGATCAACCGCCAGCCAGGTCAGTCGCTGCTGTGCGCCGTCATGCAGGTTGCGCTCCAGGCGCCTGCGCTCGACATCGCCGGCGCGGATGACGCGGGCGCGGGATGCCCGCAGGCCGCGCGCAAGCGCTGCCCGCTCCGACACCACGGCGGCCAGGATCAGCATCGTCAGCGAGGCCACCAGCACGAAGAGCTGGGTGCTGAGCTCGGTACGGCTGATCGAGCGGTACGCGAACGGGCCCAGGTAGTGCGTCGTGTTCCAGAGCGCGATCGAGACGGCGATCGCGACGGCCAGGGTGGCCCCGCGCTGCCCGAACCGCAGCGCGCACCAGATCAGCAGAGGGAAGACGAGGAACGTCACGGGGCGGTCGGTGCGGGTGGCGTAGTCGGCGAGCACTGCCACTCCGACGAGCCCGACGACGGCCTCGGCGATGCGGCCGCGCCGCCACCGCTGCGGCGGCGGCCACCAGGCGAGCACCAGCGGGGCCACGATCAGCGCGCCGCAGAAGTCGCCCAGCCACCACGTCCGCCAGATGGTGCCGACGCTGTCCGCCGAGATGACACCGCCGAACCAGAGGCTCGCGGCGCCGATCGTCGCACTCACGGCGACCCCGGCTGCGATCGCGATGACCATCCGCAGGAGCCCGCGCACGCTCTCGAGCGGCGAGCCGACGGGGACGAGGCGGCGGATCAGGACGACCGCGACGACCACCTCGAGGACGTTGCCGAACGTCTGGCCGAGCGCCGAGCCGAGCGGAAGCGCGGAGTAGTTGTTGGCGAGCAGGTCGCCGATCAGCACCCCGGGCCAGAACGAGAGCCCGCGCAGGTAGAGGAACGCGATGCCGACGCCCACCGGCGGCCACACGATCGCCGCCACGGGGCCGACGAAATTGAGATTGACGCCGATCTGGGCCGACCCGTAGTAGAGCGCCGCCAGGACGGCGACCCCGAGTGGGTAGCGAGCGCTCTGACTGAGCACGCGACGTGTCGCCGGTGCGCGCGCGGAAACGGCTTCTTGCCCCATGGGAAAGCCGAGTGTATCCAGCGCCACCAGCCCGCGTCGAGCGGCTTTACCGACTCAGCTCATCTGCAGCGCCTTGGCCTTCAGCTGCTCGAACTCCTGCTCGCCGATCGTGCCGTCGTCGAGCAGCTGCTTGGCCTGCGCGATCTCGGCAGCCGAGCCGCCGCCGCCGGAGACGGTGCGCGAGTACTCCTCGTCGAGCGCCCGCGACCGGCGGGCGTCCGCCGCGCCGCGTTCGGCCAGCCCATCGGAGTTGGCGATCATGTACACCAGCATCCCGAGGAACGGAGCGCAGAACACGAAGATGAGCCACAGCGCCTTCTTGCCGCCCGAGGCGTCGCGGCGGCGGAAGATGTCGGAGATCACGTGGATCAGCATCATGAAGTAGACGACCATGAAGAAGATCACGAGCAATGACCACAAGAACTCACCCAGCGAGAGCAGGGGCATAGGTACCTCTTTCTTTGCGTCGTACGCGGTCTGTCGGCCGGGGATCCGCCCGGGCGGCGGCTGGCTAGCGGCGGCGCCTGCTCGTCCGGCGGGCCGTGCGCCGACCGGTACGGCGTGCAACTCTGCGTGCTCCGAACATCGTGTCCTCCTCTGGATCTCGCCGGAATGTCAGGTGGGTTCAGCCCCGCGGTGTCGAGCCGGCCGCATCGAGCGCCCGCAGTTCCTCCGCCTCGGCGGCGGTCGCGAGCCCCACCTCGACGAGGTCGAGCGGACTGATGAAGCCGTCCGAGATCCGGAACCCGCCGGCGCGCGCGATCGCGTCGCGGAGGGGGACGGCCCAGTGATGCTCGAGCAGCAGGAGCGCCGCCGCCGTGTTGTTCGGGATCTCCTCGAGGATGTCCCATGCCTCGTCGTCGCTGAAGGCGTGGATGCCGTCCTCGGCGGCCGCCTCGGCGCCCGCGAGCGCACCGGCCTCGATGCCCTCGTCGCCCTCGATGCCGAGGCCGACGAGCGCGCCGACCACGCTGCCGAGCTCGATCGCCTCGTCCTCGGAGAGGTTGCTCAGATGCTCCACCTCGAGGGCCCCGTCCGCGTCCTTGTACACGGCCAGGGCGTCGATGACGCGGACCGTGTCGCTCTCGCGCAGGCGCTCGAGCTCGGCGATGACCTCGCCGTGAAAGTTCGGGTCGGTGAAGCCCAGCACGACCAGCTGTACCGGTCCAATTGCCATGGCCAACCCCTTTCAGTGGTTGGTGAAACGTCCATACGTGAATCCAGACCGAGCCTATGCAGCGGCCGCCTCCGGGGTGTCATCCCAACGGCATGAACGAGGTGACGCTCGACCCTTCGGAGTGCGATCACCCGCCTGGGATGACGGAACCGCGGGCCGCACCGGCGACAGTGGGTGTTTGGCGACAGCAATTCCGGCCCACGGCCGGGTGAGGAGAGCGACGTGACGATCGCCGACAGCACCACCGCACCGGCCAAGCCCGCCGGCAAGCGTGCATCCAAGCCGGCCCGTGCGCCGGAGCCCCTGAGCATGGCCGAGCGGGTCGCACGCGGCAAGGCCGCCCGGGCGCAGACGCCGCGCTCGAGCCATGCCGACTTCGAGCCCGCCGCCGATCGCGTCGATCCGATCGCGCTCCTGGAGCGCCAGGCCGAGACGCGGGTGGCGGAGCTCGTCCCGATCCGGTACGGGCGCATGCTGGTGTCCCCGCTCACGTTCTACCGCGGTGCGGCGCTGATCATGGCGGCGGATCTGGCCAAGACGCCCACCTCGGGGCTGCGCGCACAGCTGTGCGGGGATGCGCATCTGTCCAACTTCGGCGTGTTCGCCTCGCCCGAGCGCCGGCTCGTGTTCGACATCAACGACTTCGACGAGACCCTGCCGGGGCCGTGGGAGTGGGACGTGAAGCGGCTGGCCGCGAGCTTTGCGGCGGCGGGCCGCGAGAACGGGTACGCGCTCAAGGACCGCCAGCGGATCGTCGTCGGCGGGGTCGCGGCCTACCGCAAGGCGATGGCCGCCTTCGCGGGCATGCGCAACCTCGATGTGTGGTACGCCCGCCTGGAGATCGACGAGCAGGTTGCGCAGCTGCGCCAGCTGACGACGAAGAAGATGCTGAAGCGCACCGAGGCGATCCTGGCCAAGGCCCGCACGAAGGACAGCATGCAGGTCTTCTCCAAGCTCACCCGTGAGGTCGACGGCGAGCCCAGGATCATCTCCGACCCGCCTCTCATCGAGCCGTTCGCCGAGCTTGCCCCCGGGATCGCGGGCCAGGAGTTGATGGAGAGGTTGTACGACATCCTGCGCAGCTACCGCAGCACGCTGCAGCACGACCGGCGGCTGTTGCTCGAGGACTTCCGGCTGGTCGACGTCGCGCGCAAGGTGGTCGGCGTCGGCAGCGTGGGCACCCGCGCGTATATCGCGCTGCTGCTCGGGCGCGAGAACAGCGATCCGCTGTTCCTGCAGCTGAAGGAGGCGCAGGCGTCGGTGCTCGAGGAGTTCGTCGCCAAGAGCGATGTGCACAACTGCGGCGAGCGCGTCGTGAACGGCCAGCACCTGATGCAGGCCTCGAGCGACATCTTCCTCGGCTGGTGCCACGTCGCGAACGGCCTCGACGGCCAGGAGCGCGATTTCTACGGCCGTCAGCTCAAGGACTGGAAGGGGTCGATCGAGCCCACGCAGATGATTCCACGCGGGATGGAGATGTACGCCCAGATGTGCGGCTGGACGCTCGCCCGGGCGCACGCCCGCTCCGGCGACCGCGTCGCGATCGCCGCCTACCTCGGCAACAGCGACAGCTTCGACCAGGCAATCGGGCGATTCGCCGAGGCGTACGCCGACCAGAACGAGCGCGACTATCAGGCCCTCGTCGAGGCGATCAAGAGCGGGAGGCTGCAGGCGACGACCGGCGTGTGAGGATCGTCAAGAGAGCGCGAGCAGCGCTTGCACCGAGATCAGTGCGCCGTAGCCGACCAGGAGCACCGTGAGGATCATCCCGCTGTTGGCGGCCAGCCACGCCTTCCACGTCGCGAGCCGTGCCGCGGTGGTGGTGGGCCTGGTCGCATAGAGCCCCACCGGAACGAGCATCGTCGAGAGCGAGATGACGATGAAGACGATCAGGTAGGCGGCCTCGGCGGCGGGGGCGACGCCGGCCCTCACGATCTGGAGGCTGCCGGCGGCTGCGAAGATCGGGTTCGGCATCACGAGGCCGATCGCGAAGGCCTCCGGCACGTTCAGCCGGTCGAGCAGCGTGAGCCAGCGCGGCGAGCCCGCCGGGGCCGGGGGCTTGCGCAACCGCCACAGGCCGAAGGCCAGAAGGCCGAGCCCGGTGCCGAGCTTCGCCCACTCGACCCCGGACGAGGCCGACCCTCCGCTGGTGACCTCGAGGTGTCCGACGAGGGCGGAGCAGACCGCGAAGATGACCGTCATGGCCGTTGCGGCGCCGAGCAGGAACGCGACCGACTTGCGCAGCCCGCCCGCCGAGCTCAGGATCAGGATCACGCCGATCACACACCACGGCGCCGCCGCGATGCCGATCCCGTTGACGACGATATCCGAGAGCACTCCCTGCATTTGCTCAGGCCTCCCCTGCCGGCACCGGCGCGACGGTAGGGGCCGGCGGAGGCGTGAGCGTCGTCCGATGCGGATGATGCGGCCGCCGCGCCTCCGGGGCACCGTGAAGCATGCGCCTGCTGCCGCGATCGCTCCTGCTGGCGCTCACGACCCGCGAGCCGGAGCCCGGGCCCGCCACGTCGCCGCCCGTGGACGAGGAGTACTGGCTCGGTCATTGCGAGGGCTTTCGCGTGGACGGGCCGGAGGGCCACATCGGTGTCGTCGACCATCTCGTGTACCGCTCGCGGGCTGACCGGCCCGACATCGTCGCGGTGACGTCGGGGATCTGGAGGGCGCGCACCGCCGAGGTGGCGGTCGCAGACGTCGTCGAGGTGCGGCCGGCGCAGGCGCGCCTGGTCGTTCGCCCCGGCGTGCGCCCGTTCGGCTAGGCGGGCGCCCTTTCGTCCACTGGGGATGAGGAGGGCGCGGCGGCGCGCCGTGATACTCGAGGCGGGACGTGGCCGGCCGCTGCGGGCCGGCGGGCACGCGGTCACCGGGAGATGCGAAAGGACTACCAACGTGAACAAGCCGTTCAAGGGCAAGATCAACATCGACATCCGCGACTCGGAGCCCGACTGGGCGCCGTTCGAGCCGCCGAAAGCGCCGGAGGGCGCGCCGAGCGTGCGTCTACATCGTGCTGGACGATGTGGGCTTCTCGGCGCTGAGCTGCTACGGCGGCCCGGTCGACACGCCGAACATCGACAAGATCGCGGCCGACGGCGTGCGCTACACGCAGTGGCACACGACCGCGCTGTGCTCGCCGACGCGCTCGTGCCTGCTCACGGGCGAAACCACACGCGCAACAGCATGGCCTGCATCACCGAGGCCGCGATCGGGTTCCCGAACGCCAGCGGCACGATCCCGCCCGAGAACGGGATGCTCTCGGAGATCCTCGGCGAGCTCGGCTGGAACACCTACATGGTCGGCAAGTGGCACCTCTGCCCCGACGACGAGATGAACCTGGCCTCGACGCGGCGCAACTGGCCGACCGGCCGGGGCTTCGAGCGCTGGTACGGGTTCCTCGGCGCCGAGACGAGCCAGTGGTACCCCGACCTCGTCTACGACAACCACGCCGTCGACCAGCCGAAGTCGCCCGAGGAGGGCTACCACCTGACCGTCGATCTGACCGACAAGGCGATCGAGTTCATCATGGACGCGAAGGCGATCGCGCCGGAGAAGCCGTTCTTCCTCTACTACGCGCCCGGCGCCTGCCACGCGCCGCACCACGCGCCGAAGGAGTGGACCGACAAGTACAAGGGCCGGTTCGACATGGGCTACGAGGCGATGCGCGAGCAGACGCTCGCGCGGCAGAAGCAGCTCGGGCTCGTGCCGAAGGACACCGAGCTGCCGCCGATCAACCCGATCGGCACGGCCGAGACCCGCACCGGCCCCGACGGCAAGCCGTTCCCGATGATGGACACGACCAGGCCGTGGGACTCGCTCTCGGACGAGGAGAAGCAGCTCTTCAGCCGCATGGCCGAGGTGTACGCCGGGTTCCTGGCGCACGCCGACGACCAGATCGGGCGGCTGCTCGACTTCCTCGAGGAGTTCGGCTAGCGCGAGAACACGCTCGTGGTGCTCGTCTCCGACAACGGCGCCTCGGGCGAGGGCGGGCCGAACGGCTCGGTCAACGAGATGAAGTTCGCAAACGGCATCCCCGACAACGTCGAGGACAACCTGCCGTTGCTCGACGACCTCGGCAGCCCGAAGACGTACAACCACTATCCGAACGGCTGGGCGATGGCGTTCAACACGCCGTTCAAGATGTGGAAGCGCTACGAGTTCAACGGCGGCACGAGCGACCCGTGCATCATCTCCTGGCCCGCCGGGATGAAGGCCCGCGGGGAGATCCGCGACCAGTACCACCATGCGATCGACATCGTCCCGACCATCCTCGACGTGCTCGGGGTCGAGGCGCCGGAGGCGATCAAGGGCCACGTCCAGAGCCGGTTCGACGGCGTCAGCATGCGCTACAGCCTCGACGACGCGAAGGCGGACACGACGCCGGCTGACGCAGTTCTACGCGATGCTCGGCTCGCGGGCCATCTGGCACGAGGGCTGGAAGGCCGTGACCACCCATCCCACGATCAGCGGCTGGAGCAACTTCAACGACGACGAGTGGGAGCTCTACAACACCGCCGTCGACCGCTCGGAGCTGCACAACCTGGCCGAGGAGCACCCCGAGAAGGTGCGCGAGCTCGTGAACCTCTGGTTCGCGGAGGCCGGCAGCAAACGACGCGTTCCCGCTCGACGACCGCTCGGCGCTCGAGATCATGCTCACTCCGCGGCCGGTGCTCTCGCCGCCGCGCGACCGCTACGTCTACTTCCCGGGCACCGCCGAGGTGCCCGAGTCGCAGGCGGTGAACGTCCGCAATCGCTCGTACACGATCGGCGCGCTGGTCGACATCCCGGCCGCCGGCGCCGAGGGCGTGCTCTTCGCGCACGGCTCGCCGTTCGGCGGCCACGCGCTCTACGTGAAGGACAACCGGCTCCACTACGTCTACAACTGGGTCGGGATGATCGGAGCAGCGCGTCGTCGCGACGGAGGACATCCCGACCGGCGAGAACCTGATCCTGTCGGCGTCGTTCGACAAGGCCGGCGAGGATCCGCCGGGCGTCGCGACCGGCCGGCTCACGCTCTGGCACGACGACACGAAGGTCGGCGAGGACCGAGATCAAGACCCAGCCCGGCAAGTTCATGATCGCCGGCGAGGGCCTCTGCATCGGCCGCGACGGCGGCGCCGGCGTCACCGACGACTACCCGGGCAGTCCAGCCGTGGCGATTCACCGGCGGCACCATCCGCCGCGTCGCCGTCGACGTCAGCGGCGAGCAGTACCTCGACCTCGAGCGCGAGGCCCAGGCGATGCTCATGCGCGAGTAGGCCCCGCATGGCGACCTCCACACGATCGCGTGGGACGCCGGCGGTGCTCGATCCGCCGCCGGCGTTTCACCTGCTGGCCAAGCCGACCGGTGCGGTGTGCAACCTGGACTGCTCGTACTGCTTCTTCCTGTCCAAGGAGATGCTGTATCCGGGCTCGCGTTTCCGGATGGCGGATGAGCTGCTCGACGCGTATCTCCGCCAGCTGATCGAGGCGCATGCGCGGGTGCCGGAGGTGACGATCGCCTGGCAGGGGGGAGAGCCGACGATGATGGGCGTCGAGTTCTTCCGCCGCTCTGTCGAGCTTGCAAACGGCTACCTCAAGCCCGGGCAGCGGGCGGTGTACACGATCCAGACGAACGGGACGCTGCTCGACGAGGAGTGGGCCGGGTTCTTCAAGCAGCACGACTTCCTGGTGGGGATCTCGATCGACGGGCCGCGGGAGCAGCACGACGCGTATCGGGTGAACAAGGGTGGCCGGGGGTCGTTCGACCAGGTGGTGCGCGGGCTCGAGCATCTCCGCGCCGCCGGGGTGGAGTGGAACGCGCTGACGACGGTGCACGCCCAGAACGCGGCGAGTGGCGGTGAGGTGTACCGGTTCCTGCGGGATGAGTGCGGGGCCGGGTTCGTGCAGTTCATCCCGATCATCGAGCGGGTGTCCGAGGCGGACGAGGATGGGTCGGTGCCGTGGACGTCGTGGCGTGACCGGCCGTTGTATGTGCAGGAGGGCTCGCGGGTGACCGGCCGCTCGGTCACGGCCGAGCAGTACGGCCGGTTTTTGATCGACGTGTTCGAGGAGTGGGTCAGGCGCGACGTCGGCGAGGTGTACGTGCAGATGTTCGATGTCGCGCTGGCCAACTGGGTGGGGGAGCCGCCCAGCCTGTGCGTGCACTCCGAGACGTGCGGCCTCGCCCTCGCGCTCGAGCACACCGGCGACGTGTACAGCTGCGACCATTTCGTGGAGCCGCGCTACAAGCTCGGAAACATCCGCGAGCACCACCTGGTGGAGCTGGTCGCCTCCCCGGAGCAGCGCCAGTTCGGGCTGGACAAACGCGAGTCGCTGCCCCCGTACTGCCTCGAGTGCGACGTGCGCTTTGCCTGTCACGGCGGCTGCCCCAAGGACCGGTTCATCGAGACACCGGACGGCGATCCCGGCCTGAACTACCTGTGCGGCGGCTTCAAGGCGTTCTTCCACCACATCGACAGGCCGATGCGGATCATGGGCCGGCTCCTGGCCGCCGACCGCGCCCCGTCCGAGATCATGACCCTCTACGCCACCCAGGACGCGCAGCGTGGACGCAACGAGCCGTGCACCTGCGGCAGCGGGCGCAAGTGGAAGCAGTGCCACGGAGCGCGGCGGGATACGCGCCCATCGGCGCTCCCAGAGTAGGCCCCGCGTGTCCGACGACCACCCGGCTCCACGGGCGGGCGACGCCTACGGGGACACCTCTCCCTTCCATCACCGGGCGTCCGAGCCGCTGATCGTCCGGGCGGTCCCGGTCGCGGGAGACATGCCCGGTTACCGGGCGGCGACCGCGGGTCGCGACATCCTGGCCGGGTTGACGGTCGCGGCCCTCGCACTGCCCGCCGGGATGGCCTATGCCGAGCTCGCCGGGGTATCGCCGGTGAACGGCCTCTATGCGCTGCTCGTCCCGGCGCTCGTGTACGCCATGCTCGGGTCGTCGAAGTCCCTCAGCATCGGCCCGGAGGGGTCGATCGCCGCCCTCGTCGCGGCGGCGATCCTGCCCCTGGTCGCGGCCGGGAGCCCCGAGGCCGCGGTGCTCGGCGCCGCGCTCGCGCTGATGGTCGCCGGGTGCTTCCTGGTCGCATGGCTGGGCCGCCTCGGCTGGATCGCCGACTACTTCTCCCGCCCGGTGCTGATCGGCTACATCCACGGGGTCGTGGTCGTGCTCATCGTCGGGCAGCTGGGCAAGCTGCTCGGCATCAGCATCTCCGCCCGCGATCCGATCCCCCAGCTATTCGAGGTGATCGCCGGTCTCGGCCAGGCCAGCGCCGGCACCGTCGTCGTCTCGGCCGTCACCCTGGCGGTGCTGTTCGCGTGTCGCCTACGCATGCCCCGGCTGCCGGCTGCGCTCGTCGTCGTCATCGGCATGATCGGCCTGTCGTGGCAGCTCGACATGAGCGCTCACGGGATCGCCGTGGTCGGCCATATCCCCTCCGGCCTGCCGTCGCTGCGGATCCCGACACCCCCTGCCGTCGACATCCTGAAGCTCGTCCCCGCGGCGATCGGGCTCTTCCTCGTCTGCACGGCCGACGAGATCCTCACCGCCCGGTCGTTCGCGGGTCGGCATGGTCAGCACGTGCGCGCCAATCAGGAGCTGCTGGCGATGGCCGGTGCGACCGCCGCGGCCGGGTTCACGCAGGGCTTCCCGGTCGGCGCGAGCAACTCGCGCACCGCGGTCAACGACGACATGGGCGCCCGGACGCAGGTGGCCGGGGTCGTCGCCGCGAGCGCGGTGGCGCTCGTCCTCGTCTTCCTGACCGCCCCGGTCGCGTACCTGCCGAAGGCGGTGCTCGGGGCGGTGATCGTCGCCGCCGCCGCCACGCTGGTCAACCTGGAGCAGTGGCGGGCGCTCGCCGCCACCGATCGGGTCGAGCTCGCCATCGCGGGTGCGACCGCCGGGTGCGTCATCGCCACCGGGGTGCTGCAGGCGCTGACCGTGGCGGTCAGCCTCTCGATCGTCGACGTCGTCCGCAGGAGCGCGCGCCCTCACGATGCGGTGCTCGGGTGGCGGCAAAGCAGCGACAGCTACGGCGACGTCGCCGTCCATCGCGACGCCGTGATCCGGCCCGGCGTGGTCGCCTACCGGCTCGACGACCGCCTGTTCTTCGCGAACGCGGACTACGTGATCGGCCGCATTCAGGAGGCGATCCGGGGCGCTCCGCAGCCCGTGCGGTGGGTCGTCTTCGACGCCGAGGCGATGACGCACGTGGACACGACCGGGCTCGATGCCGTCGGCCGGCTGGTCGACCACCTCGCCGAGGAGCACATCCGGCTTGCGCTCGCCCGTGTGCACACCCACATCCTGCACGAGCTCGACCAGGCCGGGCTCCTGGAGCGGATCGGCGCTGCCAACGTGTATCCCACGGTGCGCTCGGCCGTCAGCGGGTGCACCGATGCGATGGCGACGGCGGAGCCGGATGGGTGAGCTTCATGCCCAAGGGGTGAAGACCCGGCCCATCGGATGGGGTTCAATTCCGTATGGACTACCGCCTCGTCCTGCGGAAGCTGGCCGTGCGCGACCAGGCCTTCTTCGATCTCGTCGGCCCCGACAAGGCCGAGACGGTGCTGGTGTCGCAGCTCGACGCCGGCCAGGCGGCGCTGGTGCGGCTGGGGGCGCTGGTGGCCCTTGATGCCGCGCTCGTCTCGTACATGCACGTCGCCGATGTCGCGCGGGCGGCGGGCGTCACGAACGAGGAGCTGGTCGGGACGCTCGTGGCCGTGATGCCCGACGTCGGCGGTGACCGCGCGGTGTCGGCCGCCCACAACCTCGGCCTCGCCCTCGGCTACGACGTCGAGGCGGCGCTCGAGGCGCACAACCATAGCGACTCGCAACCGTGAGCCCGGCGGCCGACTCCGCCGCCTCGTGCGCAGGTGCCTGGCTGCCGTAAGCCGGGTCGGGCGCGTGCTCCTGACCGCGGGTGACCGCTACTTCGCGGACAGGTGCCCGCAGCATGCGGCCGGCATCGCCTACCGCGTGCTCTTCTCGATCGTGCCGCTCGCGATCGTGCTGGTGTCGATCTTCGGCCTGATCCTCGGCACCCGCCAGGTGCACGATCTCGTCGTGGACACGATCGCCGGCGCGCTGCCGGCGAGCGCCGCGAGCCGCGACGACGTCGCGAGCGCGCTCACCGCGATCGCCTCGCCGTCGGGGGTGCTCGGGCTGGTCACGCTGGTGCTGTTCGCATGGGGCGCGACGGGCATGATGGCCTCGATCCGGGCGGGCCTCGAGGTGGCCCTGCACGTCGAGCATTCGCGGCCGATGGCACGCGGCAAGCTCGTCGACCTGGCGCTCGTCGTCGGCGCGGCGGTGCTCGTGCTCGTCACGGTCGGCGTGACGCTGCTCGACCGCCTCGCCCAGCACGCCCTGCGGCGGCTCGACGCGGAGACGGGCATCTCCGGGACGATCCTGAGCGCCGCGATCCCGCGCACGCTGGCCCTGGCCGTCTCGGTGGGCGTCGTCATGCTGCTCTACCGGTTCGTCCCCGGCCGCCGGCTGCGCCTGATCGACGCGCTCGCGGGGGCGGTCACGACGGCGATCCTGCTGCTCGGCATCTCGTTCGCGTCGGCCCGGCTTTACGAGAGCGTGACCCGCCTGAGCGTCGTGTACGGATCGCTGACCGCGGCCCTGGTCTTCCTGTACTCGGTCTACCTGTACGCCTCCGCGCTGCTCTTCGGCGGTCAGGTGGCGGCTGTGTGGTCGGCCCCGGCCGAGCCCGGCGGAGACCCCGTGCTCGTCCAGATCAAGCGCGCGGTGCTCGGGCTCTTCACCACGTCGGGCGCAGAGCGGGAGCAGCCGCGGCCGCCCGGTTGACTTCGATATGGCCACCTGCGGGTGAGGTCGATGACCGATCCCCGCACAGCCCCGTACGGTGCCGTCTCACGCGCATCAGGAGCCTCCCGCATGCGCGTTTCCGCAGGCCCGGACACGGGCACTACCCGGTGAAATCGGGAAGGAGGCGTCGTGCCGGATCAGTGGACCGCCAAGCAGGAGCGCAAGTACGAGCACATTGTCGAGAGCGAGCGGGATCAGGGCCGCTCGAACAAACTGGCGAAGGAGATCGCCGCGCGCACGGTCAACAAGGAGCGCGCCCGCAAGGGGCAGACGCAGACCGCCTCGCGGAGCTCGATCAGCGACATGCCGTCGTCGCAGCGCGGTGGTCAGCGGTCGGGCACGAACCGGATCAAGGGGCGCACGCGGGAGCAGCTTTACAACGAGGCCCGGCAGCGCGGGATCAAGGGCCGATCGTCGATGAACAAGGAGCAGCTGCGCCGCGCGGTAGACGCCAAGAAGTCCGCCGGTGGGACTGCCGCCCGCTGATGAAGGCTGCACTGGAGCGAGAGGTGAAGCTGCGCCCCGGCCCGGAGTTCTCGCGCTTCGAGCTCCCGGGCCGCGAGCTGGCGGAACGATCGCTGCTCTCCACGTACTACGACACGGACGACCTGCGCCTGGCCGCCGGATCGATCACGCTGCGGCGGCGCGTCTCCGACGACGGCGGTCCGGCGGTCTGGCAGCTGAAGCTGCGCTCGGGAGCGGATCGGCTCGAGCTCGAATGGGACGCGCCCGGCCTCGCCGCGAGCGTCCCGCAGGATGTGGCCGGGCTGGTGCTCGCCCACAGCCGCGGACGTCCGCTGGTGGCCGTTGCCACGCTGCGCACACGCCGCTCCGGGGTGGTGGTCGAGAAGGCCGGCGTCGACGTCGCCGAGGTGGTTCTGGACGCGGTGGACGTCGTCGACGACGGACACACGGTCAAGACGTTCGAGGAGATCGAGGTCGAGCTCGTGGAGGGCGACAGCCGCGCCCTGCGCAAGCTCGAGCGGCGGCTGCGCCGCGCCGGAGCGGTCGACCCCGACGGGCGGCCGAAGGTCATGCAGGCGCTCGCCGCGCCGGTTCGCGACCGCCCCTCTACCGACGTTGGAAACGACCCTGCCGGCTGCCTGACGGCGGCGCTGCGTCGCAACTACCGAGATGTCCTGGATCACGATCCCGGCACCCGGCTGGGACGGACCCGGAGGAGCTGCACGACCACCGCGTCGCCATCCGGCGTCTGCGTGAGCTGCTGCGCGCCGGCCGCCCGCTGGTCGACCGCACCTGGGCCGATGGGCTGCGGGATGCTCTGCGGCCCGCCGGCCGGGCGCTCGCGCACGTGAGGGATCTCGACGTCGTCCTGGCCGGCCTCGAACGCCAGGCGGCCGCGCTCCCGGACATGGAGCGGGCGGGCGCCACCGACGTCCTCGAGCGTGTGCGTGACCGGCGTGACCGGGCACAGGCGCACCTGGTCACGGCGCTCTCGGAGGCGTGGTACGTGAGCCTGCTGAACCGCCTCGAGATCGCCGTCGCCGAACCGAGACTGGGTCGGGGAGGGTCGGTCAGGAAGGTCGTCCGCAAGGAGCATCGCCGATCGCGGCGTCTCGTTCGCAGCCTGCCAAAGCACCCGCAGGCCACCGAGCTGCATGGAGTGCGGAAGGCGGTCAAGCGCGCCCGCTACGCCGCGGAGCTCGCCGACGCCGCCGGGGTCTCGGGAATGCACCGGTATGTCAAACGCGCAAAGGCCGTCCAGGACGTCCTCGGCGAGCACCAGGACGCCGTCGTCGCGACGGAGGTGCTGCGAAGCGTCGACGGCGAGCTCCACCGGCCGATGGCCCACCTGGCCGTGGCGGCGCTGATCGACGTGCAAGAGCGCCGAAAGCGCGCCGCGCGGAGGGCATTCCCAGACACGTGGCGGCGCCTGGACAGCCTTCCGGCTTGACGGCGCGCCGCCGACCGTTTGAGGATTTTCGGCGAGTCCACCAGCGGCTCGTTCGTTCGCGGCGGAGAGGGTCGTTCCGCGGTGATGTCGGACATCCTTCCCCGTCCTCCTCTTCAACCAGGAGGGGTCACCATGCCGGGAGATGGTGTTGGACGGATCAACGTCGAGAGAGTCGGGCCGTCGTCCTGGGTGGTCGCGCTCGACGGGGAGCACGACCTCTCCACGGTGCCTGCGCTTCAGGACGAGCTCGCCGCCATCTTCGCCCTGGGCACGACGGTGCTTATCGACCTCGCCGGGGCCACCTTCATCGACTCGTCGGTGCTCGCCCAGCTCATCCTCGCTCAGCGGCGGGTCGACGAGGACGACAACGAGCAGCTGGCGCTCGTCGCACCCGAGGGCGGGGCTGCGGCGCGCCTGATCGACCTCGTCGGGGTCGGCCGGCTGTTTACGATCTTCCAGACCCGATCCGACGCGCTGCGCGCCGTCGCGGGCTAGAGCCGTGCGCGCACGGGGTTACGACCTGCGCAGCGCCTCGATCAGCTCCCACTTGCCCATCTTCGAGCGGCCGGGGATCCCGCGCTCCCTCGCGACGGCGTAGAGCTGCTCGCGGGTGCGGTCCTCGTAGGCGTGGCCGGCCTCGCCGCCACGTTCACGCGCCTTCGCGGCCTGACGGCCCAGATCCCGCCGGGTGTCGGCGGGGAGATTGGCGATCGTGCGCTTGCGCCGGGCCGCCTGCTGCGCCTTGCCGATGTTCGACTTCGCCGCTTGTGTCTGCTTTGTGGTTGCCATCATCCCTCCCGTCCGGTCAAGTGGCACGTGCCCACTGCGGCATGCGTCTGAAACGCCGGATTGACAGCGCCTAGCTGGGCCGGGTGTAGCCGAGCTCGGCGAGCCGCGTCCGGAGTCGCAGCCGGCAAACTGCCGACCGGCTGGATCACCCGGACGGGATGATGACCGGCCCCCCGGTCGCACGGCAGCATCTCGTCCGAGCGGCCCGACCCGGAGGGGATCTCTCCCAGGGCCAAAGGACTCCTTCGGGCCGGCCGCTCACCACGTGGACGCACGTTCACGGGCCGCCGGGCTCGCGATGAGCTGCTCGACGACCTCGGCGACGAGCCGCGGGTGCGTGTAGGGCACCGCGTGCGACCCGTCCGGCACGACCAGGAGCCGGCCGTCCGGCAGCAGGCGCGCCACCTCCTCGGCCCACCGCCGGCTGATGAGGCGGTCATTGTGGCCGTGGACGACGACGGTTGGCTGGCGGACGTGCGGCAGCCGCTCCTCGATCCGGTCGGCCAGCGCCGAGCGTGCCGTGGCGTGCAGGCCGGCCACTCCGCGGCGCGCGGTGTCGCGAAAGGCCAGCGTCACAAGCCCGGCCGGCTCCTGCGTGCAGTCGCGCAGCGCCCGGATGATCTGATGGCGGGCAGCGCGCCTGGCCGGCTCGATCGTCGGGGCGATCAGCACCAGCGGCCCGACGCGATGCGGGCGGCGCACGGCCAGCTCTGTGACGATCTGACAGCCCATCGAGTTCGCGACCATGACCGGGCTGGTCACGCCCATGACGTCGAGCCAGTCGCCGAGCGCCTCGGCCAGATCGGCGATACCCGTCTCGGCGGCCGACCGGCCGGCCCGGCTGCGGCCGGGGAGATCGGGCACGTACGTCGCGAAGCGCCTTGCGATGACCCTGGCCAGGGGCAGCAGGTAGCGGCCTGACACGCCGTAGCCGTGCACGAGCACCACCGGCGACCCGCGCCCACCCACCTGGGAGTGGATCGACACATCGCCGACGTCGTCCCAGCGGCTGACGAGCGGCGGCGGCGAGAGCTCGATTGCGTCCATGCGCAGCATGACACCACCCCGTCGCGAGCGGCACATCGTCCCTTGAAGGTGATGATCGCATCCGGTTTTGAGGGCCGCCCGCTCCGAAGGCGGGCCGGCCCGCCACTAGGATCGGCGGTGTGGATGATCTCGCACCGCTCGCCGGGGATTGGAAGCTGTGGCGCGAGTTCGCCGTCCGCAGCGCCGGCTTCCCCGTCGCTGGGCTCGACGTCTTCGGGCCAGGCGACGAGTCTCAGCGGCTGAGCCGGGTCGCGGGCGACGCCCGCTTCCAGGAGGCGGTCACGTGGCAGAATCCGGCTGCGCTCGCGAACGCCGTGCTCAAGGTGGCCGCGCGGTCACCGACGAAGCCGAGCCGGGCGCGCGGGCGCGAGGAGATCGTCGCCAGCTACTGGCAGCGCTACTGCGGCAAGAACGACACGATCGGCTTCTTCGGCCCGCTCGCCTGGGGCCGGATCGAAGACGATGTACCGCCGCTGCACGCCCGCTCGGGCGGACTCGTGCGCAGTCGCCATGTCCACTTCGAAGCGTGGGCGGTGCAGGCGCTGGCGCAGGCGCTCGACCCCGAGCTTCGGATCGCCGCCGGGCCGCATCCCGAGCGCGACCTGCGCGCCGCTCTCGACACGCACCCCGACCCGGCAGTGCGGAGGCGCGGCGTCGACGACCTGGGCCGGCTCGAGCAGGCGCTCGCCGCGGTTGCAGATGCCGAGCCGGCGACGCTTCGCGATGACCTCGCCGCGCTCGACGCCGTCTTCGTCGAGCTGACCGGGCGCGACGCGACCCGCAATCCGGGCATGGCCTACGGCGCCCGCACGCTCTGCTATCTCGACTGCATGCGCGACCTCGAAGTGACGATGGGACCCGGGCTCGTGTCCAGCATGGCGCCGGCGCTTGAGACGCTCTTCGCGGCAGGGCGCTGGTGGAGCGGTCAGGTGAACGCGATCGGGCGGCGGGTGATCGAGCAGGCCCTCCCCGACGGCGGCCGGGGACCGTTCATGCCCGTGCTCATGCAGGTCATGAAGACGCTCATGCAACTGCCGCCCGAGCTCGGCGAGCTGGTCGAGCAGTTCCACCAGCGGTTCGGCCGCGTCGTGGCCGACCCGGACCGGGCCACCATCGGCGTCCGCGCCGAGGCGGCGTTCGGCGATCACGAGCCGGCGTGGCCGCTTTCGCCGTTCCAGTCCGTGGACATGCAGGTCGCCGCCCGCGGAGAGACGGCGCTCGCCGCCGGCGACTATCTGGCGGTCGTCGGCGACGTGCACCTCGGCAACAACCCGCTGATCCAGGGCGTCTTCGCCCACCGCCACGCCGACCCCGCCGCGCTTCTGTCCCGGGTCACGGCGACTGCCGGTCGGGGCATGCCGGTCATGCTGCCGCCGTGGAGCCCGACCATCGGGTTCGACACGCGTGGCTTGCCGCGCACCTCCGACGACATGGTGCACCTGGCGGTGATGCCCGAGACCCGCGCGCCGGGTGGGCGGCGCACCTGGCACCCGGACGAGCTCGGGGTGGACGGCGCCGATCTCGTCGATCGCACGGGCGAGCTCCGGGTGTCGCTCACCGATGCGTTCTGGCTACCGATCTTCGTCTCCGGCATGCGCGTCTTCTCGCTCCTTCCGGAGGAGGACCACTCGCCGCGAGTGACGGTGGGAGACACGGTGCTCCGCCGCGAAGGCTGGAGCATCCCGGCCGGCGAGATCCCCGACCGCGCCGAAGACGTGGCGGCGTTGGCCCGCGACCGCGGCATGCCCCGCCGGCTGTTCTCCAAGTCGCCGCTCGAGCGTAAGCCGATGTACCTCGATACCACGAGCGCCGTGCTCTCCCGGATCCTCTGTCGCCAGGCTCGTCACGCCAATGCCGAATCGCCTGCAGCGCGCATGCAGTTCACCGAGATGCTGCCCACGCCCGACCAGTGCTGGCTCGCAGACGCTGAAGGCAACCACTACGTCTCGGAGCTGCGCATGGTCGCGGTCGACGCGGGCTGAGGGTGGGATTCGAACCCATGATCGAGGTGAACCCCAGCCGCCGGTTTTCAAGACAGCGGTGGTTTGGCTCTGGGAGGATCGCGCCGGCTTCGTACCCCGTTGACGGGCGTCTACGGCGTGGCGGGTTCGAGCCACGCAGCGACGATCTTGGCCCAGACTTCGGGGCGGTCACGATGTGGGAAGTGACCGGCGTCACGGATTTCCTGGTACGTCCAGGTGGGATGACGGTTCAGGGCGGCGCGCGCGAAGGCGACTGGCACGACGTGGTCCGCATCGCCGTGGATGACGAGCACCGGGCATCGCACGTTGGCAGCGACAGCATGGAACCTTGCGGGTCGTAGTCCCAGTCGAGCAAGCGAGGCGAGTTCGCGGACGCCACGGCGCGTTGGCCGGGGTGCGCGTTTCCTGCGTGCGACCTCGCGAACGTAGGCCGCGCGGTGGCGGAGATAGTCGGCGCTGGTGGCGACGACGCTGCGACCGCCCCGCGCCGGGGGAAAGAACCCACCGGTGAGCACGAGAGCGTCCACGCGGTCAGGATGCGCGACTGCAATGTTCAGCGCCTGAACGGCACCAAGTGAATGGCCCATGACGACCGCAGACCCGGTGGGCGGGAGCGCGCCCCGCATCTCGATTGGCCCTGCCAGAGCACGCATGGCGCCCGCCCATTCGGCCGTTGTACCTCCCAGGCCTGGCAGAACCACGAGAACTCCTGAGAACACGCGTCCGAGTGTAGAACCCGCCTCGACCCCTCCCGGCACTTCGCATGCCGCGCGAGCGGCGGGGGTGGGATTCGAACCCACGATCGAGGTGAACCCCCGATGCCGGTTTTCAAGACCGGTGCGTTCAACCGCTCCGCCACCCCGCCGGGCTGGCAATCCAGCTTAACGGCGCCGTGGTGAGCCTCGTCACAACCGATCGTGCGTTCCCGCCATCGTGCAGTCCGCCCGGCCGCGGCCGCCGTAGAGCGTCATGTCCGAGTTGGGCTGACCACTACGAGGGGACGACGATGACGACTTCTGATCGAGCGGCCGACCCGAGGGCGCGCCGCATGTGGGCGGCGATCGCGATCGTTGCGCTGGCGACGCTCGCTCTGGCCGCGGCACTGCCGGCACGGGCGCATTCGGCTCCGGCGGCCGCGAGCACCTCCGCGGTGGTCGTGAAGGTCGCGACCCGGGGCAGCTTCGGCCGGATCCTGACGACCGTCGCCGGCCGCGCGCTCTACGAGCACCCGGGGGGGCCGTGCACCGGTTCGTGTCTGACGATCTGGCCGCGGCTGCTGATGCCGCGGGGCAAGACGTCGCCGCTTGGGACGGCGCACCTGAGCACCGTGCTTCTGGCCGGCGGGCGCCGCCAGGTCACCTATCGGCGCCAGCGCCTGTACACGTTCGTGAGCGACCACGGCACGAGCGTGACCGGAAACGGCATCGCCGGCTTCGTGGTGGCGAAGGTCACGCCCTAGGGCCGAGTCTGGCACCGGGTGCGGCGGAGCCGCTCGCTCAGGAGGCGCGCGACGTGCCGTTGCGCGCCTTCGTCGGCAGGCGGGTGACGCCCGCGCCGGCGCGCTGCTTGGGCTTTGCGGCCACGTCGCCAGGCTCGACGGCGACGACCGCCGCCGGCTCGGCCGATCCCTGCTGCGCGGAGTCGGGCAGCGGGAACCGCGCGGCCGCGTCGGTCGTGAGCGCGTCGAGCTGGGCCACCGTCTCGCGGGTGGCGTCGAGCAGCCGCATGCGGTCGTAGAGCAGTCCTTCGGTGTCGGCCCGGATGTCGGCCATGCGCCCCTCGGCCTGGGCCTCGAGCGCGGCCAGTTCCTCCTTCGCTCGGGCGACCACCGCCTCGGCTGCGGCCCGGGCGCGGGCGAGCGTCGCCTGGGCCTCGGCCCGGTCGCGGTCGGCCGCGGCGCCCGCGCTCACGACGAGCTCGGCCGACTCGGCCTTCGCGCGCGCGGTGATCTCGGCGGCCTCGTCGCGGGCGGCCGTGGTGATCTCGTCAGCCGCCTCCCGCGCGCGCTGCAGGATGCTGCCGACCTGGCCGCCGACGCGGTCGAGGGCATGCCGCACGGCCGATCGCGGCGAGCGGTCGGCCTCGAGCTGTGCGATGACGTGGTTCACCCGCTCGACGTAGGCGTCCACCACCTCGCGGCTGTAGCCGCGCACCGCCAGCGGAAATGCCACCTCGCGGATCTCCGCGGGGACGTGCAGCTCCTCGATGCCCTGACCTTGCTCCATCTCGCCCACCGGCCTGCCCCGTCTTTCGGCTGTCTGGGAGCCCATCCCTGACGCCTGCGAGTATACCCAGCCGGCCGCTCCGGGAACTGCCCCGAAAGGGGGATGGCCGCGTTCTGGCAGCGGCGTAGAGTCGGCCCCAGATGGGTGTCACGAGCCTCAATCCCTCGACCCTCGCAGCGGTCGCCGATCAGTGCGTCGAGCTCGCCGAGTACATCGAGGAATGGGGGCAGGAGACGCCGTGGATGAAGAACGTCCCGATCGGGACGCGCCTCTTCGAGGTGCAGCAGGCCGCCGCCCTGTTCGCGCGCGTCCTGCGCGACCTGGCCGACGAGGTCGAGCGGGTCAACTGATCACGGCCGGCGCCCCGAACGGGTGCAGCACGGCCGGCGTCTCGATCGAGCCGTCCTCGCGCTGGCCGTACTCGATCAGCGCGAGCAGCGTGCGGCTCGACGTGATCGCGGTGCCGTTCAGCATGTGCACGAACTGGGGCTTGCCGCCGTCGCCGCGGAAGCGGGTGTTCAGCCGCCGGGCCTGGTAGTCGGTGCAGTTGGAGCACGAGGTCAGCTCGCGGTAGCGGCCCTGGCCGGGCAGCCACACCTCGATGTCGAACTTGCGCGCCGCCGACGCGCCCAGGTCGCCGGCGGGGACGTTGACGACCTGGTAGTGGAAGCCGAGCTCCTGGGCGATCTCCTCCTCGATCGCAAGCAGCGCCTCCTGCTCCTCCCACGAGCGGTCGGGGTGGCAGTAGCTGAAGAGCTCGAGCTTGTCGAACTGGTGCACGCGGAAGATGCCGCGGGTGTCCTTGCCCGCCGCCCCGGCCTCGCGCCGGAAGCACGACGAGAAGCCGACGTAGTGCAGCGGCAGGTCCTCCTCGGCGAACATGGCCCCGCCGTGCAGCGACGCCAGCGGCACCTCGGCCGTGCCGACGAGGAAGAGCTCGTCGCTCGAGAGCGCGTACACCTGGGCCTCGGCCTCGGGGAAGAACCCGGTGCCCTCCATCGCCTCGCGCTTCACGAGCACCGGCGGGATCACGGGCACAAAGCCGCGGGCGTGCAGCTTGGCGAGGCCCCACTGCACGAGCGCGAACTCGAGCCGCACCAGGTCGCCCAGCAGGTAGTGGAAGCGGCTGCCCGACACCCTCCCGGCGGCCTCGGTGTCGATCAGGCCGAGCCCGTCAGGCCCTGCCAGGTCGAGGTGATCCTTGGGCGGGAAGCCGAACTCGGGCGGGCTGCCGTGCACCCGCACCACCTCGGCGTCCTCCTCGGTGTCGCCCAGAGGCGCGGAGGGGTGGGGGAGGTTGGGCAGGGCGACCATGATCTCCTGGATCGCCGCTTCGCTTCGGGCCAGCTCCGCCTCGCTCTCGGACTGGCTCTGCTTCAGCTCGGACTGGCGGGCGATCTCGGCGGCGGCGTCCTCGCCGCGGCCCTTCGCCTCGGCGATCGCCCGGGCCGCGGCGTTTCGCTCCGCGCGGGCCGCCTCGACGCGCTGCAGCAGCGCCAGCCGCTGGCCGTCGAGCTCCAGGAAGCGATCGACTCCGGCGGCGGCGTCCCCACCGCGCCGCCCGAGCGCGGCGCGCACGCCGTCCGGATCGGCACGGATCAGCTTCGCGTCGAGCATCAGGCTCGTGAGTCTACTAAGAGGTCGAGGAAGCTCGCGACCCCGTCCTGCGCCACCGGCGGCACCGTCCAGTCGGCGATCTCGAGCAGCGCGGCGTCGGCGTCGGCCATCGCCACGCCCAGGCCGGCGGCCTCGAGCAGCTCCAGGTCGTTCGCCCCGTCGCCGAACGCGACCGTGGCGGCGGGATCGATGTCCAGCCGCTCGCAGACGAAGCGCAGCGCCGCCCCCTTCGAGACGCCCGGGCGGGCGACCTCCAGGAAGATCGGCAGCGACTTGGCGATGAACAGGCGGTCGTCGAAGCGCGTGCGCAGCCGGCCCTCGAGGTCGTCCAGCGCGGGCGGCTCGCCGACGATCACGATCTTCGTCGTCGGCTTGTGGAGCCACGTGTCGAAGTTGCCGACGACGACCATCTCGAGCCGCGCGTGCTCGGCGTAGGTGCGGGCCTCGGGGGTCGGCTTCTCGACGCACAGCTGGTCATCGACGTAGACGTTCATGTGGAAGCCCTCGCGGCGCACGGCGGCGATCACCTCGAGTGCGATCGGCACGTCGATCGGGCGGTGCTGCAGCCACCGGCCGGTGGCCGGGTCGGCGATCAGCGCGCCCTGGTAGCAGATCACCGGTGCGGTGATGCCGAGCTCGAGCGCGTACGGGCGTGTCGACGCGAACATGCGCCCGGTGGCGATGATCGGCTCGATGCCGGCGTCGCGGAGGCCGGCCACGGCCCGCAGCGTCGCCGGGGAGAGCTTGAGCGACGACGGCAGGATCGTGCGGTCCATGTCCATCGCGACGGCCCGCACGGAGGCCGGATCGAAGCCGGGAGGCAGGGCGACGCTCACTGCTTCGTCCGCCCGGCCACGTAGGCGGCGATGCTGTCGACGTCGTCGCCGCCGAGCAGGCCTTTCGGCATTCCGGGGCGGCCGTCGATGACCGCCCGGCGCACCTGCTCGACGGTGGGGTGGACGTCGGCCAGGTTCCTGGCCCGGACGTCGGGCGACTGCCTGCCCGGGGCGATGGCGTGGCACGCGGCGCACGTCTGCACCCACAGGTAGCGCTCGTGCTGGGCGGCGTTGTCTCCGCCGCCGCCGCAGCCGGCCGCGGTCGCGGCCAGGGCGAGCGGGAGCAGAAGCGGGGCGGCACGCACGTCCGCGAGCGTATCCTTCGCCGTGCATGGATGGCGCAGACAAGCAGCTGTGCGACCTGATCCAGAACGAGCTCCCCCTCACGGAGCGGCCGTACGCGGCGCTGGGCGAGCAGCTCGGGACGTCCGAGGCCGAGGTGATCGAGCGGGTCACGCGCCTGCGCGGCGAGCGGATCATCCGCCAGGTCTCGGCCATCTTCGACACCCGCAAGCTGGGGTACAAGTCGATGCTGGTGGCCGCGCGCACCGCTCCGGAGCGGGCCGACGCGGCCGCCGAGGTGATCTCGAGCCATCCCGGCGTGACGCACAACTACCGCCGCGAGCACGACTTCAACATCTGGTTCACCGTGGGCGTGCCGCCGACGTCGCGGCTCGGCCTCGACCGGACGGTGGCACTCCTGGGCGAGCTGGCCGAGGTGGACGTGATCCGGCCGATGCCCGCGCTGCGCTTCTTCAAGATCGGCGTCGATCTCGACATGAAGGGCGGTCGCGACCCGGCCGCCAAGCGGGTGCGGGCGCTGCCGACGGCCGAGGCGCCGCCGCCGGAGGAGATCGGCGCGCGCGACATCGCCGCCATCCGGGCGCTGCAGACCGACCTGCGGGCCGTGCCGGAGCCGTTCGAGGGGCCGGCCGCGCGGCACGGGTTCACCGTGCCGGAGTTGCTCGAGACCGCGGCGCGGTTCCAGACCACCGGCCAGATGCGCCGCTTCGCCGCGGTGCTCTATCACCGCTCGGCCGGCTTCATGTTCAACGGCATGGGCGTGTGGCAGGCTCCCGAGGAGCGGATGGACGAGATCGGCGCGCTGATGGCGTCGTTCCGCGGGGTGTCGCACTGCTACCAGCGGCCGACCTACCCGGACTGGCCCTACAACCTGTTCTCGATGACGCACGGGCGCACCAAGCAGGAGTGCGAGGACGTGCTCGACGCGATCGCCGACGAGACCGGCCTGGCCGAGCGGGTGGTGCTGTACTCGACGAAGGAGTGGAAGAAGACGCGCCTGGTCTACTTCAGCCCCGACGCCGAGGAATGGGAGCGCCGCCACGCCCCCGAGCTCCAGCCGGCGTGACGACCCGCCAACCGGGGTCAGACCCCTTCTGGCGGGTCCATCTCACGTTGGCGTGACCCGCGGCGTTCTTCCCACGTGAGACTGCCGCCGTTCCAGACGCTGATCGACCACCACGGCCGCGACGTGCATCGCTACCTCGTCGCGTGCGTGGGGCCCGTCGACGCCGACGACTGCTGGCAGGAGACGATGCTGGCCGCCCTGCGGGCCTATCCGGGCCTGCGGGACGACCGCAACCTGCGCGGTTGGCTGCTTCGGATCGCGGCCCGCAAGGTGATCGACGCCCATCGGGCCACGCGCCGCCGGCCGATCCCCGTCGAGGCGGTGCCCGAGCGCGGCGCCGAGGCGGCCGCGCCGCCCGACCCCGCTCTGTGGCGGGCGGTGCGGCGGCTGCCGGAGAAGCAGCGGGCCGCGGTGACGCTGCGGTTCGCGGCCGACCTCGACTACGCCGCGATCGGCGCCGTGATCGACTGCTCCGAGGCAGCCGCGCGCCAGAACGTGCGCGCCGGCCTGGCCGGCGTGCGGAAAGAGTGGGACCGATGAACATGGACACACACGAGCTGGCCCGCCGGGCCGCCGAGGAGGGACTCTTGGACGTCGCCTACACGACCGTGGACGCCCCGTTCGGCCGCATGCTGGTCGCGGCGACGCCGCAGGGCCTCGTGCGCACCGCCTTCGAGGCCGAGCGCGAGGACGATGTGCTCACCGAGCTGGCCGACCGCATCTCGCCGCGCGTGCTCGAGGCGCCGGCCCGCCTGGACGGCGTCCGCCGGGAGCTCGACTCCTACTTCGAGGGCCGCCTGACGGCGTTCCACACGCCCATCGACTGGCAGCTCTCGCACGGCTTCCTGCTGCGGGCGCGCGAGGCGTGCGCCGCCATCCCCTACGGCCAGGTGCGCACCTACAAGCAGCTCGCCACCGCAGCCGGCAGCCCCGAGGCCGTCCGCGCCGCCGGCAACGCGATGGCGAAGAACCCGATCCCGATCGTCGTCCCCTGCCACCGGGTGCTGCGCACCGGCGGCGGCCTGGGCGGCTACGGCGGCGGCCTCGAGTGCAAGCGCTGGCTGCTCGACCTCGAGTCGGGCGTGCTGACGCTCTAGCGCTCGATCACGAGGCCGTCGTAGGCCACATCGACACCATCGGGCAGCCACGCACTGAGCTCGGCGTGGGTGCCCGTGCGGTGGCCGATGTGGGTGAAGAGCATCCGCCCGGCCTTGAGCTTGGCTCCGGCCGCGACCGTCTCGGCGATGGGCACGTGCCCGCGCACGGGGCGGTCGCGGCTCGAGCCGTCGAGCAGCGCGACGTCGGCGCCGCGGGCGAGCTTCGACCCGGGCGGTTCCGCCAGGTCGGGCATGTAGGCCAGCGTGTGGCCTGACGCGTCGGTGAAGCGCAGGCCCATTGTGCGGGTCTTCGCGCTGTGGTCGACGTCGAAGGCCTGCACGCGCAGGCCCTCACCCAGCTCCGCCGGGACGCCCGGCGTCATGTGCATGACCCGGAAGTCGAGCCGGGGGAAGATCACCCGCACGCCCTGCTCGCACTCCTTCGTGCAGTGCAGCGGAATCCGGCCGAGCTTGGCCAGGACGTGCAGGCCGAGCATGTGGTCGTGGTGGTCGTGGGTGAGCACGACCTGCTCCGGCACCGCGCCGGTGCGCATGAGCTGCGCGTAGGCGTCGGGGCCGGCGTCGACCAGGATGCGGCGGTCGATCAGAAGCGACGAGCGCAGCCGCCGGTCGCGCGGGTCGGGCGAGGTGCACTGGGGGCAGTCGCAGCCGAGCCGGGGGATCGGCCATCCGGCCGACGAGCCCAGCACCTCGATCAGCACCGGCCGCTCACGCTGCGATCACGGCAGCGCCGAGTCGTCGAGATAGCGCGGCTCGGCGAACACCCGCCGGACGATCGGCTCGAACGTCTCGATCGGCAGCGAGTCGAAGGCCGGGTCAAAGCAGCACTGGTCGTAGAGGTCGCAGAACTCGACGCACGCGTCGTAGCAGGGGTGGTCGCGGAAGCGGTCACGGGCGTTGCGGTCGCCCCCGCTGAAGTGGGCGTAGTAGTACATCTGGAAGAGCCCGTGGTGCTTGACGATCCAGCAGATCTCCGGCGCGATGTAGGGGCGCAGCACCGCGGCGACCATCTCGCCGTGCGTCCACGGTGCGAGCTCGTCGCCGATGTCGTGCAGGAGCGCCGCGGCCACGTACTCCTCGCTGCGGCCGTCGCGCAGCGCCCGCGTGGCGGACTGGAGCGAGTGCTCGTAGCGCGACACCTGGTAGCCGGCGAGCGACGTCTTCAGGCCGTTCAGCGCCTCGAGCAGCCGGTCGGGCAGCGCCGCCACGAACGGCTCCTGGACGCGATCGAGCAGCGCATAGTCCTCGGCCGTGCCGTCCGCCATGTGTATGAACCCGACCGTCTCCACGCCGTCCTCCTCGTCGTGTGCTGGGCGGGATCGTATGCGGCGCGCGACCCAATTGGCATCCATGGTGGATGCCAATTGGGTGCTGAGGGCCAGCGCCCGTGCCACTTGGCGCTCACCGCGGATGCCAATTGGGCTGACCGCGCCCCCCCACGCCTGGCGCGTATGCATACCGGGTGCCAGGCACCTCGTATGCACCGGCTCTAGATTTCATGCATGCCCACCGATCCGCTCGCCGCCTTCACCCCCGCCGTCGCCGATTGGTTCCGGCGCTCGTTCGCAGCGCCGACCGCGGCGCAGCGCAAGGGCTGGCCGCCGATCGCCGCCGGCCGCCATACGCTCGTCCTTGCCCCGACCGGCTCGGGCAAGACGCTGGCCGCGTTCCTGGGGGCGATCGACGGCCTCGTGCGCGACCCGGAGCCGCGCGGCACGCGGGTCGTCTACGTCTCGCCGCTCAAGGCGCTCAACCACGACATCGAGAAGAACCTGCGCGCGCCGCTCGCCGGCATCGACCTCCCACGGCCGGTCACGGTCGCGGTCAGAAGCGGCGACACGCCCCAGAACGAGCGCACAGCGATGCGGCGGCACCCGCCGGACATCCTGATCACGACGCCGGAGTCGCTGTATCTGATCCTGACGTCGGCGGCCAGGGACATGCTGGCCTCGGTCGAGACGGTGATCGTCGACGAGATCCACGCCGTGGCCGCGACCAAGCGCGGCACCCACCTGGCGCTCTCGCTCGAGCGGCTCGAGCACCTGGCGGGCCGTCCCGTGCAGCGCGTCGGGCTCTCGGCGACGCAGCGGCCGCTCGAGGAGATCGCCCGCTTCCTGGGCGGGCGCGACCGGGCGGTCGAGATCGTCGACGCCGGCGCCGCCAAGCCGCTCGACCTCGAGGTGATCGTCCCGGTCGAGGACATGCGCGAGCTGGGGGGCGAGGCCGAGATCGACGGCGAGCCGCGCCAGTCGATCTGGCCGGCGCTCTACCCGCGGCTGCTCGAGCTCGTCCAGGAGCACCGCTCGACGCTGGTGTTCGTGAACAGCCGCCGCTCGGCCGAGCGGGTCGCCCACCGCCTGAACGAGCTCGCCGAGGCCGACATCGCCCGTGCCCACCACGGCTCGATCGCGCGCGAGCAGCGGCTCGAGATCGAGGACATGCTCAAGTCCGGCCGCCTGCCGGCGCTGGTCGCGACCTCGTCGCTCGAGCTCGGCATCGACATGGGCGCGATCGACCTCGTCGTCCAGGTCGAGTCGCCCAAGTCGGTCGCGGCCGGCCTGCAGCGCGTCGGCCGGGCCGGCCACCAGGTCGACGCCGCCTCGCTCGGCCGCTTCATCCCCAAGTACCGCGGCGACCTGCTCGAGACCGCCGTGGTCGTCGAGCGCATGCGCCGCGGGGAGATCGAGCACACGCGCGTCCCCCGCCAGCCGCTCGACGTGCTCGCCCAGCAGCTCGTGGCGGCGACGGCCATCGACGACTGGGAGGTCTCCGACCTGTATGCGCTCGTCACCCGGGCATACCCGTACCGCGACCTGTCCCGGGCGCAGTTCGAGGGCGTGCTCGACATGCTGGCGGGCCGGTACCCGTCGGACGAGTTCGCCGAGCTGCGCCCGCGGGTCGTCTGGGATCGCACGACCGGCATCGTCCGCGCCCGGCCCGACGCCCGCCGCCTGGCCGTTACGAACGGCGGGACGATCCCCGACCGCGGCCTCTACGGCGTGTTCCTGGCCGAGGCGGGCGCAAGGGTCGGCGAGCTCGACGAGGAGATGGTGCACGAGGTGCGCCAGGGCGAGGTGTTCCAGCTGGGGGCGTCGTCGTGGCGGATCGAGCAGATCACCCGCGACCGCGTGCTCGTCTCGCCCGCGCCCGGCGTGCCGGGACGGATGCCGTTCTGGAAGGGCGACAGCGTCGGCCGCCCGTACGAGCTCGGCCGGGCCGTCGGCGAGGCCGCCCGCATCCGCCGGTTCAGTGACCTCGACGAGCGCGCCGCCCGCAACCTGCACGCCTACCTGGACGATCAGGAGGCCGCAACCGGCGTCATCCCGTCCGACCGCACCATCGTCGTCGAGCGCTTCCGCGACGAGATCGGGGACTGGCGCATCTGCGTGCTCTCGCCGTTCGGCGGCCGTGTCCACGCCCCCTGGGCGCTCGCCCTGGAGGCGCGTATGTCGAGCGCGCTCGGGATCGAGGTGGAGGCGATGTGGGCCGACGACGGCATCGCGCTGCGGCTGCCCGACTCCGACAGCCCGCCGCCGGTCGATCTGATCGCGATCGCCGCCGACGAGCTGGACGACCTGCTGCTCGAGCGCATCTCGCAAAGCCCGCTCTTTGCATCCCGCTTCCGTGAGAACGCCGCCCGCGCCCTGCTGCTGCCGCGCCGCCGCCCTGGACAGCGGACGCCGCTCTGGCAGCAGCGCCTGAAGGCGCACGACCTGCAGCAGGTCGCGATCAAGTTCGGGTCGTTCCCCGTGCTGCTCGAGACCTACCGGGAGGTGCTCTCCGACGTGTTCGAGGTGCCGGCCCTGAAGAGCCTGCTGGAGGCGATCGGGCGCGGCCAGGTGCGCATGATCGAGGTCGAGTCGGCCCAGCCCTCCCCATTTGCCTCCGCCCTCCTCTTCGACTACATCGCCACCTACATGTACGAGGGCGACGCGCCGGCCGCCGAGCGGCGGGCCCAGGCGCTGCAGCTCGACCGCGCCCTGCTCGCCGAGCTCCTGCGCAACGACGACCTGCGCGAGCTGCTCGACGCCGGCGCGATCGACCAGGTGGAGGAGGAGCTGCAGGGAGCCGGGCGCACGCCCACCCTCGACCAGACGCACGACCTGCTGCGGCGGCTCGGGGATCTGTCGGCGGCCGAGGCGGCGGCCCGCGGCTGCGAGGCCCATCTCGGCGAGCTCGTCGCCCAGCGGCGCGCGGCGGTCGTGCGGGTCGCGGGCGAGGAGCGCACGATCGCCGCCGAGGACGCGGGCCTCTACCGCGACGGGCTCGGCGTGGTGCCGCCGCAGGGCATCCCCGCGGCGTTCCTCGAGCCGGTGCCGGATGCGCTGCGCCGGCTCGTCCTGCGCTACGCCCGCACACACGGGCCGTTCGCTGCCGACGACCTGCGCGCCCGCTGGGGCATCGACGCGGACGCCGAGCTCGAGCAGCTGGCGGCCGAGGGCGCCGTGATCGAGGGCGGGTTCCGGCCCGGGGGCGGCGGCCGTGAGTGGATCGCGCCCGACGTCCTGCGGCGGGTGCGGCGGCGGACGCTCGCCGCCATCCGGCGGGCCGTCGAGCCGGTCGAGGCCGACGCGCTCGGGCGGTTCGTCCCGGCCTGGCAGGGGGTCGGCCGTGACGCGGGCAGGGGGCTTGACCGGCTGCGCGACGTGGTCGCCCAGCTCCAGGGCGTCGCCCTGCCGGTGACGGCCTGGGAGGCGGACGTCCTGCCGCTGCGCGTGCCGCGCTACCGGCCCGACATGCTGGACGAGCTGTGCGCGGGCGGCGAGCTGGTCTGGGTCGGCGCCGGCCAGGGTCGGGCGGCCCTGTATCTGCGCGGCGAGACCGGCCTTCTGCACACGCCCGCTGAGGCGCCCGACCATCCGATCGTGACGGCGCTGCGAGGGCGCGGGCCGATGTTCTTCGCCGACCTGGCGATGGCCGTCGGCGAGCCCGACCGCACGGTGCTCGCCGAGCTCTGGGCGCTCGCCTGGGCGGGGGCCGTCACGAACGACTCGTGGCATCCGCTGCGCGGCGGGGCGGTGCTGCGCGCTCTGCCGCCGCCCGCGGCGGTGCGCGCCGGCCGCGTCGCCCGGCGGGCGCGGCCGACCTCGTCGCTTCCGGCCGCCCGCGGCCGCTGGTCGCTCGTCGAGAGCCTCGTCCCCGCCGCTCCGGCGCCGGCCGAGCGCGCCCGGGCGCTGGCCGAGACCCTGCTCGACCGCCACGGCGTGCTCACGCGGGCCGCCGTCCTCGCCGAGGGCATCCCCGGCGGCTTCGCCGCGGTGTACGGCGAGCTGCGGATGATGGAGGAGGCCGGCCGCTGCCAGCGCGGGTACTTCGTCGAGGGCCTCGGCGGCGCCCAGTTCGCGGCGCCGACGGCGGTCGAGCGGCTGCGCGACGTCCGCGACGCCGATCCCGACGCACCCGCGATCGTGCTCTCGGCGATCGATCCGGCCAACCCCTACGGCGCGGCCCTGCCCTGGCCCGCGGCGGCGCGCCGTCCGGCCCGGGTCGCCGGCGCGTGGGTCGTGCTCGCGGGCGGCCGCCCGGCCCTCTACGTCGAGCGCGGCGGCCGCGGGCTGGTGACGCTCGACGCCGAGCTGCTCGCACCGGCCGTGGCGGCCCTGTCGGATCTCATCGACACGGGCCGCGCCCGGCGGCTCGCTCCGGAGCGGATCGACGGCGAGCCGATCGCCGGCACCGAGGCCGAGCGGCTGCTGCTCGCGCACGGGTTCCTGAAGGGGCACCGGCGGCTGGTGCTGCGTGCCTGAGGGCCACTCGCTCGTCCTGGTGGCGCGGCGGATCCGCCCCGTGGTCGGTCAGCACGTCACCGCCGGCCCGCTCGCAGGGACCGATGTGGCGGCGGTCGAGACCCGCGGCAAGCACCTGCTCGTGCACGGCGCCGACGGGCGCTGCCTGCACGTCCACCTGGGCATGCACGGCCGGGTGCGGCTGACCGCGGCCGGCGCCGGCCGCGGCCCGCACGTGCTGCGCACCGCGGCGGCCGACGTGGTGATCGCCGGGACGAGCCGGGTCGAGGTCAGGCGCCGCGGCGACCTACGGCTCGGGCTGGGCCCCGATCTGCTCGGCCAGGGGTTCGACGCCGCCGCCTACCTGCGCCGCGCCCGCCGGTTCGACCGGCCCGTGGCCGAGCTCCTGCTCGACCAGCGCGTGCTCGCCGGCATCGGCAACATCGTCCGGGCCGAGGTGCTGTGGGAGCTGCGTCAGGACCCCTTCGCGCCCGCGGCGGGTCTCTCCGACCGGCGCCTGCTGGAGCTGGCCGTGGTGGCCCGGCGGATGCTCCGGGCCGGGGTGGACTCGGGCGGGCGCCTGCCCCAGCGCGTCTACCGTGCCGGCGGGCGCCCATGCCCGCGCTGCCGCACCGTGGTGCGCTCCGTCATGCAGGGCCGGGAGGTGCCGCGGCGGCTGTACTTCTGCCCCGGCTGCCAGGGATGAGACGGCGGGGGGCGGCGGGGGTGGCCGAGCGCGCCCGCGGGGCGCTGCTCGGCCTCGCCGTCGGCGATGCGCTCGGCGCCGCCGTCGAGTGGCTGCACCCCGACCAGATCCACGCCCGCTACGGCGGTCCTCTGCGCGACCTGGTGGCGGCGCCGCCGTGGGAGCGCGGCGAGTGGACCGACGACACCGCGATGGCGCTCGAGCTCGCCTCCAGCCTGGCCGACCAGGGCGGCTACGACGAGGCCGAGGTCTTCTCCCGCTACGCCATGTGGGCGCGGTCGGGGCCAAAGGACATCGGCTCGACGGTGGCCGCCGCGCTGCGCCGCGCCCGCACCGCCGACGAGGCCAGGGCGGCCGCGGCGGACTACCACACCGCGAGCGGGGGCCGCAGCGCCGGGAACGGCTCGCTCATGCGCACCGCGCCAATTGGCATTCGCTATCGCGCCGATGCGGGCGCGCTCGAGCGGATCTCGCGACTCGACTCGAGCCTGACCCACCACGATCCCCTCGCCGGCGACGCCTGCGCGTGGCTCAACCTGACCCTCGCGGCGCTCCTGCGCGGGCGCAAGCTGCCGAGCTCGACATCGCCCGCGGCGAGCGCGGCGCAGGCTGCGATCGGCGCGCCGGCCGAGCTGCTGGCGGCCGAGGCGCAGGAGCAGATCGGGTTCGTTCTGACCGCGCTTCGGATCGGGTTTGCGGCCGCTTTCGGGCAGACCGACCTCGAGTCGGCGATCGTCTTCGCCGTCAACCTGGGCGGGGACGCCGACACGAACGGCGCCGTCGCAGGCGCGCTCGCGGGTGCCCGCTTCGGTGCCGGCGCGATCCCCGAGCGCTGGATCGAGCCGCTGCTCGCCCGCGAGCGCATTGGCGGCCTCGCCAACCGGCTGGTGCGGGTCTAGCCCGTGCCGGGCTCACCCTCCGGACAGCCGGCCTAGTCCGTCCACCAGTCGCGCTCGCCCTCGACGTCGTCGCGGGGCGCCGCTCCGAGATTGGGCGCGCCGATGACGAGGATCTCGAGGCCGTCGGGGCCGGCCTCGTAGCCGCGCCACGAACCGGGCGGGACGCGCACCGCATCCCATTCCCTGAGCGCGACGATCTCGTCGTCGACCTTGATGCGCCCGCTCCCGCGCACCACGACGTACACCTCCTCCTGCGTCTTGTGCGTGTGGCCGTACGGAAAGCGATAGCCGGGTGGGACGCGCTGGTAGGTCAGGCCGGACTCCTGGAGCTCGAGCGCTCCGGTCGCCGCGCGGAACTCGAGGTCGGGCGAGCCGTCGAAGTTCGAGCCGAGGTCGTCCAGGTCCGCCTTGAGGTTCCTGAGCGTGAACGGCACGGCGGCATCGTACGCCACCACCCCGTTCCCCGGTATCCTCCCCGGCGGTCAACTCGCTGGGGAGGCTGCTCGTGGCTGAAGCACCTGATCGAAACCTTGCGCTCGAGCTCGTGCGGGTGACCGAGGCGGCCGCGCTCGCCTGCGCCCGCTGGGTCGGGTTCGGCGACAAGATCGCCGCCGACCGGGCCGCCGTCGACGCGATGCGGCACATGCTGGCCACGGTCGAGATGGACGGCGTGGTCGTGATCGGCGAGGGCGAGAAGGACGAGGCGCCCATGCTCTTCAACGGCGAGCGCATCGGCACCCACCAGGGTGTGGCCGTCGACGTCGCCGTCGACCCGCTCGAGGGCACCGACCTGGTCGCGCGCGGCCAGCCGAACGCGCTCGCGGTCGTCGCCGCGGCCGAGTCCGGCACCATGTTCGACCCGGGGCCGTGCGTGTACATGGAGAAGCTCGCCTGCGGAGCCGACATCGAGGAGCCGCTCGACCTGGACGCGCCGATGGAGGAGACGCTCGAGATGATCGCCCGGGCCAAGGGCGGACGTGTGCGCGACCTCATGGTGGTCATCCTCGACCGGCCCCGGCACGAGCAGATGGTCGGGCGCATCCGCGAGGCGGGCGCGCGCATCCGCTTCATCGCGCACGGCGACGTGGCCGGCTCGATGATGGCGGCGACGCCCGACACGGGCATCGACCTTCTGTGGGGCATCGGCGGCACGCCCGAGGGGGTGCTGTCGGCGGCGGCGTTCAAGTGCCTCGGCGGGCAGCTGGTCGGGCGGCTGTGGCCGCGCGACGAGGACGAGGCGCAGCGCGCCCGCGACGCCGGCTACGACCTCGAGAAGGTGCTTACGGTCGACGACCTGATCCGGGGCGAGAACGTGTTCTTCGCCGCGACCGGGGTGACCGACGGCGACCTGCTGCGCGGGGTGCGCTACCAGCGCGGCGGCGCGCGCACGCATTCGCTCGTCATGCGCTCGAAGTCGGGCACGGTGCGCACGCTCCAGGCGACGCATTCGCTCGAGAAGCTGGCCGCCGTGGCGGGCGAGCGGTACCGCTGATGTAAAGCTCGCTTGACAGCAGCTCAATGTCAAGCTAGCTTTACAGCATGCACAACCTGATCCGAGAGCTGCGCGGGGCCGCCGGCCTCTCGCAGGGCGCGCTGGCGTCCGAGATGGGCGTCTCGCGGCAGACGATCAATGCGATCGAGACCGGTCGCTACACGCCGTCGCTGCCGCTCGCGATCGCCCTCGCGCGGTTCTTCGCGCGTCCCGTCGAGGAGGTTTTCCATGCAGATGCGACTGTCTAAGTCGAAGTGGCTCGTCCCCGGGTTCGCGGTCGCGATGGGCCTGCTTTTCTTCGCCGTCCAGTGGGCGAACGACGACCCCGGCGGCGGGCTCGTCAGCCTGGCGATCATGGTCGGTCTGGCCGCAGCTCTGGTGGCGTTCAGCGGCCGCAGCGGGGTCGCCGAGGTCATGCGCAACCCGCAGGCGGACGAGCGTTCGGCGATGCTCGACCTGCGCGCCACCGCGTTTGCGGGGCTCGTGCTGATCCTCGTCGTGATCGGCGCGGTCTTCTACGAGCTCGCCCGCGGCCACGACCCGTCCCCGTACTCGCAGCTCGGCGCCATCGCCGGCGTCGCCTACCTGGTGGCGCTCATCGCGCTGCAGCGGCGCTCGTAGCCGCGCGGGCCCGCGTGAGCCGCCAAGCGGGGACAGTCCCCGCCAAGCGGGGACAGTCCCCAAGGGCTCGTCACGCTCCTGCGCTCAGGTCGCACACGGCCGCGCGGGTCACGCGGATGAGGTCGGCCGTGGCCAGCTCGACGATGTGGCCGCGGTTGCCCGCGTTCAGGCACACCCGCTCGAACGCCTGCGCGCCCTCGTCCAGGAACACGCGCAGGGCCTTGCGCGAGCCGAGCGGGCTGATCCCGCCGACCTGGTACCCGGTGACGCGCTCGGCGTCGCGCGGCTGCGCCATCGCCGCGTGCTTGGCCCCGGCGGCCGCCGCGAGCTTCTTCAGCGACAGCACCGCGTCGGTCGGGACGAGGGCGAATACGAGCTCGTCGCCGGCCCGCGCCACGAGGCTCTTGTACATGCGCTCGGGCTCGACGCCCAGCTCGGCGGCCGCCCGCTCGGCGCCGCCGGCGGGTCGATAGTCGTACCGCAGCAGCCGGTGCTCGATCCCGGCCTTGCGCAGCACCGTCGTGCCTCGCGTCTCGCTCGTCGTCGCTCCCGCCCGTGCTCCCGCTAAGATTGCGCCCCAGTCCGGCCAAGGAGCGCCCCGTGCGAGATTACACGCCCGAATACGAGTCCTTCCGCGAGGACGCTGTCGCCGTCATCAACGGCCTTGCGATCATGTTCGCGGTGGTGGGCACGTGGACGCGCCCGATCTACATGGGCGTCCTCGCGCTCGCGGTCGCGTTGTGCGGCTACCTGCTGAACCCGCGCTCGAAGGGCGGCCACATCCTCGCCGTCTGCCTCATCACCGTCTTCGCGGTCCTGGAGACGTGGTGGTGGCAGGGCAAGGCCGTCTTCTAGGCCGCTAGCCCGCGTCGGCCGGCGGCTCGATCGCAAGCCGGCTGAAGACGTGCGCCTGCCCGCCGACGTGGCAGGCCAGGTCGACCACGTGCTCGGTGCGGTAGCGGCCGTAGAAGAACCCGCGAAAGACGCTGCGCGCGTTGTCCTGCTTCGGCGGGATGAGCTCCTGCGCGAACACGATCCACGCCCCGGCGATCGTGAAGTCCGTGCCCTCCGTCTGCTCCACACCGTTCACGAACACCTGGAACGGCCGGCTCACACCTTCGGGAAGTCGTACGCGGGATCCGGGCATCACGCGAAATGTCGCACACGGACTAGCCTATGGGGATGGCAGATCCCGATCCCTTCGGCGCCCGC
Organism: uncultured Actinomycetes bacterium; assembly: GCA_963717845.1. Taxonomy (GTDB): domain Bacteria; phylum Actinomycetota; class Thermoleophilia; order Gaiellales; family JAICJC01; genus JAICJC01. Next base: position 368,972 of record CAVQXH010000004.1, read on the forward strand.
GACACGCTCCCGAGCGGCGAGGCGTTCCATCGTCTCGACCGCGTCGTCGACCCGCTGACGCTCCCGTACACCATCTGCGTGCTGCTCGAGAACCTGCTGCGCCGGGCCGGCAGCGAGCACGTGCGCGAGGACGACGTCCGCGCGCTGGCGGCCTGGCCGGCGCCGCATCCCGGCGCGCAGCTCGCGTTCATGCCCGCCCGTGTGCTCATGCAGGATCTGACCGGCGTGCCCGCCGTCGTCGACCTGGCCGCCCTGCGCGCCGCCGTCGACCGCCGCGGCGCCGACCCCGGCCGGGTCGATCCGCTGGTGCCGGTCGACCTCGTCATCGACCACTCGGTGCAGGTGGACGCGTTCGGGTCGGACGGCGCCTACGCGCGCAACATCGAGCGCGAGTACGAGCGCAACGGCGAGCGCTACCAGCTCCTGCGCTGGGCGCAGCGGGCCTTCCGCAACTTCCGCGTCGTCCCGCCCGGCATGGGCATCTGCCACCAGGTGAACCTGGAGTACCTCGGCCGTGTCGTCCAGGTCCGCGACGGCGTGGCGCTGCCGGACACGCTCGTCGGCACCGACTCGCACACGACGATGATCAACGCGATCGGCGTGCTCGGGTGGGGCGTCGGCGGCATCGAGGCCGAGGCGGTCATGCTGGGCCAGCCGCTCTACATGACGCCGCCGCAGGTCGTCGGCGTGCGCATCGGCGGCGAGCTGCGCACGGGCGTCACCGCCACCGATCTCGTCCTGACGCTGACCGAGCAGCTGCGCACCCACGGCGTGGTCGGCAAGTTCATCGAGTTCTTCGGCCCCGGGCTCGCCTCGCTGACGGTCGCCGACCGGGCCACCCTGTCGAACATGTCGCCCGAGTTCGGGGCCACGGCGGCCACGTTCCCGGTCGACGCCCAGACCATGCGCTACCTCGCCGACACCGGCCGCCCGGCCGATGCTGATCGCGCTCGTGGAGCGCTACACGAAGGAGCAGGGGCTCTTCCGCACCGGCTCCGAGGCGCCGCCGGTCTACTCCGAGACGCTCGACCTCGACCTCGACGCGGTCGTGCCCAGCCTGGCCGGCCCGCGCCGGCCGCAGGATCGGGTGTCGCTGCCCCAGGTGGCGCGCTCGTTCTCGGACGCATTCGGTGTGAGCACGCCGAACGGCTCCCGGCTCGGGGACGGGTCGGTCGTGATCTCGGCGATCACGTCGTGCACGAACACCTCCAACCCGGCGTTGATGGTGGCCGCGGGCCTCGTCGCGAAGAAGGCCCTCGCGCTCGGCCTCACGCGGCGGCCGTGGGTGAAGACGAGCCTTGCGCCGGGGTCGCGGGTCGTCGTCGGCTACCTCGAGCGGGCGGGTCTGATGGGGCCGCTCGACGAGCTCGGGTTCAACCTCGTGGGCTTCGGCTGCACGACCTGCATCGGCAACTCGGGCCCGCTGCCCGACGAGGTGGCGGGCGCGATCGAGCGCGACGACCTCAAGGTGGCCGCGGTGCTCTCGGGCAACCGCAACTTCGAGGCGCGCATCCACCCGGCGGTGCGCGCGAACTACCTGGCCTCGCCGCCGCTCGTCGTCGCCTACGCGCTGGCCGGGAGCGTCAACACCGACCTCACCGCCGATCCGCTCGGAGATGGCAGCGCCGGCCCCGTGTACCTGCGCGACGTGTGGCCGAGCGTGGCCGAGGTCGAGGCCGCGCTGGCGGGCTCGTTCAGCTCCGACCTCTTCACCGACGAGTACGGGCGCATCTTCGACGGCGACGAGCGCTGGACGGCGCTGCCGGTGCCCGAGGGCGAGCTCTTCGTCTGGGATCCGCACTCGACGTACGTGCGCGAGGCGACCTTCTTCGAGCACGACGCCGACCTCTCGGACATCGTCTCGGCCCGTGTGCTGGCCGTGCTCGGCGACTCCGTCACCACCGACCACATCTCGCCGGCGGGAGCCTTCTCGCCCGACACGCCCGCCGGAAAGTACCTGGTGGAGCAGGGCGTGGCGCCGCGCGACTTCAACTCCTACGGCGCCCGCCGTGGCAACCACGAGGTGATGGTGCGGGGCACGTTCGCGAACATCCGCCTGCGCAACGCCCTCGCCGACCGCGAGGGCGGGTTCACCCGGCACCTGCCGTCGGGGGAGCAGATGCCGATCTACGACGCCGCCCAGCGCTATGCGGCGGAGGGCGTGCCGCTCATCGTCATCGCCGGCCGCGAGTACGGCTCGGGCAGCTCGCGCGACTGGGCCGCCAAGGGCACGGCGCTCCTGGGCGGGCGGGCGGTGCTGGCCCAGAGCTTCGAGCGCATCCATCGCACGAACCTGGTGGCCCTCGGCGTGATCCCGCTCCAGTTCCGGGACGGCGACTCGGCCGAGAGCCTCGGCCTCGACGGCACCGAGACGTACACCATCCGCGGGCTCGGCGCGCTCGACGTCGGCTCCACCGTCACGGTCGAGGTCAACGGCGGCGAGCGCTCGTTCGAGTGCACGGCGCGGCTGGACGCCCCGGCCGACGTCACCACCTACCGCGCCGGCGGCCTCCTGCAGATGGTCATGCGCCAGCTGGTGGAGTAGCTTGGGCGCATGAGCCTCGTCGCCGAACTCGAGCGCGCGGTCGGCGCCGATGCGGTCATCTCGGAGCCGGCGCAGATGCGCACCTACGAGTGCGACGGCCTCACCGGCCACCGGGCCGTGCCGCAGGCGGTCGTGCTGCCGCAGACGACCGCACAGGTGCAGGCGGCGGTGCGCGTCTGCCACGAGCGCGGCATCCCGTTCGTCGCCCGCGGTGCGGGTACCGGGCTCTCGGGCGGCGCGGTGCCCATCGCCGAGGGGATCGTGATCGGCCTGGCGCGCATGAACCGGATCCTCGCGGTCGACGTCCCCAACCGGCGGGCGCGCGTGCAGCCGGGCGTCGCCAACCTCGATGTCAGCCGGGCCGTCGCCGCCCACGGCCTCTACTACGCACCGGACCCCTCCAGCCAGCAGGTGTGCACGATCGGCGGCAACGTGGCCGAGAACTCGGGCGGCGCCCACTGCCTCAAGTACGGGTTCACGACCAACCACGTGATCGAGCTCGAGGTGGTGCTCGCCGACGGCACGGTCGTACGCATCGACCGGGCGGGCGGGCTCGACCTGCTCGGCGGCTTCGTCGGCTCCGAGGGGACGCTCGGGATCGCGACCGAGATCGTCGTCGGGCTGCTGCGGCGGCCGCAGCGGGTCGAGACGATCCTGGCCGCGTTCGCCTCCACCGACGCGGCGGGGGAGGTGGTATCGGCGGTGATCGCCGCCGGGATCGTGCCCGCCGCGATCGAGATGATGGACGCGCTCACGATCCGCGCGGCCGAGGCGGCGGTCGGGGCCGGCCTGCCGCTCGACGCGGGCGCGGTGCTCCTGGTGGAGCTCGACGGGCCGGCGGCCGAGGTCGAGGTCACGCTGGCGCGGGTGCGCGAGTGCTGCGCCCTGGGCCTGGCCACCGAGGTGCGCGTGGCCGCGACCGAGGCCGAGCGGGCGGGCTTCTGGCGGGGGCGCAAGGCCGCGTTCGCTGCGATGGGCCGGATCAGCCCCGACTACTACGTCCAGGACGGCGTGGTGCCGCGCACCCGCCTGCCCGAGACGCTGCGCCGCATCCGCGAGCTGTCCGACACGCACGGCCTCGAGGTGGGAAACGTGTTCCACGCCGGCGACGGCAACCTGCACCCGCTCGTGCTGTACGACGGGGCGGTGGAGGGCGAGGCCGAGCGGGCCGAGGTGCTCGCAAGCGCGATCCTGCAGGCGTGCGTGGACGCCGGCGGGTCGCTCACCGGCGAGCACGGGATCGGGCTCGACAAGGCCTGCCACATGCCGCTCATGTACTCGCCCGACGATCTGGCGACGATGCTGCGGCTGCGGACCGCGTTCGATCCCGACGGGCTCTGCAACCCCGGCAAGGCGTTCCCGACGCCGCGCCTGTGCGGCGAGGTGCCCGGCCCGTACCGGCGCCACCCCGCCGAGCGCGAGGGCGTCGAGCGGTGGTGATCGAGCACGAGCCGGGCGATCTGACCTGCACGGTCGGCGCCGACGTGCCGCTCCCGGAGCTCCAGGCCGTGCTCGCGCGCGGCGGCCAGATGCTCGCGCTCGATCCGCCCGGCGCGGCCGGGCTCCCGGTCGGCGAGGCGTTCGCGGCCGCAGCGTCCGGGCCGCGCGTGCACCGCTACGGCCCGCCCCGCGACCTCGTGCTGGGGATGACCGTGCGCCTCGCCGACGGCACCGTCGCCCGGTCCGGCGGCCGGGTCGTGAAGACCGTCGCCGGCTACGACCTGCCCAAGCTCTTCACCGGCGCGGAGGGCCGCCTGGGCGAGATCCTGGAGCTGACGCTGCGCCTGCATCCGCTGCCCGCCTCGACGTGCACCGTCGTGACGGCGCCGGCCGATCCGCTCGTGCTCGAGCAGCTGGCGCCCGCCTGCGTCGAGTACGCCTGGCCGCCGCAGCAGATGCTCGTGCGGTTCGAGAGCCCGGTGGCGCGGTCGCTGGCAGAGCAGGCGGCGGAGCTCGTCGGTGGCGAGCTCGTGGAGGCCGACGAGGCCCTCTGGGCCGAGCACCGCGAGCGGGCGGCGGGACTCGCGCTCACCCGCTGCCTGCCGGCCGACGTGCCGGCGACGATCGCCCGCCTCCAGGCGGCCGGCGCCACCACGATCGTGGGCCGCTACGCCCGCGGACTGCTCTACGCGGACGTGCGGATTCAGGGTCAGACCCCGGACAGGCACGTCGAGGCGCTCGAGCGGCGCGTGATCGAGGCCTACGGTGGCTGAGACCCGCGAGCTGCTCGACGCCTGCGTGCACTGCGGGTTCTGCCTGCCGGCGTGCCCGACCTACACGCTTTGGGGCGACGAGATGGACTCGCCCCGCGGCCGCATCCACCTGATGAACCTGGTCGAGCGCGGCGAGATCGAGCTCGACGCGACGGTCGCCGGCCACTTCGACCGCTGCCTCGGCTGCCTGGCGTGCGTGCCCGCCTGCCCCAGCGGCGTGCGCTACGACCTGCTCATCCAGCGCACGCGGGCGCAGCGGCGTGAGCGGGCGCCGCGGTCGCTGCGCCAGCGGGCCGTCGAGGGCGGTGTGCTCGCGCTCGCCGCTCGGCCGCGGCTGCTGCGGGCGCTGGCGTGGCCGCTCGCGACCGGCGTCCGCCCCTTCCCGCTCGCGCCGCGGGTGACCGCGGCCGATCTGCGCGCCCGCCCGCAGCCGCTCGTGCCCGCCCGCGGCGAGCCGCGCATGCGGGCGGCGCTGCTCGAGGGGTGCGTGCAGCGCGTGTTCTTCGGGCGGGTGAACCGCGCCGCCGCCGCCGTGCTCGCCGCAGACGGCTGCGAGGTGACGGTGCCCCGCGGGCAGGGCTGCTGCGGTGCGCTTGCGCTGCACTCCGGCCGCGAGGACGAGGCGCGGCGGCGGGCGCAGGAGACGATCGCCGCCCTGGGCGGCTTCGAGCGGGTGGTCGTGACCGCCGCCGGCTGCGGCTCGGCGATGAAGGAGTACGGCGAGCTGCTCGGAACCGACGCGGCCCGCCGGTTCTCGGCGGCGGTGCGCGACGTCACCGAGCTGTCGGCCGAGCTCGGGCCGGTGGCCGAGCGGGCGCCGCAGCCGCCGCTGCGCGTGGCCTACCAGGACGCGTGCCATCTGCGCCAGGCCCAGGGCGTCGCCGCCGAGCCGCGCTCGCTGCTTGCGGCCATCCCAGGGGTCGAGCTGGTCGAGCTCGACCAGCCGGACATGTGCTGCGGCTCGGCCGGGATCTACAACCTGCTCGAGCCGGCGACGGCCCGCGAGCTGGGAGCGCGCAAGGCGCGCGCGGTGCTCGCCGCCGCCCCGGACGTGCTCGCGACCGCGAACCCCGGCTGCGCGATCCAGATCGCCGCGGCGCTGCGCCGCGCGGGCCACCCCGGCCTGCCGATCGTCCACCCGGTGGAGCTGGTGGCCGCAGCGCTCGCGGACCCGCCAAAAGGGGTCTGACCCCGGGTGGCGGGTTACTCGGCGTAGCCCAGCGCGAAGGCGGCCGAGGCGAGGATCGCGGCGACCACCACGCCCACCCACTCTCCGGGGACGCCGGAGAGGCCGTCGACGCCGAGCACGATCACGAGGGCCGAGACGATCCCACCGGCGATGATCCACATTGCGGCTCGGCCTGCGCTCATGCGCCGGTGACGATAGCACCGGCGGGAGCTGGAAACGCACGTGCGCGCGGCCGGCGTTCAGGGCCGGTCGCGCGCACGATCAGGACTACAGCGAGGAGATGACGTTGTTCAGCGTGTTCTGGATCGCGGTCGAGAGCAGACCCAGGGTGACAACGACGGCGATCGTGATGACGCCGAGCACGACGGCGTACTCCGCCATCGTCTGACCGGCCTCGTCACGAACCTCGGTGAAGAACTCGTTCATACGTGCACGCCTCCTAGAGCAGAAATCTGCCGGGGGATTTGCTTCCGCGCAGAGACGCGGAACCTCTCGCGCCGCATCGGCAGGACTACGCAGAGCTTGAGGGACATCTAAGGCTCCTTGTAGTCCGAAACCGCCCGCTCGTAACTCACCCGAACGAGTGAACGGCTCAGCCCAGATCGGCGTAGCGCAGGCCGCCGAACTCCGCTGCCAGGCGGTCATCCCAGCCGTCGGCCACCTCGGCGACGATGGCGATCGCGGCCTCGAGCTCGACGACGTCGAGGTCGTCGCCGAGGATCGCGTGCTGGAACCACAGCTCACGGCGGCCGCCGAGGTAGGCGAACCCGCCGAACGGCGTCTCGGCGGCGACCGCGGCCACCTTGAGCGCCAGCCCGTCGGACAGGTCGACGTCGGAGAGCACCGGCGCCGACGCGCGGACGGCGGTCGAGTCGTCGAGCACCGGCAGGACGTCGACGAATACGCGGGCGCTTCCGAACGCCCCGTGGAAGCCCCAGTCGGGATCGTGCTGGAAGCCGCCGTGGCGCTCGTCGAGGTAACGGCGCACGCGGCGGGTGGTCATCTCGACATGGTCGGCGGCGTCGCGCAGCCGGGCCGCGGGCGTCTGCGGCGCGGGCGGCACGGGCACGGCGTCGCTCAGGAGCGCGTGCAGCCGGGCGGACCAGGCCGCGGCCCCCCAGCCCACCGTCCATACGGACGCCTGCACCTCGACGGCGTCCATCGTGGTGCCGGCGAGGATGGTGTGCTCGACCACGATGGCGTCGCCCCGATGCCCGAACCGGCCGAGCACGAGCTCGCCGTTCTCGCAGGCGAGGACGCGGGCGACGCGGGCGTCGAGCGGGCCCGTCTCGATCGCCGGCGCCCACACGTGCACGTGCACGGTGGCGTCGGCGGCCGGCTCCACGTCGACGGTGACGATCGTGCCGCCGAGGTCTGTCGTGCCGCGCCAGGCGTGACCCTGCGGATCGGTGCCCGTGAACGAGCGCGCCAGCGCGTGCCGCACCGCCATCGCGTTTACCTCGATGTGACCGTCCATGCGAGGTGGATGGTAGAGCGTCCCGGTAAAGTGCGGCGATGCTGCGCCGCACAGAACGGCTGCCGCTGCAGTGCTCCGTCACCGAGGCCCTGCTGCGGTCGCGCGCCGAGCTCACGCTCGTCGCGACCGTGCTCGTGTGGATCGCCTTCGGGGCCGGCCTGGACTCGGCGGCCGGCATCTGGCGACAGCGGGTCGTGGGCCTGCTCACGTGGGCGCTTCTGATCGCGATCCTGCGCCGCCAGCCGCGCTCGGTGCGGGTGCAGGTCGCGGTCGTGATCGTGATCGCGACCTGCGTCGAGTACACCGCATCGCCGCTGCTCGGCCTCTACACCTACCGCCTGCACAACGTCCCCTCCTACGTGCCGCCGGGGCACGGCCTGGTGTACCTCGCGGCGCTCAACATCGGCCGCTCGGCCATCGCCGACCGGCTGCGGATGCCGCTCGTCACCTTCGCGCTCGTCGCGTGCGGCGCATGGGCGCTTTGGGGGGCGCTGCTCGCACCGCGGCAGGACCTGCTGGGGGCCATCATGTACCTGTTCCTCGTCCGGTTCATCCTGGTCGGACGCCAGCCGCTCGTGTATGCGGGCGCGTTCCTGGTCTGCAGCTACCTGGAGCTGGTCGGCACCGGCGTGGGCGCGTGGAGGTGGGCGCTGCACGACCCCACCGGCGTGCTCACGATCGGGAACCCGCCGAGCGGCATCCCCGGCGGATACTGCTTCCTGGACGCGTTCGGCATCGCGCTTGCGCCGCGCGTGCTTCACTGGATCGACCGGCGGCCGCCGGTGCCCGTGCGGCTGCGGCCGCTGCCCGATGACGCCGTCTGACGTCGACCTCGACCGGCTGCTCGAGACCGCCGCGGAGGTGGAGCGGCTGCGGGATGCGCTGCGGCATGCCGAAGCGCTCGAGGCCGAGGCGGCCCACCTGGAGCAGGTCGTGAGCGCCGCCCCGCGGCTGCGCGCGGCGGCCGGCGCGACGGCGGGTGAGGTCGAGCCTCTCGTCCGCGAGCTCGAACGGGAGTGGGTGGCGCAGGGGCCGCTCGTCACGGTATGGCAGCGGGCCGTCGACCTGGCAGAGCTGGCCGAGGCGGCCGGCGCCGACGCGGCGCCGTACCGCGACGATGCCGACGAGGCCCGGCGCCGGGTCGAGGCGGCGCGGCTCGCCACGCGCGAGCAGCGCGAGCGCCTGGCCGCGCAGCGTGAGCGCCTGGCCGATGTGCTGCTCGAGGCGCCACTCGAGCTCGACCCACCGCCTCCGGTGGCAGACGACTCCCGGCCCGAGGCGCTGCGCCGCGACGCGCTCGAGCTGATCCGGCTCGCCGATGAGGCCCGGGGCGCGGCCGAGTCGGCCGCTGCGGACGCCGCCGCCCGGCTCACGGCCGTCCGTGCGGAACTGGCCGCTTCCGGGGGGCGGGACGCGCTCGCCGAGCAGCTGGCCGGACTCGAGCCGAAGCTGCCCGCCGAGCTCGAGCTCGCGCCCGACACGCCGCCGTCGGTGGCGATGCGGCTGCGCCGGGCGGGCCTGCGCGTGCGGTGATCGCGCAGCGCGCGATCTCGGCGGGGCTGTGCGACCCGCCGCAGGGCCTCGCGTTCGACGAGGCCCTCGTCCGGGCCGCGGTCGGCGTGCCGACGCTGCTCGTCTGGCGCACGCGCCCGGCCGTCGTCATCGGCCGCTTCCAGCGCGCCGACTGGGAGGTCGACGCCGCCGCCTGCGCCCGCCACGGCGTGCGTGTCTGGCGCCGCTTCACCGGCGGCGGCGCGGTCTACCTCGACCCGGGCACGGTGTGCGCCGCGCTCGCTCTGCCGGCGAGCCATCCGGCGGCGTCGGCGGCCATCCCGCAGATGTACGCGCCGCTGCTCGACGGCATCGTGCGCGCGTGCCGGGCGCTCGGCGCCGATGCGAGCCGGGACGAGCGGACGGTGCGGATCGGCGATCGCAAGGTGACCGGCATCGCCGCCCACCGCGGCCGCGATGTCACCCTGGTGCACGGCACGCTGCTCGTCGCCGCCGACCTGGACGCCCTGCGCGCCTGCCTGGCCGGCCCGCGCGACGGCGATCTGCAGGGCCGCCCGCGGCCCGCCGCCAGCCGCCCCGACCACGTGGCGCTCGTCGGCGGCGACGTCGCCGCGGCCGAGCGGGCCGTGATCGCGGCGCTCGCGGAGCCCGGCGCGGACGCCGAGCTGACCGCCGGCGGAGCGCGAATCGGCCGCCGCGCTCCTGCGCGCTCGCTACCTCGACCGGGCCTGGCATGGCGGTCCGTGGCACGATGTGACCCCGGACGCCGTCCGCTCTGTGCTGGGAGCGTGATGGGCCCGGGTGGTTTGTGGGTATGGTCGGGTCGGCAACGCACGGAGGAGTCGGACGATGGCAATGCGATCGAAAGTCTTCACGTACCAGGCGGAGCTCCAATGGCAGGGCGGGCGCACGGCGACGGTCGCATCGGGCGACCGGCCGGAGCTCACCGTCGCTCCGCCGCCGGACTTCCCCGGCGGCGAGACCGACCGCTGGAGCCCGGAGCACCTGTTCCTGGCGGCGCTCGAGTCGTGCACGATGCTCTCGTTCCTGGCCCACTGCGAGCACTACGGACCTCGAGGTCGAGGGCTACTCGGCGGCCGCGACCGGGTCGATCGAGCGGCGTGACCAGGATCACCGCTACGCCTTCACGCACGTCGCGGTCGTCGTGAGCGTGCGCATGGCCGCCGGTCAGGCCGCGGCCGCGCGCGGGCTGACCGACAAGGCGGTGCGCGACTGCTTCATCACGGCCTCGACGACCGCCCACATCGAGACCGACTGGCGGATCATCGAATGACGCCGGGCGCCCGCCCGGCGGCGGCCACCTCGACGCTTCCGGACACGCGCGCGGCGGCCGAGGAGGCTGCCGAGGCCGTGCTCGACGGGCTCGCCGGCGCTCCCGCCGACGTCGCCTTCCTGTTCCTCTCGCCCGAGCACGCCGCCGACGCCGAGCAGGCCGCCGCGGCGGTGGCCGACATCCTGCGGCCCGGAGCGCTCGCCGGGGCGACGGGGGAGGCCGTGATCGGCACGGGCCGCGAGCTCGAGGGCGTGCCGGCCCTGAGCTTGCTCGCCACCAGCCTGCCGGGCGGGCGGGCGCGTGCGCATCACCTGAGCGTGCGCGACACCGGCGACGGCCCCGCGGTGGAGATGCCGATCGACCTCGTGCCCACCCCGGGCGAGCCGATGCTGCTCATGGCCGACCCCTACACGTTCCCCGCCGACGCGTTCCTGGACGGCGTGAGCGGGCGCTTCAACGGCGCCGTCGCCGTGGGCGGGCTCGCCTCCGGCGGCGGCGGGCCCGGCGAGCACGCGCTCGTCTGCGGGCGGAGGGTGCTGCGCCACGGCGCCGTCGCCGTCGTGGTCGAGGGCGGAGTGGCGTTGCGCGTGCTCGTCTCGCAGGGGTGCGCTCCGGTCGGGCCCGAGATGGTGATCACGAGCGCCGAGGGCAACATCATCCACGAGCTGGCCGGGCGGCCGGCCTACGAGCGCCTCACCGACATCGTGGCGGGCCTCGACGATCACGGCCGCGGCCTCGTCCAGCGCGGCCTCCTGGCCGGCCTCGTGATCGACGAGAACCGCGACGACTACGGATCGGACGACTATCTGATGCGGGCGGTCATGGGCGGTGACGCCGACCAGGGGTCGCTGGTCGTGGGCGACTCCGTGCGCGTGGGCCAGACGTTCCGGTTCCACGCCCGCGACGCCGCGAGCGCCGACGCCGACCTGCGCGCGGCGCTGCGGGCGAGCGCCGCCGACGGCGAGCGCCCCGAGGCGGCGCTGCTCTTCGCGTGCAACGGGCGCGGCACGAACATGTACGCCGATCCCGACCACGACGCCGGCGCGGTGGCCGACGAGCTCGGCCCGATCCCGCTTGCCGGCATGTTCTGCTCGGGCGAGATCGGGCCGGTCGGCGGGCACACGTTCCTGCACGGCTTCACCGCGACGATGGCCCTCTTCATGCGCAGGGACGGCTGAGCGCCGCTACTTGACGGTCAGGATCGCGTCGACGTCGATCGTGGCGTGGCCGGGGGTGCCGACGCAGACGATCTTGATCGTGTGCTTCGCGTCGCTTGCCCACGCATGGGCGAACACGAGCCGGCGGTGCATGGCGGTTGCGCTCGTGCAGGTTGACCGTGCCGGCCAGCTTGCCGTCGAGGTAGACCCGGGCGCTGCCCCGGGTCGCGGTGCGCGTGGCGCACCCATGCGACCTGGCGGGCGGTGAACGTCCGCGTCGCAAACGCCCCGGCCTTGCTCGTGGAGTGGATCGTGCCGCCGTAGGCCTTCGCCGCCGCCGCGCGCGACCACGCCCGGGTGTAGGCGATGCCGGAGCGTGAGTCCTGGAATGCGGTCAGCGCCACCGCCGGCCCCTGCGCGAAGCTCGAGGCGTTGGCGACGCAGTCGGTCGCCTTCACGCGGTAGGTGTGGGTCGTGGCCGACTGCAGCGACGACCGACTTCGTGGTCGCGGTCTTCGCCGCGAGCGAGACGTTCTGGAACGGCCCGGCGGCGACGCGGCGCTGCAGCTGGTAGGAGCACACGCCGCTCGGGTCGCCTGCGCCCCACCGCACGAGCAGCGGCACCTGGCCGGACGCGATCGTGGTCGCCTTGCGCAGGATCGCGTCGGGCAGCGGGGCTGACCGTCGGCGGCGTGTGATCGACTTGAACCGAGCCGCCCGTCGCCAAAAAGGCCAGATGCGCCTGGGCGGTGCCGCCGAAGGTCGTGAAGTCGCCCCCGGCGGCGAGCCCCACCGACGTGTCGGCCAGTGCGAACACGCCCAGGTCGCTGTTGACGTTCGGCGCCCACGTCGTGTCGAGGGCCCCGCTGGTCAGGTCGACGGCGGCGATGTGGTGGCGCACGGTGCAGGTCGAGCCGACGCAGATGTTCACGAAGTGGCCGCCGGCGATCAGCTCGCCGTCGGACACCGTGAGCGCCTGCACGTTGCCGTCGAGCGTGTCGTGCCAGCTCTGGCTCCCGGTCGGGGTGAAGCTCTGCAGGCGGTTGTTGAAGTGGCCCGTGTAGATCGAGCCGTCGGCGGCGGCGGTCATCGCGACGACCGGTGAGGTCGTCGGGCTGGCCCAGCCCGCCTGCAGGGCGCCGGCCGCGGTGTCGAACGCGGCCAGGGCCGCGTGCGGCGTCCCGTCGGCGTTCACGAAGAACCCGCCCGCGACGACGTTTCCGCCCACCGCCGCGAGGTCGTCCACGCGGCCGTCGACCGCGGGCGTCCAGGTGGAGTCGATGGTGCCGTCGGCGAGCGACACGGCGCCCAGGAACGGGCGCGACTGGCCGTCGATCGTGGCGAACTGCCCGCCCATGAAGAGCGTCCCGCCGGCCGTCGCCAGCGCCTGCACGTCGCCGTCGGCGGTGGCGGCGAAGGTCGACTTGTCGACGAGCGTGCCGTTCGCCAGGAACTCGGCGATGTGCGGCCGCCCGGCCGTGCCGATCTTGGTGAAGCTGCCCCCGGCGATGATCCCGCCGGCGCCGTCGGTCGCAAACGTCTTGACCGTGCCGTTGGCCAGGGGGGCCCAGCCGGTGAAGTTGCCGCTGCTGTTGAACGCGGCCAGGTTCGACACCGTGGACACCGCGCCGGAGTGGTTCATCACCTGCGTGAACTTGCCGCCGACGTAGGTCACGCCGCCGATCTGCATGATCGCGTTCACGCGGCCGTTCGTCTGCCAGGTGGCGAGCGGCCGGGTCGCGATCGCGGCCTGGGCGGCCGGGATGAGCACGAGCAGGCCGACGCCGGCGCAGAGCGCCGCGAGCCGTTTCCGTGCCCCCACCGAGTTCCCCACCGTTACCGAGAGTACGAGCGCTTCGCGTGGCCCGCAACCTCAGCCGGGCGGCGGGCTCTGCCAGTCATACGTCCCGGGCGGCGTCCACGACAGCTCGAGCTTGATGCCGTCGGGATCGAAGAAGAAGATGGCGTGGTAGCCCTCGCGGTACTCGGGGAAGTGGCGCGGCCCCTCCGAGACGCTGCCGCCCAGCTCGGCGATGCGGCCGGCCGCGGCGTACAGGAGCTCGCGGGTGGCCGCCTCGAAGCAGACGTGGTGCATGCCGACCCGGTAGCGGTCGACCGGCAGCGACGCGGCGCCGTCGGGCGCCTGGCGCAGGCCGACCGTCGACCCGGGGCCGTGGACGTAGTGGATCGTCTCGCCGCGCTCGCCGGGGATCTCGTGCAGCCCGTGCCAGCCCAGCGGACCGAGCACGCCGCGGTAGAACGCCAGCGACCGGCCGATGTCCGCGACGACCAGGTCGACGTGGTGGACGCCCGTCGACCGCACGCGCCGCTCTCGGGCTAGGCCAGGCCCTCGCGGGCCTCGCGCACGAGCGTCACCGCTTCGGGGAAGATCAGCCGGATCGCGTCGCGCACCTGATTTGCCTGCTCGTCGGCCGTGCCGGTCAGCTCGAGGCGGCCGATGGCGGCCACGGTCACGCCGACCGCGAGGTTGATCGCCTGGTCTGCGAACGCCACCCGCTGGCCCTGCTGGGCCTGCTCCATGAACTGGGCCATCGCCCGCTGGAGCTCCTCGGGGTCGCCCCCGCCGAACATGTTGAACGGAAACTCACTCATGCGACGAGGATAGCCCAGCCGGCGCCGCGACGGGCCTGGGTATGATCGCCGCGTGGCCGAGGCGAGCGACGTTCTGGCGTCGGATGCGGAGCGGGAAGCCGCCGTGGCCCGGCTGCGCGAGGAGGCGGCGGCCGGCCGGCTCGACACGGCCGAGTTCGAGCGCCGCATCGACCTCGCCTACCGCGCGCAGACGCGCGGCGAGCTGGCGCGCCTGGCGGCCGACCTGCCGGCGCCCGCCCCGCCGGCCGCATCGCCGTGGCGGTCGGAGGCGATGCGCAGGCAGGCGGCGGGGTTCGTGACCGTGAACGCCGTGGCGATCGCGATCTGGCTGGCGACGGGCGCAAACGGCGGGTTCTGGCCGATCTGGGTGCTGCTCGTGTCGGGCATCGGCCTGTTCACGCTCGTGGTGCGCACGGCCTTCGGCGTGGAGCAGGCGGCCGGATCGCGCCGGCTCGAGCGGCGCGAGCGCAGGGAGCAGGTCAGGCGTAGACGCCGCTGAGCTGCGTCGCCGGGTCGGGCATGGGGCTGGCCTCGGCCTCGGCCACGCCGGCGTCGACCCAGGCGGTCACCTCGGCGTCGAGCGCGGCCAGCTCGGCCTCGCCCACCTCCTCGACCTCCTCGAGCCAGGCTCGGAAGCGGTCGACCGGGTCCTTGGCGGCGAACTCGGCCAGGAGCTCGCGGGGGACGTAGCCGGCGTCGTCGTGCACCGCGTGGCCCTCCATCCGCAGCGTGACCAGCTCGAGCAGCGTCGGGCCGCCGCCCTCGCGGGCGCGCTCGATCGCGCGCTGGCCCTCGCGCAGCACCGTGAGCACGTCGGTGCCGTCGACCACGATGCCCTCGAACCCGTAGGCGGGGCCGCGGTCGGCCAGGTGCTCGCACGCGAACGAGAGCCGGTTCGGCGTCGAGTAGGAGTACTGGTTGTTGTCGATCACGTACACGATCGGCAGCCGCCGCACGCCGGCCAGGTTCATCGACTCGTGCATGTCGCCGCGCGCGGCCGCGCCGTCGCCGCACCAGCCGACCGCCACCCGCGGCTCGCGCCGCAGCTGGAACGCGAGCGCGATCCCGGTGATGGTGGGGATCATCGCCGGCAGGTGGCTGACGCCGGCGAGCAGGCCCCGCCCGGCGGTGAAGTCGTTCGAGCGCAGGTTGGAGTCGCGGCCGCCGGTGGCGCCGCCCTGGCGGCCCATGAACTGGCAGAAGATCGCCGCCGGCTGCACGCCCCGCACGACGTGCACGCCCAGGTTGCGGTGCAGCGGCGAGGCGACGTCGTCTGCGCCCATCGCCGTCGCCATGCCGACCGAGGCGCCCTCGTTGCCGCGCCCGGTGTAGTAGCTGCCCGGGAGCTTGCCCGCCTTGAAGAGCAGGTTGCCGCGCTCCTCGATCCGGCGCGTCGCCAGCATGTTGCGGTAGATGCCGACCAGGTCGGGCCGGTCGAGCCCCAGCTCGCGCGCCTCGGCCTGCGAGATCAGCGGATTGGCCTGGCGGACGGTCGACATGTCGGCGTCAGGATAGGCGCTCAGCCGGACCGACGCTGCCCGTCGGCGTGCTGCTTCAGCCGGCCGAGGCGCGAATCCCACTCGGTGCCGACCCGGTCGAGCCAGGCGCCGGCGTCGGTCAGCGGGCCGGGAGTGAGCCGGTAGCGCGTCTCGCGGCCGTGCCGCGACGACTCGACGAGCCCCGCGTCGGCCAGGGCCGCCAGGTGCTTGGCGACGGCCTGGCGGCTGATCGGGAGCTCGCGCGCAAGCTGGCTGACGCTGACCTCCGCGCCGGCCGAGAGGACTCCGATCACGTGCCGGCGGGTCGGGTCGGCGAGCGCCGCAAACGTCGTCCCGACCGGATCGGGGCTCATGCCGCGAGCATCAGCGGCAGGTCGCCACACGCTCCCAGACGCACGTCCCAGGCCCAGCTCGACACGGCCGTGCAGCCCGGCGCGACCGCGTCCGCCAGCGCCTCGAAGCCGGTCTCGACGACGGTGACACGGGTGCCCTCGGCGGCGTCGTCGAGGCCGATCTCGACGGTCGTCTCGATGTGCACCGGCCCGGTCTCGTCGGGCCGCCACCGGAACACCAGCCGCTCGTGCTCCTCGACGGTCTCGACCACACCGTGGCGGCGGCCGCCGCCGTCCCAGCCGAGCTCGATCAGGCCGCCCTCGACCAGGTCGATCTCGACGTCGTCGGCCAGCCATTCGCGCAGGTGATCGGGCTCGGTGACCACGCGCCAGGCCTCGTCGCGCTCCAGGGGCAGTACGACCTCTCGGGTGACGGACTCGGACATGGGCTACCTCCTGAAGACATGCAACCTCTAGGTTGCGCATTCGGATTGGCCGGCCTATGATGGGCAACCAGTTGGTTGCACCATACCGCAAGGGGGCACGATGTCACCGCTGATTCCGATGGTGGTCGAGCAGACCGGGCGCGGCGAGCGCTCGTTCGACATCTACTCGCGGCTTCTGAACGACCGCATCATCTTCCTGGGCACGCCCGTGACCTCCGAGATCGCGAACCTGATCGTGGCCCAGATCATCCACCTCGCGTCCGACGATCCCGACAAGGACATCTCGCTCTACATCAACTCGCCCGGCGGCGACGTGTACGCGGGCCTCGCGATCTACGACGCGATGCAGTACGTGCGCCCCGCGGTGCAGACGATCTGCTTCGGGATGGCGATGTCGATGGGGGCCGTGCTGCTCGCCGGCGGCGCGAAGGGCAAGCGCATGGCGCTGCCCAACGCGAAGGTCATGATCCACCAGGGGCACACGTCCGGCTTCGAGGGCCAGGCCACCGACATCGAGATCCGCGCCCGCGAGATCCTGGCGCTGCAGCGGCGGATGGAGGAGATCATGGCCGCCGACACCCGCAAGTCGGTCGAGCAGATCCACACCGACACGCAGCGCGACTACTTCCTGACGGCCGAGGAGGCGCGCGACTACGGCCTCGTGGACACGGTGGTGAGCGGCATGGCCGCCGAGCGTGTCCGCCATGCCGGCCTGGGATAGCCCGATGGGGACTGTCCCCGCTCGCGGGGACAGTCCCCGCTTCGGACGCCTCGGCTAGTCGTCCAGCTTGCGCAGGATCAGGCAGGCGTTGTGGCCGCCCAGGCCCATCGAGTTCGACAGGCCGACGCGGACGTCCGCCGTGCGGGCCGTGTTCGGCACGTAGTCGAGGTCGCACTCCGGGTCGGGCGTGTGCAGGTTGATCGTCGGCGGGATCACGCCGTGGTGGATCGTGAGGGCGGTCGCGACCGCCTCCACGGCGCCGGCCGCGCCGAACAGGTGCCCGAACATCGACTTGTTGGACGAGATCGCCATGCGCCGGGCGTGCTCGCCGAACACCGCCTTGACCGCCTGCGTCTCGGCCGCGTCGTTGTACGGCGTCGACGTGCCGTGGGCGTTGATGTAGTCGACCTCGGCCGGCTGCATGTGCGAGCGCTCGAGGGCGTCGCGCATCATCTCGATCACGCCGATCGAGTCGGGGTGGGGGGTGGCGACGTGGTAGGCGTCGTTCGAGGCGCCGTAGCCGACCAGCTCGCAGTAGATGCGGGCGCCGCGGCTGCGCGCGCGCTCGAGCTCCTCCAGCACGACCACGCCCGCGCCCTCGGCCATCACGAACCCGGCCCGGGTGAGGTCGAACGGCCGGGATGCCGCCGCGGGGTCGTCGCGGCCGTCGACCAGCGCCCGCATCGCGCAGAATCCGGCCAGGATGATCGGCAGCATGGCCGACTCGGTCGCGCCGGCCAGGATCACATCGGCCTGGTCGCGCACGATGGCCGCCGCCGCCTCGCCGATGGCGTGGGTGCCGGTGGCGCACGCCGACTCGGTGGCGTAGTTCAGGCCGCGCGCGCCGAGCATGGTGGCGACGTGGCTCGTCGTCGTGTCGACGAGGGTGTTCGGCAGCCAGTGCGGCGAGACCCGCTCCCAGCCGCGCTCCTCCAGGATGGCCTGCTGGCGCAGCGTGTAGGAGAGGCCGCCCATGACGCTGCCCATGACCACGCCGACGCGGCGCGGCTCGGCGACCGTGAGCTCTGCGTCCCGGGCCGCCTCCATCGCCGCGGCCACTCCGAAGTGGACGTCGCTGGCCGTGCGCCGCACCTCCTTCGCGCTCATCGCCGCGCTCGGATCGAAGTCCTTCACCTCTGCGGCGATGTTGACCGGGAAGGCGTCGGCGTCGAACGCACGGATGACGTCGACGCCGCTTCGGCCGGACACGAGCGCGTCCCACATCGAGGCGGCATCGTTGCCGACGGGCGTGACCGCACCGACCCCGGTGATGACGACTCGCCTCATTGGGCGAACTGACGGCGGAGCCCCTCCGCGGGTTGCGGGGAAGGGGGCCCGCGGCCGCTCCTGGCGAGTGATAGCGCGGGCGCGATACACTGTGTGGGTGTCGAGCCACCCCCAGACGCAGCGTCACCGCCTCACCGCCCAGTCGCTCGAGCGCATGCGCGAGGGCATCCGCAAGCGCGCCGAGGCGCTCGGCCGCGACCACGAGCAGCGGTTCGCCGAGGTCGGCCGGATGGTGGCCGACAACCGCATCGAGCGGGGCATGAGCCAGCAGGAGCTGGCCGTCCTGTGCGGCACGACGCAGTCGGCGATCGCCCGGCTCGAGCGCGGCGGCAGGCCGCCCAAGCTCGACACGCTGATGCGCATCGCCGACGCGCTCGACGCCGATCTGCTGCTCGAGATGCGTCTGCGCCCGCGCGAAACCGAGTAGGATCTGCGCATGGCGGTCACCCTGCGCGACTTCATGAGCAGCGGGGATGTGCTCACCATCGAGCCTACGGTGACGCTCTCGGAGGCTGCCCGCGCGATGCGCCGGCGCAACGTCGGCGCCGCGATCGTGTACGAGGGCGGCCGGCTCGTGGGCATCTTCACCGAGCGCGATCTGCTGCGCGCCATCGCCGACAGCCGCCATCCCGACCAGCATCATGTGCGCACCTACATGACGCCCGACCCGATCACCCTGCCGCCCGACCACCTGCCCAGCGAGGCCGCGCAGATCATGGCCGAGGGCAAGTTCCGCCACATCCCCGTGGTCGAGGACGGCGAGCTGGTCGGCGTCGTCAGCATCCGCGACCTGGTCACGTCGGGCATGCACATTCACTCCGCCGACGCCCACGTCGGCTCCGACTTCCCCTGATCCGCCGCGCCGGCCCGCTCAACGCATAACCGTTCGGGTGACGCGCGCAGGTGGTGTCGCCCCCATCGTGAGCCTAGCGCTCCCCTCGGCCGCGGTCTTGCCGCTGCCCGGCGGGGGCACTCGCCGACCCGAAGTGGTGTCGCCGGCCGGATCGAGTCGTTCCGTGGCGTTCTGGGACGACGCCGCGCAGCGGCGACCGCACTCGACGCGCCTCGCGTCGCCGGCGACGCCGCTTCGGGTTCTTGCTCACAAACCGCTCCGCCCGCCAATCCGTATTCCATGCACGATGACGGTCGTTTCGGTCACTGCGGCGCCGCGCGCCCTCGCTCCCAGGCGATGGTCTAGTCTGGCTGTCGTGGTCCACGAGTCGCCCACCGACGAGGATCTGCTGGAGCGCGTCGCCCGCGACCGCGACGAGGGCGCATTCGCGACGCTGTATGAGCGTTACTCCCGCGCAGTGTTCTCCCTCGTCGTGCGCATCCTGCGCGATCGCCACACCGGCGAGGATGTCGCCCAGGAGGCCTTCGCAGCGGTGTGGCGGGCGGCGGCCGGGTATCACCGCGGCCGCGGCAGCGCCGCCGGCTGGATGTTCGCGATCGCGCGCAATGCCGCCATCGACGCCAGCCGCGCGCGGGTGCCGCTGGTCGTCGGCGAGCTGCCCGATCGCCCCGACCCGTCCCCGCTGCCCGATGCTCAGGCCATCTCCGAGCTCGAGGCGTTCCGCGTGCACCTCGCCGTCGACTCGCTGCCCGACCGCGAGCGCGAGGTGATCGAGCTCGCGTACTTCTCCGGGCTCGCCCAGAGCGAGATCGCGGAGCAGCTCGAGCTGCCCCTGGGGACTGTCAAGACCCGAACCCGAAGCGCCCTCCAGCGGATGGCGCCGATGTTGCGAGAGGAGGTGGGCCGGTGAGTGACGATCGTGATCTCGAGCGCGTCGAGCGCATGCTGCAGCGAACTCCTGCGCCGGAGTCCGTGCCTGCGATGGCGGCTGCAGCGGCGCGGAGCGCCGCCCTGGGCGAGCCGCCCACCACCGTTCCCCGCGCGAAGCGCTCGTGGCGGTTGCCGGTCTGGTGGCGGGTGGCGTCCACCGCCGCAGCGTTCGGCGCTGCTGTGGCCGTCGCCGTCGTGCTCGCGATCGGCGGCCGGGGCGGCGGGCCGGCCACGCAGTTCTCGGTCTCGCTCAGCGGCCCCCACGGCGCGGCGGCCGAGGTCGACTTCAGCCACGCCTCGAACGGCGTGCGGCAGATGGTCGTGCACGTCAACGGGCTGCCTCCCGCCGGTGCCGGCCACTACTACGAGATGTGGTTCCGCACGCCCGGCAACGAGAACGTCTCGGCGGTCACGTTCGACACCGCGACCGGCGGCCGGGCCACGTTCAAGGCGGTGATCCCGGCGGGGATGACCTGGCATCACTGCTGGGTGACCCGTGAGGCGGTCGGCGGCGAGGCGACTCCCTCGATGGTGCTGACCACCTAGACCACGCTCGGATCGTGCCGGCGTCGCCGGCCGGTACAGTTGGGCGTCGTGGCGCCCGAGATCGTTGGTCGCGAAGCGCAGCTCGCCGAGATCGAGCGGTTCCTCGCGGCGTCGGCCCGAGGGTTCGCCGCGCTGGCGCTCGAGGGTCACCCGGGGATCGGCAAGACGACCCTGTGGCGGGAGGCGCGGCGACGGGCGCAGGAGCGAGGAGCGCTCGTGTTCTCGTGCCGGCCTTCCGTCGCCGAGGCGAAGCTCTCGTTCGCCGCCGTCGCGGATCTGCTCGGGAGGGTCGACGACGAGGCGTTCGCAGCCCTGCCCGATCCTCAGCGCGAGGCGCTCGACGTGGCGCTCATGCGCCGCCGGCCGACGGCGAGACGCCCCGTCGCCCGGGCGATCGCGGCGGGATTCCTCACCCTGATCCGGAGCCTCGCGGGCGAACGGCAGCTGGTCCTGGCGGTCGACGACTGGCAGTGGCTCGACCTGCCGTCCCGGCATGTGCTGGAGTTCGCCGTGCGGCGGCTCGAGGACGAGCGGGTCGGGCTGCTGTGCTCGATCAGGTCGCCGTTCACGGGTGCGGCCGTCAGCGGCGCCGCGGAGGAGCGGATGACGCGTGTGGTGCTGGGGCCGCTGTCGCTGGCCGCGCTGGGGCGGATCGTCGGCGCGCGCCTGGGCGCGCCGTTGCCCCGGCCGTACCTGGTGCGGATCGCCCAGGCGAGCCGAGGCAACCCGTTCTACGCGCTCGAGATCGCACGGCTGGCCGGGGAGGCCGGATCGCAGCGGCCCGCGGGCGCCGGGTTCGTGCCCGTGCCCGACGACCTGCGCAAGCTGACGGCAGGACGCATCCGCCGGCTGCCGCCGGCCGCCCGCGACGCCGTGCTGCTGGCGGCGGTCGTGTCGGGGCCTGACCGCCTGAGCGTCGACCTCGAGGCGCTCGCGCCGGCCGAAGAGGCGGGGATCGTGACGGTCGACGACACGGGCAGGATCGAGTTCGCCCATCCGCTGTTCGCGTCGGCTGCGTACGGGTCCGTCTCCGCCTCACGCCGGCGGGAGCTGCACCGGCGCGCGGCCGCCCTCGTCTCCGAGCCCGAGGAGCGCGCGCGCCAGCTTGCCCTGGCTGCGGCCGGCGCGGATCCCGTCGTCGCGGCGCAACTCGATGAGGGGGCGGCCAACGCCGCCGCGCGCGGTGCATCAGACGCGGCGGCGGAGCTCGCCGAGCTGGCCTCGCGCCTGACCCCGGCGGCCGACGCCGATGCGAGGGGGACGAGGCTGCTCGCGGCGGCGCGCTTCCAGTTCGACGCGGGCGATCTCGCACGGGCGGACGAGCTTGTGCAGGCCGTGCTCGGAGGCTCGCCGACGGCCGCGCTGCACGCACGGGCGGGATGGCTGGCCGCCGACCTCGCGGCCCGTCGCAGCAACTTCATGGAGGCGACGCAGCTGGCGCTCGCCGCGCTCGAGCTTGCGGGCGCCGATCGGGAGCTGCGGGCGGCCATCGAGCTCCACCTGGTGTATTGCGCGGTGAGCGCGGGTGACTTCGGCGGCGCCGAGGCGCATGCGCGCATGGCCATCGGACATGCCGAGGCGGTCGGGGATGAGGGCATTCTGGCGGACGCCCTCGCGGTATTGACGATGGCCGAGTTCCTGTCGGGGCGCGGGTTCGACCGGGGACGGCTCGAGCGGGCGCTCCGGCTCGAGGCGCCGTCGCCGGCGAGATCGTTCATCATGCGCCCGCGGGTGATCCAGGGCCTGCTGCAGCTGTGGACGGGTGACCTCGAGGACGCCCGGGAGTCGCTGGACGCGATGGTCGCCGATGTCGTCGAGCGCGGGCAGGAAGGAGCAGCGCCGATGCTGTCCCTGTACGTGGTGTGGGCGCACCTCTGGCGGGGAGAGCTCGACCTGGCGTCCCGGGCCGCCGCCCGGTCAGTGGAGGCGTCGGAGCTGCTGGACGACCCGGCGGTGTCCGGCATCGCGCTGGCCGCGAGCGCGCTCGTGCACGCCCACGACGGCAGCACCGCGCTCGCGCGCCGGGAGGCCGGGGAGGCGATGGCCCTGCTCGATGCCCTGCATTGGCGGTCGGGGTTGATCTGGCCGATGTGGGCGCTCGGCCTCGCGGAGCTCTCCGCCGGGAACCCGGCCGGCGTGGATGCGCTGCTCGGCCCGTTGGTCGACCAGGTCGCCCGTATGGGCGCCGGCGACCCCGTGCTCACGATGTTCCTGCCCGACGAGGTCGAGGCGCTGATCGCGCTGGGCGAGCTGGACCGGGCCGAGGCGTACCTCGAGCCGTTCGAGCGCCTGGCCGGCGAGACCGGCCGGCAGTGGGCCGTCGCGGCCGCCGCGCGCTGCCGCGGAGCGCTCGAGGGAGCGCGTGGCGCCCGTGTGGAAGCGTTCGCAGCGTTCGAGCGGGGGCTGGAGGCGCATGCCGCCGCGGGCATGCCGTTCGAGCGGGCGCGGACGCTGCTCGTTGCCGGCGAGGTGCACCGGCGCTTCAAGCAGCGGCGGAAGGCGCGAGCGCTCCTCGCGGAGGCCGTCGCGGCGTTCGAGTCGGTCGGCGCGCCGCTGTGGTCGGAGCGGGCGCGGGTGGCACTCGAGCGCGTCGGCCGCCCGAGCACCGGCCACGACGAGCTCACAGAGACCGAGCGGCGCCTGGCCGAGCTGGCCGCTGCGGGGCTCTCGAACCACGAGGTCGCCGAGCGTGCATTCGTCTCGGTGAAGACGGTCGAGTCCAACCTCACCCGCGTCTACCGCAAGCTCGGCGTGAGGTCGCGCGTCGGCCTGGCGAACGCGCTGCGGGGCGCGGCGGGCGAGTCGCCTCCCACGTAGGGTTTTCCCGCTTTCCGACGGGGCCGCCGGCGCTTAGGGTGGCGGCGATGGCAGGTGGCATCGCAACGGAGTTCGTGGCCGAGTGTCTCTGGCCCGACGTGCACGAGGGCGACCTGCGGGCGCTCGACGCGCGCGCGGCGGCGGAGTCCGAGCGGGTGACCGCTCGCGGCGGATCGGTGCGCTACCTGGGAGCGCTGCTGATGCGCGAGGACGAGGTGGTGCTGTGCCTGTTCCGGGGCGACCCGGACGACATCCGCCGCGTGACCGAGGCGGCGCGGATCCCATGCGACCGGATCCTCGAGGCGGCGTGCTCGCCGTGGTCAATCGACAGCGACTGGAGGAGCAGATGAGCAGCAACCCGACGCACGCGGCGATGCGGCCGCGAGCGACCGTCCTGACCGTGGGTGTCTGGATCGCCGCGACCCTGGCGATCGCCGGGTGCGGCGGCGGCTCGGGATCGACGTCGGCACAGACGCAGACGTCGAGCCCCGCCGCCGTGACGACCCCGAGTACGCCGGCCTCGACCCCCACGACGACAACCCCGCCGGCCTCGAGCTCGTCGAGCAGCGGGCTCTCCGGGAAGTGGTCCGGACAGTACAGCGGCGCATTTACCGGCACCTTCAAGCTCGACTGGAATCAGAGCGGATCCAAGCTCAGCGGGACGATCGATCTCTCGACGGGCGGCACGCTTCCCGTCAACGGAACCGTGAGCGGGAGCTCGATCAAGTTCGGCACCGTCGGCGGCCAGGCGATCACATACAAGGGCACGGTCTCCGGCAGCTCGATGTCCGGCACCTACAACACGGCGGGCGGCGGCGGGCCGTGGAGCGCGCATGAGACCTCGTGACAGGTGGGGACGGCGAGCGGTGCGGCTTCCCGCCGCACCGCTCGCGGCGTCTCACCGGTCGATCAGGCGCTGCTGCGCCGGTGCGTAGCGGTCGCCGTGGGCGGGCGGCAGCGCGGCGTCGATCTCGCGGAGGTCGGCAGCGGTCAACGCGATGTCGGCGGCTGCGATGTTCTCTTCCAGGCGGTGGACCTTGGTCGTGCCCGGGATGGGCGCGATCCAGGCCTTCTGCGCGAGCAGCCATGCGAGCGCGATCTGGGCCGGCGTTGCCTGCCTGTGCGCCGCGATCTCCTTGAGCACCTCGACGAAGGCCAGGTTCGCCGCGCGCACGTCTGCCGAGAAGCGCGGAGCGGTGTTGCGAAAGTCTCCCGGCGCGAACTCGGTGCCCTCGTCGATCGCGCCGGTCAGGAAGCCCTTCCCGAGCGGGCTGAAGGGCACGAAGCCAATACCGAGCTCTTCGAGAGTGGGCAGGATCTCCTCCTCCGGCTCACGCCACCACAGGGAGTACTCGCTTTGCAGCGCGGTCACCGGCTGAACGGCGTGGGCGCGACGGATCGTCTGCGCACCGGCCTCTGAGAGGCCGAAGTGCTTGACCTTGCCCTCGGCGATCAGCTCCTTGACGGCCCCGGCGACCTCCTCGATGGGCACGTCGGGGTCGACGCGGTGCTGGTAGAGCAGGTCGATGTGGTCGGTGCGAAGCCGCTGCAATGATCCCTCCACACCGGCCTTGATCGTCTCGGGACGGCTGTCGAGACCGCTTGCGCGGCCGGCACCTTCCAGGTCGAAGCCGAACTTGGTCGCGATCACGATCCGGTCGCGTACCGGTGCAAGCGCCTCGCCGACCAGATCCTCGTTGGTGTACGGGCCATACACCTGCGCGGTGTCGAACAGCGTGACGCCGAGCTCCACGGCGCGGCGGATCACGGCGGTCGACTGCTGCTTGTCCGCCGCCGGTCCGAGGCCGAAGCTCATCGACATGCAGCCGAGGCCGAGTGCCGAGACTTCGAGGTTGGTACCGAGTGTGCGGTGTTGCATCGGGATCACTCCTTGCTGCGGCAGATGGGCGCGTCTCTTCAGGCCTCGGGGATCTTTCGGCCATAGGTCTCGAGGGTGATGTCATCAGGCTCCGGGCCGCCGCGAACGCCGGTATCCAGCGAGTCGATCGCGGCGAGCTCTCCGGCGCACAGCTCGAAGTCGAAGATGTCGAGGTTCTCGGCGATGCGCTGGGGCCTGACCGACTTGGGGATTGCGGATCGGCCCTGCTGGAGATGCCAGCGCAGCATCACCTGCGCGGCGGACTTGCGATGGGCGTCGGCGATCCCGAGGATGACCGGGTCGGTGAACGTGCTCTTCGCCGCATCCCCGCGGTAGGACGTGATGCCGCCGATGGGAGACCAGGCCTGCGTCAGGATGCCGAGCCTGGCGTGCGCCTCGCGGCTTTCGGGCTGGGTGAAGTACGGGTGCAGCTCAATCTGGTTGACGGCGGGTACGACCTCCGTCCGCTCGAGCAGTTGCTCCAGGTGGTCGGGAGTGAAGTTGCTGACGCCGATCGCGCGGACCCTGCCGTCCGCCAGGAGCGTCTCCAACGCCCTGTACGCATCGATCGTCAGGTCGAACGCCGAGGGCAACGCTTGATGCAGCAGGAGCAGATCGATCTGCTCGATGCCGAGCTTGCCGGCACTCTTGCCGAACGCGTGCAGCGTCGCCTCGTAGCCGTAGTCGCTGATCCACACCTTCGTCTCGACGAACACGTCGCGGCGGGGGATGCCGGACCGGCGTATTCCTTCGCCGACCTCGCGTTCATTGGCGTACGCAGCCGCGGTGTCGATATGGCGGTAGCCGCCGGCAAGTGCGGCTTGCACCGCCTGCGTCGTGTCGTCGGGCGGCGTCTGGAACACGCCGAGGCCGATCGCGGGGATCCCCACGCCGTTGTTCAACGTCAAAAGCGGTGCGGGCGTGGTTTCGGTCTGTGGGGTCATCTTTGGCTCCTCTGTCCGGGCGGGCTTCCTTCCCGCGCCTCCGTCCTGCACTGTGCCACCGCCGGACACGCGGTGGAAGGCCCCGTCAACGGGGTACTGGCAGGGCACCTTTCCATCGCCCAAGGCGACGTAGGGTACGGCCGTGGACGCAGCCGCAGAGCTCTCCGAATTCCTCACGACGCGCAGGGCCGGCATCACGCCCGAACAGGCGGGCCTGCCGTCCTACGGCAGGCGCCGGGTAGCCGGACTCCGGCGCGAGGAGGTCGCATCCCTCGCGGGCGTGAGCTTCGAGTACTACAAGCGCCTCGAACGCGGCAACGCCAGCGGCGTCTCCGACACCGTGCTCGACGCCTTGGCCCACGCACTCGCGCTTGACGACGCCGAGCGAGCCCACCTGTTCGATCTCGCTCGCGCCGCCAACCCGGGCGCCCCGCGCCGGCAGCGGCGCCCCGCGGCGCAGCGCATCCGCCCCGGCGTACAGCAGATCCTCGAAACGATCACCGCACCTGCGACGATCAGCAACGGGCGGGGGGACTACCTTGCCGCCAACGCGCTCGGTCGAGCGCTCTACGCGCCCCTCTTCGACAGCCGCGAACGACCGCCCAACAGCGCACGCTTCACGTTTCTCGACCCGGCGGCCCGCGAGTTCTTCGTCGAGTGGGAACGCGCCGCGAAGGACCTGGTCGCCCACCTCCGATCCGAAGCGGGGCGCGACCCCTACGATCGCGCACTCAGCGACCTCGTCGGCGAGCTCTCCACCCGGAGCGACAGCTTCCGCACGTGGTGGGCCGCCCACAACGTCCGCTACCACCGCACGGGGCGTAAGCGCATCCGGCACCCCGTCGTCGGCGAGCTCGAGCTCGACTACGAGGTCATGCAGCTGCCCGATGACGGGCTTCGGCTCGCGGTCTTCACCGCGGCGGTGGGGAGCCGGACGGCCGAGGCGCTCGAGCTCCTCGCCAGCTGGAGCGCAACTCCAGATGTCACCGCCGCGCTCGACCGGGAACCGCCTCGGGGCACGGCCGGCGGTGGCCGGCGCCCGCACGTGTCGTAGCCCGCTGGAGCTGAGGGGATTCGAACCCCTGACCTCCTGGACTCGGCCGTCAAGGTCGCTGCGCTCCCTTGACGGCCTCGATGGAGCTAAGGGGATTCGAACCCCTGACCTCCTGGGTGCGATCCAGGCGCTCTCCCAACTGAGCTATAGCCCCGCGGGGGCGCAAGTATAGCCCCGCGGCGCCGGCCGGAAGGCCTGGGCGGCCCGCACGGAGCATGTGCGGGCCGCCCAGGCTGGGCCGGGTTGCTAGCTGATCCCGGCCGCTGTGCAGGCCGACTTGAGCGCCGCGCCGGCACACAGGTCGGACACCTTGACGGCGCCGTCCTTGACCACCGTGGCGGCCATGTTGTCGGTCGTGACCCAGATGGGCGTCGTGTACACGGACGCGATGTTCTTGCCGAGCGTCGTGTCCATCGTCTGGGCGTTCACCAGGGAGCTGGGAGGCGTCTGACCGGCCCGCAGGTACATGGCCAGCGCTGCTGCCGCCTGGGCTTCCAGGTAGATGGGCTTGTACACGGTGCCGCACTGGTAGCCCTTGAGGATGTTCTGCAGACCCGACGGGGACGCGTCCTGACCGGTGGTCGGGAACGTCTTCGGCGGGATCTTGTCCTTCTGCAGCACCGCGATCACCGCGTTTGCGTTGTCGTCGTTCGGGGTGATCACCGCGTTGATGTTCGAATGCGCGGTCAGCTGCTGCTCGAACGTCGTCTGCGCCGTCGGCGGATCCCACGTCCCCGTCGGCTCGCCCACCTTCACATACGACTTGTCGGCGAAATGCGGCGCCAGCACGCCGTTATAGCCCTGCGCGAACAGCTTCGCGTTGTTATCGGTCGGATCGCCGTCCATGATCAGGATGTTCGGCTTCTTCACGTGCCACGCGGCGATGCAGCTGACCTCGCCCTTCCCGATCAGCTGACCCACCTCGACGTTATTGAAGCTGACGTAATAGCGATCCGCCGGACCACCCGTCACGAGACGGTCGTAGTCGATCACCTTGACGCCCTGCGACTCGGCGTTCGACTCGATCGCCGCGCCGGAGCCCGGATCGAGCGGGTCGACGAGCAGCACCGACGCGCCGGCGGTGATGTCCGCCTCGGCCTGCTGCTGCATCGTGCTCGCGCTGCCCTGAGCGTTATCGATCTTGAACTGATTCGACTTCAGGCCCGCGGCCTCGAACGCCTGCTTCAGATACGGCGCATCGAACTCGACGTACCGGGCCGATGTGGTCGTGTCGGGCAGAAGCACCCCGACGAGCCCCTTGCCCTGAGCGGCGAGCGGCGCGAGCGTCTTCATCAGCGAGAAGTCGGCGGTGAACGCCGCGGCGTCCGGAGCCGGCACCGACGCGGCCGGCGCCGACGAGCTCCCGCCCGACGAGCTCGACCCCGACGAGCCACAGGCCGCGGCAAGCGCAACGCCCGCCAGGCCAAGAGCGGCGAGAAGCCGCCTGGATACAGACCTCATGATTGGTCCTCCCTCACATGGTCAACCGCGTGTGACACGCGATGTGCAGTGCGGAAATCCAGCCGCGCGGGCGATGCATCCCGGATCACCAGAGGTAACCGATTGGATATTGGCGCCCCGGACGATAGACGGGCTCGGCGCGGTTTGTCAAGAGCTTGCACAAACAGGCCGCTGATAGTCGTCTCGTTTGTCCAAAGCGAGTTCGATAGTCCATTTCCTCGGGTAAAATGGGCCTGTGCGTCCCGATCGCGTGCCCAGGATCACTCCGGCCGAGTCCGGCCACGGCACGCTTGAGGCGCTGCGGGAGTCGAACCGCTCGCGGGTGATCAACGCGTTGCGCGAGCACGGCGCGATCAGCCGGGCGGAGATCTCGCGCAAGACCCACCTGTCGCGCTCCACCGTGTCGACGGTCGTCCGCGACCTCACGGCGACGAACATCGTCGTCGAGGTCGGCCCGCGCGACGGGGCCGGCCAGAAGGCGCGGGGCGGCCGTCCCGGCGTCCCCGTCGCGCTCAGCGAGAGCGCGGGATACGCGCTCGGGATCGACGTCGGCCACCGGATGCTGCGTGTGGCGGTCTGCGACCTGGGCCACCGGATCGTCGCCGAGCGGGCCGAGCCTCTCGCCGGACTCGGGCCGAAGGACACGCTGGACTTCGCCGCCCGGCTCGCGCGCACGTGCCTGGAGCAGGCGCACGTGCCCGACGATCGCGTTGTCGGAGTCGCCATGTCGCTGCCGGCGCCGATCGACGCCGAGACGGGCACCATCGGCGCTCCCTACCTGATGCCCGGCTGGGCCGACGTCGCCGTGGGTGCGGAGATCAGCGAGCGGCTGGGGATGGCTGTGCGGGTCGACAACGACGCGAACATGTGCACGCTGGCCGAGGCGTTCTGGGGGGCCGGGCGCGGGTGCGACGACCTCGTCTACGTCAAGGCCGGTGCCGGTATCGGCTGCGGGCTCATGATCGCCGGGCGCCTGCACCGCGGCGCGTCCGGGACCGCCGGCGAGATCGGCCACACCACCGTCATCCCGGACGGCCGGCTGTGCAAGTGCGGCAACCGCGGCTGCCTGGAGACCGTCGCCTCGGCCGAGGCGATCACCGGCCCGCTCGGCCGTGCGGGCCAGCCGGACATCGGCCTGCCGGCGGCGATCGAGATGGCGATGAGCGGCGACCGCGGGGCGCGGCGAGTCGTCGAGGACGCCGCCGCAGCGATCGGCGTCGCCCTCGCGAACCTGTGCAACATCCTGAACCCGTCGCGGATCGTGATCGGCGGCGAGCTCACCCAGGCCGAGCAGCTGCTGTTCGACCCGCTGCGAAGCGCCGTGCGCCGCTCGGCCATCCAGGCCGCCACCGACGCCGTCGACCTCGTGCCCGCCCAGCTGGGTGAGCGGGCCGAGGTCCTCGGCGCCCTGGCGCTCGTGCTGAGCGACTCCCACCAGTTCATGCTGACCGCGCCGAACCGGGCCTGAGGGCGGCGGGGCCGGGAGCGGCGGGGCGGCGGAGACGGCTCAGTCGGCGGTGAGCTTGCCGGCCGTGCCCCAGCTGTCGGTCGGCACCTCCTGGAGATGGGAAAGTCCGCTTCGCGCGTTCTTCAGCGCGTCACGGCATCGGTCAGGCGGCGCGGCGGCCGTCGAGCGCCGAGGTCAGCCCGTCGGCGAAGGCCACGGCGTTCAGGTAGGCGCTCGCGATGTCGCGCCGGATCACCGTCTGCGCGGCCGACACGCTGCCGAACCGGGCCTGCTCGTAGGAGATGACCGACTCGAGGATCGGGCCGATCGGCCCGGTGCCGTCGGTGAGCGCCTCGCAGATCTCGTCGGCCAGCGGCAGCTCGGAGACGATCCGCTCGAGCGGCAGGTCGAGCAGCGCGCCCGCCATCGACAGCATCCCGGCGGTGAAGAAGCGGTCCGGATGCGGCTGCATGGCACCGCGTGCGAGCGCGTCGCACATCGATGCCCGGACCAGGGCCCGTCGCGACAGCTCGACCGGCGCGTCGGAGAGCTCGGTCATGGTCAGCAGGGCCGCGAGCGCATGCACCGCGCGGGCACCGAGCAGGACGATCGCCTGGCGGATCGACGTGATCCGGTTGGGCAGGGCGATCGCGGCCGAGTTCACGGCGTGCAGCGTGCTGACGGTGAGGCCGAGGTCGGACGAGACGATGCGCTCGAGCTCGTCCACCGACGTGGCCGCGGCCGACAGCTGCACGAGCAGGGTGAGCGTCGCCGCCTGGTCGGCCCGCGATCCGCGGCCGGACACGGTCGCCGGCTGGGTATGGGCCTCGCCCTGATAGAGCTCGAAGCCGGCCTCGCGGCACCGCTGCGACGTGGCCGGGCCGTCGATGCGGTCGGCCACGAGCTGCGCGCCGAACGCGCGCGCGGCGGTGCAGCGCTCGGCGATCTCCTCCGGCGAGCCGGCATCGACGGCGATCTTGACGAGGTGGGCGTGGGGCAGGAGCGCGTCGGCGCGGATCGACGGCCGGTAGTCGGCCAGTGCGACGAGGCGGCCGGCGGCGGCGAAGCCGGCGACCTGGGCGACGACGGCGGGCTCGGCGCAGCCCTCCAGGATCACGAATCCGACGTTCTCGCCCGTCAGCTCGAGCAGGTCGATGTCGCGCAGAATGGCCGGGGTCACGCCGAGCAGCACCGGGCGGTTGTTGGCCAGGCGCTCGACGCCCAGCTCGATCACGGCGGCCACGAGGGCGGCCGCGCTCGCGCGGTCGTCCTGCTCGCTGCCGGCGGCGCCCAGCGCAGCCTGCAGGTGCAGCTCGTAGGCGAAGACGTCGCCCTTGCGGTCGACGATCGCCTCGCGGGCGACGAACACGGTCGGGGCGGCCGATCCGGCGCCACCGAGGGCTGCCGACAGCGATGAGGTCGAGAGTCCGAGCCCGCTGTTGCTCCGGCCAAACGGACGATCTCCGGGCGGCACTGTCATGTGCGACTTCTCCTGATCGAGCATTCGGCTGGCGCGGGCGCGCGAGCCACTATCCGATGGTCGGACGCGGCGGGGGCCAACTTGAGTCCGCCGCCACAACCTCCCCCGAATGAGCGACCTGCGGCTCTGGTACGCTCGCAGGTCCTGACTGACGAGTCAGTCAGCCCTGGCGGCACATTCCTGGAGGTCCTGCGATGGTCACCCTGCCCGCGACGACGAAGCTCTACTTCGGCCCCTGGTACCGCCGATCGCCGTATTTCGAGGCGACGCTCCGCGCCGGCTGCAAGGCGTACGACGTCTACAACAAGATGTACCTGCCCGCCGAGTACGACGACCCGGAGGTCGAGTACTGGGCCCTGAACGACGGCGTCACGCTGTGGGACGTCGGCGTCGAGCGCACGGTGCAGGTGAGCGGCCCCGACGCCGACCGGCTGATCGACATGCTGACGTGCCGCGACCTGACCAAGTGCGCGGTCAAGCAGGGCAAGTACATGCTCGTGATGTCGCCCGGCGGCGGCATCGTGAACGACCCCGTGCTCCTGCACGTCGACGAGAACGTGTGGTGGATGCAGCTCGCCGACAGCGACGCCGGGCTCTACGCGATGGGCGTGCTCTCCGGCTCCGGGCTCGACGCCGAGGTCACCTATCCGGACGTCCACCCGGTGCAGGTGCAGGGGCCGCACGCCGCGGCGACGCTCGAGAAGCTCGTCGGGCCGGCGATCTACGACATCCGCTACTACTGGTGCGACCGGTTCGTCATCGGCGACATCCCGGTCGTCGTCAGCCGCACCGGCTGGTCGGCGGTGCCCGGGTTCGAGGTGAACCTGCTCGACGGCACCCGCGGCACGGAGCTCTGGGATGCGATCATGGCGGCCGGCGAGGAGTTCGGGATCCGCCCGATCGCCCCCAACGAGGCCCGCCGGGTCGAGGCCGGGATCTTCAACTGGGGCTCCGACATGACCCTGACGGACACGCCGTTTCACGTCATGGGCCTCGAGCGCCTCGTCGAGGAGCAGCCGCAGGACTACATCGGCAAGGCCGCGCTCGAGCGCGTGCGCCGCGAGGGCGTCGACCGCAAGCTGGTCGGCATCGAGTTCGACCGGGAAGAGCCGTTCCCGGGCATCACGAAGGCCTGGCCGGCCAGCCACGCCGGCGTCCCGGTGGGGAAGGTCACGGACGCGGTGTGGTCGCCGGGGCTCTCCAAGAACATCGGCTACGTGTGGGTGCCGATCGCGCTGGCCGAGCCGGGGACGCGGATCGACGTCGACTGCGAGCACGGCCCCACCAGCGGCCGCACGGCCGCGATCCCGTTCGTCGACCCGCGCAAGGAGCGGCCGGCCGGCTCGCTGCGGCGCACCGCGGGCTGAGGAGCCATGCGCGACCCTCGCTACGACGTCCTGTTCGAGCCGGTGGCGCTCGGGCCGGTGACTGCCCGCAACCGCTTCTTCCAGGTGCCCCACTGCAACGGGATGGGGCATCTGCACCCGAGCGCGCACGCCGAGATGCGCGGCGTGAAGGCCGAGGGCGGCTGGGCCGTGGTGTGCACCGAGGAGGTCGAGCTGCACCACTCGACCGACGTCGCCGGGTACGTCGAGGGCCGGCTCTGGGACGACGCCGACATCCCGATGCACGCCCTGCTCGTCGAGAAGGTGCACGAGCATGGCTCGCTCGCGGGGATCGAGCTCGTCCACAGCGGCATGACGGCGGCCAACCTGTACGTGCGCCAGCCGCCGATGGGGCCGTCCCACCTGCCGGTGCAGACGACCGATCCGGTGCAGGCGCGGCGGATGAGCAAGCGCGACATCGCCGACCTGCGCCGCTGGCACCGGGCGGCGGTCGACCGGTCGCTGCGGGCCGGCTACGACCTCGTCTACGTGTACGCCGCGCACGGCCTCACGACCCTCCAGCACTTCCTGTCGCGCCGCTACAACGACCGCACCGACTCCTACGGCGGCAGCGTCGAGAACCGCGCCCGCCTGCTGCGGGAGATCCTGGAGGACACGGTCGAGCTCGTCGACGGCCGGGCGGCGGTCGCCTGCCGCATCTGCGTCGACGAGCAGCTCGGCGACCGCGGCATCGACCGGGGCGAGATCGAGACCGTGCTCGGCATCCTGGGCGAGCTGCCCGATGTCTGGGACTTCATGGTCGGCGAGTGGGAGTTCGACTCGGTCACCTCCCGGTTCGCCGAGGAGGGCGCCCAGGAGCAGTACGTGCGCGGACTGAAGGCGCTCACCTCGAAGCCCGTCGTCGGCGTCGGCCGCTTCACCTCGGCGGACACGATGGTGCGGATGGTGCGCGACGGCGTGCTCGACATGATCGGGTCGGCCCGGCCGTCGATCGCCGACCCGTTCCTCCCCAGGAAGATCGAGGAGGGACGCTGGGACGACATCCGCGAGTGCATCGGCTGCAACATCTGCGTCACGGGCGATGCCACGGCGACCCCGATTCGCTGCACCCAGAACCCGAGCATGGGCGAGGAGTGGCGGCGCGGCTGGCACCCGGAGCGGATCCGGCCGAAGGCCTCCGAGGCGAGCGTGCTCGTCGTCGGCGGCGGCCCGGCCGGCCTCGAGGCCGCCGTGATGCTCGGCAAGCGCGGCTACGACGTGGTGCTCGCCGAGGCCGGCACCGAGCTGGGCGGGCGGGTGCTCGCCGAGGCGCGGCTGCCGGGCCTGGCAGCGTGGATCCGCGTCGTCGACTACCGCCGCGGCCAGCTGCAGCGGCTCACGAACGTCGAGGTGGGGGTGGGCAGCCGGCTGACGGCCGAGGAGGCGCACTCCTACGGCTTCGACCATGTCGCGGTCGCGACCGGCGCGCGCTGGCGCGGCGACGGCGTCGGCCGCTGGCACACCCGGCCGGTGGCGCTCGCCGCCGACATGCCGGTGCTGACGCCCGACGACCTGCTGGCCGGGGCGCGGCCCGACGGCGACCGCGTGGTCATCTTCGACGACGACCACTACTACATGGGCGGGGTGCTGGCCGAGGTGCTGGCGCGCGAGGGCCGCCAGGTCACGCTCGTCACGCCCGAGCCCCTGGCCTCGGCGTGGACGGTGAACACGATGGAGCAGACGCGCATCCAGGCCAGGCTGCTCGAGCTCGGCGTCGAGGTGACCGTGTCGCGCGCGCTCGTCGGTGCGGGCGGCGGGCGGGCGCTGACCGCGTGCGTCTTCACCGAGCGGGAGCGCGAGCACGCCTGCGACGCCGTGGTGATGGTGACCGGGCGGCTGCCGCAGGACGCGCTCGCGGACGAGCTCGCGGCGCTCGTCGCGGCGGGCGACGGCGCGGCCCGCGTGACCACGGTCGGCGACGCCATGAGCCCCGGCACGATTGCGGCCGCCGTCTGGGACGGCCGCCGCTACGCCGAGGAGCTCGACGCGCCTGCGGGCGACGACACCCTGCCGCCGTTCCGGCGCGAGGTCGTCCAGCTCGCCGGTATCCTGGCTCGATGACAGGGCGGGTCGTGCGGATCGCGATCGCTCCGGTGAAGGCGCTCGGCCTGGTGCACCCGGAGTCGGTCGAGCTGGGGCCAAACGGGGTTGCGGGCGACCGCCGCTTCTGGCTCGTGGACGCCGACGGGCGGCTCATCAACGGCCGCCGCCACGGACGGCTCATGCAGATCCGTCCCACCTGGGACGAGGCGGCCGGCCGGCTGCGGCTCGACTTTCCCGACGGGCAGGTGGTCGAGGGACGCGTCGAGCTCGGCCCGGAGGTCGCGGTCGAGCTGCACCACGACGCCCACGCCTCGCGCGCTGTCCTCGGCCCGTGGCAGGAGGCCCTCTCCGCCTACGCCCGGACACCGCTTCGGCTGCTCTGGTCGCAGACGGGCGCCCCCGACCGCACCGCGCGCGGCGGCAGCGTCTCGCTCGTCTCGCGCGGCTCGCTCGAGCGGCTGCAGTCCGAGCTCGGCGCCGGCGAGCCCGTGGACGGGCGCCGGTTCCGGATGCTGTTCGAGATCGACGGCGTGCCGGCCCACGCCGAGGACGACTGGATCGGCGGCCGGATCGGCGTCGGCACGGCCGCGATCGACGTCGGCGGCGACGTCGGCCGCTGCATGATCACGACCCTTGACCCCGACCGCGGCACGCGCGACCTCGACACGCTCGGCGCCCTCGCGCGCTACCGCCGCGACGGCCGCTTCGAGCCGCTGCCCTTCGGCGTCTACGGGGCCGTCGCCACCCCCGGGACCGTGCGGGTCGGCGATCCAGTCGTCATCCTGCGAACAGCCGATATGCACCGATCGGCGTCAGCTCGCTGACGACCGGCGGCTCGTCGCAGCGCTCGCCGATCCCCTCCTGGAAGCGCTGAAATGCGGCCAGGCCGGGGAGCGGGGTGCGGCCCTCCTCGGACTCGGCGATGTGGACGAAGCTCACGCCGTCCGGCAGCTTGAGCGTCGCATAGCGGAAGCCCTCCGGCGCAAGGCTCGCGAGCTCGGCGTAGACGCCGCGCACGAGCGCCTCGTTCTCATCCACCCGGTCGGGCTTGATCCGGTAGCGCACCATGACGTATCTCATCGTGTTCCCTCCTCGACGGTTGCGGGGATCTGACCCGGCGCGACCCCGAGCGCGGGGCGACGGCCGGGGAGTGCAAGGCCGGCGAGCGCACCGGCCAGCGACAGCGCCGCGCAGACGCCGGTCGCGGGCGCGAACCCGTCGGTGAACGCCTGGGCGGAGGTGTAGCCGCCGGCGGCGGCGAACACGGCGACCGCGACCGCGATGCCGAACACGCCGCCGAGCTCGCGCATCATGCTGTTCGTGCCGGCGGCCTTGCCGATCGCGTCCAGGCCGACCGAGCCGACGACCGAGTTCTGGGCCGCCGGGATCGCCAGCGAGACGCCGATGCCGGCGACGACGAGCGGGGCCAGCATGTGCGTGTAGGCGAGCCCGGGAGCGGCGATCAGCGCGAGCCAGGCCATGCCGACAGCCTGCAGCGCGAGCCCGGCCACCATGAAGGGCCGCTCGCCGTAGCGGTCGGCCAGTGTGCCGGCGACCGGCGCCACGGTCATGAACATCGCCGTCCACGGCAGCAGCCGCAGCCCGGCGCCGAGCGGGCCGTAGCCGAGCGCGGTCTGCAGGAGCTGGGCGAAGAAGAACACCGCGCCGAACAGCGACGCGAAGGTGAAAAAGATCGCGGCGTTGCCGGCCGAGAACGCCCGGGAGCGGAAGAAGTGCATGGGCAGCATCGGCTCGGCCGCGCGCAGCTCCCAGGCGACGAACGCGGCGGTCAGAAGCGCGCCGGCGAGCAGCGACCCGATCACCTCGGGGCTGCCCCACCCGACCGTGTTGCCGCGCACGAGCGCCCAGACGACGCCGAGGGTGCCGCCGGTGACGAGCGCGAGCCCGGGGATGTCGAGGGCGGTGTCCGCGCCGTGGCTCTCGCGCATGCGCAGCAGCACGAGCGGTGCGGCGACGATGCCGATCGGCAGGTTGATCCAGAAGATCCACTGCCAGGCGAGGCCCTGGACGACCGCGCCTCCGACCAGCGGGCCGCTGGCGACGGCGAGGCCGATGATCGCGCTGAAGATCCCGATCGCCGTGCCGCGCCGCTCGGGCGGGAAGGCCGCGCTCAGGAGCGCCAGGCCGAGCGGCACGATCAGTGCCGAGCCCGCCCCCTGCACCGCTCGGGCGGCGATCAGCCAGCCGACGGTGGGCGCGAGCGCGCACGCGGCCGACGCGACCGCGAAGAGCACGAGGCCGGCGGCGTACAGGTTGCGGCGGCCGAAGCGGTCGCCGAGCGCGGCGCCCGTCATGAGCAGCACCGCGAAGCTCAGGTTGTAGGCGTTGACGGTCCATTCGAGCTGCTCGATCGACGCCCCCAGATCGAGCCGGATCGTGCTCAGGGCGGTCGAGACGACGAGCGTGTCGAGCGCCGCCATCAGCGACCCGACCCCGGTCAGGACGAGCACCCAGCGGGTGTGTGAGTTCGTGTTCATGGCCGGTTTGACGAACGCCGGTCGTCGACCTCATCGATGATGTGGTGCGGCCGCCGTCGTCTGTACAGGGGACGGCCGCCAAATGCATGCAGACCGCTCCGACATCGCCGCTGACCACGATCTGCTCGCCGCTGCGCAAGCGGGCGACGAGCGCGCGTTCCGCCGGCTGGTCGGCCGCCACCAGCCGGGTCTGCGGTCGTACTGCTTCCTCATGCTCGGCTGCCCGCGCCGGGCCGACCGGGTGGTGCGGGCGACCGTGGCCGACGCATGGCACGGCCGCGCCCGCGCCGGCGAGCGCTCCTCCGCGCGCATCTGGCTCTACCGGATCGCGACGCGGGCCTGCGCCGATGAGCTCGCCCGCGATGAGATGCCGGCGCCCCGCTCGTCTAACACCCCGTGAGCCTGATGCGAGACATGGACGCTGAGCGCGCGGCCGAGGGGCAGCTGCTCGACGCCGCCGAGGCCGGTGACGAGACCGCCTTCCGCCTGCTTGTCGAGCCGTACCGGCGCGCGCTCGACGTGCACTGCTACCGCATGCTCGGCTCGGCCCACGACGCCGAGGACATCGTCCAGGAGACGCTCCTGCGCGCATGGCGCGGCCTGGCGCGGTTCGACCGGCGGGGATCGGTGCACACCTGGCTCTACCGGATCGCGACGAACGCGTGCCTCGACGAGCTGCGCCGGCGGCCGCGCCGCGCCGAGCTCGTGCAGCCCTTCCCCGATGCGCTGGCCGAGCAGGCGGACTCGCCGGTCTACGAGCCGGCCGCCCGCTACGCGATGCGGGAGGGCATGGAGCTCGCGCTCCTGCAGGCGATCCAGCAGCTGCCCGGCCGCCAGCGGGCGGTGCTGATCCTGCGCGACGTGCTCGGCTGGACAGCTCCGGAGGTGGCCGAGCTCCTGGACACGACCACGGCGGCGGTGAACAGCGCCCTCCAGCGCGGCCGCGCCACCGTCGACGACCACCTGCCCCGGCCGGCGCCGCGGCCGCCCGCGGCCACCGAGCGCGATCTGCTGCGCCGCTACATCGACGTGTGGGAGCGCGACGACGTCGACGGCCTGGTGTCGCTCCTGCGCGAGGACGCCGTTCTGCGCATGCCGCCCCAGCCGGCGGTGACCGGCGCGGCGGCGATCGCCGCGTTCTTCCGCACCACCGCGACGAACGGCGATCTGCGCGGCATCAGCCTCGCCCCGACGCGGGCGAACGGCCGGCCGGCGGTCATCATGCACCGGCGCTCGGCGGACGGGACGCTCACCCCGCACGGGATCCTCGTGCTCGAGGTGGCAGACGGCGGCATCGCGGGCTTCGACGCGTGGGCCGACCCGCGTCTCGTGCCGCTGTTCCAGCACTGACGTTGCCGGGTGGCACGACGTGGCAAGATAGCGCCGTGGGATTCGACCAGTACCACGAGCCCGCCAACGAGCTCCCGGAGGAGATCCGCACCTTCGCGCGCCTGTGCGCGTCGCTGACCGAGGAGGCCGAGGCGATCGGCTGGTACGAGCAGCGGCTGGCGCTCGAGACCGACCGCTCCGCCGCCGCGATCATGCGCGACGCCCAGGGCGAGGAGTTCAAGCACTTCTGCATGGATCTCGAGTTCCTGCTGCGGCGCACGCCGCTCTGGCGCGAGATCGCCCGCGGCATCCTGTTCCAGGAGGGCGACATCGTCGAGCATGGCGAGGAGGCCGAGGAGGCTGCGGTCGAGGGCGCCGCCGACCGCGGCGCGCCCGTCGCCGGCTCCGACTCGCTCGGGATCGGCGACCTGCGGGCGGCGGCCTCATGAGCCATCTCCTGCGCGAGCACGCGCCGATCACGGCGACCGGCTGGAGCCTGATCGACGACGAGGCCCGTGAGCGGCTGGCTCCGGCGCTGGCGGCGCGCAAGCTGGTCGACTTCGCCGGGCCGCTCGGCTGGCAGCACTCCGCCACCGGCCTCGGCCGCATCGAGCCGATCACAAAGGCCCCCGCGGCCGGCCTCACGGCCGCGCGGCGGCGGGTGCTGCCGCTGGTCGAGCTGCGCGCGCCGTTTGCGATCGCGCGCGCTGAGCTGGCCGACGCCGACCGGGGGGCGCAGGACATCGACCTCGATGCGCTCGACGAGGCCGCCCGCGCCCTCGCCGTGGCGGAGAATGCCGCCGTCTTCCACGGCTGGGCGGACGCCGGGATCGTCGGCATCGCCGAGGCGTCGGAGCACGACGGCGTCGCGCTGGGAGAGGACTGCGAGCGCTACCCGCGGCACGTGGCGAAGGCCGTCGAGGCGCTGCTCGCGGCCGGCATCGACGGCCCCTACGGCCTCGCGCTCGGCCCCGAGCCCTACACGCGGGTGCTGGAGACGAGCGAGCACGGAGGCTATCCCCTGCTCGAGCACCTGCGCCAGATCGCCGGCGGCCCGCTCGTGTGGGCCCCGGGCGTGAACGGCGCCGTCGTCGTGAGCATGCGCGGCGGCGACTTCGTGTTCGAGTCAGGCGAGGACATCTCGATCGGCTACGACCGGCACGACGGCGACGCCGTCCACCTGTATCTCGAAGAGAGCTTCAGCTTCCGGGTGCTCACCCCGGAGGCGGCCGTCCCGCTGGCTCCGTAAGCCGGATCCCCACTGGGCTGGACTTCCAGCGGGGAATCGCACAGAATCCGTTGCCTACGCAAGCTACGATCTGGTTGACGACGTTTGGCAGCCCGAGCGAGGAGCGGAGGGGAATCGCATGGTGATGCTCTTGTCAGAGTCTGGCCGCTGGCTCACAGGCCTCCTGCTGGGAGTCGTCGTGATCGCGGTGGCCGCGGTGATCGTGATCACAATCGTGCTTTTGGCAAACCGGATCGCCCGCCAGGCCAAGACCGCCGAGGGGGCGGTCGAGGTGGTGCGCCGGCAGACCGAGGCCCTCGACGGCGGCGTCGGCCGGATCAACGACTCCGGCGTGCGCATCCTGCACGCGGCCCGGGCCCTACGGAAGGTGGCGGTCGGGAAATGACGGCGCTCGCGATTTCCGCACACACCTACTGGGTGATCGCCCTCGTGATCGGCCTCGTCGCGGCGCTCGTCGTCGCGTACCTCCTGGCCGTGCTCGTGCGCGCGGTGGCGAGCATCGAGCGGTCGGTGGACGGGCTGCTCGTGGTCGCGACGGCCGTCGCCGGGAACACGGCCAACATCCCGCAGCTCGAGGCGACGGCGCCCGTGCTCGGCCTGATCGTCGAGGAAGCGGTCGTTC
Organism: uncultured Actinomycetes bacterium; assembly: GCA_963717845.1. Lineage (GTDB taxonomy): Bacteria > Actinomycetota > Thermoleophilia > Gaiellales > JAICJC01 > JAICJC01. Next base: position 409,794 of record CAVQXH010000004.1, read on the forward strand.
AGGACGGCTACATGAACGCCCTCACCGACGGGTTCGGTGGAGCATGACCGTCCTCGTCGTGCTCACCGTGCTCCTGATCGTGGTCGTCGTGGCCGTGCTGGCCGCCGCCCTGACGGTCGTCTGCCGCGGCCTCGCCCGGATCTCGGCCGGCCTCGCGACGCTCGCCGGCGCCCTGCAGGGCGTCGAGGCCGAGCATCTGCGCCCGCTCGAGCCGGCCGTGAAGGCCATCAACGCCCAGTTCGACATCATCCTGAGCGCGCTTCCGGGCATCGCCCGCAAGGCCGCGATCGTCGCCGAGAGGAGGCCGAGATGACCCTGCTCTGGATCGGCGATGCGATCCTGATCGTCGTCGTCCTGCCGATCGTGCTCTACCTGCTGAACGGCACCCTGCGGGCGGCGCAGAGCATCGTCCCGAGCGTGCGCGCGATCGCCGCCACGGCGGCCGCTGGGTCGAAGGACCTCGACGCAACGGCGCTGCTCCTGACGACGAAGGAGCAGGTGTCCCAGACGGTCGCGGGGGTCGCCAACTACGGCGGCTCGCTCGACGTGATCCTCGACGACGCGGAGTGATGGCCATGCCCGTCTACGCCATCCCCGCGGCCGGAATCGTCCTGATCATCGCCGTGCTCCTGATCGTGCTCGCGCTCGTGTACTACCTCGTCTCGACCATCTTCGCGCTGCGGAAGATCACGTCCGGCCTCGACGAGGTGATCGGGAGCGTCACCGAGATCGTCGAGAAGAGCGCGCCCGTGAACGAGGTCGTGAACGCGATCAACGCCGACCTCGACGCCGGGGTCGACATGCTCGAGGCCCTGCTCGTGAAGAAGGCCGGCATGGTCGACGCCGTCGGCCTCGTGGACGGCCTCTACCCGGGGGCGGCCGCGGCCGGCCTGCGCAACTTCCCGGAGAGCACGCAGATCACGGCGCCGCGCATCTCGGAGGTCTACACGAAGGGCACGCTCACGCTCGCCCGGCTCGGCCGAGAGGCCCCGATCGCCATGGCCAACCCGGCCGGCCCGGTGCTGCGCAACATCGAGGGCGGCAGCCTGGCCGCCCGGCTGCTCTACCCCAACGTGCGCCAGTCGAGCCCCGAGAACCTGCCGCGGTCGCCGGTCATCGGCAGCGACGCGCCCGTTCAGTACGAGCAGCGCGACGACATCGGCAAGCCGCGCAGGCGCATGCCCGCACGCAACACCTGAGAGGAGCACGCATTGCAGACACCTGCGGCATTCGAGTATGAGCGCGCCACGAGCCTGGAGGGCGCGATCGCGTCGCTCGGCAAGCTCGGTCCCGAGGCGCGCGTCATCGCAGGTGGCCACAGTCTCTTGCCCATGATGAAGCTGCGGCTGGCCAACCCCGAGCACCTGATCGACATCAACGACCTGACCGAGCTCGCCTACATCCGCGAGGCCGACGGCGAGATCCGGATCGGCGCGCTCACCCGGCACGTCGATCTGCTCAAGTCCGAGCTGCTGGCGCAGCACTTCCCGCTCTTCCGCGACGCCGAGCAGGTCATCGCCGACCCCGTGGTGCGAAACCGCGGCACCATCGGCGGCTCGCTGTGCCAGGCCGACGCCGCGGAGGACCTGTCCGCCGTCTGCAGCGCGGCCAAGGCCCAGGTCGTGATCCGCGGCGGCGACGGCGAGCGGGTGATCGGCATGGACGGCTTCCACGTCGGCCCGTTCATGACGGCGGTCGGCGCCGGTGAGATCCTCACCGAGATCCGCCTCGGCATCCGCCCGGGCGCCGGCAGCGCGCACGAGAAGGTCGAGCGCCGGGCGGGCGACTGGGCGATCGCCGCAACGTCGGCGGCCGTCTGGATGTCCGGCGGCACGATCGCAGATGCGGGCATCGCGCTCTCGGCCGTCGGCCTCACCACGATCCACCTGACCCGTGCCGAGGAGCTCCTGCGCGGCCAGGCGCCGAGCGAGGAGCTGTTCGAGCAGGCGGGCGCGATCGCCGCCGCCGACTGCTCTCCGACCGCGGACGGCCGCGGGCCGGTCGACTACAAGCGCCACCTCGCCGGCGTCCTCACCAAGCGCGCGCTCCGCCGCGCCACCGCCCGCGCCATGAAGCAGGAGGCCTAAGAGCATGCAAGTCTCGATGACCGTCAACGGCACGCGCGTCTCGCACGACGTCGAGCCGCGCATGCTGCTCGTGCACTTCATCCGCGAGACGCTCGGACTCACCGGCACCCACTGGGGCTGTGACACCTCCAACTGCGGCGCCTGCGTGGTGCAGGTCGACGGCCAGCCGGTCAAGTCGTGCACGACCCTGGCGGCGATGTGCGCGGGCCACGACGTGCGCACGGTGGAGTCGCTCGAGGTCGACGGCCGGCTCGACCCGATCCAGCAGGGCTTCCACGAGCTGCACGCGCTCCAGTGCGGATTCTGCACGCCGGGCATGCTGATGACCACGCGCGCCCTGCTCGACGAGAACCCGAACCCGACCGACCACGAGATCCGGGTCGCGATCTCGGGAGGCATCTGCCGCTGCACCGGCTACAAGAACATCGTCGGCGCCGTGCGCTGGGCCGCCGAGCACGAAGCCGCTGCCAGGCAGGGGGTATGAGCATGGCCACCGTCGAGAACCTTCCCAGCCCCTCCGCCGAGCGCCCGATCGGCTTCGGCCGCCTGAAGCGCAAGGAGGACGCGCGCTTCATCCGCGGCCAGGGCACCTACCTGGACGACATCAAGCTCCCGGGCATGGTGTACGGCGCGCTCCTGCGCAGCCCGTACGCCCACGCGCGCATCGTCTCGATCGACACGTCGCGCGCGCTCGCCCATCCCAACGTCGCCGCGGTCGTCACCGCAAAGGACCTCGAGACGCTCGGGCTCGCCTGGATGCCGACGATCTCCTACGACACGCAGGCCGTGCTGGCCGGCGACAAGGTGCGCTTCCAGGGCCAGGAGGTCGCCTTCGTGATCGCGACCGACGAGTACTCGGCCAACGACGCGCTCGCGCTGATCGATGTCGAGTACGAGCCATTGCCCGCCGTGGTGAACGCGCGCAAGGCCCTCGACCCCGACGCGCCGATCATCCGCGACGACAAGTCCGGGCAGCGCGACAACCTGGCGAGCCCCACGTGGGAGGCCGGCGACGAGGACGCCGCCGACAGGGCGTTCGCCGAGGCCGACACGGTCGTCACGCGCGACATCATCTACCCCCGCTGCCACCCGGCGCCGCTCGAGACATGCGGGATCATCGCGGACTTCAACCCGCAGACCGGGCAGCTCGACATCTACAACGGCAACCAGGCGCCGCACGCCCACCGCACGGTGTACGCGCACGTCGCCGGCCTGGCCGAGCACATGATCCGGATCCGCTGCCAGGACATCGGCGGCGGCTTCGGCAACAAGGTGCCGGTGTACCCCGGGTACGTGTGCGCGATCGCCGGCTCGATCGTGGCCGGCGTGCCCGTGAAGTGGGTCGAGAACCGCACCGAGAACCTGGTGTCGACCGGCTTTGCGCGCGACTACGTCATGCACGCCGAGATGTGCTCGAAGGGCGGCCGCATCACCGGCCTGCGGGTCGACGTCATCGCCGACCACGGCGCCTTCGACTCGACCGCCCAGCCGACCAAGTTCCCGGCGGGCTTCTTCCACATCGTGTGTGGCTCCTATGCCCTCGAGGCCTCGCACGTCAAGGTCAAGGCCGTCTACACCAACAAGGCCCCCGGCGGGGTCGCCTACCGGTGCTCGTTCCGTATCACCGAGGCCGTGTACCTGGTCGAGCGCATGGTGGACGCGCTCGCGCTCGAGATGCAGGTCGACCCGATCGACCTGCGCATGCAGAGCTTCATCGCTCCGGAGCAGTTCCCGTACGAGACGACGACCGGGTGGACGTACGACTCGGGCAACTACGCGAAGACGATGCGGGTCGCGATGGACATCGCCGGCTACGAGGACCTGCGCCGCGAGCAGGCCGAGAAGCGCGCCCGCGGAGAGCTGATGGGCATCGGCGTCGCCTTCTTCACCGAGGGCGTGGGCGCCGGCCCGCGCAAGCACATGGACATCCTCGGGCTGGCGATGAACGACGGCGCCGACCTGCGGGTGCACCCGTCCGGCAAGGCGGTCGTCTCGATCAGCGCCCAGACGCAGGGCCAGGGCCACGAGACGACGTTCGCCCAGATCGTTGCCGAGGAGCTCGGCATCCCGCCCGAGGACGTCGAGGTGCGCCACGGCGACACCGACAAGTCCCCGTATGGCCTCGGCACGTACGGCAGCCGCTCGACGCCCGTCTCGGGCGCCGCGGTGGCGGTCGTCTCGCGCAAGGTGCGCGACAAGGCCCGCCTGATCGCCGCCACGATGCTCGAGACGAGGCCCGAGGATCTGGCCTGGGAGAAGGGCCGCTGGTACGTGAAGGGCGACCCCGAGAAGGGCGCGCTGATCGAGGACATCGCCGTCCGCGCCTACAGCGGCGAGGCGATGCCGGAGGGCATGGAGGGCGGCCTGGACGCGCAGGTGATCTACGACCCGCCGAACCTGACCTACCCCTACGGCGCCTACATCGCCGTGGTCGACATCGACCCGGAGACCTCCCAGGTGACGGTGCGCCGGTTCATCGCGGTCGACGACTGCGGCGTGCGCATCAACCCGATGATCGTCGACGGCCAGATCCACGGCGGCCTCGCCGAGGGCATCGGCATCGCCCTGATGGAGCTGCTCAGCTTCGACGAGGAGGGCAACTGCCTGAACTCGTCGTTCATGGACTACCTGATCCCGACCGCCCTGGAATGCCCCGACTTCGAGCTCGGCGAGACGGTCACGCCGTGCCCGCACCACCCGCTCGGCGCGAAGGGTGTCGGCGAGTCGCCCAACGTGGGCTCGCCGCCGGCGATCGTGAACGCGGTCATCGACGCGCTGTACGCAACGCACGGCGTCGACCACATCGACATGCCGTGCACGCCGGCCCGGGTGTGGGCGGCGATGCAGGGAAGGCCCGAGCCGCCGCAATGATCACCGCCGCCATGTCGCGGCGGGCCGAGGAGCTCGCCGCCGGGGGAGCGCCGTTTGCGACGGCGACGGTCGTGCGCGCGCAGCGGCCGACGAGCGTCCAGGCCGGGAACGTCGCCCTGGTGCTGGCCGACGGGACGATCGAGGGCTTCGTCGGCGGCGTCTGCACCGAGCACAGCGTCCGCGCCTACGCGCTGCAGGCGATGCAGACCGGCGAGGCCGTGCTGCTGCGGATCCTGCCGTTCAGCGAAGACGAGCAGCCGCGCCGCCGGCGACGTGGAGGCAGACGGCGCCGTCACCGTCCAGAATCCGTGCCTGTCCGGCGGCGCCATCGAGGTGTTCCTCGAGCCCGTCCTGCCGGCGCCGCGGGTGCTCGTGGTCGGCGACACGCCGGTTGCGGCCGCGCTGCTGCGGCTCGGCCCGGAGCTCGGGCTCGGCATGGCGCATGTGGACGGCGGCGAGGTCGAGCCCCGCACGGGCGACCTCGCGCTGGTCGTGGCCGCGCACGGCCGCGACGAGCTGCACACCCTGCGCCTGGGGCTCGAGGCCGGGATTGCCTACGTCGGCCTCGTGGCGAGCCGCAAGCGCGGCGACGGCGTGCTCGGCGAGCTGCGCAGCGACGGCGTCTCCGAGGAGCACGTCGCCCGCATCGACGTGCCGGCCGGGCTCGACATCGGCGCCCGCACGCCGGCCGAGATCGCGCTCTCGATCCTGGCCCGGATCGTCGCCGTCCGCAACGGCCACAAGGGGGCCGCGCCGCCGCCTCGCGCCGCCGCGGCCGCGCCGGCGGTGGAGACGCCGCCGTTGGCCGTCGACCCGATCTGCGGCATGACGGTGGCCGCCGTCGCCGGCACGCCGTCGGTCGAGCGCGACGGCGAGACCGTCTACTTCTGCTGCGAGGGCTGCAAGGCGAAGTTCGAGGCCGCAAACCCGCATGCCGGCATCTCCGAGTAGCGCGTTCGTGGCCGGGCTCGTGCTCGGCGCCGGCGGCTCTGCGCGGCTCGGACGGCCCAAGCAGCTGCTGCCCTACGCCGGCGGCACCCTGCTCGGGCATGTCGTCGCGGTCGCCCGCCGGTGCCCCTTCGACCAGCTGATCGTCGCCATCGGCGGCGCGGCGGACGAGGTGCGCGCGAGCGTCGACCTGACCGGGGCCGACGTGGTGCGAAACGACGCCTACGGCGCCGGCTGCTCGTCGTCGATCGCCGCCGCCCTGCACCGGCTCGACCCGCGCTGCGACGTGCTCGTGCTGATGCTCGGCGACCAGCCGGGGGTGACGCCCGCCACCGTGGCCGCGCTGCTCGACGGCCGCAGCGACGCGCCCGTGGCGGTGTGCCGCTACGACGACGGCCGCGGCCACCCGATCGCCTTCGGCCGCAGCCTGTTCGCCGAGCTGGCCGACCTGCACGGCGACCGGGGCGTGTGGCGCCTGCTCGACCGGCACGCGGATGCGGCGGCCGACGTGTCCGTGGCCGGTCCGATCCCGCTCGACGTCGACACCGAGGCCGACTACGAGGCCGTGCGCGCCTCCGCCTCGGGCGGCGCGTGAGCCCGCCCGGGGACACCGGCGCTGCGGCCGACGAGGTGCGCGTGCTCGCGCCGGACATCGAGACGCTCGCACGCCGGCTCGCCGACGTCGACTACCTGGTCGACGAGGCGCTTGCGACGTCACTGTTCCTGGGCGTGCGCCTGCCCCAGCCGCTGCTGCTCGAGGGCGAGGCGGGGGTCGGCAAGACCGAGGCCGCGAAGGCGCTTGCGGCGGTCCTGTCCACGCCGCTCGTGCGCCTGCAGTGCTACGAGGGGATCGATTCCGCCGAGGCCCTCTACGAGTGGAACTACCCCCGCCAGCTGCTCAGCATCCGGCTCGCGGACGCGCGCGGGTCGGAGCTCACCGAGCAGGACCTGTTCGGGCCGGACTACCTCATCCGGCGGCCGCTGCTGCAGGCGCTCGAGCATCCCGGCCCGCGGCCCGCGGTGCTCCTGATCGACGAGATCGACCGCGCCGACGACGACTTCGAGGCGTTCCTGCTCGAGCTGCTCGCCGACGCAAGCGTGACCATCCCCGAGATCGGGACGATCGCCGCCACCCATCCGCCGATCATCGTGCTCACCTCCAACCGCACGCGCGACCTGCACGACGCCGTCAAGCGCCGCTGCCTGTACCAGTGGATCGACTACCCGAGCCCCGAGCGGGCCGTCGAGATCGTGCGCCGGCGCGTGCCGGGCTCGGCGCAGACGCTCGCGGTGCAGGTCGCGGACGCCGTCTCCCGCATGCGCGCAGCCGACGTGCAGAAGCCGCCGGGGATCGCCGAGGCGATCGACTGGCTGGCCGCCCTGAACCTGCTCGGCGTCGAGCGCCTGGACGCCGCGGCGGCCGATCGCACCCTGGGCTCGGTGCTGAAGTACGACGAGGATCAGGACGTCATCCGCGCGGCCGGCCTCGAGAAGCTGGTGGGCAGCGGTGACTGAGGCGTTCCGGGTCGAGACGATCGCGCTCGATCTGCCCGCGCTCGCGGGGGCGTTCTGCTGCCGCCTGCACGGGGCCGGCCTGCAGACGCCGCCGGCACGGGCGGCCGACCTCGCCCGCGCGCTCGCGCTCGTGCGGCCCGTCAGCCGGCGGCGGCTGTATTTCACCGCCCGCTCGGTGCTCGTCTCCGACCCCGTGCAGGTGCCGGTGTTCGACGCCGTGTTCGCGCAGGTGTTCGGCGGCGTGCGGGCGGATGCGGCGTTCACGCCCGGCGACGTGCACGCCGCGCCTGCAGAGGACGACGACCGCCGCGTGCCGGATCCACGATCGGTCGAGGGCAGCCTCGAGCGCTCGCCGGAAGGCGTCTTTGCGGCCGCGGGCGCGCGCCCGAGGGATGCCGAGGACGAGGATGGGGTCGACGTGCCGCTGGCCCTCGCGAGCGACGAGGAGCGCCTGTCGGGCCGCAGCTTCGACGCGCTGCAGCCGCACGAGCTGCGACAGCTCTACGTGCTCATGTCGCGTCTGCGGATCGCAACGCCGCATCGGCGCACCCGCCGCCACGAGCGCGGCCGCCACGGCCAGCACGTCGACATGCGGCGGACGCTGCGCCGCAGCCTGCGCACCGGCGGCGACCCGATCCGGCTCGCGCGCCGGCGCCGGCGGGTCGTGCCGCGCCGCCTGGTCATGCTCTGCGACATCTCGGGCTCGATGGAGCCGTACGCGCGCGCCTACCTGCAGTTCCTGACGTGCGCGGCCGGCAGCGGCCCGAACGCCGAGGCGTTCGTGTTCGCGACCCGGCTCACGCGCCTGACCCGGGCGCTTGCGTCGCGCCGTCCCGAGCGGGCGATCCAGCGAGCGGCGGCGGCGGCACCGGACTGGTCGAGCGGGACGCGCATCGGCGACGCGCTGAAGGCGTTCAACGACCGCCACGGCCGCCGCGGGATGGCCCGCGGCGCCGTGGTCGTGATCCTCTCGGACGGCTGGGAGCGGGGCGACCCCGAGATCGTCGGCCGCGAGATGCAGCGGCTGGGACGGCTGGCCCACCGGATCGTGTGGGTCAACCCGCGCCTGAGCGCGACCGCGTTCTCGGTGCGGGCCGGCGGCATGGTCGCCGCGCTCCCGTACTGCGACGCGCTCGTGAGCGGGCACAGCTTCGCGGCCCTCGCCGAGGTCGTGCGGGCGATCGGGGCGTCGGCATGGGACGCGCCGAGCATCGCGGCCGCGGCGGCCGCCGCCGACGAGCCCGAGCCGTGGGCCAGCGCGACGCCCGTGCCGGGCAGCTCGGTTGCGATGCCAAGTGGGCACGGCCCCAGCAAGGGCAACACGACGCCGGGCTGGGTGACCGATGAGTGATCGGCCCGGTCCCGGCCAGAAGATCTGCATCTATCCCGGTTGCGAGCGCCCGGCGGCGCCCGCGCATCCGCAGGGCGGGCCGCAGCCTGCATTCTGCGACCTCGAGGAGCACAATGCGCTCACCGCGCATCACGAACGGCTGCGGCGTGCGGCCGAGTCGAGCCCCCACGACGAAAGGAGCACCTAGTGGCGAACGAGGCCTACCGAGCGGTCTTCCTGCGCGTGCACCCGACCGGCAAGATGGTGCTCAGCCTGACCACCGCCGCCGACGGCAAGGAGTCGCAGTACGCGCAGCAGGTCGCCGAGGAGCTCGGCGTCCCGCCGCTCGACGTCAAGGTCGTGCCGGCCGACACCGACCGCTTCGGCGTGGGGCACGGCTACAACACGGCCCCGTCAGCCGGTGCGCCGGCCGCGATCGCGAGCGCGACCGCCAAGATCCGCGACAAGGCGCGGCTGCTCGCGGGCATGCAGCTCGGCGCGGCGCCCGACACGCTCACGTGGTCGAACGGCGCCTGGGTCAGCGGCGACGGCGGCGATCCCACCCAGGCCGGCACGATCGCGGACATCGCCCTCTACGCACACGGCACGGGCGCGCTCCCGCCCGGGGTCGAGGGCGGGCTCGACGCCCAGGCGGTCTACAAGGACTAGGCGGGCGTGAGCGGCCCGGCGAGGGTGACCTTGACCTCGTCGGCGACCTTGAGCGCGCCGAAGAGCGCCGAGTAGGGCTTCATGCCGAAGTCGGTCTGCTTGACCACCGCCACGGCCGACAGGGTCCCATTCGTGAGGGCCACATCGAACGTGATCGGGCGCGTCTGGCCGACCAGCGTCAGGTCGCCCTGGACGTGCAGGCCGGCGTCGGTGGGCTGCACGCTGGTCGACCGGAAGGTGATGCGCTGCTTCTTCAGCACCTCGTCGTCGATCGTCTCGCGGATGCTTTCCCGGTCGTCGTCGTCGAGCGCCTGCATGCCGCCCGTGCCCTCGCGCACGTGCAGGGACGTGGCGTCGGCGTCGAGCTCGATGCGTGCCTCGGCCGGGTCGGCCGCGAGCGCGAGCGAGCCCTGCCAGTCCGTCACGTGGATGAGCAGATCGTGGCCCGCCTTGGCCGCGGCGCCGGTGCGGGTGGTGTTGATCGCAAGGGTGCTGTGCTCGGGGCCGAAGCGGTATGTGCCGACCGGGATGGGCATGGCCGAACCCTATAATCTGGGCGCCTCCGTGTGACCCGATCACCCCCGAGGAAGGACGACGCGAATGGCAGTTGTGCTGGATCACCCGTTCACGACCGCGCGGCCGATCGACGACAGCTTCGCCACCATCCTCGACCTCGAGCGCGTCATCCCGTGCGTCCAGGGGGCGACCGTGCTCGAGCGCACGGGGCCGGAGTCGGTGAAGGCCGAGATCAAGGTCAAGATGGGGGCCATGTCGCTCACGTTCACCGGCACGCTCGAGGTCACCGAGCAGGACGCCGCGGCGCACAGGATCGTGCTGGCGGTGAAGTCCCGCGAGGCCGGCGGGCAGGGGTACGCCAACGCGACCATCACGTTTGCGCTCACCGACGGCGGCGGCACGATCCACACGAACGCGCAGATCACGGGCAAGGCGGCGTCGATGGGCGAGGGGGTCGTGAGCGGCGTGCTCGACGCGCTGGTGGCCGATTTCGCGGAGAAGCTCGGGAAGCTCTGAGGGCCGGCCGGTGGCGACGATCGTGATGCGGCACGTCCGCCCGGGCGAGGTGCCGCGCGACGGCGGCACGGCCGTGCAGGACGATCCCGACCGGCCGGTCTTCCACGGCAACGGCCCGGACGACTACGTCTGCGTCGAGTGCGGCAACCTCCTGGCCGAGGCGATGGCCGCGGACTACATGACGTTCCGGGTGCGCGTGCGCTGCGGGCGCTGCAGGACGGTGAACGTCGCGGTCAACGACGACCGCGGCCCGGATGAGCGCAGGCGCCGGTCAGGAGCCGGCGAGCGCCCGCAGTGACTCGCGCCGGCGGCCGTAGGCGGCCGCCCCGTCGCCGTCGGTCGCCGCGATCCGGATGAGCGGCGGGTGGCCCATCGCGGGCGTCGCCAGGTCGCGCAGCGCGTCCTGGTAGGCCCGTTCCCGCAGCACGCCGCCGAATCCGAACGCCTTCGCGGGCAGGCCGCGCGAGAGCAGGTCTGACGTCGCCCGCCACGTGCGGCACAGCTCGCGCTGCTCCTCGACGTCGAATCCGAGCCGGGCGCCGGCCGGGTACAGGTCGAGCGCGGCCAGCCGCGGCGAGGTGAAGTGCTCGGGCCCGTCGACCTCGATCACCGTGCCGGTGGGCGGATGCACCAGGTCGACCGGCAGGAGCAGGTTCGCGCGCGCGGCGGCCAGCACCGACACATCGCCGCGCAGGCGGGTGCAGACGGCGGTGAGCACGGCGAGCGCCGCCTTGACGGGAGCGACGAGGGCCGGATCGCGCCGGGCCTGGGCGACCCGCTCGAGGCCCACGTGGCCCTGCTCGCTCAGCCAGTCGAACGACCGCCGCTCAAGGACGATGCCGTCGTGCGCCGCCGCCTCTGCGAAGGCGGCGTGCATGTCATTCGGCGCCACGGCGGGATGCTAGTGGGCCGCCGCCTCCGCGAACATGGAGTGGAGGGCGGCCACGCCGTCGCCGGCCGACGTGACGGCGAGCTCGACACGGTCGTCGGAGCGGGTGACCGACCAGGCCGCCCAGGCGCAGCAGCGGCGCTCGACGGCGGCGAGCTGCTCGAGCTCCTCGGCCACGCCGGAGTCTGCGCGAAAGCCGAGCCGGAGGCCGTCGGCGGTCTCGACGCGGCCGCTGCCGGACACCCGGATCAGACGCAGCCAGCGCCCGCGCTGGGCGGCCAGATCGGAGGTGGTGAGGGTGCAGGCGATGTCCATGCCGGCATCATGCCACTTCAAGTCGACTTGAAGTCAAGCGGCACTCGGGCTAGCGTTGCGGGAATGGCCTGCGGCGGGCAGCTGCTCTCGATCGGCGAGGTCGCCGCCCGCGCCGGTGTGCGCACCTCGGCGCTGCGCTACTACGAGGACGAGGGTCTGATCGCGCCGGAGGCGCGGGTCGGCGGCCGCCGCCGCTACGGCGCCGCGGCGGTCGAGCGGCTCGCGGTGATCCGGTTCTGCCAGGCGCTCGGCTTCAGCCTCGCCGAGATCCGCGGCATCCTCGCCCCGCCGCGCGGAGAGGCCCAGAAGGCGCGCTGGCGGGGGTTGGTCGACACGAAGATCGCCGAGCTCGACGGCGTTGTGCGCCGGGCGGAGGCGATGACGGCCGTCCTCGTGGCGAGCCGCGACTGCGATTGCATCGACGTGCAGGAGTGCGCGACGCGCGCATCGGCGTGCATGGGGGGCGAGGGTGGAGAGCGTACGGATCGATAGGTGGCTCTGGGCCGCGCGGTTCACCAAGACCCGCGGCCTGGCGACCGAGGCGGTCGTCGGCGGCCGCGTGCGCCTGAACTCGGAGCGGGTGAAGCCGGCCAAGGATGTGCGCCCGGGCGACGTGGTCGAGGTGCGGATCGGCGAGATGCGCTTCACGGTGGTCGTGCGCGGGGTGGCCGAGAAGCGCGGCCCCGCCCGGGTCGCAGCGGCGCTCTATGAGGAGACGGCGGAGTCGGTCACGGCGCGCGAGCGCGAGGCGCAGGAGCGGCGGCTGTCGCGCCCGCCCGGAGCCGACCTCGGCGGGCCGCGGCCGACGAAACAGGACAGGCGCCGCATCGAGGCGCTGCGGCGGGGCCGGCGCGGAGGCTCCTGATCGCTCAGCGCTCGGCGACGAGCTCGTAGAGCCGGCCGTCGGGCGCGCGGAAGTGCACGTAGCGGTGCCGGTCGTTCGCGGCGGGCTCTCCGACCTCGACGCCCCTGCTGCGAAGCTCCGCGACGGCCTCGTCGAGATCCGCCACGAGGAACCCGATCGAGCGCGCGGTGTCGCCCATCCCGCGCGGGTCGGCGACCGCGAAGTGTGACCCGTCCGGCAGGGCGAACACGTCGGCCTCGACGCCGCCGATCGCGACCCGCTCGAGGCCGAGCGTGCCGGCCGCGAAGGCCGCCATCGCCGCCCGGTGCTCGGTGGCGGTGCCGGCGAAGACGAGGCCGAGGATGCGCACGTGAGCGAGCCTACACGGCGTGAACCGGCCGGCGGCCGGCGGCGAATGCGGGTCCATAGGAGGGAGGGTCGGAGGGCCTCCTTTTGTCCCTCACATGGAGGAGCAGCATGGATCGTCGGTCATTTGTCAAGAAGGCCGGTGCCGCCGGCCTCGGCGCCGCGGCGCTCGGGGTCACGGGGGCGGCGTCGGCGAGCGCCGAAGGGCGCGCGGAGGTCACCGATCCGTCCGGGCCGGTGCCCGCCGAGCCGCTCGTCGCGTACGTGCGCGACGTCGAGCGGGGTGAGGTCACCGTCGTCTCCGGGACGCACGAGACGACCTATCGGGATCACGCACTGGTCAAGCGCCTGCTCAAGGCCGCCGGCGTGGCGAAGGGGGGCGTGGTCTAGATGTCGTCCCATCGCGAAGCGCCAGAGATCAGCAAGGACCCGGTCGCCGACAACACCGACACCTACGCGTTCGTCAGCCCGGACCGGCCCGACACCGTCACCATCATCACCAACTACATCCCGCTCGAGGGCCCGGACGGCGGTCCGAACTTCTTCGAGTTCGGAGACGACGTCCTCTACTCGATCTACATCGACAACGACGGGGACGCCAAGCCGGACATCGTCTACGACTTCCGCTTCCACTCGAAGCTCCGCAACCCCAACACGTTCCTGTACAACACCGGGCCGATCGGGTCGCTCAAGGACCCGAACTGGAACCGGCGCCAGTTCTACTCGGTGACCCGCCGCAGCGGTCACGGCCCGCACGAGATCGGCAGGGGCCTGGCCTCGCCGCCCTGCAACATCGGCCCCCGCTCGACGCCGGACTACCCGGCTCTGGCGCAGGCGGCGGTGCACCATCTGCCCTCCGGCGAGACGGTGTTCGCCGGCCAGCGCAACGACGGGTTCTTCGTCGACCTCGGGGCGATCTTCGACCTCGGCGACCTGCGCCCGTTCCAGAACCTGCACCTGATCCCGAGCCCGGCGAAGAAGAGCGTCGACTCGCTGAGCAAGCTGAACGTGCACACCATCGCGATCCAGGTGCCGATCAAGCACCTGACCCGCGACGGCTCCCGGCCGACCGACCCGGCTCGGGCGAAGGCCGTGCTCGGCATCTGGGGCGGCGCCAGCCGCCGCCGGGTGAAGGTGACCGACACCGCCAACGACGCGAAGGGTGAGTCCGGCGCCTGGGTGCAGGTGTCGCGGCTCGGCAACCCGCTGTTCAACGAGGTGATCGTCCCGCTCGGCAAGAAGGACCGCTGGAACGGGACGCATCCAGCCGGCGACTGGGCGTTCGCCCAGTACGTCAAGCACCCGGAGCTGGCCGGGCTCCTGCCCGTGCTGTATCCGGGGGTGTTCCCCAACCTGGCCGGCCTCAAGGCGGAGCGCGCCGACCTCGTCGCGATCCTGCTCACCGGCCTGCCGTCCGGCATCATCCCGGGGTTCCAGAACTTCACCGGGAAGACGCTCGCCGACATGCTGCGCCTGAACGTGGCGATCCCGCCCGCGGACAAGCCGAACCCGCTCGGGATCCTCGGCGGCGACCTGGCCGGGTTCCCCAACGGCCGGCGCGTCTCCGACGATGTCGTCACGATCGAGCTGCGTGCGATCGCCGGTGTCACCTATCCGCTGGTCAACCCCAAGTTCACGCCCGACGCGGCTGCCTCCGCGGTCAGCGAGAACCTGACCCCGGGAGCCGGCCGCTACCAGGCGAGCTTCCCGTATCTCGGCATCCCCCACGACGGCTTCGACACGCCTTCGTCGTAGCCGTCACCTGACAGGCCGCCCGGCGACCTCTCCCAGTCGCCGGGCGGCCACCCAAAAGCCGGAGGAGCCATGCACGAGCACTACTCACACCGTCCCCACCCCGAGCAGGTCGTGCTCGAGATCGGGGCCGATCTCGGCGCCCTCGTCATCTACACGGACGCCCGGGTGCACGGCACCGAGATCGAGATCAGCCCTTCGGGGGATGACGACGACCGCTCCCACAAGGAGGTTCTCCACCGGCCGGTCGGCGGCCGGCCCACCTATGCGGCCGTGTTCGACCGGCTGGTCGACGGCAGCTACACCTTGTGGGTGTCGGACGTCGCTGTCACCCGGGGTGTCGCGATCGCCGGCGGCAGCGTCACCGAGCTCGACTGGTGCGGCGCGGAGCTGCCGGTGCGCCCGCTCGTCGCCCGGCAGACGCACTGATCGCGATGCCCGCGCCCCGCTTCACACGAGGACTGGGCCGCGACGAGTGGCTGCGCCTGTCGGGTTTCGGCGCGGTCGTGGCCGCGCTGCACCTCGTCGGGTGGGGGCTCTTCCTGTACTACTCGGCCCGCTACCGGCCGCTCGTCGGCCTGGGCCTGACCGCCTACCTGTTCGGGCTGCGGCACGCGTTCGACGCCGACCACATCGCCGCGATCGACAACACGACCCGCAAGCTGCTCGGGCAGGGCCGGCGGCCGATGGGCGTGGGCTTCTTCTTCTCGCTCGGCCACTCGACGGTCGTCTTCTCGCTCGTCGCCGGCCTGGCGCTCGCAGCGCGCACGGCGCACGCGCAGATCCCGGCGTTCCAGCACTACGGCGCCTACGTCGGGGCGGGCGTCGCCGGCACGTTCCTGTGGATCATCGGCATCCTGAACCTGGTCGTGCTGGTGGACATCATCCGCATCTTCCGCGAGATGCGCGGCGGCGACTACGACCGCGAGCGGCTCGAGAACCGCCTGCTCGAGCGGGGGATGATGAGCCGGTTCTTCGGCCGCTTCTTCCGCCTGATCGACGCGAGCTGGCAGATGTATCCGCTCGGCGTCCTGTTCGGGCTCGGGTTCGACACGGCCACCGAGGTCGGCCTGCTCGCACTCGCCGCGGGGGTCGCCACCCACTCGGTGCCGCTGTTTGCGATCGTCTCCCTGCCGATCCTGTTCGCCGCCGGCATGAGCCTGATGGATACCCTGGACGGCGCGTTCATGACCGGCGCGTACGGCTGGGCGTTCTCCAACCCGATCCGCAAGGTCTACTACAACATCACGGTCACGAGCCTCTCGATCGTGGTGGCGCTGGCGATCGGCACCGTGGAGCTGCTGCAGGTGCTCTCGATGCGGCTCGCGCTCTCGGGCGGCTTCTGGGATTGGCTGAACACGCTCGACTTCGAGACGCTCGGCTATGCCGTCGTCGCGCTCTTCGTGGTCATGTGGGCGATGTCGGTCTCGATCTGGAAGCTGCGCCGGATCGAGGACCGGTGGGCGGCCGTGGTGGTCGAGGAGCGGCGCCGCTAGAGCAGCGGCGCCGCGAGCAGAGGGGACTGTCCCCGGGTGGGGACAGTCCCCATCGCCTCAGCGGCAGGTCTGGAACAGGCGCCCGTCCAGATCGACGTCCAGGCGCATCGCCGAGAATCCATACGGCGGCGACTCGATCGCCTTGCAGTAGGCGGAGAACCTGTGCGGGCCGCTGCAGCCCGCACCCGGGGCGCACACGTAGCCGTCCTCGGCGTACTCGTCCTCGCCCACCCACTTCCCGCTCGGCTGCTGCGGCGTCGTATCGGTGGTGAAGTCGTCCCAGCCGCACGGGCGCGGGCCCGCGAGCGCTGTGCACGTGAAGCCGTACTGCGTGCTCCCGGCGGCGCCGGCCGAGAAGCACGGGCCGAACGCGTAGCACTCCTCGACGACCGCGCCGTCGGAGTAGTTGCGACCCCACCAGCTGAGCAGCGGCGAGTTCTTCCAGAGCACCGTCATCCCGTGGCGGTGCACCAGGTTCATCGCGTAGGCGAGGAAGTTCTGGGCGTCTCCGGGCGTGAGCCTGAAGCCGGTCGTCGAGGGCGGGTCGAAGCTGTCGATGTCGTCGAGCTCGACCGCGTCGAACCCCTTTGCCGCGCACATGCTGACGCGCGCGCGCAGCATCGGCTTCAGGGCGTCGAGCCGGCGGAAGTCGAGCCAGCGCTCCTGCGGGAAGCCGAAGTACACGTTGCCGAGCGTCGCGACCGGGAAGCGCCCACCGCGTGCGGGCGGGCTCCCGTCCGGGCGGTAGTCCTCCCAGGCGAGGTCGAGGTAGCAGATCGCCTTCGGGTGGGGCAGGGTCGCGGCCGGCCACCGGTTGTGCAGCGTGCGCAGCTCGGGGGCGGTGGTCAGGAACCCGTCGATGTCGTAGATGTCGACCGCACTGGAGCCGGCGCGCTCGAGCGGCGTCACCCGGCCGATCTGCCAGTCCCAGCGCATCGGCCGGCCGGTGCGGTCGAGGTGCGGCGGATACCAGCAGGCCCGGCCGCGGCGGGGGGCACAGGCGGCCGGCGCCGGCAGGCCCACCACCCGCCAGCCGAAGCCGCGGACGGTCGTGCCGGCGGCGTCCGCGGTGCGCACGGCCACGCGGTGGCGGCCGAGCCCGAGCTTGCCGGTGAAGATGAAGCGGGAGCCTGGCAGCGCTCGCCACGCCCGCCCGTCGATGCGGTAGGTCACCGCCGGCGTTCCCGCCGCCGCGCGGTAGTGGGGGGCGCTGACCTGGAACCACTCCGAGTCCGACCCCGTGCGCCGCTGCGGCGTGCCGTTCACGAACGCGCTCCAGGGCGCCCGCCCGGCGGGGTAGGCCTGCACCGGCCGCACGGCGAGCACGGTGCGCGAGGCGTGCGCGAGCGAGAAGGAAAACGTCGCCGGGTCGGTCTCGATCACCTCCGTCGCCGTCTCTGTCAGCCGCAGCACCCGGCCGGTGTCGGCGTGGCCGACCACGTAGCGGCGGGCGGCGAAGGGCGTCGCGGTGGTGTCGGCCGCCGTCCGGCACGTCCCGGCCAGGCACGTCTGCCATGTGTAGGCGACCTCGAAGCTCAGCAGGCGATCGCCGTGGGGGAGCCGTCCGGGCCGCCAGGCGACGCCTGCCGCGGTGACGGTGCCGCCGTCGCGCATCGGCCCGCTGATGTGCAGCCTGCCGGTGGCGACCGGGGGCCCGATCCGGTGCGTGGTTGCGCCGGCGGCGGTGCCAGGCACCAGCAACGCGGCGAGGACGCTGACAAAAACGGCGATTCTGGGCATCTAGAGCACCTCCAGCAGCTGGTCGAGCCGGCGCCGCCCCTCGCCGGTCAGGAACGCATCGCGGTCGGCGGCCGGCAGTCCGACCGCGTCCTTCCAGATCGAGCGTCCGGCGATGAAGCCGGAAGCGCCGGCCGCCCGGGCCGCCCGCAGCTGACCGACGAACGTGGGGTGGTCGACGCCCGCCGAGAGCAGTGCCCAGGGCACCGAGATCGCAGCGGAGATCGCCGCGCAGGCGGCCTCGCTGCCCGGGTACTCGAGCTTGAGGTACTTCGCGCCGCACTCCTGCAGCAGCACCGCCAGATCGCGGATCAGGCCGGGCCGCAGCCTGCGGTAGCGCTCGTCGGGCTCCCCGGGCAGCGGGAACACGAGCCCCTCGACGACGGCCAGGAGATCATGGGCGGCGCAGTCGCGCACGACCTCGCGCACGATCGCGGCGTTATGGCCGCGGGCGTCCTCGCGGTCGACCCGCATCCGCACGAGCAGCTTGGCGGCGGTGCCGCCCATCCGGCGCACGCCGGCCGCACCGAAGCCCGGCAGCAGCTGGGCCGGGTAGAGGTCGCCGTCGGCGACCGCCCCGCTCACCTCGACCGACACGAGCAGCCCCGCATCTGCAGGCACCAGGCCCCGGTCGACGACGTCCGGGAGCGCGATCTCGGGATCGAGCAGGAGCGCACTCGCCGCAGGCGCGAGCGCCGTCACCAGCGCGCGCTTGAACTCGCGCAATGCCTCGAGCGACGTGTCTGCCCCGGCCCGGCCCAGCATCGACCGCAGGCTGACCCGCTGATCGGCGGCGACGACGGCCAGCGCTCCCTCGCGGGTGGACAGCTGCTGGACTGCGCGCTTCTCTGACGTCGTGAACACTCTTGCTCGATTCGGCGCGATGTGGAACACTCTCAATCATGTCACGGATCGCCTTCATCGGGGCGGGCAGCGTCGAGTTCACGAAAAACCTGCTCGGCGACATCCTCTCGTTCCCCGAGCTGCAGGACGCCGAGATCGCCCTGCACGACATCGACCCGGAGCGGCTGGCGGTGGGCGAGGCGATGGCCCGCTACACGGCCGGCGCACTGGGGGCCAGGCCCCGCATCGAGGCGCATCTCGACCGCCGCAGCGCGCTCGCGGGTGCCGATCACGTGATCAACATGATCCAGGTCGGCGGCCACGCGGCCACGCTGCTCGACTTCGAGATCCCCGCCGCCCACGGCCTGCGCCAGACGATCGGCGACACGCTCGGGATCGGCGGCATCTTCCGCGCCCTGCGCACGATCCCGGTCATGCACGGGATCGCAAACGACATGGCCGAGCTCTGCCCGGACGCGTGGCTTCTGAACTACACGAACCCGATGGCGATGCTGTGCTGGGCGACCTACGCGGGCACGCCGCTGCAGCGGATCGTCGGCCTGTGCCACTCCGTCCAGAACACCACCGCGCAGCTGGCCGAGCTCGTCGACGTGCCGTTCGAGGAGGTGTCGTTCCTCGGCGCGGGCGTGAACCATCAGGCCTTCATCCTGCGGTTCGAGCGCGGCGGGGAGGATCTGTATCCCCGCCTCGACACTCGCATAGCCGCCGACCCCGAGCTGCGCCGGCGTGTCCGCGTCGAGCTCTACCGGCGGCTGGGCTACTTCCCGACCGAGTCGAGCGAGCACTCCGCCGAGTACCTGCCGTGGTTCATGCACGACGACGCGGCGATCGAGCGGTTCCGCATCCCCGTCAACGAGTACGTCGCCCGCAGCGAGGAGAACCTGGAGCTCTACACCGAGATGCGCCGCCAGCTCGAGACCGGGGCCGAGATCGAGATCGAGCGCAGCCAGGAGTACGCGTCGCTGATCATCCACTCGATCGTGACCGGGCAGGAGCGCGTGATCTACGGCAACGTGCGCAACGCCGGCCTGATCCCGAACCTGCCCGACGGCGCGTGCGTCGAGGTGCCGTGCCTGGTCGACCGAAACGGCGTCCAGCCGACGGTCGTCGGGCCGCTGCCGCCGCAGCTGGCCGCGCTCAACCGGACGTTCCTGAACGTGTGCGAGCTGACCGTGCGCGCGGCGCTCGACGGCAGCCGCGAGCACGTGCACCATGCCGCGCTGCTCGATCCCGCGGCCGCGGCCGCCCTCTCGCCGGACGTCATCCACACGATCGTCGAGGAGCTGATCGAAGCCCACGGCGCCGCCCTGCCGGAGGGGATCCGCTGAAGAAGCGGGGACTGTCCCCGAGGGGACAGTCCCCCATCGCCAGGCACCCGTTAGACGACGGTGACGCGCACGCCCTCTGACTCGAGGTCGCTGATCGCCGCGGGCGCCGCGGCCGCGTCGGTGATCACCTCGGTCACGCGCCCCAGCTCGCAGATCTGGGCGAACGCGACCACGCCGAGCTTCGAGCTGTCGGCGACCACGATCACGACCGACGCGCGGTCGATCAGCGCGCGGTTGGTGTGCGCCTCGACCTCGTGGTGGGTGGTCAGACCCGCGCGGGCCGAGATCCCGTCGACCCCGACCAGCACCAGGTCGAGGTTCAGGCCCGACAGCACCGACTCCGCCAGCGGCCCGACGAGCTCGTACGACTCGGCCCGGGCGACGCCGCCGGTCACGACCAGCTTCAGGTTCGGGCGCACGGCGAGCTCGGACGCGATGTTCAGCGAGTTGGTCACGACCGTCAGCCGCGGGGTGGCGACGATCGCCCGCGCGACCTCGGTGGTGGTCGTCCCGCCGGTCAGGCCCACCGCGGTGCCCTCGGTCACTCGCGCCGCCGCCTCGGCCGCGATCCGCAGCTTCTCCTCGCCGTGGCGGCCGCTGCGGTAGCGCAGCGGCAGCTCGTACAGGACGCCGTGGGCGACGGCGCCCCCGTGCGTGCGGGTGAGCAGGTGCTGGTCCTCGAGCAGGCGCAGGTCGCGGCGGATGGTCGCGGCCGACACCCCGAGCTCGGCGGCGAGGTCGCCGACGCCGACGCTGCCGTCTCCCGACAGGTGCTCGAGGACGCTGCTCAGCCGGTCAGCCTGACGCATGCGCGCAGTCTACTGAGGCGATCTGACTGCAAACCGTTGTAACTTGCGCGATTCTGGCATATAGTCGCACGAAGTGAGCGCAATCGAGCGCGAGATCATGACGCAACCAGCAGATTGGCGCAGGGCGGCCGGTCTTGCGGCGGTGCATGCCGCGCTCCTCCCGCAGCCCGGCGAGCGCGTCGTGGCGGTCGGCTGCGGAACGTCGCTGCACATGGCCCAGGCGTACGCGGCGGCCAGGGAGACAGCGGGGGCGGGCGAGACCGACGCCTTTCCGGCCTCGGAGATGCCCGTGGGGCGCCGGTACGACCGGGTGGTCGCGATCTCGCGCTCCGGCACGACCAGCGAGGTGGTGCGCCTGCTCGCCCGCATCCCGCAACACGTGCCGACGCTGGTGATCACCGCTGTCACCGGCTCGCCGTGCGCCGAGCACGCCACGGCGGCGGTCGTGCTCGACTTCGCCGACGAGGAGTCGGTCGTCCAGACCCGCTTTGCGACGACGGCGCTCGCGCTCCTGCTCGCGTCGATCGGTATCGACGTCGGCCCCGAGGCTGCGGCCGCCGACCACGTGCTGGGCATGCCGGTGCCGGATGTGACCGGCCACGGCCGGTTCGCGTTCCTCGGCGCGGGCTGGACGGTCGGCCTGGCCAATGAGGCCGCGCTCAAGCTGCGCGAGGCGGCCGGTGCGTGGGCGGAGGCCTACCCGGCGATGGAGTATCGGCACGGCCCGATCAGCGCGAATGCCGACGACACGCTGGTGTGGCCGATGGGCGCCGTCGATCCCGGCGTGCTCGACGCCGCCACGCGGGCCGGGTCGGTCATCGCCCGGAACGGCACCAGCCCGCTCGCGTCCCTCGTGCTCGCCCAGCGCGTCGCCGTCGCGCTTGCGCGGGCGCGCGACCTCGACCCTGACCACCCCCATAGCCTGACCCGATCGGTGGTGCTGCCATGAGATCCCCCCGCAGACTGTGCATCTTCGCCGCCCTCGCCGCCCTGCTCGTGACCGCCGCGGGGTGCGGAGGGTCGTCCTCGTCGTCGGGGTCCGGCGGGGTCACGAACATCGTGCTCTGGCACGGCTACGTCGACACCGAGGGCGCCGCGATCAAGGCCATGGTCGCGCAGTTCAACGCCTCGCACCCCAAGATCCACGTCACGGCGCAGTTCTACGGCAACTCCGACTACGCCCTGCAGAAGGTGACGACCGCGATCGCCGGCGGAAAGCCGCCCGACATCGCCTACCTGTACGGCTCCTGGGCAGCCAACATCGCCCAGAGCCCGAAGACGCTCGTGCTGAACGACTACATCAAGGCCGACAAGTCGTTCAACTGGAACGACTTCTGGCCCTCCGAGCGCCAGGTGGCGACCGTGAACGGCAAGATCGTCGGCATCCCGGCGCTCGTCGACAACCTCGCCCTCGTCTACAACAAGACGCTCTTCCGCCAGGCCGGGATCCCGTTCCCGACGGCGAGCTGGACGTGGCAGGACCTGCGGTCAGCCGCGCAGAAGCTGACCGACGCCGGCAAGAAGCAGTTCGGCTGGGCGTACGTGAACGACGCGAGCGAGGACACCGTCTGGCGCTTCGAGGCGCTGCTCTGGCAGGCGGGCGGCGCGATCCTCTCGAGCGACGGCAAGCACGCCGCGTTCGACTCGCCCGCCGGCGTGCAGGCGCTCACGCTGCTCCAGCAGATGGCCGTCCAGGATCACTCCGTCTACCTCGACAGCGGGAACGACCTCTACGCGCCGCTGTTCAACTCCGGCAATATCGGCATGCTGTACACCGGGCCATGGGATCTCTCGCAGTTCCCGAAGGTGAACTTCGGCGTCCAGATCCTGCCCGGCAACGTCAATCACCAGACGATCTCGGGCCCGGACAACTGGGTGCTCTTCAACAACGGCTCCGACCGCGCCAAGGCCGCGTTCACGTTCATGAGCTGGTTCACGAGCCCACAGCAGGATCTCGAGTGGGCGACGAAGACGGGCGACCTGCCCATTCGCCAGTCGGTGGAGAACCTGCCCGGCTACGCGGCGTTCATCGCGAAGTATCCCGGCGACGCGACCTTCGTCCACAACCTGAGCAACGCGACCCAGGTGCGGCCGGTGACGCCGCTCTACCCGAAGATCTCGACGGCGCTCGGGCAGGCGGTGCAGGCGGTGCTTCTGGGCAAGGCGCAGCCGCAGCAGGCGCTCGACCAGGCCGCGTCCCAGGTGAACACGATCCTCGCCGCACCGTAGAGTCGGCGGCATGCGCCTCCTGCGCTCGGATCACGTGACCGGCTGGCTCCTCGTGCTCCCGGCCACGGTGCTGCTCGTCGTGTTCGGGCTCGTGCCGATCGGGTGGTCGGCGCTGCTCTCGTTCCAGCACAACGACCTGCTGTCGCCGCCGCACTGGGTCGGAACGGCGAACTACCGTGCTCTGCAGCACGACCCGGTGTTCCGCAAGTCGGTGCGGAACACGATCGAGTACACGGTGCTCTTCGTGCCCCTCTCGATCGGGCTCGCACTGGCGGTGGCAGTGGCGCTGAACGCGCGCCTCCGCTTCATCTCGATCTACCGCACCGCCGTCTTCATCCCCGTGGCGGTGTCCACCGTCGCGACGGCGATCATCTTCAATTGGGTGGCCGACCCCACGTACGGCATCGCCAACTGGCTCCTGAGCGAGGTCGGGATCGGGCCGCAGGGGTTCTTCCACGACCCCGACCAGGCCCTTTACGGCATGGTCGTCATGACGGTGTGGGGCTGGGTCGGCTTCGACGTCATCATCTACCTGGCGGCGCTGCAGGGGATCCCGCAGGAGCTGCTCGAGGCGGCCGCCATCGACGGCGCGTCGCGCTGGTCGACGTTCCGCTCGGTCGTGCTGCCCCTGCTCGGGCCGGCGACGCTCTTCCTGGTCGTCTGGTCGACGATCAACGCGCTGCAGCTCTTCGACGAGATCTACAACACGACCCGCGGCGGGCCGCTGCAGTCGACAACGGTCGTCGTCTACTACCTGTGGCAGCAGGCGTTCCAGTTCTTCGAGGCCGGCTACGCGGCCGCGATCGCCTACGTGCTCTTCCTGGCCATCCTCGTGGTCACCGTCATCCAGCTCCTCATCAGCCGCCGGACGGTGCACTACACGTCATGAGGCTGCCCCGCTTCAGCCCCCGCCACCTCTTCCTCGCACCGTTCGCGCTGCTGATGGCGACGCCGCTGATCTGGATGGCGATCACCTCGATCCAGACGCCGGACGAGTCCCGCCACTTCCCGCCCGTGCTGATTCCCTCCGGGATCGACTGGCACAACTACACGAACGCGATCGCCTCGGCTCCGTTCGGCGCCTGGTACCTGAACTCCGTGATCGTGTGCGCGGTCGTCGTGGCGTCGAACCTCACGTGCTGCGCGCTCGCGGCCTATGCCTTCGCACGAATCCGGTTCTTCGGGTCGAACGTGCTCTTCGTCGCCCTGCTGGCGACGCTGATGGTGCCGTTCCAGGTCATCCTGATCCCGACGTTCCTGATCGTCCGCCACCTCGGCCTGATCGACAACCTCGGCGCGCTGATCGCGCCGAACCTCGTGAACGCGTTCGGCATCTTCATGCTGCGCCAGTTCTTCCGCACGCTCCCGATCGAGCTCGAGGAGGCGGCCCGCATCGACGGCTGCAGCCGGCTCGGCGTGCTCGTCAAGGTCGTGCTGCCGTTGTCGCTGCCCGCGCTCTCGACGCTCGCCCTGATCATGCTGCTCTGGACGTGGAACGACTTCCTGTGGCCGCTCGTCGCCATCAACACCGAGAGCCACATGACGCTGCAGGTGGGGCTGTCCACGTTCCAGGGCGCGCACCAGACGCGGGTGACGATCCTGATGGCCGGGAACATGATGGCCTTGATCCCTATGGTGGTCGCGTTCGTGCTCACTCAGCGCTCGTTCGTGCGCTCGATCGCGGCCTCCGGGCTGAAGGGCTAGGCGGTAGGCCGCTTGGCGACGGTCGAGTTCCGCGGGGTGACCAAGCGCTTCGACGACGTCCTCGCCGTGGACGACCTGTCGCTTGCGATCGCCGACGGCGAGTTCATGGTGTTCGTGGGGCCCTCGGGCTGCGGCAAGACGACGGCCCTGCGGATGGTGGCCGGCCTCGAGAAGCCGACGTCGGGCGAGATCGTGATCGCCGACCGGGTGGTCAACGACGAGGCGCCGGGCCGCCGCGACATCGCGATGGTGTTCCAGAACTACGCGCTCTACCCGCACATGAGCGTCGAGCGCAACATCGGGTTCGGGCTGCGGCAGCGGCGGATGCCGCGGGCGCAGATCGGCGCCCGCGTGCGCGAGGTGAGCGCGCTGCTCGAGCTCGACGATTTGCTCCAGCGCAAGCCGGGGCAGCTCTCGGGCGGCCAGCGCCAGCGGGTCGCGATGGGCCGGGCGCTCGCCCGCCACCCGCAGGCGTTCCTGCTCGACGAGCCGCTGTCGAACCTCGACGCCAAGCTGCGCACCCAGTTGCGCGCCGAGCTCAAGCGCATCCACCAGCTGCTGCCGACGACGTCGATCTACGTCACCCACGACCAGGTCGAGGCGATGACGCTCGGCGATCGCATCGCCGTGATGGCCGACGGCCGCATCCAGCAGCTCGGCGTGCCCGAGGATCTGTACGACCGCCCCGCGAACCTGTTCGTGGCCGGGTTCATCGGCAGCCCGCCCATGAACCTCGTGCCCGGGGTCGTCCGCTCCGGCGTCCTTTCGGCGGGCTCGGTCGCGATGCCCTGCCCCGGCGTGCCCGACCGCGAGGTGGTGCTCGGCGTGCGCCCGGAGCGGCTCTTCCCCGGCGGTGCCGGCGACCCCCGTCCCGGGCTCGACATGGTGGTCGACGTCGTCGAGCCGCTCGGCAGCGAGGTGATCGTGCACGGGTCGGTCGCGGGCGGCGCGTCCGCCTCGCCGGTCGTCGTCACCGACGAACGCGGGCCGATCACGGCGAAGCTCGAGCCGGGAGCGCGGCCGGCCGTGGGGTCGGCGGTGCGGCTGGTGTTCGACCCGGCCGCGGCCCATGTGTTCGACGCGGCAACCGGCGCCCCGCTCAGACCGGGCGTGACGCTCGCGCGCGCGGCCAGCCGCTCGGCGTGATCGCGTGAGAAGCAGGCCGCCCCGGGCGCCGCGGCGTTCGCCGCACCGGCCCCGAGCGCGAGCGCGAGCGCGTCGTCCCATCCGGCGCCGGCCGCCCTGGCGACGACGAGCCCGGCCAGGAACGAGTCGCCGCTTCCGACCGGATAGGCGCCCGGCGCGTCCAGCGTCCCCGTGAAGGCCGACCCGTCGGCGAGCGCCAGCACCGCGCCCGCCGCGCCGCGGGTAACGGCGCCCGCGCCACCGTCGTCGCCCAGCCTCCGCGCCGCGGCCAGTGCGCCCTCTGCGGTGGCGGTGTCCACGCCGGTGACCTGCCCGGCCTCGCCGGCGTTCAGCTTGACCAGGTCGGCCGTGGCCGGGCGCCGCTCGACGGTGTCGGCGGCCAGCGGGCAGGCCGAGCCCAGCGCCACGTAGCCGTCGGCCGGTGCGCCCGGGGGCAGCGATCCGGAGATCGCCATCCACTCGGCCGAGGCCGAGAGCGCCGCCGCCGCGCCCGCGAACCGGTGCCAGGCCTCGGTGCCGATCGGGACGCCCTGCTCGTAGAACTCGGTCAGCCCTCCGCCGCTGCGGTCCGCGACCGAGAGCGACGATCGCGACTCGCCGTCCACCCACACCGCGTGGACGGCGATGCCGGCGCGCTCGAGCTCGCCCTCGAGCCAGCGGCCGGCGTGCCCGGCGAGGATCACGACGACGTGGACGTCCGCCCCGAGAGTGGCGGCGGCCCGGGCCGCGTTCAGCCCCTTGCCGCCGGCCACCTGTGCGAACAGCTCGGGGCGGTGGACGCGTCCCGGGTGCAGCCGCTCGACCTCGAACAGGCGGTCGACCGAGGGGTTTGCCGCCGCGCAGACGATCACAGGGCCGCGATCGCCTCCGCGAGGGTGGGCTGGCCCGCCGTCCCGCCCCGCGCCCGGGTCGAGAGCGAGCCGCAGGCCGCCGCCAGCGCCGCGCAGCGGCCCGCCGGCCAGCCGTTCAGCACCCCGGCCAGCCACCCGGCGTTCGTGCTGTCGCCGGCGCCGATCGTGTCGCAGACCTCGACCGTCAGGGCCGGGGCCGTCACGAGCGCGCCGTCGACGACGGCCAGCACGCCTTCGCGGCCGCACTTGACGACCACGGCGCCGGCGCCGCCTGCCGCGAGCGTGCGGGCCGCCTCCGCGACGTCGGCGAGCCCGGTCAGGGCCAGCGCCTCGGCGGCGTTCGGCATCAGATGGTCGATCTGCGGGTAGAGCTCAGCGAGGCCGCCGGCCCACGTCCCGTCGGGGTCGGCGCCGGGATCGAGCGACGTCGTCGCCCCCGCGGCCCGCGCCCGCCGCAGGATGTCGGCGAGCACCGGCGCCGCCCCCTGCAGGAACCAGCCGCCGGTGTGGACGTGCCGCGCCCGGGCCAGCAGGTCGTCGGGGATCATCTCCGCCCGCAGGCCGCCGATCGTGCCGCGGAACGTGAGCGTCGCCCGGTCGCCGGGCTCGACCAGGACGGCCGAGACGCCCGTCGGGCACGCCGCGTCGACGCGGCTCGGGCCGGTGTCGACGCCGAGCGCCGCGAGCTCGGCGAGCATGAACCTGCCGAACAGATCGTCGCCGACCACCCCGGCCATCGCCGTGCGCAGCCCCAGGCGGGCGCCGCCGCAGGCGGTGATCGAGCTCGTCCCGCCGATCACGATCTCGGCGTGGTCGACCCACGTCTCGCCCTGCCCGAACTCCGGTCGCACCCGCCGGCCCGCCATGACCAGGTCGGGATTGCAGTCGCCGACGACGAGCAGATCGAGGTCACGCATCTGCGGCCATCATCCCATAGCCGTGCGGGAACCGAACGCCGCCCACGTCCGTCGTAACGGACATGCGGATCCTCACCACCCTCATCGCCGGCCTGCTCGTTGGGGGCTGCGGCGGCGCCGCCGCGACTGCCCCCGCGCACGGGTGGGTCACCGGCCTGGCGCTCACCGGGCGGCCGCTGTGCCCGACGCCGACAGCACAGGAGTCGCTGTGCCATCCGGCGCCGCGGGCGCACGCCGTCGTCACCGTCACGGGGCGTGCGGGCACGCGGCATGTGCTGGCCGGGCGAAACGGCCGCTTCCGGGTCTCGCTCCCGCCGGGCCGCTACGTGATCCGCTCGGGCGCCGCACGGCCCGTGTCCGTGCGCGTCGTCGCCGGGCGGGTCGCGCACGTGCGCATGCGGCTCTCAATCCTCCACGCGCACGGCTGACCCGGCGAGTTGACCCCGGGGCGGCCGGATGGCCGCCCCGGGATCGATGTCCTGCGTCAGCTCGAGCAGGGATTGCCGTCGAGGTCCCTGTGGAAGTCCTCGGCCAGCCGGATCGTCGTGAATCCGACGTTCGGGTACGTGGACGAACAGCAGATGTGCCGTACTCGGTCTGCGACGATCCCGCCGAACGTGTTCGTCGTGCCCGGGATGTGCGTGCCGCCCTGCTGGAGCCAGCACCGGCCGCCGTCGTTGGTCGGCGATGTAGATGGGATAGAACTGCGCGCCCGGGGGCGGGTTCACGCAGTTCGCGCCGGTCGGGCCGTCGCACTGGACGGGCGGGTTGCCCGGCTCACCGCGCTCGATGCGGGCCATGTCGTCTCGAACGCGACCTGCTCCAGCGCCTTGTCCGGCCGATGTGGGCACCGTGAACCGCATGGGCGTGCGGATGCACCTTTCGGTCGAGCTGCCGCGTTCGCGAACGTGCCCGGCCAGTCGAGCTGGTACGACGGCCCGTCGAAGTCGCCGTCGTCGAGGAAGCACCCGATGATCGGGATCAGCGCTCCGAAGTAGTTCGCGCCGTCGAGGCAGAACTGATCGTCTGCGTCGAGCGTCGTGTCGCCGCCACCGGGGCTGGTGCACGCGCCCGTGGTCGGGTCGATGGCGTTGCAGTACTCGAAGTGGCCGATCTCGTCCGAGGCCGCCACGTTGTAGGTGTGCGCGCCCCAGGTCGTTGCCGCGGCGGACCGCCGAGCTGATACTCCGGGTGGAACGCGTACGGCCGCTACGTGGCAGGTCTTGGCGTTCGGCTGGAACAGGACCTGGCCGAACCCGTTGGCCTTGCTGGCCGTCATCGAGCCGGTGCCGCTGCGTCGTCAGGTCGTTGATGTCGACCCGGTAGCCGGCCGGCGTGTCGTGCATGTGGATGCGGATCGTGTCGCCGGAGCTCATCAGCAGGTCCTTCTTCAGGTCCGGCTTGAGCCCGGTGAGGTTCGGGTCGTCGCGACAGCGCCAGCGGGTTGGCCGGCGCCTGCGACTTGCCGCTCTTCGTGATGTACGCCCAGTTGATCGGCTCCTCGCCGACCAGGAAGTGGTTGCTCAGGCAGTCGGCGTTCTGCTGCACGCCGGTGTTGTCCTGGTCGGAGAGGCTGTCGATGGTCAGGTTGGCGCACCACTTCGTGGCGCTGCAGCCGAAGCCCGTCGAACTGCGGCATCTAGCCGGCTCGTAGAACTGCAGCTCCATGTACGCGTTGCCCGGATGCTTGCCGATGTAGTGCGGCGAGTTCGGGTTGTGCTCGTGAACTGTCGCGTTGCGTCGCTGTTGGGCGTGCACTTGTGCGTGAAGTTCGGCGACGACTGGGTGTCGCACATCGTCATGCCGAACCAGAAGGTCGCCCGCAGCTGGAAGTCCCAGGTGCCGGCCGTACCGGCCTGGTTCGGCTTCGACGGCGGGTTCTTCGGCAGCTTCACGATGTACGTCAGATCGTTGCCGCCGGTGCCCGGCCGGTGCGAGCTAGAACAGCACCGACGGCTCGTCGTGGCCCGTGTAGTCGCCGTATGCGCCGATCGAGTGGTACGGGTCGACGCACAGGAACGGCCGCGCCTGACACAGGCGTCTCCGTATAGGTGTCGGCGTGCGCCGCGGCCGCCGGCCAGGCGAGCGCGGACAAGGCCACGACGGCCAGTGCAACAAATCGTTTCATCATCCCTCCGTGGACGCAGAGAACATGCCTCCGTGCGCGCGCCGCTCCTCCGCGGCGTGCGCGCACGGTCCATCGCTCGACTCCTGCCTTTGCAACCCCTCGGCCCACCTCCCCTCTCGGCCTGCGCCGACTCTACTCCACGCGGCCGCCCGTGACCAGGAATTTGTAACCTGACCGGCGATGAACCCGCTCTCCGGCAGGCGACCGTCCGGTGGTCGTCGACCGCCGCCACACCCCGCGGGGCGAGCTCGTCCTGCGCCGGGCGGGGGAGCACTACGAGGTGATCGCGAACGGGACGTTCCTGATGGACACCCGCGACGGCCGCTCCGAGCGGGCGCTCGTGCGGGAGGCCGTGCCCGCGGGCTGCGACCTGCGGCTGCTGCTCGGCGGCCTCGGGGTCGGGTTCTCGCTCGACGAGGCCCTGCGCCTGCCGGCGGTGAGCGAGGTCGTCGTGGTCGAGCTCGAGCCGGCCGTGGTCGACTGGGCCCGCTCGCACCTGCGCGGCCGCGCCGGCCTGGGCGTCGACGACCCGCGCGTCCGGCTCGTCGTCGCCGATCTGCACGCAGCGCTCGAGACGCTGACCGGCCGGTTCGACGCCGTCTGCCTCGACATCGACAACGGGCCGGGGTGGCTCGTGCACCCGGCCAACGCCGCCGTCTACGCCGATACGGCGCTCGAGCGCATGCGCCGGCTGCTGCGGCCGGGCGGTCGCCTGGCCGTCTGGGCAGCGGCGGCGGACGCGGGCTTCGCCGCGCGTCTGCGCCGCCACTTCGCCGCAGTCTGGACGATCGCGATCGCCGTGCCGCGCGGGCCCGACGACGTCGTCTACGTCGCGAGCGACACGGAGCGCCTCAGTCCGGCCACCAGTCCTTGACCAGCGCGCCGTCGCCGCCCTCGGGGCGGTCGGAGCCGACCGCGATCACCTCGAGCCCGTCCGGGCCGGGACGGAACCCGCGGACGACGTCCGGGGCCACCCGCACGACGTCCCACTGGGCGATGTCGAACACCTCGTCATCGAGCTTGACCTGGCCCGATCCGGCGACGACGACGTAGGCCTCCTCCTGCTCGCGGTGATGGTGGCCGGAGGTCGTGCGCAGGCCGGCCGGGTAGCGGAAGTAGGAGATGCCGAGGTGCTCCGACCCGAGATGGCTGCGGCCCATGTGGGCGTCGACGCCGGCGGCCCGCGCCGCCTCGCCGACTTCGATCTGCTTGAGATTGACGATCGTGTGCCTGCTCATGTGGATGTCCTCCGATCTGGTTGCGGCATCCGCAGTCTTGCAGCGTCCGGCTGGGTAGCCTCCCGGGCCGGCGCGGATGTCGAGAACGCATCGCCGGCTCCGACACCACCCAGAACGGCGCCGGTTCCGGAGCGCCGCGACCACGAGGAGTGCACCGTGAAGTACATGCTTCTGATCTACCAGAACCCCGCGGCCTTCGAGGCCATGCCCGAGCCGGAGCGGCACGCGCTGATGGACGAGGCCGGCGCGATCGTGAACGAGCTCTCCGGGTCGGGGGAGTGGGTGACGGGCGAGGGCCTGGCGCACCCGTCGACCGCGCGGACGGTCAGGGTGCGCGACGGCGTGCCCGCGATCACCGACGGCCCGTTCCTGGAGGCGAAGGAGCAGCTGGCGGGGATCTGCCTGTTCGACTGCGAGACCCTCGAGCGGGCCACCGACATCGCCGCGCGCTGGCCCGACGCCCGCCACTGGGCGGTCGAGCTGCGGCCGCTCATGCACGCGTCCGGGGCCGAGATGTGACGAGCGAGGGCCGGATCGAGGACGTGCTGCGCGCGCAGGCGCCGCGCGTCCTCGGCACCCTCGTGCGCCGGTACGGTCACTTCGACGCCTGCGAGGACGCGGTGCAGGAGGCGCTGATCGCGGCCGCCCTGCAGTGGCCCGGTGCGGGCGTGCCCGAGAGCCCCGCCGGCTGGCTCATCACCGTGGCCACGCGCAGGCTGACCGACGCGGTGCGCAGCGACGCCGCCCGGCGCCGCCGCGAGGAGGGCCGTGTGGGCGACCCCACCGATGCGCCGCCGCGGCCGGCGCAGCCGGACGAGCCGGCCCCGGCGGACGAGGACGACACGCTCACGCTGCTCTTCCTGTGCTGTCACCCCGACCTCTCGCCGGCCTCCCGCATCGCGCTCACGCTGCGCGTCGTGGGCGGGCTGACAACGGCCGAGATCGCGGCCGCCTTCCTCGTCCCCGAGGCCACGATGGCCCAGCGCATCAGCCGGGCCAAGTCCCGCCTGCAGACGGCCGGCGTGACGCTCGACATGCCGCCCGAGCCGGAGCGCAGCGACCGGCTCGCGGCGGCGCTGCACGTGCTCTACCTGATCTTCAACGAGGGCTACACGGCGACATCGGGGCCACACCTGCAGCGGGCCGAGCTGGCCCGCGAGGCCATCCGGCTCGCCGGCGTCGTGCATGCGCTCCTGCCGGACGACGGCGAGGTCTCCGGGCTGCTCGCGCTGATGCTCCTGATCGATGCGCGCCGGTCCGCCAGGGCCGCAGCCGACGGCAGCCTGATCCCGCTGGGAGAGCAGGATCGCGGCCTGTGGGACGAGGCCGGCATCCGGGCGGGCAGCGCGCTCGTCACCGAATCGCTGCGGAGCGCTCCGCTCGGCCCGTACCAGCTGCAGGCTGCCATCGCGGCCGTGCACGCCGAGGCACCGCAGGCGAGCGACACCGACTGGGCCCAGATCGTCGCGCTCTACGAGCTGCTCGAGCGCAGCTGGCCGAACCCGATGGTCACGCTCAACCACGCCGTCGCCGTGGCCATGCTGCGCGGCCCGGAGGCGGGGCTCGAGCTGCTCGAGCCGCTCGCCGCGGACGACCGCATCGCCGACCACCACCGCCTCGACGCCGTGCGCGGGCATCTGCTGGAGCAGGCGGGTGACCGCGAGGGAGCGCGGTCGCACTACCTGCGCGCGGCGCGGCGCACGACGAGCCTGCCCGAGCGCGCCTACCTCGAGGGCCGCGCCGCCCGCCTCACCGGCGCCTGACGCTACTCGTCGGCCATCTGCAGGAGCGTCGTCACGGTCGTCCAGTTGCGGGACGTCGCCGTCACGCCGAGGCCCTTGCCGGCGATCGCCGCCCACAGCTTCGAGCGGGCGACGCCCGCGGCGTGCCACGTGTAGAACTCGCGGCCGACGGCGGTGAAGCGCTCGTCACCGGCCGCGAGCGACTCGAGCTTGCGCACGACCGCGGGGCCGGGCTTGGCCGAGAGGAAGCTCACCTGATAGCGCTTGGGATCCTCGGCGACACCGCCCAGCGGGTCGCGGCGGACGACCGCGGCGAGCTCGGCGCGGGTGCGCGTCACGACCGGGATCGTGAGCCCGAACTCCGCCGCGATCAGCTCCTCGCACCGCTTCGCGAGCGCGCCCGGCGTCGCATCGCTCGTGAGCACGACGTTCCCGCTCTGGACGTAGGTGCGCACGTCGGCGAAGCCGGCGCCGGTGAGGAGCTCGCGCAGCGCGGGCATCGGGATCCGGTTGTTCGGCCCGATGTTGATCCCCCGAAGCAGCACGATCTGGCGCTTGCCGGCCATCCGCCGGTAGCGTCGCACAATGCGCGCTAGAGCGGGCGAACCGGCTGGCGGATGATCGTCTTCAGCCGCTCCGGGGCCGACCGGCGGGGATCGCCGAGGTAGATCTCGTGATGGCGGCCGCGCAACGCATAGCCCTGGTCGGCGATGAACGCGTGCAGCGCCAGGATGTCGCTGCCCTCGTCGGCATACGACCCAAGATGGAGCACCTGGGCCGCCCGCCCTTCGGCGAACCGCTCGAGCCGCAGGTCGCATGCCTGCGGAAGGTGCTTGCGCTCGGCGACGTCGAGGGCCGCGCGCTCCACGAGTTCCGGCGTGACGTCGTCGGGCTGGCGGATCATCATCGTCCAGTCCCACTCCCGCTTCCGGGCGATCTCCATGCCGGCCACGTCGGGCACCGACCAGAGGCCTTCGGGCGGGCCGATGCGGTAGGCCGGCCCGCCCGCGCGCTTGACGGCGAACTTGAGCGCATAGGAGACCGAGAAGAGCGCCTGCAGCGCCGCCTGGTAGGTGTCGGAGGCGTTCGGATCGCCGTGCCCGTCGATCATCAGGAAGGCCATGTCGGGCACGTCGACGAGCGCCGGCGAGCGCCGCGCGCGGTAGGCCTGTGCGAGCTGCTGCTGCTCGGCGGTGGACACGAGTCTCCTTCCGCATCCAGCGTAAGCCCGGCCGCGCGGCCGCCGCATCGGGGTTTCCCCGGTCTGCGCCGGGAAAGGTACGCGGCTGAGCGTCCTGGATGCGCTCCACGACCAGGAGCGGCTACGGTCCCCGGCCGATGCCGATGTGGACCCCGGAGGTGGTCGTCGACGAGGAGCTCGCCCGCTCCCTCGCGGGCGACCGGCTGCCGGAGCTGCGCGCGGCGCCCATGCGCCTCCTCGGCGAGGGCTGGGACAGCACGGTGTGGCTGCTCGGCGAGGACTGGGTGCTCCGGTTTCCCCGCCGCGAGGTCGTGGTGCCGGGCTTCCTGCGCGAGCTGGCGGTGTTGCCCCGGCTGGCGCCGCAGCTGCCGCTGCCGGTGCCGGTGGCGGCGTTTCAGGCCCGGGGCGACGACCGTTTCGGCTGGCCCTGGGCGGCGTTTCCGCTGCTCCCCGGCCGCGAGCCGGCCGATGCCGCGCCCGGCGATGACGCGCGCGTGCGGCACGGGCGCGCTCTCGGCCGCTTCCTGCGCGCGCTGCACGACATCGATCCTGCGGCGGTCACCGTGGACGGCGCGCCGCTGCCGGTCGACCCCGTGCGCCGGGCGGACATGCCCTTCCGGGTCGAGGGCACCCGCAAGCAGCTTGCCCGCCTGGACGCGGCCGGCCTGTGGCGGGCGCCGGCGGGGCTGGCGGACGTGCTCGTGCGGGCGGAGGGGCTGTCGCCGCCCGAGGCGCTCACGATCTGCCACGGCGACCTGCACCTGCGCCATCTCCTGGTGGGGGAGGACGGCGCGCTCGCCGGGGTGATCGACTGGATCGACGTCTGCCGGGCCGATCCGGCGATCGACCTGCCGCTCTACTGGGGATATCTGCCACCCGCGGGCCGGGCCGCGTTCCACGCCGAGTACGGGCCGGTCGCCGCCGACGGCCTCCTGCGGGCGCGCGTGCTTGCGGTCTTCCTATGGGCGGTGCTGGCCGAGTACGCCCACGCGATGGGCATGCCGGCGCTCGCCCGCGAGGCGCTCACCGGCCTCGACCGCACGGTCGCCGACCTGCCGGCCGTCTAGCGCTCACCACACCGGGCGGGCGCGGCCGGCGTGCACGTCGTCGCGGCCGCCGACCGCCTCCACGAACCGCAGCAGCACCCGCCGGGCGGCGTCGACATCGGCATCGCCCAGGTCGGCACGGAGCTCGTCCTCGATGCGGTGGCTGGTCTGCGAGCGCGGTGCGGCGCACGTCGCGGCCGCGCTCGGTCAGGGCGAGGATCTTGGATCGCCGATCTCCCGGCGCGGGGCGGCGCTCGACGAAGCCGTTTGCCTCCATCTCGTCGACCACCTTGATGGCCGCCTGTTTGGTGACGCCG
Source organism: uncultured Actinomycetes bacterium (assembly GCA_963717845.1). Taxonomy (GTDB): domain Bacteria; phylum Actinomycetota; class Thermoleophilia; order Gaiellales; family JAICJC01; genus JAICJC01. The sequence goes on from CAVQXH010000004.1 coordinate 445,165, forward strand.
AGCCGCTCGGCGAGCTCGGTGAGGGTGAGGCCGGTCTCGGCCAGCGCACGGATGACGAAGCCGAAGGGCGGTCGCATCTCCGCGTGGCCGGCCACGCGCATCGGCCTCCTGCAGCCGGTCGACCACGCCCCGGGTGGCGGCGACCACCAGGATGGCGAGGTCGGGATCAGATGGTTCCCTTTGGCGAATCATTCACCAAAGTGTACTATCTACCGCAGACGGACACCTGAGAGGAGCGTTCCATGCCTGTGATCACTGATTCCGCCGCACCCCGCTTCGACCTCGAGGGCACCCACGTCGTCGGACTGGCGGCGCCGAGCCGGGGGGCGACTGAGACGAGCACGTGGCGGCTGCGGCTCGATCCCGGCAGCGCCTCGCCGCCGCACTCGCTCGATCGCGAGGAGATCTTCGTCGCGCTCGCGGGGGCGGCCGAGGCGCGGTTCGGGGACGCGACCGAACGCGTGCAGGCAGGAGGCGCGCTGGTCGTGCCCGCGGGCCGCGAGTTCGTGATCGCAAACCCCGGCTCCTCGGCGTTCGAGGCGGTCGTCGTCCTGCCGGCCGGAGCCCGGGCGACGGTGGACGGGGCGCGGATGGTGCCGCCCTGGGCGGAGTAGCCGCGCCGGCGGCTGCGCCGCTAGCGGTGCCGGCGCGAGGGCCGGTGCTGCGCCGGGATGCGGCGGCCGTTGAAGGCCATCGCCGGGCGTGGCTCGCGGGGGGCTTCGACGATCTCCTCGGCCGGGGCGGTGATGTGGATCCCGATCAGCGGCCGGCGCGGGTCGCGCACGCTCTGGAGCGCTTCGTCGGCCGTCTCTGCCTCCGTGGAGAGGACGGTTGACGAGCCGCTCTGGTAGCGCAGTTCGACGGTGAACTCCATGTGGCGCTCCTCCTGAGTGGGTGATTCGTGTGGGCCATGCGATCCGGCCCTGCGGAAACGAGCCGGGCTACTGAGCGTCCGGCGGAGACGGCTCGCCCTCGCCGTCGTCGCCGTTCTGGGCCCGCGGACTGGGGTCCGGGAACCCGGCCGCCCAGAGGACGGCCTTCAGCCGGCGCAGGTCTGCGAGCTCGCGGCGGCCGTAGGCGAACGCCACCGACTCGCGCAGCGCCCGCTCGAATTTCGTGTTGCGCTCGAGCGCGTCGCGGAGCTGGACGCGCAGGTCGTGCTCCGTGCGGACACCGCTCGCCGCCGCCCGCAGCGGCTTCTCCTGCTCCACCTGGGAGCTCCCACCGTCGTCGGGCGTCTTGCGCATGCGCTCCCCTCGTGTGCGTCGTGCCGGTCAGATCCGAGCCAGCCGGCTTTGCGAACGCTGCCTCTGGGCGGAGCCCCTCACCCACACCTTAGCAGCGCCGCGGCCGTCGAGGCCCCGAAACGGCCGGGAAGCGCTGCTAAACTGGCGGTTCGGAGAACGCCCGCCGCATGGTGGTCCTGCTCGGCCCGAGGCTCCCAGGTAGCTCGCTGACTCGTCGCCGACGGCCGTCGCCGTCTGACTCCCAGGGAGCGAACCGATGGAGATCCCCGTCCCACCCGCAGGCAGCGAGCCGGCCCAGGCGATCGCCGCACCCGCCGACGGCCCCCCGCCGCAGCCGACGCTGACCGCCCTCTCCGGCGGCGGCGACACCACTGACGCCCGCGCGACCTTGCACGCCGTTCCACGCCAGTAGTGAGCGGCCGCGTCGCGTCCTCATCCGCAGCGGAGCGGATCCGGTTCCGAGGGACCGGTGACTTCTCCCGCCTGCTCAACCAGCGCGCCGAGGCGGTGCTCGGCGACCCCCGCCTGATGCGGCGGGCCTACCGGGTGATGTGGGCCAAGTCGGCGCTCGTCATCGTCTGGACGATCGCCTCGTACCTGTTCCTGCTGCTCGTTGCGAGCAGCCCCGCCGAGGTCATCCCGGCGACCGTCTCGCTCGGCCTCGCGGCCGCCGCCATCGGCTTCTGCATCATGCACGACGCCAACCACGGCGGCTATTCGACGAGCCGGCGCGTGAACCGGCTCGCGGCGCACTCGCTCGATCTGATCGGCGGCTCGTCGTACGTGTGGGCGGCCAAGCACCTGGCCCATCACACCTACACGAACGTGGCCGACCACGATCCCGACATCGACGCGCTGCCGTTCGCGCGCTTCGAGCCCAGCCAGCGGCGCCGCTCGTGGCACCGCTACCAGCACCTGTACATGTGGCTCCTGTACGCCTTCGTCACGTTGCGGTGGCAGGCCGTGACCGACTTCACCTTCCTTGCCCGGGGCTCGATCGGGCGCTCGGCCTTCCGGCGGCCGCGCGGCTGGAACCTGGCCGGTCTGGTCGGCGGCAAGGTCTTCTTCGTTGTCTGGGCGATCGCGATCCCGCTCGCCCTGCACTCGCTGCTGCACGTGGCGGAGGTGTTCCTGCTCGCGTCCGCCGTGGCCTCGCTCTCGCTCACGGTCACGTTCCAGCTCTCGCACTGCCTGGAGGAGGCGATCACGCTCACGCCGAGCGACGGGCCGGCGGGCGCCGAGTGGCACATCCACCAGGTCGAGGCGACGGCCGACTTCGCCCAGCGAAACACGGTCATCCGCTGGTACGTCGGCGGCCTGAACCACCAGATCGAGCACCACCTCTTCCCGCGCGTGCCGCACACGCTGCACCCGCACCTTGCCGGCATCGTGCGCACGACCGCGCTCGAGTGCGGCGTCACCTACAACGCGCACCCGACCATGCGGGCAGCGCTCGCGTCGCACACGCGCTGGCTGAAGCAGATGGGCCTCGCGGCGACCGAGGCCTGAACGACGAACGCGGCGTGCGGGGCGCCTCGAGGGCGCCCCGCACGCCGCGGACGGTCACGATCTAGGCGACGGGCGAGACGTTGGTCGCCTCGGGGCCCTTCGCGCCCTCACGGCTCTCGTACTCGACCTTCGAGCCCTCGACGAGCGACTTGAAGCCGTCGCCGGTGATCGAGGAGTGGTGGACGAACAGATCCTTCGACCCTTCGTCCGGCGAGATGAAGCCGTAGCCCTTCGCGTCGTTGAACCACTTCACAGTTCCAGTTGACATATTGCACCTCCCTTACGGAGTAACGAACGAGTAAGGAAGTGCGGATGCGCAACCGAACGAGCGTTCTTGACAACCGCACCCTAGCAGGCTCTCAGGGCTCCGGCGCGAGGCCGTGCCGGAACGCATAGGCGACCGCCTGGGCGCGATCGCGTACGCCGGTCTTCGTGAACAGGTGGTTGATGTGGCTCTTGACCGTCGCCTCCGAGATCACCAGGCGCGCGGCGATCTCGGTGTTGCTGAGGCCGGCCGCGATCAGCGAGACCACCTCGGCCTCCCGCGGTGTGAGCCCGTCCGGGAGCGTCGCCGCCGGCTCCGGGTCGGCGCCGGCGGCGGGGTCGGCGACCGCGGCGACCAGGTGGTGCTGGACGGCGGGATCGATGCGCGCCTCGCCTCGGGCGACGGCATGCAGCGCCTGCTCGATCTGTTCGGCGCCCGCGTCCTTGGTCAGAAAGCCGCGCGCGCCGGCGCGCAGCGCGGCGACCACGGAGCGGTCGTCCGCAAACGTCGTCAGCACCAGCACCTTCACCGCGGGCTGGTGCTCACGCAGGCGGCGGGTGGCCTCCACGCCGTCGCAGTGCGGCATGCCGAGATCCATCAGGACGACGTCCGGGCGCAGCCGGCCCGCGAGCGCCACGGCCTCGTCGCCGTCGGCGGCCGAGCCGACCACCTTGACGTCCGGCAAGAGCTGCAACAGCATGGCGAGGCCCTCGCGGACGACGCGCTGATCGTCGGCAAGGAGGACGCGGATCGGCGTCACGCGGGTACCCACAGCTCGACCCGGAAGCCGGTCTCGGTGGGGTCCGCCGCGAGCGTGCCGCCCAGGAGCTCCGCGCGCTCCCGCATACCGGTGAGGCCGTACCCGCCGTTCGCCGGTGGGGGCGGCGCCGCGCCGTTGCGGGCGAAGTCCTCGATCACGAGCCGCGTGCCAGCGGGCTCGTATGCCAGCCGCAGGTCGACCCGGTCGGCCGCGGCGTGCTTACGCACGTTCGTGAGCGCCTCCTGGGCGACCCGGTAGAGCGTCAGCCGGGCATCGGAGCCGAGGTGGTGCTGAGCGCCGCGCACCTCGAGCCGGCACGGCACCGCGCAGTCGCGCTCGAACTCGCCGGCCAGAGCCTCGAGCCGCTCGGGCCCAGGCAGCTCGTCGCCGCGGAGCATGCCGATGGCGCGGCGGGCCTCCTCAAGGCCGGCCTTCGCGAGATGGTGGCTGCGCTCGATCGTCTCGGCGAGCTGCGGATCGATCCGCTCCCGGTCCTGCGCCGCGAGGAGGCGCGCGCCCTCGAGCTGCAGCACCAGGCCCGAGAGCGAGTGGGCGAGCACGTCGTGCATCTCCCGCGCCAGCCGCTGGCGCTCCCCGAGCGCCGCCGCCTGCGCCTGGGCTGCCCGCGACTCCTCGAGCTCGACCAGGAGCCGCTCGGCCTGCTCCTGCCCCTCGCGCAGCCGGCGGGCGAAGAGCGACATGGTGTAGAAGGCCGTCACCCCGAGCGCGCTCAGCGCGATCGAGAGCATGCTCCTGTGCCTCACCGCCAGGCCGGCGGCGACCACTCCGACGAGCCCGACGACGGCGCCGATCGCCCCGATCCGGCCGCGCCCACGCATGGCCGCGACGCCGACGGCCGCGAACACGCCGAGCACGCCGGGCCCGTTCGGCTGCAGCCAGACGAGCGCCGCCGAGCTCGTGATGAGCATCAGGAACATGACCGCCTGCAGGACCGGCGGCGCATGCCGGGCGCGCATCGCGCCGACCCACGCGAGCACGAACACGATCAGGGTGGCCAGGATCGCGAGCCCCCGGCCGTGCATGCCGGGCCGCGGGCTCGTCTGGGAGCCGGCCACGACGACGACCGCGATCACGACCAGGCCGAGCGGCCGCAGCCACCGCAGCGTCTCCTGCTGGCGCTCACGGGCCGCATCGAGGGAGGCGAACGTGGGCATCCCGGTGCTCACCGTCCGAAGCCTAGGCCCGGGCGCGCCGGCCGTCATCCCCGCGGGGGTGGACATGCCGGTGCTCCCGTCTCCACCCGGGGTTGGAGGGCAGGTTCGACCCGCGCGCCGATGCGGACCGGGGCCGCCGTTCCTAGCCTGTTTGCAGACCGATCGAACGACCAAGGAGCGCCATGAGCACCACCCAGAATCAGCCCCGGAGCACGGCGCGCACGGCCGCGCCCGCCGCCGATCCGGCCACCCCGGTGATCGCCGTCCGCGGGCTCGAGAAGCGCTACGGCGATCTTGCGGCGGTGCGCGGCATCGACCTCGAAGTCGCTCGCGGCGAGATCTTTGCCTTCCTCGGGCCGAACGGCGCGGGCAAGACCACCGTTGTCGAGATCCTGGAAGGCTTCCGCTCGCGGTCGGCCGGCGACGTCCGCGTCCTCGGCGCCGACCCGGCCCGGGCCGGCGGCGCATGGCGCGATCGCGTCGGCGTCGTCCTGCAGGAGTCGCAGCCCGAGCCGGGGCTGACCGTGCGCGAGTGCCTCGAGCTGTTCGCGGGCTACTACCGCCACCCGCGCCCGATCGACGAGACGATCGCGCTCGTCGGGCTGGCCGGCAAGGCGGCCGCGATGGGCTCGCAGCTGTCCGGTGGCCAGCGCCGCCGGCTCGACGTGGCGCTGGCCCTGATCGGCGACCCGGAGCTGATCTTCCTCGACGAGCCGACGACCGGTTTTGACCCGTCGGCGCGGCGGGCGGCGTGGGACGTCATCGCCGGCCTGCGCGCGCTCGGCAAGACGGTCTTTTTGACGACGCACTACATGGACGAGGCCGAGCACCTGGCCGACCGCATCGGCGTCATCGTCGGCGGCCAGATCGTCGCCCAGGGGACGCCGCAGACGCTTGGGGGCCGCGACCGGATGGCCGCGGCGATCCGGTTCACGCTGCCCGCCGGCGTCGCCGCAGCCGACCTGCCGGCGGCCCTGCGGCCGTTGGCCGCCGCCGGTCCCGCCGGCGCCGTGACGCTGCAGAGCGAAGCGCCGCTCGTGCATCTCCAGGCCCTGGCCGACTGGGCGCTTCGGTGTGGCTTTGACCTGCCCGACCTCGACGTCCACCGGCCCACCCTGGAGGACGTCTACCTCGCGCTCACCAACGACAGAGAGGACGACCAATGATCCTGCTCCTGATCCGGCTCATCCGGCTCGTGCGCACACGCCTGGATGCGAAGGAGGCGGTGCGATGATCCTGCTCCACCAGGCCCGCTATGACCTGCGCGGGTTCCTGCGCAACCGCCAGGCGCGCTTCTTCACGCTGATCCTGCCGCTGCTCTTCCTCGTCATCTTCGTGGGCGTGTTCGGCAATCACACGGTCGGGCCGCAGCACGTGAAGGCGTCGACGTACTACGTCCCCGGGCTCTCGGCGCTGGCGGTGATCGCGGCGTCGTTCGTGAACCTCGTCATCACGGTCACGGCCCAGCGTGAGACCGGCGTGCTCAAGCGCCGCCGGGCGACGCCCGTGCCCGCATGGGCGGTCATCGGCGGGCGCGCCGTCACGTCGATGGCGGTGTCGCTGGTGGTGATGGCCGCGCTGCTCACGGTGGGGCGGCTCGCCTACGGCGTGACCCTGCCGACGGCCACGATCCCGGCGGTGGCGGTGACCGCGATCGTCGGCTCGGCGACGTTCTGCGTGCTCGGCTTCGCGCTCTCGACGGCGATCGACTCAGAGGACGCCGCCCAGCCGATGGTGCAGGCGATCATGCTGCCGCTGTACTTCATCTCCGGGGTCTTCATCCCCAACCCGAACCTGCCGGGCTGGCTGCAGCACGTGGCGCGGATCTTCCCGGTCCAGCATCTCGCGGATGCACTGCACCACGCCTACGACCCCGCCGTCCACGGCAGCGGGTTCGTGTGGGGCGATCTGGGGGTGCTGGCCGTCTGGGCGGCCGCCGGCCTCGCGGTCGCGCTGCGCCGGTTCGCGTGGGCTCCGGCGGCCGCCGCCGGATGAGGTCACGCCCAGCCCGACAGCCGCTCGGCCAGCGCCCTCACGCTCGTGCGCAGCTCCTCGGGGGCCCGGATCGTGAACGGGCAGTCGAGCCGGGCGAGCACGGTCGCCATCCAGTCCAGCGAGCTCACGCGCATCCGCAGCAGCGTGCCGCCGTCGGCATCGACGAGCTCGGCCAGCGTGCCGGGCAGGCGCCGGGCGGCCTGATCCAGTGGCAGGTCGAGCAGCACCTCGACCTGCCACGGCCAGGGCACGCGCGCGAGCGACGTCGAGACGTGCGCAACGGCGTCGAACCCCTCAGGCGCCGGCTCGCCGGCGGCGGCGACCGCGGTGACGCGGCGCATGCGGTCGACCCGGAACGTGCGCAGCTCCTCGCGCAGGTGGTCGTGCGCCGCCAGGTACCAGCGGCCGGAGTGGACGACCAGGCCGTACGGCGAGACCTCGCGCCGCGTCCGCTCGCCCGCGAACGACCGGTAGCTCGCCCGCACCCGGCGCCGGCGCCGGATCGCCTCGGCGAGCACGAGCGCCGTGTCGGCCGGGACGGGCACGGCGGCCGCCGCGGCGGCGGTGAAGTCGAGGGTGGCCTCGAGCGACTGCACCCGCCGGCGCAGCTGCTCGGGCAGCGCCCGGTGGATCTTCTCGAGCGCCGTCGCCGCCGACTCGGGCGAGCCGGCGAGGCCCAGCCGGCCGGCCGCGACGACGCCGAGGGCGACCGCCACGGCCTCGTCGTCGCGCAGCATCAGCGGCGGCAGCCGGAATCCCGGCCGCATCGCGTAGCCCCCGCCGACGCCGCGCTGGCCCTCGACCGGGATGCCCAGCTCCCGCAGGGCCTCGATGTCGCGGCGCACGGTGCGCCGGTCGATGCCGAGCCGATCGGAGATCTCCCGGCCCGTCGCCGCGGGTGTCGATTGGAGCAGCTCGAGCAGCTCGAGCAGGCGTGCAGTCGGGGTCGACATGGACGCAAGTCAAGCACACATTGAGGGCGGAATCGGCCCTATTTGAGAGTTACGGTCACCGGGACACGACGACGCGAGACGGATGGGGGAGCGATGCACGAGACGATGCAGGCTCGGGGCACCGAGCACGACTTCGATTTCTGGTTCGGCAGCTGGAACGTCCACAACCGGCGGTTGCGCGAGCGCCTGGCCGGCTGCGCCGAGTGGGTCGAGTTCGCGGCCACGTCGGAGGCCCGGCCGATCCTGGACGGCCTCGGCAACGAGGACGTGTTCCGCACCGATCACGCCGGCGGCTTCACGGGCATGTCGTTCCGCTTCTTCGACCCGGAGTCCGGGCTGTGGTCGATCTACTGGGCCGACAGCCGCCGCTCCGGTCTGCTCGATCCGCCGGTGATCGGCGGCTTCTCCGGCGACATCGGCGTGTTCGAGGGCGACGACACCTTCGCGGGTGAGCCGATCCGGGTGCGGTTCGTGTGGTCGGGCGTGACGACGCCGACGCCGCGCTGGGAGCAGGCGTTCTCGGACGACGGCGGCGATACCTGGGAGACGAACTGGATCATGGACTTCGCACGGGCGCAGGAGACGAGATGACGGAGACCGCGCAGATGCAGGGTACGGCGAGCGACTTCGACTTCTGGATGGGCACCTGGACCGCCCACAACCGGCGGCTGCGCGAGCGGTTCGCGGGCTGCGACGAGTGGGACGAGTTCACGGCGACGATCGTCGCCCGGCCGGTGCTCGGCGGGATGGGCAACGTCGAAGAGTTCCGCACCGAGTTCGCCGGCGGCTACGTCGGCCTGGCCATGCGGTTCTTCGATCCAGGGACGCGGCTGTGGTCGATCTACTGGGCCGACAGCCGCTTCACGGGGCTGCTCGAGCCGCCGGTGATCGGCGGGTTCGCCGGCGACGTCGGCGTGTTCGAAGGGCCCGACACGTTCGCCGGCCGGCCGATCGTCGTGCGCTACACGTGGTCGGGGGTGACGACGCCCACGCCGCGCTGGGAGCAGGCGCTGTCGGATGACGACGGCCAGACGTGGGAGACGAACTTCATGAGCGACTTCACCCGCGTGGAGGCCGACCGATGAACGCTCTCGACGAGGTCGGGCTGATCCCCGCCGACTACCGGCACATGGCCAAGCTGGCCGTCCCCGGCCCGCCGCTGCGGGTCGAGGGGACGGTGCTCAAGTGGTACGAGGTGGCTCCGGGCGATGCGCCCGTCCCCGACCCGATCCGCACGCTCGCCCGAGCCGCCCTGGAGGACGCCTCGGCGGCCTGGGAGCTCGAGCTCTCCGCCGACATCGGGTTCGTGATCCTGCACCGCTGCGGGCGCGACTTCTATTTCCTGCTGATCTGCACCTGGCGCAATCAGAACGAGGTGTGGGAGACGGTGTGGGCGAAGGACGGCGAGGCCGACGCTGCGTTCCGGCCCTGGCGCACCGCGGGGCCGCACCGGCCGACGTACTGCGTCTGGGAGCTCGGCGTCGTCTGCCACGAGGCGCGCGCCTGGGCCCGCTACCTGCGGTCGGCCCGTGACGCGGAGGCCCGCCGGGCCTACCTCGAAGACGGCTTCGACGGGACTGTGTGATCCAGTTTCTGGTAGCGGCGAGTTCCCCATAACGGGGGGTTCTCGGATGGCCCGGCGCCCGTCATGGTGAGTTTCGACCCCTTTCCGTGATCGAGGTGCGGCTCGTATGCTTCGACGGATGATCGCGCTGGCTCTGGCCGGCCTGGCGGTGGCGGCGCCCCCAGCACTTGCGTCGCCCCACTGGAACACACAGATCGAGAGCGCCTCGGACACCGCGTCCCGCGTGGCCGGAGGCTGCTCGTTCGACAACGGCTCGCGCACGGACTCGCTGGTCGTGGCCTGCCCCGACAATCACCGGGCGACGCTCGTCTACGTGTTCACCACGAGCCATGCGCCGCAGGGCAAGCCCATGGTGCGTGTGGCCGGGATGGGCTGGGGGCGGGTCTACGACTCCGCCAAGGTCTCCGGCAGGTCGATCCGGGTGACGCTGACAGTGGTCGGCTACGCCCACGTCCAGCTGAACACGATCACCGTCTGCTACTACACCCGCTAGCGCTCACCTGAGCGCGGTCACGAACTCCTCGAGCTCGGCCTCGATGTGGTGGCCCGGCAGGTCGTGGTCGCAGTAGTGGTACTCGAGCAGGCGCTTGGGCGCGGTGATCGCGTTGTAGGCCGCATACACGGTGGACGGCGGGCAGCACCCGTCCATGAGCCCGACGCTCACGGTCGTCGAGGCGCGGATGCGGGGCGCGAGCACGGCGTTGTCGACGTAGCGCAGCGTGTCGAGCACCGTCGGGATGTGCTCCTGGTGCAGCGAGAGGAAGGTCACGAGCTCGGTGTACGGCGGCTCGGCGGCGATCGTGATGGCGTGGGGGATGTCGCACATGTACGGCATGTGCGCCTGGCACAGGCGGATGCCGTCGGGGTGGAGCGCGGCCGCCGCGAGCGACATCGCCCCGCCCTGGCTGAACCCGGCCACTCCGATCCGGTCGGGGTCGACCCGGTCGTGGGCGGCGGCGGTCTCGACACCGCGCACCGCGTCGACGTACAGGCGGCGGTAGTAGTAGTCACGGCGGTCGAGGATGCCGCGCGTCATCACGCCGGGCGCCTCCGGGCCCGACCTGCCTCCGCCGGGGTCGCCGGTCGCGCCGGACGTCCAGCTGCCGCCCTGCGCGCGGCTGTCGACGACGAGCTCGGCGCAGCCGGCGGCGGCGTACAGCGTGTGCTCGGCCGCCGGGCCGCGGCCGCCGCCGTAGCCGATGAAGGTGACCCGGCACGGCAGCCTGCCCTCGGATCCCTGCGGGCACAGAAACCACGCCCGGACCGGGTCGCCGCCGGCGCCGGTGAACGTGACGTCGAAGACGTCGATATTCCGGTACACCGCGGGGCGGTAGGGCGCGAACACCGCCGGCCGCGCCTGCGCGCGGGCATCGGCGAGCGCCTCCTGCCAGTACCCGTCCAGGTCGGCGGGTGCGGCCACCGCCGAGCGATAGGCGCGCAGCTCCTCCAGGGGGGCGTCGAAGTAGGGCATGGGTCCTCCGCGGTGTCGGTTGCCGGCGGCGTGGGTTATCTCACGTTCCTGCCGGGCTCGTAGAATCACGCGCACGATGGCCCGAAACCCGTTCGACTTCACCGGCCGGATCGCGCTCGTCACCGGCTGCGGCAGCGAGTCCGGCATCGGCCACGCCTGCGCCCGCCTGCTGGCCGAGCTCGGCGCGGGCGTCGCGCTGACGGCGACCACGGAGCGCGTCGAGCAGCGGGCGGCCGAGCTCGTGGCGGCGGGCGCGGCCGCCACGGCGCACGTCGCCGACCTGACCGTCCGCGCACAGGCGTTCGCCCTCGCCGAGGCGGTCGAGCGCGCGCACGGCGGCATCGACGTCCTCGTGAACGCGGCCGGGATCGCCCAGACGGGCATCCCCGCGCCCGACGCCGCGTTCACCGATCTGACGGCCGCACAGTGGCAGCGCGAGCTCGACGTGAACCTGATGACGGCGATCTACACGTCGCAGGCGGCGCTGCCGGGCATGGTGCGGCGCGGCTACGGCCGCATCGTGATGATCTCGTCGGTCACCGGCCCGATCGTGATGGCGCCGCGGCAGGCCGGCTACGGGGCCGGCAAGGGTGCAATGGACGGGGTGATGCGCTCGATCGCGCTCGACTACGGCCGCCACGGCGTCACCGCCAACTCCGTCGCGCCCGGGTGGATCGACACGGCCTCGTCGCTCGACGACGAGCTGGTGGCGGCCCGCTCGACGCCGATCGGCCGCGCCGGCACCGCCCGGGAGGCCGCGGCGGTGGCCGTGTTCCTGGCATCGGAGGCCGCCGGCTACGTCACCGGCCAGGTGTTCGTCGTGGACGGCGGCAACACCATCCAGGAGCCGCACGGGATCGACCTGTACGGCGACACCCGGTAGGGGAGAAACACGGGGACTGTCCCCGAACACCGGGGACAGTCCCCAAACACTACGAGGCGCTGACGCCGACGCCGATCGGGCACGACACGCCCGTGCCGCCGATGCCGCAGTAGCCGCCCGGGTTCTTCTGCAGGTACTGCTGGTGGTAGTCCTCGGCCGGGTAGAACGGGCCGGCCTCGGCGATCTCGGTCGTGATCTCGCCGCGGTGCGCGTTTCGCAGCGCCTCGGCGTAGGCGTCCCTGGTCGAGAGCGCGAGGTCGCGCTGCTCGGGGGTGTGCCAGTAGATGGCCGAGCGGTACTGGGTGCCGTGGTCGTTGCCCTGGCGCATGCCCTGGGTGGGGTCGTGCCCCTCCCAGAACTTCTGCAGGATCTGCTCGGTCGAGATCTTGGCCGGGTCGTAGGCGACCAGGACGACCTCGGTGTGACCGGTCATCCCGGAGCACACCTCGCGGTAGGTCGGGTTCGGGGTCGAGCCGCCGGCGTAGCCGACCGCGGTCGTGTAGACGCCCGGCGTCTGCCAGAAGATCCGCTCGGCGCCCCAGAAGCAGCCCATGCCGACGACGAGGTAGTCGATGCCCTCGGGGAACGGGGGCAGCAGAGGCGTCCCGAGCACCGTGTGGCGGTCGGGCACCTCGATCGGCTGATCGCGGCCCGGCAGGGCCTCTTCCGCCGTGGGGACGGCGCTTGGCTTGCGCAAGAACATGCTGAGGAGTCCTTTCATCGTGTCGCTCATACCGTCTCGGCTAGGCCTCGAGCGTTACAGAGAGGCCGATCTCGACGTTGCCGCGCAGCGCATTGGAGACCGGGCAGCCCCGCTCGCCCTCCTCGGCCAGCCGCTGGAACTCGGCCTGGTCGAGCCCCGCGACGCGGCCGCGGACGGTCAGGTCGATGTGGGTGATCGCGACGCCGCCGCCGTCGAGCGGATCCAGGCGGCAGACGGCCTCCACGGCCACGCGCTCGGGCGTGTGGCCCGCGGTCGCGAGCGTGTGCGAGAAGGCCATCGCATAGCAGGCGGCGTGCGCGGCGGCGATCAGCTCCTCCGGGCTCGTCTTGGGGTCGGGGCGGTTCGTGCGCGCCGCCCATGTCACGACCTGCTCGGGGAACGCCCCGCTTGCGACGCTCACGCTCCCGCTGCCGCCGATGAGGTCGCCCGCCCACACCGCGTTTGCTCGCGACTCCGCCATGTCGATCTCCTCCCGTCCGAGTCCAGGATGGACGATAGCGCCGGCGTGATCTATCGTCTGGGGGCAGGGCTGGAGCGATGACGTTTCGCGAGGCAGTCGAGATCAACACGCGGTTGCACGGGGGCCAGACGGTGCCCACGGCGGAGCGGATGGCCCTGGCCTGGTATCTGACCGATCGCATGGACGCGGGCGACGCCGGCGAGCGCGAGCTGCTCGCGATGCTCTTCATGGCCGAGCACGTCCGCCCCGAGCTCGACCAGGTGTGGGCGTGCGCGCGGCACTGAGCCGGCTGTGACATCCGTGCGTGTGCACGTGCGCCTCTCGGGCACGATGGCGCAGCGGCTGGGCGCGCGGCGCACGGTCGCCCTCATGCCCGGCGCCACCGTCGCCGACCTGGTGGCGGAGCTGGCCCGCGACGCGGGCTTCGACCCGGCGTCGCTGCGCGGCCTCGCGGTCGTCGCCGGGGGGAGCTTCGTCGGCCGCAGCCGGGCCGTGGTCGACGGCGAGGAGCTCGACGTGCTGGTGCCGGTCGCGGGCGGTTGACCGCCCGCCAGGCGGGGTCTGACCCCGCCTGGCGGGTCCTATCCCTGCATCCCGTAGTGCGTCCGGACGAGCTCCTCGATCCCGAGCGTCGCGAGCGCCGCGACCGGCGCCAGGAAGGTGACCTGGATCACGCCCGGCGCGCGGCCGATCTCGATGGCGCCCGTGATCGTGGCCCGGTTCTTCACCTCCGGCACGCTCATGCCGAGCAGCGCGGCCGACCGCTGCAGGCCGTTGTCGACGGCGCTGTTCAGATCGGGCCCGGTGCCGATCACGGAGATCGGCAGCGACTCCTCGATCTCGGCCACGCCGTTTCGGCGCGCGATCTCGGCCGCCCGGGCGCGCTCGCCTGCAGACAGCGGCCGGGCCAGGAACGGCAGGTCCTCGGCCACGGGCAGCAGGATCGGGCCGTCGATCGCAAGCCCCTTCAGCACGTGCACCTGCAGCGTGACCGTGCCGGAGACGTCGCAGGTGTGGCCGGCGATCTCGCCGTCGCCCTGCATGGCGTGCATGTCGCCGAGGTAGATCCCGGCTCCGGCCACCTTGACCGGCGCGATCAGGATCGCCCCCGCCCGGGCCGAGTCGATGTCGAGGTGCCCGTCGGTGCGGCCCTCGAGCTGCTCCGGCGTGACCGCGTGGCGGTGGGGCGCCCCCAGCAGGAACGCGCCGAAGTCGCCGGCGTTGTGGGAGTCGGGCAGGTCGACGGCGGGGATGGTGCCGATCTGGCCCATGAACGGGCGCAGCCGCGTGGCCACCCCGACGAGGTCGTGCGGCGCGAAGAGCAGGATCGGGTTCTGCACCGAGTGCTCGGGGATCGCACCGACGGCCTGCGCGTCGTTGGCGAACTCTTCGGCCCGGTCGCGGCCGACGGTCACGCCGACCCGCCACTCGTCGTCGAACGCGATCGTGTAGCCGTTCGTGAACGCGAACGGGGCGGCGGGCGCGCCGCAGTTGGCGCAGCGCACGCTGTCGGGGCCGATCCCCTCGACGACGGTGGCCTCGTCCTCCTGGCCGCACGAGGCGCACACCTTCGCGCAGAAGGGATCGCCGTTGAAGCGGCCCTCGATCATGCGGTCGTTGCCGGACGACGTCGCAAGCGAGGTCACCGAGATGTCGCGGATCGAGATGGCCACGGCGTCGCCGACGTCGGCACCTGCGACTGCGACCGGCAGCGTCACCTCGTGGCCGCCCTTGATGGCCGGCGTGATCATCGGTCCCCAGCAGCCGGGCGCGGTGTTGGCGACGATGTGGCCGCCGTCGCGCACCGGTCCGAGCATCTCCGAGCTTGGGCCGATGATCCCGTCGCAGAACCGGTCGACGAAGACCGTCTCCGAGCCCTGCCGCGTCTTTGCCTGAGTCTCGACCGCCATCGGGAACCTCCTTGCGCAAGGGACGTTGGTCTCGCCGCCCAAACCTACCACCCGGTTCCAGGGCGCTCGGGTGCGGGCGGCCGCTCGCGCCACTTGGCGCGCGCAGCGGATGCCAATTGGGTGGTTGGGGGAATACGCAATTGACATCCGCCGTCGATGCCAATTGGTCGGCGGCGCCGGTCGCGCCACTTGGCGCACGCAGCGGATGCCAATTGGCTGGTCGCACGCCCCGCGCACCTCGCTCCAACCGCGATACTTGACGAGGAAGGAAAGGAGTCGCCCGTGACAGCCGTCATCGCGGGCTATGCCCGATCGCCGTTCCACCCCGCTCGGCGCGGCCGGCTCGCCGGCGTCCGCCCCGACGACCTGGCCGGCGCCGTGATCGCAGCGCTCGTGGAGCGCACCGGGGTGGATCCGGCCGCGCTCGAGGACGTCGTGCTCGGGTGCGCGTTCCCCGAGGCCGAGCAGGGCATGAACCTGGGCCGGATCGCGGCGACGATCGCCGGGCTGCCGCAGTCGGTCGCCGGGGCGACCGTGAACCGGCTGTGCGGATCCTCGATGCAGGCTGTGCACATGGCCGCGGGCGCGATCGCGATGGGGGCAGGCGACGCCTACGTGTGCGCCGGCGTCGAGTCGATGAGCCGCGTGCCGATGGGTGGATGGAACCCGCTCTACAACCCCGGCCTCGTCGAGCGCCGGCCCGAGGTGTACATGAGCATGGGGGAGACGGCCGAGAACGTCGCCGCCCGCTTCGGCGTCGCCCGCGCCGAGCAGGAGGCGTTCGCCGTCGAGAGCCAGCGCAAGGCCGCGGCCGCCATGGCCGGGGGGCGGCTGGCCGACGAGATCGTGACCGTGGCCGGCGTCGGCGAGGACGGCTGTCCGCGGCCGGACACCACCCTTGCGGGCCTGGCCGCCCTCGAGCCGGCGTTCGTCCGCGACGGCACGGTCACGGCCGGCACGTCGTCTCCGCTCACCGACGGGGCGGCCGCGGTGCTCGTGACGTCCGAGCGCTTCGCCCGCGAGCACGGCCTCGAGCCGCTCGCGCGGGTGCGCTCGGTGGCCGTCTCGGGCTGCGAGCCGGAGGTGATGGGCATCGGCCCGGTGCAGGCCACGCGCAAAGCCGTCGAGCGGGCCGGGATCGGCGTCGAGGAGCTCGACGTCGTCGAGCTGAACGAGGCCTTCGCCTCGCAGGCGGTCGCCTGTCTGCGCGAGCTGGGCGTCGACCCCGCCCGGTGCAACATCGACGGCGGCGCGATCGCGCTCGGCCATCCCGCTGGGCGCGACCGGAGCCCGGATCACCGGCAAGGCCGCGCAGCTCCTGCGCCGCGAGGGCGGCCGCTACGCGCTTGCGACCCAGTGCATCGGCGGCGGCCAGGGCATCGCCACCGTGCTCGAGGCGGCCGTATGAGCGCGATCGAGCGCGCGGCGGTGATCGGCGCCGGCACGATGGGCGCGGGCATCGCCGCGCACCTGGCAAACGCGGGCCTGCCGGTGGTGATGCTCGACCTCGGCGACGCGGCGCAGCGGGCGCTCGCCGCGCTGCCGAAGCGCTCGCCGCCGCCGCTCGTCTCGGCCGCGGCCGCCCGGCTGATCCGCACCGGGAGCCTGGAGGGCGACCTCGAGCTCGTGGCCGACGCGGACTGGATCGTCGAGGCGATCGTCGAGGAGGCCGATGCCAAGCGGTCGCTCTACGCCCGCCTCGACGCGGTTCGCAAGCCCGGGTCGATCGTCTCGTCGAACACCTCCACGATCCCGCTGGCCGAGCTGCTCGCCGGAGCGCCCGCGGGACTCGCCACCGACCTCGTGATCACGCACTTCTTCAACCCGCCGCGCTACATGCGCCTGCTCGAGATCGTCCCCGGCGGCGCGCGCCCCGAGGCGGTCGACGCCCTCGAGCGCCTCTGCGACCTGCGCCTGGGCAAGACCGTCGTTCGCTGCAACGACACGCCGGGCTTCATCGCCAACCGCCTCGGCGTCTTCTGGATCGGGACGGCGATCGGCGAGGCGATCGCCCGCGGGCTCACCGTGGAGGAGGCCGACGCGGTGATGGGCGCGCCGCTCGGCATCCCCCGAAGCGGCGTGTTCGGGCTCATGGACATCGTCGGCCTGGGCCTGCACGAGCAGGTGAACGCCTCGTTCGACCGGCTGCTGCCGCCCGGCGACCCGTGGCACGGCGTGCCGGCGCATGCCGACCTGCTCGGGCGGATGGTGGCGATGGGCGCGACCGGGCGCGGCGCCGGCCGGGGGTTCTACGCGCGCGACGGCGACACGCGGCTGGCGATCGACCTCACGACGCTCGCGTATCGGCCGGCGGCGCGGCCGCCGCGGCTGCCGCGGACGCCGCGCGAGCTGGTCGCGATGGGCGGCCCGCTCGGCGACTACGCCGCGGCGGTGCTCGGCCGGACGCTGGCCTACGCGGCCGCGATGGTGCCGGAGGTGACCGACCGGCCCGAGCTGATCGACCTGGCGATGCAGCGCGGCTACGGGTGGGAGCGCGGCCCGTTCGCGCTGATGGACGAGCTCGACGGCGGCCGCACGGCCGGGCGCGCGCGGCGCCAGCGGGGCGGCCGGCAGCGGATCGCCGGCAACGACTCCGCCTCGCTGTGGGACTCCGGCGACGGCGTCGCCTGCCTCGAGCTGCACTCGCGGGCGAGCGCCATCGACGCCGGCGTGCTCGAGCTGATCGCGCGCGCGGTCGGCATCGCCGCGGCCGGCTTCCGCGGCCTCGTGATCACGAACGAGGGCGCGCACTTCAGCGTCGGCGCGAACCTGGCCCATGTGCTCGGCCTCGCGAACGTGGCCGCCTGGGATCGGCTGGCGGAGTTCGGGGCCGCGGGCCGGGACGCGTTCGCGGCGGTCAAGTTCGGGCCGGTGCCGGTGGTGGGCGCGGCTGCCGGGCGCGCGCTCGGCGGCGGCTGCGAGCTGCTCATGCACTGCGACGCGGTGCAGGCGCACACCGACACGTACATGGGGCTCGTCGAGCTCGGCGCCGGGCTCGTCCCCGGCTGGGGCGGCTGCCGCGAGCTGCTGCTGCGGGCCGCGGCGGCCGCGCCCGCGGGCGGGCCGATGCCGCCGGCGCGGCAGGCGTTCGAGGTCATCGCGACCGGGCGCGTGTCGACCTCCGCGCAGGAGGCGCGCGAGCTGGGATACCTGCGCGCCCGCGACCGGATCACCCCCAACCGCGACCGGCTGCTCGCAGACGCGCGCGCCTTCGCCCTGGAGCTGGCCGACGGCTATGCGCCGCCCGAGCCGGCGACCGCCACGGTGGCCGGACGCTCGGGGCGCGCCACGCTCGAGCTCGCCGCCGCACCAGCTCGCGCTGCGCAACGGCGCCGTCACGGCCGTACGACCTGCACCTGGCCGGCATTCTGGCCGGCGTGCTCACGGGCGGCGACGCCGACTCCGGCGCGGCCCGTGCCCGAGGCGGCGATCTCGCAGCTCGAGGCGGCCGCCGTCGCCGGCCTCTTCCGCGAGCGAGCGACGCTGCAGCGGATGAGCCACGTCCTCGAAACCGGCCGGCCGCTGCGGAACTGACGCATGCAGACCTACCGCGCCCCACTGGCCGACTTCGCGTTCCTCCTGCGGGACGTGTTCGACCACGACGGCGTGGTCGCGGCGCTGCCGCCGTACGCCGATGCCCCGCTCGAGACGGTCATGGCGGTGCTGACCGAGGCGGCCGCTTTCACCGAGGGCGTGCTCCTGCCGCTGAACCGCACGGGCGACGAGCAGGGGTGCACCTACAGCGACGGCGCGGTGCGCACGCCCGCCGGCTTCCGCGACGCCTACGCGGCGCTCGTCGCCGGCGGCTGGCCCGGCCTGGGAGTGGCGCCGGAGCGGGGCGGCGCGGGCCTGCCGGCCGTCGTCCAGGCCGCGTTCGAGGAGATGGCCTGCTCGGCCAACCTGGCCTTTGCGACCTATCCGCTGCTGAGCGCCGGCGCGGCCGCGGCCCTCACCGCTCACGGCTCGGCCGAGCAGGTCGAGCGCTACGTGCCGCGCCTGGCGAGCGGCGAGTGGAGCGGGACGATGTGCCTGACCGAGGCCCAGGCCGGCACCGACCTCGGCCTCCTGCGCACGCGGGCCGAGCCCGCACGCCGACGGCACCTACCGGATCACGGGCACGAAGGTGTTCATCACGGGCGGCGAGCACGACCTGACAGACCAGATCGTGCACCTGGTGCTGGCGCGGCTGCCCGACGCGCCGGCCGGGCACGGCCGGCATCTCGCTCTTCGTCGTCCCCAAGCTGTGGCCTCCGGAGGATGGCGGCGCGCGCAACGGCGTCGCCTGCGGATCGATCGAGCACAAGATGGGCATCCGCGGCTCGGCCACCTGCGTGCTGCACTTCGAGGACGCGGTCGGCGAGCTCGTCGGCCCGGCCCACGCCGGCATGGCGCAGATGTTCACGATGATGAACCGCGCCCGGCTGGGAGTCGGCATCCAGGGCGTCGGCATCGGCGAGGTCGCCTACCAGTCGGCCGTCGCCTACGCCCGCGAGCGGCTGCAGGGCCACGCGCCCGGGCGGCCGCACGGCGACGGCGCCGACCCGATCATCGCCCACCCGGACGTGCGCCGTGCGCTCCTGCGCATGCGGGCGCTGAACGAGGCGGGCCGGGCGCTCGCGCTGTGGCTGGCCGTCGAGCTCGACGTCGCCCGCCACCATCCCGACCCGGATCGCCGTCAGGCCGCGGACGACCTGGTGGCGCTGCTCACGCCGGTGGTCAAGGCGGCCTGCACCGACAACGGCTTCGAGGCGGCGAACCTCGCGATCGGCGTCCACGGCGGCGCCGGGTACATCACCGAGTCGGGCGTCGAGCAGCTCGCCCGCGACGCCCGCATCAGCCAGATCTACGAGGGCACGAACGGCGTGCAGGCGCTCGACCTGGTCGGGCGCAAGCTCGGCCTGCACCACGGCCGGCTGCTGCGTCGCTTCTTCCACCCCGCCGTCGCGCGGGCCGCCGGACCGCACCCCGCGGAGCTGCGCGGGCTGGCCGAGCCGGTCGCCGAGGCGCTCGTCCACCTGCAGGAGACGACCGTGTGGCTGATGAGCGCCGGCCGCGACCGCGAGCAGGCCGCGGCGGCGGCCACCGACTACCTGCGCCTGTTCGCCCTGACGGCGTTCGGCGACCTGTGGCTGCGCATGGCGGCGGCCTGTCTCGCCGACGGCCCCGCCGGGGCCGAGTTCGCCGGCCGCAAGCTCGCCACCGCCCGCTTCTTCTGCGACCGCGTGCTGCCCGAGACCGCCGGCCTCGCCCGGGCTGTGCGCGCGGGCAAGGACTCCATCACGTCCATCGGCGACGACGCGTTCTGACGCCCGAGAAAGGACCACCCGCGTGATCTACGAAAGCCCACACCCGCCCGTCGACATCCCCGATGTCGCGCTGGCCGACTTCGTGCTCGCGGATGCCGCCGCCCGCGGCGAGCGCCCGGCACTGGTCGACGCGGCCACGGGCCGCACGCTCACCTACGCGGGCCTCGACGCCCTGGCTCGCGGCGTCGCCAGCGGCCTGCAGCGCCGCGGGCTCGAGCCAGGGCAGGTGGTCGGGATCCTGGCGCCCAACGTGCCCGAGTACGCGGCGGCCTTCTTCGGCGTCGCCCTTGCCGGAGGCACGAACACGACCATCAACGGCCTGTACACCGAGGCCGAGGTCGCCCATCAGCTGAAGAGCGCGCGGGCGCGGTTCCTCTTCACCGTCTCGGCGCTGCTCGACCGGGCGCTCCCGGCGGCGGCCGCCGCCGGCGTCGAGACCGTGTTCGCGTTCGACGGCGGCGAGGGCACGATCGCGCTCGCCGACATGCTCGGGCCGCCGAGCGACCTGCACCCGCCGGCGGTCGACCCCGCGACGGCGCTCGTCGCGCTGCCCTATTCGAGCGGCACCACCGGCCTGCCGAAGGGGGTCATGCTCACCCACCGCAACCTGGTGGCGAACGTCGTGCAGACGCTCGCGGTCTGCCCGGGGGGCGACGAGGTCATCGCCGGAGTCCTGCCGTTCTTCCACATCTACGGCCAGACCGCGGTCATGAACTGCGCGCTGCGCGCGGGCGACACGGTGATCACGATGCCGCGGTTCGACTTCGAGGCGTTCCTGCGGGATGATCGCCGCGCACCGGGTGACGCGCGCCTTCGTCGCGCCGCCGATCATCGTCGCCCTCTCCAAGCACCCGGCGGTCGAGCGCTACGACCTCTCCAGCCTGCGCATGATCAACTCGGGGGCGGCCCCGCTCGGCGACGACCTGGAGGCGGCCTGCCGGGCGCGCGTGCCCGCGCGGCTGCAGCAGGGCTACGGGCTCACCGAGGCCAGCCCGGTGACCCACATCACGCCGCTTGCAGAGGAGCACCGGCCGGGCACCATCGGCCAGCTCATCCCCAACACCGAGGCCCGCATCGTCAAGGTCGGCACGCGCGAGGACGCCGCGTCCGGTGATCCGGGTGAGCTGTGGGTGCGCGGGCCGCAGGTGATGACGGGCTATCTGGACGATCCGGCCGCGACGGCGCGCACGCTCGCCGAAGACGGCTGGCTGCGGACAGGCGACATCGCCACGTTCCGCGCCGGCGGCTGGCGGATCGTCGACCGGCTGAAGGAGCTGATCAAGTACAAGGGCTACCAGGTCGCCCCGGCGATGCTCGAGGCCCTCCTGCTCACCCACCCGGCGGTCGCCGACGCGTGCGTGATCCCGGTCGCCGACGAGGACGCGGGCGAGATCCCGAAGGCGTTCGTCGTCGCCCGCGCTGAGCTGACGGGCGACGAGGTGATGGCCTACGTCGCCGAGCGCGTCGCCCCGCACGAGCGCATCCGCGCGGTGGAGCTGATCGACGAGATCCCCAAGTCGGCCTCCGGCAAGCTGCTGCGCCGGGTGCTGGTCGAGCGCGAGCGGGCGAAGGTGGCGGGCTGACCGCGCAGCCATGCCGCCCTAGTGCATGGTCTGCGGCAGGCCGAAGTGGGGGAAGACCTCGCCGCCCGCCGAACCATGTGATGGCGCAGAGGCGGTCGCCCTCGAGCGTGAGCACGAACACCGAGTACGCACGCGCGACGCCGCTCTCGCGTTCCGGCAGGTAGCACGCGAACGCCGGCTGGGTGTTCGCGCGCGTCTGCACCATCCGCAGCGGCGCGCCGCGGCGCGCGTTCGCGCCGCGCAGGAAGGCGCCGATCGCGGCCCGGCCCTGGTAGGCGTGGGGGAGGGGCGGCATCGTGAGCCACGCGTCGGCGGTCAGGAGCGCCACCAGTCCGTCGAGGTCGCCGTCTTCGACCGTCGCGGCGAAGCGGCCGACGATGTCGCGCTCGCGCTGGGAGTCCGGCAGCGGCGCCCGGTCGCGTCCGGCGGCCGGCAGCCGCGATTCGAACGCCTCCCGCGCGCGGCGCAGCAGGCTGTTGACCGCCGCCGGGCTGGTCTCGAGCATCTCGGCGACCTCGGCGGAGCGGTAGCCGAGCACGTCGCGCAGGACGAGCACCGCACGCTGCTGCGGCGGGAGGTGCTGCAGGCCGACGATGAAGGCCAGTGCGATCGCCTCCCTGGTCTCGTAGCGAGCCTCGGGGCCGGGAGCCGCGTCGGGGATCCGCTCGAGGAGCACGTCGGGATAGGGCTCGAGCCAGACCGGCTCGTTCCAGCGCGTCGGCTCGGGCAGCGCGCGCGCCGGCCCCTCGTCGGGGCGGCGCCGGCTCGCCCGCAGGGCATCGAGCGAGCGGTTCGTCGCGATCCGGTAGAGCCACGCACGCACCGACGCGCGCCCCTCGAACCGCCCGAGGCCGCGCCACGCCGCGAGCAGCGTCTCCTGGAGCAGGTCCTCGGCGTCCTGGGTCGAGCCGACGATCCGGTAGATGTGCAGCTGGAGCTCACGCTGGTAGGGGCCGGTCAGCTCGCGGAACGCGTCCTCGTCGCCCGCGCGGGCACGGGTGAGGGCCGGCTCGGTCACGCCCGCATCCTTCCAGAGGCTCTCTCGGTTCGCCGCCATCACACATAACGACGGTGGCGCGGCGCGAAATTCGCCGGTCAGTTTCCTGCGCGGCGGACGCCTCAACGAACGCTGCAGCCCACGAGTCCAGATCGAAGGAGTGAAACCATGGCAAAGATCGTGATCAGCACGAACGCCTCGCTCGACGGAGTGGTGCAGGACCCGGACGGCCAGGAGGGCTTCAGGCTGGGTGGCTGGTTCCGCGAGTTCGGCGGAGATGACCTCGACGAGTGGGCGCGGCTCTTCACCGCAGAGGCCCTCGAAACCGATGCCCTGCTGCTGGGCCGGCGCAGCGACGCATGGTTCGCGTCGCGGTGGCTGGGTCGCAGCGGCGAGTGGGCCGACCGGCTGAACAGCCTGCCCAAGTACGTCGTGTCGTCGACGCTCGCCGACGCCGCGTGGAGCAACGCGACGGTCCTGCGGGGCGACGTGGTGGACGAGGTCTCGCAGCTCAAGCGGACGCTCGATGGCGAGATCGCCGTCTTCGGGAGCTATCAGCTCGGGCGCATGCTGATCGAGCATGACCTGATCGACGAGGTGCGGCTGGTCGTCTTCCCGGTCGTGCTCGGAGCCGGGGAGCGCTTGTTCGGAGAGACGAGCGACCAAAAGCCCGTGCGGCTCGTCGGCACCGAGACGATCGGTGCCGGCCTCGTCCGGATGACCTATGCGGTCATGCCGGAGAAGGCGGCCGCGTAGACGCCGGGTGCCTGGCACCGCGGTTGCGGTGCCAGGCACCCGTGTCGCGCCGGCTGCTTCGTGTCCTTTTCGCTGGCGGTCGTGCCGGTGACGGCCACGTCGGCGCCGGCCAGGCCGCCGACGGTCGCCGGGACGACGGTGCCGCGCAGCGTGGCGAGCGCGTCCATCGACCGTTCGTCGATGCCGTTTCCCGGCATCGAGATCGAGACGACCGCGACCGTCCCCTGCCGGTTGCGCTCGACGGTCGTCGGGGCCGAGAGCTGCCCGGTCGCGAGCGCCTGCCGCCGCAGGTCTGCGATCGCGGCGGTGACCTTCGGGCTGCTCACGTCGGCGGCCTTGACGACGACCTGCGCGGAGACCGCGTCGCCGGGAAACGCCTTCTGGAGCTTGTTGTAGGTCTGCACCGCCGAGAGCCCCTGCGGCAGCGTGTCGAAGCCGGGGCTCGCGACGTGCAGATGCACGGCCGGCAGGGCGAGGGCGACCAGGAACCCGCCCGCCAGGCCGGCGGACAGGAGCGGACGGCGCAGGACGCGATCGAGGATCGCGCTCCACACACGGCCGCCGCCGTTGGTGCGCCCGAGCCGGTGCACGAACGGCACCTTCAGCCGGTTCACGTTGTCGCCGAGGGCGGCGAGCAGCGCCGGCAGCACCGTGAGTGATCCCAGCACGGCGATGGCGACGACGAACATCGTCGCGACGCCGAAGCCCATGAACGTCTTGTCGCCGGTGAAGAGCATCCCGGCCATCGCGATCAGGACGGTCAGGCCGGAGACGAGCACGGATCGGCCGGACGTGGCCGCCGCCGCCTCGAGCGCGGCGCGCTCGCTGCGACCGGCGGCCCGCTCCTCGCGTTCGCGCTTCAGATAGAACATCGAGTAGTCGACGCCGACGGCGAGGCCGATCAGCAGGACGACAACGCCGACGTCTGCGTCGAGCGGCATCAGCTGGCTCGGGATCGCGAGCAGGCCGATCGTGGCGAACACGGCCGTGAGCGCGAGCAGGAGCGGCAGGCCCGCGGCGACGAGCGCGCCGAACGCGATGACCAGGATCACCAGGGTCACCGGGATCGAGTACACGCCGGCCTTGAGGAAGTCGTCCTGGATGGCCTTGTCGAGCTGCTTCTCGGCGTTCAGGCCGAACTCCTCGACGGCGATCCCCGGATGCCGTGCCGCGGCTGCGGCGAGCGCCTTCTCGACGGGCTCGTCGAGCGTCTTTGCCTGCTCGAGGTCGGTCGTCCGCAGCTGGAGGGTCACGAGCGCGCTGTGGCGGTCGTTCGAGATCCTGTCGGCGTATCCGGGTGTGAGCGGCGAGATCGTCTTCTGCACTTGCGCCAGCCCGGACACGGATCTGGTCACGTCGGCGATCGCGGCACGGAAGGCCGGGTCATCGACGGTCTTCCTCGCGCTCTGGATGAGCACGGAGTCGCCCTGCGGCTGCTTGAAGTGGGCGGCCAGGACGGCATCGGCGTGGCCGGACTCGCCCGATCCGGACGTCTTCGGGTCGAGCTGCTTCGTCCCGACCATGTTCCCGACCATGAACATGCAGACGACGAAGGCGAGCCAGCCGAAGATCGCCGTCTTCTTGTGGGTGGCGCTCCAGTGGCCCATCCGGGCCGCCAGGTTGGTCGGGCGGTTACGCCCGGGCGCGGCAGTGACGTCATCCGGGGGCCGCTGCGGTCCGCCCGGGTCGCGCTGGATGATGCGGGTCTTCATCTCGGCTCCTCTCAACTCGTGGGAGCCTCAACCTCGCAGCAGGCGGCAACCGGCGACAGACGGCAGGCCCGTGGGCCGGGGGGCGGGTTTCTGGCGTATCGCCGGGGAGCCGGGCGTCAGGAGCGCAGGTACATGAGCACCGCGAGGACGCGCCGGGACTCGCTCCCGCTCGACGGCAGGCCGAGCTTGGCGAAGATGCTCGACACGTACTTCTCGACGGCGCGGAGCGTGATCACGAGCTTGTCGGCGATGCCCTGGTTGGAGCTCCCGGCCGCCATCAGCTCGAGCACCTCGCGCTCGCGCGGCGTGAGCTGGCCCAGGGGATCGTCGGGCCGCTGGCGCGACAGGAGCGTCGAGACGATGATCGGGTCGAGCGCCGACCCGCCCGTGGCGACGCGCCGCACCGCGGCCACGAACTCGGTCACGTCGCTGATGCGGTCCTTGAGCAGGTACCCGACTCCCTCGGCCGAGTCGGCGAGCAGCTCGAGCGCGAGCCCGAGCTCGACGTACTGCGAGAGCACCAGCACGCCGACCGACGGATACTGGGAGCGGATCGCGATCGCCGCGCGCAGCCCCTCGTCGTTGTGGGTCGGCGGCAGCCGGATGTCGACGACGACCACGTCCAGGTCGTAGCTGCGCACCTTGAGCAGGAGGTCGTCGGCCGTCTCGCACTGCGCGACGACCTCGAATCCCGAGTCCCCGAGCAGGCGCGCGAGCCCGTCTCGCAGAAGCACGCTGTCCTCGGCGATCGCTACCCGCACGGCATCTCCGCGCGCAGCCGGGTGCCGCCGCCGGGCGGGCTCCACACCCGCAGCCGGCCGTCGAGCGCCTCCACCCGATCGGCCAGACCGCGCAGCCCCGACCCGCGCTCGGTGTCGGCACCGCCGACGCCGTCGTCCGTGATCTCGACGATCACCCGGGCGCCCGTCCGCGAGACGGCCACAGTGACCCAGGTCGCGCCCGCGTGCTTGCCGATGTTCGCGAGCCCCTCGGAGACGACGTAGTACGCAGCCACCTCGACCCGGTCGGGCAGGCGCTGCTCGAGATCGACGGTCAACCGCACGGGCACGGCGGCCAGAGCGACCATTTGCTCGAGCGCGACCGCGAGCCCGTGGCCGCTCACCACCGCCGGGTGCAGGCCGCGCGCGACGGCGCGCAGCTCCGAGAGGGATTTCGCGATCTCGCCGCGCGCCTGATCGAGCTGTAACCGCGCGTCCGGATCCGAGTCGAGCCGTTCCTCGAGCCGGCGCAGCTCCAGCGACAGCGCGATCAGACGCTGCTGGGCGCCGTCGTGCAGATCCCGCTCCAGCCTCTGCCGCTCTCGCTGCGCCGCCTCGATCACCCGGGCGCGCGAGCCGCGCAGTTCCTCGAGATGCGCGCGCTGCTCGGAATGCAGCCGGCCGTTCTCGAGCGCGATCGCGGCCGCGGCGCCGACCGCTGAGAGCAGCTCCGGCTCGTCCTGCAAGGCACCGTCGTGGACGAGGGCGGCCACGTGGGCGCCGTCGTGCTCGATCAGCGTCGTCGTGCGGCCGGCATCCGCGCCGGGCAGATCCACTCTGTGGCCGTCGAGATCGGCCCAGCTCTCGAACGCCGGCAGCCAGTAGGCGAGCGTCAGCGACGGGTCGCGCAGGGCGCGCGCGAGGGCCGGTGCCAGCCCGGCCGGCGCCGGGTCGGCCCGCAGCTCGACGAGCAGATCGCCGACGGACGAACGCGCCAGGCGAGCGTGGGCGAGCCCGATCAGAAACGCCACGGGAGCCAGGCCGAGGGCGGCGAACGTGACCCACCGGATCTGGGCGACGGCGGGGGCGTCCAGGCTGTTCGCGACAAAGAAGACTGCGATCATGGCGAGGCCAAGCGCGAAGGCGTCATTCAGCAGCGCGAGCGCTCGCCGCAGGGGCCGGCCATGCCGCCTGCGCCTGGCAGCGAGGATGGCCACACCTGCGATGCAGCAGCCGGCGAGCACCAGGAGCTGGACGTTGCGCACCAGGTTGAACACGGCGGGGGCGGCCACGATGCCGAAGAGGTTGTGCGGGCCGTAGTCGCCGACCACCATGCGGACGGGCTCGAGCAGGATCGCCGTCGCGTAGGCGACCGCCACGACGCTCTTCTCGGCCCGGCCGTTCAGCCGGCCGGTGGGGAACGCGAGGAACGCGTGCAGAAACAGGGCGGTGGGCAGCTTGTCGAGCGTCTGGCCGATCGTGAACGGCACGTCGCGGGTCGTCCACGACAGGGTCACGAGAAAGCAGACAGCTCCGGTCGCGACCATCAGCGGGCCGAACCGGCTCGCCGGCCGCCGCCACCATGCCAGCACTCCGCCGAGGAAGTACGCGACGATCGTCCAGCTCCAGATGCTCGCGATCACGAGCGGCTCGCCGAGCTCCTTGCCGATGCCGTCATTCGCGAGCGCGAAATCGAGCGCCGAGGCCCCGGCGACGACGCCTGCGACGGCGATGCCGGAGAGCACAGGAAAGCCCGGAGCGCGGGCGGGGCGGGCGCCGACGGGGCCTGCGGTCGCGGATGCACTCATCGCGTGCTCCTCTCGTGTTCGCGGCGCTTGGGCGTCCAGATCCGGACGAGACCTCTCAGGCGCGGCCGCCGTCAGTCACGGGCGTGAGAAAGGAGGCGTCGCACCCGAGGATACTCCACCAGCCACCGGCGGCCGAAATTCGCGAGGCCGGGGCGGCCCGGCGGTCACGCGCCAATTGGCATCCACGGTGGATGTCAATTGGACGTTCGGCGCGCCCGCACGGGCACGGCGCTCACCACTCCACCAGCCGCCACACCCCGGGCTGGGGCTCGTCGTCGTGGCCGCCGACCTCGGCGAAGATCGCCACCGCGCGCTTGAGCTCCTCCATCGCCTCGTCGTCGCGGCCCGCGCGGTGCAGCGTGTCGGCCAGGTTGTTGCGAAGCGCCGCCTCGCGGTGGCGGTCGCCCTGGGCGGTCGACGAGCGCGAGCGCCTCACGCACCAGCGCCGCGGCCGGCTCGAGGTCGCCGGCCGCGAAACGCGCCCGGGCGAGGTTGTTGAGGGCGGCGATGCGGATGCTGGGATCGGCCAGCCGCTCGGAGAGGGCGAGGCTGCGCTCGAGGTGGCCCGCGCCCTCGCCGAGCAGGCCGAGGATGTTGTGCGCCCGTGCGGCGGCCTCGTCGTCGCCCTCGGCCTCGGCCAGCCGCAGCGCCTCGCGACACAGCTCGAGGGCGCCCGGGTCGCCGCGCCGCCACGCCACCAGGCCGCGGTCGGCCTGTACGCGCGCCGGCGGGGCGCCGAGGGCGAGCGCCTCCTGCAGGTGCCGCTCGGCCGGCTCCCACTCGCCGCGGCGCTCGTGCACGGTGGCGAGCTTGTGCTCGATCCGGCCGAGCGCCTCGGTTCCGGCGTGTGCGGCCGCGGCGTCGTAGGCCGCGAGGGCGGCCGCGTACTCGCCGCGCAGCGTGTGCACGTCGCCGATCGCCTCGTGCAGGAGGGCGGGATCGGGATGGCCGAGCGCGAGCGCCGAGCGGTAGTGCGCGAGCGCCTCGGCGCCGGCGGAGAGCGCGCGGGCGCGGTCGCCGGCCGCCGCGTAGGCCGCGGCCGCCTCGTCCTCGCGCCCCGCCAGCTCGAGGTGGCGGGCGACCAGGGCGGGGTCGCCGTGCCGCAGCGCCAGCACGTCGGCCACGCGTCCGTTCAGGAGCCGCCGGCGGGCGAGGCCGGCGCGCTCGTCGACCGTCGCGCGCACGCGCTCGTGGCCGAAGTCGTAGGCGGCGTCCCGCTCGACGATCAGGCCGCGCGCGCACAGCTCCTCGAGGGCGACGGCCACCTCGTCGCCCGAGCGGCCGCTGGCTGCCCGCACGGTGTCGACATCGAACGTGCGCCCGATCACCGCAGCCGCCGAGAGCACCTGGGCGGCCGTCTCGGAGACCGCATCCAGCCGGCTCTCGACCGCCTCGCGCACGCCCGTCGGCGTCGTGTCCGCGGGCCGCCCGGCCGCGAGCAGCTCGGCCAGGAACAGCGGCAGCCCCTCGCTCTCGGCGTAGAGCGCGTCGGCGTCGCCGGGCCCGAGCCCCTGCGCGCTTGCGAGCTCGGCCACATCGGCGCGGGTCAGGCGCTCGAGCGTGATCCGCTCGCCCAGCTGGGCGAGCCGGGCGCACGCGTGGCCGGGATCGGGCTCGTCGGTGCGGCGCGTTGCCAGCAGCAGCAGGCGCCGGCCTGCGAGCCGCCGCGCCAGGTACCCGAGCGCGTCGAGCGATGCGGGGTCGCACCAGTGCAGGTCGTCGACGAGCACGATCCCCGCCGTGCGGCCGTCGACGGCGAGTGCGATCAGCTGGCACACCGCCTCGAGAAAGCGCAGCCGCGCGCCCGGATCCTCGAGGCTCGTGGAGGGCGGCGTGCCGAGCTCCGGCAGCAGCCGCGCGGCCTCGCCGGCGCTGTGCGGCGGCGGCTCCGTGCTCGTGGCCTCGACGGCGGCCCGCAGCAGCTGGGCCACCACCCCGTAGGCCAGGCCGCGCTCGCCGGCCGACGGGCGGGCCGCGATCGCGGTCGCGCCGCCCTCGTGGAGGGCGGCGACCAGATCCTCGGCGAGGCGGGTCTTGCCCACGCCCGACTCGCCCTCGATCACCGCCATGCGGCCGTCGGCGGCGATGGCACCATGCAGCTCGGTCAGGGATCGCCACTGGCCCGCGCGGCCGACCAGCGGCTGGGCCGGCGCCGCGACCGCGGGGGCCACCTCGGCGACGGCCGGGCTGCGGCCCTCGTTCACGGCGTTGTAGAGCTCGGTCGTCTCGGTGAGCGGCCGCACGCCGAGCTCGCGGTCGAGCACCCGCACGCACTCGCGATACTGGCGCATGGCGTCGCCGCGGCGGCCGCTTGCGGCGTAGCAGGAGATCAGGCGGCGGTGGGCGGGCTCGTGTAAGGGGTCGAGCGCCAGCCGCTGCTCGGCGCGGGCGACCGCGTCGTCGCCGCGGCCGGCTGCCATGAGCGCGTCGACGAGCCGGTCGAGCGCCCCCGCCCGCTCGCGCCGGATGCCCTCGGTGGCGAGCTGCAGCCAGTCGTCGAAGGCGGCGCTCGAGCGCACCCCGAACCCGGCCAGCAGGTCGCCGCGGTGCAGGTCGACGGCGGTCGTGAGCGCGGCGGCGTCCGCAGCCGGGTCGGCGGCGGCACGGCGGAACTCGGCCAGGTCGAACCACGCGCCGTCGAGGTCGAGCGTGATCGACGTGCGGTCGGCGTCGACGTGGCGGTCGCCGAGAGCGGTGCGCAGCGTCGAGAGCGTCCGCCGCAGCGCCGCCCGCGAGCGGTCGATGTCGAACTCCGGCCACAGGAGCGCCGCCACCACCTCGCGGCTCTGGGCGTGGCCGGTGACGGCGAGGTAGGCGAGCATGGCCGTGGCCTTGCGGGTGTCCACCGCCAGCGGACGGCCTTCGAATTCCACGAACGGCGTGCCGAGAAATGAGATCCTGAGGTCGTGCAGGTGACAATCATGACACGGCTGCGCAACGAGAAGGGGGCGCTGTGCCGCTTCCGTAACGATTCGCGGACGCCGGAGCGATGACACTCCCCGGCATGCAGCTCGACGCCGACACGCGCGCGCGCCGCCTGACGGTCGCCGCCTGGCTGGCCTTCGTGCTGTGCGTGTTCCTCTGGGGCGAGGGCATCGCCTTCGGCTGGATCAGCCGCAGCGTCGAGAACAGCGACGCCAGCTGGTCGGGCGGCGGGTTCCTGCCGAACCTGCTCTTCGTGGTCGCGGTGTTCCCGTTCCCGGTCACGGGCGTCCTGATCGCGACGCGGCGCCCCGGCAACCGGATCGGGTGGCTGCTGCTCGCAATCGGCGTGGGATGGGGGCTCTCGAACGCGAGCTCGTACTCCGACTACGCGATCCGCCTGCACCATCCGCTGCCCCTTGCCGCCGAGATCGCCGCTGTCGGCGGCGTCTCCTGGATCATCCCCATCGGGCTCACCGGCACGTTTCTGATCCTGCTCTTCCCGGACGGGAAGCTCCCGGGGGAGCGCTGGCGGATCGTGGCGTGGATCAGCGCCGTGGCGATCGCCGTCGCCCTCGTCCTCTCGCTGATGGCGCCCGGCCCGATGACGAGCGCCGGGTATCCACACACCGACAACCCCTTCGGGGTCGGCCACGTGAACGGTCTCATCGACTCCGGCAAGCTCATGATCCTGCTCATCCCGGTGATGATGATCGCCTCCGCGGTCGCCCTGATCGTGCGCTTCCGGCGATCGCGGGGGGACGCGCGCCAGCAGGTGAAGTGGCTGGCGGCCGCGGCAGGGTTCGTCACAGGCATCTACCTCGTCGTGGAGTTCGTCTCGGTGACGATCGCCGCCAACGACCCACACGCCCCGCGGTGGCTGCTGGTCGCACAGGGCGCCGCGCTGGCCAGCTTCGCGCTCATCCCCACGGCCATCGGGATCGCGATCCTGCGCCACCGCCTGTTCGACATCGACCTGATCGTCCGCAAGACGCTCGTCTACGCCGCCCTGGTGGCATGCCTGGCGGCGATCTACCTGGGCGGCGTGTTCGCGATCGAGGCGCTCGTGCGGCGGCTGAGCGGGAGCTCGGGCACGCTCGCCGTCACCCTCTCGACGCTCGCGGTGGCGGTGGCGTTCCAGCCCCTGCGCAGCCGGATCCAGCGCGGGGTCGACCGCCGCTTCTACCGCGGCCGCTACGACGCGGCGCAGACGCTCGAGGCGTTCAGCGCGCGCCTGCGCGAGGAGATCGACCTGGACGCGCTTCGGGGCGACGTGATCGCCATCGTCGGCGACGCCCTGCATCCTGCGCACGTGGCGCTGTGGCTGCGGCCGACGGGGGACGAGCGGTGATCCGCGGCCATGAGACGCGGTATGCGATCGCCGCGCTGATCGTCACGATCGCCCTGTTTGTGATCTCCGGCCTGATCGCCGTCACCCACATCCGCTTCAACCCCCGCACCACGCTGGACGCCGCCTCCTACGCGCTGCTGATGCTCGGCGTCTCGGCGATCGGCATCCTGATCGTCCGGCGGGAGCCGCGCAACGCGATCGGATGGCTCTTCTGCGCCACGCCCCTGCTCGTCGCCGTCTCGGTCGGCGGCGGCACGATCGCCATCTGGATGGGGCCGGATCACGCGGACATCCCCGGGGCCGCCGTTCCCGGGTGGTTCAGCCTGTGGGCGTGGCCGATCGGCCTGGTCGGGTTCCTCATGCTGCTGCCGCTGCTCTTCCCCGACGGCCGGCCACCGGCCGGGCGGTGGCGGTGGCTGCTGCCGATCGATCTCGCCGCGCTCGCGCTGATCGCGGCCGCCCTCATGGCCCAGCCCGGCGAGATGTTCAACGGCGTCACCAACCCGCTCGGCGTCGGCTGGGCGGACAGCACGCCGGTCGTCGCCGTCCTCGCCGCGCTCGTCCTGACCCTGATCCCGGCAAACCTCGCATCGGCGGTGGCGCGCTATCGCCGTGCCGGCGCCACCGAGCGCGTCCAGCTGCGCGAGGTCGTCTTCGCCGCCTGCGCGACGTTCGCCGGATTCATCGTCATCTCGGTGCTCGGCGGCAACTCGACGCTCTACACCGTCGACTACGCGCTCATCCCGTGCGCGGTCGGCCTGGCGATGCTGCGCTACCGCCTGTACGACGTCGACGTCGTCATCCGGCGCACGCTCGTCTACGCCGCCCTCGTCGGCATGCTCGCCGGCCTGTACCTGGCGGGAGTGGCCGGGCTCGGGGCCGGGCTGCGGGCGGCGACGGGTCTCTCGAGCTCGCTCGCGGTCACGCTCTCGACGCTCGCCGTCATCGGCGCGTTCCAGCCGCTGCGGCGGCGGACGCAGCGGGCCGTCGACCGCCGCTTCTACCGCGCCGCGTACGACGCGCGCGCGACCGTCGAGGCGTTCAGCGACCAGCTGCGCGAGCAGATCGACCTCGATGTCCTCGCCGACCGGCTGCTCGTCACCGTCCGTGAGACGGTGCGTCCGCGCACGGCGAGCGTCTGGCTCGCGCCCGTAACGATCCCGGAACGCGCGCCCGGTAAAACGGAGGCATGACGATGATCCACCACACGATCCGCCGGGTGATGCTGCGCAGGCCGCAGACGGCCGACTCGCCGGCGGCGGCCATCGAGACGCGGGCGGCGCTGCCGGCCGAGGCCGCCTCGGAGCCCGGCCTGCAGATCGCCCCGACCGATCCGATCGTGCCCTATTTCCAGAGCGCGCCCGGCGCCGTCGAGCTGCGCCAGCTCGAGCTCGACTCGCCCGCGCTCGAGCAGATGCGCGCGCAGGGCATCACGATGGTCGTCCCGCTCGTCACGCAGGGCGAGCTGATCGGCCTGCTCAACCTCGGGCCGCGCCTCTCCGACCAGGAGTACTCGCCCGACGACCGGCGCCTGCTCGAGAGCCTGGCCGCCCAGGTCGCGCCGGCGGTCAAGGTCGGCCAGCTCGTCCGCGAGCAGGAGGTCGAGGTGCGGGCGCGCGAGCGGCTCGAGCAGGAGCTCGAGGTCGCCCGGCTGATCCAGCAGAACTTCCTGCCCAAGCAGCTGCCCGAGCTGCCCGGGTGGCGGGTCGCCGCCTACTACCGGCCGGCGCGCACCGTCGGCGGCGACTTCTACGACTTCATCGAGCTGCCGGGCGGCCTGATCGGCCTCGTCGTCGGCGACGTGACCGACAAGGGCGTCCCCGCCGCGATGGTGATGGCGGCCACCCGAAGCGTGCTGCGCGCCGCCGCCCAGCGCCTGCTCGAGCCCGGCACGGTGCTGCAGCGGATCAACGAGACGCTGTGCTCGGAGATCCCGCCCAACATGTTCGTCACCTGCCTCTACGGCGTGCTCGACCCCGCCACCGGCCTGCTCCGCTACGCCAACGCCGGCCACAACCTGCCGATCGTGCAGAGC
Organism: uncultured Actinomycetes bacterium; assembly: GCA_963717845.1. Taxonomy (GTDB): domain Bacteria; phylum Actinomycetota; class Thermoleophilia; order Gaiellales; family JAICJC01; genus JAICJC01. Next base: position 479,291 of record CAVQXH010000004.1, read on the forward strand.
GGCGGCGGCGTCTCCGAGCTGCGCGCGACCGGCATGCCGCTCGGGCCTGATGCCGGGCATGAGCTACGAGGAGAAGGAGGCGACGCTCGCGCCCGGGTCGAGCGTGCTGCTCTACAGCGACGGGCTGACCGAGGCGCACGACCCCGGCCGGGAGATGTTCGGCACCGGCCGCGTGCGCGAGCGCCTGGCGGCCGGCCGCGTCGCCGACGAGCTGATCTCCGACCTGCTGGCGCAGCTCGATCGCTTCATCGGCTCCGACGCCGAGCAGGAGGACGACATCACGCTCGTGGCCCTGCACCGGTCCGGGGCCGAGTCCGAGATGGTGCCCGTGCTCGAGTTCTCGCTGCCGAGCGCCGAGGGCAACGAGCGCGAGGCGATGCAGCGGGTGGGCGAGGTGGCGGCCGCGAGCGGCCTGGAGCCGGCGCGGCTCGAGCGCCTGAAGACCGCGGTGGCCGAGGCCACGATGAACGCGATGGAGCACGGCAACGGCTTCGACGCCGACCTTGCGGTCGACATCGCCGTGGCCCGGTCGGACGCCGTCGCTGCGGGTGCGGATCACCGATCACGGGGGCGGCCGCGAGCATCCCGCCCGCCGAGACGCCCGACCTGGAGGCGAAGCTCGAGGGCACCCAGTCGCCGCGCGGCTGGGGCCTGTTCCTGATCTCCAACATGGTCGACGAGGTGCACACCGAGAGCGACGAGCACCGGCACACGCTCGAGCTCGTCACGCACCTGAAGGGAGACGGTGAGACGGATGAGCCAGACCCCGCTTGAGGCAACCGCCCGGCACACCGATGCCGGCACGACCATCGCCCTTGCCGGCGACATCGACGGCAGCGCCCGCGACGCCCTCGACGCGGCCTACGCCGCCGTCATCGGCGACGACCCGGTGCTGCTCGACTTCACCCGCGTCGGCTACATCAACTCGACCGGGATCGCCCTGATCGTGGGCGTGCTGGCCCGGGCCCGCGCCCAGGCCAGGCCGGTGAGCGCCTGCGGCCTCTCCGAGCACTACCGCGAGATCTTCGAGATCACGCGCCTGTCGGACTTCATGACCATCCTCGCGGACGGGCCGGTGCCCGCCGCCGACCGAAACGGAGGCACACGATGACGGATACGACCATCCGGCGGCTGGAGGTGCGGACGCCCAGGCCGGGCTGCAGCGTGATCGAGCTCGCCGGAGAGGTGACCGGTGCCAGCGAGGCCGCCCTCTCTGACGCCTACGACCGCGCCGCGACGCCGGGCACGAGGGCGGTGGTGCTCGACTTCGGCGGCCTGCAGTACATGAATTCGAGCGGCATCGGCCTGCTCGTGACGCTGCTCGTGCGGGCCAACCGCAACCGCCAGCGCATGCTCGCCTACGGCCTCTCCGAGCACTACCGCCAGATCTTCGAGCTGACTCGCCTCGACGAGGCGATCGCGATCCACGAGACCGAGGACGCGGCGCTCGCCGCGGCCGCCTGACCTCAGAAGGGACGCAACATGACCAGCCAACCCGACAACCGGGATGCCGCCGCATGGGCGCAGCCGATCGACCGCCTGCAGGTGTCCGAGGCCGCCCCGGGAGCCCGCAACATCAACGTCACCGGCCGCAGGCAGACCTCGCCCGATGCAGGGCTTCGGGCGCATGTGGCAGAAGACCTACCGCACCCCCCTCGGCGGTGTGGAGATCACTCCGGCCGAGGTGATCGACGTCTGGAAGCGGCACTTCCCCGAGTTCTGGCCGCAGGGCAACAGCTTCTTCGCGCCGCTTGCGGGCATCGCCCCCGGCGAGGTGGCCGCGCTCGACCTGGCCATGCCGGGCGGGCTCAAGCTCTCGACCGGTGTGCTCGTGCTCTACGCCGACGACGAGTCGTTCACGCTGATGACGCCGCAGGGCCACATGTTCGCCGGGTGGATCACGTTCAGCGCGTTCGTCGAGGACGGCGTCACGCATGCCCAGGCCCAGGTGCTGATGCGGGCGAGCGACCCGCATGTACGAGCTGGGGATGACGCTCGGCGGCCACGGCAAGGAGGACCAGCACTGGTCGCACACGCTGCGCTCGCTGGCGGCCCATCTCGGCGCCGCGGGCGAGGTGACGATCCAGAGCGTCTGCGTCGACCGCGGCCGGCAGTGGTCGAAGGCCACGAACATCTGGCAGAACGCCGGGATACGCTCCGGCATCTACATGACCGCCGCGCCGATCCGCATGATCGCCCGGCCGTTCCGGCGAGGCGGCTGAGGGGTTGCCCGACGCGGTCGTCGTCGGAGCCGGCCCGAACGGCCTCGCGGCCGCGATCGAGCTCTGCCGCGCCGGCCGCTCGGTGCTCGTGTGTCGAGCGGGCACCGGCGGTCGGCGGCGGCGCGACGACCGCCGAGCTGACGCTCCCGGGGTACCGGCACGACGTCTGCTCGGCGATCCACCCGCTCGCGGTCGGCTCGCCCTTCCTGCGCACGCTGCCGCTGCACGAGCACGGGCTCGAGCTGATCGAGCCCGCCGTGCAGGCCGCCCACCCGCTCGACGGCGGCCGGGCCGCCGTGCTGCACCGGTCGCTCGACGGAGACGGCGGCAGGCCTCGGCGGCCGCGACGGCGCGGCCTACGCCGATCTGCTGCGCCCGTTCGCAGAGCGACTGGGACGAGCTCGCCGCCGATCGTGCTCGGCGCCGCCCCGCGCCGCCCCGCCACCCGCTGCTCGCCGCCCGCTTCGCGCGGTCGGGGATGCGGCGGCGCGGCCGGTCTGGCGACTGCCACGTTCCGCTCTGACGCCGGCACGGGCGCTCCTGGCCGGGATGGCGAGCGCACTCGATGCTGCCGCTCGAGCGCCCGCCGACGGCCGGCGTTCGGGCTCGTCCTGCTCGCGCTCGCGCCACGCCGTCGGCTGGCCGGTCGCGCGCGGCGGCTCGCAGGCGATCGCCGATGCGATGGCCGCCCACCTGCGACTCGCTCGGCGGCAAGATCGAGACCGGCCGCGAGGTGCGCTCGCTGGCCGACCTCCCCGATGCGCGGGCGGTGCTGTTCGACGTGACGCCGCGCCAGCTCGTCGCGATCTGCGGCGACGAGCTTCCGCCGCGCTACCGGTCGGCGCTCGGTCGCTACCGCTACGGGCCGGGCGTGTTCAAGGTCGACTACGCCCTCGTCGGCGCCGGTGCCGTGGGCGGCCGAGGCGTGCCCGCCGCGCCGGGACGGTGCACGTCGGCGGCACGCTCGACGAGATCGCCGCCTCCGAGGCGACGGTCGTCGCGCGGCGGGCATCCCGAGCGGCCCTTCGTGCTCGTCGCCCAGCAGAGCCTGGTCGATCCCGACGCGGGCGCCTGCGGGACACCACACGCTGTGGGCGTACTGCCACGTCCCGAACGGCTCGACGGTCGACATGACCGCGGCGATCGAGCGCCAGATCGAGCGGTTCGCCCCCGGCTTCGGCGACGTCGTGCTCGCGCGCGTCGGCGCGCGGCCCCGCTGCGCTCGAGGCCGACAACCCCAACTACGTCGGCGGCGACATCAACGGCGGCGCGGCCGACCTGCGCCAGGTGCTCGCCCGCCCGGTGCTGCGGGCCTCGCCCGTACGCGACGCCCAACCCGCGCTCTTCCTGTGCTCGTCGTCGACGCCGCCGGGCGGCGGTGTGCACGGCATGTGCGGCTACCACGCCGCGCGGGCGGCGCTGCGCGGCGTGCTGCGGTAACGGCGACCCGCGAGGATCGGCTGGACACCCCCAGCCGATCTAGTACGGCGGGAGCATCCGCGAGGGCGGCGACGCCACGGTGCGCCGGTTGACCGCCTCGAGGTCGCGCGCGCGGGCGGCGTCGGCCTCGAGATCCTCGGGGCTGTTCAGGCGATCGCCGTGGAGAAGCGCGGCGGCGATGACGAGCAGCACGCCTCCCAGCTTGAGCGCGAACTTCAGGTAGTCGACCGCGCGCGTCGGCTGGTCGGCGAGGCTGAGGCCGTGCTTGACGTGGACGAAGTGCACGGGTGTGCCGTGCATGCTGAAACCCACCGCCTCCGCGACGACCGCGAGGACGAGCAGCGCGATGACGAGCCTGTCCGGGCGGGTGCGGAAGAACCGAGCGCGCGTGCTCACAGTCAAACTGTAGGACGAGATCGCACAAACGGCTAGTCGGGCCGAGCACGTTGAGTGGACGATGGCCGCCGAGGCCGCCACATGGCCGGCCGCGCTCGTATTTCCCGCCGCGGGGTCGATTACCTGAGAGGTCGAAGGGTCTCCCAGGGAGGATGAATGCGGGTTCGAGCGACTCGATTGCGGGTGGCCGGCGCCACGGCGGCGCTGTGCTGGGCGAGCCTGTGGGTGACGGGACACTCGGCCGCCGCCGCGCCGGCGGCGCCGGCATGCATGCCCACGGCGAGCGGCAGGGAGCTGCTCGCAAATCCCGGGTTCGAGGGCGGCTCGAGCGCCCGGGCCGGGTCGTGGAGCGACAATACCTGGGGCGGCGCGGCCGCCGCCTACGCACGCGACACGGCCTCCCCGCACGGCGGAGCCTCGGCGCAGCGCATCCACGTCGCATCGCTCCAGAGCGGCGGGGTGATCTTCAAGCAGGATGTGGCGCTGAGGGCCGGCGCCGTCTATCAGGCATCGGTGTGGCTGCGCTCGCCGGACGCAGCCACCGTCGACTTCGAGCTGCGCCGCGCCGGGCCGAACTACGAGGCGGGCGCCGACCAGCGGGTCACGATCGGGCCGACCTGGCAGAGGTACACGATTCGCGGCGGCTTCTCGGCGGACACGCCCGCCTACTTCGGCATCGACTTCGATACGCCCGGCACCGTCGAGGCCGACGACGCCGGCCTGCGGCGGCTGAGCGACACCCGCTGCGTGGCCTCCACCGCCCCCATTCCCTCGACCTATCTCGGGATGCACCTGAACAAATGGGGCACCTACACCGTGTGGCCGGCGATGCTCAACTTCGGCACCGTGCGGCTGTGGGACACGGGCACCCGCTGGACGGACGTGGAACCGCAGCCGGGAACGTGGAACTGGAGCCGCCTCGACTACTACGTCAACGCCGCGGTCACAAACCACGACGCGATCATCTACACGATGGGCATGACGCCGCAGTGGGCGTCGGCCCGGCCGGCGGATGCGAAGAACGGGGCGGTGGCCGAACCCGCCGACATGGGCGCGTGGCGCCGGTACGTGCACGCCGTGGCGACCCGCTACCGGGGCAGGATCAGGTACTGGGAGATCTGGAACGAGGCCGACTACGCGGGCTTCTACGACGGGTCGGCGCAGGAGCTCGTCGCCCTCACGCGCGCGGCCGAGGAGGAGCTGAAGGCCGTGGATCCCGCGAACGTCGTGCTCTCTCCGGACTTCACCACGGGCGGCCTGGATGCCATGAGCGAGTTCCTCGCCGACGGCGGCGGCCGGTACATCGACGTCATGTCGGTGCACCTCTACCCACGCACGACGCCGGAGGCCGACAGGCCGTTCTTCGTCGCGGTGCAGGACATCATGCGGCACGCCGGCATCGCCGCAAAGCCGCTCTGGAACACGGAAGGCGCGGCGGGTGACGTGACCTCGACCGGCGCGGTCGCGGCCGGCCTGGTGGCCCGCACCTACCTCCTCCAGTGGGCCTGGGGGGTTTCGAACTTCGACGCCTACGCCTGGGACATCGCGATCGGCGGGGCGCTGAGCCGGCCCGATCACATCACCCCCACGGCGGCCGGGGTGGCCTACGAGCAGGTGGCCGACTGGCTGCGCGGGTCGCGGATGCTCTCACGCACGCACACGGCCGACGGCACCTGGGAGATCGCGCTTCGGCGCCCCGACGGATCCCTCGCCCATGCCGTCTGGAACGTCAACGGCACGACCACGTTCACCGTCCCGGCGGGCTGGGGCGCCGATGCCGCCCGCGACCTGTCCGGACGCACGAGCGCGATCGCGCGCGGTGTCGTCGCGATCGGGATCGGGCCGCAGCTGCTGACTCCCTGACATCCCGACTGCCCAACACCACCCGCTCCAATATCCGCCCGCTCGCGCTCGTCCATACTCCGGCGGCCCGTGGAAGCGCTCGACCGACACGTCGCGGACTGGATGTCCGACCTGCACTGGCCGGTCGTGACGCCGGTGATGAAGGGCCTCACGTACGCCGGCGGTGCCGCTGCGATCTGGATCGTGATCGCGGCCGTGGTCGCCGTGCGGCTCCGGCGACCGCTCGTCCTGGTTGTCCTCATCGTGGCGGTGCGGCTGTCGGCGATCATCGACGGCGTCCTGAAGCGCGCGATCGGGAGACAGCGGCCGCCGGTGGCCGATCCCAGCGTGCATCCGCTGATCCCGGTGCCCCACGACCCGTCGATGCCGAGCGGTCACGCGATGATGGCCTTCACGGGCGCGGTCTTCCTGGCCGCGGTCGTCCCGCGATTCCGGTGGGTGCTGCTCGGGCTGGCCGCAGCCATTGCGATCTCGCGCGTCTACCTCGGCGTGCACTATCCGAGCGACGTCCTCGTCGGTGCGCTGCTCGGCGCGGCGATCGGGGCGGCCGCGGTACCCGTGCTGGGAGTCTCGGAGCGGGCGCTGCGGTCGTGGCGCACGCGGTCGCAGCGCCGCGCCGCTGCCGAGCGGCGATAATCGGGCCGTGCCCGTTGTCGTCCGCACCGCCGGCCTCGTCCTGACCGAGCACGAGTTCTCGGTTCCGCTCGACCACGCGAGCCCCGACGGCGAGCGGATCACCGTCTTCGCCCGCGAGGTGGCCGACCCGGACGGCGGCGACCGGCCGTTCCTGCGTCTATCTTGCAGGGCGGCCCCGGCTGCGAGGCGCCGCGGCCGACCCGGCACCCGGACTCGCCCGGCTGGCTCGGCCGGGCGCTGCGCGAGTTCCGCGTGCTGATGCTCGACCAGCGCGGCACCGGCCGCTCCACGCCGGCCGGGCGGCTGCCGGGTCGCACGCCCGCCGAGCAGGCCGAGTATCTGGCCCTCTTCCGCGCCGACGCGATCGTGCGCGACGCGGAGTGGATCCGGCGCGAGCTCGGCGTCGATCGCTGGAGCGTGCTCGGCCAGAGCTTCGGCGGGTTCTGCGTCACGACCTACCTGTCGTTCGCGCCTGAGGGCCTGCGCGAGGCGTTCTTCACCGGCGGGCTGCCGCCGGTCGGGCGGCCGACCGACGACGTCTACCGGGCCACCTACGAGCGCGTGCTCGACCGCACCCGGCGCTACTACGAGCGCTATCCCGGCGACCGCGCGCGTGTCCGCGAGCTGCGCGGCCGGCTCGCCGCCGAGGACGTGCGCCTGCCGGGCGGCGACCGCCTCACCGGGCCGCGTCTGCGCCAGCTCGGCCAGCTGCTGGGGATGGGCCCCGGCGCCGAGCGGCTGCACTACATCCTCGAGCTCCCGCCCGACTCACCGGCCTTCCTCTACGACGTCGAGAACGCGCTCGACTTCGCCCGCAACCCGCTCTACGCCGTCATCCACGAGGCCTGCTACGCCGACGGCTGCGCGACGCGGTGGTCGGCCGAGCGGCTGCTGCCGCCCGCCTACGCCGACCCGGAGCTCTTCACCGGCGAGCACGTCTACCCGTGGATGTTCTCCGACTACGCCGCGCTTGCGCCCCTGCGCGAGGCCGCCGAGCTGCTCGCCGAGCGGGAGTGGCCGCGGCTGTACGACCCCGAGCAGCTCGCCCGCAACGAGGTGCCCGCCGCCGCGGCCATCTACGCCAACGACATGTACGTCGAGCGCGCGTTCTCGGAGGAGACGGCCGCGAGGATCCGCGGCCTGCGCGCCTGGGTCACGAACGAGTACGAGCACGACGGCCTGCGCGCCGACGGCGAGCGCGTCCTCGGGCGGCTGATCGATCTCGCCCGCGGACAGGCTTGACAGGTCCACTACGCTCGGCCTCATGAGCGACGCTGACCAGACGACCGCCCAGCCGTTCTCGGGCCGCACCGCATGGGCCCGCCACCTCGAGCGGCCGCTGCTCGACTTCATGCGCACCGAGACGGGCAGCGCGGCCTTCCTGCTCGCGGCGACGGTGGCGGCGCTCGTGTGGGTGAACGTCGACCAGGCGGCGTACGAGTCCTTCTGGCACACGCAGCTCGAGATCCGCGTGGGCAGCGCGTCGGTGGCGCTCGACCTGCGCCAGTGGCTGAACAGCGGCCTGATGACGTTCTTCTTCTTCGTGGTCGGGCTCGAGGCGCGGCGCGAGTTCGACATCGGCGAGCTGCGCGAGCGCCGCCGGGTGACGCTGCCGCTGCTGGCCGGCCTCGGCGGCATGGTCGTCCCGATCCTGATCTATCTGACGCTGAACGCCGGCAACGGCACCGCGCACGGCTGGGGCACGGCGATGTCCACGGACACGGCGTTCGCGCTCGGCATGCTGGCGCTCGTCGGCCCGCGCTTCCCGGACCGACTGCGCTCGTTCATGCTCACCGTCGTCGTCGTCGACGACGTCGCCGCGCTCATCGTGATCGCGACCGTCTACACGGGGGAAGTGTGGTTGCGGGCTCTGGGCGTGGCGGCGGGCCTGTTCATCGCGGTGCTCGCCCTGCGGGCGGCCGGGATCCGGTTCGGGTTCCTGTACGCGCTGCTCGCCGCGGCCCTCTGGGTGGCGCTCCTGAAGTCGGGCGTCGACCCGGTGCTGGCCGGGCTCGCGATGGGCCTGATCACGTACGCGTACCCGGCGTCGCGCTCCGACCTCGAGCGGGCGAGCGACCTCTTCCGGCTCTTCCGCGAGCAGCCGACGCCGGAGCTCGCGCGCTCGGCCCAGGTCGGGCTCCAGTCCGCGATCTCGCCCAACGAGCGGCTGCTGCAGGTCTTCCATCCCTGGACGAGCTACGTGATCGTGCCCCTGTTCGCACTCGCGAACGCCGGCATCCCGCTTTCGGGCGGGTTCCTCGGGACGCGCGTTCACGTCGCCCGTGACGCTCGGGATCCTGATCGGGTACGTGGCCGGCAAGCCCATCGGCGTGGTCGGCACGGCGTTCATCGTCACCAAGATCAGCCGCGGCCGCCTGCGGCCGCCGGTCGGCTGGGCGGCCGTCGCCGGGGGCGGCGCGATCGCGGGCATCGGCTTCACCGTCTCGATCCTGATCGCCACGCTCGCGTTCCACGGTGCGCGGCTCGAGGAGGCGAAGCTCGGCGTGCTGAGCGCGGCGCTCGTCTCGTCGGCGGCCACCTGGACGGTCTTCCGCGCGACGGAGCGGCTGCCGAAGCGGCTGGCGCCTGCGCGCGCTGATCGGGACCGCGCGACGCGATCGATCGACCTGGCCGTGCCGGTCGACGCCGACCGCGACCACATCCGCGGCCCGCTCGACGCCCCGGTCACGCTCGTCGAGTACGGCGACCTCGAGTGCCCGTTCTGCGGCCAGGCCGAGCCGGTCGTCCGCGAGCTCCTGGCCGAGACCGGCGATCTGCGCTACGTGTGGCGGCACCTGCCGCTGAACGACGTCCATCCGATGGCGCAGCATGGCGGCCGAGGCAACCGAGGCGGCCGCCGAGCAGGGGGCGTTCTGGGAGCTGCACGACCTGCTGCTGCGGCCACCAGGACGCGCTGCGGCTGCCCGACCTGATTCGCTACGCGCAGCGAGCTCGGACTCGACATCGACCGGTTCGGCGAGGACATGCGCAAGCACAGCGGGCGGGCGCGGATCGCCGAGGACGTCGACGGCGCCGATCTCTCGGGCGCGTCCGGCACGCCGACCTTCTTCGTGAACGGCCGCCGCCACTACGGCGCCTACGACATCGACACACTCACCAAAGCCGTCCGGGTCGCGCGCGCCCGGGCAGCCCTCAAGCCCAAGGCCGCCACCTGATGAGTGGGCGACAAGCGGGGACTGTCCCCGGTAACCGGGGACAGTCCCCAGGCCGGGACGGGGTGTCGAACCGGTGCGGCACACCTGGCGTATATCTCTGACGTGGACGTGACGTTGATCGCCGTCGCCGCGGTCGCCGGGCTCGCGACGTTCCTCTCGCCCTGCGTGCTGCCGGTGCTCCCGGTCGTGGCGGCGGCGTCGACCACCGGCGGGCGGCGGCGGCCGCTCGGCATCGCGGTCGGGCTCGCCGTCGCCTTCGTGATCTTCACCCTGCTCGCCTCGCGCGTCCTGTCCGCGCTCGGCCTGCCCCAGGATCTGCTGCGCAACATCGCCATCGGGCTGCTGGCGGTGGCCGGCGTCGCGCTGCTCGTGCCGGCGCTGGGGGAGTGGATCGGCCGCGCCTTCCAGCCGCTGGCCACACGCGCGGGCGGACGGCTGGCGTCGGGACAGGGGTTCTGGTCGGGCGTCGGGCTCGGCGCCGGGCTCGCGCTCGTGTGGACTCCCTGCGCCGGGCCGATCCTGGCCGCGGTGAGCGCGCTCAGCGCCGAGCGCCGGATCTCGCTCGAGCTGGTCGCGATCACGCTCGCCTATGCCGCGGGTGCGACGCTGCCGCTCTTCGCGCTCGCGCTGCTCGGACAGCGGGCGGGCGGCCAGCTCGCCCGTGTGCGCAGCGGCGGAGCGGCGGTGCGGCGCATCTCCGGCGCGGTGCTGGTCGCGATGGCGTTCCTGTTCACCACGGACATCCCGACCCAGCTCGCCGTCAGCGCACCCGGCTACGTGTCGGCGATCCAGGGCGTCGAGCGGGCGCATTCGATCTCCGGCGACCTGCGCCACCTGACCGCGTCGGCCGCCAACAGCCCCTCCGCCGTCGCCGCCGGCAACTCGCCCGACACCCTGCGCAACTTCGGCCCCGCGCCGGACTTCACGGGGATCACGAAGTGGCTGAACACGCCCGGGTCGCGGCCGCTGTCGCTGCGCGGACTGCGGGGCAAGGTCGTGCTGGTCGACTTCTGGACGTACTCGTGCGTGAACTGCATCCGCACGCTGCCGTACCTGAAGGCCTGGTATGCCCGCTACCACCGCGACGGCCTCGTGATCGTCGGCGTGCACACGCCCGAGTTCGCATTCGAGCACGTCGTCGCAAACGTGCAGCGGGCGGTGCACGAGCACGGCATCGCCTACCCGGTCGCGGTCGACGACAACTACGGCACCTGGGACGCCTGGGGGAACCAGTACTGGCCGGCCGACTACCTGATCGACCGAAACGGCGACGTCCGCGACGCCCACTTCGGCGAGGGCGCCTACGCCAAGACCCAGGATGACATCCGGCTGCTGCTGGGCGAGCAGGGCACCGGGCCGATGGCCCACGCGCACGATGCGATCACCCCGTCGGCGAGCGTGCGCACGCCCGAGACCTATCTCGGCACCTACCGCGCGGCGGCCTACTCCCAGAAGCTGCACCCCGGCGAGGACTGGGACTACGGCGCGGCGACGGGGACGGCGGCGAACACCGTCGCCCTGGCCGGCCGCTGGACCGTCGAGAGCCACCAGATCGTGGCCGGCGCGGGGGCGCGGCTGCTCTTCAACTACATCGCGCCGCGCATCTACCTGGTCGCGGCGCCGCCCCGGGCCAGGGCCGGTCACGCTCGGCGTCACGGTCGACGGCAAGCGGCGGGCGCCGGTGCGCGTGCCCGCCGACGACCTGTACCAGCTCGCCCACCTGGCGGCGGCCGGGCCGCACCTGCTCGACCTGTCCGTCCCGGCCGGCACGACCCTCTACTCGTTCACGTTCGGCTGAGCGTCCTCGCCGCGCAGGCGCGCGCGCAGGCCGTGCAGCGCGGCGGGGCTCGCGCCGGCCGCGATCAGATACCCGCGCACCGAGCCGTGCCGGCGCTCGAGCGCGCCGACGACGTCTGCCATGACGCTCGCCGGCGCCTGGGCGAACACCTGCCGGCGGGTGCGCTCCTCGGCGTCGGCCGCCGCGGCCACCCACACGGCATGGCTCGCCGCCAGCCGCTGCTCGCTCTCGGCATAGTCGCGGGCGACGTCGGCGACCGAGACGCCCGCAAGCCGCAGGACGAGGGCCGAGACGAGCCCGGTGCGATCGCGGCCGCCGACGCAGTGGACGCACACGGTGCCCGGCGGCGCCGCGGCGATCTCGCCGACGGCCGTCCCGAAGTTCGGGCGGAAGCGGTCGAGGAACTCGAGATACGACCAGCGCAGGTACTCCGCGGCATCGGTCTGGGTCATACGGGCTTCGAGCATCTCGCGGTAGTCGTCGTCCCACTCGCCGAGGAGCGACACGTGCACGACCTCGACCGGCAGCTCGGCGAGCCCGTCCTCGGCGCGCTCGACCGGGAAGCGCAGATCGACGACCCGGCTCACCCCGTGTTCGACGAGCGTCCGCATGCTGCGCAGGCGGCGAATGTTGTCGGCGCGCACGATGACGCCGAAGCGGGTGACGGAGCCGTCCTCGGTCGCAAGGCCGCCGAGGTCGCGCACGTTCTCGAGCCCGTCCCAGGCAAGCGTCCGGCTCATCCGGGCGTCAGGGCCGGTGGGGCGACGGCCGGTCGACCCAGATCCGGCGGTCGGACTCTTCGATGCGGTAGTCGTTGATGCTGGCGTCGCGGCGGCGCATGTAGCCGAGCTCGTCGAACTCCCAGTGCTCGTTGCCGTGGCTGCGCCACCACCGGCCGGAGGGGTCGTGACTCTCGTACTCGAACCGCACCGAGATGCGGTTCCCGGTGAAGCACCAGAGCTCCTTGCGCAGCCGGTAGGAGAGCTCCTTCGCCCACTTGCGGGTGAGGAACTCGACGATGGCGTCGCGGCCCTGGAAGAACTCGTCCCGGTTGCGCCAGGCGGAGTCGGGCGAGTAGGCCATCGCGACCCGCTGCGGATCGCAGCTGTTCCAGGCGTCCTCGGCGGCCTGCACCTTCGTGCGCGCCGTCTCCTCGGTGAAGGGCGGAACCGGTGGGCGTGGATCCATTCGCGGCCTTTCGATCGCAGAACGATGTGTCGGGCGTGAGCCTACCCTCACACGGCGGTCTTGCGGCTGCGGGCGGCGCTCTCCAGGATGGTGATGAGGTCGTGCAGCGGCTTCGTGGCGCCGCCGACGGCGATGCCGGTCACGATCACGTCGGTGTAGCGGGGCGAGCCGTCGTCGCCGATCGCGTGCAGGATGCCGATCCCGAAGTAGCCGCACGCGGCCATCGCCAGGGCAGACGCCAGGCCGAAGCACATGGCCACGCGCTCGTCGTGGCCGGTGCCGAGATCGAGGAACCGGCTCAGGACCTCGAGCACGCGCTCGATCGCCTGGGCGAGGACGTAGAGCGCAGCGAACGCCGCCACCCCGGCCCCCGGCGGCGGGTTGCGGTAGTGCAGGAAGAGCAGGCCGACGATCGCTCCCAGCGCCGCGATCCCCAGCGCCACCAGCCAGATCCGTTCGGGCCGCGGCTCGACCGGAGCGGCCGTGACCTCGGTGGGCGCATCGCTCGCCCGGGCACGTCGAGGCGCGTTCGGCATCCCGCCGTCGGTATAACAGCAGCCTTGGTGCCGTGTCAAATGGCCGCGTATCATCGATCCAGATGACGGCGCCGGGATCCGAGCAGCGCACGACCCGCGGCCGGGTGCTGCGCCGGGGCGCGGCCGGGCTGGCCGCGGGCGTCGTCGCCACCGCCTGGCGGCCGCCGGGCTGGGCCGGCGCCGCGAACGCCCCGGGGCGGGTGGTCGTCGTGGGCGCCGGAGTCGCCGGCCTCACCTGCGCCCACCGGCTGCGCCGGCACGGGATGGCGTGCGCCGTGTACGAGGCGTCCGGACGGGTCGGCGGCCGCACAAAGACCCTGCGCGGCTACTTCGCCGCCGGCCAGATCGTCGAGCAGGGCGGCGAGGCCATCGACACCGACCAGCACGCGGTCCGCCGGCTGGCGGCAGAGCTCGGCCTGCAGCTCGACGACACCTTCGCCGCCACGCCGGCGGGGCTGCGCTCCAACCGGTTCCAGTTCGGCGGCCGGCGCTACCCCTACCACCGCGCCAGCCGCGACTTCGCGGTCGTCTATCCCGCGCTCCAGCGCGACCTGCGCGCGGTTGCCGCCTCTCCGCGCGCCGCCCGCGAGCTGGACGAGATGTCGGTCGCCGACTGGCTCGACGCGCGCGTCCCCGGCGGCCGCGACTCCGAGCTCGGCCGCCTGATCGGCGAGGCCTACTGCGCGGAGGACGGCGTGGACATCACCGCCGGGAGCGCCCTGGCGATGATCACGCAGCTCGGCGAGTCGGCCCGCCGGCCGCTCTCGCTCTACGGGGGCTCCGACGAGCGGTTCAAGGTGCACGGCGGCGCCGACCAGATCGCGCATCGGCTGGCGGCCCGGCTCCCGGCCGGGACGATCGCCTACGAGACGCCGCTGGCCGGCCTGCGCAGAGACGCCGACGGGTCGTACACGTGCGCGTTCGCGCGCGCCGGCGGCAGTACGTTCGAGGTGCGCGCCGACCGGGTGGTGCTGGCGCTGCCGTTCACGACGCTGCGCGAGGTGGACTACCGCCGGGCCGGCTTCTCGTCCGCGAAGACGGCGGCCATCGAGCACCTGGGCATGGGCACGAACGCCAAGCTGACGCTGCAGTTCGCCCGCAAGACGTGGCGGCGTGACGGCTACGACGGCTACATCGAGACCGACCGCATCCCCGGCGACACCTGGGACACGACCGTGAACCAGGCGGGTCGCGAGGGCATCCTGGTCGTCTACACGGGCGGACGGCGAGGGGCGACCTACCCGACCCGGCGCGCCCACGGCCCCGCCCCGCCGGCGGTGGCCCGCGCGACGGTCGCCCGGCTGAACACGATCTACCCGCACCTGGAGCGCGACTTCACCGGCCGGGCGCATCTCGACGCGTGGGTGCACGACCCGTGGTCGCATGGCTCCTACGCCGCCTTCCTCGTGGGGCAGTACACCCGCTTCCCGGGTCATGTGCGGGCCGGCCGCGAGGGCGGGGTGCATTTCGCCGGCGAGCACACCGACACCGATCAGCAGGGCTACATCGACGGTGCGGTGCGAAGCGGCGAGCGCGTCGCCCGCGAGCTGCTGGCTACGACCGGGCGGCCCTGACCACGCCCGGCGTGCGCCGCTCGGTGCCGGAGACGTCGGCGTCTTCGGGCTCTTCGGCCGCCGCCGAGACGGGGAACGTGAACGTGAATGTGGCGCCCTCCCCCGGCGCGGTGCGGATGTCGAGCGTCCCGCCGGCGACGCTGACGCGCTCGCGCATCGACTCGAGCCCCAGGTGCAGGCGCATGCGGTCGCGGTCGAGCGCCCCTTCGAGGTCGAACCCGATCCCGTCGTCGGAGATCCGGCAGACGATGTCGCCCCCGTCCTGGGAGAGGTGGACGGTCACGGTCTGGGCGCGCGCATGTTTGCGGACGTTGGCGATCGCCTCCTGCAGCACGCGATAGCACAGGTTCTCGAGCGGCCGCGGATAGCGGGTGACGTGGGCCGTCAGCTCGAACTCGAATCCCGAGTCCGCGGCGGCGTCCTCGAGCAGCGCCTGGGCGGCCGCGCCGAGACCGCGCTCGGTGAGCACCTGCGGGCGCAGCTGGAACATCAGGTGGCGGGCCCGCTCGGTGGCCTCCTGGATCGTCTCCTTCGCCGAGACCACGGCGCTACGGGTGCGCTCGACGTCGCCGCCGGCCATCGCCCGGTCGAGCCGCTCGAGCGCGATCTGCGCGGCCACCATCACCTGGATCGTGTCGTCGTGCAGGTCGCTCGCAAGCTGGGCCTTCGCGTCTTCCTCCGCGCGCAGCAGGGCTCCGAGCACGTGCCGGCGGCGTTCCTCGCCCTGCTCGATCTCGCGCAGCCGCGCGGCCCGCTCGTAGGCGACGCCGATCTGGCTGCCGATCTCGGCGATCACGTCGAGCAGCGGCTGGTCGACGTGGGCGAGGTCGCTCGTGAAGCATTCGACGACGCCGCTGATCCTGCCGCCTTGCACGATCGGCACGAACACGGCGCCCTCGAACCCGACTGTGTCCAACAGGGCCTGGCGCCGGAAGCCCCCGTGCGCAATCACGGCCGCGCGGGGTGTCCCTCGTGCCCAGACGTCACCGAGCACCCCCTGGCCGCGCTCGAACTCGATCTGTTCCGAGTCGACGCGGAATGCCTCTGCATCCACCTGCGGCGCCGCCCACAGGTCGACAAACCGCAGCCTCTCGTCGTCCTCGTCGGCCCGCCACGCCACGGCCAGGCCGAGGTCGAGCATCTCGCCGAGCGCATGCAGCATCGCCCGCGTCGTCTCCTCGAGCGTCGCCGCTTGGGCGAGGGCCTGGGCCACCGTCGACTGCAACCGCACGAGCGTCTGCGCCCGCTCCCGCTGGTCGAGCATGCGGATGCCGGCCACGGCTGCGACCCCGATGGCCACGATGACGCCGGCGCTCCATACCGCGGCCTCCACCCAGTAGTACCGGCTCACGCTCTGCGATACCCCGATCGCAATCGCCGCGATTGCGGCAAGCGAGAGCGCCGCCATGCCGAGTGCGACCTCAGTCGTACGTCGACGGCTGCGCCCGGTCAGCGGCCCTGTGACGGCAGGCATGAGCGACTGAGGCTACACGGCGCTCGGGTGGCCCGCAAACGCCGCGCCCCGGCGCCGTACGGAATTGACGCCGTCCGTCGGCGAGCGGTACGGTCGGCGCGATGCAGCTGCGACGACTGGGATCCGCCGGCCCCGAGCTGCCCGTCGTCGGCCTCGGCACGTGGCAGGTGTTCGACGTGCCCGACTCCGGCGCCGCCGCCGCAAGCGCGGTGGTGGACGCACTGTTTCAGTGCGGCGGGACGCTGGTCGACTCCTCGCCGATGTACGGCCGTTCCCAGGCGGTGCTGGCTCATGCGCTGGGCTCGCGCCGAGCCGAGGCGGTCGTCGCGACGAAGATCTGGACGCCCTCGCTCGCCACCGGCCGCGCCCAGTACGCCGAGCAGCTCGAGCTCTACGGCGGCACGATCGACATCGAGCAGGTGCACAACCTGGTGGCGTGGCGGGAGCACCTCGACTGGATGGAGCGCGAGCGCGACGCCGGCCGGATCCGCTGGCTGGGTGCCACCCATTACAGCCCGGCGGCGTTCGCCGAGCTTGAGACGGTGATGCGAACCGGCCGCATCGACTGCATCCAGGTGCCGTACAACCCGCGCGAGCGCGACGTCGAGCGCCGCATCCTGCCGCTGGCGGAGGAGCTCGGGCTGGGGGTGCTGGCCATGCGCCCGCTCGGCGAGGGCGCGCTCGTGCGCCGCTCGCCCGACCTGGCCGGCCTGCCGGCGGCCACCTGGGCCGAGGCGCTGATCGCCTGGTGCCTGTCGGATCCCCGCATCACCGCCGCCATCCCGGCCACCTCGAGCCCGGCCCACGTGGCCGAGAACGCGCTCGCCGGAGAGGGCGCCAGGCTCGACCCGGACGAGCGCCGGCGGGTGGCGGAGTTGGCGTTGGCATAGCCGGACCGGTGGGGGGACGGCAGCGCGCGCGGTGCTAAGCTTGCGTACGCAAGGATTACGCCGACCACCTGGAGGGGCCGTATGCCGGGTCAGATCGCAACCACGCTCTACACCGATCCCGCGTGCCCGTGGGCATACTCCGAGATCCCCGCCCTGCGGGTGATCGACTGGCGCTACGGCGCCCAGCTCGACTGGCGGCTGGTGCTGATCGGTCTCACCGAGAGCGCCCAGCAGTACATCGACCGCGGCTACACACCGCTCGGGTCGGCGCGCAGCCACGCCGCGTTCCGCCGCTACGGGATGCCGTTCGCCCCGCGGCCGAAGGCGCGCATCGCGGCGACGGCCCGCGCGTGCCGCGCGATCGAGGCCGCCCGGCTGCTGCAGCCGGGCAGCGAGTGGGGGGCGCTGCGCGCGCTGCAGCTGTGCCAGTTCTCGACCGCCCTCGTGCTCGACGACGATGCGGCCGTGGCCGGGGTCGTCGCGGCGGCCACGGGCCTCGACGCCGACGCTGGTCCGCGACCAGCTCGACGCCACCGAGACGACGGCTGCGTACGAGCGCGACCGGGCCGAGACGCGCAGCGCCGCCGGCAGCGCCGCCGAGCTGCAGGGCAAGACCGCCGCCACCGACGGGGCGGTGCGCTTCACGGCGTCGTCGGTCACCTTCGAGCGCGACGGCCTGCGCCTCGTGGCCGGCGGCTACCAGCCGGTCGCGGCGTACGACGTGCTGATCGCGAACCTCGACCCGGGGCTCACCCGGCGACCGCCGCCGGACGACCCCGCCGAGCTCGTCGCCGCCTACCCGGACGGCCTGACGACGCAGGAGATCGCCGAGCTGCTCACGGCCGGCAACGACGCTCCCGACCGGGCGGCCGCCGAGCACGCGATGCTCGGGCTGCACTTCGACGGCCGGGCCGAGCGGATCGCCCTCGGCGACGACGCGGTGTGGGTCGCGCCCGACCGGGCGGACTGGTGGCGCGGCGTCGTGCGGGCGGCCGACTCTGCCCAGGTCGTCGCGGCCGTCGGCGCGTGAGCGCGGTCCTGCCGGACCCGGGCGCGCCGAACGCCGCCTTCGAACAGCCGGCCGACCGCGGCCGGCTCGAGCGGACGGTCGCGGCCCTGCAGGCGCGTGGGTTCCGGGCCGAGATCGCCGCAGACGGCGCCGACGCCCGCGGCCGCGTGCTCGAGGCGCTCCCGGAGGGGGCCGAGGTGCACATGGCGCTGTCGGAGACGCTGCGCGAGCTCGGCCTGACCGCCGCGATCGACGAGTCCGGCCGCTACGACTCGGTGCGGGCGAAGCTGAACGCGCTCGACCGCGAGACGCAGGCGCGCGAGCGACGCAAGCTCGGGGCGGCGCCGGACTACATCGTCGGCAGCGCGCACGCCATCACCGACGCCGGCACCATCGTGGTCGGATCCGGCTCGGGCAGCCAGCTGGGCGCCTATGCCTATGCGGCCGGGAGCGTCATCCTGGTCGTCGGCCACCACAAGCTCGTGCGCGACGAGGACGAGGCCATGCGCCGGATCCGGGAGTACTCGCTGCCGCGCGAGTTCCGGCGCATGCAGGATGTGGGCTACGCCGGCAGCCTGCTCGCCAAGATCCTCGTGATCCATCAGGAGCCGAGCGGCCGCATCCGCGTGATCCTGGTGCCCGAGACACTCGGGTTCTGACCGGCCGCGCGGGATTGCCGCGACCGCCGCCGGCGCGTACGCTCGCGGTATGGCCTCGCGCCTCATGATCGGCTGCCTGGCGTTCTGGGTGGCCTTCCCCGCGGTGGCCGCGCGCGGCCCGGCCGTCCTCGTCCCGATCGCCCTCGTCTTCGTGGGGTGGACCGCCCTCGCCGCCTGCCTCGATCCGGACGGCTTCCGGGTACGGGTCCGAGCCCGCCGCTAGCAGCTACCAGGGCCCGGCGCCGAGCTCGCGCGAGATGGCGCGGGCGGCCTCGCGGACGTGGCCGATCAGGGCGGGGCGGGGCTGGCGGCGCGCGTACAGGCGCTCGACGGGGCCGACGATGCCGATGGCGCCGGCCGCCGCGCCGGCCCGGTCGAACACCGGGCTCGCGATCGACGCCTCGCCGATGATCGCCTCCTCGCGCTCGGCCGCCCAGCCCTTCTCGCGCACCTCGTCGAGCATCTTGCGCACCGCCGCGGTGCTGACCACGGTCGCATGCGTCAGCCGGGGCACGCCGCCGGCGAGCAGGTCGTCGGCGACGTGCGGGTGGTGCGCCATGAGCGCCTTGCCGAGCGCGGTCGCATGCAGCGGCAGGTGCGCCCCGACCTCGGGGATCTGGAGGCTGTTGTCCATCCGGAACACGTGGTGGACGACGATCACGCCGTCGCCGTGGAGCGCGCCGACGCGCACGGCCTCGCCGCTGCCCGACGCCAGCCGGTCGGACCAGGCGATCGACCGGGCGCGCAGCTCGTTCACGTCCAGGTAGCTGTTCGCGAGCTGCAGCAGCGCCGCGCCGAGCTGATACTTGCCGGTCTCGGGGTCCTGCTCGACCAGGCCCTCGGACTGCAGGGTGCGCAGCAGGCCGTGGGTCGTCCCCTTCGCCAGCCCCAGCCGGTCGGACAGGTCCGACACGCCCAGCCGCCGCGACCCGCTCGCCAGGGCGCGGAGGATCGCTGAAGCGCGTTCGATGGACTGGATTCCCATGTGGGCCTAGATGCCGCTGTTGCCGAACCGGGTTCGGCAATGTAGGATCGGCTGTTGTATGAATGGAGACGAGCGGTGATCGGGATTGTATTGGTCTCCCACTCCTCGGCGCTCGCGGAAGGGCTTGCAGACCTGGTCTTGCAGGTCAGCGGCGAAGACGTTCGCATCCTGCCCGCGGGCGGCACGGCGGACGGGGGACTCGGCACCGATCCCGACCGGATCGCGGCGGCGATCCGCCAGGCGGACTCCGGCGAGGGCGTGCTCGTGCTGGTAGATATTGGCAGCGCCGTGCTCGCGGTGCGCGCGATCATGGCCGGGGGCGACGTGGACGGGGTCGACGTGCGCCTCGCCGACGCGCCGCTCGTCGAGGGGGCTGTGGCCGCCGCGGTGCTGGCCGCGACCGGCGCCGACCTGCAGACGGCCGCGGCCGCCGCCGAGGAGGCGCGCGATGTCGGCAAGCTCTGAGCATCGCCGCACGGTCGTGCTCCCGGCCGGCGTCCCGCTGCACGCCCGCCCGGCCGGCAACCTCGTGCGCACGGCCGCCGGTCTCGATGCGACCGTCACCCTGAGCGCGAACGGCAAGACGGCCAACGCCGCCAGCATCCTGCAGGTGCTCGGGCTCGGCGCCGAGGGCGGCTCGAGCGTCGAGGTCGTGACCGCCGGGCCGGGCGCCTCAGACGCTCTCGACGTCATCGCCGGACTCCTCGAGACGCTCGAGTAACGCGGCGTCCAGGGCGCCGCGGGCGGCCGCGCCGACGCCCTCGGGCGTCCGCGCCGCGAGCGCCTCGACGAGCGCGGCCTTGGCCCGCTGCGTCGAGAGGCTGCGCACGTAGCGGCGGGTCTGGGCGATCCGCGCAGGCGAGACGCTGAGCTCGTCGACGCCGAGCGCCACGAGCAGCGGCAGGAGCTCGGGATCGCCGCCGGCCTCGCCGCACACGTCCACCAGGATTCCGGCCGAATGGGCAGCGGCGATCGTCCGCGCGATCAGCCGGACCACCGCCGGGTGGTAGGCGACGGTGCCGGCGATGCCGGGGTTCTGGCGGTCGGCCGCGAGGGTGTACTGGGTGAGGTCGTTCGTGCCGATCGACAGGAAGTCGCAGTGCGAGGCGATCGTGCGCGCCATCAGCGCGGCGGCCGGCACCTCGATCATCGCGCCGACCAGCGGGTCGGGCGCGCCGGGTGCGACGGCGTCGCGGGCGGCGAGGGCGATCGTGCGCACCGCGTCGATCTCGGCGGTGTCCGTCACCATCGGCACCAGCACCCGCACGACGGCATCCCCGGCGACCTGGAAGAGCGCGCGCAGCTGGGGGGCGACGCCGTCGTCGGCTGCGAGCGCGAGCCGGATCCCGCGCGGCCCCAGCGGGCCGCCGGCGGCCTGCTCCGCCAGGAACGGCGGCGTCTTGTCGCCGCCGAAGTCGAGCGTCCGCACGGTGGCGATGCGGTGGCCGAGCGGCTCGAGCATGGGCCGCAGCACGCGCGCGTGCTGCTCCTCGGTGGGCCACGCGTCCGCCTCCAGGAACGCGAGCTCGCTGCGCAGCAGGCCGATCCCCTCCGCGCCGGCGTCGAGCGCCGCCATCACCTCGGGCGCGGTGCCGGCGTTCGCGAGCAGCCGGATCGTGCGGCCGTCGGCGGTGCGGGCCGGCTGGCGCCGCTCGCGGCGGTCGCGGTCGGCCCGCTCGGCCAGCCGCTCGGCCCGGTCGCGCAGCCGCGACCGGGTGGACGAGTCGGGCGCGATCCACACCATGCCCCGGTCGGCGTCGACGCCGATCTCGTCGCCGATCGCCGCGGCGAGCACGCCCGCGCCGGCGCCGGTGACGAGCGGGATGCCGAGCGAGCGGGCCACGATCGCGGCGTGGGCGGTGGTGCCGCCCCCGGCGAGCACGATCGCCGCGAGCTGGCCGCTCCAGGCCGCCACCTCGCCCGGGCCGAGGTCGTCGGCGATCACGACGGCGCCCGCCGGCGGCTCGCTCGAGCTGCCGGTGCTGAGGTCGCCCGCCCGGCGCGCGATCGCATGCAGGTCGGCCGCCCGGGCGGCGAGCAGCGGGTCGTCGAGCTCCGCCAGCGCCTGGGCGTGCGGCTCGACCGCCCGCGCGATCGCCTCCGGCGCTGGCGCGCCGAGCAGAGCCTCCTTCACCGCCGCCTCGACCAGGGTCGGGTCCTGCGCCATCAGCTGGTTTGCCTCGACGATCTCGGCGTCGCCCGCGTGCCCCTCGCGCCTGAGCGTGCGCGCGAGCTCGCCGAGCTCGTCGGCGGCCAGCTCGAGCCCGCGGCGGGCGCGCTCGGCCTCGGCCTCGGGTGGGCCGGGACCGGACGCGGGCGCGGTCTCCGCCCGGGTCCATGCGGGGCCGATCGCGGCGCCCGGCGAGGCCGGAGTGCCGCGCACCACCTGCGGAGTCACGATTCCTCCGCCACCGTGCGTTCGAGTGCAGCCATGATGAGTGCCGTCGACGTGGCGCCGGGATCCTGGTGGCCGACGGAGCGCTCGCCCAGATAGGACGCCCGGCCCTTGCGCGCCTGCATCGGGATCGTCGCCCGCATGCCCTCCTCGGCCGCCGCCCGCGCGTCGGAGACGGCATCCTGCAGCGGCCGGCCGGCCTCGACGCCGGCCCGGAGCGTGGACACCGCAGGGCCGAGCGCGTCCACGATGGTCTTGTCCCCGGGCTCCGCCGCCCCGAGCTCGACGATGCCGTTCAGCGCGGCTTCCAGCGCCGCGACGAGGTCCGCGGGCGTGAACGTCGTCGGCATCGCCGAGGGCCTTGCCCGCGCGCCGCAGGGCCGAGCCCCACAGCGGGCCGCTGGCGCCGCCGACCGTCGAGACGAGCGTCGAGCCCGCCTGCATCAGCGCCCTGCCCGGAGGGGTGTCGCTGTCGAGGCCGTCCAGCTTGGCCTCGACAGCGTTGAACCCCCGGGTCATGTTGGCGCCGTGATCGGCGTCTCCGATGGCCGCGTCGAGTTGGGTGAGATAGTCGCGCTGCTCGGCGATCGATGCAGCGCAGGCGCGCATCCAACGGGTCACGGTCTCGGTGTTCACGTCGCCCTCCCTCGCTCGATGGGCTACGCGCCCCAGCGCAGCGCAGCCGTCTTCACGGGAGCATCCCACAGACCGGTCAGCTCGTCATCGAGCTGGAGCAGGGTGATCGAGCATCCCGCCATCTCCAGGCTCGTGATGTAGTTGCCGACCAGGCTGCGGGTGACGCTGATGCCGCGCGCATCGAGGTTCTTCGTGACGGCGTTGAAGAGCAGGTAGAGCTCGATCAGCGGCGTGCCGCCGAGCCCGTTCACGAAGGCCAGCACCGACGCGCCCTTCGAGACGCCGAGGTCGCTCACGATCGGCTCGAGCATCTCCTCGACGATGTCGTCGGCGGACTTCATCTTCTCGCGCCGCCGGCCCGGCTCGCCGTGGATGCCGACGCCGACCTCGATCTCGTCCGCCGGCAGGTCGAAGATCGGCGTGCCCGAGCTGGGCGTCGCGCACGACGTCAGCGCGACCCCGAACGAGCGGCCCTTGTCGTTGACCTTGCGGCAGATGCCGGCGACGTCGGAGAGCGACCCGCCCGCCTCGGCCTTCGCGCCCGCGATCTTCTCCGCCAGCACGGTCGCGCCCGTCCCCCGCCGTCCGGCGGTGTAGAGGCTGTCCTGCACGGCCACGTCGTCGTCGAGCACGACGGACTGCACCTCGATGCCGTCGTCCTCGGCCAGCTCGGCCGCGAGCTTGAAGTTGAGCACGTCGCCGGTGTAGTTCTTGACGATGTGCAGGACGCCGGCGCCGCCGTTCACGGCCTTCGTCGCCTCGGCCATCTGATCCGGCACGGGCGAGGTGAACACGGCGCCCGCGCAGGCCGCGTCGAGCATCCCGGAGCCGACGAAGCCGCCGTGCATCGGCTCGTGGCCCGAGCCGCCGCCGGAGACGAGCCCGACCTTCCCGGACACGGGCGCGTCGGCGCGGATGACGAGCTGGTTTGCGAGATCGACCCGGACGAGGCCGGCGTGCGCCGTGGCGATGCCGGCCAGCGCCTCGGGCACGACCGTCTCGGGATCGTTGATGAACTTCTTCACCACTGCCGTATGGGTGCTCATGGTCGCGCTGCTCCTCCTGATCGTGGGGGCGGGGCGGGCGTGCGCGTGCCCGCGCGACGGCGCGGGCGAGGTGGATCCGGCATCGCGCCGCGACCGGAGCCCCCGAAGTGGGTATGGCTGGGTGGTCGCTTCACGATCCGGATCTCCTCGCTCCCGCGCGCTGCCGCTTGGCGTGTCGAAGTGCTCCTGGGCCAGAGTTCGACAATGCCGAACAACATTCAGGACAATAGAGCACGCCGCGATCGGTGTCAAGCGGGCCGGATCGGCCCGGCGGCGGCCGCGTTCACCATGCCCTGATCGACGTACCAGGCCAGCGTGCGCCGCACCATCTCGTCGAAGGAGCGGTACTGCAGGCCGAGCTCCGCCGTCGCCCGCGACCCGTCGTACGCGTGGCCGTGCAGGAGGGTCGCCACCATCTCGCGGCACAGCTTCGGACGGCGCCCGCGCACCCGCGCCGCGGCCGCCGTCAGGTCGGCCGCCCCGAGCGCGACCGGCCGGGGCAGCGTCAGCGCGCGCCGCTCGATCCCGGTGATCCGCGTGAGCGTCGCGATGGCCTCGTCGGTCGTCACGCACACGCCCGCGAGCAGATAGCGGCGGCCGGCCTGGCCGCGGGTCTCGGCCAGGAGATGGCCCTCGCTGCAGTCGTCGACGTCGACGAGGCTGAAGCGCGACCGCACGATGGCGCGCAGGCGGCCGTTGGCGTAGTCGAGGATCAGGCGCGCCGTCCCGCCCGTGCGCCCGGGCCCCTGCACGGATGCCGGGTTGACGCAGACGAGCTCGACCCCGTGGCGCTCCGCCGCGCGCACCGCCGCCCGCTCGGCGTCGTACTTGGAGCGCTCGTAGGCCGACAGGAACCAGCCGCGGTGCGGCGTGTCCTCGGTGGCGGTGACGCCGTGCGCCTCGCCGATCGTCGCGGCCGACGACGTGTAGACGATGCGGCGCACGCCGGCGCGGCCGCAGGCGGCCACGACGTTCTCGGTGCCGGTCACGTTCGCGGCCCGCATCGGTCCGGGGTCGCGCATGCAGAAGCCGTTCACTCCGGCGACGTGGTAGGCCACCTCGCATCCACGGGCGGCCTGCTCCACCGAGTCGGGCGCGAGGATGTCGCCCGCGACGACCTCGGCCCCGAGTGCCAGCAGGTCGGCGGCCGCGTCCGGCCGCCGGGTCAGCACCCGCACCTCCCGGCCGTCGGCGAGCAGGCGCCGCGCGATGCCGCCGCCGACGAACCCGGTCGCCCCGGTGACGAGGACGGCCGTCACGTCTCGGTGCCCGACGCCGCGCCCGTCAGCGAGCCGGAGAACCGCACGATGTACTCGACCGCCGAGGCGACGGTGATCAGGGCGGCGGCCAGCATCGCCACCTCGTCGAGCCGCAGCGGGCCGATGTCGACGTCAGGGTGCAGGATGGCGAGCAGGATGGCGAGGAACTGCGTGTTCGTCTTGAGCTTGCCCCAGATCGACGGCTTCATGACGACGCCGTCGGCGGCGACCAGCCCGCGCAGCCCCATGATCAGGAGCTCGCGGCCGATGATGATCGTGGCGATCCAGGCCGACGCCCGCCCCACCGAAACGAGCGCCACGAGCGTGCCCGACGTGAGCAGCTTGTCGGCGGTCGTGTCGAGGAACGACCCGAGCGTGCTCGTGAGGTTCCAGCGCCGGGCCAGATATCCGTCGAGGGTGTCGGTGACGGCGGCGACGGCGAAGAGCGCCGCCGCGGCCGCGTCCACGCCGCGGCCCGCGTCCGCGAGCACGAGCGCCATCACCACCGGCACGAGCACCACCCGCACCGAGCTCAGTGCGGTGAGCATCCCCTCCGAGCGTCTCATCGGTGCCGTCGCGGGCGCTGCGCCTGCCCATGGCGGCGGTCCCGACGGTGGTCGGCGGTCGGCGGCACGTCGGGAACCATAACCCAGGGGGTCGAGCGCCCGTCCGGCTCGCGGGCGCACCCGGCGGAGGGCTCGCAGGGCCGGCCGGGGCGGGCCCGCGAGCCCTCGAATTCCGACTCCCCAAGCGGGTTTGCCGCCGGGGTGTGACGAAGTTGACAAAGCCCGGTGCGTCGACTAGGTTGACGATCGGCCAGAGTTCGGTGATGCCGAATCACGTTCATGTCTAGGGGGACTGCCAACGTGTGGTAGGCCCCTTCCCGAAGATGGGAGGAGGAGCGCATGTACGTTCTCGTCTCGATGGCTGACCGTGAAGGAGCGTCGACGTGACTGTCCTGACGTTCAACAGCGGTACCGTCTTCTTGTCCGAGACTGTCGGCACGGCCCTGCTGATCCTGCTGGGCTGCGGCGTCGTCGCCGGCGTCCTGCTGGCGCATTCGAAGGCCCAGAATTCGGGCTGGATCGTGATCACGTTCGGATGGGGGCTCGGCGTCATGGTGGGCGCGGCCTCCGTGGCCGACTACGGCGGCGCGAGCCTGAACCCGGCGGTGACGCTGGGCATCTGGGCGGCCGGCGGGTTCAACTCCACCTTCGGCGACAAGATCCCGATCTACATCGCCGGCGAGTTCTGCGGCGCGTTCATCGGGGCGATCCTCGTGTACCTCGCCTACTACCTGCACTGGAAGGACACCGAGGATCCCGGCCTCAAGCTGGCCGTGTTCTCGACCGGCCCGGCCGTGCGCAACTACGCGTGGAACCTGGTCACCGAGATCATCGGCACCTTCGTGCTCGTGTTCGGCATCTTCGCCGTCACCGGGAACCACGGCATCGCCTCGAGCGGCACGGGCATCCTGTTCGTCGCCCTGATCGTGGTCGGCATCGGCCTCTCGCTCGGCGGGCCCACGGGATATGCCATCAACCCGGCCCGCGATCTCGGCCCCCGCATCATCCACGCGATCCTGCCGATCCCGGGGAAGGGGCCGTCCGACTGGGCCTACTCCTGGGTTCCCGTGGTGGGGCCGCTGATCGGCGGTCTCCTGGGTGGCATCCTCTACCACGCGTTCTACCCGATCAGCTAGGAGGCTCCAACCAATGTCGAAGTACGTTGCAGCGATCGACCAGGGCACGACCAGCACCCGGTGCATGGTGTTCGACCACTCGGGGCAGGTCATCTCGGTCGATCAGAAGGAGCACGAGCAGATCTTCCCGCAGCCCGGCTGGGTCGAGCACTCGCCGACGGAGATCTGGGATCGGACACAGGAGGTGGTGAAGGGTGCGCTCGCAAAGGGCAACCTCACCACGGCCGACCTGGCTGCGGTCGGCATCACGAACCAGCGCGAGACCACGGTCGTCTGGAACAAGAAGACGGGCACCCCGGTGCACAACGCGATCGTGTGGCAGGACACACGCACCGACCGCATCTGCAACGAGCTCGCGCGTGACGGCGGGCAGGACCGGTTCCGCAAGAAGGTCGGGCTTCCGCTTGCGACCTACTTCTCCGGCCCCAAGATCCGCTGGATCATCGACAACGTCCCGGGTGTGAAGGAGCAGGCGCAGAGCGGGGACATCGCCTTCGGCAACATCGACTCGTGGGTGTTGTGGAACCTGACGGGCGGGGTGGACGGCGGCGTGCATGTCACCGACCCGACCAACGCCTCGCGCACGATGCTGATGGACCTGGAGACGCTCGACTGGGACGACGAGATCCTGGACACGATGGGCGTGCCCAGGGCGATGCTGCCCGAGATCAAGTCGTCGAGCATCGAGTACGGCAAGGCCAAGGGCGTGCTCGATGGCATCCCGGTCGCGGGCATCCTCGGCGACCAGCAGGCGGCCGTGTTCGGCCAGACGTGCTTCTCGGTCGGCGAGGCCAAGAACACCTACGGCACGGGCAACTTCCTGCTTCTGAACACCGGCACCGAGGCCGTGCAGTCCAAGAACGGCCTGCTGACCACGGTCGGCTACAAGATCGGCGACCAGGACGCGGTGTACTGCCTCGAAGGCGCGATCGCGGTCACCGGCTCGCTGGTGCAGTGGCTGCGCGACAACATCGGACTGTTCTCGGACGCTCCGGAGATCGAGAACCTGGCCAAGACCGTCGAGGACAACGGCGGGGCGTACTTCGTCCCCGCGTTCTCGGGGCTGTTCGCGCCGTACTGGAAGGGCGACGCCCGCGGCGCGATCGTCGGCCTCACGCGCTACGTCAACAAGGGCCACATCGCCCGGGCCGTGCTCGAGGCCACCGCGTTCCAGACGAAGGAGGTCGTCGACGCGATGAACGCCGACTCCGGCGTCGAGCTCGAGTCGCTCAAGGTCGACGGCGGCATGGTGCAGAACGACCTGCTGATGCAGTTCCAGGCCGACATCCTGGACGTGCCCGTCATCCGGCCGAAGGTGGCCGAGACCACATCCCTCGGAGCCGCATATGCCGCCGGCCTGGCGGTCGGCTTCTGGGGCGAGATCGAGGACCTGCGCGCCAACTGGGGCAAGGACCACGAGTGGACACCGTCGATGGACAGCGATCGCCGCGATCGCGAGTACCACATGTGGAAGAAGGCGGTGACGCGCACGTTCGACTGGGTCGAGGAAGAGGAACATGCCCATGCCTGACACCGAGAAAGACCACGGCGACTTCGCTCGAGGCGAAGAGGAGGAGCCGCCCTCGGAGCACGAGGGCGACTTCGCCGAAGGCCAGGAGCACGAGCATCCGGATCATCCCCACCACGGCAGCTTCGCGGAGGGCCAGGAAGAGGATCCGGAGCACGAGGACGAGCACGAGGGCAGCTTCGCCGAGGGCCAGGAGGAAGACGAGTAGCCCAGCTCGAGGTGTTTCTGGGGGGAACGAGGGGGCCGGCGCTCACGCCGGCCCCCTCGACCGCGTAAGGTGCCTGAGTGATCGAGACGCAGGTGCTGGTCGTCGGCGGGGGTGCGACGGGCGTCGGGGTCGCCCGCGACGCGGCGCTGCGGGGCCTCTCCGTGGTGCTCGTCGAGCGCCGGGATCTGGCCGAGGGCACGACCGGGCGCTTCCACGGCTTACTGCACTCCGGCGGCCGCTACGTGGTCAAGGACGCGCACGCCGCCCGCGAGTGCATGGACGAGAACCGCATCCTGCGCCGGATCGCCGCCCACTGCATCGAGGACACCGGCGGCCTGTTCGTCTGCACACCGGGCGACGACACCGCCTACGGCGAGGAGTTCACCGCCGGCTGCGCCGCCGCCGGCATCCCGGTCGAGGAGATCGACCCCGCCGAGGCGCTGCGGCGCGAGCCGCTCCTGCATCCGGGCATCACGCGCGCATTCGCCGTGCCGGATGCGGCGATCGACACATGGCAGCTGGTCGGTGCGTGTGCGCAGGACATCGTCCGTCATGGCGGCAGCGTCCTCACCTACCACGACGTCGTGTCGGTCGTCGTCGAGGACGACCGCGTCTGCGGTGCCCGCGTGCGTGACACCCGCACGGGCGCCGAGAGCGAGGTGCGCGCCGAGATCACGGTCAGCGCGACCGGAGCATGGGCGGGCCAGTTCGCGCAGATGGCCGGCTGCACGGTCCACGTCCGCGGCGGCCGCGGCGTGATGGTGGCGCTGAACCACCGCCTCACCCACGCCGTCATCAACCGCTGCCGTCTGCCCGGCGACTCCGACATCCTCGTGCCGGCACACACCGTCTCCGTGATCGGCACGACCGACGTTGCGATCGAGGATCCCGACGACCGCACCGTCCCGGCCGCCGATGTGCACAAGCTGCTGGACGAGGGCTCCGACCTCGTCCCGCGCATCCGCGACGCCCGCGCGCTGCGCGCGTGGGCCGGCCTGCGACCGCTCTACAGCGAGCATCAGGCCGGCGCCGACACGCGCGAGCTGACCCGTGACTTCACGCTGCTCGACCACCGTGAGCGGGAGGGCGTGGCCGGCTTCCTCACGATCACGGGCGGCAAGCTGACGACGTTCCGGCAGATGGCCGAGGTGACCGTCGACGCCGTGTGCGCGCACCTCGGCGTCGCGCCAGGGTGCCGCACCGCCGCCGAGGTGCTGCCGGGCGGGGAGGACGGGCAGACGCATCGCGTCGGCGACCGCCTCGCCGCGCGCGAGCGCAACCTGCACGACGAGCAGGTGATCTGCGAGTGCGAGCTCGTCACCCGGGGCGTGCTGCTCGCTGCCGCCGCGGCGCACCCCACGAACAACCTCGACGACCTGCGCCGGGCCACGCGGCTGGGCATGGGGCCGTGCCAGGGCGGCTTCTGCATCCCGCGTGCGGCCGGCCTGCTCACGGAGACGGGGCAGATGGACGCCGCGGCCGCGAACGCGGCGGTGCGGGCGTTCGTCGAGGAGCGGTGGCGGGGCGGCTGGCCGCTCCTCGAGGGTCGTCAGGCCCGCCAGAGCCGGCTGGACGACTGGCTGCTCCACGGAGCCCTCGACATCGACCACCTGCCCGCATGACCAGGGTCCTGGTCGTCGGCGCCGGCCTCGCCGGGCTCGCGTGCGCGCTGAGGCTGGCCGATGAGGACGTGCCGGTGACCGTGATCGCGACCGGGGCCGGGTCCCTGCAGCTCGGCGGCGCCACGATCGACATCCTCGGGTACTCGCCGACGCTCGTGTCCCGGCCGCTCGACGTGCTCTCGTCACTCGCCGCCGACCACCCCTACGCGCTGCTCGGCCGCGACCGGGTCGCCGCCGCCACGACGTGGCTGGCCGGTCGCCTGCCCGCGCTCGACCTCCGCGGGTCGGCTGCGGAGAACCTGCTGCTGGCCTCTGCGCTCGGCGCGGTCCGGCCGACGGCGGTGGCGCCGGCCGCGATCGCCGCCGGCGACCTGCGCAGCGGCGGATCGGTGGTGTTCGCGAGTGTGCACGCCCTGCGGGACTTCTTCCCGGCCCTCGTGGCGACGAACGTGGCCGCCGCGACCGCGGTGTCGGTGCAGACGCGGTCGGCCGAGGCGACGGTCGACGTGCGCGGCGACGCCGACGCCTCGTCGCTCGGGCTCGCGCGGGCGCTCGAGCAGCCCGACCAGCGCGCCCGGATCGCGGCCGCCCTGCGGTCGGCGATCGGCACCGCCGACGGCGCCCGGGTGGGACTGCCGGCGGCGCTCGGCATCGACCGCCACGCCGAGGTCGCGGCCGCCCTCTCCGACGCCCTCGGCGCCGAGGTGTTCGAGGTGCCGACGGCCCCACCGTCTGTGGCCGGCATCCGCCTGTACCGCGCGCTCCTGGCCGAGCTGCGATCCCGGCGCGCGCGCCTCATCGTCGGCTCGACGGCGATCGCCGCGGCCCACACCGGTGGCCGTGTCACCGCCCTCGAGGTGAAGGTGTCGGGACGCACCCGCACCTTTCCGGCCGCTGCGGTCGTGCTCGCAACCGGCGGGATCGCCACCGGCGGCATCGAGGTCCACCACGACGGCCTGCGCGAGCCGGTGCTGGGCCTGCCGCTGGCGGACGACCCCGGCGAGGTGCGCTACGAGGCGGGCGCGTTCCACGAGCAGCCGATCGACCGCGTCGGCGTGCGCGTCGACGCGCACATGCGCCCGGTGGATGCCGAAGGCGCCGTGATCCACCCGAACGTGCGCGCCGCCGGCGCGCTCCTGCGGGGCGCGGTGCCGTGGCGCGAGCTCTCCGGCAACGGGCTCGCCCTGGCATCCGGCCTCGCGGCTGCCGATGCGGTGCTCGCGGAGCGGGCGGCATGAGCGTCGACATCCGCGGCTCGCTGGACAACTGCGTCAAGTGCACGGTGTGCGAGACGTTCTGCCCGGTGGCGGCGGCGACGCCGCTCTTCCCGGGCCCCAAGTACGCCGGCCCGCAGAGCGAGCGCTACCGTCGCGACGGCACGAGCGTGGACGCCTCGCTCGACTACTGCTCGGGCTGCGGCATCTGCACGCAGGTGTGCCCGCAGGGCGTCGACATCGCCGAGATCAACGCCCGCGCCCGCGCCGAGATGAGGACCGCCCAAGGGGATCCCCCTGCGCGACCGCCTGATCGCCCGGCCGGCCACGCTCGGCCGGCTCGCGCAGCCGGTGGCGCCGATCGCAAACGCCGTCGGGCGCACGCGCCTGGGCCGCCGCGCCGCCGAGGCCGCGATGGGCATCCACCGTGATGCGGCCATCCCCGACTTCTCGCGCAGGACGTTCCAGGCGTGGGCGCGGAAGCACCGGCCGCCGGCCGCGACGACGCGGACGGTCGTCTACTTCCACGGCTGCGCGGCCAACTACAACGAGCCGAGCGTCGCCCGGATGGCGGTGGAGGTGCTCGAGCACAACGGCTTCGAGGTGATCGTGCCGCCGCAGGGCTGCTGCGGGCTGCCGCTGCAGTCAAACGGCGCGTTCGAGCCGGCCCGGGAGTACGTGCGGGCGCTGGCCGGGCGGCTCGCGCCGTACGCGCGGGAGGGGCACATGATCGTCGCCAACTCGACGAGCTGCGGCCTGATGCTGAAGCGGGAGGCGCGTGAGATCCTGGGCATCGATGACGATGACCTGGCGCTCGTGGGCTCGCGGACGTTCGACATCTGCGAGCTCCTGCGCGACCTCCTGGACGAGGGCGAGCTGCGCACCGACATGCGCGCCCTGCCGATGCGCGTCCCCTACCACCAGCCCTGTCAGGGTCGCGGCCACGGCTTCGGCAAGCCGGCGCTCGACCTGCTCGAGCTGATCCCCGAGCTCGAGGTGATCGAGACCGACCGCGAGTGCTGCGGCGTGGCCGGGACGTACGGCCTCAAGGTCGAGAAGTACCCGATCGCGATGCAGGTCGGCGCCCCGCTCTTCGCCGACATCGCCGCGGCCCGGGCCGACTGCACCGCGTGCGACTCCGAGACCTGCCGCTGGCACATCGCGAAGGCCACCGGGCTGCCGAGCGTGCACCCGCTCGAGCTCCTGCACCGCGCCTACGGTCTGTCCTAGACCGTCCGCTGCGAGCTGAGCGCGCCCGCGATCCGGCGCGACTGCACCGCGGCCGCGCGCACGAGCACCGTGCCCACGGCGAGCGGGTCGAAGCCGGGCACCGGCGCCCCCGCCGGGATCTGCACGTCGAGCAGGCCGATCACGGGGCCCTCTCGCCAGCCGAGCTCGTACTCGGAGCGGCTGCCCTGGCGCAGGATGACGTAGGACGCGCCGGGCGGCGCTCCCGGCGGCGGCTTCAGCCGGTGCGTCTCGATCCCGGGGGCGGGCTCGAGCTCAAGCTTCCAGATGCGCCGCGCCGCCGCCGGCCGCGCGAACAGGTTCGCGTCGCTGAAGATCGACGGGCGGGCGCCCCCGCTCGCGGCGAGCGTCGAGTTCGCGCTGGCGATCCAGTTCGCACGGATCAGCCGGGTCATCAGCCGCTCGTCGGGCATGCCCCGCGGCGGCAGCTGGGCGCCGAGCTGCTCGAAGGCCGTGTGGCCCACGAAGTACCCGGGCAGGTCGCCGTCGGCGAGCACCATCTGGGCGACTCGGCGAAGCTGGGCGGGCGACGCCGGCGGCTGCCCGCTGCCGCCGTGCCCGGAGGTGCCGCAGGCGCCCGCGAGCAGCACGAGCGCGCAGATGAGCGCCGGACGGCGGATCCTCGGCCTACCCCGGCGGCGGCGCCTGCGGCGCCCGCGACCCCCGCCAGTTCCACGGCCGGCGCGAGAAGCCGAACCGGTTCTCGGTGCCGTGCAGCAGCCGGCCGACGTTCTTTCTGTGGAAGACGACCACTGCGCCGCAGGCCGCGGTGAGGAAGATCAGCACCGGAGCGGGCGCCCCGAACACGAACGCGAGCAGGGGCATGGCGACGCAGCTCGAGAGCGACGCGATGCTCGAGTAGCGGGTGGCGACGAAGAGCGTGCACCAGATCGCGGCGACGCACAACGCCGCCAGCGGTGCCACCGCAAGCGCGGCACCGAGGCCGGTGGCGACCGCCTTGCCGCCGCGGGCGAAGCCCAGGAAGAGCGGCCGGTAGTGCCCGACCATCGCGGCGGCGCCGGCGACCACGGCCCCCAGCGACCCGGCCACCGCGAGCCCGATGAGCGCGGCGGCGGTGCCCTTGCAGATGTCGAGCAGCGCGACGGCGATCCCGAACCGGGTGCCGACGGCCCGCGCGACGTTGGCCGCCCCCATGTTGCCGCTGCCGTGCTGGCGGATGTCCACGCCCTTCGACCAGCGCGGCAGCCAGTATCCCCACGGGATGCTCCCGAGCAGATAGCCGACGGCGATGAGGAGGACGAGTTTCACCAGGAGGTGGCGCTGGGCGAGCGCGTTGCCAATGTTACCTGTCGGCCCGGGCGAGGATCAGGTCGTACTCGAGGGTGTGGTACGGCTCGTCCATCGGCGTGCCGTCGGGAGCCCGGCCGGGCGGATGCAGCGGGAAGGGCGCGATCAGGGAGCGCTTGACCCCGAACACCGCGTCGCTCTCCAGGTGCGCGTCGCCCGCGGCGAACACATGGGTGGTCAGCGTCGCGCACCCGGGGGCGGTCACGCGGAAGTGGACGTGGGCCGGGCGCATCGGGTCGCGCCCGCCCGCGCGCAGGAGCTCGCCGGCCGGGCCGTCGCTCGGGATCGGGTAGGCGACCGGGAGCACCGACCAGAACCAGAACCGGCCGTCCGCCTCGCTCCGCAGCCGGCCCCGCCCGCGGGCGGAGTCGAGGTCGTCGTACTGCACGTCGTACAGGCCGTGATCGTCGGCCTGCCAGACGTCGATCACCGCCCCGGCGACCGGGCTGCCGTCGGTGCGCAGGATGCGGCCGCGCATGAGGCACGGACGGCCCGACGCCCCGGCGGCGAGGTCGGCGCCGTTTGCGAGCTCAGGCGCGCCCTCGACGAAGAACGGCCCGAAGACGGTCGCCTCCGTGGCGCCGTCCGGGGCAGGGTGGTTGATCCCGATCACGAGCATCGACACGCCGAGCACGTCGGACAGGAGCACCCACTCCTGGCGGGTGTCGGTGGTGATGTGGCCTGCGCGGGTGAGGAAGTCGATCCCGGCGAACCACTCCGCCTCGGTCGGCGCGACCTCGGCGACGAACGCGTGCAGGTGGCGCACGAGGCTCTCCGCGACCTGCCTGGCGCGCGGACTCTGCGCACCGGCGAAGCTCGCAAGCACGGCCTCGGTCAGCGCGGCGTCGGCGAGGTCGGGGCGCGGCGAGGACGAGCTCATCGTCCGGTCACGATACCCGGCTGCGGCTACGATCGACCGCGAAGCGACCAGGAGGACACATGCCCCCGCGCACGCGCCCACCCTTCCGCGCCGATCACGTCGGTAGCCTGCTGCGCCCGCCCCGGCTGATGCAGGCGCGCGCCGACCACGCCGAGGGCCGGATCTCGGCAGCCGACCTGCGCGCGGTCGAGGACGAGTCCATCCGCGCAGCCGTCGCGATGCAGCGCGACGTCGGGCTGCGGAGCGCCACCGACGGCGAGTTCCGGCGGGCGTCGTGGCACATGGACTACATCTACCAGCTGGGCGGCGTCTCCCAGGTCGAGGGCGAGCGCATCCACGTGAAGTTCCGCGACGACGAGGGCGAGTACGACTTCGCGCCGCCGGCGATGCGGGTCGACGGGCGGGTGCGGATCGAGCACACCATCTTCGGCGACGCCTTCACGTTCCTGCGCGACGCTGTCTCGGGCGCGACCCCGAAGCTGACCATCCCCTCCCCGAGCATGGTGCACTATCGCGGCGGCAACTCCGCGATCGACCCCGCCGTGTACCCCGATCTGGACGGGTTCTGGACCGATCTCGTGGCGGCCTACGCCGACGAGGTGGCGCGTCTGAGCGCGCTCGGCTGCACCTACCTGCAGCTCGACGACACGAGCCTCGCCTATGTCAACGATCCCGCCCAGCGTGAGCACATCGTCGCGATCGGCGGCGACCCGGAGCACCTCCACGAGACCTACATCCGCAACATCAACCGCGCCCTCGCCGGCCGCCCCGACGGCCTGGCCGTCACGACCCACATGTGCCGGGGCAACGCCCAGTCGATGTGGGCGGCCGAGGGCTCCTACGACTTCGTCGCCGAGGCGCTCTTCTCCGATCTCGAGGTGGACGGCTTCTTCCTGGAGTACGACGACGCCCGCTCCGGAGGCTTCGAGCCGCTGCGGTTCGTCCCTCCGGGCAAGTGCGTCGTGCTCGGTCTCGTCACCACCAAGCGGCCGCTGCTCGAGGAAAAGGACGCGCTCAAGCGCCGGATCGAGCAGGCGGCCCGCTATGTCGACATCGACCAGCTGTGCCTCTCGCCGCAGTGCGGCTTCTCGTCCACCGTCGAGGGCAACCGGCTCACGATCGCCGAGCAGGTCGCCAAGCTGCGGCTGGTGGTCGAGACCGCCGAGGAGGTCTGGGGCGCCGCCTAGTCCGCGCGCAGCGGCTTGCGCATGTGCACCAGCCGGTGGGTGCCGGCCGGCGTGCGATGCGTCTCGGCATAGCCGTGGCGGGCGTACATGCGCAGGTTGCCGTGGCTGCGGTCGCCCGTGAAGAGCACGAGCGCGGTCACGCCGGGCCGGGCGTGCCGCTCGACCTCCGCCAGGAGGCGGGTGCCCAGCCCCTCGCCCTGGCGATCGGGGGCGACGGCGAGGCGGGCCACCTCGGCGGTCCCCGGCTCGGCCGGGTCGTGGCGCAGGCGCACGGTCGCGACCAGGCGGCCGCGGTCGCGGATCCCGAGCGCCGTCACGTCGGCCGAGGCGAGCTCGGCGCGCAGCTCTGCCAGGGTCTGGCGCAGGGGCGGCAGGTCGGGGTCGGCGTGCGCCTGGGCCTCGGTCACGTACGCGGCCCGCTGCAGCGTCAGGGTCTCGCCCGCATCGTCGCCGCCGAGCACGATGATGGGCAGCGCGGGAGTCTCGTCCATCGGCCGGGGGATCCTATCGACGGCCGCCGAGGTAGACTCGGCGGTGAGAGCGTAAGAACTTCCTAACATAAGGAGGACGACGTGTCGAACAGCACCGGCAGCGGCACCCGCGAGGATCCGTGGGTGCTGCGGACCCCACCCGGGCAGTCCGAGTATCAGGCGTTCCGGGACGAGACGCTCGACCCGCCGGCGCTCGTCGTGCAGGTGGGCAAGACGGAGCTGCGCTACCACCTGCGCTGCCTCGACGACCTGCACGCGATGCTGGTCGCCCACGGCGACTGGATGCCGCTCGGCAGCGCCGACGAGCAGAAGCCGGCAGCCGCCGGGACGGTGGAGGCGTGGGCGCGGTCGGACAGCAACCCGGTCGGCGGCTGGTACGGCCTCAAGAAGGGCCTGCGCGGCCGCTTCGCCAACTACGTCCCGCCGGTGATGGAGGTGCTCGGCCGGGCCGAGGTCGAGCACGAGGCGCGCAACAACCGGATGCGGGCGCGCGGCGGTGGATGACCCGGCCCGGCGCCGCCACCCGTTTGTGTGACGCCGCAAATACCCCGAATTGGGGATGGAACACCCCCTCGGACTACGTAGGATGCGATCGCTGTGTGGGGTGGAAAACGGGCTCTTCGACCCCCCCGTAAGGGGGGTGTTCGATGACGACCCTCCGGTTCGGCCGGGTGGTCGAGAAGGACAGGCGCGCAAGCCTGTCCGTCGCGACCGTGCCTCCGGGGATGATCGTCCTCGACCGCGATCTGCGGATCGTCACCGTGCAGGCGGCGGCGCCGCTCGGCCGCGTCGGCCCGGGCAGCGTGGGCGCGCTGCTCGCCGCGGTCGACTCCGACGTCCACAGCGCCATTGCGGCCGCGGTCGCGCGGGTGCTCGACTCCGGCGCTCCCGAGGCTGGGCTCGAGATCGCCGCGGCGACGGGCCGGCACGTCCTCAGCCTCTACCCGACCGCCGGCGCGGGATCCGTGACGGTCATCTGCGTCTTCGCGGCCGCACCCGCCGACTCCGGGCGGGCGGGGGAGTCGGCGGCGATCGTGGACGCGGCCGGGGATGCGATCGTCTCGCTCGACCTCGACGGCGTCATCCGCAGCTGGAATCCGGGCGCCGAGCGGCTGTACGGGTACGCGGCCGCCGACGCGATCGGGCGGCCGATCACGCTCGTCGAGCCGACGCTGCGCCCCGACGGCTTCGCCGAGCTCACGCGCCGGATCGCCGCCCGCCGGGGTGACCAGGGCCGCGAGACGCCCAGGTCGCGCAAGGACGGGTCGCGCATCGACGTGTGGGTGACGTCAGCGCCGGTGCGCTCCGCCGACGGCACCCTGGTGGGGATCGCCGAGATCGGCCGCGACGTCACCGGCCGGCGCCGCAACGAGCGCCGTACCGAACGAGCGCTGCGCGAGAGCGAGCGCCGCCGCCGGCAGGTGCTCGCCAGCATGCTGCATGCCGAGGAGGTGGAGCGCAGCCGGATCGCAACCGAGCTGCACGACGACACCGTGCAGGTGATGATCGCTTCGCTGATGGCGATGGACCGGGTCGCGCTCGTCGCCCAGAAGACCGGAACGGCGCAGCTCGAGTCGGCGGTCCTCGTCGCCCGGGCGACGCTGGAGGAGGCCACCGACCGGACGCGCCGGCTGATGTTCGAGCTGCGGCCCGCGGTGCTGCTGCGCGACGGGCTCGTGGCCGCCGTGCGCGTCCTGGCCCAGCAGGTCGGCCGCGAGACGGGGGCGAGCGCGCGGGTGCGGGGCTTCGTGGCCCGCCACGACCATTCGATCGAGGAGCTCGTGTACCGGTCGGTGCAGGAGGCGCTCGCGAACGTCCGCAAGCACGCGAGGCCCGCGTCGATCGCGGTCACGCTCGACGAGCTGGGCGGCATGATCCGCGCGGAGATCTGCGACGACGGCCGCGGGTTCGACATCGTGGACGCCCGCTCCCGGCCGCAGTCGGCCCTGCATCTCGGGCTCGACGCCCTGCACGAGCGGGTCGGGGCCGTGGGCGGGACCGTCGAGATCATCTCCTCACGCGGCAAGGGCACATGTGTGCGCCTGAGCGTTCCGGTCGCCGGCTTCGAGGCCGACGCCCGCAGCGCCCGCCGGCCCGCCGTCGCGCTCGACGGCTGATCACCGCGGCGGCCGGGCAGCGTCGACGAGGCGTGACGTGAATGACGCCTGTCCGTGTGATGCCATTTGGCATATCAGACATATGTCATTTGCCGCCGGGTGCCACTCACGCAACACCGCATGACTGCATACGGTATACACGACTCCCGTTACATCTTCCTGTAAGGTTATACGACCCCCACAGGAGGAACAGACCGCATGCCCCGCAAAGCGACCATCGGCCCCGCCGTCTTCGAACGGGTGAACCAACTCGTCTCGGAAGGCAAGAGCCGAACCGAGGCATTCACCCAGATCGCACAGGAGCGCTCGAGCCGGCCCGGCACCATCGCCGCCAACTATTACCGCACCGCCCGTGCGCAGCCCTCGGCCGGTGGCGCCCGCAGGCGCACGCACCCGCACTCGCCGTGCGTCGGCCCGGAGCTCCGCCGCCGCGGCACCGGCAGCCGCGCCCGCGCGCGCGGCCGAAGGCGACATCGGCGCGCTGGCGAATCAGATCAGCGATCTCGTCGCACAGCTGGTGCGTCAGGTGCAGGAGCGCGACCAGCGCCTGCGCGAACTGCTCGGCTGAGACGCCGCGCCGGCCGGCCGACGTGCATCGAACCGTGGCGCATCGTCACGGCGTTACGCGTCGAGAGTGAACGATGCGCGGCGGTCGGCCTCAGGCGGCGACGGTGACGAGCGTGCCGTAATTCATCAACTGGTACGCGGTCCCCGCGGCGGCGTACGGCAACTCGACGCAGCCGAGGCTCTGGGGCGACCCGTACGATCCGCGCAGGAACCCGTGCACGGCGTCGCCGCCGTTGAAATAGCTCACCCACGGAACGCCCGTGTCGAAGTAGTGCGTCCCGTCCGGATTCGTGCCCTGCATCGTCGTCGATGTGTAGCGTAGATACACCGGGTACGTTCCGAGCGCGGTGGGCGCCTGGGGGATGCCGGTGTTCGCGGGCGAGACGAACGGGGCCCGCCCCGTCTGGTAGATCGTGATCGTCTCCGGAGCCCCCTCCCGCACGAGCGCGTAGGTGTACGGCACCTCGGGGGCGGTGCGCGGCCCGACGAGCGCCTGCCATACCCGCTGGCCGGCGATCCCGTCGATCGTCATCCCGTGATCCGCTTCGAATGTCATCACCGCGCCGCGGGTGATGGTCGAGTACACGCCGGGCTGCCACTGCGACGTCAGCTCCGGCGGGGCGTGGAACCGCCAGCTGAAGCGTCCGTGCCGCGGAGCGAGCTCGAACGGCGGCTGCGTTCCGTAGGCCTGGAACGAGACCGGCAGGTAGCCGCGTTTCGCCAGGAGCTGCTGCAGACGCAAGACGTCTGGCCCCTGTGCGCCCTCGCTCACGAGGTGAAAGTGCATACGCGGGTTGCCGATCCGGCGCGCCGGCGGGCTGCCGTGGCCGCGGTGGTGGCGATACACCACGAGCACGTGGTGCGCCGGCCTGGTCGTGGCGGCCTTCGCGGGCGTGTCGGCGGAGCTTCTGGTCGCGGCGACGAACACGCCGGCGGCGACGGCCGCGAGCGCGACGAATCCGGTCAGCACGAGCAGGCGCCGCATCGGTCGCAGTGTACCGGCGGGATGCGACGCCGGAAAGCGTGCGATACACATCGTTACCGCGCCGTGACGCGCTAGATATTCGGTCATGCCGGACCCGCCGCTCGATCCGCTCGCGGCCTCGTTCGGGCGTGTTGCCGCGGCGTACGACCTGGGCCGCCCGTCGTATCCGCCGGAGGCGCTCGCCTGGCTCGTGTCCGAGCTCCGCCTCGGTGCCGCGGCGTCCGTGCTCGACCTGGCGGCGGGCACGGGCAAGCTCACCGCCGGGCTCGTCCCGCTGGTCGGTCGGGTGATCGCGGTCGAGCCGGTGGCCGAGATGCGCCGCCTGCTCGCGGCGGGCCAGCCGGCGGCCGAGGTGCTCGAGGGGACCGCCGAGGCGATCCCGCTCGCGACGGGTGCCGTCGACGCGGTGATGGTTGCCGCGGCGTTTCACTGGTTCGACGCCGATGCCGCCCTGGCCGAGATCCACCGGGTGCTGCGCCCGGGGGGCGGCCTCGGCCTGCTGTGGAACCGGCCGGAGTGGGAGGGCGAGTCGTGGTACCCGGCCTTCGCGGAGGTGCTCGACGCCGCCCGCGCCGGCCAGGGCGATCCGCCGAACCGCTACACCGCCGGCGAGTGGCGGGCCGCGCTCGAGCGCTCGACCATGTTCGGGCCGGTGCGCAAGCGCGAGTTCCGCCACGTGCACCGGGTGGGCCGCGCGGAGTTCCTGGCCCGGGTGGCCTCGTGGAGCGTCGTCGCCGTCCTGCCCGAGGACGGCCGCACGCAGGTGCTCGCCGAGGTGGAGGAGCTCCTGGCCCGGCACCGCGTGACCGGGCTCGACCTGCGCTACCGCACCGACGCCTACCGCGCCCGGGCGCACCCCGCCGCGGGCCGGCCGTGACGGCCGGGCGCGGTCACCAGTCGCTGTCGGTGTAGAACTGCGTCCACAGCCGCTCGGTGCCCGCCCGCACCCGGGCGATCTCGTCCTCGGTCAGGCGCCGCTTCCAGTTGGTGATGTGGGCGGCGCTGTCGCGGCGGACCGAGTCGGGGCGGCTCGCCTCGGCCGGGTTCGACGGGTCGGAGGTCGAGCGCACGAGCGCCTCGACGCCGTCGTCCCAGACGACGTTCATGTGCGCGAAGAGCGCGCGGAACCGCTCGACGGGCTCGCGGGAGAAGTCCTCGAGACGGGTGAAGGCCCAGTCGGATCCGCGCCGCTCGCGGTGGCGGGCGATGGCCTCGGTCTGCACGTTCCAGAGCAGGATGGCCTGATCCACGATGTCGTGCTCGCGGGAGGAGTACTCCCGCAGCTGCTGCTCGTAGCCGCCCAGGAAGTCGCGCATCAGAAGCGGCTGGGCGAGCAGGTCGCCGAAGCGCTCGGTGTGGGGCCAGTGCAGCCGCTTGATGCTGGCCGCGAAGGCGCACGGGTGGCGCGTGATCAGAACGACGTCCATGTCGAAGCGCTCGGCCAGCCACTCCGC
Source organism: uncultured Actinomycetes bacterium (assembly GCA_963717845.1). GTDB lineage: Bacteria > Actinomycetota > Thermoleophilia > Gaiellales > JAICJC01 > JAICJC01. The sequence continues at coordinate 520,984 of CAVQXH010000004.1, forward strand.
CGAGAACACGGCGATGGGATCCTTGTAGAGCGGAGCGGCGCCGCGGCGGCGGTAGGCCTGCCACCGGTACCAGTCGCGGGCCATGCGGCCGGCGTCCTTCGGCTTGCGCACCGAGCGCAGCTCCGCGCCGGTGCGGTAGTCGAAGGCGAGGGAGCGCTCGATCGCGGGGACGTACGGGTCGCAGTTCTCGGCGCAGACGTACGGGAACCAGTACGGCCACCGCACCGCCAGGGTGCCGGGGCGATGCAGCACGCTGAACGGCTCCCAGATGTAGCCGATCGGCGTGGGCGAGGCCGCCAGGATCTGGCCGACCCAGCCCGTTCCCGACCGGATCGCCCCGGACACCAGGATCGGCTTGCCCGGCGGCCGCCCGGCGGCTGCGCTCGGACGCTCGTCTGCGTGCACTGTCGGTCGCTCTCCCACGAAGTCGGTGGTCCCTCGCCGCGTCGTGGGCGAGCGGGTGCTCGCCCTCACCGAGTAGACCGCCTGCAAGCTATCGCGTCAAGAGGCGCCGCCGGTCCAACCAAGCCCCAACGCTGCCCGCGACAGGGCGGAGCCGGGCGCCTAGGGTGACCCGATGCGCCGAGGAGTCCTGCTCGCCATCGTGCTCGCCGTCCCCGCCGGAGCCCTCGCCCACGAGCTCCTGCGCTCCGCGCCGCCGGCCGTGCCCACCGCCGATCGCAGCGCGCCGGCGACGAGCGCCGCGGCGCGGCCGGCGCCGAAGCGGGCGGCAGTGCTCGTCCCGGTCGTGCGCCGGGTGGGCAGCCTGCCCGCCGCGGTGCAGGACCCGGCCGTGGCCGCTCTGGGCGAGAGCGTGTATGCCTTCGGCGGCCTCGACGCCGCCCAGGCGTCGGTGGCGTCGGTGACCACCCTCGCCGGGGGCAGCGCACACACCGGCGCGGCGCTGCCCGTCCCGATCCACGACGCCGCCGCGGCGGCCGTCGGCGGTCACCTGTACGTGTTCGGCGGCGGCCAGGTGCAGAGCTACGCCGGGATCGGCCGGTTCGACCCGGGCAGCGGCCGTACCCACCTGGTCGGCTCGCTGCCGACGCCGCTCTCCGACCTGGCGGTGACGACGATCGGCACGACGGCCTACATCGTCGGCGGCTACACGGGGTCGGTCTTCTCCGACCGGATCGTGGCCTTCACGGGCGGCCATGCGCGCACCGTGGGCCGGCTGCCGGTGGGGCTGCGCTACGCCGCCGTCGCGGCGCTCGGGAGCGACATCGTGATCGCGGGCGGCCGCACGACCCAGGGACCCTCGTCCGCCGTGTACCGGTTCGACCCCGCCCGCGGCCGGGTGACCCGGATCGGCCGCCTGCCGCAGCCGGTCATGCACGCCTCGGCCGGGGTGCTCGGAGGGAAGATGTACGTCGTCGGCGGGATCGGCCCGGCCGGTGTCACGGCCGCAGTTGTCGCCGTGGCCGCCGACGGCCGCGCCCGGGTGGCGACGCGGCTGCCGCAGCCGCTCTCGGACGCCGGGGTGGTGACGCTGCCCGACCGGCTCGTGGTGGTCGGCGGAAACGACGGCACCGCGCCGGTCGCATCAGTGGAGAGCATCGCGCTGCGGCCGCAGCGGCGGGCGCCCGATCCCGCTGCCGCGAGCGTGACGAAGCGACGGCGCCGGTCGGGAGGGCTGCCGGCGCGCTTCCGCGGCGCGCTTCCCGGCGACCTCCTGATCGCCGACCGCGGCAACGACCGCATCCTGCTCGTCGACCCCTCGGGCCGGATCCTGTGGCGCTATCCGAGCCGGCCCGGGCAGGTGCGCCTGCACTTCGACGACGACACGTTCTTCGGCGCCCACGGCAGCCGCATCATCTCCAACCAGGAGGAGGATCACAACATCGTCCAGATCTCCTACCCGCAGGGGCGGATCGTCTGGAGCTACGGGCACCCCGGCGTGCGCGGGTCGGCCCCCGGGTACCTCAACACCCCGGACGACGCCTACCTGCTGCCGAACGGGCTCGTCATCGTGGCCGACGCCTACAACTGCCGGGTGCTCGAGATCCGCGGCCACCGGGTGGTGCGCAGCATCGGCGACGGCGTGTGCGCCCACAACCCGCCCACGAGCCTCGGCGCGATCAACGGAGACACGCCGCTGCCCGGCGGCCACCTGCTGGTGAGCGAGATCAACGGGTCGTACATCGACGAGTTCACCCTCGGCGGGCGGCTGGTGCGCACCTACACGGCGCCGGTGAGCTACCCGTCCGATCCGCAGCTGACCCGCTCCGGGAACATCATCCTGGCCGACTACGCCCGCCCGGGCGGCGTGGTGATCCTGTCGCGCCGCACCGGCGGGGTGCTCTGGAGCTACCGGCCGGCGTCGGGGCCCGGCATGCTCGACCATCCCAGCCTGGCGGCGATGCTCCCCAACGGCGACGTGATCGTCGGCGACGACTTCAACGACCGGATCGTCATCATCGACCCGCACACCAACCGGATCGTGTGGCAGTACGGGCACACCGCCGTCGGCGGCACCGGCCCCGGCTACCTGCACATCCCCGACGGGTTCGACTTCGTGCCGGTCACGCGCGCCGGCAGGCCGAACCCGGCCGCCATCACGCACGGCCCCTGACGTCGCACCGAGACGCACCAACGGGGTCAGACCCCTGCCGGTGCGTTCAGGTCAGCCGCAGCCGTCGGCCTTCGGCGAGTACGGGCCCTCGATCCCCGGCTTCGCCTGGAACGAGGCGTTGCAGCCGCAGGTCGAGGCCACGTTCGGGTTCTCGAAGCTGAACCCCGCGCCCATCAGCCCGTCTTGATAGTCGATGGTCGATCCCTGCAGGTACGGCAGGCTGATCGGGTCGATGACCACCCGCACCCCGTGCGAGTCGATCTCGACGTCGTCGGCCTCGCGGTCGGTGTCGAACCCGATCGCGTACTGGAACCCCGAGCAGCCGCCGCCCTCGACGGCCAGACGCAGCACGCGCGCCTCGGGATCCTCGGACGCGAGCGCCTTGACGCGTTCTGCGGCGATCTCGGTGAGGTTGACCATGCGCCAATTGTAGCCGCGACCGCCCCCGGAGCGCGACCCCCTCATGCCGGTGGCCTGCGCCCGGTGAGGCGGTACGCCCACACGAGCGCCTCGGCGACGGCCGCGTACAGCTCGGGCGGCACGTGCTGGCCGAGCTCGAGGGTCTCGAGGGCCTGCACGAGCACCGTGTCGGAGCGCACCGGGATGCCGGCATCGGCGGCCGCCTGCAGGATCGCGTCGGCCACGTGCCCCCGGCCGCGAGCCACGAGCTCCGGCGCCTCCTCGCCGCTGCGGTAGCGCACGGCGGCCGCACGGCGGGCCGGCGGGTGCTCAGGCGTAGCCATCGAACGCCCCTCCCGGCGGAGCGGGGGCCGGGTCGGTGTCCGGCCGGCGCTGCACGGCGGCGGCGGCCGGCCGGCCCGTCGCCCGCTCGAGCGCCGCCACCAGCGCGGGCAGCGCGGTCTCGGCCAGGTCGGAGACGCGCCCGGCCGGCGCGACGACGCCGGCGCGCACGCCCCCGGCGGCCATCCGCAGCCTCACCTCGATCGCGCCCACTTCGGGGCAGTGCAGCGTGAAGGCCGCCTCGCCGCCGCCGGGTGTGCCGCTCTCGGCCTCGTCCTCCGGCTCGATCGTGATCGTCGCCGCGGCGCCGCCCGGCAGCCACAGCGGCCCGTCGGCGAGGCCGAGGGCGACCCGCAGCAGGTCGCCGTCTCCGCGCAGGGCGAGCTCGCCCGCCAGCCGCGAGGAGGCCTGCTGGTCGGGGTGTTCGGCGGCATCGTGGACGATCCGCACCACCAGCTCCTGGGCGTCGGCGCGGGCCACGCGCAGCTGCAGGATCTGGCCGGACGCGAGCCCGGCGGGCACCCGCGCCTCCAGGATCACGCCCGCCAGCGAGATCAGGCCGCGGCCGCCGGCAAGCGGCGCCGAGACGACGCGCGCCACCAGATCCTTGCCGGCGGCGAGCGCCAGCGGGCGCGCTCCCGACGCCGGGTCGGCGGTGGCCCCCTTCAGGGTGATCTGCTCGAGGTTCATGTCAAGTCACGCTCTGCCCGGACGACTAACGGCTCAGGGACCGGAACCTTCCGGACCCCTGTCATCGACCGTTTGGGAGTGAATTCGAGATGGAACGAGGTCTCTACATCGCAGCATCGGGGATGCTGGCCGAGCAGGTCCGCCAGGACCAGCTCGCGAACGACCTCGCCAACGCCTCGACGCCGGGTTACAAGGCCGACAACTCCGAGCAGGCGAGCTTCTCCGACCTGCTGCTCTGGAACTCGAGCACCGGCGCGCCGGTGGGGTCGCTGAGCATGGGCTCGCGCATCACCAAGGTCGTGACCGATCTTTCCCAGGGGCCGCTGCAGAGCACCCAAAACCCTCTCGACCTCGCCCTCGCCGGGCCCGGCTTCCTGGCCGTCTCGACCGGAGCGGGCGTGCGCTACACGCGCGACGGCCAGCTCGTGATCGACGGCCGCGGCCGCCTGACGACCGCCAACGGCGACCTCGTGCTCGGCACGAGCGGCAAGCCGATCACCGTCGGCCAGGTCTCCGACCCGAGCACGATCTCGATCGACCAGCGCGGCACCGTCAAGGTCGGCAGCCGCACCGTCGGCACCCTCGCGGTGATGTCGCTGACCGGCGCCACCAAGCAGGGCGACACGCTCTTCACGGGCACTCCGGGAGTGCGCCCCGCCGGCACGAACGTGCAGCAGGGCTTCCTGGAGGGATCGGGCGTGCAGCCGGCCTCGGCGATGGTCGACATGATCGTGTCGTTCCGCTCGTACGAGACGACGCAGCGCGCGATCCAGTCGATCGATCAGGAGCTCGGCCGCGCGGCCAACTCCATCGGCAGCGCCACCGGTCAGTAGGCGCGGCTCAAGAACTGCTCAGGGCCGCCGATAACGTGGCCGAACATATCGGGGATCGCAACGGCTGGACTGCACCGCAGAGGCCGACCGGGAGAAGCCAGAACGGCGACTCCCAGCCCCGAGATTCCCTCGGGAAGGCACCAATGCTGAACGGACTCTACTCGGCCGCCAGCGGAATGCTGGCACAGCAGACACGGATGGACATGCTCGCCAATGACCTGGCGAACCTGAACACCACCGGCTACAAGCAGACGCGGATCGGCTTCCGCGATCTGATCTACAACACCGAGCAGGGCGTGCGGGTCGGCGCCGGCTCGGCGGTCGTGGATGCCGGCCGAAACGACGCCGAGGGTGCGCTTCAGCAGACCGGCGATCCGCTCTCTCTCGCCATCGCCGGCCCGGGCTTCTTCCAGGTGCGCCGCTCCGACGGCAGCATCGCGCTCACCCGCTCCGGCGACCTCACCACCGACGCCTCGGGCGACGTCGTCACCTCGTCGGGCGATCGCCTCGTCCCGCCGCTGCACATCCCGGTCGGCACCGACATGACCAAGCTCGGGGTCGCGCCGGACGGGACGGTCTCCGTCGGCCAGACCACGATCGGCAAGATCACGCTCGTCAACGTCACCAACACGGCGGGCCTCGAGGCGCTCGGCGACAGCCAGTTCGCGCCCACCGCGGACAGCGGCCAGCCGCGGCCCGTCGCCGGCTCGGCGATCGAGCAGGGGTACCTGGAGGCGTCGAACGTCGACCTCAGCCAGACGATGGTGGCCCTGATCGACGCGCAGCGAAGCTACGAGATGGACAGCCGCGCGATCCAGAACCAGGACCAGATGATGCAGGTCGCCAACCAGATCCGGCAGTAACGATGAGCGACCTCTCGGCACAGGATCTCACCGCACTCGGCTCGTCCGTCCTGCCGACGGTGCTCCCGCCCGACGTCCGCAAGGCGGGCGCGAAGGGCGAGCAGCTGTACCAGGCCGCACTCGGGTTCGAGCAGATGCTGACCCAGCAGCTCACCGACCAGCTGGCCGCGACCATGCAGGGCACCGACGGCAGCGGCGGCAGCGACGGCTCCGACGACTCCGGCTCGAGCTCCGACGATCCGTCCAGCCAGTCGATCTTCCCGAGCGACTCGGGCTCCTCGCCGATGATGACCCAGCTCCTGCCGCAGGCGCTCTCCGACGGCATCACGCAGGCGGGCGGCCTCGGCATCGCCCACCAGCTGTACCTCATGCTCGCCCAGCAGACCGGCCTCACCGCCGGCTCCGGCTCGGCGGGCTCCGGAACGGGCGGCGGACAGTGAACGGGCTCGTCGAGCACCTCGAGCGCCAGCTCGAATCCAACCGGCGCCTGCTCCAGATCGTGCTCGCCCAGGGCGAGGCCATCAAGGTGCAGGACGTGCAGACCGTTCTCGCCCGTTTGGCGGACGTCCAGCAGGAGATGGTCAAGCGCGCGCAGATCGAGCGCGAGCGCGACGGGCTGCTCCGCACGGCTGCTCAAGTTCTGCGCGTGCCTGCCGATCAGGTCAGCCTGGACATGCTTTTGACGCTGACTCCCGAGCCCACCGCAACACGCGTGCGTGCGCTCTCCGCAGAGCTCAAGGGCCTGCTGGCTGAGGTCGCGCGCATCCACCGTCAGAACCGCGTTCTGATCCGCCAGGAGCTGCTGTTCCTGGATCATCTGATGCGCGTCATGTCGGGCGCTCCCCAGGCCGGATACACGGCCGTCGGGCACACGGCGCCGACCCAGCCCGCCAACCTCGTGGACATCAGGGGCTAGCGTGGCCATCTCGACCTTCATGGGCCTGGAGACCAGCCTGCGCGGCCTGCTGGCGCAGCAGCAGGCGCTGGATGTGACCAGCCACAACATCGCGAACGCGAGCACCACCGGGTACTCGCGCCAGACGGCGGTGCTCGTGGCCTCGCCCGCGTACGCGATGCCGGGCGTCTCGACCGCCCCGGCCGGCGCCGGCCAGCTCGGCACCGGCGTCGACGTCGCCGCCTACCAGCGCATCCGCGACTCGTTCCTCGACGTGCAGTACCGCGCGCAGTCGATGCTCCAGGGCCAGGCGCAGGCGAACCAGGACGGCCTCCAGCAGGTGCAGCTCGCGTTCAACGAGCAGCCCACCTCGACCGGCCTCTCCGGCCTGCTCGCCAACTACTGGTCGGCCTGGCAGAACCTCTCGAACAACCCCGAGGACATGGGCACCCGCCAGGCGCTCGCCCAGTCCGCGGCGAGCCTCGCCGACGGCTTCACGAGCCTGTCCGGGCAGCTCACGACGCTGCAGTCGCAGACCGCCCAGAACGTCACCGACACGCTCGCGCAGGCCAACTCGTTCGGCACCCAGATCGCCCAGCTCAACCTGACGATCTCCAAGCTCGAGGTCTCCGGCGACACGCCGAACGATCTGCTCGACCAGCGCGACGTGCTGCTCGACAAGCTCTCCGCGCTCGGCAACGTCTCGGCGACCGCCGGCGCCAACGGCTCGGTGAACGTCTCCTTCGGAGGCGCGTCGCTCGTGACGGCCGGTGCGTCGAGCACCCTCGCCGAGACCGACCTCACCGGTCTCACGTCCGGGAAGCTGCAGGGCCTGATCACGCTGCGCGACACGACCATCCCCGGCTACCAGACGCAGCTGAACACGATCGCCTCGGCGCTGATCGCGAAGACCAACACCCAGAGCGCACTCGGGTACGACCTGAACGGAAACCCGGGCGGGGCGTTCTTCACCGGCACCGACGCTTCGGACATCACGGTCAACCCGGCGCTCATCTCCAACCCGGCGCTGATCGCGGCATCCGCGTCCGGCGCGGTGGGCGACTCCGGGAACGCGCTCGCGATCGCCGACATGCAGTCCGCGGCCGCGATCGGCTCCTCCACGATCGACACGGCCTACACCCAGCTCGTCACCCAGATCGGATCCGACGTCCAGCAGTCGACAAATCAGGTCTCGACGACGACCGCGCTCGTGAACGCCCTCCAGAACTCGCGCCAGTCGGTCTCGGGCGTGAATCTCGACGAGGAGATGACAAACCTCATCACCTACCAGCGCGGCTACCAGGCCTCGGCCCGCGCGCTGAGCGCGATGGATTCCATGCTCGACCAGCTGATCAACCGCACGGGGAGGGTGGGCCTGTGACCACCAGAATCACTCAGGGGATGATGAACCAGACGCTCCTGTACGACCTGCAGAACGTCACCACCCAGCTCTCGACGTCCGAGCAGGAGCTGTCCTCGGGCTACAAGCTGAACCAGCCGTCCGACGATCCCTATGCGGCCAGCCAGGCGCTGAAGCTGCGCGCCGACCTGGCCTCGAACCAGCAGTACCAGGGCAACGTCTCCGACGCGAACGCCTGGCAGAGCGTGGCCGACACCGCCCTCGGCGACATCGGCGACTCGGTGCAGCGCGCGCGCGACCTGGTCATCCAGGGCGCGAACGGCACGAACGGCTCGTCCGACCGCACCGCCATCGTCACCGAGCTGACCCAGCTGATCGATTCGATCAAGACCGACGCCAACACCCAGTACGCCGGCCGCTACATCTTCGCCGGGACGGCGACGGACACCCAGCCCTACCAGCAGGGCAGCGTCGACACGTACTCCGGCAACACGGCGACCATCACGCGCGAGATCGGCGCCGGCGTCCAGGTGTCGATCAACCAGACCGGCTCGAGCATCATCGGCGACGCGTCGAGCGGCCTGCTCGCCACCCTGCGGACGATCGTCAACGACCTCAACTCGGGGAATACAGACGCGCTCTCGACCACCGATCTCAACGCCATCGACGCGGCCAACGACTCGCTCCTGAACGCGCGCGCGCAGGTGGGTGCGCTGTCGGATCGGCTCACGACGGCGACGAACCGGCTCCAGCAGACCGAGCAGTCGACGACTCAGCTTTTGTCCAACGTCCAGGATGCCGACATGACCCAGGTCATGGTCAAGTTCTCGACTCAGCAGGCGGCCTATCAGGCGGCGCTCCGCGCCGGCGCACAGATCATCCAGCCGTCACTGATGGACTTCCTCACCGCCTAACGACTCCCGCCAAGGAGGCCCCCGCTCATGCACATTCAAAGCACCCGATTCGGCCAGATCGAGATCCGCGAGGAGACGATCATCGTCTTCCCCGAGGGCCTCATCGGCCTCGGCGGCACCCGCTATGCCCTGGTCGCCCGCGACGACAAGGCCGTGTTCTACTGGCTGCACTCGATCGACGATCCGTCGCTGGCCCTGCCGGTGACCGCAGCCCTGGCCGTTCTTCGCCGACTACGACGTCAAGCTCTCGGACGACGACGCGGTGACGCTGAAGCTCGAGTCGCCCGAGCAGGCGGAGATCTTCTGCGTCGTGCGCGCCACCGACCAGCTCGGCGACTTCACGATCAACCTGCGTGGCCCGATCGTGATCAACGGCGAGCAGCCGGCTCGGCCGCCAGGTGATCAACGAGGTCGGCGGGTACGGCGTGCGCGAGCCGCTGTTCTCCCGCGTGCCGCTGTCGGAGGTCCGTCCCGCCACCCCGGCCGCCCCTGTCGCGGCCACGGGGGTCTGACGTGCTCGTCATCACCCGCAGGTCCGGCGAGCGCATCTGCCTCGGAGACCAGATCACCGTGACGGTGCTCGAGGTGTCCGGGTCGAGCGTCCGCCTCGGCATCGACGCGCCCAGCGAAGTGCCCATCTACCGGCACGAGATCTGGCTCGCGATCAAGGAAGAGAACGCGGCCGCGGCGCTCGCGCCGGTCAGCAGCGTCCCCACAGACATCCCCCCCAACTGAACGCCAGTCACCACCCCCGCAAGGAGAAACCGCCATGTCCCTTTCCGTCCAGACCAACATCGAGGCGTTCGACGCGCATCGAAACCTGGTCAACACCTCGAACCAGCTGTCGAACTCGATGCAGAAGCTGTCCTCGGGCTACCGGATCAACAAGGCCGCCGACGATGCCGCCGGTCTCGCGATCTCCGAGAAGCTGTCCGCTCAGGTCAGCGGCCTGACCCAGGCCCAGCAGAACGCGCAGGACGCCGTCAACCTCGTGCAGACGGCCGACGGCGCGATGGGCGAGGTGCAGTCCATCCTGGCCCGCGTCCGCGACCTCGCGGTCGAGTTCAACAACGGCACGCTGTCGACGTCCGACCAGGCCGCCATCACGGCCGAGGTCGCCCAGCTCTGCGCCGAGATCTCCAGCATCGGCACGGAGACCCAGTTCAACGGCATCGCCCTGCTGACCGGTAACGCCACCATCACCTTCCAGGTGGGCGCCAACGACGGCGAGACGATCGCGACCTCTGCGGTCAAGCTGTTCGGCTCGGGCTCGGGCTTCGCCGTCGACTCCGCCCTGTTCAACTTCACCGGCGCGACGATCACGCTGTCGGCGATCGACACCGCCATCGAGAACGTCTCGAACGACCGGGCGACCTTCGGCGCCGTCCAGAACCGGCTGCAGCACACGCTGAACAACCTGGGCAACTACCAGGAGAACCTGTCGGCCGCCGAGTCGAGCATCAAGGACGTCGACATGGCGTCGGAGATGGTCAACTTCACCAAGCTGCAGGTGCTTCAGCAGGCCGGCATGAGCGTCCTCGCTCAGGCCAACCAGTCCTCGCAGTCCGTCCTCACCCTGCTGCGCGGCTAGAGCTCGTCCGCCGTTGCAGCACTCGCCTCACCCGGGGCCGTCCGCACGCCGAGCCGTGCGGGCGGCCCCTAGCCCTTAATCCCGCCCGGCGCTCAACTTCGCGTCGTGCCTGGCGATGTCAAGGAAGAAGAATGAGCACCCCCGCCGACGCCGTGATCCCCGCCAGCTTCACCGACGCGCTCAGCCGCATGCAGCAGCTCGAGGCGATGGTCGGCCAGCTCGCGACCCCGCTCACGGCGCAGACTCCGGCGACGGCAGCGCCGATGTCCGCGACCACGTTCCAGCAGGCACTCGCCGCCGCCGGCACAACGCAGGCGAGCCCCGTCGCCACCGCGGGCACGAATGCGGGCCTGACGGCCCTGCAGGTCGCCGAGAGCCAGGTGGGCGTCACCGAGCAGCCGCCGGGATCGAACGACGGCCCCCAGATCGCCCAGTACCGCACCGCCACGCAGGGCGCCTATGCCGGCGCGCCGTGGTGTGCCTACTTCGTCTCGTGGTGCGCCGCCCAGGCCGGCGCGCCGATCGGCGGTCAGGGCCAGGGCCTCGGCTCGGTCGCCGAGATCACCGACTGGGCCCGCTCGACCGGCCGCCTGACGCAGACGCCTGCGCCCGGCGAGCTCATCCTCTTCGGCACCGAGCACGTCGGCATCGTCAAGTCGGTGAACCCGGACGGGTCGCTGACGACCGTCGAGGGCAATGCGTCGGACGGTGTCCGCGAAGAGACGCGGTGGCCGTCCGAGGCCACCGGCTACGTGCAGCTCGGATAGTCACTCCGCCAGGAACGCCTCCACGACCTCGCGCCACCGCGCCGGCTGGTCGAGGTGCACGTCGTGCCCGGCTGCGGCGATCGTCACCGCTCGGGCGGACGGGAGCGCGGCCACCATCCGCTCGGCGAACGCCGCATCCATCCCGCCGTTCGCTCCGCGCACGACGAGGGTGGGGCACTCGATCCGGCCCCACTCGGCCCAGTAGGAGCGGCGCTCGAGCTCCTCCAGCGCCGCCACCATCACCGCGGGGTGAAAGGCCGGCCACAGGCCGTCTGGGCGCTGCTCGAGGCCGTCTGCCCACGTCCGGCCCCAGCCGGTGTCGCCGAAGTGGCGCAGAGCGTCCGCGCGGCCCCGAAACGGCACCGGCCACGCGTCCAGCCACTCCCGCACCCGGGCGGGGCCCTCGGGGTCGGCGGCGGGCGTCGCCTCTGCCACGACGAGCGCGCGCACGAGCTCGGGCCGCTGCGCCGCGAGCAGGAACGCCGTGTGCGCGCCGAGCGACTGGCCGATGACGATCGCCGGGGCGAGCGCCAGCAGCTCGATCCATGTGGCCAGGTCGTCCACGAACGCCTGCCGGGATAGGTCGCCCGGCTGGCGCTCGCTGCGCCCGTGCCCGCGCTGCTCGAGGGCCACGACCCGGTGGGCCGCGGTGAGCCACGTGGCCGTCGCGTCCCACTCGCGGGCGTACCCGGCCAGGCCATGGACGAGGACAGCCGCCGGCCCCTCGCCGCCGTAGTCGGCGCAGGCGAGGCCCACGCCGTCGCGCACGTGCACGTGCCAGTCCGGGCCGTCCATGTGCGGACACTAGGCCGAGAAGCGGGGACAGTCCCCATCCGGGGACAGTCCCCAAGTAGGGTGTGGCGTTGAGTTGTGGATGCTGGCCGCCGGGGCGTCGGGGAGGATCGTGCGCAGGTCACCACGTCACTAGCGTCCAGGAACCAGTGTCGAGTACCGTGACGGACGTGGATCTAGACGTCCGCCTGGCTCAGCCGGAGGACATCGATCGGATCGATGGGATACTCGTACGGTCGAGACGGGACGCGTACCGCGGGCGACTCACTGACGATCAGCTGCGCATGGACGCCGGCTCTCGCGGCATCCTTGAGGCAGCCGCAAGTCACCCGGACGGTTGTTCTGACGTGCTGATCGTCGCTCGTGACCGCGGAGCGGTTGTGGGTTTTCTTCATGCTGGCCCGACACATGATCCCGACGACGACGCGATGGTCGTCGGACAGGTCTACGCCATCTATGTGGATCCCACGTATTGGCGTGTCGGGATCGGGCGACGGTTGATGGAGCGGGCACTCGCCGAGCTTCGTGCGGCCGGTCTCTCAGACACGACCTTGTGGGTTCGGGAGTCCAACCGCCGCGCGCGGCGGTTCTATACGGCCTGCGGTTGGCAACCCGACGGGTCGGCCAAAGAGACCCGCATCGGCGGAGATTCGGCTGCGGTGACGATCGCCGAACTGCGCTATCGGCGTTGTGGCGAGGACACGACCTCCTGAACAGCCGGATGGCGCGACGCGAGGAAGCGGCGTCCACACTCAAACGCCGCACCCCAAGTAGTGGGCCGAGAAGCGGGGACAGTCCCCATTCGGGGACAGTCCCCGAGACCCCTGGGTCCCCACGTTAAAGGCGAGGGGCCACCCGGTGGGTGGCCCCTCGTGTCGTTCAGGGTGGTGCTGTCTGCTTCGACTAGCGCAGCAGGGAGAGCACCGACTGCGGGGCCTGGTTGGCCTGAGCGAGGACGCTCATGCCGGCCTGCTGAAGCACCTGCAGCTTGGTGAAGTTGACCATCTCCGACGCCATGTCGACGTCCTTGATGCTCGACTCGGAAGCCGACAGGTTCTCCTGGTAGTTGCCCAGGTTGTTCAGCGTGTGCTGGAGGCGGTTCTGGACGGCGCCGAACGTTGCCCGGTCGGTGGACACGTTCTGGATGGCGGTGTCGATGGCCGACAGCGTGATGGTCGAGCCGCTGAAGTTGAAGATCGCGGAGTCGACGGCGTAGCTCGAGCCCGAGCCGAACAGCTTGACGGCGTTGGTGGAGATGGTCTCACCGTCGTTGGCGCCCACCTGGAAGGTGATCGACGCGGTACCGGTCAGCAGCGCGATGCCGTTGAACTGGGTGTCCGAGCCGATGCTCGAGATCTCGTTGCAGAGCTGGGCGACCTCGGCCGTGATGGCGGCCTGGTCGGACGTGGACAGCGTGCCGTTGTTGTACTCGACCGCGAGGTCGCGGACGCGCTGGAGCATCGAGGTGACCTCGCCCATCGCGCCGTCAGCCGTCTGCACGAGATTCACGGCGGACTGCGCGTTCTGCTGGGCCTGGGTCAGACCGCTGACCTGAGCGGACAGCTTCTCGGAGATCGCGAGACCGGCGGCATCGTCGGCGGCCTTGTTGATCCGGTAGCCCGAGGAGAGCTTCTGCATCGAGCTGGCCAGCATGCTGCTGGTGTTGACCAGGTTGCGATGGGCGTCAAACGCCTCGATGTTGGTCTGGACGGAGAGGGACATATCTTCCTCCTTGAAGATAGGTGTGTGTCCTTTGCGCCCGCGTCCTTGCGGTGCGCTTTCACGTAATCGACCGCCTCCACACCGTCTTTAGCGCTCTGGAAAGATCGCAAGCAGACGGGGTCTCCGGGAACGGCGAGGGGCCACCCGCAGGTGGCCCCTCGTTCCGTCTTACCGTGGTGCTTGGTGGTACTAGCGCAGCAGGGAGAGCACCGACTGCGGGGCCTGGTTGGCCTGAGCGAGGACGCTCATGCCGGCCTGCTGAAGCACCTGCAGCTTGGTGAAGTTGACCATCTCCGACGCCATGTCGACGTCCTTGATGCTCGACTCGGAAGCCGACAGGTTCTCCTGGTAGTTGCCCAGGTTGTTCAGCGTGTGCTGGAGGCGGTTCTGGACGGCGCCGAACGTTGCCCGGTCGGTGGACACGTTCTGGATGGCGGTGTCGATGGCCGACAGCGTGATCGTCGAGCCGCTGAAGCTGAAGATCGCGGAGTCGACGGCGTAGCCGGAGCCCGAGCCGAACAGCTTCACCGCGGTCGTCGAGATCGTCTCACCGTCGTTGGCGCCCACCTGGAAGGTGATGCTGGCGGTACCAGTCAGCAGCGCGATGCCGTTGAACTGGGTGTCCGAGCCGATGCTCGAGATCTCGTTGCAGAGCTGGGCGACCTCGGCCGTGATGGCGGCCTGGTCGGACGTGGACAGCGTGCCGTTGTTGTACTCGACCGCGAGGTCGCGGACGCGCTGGAGCATCGAGGTGACCTCGCCCATCGCGCCGTCAGCCGTCTGCACGAGGTTGACCGCGGACTGAGCGTTCTGCTGGGCCTGGGTCAGACCGCTGACCTGAGCGGACAGCTTCTCGGAGATCGCGAGACCGGCGGCATCGTCGGCGGCCTTGTTGATCCGGTAGCCCGAGGACAGCTTCTCCATCGAGCTGGCCAGCTTGCTGCTGGTGTTGACCAGGTTGCGATGGGCATCGAATGCCTCGATGTTGGTCTGGACGGAAAGGGACATATCTTCCTCCTTGAAGATAGGTGTGTGTTCCTTGCATCACCGCGTCCTTGCGGTGCGCCTACCCGTCATCGGCTCGGGCCCGACCGTCTTTAGCGAACTGCAAGATTCGCAATTTCGCGCAACCCCGGCTCGGCTGCGCGGTTCGAGGCGGGCTCTACGCGCGCACGTCGACGAGGTGCGGCTCGTCGTCTTCGGGCTCGTCCGCGGGCTTGCGGGGAGGATCCTTGGGCCGGCGGGGGTCGCCGTCGCGGCGCGCGTCGCGCTCGCGCAGGGCCCAGGGCGGAGGCGCCGGCGGGATGCGGTCGATCGGGTCGGTCACCCGTTAGGCTCCGAGTTCGGTCGCGCGGCCCGCTCCGCGGCGCGGACGCGGTTCTCGCGCGCGGCCCTCACGGCCGCGCTGGCCTCGCCGTCGAGCAGGTGCTGCCACAGCACCACCGCGGCCACCCACGCGAGCATCTGTGCGGCGACGCCGGCGATGACGCCTCGCAGGAGCGCGTCGGGCAGCGGCATCCCGCTCGTGTAGCTATAGGCGACCACGGCGGCGAAGCCGAGCAGACCGCCCCAGGCCTTGATCTGGCGGATCGAATGGGCTGCGCGCGGGTGGTCGGTCAGGCCGACGAGCGGCGGGTTGGGATCGGCCATCAGGGCATCACCAGCGACGCCAGCTCGACCGGCTCCGCCGGGCGCAGCCCGTCGGTCGGCCTGCGGCTGTCGCACAGGTAGGAGACGGGACGCTTCAGCTGCAGCGAGACGCCGACCGCGACCGCGGCGGAGGGGGCCTCGTCGATGCGCGAGATAAGGATGCGGTTGACCGGGCACGTCGCGTCGAGGGCTGCGTTCAGATGCAGCAGCGAGCGGGCGTCGTAGCCGGCCGGGGTGATCAGGTGGGTCTCGTCCGGGCGGATCGCGGCCAGCAGGCGGCCGAGCCCCGCGATGCCGTCGGGGTCGCCGGCCGAGACCGGGGGGGTGTCGACCACGATGACGCCGTCCGGGCCGGGTGCGCGCACCGCCGCCTTGGCGGCGTCGGCCGTGTCGGCGCTGCGGCGCTCCAGGTCGAGGCCCTCGGTCAGGGCGGCCAGGCGGTCGGCGCCGTCGCCGGGCTCGAGGCTGAGCGTGCGCACCGTGAACGGGGAGCGGCCGGCGTAGGCGTGCGCGAGCTTGGCCGCCGTCAGGGTCTTGCCGGATCCCGCCGGCCCGACCAAAACGATCGTGCGGCTCTTCGTGCGCCAGCCGTGCTCGACGCGCATCGTCCGGGCCAGCATGCGGCGAACGAGCTCGGTCGGCGTCGCGTCGGGATCGAACGGCGCGAGCATCTTGGCTGCGTCGGTGACGAGGCCGTCGACGACCCCCTCCGGCATCCCGGCGCTCACGAGCGCGGCGGCGACCTCGTCCCAGCCGGCGGCGAGCACCTGCCGTGCGGCCACCTCGACGGTGCCGTTGGCCGACACGAGGTCCGTGTCCTCGAACTCGCTCTGCCGGCTCTCGACGACGTCGCCGTGGGCGAGCGCCTCGTCCAGCGCGTCGGCGAACGGGCTGGCCTGCTCGATCAGCGAGCGCATGACCGGCCCGCCGTCGTCATCGTCGGAGGCGTCCCGGTCTTGATCGGTGCGGTGTCCGGACGAGTCGTAGGCGTCGAAGACGGTGCGGGCGGGGATGGCCGGGATCGGCCCGCCGGCCTGCGCCTCGATCTCGATGCAGCGCTTGCCGAAGAAGCCGGCAAAGCCGCCGGTGACGCCCTCGCGGCGGCGGGTGATGACGGCCCCCGCGCCGAGATCGGCCCGGATCTGTGGAAGCAGCTCCTCGAGCGACGCCCCTTGATAGGTGCGGGTCTCAGGCATGGTGTGCTCCTTGGCTTCGGGCGGGGCCCTAGCCGCCCACGACTCCGGTGGACTCGACGCGGATCCCCGGCAGGATCTCATTGTAGGACACCACCGGAAGCTGAGGCAAAGCCTGCTCGATCAGCCGCCGCAGATGCCGCCGGATCCGGCCCGAGCACAGCAGCACCGGGCGCACGCCCATGCCCGTCGCCTGCTCGACCTCGCCGGTCAGGAGCCGCACGACGGTCTGCGCGCGGTTCGGATCCATGGCCAGGTACTCGCCGTCGCGGGTCTGGGTGACGGACTCGGCGATCTCCTGCTCGAGGTTGGGGTCGAGCGAGATCGCCTGCAGCGACTTGGTGGCGTCGAGATAGCCCAGCGTGATCGCCCGGGCGAGCGCCTGGCGGGCGTATTCGGCCAGGATGGCGGGGTCGTGCGTGGAGCCGGCCCGGTCGCCGATGGCCTCGAGGATCGTGCCCAGGTCGCGGATCGAGACGGTCTCGCGCAGGAGGTGCTGCAGCACGCGCTGCACCTCGCCGACGCCGAGCTTGTCCGGCACGACCTCTTCGACGACGGCGGCGTTCTGCTCCTTGAGCGCGTCCAGGAGCTTCTTGGTCTCCTGGCGGGTGAGGAGCTCGTCGACGTGCCGGCGGATCGTCTCGGTCAGGTGCGTCACGATCATCGACTCGGCGTCCACGACCGTGTAGCCGAGCGCCTCGGCCTCGCCGCGGTGGTTCTCGTCGATCCACACCGCCGGCAGGCCGAACGCCGGCTCGGTGGTGGGGATGCCGGCCACGCCCGGGGTGGCATCGCCCGGGTCCATCGCCAGGCGGTGGCCGGGGATGACCCGGCCGCGGGCGACCTCGACTCCGCGCACCTTGACCGCGTACTCGTGCGAGTCGAGCCCGACGTCGTCGTGGATGCGCACGGGGGCGATCACCATGCCGAGCTCGGACGCGATCTGGCGGCGGACGACGCCGACGCGGCCGAGCAGCGACCCGCCCGACTTTGCGTCCACCATCGGCACGAGGCCGAACCCGATCGTGAGCTCGAGCGGATCGATCTGGAGCGCCCCGACGGCGGCGTCGCCCGGCTGCGCGACGGGGGCGGGCAGATTCTCGCCGGCGGCCTTCGTCGCGGCCACGGCGGCGGCGTGGGTGACCATCGCCCGGCCGAGCAGGAAGAAGATGACGCCGATCGTGACGAAGGGGATGATCGGCATGCCCGGCACGAGGCCCATCGCGGCGATGATGCCGCCGGCGATCATGGGCGCGCGCGGCTGCCGCAGGATCTGGTCGGAGATGTCCGACCCGAGGTCGGACTCGCTGCCCGAGCGGGTGACGATGATGCCCATCGCGGTCGAGATCAAGAGGGCGGGGATCTGGGCCGCGAGGCCGTCGCCGATCGTCAGGATGGGGAAGGTGTGGGCGGCGTCCGAGAACGACATGCCCCGCTGCAGGAGGCCGACCCCGATGCCGCCCAGCAGGTTGATGGCGACGATCAGGATGCCGGCCATCGCGTCGCCCTTGACGAACTTGGAGGCGCCGTCCATCGCACCGTAGAAGTCCGCCTCGCGCGCGATCTCCTCGCGGCGCTGGCGGGCCTGCTGGTCGGTGATCTGGCCGGCGTTCAGGTCGGCGTCGATCGCCATCTGCTTGCCGGGCATGGCGTCCAGGGTGAAGCGGGCCGCCACCTCGGCCACGCGGCCGGCGCCGTTCGTGATGACCACGAACTGGATGACGACCAGGATCAGGAACACCACCATGCCGACCAGGATGTTGCCGCCGACCACGAACGAGCCGAAGGCATGGATCACGTTGCCCGCGTCGCCGTGCAGCAGGACGAGCCGGGTGACGCTGATGTTGATCCCGAGCCGGAACAGCGTCGTCAGGAGCAGGAGCGACGGGAAGGCGGCGAAGTCGAGCGCGCGGGGCACGTACATCGTCGTGATCAGGATCATCAGGGCGCCCGAGATGTTGACCGTGATGAAGACGTCGAGCAGCGCGCTCGGCAGTGGGACGAGCATCATCGCGACGACCACGACGACGCCGACCGCGGCGAGCAGGTCGTTGTGCTTCAGGATGAGCTTGAGTCCGCCGCCCATGGGTCAGCGCCACCTCACCATGAGGCGATCACCGGTCGATGCCGGCAGGCGGCCGCGGGGGGAGCGGCGGCGAAGCGACGGGCTTCCGATTCGCATGCGGGACCGTCATCGGCGTCTTTCGCCCGCGACTTGAGCCACGCGTGGGCGGTTCCCAGAGCGGCGTTGGTGCGCATGCCTACGCCGCCATCCGGCGGCGGCGGCCGGCGTGGCGGAAGACGAACGCGAGCACCTCGGCGACGGCCGCGAAGAACTCGTCGGGGATCATCTGCCCGATCTCGACCTCGCGGTAGAGCGCGCGTGCCAGCACGGGGTTCTGGAGCACCGGCACCGACGCCTCCTCGGCCGCCTTGCGGATCGCCGCGGCCACCAGGTCGACGCCCTTTGCGACCACCTCGGGCGCGGGCCGGGTGCCGTCGTAGCGCAGGGCGACGGCGAAGTGGGTCGGGTTCGTGACGACGACGTCGGCCGTGGCCACGTCGGCCATCATGCGCTTGCGCGCCTGGGCGTAGCGGCGGCGGCGGATCGCGCCCCGCACCTCCGGCGCGAGGTCGGACTGGCGCGACTCCTGGCGGATCTCCTCCTTCGTCATCTTCAGCGATTTCTCGTGCTGGTAGCGCTGCCAGGCGAAGTCGATGATCCCGATCATGATGAAGGCGAAGCACACGTACATGGCGAGCGTCATGACCGCCCCGGCGAGCTGCTCGAGGATCTGACCCGGGCTCGACCCGGCCAGCTGGCCCAGGTTCGTCAGCCGCGGCCAGATGGCGAGGAACGCCGCCACGCCGACGACGGCCGTCTTGGTCAGGGTCTTGCCGGCGTCGAACAGGGCCTTCGTCCCGACCAGGCGCTTGAACCCGGTGCGCGGGTTGATCCGGCTCCACTGCGGCTTGACGGCGGCGCCGGTGATGCGCGGCCGGTTCTGCACCAGGTTGGCCACGAGGCCGGCGGCGGCCGCCGTGATCGCGATCGGCGCGGCGATGCTCAGCACCGACATCATCCCCCACGACGCCAGCCCGCCGAGGCCGGCCCGCCCGGCCAGGTGGGTGTCGCCGGACTGGCTCAGGCCGACCCGCAGCACGTCGGCGAACTTGTTCAGCATCGTCGGTGCGGTGATCACGACCGCGACCACGCCGCCCAGCAGCACCGCGGCCGACGTGAGGTCGGTGGACCGGGCGATCTGCCCCTTCTTGCGGGCCTCGTCGCGGCGTTTCGGGGTTGGCTTCTCGGTGCGGTTGTCGGCCACCGGTCAGCCGCCCAGCGTACGGACCGCCTGGGTGACCGACAGCTGCAGCGCGTCCTGGATCTGGTTGGAGACGAACGGCAGCGTGGCGGCGATCACCGTCATGCCGACGAGGATCTTGGCCGGCATGCCGACGACGAACACGTTCATCTGCGGGACCGCGCGGGAGACGAGGCCGATGGCGGCGTCGGTGATCACGAGCGCGACCAGAGCCGGCGCGGCGATCTCGAGGCCGATCGCCCACACCTGCGCGAACGAGCTCAGCATGCCCACCGTGAGGCCGGCGATGTGCGGGTAGGCGGTGACCGGCAGCGCGCGGTAGCTCGCGCCCAGGCCCTCGATCATGATGTGGTCGCCGCCGGACATGAGCAGGACGAGTACGGCGAACAGGGTGTAGAACTGGCCCAGGATGGCCGTCTGCTGGTTGTTCACGGGATCGAGGATGGACGAGAACGAGAACCCGATCAGCGTGTCGAGGATGCTCGCGCCGGCCTGCACAGAGGCGCCGATGAGGGCCATCGGAAAGGCGAAGACGAGGCCCATGCCGATCTCCTTGAGGAGCAGCAGCAGGTAGGCGCCCATGTCCAGCGGCACTGTCTGGCCGTGCATCGCGATCGGCATGAGCGCGAGCGAGATGGCCATTGCGATCATGAGCTTGATCCGCATCGGGATCATCGCGGCCGAGAAGACCGGAGCGAGCACGAACAGGCCGCCGACACGCGAGAGCACCAACAGGAACCCGAGCACGTCGGTCAGGGCCTGCGCCGGCAGCGTGACGGTCACGGCCCGACCAGGTTGGGGATGTTCGTGTACAGGTTCTGGGTGTAGGTCAGCATCTGGTCGAGCATCCACGGCCCGCCGATGGCGAGGACGGCGCCGATCACCAGGATCTTGGGGATGAAGCTGAGCGTCTGCTCCTGGATCGAGGTGACCGCCTGGAAGACCGACACGAGCAGGCCGACGACGAGCCCGGCGAGCAGGAACGGCATCGACACCTCGAGGGCGACGGTGAGGGCCTGGGTGGCGAGTGAGTTGACGGTGTCGGCGTTCACGGGCGTCAGGTGTGGAACGATTGGACGAGGCTCTGGATCACGAGGTGCCAGCCGTCGACGAGCACGAACAGCATGATCTTGAACGGCAGCGAGATCAGCACCGGCGGCAGCATCATCATGCCCATGGACATGAGCGTCGAGGCCACGACCATGTCGATGATCAGGAAGGGCAGGTAGATCAGGAAGCCGATCTGGAACGCGGTCTTGAGCTCCGAGATCATGAAGGCGGGCACGAGGACGTACGTGGGGATGTCGGCGCGCGTCTTCGGGCGGGGGAGGTTCGCCATCCGCACGAACATGGCGAGATCGGAGTCGCGGGTCTGGTTGAACATGAAGGTGCGCAGCGGCTGCTGACCGCGGTCGGCCGCCTGGGTGAGGGTGATCTCGTGGTTCGTGTACGGCTGGATCGCGGTGGAGTTGATCTGCTTGAACGTCGGGGCCATGACGAAGATCGTCAGGATCAGCGACATGCCGATGAGCACCTGCGAGGGCGGGCTGGTGGGCGTGCCCAGGGCGTTGCGGACGAACCCGAGCACGATCAGGATGCGGGTGAAGCCCGTCATCATCAGGAGCGCGCCCGGCAGCAGCGCGAGCAGCGTCATCGACACCAGGATCTCGACCGGCGTCGAGAGCGCGTTGCCGTTGATCGAGATGCCCGACGCGGCGGTGGCGAGCAGCGGCAGGACGATCATGCGCGGGCCGTCCGCTTGCGCAGGTTCTCGAGGAGGTTGTTGCGCCGTAGCGGCGTGGCGGGGGGAAGCGAGAGCGCCATGTCGCCGCCGGTGCCCTCGACGAGCAGGGCCTCGTCGGCGGTGTACACCCGCAGCGGCGTGATCGTGTGCTCCGTGGCGCCCACGAGGATCAGCTCGTCGCCCGCGCGCACCAGGTGCAGCGAGCGGTTCGGGGCAAGCGGCGTCGTGGCGATCACGCCGATGCGCTCGTCGGCGCGGCCCGACTTGGCCCGGGCGGAGCTCTTGAGCAGCCAGTACACGCCGTAGATCACGGCCAGGACGACCGCGAGCCCGACGATCGTGCGGATGATGTCCGCACCGGCGCTGCCGCCGGCAGGGGCGGCCGCCGAACCGGAGCCGGCCGACGTGACGCCGGCGCCGAGCGGTGTCGTGTCCTGGTGGAACGCCGGCGCCTTCGCCTTCTTGGCATGGTGCGCCACCGCCGCGACCTTCGCGGCGTGGTGGGTCTGCGTCGCGGCGGACGCGGTGACCGGGTAGAGCAGCCCGACCGTCGTGCAGATCATGGCGGCAAGGCAGATGCTCGTCCGAACTGGGGGGAGTCGGCGAGAGAGCAAGGCGATCACCTCATCGGACGGCGCGCGCCTCGGCTTGAGCGCTTGCGCCGGGCGGTCGCCGGTTTCACCGAAAGAGCCTCCGGATTACTACAAATCGGGGAGGCGATCTGCGGCCGACATGCCGATACGGACGTGAAGCGTCTCCGGGCCCCTACCCGCAGGCGTGCTCCCGAATCGATCCCGCTCCCCAATTCTCGTGTTAGTTGGAGGTCTCCTCTGTGGAAGCATCGCCTGTGTCCAGCTCCCGGCCCACGGCCGGCACCGCGGAGGCCCTGTGGCGCGCCTGGATCACCAACAAGGACGTGGCGGCCCGCGACCGCCTCGTGCTCTCCTACGCGCCGATGGTCAAGTACCTCGCCTGCCGCAAGGTGCGCGAGCTCCCGGCCCACTGTGAGCTCGACGACCTCGTGTCGTGCGGGCTGCTCGCCCTGATCGCCGCCGTCGATCGCTTCGACCCGGTCAAGGGCGCCACCTTCGAGCAGTACGCCTGGACGCGCGTGTCCGGCGCGATCATGGACGAGCTGCGCCGCCAGGACTGGGCGCCGCGCTCGCTGCGCCGCAACGGCCGCGCCATCGAGCGCGCCCGCGAGCAGTGGCAGCTGCGCACCGGCCGCCTGCCCACCGATGACGAGCTCGCCAACGAGCTCGAGATCGACGTCGCCCATCTCCACAGCCACCTCGAGGGTCTCTCCCGGGCCGACCTGCTCAGCCTGAACACCCCTGCGCGGGGTACCGAGGAGGCCATGCCCGTCGAGGTCGGTGACACGATCGAGGCGCCCTCGGGCGAGTTCGATCCGGAGCTCGCCGCCCTGGCCGGCGAGCGCGCCGAGGTGCTGCGCGATGCCATCGCCTCCCTGAGCGAGCGCGAGCAGACCATCCTCGTGCTGCTGTACGTCAAGCACATGCAGGGCGCGGAGGTCGGCCGGATGCTCGGCATCAGCGAGTCGCGCGTATCGCAGATCCTGAGCTCGATCCGGCGCACGCTGAAGGAGCGGATCGACACGTACGACTCCGTCGTTCCGCCGCTGCGCCGCGCCGCCTAGCGCCACCTGGTCCGCGCCGGCTCCGCTCGTGCATACTCGGTGCCAGGCACCTGTATGCATCCGGCCTCTGCCCGCATCCGCCTGCGCGTCAGCCCCGGTGCCCGCCGCACGGCCGTCACCGGGCGCTTCGGCGCCGGCTGGAAGGTGCGCGTCGCGGCGCCGCCCGAGGGCGGCAGGGCAAACGCCGAGCTCCTGCGCTACCTGGCCGGGCTGATCGGCGTCCCGGCCCGGCGGCTGGAGGTGGTCGCCGGCGCGAGCTCGCGCGACAAGCTGATCGAGGTGGACGGCCTCACCGCGGCCGCGGTCGCGCAGGTGCTGGACGAGGCCGCCGGCAGCTCCACAGAGAGGCGCTAGGCGGCCGCGTCGAGGCGCCGCTTGGGCGAGACGACGTGCGTGATGCGCAGGCCGAACTCCTCGTCGATGGCGACGACCTCGCCGTGGGCGATGGTGTGGCCGTTGACGAGCAGGTCGACGGGCTCGCCCGTCATGCGGTCGAGGGCGACGATCGATCCGGGGCCCATCTCGAGCGTCTCCCGGATGGTCATCGTCGTGCGACCGAGCTCGACGGTGAGCTCGACCGGGACGTCGAGCACGGGGCCGAGATCGAGTGTCGCCGGGCGCTCGCCGAGGTGCTCCTGGAGCGCCGGCATGACCAGCTCGGTGCCGCCGGCGGGGGCGGCGGGGAGGTTCGCGGGATCGTGTTCGGACATGGGGGCTTCCTACTGGACGACGACGTCGGTGAAGAGGACCTGGGTGACCTTAACATCGGTCGAGCTCTGCAGATCCGTGAGGATCTTCTTCTCGATCGACGCGCGCTGGGCGCGGTCGATGAGGGCGCTGTCCGACAGGCCGGTGAGGTCGTTCGTGATGATGGCCCGCACGGCGGCGTCCTCGGTCAGGGTGGCGGCGCCGCCGCTGGCGGGGGCGGCCGGCACGCCGGCCGTCATGAGCAGCGCGACCGTGACCTTGCCGTAGTGGCCGCCGGCCAGGTTGACGACGAACTCGGGCGAGAGCGGGAAGAGCGTTCCCGTGATCTTCGCGGGCGCGGCCTTCGCCGGCTTGGGGGCGAGCAGGAAGAAGTACGCGCCGCCGCCGCCCACAACGAGCAGGAGCAGGACGGGCAGGATGATTTTGAGCTTGCCTTTCACGGGGAGGTGCCTCCGGAGGATGAGGTGGTGTCAGAGCGGATCACGACGATGTCGACGCGCCGGTTGAGCGCGCGGCCGGCATCGGACGTGTTGGGGGCGACGGGGTTCTGGTCGGCGTATCCGACCGCGGCGAGGTGCTTCGGGCTGATGCCGTGGTGCAGCAGGAACTCGAGCACGGCGTCGGCGCGGGCGGTGGAGAGCTCCCAGTTGCTCGGGAACTCGCCGCCGGAGATGGGGATGTTGTCGGTGTTGCCCTCGACGCTGATCGGGTTCTCGATGTGCATCGAGACGAGCAGCCGCGAGACGCGCATCAGAAGCGGCGTGGCGGTCGGCTTGAGCGTCGCCTGGCCGCTGTCGAAGACGAGGTTGTTCGTGAGCAGGCGGATGACCAGGCCGCGCTGGTCGATGCTGGTCGAGATGTCGGCGGCGAAGCCGTGCTTCGTGGCGTAGTTCTCGACCCGGCGCTGCACCTCGAGCAGGGTGTTCTGCTCCTTGGCCGCAGCCTTGGCCTTTGACGCCGTGTCGGTCTTGCCCGAGCCGAGCAGGGTCTTCGTGAAGATGTTGAAGCTCGAGTCGACCGACCCGCTCGGGGTCGCGGTCTGCACGCCGGTGATGCGGGTGGGGTTGCCCGACTGGACGCCCTTGCCGCCGTCCAGGACGCCGCCGATGAACGCCTTCTGCAGGGCGTGCTGGAGCACCTGGTACTTCGAGATGTTGACCGACGAGATCGAGAACAGCACCATGAAGAGCGCCATCAGCAGGGTGATCATGTCGGCGTAGGTCAGAAGCCAGCGCTCGTCGCCGCCCTCGTGCCCACCGCCGCCGTGCCCGCCCCGGCGCCGGCCACGGCCGCGTCCGTGGCCGCTCATGCCGCTTCCTTCAACTCCGCCGAGGGGGAGCCGTTCTCGGACTTCTCGCCGCCGCGATCGGCCGGCGGGACGAACGACTCGAGCTTCTCAGCCAGCACGCGCGGGTTGTCGCCGGCCTGGATCGACAGGATCGCGTCGAGGACCATCGTCCGGTGGTTCAGCTCGACCGCCGACATCTCCTTGAGCTTGTTGCCGATCGGCAGGAGCATCAGGTTTGCGCTCGAGACGCCATACAGGGTCGCGATGAACGCGCCCGAGATCGCCGGGCCGAGCTCGGCCGGCGCGGCCAGGTTCTGGAGGACGTGGATCAGGCCCATGACCGTGCCGATGATGCCGACCGTCGGAGCGAAGCCGCCGGCCGTCGTGAAGAGGCCGGCCACCTGGGCATGGCGGGCCGCCAGGCCGTCGATCTCGGACTCGAGGATCGCGTGCACAAGATCCGAGTCGGTGCCGTCGACGACCAGCTGCAGGCCCTTGCGGGTGAAGGCGTCGTCGATCTTGGCCACGTCCTCCTCGAGGGCCAGCAGGCCGTTGCGGCGCGCCTTCTCGGAGAGCTCGACCATCTGGCCGATGGATCCGGCGGAGTTGATCGACGTGCCCTTGAACGACATGATGGCCGCCTTCGGCGCGGTCATGAACGAGCGAAAGTTCGTGGACGCCATCGTGGCGCCGACGGTGCCGCCGGTGATCAGGATCAGGGCGGGGATGTTGAGGAAGGTGACCGGGTTCGTCCCCTCCATGATCGCCGCGAGGAACAGCGCAGCGAACGCCACTCCGATACCGATTGCGGTGATTGCCTTCATGTCTATCCGTTCCTTCGGGGCGACGGCCGCCGTCCATGGCGGCGCTTTGCGTAACTGTGCAGATAATCGGCCTGAGTGGCGCGAGATTCAGTCTGCATGGCCATGATCGCGTGGCAGCTCGACCACCGCGGCGAGCCGCCCGAACGCGGCGCTGCGACCGGCAGCGGGCGACGGGTGCTCGGTGGCGGTGAGGATGGAGGCGCGCCATTCCCGCACGAGCCCGGCGACCTCGGCAGGCGTCTCGGCGACCACGAACTTGGTCCCGTTGCAGAGCACGATCACGGTGTCGGGGTTCCCCTCGATGACCTGGATCAGGTCGGGGTTGACGTACACCTCGCGGTCGGGCTGGCTGATGCGGTGGACGGCGATCACGCCGAATCCTTTCGTGGTCGGGGAGGTGCGGTGGGGCCGGGCCGTCAGGCGCCGGCCCCACCGCGGTCCCGGCTTAGTGCTTCAGGTTCACGAGCTCCTGGAGCATCTCGTCCGCCGTGGAGATCACGCGGCTGTTCGCCTGGAACCCGCGCTCGGCGGTGATCATGTTGGTGAACTCCTGGGCGAGGTCGACGTTCGACATCTCGATCGCGCCTGGGATGAGCGTGCCGAGGCCGTTGGTGCCGGCGATGTTGGCCGTCTCGGCGCCCGTGTTGTTCGTTGCGATGAAGTTGTTGCCGCCGACGCGCTGCAGGCCGGCGTTGTTCGGGAACGTGGCCAGCGAGATGACGGCGACCTTGGTGACGGCTCCGGCGGAGTCGGTCACCGACACGGTGCCGTTCTGACCGATCGTGACGGACTGGGAGCCCGGCGGGATCGTGATCTTGGTCTCGTTGGCGGCGCCCGTGAGCGGGTTGCCGCTCGAGTCGAACTTGAAGCCGACGACGTAGTCCCCGTCGTTGGTCACCATGTCGCCGTTGGCGTCGGTCGTGAAGCTGCCCGCGCGCGTGTACATGTAGGACGGCGTGCCGCCGAGCGTGGTCGGATCGGCGACGACGCGGAAGAACCCGTCGCCCTGGATGGCGACGTCGAGCGAGTTGCCGGTCGTCTGCACGGCGCCGGCCGTCATGATGTTGTTGATGCTGCCGAGCCGGACGCCCAGGCCGATCTGCTGGGGGTTGGTGCCGCCGGTCGTGGCGGTCGGGGCGCTCGAGCCCTTCTGGAGCTGGGACAGCGCGTCCTCGAAGCTCGCCCGCTCGGACTTGAACCCGATGGTGTTGACGTTGGCGATGTTGTTGGCGGTCACGTCCAGCATGGTCTGGTGGACGGTGAGGCCGCTGATGGCGGAGAACATTGCTCGCATGGTGATCCTTGATCCTCTCCGGCCGATCGCTTCCCCTGGTGGGGTCCGGCGTCTTCGGCCCGTTCTGTGGTGTTGGTGGTTAGTTGATGACCGCGCTGTCGATGTTCGTGAACACGCGATCACGCATGTTGTCGGCGCCGACCGCCGTGATTACAGTCCGGTTGCGGACTGAGACCACGAAGGCCGTCGAGTCGACCATGACCAGGGCATCGCGCGAGCCCTTGGCCGCGGCCTTTGATACGCCCTCGCTGAGGCGGGCCATGGTGGCGGCGTCAACGGGGATGCCCCGCTGGTTGAGCCGCTCCAGGGCGTGGCCGCTGAGGCGGAGCGGCTGCGAATCGGTCGCCGCAAGCCTCCGCTGGAGGAGCTGATCGAAGGCCGGGCCATCCGTGGCAGGCCGGCGCGCGCCAGCTGCGGGCGGCGTGGGGTCGGCCACACCGGGAGGTGTGGTCGCCGGGTTGATGCGGATGGGATCGGCCGACATGGGTTACGACACGCCCACGATCTGGCTCGAGCTGATGCCGACGCCGCTGACGTCGATCACGGGCTCGCCCTGGTTGAACGTCACCGCGTCGACGACGCCCTGGCCGGGGTTGCCGGCGGAGTCGGTGTAGGCGACGGTGTGGCCGATGAGCGCGATGCTCGAGCGCCTGCTGGCTGCCCTGCACCAGGTTGGTCAGCTGCTCCACGGAGGAGAACTGGGCCATCTGGGTCACGGTCTGCGTCGGATCCTGCGAGGAGCTCATCGGATCCTGGTTCTGCATCTCCGCGACGAGGAGCTGCAGGAACCCGTCCTGGCCCAGGATCGCGGCGGGGTTGGAGATCGACGCCGACGTGTTTGCGCCGGTCGTGCCACTCGTGGGTGGGATGCTGCTCATTCGATTCCTCCTATGCGAATACGTCGATCTGCGATCCCGGAAGGGGCAGCTGCGACGGCTGGATCGTGATTTCGGCCTCGTCGTCGGCGGCGTCATCGCCACCGCTGGGCCCCATTGCGTTTGCCATGTCCGCGGCGCGCTCACCGCGGGCGCTGCCGCCGCGGTCATCGCCGGAGAGGTGGACGTCGAGGCCGTGGACGGTGACGCCCTGGGCCTCGAGTGAGCGGCGCAGGTCTGCACCGGCCTGGAGCAGGGCGGCGGCCGCCTCGTGGTTGTCGGTGGTGACGATCGCCGAGACGCCGTCCTGGTGATAGCGCATCGTCACCTGGACGTCGCCGAGATCGCCCGGGTGCAGGGTGATCCGCGCGACCGGCTGGCCCGACCGGACGGCCATCCGCATCGTCGCGCCGGTGACGTCGGCGAGATCCTGCATCCGGGCGCGGGCGGTGACGGTGGCCGCGGCGGCCGAGTCCGGCCGGGCGGCCGGGGTGTCGGTCGCGGGAGCCGGTGCCGCGGTGACGACGTCGGCGTGTCCGGCGTCGGCCGGCGCAGGGGCCTGTCCGGCTGCGGGAGCGCCCGCCCCCGCGGACGTGGCCGGGGCGGTCTGCGCCTCGGCGGCCGGCTCGGAGGCGGTGGAAGCCGCCGGCTGCACCGGCGGCACCGCTGCCTCGGAGTGCGGCCGGCGCTCGCCGGTCGTCCCGCCGCCGGCCATCCCCGTGCGGGTGGTTGCGCCCGCGTGGCCGGTGGCGGCCGCCGTCGTGGTGGCGGCGGGGCCGTCGGCCCGGGCCGGGCGCGCAGCGGCGGCCGGCTTGGAGCGGGTGGACGCGCCGGCGGTGCCGGTCGCGGCCTGCTGGACGGAAGCAGCCGCCGCGGCGGGCGTTGTGGCCCCCGGGAGCGGATCCGTGCCGGTGACGCTGCTCTGCGTGCCCGCCGGCGTCGCCGGGCCGTTTGCGGCCTGCGGCGTGGGACCGGCGGTGGCCGCAGGTGCGGCCGCAGCTGCGGTTGCGGCCGGTGCGGCCGGTGCGGCCACCTGCGGTGTCACAGGCTGCGCCGCGCCCGCCGTGACAGCGGGGAACGGCGTGACCGGCGCGGCGGTGCCACCGGCAGGAGCCGCCGGTACCGGCGTGGCCGGGGACGGTGCCGCCTGTGCGGGCGCAGCGGCCTGTGCCGGCGGCGCGGCGAGGAGCGCCAGGAGGGGCGACATCGTCGCGCTCGCCGGGCCGGGAGCGGTGCCCTGGCCGACCGGTGCGTCGGTGGTGTTCTGGCCGGAGGAGTCGCCTTCGGCCTTCTTGCCCTCCGCATCTGCGGTCCGGGCTTTCGGGGCGGTGGTGGTGCCGGGCGGTGGCGATTCTGTCGCCGCCGCCGACCCGAGCGCCACTGCAAAGGCGTCGGACGGCGGGTCGTCGCCGCGTTTTGGCGGCGCCTGGGCCGGCACGGCGCTGGCCGCGACGGCGTTCACGGAGTCATTCATGCGCTGCTTCCTGTGAGGGTGGGTTGGGCGGATCCGCCGGAGTAGGCGGCATAGTTCCGGAGCACGTCGGCGACGTAGCTCTGCGTCTCGGGATAGGGCGGCACGCCTCCGTATGCGGCGACGGCGCCGGGGCCGGCGTTGTAGGCGGCCAGGGCCAGCCGGGTGTTGCCGCCGAACCGGTCGAGCTGATCGCGCAGGTAGTGGGTGCCTGCATCGATCGACTGCGCCGGGTCGTAGACGTTCGTGACGCCGAGCCCGGCGGCCGTGCCCGGCATGAGCTGCATCAGGCCGCCGGCGCCCGCGGGGCTCTTCGCGTTCGGGTTGAACCCCGACTCCTGCTGGATGACGGCCTCGATGAGCGCGGGGGCGACGTCGTACTTCTGCGCCGCGGCCTGGATGTCGGCCGCGTACGGCGCGGCCGCGGCGGGGGCGGCGGAGCCGAGCGGGGCCGAAGGCGCGGTCGTCTGCGCGCTCAGAAGGTCGGAAAAGCTCGTGGCGCCGGTCGTGCCGGCGTCGGTCTGGGCCGGGGCCGGGGCGGCGGCGTCCAGGCTGGCCTGCATCGACAGCACCTGGTCGATCCGGCCGATGGCGGCGTCGAGGCTCATGCGGCGTGCCTCTCGCGGTTGCGCAGGTGTGATGTGAGCGCGATCTCGGCGAGCGACTGCTCCTCGAGCTTGGCGACCACGTGGGCGTGCTCGCTCGCGCGCCGGCGCTTGAGCCGCTCGAGCACCTCGCGCTCGCGCCCGGCCTCGACCAGGCGGCCGCGGCTGTGTGCGACCTGCTGCTCGGACGCGGCCAGCTCCTGGCGAGCCGACTCGCGCTCGCGCTCGGTGCGGGCCACGAACGCCTCGCGGGCCTGCAGCTCATGCCCCGTCACGGTCGAGCCGTGCGACGGGGTGCGGGCCAGCAGCGCAGCCTTCGCGCGGCGAGCGGCCTCATGGAGGGCCGACTCCCGGCGGGCCTTCAGGGCCAGCTCGGTGGCCAGCTGCTCCTGGGCCTGATGCTCGACCTGCTCGCGAAGAGCGCGGACGGGCTCGAGATTGAAGGTGAACGACTTTGGCATCGGATTCGATTCAGGTCCGGACGCACGCCGGACTCGAGTTGGGGCCCTGGCTCTGCCGGAGCCCCGCATGGGTAATCGGCGCCTCGGCGTTGCGATTGAGGCTGGCCGTGCGGGCGTTTGGGGGGTTTGCGGGAGCTACGCGAGGGCCTTGCCGATCGCGTCCAGCACCCGGTCGGGCTGGAACGGCTTCACGACGAAGTCCTTGGCGCCGGACTTGATCGCCTCGAGCACCTTCGACTCCTGGCCGAGCGCGGAGCACATCACGATCTTGGCGCCCGGCTCGAGCGTCAGGATCTCGCGCAGGGCGGCCAGGCCGTCCTTCTCGGGCATGGTGATGTCCAGCGTCATGATGTCGGGGCGCAGCGCCTGGTACTGGGTGATTGCCTCGGCGCCGTTGGCGCCTTCACCGATGACCTCGTGCCCGCCCTTCGCGAGCACGTCGCCGAGCATCTTCCTCATGAACGCGGCATCGTCAACAATCAGCACGCGTGCCATCAGTTGGTTCCTCCTTGGGGTGTTTCATCGGGTTCGGTAGATGTGGTTGGGCGGGGCAGCACGGTCTCGATCCGCACCGCCCATTCGTCCTCGACCAGCAGCAGCCGGCCGGTGCCGAAGAGACGGCCGTTGACGAAGAGGTCAACGGGGTCGTCGGGTGCGCGGTCGAGCTCGACCACCGCGCCCGTTGCGCAGGCCGACCGCACGGCCGACCGGCATCTGCGTCCGCCCCAGCTCGGCCCAGACACGGACCGGCACCGACCTGACGGCGTCCGACGAGATGCGCTCGCCCGGCTCGGGGCGCTCGCGGCCGGAGGCCGCGGCCACGGCGGCCATCTCGTCGAACGCGCCCTTCATGCGCACGACGAAGGCGTTGGGCACGAGGGCCACCAGCCGGCAGGGCTCGCCCAGCAGGGTGAAGCCGACGGTGGTCACGTGCGGTGTCAGCTCGTAGGCGTCGACGGCCTCGTTCGGGGTGGCGAAGAACCGCGTCTCGGGCGGCGAGATCTCGACCTCCTCGCCGAGCACGGTGGCCGTGGCCGCGGCGGCTGCAGCCATCATCTGGTTCATGGCCTCGCCGGCGGCCGACAGGTCGAGCTCGGACAGCTCCTCGGAGTCCGTCACCTCCATCGCGTCCATGCCCATCATGGCCGCGGCCAGGCGGCGGACGCCGAGCCGGGTCATCAGGAAGATGTTGCCGCCGGTGACGCCGTGGATGTACGAGACGTGGGCGGCCACCGCGGGCACGGGGATCGACCGCAGCGGCGACTCGCCGCTCGGGACGATCGCGACGTGGCTGCGCTCGATCTCGGCGGAGCTCACGATCTCGAGCACCTGCTCGATGGCGGCCCCGGTCGACTCGGCCAGCTTGATGAGTGCGTCTTCGGTGGTCACTCCGCCTCCCCCAGCCGGCCGATGACCTGCACGGCCCGGTAGTTGCCGTTGCGGCCGGGCTGCGCGCGGTGCGCGGGCACCTTCCCGGCGAAGAGGCGCACGCCGTTCGCGGCCGGGACGCCGAAGCGCAGCACCTGGCCCGGCTGCAGCGCGAGCACCTCGTCGAGGGTGAGGTCGGTGGCTGCGACCTCGGCCCGGATCTCGACGTTGACGGCGGCAAGCCCCGCTCGCATCGCCTCGGTGGCGCCGGGCTCGACGACCGTGTCGCCGTACTGGCTGGCGGAGAGCCGCGGCAGCACCGACTCGACCGACCGGTGCGGCACCACGAGCGCCATCGTCGACGACGTCTTGTCGAACTGCACCTCCATCGTCAGCATCAGCGTCGGCTCGCTCGGCGGCGCCAGGTTGGCGTTCGCAAGCTGCGACTCGATGGTGCGCAGCTCCATCGTCACGTCGGCGAGCTCGGCCCAGGTGACCGAGAGGTGCTCGATCACGGTGGTGAAGACGCGCGACACCAGAGCGGTCTCGATCTCGGTCAGCTCGCGCGGACGCGTCTTCGTCGACGCGGTGCTTCCGAGCAGCCGCTCGACCAGGCGCAGCATCAGTCCGAGCTCCGCGGTCAGGAGCACCTGGGTGCCCAGCGGCTTGCACTCGATCACACCGCACACCGACGGCTGCGGGATCTGGTTCATCGCGGTCGACCAGGTCAGCTGGTCGATGCCGAGCACTTCCAGCTCGACCGGCGTCAGGAGCTCGGTGGAGAGGTGCGTCGCCGTCGTCCGGCAGCACGTCTCGTGGGCGCGCTCGAGCTTGCGCAGCTGATCCACCGCGAACTTGCTCGGGCGGGAGAAGTCGACCTCGCGGACGCGCGGCGCCCGCCGCTTCGGCGCGGTCGGCTCGTCGGCCGGCACGTTGCCCTGGCGGGCGGCCTCGACCAGTGCCGCGACCTCGTCGTTCGAAAGAACATCGTTCATGCTGCCACCTTCAGGTTCATCGGACTACGGCTCGCGATCCGCTCCTCGACGCTGCCGGCGACCTTGCACGTGACGAGGCCGGTGCCGAGGTGGACGCGCATGGTGCGGCCGGAGCTGCCGCCGGTCACCGCCACCGTCACCGCGATCCCGGCGACGGCCAGGGCGGTGCGTACGGCCTGCTCGTTGCGGCGGCCGATGTCGAGCGACCCGCTCGCGCCCGTCGCGAACATCTGCGCGCCGCCGACGAGGACGGCCTGCAGGCGCGACGTGGTGGCGCCGAGCGCGCCCATCTGGCGCAGCAGCTCGGGGACGGCGGTGTCGGCGAACTTGCCAGGGACCGAGGTGCCCTCGCGCGACTCCGGCAGGACGACGTGCGCCAGGCCGGCGATCGGCGAGCCGCGGTCGAGCAGGGCCAGGCCGATGCACGAGCCCAGGCCGAGGGCGACGAGCACGTCGGCCTCGTGCCGGGACACGGCGATCTCGGCCATGCGGGCCATCAGCTCGGCCACGACTACGCCGCCTCTCCCAGGCCGAGGCCCGTGAGCAGACGGCCGACGCCGTTGGCGGTCGGCACGAACAGCACGCCGAAGCTGCACTCGGCGTTCTCGACCAGCATCTCGGAGTCGAGCAGGAGCGCCAGGTCGGTGTCCATCGCGGTCGAGGCCAGGGCGGATGCGACGATCGCGCCCAGCATGTCGGCGAGCGCGACCGGCGGCTGCGGCTCGAGGTCGAGGCCGGCCATCTGGCCCATGGCCCCGACATACGAGCTGCCGAGGATGTTGCCCACCTCGCCCAGGGCGGAGAGGGCCATCTCGGAGTCCTCCGGATCGACGCCCAGAAGCGTGCACACCGTGGCCGCGCTGGTGGGGTCGAAGAGCAGGACGACCGTTGCGTCCAGGTCGCCGACTACGCCCAGGACGACGGCCGTGACCGCGTCCTCGGGGGAGCCGACCGCCTCGACGGCGTCGGCCAGATCGAGTGCCAGGGCGCGCGGGACCTTCAGGTCGACCGTGCGGCCAAGCATGCTCGAGAGTGCCGTCGCGGCAGTGCCCGAGCCGATATTGGAGATCTCACGCAGCCCGTCGAGCTGCATGTCGGTTAGTTCCATCTCACGCTCCTCATGCCGCGTTTGCAAGATCAGAAGATGCTTTGCCGCCGCGGGCCGCGCCGCCGGCCTCGGCCAGCGCGTCGCAGTCCACGATCAGGCTGATCGTCCCGTCCGAGAGCACTGCCCCGCCTGACAGGCAGCTCTGGGATCCGGCCTCCGCCGGAAGCGGGCGGGTCACCAGCTCGCGCTGTCCGACGAGCGCCTCGACGACGAGCGCCAGCCGCCGCTCGGCGCCGCGGGCGATGACGACGAAGCCTGCGTCGGGCGCCGGCTCGTAGCCGAGCGCCTCGCCCAGGTCGATCAGGGGCAGCACGCCGTCCTTCAGCACCAGCATGCGCCTTCCGGTGACCGACCGCACGGTCTGCTCGGCCAGGTTGACGGTGCGCTCGACCCGCTCGAGCGGGATCGCGAACGGCACCGAGCCGGAATCGACGAGCAGAGCGGGCATGATCGCAAGCGTCAGCGGCAGCCGCACCTGGACGGTGGTGCCGACGCCCTTCTCGGAGGTCATGACGACCGCGCCGCCCAGGCTGCGCAGGGCGCTTCGCACCGCGTCCATGCCGACCCCGCGGCCGGAGATGTCGCTGGTCTGCTCGGCGGTGGAGAAGCCGGCCTCGAAGAGGAGCTCGATGGCGCGGGTCATGTCCACCGAGTTGACGGCGTCGGCCGCGATCAGCCCGCGCTCGGCGGCCTTCGCGGCGACCCTGGCCGGATCGATCCCGCGCCCGTCGTCGCGGACGGTGATGACCACGTTGCCGCCGGCCTGGCGGGCGGAGAGCTCGAGCACGCCCGTCGGCGGCTTGCCCGCGGCCTCGCGCTCGGCCGGCGGCTCGAGCGCATGGTCGAGCGAGTTGCGCACCAGGTGCACGAGCGGATCGCCGAGGGCGTCGACGACGGTGCGGTCAAGCTCGGTGTCGCGGCCGGTCAGGACGAGGTCGACCTGCTTGCCCATCTTGGCGGACAGGTCGCGCACGAGGCGGGGGAAGCGCATGAAGACGGCATCGACCTCGATCATGCGCACCTGCATGACCAGTGCCTGCAGGGCCTGGGAGCTGCGGGTGAGGTCACCGACCGCCTCGGCGAGGCCGTCGATGCCCGAGCCCACGGCGAGCGACTCGACGCGGGTGCGGTGCACCACGAGCTCGCCCATGTAGTGCATCAGCTGATCGAGCCGCAGGGCATCGACGCGCACGGTCTGGGCCGTCGAGCGGGCGGCGGGCGCCGCATGCACCGGCGCGGCCGGCGCGGCCGGCGCTGCTGCGGGCTCCTCCGCCTCGGCCTGCGGGGCGGCGGGCGCCTGGGCGGGCGCCGGGACGGGCGCCTCTGCCGTGGCCTCCGCGGCCCGGTCGGGGATGGTCACCGAGATCGCGGCGACGTCGGGGATGGCGCGGACGGCCGCCTCCACGGTGGCGGGGTCGTGCTCGGTTGCGAGCCAGGCGTCGATGGTCGCGCCGGCGAAGCCGTCGACCTCATCGGGCGTGGGCGAGCTCCAGATCGTCTCGCCGTGGTCGGCGACGGCGGTGAGCGCCATGTATGCCCGCACCGCGGGCATCATCACGTCGGCGACGAGGGTGACCTCGATGTGCAGGAGGGGCACGTCGGCGGTGAACTCGGCGACCGCCGCGGGCAGGCCGGCTGCCGCGGCCGGCGCGGCCGGGGCGGCGACGGCGGCGACGGCGGCGGGCTCGTCCGGGTGGCGGATCAGCTCGCTCAGGCGGGCGATCAGCGTGGTCGGGTCGAAGTTCTCGTCGCCGCCCGTCTCGATCGCCTCGACGGCCCCCTCGAGCACGTCCAGGCACTCGAGCAGGATGTCGATGACGCGCCGCTCCAGGCCGCCGGTGCGGCCGCGCAGCGTCTCGAACACGTCCTCCATCGTGTGCGTGAGCGCCGCCATGCGCGCGAACCCCATCGTGCCGCTCATGCCCTTGAGGGAGTGGGCGATGCGGAAGATCTCGTCGATCGTCTCGGTGTCGGAGGGGGTCTCCTCGATCCGGATGATCGCGAGGTTCAGCGTCTGCAGGTGCTCGCGGCTCTCGGCCAGGAACATCCCGATGTACTCAGAGGTGTCCATCAGGCCTTCCGATAGATAAAGGGGTGGGAGCTCTCGAGCCCGAACGCCTGGGGCGTGGACACGCGCTCGCTGGAGCCGATCATCAGATAGCCCCCCGGCCGCAGGGCGCCGACCATGAGCTGGTGGAGCCGGTCGCGCACGGGCTCGGTGAAGTAGATGACGACGTTGCGGCACAGGATCAGGTCGAACCGGGCCGACGGCGGGCGGTCGCGCAGGAGGTCGCCGGGGGCGAACTTCGTCATCATCCGCAGCTCGGGCTTGGCCCGCCACCCGTCGCCGTCGTGGTCGAACCAGCGCTGCAGGGCGGGCTTGGGGGCGGTGCGAGCGTCGTCGGCCGTGAAGCGGCCGTCGCGGGCGCGCTCGACCATGCGCGGGTCGATGTCGGTGCCGCGGATCTCGACCCGGCAGCCCGGTGCGGCGTCGCGGCAGACCGCGGCCAGCGTGTAGGCCTCGGCGCCGTACGAGCAGCCGGCGCTCCATGCGCTGATCGCGCCGGTGCGGGCGAGTTCGGGGAGGATCGTCTGCTGCAGCCGCGTCCACTGCTCGGGGTTGCGCCAGAGCTGCGACACGTTGATGGTCATGCGGTCGAGGAACTCGTCCAGGGCGACCCGGTCCGCGGTGAGCGCGGTCAGGTACGCGGGCAGGACGGTGATGCCCTTGCGGTCGGCGAACGCGCGGATCCGGCGCTCCATCTGCGGGCGCTTGTACTGGGCGAGGTCGATCCCGGTGAGGCGGCGCACGCCCTCGCAGAAGTCGGTGTAGTCGTCGCGCTGGAAGGCCGGCTGGGACATCAGGCCGCCTCCGCCGCGATCGCCGCGTGCAGCTCGTGCAGCGGCAGGACGTTGTCGGCCAGGCCGGCCTCGGCCACCGCGCGCGGCATTCCGTAGACGGTGCAGGTGGACTCGGCCTCGACCAGGATGCGGCCGCCGAGGCGCTTGACGTCGCGGGCGCCTTCGAGGCCGTCCTTGCCCATGCCGGTGAGCACGACGAGCAGCAGGCGCTCGCCGAACACGGCCGCGGCGTCGCGGATCGTGATGTCGGCCCGGGGGCGCAGTCCGCCCACCTCGGGCTCGTCGCCGAGCGCGACGAGGCCGCCCTCGCGCAGGTGCAGGTGGCGGCCGCCGGGAGCGACGAGCGCCGTCGACGGCGAGACCCGCTCGCCGCCGCGGGCCTCGCACACGGTCAGGCCGGAGGCGTTGTCGAGCCGGGTGGCGAGCGAGGCGGTGAAGCCGGGAGGCATGTGCTGGACGATCACGGCGCCGCCGCCGAGCGTCGCCGGCAGCGCGGGGATCAGGGTGGCAAGCGCCTTCGGGCCGCCGGTCGAGCAGGCGATCACGACGGTGCGGGTCATGCCGGTCGACCGGCGTGACAGGCCCGCCGGTGCGAGCGGGGGCCGGGGAGCGGGCGCAGCGGGGCGCGGCGATGCCGGCACGGCGGCGGCGCGCGGACGGCGGGCGATCGCGGCCAGGCACATCTTGTCGTAGAGCTCGCGGAAGAACCCCGAGGCAAGCGCGCTTCCGGAGGGCTTGGCGACGAGCTCGACGGCGCCCTCGGCGAGCGCGTCGACCGCCCGCGCCCCGTGGGCGGGGGAGAAGGCGGAGACGACGACCACGGCGACGGGGGAGCCGATCCGGCGCAGCTCGCGCAGGACGCCGATGCCGTCCTTGCCGGGCATCGCCAGGTCGAGCGAGAGCACGTCGGGACGGTGCTGGGCGCACAGGGCAAGCGCCTCGTCTCCGTCCCGGCCGACCCCGACCACCTGCGCGCCGCGCTCGGTCAGCGCATCGGAGATGAGCCGGCGCATGAACGCGGAATCGTCTGCGACGACGACGCGGATGGGCTTGGAGAAGGCGGGGGTCTGGGAGGTCATGGCGGGACTGTCTGGTTATCGGCAACGACCGGCCCGAATTGCAGGTCCCGCGCACCCCGCGAGGCGGATACCAGAGAGTGGGGAGGTCGCCGGTGTGCCGGACGCACGGCGGGGCCTGGCCCCGGTTCCCGAGGAACCGGGGTCGGCCCGAAGGGCGTGCAGGCAAACGGGCTACGCGGCGATCTGGACGCCGGCGAACAGGCCGTCCGGGTTCAGCAGGATCGCGAGCCGGTCGCCGACCTTCGCGATCGCGTCCACGTAGCCGGCGTCGGCGGTGGGGACGTCCTCGAGCTGCTCGTTGCTCACGGTCAGCACCTCGTCGACGTCGTCGACGATGACGCCGGCGGTGCCGACACCGGTCTCGACGATCACGATCTTGGCCGCCTCGGGCCGCTCGAGCGTGAGCCCCAGCCGCTCGGCCAGGTCGCACACGGGGACGATCTTGCCGCGGAGGTTGATCACACCGCGGACCCAGGGCGTCTGGGACGCCACGCTGCGCGGCTCGGTGTAGCGGATGATCTCCTGCACGCGGGTGATCGGGAGTGCGTACTCCTCGGTTCCGAGCGAGAAGATCACGAGCTGGCGTGTGGTCTCTTCGGTGGACATCAGGCCTCCAACAGACGGTTTGCGCTCAGGTAATCGGCGCTACCTGACGCAAATGAAGTATCGTCTGTTGGAGGATCGGCAAACTCGACGGCGCCGGCACGGTCGGCCATGAGGTCGACCAGGCGCTGGTCGGTCACGGCCGCGTCGGCGGCCTCGTCGGCCGGCTGGCGCAGGAATGCATCGATCTGCGCCACCTTCGCGATGGCGTAGTCGACGCCCGCATCGGCCCCCGGGCTGTAGGCGCCGATCGTGATCAGATCCTCCTTCGCCCGGTAGGCGGCGAGGGTCTCGCGCAGGGCGGCGGCGGCCTCGCGGACGGGCGGCGACGTCACCTCGTTGGCGAGCCGCGACACGGACTGGAGCACGTCGATCGCCGGATAGTGGCTCTTGTGCGCGAGCGCGCGCGAGAGCACGCAGTGGCCGTCCAGGATGGAGCGCACCGAGTCGGCGATCGGCTCGTTCATGTCGTCGCCCTCGACGAGGACGGTGTAGAGGCCGGTGATCGACCCGCGGCCGGACGTGCCCGCGCGCTCGAGCAGCTGCGGCAGCATCGCGAAGACGCTCGGCGTGTAGCCGCGGGTGGCGGGCGGCTCGCCGATCGCAAGGCCGATCTCGCGCTGGGCGATCGCGAGGCGGGTGACGGAGTCCATCATCAGCAGCACGTCGTTCCCCGCGTCGCGGAAGTGCTCGGCGATCGTCGTCGCCACGAGCGCAGCCTTGATCCGCACGAGCGCGGGCTGGTCGGACGTCGACACGACCACGACCGAGCGGGCCAGCGCGTCGCCCAGGTCGCGCTCGATGAACTCGAGCAGCTCGCGGCCGCGCTCGCCGACGAGGCAGATGACGTTGACCGACGCCGTGGTGGCGCGGGCGATCGAGCCGAGCAGCGTCGACTTGCCCACGCCGGAGCCGGCGAAGATGCCCAGCCGCTGCCCGCGGCCGCAGGGGACGAGGGCGTCGAGGGCGCGCACGCCGAGCTCGAGCCGCTCGCTGATCCGGGGCCGGTCCATGGGCGAGGGCGGCATGCCGGCGACGGCCCGCGGCCGCCCGCCGGTGATCTCCGGGCCGCCGTCGATCGGCCGTCCCAGCCCGTCGAGCACCCGGCCCAGAAGCGCGTCGCCCACGGGCACGCGGAACGGCCCGCCGGTCGGCTCGACGACGGTGCCGGGCGCGATCCCGCGCATGTCGCCGAGGGGCATCAGGAGCGCGCGGCCGTTGCGGAACCCGACCACCTCGGCGGGCACCGGCGGGCTGTTGCGCCCGCCCGCGATCGTGACCAGCTCGCCGACCTCGGCGCGCAGGCCGGTGGCCTCGATGACGAGGCCGATCAGGTTGACGACGCGGCCGCGGTGGCACTGCAGGTCGGCCTCGGCGATCGCGCGGGCGTGGGCGGCGAGGGGCCGATCGGCGCCGGTGTCAGGCACCGTCGGGCCCGTCCGCGGTCCGCGCGGCCGCACCCGGCACCTCGCCGAGGAGCTGGCGCACGCGCCCCATCTGGGCGGCGATGCGCGCGTCGATCTCGCCCTCCTCGGTGCGAACCACACAGCCGCCGGGCTCCACGCGGCGCTCGGAGATGACCTCGATGCGGTTGATCCCGCCGAGGCGCGCCGCCAGCTCGGTGGCCGCGTCGCGCACGAGCTCGAAGTCCGCCGGGTTCACCTCGATCACGAGATGGTCGCGGTCGGTCGTGCGCAGGAGCGCGCCCGACACGACGCCGAGCACCGCCTCGGGATCGGCGGCGACGGTCGCGCCGATCACCTTCTCGGCGATCTGGAAGGCGAGCTCGACGGCGGCCGCCTCGGCCTGCCCGAGGTAGGTGTCGCGCAGCTCGGCCACGGCGCGCTCGGCGGCCGCGACCGCCTCGAGCGCCCCCGCCGTCTGCGCGCGCGCCTCGGCGAGGCCGCGGGCAAGGCCCTCGTCGAACCCGCGCTGCTCCGCAACGGCGGCG
Source organism: uncultured Actinomycetes bacterium (assembly GCA_963717845.1). Lineage (GTDB taxonomy): Bacteria > Actinomycetota > Thermoleophilia > Gaiellales > JAICJC01 > JAICJC01. The sequence continues at coordinate 561,789 of CAVQXH010000004.1, forward strand.
AGCGCCGCCATCCGGTCCTCGGTCGATCCGTTGTCGGCGACCAGGTACTGGGGTGGCTCGAGGGCCGTGAATTCGAAGACGTCAGCCAATCAACTCGTCCTCGTCGCTGCCGCCGCGCGAGATGACGAGCTCGCCGGCGTCGTCGAGCCTGCGCACGACCGCGACGATCTTCGACTGGGCCTCCTCGACGACCTTGCGTCGCTGCGGCGGCATGTACTCCATCTCCTCGCGCAGCATCTCCGCACCGCGCTGGGACATGTTGTCCAGGATCTTCTCCTGCACCTCGGTGGAGGCGCCGCGCATGGCGAGGCCGAGATCCTTCGAGTCGACCTCGCGCAGCACCATCTGCAGCGCCCGGTCGTCCAGGTTGAGGATGTCCTCGAAGACGAACAGGAGCCCGCGCACCTCGTTGGCGACGTCCTCGTCCTCCTCCTGGAGGTGGTCGAGGATGTTGCGCTCGGTGGTGCGGTTGGCGGCGTTCAGGATGGCGGCCAGGGAGCGGACGCCGCCGGCGGCGGCGAACTCGCGCTGGAGCACGGTCTCGAGCTTGCGCTCCATCACCCGGGCGACCTCCTTGACGACGTCCGGCGACGTCTGGCCCATCGTCGCAATGCGCACGGCGACGTCGGCCTGCAGCTCCGGCGCGAGCAGCTCCATGACCTTCGCGGCGAGCGTCGTGTTGGGAAGCTGGGCGACGACCATCGCGACGGTCTGGGGATGCTCGTTGCGCAGGAAGGCGGCGATCTGGTCGGGCGGGGTGCTGCGCAGGAACTCGAACGGCGTCGTCTCGATGATCACCGAGAGCCGGTTCAGGATCTCGCCGGCCCGGGCCGCGCCGACCGACTGCTCGAGCACCTCGCGGGCGAAGCGCAGGCCGCCCTCGGCGATGTAGCCGCGGGCGTTGGCCAGGGCCACCATCTCCTCCATCACCATGGAGGCGTGCTCGGGATCGACGGTGGGCGTGCGCGCCATCTCGACCGTGAGCTGCTCGATCATCTCGTTGGGCAGGTGCCGGAACACCTCGGCCGCGCCGCGCGAGCCCAGTGAGACGAGCAGGACGGCCGCCTTGCGCCGGCCCGACATGCCGCTGGCTACTCGTTCATCCATTGCTGCACCTGGAGCGCGACGTGCTCGGGCTGGTTACGGGCGATCTCCTCGGCTTCCTTCTGCATGATCTCGCGATGCTGCACCGAGGCGGACGGGACGGAGCGCATGCCGGCGGCCTCGAGGGCTGCAAGCGGCGTCGCGTGTGAGATCTCGCGCAGCCACGTGGGCTCGGCGAAGCGCGGCTCGCGCTCGCGCTTCTTCAGGTTGCGGCGGATCAGGAAGAGGAAGACGATCGCGGCGAGGCCGATGATCGCGTCGCGGACGAGCGCGAGCGGGCTCGAGACGCCGATCGCTCCCAGCGGGCCGGCGGCCGTGCCGGTCGCCGCCGCCTGCTTCTGGAAGGGCACGCTGGCCTTCGAGATCGTGTCGCCGCGGCTCGGGACGAGGCCGACCATCGTGGCCACGGTCTGCTGCAGCGCCGTCTGCGCCTTCGCGGGCACCGACGAGTCGAACAGCAGGGCGACGTGGAGCTGGTTGACGGCGCCGGGGGCGACGACCGTGTGGCTGACGGTCTTGTTGGCGCCGTAGCTCGTGTTGCCCGTGGTGTTCAGGTAGACGGTGCCGAGGCCCTTGCTGCCGCTGCCGGCGGCGTAGACGGGCGGGATGTTGCCGCCGACGCCGGCGACGCCGGCCGTGCCGCCGCTGGCCGACTGCAGGTTCTCCTTGGTCGTCTGCGTGTTCAGCGGCACCTTGGTGCCGTCGTAGTTGACCGAGTCGTTCGTCACCTGATCCATGTTCAGGTCGGCGCTCACCTGGGCCTGGCCCTTGCCTGCGCCGAGCGTGCTCGCGAGCAGCGCGTCGACCTGGGCGGCGATCTGGGAGTCGTAGCTCTGCTGGACGGCGAGCTTCGAGGTCGCCCCCGGGGCGCCGTCGGCGCCGGTGCCGCCGCCCGGCCACAGCATCGCGCCGGTCTGGTCGGTGATGGTCACGTTCTGGGCGGAGAGGCCCTGGACGCCGGAGGCGACCATGTGGGCGATGCCGCTCACGGCGGCCGGGTCAAACGTCGTGTCGGTCGTCAGGAGCACCGAGGCGGTGGCCTGCGACGACTGGTCGGCGAAGAGCGTGTCGGTGGGCATCACGATCTGCACCTGGGCCGAGCTCACGCCCGTGATGCTCTCGATCTGGCGCTCGATGTCGCCCTGCAGGCCGAGCTGGTACATCGCCTGCTGCTGAGCGTTGGTGGTGCCGAGGCTGGTCTTCGTGAAGTTGGCGAGGCCCGGCTGCGAGCCGGGGCCGACGCCCGCCGATCCGAGCGCGACCTGGGCGGCCGAGAGCTGGCTGGAGACGACGCTCACCTCGGTGCCGCCGTTCGTGACCTTGTAGGCGACGCCCGCACCCGCCAGGGCCTGGGTGACCCGGTTGGTCTGGGTCGGGGAGAGGCCGGTCTGGAGGGTGGTGTAGCTGGGCTGGGTCGCGTAGTTGAACAGGAAGTACGCGGTGACCAGGATCAGCAGGAACGAGACGACCATCGTGAGCTGGCCACGGGGCTCGATGCTCTTCCAGGTGTCCTTGACGCTTGCAAGCTTGGGCATATGAGGCGGGGGGTGAAGGCGGGGGGCGGGGGGTGGAGGCGGGGGCGGGCGGGTGTGTCAGGCGGGGTGCGGGTGCCGGCTAGATCTGCATCCGCATGATTTCCTCGTACGCATCGACAGCCTTGTTGCGAACCTGAACAGCCAGTTGCATCTCGAGGTTCGCCTTCTCGACATCGGAGACGACCGAGGTGACGTCGCTGGCCTGACCGGTGGCGAGGGCGACCGAGTCGGACGCGGCCGTGTTCTGCGACTGGTTCAGGCCGGAGATGGCGTCTGTGAGCATGGATCCGAAGCCGCCCGAGCCCGAGCCGGTGCCGGGGCTCTGGACGCTGCCGACGCCGCCGAGACTCGAGCCGGAGAGGCCCGAGAGGCCGGCGACGCCCGAGGTGATCGCGGGAATCTGCATCAGCGGAGGACGTCGAAGGTCTTGGAGAACATCTGCTTGGCCGCGTTCATCGCGGTCACGTTGGACTCGTAGCCGCGGCTCGCCGAGATCAGGTCGACCATCTCGGTGACCGGGTTGACGTTCGGCATGGCCACGTAGCCCTGCTTGTCGGCCTCGGGGTTCCCCGGGTCGTAGACCATCTTCGGCGGGCTCGGATCGTCGACGATCCCGTCCACCTTGACGCCGCCCAGGACCTCGCCGAAGCTCGGCGAGGCCTCCGAGAGGACGACCTCCTTGCGGCGGTACGGCCCCCCGCTCGCGGACTTCGTGCTGTCGGCGTTTGCGAGGTTCGAGGAGACGACGTCCATCCACAGCTGGCTGGCGGTCATCCCCGTGGCGGAGACGTTGAGTGAGTCGAACATGCCCATTAGGAGGTGCTCCCGATCGCGGTCTTCAGGATCGACATCCGGGTGCCCATGATCGATTCGAGCGCCTGGTAGTCGAGCGTGTTCTCGGACAGGTCGGCCATCTCGGTGTTGATGTCCACCGAGTTGCCGTCGACCCGCATCGCGCCGCTCGCGTCGGTCTGCGGCTGGAAGGAGACTTGCTGGATCTGGCCCGGCGTCGCCGATCCCGTGGAGAACGCCTGCTGGAGCGCCGCCTGGAAGTTCACGTCGGAGCGCTGGAAGCCGGGGGTGTTGGCGTTTGCGATGTTGTTGGCGAGCACCTGCTGTCGCAGCAGGGAGCCCTGCATCGCCTTCTCAACGCCCACGATGGAAGAGTCGAACAGGTCCACCTTGCGGGTCCCTTCACCTTACGAGAGAACCCATCCTTGGGCATCGGTTGCCCGCGATCCGTGCGGGCATTCATGGTCATCGACGGCGCCGCCGCCGACTTGAGCGCGACCCTCAGCTGCGGGTGTCGACGCCGCTCGCCGGCTGGCGCGTGCCGGCGTAGGCGTGCATCGCCCGCCGGCCCTCGGCCAGATGCGTCAGCGTCGCGCGGGTGCGGTCACGGGTCGCGACCGCGTTTGCGAGGTTCACCTGCATGAGCCCGAGCGTCTCGTCCACGATCGGGCGGGCCTCGGCCGGTGCCTCTGCCGGGAGCGTCGCCACGAGCTGGGCGCGCTCGGCGCCGAGCGTGGCCACCCCCTCCCAGTCACCGGCGGCGATCAGGTCACGCTCGCAGCGCGTGAGCGAGAGCACGGCGAGGTACGGTGCGGCGGCGGGCGCGGGCACGGCTAGGCGGCGGCGGCAGCGGCGGGCGGAGCGGCGGCGATCTGCTGCCACGCCTCGCGCAGCTCGCCGAGCAGGCGGATGACGTCGTCCACCTTGCCGGGGTCGCTCTCCATCGTGGCGGCGGCCAGGTGCATGTTGCAGAACTGGTAGATCGACCGCAGCCGCTCGGCCACCTCGCCCTGGCGCATGTCGAGCGTCAGGTTGAGCTCGGTGATGATCGCCTCGCCGCGCTGCACCCGATCCAGGAACACGCGCCCGTTCTGGGCGCGCAGGGCGACGGCGGCCTGGCTCAGGAAGCGGATCGCGCCGTCGTAGAGCATGACCACCAGCCGCTCGGGCGGCGCGGTCAGGACGGACGACTCGGTGTAGGCGCGATTGGCGTCATACGGGTTCATAAGGCTCACCGCTTGTGGGGGGATTGGGCGATCGGATTATCGGCCGAAGCGCCGCGCGCTTGAGCGGTGGCTGCGGGCGTCACTGTCGGCGCGTCTAGCCGGACTTGGCCGAGGTCGAGCTGCCGAGTGCGGAGCTCGTCGACTGCAGCTGGGCGACCGCGGTCTCCATCGCGGTGAACTGCGCGCGCAGGGTGGTCTCGCGCAGCGTCACGCGCTGCTCGATGTCGGCGATCTGCTGGAAGTAGGACGTCACCAGCGAGGCCTCCGAGGTGAGCCGGCTGGCGAGAACGCCGGTGCCCGACGCCTGCGGGGTGATGATGTCGTTCATCCGCTGGGACAGGCCCTCGGACGAGTACGAGCCCGTCGCGTTCGTGAAGAGCGCCTTCACGCCGGCGAAGTTGCTGGCGAGCGCCGAGGTCAGCTTGGTGGTGTCGAGCGTGAGCTTGCCCTCCAGCGAGTCCTGGCTGATGGTGCCGGTGCCGACCGCCGCTCCGGTCGAGAGGCCGACGCTGCCGAGGTAGCCCATGCCGTTCGTCGCGCCGCTCATCGTCGCCGAGACCGACTGGCGCAGGGTGGAGAGGATCGACAGGAGCTGCTGGTCGCCCTGGAGCATGCCCGCCTCGCGCTGCGCGTCGGTGGTCGGGTTCGCGACCTTGGGGTCGTTCACGTAGCCCGAGATCAGGTCGATGGTCGAGTTGTAGGCGGTCACGAAGCCCTGGATCGCGTTCGTGATCGTGCTCGTGCTCGGTGCGGGCGCGCTCACGACGACGGTGGCGTCGCTCGCGGTCGTCCCGTTCAGCGTCAGCGTCATGCCGGCGAGGCCGTTCGAGACGACGTTGGAGGCGCTCGTCATCGGCTGGCCGTTGACCGTGTAGGCGGCGTCGTTCGCGGTCAGCGTCTGGGTCATGCCCAGATCCGCTGCGAGCGTGTGGTCGCTCGTGACCGCGATCGTGTTCGCCGCGCCGGTGACCTGGCCCGACAGCACGAGCTTGTTGTTGATCACCGAGGCGTACACCTGCGAGCTCGTGTTCGCGTTGATCTTGCTCGCGATCGTGGCGAGCGTGTCGCCGGCCTTGATGTTCACGTCGGCGCTGGCGCCGGCGCCGACCTTGATGTGCAGGACGTCGTCGGTGCTCGCCGTCGCGAGGGCGGTCTGCTGGGTCACCTGGTCGGCGGACGCGAGCCGCGACACGCCGATCTGGAAGCCGCCGGCGGCCGCTCCCCCGGTGAGCACCGCGCTCACGGCGGCGGGGTTCGAGGACGTGACCGTCTGGCTGTTGGCCCACACCGACGGGTCGCGCAGGGCCTGCGCGGCCACCTGCAGCGACTGCATCGAGGTCTGGATCGACTTGAGCGCCGTCTCCTTGGCCGTCTCGATCGTGCTCTGCTGCGTGAGCAGTGTCTCGGGCTGGCGCTCGATCGACAGCAGCTCGTTGATGATCGAGTTGGTGTCGAGGCCGGTGGCGATCCCGCCCACGTTGAAGAGCGGCGTCGCTGACGTCGTCTGGGTGGACGAGCTCGTGCTGGGTGTGGTGCTCATGCGCTCACGCCTGTTCGTCGATCAGAAGGCCGCCGCCCGACAGGGTGTCGAGCAGGCGCCGGGTGGGGATCTCCTTGATGACCTTGCCCTCGCCGTCGATCACCTCGACCCGCACCTTGCCGGTCGTGTGGTCGACGTCGAAGTGCAGGTTGACCTGGCGCGCGGCGAGGTCCGCGATCACCTGCTGCGCGGTCGCGAGATCCTGCTGGACCTCGGGTGGCGGCGAGCTCTGCGCATACGGGCTGCGCAGGGTGCTCGAGCGCGCCCCGAGTGTCGACCGCAGGGGGATCAGCATGCCTATGGGATCTGGTCCGTGTTCCGTCACGAAAGTCTCTTTCGACCCGTCCGTGGATCGGTGTGGTGCCCAGATGATCGGCAATATTTGAATGAGATTTAGGCAACTTGCTTTAACTTCTCGACGATAGCGTTGTGGGCGATCCGCGCGCCCTCGAATGCCGGCTCGAGCGCGACCGCCTCGGCCGAGAACGCGATCGCGTCCTGGTCGAAGCCGCGGGCCAGCGCCACCTGGGCGAGGCCGAGCATCGCGGAGGCGTCCGGCTGCGTCGTGGCGACCGCGATCCACTCGTCGGCCGCGGACTCGAGGAAGCCGCGGCGCAGGTACATGGTCGCCAGCAGCTCGCGGCGCTGCCGCTCGGGCAGCGCGACCCGCTGGAAGACGGTCAGGAGCGTCGAGAAGGCGTCGATCTCGGTCACCCGCAGGAGCGCCTCGAGGATCCGCATCGCGGTCGGTGGCGGACGTCGCGCCGAGAAGGGCCGTGCCCGGCTCGCCGCGAACGGCGGCGGCCCAGGCGCGGTAGAGCTCGGCGTCGGCGTCGACGATGCCCGGCCGGGCGCGCTCGATCGCGGCCTCCATGTCGTCGGGGCGGCGCAGGACGGCGGCGGCGAAGATCATGGTCTCGGCGGCACGGGCCGCCACCGGCGACTCGGCCGGCTCGCCCGCGGCCACCTCGGCCGCCTCGGCGTAGCGGCGCTCGGCGAGCAGCGCCTCGGAGAGGCCCACCCGGGCGGCGGAGTTCGACGGCTGGGCCTCGAGCGCCTCCCGGAACCAGCGCTCGGCCTCGTCCGGCCGGCCGGCCTCGATGTACGCGCTCCCGGCCAGCACCCGGGCGGAGACCTTCGGCGGCACGAGCTGATCGATCTCGGCCGGCTCGACGCCCCGGGCGATCAGGGCTTCGAGGAGGGGCAGGACGGGTGCGACGTAGTCCGGGTGCTCGCGCAGGCAGCGGCGGTAGAGCTCCTCGCTCGCCGCGCGGTCACCCTGCTCGGCGCGGATCGCGGCCAGGAGCGACGAGCGCGAGGAACGTCCCGGAGCCCATCGTGGCGGCGTACTCGGCCGGTGCGTCGCCCATCTCCAGGCAGCGCTCTGCAAGCGCCGCGGCGGCGGCCAGATCGCCGCGGCTGCGGGCGCTGGCGGCTGCCTCGAGGACGAGGTCGGTGTGGTCGGGGAAGAGGGCGAGGCCCTCGTCGACGGCCGTCATCGCGGCGGCGTGGTCGCCGACCTCGCGGCGGGCGCGGACCACCCGCGAGATCAGGAGCGGCGCGTAGCCCAGCGACTGCAGCCCGGTCTCGCGCAGCGACTCCCATGCCCGGTCGAGATGCGTCCGCGCCTCGGCGTTCTCGCGCAGGAGCAGGTACTCCGACCCGAGGTTGTAGTCGGTGAACGGGGTGCGCGCCTCGCGGGCCTCCTGCTCGAGCAGCTCGATGTTGCGGCGGGACTTGTCCTTCGAGGCGATGCGCTGGTTCAGGTAGCCGTAGTGGCGCACCCGGATCCGCGTCGTCTCGAAGCGCTCCGGCAGGTAGGTGGGCATCGTGTGGGTCTTCTGCTCATGGATGCGGCCCGAGAACCGGTACTGCGGCCGGTTGCGCCAGAGCCGCAGCGCCATGTGGGTGACGGCCGAGCCGGTTTCCGACCCGCCCGTGTAGTTGGTCTCGACGAGGTGGAAGCCCTCCCGCCACGTGCGGCCGAGCAGGCCGCGCAGCAGGCGCGCGTCGGCGGCCTCCATGTGCTCGTCGGCGTCCAGGTAGATGAGCCAGTCGCCGCTCGCCGCCTCGATCGAGGCGTTGCGGGCGTCGGAGAACGATCCGTTCCACGGGAAGTGCACGACCCGGGCGCCGAACGACTCGGCGATCGCGACGGTGCGGTCGGTCGACCCGGTGTCGACCACGATCATCTCGTCGACCACTCCGCGCAGGGGCTCGAGGCAGCCCGGGAGCATCTCCTCCTCGTTCTTCACGATCATGCACAGCGAGAGCGTCAGGTCCTTCACCGGGCGGGCGCGGGTCGCGATCCGGCGGCCGCGGGCGGCGAGGCCGCGCGTCCTCGTGGCGTGCACGCCGGGCAGCCGCGCCTGGGAGCGGGCGCGCAGGCGGGCCTGCTCGAGGTTCGCGGCCGCGTGCGGGTGCTCGGGGTCGAGCCGCAGGACGGCCCGGAAGATGTCGGCGGCGGCGCCCGCCTCGCAGAGCTCGTACAGCAGCACGCCCAGGTGGTTCAGGAGCACCGGCTCGCGCGGCTCCTGCTCGAGCGCATCCGAGAGGCAGGCGGCGGCGGTCACGAAGGCGCCCACCCATGCATCGGCGTCGGGCCGGTAGGCGAGCACGCACTCCGCCAGCCGGCAGCGGGCCTGGTAGGCGCGCTGCGAGTCGTCCCAGCCGGACACGTCGGCGAACACCGCGGCCAGGCCGTCGACGTCGCCGGCGGTGAGGCGGGCGGCGGCGACGGTCATCGCGAGCTCGACCCGTCCGCGCCAGTCTGCCGGGGCTGCGGGGGTGGCGCTGGACGCGGGGATGGAGGAGGTGCGGAGGGCCATCGGCGCAGTCATCGGCGTCCACCGCGCCCGCCTTTAGCCGCTCGATAGGCTGACGGCCATGCGCGGCGCCGCCCTTCGTCTCGGAGCACGCGTGGTGCCGCCGCTCGGGGCGCGGGCATGGCGGCTGCTCGCCGGCGTGGTCGCGTTCGAGGTCGGCACCGGGATGACGCTGCCGCTCGTGATCGTCTACCTGCACGAGTCGCGCGGCATCGGTCTGGCCGCCGCCGGCGTCGCGCTCGCGGCGCTCGGCGCGGGCGGCCTCGCGGGCACCGTTGCGGCCGGGCCGCTCGCCGACCGGCTCGGTGCGGGGTGGGTGGCGGTGGGCGGGCTCGGCCTCGCCGGCGCCGGCACGGCGGGCTACCTGGCCGTCACCGGGGTGGCGTCGGCGATCGCCGCGTCGGCTGCGCAGGGAGCCGGGTTCGCCGCGGTCTGGGTGGGCCTCTTCCCGCTGCTCGTGCGCGCCGTCTCGCCGGAGCTGCGCGGCGACGTGCTGGCGACGAACTACGGGCTCACGAACCTCGGCCTGGGCCTCGGCAGCACCCTCGCGGGCATCATCCTGGCGTTCTCGCCGAACGCCTTCACCCCGCTCTTCGTGACCGACGCCGCCACCTACCTCGGCTTCGCGGTCTGGCTCCTGTGGCTCGGCGAGGTCCGCTCCGACCCGGACGCACTGGCGCCGGCGGATGCGCCGGCGGGCTACCGGGAGGCGCTGCGCGACCGGGCGCTCGTCGCCGTGACCGCGATCAACCTGCTGCTCGTCACGGCCGGCTACTCGCAGATGGTGTCGGCCTTCCCGGCGTGGGCGACCGGGCCGGCCGGCGTCTCCGAAGAGCCTGGTCGGCTTCGCCTTCGCCGCCAACACGTGGGCGATCGCCGTCGCGCAGCTGCCCGTGCTCGCGTACGTGCGCACGCGCCGGCGCACCCGCGCCGTGGCGGGGACGGGCGTGCTGTTCGCGCTGTGCTGGCTCATCGTCCTGGCAGCCGGCGAGACGTCCGACACCACCGCGGCAGCGGTCGCGCTCATCGTGGCGGCGGCCGTGTTCGGGCTGGGCGAGACGCTGCTCTCGCCGAGCCTGCCCGCGATCGTCAACGACGTCGCGCCCGAGCGCGCCCGCGGCCGCTACGTGGCCGTCTACAGCACGTCCTGGCAGATCGGGCCGATGATCGGACCGGTCATCGCCGGCGCCGCCCTCGCGGCCGGGCAGGGCGTCTCGCTCCTGCTCGGGCTGGCCGCCGCCTGCGCGCTCGCATGGCCGGCGGCGGTGGCCTGTGAGCGGCTCGTGCCGGCCGCGGCCAACCGCAGCGACCCGCGCCGGCGGCCCGCGCCGGAGTGAAGGGGACCGGCCGGTGCCGGTGAATACGGCGGCAGGCCGGAATCCCCCGGCCGGGTGTGGCGTGCATGACCGTACCTGGCTCTACACTGCTGACGTCAGTTCCTTCCCCTTTCCGGCCCATCTTCCGATAGAGCGTTCGTGACATCCCCTGCACGCAAGATCTCGTCCGTGCCCGCGCCGCAGCCGGACCGGGTGTCCGACGAATCCGCCATCGAGCTCTACTACTGGATGTCGCTCACACGCGGCGTCGAGGAGCGCGCCCTCAACCTGTACCGCCAGGGCAAGCTGCCCGGCAGCTACTACACGGGCCGCGGCCAGGAGGCCATCGCCGTCGGCATCGCGCTGCCGTTGCGCCGGGGCGAGTCGGGCGACTGGCTCTCGCCGTGGATCCGCGACCTCGGCTCCTACCTCGTCCACGGCGTGCCGCCGTGGCGGATCTTCGCCCAGTTCATGGGCAAGGCGGGGTCGACGACCCGGGGCAAGGACGGCAACCTCCACATCGGCGGCCGCGAGTGGAACATCCCCTGCCAGGTCTCGCACATGGCCGACATGATCCCGCTGACCGTGGGGGCGGCGCTCGCCTACCAGCAGCGCGGCGAGGATCGGGTGGCGGTCACGAGCTTCGGCGACGCGGCCACCTCGCGGGGCGACTTCCACGAGGGCCTGAACATCGCGGCGGTGCTCGAGGTGCCCGCCGTGTTCGTGGCCGAGAACAACGGCTGGGGCTACTCGACGCCGATCTCGAAGCAGACCAAGGTCACCGAGCTCTACCGCAAGGCCGCCTCGTACGGCATCCCGGCGGTGTCGGTCGACGGCAACGACGCGTTCGCTGTCCACGGCGCGGTGCAGGCTGCGGTGGACGCAGCCCGGGCCGGCCGCGGGCCGCAGTTCATCGAGTGCCGCACCTACCGCATGGGCGGCCACGCCGCGCACGACAAGTACGAGAGCTACATGCCGATGGAGGTGCTCGCGGAGTGGTCGGACAAGGATCCGATCAAGCGGCTCGAGAACGTCCTCATCGAGGAGCGGGCGCTGCCCGAGGGCAGGCTCGAGACGGTGCGCGACCGGGTGAAGGAGGAGGTCCGCCAGGCCGTCGAGCTGGCGGAGCGGGACGGCTATCCCGACGCCTCCGAGGCGCACGAAGGCGTCTTCGCCGACGAGGCTCCCTGAGCCACATGCCAGAGCTGACCTACCTCGAGGCGATCAACGCGGCGCTGCACGACGAGATGGAGGCCGACCCGCGCGTGTTCTGCATGGGCGAGGACGTCGGCCGCCAGGGCGGCGCGTTCGGCGCGACGAAGGGGCTGCAGCAGCGCTACGGCGTCATGCGCTCGATCGACACGCCCGTTGCCGAGGCCGGCATCGCCGGCGTCGCGATCGGCGCGGCCATGGCCGGGCAGCGGCCGGTGGCCGAGATGCAGTTCGGCGACTTCGTGTCGATCGCGTTCGACCAGCTCATCACCTGCGCCGCCAAGATGCACTACCGCATCGGCTGGGCGGTGCCCGTCGTGGTGCGCTGCCCCAACGGCGGCGGCGTCGGCGGCGGGCCGTACCACTCCGAGAACGTCGAGGCCTGGTTCCACCACCACGCCGGCCTGAAGATCGTCTGCCCGGCCACGGCCGCGGACGCATACGGCCTCCTGCGGGCGTCCATCCGCGATCCCAACCCGGTGGTCTTCTGCGAGCACAAGTTCCTGTACCGGCGCGAGAAGGCCGAGGTGGAGACGGGCGTCGACGCGGACGTCGCCAGGATCGGAGAGGCGCGGGTCGCGCGCTCCGGTGACGACATCAGCATCATCACGTACGCCGCGACGATGCAGCTGTCGCTGTCGGTCGCCGACAGCCTGGCCGCCGAGGGCACCTCGGCGGAGGTGATCGACCTGCGCACCCTGATCCCGCTCGACATCGAGACGGTGCTCGCCTCGGTGCGCAAGACCGGCAAGGCACTGATCGTGCACGAGGACAACCTCACGGGCGGATTCGGCGCCGAGATCGCCGCGCTCGTGGCGCAGCGGGCGTTCGAGTACCTGGACGCGCCGGTCACACGGGTCGCCGGGCTCGACACGCCGATCCCCTTCACGCCGGTGCTCGAGCGCGAGTATCTGCCCACGGAAGAGGACATCCTGCGCGCCGCGCGCGAGCTCGCGGCGTACTGAGCGGCCCGGCCGCCGACAGGATCGCCGCCCCTCACGGCGAAAAACTCCTGGTCGTGACCAAAATCGTGTAATTTTCTGGCCCTACGGGTCGTGTGCGGGAGGGGTCCGGGATCGCAATGCGATTTCGCCACAAGCTTTCCATCGTGCTGGTCGGGCTGGCGATCGTGCCGCTGGCGGCCACCGGCGTGCTCGTCGGCGCGCTCCTGCAGCACGACCAGGTGACCCGCGTCGACAACCGGCTGTCGGTGGCGGCGGCGTCCGCCGCCCAGGCGTACCGGATCCAGCAGCAGTCAAGGCGAAGGCGTTTCGCTGGCCAGGTCGACGCGCCCGATGTGCGCGCAGCGTTGACGGCGTCGCACGGGCCACGCGTCCGACAGCGCATCCCCAGCACCCCGTCCGGGATGTCGGTCGTGCTCGTCCGCAACGGCGAAGCCAGTCTTCGGCACGCGCCGCCGCGGGGCCTCCTGGCTGCGTCGGGCTTCCGCTCGAGCGCAGCGGCGCGCGAGGTCGACGTGTACGTCAGGCTCGTCGCAGGCCCGCTCTCGAGCGATCCGTCCGGGCTGCACGCTGCCGTCCAACATCGACCTCGCGCTCGTGACGGGCAACCGGGCGGTCGCGTCGTCGAGCAGCGCCGTCGGCCAGGTCACAGGGCTGCGTGCGGCGACGGGATCGGCGACGATCGCCGGCACGGCGTGCGCGCCGCGTCGCCGTCGACATCCCGATTACGGGCAAGCCCGGCTACATCGTCGCCACCTACCCGTCATCGACCCTTTCCAACGCGATCGACTCGCAGCGGCTGCGCATCCTCGTACCGATCCTGCTCCTGGGGCTGATCCTGATCGCCATCGCCGTGTTCGCCGCGGATCGCATCTCGCGCGCCCTGACCGAGCTCGCGGGCCGCGCCGCGGGCCTCACCCGCGGGCGCCCCGCCGGCGATGAGCTGTCCCAGCTCGGCGCGACCATCGACGAGATCTCCGGGGAGCTCACAACCCGCATGGGCGAGCTCGAGGCCGAGCGCGGCCGCTTCAAGGAGACGCTGCAGCGCTACGGCGAGACGCTGGCCGCGACCCACGACCTGACCGCCCTCGTCGAGGCGGTGCTCGACACCGCGGTCCAGGCCACCCGCGCCCGCGGCGGCCGGCTGCTCCTGTACGACGCCGAGCGCGGCGAGGCCATCGAGCAGCACCGCATCGGCACCGCGCGCAGCCTGCGCTCCGAGCTGCCGTCCGTCGTCGCCGCCGGCGACGGCCTCGAGGGCGAGGCTCTGGCGACGCACGAGTCGCGCGTCACCCAGGTGCCCCGGGCCATGCTCTCGGTGCCGATCCTGCGCGAGCACCATCTGCTCGGCCTGGTCACCGCGGTCGATCCCGAGGAGGGGGCATTCTCGGACGACGACGTCGAGGCGCTCTCGGCGCTCGCCGTCCAGGCGGGGGTCGCGATCGAGAACGCGCGCCTGCACCGGGTGGTCGAGCGCCAGGCCGTGACCGACGCGCTCACCGGCCTCGCCAACCGGCGCCAGTTCTACGAGGTGCTCGGGCGCGAGTACGAGCGCGCGCAGCGGTTCGGCCAGCCCGTGTCGCTGATCCTGCTCGATATCGACGACTTCAAGCAGATCAACGACAGCCGCGGCCACCTGGCCGGCGACGCCGTGCTGCACAGCGTGGCCGCCACGCTCTCTGAGGTCATCCGCGAGATCGACCTGGCCGCCCGCTACGGCGGCGAGGAGTTCGCGGTGCTCCTGCCGCAGACCGGTCCCGACGGCGCCGCCAACCTGGCCGAGCGCCTCCGCAGCGAGATCGCCGCGCGCTCGATCCGGTTCGGCACCGAGGAGATCACGGGCGTCACGGCCAGCTTCGGCGTGGCCGCCGGGCCGGTGGAAGACCAGACGCAGATCGACCTGATCGCCTCGGCCGACGCCGCCCTCTACCAGGCCAAGCGCGAGGGCAAGGACCGGGTCACACTGTCGGGGGCGTGGTGAGCGGCGGAGCCAGAATGCGGACGCCGCGGCGCGCAAGTTGGTACACTCGGATGCGGCGCAAGGGCAGCGTCGGTGAGTGATTCCAAATCTGAGAGGGGACTGGCCATGACGACGGACGGCTCGCTGTTTGCGTCTGCGATCGAGCATCATCTCGAGCTGAAGCGACGAAACCAGCATCTCGACGATGACCTCCCGCTCGACGAGTTCATCGGCGACGACCCGTTCGCCAACCATCCTCTGTTCAAGACCGAGGCCGACGCGCGCCGCGAGGAGGAGGAGACGGGCGAGCACCCCGTCGCCGCCCCGCAGGCGCTCGAGCCGCCTCCGGACACCCTGAGCATGCCGGCCGTCGAGACGACGGACGAGCCGCTCGGGTGGATGGAGACGAAGACCGCCTCGGACTTCAGCTGGGACTAGCGCTCCACGTCAGCCGGGACTGATCCGGCCCTGCCCGCCCTCGCTCGCGAGGGCGTGGTCGACGATCTGACGCTGCGTCGGCCGGTCGAGGCCGTGGAACCGCAGCCCGTAGGCCCACCGGTCCTGGCCGACCATGTTCGCCCACACGACCTCGGCGACGCACGCCACCCGATAGGCCGGCTCGTCCACGTCGAGCTGGATGTGGACGCGGTCGCCGGGCACGAGCGCGCGGTCGGTGACGATGCGGGCGCCGTCTCCGGCGAGATCGATCGTGCGCGCCCGGAACTGGTCGCCGCCGCCGGCTGGCTCGCACCAGGCCGGCACCTCGACCGGCACGCGCACGGCGGCACGGCGCTCGGCGACCCGGCGCTGCTCCGAGAACACCCAGCGCACGATCCGCTGCTCGATGTACATGTCCAGGTCGTCGAACCGCAGCGCGCACACGCACCGGGCGTCCGCGACCTCGTCGACGCGGGTCACGGTCGCGTCGGTGAAGACCAGGAAGGGCGGCTTGGCGAAGCGCACCTCGAGCCGCAGCCGCTCGCCCGCCACCACGCCCGTCGGGGCGACCATCTTGGCCCCGCCGGCGCAGATGTTCACCGTCGTCGCGGCGAACGCGGCGTCCTCGCCCTCGCCGGCATCGAGGCGGGTGACGCCGACCGGGAACTCGGCCATCACCCGCAGAAACGCCCTCCGGTCGGTGTGCATGGCCGGGCAGTCTAATTGGTGCTCAAGTCGGGGTCCCGGCGAGCCGAAGACGGCCGCATGGAAGACACCGTAAAGGTCCTCGTCGCCGACGACGAGCCCCACCTGCTGCGCCTGGTCAAGTTCCGCCTCGAGCGGGAGGGCTACCAGGTCGTGACCGCCCCCGACGGTCAGGCCGCTCTCGAGCTGGCCCGCAGCGAGCAGCCCGATCTGTGCGTGCTGGACGTGATGATGCCCAAGCGAAGCGGCTTCGATGTGCTGCGCGAGCTGCGGGCCGACGCCGACTGCAAGCACATGAAGGTGATCATGCTGACCGCGCGCGCTCAGGACCGGGATGTCGATGCCGGCTTCTCGCTCGGCGCCGACGACTACATCACCAAGCCGTTCTCCCCGCAGGAGCTGCGGGTGCGGATCGGCGCGCATCTCGCGAAGCGCTAGTACCTGCGCTCGCACCGGGTCCGGGTATCGTAGGACGCTCGTCCTCCCGACCCCCGGTGTGTGCGCATGCGAAAGCTCGTCTGGTCTTCACCCGTCCTCGTCGTCTGCCTCGTCGCCGCCGCCTGCGGCACGGCCAAGAGCGGCGCCACGGCGCCGTCCTCGGCAGCCGGGTCGGCCCCGTGCGCGGTCAAGAACCTGGCGCTGCTCACCCCGGGCACGCTCACGATCGGCACCGACAACCCGGCGTTCTCGCCGTACTTCACGGGCGGCCCCGGGCATAGCTGGACGGGCAAGTTCAACAACGACCCGTACACCGGCAAGGGCTTCGAGGACGCGGTCGCCTATGCGGTGGCCAAGCAGATGGGCTTCGCGCCGGCGAAGGTGAAGTGGCAGGTGACGCACTTCAACCAGTCGTTTGCGCCCGGCCCGAAGGCGTTCGACTTCTACCTGGCCCAGGTCTCGATCACCAAGAAGCGGGCCGAGACGGTCGACTTCTCGACCCCCTACTACGACGTGAACCAGGCCGTGGTCGCGCTGAAGAGCAACAAGTACGCCCACGCGACCAGCATCGCCGGCCTCAAGGGCGCGAAGCTCGGCACCCAGCTCGGGACGACGAGCTATGCGTTCATCCAGGACGTGATCAAGCCGGGGCCGCAGGCCACCGCCTACCACTCGGTCAACGACGCCATCAACGGGCTCAAGGCGCACCAGATCGACGGCATCGTCGTCGACCTGCCGACCGCCTTCTACATGACGGCCGTGCAGATCCCGAACAGCACGATCGTCGGCCAGTTCCCCGCCTCGTCCGGCGGCGGCCACTTCGGCCTCGTCCTGGCGAAGGGCAGCCCGCTGCGGTCGTGCGTCGACAAGGCCGTCGGTGCGCTCAGGAGGAACGGAACGCTCGCGCAGATCCAGACGACCTGGCTCTCGGACAAGGCGAACGCGCCGGTCCTTCGGTAGTGCTCGGGGACGATCCCGGCAGAAGGTCGCGTCTGCTGGGCGGGTGGAGCGGCGAGGCGCGCAGCGTCTCGATCGCCGTGGTGAGCACGGTCGTCGTCTTCACGGTGATCGCGCTCTCGGTCGTCAACTCGCCCGGCTGGGAGACGGTCAAGTCGGCGTTCTTCAACAGGGCGGAGGCGCGCGACGTGCTCCCGCTCGTCGCCCGGGCGTTTCTGCTGAACGTGAAGATGTTCACGATCGCCGAGGTGCTGATCCTGGCGTTCGCGCTGGTGCTCGCAGTCGTCCGCAGCCTGCCCGGCCCGGTGTTCTTCCCGCTGCGGCTGATGGTGATCGTCTACACCGACTTCTTCCGGGGCGTGCCCACGATCCTGGTCGTGTACGTGCTCGGGTTCGGCATGCCCGGCCTGCAGCTGACGGGGATCCCGACCGACCCCGTGTTCTGGGGCATCGTCTCGCTGGTGCTCGTCTACAGCGCGTACGTCGCCGAGGTGTACCGGGCCGGCATCGAGTCGGTGCACCCGAGCCAGGAGGCGGCGGCCCGCTCGCTCGGGCTCTCGCGCGGCCAGACGCTGCGCTTCGTCGTCGTGCCGCAGGCCGTGCGCCGGGTGATCCCGCCGCTTTTGAACGACTTCATCGGCCTGCAGAAGGACACCGCGCTCGTGTCCGTGCTCGGATCGGTGGACGCGCTGCAGCAGGCCAACATCAACTCGGCCGCCGATTTCAACTACACGCCGTACGTCGTGGCGGCGTTCTTCTTCGTCCTGCTCACGATCCCGCTCGCGCGCTTCACCGACTGGCTGACCGAGCGCGAGCGGCGCCGCCGCCAGGCCGGAGGCCTCGTATGAGCGCCGCAGCCGCAGCTCTCGGTCGAGGGCGTGCACAAGTCGTTCGGCAAGAACGAGGTGCTGCGCGGGATCGACTGCCGGGTGGCCGAGCACGAGGTGGTGTGCCTGATCGGCGCGTCCGGCTCGGGCAAGTCGACGCTGCTGCGCTGCATCGACCTGCTCGAGCCGATCGACGCGGGCCGGATCGTCGTCGGCGGCGCCGAGATCACCGCCCGCGGCGTCGACGCCGAACGAGGTGCGGCGCGGGATCGGGATCGTGTTCCAGGCGTTCAACCTGTTCCCGCACATGACGCGTCCTTCGCAACGTGACCATCGGCCCGCGCAAGGCGCTCGGGCTCTCGCAGCAGGAGGCCGAGGCGCGCGGCCGCGAGCTGCTCGCCCAGTTCGGCCTGGCCGACAAGGTGGACGAGTACCCCGACCGGCTCTCGGGCGGCCAGCAGCAGCGGGTCGCGATCGTGCGCGCGCTGGCGATGCAGCCGCAGCTGATGCTGTTCGACGAGGTCACGAGCGCGCTCGATCCCGAGCTCGTGGCCGAGGTGCTCGAGGTGATCCGCGGCCTTGCCGCCGACGGCATGACGATGGTGATCGCCACGCACGAGATGGGCTTCGCCCGCGACATCGCGAGCCGCGTGTGCTTCCTCGACGGCGGCGTGATCCTGGAGCAGGGGCCGCCGGAGCAGATCTTCACCGCGCCGCGGAACGAGCGCACGCAGCAGTTCCTCGCCCGCATCATCGCCGCGGGCCGCATGTAGCCTGCGGCCATGCTGATCCGGCCTGCGACACCCGCCGACTGGCCGGCGATCTGGAGCTTCATGCGCGGGATCGTGGCGGCCGGTGAGACCTTCTCGTGGGACCCGGACACCTCCGAGGAGACCGCGCGCGGCTACTGGATGCGCGAGCCGCCCGCGCGGACGTTCGTCGCCGTCGCCGACGACGGTGCGTGATCGGGACGGCGGAGATGGGCCCGAACCGCGGCGGCCCGGGCGCGCATGTCGCAAGCGCCGGGTTCATGGTCGACCCGCCCACGAGGGCCAGGGCGCGGGGCGCCTGCTGGGCGAGCGCGTGTGCGAGCAGGCCGGCGCCGACGGCTACCGGGCGATCCAGTTCAACGCCGTCGCCGCGAGCAATGAGCGCGCGGTCGGCTGTGGCGCTCGCTCGGCTTCGAGGTGCTCGCCACCGTCCCGGAGGGCTTCCGTCACCCGACCCTGGGCTACGTCGGCCTGCACATCATGTACCGCCGGCTCTAGGTGGGACTGTCCCCGCAGCGCGGGGACCGTCCCCGCTTTCGGTCGGCCTACGCCGCCGACCGGCGGCGGGCGTACCACGTGCTGTAGCCGCCCTCCGAGGCGGTCGCGCCGCCGTCGCGCACCTCGACGATGCGGTCGGCGATGCGGTCGAGGAAGTAGCGGTCGTGCGACACGAACACGACCGTGCCGTCGTAGGTCTCGATGGCCGCCTCGAGCATCTCGACCGAGTCGATGTCGAGGTGGTTCGTCGGCTCGTCCAGCACGAGGCAGTTCGCGCCGGCCCGCATCAGCAGCAGGAGCTCGAGCCGCGTGCGCTCGCCGCCGGAGAGCGCGTTCACGTGCTGGCGGCACTGCTCGTAGCGTGAACAGGAACCGCAGGAGCGCCGACACGGCCTCCTCCTCGGTGCACGGCTTCTGCGCCCGCAGCGCGTCCACCGGGGTCTGGCCGGCCGGCGCCGGGGCGTGCTCCTGGGGCAGGAAGCCGACCTCGATCGACGGCCCCACCCAGATCTCCCCCTCGACCGGCTCGAGCTCGCCGGCGAGGAGCTTCACGAGCACGCTCTTGCCCGACCCGTTGTCGCCGATCACGCCGACGCGCTCGCCGCGGAACACGGTCAGGTCGACGCCGATCAGCACGGGCTCGTCCCCGAACGCGACCGTCACGCCGCGCCATTCGGCCACGCGCTTGCCGCCGCGCGGCCTGGCTGCGCAGCGCGAGGGCGATCTTGCGCCGCTCGAGCACCGGCCGCTCGACCGTGTCCATGCGCTCGATCCGCCGCTCGGTGTTGCGGGCGCGGATCGTGTGGCGGCGGTCGTCGACCATGCTCGCCCACTGCTTGTAGCGGCGGATCGCGTCCTCGAGCCGCGCGATCTCCTTCTGCTGGGCCGCCCACGAGAGCCTGCTGCTGCTGCAGCTCGAGCTCGCGCGCGGCGTGGTAGGCGGAGTAGTTGCCCGGCCACATGCGCACGCGGCCGCGGTCGACCTCGGCGATCGCCGCCGACCGTCTCGTCGAGCAGGTAGCGGTCGTGCGACACCATCACGACCGCGCCGGGGAAGTCGCGCACGAGCTCCTCGACCCGGCTGCGGCGATAGGCGTCGAGGTGCGTCTCGGGCTCGTCGAGCAGCAGCAGGTCGGGCTCCTGGACGAGGCACGCCGCCAGCGCGACGAGCTTGCGCTTGCCGCCCGAGAGCTCCTCCTGCGGCCGGGCGGCCTCGTCGGCCGACACGCCGAGGTCGGCGAGCACCGAGCGCACGCTGCCGTCGAAGACGTGGCCGCCGAGCCGGTCGAACTCGTCCAGCAGGCGCTGCTGGCGGTCGAGCGTGCGCTGCATGCGGCCGAGGTCGGCGGCGACGGCCGGGTCGCCCAGAGCGGCGGCGCAGCGCCTCGAGCTCGTCGCTCGATCCGGGCGATGTCGGGCCGGGCGGCGTGGCACGAGCTCGAGCGGAGTGCGCGTCGTCGGGGCCGACGAGCTGCGGCAGGTAGGCGGCGGTCATCCCGCGCCGGCGCACGGGCGCGTCGGAGTCGGGATCGTCGAGACCGGCGAGGATGCGCAGGAGCGTCGACTTGCCCGAGCCGTTCTGGCCGACCACGCCGATGCGGGCATCGTCCGGCACCTCGAGGTCGAGCCCGTCGAGAACGGTGCGCGCACCGAACGACTTGACGGTGGCGCGGAGCGAGATCAGCCTCCCCATCGAGCCCGCAGTGTAATCTCGCGAGCCGTGGACAAGACACGACTCGAGGCCTTCTCCGACGGGGTGTTCGCGATCGCGATCACGCTGCTCGTCCTCGACCTGCACGTCCCCGAGGTCGGCAGCGACTCGCTCGCGCACGCGCTCCTGCGGCAGTGGCCGGCGGATGCGAGCTACGTCGTCAGCTTCATCACGATCGGCATCATCTGGGTGAACCACCACAATCTGCTGCGCCACCTGGAGCGCTGCGACCGCGATCTGCTGTTCCTGAACGTCTTCCTGCTGATGACCGTCGCGGTGGTGCCCTATCCGACGGCGCTCGTGTCGCACTACGCCCGCAGCCCCAACGCGACGGCGGCCGCGGTGGCCTACGGCAGCGTGATGGTGACGATGGCGCTGCTCTTCAACGCGATCTGGCATTACTCGATCCGGCACGGCCTGCTCGCCCCGGGCGCGGACCCGCGGGAGGTGTCCGGGATCACCCGCAGCTACCTGCCGGGGCCGCTCCTGTATCTGACCGGCACGCTGGTGGCGTTCGTGAGCGCCGACGCGAGCCTGATCATCTACGCCGGGATCACGCTCTTCTACGTCGCGTCGAGCTCGCTTCTGGGGGCGCAAGGACGGGGCCTGAGGGCGGCGGCTCAGGCGGCCTGCGCCAGCGCCGCCTGGGCCTCGCCGCCGGCGCCGAGCACGGCGATGAGGGCGTCGACGACGAGCGGGTCGAACTGGGTGCCCGAGCATGCCCGCAGCTCGGCGATGGCGGCCTCGGTGGCGAGGGCGGTGCGGTACGGGCGGTCGGTGGTCATCGCGCTCCAGGCGTCGCAGCAGCAGACGATCCGGGCGATCAGCGGGATGGCCGCGCCCGCGAGCCGGTCGGGGTAGCCGTTGCCGTCGTACCACTCGTGGCATGACCGCACGATCTTGCCCACGGCGGCCAGCGATCCGCCGACCTGGGTGAGGATCAGCTCGCCCTCGATGGTGTGGGTCTGGATCAGCCGCCGCTCCTCGGTCGTGAGCGGCTCCGGCTTCTGGATGATGGCCTTCGGGATGCGGATCTTGCCGACGTCGTGCAGCAGGGCCGTGAACTCGGCCTGCGTGCGCTCGGCCGAGCTCAGCTGCAGCACCTCGGCGACGCCCGACACCAGGTCGACGACGCTGCGGCTGTGGCTGCCGGTGTAGGCGTCGTCGGCCTCGATCACGTCACCCAGGAGCAGCATCGTGCGCCGGTAGGCCACATTCAGCTCCTCCTCCTGCTCGAGCCGCTGCTTGCGCTCGCGGGCGAAGATCGTGAGCAGCACGGCGACGGGCAGGAGCAGCACGAACGCGTAGCTCATCCCGATCGCGGCGAATGCGGCCAGGAGCCCGAGCGGCGCCAGCGCGAGGTCGACGCCGTAGGCGATGGCGGCCATCGGCACGAGCCGGCGCAGCGAGATGCCGAGCGCCCGCCGCTCGCGCAGCAGGGTGCTCGCCAGGTCGGCGCCGAACTGGGCCCCGAGCGCCGCGATGTACACCGGCCAGTTGCTCCAGCTGGGAGCGCCCTCGCCCCAGACGAGCAGCACGCCGACGGGGCCGAACACGTACCAGCAGGAGCACAGCAGCACGAGCACCCGCTGCTGGTGGCGGCGGCCGCGGACGACGTCGGCGTTGAGCGAGATCCAGTAGCCGGCGGCGACCGCGAGCGGCACCCAGCCCAGCGGCAGCAGGAAGAGCATCGGCACGAACATGAGCTGGGTGGGGATCGCCGATCCCGCGCCGACCTCGAACTCGACGTTCGCAAGCGCCGCGAATGCGAGCACGAGCACGGCGACGACCACGAGGCTGGGGGAGCGCTGGCTGTGGGTCAGGAGGGCGACGGCGATCGCGGCGCACAGGAACGCGCCGCCCAGGCCTGCGGAGATGAGGCGCTCGGCCGCGCCGAGCGGCCGCGCCAGGCGGGCGCGCGACTCGACGTACGGGTCGTCGGCCGGTGCCGAATCCGTTCGGGTCCGGGGGTCGTCGGGCATCGCCCCGGAAATCGGCCGCGAGCCGCAGATGTTGAGGCCCGGGCGCGCGCGTACGAGAGGGTCAGGCGGCCGGCACGCCGCCGCGGGCCTGGTCGGCGAGCGCCGCCACCAGCGGGTGCAGCATCCCGCTCGCCGAGCTGCCGACCTGCGGCTGGAAGAGCGTCGCCACGTAGAACGGGTGTCCGGGCAGCTCGACCGCCTCGACTCCGGCGTCCGCTGCGGTCGCCGACACGACGAGGCCCGCGCCGACCAGGCGTTCGAGGTGGGCCGGCTCGAGACCGTAGTTGCACCAGTGAAAGCCGGTGAACGGCGCCTCTCCGCACAGCTCGGCGACGAGCGTCCCCGGCACGGTCGTCACCGTCCGCCGCTCCCCGACCAGGCTGCACGCAAGCGCCGAGACCACGTGCACCCCGGCGTCGGGATCCGTCTCGGCGTGCCCGGCCTCGGGCATGCCCGCGACGTTGCGGGCGAACTCGACGACCATGTGCTGGAACCCGCCGCACGTGCCCAGGATCGGCACGCCGGTCGTGCGGGCGTGCGCGATCGCCGCGAACACCGGCTCCTCGTCCCGATACGGCGTCCCGGGCACGATCCAGAGGGCGTCGAAGCCGTCCAGGTGGGGCGCGTCGGCCCCGTCGGTCGCCACCCACCGGGCGGCCGACCCCCGCCGGCATCAGGGCGATGCTCGCATCGAGCTCGCGATGGGTCAGGTACTCCGGGTTGCGGTCGCCGACGAGGGCGATGTGGGCGGGCATCCCCGGATTGTGCCCGATGCCGGAAGGCCAGGAGCGGTTACCAGATTCTGGGGGCGGGGCTGGCCCGCATCGGGGATGGTGCGGCCCGCGCCGGGGCGCGATGATCCCGCGGATGCCCGTCGACCCGGAGTTCCGCCGGTCGGGCCTGGTGGACCGGATCGTGCGCGGCGCCACGGAGCCCGACCCTGTGCGCCTGCACGGGGCGATCGTCGCTGCCCTGGAGCTGTACGCGCGTGACGAGGCCCTGCGGCGCGTGTTCGTGCCGGCGCTGCGGCGGGTGCGGCGCGAGCACGGCCGGGCCGCTCGCGCCGTGGCCGCGGCCGCGATCAGCGGCCAGCTGCAGCTGGGAGCGCCCCGGGACGGCGGCTACCAGTCGCCGTCGCCGTAGTAGCGCCTCGCCAGCGGAGCGGTGCCGGCGCGGATCCGCTCAACCTCCTCCGCGGAGAGCTGCGCCCGCCACGACCGCGCCTGCTCGGCGCTGTTGCGCCGGATCGCGTCGCTGCGGACGGTCTCGGCCGGGTTGGAGGCGTCCGATGTCTCGCGGACGAGCCGCTCGACGGCGCCGCTCCAGCCCAGGCCGAGCTGGGCGTAGAGCTCGCGGAACTGCGCGACCGGCTCCCGCGCCACGTCCTCGTGCCGTGCGACCACCCACGTCGGCTGCCGCTCCTGGAGCGTCGCGACGGTGCCGTAGAGGATGTTCCAGAGCAGGATCGCCTCGTCCAGGATCTCGGGCGGCCGCTCGCTTGCCGCCGCGATCGCGGCCTCGTACGGGCCGAGCAGGTCGCGCATCAGGAGCGGCTGGTCGAGGAAGTCGGCGAAGCGGTGGCGCCAGCCCCGCCGGCGGATGCTGGCCGCAAACGCGGCCGGGTGGCGGACCATCACGAGGACGCGCATGTCGAACGTCTCGGCCAGCCACTCCGCGGAGAAGAGCGCGATCGGGTCCTTCACGAGCGGCGTGGCGCCGCGGCGGCGGCTGCGGGCAAAGCGCCACCAGTCGCGCCCCATCCGGCCGGCGTCGCGGGGGCTGCGCAGGCTCGCGAGCTCCGCTCCCGGGTGGTAGCGGAACGCGAGCATGTCGGCGATCGGCCCGGCGCAGGCGGCGCCGTTCTCCGCACACACGTAGTGGAAGTAGTGCGGGAACCGGATCGGGAAGGTGCCGGGGCGGTGGCGGGGGTTGAACGGCTCCCAGATGTAGCCGACGGGCGTATCGGCGGCGGCCAGCACCCGGCCCACCCAGGTCGTGCCCGACCGGTGCGCGCCGGTGACGAGGATCGGGCGTGGCCGCTCAGCTCGGGTCGACATGCTTCCCGGTGGCGGCGAGCGCGGCGGCGGACACGGCCGGGCAGGACGTCATCGGCGCCCGCCACCGGTGCAGCGGATGCGCGAACTGGAAGGCGCTTCGGAGCGAGTTGGCCTGGCGCTCGCGCGCGCTCAGGAGCGGCAGGCCGAAGTCCTCGCCGATGAACTTGAGCACCGACGTGAAGTCGTACGTCGTGTGGTCGACCCCGCGCCTGGCCCATGGCGAGATCACGAGCATGGGCACGCGCACGCCCATGCCGAAGCGGTCGGGCTGCGGCGGGGCGACGTGGTCGTAGAAGCCGCCCCACTCGTCCCAGGTGAGCACGATGGCGGTGTGCCGCCAGTCCGGCATGCGCATGATCCGGTTGATCAGGTCGGTCGTCCAGTTCTCGCCGTCGCAGAGCGATGTGCCGCCGGGGTGGTCGCTGCGGTTGTACGGCGGCACGATCCAGGTGACGGCGCCCAGGTAGCCCTGGTCGAGGTCGCTCGGCAGCCACCCGAGCGGATGGACGTGGCGGGCGTACGCGGCGCTCTCGCGGATCGGCTTGACCGCGTCGTAGGCCACCCAGCCGTAGCCGTGGCCGTTCTCGGGCGGCCCGTACTCGCTCCACGGGATCCCCCGGCGGCTGAGCTGGGCGCCGATCGAGTCGATCTGGAAGCAGGGGCGCACGTGCACCAGCACGCCGTGGCGGATGACCGGCACGGACAGGTGCGCCGGCCCGTCGCAGCCCCAGTTCTCGACCCCGAAGTTGGGGCCGTCGACCGACCCCGCGGCCGCCGCCGCGACCGTGTACAGGTGGTTGGGGAAGCTCGACGTGTCGCCGGACGAGAACGTGTGGTCGAGCAGCGCATAGCGCTTCGCCCAGCCCCAGTACGCGGGCAGCTCCCCGGGGCGGGCGGTGGTGTAGGCGAGCATCGTCGGCTTGCCGTCCTTGTCCGGCACCGTCGAGAAGCCGTTCATCGCGCCGCCGGCGATGTCGGTCACCGCCGCGTGGTGGTTGTGCTGCAGGTCGGTCTGGACGTAGGGGAGCCGGCGCAGCCTGACGACGCGGCCGTCGGCGGTGCGGCCCGTGCTCGCCCCGTCGCCGCCGGGGAAGAGGCCGAACAGGTTGTCGTAGGAGCGGTTCTCCTTGACGATGAAGACGAGATGGCGGATGGGCGTGCGCGCCCCGTGCACGACCACCGGCGTGCGGGTCGGCGGCGTGCCCACCGTCGCCACGACCAGGCCCGGCTCGACCGAGCTGCGCCCGGCCACGACGACGGCCACGAGGGCCGCGACGGCCAGGATCCTCCAGACGATCCGCTGCACGCCGGGGACGCTACCGGGCGGGCATACGGGCGAGCGCCGCTTAGTGGAGGTGCAGGTTCGCCCCGAGCAGGACGAGCGGCCACAGCACGACGGCGAGGACGGCCGACACGATCGGGCGCAGGCCGTGCAGGTGGCGGAAGTAGTGGTGCGTCGAGGCGACCACCACGCCGATGAGCAGGTAGATGACGCCGATGAGGCTGCGGAACATGCCGATCATTGCAGGTGCCAGCCCTTCATGAGAGCGCAGATGGAGAGAGGAAGAAACCGTCTGGCGGCGCGAGCCGTGAGGTAGCCCGCGCCGCCAGCCCGGGGGTGGAAACGATGGTCGCTAGAGAGCGCCTCGGCTGCCGAACAGCCCGCGGCCGAGGAAGCCGGCGACCACTGCCACTGCGAGTGCGATCAAGAGCACCCAGAAGGCGATCTTGATGGCGCCCACGACCCCGAACAGGATCAGGGCCAGGATGAGAAGTATGAGGAACCACATGCCACGCGATGTACCCCGCCGGGGCCGCGCCTAAACCGCGCCGCGCTCAGGCTGTGCTGCCTCGGCGTCGGCGCCGCCCGCGATCGTCTCGGCCCACGTCTGCTCGAGCGCCTGGAGCATCAGGTCGGCGGGCTGGGCGCCGGATACGGCATAGCGGCGGTGAAGGACGAAGAACGGCACTCCGGTGATGCCGAGCTCCTGGGCCTCGCGCTCGTCGCCGCGGACGTCGGCGGCGTAGCTCCCGTCGGCGAGTGCAGCGCGTGTCTCGGCGGCATCGAGGCCGGCCTCGGCGGCCAGCTCGACCAGGGTGTCCGTGTCGGTGAGCGCCCGCCCCTCGGTGAAGTACGCCCGCAGCAGCCGCTCCTTGACGGCGGGCTGGCGGCCGGCCGCCCGGCCGGCGTGCAGCACCCGGTGGGCGTCGAAGGTGTTTCCGAGCTGCACGCGGTCGGGGCGGTAGTCGAGGCCCGCCTCCGCGGCGAGGGCGGTCATCTGGGCGTCGCGCTGCGCCGCCGCCTCCGGGGTCATGCCGTAGCGGGTGACGAGCAGGTCGGCGCGCGGCTCGGCGATCCTCGGCGCATCCGGCTCGAGCTCGAAGCTGCGCCAGACGACATCGACGGCTGCGCGGTGCGGGAACTGCTCGAGCGCCTGCTCGAGCCGGCGCTTGCCCAGGTAGCACCACGGGCAGACGAGGTCAGACCAGACTTCCACCTGCATGCGCTGCGGCATCCCGGCAGGGTAGTTCAGGCGCCGGCGCCGAGCCACGGGTCGCGGCCCGGGTCGGTCCCCTGCGCCGCCGTGAGCAGCCGCGGCAGGTAGTGATCCCAGCCCTCGGCGTGCGAGCGGACCGCGGCGGCCGAGGGCAGGTCGCGGTGCGAGAAGCGCACCCGCGTCGCGGCGCCCGCGCGCTCGAGCTCGATCTCGATGGTGGTCGAACCGGGCGGGACGGCGTTCGGCGTGTCGCCCTCGGCCTCCCAGCCCCAGGTGTAGACGAGCCGGCGGGGCGGATCGAGCTCCACGAACTCGCCCCGGGCGGTGTGGCCGGGCAGCACGTGGACGCGGAAGAGCCCTCCCGGCCGCGCGTCGAGCTCGGCCGCCTGGCCCATCCAGCGGGCCGCCTTCGCCTCCTCGACCAGGTATGTCCACACGATCTCGGGCGCGGCCGCGATCGTGATCTCGCGGGTCACCTCGGTGGAGTCAGCCGCGTTTCGCATCCGGGCTCCCCTCCTGAGCCTCGATCTCGCGCTTGAGCGCCTCGAGCCGGTCGCCCCAGAACTCGTCGAGGAACGCCTTCAGGTCGGCCAGCCCCTCCGGCCGGGCGCGGTAGAGCCGGCGGGTGCCCTTGCGGCGCTCGCTCAGCAGGCCGGCTTCGCGCAGCACCGCGAGGTGCTGCGACACCGCGGGGCGGGTCACGTCGAAGTGGCCGGCGATCTCGCCGGCCGAGAGCTCCCTGTCCCACACCAGCCGCAGGATCTGACGGCGGTGAGGCTCGGCGATCGCGCGCAGAGCTGCTTCCACGCACGTATGTACGCAGATTCTTCCGAAATCTGCAACTTACAGAGGCCGGCCGGGTGTGCTCAGGCGGCGCCGCGCTCGCCGAAGCGGGCGATCGAACGCTCCCGGGCGCGCTCGATCTCACGGGCGCGGTTCCGCGGCGGGGCGGTCGTCACCAGCTCGTCGAGCAGCCGGGTCGAGGCGGCGGTGACCGCCTCGACGGCCCGCGCGAAGGCTTCCTCGTTGGCACGGGCGGGTCGCGTCATGCCGCTGATCTTGCGCACGTACTGCAGCGACGCCTCCCGCACCTCCTCGTCGGTCGTCGGCGGGTCGTAGTTGTGAAGTGGGCGAATTGAACGGCACATGGGCTGCATGTTAACCGGCCTGTTTATGATCGCCGCATGGAGGACTTCGTCTGGACGTGCTCGTCCACGCCCGATCGCGCCCGGCCCGGCAGCGTCCTGCGCGACGTGATGGTGGAGATGCGCGACGGCATCGCGCTCGCCACCGACGTCTACCTGCCCGACGGGCCGGGCCCGTTCGCGGCGATCGTGATCCGGCTGCCGTACGGCAAGACGGTCGACTACTGCGGCATCCCGGCCATCGCCGAGCACTGGAACCGCAAGGGCTACGCGTTCGTCGGGCAGGACTGCCGCGGCACCTACGGCTCGCAGGGCGTGTTCGACCCGGCGCATCCGACCAACGAGGCGGTCGACGGCCACGACACGGTCGCGTGGATCGCCGAGCAGCCGTGGTCGGCGGGGAAGGTGGCGCTGACCGGCGAGTCGTACTACTCGGTCACGAGCTTCGCCGCCGCGTCGATTCCGCACCCGGCGCTCGCGTGCATCGCCCCGGGCGACTTTCCGGTCGACCGCTACGACGGCACCTACCGCAACGGCTGCCTGCGGCTCGCGGCCGAGGCGCTGTGGGCGATCTGGTGGGTCGATCCGGTGCATCACCCCGTCCCGGGCGAGCCGCTGCCCGGGGTCGACGCCCGCCACCTGCCGACCATCGACATCGCCCGCGCGGCAGGTCGCTCCAACCACTACTTCTCGGAGATCGTCGGCTTCTCGCAGCCGGGATCGCGCTACTGGGAGTACCGCTGCCGGCGCGAGGCCCACGACGCGATCGCGATCCCGATCCTGCACTGGTGCGGCTGGTTCGACAACTACCTCGGCCAGCAGCTGCGCGACTGGAAGCGCTACCGCCGGCTCGATCGCTCGGGCGGGCGCAACTTCCTGATGATCGGGCCGTGGAGCCACGAGGGCCCGCCGGGGCCGGCCGAGCGGGTGGGCATCCTGCCGGTGTCCGACGACGGCACGCATCGCTGGGACCGGCTGCAGGCCTTCTACGACCGCTACCTGATGGACGTCCAGAACGGGTTCGAGGCCGAGCCGCTCGTGAGCTACTTCGTGATGGGCGCCGACGAGTGGCGCCGGGCCGACACCTGGCCGCCGCCGGGGGGCGAGACGCAGACCTGGTATCTGCACGGGCCCGGCGCGGCGGCTGCCGGAGGCGGGCTCCAGACGACCGCGCCGGGCGACGAGCCCCCCGACACCTACGCGTATGACCCGTCCGACCCGGTCGCCTGGTCGGAGGGCACGAACCCGTGGACGTTCGGCCTGAACCTGGGCGACCGCCGGCCGGTCGAGGCGCGCCCGGACGTGCTCGTCTACACATCGCCGCCGCTCGCCGACGCAGTCGAGGTGATCGGCGACCTGTCCGCGCACCTGCACGTGTCGACCGACGCGGTGGACACCGACTTCACGGCCGCCCTGGTCGACGTCTTCCCCGACGGCTCGGCGAACCTGATCCAGGACGGCATCCAGCGCATGAGCCTGCGCGAGCCCGAGCGCGGCCGCCGGCTGCTCGAGCCTGGCCGCGTCTACGCGGTCGAGATCGACCTGTGGGCGACCGCCTACCGCCTTCCGGCCGGGCATCGGCTGCGGTTGGAGATCTCATCGAGCGAGTTCGACCGCTACGATCGGAACCTGAACACGGCCGCGGCGCCGAACGAGGGCAGGGAGATGGTGGTGGCTCACCAGACCGTCTTCCACGACGCGGCCCGGCCGTCGCACGTGCTGATCCCGATGCGCCCCGTGCGCAGCGAAGGAGGGCTTGCCCCATGAAGCTGAGCGCCAGAAATCACCTCACCGGCACCGTCGTCTCGATCAACCGCGGCGAGGCGATCGCAAACGTCGTCCTCGACGTGGGCGGGCAGCGGATCGTCTCGTCGATCACCGTCGAGGCGGTCGACGACCTCGGCCTGAAGGAGGGGGCGAGCGCGACGGCGATCATCAAGGCGTCCGACGTCATGATCGCGACGGGGGTCTAGACCAGCCCGCCGCACCGCCGGACAGGGCCGAGTAGGGTGGGGGGCAGAGCCTCGGCTGCGCGCTTCTCCTGAAGCCCGATGATTCGCAGCCAGGCCCCCGCCCCGGAAGGGGGCACTCATGACAAGCACCACGACGCTTGTACGCCACCGCGTGGCCAACTACGACGCCTGGAAGACCGTGTACGACAACTACGCGCCGATCCAGGCCGAGAACGGCGTTCGCGCCCGCCAGGTCCTGCGCTCGCAGGAGAGCCCGAACGACGTCGTCGTTCTGCACACGTTCGACAATCTCGAGACGGCCAAGGCGTTCTTCGCCATGCCGGAGCTCAAGGAGGCCATGAGCAAGGCCGGGGTCGAGGACGACTCCATCAAGATCTCGTTCTACGACGAGATCGAGGCCGGCACGCTGGTCGCGGTCTAGCTCGGCTCCGGGCGGGGCGTCGCTCTGGTCAGAGGGCGGCGCCCAGCCCGATCCGAACCGTCGCGGCAGGCGCTCAGTCGCTGCTGCGCGGGTGGCAGGTACCGGGCGCGGTCGCGGTGACGGTGGTCGTCCCGGCACCCGAGGAGCCCGAGCCGCCGCACGCCGCCAACCCGACGCAGGCGGCGACCGCGAGCAGCACCACGTGGAGGGGGGCGAGCTCAACCTGAGCGCAGACGATTGTGCCTCCCATCGGCGTTGCAGCAGATCGGCGCGGTGCCGGCACCCGCCACGGCGTGACCCGCCGAAAACGGAGCCGCGCCTCGTTCCCTGCTGATGATCAGACTCGATCGAGTTATGTGCAATTAGTCTCAAAGACTATAGACAACTAGCGATTCTCCGGGTTTAACTGAATGAGTGCGCGGTCGGCTCGCGGCCGCGGCTCATTCGATGATCCGCCGCCCTCTCGCCCTCGCCGTGGTCCTGATCGCCGCACTCGGCACGCCGGCGGCTGCCCAGGCGGCCCGGGTCGCGGGTGGCAACTGGGTCTGGTACTACCAGCACGTCGCGGCGGCGGACGCGGCCAAGTTCACCGGCGCGCGCGCCGTGGTGGTCGCCGACCAGACCGACGATGCGGCGGCGGTGGCCGAGATCCACCGCAAGCACGCGCTCGCGTTCCACTACGTGAACGTCTACTGGTATCCGGGCAATCGGGCCTACGAGGGCGTCGACCTCTCCCAGAACGCCGGCTGGGCGTTCTGCATGTCGGGGGCGCAGGCGGCGATCGGCCGCAGCGTGAACGGCGTCCCCTGGTACTACGCCGACCTGAACGAGCGCGGGCTCTACGACTCGGTCATCGCCTACCTGCGGTCGCTGCGCTCGTCCGGCTACGACGGCGTGTTCGTCGACCTGGGCACGCCTGCGCTCGCCACGGGGGCGATGCCCGGGCTCGTCAGCACCTGCACCCAGCAGCCGGTGGTGCCCGGAGCGACGTTCGCAGATGCATATGCCCGCGTCGTCCGGGCGGCCGCCGCGATTGGCCTGCACGTGGTCGTGAACTACACCACGACGAAGCCGCTGCGGGCCGACGTGGCGGCCGTCGTCGATCGCACCCTGTACGAGACGCCGTCCGGCTCGACCGCGGCCTCCTTCGCCGCGGCGTTTGCCCGCCGGCGGGCCGAGCAGACGGCCGGGCAGGGCACGGCTCCGCGATATGTCGAGGAGATCAAGACCAGCCGGGCCGGCGACCGGGCGGGGGCCTTCTACGGCTGGGCGCAGGCGGCGCTCTGGCGGATCGACCTCACGATCAACGCCGGCGACGACAACTGCGGCGGCAGCGGAGCCGCGGCGTGCGCGCGGTTCGGGACGTTCCCGGAGCTCACGGCCGTGCACCGCGGTACGGCGATGGACGCCGCGCCGTCGAGCCGCAGCTGCACCGCCCGCGCCGCCATGCGCTGCCTGTGGGTGCGCCGCTGGCAGTACGCGCTGGTGCTCGTCAACACCACCGCCGCACCGATCCGCGCGACCGTCTCGACCGGCCACCGCCGGTGCCGGACGTTCACGGACGTCTGGCGGGCGCGCACGCTGAACGGCGGCGGGTGCACGATGAAGCTGACCGTCACCGTGCCGGCCGGCTCGGGTCGCGTCTACACCGAGCGCTACCCCTAGCCCGAGCCGCCGAAGACCGTTCCGCTCGTCGGGGTGCGCTCCGAGATCGGGGTCTCCTGGTAGACGCGGCCGGCGAGCGGCGGGATCTTGACCCGGATCTTGGTCAGGCATGAGCCGTGGGCGAGGGGCCGCTCCGCCCACACGTCGGTCACGCCGCGGCAGTCCGGGCCGACCGAGATGACGGTATGGATCGTCCTGTGCGTCTCGTTGACCGCCACGACGGCCTCGCTCCAGCGCCGCACCCACAGGCACTTGATCGTGCTCTGGTGCCTGCACGCCCGGGTCGAGGGAGCGTCGTCGAGCGGCGCTCCGCGCTGCACGCTCGTGAGCTCGGGGAACGTCCCGTAGTGGTAGCAGGGAGCGGGGGGCAGCACGTGGTCGCAGCCATCGTCGCCGGTGTTGATGTCGACGTCGATCGGCCACAGGGCGACCTCTGCCCACGCCAGGAACGCGCCTGCGCGGTCGTCGAGGCTCGCCGTCTTCACCTCTTCGATGTAGGCGACGGGGCGGTGGGACTCGACCCGCCGCCGGGCAAACGCCGTCGCCACGTCGGTGTCGGGCGATGCGCGGGGGGCGTCCTCCTGCATCACCCGATCGATCGACCCCGCGACGTTGTGCGGCGGCGGCGCGCTGCCGTAGTTCAGCACGACCCGCAGGCCGATCGCGTGCGCGTTGCGCACGATCCGGGCGTAGGACTGGGCGTAGGTGGCCCCCGGCCGCACCGGGTGCGCCGTGCATCCGCTGATCCGATCCGGCATCCGCCCCCGGCGCAGCGCGACCACACCGCGGTCGAAGAAGACGCCGTCGTAGCCGCTCGCCTTCAGGCTCTCCAGGTACGCGACCATTGCCGAGTGCATGCCGCGCTCGTTCAGGTCGGGGTACACCCACAGCTGCGGATGGCCAGGCGGTCCGGTCACCCGTCCCGCCGGCATCGGATTCCCGGCCCGGTTGCAGAACTGCCACCCGGGATGCTGCGCCAGGTCGACGCCGTCGTAGACGCGGCCGAGCGGCAGCCAGTACGCGTTCATGTAGCTGAACGCGAGCGCCCCGGTCGAGTGGATCGTCGCGATCGCCGTGGCCGTGTCGCGCTGGGTCGTCGTGACGACCGCCGCGGCCCCGTCGAACTTCACGGCATCGGGCGGGGAGATCGTCTGGTAGTACCACACCCAGTTGCCGACCGCCGCGAGGCTGCGGGTGGGCGCGGACTCCGCGGCGGCGGCTCCCACTCCGTCGGGGCCGAGGCTGCGGCACACGCCCGACACCATCACGGCCGTGATGATGCAGACCGCGGTCACGCCGGCCCGGTGCGAGACGACGCCCATCAGCCGGGAGACCGCGCGCCCGCCGCGATCCGCCGTCGCGTGACCGCGCTCACCTTCGCAGTTCCTCTGCCCATTTCCCGCGCTCCCCGGTCGTCAACGCCCGACGAGACAACGGGGACAGTACTCCCGAGAACGGGTGTTGCCAAATCGGGCCGCGGAGGTTTACGGACGATCCGGCCGAGGCGGCACCCTCTGCTGCGCCGCTGCGAACCGCACCAGAGGGATGCATGGAGGGCGAGGTCCGGATCGCGACGAGGGCGCCGACGCCCACGGCCGTCGTCGCCGCGACGACGACCTGGGACGAGTTCCCGCGGCTCTGGCGCGAGCTGCTCGCCGAGGTGTGGGCGGCCTGCGCGAGGCCGGTGTCGCCGCCCGCCCATGAGCGCGAAGATCAGGATCCCGCGCTCTTCGAAACCGAGGTCTACTGGCTCCTGGCCGAGTAGGCGAGGGCGCGACCGGGGCTCACTGGACGACCGCGTGCTGCATGGCCCAGAGCGCGGCGGCGGCCCGCGTCGAGGTGCCGATCTTGGCGTAGATGTGCTGGATGTGGTGATCGGCGGTCTTGGGCGAGATGAAGAGCCGGTCGGCGATCTGGCGGGTCGTGAGCCCTCTCGCCGCGAGCCGCAGCACGTCGACCTCGCGCCGGGTGAGCCCGCCGGGATGCCGCCCCCGCTTGCCCGCGGGCGCTCGCGGCTCACCATGGCCCGCGGCCACGAGCACCGCCCGGCTCGCCCGGGGCTCGAGCACGCCCTGCGATTCGAGCTCGCGCAGCTCGGCCGCCGCGTCGTCGGGCGAGAACGGCAGCCGGTCGGCCCGCTCGGTGGTCAGGCCTGCATAGACCTCAGTCGCCGCGAGGACGCATCCTCCCAGGTCGTCGGCGTCCGCCTGCACGCGCTTGTGGTACCCGGAGCCATCGCACTTCTCGTGGTGCGCGGAGGCGACCGGGTTGAGGACGGCCAGAGCCGGTGACCGGCGCAGCATCTGCTCGGTCAGCAGCGGGTGCAGCTCGACCCGGTCGAACTCGGTGCGGGTGAGCGGCCCGGGCTTGTCCCAGATCGAGTTCGGCACGATGGTGGTGCCAAAGTCGTGGACGAGCGCCGCGCGGCGCACGCCGGCCACGGCCTCCTCTTCGAGGCCGAGCACCCGGGCGGCATCGCCGGCGATCTCGGCGCAGCGGCGGCTGTGCCCGCCCATGTAGGGCGACTTCAGGTCGATGAAGTCGGCGGCAACGGTCAGCGCGTCGTCGAGCTCCTCGACCTTGCAGCATGCGGTGTGGTTCGGGCTCGAGGGCGAGCACGGCGTCCCAGGGCTCGGTCTTGCCGAGCGCATCCAGCCAGTCGCGGCCGTGCGCGACGAACAGGTCGGCGAGGGCCGGGTCGTACGTGCGGTCGCGGCGGTCGCGTGCGGCCTCGATCGCGTGCTCGGGCGAGAACAGGCGGCCGATCGCCTCCATGTCGTGGCTCAGGTGCACGACGCGCATCGCGAGCGGGATCTCCTCGCCCTTGGCGTGCGCCGGGTAGCCGTTGCCGTTCCAGCGCTCGAACGTGAAGCGCAGCGCGTCGCGGACGTCGGGGCCGAACTCCAGGCGCTGCACGAGCATGTCCGCCACCTCGCAGCCCGACGTGAAGTTGTAGACCGCCCACTCGCGCGCCGTCTCCTGGATCAGCCGGACGATCTCCTCGCGTTCCTCCGGGCTGCGGCCGGCGGTGGCGAACGCCATGACGTCGCGCATCACCTCGGCGGGGTTGGCGGCGTCGTGGACAAGGGTCTGGGCGCGGATCGCGATCTCGTCGCCGAAGACGGTCGCGACCTCGTGGGCGTGGCCGGTGCAGCCGACGTAGCGCAGGAGCGCCACCCAGTAGGCGGTGTCGCGCAGGTCGCGGTCGCACCCCGCGGCGTCGCAGATCGATGTCGCGAGCACGCACGAGCGCAGCTGCGACTCGAGCGGCTGCCCGAACGCGTTGTCCTGCGCGAGCGCAAGCGTGGCGACGAACTCGCTGAGCCGAAGCGGTGTCTCGAAGATGGGGAGTCCTCCCGATGTGGCGGCCCACACGGCCGGACAAGATCCTCTCACGTCGCGTGGGGACACCGCGCGAGACCGGTGGCAACGATCAAGGGAGGACATCGTGGCAGCACCCGCAACCCCGGGCGTCGAGCCCATCAGGGTGGGGGTCATCGCCGACCAGACGGGCCCGCTGTCGTTCGTGGGGCTCGCGAACGCCAACGTCGCCAGAATGGTCATCGGCGACATCAACGCGAAGGGCGGATTGCTCGGACGTCAGCTCGAGCTGCACATCGAGGACGGCGCGACCGACGACGCCGTCGCGAGCGCCGCAGCGGCCAGGCTCGTCGAGCGCGACAACGTCGACGTGGTCTTCGGGGGCATCTACAGCTCCACGCGGCAGGCCATCAAGGGGCCCGCCGTCGTGACGGGCAAGACGCTCTACATCTACCCCGAGCAGTACGAGGGCGAGGAGTCCGATCCGCTCATCTTCTGCACCGGCCCCGGGCCGGCGCAGCAGGTGGACCCGTTCATCCCGTGGCTCATGCGAGAGACCGGAGCCCGGAAGTTCTACCTGCCGTCGGCCGACTACATCTGGCCGCACGTCCTGAACGCGCGCGTGCGGGAGATCGTGACGCAACACGGCGGGTCGATCGTCGGCGAGGAGTACTACCCGCTCGACCACATGGACTACGCGGCCACGGTCGAGCGGATCACCGCGAGCGGGGCCGACGTGGTGTTCAACACGATCGTCCCGCCCGGCGTCACGCCGTTCCTCGAGGAGCTCCACAACTCCGGCTTCTCGAGCCGCGGCGGCCAGCTCATCTGCACCTACTTCGACGAGAACTTCATCAACATGGTGCCGGCCGCCCATGTCGAGGGCCTGTACGGCTGCCTCGACTACTACCAGGCCGTCGCCGATCCGTTCAGCGAGCGGCTGCTCGCACAGTACGACGCGCTCTATCCCGGCGACGCGAAGTTCACGGGCGGCGGCGCGTGCTCGGGCCTCTATCGCGGGTTCCGCCTGTGGGCGGCCGCGGTGACCGAGGCGGGCTCGCTCGTTCAGGAGGACGTGATCGCGGCGCTCGACCACGCCGCGATCGCCGAGGGGCCCGGTGGGCCGGCGAGCGTCGTGCCGGGTGAGCATCACGTGCGCATGAACATGTACATCGCCCAGGCCCGCGGCGGCCGCTTCGAGGTGGTCAAGAGCCTGGGAGCGATCGATCCGCAGGAACGCCAGGTGGGCGAGCCGGCCCTCGCCGGCTGAGACCCACGCCCCCACTCCAATAACGCCACACAACCCCAGAGAAGGAGAGAGAGATGCTGCTCGCAACGACACAGGTGGAGGACTTCGACCGGTTCATGGCCGTCTTCACGGCCGCCGGGGCGCAGAAGCGCAAGGAGCACGGGTCGAAGGGCGCCGCGATCTTCCGCGACCCGTCCGAGTCCGATCGGGTGTGGGTGATCTTCGACTGGGACGAGCAGGGCTGGCAGAGCTTCGTGTCAGACCCCTCCGTCCCCCCGATCATGCAGGAAGCCGGGCACAAGTCGCGCCCGCAGGCCGCGGAGTTCGCCGCCCGCTGCGACGCCTGAGGAATCCGCGAGGGGCGGCGCCGACACGGCTGTCGGCGTCGCCCCGCCGGGCTCGGACTATCCGGCGCCTTCGGCGTCGGGTTCCCAGAGCTCGATCGGGTTGCCCTCAGGATCGTGGAGGCGGGCAAAGCGGCCGACGCCGGGTATGTCCCAGTCGGGATTGGTCGTGACCTCGATGCCGGCTGCGGCGAGCGCCGCCAGCATTGCGTCGAGCCCCTCCACACGCAGGTTCAGCATCCACTGGCGGTCCGCGGCGAAGTAGTCGCTGTCCCGGGGAAACGGCATGAAGACGCTCGGGCCCGCAGCCGTTGCCCACTCGCCGTGGTCGCCGGTGCCGATGCCCAGATGCTCGGCATACCAGGCGCGCAGCGCGCCCGGGTCCGCCGCCCGGAAGATGAAGCCGCCGATCCCGTTCACGCCCATCGCGCCGCCGACTCTACAACCGGCCGGACGGAGGGTCGACGCCGAACCGGTCGTTGAGGATTCGGATCTCGTCGTGGTCCTTCTGGGTGAGCTCGTAGCCGGTATGAACCCGCATTTGCAATTCCGGCGTCAGACACCGCACCGATCTGCCCCCGATAGACCCCGTGCCGGTCAGGCCCTCGGCTGGGTATGTCCACGTGTCGCCGTCTGCCATCTGATACAGGCCGTTTCCACGCCCGTCGAAGGCGACCGGATGCACGTCGACCTGGCGGCCGTCGGGATCGACCACCATGAAGCTGAGCGGCGCGTCGCTCTCCTGGACGGTGTAACCGCAGTCCCGCAAGACGCTCTTGACGGCAGGAACATCGGTGAGCTCGACGACGATGTCGAGGTCATCGTGGGGGCGCAGCTCGTCACCGAAGAGGGCATCCACGCCCCACCCACCATCGATCCAGACAGCAAGTTCGGCCGACTCGAACGCCTTGAGGAGGCCGACGACGTCGGCCCTCGCCATCTCTCGCGAGGGTGTCCTCCCCCGGCCGGTGCGAGGTCTCGTGGTTCTCGTCCTTTCCGACGCCGGCTGATTCGATCGACGGGTCAGTGATCGTTCTTGAGGACGAAGTACGACCCGCGAATGGTGCCGGCCAGCTTCGACCTCTGGGTGGCGAACTTGAACCGCGAGGCGAGCTCCACAGGGACTTCCATCCCTTCGGAGAGCTTGAACCCGACCGCCCGCTTGCCGCCGTCATCGACGGTGTACATGACATTGATCGAGAGGCCGCTCTCGTAGAAGACGTAGGCGATCCGGATGTTTTCGACCTGGAACGCTGTTGCCTCGAGAGGGCGCGACGAGATGACGATGTCGCGTTCGTCCGCGAGGATCCCGTGCACCCAGGCGATGGTCGCCGCGGCCTCGCTCGCAGGCTCCACCGTGAAGGTGTGGTCGTACTTGTTCTTGAAGTACCGAGCCTCGTGCGCCCGCAACCCGGCGAGCGCGGCCGCGACCGGGGAAGACTCCAGGCCCACGGTCGAAACGGTGTCGAAGTCCACGACGTATCGCACGATGTGTGGAGCCTATCGGGCGGCCGGCCGGGTGCTGCCCGCACCGCTCCGCTGCGCCAGTATCGTGCGGCCATCGACGAGCCGTTCGTGATCAATCTCGCCGACGCACCCGCGATCGGTGCTCCGCGTGGAGCCACGTTCATCCGGCTCGAGCCGGATGGCGTGACCTGGCCCGACACAGGCGTGAACGTCCAGGTCATGCAGCCGGGGGAGCCGAACGGCCGCTACCACTCGGAACCGGTGCAGGAGGACTTTCTCGTCCTCTACGGAGAGTGCGTCGCGATCGTGGAGGACGAGGAGCGCACGCTGCGCCAGTGGGACTTTCTGCACTGCCCGGCTGGGAGCGAGCACATCTTCGTGGGAGCAGGGGACGGCCCGTGCGCCGTGCTCATGATCGGCTCACGGCGCGAGGACGCATGCCACTACACCGTCAACGAGACGGCTGCGAAGTACGACGCGTCGGTGTCGCGAGAAACCGACGATCCGGCGGAGGCCTACGCCGACTGGCGCGCCGAGGGCCCGGACGTTCCCGTCCCGAACCCGTGGCGGTTTCGGTGAGTCAGCCGAGCTCCTCGGCGAGGCCGATGAGCAGTCCCTCGGGCCCGCGGATGTAGCAGAGCCGGTAGACGTCCTCGTACTGGACGACTTCGCCGACGACCTGCGCGCCGCGCCTGGTGAGCCGAGCGACCGTGTCGTCGAGGTCTTCCACCGCGAACATCACACGGAGATAGCCAAGCGCGTTCACCGGGGCGTTGCGGTGATCGGCCACCACGGGCGGCGTCAGAAATCGCGAGAGCTCGAGCCGGCTGTGGCCGTCCGGTGTGCGCATCATGGCGATCTCGACCCGCTGGTTGGGCAGTCCGGTGACCCGTCCCGCCCACTCTCCTTCGACCGTGCCCTGCCCTTCGAGCTCGAGGCCGAGCTCGCGAAAGAAGGCGATCGTCGCCGGCAGGTCGTCGACGACAATGCCGACGTTATCCATCCGTTTGACCGTCACGTGCTGACCCCCGGCTTGGTCGCGAGCCTGTTCACCGACCGGCAAGCGCCTCCCATGGAAGCGGTAGGGAGCGTATCGGCACCATTCGAACCGTGTCGGGCGCGGTCACGACGGTAGTCTCGGCGGTCCATTCCCAGGAGGATTCGTTTGGCACGTGAACTGGTCTACACGGGTTTCATGTCGTTGGACGGGGTGGTGGACTCGCCGGGTGGCAAGGTCGAGGGACACCGCAGCGGCGGCTGGGTGATGGATACCGAGTTCGTGCCCGAGGCGTACTCGCTCAAGGCGGAGGAACTCGCTGAGACGACGGCGCTCTTGTTCGGCCGCCGCAGCTACGAGGCGTTCGCCCCGATCTGGCCCGCTTCGGAGGATCACGCCGCATATACGGAGCTCCCCAAGTACGTCGTGTCGACCAGCCTCACCGACGATGCCGTGGTCGAGGGATGGGGCCCGATCGTGATCCTGCGGTCGATCGACGATATCGCCGAGCTGAAGCAGAGCGATGGTGGCCCCATCTTCATCCACGGCAGCGCCGAGCTGGCCCGGAGTCTGTCGGACGCCGGTCTGATCGACCGGTACAACCTGCTCATCTTCCCTGTGCTGCTGGGAGCGGGCAAGAGCCTGTTCAGCAGGGCGGACCGGGACAAACAGGGGCTCCGCCTCAGGGAGTCCGCGACCTACTCGAACGGGGTGGCCAAGCTCCTCTACGACGTCGTGCGCTGAGCGGGATCGAGCGCGGTGCGCCGTCCGGTCCGCACGCCGAGCGCCGGCAGGCGATGCCCGACCCGTGGTATGGAGCGTACCGGGATCGAACCGGTGACCCCCAGCTTGCAAAGCTGGTGCTCTCCCAGCTGAGCTAACGCCCCGCGCAGGGGAGAATACCCGCGGTGCATGGCCGCGCGGGCCGGCGGGCATAGGAGGGGCGACCCGTGCCCGCCGCCTCATCGCATCCACGCTATACCCTATACTCGGCCGTCGTGCCCGCCCTCCGCCGCATCGTCCCGCGTGAGCTGCCGCTCCCGCTGGTGTGTGGCGCCGTTGCGGGGGCGCTCGTCGTCTGCCTCCTGACCTTCGTGCCGCTCTCGGGCGACGCCCCGTCGCACCTGTTCCAGACCTGGCTCTACCGCCACGGCGGGTTCCAGCTCTGGAACAACCTGTGGTACGCGGGCAGGTACGAGTTCGTGAGCTACAGCGTGTTCTACTACCCGCTGGCCGCGCTCACCGGCGAGCTGCCGGTGCTCGTGGCGGCGGCCGCCCTGCTCGCCGGCAGCTTCGCGGCCGTCTGCCGGCGGGAGTGGGGCGGCGCGGCCCGCGGGCCGGCGATCGCGTTCGCCTGCACGACGCCGTTCGTCTCGATCGTCTCCGGCTCCTATCCGTTCACCGCCGGCGCGGCCTGCGCGGCGCTCGCGCTGCTCGCGCTCCAGCGCCGGCGCCGGGTGCTGTTCGCCGTGGCCGTGGTCGGCGCGCTCGGCTTCTCGCCGCTGGCATTCGCCGTGCTGCTGGCGCTCCTCGCCGGCCTGCTGCTCGGCCACCCCCAGCCGATCGTCGCCGCCCGCCGGCACTGGGCGGCGCTGGCCGTCGTCGTGGTCGCGATGCTCGCAGGCGTCCTGGTGCAGCGCGCGTTCCCGAGCGGCGGCATCTACCCCTACAACCCGACCGACGCGGTCGTGGTCGTGCTGTTCTCGCTCGCGGGGCTGTACGTCACCGGGCGCAGCCCGCGGGCGCGGTCGCTGCGCATGCTCTTCGTCGCCTATCTGATCCTGAACCTGGTCGCATTCCTGTTCAAGAGCCCGGTCGGATCGAACGCCACCCGCCTGTTCGCCGTCGCCGGCGCGCCGCTCCTGTGGCTGGCGGCGAACGTCAGCCGGCAGCGCTCGCGCGCCGTCGTCCTCCCGCTGCTGGCCGCGACCGCCGCGCTGCAGGTCGGCCCGTGGATCAGGGATGCCTACTCGGCCTGGGGCAACCCCGCCGCGTCGGTCGCCTACTGGCGCCCGGCGGTGGCCTACCTGAACCGGCAGGGCGACGACCAGCACCGCGTCGAGGCCGTGGCCACATGGGGCCACTGGGAGGCGTACTACCTCGCCCGCGCGGGATTCCCACTCGCCCGCGGGTGGTTCCGGCAGGACGACTTCCCCGAGAACCGGGTGCTCTACCGCCACCACCTGACCGCGGCC
This sequence comes from uncultured Actinomycetes bacterium, assembly GCA_963717845.1. Lineage (GTDB taxonomy): Bacteria > Actinomycetota > Thermoleophilia > Gaiellales > JAICJC01 > JAICJC01. Next base: position 603,919 of record CAVQXH010000004.1, read on the forward strand.
GCATACGACCGCTGGCTGCGCCTGCTGGGCGTGCGCTTCGTCGTCCTCCCCGACGCCACCCTCGACTACAGCGCCACCGCCGAGGCGCGGCTCCTGCGCTCGGGCCGCTCGGGCCTGGCGCTCGTCTCCGAGAGCCGGCATCTGCGCGTGTACGAGCTGCCTGACGCGGCCCCGATCGTGTCGGCGCCGGCGGGAGCGGACGCGGAGCTGATCCGCCTGGGCAGCTCCGCGATCGAGTTCTCCGCCTCGGCGCCGGGCAGCTACCTGGTGCGCGTGCGCTACACGCCCTACTGGAAGCCGGTCGGATCGGCGGCCTGCGTGTCGAGCGCGCCCGACGGGATGACCGAGGTGGACACGCCCGTCGCGGGCATCGTCGACCTGCACCTGGAGCCCTCGCTCACGACCGTCGCCGACGCCGTGACGAGCACCGGATCCACCTGCTGAGCGGCTGTCGCCGGCGCCGGTCCCCGGAGGGCGCTGCGACACGATAGAATGGCTGGCCCGCGTCGAGGACGGAATGCCGAGCACGGTTGAGGACACCGCTAGCTGCGCGCTTTGCCGCCGCCATCTCCTGGTGGGCGAGCCCGCGCGCCTGTACCAGGACCCGCAGTCGAAGCGCTTCGCGAAGGTCTGCCCGCTCTGCTACGAGCGCGCCGACCGCCGCGGCTGGCGCGCCGAGGGCCGGCCGATCGTCGCGGTGCACGCCAACCCGCCGTCCGACCACCTCCTGCGCGAGCGCGAGTCGCTGATCGACCGCCTGCGCGGCCAGCTGCAGTCGGTCGAGTTCGACCTCGACCGGGTGCGCTCGGCGCTTGCGAAGGCCGAGCAGCAGGCGGCCGAGCTGCGCGGCATCAAGCGGGAGCTGAAGGACCTGCAGGGCGAGGCCCGCAGGCGCGAGCGCGAGGTGCGCTCGCTTCAGGACGAGAAGCGCCGCGCCGACGAGCGCGCCGCCCAGTCAGAGGCCGCGCACAAGTCCGAGATCGCCCGCCACCACGCTGCCGCTGCCGCGCTCGACGAGCGCGCGGCCGAGATGGTGCGGGTGGAGCAGCTGCAGCACCAGCTCGAGCAGGAGCTCGAGGCCCAGCGGGCCCGCTACGCCGAGCTGGCGGAGGCGCGGCGCAAGGAGTCCGACCCCCGCCACGTGCGTCGCGTCGCGCTCGAGGCGTTCAACCGCTCGGAGCACGTCGAGCGCGTGATCGCCATCTCGCGCAGCCTGGGCGACCCGATCGTGAACGTGCAGGTCGATGGGCTCGAGCTGCCGCGGCCGGTGAAGGTCACCGTCGCCTGGGACATCTCCTGGTACGAGTACATCGTCCGGCTCGACCTGCTCGAGCGCACCGTCACGGTCGAGGAGGGCCGCCGCGGCGACGACCCGCGCGAGCTGCCCGCCGCCCAGCTGCAGCCGAACGGCGTGCTGCGGGCCGACCGGATCGTGCTGGCGATGCAGGCCTACGGCGTCGGCGGCAGCTCCGCCGCCACCGCGCTCTGAGCTAGCGCGGACGCTTCGGCCTGGGCTTTGCGCGCGGCTTGGGCTTCGGCTTCTGTGCGGGGGCCTGCGCGGGTGGCGTCGTCCACACGGGCCGCCCGGTCTGGGCGCGGATCACGGCGAGCAGCGAGTCCTCGTCGGATGTGCGCAGGAACTCCGCGGCGGTCGGGTCGAGGTCCTCGAGGGTGATCGCGAGCAGCTCGCCGCGGCGGCCGTAGTCGGCCATCGCCTGGGACGAGAGCCGCCGGGTGCGGGCCGTGCGGCCCTCGCGCAGCCGGACGAATCCCGACCGCGACTCCGGGTCGTAGCGCAGATCGAGCATGGGGGCAGCGTATCCTTACGCCGGCCAGGCTGCCGGGGGCGGCGGCGGCCGCTCGTTCTGGCCCACCCACCACCGGATGGTGAGCAGGCCGAAGACGAACCCGCCGATGTGCGCGAAGTAGGCGACACCTCCGCCCGCGCTCCCGACCTGCACCGCGCCGGCGGCGTACACCTGCAGCGCGATCCAGCCGACCAGGAAGAGCACCGCCGGCAGCGGCACCAGGAAGATCGGCGGGATGTAGGTGATCACCGCCGCGCGCGGGTACAGCACCAGGTAGCCGCCGAGGACGGCCGCGATCGCCCCGGACGCACCGATGTTGGGCACGTCGGATCCGGGCCCCGACAGGAACTGCAGCAGCGCCGCCAGCAGGCCGCCGATCAGGTAGAAGACCGGGAAGCGGCGGCGGCCGACGCGGTCCTCGATGTTGTTCCCGAAGATCCACAGGAAGAGCATGTTGCCGAGCACGTGCTCCCAGCTGCCGTGCATGAACATCGAGGTGAAGATCGTCACGACCACCGGCAGGTGGTGCACCTGGGCATAGACGGGCCGTCCGAGCTGATCCTGGCCGAGCAGGATCGAGTCGTCGCCGTGGGGGCAGCGGTTCTGGATCTCGCACGGCACGAACCCGTACTCGGCCGTGACCGCCGTGAAGCCGGACACGGGCAGCGTGACGCCGAGGTTCGTCGGCAGGCGCTCCGCGGGGGCGCGCTGCGCCCAGACGAAGATGGCCAGGTTCGCCGCGATCAGCGCCAGCGTCAGGATCGGCAGGTGGCGGGTGGGGACGTTGTCCTTGAGCGGGATCATCCGGGCCGGTACAGGGCGGCGACCGCGTCGGGTCTGGTCGCCCTGGCGGCGGCGATGCGCTCTTCCGCCAGCAGGTCGGCGGCGACGTGCGTGGCGATGTTGTCGGCGCGCGAGCGGGCGAACACGGCCGCGAGCGTGTCGGCGATCCGCTCGACGCTGCGGCGGGCACGCTCCGCGTCATACGGCCGGCCGAGCTCCTCGGCGATGTTGATCACCCCGCCGGCGTTGATCACGAAGTCGGGTGCGTAGACGATGCTGCGCGCGTGCAGCGCATCGCCCATCGAGCGGTCGAGCAGCTGGTTGTTGGCCGCCCCGGCCACCACGCGGCAGCGCAGGGTGGCGACGGTCTCGGGCCTGATCACCGCGCCGAGCGCGCAGGGCGCGAACACGTCGCACTCCTGGGCGTGCACGCTCTCGGCCGGGCAGGCGGTCGCGCCCAGCGCAACGAGCGGCGCCACCCGGTCGGGATAGATGTCGGCGACGGTCACCACGGCGCCGGCGTCGAGCAGGTGGCGGGCGAGCCCGGCGCCGACGTGGCCGGCGCCCTGCACCGCCACGCGGATGCCGGCCAGGTCGTCGCCCAGCCCGGCTTCGGCCAGAGCGGCGCGCATGCCACAGAAGACGCCCCACGCCGTCATCGGCGACGGGTCGCCCGACCCGCCCCGCTCGATCGGCAGGCCCGTGATGTGGTCGGTCTCGAGCGCGACGATCTCGGCGTCGGCGGTGCTCGTGCCGACATCCTCCGCCGCCAGGTAGCGGCCCCCGAGCGAGTCGACGAACCGGCCGAGCGCCCGGAACAGCAGATGCGTCTTGTCGGTGCGCGGGTCGCCCAGGACGACCGTCTTGCCGCCGCCCAGGTCGAGCCCGGCGACGGCGTTCTTGTAGGTCATCCCGCGGGCCAGGCGCAGCACGTCGGTGAGGGCGGCCTCGTCGCTCGCGTAGCTCCACATGCGGATGCCGCCGAGCGACGGCCCGAGGGTCGTATCGTGGACGGCGATGATCGCCCGCAGCCCTGCCTCGGGCTCATGGCACACGACCACCTGCTCGTGCTCCTGGAAGAGCTGCACGGGCGGCGAGTATATCCAGCGTGGGGACTCTCCCCGGCTACCGGGAGTCCCGGTTGCCGGCGCGGATCAGGCGGCGAGCAGGCGTCCCCAGATCTGGGCGCGCTTCTGCAGGCCGGCCGGGGTGACGGCGGCCGGCGTGTAGCGGTTGACGACCGCCGGGTCGAGCGCCGCCAGGGGGTCGGCGCGCAGCTGGGCGGGCAGGAGCCGGCGGGCGGCCTGCTCGGGGGCGGGCAGGCGCGACTCGGCCCAGGCCCGCGCGGCGGCGGGGGCCGCGAGCTGGTGGTCGATCCAGGCCTCGGCCGTGAGTGGGTGGCGGCCCGCCAGCGGGACCGCCCAGCCGTCGATCCACATCTCGGCGCGCCCGTCCGGCAGCACGAAGACGGTGTCGGCCCGCCGCTCCGGCAGCGCCAGGATGCGGTCGAAGTCCGCGCTCGTGCCCATCGCCAGCACGAGGCCGCCGCGGCCGAACTCGGCGGCGTCCGCGGTGGTGAACGCGTTCACGTGCGGCTGGGCGGCCAGCAGCACGGACTGCGCGCGCAGCAGCGTCGCGTCGTCGTCGGTGTTCAGATCCTCGTCGAGGGCCGCGAGCGCGGCGGCGACGGGCTCGATCGGGCCGGGAAACAGGGTGATCCCCTGCAGCGAGTAGCGCGGGACGAGCGTGAAGAAGCTCTGCCAGTCGGCCGGCTTCTCGGTGACCACGTCGCGGCGGTAGCCGAAGCCGTACACGCCGTAGCGGACCGGGGCCGACCAGCGGTTGTGGCGGTCGTAGTCGAGGTCGAGGAAGTCCGAGCCGACGAGGCTCAGGTTGGGGATGTGGCCGTGGTCGAGCACACGCAGCAGGCCGAGGCTGCCAAGCGTCGCGATGTCGTCCTGGCGGGCGAGCACGGCGTCGGCGGGGAACCCGGAGGCGATCAACTCGACCAGGCCGGGGCCGCCCGTGACCGTGCGCACCTCGACGGTCACGCCGCGGGTACGGGTGAAGCCGATCCGGTCGTCGGCCGGCACCGAACCGGCCGCCGCCAGCACCCGCAGAGGGCCGGCGAGGCGGGCGGGCCGGGCGCGCGTGCTCGTAGGCGGGGGTGAGCTGCTACCGCCGAGACAGCCGGGCGCCGCGAGCACCGTCCCGGCCGCGACGAGCAGCCGCCGCCGCGTGACCCTCCCGGGCACGGCTCAGCCCAGGCCGAGCATCGATCCCAGTCCGCCCGCGTCCTCGTTGGGATCGACGACGCGGCTGCGGCGCAGGACGATGACCGTGAGCAGGACGAAGACCGCCGTCACGAGCAGCATCAGCGTCGCGAGCGCGTTCACGGCCGGGGTGATGCCGAAGCGGACGGCCGAGTAGAGCACGATCGGCCAGGTGTTGGTGGTGCCGTTCGTGAACGCCGGCAGCACGTAATCGTCGAACGAGAACGTGAACGAGAGCAGGGCCGCGGCGATCACCGCCGGCAGGAGCCGGGGGAACGTCACCTGGCGGAACGTCGAGAGCGGCCCGGAGCCGAGGTCGTAGGCGGCCTCTTCGAGCTTGTCGCCCATGCCCACGAACCGCGCCCGGATGATCAGCATTGCCAGCGACGCGTTGAACACGATCTGGCCGATCAGGATGGTCGAGCTGCCGAGCGCAGGGAAGGAGCCGAAGTTCTGGCGCGCCTGCACGAAGAAGATCAGCGACGCCACCGCGATCACGATCTCGGGCACCACGAGCGTCAGGTAGACCAGGATGTCGAACGGGATCCGCAGCCGCGGGCGCATGCGCGCGAGCGCGAGCGCCGCCGCCAGCCCGAGGACGGTGGCGATCAGAGCTGCCTGCGCGGCGATCTTGAGGCTCGTCTTGATCGCCGGGATGTAGATGGGATCGTTCAGGCCCTCCTTGAACCAGCACGACGTGAAGCCGTTCCAGACCGAGATGTTGCCGACGTTGGCGGGCGGGATGTTGCAAACGTTGCTGCCGTGGAACGCTGCGACCGAGGTCGGGGACGGCTTGTTGAACGCGAAGATCACGACGATGACGATCGGCAGATACAGGAACGCGTAGACGATCAGCGCCCAGGTGGTGAAGCCGCGCTTTGCCGTCAGGATCCGGCGCCTACGCACCGAACTGCTCCTCGCGGGTCGCGAACATGATGTAGACGACCACGAAGACCGAGAGCGCCGCCATGAGCGAGATCGAGAGCGCCGATCCGAAGGGCCAGTTCTGCGCCGAGCTGAACGTGTCGCCGATCGCGTTGCCGACGAACTCGAAGTTCCCGCCGCCGAGGATGTTCGGGATGATGTACTCGCCCGACATCGGGATGAACACGAGCAGCGCGCCCGTGACGACGCCGGGAAGCGTCAGCGGCAGGGTGACCTCGCGGAACGCCTTCCACGGCTTGGCGCCGAGGTCGGTCGCGGCCTCGACGAGCGTCCAGTCCATCCGCTCGAGCGACGCGAAGACGGGCAGGATGAAGAGCGGCAGGTAGTTGTAGATCAGGCCGATGCCGACGGCCTTCCATGTGTAGAGCGCGTTGAACCCGAGGTCCTTCGCCAGGTAGCCGTTGGGGTCGAGGATGATCTTGAGCGCGTAGGTGCGGATCAGGAACGAGGTCCAGAACGGCACGACGAGCAGGAGCAGCGCGAGCATCTTGTACGTGGTCAGATAGCGCGCCATCCAGTAGCACACCGGGTAGCCGACGGCGATCGTGCAGAGCGACCCGCCCGCCGCCATCACGAGCGTGTGCCAGAAGACGGTGATGTAGAACGAGCTGAAGACCTGGTGGTACTGGGACAGGTCGAACGCGTAGCTGACGCTGCCGAAGCCGGACTGGATCGAGACCGAGAACACGGCCAGGATCGCCATCGGCCCCAGGAAGAAGATCGCGTAGTAGAGCGCCGACGGCAGCGTCAGCCACGTCGGGTAGCGGGGCGCGAACGAGCGCCCGCGGCGGCGGCCCTGATCGACCGCCGTCGCCACCGACAGCATCCCCGGGTCGGGCCCCGATGACATTACGCGGCCTTGAACTCCCCGTAGATCTGGGTGCGCTGGTTCACAACCGCCGGGCTCACATTGAGGATGTAGTGGTAGTTGTCGGTGTACTTCTTGGGGACGTTGAAGAGCGGGTCGTTCTTCAGCTCCGGCGGCATCTGGTTCAGCGCGGCCGGGATCGGGATCGGGTAGTTGTGGTAGTTCATCTCCGCCACGGCCGTGGACGGCTCGAGCAGCCAGTTGATCCAGGCGTGGGCGGCCACCGGGTGCGGCGCGTTCACCGGGACGCACCAGTTGTCGGCCCACACCTCGGACGCCTCGGTGGGGATGACCGGGGTGATGTCGCCCTGCTTCTTGCGCGCCTGCACGATGCGGCGCACGTCGCCGTTCCAGCCCTGGCTGAGGATGATCTTGCCGGCGATGGCGTCGTTGATGTACCCGGACGAGTCGATCGTGGTGACGCCCTTGCGGATCCCGAGCAGGAAGTTCTTCACCTTCGCGAAGTCGCTGCTGCTCGTCGTGTTCGGGTCGAGGCCGAGCGCCATGAGGGCGAGGGGCACGACCTCCTCGGCGCCGTCGAGCACGTTCGTGCGGCCCTTGCTCACGTACTTGGGCAGGAGCTCGTAGAAGTCGTGCATCGTCTTCGGGTTGTCCTTGACCACGGTGTTCATGAAGAAGAACATCGTGATGCCGTAGTCCTTGATCACGTGGAACTGGCCGGTCGGGTCGTACGACGGCTTCAGGAACGACGGGTCGAGGTTCTTCAGGTTGGGCAGGAGGGCGGGGTCGAGCGCCATCAGGCCCTTCTCCTCGATCAGCTGGGCGACCGCGTTCTGGCTGGGGACGATGATGTCGTAGCCGGTGCCGCCGGCCGAGAGCTTGGCGAGCAGCTCGTCGTTCGACGAGTAGAACGTCTCTGTGACCTTCGTGTTCGGGTTCGCGGCCTTGAACTTGCTGAACGTGCTGGGGGAGTCGTATTCCGACCAGTTGTAGATGACGAGCGAGCTCTCCATCGGCTTGCCCGCCAGCGTGTTGCCGCCGCCCGAGCTCGCGGGCGTGCTGCCGCCGCCGCCACCGCCCGCGTTGGTCGACCCGCCGCAGGCCGCCGCCAGCAGGCCGAGCGCGCCCAGCCCCAGGAGCTCGCGCCGGTTCAGGCCCGATCGCTCCGCCGCGTTGCGGTAGAGCTCGCGGTGCAGGTAGTCGAGCTTCGGCTTCGCACGCGCGGGCGCCAGGATGTTCAGCGAGTCGCGGGGATCGGTCACGGTGTCTCCTTCGGATCGTCTGGCGCCGGGGCGTCGCCGAGCAGCAGCGGTGCCGCTTCGTCCCAGCTGATGGCGACGCGGTCGCCCGGGTGGATGGTGTCGAGGGCGGGATCGGCGCTCGCGCGCTGCTCGCGCACGATCACGTCCCCTCCGGTGGCGAGCCGGGCGACGATCTGGACCTGATCGCCCAGGTACATCTTGGTGATCACCTCGGCGGTGGCCGAGTTGGCCGTGCCCGCGGCGGCGCCCGGATGGGCGGCCATGCGCTCGGGCCGCACGCCGACACGCACGCGGTCGCCGCGAACGGCGCTGCCGCGGCCGCGCACCACCACGCCCGCGCCGGCGTCGACGGCGAAGCCGCCGTCGCCCGCCTCGACGACGCTGCCGTCGATGAAGTTCATGTCGCCGATGAAGTCGGCGACGAACGGCGTCAGCGGCCGGTCGTAGATCGCGCGCGGCTCATCGAGCTGCTCGATCACGCCGTTCGACATGACCGCCACGCGGTCGGACATCGAGAGCGCCTCCTCCTGGTCGTGGGTCACGTAGACGAACGTGATCCCGACCTGGTCCTGGATGCGCTTGAGCTCGATCTGCATCTCCTTGCGCAGCTTCAGGTCGAGCGCGCCGAGCGGCTCGTCGAGCAACAGCACGCGCGGGTTCATCACGAGCGCCCGGGCGAGCGCCACCCGCTGCTGCTGGCCGCCCGAGAGCATGGAGGGGCGATGCGCGTCGCGCCCGATCAGCTGCACGAGCTCGAGCGCCTCGCCCGCCTTGATGTGGCGCTCCTTCTTGGAGACGCGCCGCTGCTTGAGGCCGTAGGAGACGTTGTCCAGGATCGACATGTGCGGGAAGAGCGCGTACTGCTGGAACACGGTGTTCACGTCGCGCTTGTACGGCGGCACGCCGCTGACGTCGCGGCCGCCGATCAGGAGCTCGCCCTCGTCGGGCTGCTCGAAGCCGGCGATCATCCGCAGCGAGGTCGTCTTGCCGCAGCCGGACGGCCCGAGCAACGACAGGAACTCACCCTTGTGGACGCGCAGGTTGACCGCGTTCACCGCCACCAGCGATCCGAACCTCTTCGTGATCGCCCGGAACTCGACGTCAACGTCGCCGTCGGCGGGCGGCCGGGCGGTGGCGTGGTCGGCCGTGGCTTGCGTCATCCCGAGGTAAAGGGTATATCGTAGGTTTTCCGCCTGTCAACCACGAAGTTCGCACCGAACGTGGCAGGTTTGGCGGTATCTCGCATGAGTGCTCCTCCGGTCAAGCTCGATCCGGTCAACCGCCGGATCATCGAGATCCTCCAGCGTGAGGGCAGGTGCCCCTTCACGACCATCGCCCGCGAGGTCGGCATCTCCGAGGCGGCGGTGCGGGCGCGGATGCAGCGGCTGACCGACGCGGGGGTGCTCGACGTGGTCGCCGTGACCAATCCGCTCAAGCTCGGGTTCGAGGTGATGGCCCTGGTCGGCGTCCAGGCCAACAGCGACCTCGACCACGTCGCCAGGGCCGTGTCGGACTGGCGCGAGACGAGCTATGTCGTCATCACATCGGGCAGCTACGACCTGCTGGTCGAGATCGTGTGCGAGCACAACCGCCACCTGCTCGAGGTGATCCAGCGCCTGCGCGAGATCGACGGGGTCAAGTCGACCGAGACCTTCATGTACCTCGACATGGTCAAGATGACGTACGCCTGGGGGACCAGGTAGCGGCCCCGCGACCGCCGCGATCGGGCCGCCTGGGCATCGTCGCCGCCGTCCTCGGAGCACTGGCCGCGGCCGGGGCGGCCGCGGCCGGGCTGGGCTCGGCCGGCGGCCAGCTGCTTGCGCTCCTGGCCGTGGTGCTGGCGCTGGCCGCGCTCTCGCTCGGGTTCGTCGGCTTCACGGTCGCGCGCCTGGGTGGCACGAGCCGCGTGCCGGGCGTCGTCGCGATGGCCCTGGCCGTGGCCGTGCTCGTCGGCCTGGTGGCCGCCGCCGTCGCGGGGTGAATACCGGTGCCAGGCACCGTTATTCACGCCGCAGGCGCAGGGCGAGCGCCGGGCAGTTGGAGACCGCCCAGCGCGCCTGGCGCAGCAGGTGCGGCGGCACCGCCTCGGCCTTGACGATCGGGTAGCCCCAGTCGTCGAGCTCGATCCACTCCGGCAAGAGCTCGGCGCAGATGCCGTGGCCGACGCAGCCGGCCGGGTCGACCTCGAGGGTGTGCCTCCGCATCGCCGTCACCTCCACTCGGGGAGCGTCTCGGGGACGGCCAGCCGCCCGGGCCCCCGGGCGGCCGGGCACGGGCGGCCGCGGAGATGGCGCTCGAGGTCGGCGGCGAAGACGTCGAGCGCGCTTCGCAGGAGGCGCACCGCGCCGTCGGGATGGCGGCAGGCGCCGCGGCGCTCGATCTGGCCGGCCCATCGCCGCAGCCGCTCGACGTCGCCGGGCGCGGCCCGCCCCGCCGCGACGGCCGCGGTCGTGCGGGCGATGTCCTTCAGGCCGAAGACGCACGGCCCGCACTGGCCGGCGCTCTCGTCCGCGAACCAGCGCAGGAGGCGCGCGGTCTCCGTCAGGCCGCACGCGGCCGCCGGCAGGGCGACCAGGACGCCGGCTCCGGGGCTCGCGCCGAGCTCGCCGAGCCCGGCCCGGCTGAACGCCGTCCCGGCACCCGTCTCGGCCTCGATCCAGGTGCCCGAGAAGCCGCCGACCAGCAGTGCGGCCAGCGGCTCGGCCGCCCCGCCGGCGCGGGCCAGGATGTGGCCGACCGGCGTCCCCAGCGGCACCTCGACGACGGCCGGGCGGGCGACCGCCCCGGTGACGGTGACGAGCGTCGTCCCCGGCTCGTCGTTCGTGCCGGTCTGGCGGAACCAGTCGGCTCCGAAGCTCGCGATCTGGGCGATGTGGGCCAGCGTCTCGACGTTCTGGATCAGGGTCGGGCGGCTGTCCACGCCCTTCTCGAACGGCCGCGGCGGCACGTGCGTCGGCTTCGCCTCCCCACCGTTCAGGTAGCGCACGAGTGCGGTCTCCTCGCCGGCCACGTAGCGGGTGGGGGTGTCGGCGAGCTCGATCGCGGGCCCGGCCGCAGAGGCGCGCTCGGCGATCGCGGCGCCCACCGACCGCATGGCCCGGGTGTCGGCGCGATCGATGCACACGATGATCCGCCCGGCGCCGACCGCGGCGGCGGCCAGCGCCGCGCCGTCGAGGACGAGGTGCGGGGCATGGTTGACGAGGGCCCGGTCCTTGCTGCTGGCGGGCTCGCCCTCGGTGGCGTTTGCGACCACGATCCGCGGCCCGCGTCGGCCGGCGACGGCCGCGAGCTTGCGCGCGGTGGGGAAGCCGGCGCCGCCGCGTCCCTGCAGGCCGGCCTCGGCGAGGAGGTCGATGAGCGCCCGCTGGGGCCGCCGCGCGGGCGCCGCCGGCGGCCGGTAGCGCGAGCGGTGCTCGGCCAGGGTCACCGGCCGGCGGTCACCGCGCAGCTCGCGCAGCAGGCGGCGCTCGTCGCTGCGCACCGCGGTTTGCACGGCGCTCATCGCGGCCGCCGGGCGGCCGCCGCGGGGGCGGGCGGGAGCGGGCGGCGGGCCCGGGCGGGCCCGTGCCGGGCCACCTCGGCCGCCCGCACGGCCGTGAGCAGCGCCACGGCGGCCCCCACCCCGAACACCGCCAGGCGCAGCGCGGGGGCGGCCCGGTCGGTGCCGGCGGTGAGGGCGTGGATGCTCGCGAACAGGAAGAGCGGGAACGCGATGTAGTGGCTCGAGTCCCACAGCCGCTTCGGCAGCCGGGCGCGGGCGAGCGATGTCAGCTCGACGGCGACCAGCAGGTACATGGCGACGATGCCCCAGGCGACGGCGCCCGGCCGCCACGTCCCGGTCAGTGGGACGAGCACCTCGACCAGGCCGAAGTGCACGTAGCTGTCGAAGACGATGGTGACGATGTGGACGGCCAGGAAGACGACCGCGGCGCCACCGAGGAAGCGGTGCAGGTCGAGCACCCAGGCCGGTCGCAGGCGGCCGCGGAACACGCGGGTGCTGAGCGCGAGCCCCCAGAGCACGCTCGCGGCCAGAAGCGCCCACGTGACGATGCCCGCGGCGCGAGCCGTGTACCAGAGGAGGGTCGTATGCATCTGAACCCAGCCTCGCCCGCCGGTCCGTGCGCCGTCTGCGCGGGTGCTGTGAAGATCCTGGGAGGCATGGCTCCGGGCGCGTTCGGATCGTTCTCACAGCCGATTGCAAGGTGGAGCGCCGATGCTGCGGGCATGGACCGAACTCCCCCGCCCCCCACGCGTCATCCGGCCCGGCGCTCGCGCATCGTCGCCGCGGCCGCAAGCGCGGTCGCCACCCTGGCGATCGCCGGGCATCTGGCCCTGGGCGGGACGCCGACCCGGGCCGCCGCCGCGCCCGGCCACTCGTCGACGCCGCGATCGACGGCGAGGGCCGCCCATGCCGCCACCTCCGCCTCGTCATCCGCCTCCGCCTCCACCTCCGCGTCCACGTCGGCGGCAACCTCGGCTGCGACGACGGCCGCAACGCCGGCGCCGCCCGCGCCCGCGGCGACCACCACGAGCGGTGGCAGCTGAGCGCCGCTTCCGGGCGATGGGCTCGCGGGCGCACGTGATCGTCGTCGGCGGCCCTGCGGGGCTGGCCGACACGGCCGCCGCCCGGATCGAGCGGCTCGAGGGCCTCTGGAGCCGGTTTCGGCCCGGCAGCGACACGAGCCGGTTGAACCTCGCCGCGGGTGCGCGCGTGCGTGTCGCCGCCGAGACCGTCGAGCTCGTCGAGCGGGCGGTGGACGGGTGGCGGCTGAGTGCCGGCGCGTTCGATCCGACCCTGCTCGGGCCGGTCATCCGCGCAGGTTATGACCGCACGTTCGATCTGATCCCGGCCCGAGCGCGCCCGGGCCGAAGCGACGCCCAGCCGGGGTGCGCCGGCATCGAGACCGGCCCGGGCTGGGTGCGGCTCCCGGCGGGGAGCGGATTCGACCCGGGCGGCATCGGCAAGGGCCTGGCCGCCGACATCGTCTCGGCCGAGCTCCTGGCCGCCGGCGCGCGCGGAGCCTGCGTGAACCTGGGCGGCGACCTGCGTGTGATCGGCGAGGCGCCCGGCGGTGGCACCTGGACCGTCGCGGTCGAGCACCCGGGATCGCCGGAGCCGATCGCGCTGCTCGGTCTTGCCGGGGGAGCGGTTGCCACCTCGACGACGCTGCGGCGGCGCTGGCGGGTCGACGGCGAGCACCGCCACCACCTGATCGATCCGCGCACGGGCGCGCCGAGCGCCACGGGCGTCGACCTCGCGGCCGTGGTGACCGGTCAGGCCTGGCAGGCCGAGGTGCTGGCGAAGGCGGTGCTCATGGCCGGCTGGCGGCACGAGTCGGGTGTGCTCGCAGGCACCGGCGCCGAGGCCCTCACGGTCGCCGCGGGCGGCCGCATCCACACGACGGCCGGCCTGGCCGCCTTCCTGGGCGGCGCCGCACCCCTCGCCGCGGTCTCGTGAATATCCGGTGCCTGGCACCCGGTTATGCACGCCGCAGGCGGTCGGCCAGGCGCTCGGCGCCGATCCGCTCGGCGAAGCTGATCGCGCCGGCGACGTCGAGGCCCGCGTCGGCGGGCGGCCTCGCGGGCGCGTCCGCGTCCATCCTCGCGATGCGCTTGAACGCGGCCAGGCGCGGGTCGCGCACCGCCTCGGCCTGGCGCGGGCGCAGCTCGCCCGCGTGGGCGACGATGGCCTCGAGGTCGGCGTAGCGGCCGAGCAGCTCGGCGGCGCCCTTCGCGCCGATGCCGCGGGCGCCGGGCAGGTTGTCGGACGGGTCGCCCCGCAGGGCGATGAAGTCGGGCACCTGGCCCGGCCGCACGCCGTAGCGCTCCATGACCTCGGCCGGGCCGATCCGGTCGGGCGCGTACCCGCCGGTGCGCGGCGCGAGCACGGTCACCCTGTCGGTGACGAGCTGGTAGGCGTCGCGGTCGGAGGTGACCACGAGCGCGCTTCCGCCCGCCCCCTCCTCGGCGCGCGCGGCGGCGGCGAGCAGGTCGTCCGCCTCGTAGCCGTCCGCCTTCGCGGCGGCGAAGCCGAACGCGCTCACGAGCTCCGGGGCGCGGCCGAGCTGCTCGACGATCGCGGCGTCGAACTCGCGCCCGCCCTGGTAGTCCGGCCACAGCCGGTTGCGATACGTGGGCACGCCGAGCGTGTCCCAGCACACGAGCACGGCCCGGGGCCGCTCGGCCCGCACGAGCCCGAGCAGCATCACCGCGAACCCGTGCAGCGCGTTGATCGGCCGGTCGCCGGCCCCGCTCAGCGGCCGCGACCCGTGGTAGGCGCGGTGGGTGAGCGAGTCGCCGTCGATCAGCAGGAGCGGCGCGGATGAGGCCACGGCCGGCGACGGTATACGATCGGCCCGTGCATCGCTTCACCGTACGAACCGGGGGTCGGGAACAGATGCTCGACATCACCGACGAGGTGGCGAGCGCCGTCGCAGAGCTCGGCATCCACACCGGCGCCGTGCTCGTGCACGTCCCGCATACGACGGCAGCGGTGACCGTGAACGAGGGCTACGACCCCGACGTGGCCGCCGACGTGCTCGGCCACCTGGCCGCCCTGGTGCCGCGCTCGCCCGCCTTCGCCCACGCCGAGGGCAACTCGGACTCGCACATCAAGGCGATCCTGGTCGGCTGCGCCCACCCGATCGGCGTCGAGTCCGGCGCCCCGGCGCTCGGCCGCTGGCAGCGGGTGTTCCTGTGCGAGTTCGACGGCCCGCGCACGCGCGAGGTGTGGGTCACGCCCCTGCGGCCGTGAAGCCCGCCTTCCACGTCGTGCACGGCGACGCCGGCGTCCGCACCGATCTCGAGGGCGCCCTGGGCGGCCGCTTCGGGGCCGACTTCGAGATCCTCGCCCACTCCGGCGGGGACGAGGCGCTCGCCGCCCTGCGCCGCGACGCGGCCGACGGCAGGCCTGTGGCCGTGGTGTTCAGCGACGAGAGCCCTCGCGGCGGTAGCGCGGAGCTCCTGACCCGCGTCCACGAGCTGCATCCGCACGCCCGGCGGGTGCTCCTGATCGCACGCGGCGAGTGGAGCAAGGAGCACCCCGCGGTCGCCGCCATGCGCAGCGGGCAGGTGGACTCCTACGTCTTCATCCCCTGGGGGCCGCGCGAGCGCTGGCTGTATCTGCCCGTCGCCGAGTTCCTGGCGGACTGGGAGGCGTCGCAGCCGCCGCAGTTCGAGGCCGCCAGGATCGTCGGGGAGGAGTTCGACGCCCGTGCCCATCGTCTGCGTGAAATCTTCTCCCGGATGGGCGTGCCCTTCGGCTTTCGGCCGCCCGGCTCGGACGAGGGCCGGGCGCTTCTGGCCGAGCTCGGCCTCGAGGGGGGCGACCTGCCGGTGCTCGCCTTCCGGAGCGGCACGGCGCTCGTCGACCCCTCGCACGAGCGGCTCGCGGCCGCGCTCGGGTTCGCGACCGAGCCCCAGACGGATCGCTGCGACGTCGTCATCGTCGGCGCCGGGCCGGCCGGGCTCGCCGCGGCCGTCTACGCCGCCTCGGAGGGGCTCCAGACGACGGTGATCGAGGCCGTCCTTCCGGGCGGACAGGCCGGCACCAGCTCCCGGATCCGCAACTACCTCGGCTTCCCGAACGGGCTCTCGGGGCGCGACCTCACGAACCGCGCCCTCGAGCAGGCCTGGTTCTTCGGCGCCCGCTTCGTGCTCTCGAAGGCCGTGACCGGGTTGCGGCCGGGCGCGGCGGGGCACGTCGTCGAGCTCGAAGGCGGCTCCCGGATCGAGGCGCGGGCGGTCGTGATTGCGACCGGCGTGACCTGGCACACCCTGGCCGCGCCGTCACTGCAGGAGTTGCTCGGCGCGGGTGTGTACTACGGCGCCGCCGCGTTCGACGTGTCCGCCGGCGGGGCGACCGTGTTCGTCGTCGGCGGCGGGAACTCCGCCGGACAGGCCGCGGTGCACCTGGCCCGGACGGCCGCCTCGGTCACGCTCGTCGTCCGTGGGGAGGGCCTGGCGGCGAGCATGTCCGACTACCTGATCACGGAGCTCGCCGAGGCCCCGAACATCCACGTCCGCACGCGCGCGGAGGTCGTCGCCGGCGCAGGCGCGGGGAGGCTCGAGCGGATCACGCTGCGCGACAACCGAACGGGTGCCACCGAGCAGGCCTCCGCGGATGCGCTCTACGTGATGGTCGGCGCGCGCCCGCAGACGGAATGGCTGGGCACCGCAGTCGCCCGCGATCCCCAGGGCTACGTGCTCACAGGGCGCGACGCGGCGGCGGACGTCGGCGGAGACTGGCCGCTCGAGCGGCCGCCGATGCTGATGGAGACGAGCGCGCCGGGGGTCTTCGCGGCGGGCGACGTCCGCCACGGCTCGATCCGGCGGGTCGCCTCGGCCGTCGGCGGTGGCAGCATCGCCGTGCAGCTCGTGCACATGCGGCTCGCCGAGCTCGGGTGAGCGCCGGCGAACCCGGCCGGCCGGTCAGCGGGCGATCGCTGCGCCGGCCAGCGCCAGGAGGCAGAGCGCGGCGGCCACCGCGAGCAGGACGTTCACGGAGCGCATCGACTCGGGCTGGATGACGGCGGTGCGGAGGCGGGTGCGGGGGGAGGGGGTGTGCATGCTGCCAGGATCGGCGAGCCGGGCCGGCCGTGCATCACCCGGTTGCGGTAATCAGCCCGTGGGAAATCCCTACTCTCGTGTCGCGGTGGGCCGCTCGCCGATCTCGGTGCGGGGGCGCACGGCGCCGACCCCGTAGCGCACGAAGCGCACGACGAGCACGGCCGCGCCGCCGAGGGCCGTGAGCGTGC
Organism: uncultured Actinomycetes bacterium; assembly: GCA_963717845.1. Lineage (GTDB taxonomy): Bacteria > Actinomycetota > Thermoleophilia > Gaiellales > JAICJC01 > JAICJC01. The sequence continues at coordinate 620,575 of CAVQXH010000004.1, forward strand.
CCACGGCGAAGAAGGCCAGGCCGAGCGCGATCGCCTGGGGGCGCCCGGCGTGGCCGTGCAGGAAGTAGACGAAGACGGCCTCGCGCACGCCGATGCCGTTCAGCGAGACGGGCAGCGCCAGCGCCGCGAACACGACCGGTCCGGCGAGCAGCACCACCGAGTCGGGCACGTCCAGGTTGAGCGCCCGCACGAGCATCCAGATCACGCCGACGCGGAGGATCTGCACGACGAGGGCGAGCAGGCCGACCGCGATCAGCGTCGCCCGGTGCTCGCGGTAGGCGTGCAGGGCGTCGTAGAAGCGCTGGCCCACCGCCAGCCGCCGCCCCGCCGCGCGCGGCTCGAGCCACCGCGCCACGGATCCGCGCAGCCGGCTCGAGAAGAGCATCGCGAGCACGGCGGCGGCCGCCGCGCCGAAGGCCGCCTCGGCCGCGACCACGCCCGGCCGCCGGCCCGCGCCGCTGACGGCGACCGCGACGGCCGCGAGCACGACCAGCGACACCAGCCCGACCAGCCGGTCGATCAGCACCGAGGCGACCGCCTCGGGCGCGTCCCCGGTGCGCCGGCCGAGCTCGACCACGCGCACCGCGTCGCCGCCGATCGCGGCCGGCAGGAACTGGCCGGCGAAGAGCGCGACGAAGTACGTGCGCACGAGCCAGCCCAGCGGCACCAAGATGGACTTGGCAGTGAGCAGCATCTGCCACCGCAGCGCCATCAGCACGACCGTGCCGTAGCTGACGGCGACGGCCGGCACGAACCAGGTCAGATCGGTCCCGCGCAGCGTGTGCGCCACCTCGTGGATGCCCGCCCAGCGCAGCAGCAGCCCGAGCACCACCGCCGACACGATCGCCTCCACCGCCACCCGGGTGCGGCGGTCGATCCTCACCTCGTGAGCGCCGCGTGCACCTTGCGCACCGCGGTGACGGCATCGTCGATGTCGGCGTGGGAGTGGGCCGCCGCGAGCGGCAGCGACAGCACCTGCTCGCCCGCGAGCTCGGTCGCCGGCAGCGCGGGGACGGGCAGGTTGCGGCGATACCAGGTGAGCGTGTGCACCGGCAGGAAGTGCAGGCCGGTGGCGACGTTCTCGGCCATGAGGGCGGCCGCGTAGCGGTCGCGATCGGCGCCGGCCAGGCGGGGTCGATCCGGACCACATACAGGTGGTGGGCGTGGCGGCCGTATGCGGGCCGCGCGATCGGCTCGATCCCGGCGAGCGCCGCCAGGCCGTCGTCGTAGCGCGCCACCAGCTCGGCGCGGTGGGCGTGGAAGCGCTCGAGGCGGTCGAGCTTGGGCAGGGCGGCCGCGGCCTGCAGGTCGGCCAGGTTGGCCTTGAAGCCGGGCTCGACGACGTCGTAGTGGCCGAGGGTGTGCGTCCGCGCCCGCTTCCACGGGTCGCGGGTGATGCCGTGCGACCGCAGCAGCCGCAGCCGCTCGGCCGCGGTGGCGGACGCCGTCGTGATGATCCCGCCCTCGCCGCCGGCGAGGCTCTTGGTCGCGTAGAGCGAGAAGCACGTGAAGTCGCCGATCGCGCCCACGCGGCGTCCGCGCACGTCGGCCTCGACCGCGTGGGCGGCGTCCTCGATGGTGCGCAGACCGTGCTCGGAGGCGATCGCGCCCAGCGCGTCCATGTCGCACGGGCCGCCGGCGAAGTGCACGGGCACCAGGGCGCGGGTGCGGCTCGTGACCGCCCGCCGCGCGGCCTCGGGATCGAGGTCGAGCGTACCCGGGTCGACGTCGGCGAAGACCGGCGTCGCGCCCGTGTGGAGGATCGCGTTGACCGTCGCCGGCCAGGTGAACGAGCTCGTCACCACCTCGTCGCCGGCGCCGATGTCGGCGGCGACGAGCGACAGGTGCAGCGCCTCGGTGCACGACGACGTCGCGATCGCATACGGCACCCCGGTGCGCTCCGCGAAGCGCTGCTCGAGCTCGGCGGTGCGCGGCCCCGACGTGAGCCAGCCGGAGCGCAGGGTGGCCACGACCGACTCCACCTCCTCGTCCCCGATCACGGGCGGGGAGAAGTCGAGCATGGTCTCGCGCACGGGCCGGCCGCCGTCGACCGCGAGCCGGGTCTCGGCCGGGCTGCTCATCGCACCTCGAACCGGACGGCGTCGACGGCGTCCGCGGCCCGGCGCAGCGCCCGGGCGCGGTCGGGGCCGGTCGCGAGCACGTACCCGGCCCGGTCGGTCGCGATCCGGAGCGGCCCGTAGACGTGGCCGCGGGGATCGTAGAAGCACACCTCGGGCGGCCCGGTGGCCGAGAGCAGCTCGCCGGGCGGGGCGGCCAGGAACTCGATCACCGCGGCGCCGTTCTGGTGAGGCTGCAGGTCGGCGGGCGTGACCGGCTCGCCCACGGCGGCGAGCACCGCCGCGGCGGCCAGGTCGACGCCGACGGCGGCGCGGCAGATCTCGGAGTCGTGGCCGCCGCCCAGCCGGGCGGCCACCTCGACCACGCGCGGGCCCGTGTCGGCGAGGATCAGCTGCACGTAGCTCGGCCCGGACGTGATGCCGACAGCCGCCACCGCCGCCTCGGCGACCGCGGCGGCCGCCTCGGCCCCGTCGGCCGCGGCGGGGTAGACGTGCCGGCGGGCGACGCCGGGGACGCCCTCGAAGTGGATGCGGTCCGTCACGGTCACCGGGAAGAAGCGGCCGTCGATCGAGAAGGCGTTCACGGTCACCTCCGGCCCGGGGACGAACTCCTCGTAGATCACCCGGCCGGCGCGCGATCCGCTGCGGGCGCGCTCGGTGGCCTCCTCGAGGCCGGCGGGATCGCGCACGATCGTCATCGCGCGCTGGCCCTGCCGGTCGGCGGCCTTGACGACGCAGGGGTAGGCCGGCGGCGCCTCGGCCGACCAGCGCGGCTGGGGCACCCCGGCGGCGTCGAGGCGGGTGCGCTGCTCGATCTTGTCGGTGCAGACGACCGCCACCGCGGCGGGGATCGGATGCGGCAGGTGCAGGTCCTCGGCGGCGGCCGCCGCGATCCGCACCGGCCAGTCGGTGCCCGGCGCGATCAGGCCGTCGGCATCGTGGGCGGTGCGGCGGATGCCGTCGCCGTCCTCGCTCGACACCGGCACGTCGGCCAGGCGGGGATCGGCGTCGCACACGATGGTGCGCACGCCCAGTGCGCGGGCGGCATCGATGGCATGCCGCTGCGCGGGCCCGCCGCCGAGCACCACCAGTGTGCGGGGGCGCGTCAGACGGCCTGCGCCGTCTGCTCCGAGGCCAGTACGGCCTGCCACCATTCCGGATTCTCGCTGTACCAGCGGATGGTCCGCTCCAGCCCCTCGGCGAAGGGGATCTGCGACCGCCACCCGAGCAGCCGCTCCGCCTTGTCGGTCGAGCCGATGTGGCGGTCGACCTGGCCGGCGCGGTCTTCGATGTGCCGCTTCAGGCTCGCCGGCTTCCCGAGCATGTCGAGGATCATGTCGGCGATCTGCTCGACCGTCTCGTCGATGCCGGTGGCGACGTTGATCGTCTCGCCGACGATGCGCTCGAGCGGCGCCTCGCAGGCCGCCGTGATGGCCTCGGCCGTGTCGAACACGTGCAGCCAGTCGCGGCTCGCGTGGCCGTCGCCGTGGATGGTCAGAGGCCGGTCGCAGAGCGCCTGGATGATGAAGCGCGGGATGACCTTCTCGGGGTGCTGGAACGGCCCGTAGTTGTTGAACGGCCGGATGACCGTGATCGGCAGGTCGTACGTGCACCAGTACGAGTAGGCCAGCCGGTCGCCGCCCGCCTTCGTGCCGGCGTAGGGCGAGCGCGGATTGAGCGGGTGCTCCTCGGTCATCGGCTCGGTCTCGGCGGTGCCGTACACCTCGGACGACGAGATCAGGATGAACCGCTCGACCTGGTGGTTGCGCATCGCGTCCAGCAGCACCTGCGTCCCGACCACGTTCGTGGTCACGAACTCGGCGCCGCCCTCGGCGATCGACTTGGACACGTGCGACTCGGCGGCCGCGTTCACGATCACGTCCACGCCCTCGAGCGCGTTGGTGACGTCGGCGAGGTCGCGGATGTCGCCGTGGATGAAGCGCAGGCGCTCGTGATCCGTGACATCGGCCAGGTTGGCCATGTTGCCCGCGTACGTGAGCGCATCCATCGTCACCACGTCGTGCGACGTCTGGTGCAGCAGGTAGCGGATCATGTTCGACGAGATGAACCCGGCACCGCCGGTCACCAATATCCGTTTCACCGTGTCTCTACCTGTCCCTTCTGCGCTATCCCAGCTCTCGATCGATGTAGTACAGCGGCCGTCCCTCGACGTCGCGCTGGATCCGCTGCAGGTTCTCGCCGAGCACCGCCATCAGGAGCCCCTGGAGGCCGAGCACGAAGAGGACGAGACCTCCCAGCAGGAGCGGACCCGGGAAATTGTCGTACCGGATCCAGTAGACGACGCCCCAGATTCCCACCCCCAGAGCCGTAAGGATACCGAGCACGCCGAGCACGGTGCCGAGCCACTGCACGAGCTGCGCCCAGAACCCCGTCAGCACGTGCAGGGCCAGCTTGACCAGGCTGACCATGCCGTAGCGGCTGCGGTCGGCGCGGGCGCGGTGATCCAGGTCGACCTCGGTGACGCGGGCTCCGGTCGAGCAGACGAGCGCCTTTGTGAACTTCTGCCGCCCGATCCGGTGCATCACCGGCTCGAGCGCATCGCGCCGGTAGGCGTTGAAGGCGCAGCCGAAGTCGCTCACATGGGCGCCGGTGAGGCGGGTGAGCAGGCGGTTGATGATGACCGACGGGATCCGCCGCGGCAGCATCGCGTCGCGCCGGGTCACGCGCCGGCCGCTGGCCACGTCGGCCCCGTCCTGCACCGCGGCGACGAGCCGGGGGATGTCCGAGGGCTGGTTCTGCAGGTCGCCGTCCATCGTGACGACGATGCGGCCACGGGCCCGGGCGATGCCCGCGTGCATGGCCGGGTGCTGGCCGAAGTTGCGCTTGAACGAGACGACCCGCACCCGCGGGTCGGCGGCGTGCAGGCGCTCGAGGATCGCGAAGGTGCCGTCGGTCGACCCGTCGTCGACGAAGATCAGCTCCGCCGCGATGCCGGCCGCCTGCAGCGTCTGGACGATGCCGTCGTAGAGCGGCTCCACCGTCGCCTGCTCGTTCAGCAGGGGCACGACCACGGTCACCTCCGGCGCGGCGACGGCGGCGGGGTCAGCCGGGCCGGCCAGCACGGGGTCAGATGCCATGCCGCGAAGGGTATCCCCTGGCCGCTCGCCGACACGCAGGTGACCTTCGCAACGAGCGCCGCCGGATCCCCGGCCGCGGCGCCGGGATCTGGCGGATAATGCCGCGTCGATGCTGACTCGCGACGGTGCAGGCCGTATCCTGCGTGCCCGCTGGCCGCCGCTCGTGGCCCTGACCGCTACCGTGGCGTACGCCGTCGTGGTGATCGGTTTCGGGCTCGACTTCCGCCCGCTCCACAACGACGAGGGCGTGACGCTCGGGGTCGCCTCACGGGCGTCGGCGCTGGACGTGCTGCGGGTGGCGGTCGACCACCGCCACGGCCCGCCGCTGCACTACCTGCTCGTGCACGCCGCGCTCGTGTGGCGGCACGACATCCTCGGCCTGCGGCTGCCCTCGGCGGTGCTCGGGATCGTGGCGGTGGCGATCAGCTACGGCTTCGGCCGCGAGCTGATCGGGCGGGCCGGCGGCGCCGTGGTCGCGGTCGTCACCGCGTCCTCGCCGATCATGATCCACCTGGGCCAGTTCGCCCGCGGGTACACCGCGATGATCGCCGCGGCCTACGGCAGCGCATGGCTCATGCTCGTGCTCCTGCGCACCGGCCGCGCCCGCTGGGTGTTGCCGTACGCCGTCGTGGCGCTCCTGCTCGTGTCGGCCCACCCGTTCGGGCTGTTCGCGCTCCTCTCCGAGCTCGTCCTGTTCGCCCTGTTCGCGGGCGTGCGCCTGCGGCACGGGCTCGCCGGCCAGCGCCGCCTGGCGGCGGCCGTCGGCGCCGCGATCCTGCTGGGCGGACTCGCGCTCGTGCTCCTGCGCCACCTGTACGCACCCCTGCAGAGCAAGTACGGCGTCGGCTCGGGGGCGCCGGTGGTGAAGCTCGAGTCGACCCGGTTCTGGGAGCGTCTGGGCGACGCCGCCTCGGGTTCGGCGCACGTCGGCTACGGGATCGCGCTCGGCGTCGCCGCGCTGCTCGGCATCGCCGCCCTGGCCCGGCGCAACCGGCCCGCGGCGGTGTTCGCGGCGGTGTGGCTCGTGCTGCCGATCGTGCTGCTCTCGGTGCTCACGGCGGCATCGACTGACTTCGCGCCCGAGCGGCACCTGTCGTTCCTGCTGCCGGGATACGCGGTCGCGCTCGCGGGGTTTGCGCTCGAGCTGCGCCGCCTCGCGGGGGCGCGCTTCGGCGGCTTTGTCGCGGCCGCGGCGATGGCCGCGCTGCTCGCGCCGGGGTGGGTCGCCGACCACAACGAGCTCGCGAACTTCAACGCCAATCTGCGCGACGCCAGCCTGTACATGGCCGGCCACTTCGGCCGCGAGGACGTCCTGGCGACGACGGCCGGCAGCCTCTCGCAGGGGGAGGACCCGCGCCTCGTCGGCGCCTACGCCGTGCTGGCGGCCCCTGACTCCTCCCCCCTCAGCACCTGGCAGCACACCGGCTCGCTGCGCGGCTGCAGGCTTGCGCACAGGCTCTACCAGCGTGGCTCGGTGGGCACGCTGTGGCTGATGATGACCGTGTCGGATCCGGTTGGCGTCGCCCGCGCGCTGCGCCGCGTCGGCGCCGACGTGCACGGGTTCGGCAGCTTCCTCGTCGTCTCACAGGTACCGCGCCAGCCGACTGCGCTCTCGACCCTGCTGTCCGCCCGCTACCTGTGGCACATCGCCGTCAAGGCCGACCCCTCCGCCTACGACGTGCGCCGGATGGTGCGGCTGTACCGGCACGCCGCGGCGCTCGAGGCGAGCGGGCAGTGCAGCGTCTGAGCCCTACCTGCGAGCGGGGGTACGGCACGCCTCTCCGAAGATGAACCAGCGCGTTGCGTCGAGCCGTGCCGTCCAGCCTTCGTCATCGAGAAGTGACCGCAGCTCCTCCGGCTCGTAGAAGACCTCGACGACCTGGAACTCCCTGCCGTCGTGCAGGCGGCGCAGCTCCAGATCCGAGCCGCGGCGGATGACGTAGGGGTCCGCGATCTCGCGTGTCGGATGCGACGCGTTGCGGTTGTCGACGAGGAACACCCGACCACCCGGTGAAAGCCACGACCCCACCAGGGACCAGAAGCCCGAAAACCGTGACCGCGGCACGTGTGAGAGCCAGAACGAGAAGAACACGACGTCATAGGTGCTCGGCGGCCGCCATGTGAACAGGTCGGCGACGACGTAGCCCACGTCGGGTCGGCCGACGCGCTCGCTGTTCAGCTCCAGGGACTCGGGTGACGAGTCGATGACCGTCAGCTGCCGGGCGGTGCGGGCCAGCCGCGCCGTCCACCATCCGGTGCCGCCTGCGAGCTCCAGGACGGCACCGGTCGCGCCAAAGGTCTCGAGTGCGGCCGCCACCTGGGCAACCTCCCGATCCCATTCCTCGGCCAGCTCCGGACCCAGGTCGAAGCGGCCGCGCCGCTGCCACCACTCGTCGTACTCCGGCGCCCGAGCCTGGTAGTACGCTCGCTGCTCGGCGAAGAGGCCATCGTCGTTCATCCTGACGAGCTCAGGGCGGCCTCGGCCTCGGTTGCGAGCACGGCGAAGTCGAGATCCGTCCCCGCCACCTGCTGCAGCAGCGGCTCGGCGCGCAGCGACTGGGCGAGGCCCCACATCTCGCGCAGGAGCCGCCCGGCCCGGGGGTCGCCGAACCAGGCGCGGCCGAAGCGGGTGCGCAGGTGATCGACGAGCTTGGCCTCGAACGCCCAGGCCCGCAGGTACGACGTGCAGTAGAAGCCGTCGTCGACGTCGTCCAGGTAGTCGGTGGTGGGATAGGTCACACCGGTCGCGTCCGTGAGCAGCTCGGCATACCGCGCCGGCAGGGCCTCGAGCCGGGCGCCGGCCGCGTGCAGCTCGAGCTCGTACGCCAGCTTGGCGGCGTAGCGGCGGACGAGGAACAGCTTGTAGAGGGCTGCGAAGGCCGCGTAGCCGGGGGCCTCCGTGCCCAGGTGCGCCTGCAGCCAGGCCGGGTCGGCCAGGAGGTGCTCGAACAGGAACGCGAAGCCCTCGGTGACCGCGTTGTCGCCGAGCACGCGATCCTCGGCCGGGAGCTCGGCCGGCATGTGGGCGAAGTGCTCGGCATGGCCGGCCTCGTGAAAGAGGGCGCGGTAGTCGTCCTGGCCGCCCTGCGGCAGCATCACCAGAAGCACGCGGCCGGGGACGCGGATCGGAGCGCAGAAGGCCCGCGGCACCTTGCCGGGGCGGGCCTCGACGTCGAGCTCGACGTTGGGCTGCGCGTCCAGGTCGATGCCGAGCGCCTGCAGCGTCGCCCGCAGCGCGGGCAGCGCGCGCGCCGAGGCGAACGCGGCGTCGAACTCGGGCGCCCGCCAGAGCCGGGCCAGGTCGGGCGGGGCCGCATCGGCGAGTGCCACCCCCACGCGGCGGCGCAGCTCCGCGTCCACGCTTCGGTGGTAGACGTCCGCGGTCGCGGCCAGGAACGCATTCGTGGCCCGATGCAGCGCCTGCGGCGCGAACCCGAAGCCCTCGTACAGGTCGAGCACCGATGCGGCACCGAGGTCGCGGACGAGCTCGCTCCTGCGCGCGGCGACGCGCTCGTGGAGCGGGTTCAGCCGCTCGGCCGTGGCAGTTCGGCGGGCCGCGTAGAGCCCCAGCCGGCGGCCGCGGTCGGGCTCGTTGACGAGACGCGGCCCCACCTCGCGGTAGGGCACGTCGGCGCCGTTCACCGTGACGACGAGGGCCGCCTCGGTGTTCGCGACCTCCTCGCTCAGATGCTTGACGCCGTCGCCCATGTACGCCTCGCAGGCGAAGCGGTAGAGCTCAACCGGAGCCCCGTCAGCGGCCAGCGCGCGGGCCTGCGCGAGCGTCACGAGGTCGGCGTAGCGCTCGTACACCGCCGCGATCTCGTAGGTGGCCTTGTGCCCGGAGGCGTGCAGGTAGTACTCCTCCATCGCCTCGGCCGTCATGTCCTCGAGCCGCCGGCGATAGGTGTCCACGGCGGTCGCCATCTCGGCCCATACACTAACCAGCGTGCCGCCGCCCCTCGTCCGTGACCAGGAGATCGAGCTCGTCGTCGACCGGCTGGCATACGGCGGGCGCGGCGTGGCCCGCCACGGCGAGCTCGTGGTGTTCGTCGCGCGGGCGCTCCCCGGCGACCGGGTGCGGGCGCGGGTGACCAAGTTCAAGCGCCGCTACGCCGAGGCGCGGGCCGTCGAGCTGCTCGAGCCGGGGCCCGGCAGGGTGGAGGCGCGCTGCGCCCACTTCGGCGTCTGCGGCGGCTGCGCCTGGCAGGACCTCGACTATCCCGAGCAGCTGCGGCACAAGCACGCCCAGGTGGTGGACGCCCTCGAGCGGCTCGGCGGCTTCACCGCGCCCATGCCGGAGGCGATGGTCGCGGCCGAGCAGCTCTACGGCTACCGCAACAAGGTCGAGTACTCGTGGTCGCAGGGCGCCGCCGGCCCGGCGCTCGGTTACCACCAGCTCGGCCGCTGGGACAGGCTGATCGCGGTCGACCACTGCCATATCGCCTCGGATGCCGGAAACGCGGTCAGGCGTGCCTTCGAGGGCTGGGCGCGGGAGCCTCGGCCTGCGAGCGTACGACCAGCGTTCGGGCGCCGGCTGGCTGCGCCACCTCGTGGTGCGCGAGGGCGTGCGCACGGGCGAGCTCCTGGCGGTGCTGGTGACGGCCCCGGGCGACGTCCCCGGCGTGGATCGGCTGGCGGCGCTCCTGCCGTCCGGCGTGGTCGGCGTGGTGCACGCGACGAACGCCGGCGTGGCCGAGGTCACCGCCGGCCACGAGCAGTCCGTCCTGATCGGCCGCGACTGGTTCGGCGAGCGCGTCGGGGGGCTCGACTTCCGGGTGAGCGCGGGCGCGTTCATGCAGACGAACACCGTGATGGCCGAGCGGCTGTACGCGATCGCGATCGAGTTCGCCGGCCTGCGCCCCGACGACATCGTCTGGGATCTCTACTGCGGCGCCGGCGCCATCGGCCTGCTGGCGGCGCCGGCGGCGGCCGCCGTCTACGGCATCGAGATCTCGGAGGAGTCGATCGCGGGCGCCCGCGCGAACGCCGAGCGCAACGGGATCGCGAACGCGGAGTTCATCGCCGGCGACGTCGCCCGCAGCGTGCGCCCCCTGCTCGAGCGCGTTCCGCGGCCCGATGTCGCCTTCGTCGACCCGCCCCGGTCCGGCCTCACGCCGAAGGCCGTGCGGCGCGTGCTGGAGCTCGCGCCCGAGCGGCTCGTGTACGTCTCGTGCAACCCGACCACGTTCGCGCCCAACGCCCGCCAGCTCGTCGACGGCGGCTATGTGCTCGAGCGGGTGCGGCCGCTGGACATGTTCCCGCACACGCCGCACATCGAGTGCGTGGCCCTTCTACGCCGCGGCGCAGAGGCGCCCTCCTGATCCTGCGGTAGCCCGCCTACGACGAGCCGGGGATACCGCGCGCGGCGGTCTTGGGCCATTGTGCGAATTGCGCTGCAGAGGAGAACCCCGAAGCGGCGCCGGATCGCCCGACGACCCCCCGCGGACGGTGATCCCAGCCTCGACCCAGAGGCATCCCCAACGGCCGGCCGCGCGCCGCTGCGCTGCTGCGCGCGGCCGGGAAACGACCAACGCGACCAGGAGGTCCCCCCGACCATGCTCGCATTCCTTCGCCCCCGCCGCGTGGCGGCGCTTGCCGCCGCCGCCGGCCTCGCCGCCTCGGGCGCCGCCTATGGCTACTGGACGACGACCGGAGCCGGCACCGGCACCGCCACCGTGGCATCGGCGAGCGGCACCGTCGTCCTGCACGGCGTGGCCGCCGCCCCGCTCGTACCCGGTGGCACGGCCACCGTCTCGTTCACCGCCGACAACCCCGGCCCGGCCGGCCTGTACGTCACCAGGATCCATCTCGAAGGCGTGAGCGTCGACGCCGCCCACGCCGGCTGCGCGGTGTCCGACTTCGACATGCCCGACGTCATCTCGAACACGCGCGTCCCCGCCGGCTCGAGCGCCCACGTCCTGGCCGGCTCAGGCACGCTCAGCATGGCCGATACCGGCGTGAGCCAGGACGCCTGCAAGGGCGCGACACTGACGCTCGCCCTCTCGAGCTCATGAGCAGGGCACTCGCACCAGCGCGCGCACGGCGGGCCGCCGCCGTCGGCCTTCTGGCCTGCCTCCTGGTCGTGGCCGCCGCCGCCGCCGCGGCGGCCACCTCCACCCACCGGCGCCCAACCCGGCCGGCCCTCGGCATCGCCGGCCGGCCGGCGGGGCGGCTGTCCCCGGGGGCGGGCGTGCCCATCGACCTGCGGCTCACCAACCGGCGCCGGTTCGCTCTGCGCGTGACCCGCGTGACCGTCTCGATTCGGGCCAGGACGAGCCGCCGCCGCTGCGACGCCCGCCGCAACTTCCGGGTGCGCGCGCTCGTGCTGCGACGCGCGCTGCGGCTCGGGCCGGGGCGCAGCCGCACGCTCGCCCAGCTCGGCTACGGCCGCAGCCGGTGGCCGCGCATCGTGATGCGCGACACGGCGGTGAACCAGGCCGTGTGCGCCGGCGCGCGGGTGGCGCTGCGCTACGCCGCGACGGCGAGGAGGGGACGGTGAGGCCGCGCATCGCGTCGCCCGCGCTCGCGGCCCTCGTCGTCTCTGGGCTGCTCGCGGTGGCCCCGGCGGCCTACGCGATCTGGTCGGCGCCCGGCTCCGGCACGGCGACCGCCGGTGCGGCGGCGCCGCAGCCGGTCACCATGGTGGCCGGCGCCGCGCCGACCGAGGCGCTCTACCCGACCGGGACGCCGACCGGCGACGTCGCCGTGGCGATCACGAACCCCAACCCGTACCGGGTGCGGGTGGCGACGCTCGTCCTCGACACCGGGGCGGGCGCCGGCGGGTTCTCGGCCAACGCCGCCGCCTGCGGCCTCCGTTTCGCGCCCGTTGCGTCCGGCTGGGACATCCCGGCCGGCGCGACGGTGCAGGTCGACCTGCGCGACTCGCTGACGATGGCGCCCTCGGCGCCGCCCTCCTGCCAGGGGCTGGCCGTGCAGGTCTTCCTGAAGGCGGCGTCATGATCCGGCGCACCGCGTTCCTTGTGGCGGGCGTGGTCGCCGCGCTGCTCGTCGCTGCCGCGAGCGCGGCCGCCTACTGGTCGGCGGCGGGCGGCGGGCAGGGGATCGCCGCGACCGGCAGCGTCGGCGTCGTGGCCGGGCTCGATACGGACGTCCACGGCACCGTCGCCTCGGCGTCGATCGGGTTCTCGTGGTCGCCGATCGCCGCAGCTGTCGCCGTGACCTACGTGGTCGAGCGGCACGCCGCGGCGACGACGGTCGTGTGCACGACGACCGCGACGACCTGCATCGCGAGCGGCCTGCCCGACGGCACCGCCAGGTACTCCGTGACCGCCGAGATCAACGGCTGGGTCGGCGCGCAGAGTGCGCTGACGCCGGTGATCAAGGTGGCGTCGGCCGCCCCGGCCATCGTCGCGAGCCCGGCCAGCCCGAGCGCGGCCACGGCCCCGACGATCGACGTGTCCGCGTCGGGCTTTGGGACGTTTCGGTGCACGCTCGACGGCGCCGGGCCGGTCGCGTGCTCCCCGCCGGTGGCGCTCGCCGCCCTCGGCAGCGGCGCGCTGGCCGACGGCCAGCACACGTTCTCGGTGGCCGCGCTCGACGCCTACGGCGGCGCGTCGCAGACGGCGACTGTCACCTGGACCGTCCGCACGGACGCGCCCGCGATCACCGCTGCGCCGCCCGCGACCACGGCGCAGAAGAGCGCCTCGTTCACGTTCTCGCATCCGGTGTACGGGAGCTTCCGCTGCAAGCTGGACGGGGCCGGGTGGAGCGCCTGCGCCAGCCCGGCCGGGTACTCGGGCCTCGCGGCCGGCGCGCACACGTTCCGGGTCGAGGCGCTCGACGGCGACGGCATCGCCACGCGCGTCACCACCGCCACCTGGACGATCACCTAGCCGCAGAAGTCGCGGGCGACGGCCTCGAGCACGTCGGCACAGGTCGCGACCGAGGCCAGGTCGACCCACTCCTCGACGGCGTGGGCGCCCGCACCGTCCGGCCCGAAGACGACCGTCGGGATCCCCGCGGCTGCGAGCACGGCCGCGTCCATCCAGCCGCTGTGGCCGATCACCGCCGGGTCATGGCCGAGCAGCGTGGCGGCGTGGCGCCTGACAGCCTCCACGATGGCGGCGTCGCGATCGATCTCGAACGGTGCCCGCTCGAACGTCGTCCGCACGGACGCGGCCCCGGCCACGGCGCGGATCTCGCCCTCGACCTGTGCGCGCGTCTCGCCGGGGATCGTGCGCCGCTCGAGGTGAAGGACGCAGCGGTCGGGATAGCTCGAGAGCTCCCGTCCCCCCTCGATCAGCGAGGCGTGCACCGACCCTGGCCCGAGCAGCGGGTGCGCCCGGCCCGCCGCCAGTTCGGCCGCCAGGCCCTCGATCCCGGTCAGCACCGCACCCATCGCCGCGATCGCATCCACGCCCAGATCCGGCCGCGAGCCGTGCGCGGCCACGCCCGTCGTCTCCACGGCGAGCCACAGAAAGCCCTTGTGGGCGACACAGACCTCGAGCGCCGTGGGCTCGGTGACGATTGCAGCGTCGGCCCACACGTGCTGCGCGAGCGCCTCGCAGCCGATGCTCGCGTACTCCTCGTCGCAGACGGCCGTCACGATCACGTCGCCGGCCAGCCCCGCCGCGGCTGCCCGCGCGCCCGCCACCATGATCGCCGCCAGGCCGCCCTTCATGTCGAAGCCGCCGCGGCCGTACAGGCGCCCGCCCTCGATCCGGGGCGAGAACGGATCGGCCATGCCCTCGACGCCGACCACGTCCATGTGGGCGTTCAGGAGCAGCGACCGGCCGCCGCCGCTGCCGCGGGCGCGAGCCACGACGTTCGGGCGCCCGGGCACGACATCCTCGACCGAGACGTCCAGCCCCGCCCGTTCCAGCCATGTGGCAACGAAGGCGCCCATGGCCGCCTCCCCTGCGCCGTCCGGCACGAGGTCGGGGTTGATGGAGTCGATCGCGACGAGCTGTGAGACGAGCTCGGCTACCGCGTCCATGCCGGCTCCAGCTCGATCCAGGGCAGCCCAGGGTCGGGCGCGAGCTCGGGGTGAAGCACGAAGGCGAGCTGGGCCACCCCCTCGGCCAGGCGGGGTGCGGGCCGCGAGTAGTGGGCGTTGGCATCCACCGCGACCGCCCGGCTGGGGAAGCGCATCCCGGCGGCCTCCGCGGCGATCCGGGCCGCGTCGAACCCGCACGCGGCGGCGATCACGATCTCCGGCGCGGCCGCGGCGACGGCGTCCCAGGTGGTCGGAAACGACGGCATCGCCGCCCTGCCGAGCACCTCCGTGCCGCCGGCGGCGGCCACCATCTCGGGCAGCCAGTGGCCGGCCGCAAACGGCGGGTCGAGCCACTCGGCGACGAACACGGCCACCGGCGCCGCGCCGGCCACCGCCGCCCGCGTGTCGGCGATGCGCCGTTCCATCGCCCCCGCCACCTCCTCGCCGCGGTCGGGCACGCCCAGCCGCCCGGCCACGGTCCGCACCGACTCGGCCACCTCGGCGAGCGTGCGCGGATCCAGAGCGAGCACCTCGGCGTCGAGGCTGTGCACGCGGCCGACCTCGTCGCTCGAGACGGCGCAGACGTGGCACAGGTCCTGGGTGATGACGAGATCCGGCGCGAGGCTCCTGATCAGGTCCTCGTCGAGGGCGTACAGCGCCCGGCCGTCGAGCACCGCCGCCCGCACCGCGGAGTCGATGTCGCGGCTGCCGAGGCTGGCGGAGTCGATCCGCGCGGCCGTGACGACGGGCAGCGACTCGACGCCGGCCGGGTGGTCGCACTCGGCCGAGCGGCCGACGAGCAGGTCGGCGCAACCGAGTGCGCCGACGATCTCCGTGGCGCTGGGCAGAAGGGAGCAGACGCGCAGGCCGTCAGCCTAGATGATCGGGCGATCAGCGCAGCGCGAACAGCAGCGCCGGGACGTTCAGCGAGCCGAGGCCGGTCACGGGATCCCAGCCGGCGGCTGCAGCGAGCGAGCTGTCGCGGTCGAACGAGCGCAGCCGGGTGGCGATCGAACCGTCCGGGGCGAGCGCGTTTCGCAGCACCGCGATCGACCCGTGGCCGCCGCTGACATCACGCAGGGCGGGCGTGCCGGCGAGCCGGTAGAGCGCGGGGTTCACGAACCCGTGCGGGTGCCGGCTCCACTGATCCGAGAGGGCCATCACCCCGGCCGCGAGCGGCGCGGCCAGGCTGGTGCCGCCGATCCAGGAGTCGATGATGCGGCGGCGCCCGTCCGGCAGCACGTAGGTCTGGGCGAACGTGACGCCGGTCTGGGGGTCGGCGTCCATCGCGATGTCCGGCTCCGCCCGCCGGGCCGTGCCGTGCCACGTGGCGAGCCCCGCCGGCACCACGCCGACCTGGTAGGCCGGCATCGGGAACACATGGCTGGGGCCGCCGCCCGAGCCGTACATGAAGTCGCCGGGAGCCCTCGGCGCCCACTTCCTGCCGTTCCAGTCGGTCGTGGTCGTGCCCCAGCCGGACTCCCACTCGTAGCCGCCGCGACGGTCGATCGCAAGGCTCGTGCCGCCGACCGACGTCACCCACGGGCTCGAGTCGGGGAAGCCGGCCGAGACGCGGCCGGCCGCGGCCTGGTTGTCGCCGTCGTCGCCGGAGGCGAAGTAGACGCCGATGCCCTCGGCGGCGGCCTGCTGGAACACCGCATTCATCGCCAGGATCTCACCGCGCGGCGCGAGCGACTCCGGCAGGCCCCAGCTGTTCGAGACGATGTTGGCCAGGTGGTGGTCGACCACCTCGTTGACCGCCTGGTCGAGGCCGCCCGCGTCGTTGGCGGCGCCGACGTAGACGATCCGCGCGCCGGGCGCGACGGCGTGTGCCCACTCGACGTCGAGCGCTTGCTCGATGTACCAGCTCTGCGTCTCGGCCGGGTCCTGCGGCTGCTGCCGCGTGCCGGGCGCCACCCGCTCGCGGTAGTTGCCGTGGCCGAGCGGCGGCAGGCCGAACTCGTGCGAGAAGCTGTTCGCGTCGGCGAGCAGGGTGGGCGAGAAGAAGGCACCGGTGATGGCGATCGTCTGGCCACGGCCGTCCAGGCCGAGGCGGTGCATGTCGCTGACGCCGTAGGCCGAGTCGATCTGGGCCGGCGTATAGCCGCAGATCAGCCAGGGCAGCGGTGTTCCGGGCGCGTAGGGGTTGGCGAAGAGGCTCGAGGTGCGCTCGCCCCAGTAGCGCGAGCAGGGCCCGACCGACGTGCCCGCGGGCGGGGGCGGGGCGGGCGAGTTGTGCTCCGGCGTCGCCAGCGCCAGCGACCCGTCGAGCCCGGTGATGGCACGCACGTACGGGGCGATCTGGGCGGGGACGGCCGGGTCGGCGTCGGGGGCGCGCACGGTCGTGCCGTCGATGCGGTACATGTTCTCGGACACGTCGAACGTGCGCTCGACGTCGGCCACGGTGCCGGCCGCCGTCACGAACAGGCGGTTGCCGGGCACGTCGACGATGTCGAAGCCCGCGTCGGTCAGCCACGACCGCACCGCGTCCACCTGCGCCGGCGAGGGCGAGTAGCGGGCGTGGAACGCCCCGGGCGAGAGCCAGCGGCGGTAGCCCGGGCCGGCCGGGTCATACAGGCCGGTGAGCGTGCGGTCGAGGCCGGCCGTGTCGCGCCAGCCGAGCCACACCGAGAACACCATCCGGTCGCCGCCGGAGGCGGGCTGGGTCAGGTTGGCGGGTGTCGCCCAGGCCGGCTGCGTGTCGGCCACGGTCCTCGTTTTAGAAGCGCTCGCCGGCGCCGCGCCCGCCGCTGCCGCGACGGCGCACGCGCCCAGGGCGAGCAGGGTTCGGAGCGGCCGGGGGCGCATCCAATCCAGATCGGCACGTCAGCCCCCTTCACCGCTCTCCCTTTCGGGTGAGCCGTGTCTCCCCCGCACGCGCTGAAGCAGGATGTCGGCGTTCGTGCCCAGGAAGGCGAGCGAGAGCAGCGGCAGCGCCGGCAGCGCCGCGTCCAGCGCATACGAGAGGGTCATCGTGAGGCCGAGCGAGGCCGTCATCGCCGCCCAGGTGGGGCCGAGGCGCAGGCCGAGCCGGGCGGCCGCCGCGGTGAAGAGGGCGAAGAACACGAAGTCGCTCGCCCCGATCTGGGCGACGGCGTAGCTGCCCGGCGGGTGGAACGCGAGCGTGAACGCGCCGAGCACCTGCTGATGGTGCAGGACGATCGCGTGCGTCGGCCCCGCGGCCACGCTGTAGGCGTCCACGGCGGCAACGAGCACGGCGATCGCCACCATCTCGGCTGCGGTCTGGAGCAGGCCGGCCAGGGCGAGGCCGAGGCACCCGGCGGCGACGAGCTTGGTCAGCGTCGCCGGCGTGCCCTCGAGCCCGACCGCGATCAGCGCGGCCGTCGCCGCCACCGCACCGGCGGCCGCGACGAGCAGCCGGGGCGTCGACGAGCGGGCCGGTGCGAGCGCGGCGATCACGAGCGTGGCGAGCGGGAACGAGACCATCGCGAGCACGGCGATCTGCGCCTTGCGGCCGGGGTCGGGCAGGTGCGGCGCGACCAGGTTGACGAGGCCGAGCACGGCCAGGGCCGCGGCGGTGCGGCGGGTCACGCGCCCAGGAATCGCGCGGCGATCGGCGTCTCGACGGCGCCGAGCGGGCCAGGCTCGACCCGGTAGGCGCGAGCGTCCGGGCGCGAGGCGACGACCTCGACGAGCTCGGTGCCGGCGAAGTGCAGCGCGCAGCAGTCGTCGGCGGCGATCCCGGGCGGAAGGCCGTCGGCGATCGCGCGACGGTAGGTCGGGCGGCGCTCGGCCTCGCCGTCGTAGTGGGGGCAGTGGCTGCCGGGGAGCAGGCCGAGCCCGTCGTGCAGCGGCCGCAGCGGGCCGTAGGAGTCGGTCACGCCCGCCTCGAACCAGCACAGCGAGCCGGCGCTCATCCCGCACAGGACGACTCCGGCCTCCCAGGCCTCGCGCAGCGCGACGTCGACCCCGTGGGCGCGCCACACGGCCAGCATGTTGACCGTGTTCCCGCCGCCGACGTAGATCACGTCCTGCGCCAGCAGGTGGTCGCGCGGGTCGCGGCCGTCGCGGTCGAACAGCCCCAGGTGGCTCGCATCGGCCCGCTCCAGCGGGAACGCGCGGTAGAAGGCGACGATGTCCGCCGGCGTGTCACCCATCGCCGTGCCCAGGTAGCAGCACGCGTGGGTCGGGCCGGTCGGCCAGCGAGAGGACGTAGGCGTCGAGCAGCGACGCGGCGCCCTCCATGAGGAACCCGCCGCCGCCCATCGCCACGATGTGCCGCTCAGCCACCCGCCGGAGTATGGCCGAAAATCGGGGCCAGGCCCCGGACAGCTGCTAGTAGGGCGGCAGGTTCTCGTACCACGTGCCGAGCACCTTGAACGCGTCCCAGAACGCCTGCTTGGAGGCCGAGTCGTCCAGGCAGCGGTCGATGTCGGGCACCGCCAGCGTCTCGATGGTCGGCGTGAACCGGCCGATCGCGCCGACCGGGCTGTCGCACGGCGACGACAGCGGGAACGCGATCGAGTCGAGGAACGCCCGCGCCTCCTCGCCCAGCGTGACCACGATGCGCGGCTGGGTGATGTGCAGCTCGCGGGTGAGCCACGCCCGGGACTGCTCGAGATCCTCGCCGTCCGGATCGATGGCCGCCTTGAGGCAGGCCGTGCCGTAGAGCATCAGCGGATCGATGCGCAGCCGCTGCAGACTCTTCAGGATCGCCTGCCCGGCGCGGCCGAAGAAGGCCACGCCCTCCTGCACCTCGGCCGGCATCGGCCGGTGCTTGACGAGCAGGATGTCGGCCAGCGGATGGCCGGTGCCGAGCACAGGGGCGGCGCCGGGATGGCGCTCGCCGAGCCACTCGGCGATGTCGTGTCCGAGGGCGTTGATCTCATCGATCGCCTTCGCCTGATAGCGCTCGTAGATCTGGTCGTCGGCCACGGTCACCCACCGATCTATTCGGCGGTCGGCGCCGGATGCCTGCGCTGCTATCTGGCGACGCTTTGCACCCATTTGAGCCCCTGAAGATACAGCAGGCTCTTGGGCCGCCGCAGGATCTCGTTCTGGCGCATCGCGAGCAGGAACTCCTCCGGCCCCTCGAACGCGGGGATGCGGTTGATCGCCGTGCCGATGCCCGGCAGCACGTGGGCGTCCGAGCCGGCCGCCTGGATCAGGTTGTACTTGGAGGCGAACCGCAGGGCGTCGTCGTTGAAGCTGTCGAAGAGCAGGCGCGAGTTGTAGACCTCGAGGATGTCGATCTGGTCGAGATGGCGCAGCAGGGTGGGGGCGTCCGGGATCGTGTGCAGGCGGTCGAACGGGTGGGGCATGTAGACCAGGCCGCCCTGCTCCTGGATCGCGGCGATGGTGTCGCCCATGCTCAGGCCGGGCTCGATCCGCTCGTGCAGGAAGAGCCCGATCACCTCTCCCTGGGCCGTCTTCACCTCCTCGCCCACGATCACCGTGATGGGCCGTTTGAGCGCGGCCGCCTCGAGCGCGCCCGAGATCTCGTTGTGGTCGGTGACGGCGATCGCGCCCAGGCCCTGCTCGATGCAGTGGTCGACGAGCGCCTCGGGGTCGGTGGCGCAGTCGTAGGAGTGGCTCGTGTGCATGTGCAGGTCGGCCGAGATCACCGGCCGGTCGGCGAGCGCCGGGCGGCGGTGCACCCGCCGGCGCGAGTCGAGCCGGGCATACACCTGCTCGACCCGCTCGGCGACCGCGGCGAAGCTCTGCTCCGCGGCGGCCGCGCGCCCCTCCGCTGACTGCTGCTCGCGCAGGCCGGGGTCGTCGAGCAGGCGGGCCGCCGCCGCTGCGGCGAGCGCCGGCTGATCGATCGCAAAGCCCAGGCCGGGCGCGCCCAGGTCGAGCGAGCCGGCCGGAAGCGGCGCGACGACCGCGCACCCGCACGCGCGCGCCTCCCAGGCCAGCGACGGGTCGCCGCCCTCGGCGGCGACGAAGACGTCGGCCGTGCTCAACACGGCGGCGCGGCCCTCGGCATCCTCGGGGCTCGTCGCGTGGACGCGGCCGCGGGCCTGCGCCGGCACGAACGGCCGCAGCGGCCGCCGGCTGCGCCGGCTCCAGACGAGCACGAGCTCGGCGCGGGGCGTCGATGCCGCCAGCTTGACGAGCGTGCGCACGACCGCGCGGCCCTCGCCGTGCCACTCGACGGCGATCCGCGTCCCGTCCTTGTGGCCGGGCACGAAGCCGGGGCCGATGCCCTCGGGGATGACCGTGTAGTCGCCGGGGTAGATCTCGGCCGCCTCGGCAGCGGCCTGCGCCGACGTGGCCAGGAGGGCGTCGATGCGGGCCCGGTAGCGCTCGAGCGTCCCGCCGCGGACGGGGTAGCGCAGCGTCCGGTCGGGGGCGTGGAAGGTGGCCACCGTCAGCCCCGGCGAGTGCCGCAGCGCCGAGGTGGCGACCCCGGGGAGCAGCGGCTCGAACGCGTGCACGATGTCGAACCCGCCCTGGCCGACGGCGAGGGCCACGTTCGCCCGGGCGGCGACGGGGAGGCCCACGCCGCGGCGGCGGCCCCGCTGGCGCAGCGGCACCGCCGGCGCGACGGCCACCTGCAGCGGCTCGCCGTCGAGCGCGATCAGCGCCTCGTGGTCACCCGCGGCCAGCGCCCGCAGCCGCCGGCGGCCGCTGCGCAGGGCCCGCGTCGAGGAGTTCGGCGCGAGCACCGTCACGCGGTGGCCTCGCTCTGCGAGCGCCGTGGCGACCCCGCGCACGTGCTCGGCCACCGGGTGGGCGCCGGCAAGTGCGTACGGGGACGCCAGGCACAGCTTGAGCGGATTCACTACGGGTGCTACGCCTCGGCCGGGGTGCGCTCCCGCGCCTTCTTCGGCGCCTTCGTGCCGTACTTGGAGATGAACTTCTCGACGCCGTCGCGGCAGGCATCGTCGTGATGCTGCACCGGCGGCGACTTCATGAAGTACGAGCTCGGCCACTCGAGCGCGCCGGAGAGGCCGTTGTCGAGGCCGAGCTTGGCGCAGCGGACCGCGTCGATCACGATGCCGGCCGAGTTCGGCGAGTCGACCACCTCGAGCTTCATCTCGATGTTCAGGGGCACGTCGCCGAAGCTCCTGCCCTCCATGCGGATGTACGCCCACTTGCGGTCGTCGAGCCACTGGACGTAGTCGCTCGGGCCGATGTGCACGTTGCGCGCACCGATGTCGTAGTCGAGCTGCGACGTGACGGCGTTCGTCTTCGAGATCTTCTTCGACTCGAGCCGCTCGCGCTCGAGCATGTTCATGAAGTCGGTGTTGCCGCCGACGTTCAGCTGATGGGTGCGCTCGAGGCGCACTCCGCGATCGGCGAAGAGCCGCGTGAGCTGGCGGTGCACGATGGTCGCGCCCACCTGCGACTTGATGTCGTCGCCGACGATCGGCAGGCCGCGCTGCTCGAAGCGGCGCTGCCAGTACGGCTCGCGGGCGATGAACACGGGCACGCAGTTCACGAAGGCGCATCCGGCCTGCAGCACCTGCTCGACGTACCACTTCGTGGCCTGCTCGGAGCCGACCGGCAGATACGAGACGACGACGTCGGTGTGGGTGTCCTTGAGCACCTGCACGACGTCGGCGGTCTCGCCGGGCGACTTCTTGATGACCGTCGAGAGGTACTTGCCGATGCCGTCGTGGGTCATGCCCCGATGCACCGGGACGCCCATCTCGGGCACCTCGCAGAAGCGCACGGTGTTGTTCTGGCCGCGGCCGATGGCCTCGCCGAGGTCGCGGCCGACCTTGTC
Organism: uncultured Actinomycetes bacterium; assembly: GCA_963717845.1. GTDB lineage: Bacteria > Actinomycetota > Thermoleophilia > Gaiellales > JAICJC01 > JAICJC01. The sequence goes on from CAVQXH010000004.1 coordinate 642,403, forward strand.
GGCGTCGACGTCGAAGGCGGCCGAGAACTCGATGTCGGAGATGTGGTAGCCGCCCAGGTCGACGTGCATGAGGCCGGGCACGAACTCGTCCGGCTTCGCGTCGCGGTAGTAGTGGACACCCTGCACGAGGGCCGAGGCGCAGTTGCCGACGCCGACGATGGCGACGCGCACCTTGCCCGAGCTCTTCTTGTGTCCGTTGGATCCGTTTGTCGTGGCCGGTTCGGCCATGGCTAATCCCCCCCGTCGAGTTGCTTGCGTACATGGTTGACCCGCTGGATGACCGTGAATGCGGTCAGCGCCGCGAGCAGGTACATCGCATAGGGCAGCGACCCGCTGCCGGCGAACGGCAGCGCCACCGCCACGAGCACGATCCGCTCGGCCCGGCCCATCAGCCCGACCGCGCCGGAGAGGCCGAGCGCCTCGGCCTTCGCCCGCGTGTAGCTGACCAGGAACGACCCGACCAGGGCGACGAAGACGCTGGCGAGCGCAACCACGTGCCCCTGCTCGGACAGCACGAGCGCGATCGCTCCCAGCACGAGTCCTTCCGAGATGCGGTCGGTCGTCGAGTCGAGGAAGCTGCCGAACTGGGTCAGCTTGCCGTGCGACCGGGCGAGCGCCCCGTCCAGGATGTCGAGGATGCTGCCGACGACGAACGCCACCGTCGCCCAGACGTAGGCGTGCTCGTAGATGAGCACGCCGGTGACGGCGTTCAGCGACAGCCCGGCGACGGTGATCTGGTTGGGCGTGAAGGGCAGCGACCGGAACCGGCCCATGAGGGCCATCCCGAGGCCGCGGCCGCCGTTCGTGTAGCCGGTCTTGATGCGGGCGAGCACGGTGCTCATCCCCCGCACTATACCACGGAGGCTATCTTGCGGTGGCCGGTGTGGTGCTCGCCGGAGGCTCGAGGCGCAGCCGCACCCGGGCCGAATGCGGCAGCGTCGGCCGCCAGCGCTCGATCAGCCATGCGGAGCTGAGCGCCACGCAGGCCAGCAGGCCGCCGAGGAACGCGTCCGTCCAGAAGTGGTTGCCGGTGGCCACGATCGAGAACACGATCAGCACCGGGTAGAACAGCCACGTCAGCCCGAGCGCGCGGTGGCGCACGAGGAAGAAGCAGGTGACCCCGATGATGAGCGAATAGCAGGTGTGGATGCTCGGAACCGCCGCAAAGGGGTTGGCGAGCGCCGCCACCGGCCCCGAGTAGTTCGAGATCGACGCGTACCGGTCGAGCGTGTCCGTGAAGCCGAGATCGGTCAGCATCCGCGGCGGCGCCGTGGGGAAGACCGTGAACCCGACGAGCGCGATCGCATCGGCCACGAACACGGCGTTGCGGATGAAGTAGTAGTGCTGGTTGCGGCGCAGGTAGAGCCAGAACATGAACGCGACCGTGATCACGAAATGCGCGTGGAAGTAGGTGAAGTCCGCCAGGTCGAGCGCCCAGTGGCGATGCAGCGCCCAGTGCTGCACGTCGAGCTCGGTGAAGACGCCGAGCGACCGCTCGAGCGAGACGACGTCGCGGGCGTGCGAGAACGCCGGCAGGACGCTGCCCTCGGAGAGGCCGCGGGTGAGCTCGTAGGCGATGTCGACGAGCGTGAACAGGAAGAGCTGGAGCACGAAGTCGCGCCATCCCCGGGGCAGGAATCCGCGCATGCGCACGCGCACGCGCCCCGCCAGAGATGTCACCGTCGCGTCCATGCGACCCTTCATCCTACCTGAGAGCCCGGCCGGTCCATATACGAAGGAACGCCGCCGGGCCGGCGGCCATTCCCGCCCGGGCGCTCTCAGCCGCCGATGTACGACATCTCGATCTTCGGCGCGCGGGCGGTCTCGGCCGTGCGCAGCTCCGAATAGCGGTCGCCGCGCCGCCCCCAGATGCGGCCGATCAGCGCCTCGATCTCGGCGTCGTCGGCGCCGGCGCGCAGCGGCCCGCGCAGGTCGCGGCCGACGTTCGCGAACAGGCACGTGTAGAGGCGCCCGTCGGCCGAGAGGCGGGCGCGGGTGCAGGCGTGGCAGAAGGGCTGGGTGACCGACGCGATCACGCCGATCTCGCCGCCCCCGTCGCGGTAGCGGTAGCGGGCCGCGACCTCGCCGGCGTAGGCGGGATCGACCGGCTCCAGCGGCCACTCGGCGGAGATCGTCTCGACCAGCTCGGCCGCGGGGACGACGTCGTCCAGGCGCCAGCCGTTGCTCGCGCCGACGTCCATGAACTCGATCAGCCGCAGGATGTGGCCGCTGCCGCGGAAGTGCCGGGCCATGTCGAGGACGCTGGCGTCGTTCAGGCCGCGCTTGACGACCATGTTCACCTTGACCGGGCCCAGGCCCGCGGCCGCTGCGGCCTCGATACCCTCGAGCACGCGGCCGACGGGTGCGCCCACGTCGTTCACCGCGCCGAACACCTCGTCGTCGAGCGAGTCGAGGCTGACCGTCACCCGGCGCAGGCCGGCATCGCGCAGGCTCGCGGCCTTGCGCGCGAGCAGGCTGCCGTTGGTGGTGAGGGCGATGTCCTCGATGCCGTCGATCGCGGCCAGCATCTCGATGAGCCGCTCCAGGTCGCGACGCAGCAGCGGCTCGCCGCCGGTGAGGCGCAGCTTGCGCACACCGGAGGCCGCGAAGAGCCGCGCGAGCCGGGTGATCTCCTCGAACGTGAGCAGCTGCGAGCGGCGCAGGAACTCGAAGTCGCGCCCGAAGACCTCCTTCGGCATGCAGTACACGCAGCGGAAGTCGCACCGGTCGGTGACCGAGATGCGCAGGTCGCGCAGCGGCCGGTCGAGGGTGTCGCGGACGGGATCCACATATGCAGCCTACCCATGCCTAGGCTCCCGCGGAACATGACCGCGATCGACCGCATCCTCGACCGCCTGCGCGGGCGCTACGGAGCGCCGCGGGTTCACCGCCGGCTGCCGCCGCTGGACGAGCTCGTGCTCACGATCCTGAGCCAGAACACGAGCGATCGCAACTGCGAGCGTGCCTATGCAGCCATGCGCGAGCGGTTCCCGACCTGGGAGGAGGTGCGCGACGCCCCCACGGCGGAGCTCGAGGACGTGCTGCGCCCGGGCGGCCTGGCCGCGCAGAAGGCGCCGCGCATCCAGGCCGTGCTCGCAGAGCTCTCCCAGGACGGCCGGCCGCACCTCGACTGGCTCGGCGGGCTTGCGCCGGCCGAGGCGATCGCCCGGCTGGTGGCGCTTCCCGGGGTCGGCCCCAAAACCGCGAGCTGTGTCCTGCTGTTCAGCCTGGATGTGCCCGTGATGCCGGTCGACACGCACGTCCACCGGGTGGCGCTGCGGCTGGGCCTGATCCCGGCGGGCACGAGCGCAGACCAGGCCCACGCCATCCTGACGGAGCTCGTGCCGGCCGCGCGCATGCTCGAGGCGCACCTGCTCCTGATCGCCCACGGGCGGGCGACGTGCGCTGCGCGGCGGCCCCGCTGCGGCGGGTGCGTGCTTCTGGACCGATGCCCCCACGGGGTGGTTGTCCTCGCCGAAACAAATCTGCTATAACTCGGCATAGATTTGCTTCGTGTATCCAACTAAGAGGAGCTGCAACGTATGGCCAGAGTGATCGGCATCGACCTGGGCACGACGAACTCGTGCATGGCGGTGATGGAGGGCGGCGAGCCCACCGTCATCCCCAATGCCGAGGGCGGTCGCACGACTCCGTCGGTCGTCGCCTTCACCAAAGACGGGCAGAGGCTGGTGGGGACGCCGGCCAAGCGCCAGGCGGTCACGAACCCCAAGAACACCGTCTTCTCGATCAAGCGCTTCATGGGCCGCAAGGCCTCGGAGGTGTCCGAGGAGCAGAAGATCGTCCCCTACGACGTCGCGGCCGGGCCGAACGGCGACGCCCGCGTCAAGGCCGGCGACAAGGTCATCCCGCCGCCGGAGATCTCGGCGATGATCCTGCAGAAGCTCAAGGCCGACGCCGAGGCCTACCTGGGCGAGTCGGTGAACGAGGCTGTGATCACGGTCCCCGCCTACTTCAACGACGCCCAGCGCAACGCCACCAAGGACGCCGGCAAGATCGCCGGCCTCGAGGTGCTGCGGATCATCAACGAGCCCACCGCCGCGTCGCTCGCCTACGGCGTCGACAAGGAGGGCGACCAGACGATCCTCGTGTTCGACCTCGGCGGCGGCACGTTCGACGTGTCGGTGCTCGAGCTCGGCGAGGGCGTGTTCGAGGTCAAGGCGACCTCGGGCGACAACCACCTCGGCGGCGACAACTTCGACAAGGCGGTCGTCGACTGGCTGGCGGCCGAGTTCAAGCGCGAGCAGGGCATCGACCTGAGCAAGGACCCGATGGCGCTGCAGCGACTGTACGAGGCGGCCGAGAAGGCCAAGATCGAGCTCTCGACCACGCAGTCGACCAACATCAACCTGCCGTTCATCACCGCCGACTCCGACGGCCCCAAGCACCTCGACACCACCCTGTCGCGGGCGAAGCTGACCGAGCTCACGCACGACCTGATCGAGCGCACGGTCGGCCCGACCAAGCAGGCCCTCGAGGACGCCGGCCTGAAGGCCGCCGACGTGAACCAGGTGATCCTGGTGGGCGGCATGACCCGCATGCCCGCCGTGCAGGAGAAGGTCAAGGACCTGATCGGCCGGGAGCCCCACCGGGGCGTCAACCCGGACGAGGTCGTCGCCATCGGCGCCGCCATCCAGGCCGGCGTGCTCAAGGGCGAGGTCAAGGACGTCCTCCTGCTCGACGTGACTCCGCTGTCGCTCGGGATCGAGACCAAGGGCGGCGTCTTCACCAAGCTGATCGAGCGCAACACCACCATCCCGACGCGCAAGTCGGAGATCTTCTCCACCGCAGAGGACGGGCAGCCGTCGGTCGAGATCCACGTGCTGCAGGGTGAGCGCGAGATGGCCGTCTACAACAAGACGCTGGGCAAGTTCCAGCTCGTCGGCATCCCGCCGTCGCCGCGCGGCGTGCCTCAGATCGAGGTCACGTTCGACATCGACGCCAACGGGATCATGCACGTCTCGGCGAAGGATCTCGGCTCGGGCAACGAGCAGAAGATCCAGATCCAGGGCGGCTCGGGCCTGTCCGACAGCGAGGTCAACCAGATGGTGCGCGACGCCGAGTCGCACGCCGACGACGACCGCCGCATGAAGGACCTGGCCGAGGCCAAGAACACGGCCGAGCAGGTCGCCTACTCGACCGAGAAGTCGCTCAAGGAGCACGAGGACCGGCTCGACGAGGAGACGCGGTCGGACATCCGCTCCAAGATCGACTCGGTGCGGCAGGCGCTCGACGGCGACGACGCCGGCGAGATCCGCTCGCGGCTCGAGGCGCTGCGTGAGGCCTCGTTCAAGCTCGGCGAGGTCGTCTACCAGCAGGCGCAGCAGGCCCAGCAGAGCGGCCCGTCCGGCGACGGCGCGGCCGAGGGCTCCGAGGCCGCCGGTGACGAGGAGATCGTCGACGCCGAAGTGGTCGACGAGAGCGGGGACCGGGCGTAATGGCAGATCCGGGCAAGAGCTCGCCGGCGCAGGAGCCGGCCGAGACGGCCGAGTACACGGCCGGCGAGCTCGAGTCGGAGCTGGCCGAGGCGCGGCGCAGGGCGGAGGAGTACCTGAACGACCTGCGCCGCGTGGCGGCCGACTTCGACAACTACCGCAAGCGCGTCGCGCGCGATTCCGAGGCCCAGGTGCAGCGGGCCGCCGAGTCGATCGTGGCCGAGCTTCTGCCGGTGCTCGACAACCTCGAGCGGGCGGTGGACGCATCGGAGCACCACGAGGAGGCCCAGGTGGCCGAGGGCGTGAGCCGTGTGCGCGCGCAGCTGGCCGACCTGCTGCGCCGGCGCGGCCTCGAGGAGATCGAGGCCGAGCCCGGCGAGCTGTTCGACCCGCACATGCACGAGGCCCTGTCCCACCAGCCCTCCGAGCACGCCGAGGGCACCATCGCCGCCGTCTGGCAGCGCGGGTACCGCCTCGGCGACCGGGTCGTGCGCGCCGCCCGCGTCGTCGTCTCCAGCGGCCCACCGGCCGCGGACGCCGAGGAGTAGCGCGTGGCGGACTACTACGAGACGCTCGGCGTCCCCAAGGGCGCGAGCGCCGACGAGATCAAGAAGGCCTACCGCAAGCTCGCCCGCCAGTACCACCCCGACCGCAACCCCGGCGACAAGCAGGCCGAGGAGCGGTTCAAGCAGATCGGCGAGGCGCACGACGTGCTGTCGGATCCGGAGCGGCGCAAGCAGTACGACAGCTTCGGCCGCTCGTTCCGGCCCGGCCAGGGGCCGGCGGGACCGGGCGGCTTCCAGGGGTTCGACTTCGGCGGCGCCGGCCAGGCGTTCGACCTGGGCGATCTGTTCGGCGGCCTCTTCAACCGCGGCGGCCGCGGCGGCCAGGCCGGGCCGCGGCGCGGCGGCGACGTCGAGGCGCAGGTGAGCCTGTCGTTCGCCGACGCCCTGCGCGGAGTCACCGTCAAGGTGCCGGTGGACAAGGCCAACGCCTGCCCCACCTGTCACGGCTCCGGGGCGGCGGCGGGCACGGCGCCCACGATCTGCCCCGTGTGCAAGGGCCGCGGCGTGACGTCAGAGAGCCAGGGGTTCTTCTCGATCAACCAGCCGTGCGAGCGCTGCGGCGGCGCGGGCACCGTGATCGAGCACCCGTGCCCGACCTGCCATGGCTCGGGCCGGGTGCGCTCCACCAAGACCTATCAGGTGCGCATCCCCGCCGGCGTCCGCGACGGCACCCGCATCAAGGTGAAGGGCAAGGGCGAGGCGGCGCCGCGCGGCGGCGAGCCGGGAGACCTGTACGTCGTCACCCGGGTGACCGCGAGCCCACTCTTCACCCGCAACGGCGACGACCTCGTGATCGACGTCCCCGTGACCTTCGCCGAGGCGGCGATGGGGGAGCAGGTCGAGCTGCCGACGCCGAACGGCGCCACCGTGCGCGTGAAGGTGCCCGCGGGATCGACCGACGGCAAGACGCTGCGCGTCAAGGGCCGCGGCGCCCCCCGTCTGAACGGGACGGGCACGGGCGACCTGCTCGCCCGCCTGCGGATCGCGGTGCCGTCCAAGCTGTCCAAGCAGGAGCGCGAGGCGCTCGAGCGCCTGCAGGAGATCCAGCAGGCAAACCACGGCGACCCGCGTCAGAAGCTGTTCGCGGAGAAGGCCGGATGAGATCGCCTGACGACCATCCCCGCTACTCGATCTCGGTCGCGGCCGAGCTCGCCCGCATGCATCCGCAGACGCTGCGGACATACGAGGCGAAGGGGCTCGTGCGCCCCCGGCGGACGCCCGGCGGCACCCGCCGCTACTCCGACCGCGACGTCGAGCGGCTGCGCAAGATCGGGACGCTCACGGGCGAGCTGGGCATGAACCTGGCCGGCGCGACCCGCGTGCTCGACCTCGAGGACGCGATGGAGCTCCTGAACCGCGAGGTGGCGCTTCTGCGCTCCCAGCTCGCGGCCGCGTCCGAGGAGCTGCGCAGCGAGCTGGCCCGCGTGCACCGCAGCTACCGCCGTGACCTCGTCCACTATCAACCCTCGAAACCACCGGTGCTATGGACTTTCAGAAACTGACCATCAAGGCCCAGGAGGCCTTCTCATCCGCTCAGGGCGACGCGATCACCCGCGGCAACCCCGAGCTCACCCCCGACCACCTGCTGCTCGCCCTGCTCGACCAGGAGGGGGGCGTGGCGCCCCGCATCCTCGAGAAGTCGGGCGCAAACGCGGCGGAGGTGCGCGCGGCCACCGAGGCGCGGCTGCAGGCGCTGCCCCGCATCGAGGGCGCCCAGCAGCAGCCGGCCGCGAGCCGCGCGCTGCGCGAGGCGCTCGAGCGGGCGTTCAGCGAGGCCGAGGCGCTCAAGGACGACTACGTCGCCGTCGAGCACTTCCTGCTCGCGCTGGCCGACGGCGCCGGGCTCGACCGCGCGGCGATCATGAAGGCGCTCGTCGACGTGCGCGGCGGCCGCCAGGTGACCTCGCCGGACGCCGAGGGCACGTACGAGGCCCTGAGCAAGTTCGGCCGCGACCTCACCGAGCTGGCCGAGCGCGGCAAGCTCGACCCGGTCATCGGCCGCGACGCCGAGGTGCGCCGCGTCATCCAGGTGCTCAGCCGCCGCACGAAGAACAACCCCGTGCTGATCGGCGAGCCGGGCGTCGGCAAGACCGCGATCGTCGAAGGCCTCGCCCAGCGGATCACGTCGGGCGACGTGCCGGAGAGCCTGCGCGGCCGGCGGGTGTGGGCGCTCGACGTCGGCGCGCTCCTGGCCGGCTCCAAGTACCGGGGCGAGTTCGAGGAGCGGCTGAAGGCCGTCCTCGCCGAGATCAGCGCCTCGGAGGGCCAGATCATCCTCTTCATCGACGAGCTGCACACCATCGTCGGCGCCGGCGCGGCGGAGGGCGCGGTCGACGCCGCCAACATGCTGAAGCCGATGCTCGCCCGCGGCGAGCTGCGCGCGATCGGCGCGACGACGCTCGACGAGTACCGCAAGTACATCGAGAAGGACGCCGCCCTCGAGCGCCGGTTCCAGCCGGTGATGGTGGGCGAGCCGAGCGTCGCCGACACCATCGCCATCCTGCGCGGCCTGAAGGAGCGCTACGAGGTGCACCACGGCGTGCGCATCTCCGACGACGCCATCGTCGCCGCGGCCATGCTGGCCGACCGCTACATCACCGACCGGTTCATGCCCGACAAGGCGATCGACCTGATCGACGAGTCGGCCTCGCGCCTGAAGATCGAGATCGACTCCATGCCGGTCGAGATCGACACGGTGCGGCGCCGGATCGTGCAGCTCGAGATCGAGCAGGCCGCGATGGAGAAGGAGACGGCCGAGGCCGCGGTCGAGCGGCGCGAGGCGATCGCCGAGGAGCTCGCGAACCTGCGTGAGGAGCTGCGCGGCGTGGAGGCCGAGTGGATGGCCGAGAAGGAGCAGATCGAGGCCGTGCGGTCGCTCAAGGAGGAGATCGAGGCGGTGCGCTCGGAGGCCGAGCGCGCCCAGCGCGACGGCGACCTGCAGCGGGCGGCCGAGCTCACCTACGGCCGGCTGCCGCAGCTCGAGCGCGATCTCGACGCCGCCGCCGCCCGGCTGGACCTGCAGCAGTCGGGCTCGCCGATGCTCAAGGAGGAGGTCTCGGCCGAGAACGTGGCCGAGGTGGTCGCGAGCTGGACGGGGATCCCGGTGCACAGCCTGCTCGAGGGCGAGATGGAGAAGCTCGTGCACATGGAGAGCCGCCTGCACCAGCGCGTCATCGGCCAGGAGGAGGCGGTGACGGCGGTCGCCAACGCCATCCGCCGCTCCCGCGCCGGCCTCGGCGACCCCGACCGGCCGATCGGCTCGTTCATCTTCCTCGGCCCCACCGGGGTCGGCAAGACCGAGCTCGCGAAGGCCCTGGCCGAGTTCCTGTTCGACTCCGAGCGGGCGATGATCCGCATCGACATGAGCGAGTACATGGAGAAGCACTCCGTCTCGCGGCTCGTCGGCGCGCCGCCCGGCTACGTCGGCTACGAGGAGGGCGGCCAGCTGACCGAGGCCGTCCGCCGGCGGCCGTACTCCGTCGTCCTGCTCGACGAGATCGAGAAGGCCCACGCCGACGTCTTCAACGTCCTGCTGCAGCTGCTCGACGACGGCCGCCTCACCGACGGCCACGGCCGCACGGTCGACTTTCGCAATACGATCGTCATCATGACGTCGAACGTGGGATCCGAGTTCATCTTCCGCGGCGGCGAGGAGAAGCTCGTCCACGAGCGGGTCGAGGAGGCCCTGCGGGCCACGTTCCGGCCCGAGTTCCTGAACCGGGTCGACGAGACGGTCATCTTCGGGCGCCTGTCCCGGGAGCAGCTCGCCGACGTCGTCGAGCTGCAGGCCCACGGCCTGCGCCGGCGGCTGGGCGCGCGCAGGATCGAGCTCGAGCTGACCGACGAGGCCAAGCGCCTCCTGGTCGAGCACGGCTACGACCCCGCCTACGGTGCCCGCCCGCTCAAGCGCACCGTCCAGCGCGAGCTCGAGAACCCGCTGGCGATGATGGTGCTGCAGGGGCAGGTGGGCGACGGCGACACGGTGGTGGTCGACGCGGTCGACGACCAGCTGGACATCGCCGTCAAGCACCCCGTCGCGGCGCTGCTGTGAGCAAGACCACCCCCAAGACCGAGACCCAGGCCGCCGCCGCGCGGCCGCCGCAGACGCCGCTCTCGGATCTGTTTGCGACGGCCGTGCACCGCTTCGGCAAGGTCTGGGCCGACCTGACCGTGGCGGCCGTGGCGGCGCTCGCCGTCGCGTCGATCCCGGTCATCGGCGTGCGCGTGACCGGCGGCAGCCTGGGCGAGACGGTGCTCATCGCCTTCTTCGCCTACTCGATCGGCTACTTCTGCCTGCTCGGGTACGTGATGCTGCGCGGGCTGCCCGACCGGGCGCCGCGGCGGCGGGTGGTGTGGACGTACATGACCTCGGTCCTGATCGGCATCCTGTGCGGGGCGCTCGTGCTCATGTTCCAGACCTACGCCGTGGTCGTGATGCCGCTGCTGCTCTTCGCAGTCCCGGCGATGGCGGCCGGCGACGTCCGCCCGGCGGGGGCGATCTCACGCTCGGCCGGCCTGGCGGTGCGCAACTTCTCCCGCACCTGGGCCGTGTGGCTCATCATCGTCTTCTTCTCGGCGCCGGTGGTGCTCGCGATGCTCCTGATCGTGTCGGCGTTCGCCGACAACACGACCTCGGCCCTGGCCGGCCTGGCGCTCGCCGTGCCGATCGTGTGGCCGTTCTCGGCGCTCTTCCTGCGCGCGCTCTACGGCGACCTGACCGGCCGTGTCGTCGTCGCGCCGCAGGACCGCACCGCATAGCGCGAGCGCACCGGGGTCCAACCCCGCGTTGCTAGCGTGTCGCGGATGCGGCGCCGGAACATAGTCCTGATCGGCGCGGCCGTGGTCATCCTGGCGGTCGTCGGCGCCGGAGCGGCCTGGTGGGTGGTGAACCGCAAGACGGCCGACGTGCATAACGGCGCGTCGCTGCCCTTCACGCTGACGACCGACCCCAGCTCGCAGACGTCCACGAGCACGGGCGCGAGCCCCCGCCGGCACGAGCTCGGCCCGTCCTGGCCGGTGTACGGGCTCTCCGACGCCCGTACCCGCGACGCGGCCGGCCTGACCGACATCCACCCGCCCTACCACGTCCAGTGGAGCGCCCCGATCGGCTTCCTCGAGTACCCGCCGGTGTACGCCAAGGGCGTGCTCTACCTGTACGCCAACGGCGGCTTCGTCAGCGCCCGCAACGTCTTCACCGGCAAGCTCCTGTGGTCGCGCAGGCTCCTGCAGGCGCCGTCCGGCCTGGGCCAGGGCTCGCCCGCCGTCCACGCCGGCGTCGTCTACCTCGGCGCCCGCAACGGCCACATCTACGCGCTCTCGGCCGCGACCGGGAAGACCATCTGGGACACGAACGTCGGCGCGACGATGGAGTCGTCCCCGGCGCTCGACTCGCGCTACCTGTACATGGCCGACCAGTCGGGTGCGGTGCGGGCGCTCGCGCTCGCGACCGGCAAGGTGGTGTGGACGTACCACGCCGGCGGGCCGGTGAAGCACGGGCCGGCCGTGGTCGGCGGCCGCGTCTACTTCGGCGACTACGGCGGCGGGATGTACTGCCTGAGCGCCGCGACGGGCCACCAGATCTGGCACAGCACGACGGACGGGCTCTCGTCGGGGCTGCGCTCGGGCAACTTCTTCTCGACGCCGGCGGTGGCCTACGGCCGCGTCTACATCGGGAACACCGACGACAAGCTGTACTCGTTCGTGGCCGCGACCGGGCAGGTCGCGTGGACCTACACGATGCCCGACTGGGCGTACGGGTCGCCGGCCGTCTCGAACGGGCGCGTGTTCGCGACGAGCTTCGACGGCACCTTCGGGGCGTTCGACGCCCGCACCGGCGCCGTGCTCTGGCTGCACAAGCTGCCGTATCGCGGCCTCAGCTCCCCGACGGTGGTCGGGCCGTACGTGTACGTCACCGACCTGGGGCCGTCGCCCGGCGCGGCCGGGCGCCTGTTCGCCTACGACACCCGCACCGGCCGGCTGGCCTGGCAGTTCGGCGACGGCAAGTACGCCACCCCGATCGCGGCGGCGGGCCGGCTCGTCGTGTCGGGCGCCACGCACGTCTACGTCCTGCGGCCACGAGCCCCCAAGTGAGCCAGGCGCTCGCGGCCTTCCTGGCTGCGACGGGCGTGGGCGCGCTGCTCGTCCTCCACCGGCCGGCCGCCCGCCGCATCGGTGCGCTGCTCTGGGTGGCGGGCACCGTCTGGCTCGCCCTGCGCCTGCTGCACTCCTCGGTCGACCGGGTCGGCACCGAGATCACGGCGCATCCGCTCCTGGTCGGCCCCGCGCTCGTCGTCGGCGGGGCCTGCCTCGTGGCCGCGGCGGCGGTCGTGCACCGGTGGCCGTGGGTGTTCGCGATCGCCTGCGTGCTGGCGGCGCCGGTGCGGATCCCCATCCACTTCGGCACGCAGGACGCGAAGCTGCTCGTGCCGCTCTACGGGGTGCTCGCGGCGGGCGCGCTGTGCACGCTCTACGACATCGCCCGCGGCAGCGAGCCCGAGACGCCCGCCTGGGGTGCGGCCGTGCCGCTGGCGGCGTTCGTGGCCCTCTCGGCGGCGTCGCTGGCGTGGACGGCCGACCTGCACCAGGCCGCGGTGACGATGCTCTTCTTCTACCTCCCGTTCGCGTTCATGGCCATGCGCATCGGCCAGCTCGGCTGGAGCCCGGGCGGCCTGCGGGCGGCGTTCGGGGCGCAGTGCGGCCTCGCCATCCTGTTCGGGGCGGTGGCGCTCTGGCAGGAGGCCACGCGGCACGTGTTCTGGAACCCGAGCGTCGAGGTCTCGAACGCCTACCGGTCGTTCTTCCGCGTGAACTCGCTCTTCTGGGACGCGAGCGTGTACGGGCGCTTCATGGCCGTCACCCTGGTGCTGTGCTGCGGCGTGGCCGTGTATCGCGGCATCAACCTCCCGCTGGGCGCGGCGATGGCGTTCATGTTCGCGGGGCTCTACTTCACGTACTCGCAGTCGAGCTACTTCGCCGTGGCCGCCGGGGTGCTCGCCGTGGGCACCGGCCTGTGGTCGCGGCGGGTGACGCTCGTGCTGGTCGGCGCCGGGGCGGTGGGGCTGCTCGCCGTCCTCGCCGTGGCGCTGCGGGGGAACTCGGCCGCACGCGTCTCGGACTCGCGCTCGCACCTGATCAGCCTGGGCTGGCGCGTGATCCGGCACCATCCGCTCGACGGAGCGGGCCTGAGCGGCCTGCCGACCGCGGCCGTGGCGGGCACCGCGCACCCGCTGCGGATCCGCGGGGCCGCGTCACACACGACGCCGGTGACGGTCGCCGCCGAGCTCGGGCCGGTCGGGTTCGCCCTCTACCTGTGGGTGCTCGGCGCCCTCACGGCGGCGGCGGTGCGCATCCGCGGCGCCGGGCCCGTGCCGCGCGTGCTGCTCGCGGCGCTCGTGGCCATCTTCGCGAGCTCGCTCTTCTACGACTCCTTCTTCGAGGACCCGTCGATGTGGCTTCTGGCCGGGTTCCTGGCGGGGACGTCGATGGCCGCCGCGGGTGGAGCCGCCGAAGCGGCCGGCGCGTGAACCCGGCCACGATCGCGACCGCGACGGCGCTCGTGCTCGTGCCCGGGCTGGGTGCGACGCTCGCCGCCTACCCGCCCGGCCGGATCGGCCCGGCCACCCGCCTGGCGCTCATGTTCGGGCTCGGCTACGCCGTCGTCGGCGTCACCGCCGTCGCGCTCGTGATCGCCCATGTCCTGCATCCGGCGACGTTCTTCGCGGCGCTCGCGATCGTCACCGCCGGCCTGTGGATCACGGGGCTGCGCCGCGGCGGCCTGCGGGCGCACGCGGCCGCCCTCGCCGACGACATCGCCGCCGACCGCTTCGGCCTCGCCATGGGCGGCCTCGTCTTCCTCGCCATCGCGATCGTGCGCCTGCGCAGCTCGCCGCTGCTCAACTTCGAGATGTTCGGCCCGTGGCGGTACTGGGCCGACGGCCTCGAGATCGCCGACGCCGGCCGGGTGCCGGCCCAGACGCTGCAGTGGGGCGCCACCTGGACGCCCACGGTCAGCAAGGTTGTGCTGAACAGCTACCACGCCGGGCTCTCCTACGCGATCGGGCGCTCGCCCCTGCCGGCGATGGGTGCGCTCCTGTGGGTCGCGTCGACGGGCCTTGCCGCCGGCCTGTGGGCGCTCGGCCGCGAGCTCGGCCTGCGCCGGCTGGCTCCCCTGCTGCCGCTGCTCACACTTGCCGTCCTGAACGACGAGCTGCACCGCAACCTCGACGTGTACACGGCCGAGAACGTCGGCCGCATGGTGGCTGTGTGCGCGCTCGTGCTCGGCGTGCGCGCCCTGCGCGACCGCACCGGGTGGCGGGAGCCGATGCTCGCGGCGCTGCTGTTCGGCGCCGGGTTTGCCACCCACGGCGTGCCGGTGGTCGCGCTGCTCGTCGTGTTGGGGTGGTACGCGGTCGCCCGCGGGCTGCTCGACGGGGAGTGGCGCGGCGTGCTTCTGCGGCTGGCCGCGATCGCCGCCTCGGCGGCGGCGCTGACCGTCGTGCTGCTGCTCGCCTCGGGCGGGTCGATCGGGTTCCAGGGGGCGTCCGGGAACAGCTCCTATGCGTCGTTCGGCAAGCGCGTCGATCCGACGGCGTCGCTGCTCACCGGCACGGTGCGGCATTCGCCGGTGGGGCACGGGCACTGGTACGTGCGGCCCGCGGCGATCATGCACGACTTCGCCGAAAGCGCGACGACCCTGCCCAGCGTGCCGACGTGGCTCGTGTGGCTGCTGCCGATCGCGGCCGTCGCCGCCGCGTTCGTCATGCTGCAGCGGTTCCCCCCCGAGCTCGCACCGCTCGGCGTGGTCGCCGCGGGCACGGCGGCCACGTTGCTCGCGGTCGCGTTCCTGTTCTCGTACCGCTACCGCACCCAGATCCCCGGCCGGTTCGGGATCGACCGCGAGTTCGACTACGTGCCGCTCGTGCTCGTTCTGGCCGTCCTTGCCCTCGCCGAGGCGGCCCTGGGCCGGCTGCGGGCGGTGCGGGCGTGGATCCCGCTGGCCGCCGTCGCTGCCGTCGTGGCGGTGCCGGCGGTCGCCGTCGCGGCCACGGTCGGCCCGGCCCGGCACGGCTGGCAGCAGAACGGCCGGAACTCGCTCTCGGTGCTCGACTGGGTCGACGAGCACGCCCCCTGCGGGGCGCGCATCCTGCCCGACCGGGTCACGCTGGGGACGTTCGCGGCGGCCACCGGGCGGGTGAGCGTGGTGGAGGGCATGGGGCCGTACCTGCGCCCGGCGATGCTGCACACCGTGCTCGCGACCGTGCTCCAGGCGCACCGGTTCTTCGAGCACCCGGCGGGAGGCGCGGCGCTGCTGCACCGGCTCGGCGTCGACGAGGTGCTGGTGGTGAAGGGCGTGCGCATCGGCAGCATGGTCGGCGTGCTCGAGTCGGGCGTCGACCCGGAGGCGTTCCGGGGGCTGCCGTATCTCGCCCTCGTGCACTCGAGCCCGGTGCTCGACGTCTACCGCGTGCGCAACCCGGGCGGCGGAACGTTTCCCGACCCGGCGTCCGCGGCCGGGTTCGCCTGCCAGCGCGGCGCCGTGCCCCAGGGCTGAGCGCCCGCCTCAGGGCGCGTAGTAGGCGGCCGCGATCTCGGCCGCGAGGCCGGCGTTGTCGACGAGCAGGCGCTGGTTTGCGGCCAGCGAGCGGCCCTCGGTGGCGGTGTGCAGGCGGGCGAGCACCCACGGCGTCACGGCCGGCCCGGTGACACCCGCGGCCGTCGCCTGCCGGAGCGTCTCCTCGACGAGCGCCTCCGTCTCGGCGGCGTCCAGGGCCACCTCCGCGGCCACCGGCTGCACCACCAGGATGCCCGTGCGACGGGCGAACCCCCAGTGCGCGGCGGCCACGGCGGCGACCGTCTCGGCGTCGTCGGCCCGGTCGGCGAGCGCGTGGGCGCTCTGGGTGACGTAGAAGAGCGGGAACGTGTCCGTGCGATAGCCGATGATCGGGATGCCGCGCGTCTCGAGCATCTCCAGCGTGGCCGGGATGTCGAGCAGCGACTTGGCCCCCGAGCAGACGATGCACACCTCGGTGCGGCCGGCCTCGGTCAGGTCGGCCGAGACGTCGAGCGAGTGCTCCCAGCCGCGATGCACGCCGCCGATGCCTCCCGTGGCCATGAAGTGGATCCCGGCCATCGCGCACACGGCCAGGGTGCCCGCGACGGTGGTCGCGCCGCACAGACCGCTGACCGCGCATGTCGCCAGGTCGCGCCCGCCCACCTTGCGCACGTCCTCGCCGTGGGCGAGCCGGTCGATGGCGGCGTCGTCGAGCCCGACCCGGACGATGCCGTCGATGATGGCGATGGTGGCGGGGATCGCCCCCCGCTCGCGCACGCGCTCCTGCGCCTCGCGCGCGACCGCCGGCGCGACCTCGGGCGGCAGGCCCTGCGCGATCACCGACGACTCGAGCGCGACCACCGGCTCGGAGCGGATCAGGGCCCGTTCCACCTCGGCGGTCATCCGCATCAGCCCCGAGGGGTGGCGGGTCACGCGGCCGCCTGCGGAGAGACTCCCGTCACGGCGCCGATGCTACACTCGAACGCGTGTCCAGCGTCGACCCGGGGATTGCCGCGCCGGTTACGTGCGCCAACCACCCGAAGGTTGAGACGCTCGTCTCCTGCTCGAACTGCGGCAAGCCGATCTGCCCGGATTGCATGGTGCCGGCGCCCGTCGGCATCAAGTGCCGGGAGTGCGCACGCATGCCGCGGTCGGCCCGGGTCACGCTCCGCCCCGACAAGGCCGTGAAGGCCGTCGCCGTTGCGCTCGGCGCCGGATCGGTGATGGGCGTCCTGCTGGCGTACGCGGGCGGTTTCGGTGTCGGCTTCTTCACGTTCATCCTCGCCTACGGCGTGGGCCTGCTGGCCGGCCGGGCGACGCTCTGGGGCGCGGGCTACTACCGCAGCACGAGCACGGGCTGGATCGCCGCGGGCGGCGCCGCATGGGCGTACGTGATCGCCGGGATCGTGATCGCCGCGCAGCTGGGCGGGAACGCGCGCGCGTACATCCAGGTGCTCGGGCTCGCGATCGCGGCGTTCTTCGCCTACCGCGAGGCCTCGTGAGCGAGCGCGGCTCGCGCCGCCGCCCCCGTGGAGTCGTCCGCCCCTTCGTGGTCGGCGGCCTTGTCGGGGCCGCCGCAGCCGTCGTCGCACCGAGGCTGCGCCGGCGTGGGCCGGGCCCGGCCGCGCGGCCCGTCGCCGGCCTCGAGGCGTTCGAGGGCGCGCCCTGCTGGCGCAGCGACGGCGAGCGCGCGCCCGCCGGCGGCGGCGAGTAGCGCGCATCGGTAGACTGCGCCGCCGATGCCCCGGGCGATCGTCACCGGCGGCGCCGGCTTCATCGGCTCGGCGCTGATTCGCGCGCTCGCCGCGGAGGGCTACGACGTGCGCGTGGTGGACGACCTGTCCTCCGGCGCGACGGCCAACCTCGCCGGCACCGGCGCGGAGCTGCGCGTGGGCGACGTGCGCGATCTCGACCTTCTCACCGACGCCGCGCGCGGCTGCGACGTCCTGTTCCATCTGGCGGCCGGGGCGGGTGTTGTGGAGTCGATGAACGATCCGCTGACGAACTTCGACCAGAACGCGCGCGGCACGCTCACGGCGCTCGAGGCGGCCCGCCGCGCCGGCGTGCCCCGGCTCGTGTTCTCGTCGTCGAACGCGCCCCTGGGCGAGAACGCCTATCCGGCGAGCGAGGACAAGCCGGTGGCGCCGCTTTCGCCCTACGGCGCCTCGAAGGCTGCCGGTGAGGCGTACTGCTCGGCCTTCTACGGCGCCTACGGCATGGAGGCCGTCGTCGTGCGCTTCTCGAACGCCTACGGCCCGCGCTCGGCGCACAAGGGCAACGTGATCCCGCTCTTCATCCGCCGCCTGCGGGCCGGCGAGGACCTGGTGGTCTTCGGCGACGGCAGCCAGACGCGCGACTTCGTGTTCTGCGAGGACCTGGCGGCCGGCCTGATCGCCGCCGCGCGGACTCCCGGCGCCGGCGGCCAGATCTTCCAGCTCGCAAGCGGCGTCGAGACGACCGCTGAACCGGCTGCTCGAGCTGCTGGCAGAGACGTCGGGGATCACGCCGCGCGTGCGCCGCGAGCCGCCCCGGCAGGGCGAGATCCAGCGCAACTACTCGCTCATCGACAAGGCCCGGGACGTTCTGGGCTACTCACCCCAGGTCGATCTGGAGCAGGGCCTGCGCCGCACCTGGGACTGGTTCGCCGCTACCTGAGCCAGGCGCGCACGAGCGCGTTGGCGAAGCCCATGCCGTAGCGGAAGTGGGGCGGCTTCTTGGACGTGCCCGACAGCCGGCTCGACACGGTCACCGGCACCTCGATCGTGTGCAGGTGCTTCTTCGAGGCCTCGACGATGAACTCCGAGTTGTGGAACTGGTCCTGGCGGAACTCGAGCCCGCGCAGGGCCTCGGTGCGCACCGCCCGGTAGCCGCAGGCGGGGTCGGTGACACGGCTCCAGGTGAGCAGCGACAGGAGCTGGGCGAACAGGCGGATGCCCATCTCGCGGGCGGCGTGCGACGGGTCGGCGTCGCCCAGCACGCGTGAGCCGCCCACCACGTCGGCCTCGCCGTCGGCGATCGGCTGCACGAGCCGCGACAGCTCCGACGGCTGGTGCTGGCCGTCGGCGTCCATCGTGACGACGATCTGCGCCCCGGTGGCGAGCGCCAGCCGGTAGCCGGTGCGCAGCGCCGCCCCCTGGCCGCGGTTGAGCGGCAGGCGCACGCCCGCGGCCCCGGCCGCGCGGGCGCGCTCCGTCGTCTCGTCGGAGGAGCCGTCGTCGACGACGATCGCGTGCAGCGGCAGGCCGCTCACGGTGGAGGGCAGCGACGAGAGCACGTGGTCGATGTTGTCCGCCTCGTTGTAGGCGGGGATGACGACCGCCACGCCGCCGGCGAACTGCTCCGGCCGGCCCGTGGCCCGGAACTGCTCGAGGGCCAGGTTCTCGATCAGGCGGGTGAGGTCGCGGCGCGACTTCTCACCTCGGCCGGCCAGCGCGAACGCGAACAGGTACAGGATGCCGACCGCGATCACGGTCGCGCCCATGATCTGGTGGCCGCCGCCCTTGCGGAACGAGAGCTCGTCGAACGACCACTGCAGGGCCGCAGGCTCGAGCGAGAAGATCAGCAGGGGCACGGTGAACACGGTCAGCCGCACCAGCAGGTCGCCGTTTCCGATCTTGCCCTGGCGGTAGGCGTTGATCGTCAGCCCCGCGAACACGAGGGCGGCGGCGAGGCCGGTCCACCGAAGCGGGGTCACCGGCGCGCCTCCATCACGATGCCGGCTGGCCCACGTGCGGGGCCGGGCGCCACTGCGTGCTCGGCGCGATCACCTCGGGGATGACCCGGTCGCGGTAGCGCTGGATCACGCCCAGGGTCGACTCGATCAGGTTCTCGCTGAGGAGGGTCGGATGCAGGCCGAGCGACGGCAGCTTCGTGTGCACCGGGTTGTAGTAGTGCTCCTCGGCCTCGAAGCGGGGGTTCTGGACGTTGTCGATGGTCACGTCGATGCCGACCTCGCCGCCGGCATGCTTGACCTTCTCGGCCAGCTCGGCGACGGTGAACGTCTCGGTGAACTGGTTGAACACGCGGTACTCGCCGGCGCCGGCCGGGTTCTCGGCCGTCAGCTCGACGCACTGGAGGGTGTCGATGATGTTCAGGAACCCGCGCGTCTGGCTGCCGCCGCCGTAGACCGTGAGCGGCATGCCGACGACGGCCTGGACGCAGAAGCGGTTGAGCGCGGTGCCGAAGGCCTCGTCGTAGTCGAAACGGGTGAGCAGGCGCTCGTCGAGCTTGGCCTCGGGCGTCTCGACGCCGTACACGACGCCCTGGTTCAGGTCGGTGGCGCGCAGGCCCCACACGCGGCAGGCGAAGTGGATGTTGTGGCTGTCGTGCACCTTCGAGAGGTGGTACAGCGAGCCGGGCATCTTCGGGAACGGCAGCACGTCGGTGCGGCCGTTGTGCGTGATCTCGATGAAGCCCTCTTCGATGTCGATGTTCGGCGTGCCGTACTCGCCCATCGTCCCGAGCTTGATCAGGTGCGCGTTCGGCGTGTGGTCGCGCATCGCCCACAGCAGCTTCAGCGAGCCGATGACGTTGTTCTGCTGGGTCGTCACCGCGTGGTCGACGCTGCGCATCGACCAGGGCGCGCTCGGCTGCTCGCCGTAGTGGATGATCGTGTCGGGCTGGAAGTCGACCACGACGTCGGCTGCGACCGTGTCCTCGGCCAGGTCGCCGACGTAGGACTGGATGCGCTTGCCCGACGCCTCCCGCCACGCCTCGATGCGCTCGTTCAGCGGCACGATCGGCGTGAGCGAGTCGCCGCCCACCTCGTCGACCCAGCGCCGGCGGGCGAAGTTGTCGACGACGGCCACATCGTGGCCGCGTCCCGAGAACCGCATCGCCGTGGGCCATCCCAGATAGCCGTCTCCGCCGAGGATCAAGACTCGCATGCGCGCACTCCGTACGTTGATGGTGAAATTCGACGCGGCCCCTCCGACCGCGGCCACAACGATAGCCGGAATGCTATCGGGAGAAGCCGATGGATGGTTGGCTCCACGTCGCCGTGATGACCTGGGTGGCGAGAACCGAGCCTCGCAAGGACGCAGGGAGCGTTCATAGTGGCGAAACTATGGGCGCGACCGAGGACGTCGCGAGGCGACGGTTCGCAGCCGCAGCCCCACCGCAGCACGCCCAGTCTCGCCAGCAGAGGGACGTCCAGGCGCGCGGCGACGTGGAACCACCCATCCGGGGGCGTGGCTGGTACCCGTCCGCAGCAGGCGTGACCCGTCGTTAGCATGCCGCCGTGCATGCGCGCAGGCTCGAGCTGGCCGCCGTCGCCGGCATGGCCGTCGGCCTGCCCGTCGCCCGTGGTCTCGGCCTGGACGCGCCGGCCGTCTGGCTGGCCTGCGGGCTCGTGCTGCTGCTGCCGGGCTGGCTGGCGCTGCGGGCGCTCGCGCTCGAGGGCGACCTCGGCCGGTCGGGCTGCGCGCCGGTCGCCGCGGCGCTCGGGCTGGTCGCGTGGGGGCCGCCGCTCGCGGTCGCCTACCTCTTCGACCTGCCGCTCGGGTTCGTGCTCGCGGCCGTGGCCGGCGAGATGGCCGTCCTCGCGGCCTGCGCCCGGCGGCCGTGCGCGCTGCCGGCGGCCGGCGGCCGCGAGATCGCCGCCGGGGGTGTCGCGATCGCCGCGTTCGCCTACCTGGGCTGGCGGCTGTCGCTGCCCGTGGTCGGGGACGGCCTCTTCCACGTCGGCCTGATCCGCAAGCTCGAGGCCGTGGGCGGGATCTCGTTCGCGAGCCTCTCGCCGTTCCTGCACGGCCCGGCGAACGCGGGGTACGCCTTTCCGATCATGCACGCCGCCATCGCCGGCATGGCCCGGCTCTCGGGCACCGACCCGGTGACGGCGTTCCGCGACGTCCAGCCCATCTGCGCGGCGCTTGCGATCACGAGCGCCTACGCCCTGGGGCGGGCGCTGACGGGCCGGCGCGGGGTGGGGGTGCTCGTGGCCGTGCTCGTCGCCTGGGATCTGTGCTCGCTCCTGAACGGCCTCGTCATCCAGATCAACCAGCCGGCGCCGTTCAGCGTCTGGGTGCTGACCCCGGCGGTGCTGATCCTGTTCCTGCTCGAGATCCGGCGGGTTCGCCGGGCGGCGCCCGCGACCGCCGCCGCCATCGTGTCGATCGCGCTCGTGCACCCGACCTACGCCATCCCCGCCCTGGTGCTGGCAGCGGGGCTGCTGGCCGGGGCGTGGCTCGCGGGCGGCCGCCAGGTGCGTACTCCGGCGCTCACCCTGGTGGGGGCGACGCTCCTGACCGGCCTCGTGTCGGCCTGGATCTGGGCGGTCGCGATCCGCGGCGGCCGCCGCCACCCGGTGCTGTCCCACGCCGACGAGTTCCTGCTGCACGGCCGCCACGCGCTGCTCATGTACCCGTGGGCGCCGGTGTTCCAGCGCGGGTACGTGTTGGGGGCGATCCTGCTCCTGCCCCTGGTGGCGCGCTACCGGCGCCTGCTGCCGCTGGCCGCCTCGAGCGTCGCCCTGCTGCTGCTCCTCCTCGTCCCGGGCGTGAACACGGCCGTGATCACCGCCGTCGGGATGGGGCAGTTCCACCGCTTCTGGCAGCCGCTCACATGGCCGGCCGTGGGCGCGGCGGGGGCGTGCATCGCGGCCGCGGCGCTCGGCCGCTGGGTGTGGCCGCTCGCGATCGCCCTCGCCGTCGGCCTGCACGAGGTGCGCGGCGTGCACTGGGTGTGGCACACGCCGACGAGCGTCCTCGTCGTGCTCGCACTGGTCGCCGTCGCGGCCGCGCTGCGCTGGCCGGCCCAACGGCCGCCGGCGCTCGCGCTCTCACCGGGAGCCGTCGCGCTCGTCGCGGCGGTGCTCGCCCCGTGGATCTGGCACTGGGGGCCGATCGTGCGCACGTCGGCCGAGGACGGCCCGTACCGCTCGCCCCCGGCGTTCGAGACGGTGCGGATCACGCCCGGCGCCGTGGCGGCCTTCCGCCGCCTCTCCGGACCGCCGCCGGTCGTGCTGGGCGATCCCCAGCGCCTGTTCGAGCTGTTCGCCTTCGCCGACGTGCGCGCGGCCGTGCTGCCGGAGGCCCGCACCCGGGCGGTGCCGCGCCTGGACGAGTCCGGCCTGAACCACCTGGCCCAGGCGTTCTTCTCGCCCGAGACGACCACGGCCCACCGCAACGCCATCCTGCGCCGGATGCATGTCTCCTACGTGCTGCTCGACCTGCGCGACCAGCCGCCCGACGTGGTGCGCCGCATCGTCGCCGACCCGGCTCTGCGGCTCGTCTACCGCGACCCGGCCGACGTGCCGGATCACCTCGGCCGGTTCGAGATCCTGCGCGTGAAGGCCCCCACGGCCGAGCGCTCGGCGGCCGGCAGCCCGGCGGGTAGAAGCAGCGCGTAGGCGGCCGCCCCGGCGAGCGTCATCGCCGCCACCTGCACCCACCACGGCCCCCACCCCGTGCCGGCCCGCGCGGCCACCGCCGCGAGCGCACAGGCCACCGCCGGCACGCCCAGGCGGACGTAGGCGGCGTCGAACGGCTGCACGCCCACCCGGCGGGAGACCTGGATCAGGCGCACGATGTTGACGGCCGCAAGCGCCGCGGCCGACGCGGCAGCGGCGCCGGTCGGGCCGACCGCCGCGGCGAGCGGGATCGCGAGGGCGAAGAGCAGCGCCGCGGCCAGCAGGTTGTCGGCCAGGTCGAGCCCGGTGAATCCGGCCATGACGAGCACGAAGGCGACGCCGCCGGTGGCGACGTTCACGGTCTGGCCGAGCAGCATGATCCGAAGCGGCGTCGCGCCGACCTCGTACCCCGGGCCGAACGCGCGCAGCACCTCCGGGGCGCCCACGAAGAGGACGATCGCGAGCGGCAGCGTCGCTGCCAGCGCCCACCGGGTCGCGCGCTTGAAGAGCGCGTCGAGCTGGCCGACCTGACCGCGCGCGTGCAGGTCGGCGGCAAACGGCGAGAACACGAGGTTGACCGATGTCAGGAAGAGCAGGATCAGCTGGGCGATGCGGCCGGCGGCCGCGTAGGCGTCCAGGCTGCGGCCGGAGGCGTAGTGGGCGAGCACGAACAGGTCGCCCCAGAAGAGCGCCTGGGCCAGGAGCGCCGAAGGCGCCCGCGGCGCCCCGTAGCGCAGCACCGCCACGACCTCGGCCCGGGTGGCGGGGCGGGCTTCCGGCCAGGTCGCCAGCTGCCGCCACAGGGCGCGCGCCGCCACCGCCGCCACCAGCCACGACAGGCCGTAGGCGGCGACGGCCGCATCGACGCCGCCGCCGAGCGCGATCGCCACGGCCGCAAGGCCGATCCAGACGACGGGCTGGCCGATCCAGAACACCCACAGCGTCGGTCCCATCTTCTTCAGGCCGCGGGTCGCCCCCAGATACACGTTGGCGACCGCGATCAGCGGCAGTGCGGCCGCGCCGACGGCGATCGCCTCGCCCCGGTCACCGGCCAGCGGGGAGAGCGCGGCGACCACGACCGCGAGCACGAGCCCGGCGGCAAGCGCGATGCCCGCGCAGCGGTCGACGAGGCTGCGCATGCCCGCCATGTCGCCTGTGCCCGAGCTGATCGCGACCGCCCGCACGGCGGCGAGGTCCATTCCGAAGCGGGCACCCGCGGCGGCCACGAATGCGACCTGGACGGCGACCGTGACGAGCGCGAAGCCGCCGTGGGCGAGCTGGCGCCCGAGCAGCAGCTGCACGCCGAAGGCCGCCAGCACCCCGACCGCCAGGCCGACGACGTTTGCTCCCGTCCCCATGAGCAGCGTGCGCTCATCGGTCATGCCGCCACCCGGGGGGCGTCCCGGCGCCGGTGCGCCGGAGCTATTCGAGGTAGCCCAGCCCGCGCAGGCGCTCCTCGACCTCGCGCTGCTCCTCGTCGGAGAACACCGCTCCCTCGGGCTCCTCGGCGGCCGCCGGCCCGCTCGCGTCCGCCTCGACGCCCGCCGCCGCGGCGATGATCGCGGCGAAGTCGGTGAGCGAGATCTCGGAGCCGTCGGCCGGCCCCGTGCCGGGCCCGGCGGCGACGTACACGCCCTCGGGACGGTGGTCGCCCGAGAGCCAGTCCGCCGCCTCGACCATCTGCCGCGCGTGGGTGAGCGAGTAGAGCGGGGCGGCCTCGAGCAGGAGGTCGGGCGCGCGGTCGAGGTAGGCCCCGGTGAGCACCTGCTCGCGGGGCACGGCCCGCCTGATCGGGCGCTGGCCGGTGGCGGGATCGGTGAACCCCTCGAGCGCCGCCGCGAGCTCGGCGCGGACGCGCTCGTAGTCTGCGGGCGCGACCGTGCCCTCGGGCTCGCGGCCCTGCAGGGCGAGCGAGACGCCCTCGCCGGTCGAGACGACGCTCGTATAGGCGCGCGTCCGCGACCAGTCGATCGGCGCAGTGGGCACGGCCACCTTGCCGTGCAGGCCGAGCTTGTCGTAGACGACCCGGGCGAGCGACCGCACCCGGCCCCAGGCGAGCAGGCCGATCAGGGCCGAGCCGCGGCCCTGGTGCAGGTAGCCCAGCTGCTCGAGCACCCGGTTCATGTTGAGCGCGCGGGTGCACGGCTGGTGGCCGTGGTCGGACATGACGATCACGGTGTCCGATGCGTCGGTGCGCTCGACGAGCGTCCCCAGCTCGCGGTCGAGCAGGCGGTAGACGTCGCGCACCCGCTCGGCCACGGGCGTCGCGGCGGCGCGCGCATGGTCGGGATGGCCGGGGTGCACGTACTCGAGCAGGCAGTGCTGGATGCGGTCGGGCGAGACGAAGACGGCGCAGGCCACGTCCCAGGGCTCGCTGTCGAGCAGCCGCCGGACGGCCTCGGCGCGGGCGGCGGTGACGCGCTCGACATCGTCGACGAGGTCGAGCGGGCGGTGGCGGAAGGTCGTCCACGAGCCGCCGTTGATCGGCCAGCCCAGCTCGGGGCCGGTCTCGGCAGGGTGCGAGTAGACCGCCTTCGGCGGGATCACGCCTCCGGCGATGACGACCCCGCGCACCGGGATGGGCGGATAGGTCAGGGGGATGTTCACGAGCAGCACCGTGCGGCCGGCGTCCGAGAGCCGCTGCGGCCATGTGGGTGCGAGGATCGAGCGGGACGAGACCGGCATCCGCCGGGTCTGGCCGGGCCGGTGCTCGAGGATGTCGAACACCCCGTGGCCGGCGGGGTCGACGCCGGTCAGGAACGACGGCCATGCCGCCCAGGAATGGGACGGCAGCACCGAGCGGGCGACGCCGCGACTGCCGCGCTCGGCGAGCGCGGCCAGGTTGGGCAGGTCGCCCGCGGCCAGCAGCGGGTCGAGGATCTCCCAGTCGGCGCCGTCCCAGCCGACGACGAGCACACGGTTCGACATGGCCGGGCAGGATACCGGCGCGGGTTCATCTAGCATCGCGATCCCATGAGCGTCCTCCCCGAATCGGCGCTTCAGGCGGACGGCCGGCTGACCATCGGCGGCGTGCCGCTCGGCGACCTCGCCGCCCGCCACGGCACCCCGCTGCTGGTGTACGACGAGGCCACGCTGCGGGCACGCGCACGCGCCTATCGCGCCGGCCTGCGGGCCTACCCGGGCGCCGCCAGGGCGGCGTTCGCGTGCAAGGCGCAGGCGACCGTCGCCGTGTTGCGGGTGCTGGTCGAGGAGGGCCTCGGCATGGACGTGGCCTCCGAGGGCGAGCTGGCCTTTGCGCTGGCCGCGGGCGTGCCAGGGGAGGGGCTCGTCGTGCACGGCAACAACAAGTCCGACCGCGACATCGCGGCGGCGATCGCGGCGGGGGCGGGCCTGGTGGTGGTCGACCACACGGCCGAGCTGCACCAGGTCGAGGCGCTCGCGGCCGCCGCCGGGCGCACCCAGGCCGTGCTGGTGCGCGTCACCCCCGGCATCGAGGCCGACACGCACCGGAAGATCGCGACCGGCCACGCGGCGTCGAAGTTCGGCCTGCCGCCGGCCGCGGCGGCCGCCGCGCTGCGGACCGCAGCGGGCCTCGAGCACGTGCGTCCGGCCGGCCTGCACGTCCATCTCGGATCCCAGATCCACGACGTCGGTACCTACCTCGAGGCCGCGGAGTGGCTGGCCGGGTTCATCGCCGAGCAGGATCTCGGCGGCCTGCCGGTGATCGACCTGGGCGGCGGCCTGGCGATCGCCTACACCGACGCCGACCGCGCGCCGGACATCCGGGCGGCGGTCGGGGCGACCGCAGCGGGGCTCGCCGGGGCGCTCACCGCACGCGGGCTGCCCCTGCCGGAGCTGATCGTCGAGCCCGGCCGCTCGATCGCCGGCCCGGCCGGCGTCACCCTGTACACGGTCGGGGCGATCAAGCGCACGGGCGCTGGGATCACCTACGCGGCCGTCGACGGCGGCATGGCCGACAACCCCCGCCCGGCCATGTACGGCGCCCGCTACCAGGCGTTCATGGCCGATCGCGCGGCCGAGCCGGCGGCGCACACCTACGCGATCGCCGGCAAGCACTGCGAGTCGGGCGACGTCCTGATCGAGGCGGCAGCGCTGCCGCAGCTGCGGCCGGGGGACGTGATCGCCCTCGCCGCGACCGGCGCGTACACGGCCACCATGTCATCGACCTACAACGGGCTGCCGCGGCCGGCGGCGGTCATGGTCGCAGACGGCAGCGAGCGCGTCGTGGTCGCCCGCGAGACCGTCGCCGACCTGCTCTCCCGCGAGCGCGACGCCGGCTAGCCGTACTTGAGCAGGCCGACGTGCTTGGCCTTCGCGATGGCCTTCGCGTCGGCGAAGCGGTAGACGAGCAGGTAGCCCGTCTCGCGCTGCGGCGCCGGGTAGACGAGCGTCCCCGTGACCGTCGCCCCCGGCGGGATCGGCATCTCGAGCAGGTTCTTCGGGACGGTGGCCGAGGCGGCCGCGAGGATCGGATTGCCCGCCGCGTCGCGCAGCCAGATCTGGGTCAGGCCGACCTGCTGCCGCGATCGGGTCGGGTTCGTCACGGTGAGCGTGACCAAGGCGAAGATCTTCGTGCCCGGGGGCCTGAAGCCGACCTTCACCGACCGCCGCCAGACGACGCGCTGCACGCGCACGGCGATGTCGTCCAGGTGCAGCGTCCGCCCGAGCGGCGCGATCGTGTAGATGCGCCCGTCCTTGTATTTCACCGTCCCGGAGGTCGGCAGCGTGGACACCACGGGCGGGCCTTGCGCCGCGGTGCTCGAGTCGCCGCCGCCCGATGAGCACCCCGCCAGGCAGAGCGCGGCGACGAGCACCGCCGCGAGCTTCCTCACGACTCGTCCGACCCTGACTCGGCCTGGGTCTGCAGCTCGGCCACCGACAATCCCTCCATCGAGAGGAACACGAATCCGACGCCCACCCCCAGCAGGGCCTCGATCAGCTGCAGGCCGATCGAGAACGTCAGCGCCAGGTTGGCCGGGACACCGTACAGGAGCGTCAGACTGGTCGCCGTGGCCCCCTGGAACACCCCCAGGTTGCCCGGCGTGATCGGGAACAGCTGCACCAGGTTCGACGCCAGGAACACCACCGCCGTCACCCCCAGGCCCTTGTGGATGCCGTACGCCGCGAGCGTCAGGTAGATGCCCGCCATCTGAGCGATCCACGTCCCCGTGGCGGTCGTGAGGCCGAGGGCCAGCAGCCGCGGCCGCTGGAAGATCGCCTGGCCACGGCGCAGCGCGGCGACCGTTGACGTGAAGCTGATCCCGAGCAGGTGCCACCAGCGCTCGACGTAGTCGTCGGACGGGCGCTGGCGGCGGCGCACCCGGCCCCACACCTCGATGACGACTGCGACGAGGCCGATGAAGATCACGACGCCCGAGAGCACCGCGAGCAGGTTGACGGCCGCGCGCGGCACCGGCACGTAGATGACCACGGCGATCAGCACCGCGACGAGCGTCGCGCCGGAGAGCAGCTGCTCGGTGACCAGCGTCCCGACGACGGTCGGCACCGGCACCGACTGCCCCTTGAGCAGCAGCCTGCGCCGCACCACCGACACGCGCGCCACCTCGCCCAGGCGGGCGAAGAGCACGGTGTTCAGCAGGAAGCCGATGAAGATCGCCGGCACGACGTCGCGCATGGCGACGTCGGGCGCGGGCTCGTCCGCGTCGCCCGGGATGGCGTCGAAGGCCGCCTTCCACGTGAGCGCCTTGGCCGCGACCGACACGAGGTTCGCGAGCAGCGCCGCGAGCACGTAGAGCGGATTCGCCTTCGTGAACACGTCGGCGACGACCTGCAGGTCGAACTTGCGCGAGAGCGCGAACACGATCGCGATCGCGATGGCGCCGAACGCCGCCGCCTTCGAGACCCGGTGCCGGTGTGGCTTCAGGTCCTGGGCGAGCTCCGAGACGGTCACCGGCTCGAGGCCGCGGGCCCGCACCGTCTCGAGCACGCGCGGCAGCGCCTCGACCGTCTGCGAGCGGTCGCCGCCCTGCCCAGAGCCGTCGCCGTCGTGGAGCAGGACGATCGCGCCCGGGGCGATCACGCCCGCGCACCGGTCGACGATCACGTCGACGCCGGGGCGAGCGGTGTCGAAGATCGACCCTGTCCAGCCGACGATGCGGTAGCCGAGCCGGCGCGCGACCGGGGCCAGGAACGGCCCGCGGTAGCCGTGCGGCGGCCGGAAGAGGTGCGCGACCGACGTGCCGATCGCCTCCGAGACGGCCTCCTCGGCAGCGCGGAACTGGTGCGCGATCGCGGACGGTCCCGCGAATGTGAGCAGGGAGTGGTCGTCGCCGTGGCTCGCGAGCTCATGCCCCTCCGCCACGATCCGGCGGGCCAGCTCGGGATGGGCGCGGACGTTGCGGCCGAGGACGAAGAACGTCGACCGGGCCCCCGCCGAGCGCAGCGCGTCGAGCACGGCCGGCGTGTGCTCGGGGCTCGGCCCGTCGTCGAAGGTGATCGCCACCTTGGGCAGCGGCGAGAAGCCGGTGCCGATGACGCGGCCGAACAGGCGCGCGTTGGGCGTGAAGGCCGACCACGCCACGAACAGGAGGAGCAGCACGGCGGCGGCCTCGACGATGTCCCCCGCAATCCCTCCGATGGCCTGGCCGATCACCGCGGTGACCGCGATCCAGGCCGCTCCGAGGATTACGAAGCGAGTGATGACTTCGCGCTTGCCCATACCGGTTGCTCGCCGGCCAGCAGGTCGGCGTAGTAGGCCTCGAGCTTGGCGGCGACCCGCGGCCAGGCATAGGACTCGAGGGCGGTGCGGCGCCCCTCCGCGCCCATCCGCGTGCGCAGATCGGGATCGTCGAGCAGGCGGGCGAGCGCGCCCGCGTGCAGCTCGGCCGAGTCGCCGGGGTGGACGAGGAACCCCTGACGGCCGTCCTCCATCAGGAGCTGGAAGCCGCTGATGCGGCTGGCGACCACCGGTCGCCCACAGCTCATCGCCTCGAGCAGCACCATCCCGAACGATGCCCGGTTGCACGGCGTACAGAACACGGATCCCGAGGTGAGGTAGTTGGGCCGGCTGCGGTTGAGGCGGCCCGCCCAGTGCACGAACGGCGCGAGCTCCGCGCCCACCTGGCGGTGGTAGAGCTTGCGCAGCGGGCCGTCCCCGATCACCACGAGCCGCACCTGGTCGCCGCGCTCGCGGTGCAGCAGCCGGAACGCCTCGATGACGGTGTCGAGGCCGTTGCGGGGATCGAAGCGGCCGCAGAAGACGATGTTCTGGTGATCGCCCATGAGCTCGGCGACGGGCTCTGCGTCGGGCGAGAAGTGGCCGGTGTCGATGCCGTTCGGGATCACGTCGTAGGCGTACGGGTAGTACGGGGCGAGCGATCCGATGCAGGCCTCGCTCACGCAGATGCGCCCGTCCAGGCGCTCGATCCACGGCCGCGTCCACTCGGCCAGGATGTCCATGCCCGTGGTCTGCGGGAAGACGCTGTGGAAGGTGGCCACGCAGATGGCCTCGTCCGGGCACTGGTCGATCGCCCACGCCGGGAACGGCGGGTTGTAGGGGGCGTGCACGTGCACGACGTCGAACCCGCGCTCGCGGTAGAGCGCGTTCAGCTGCCGGCCGAGTCGCGGCCCGTACGTGTGCAGCGTCTGGGCGTTGTTGCCCCAGTAGGGAACGAACAGCGGGATGGCGACGCCCATGCGCACGATCTCGAAGTTCGGCTCGGGCACCTCCAGGGCGTCGTCGGACACGGGCGGGCGTGCGGATCAGGTGCCCCGTGATCACAGTGACCTCGTGACCGCGGTTTGCGAGCTCGCGGGCCTGGCCGTCGACGTGCTCGGTGATGCCGCCGAGCGACGGGTAGTAGAAGTCGGTGACGATGGCGATTCGCAAGCCGCCCATGCTACCGAAGCGGGATTGGCTGGCACTCTCGCCCCGAGTGTGCCAGGCCCGGGCCGTTTCGCGGCCGTCCTGCGCGGTATACTCGGTTTGCATGCCGATCTACGAGTACCGCTGTACGAATGACCACCGCTTCGAGGTGATGCAGAGGATCGTCGAGGATCCTCTGACCGAGTGCGAGGTGTGCGGGGCGCCCGCCACCCGGGTGCTGCACCCGGTCGCGATCCACTTCAAGGGCTCCGGCTTCTACTCGACCGACTACGGCCGCGGCAAGAAGGTGGCCGCCGACGGCCGGGCCGAGGCCTCGTCCGGCGACTCCAAGTCAAAGGACGGCGACTCCAAGTCGTCGGACTCGGCCAAGTCGTCCGACGCGAAGTCGTCCACCGACTCCGGCAAGGGCAGCGCGACCAAGAAGGCCGCCGAGGGCTGAGCCCGATCAGGTCTCGCAGTGGTGCGGGCCGCCGGTGGCGACGGCCAGCACGGCCAGCGAGACCGCGAGTGCCAGCGCGATCACGAGCGGCCATGCCCACGCCGCGCGGCCGCTGGTTCGCAGCACGTAGGCCGATCCCGGGAGGTACACCGCCGCCGCGGCACCCAGGGCGACGAGGCCGGGGCCGGCCGAGCTCGTGCACAGGTCGAGCACCGCCAGGATCAGCCACGCGGTCGCGCCGGCCAGAAGCGTGGCCGTGGCCGCAAGCACGATCCCGACCGCCCTGAGGCGCGAGGCGCCGTGGAATGCCGTCGGGCCGACCGCAGCGGCGAGCCCGACCAGCGCCGCGGCCACGATGCCGACTCCGAGCGCGGTGGCATGGTCGGCATCCGTGAGCAGGTGCGCGCTGGAGAGGGCCGCGCCCGCGGCGGCGGAGGCTGGAACGGCGGCGATGAGGGCCGCGCGGGCGGCGAGGACTGCAACGGTCGATCTCATGCATGCTATATAGCATGCATGAGATATACGAGCAAGGGCTGGTGTGCGGCTAGCCGGCGACCTCGGCCGCGAGCCGGGTCAGGTCGGCCTGGACGATCTGTGAGGTGTGCGCGGTGTAGGCGAGACCGAGCGCGAGCACGCGGCCACGGGCGATGAAGGTGTCGTACTGGCCGTCCGACGGGAAGACCGACCCCGGCAGGCCCGACTTGTGCATGTGGCTCTCGACCGTCGTCCCCGCGATCAGCTTGTACGGGAACGTCTTCGTGGGCAGGCCCTGCGCGGCCGCCGTGACGGTCGATCGGCTGGTGCTCGTCGGTGTAGATGCCGGCCGCGGCGCAGCGGGCGGCGAGGCGGGCGTCGGAGAACACGACGACGAGCATGCCGATGCGCGCGGTGTTGTCCTTCGTCGGCGGCACGCGGCGGTCGCCGAACTCCACGCCGTAGGTCATGCGTGTGTACGCGGCGTACCGGCCGGTGGTCTGCACCGGCCCGATCGCGCTCGTGTGGGCGTCGCAGCGCCAGGACTCCCCGCCGGCGCGGACGACCCCCGTGAAGCCGTCGGCGCGGGCCCTGTGCAGGGCCTGAGAGGCCGTGAGCGTCGGATGCGATGCCGATCCCGAGCCGGCGCACCCGGCCGCGGCGGCCGTGAGGGCCAGTGCCGCAAGCCAAGTTCGCATCCGCACAATTGAGATCGTACGCGTCGCGCGGCCGCGCGCAACCGATCTCAGTGGATCGTGCAGCCCGGCGCGAACAGCTGGCTCGCCGGCGCCGGCTGCGGGGCCTGGTTGCCGAGGAACATCTGCACGACGGCGGTGTTCTGCTCGCTCGGCTGGAGCACGTCCTGGCCGCCGATCGACTCGGGCAGGCCGCCGAGGTGGCACTCGAGCGTGCGCGACGACCGGAACTTGAGCCATCCCATCGCGATCAGCTCGTTGGCCGACAGATCGGTCGCGAGCGGCTTGGCGATGTCGCGCCCGATCGACGGCAGGTTGAAGAGGGACGTCGGGGTCACGAGCTTGTGCATCAGGGCCTGCACCACCCGCTGCTGGCGCTCGGTGCGGGTGATGTCCGAGTCGCGCGGGTTGGTGGTGTGGCGGATGCGGGCGTAGGCGAGCGCGTGGCGGCCGTCCAGGTGGATCGTGCCCTTGCCGAAGTGCCAGATGAGGCCGTCGAACGGCACCGACGAGACCACCTTGTACGGGTTGTAGACCGTCACGCCCCCGAGCGAGTCGATCAGGTCGCGGAAGCCCGTGAAATCGACCAGCACGACGTGGTTCACGCCGAGGCCGGTCAGCTTGTCGACGGTGCGGATGAGCAGCGGCGGCCCGCCGAAGGCGAACGCCGCGTTGATCTTGTTCGCGTTGTGGCCGGGGATCGGCACGTTCAGGTCGCGGGGGATCGAGAGCATCGAGATCAGGTGCTTGGACGGGTCGGTGCGCACGAGCAGGATCGAGTCCGACCGCGCCCCCGAGATCGCGTTCGCGCCGCGGCTGTCCGAGCCCATGATCAGGCTGATCTGGGGGCTCGTGAGGATGTTGCCTGCGGGCTGCAGCGTCGCCAGCGTGGCCTTGTTCAGGCGCTTGTTGGCGTTCGCCACCTCGTTGGAGAAGCTGCGGTAGCCGAGATAGAGCCACCCGCATAAGAGCAGGAACAGCACCGGGACGCCGATGGCGATGATGCGCCTCCAGCGCCGCCGCAGGAACGAGCGCGGCGGGCGCCCGCCGGGCACCGCCACCGGCCGCCCGGGCAGGGCCTCGTCGGCTGCGCAGGTCGGGCCGGCGCAACCCTTCGGGCGTGCGCGGACGAGGGGGAGCGGCCGTCCCCGCGCCGCCGCCGCCGAAGTCGAAGCGTGCCGAATCGGGGTCGTCGCGCCCGGGTCTGCCGCCCCGATACGTGCGGTACGGCTTGGTCGGCTTGGAGTCGGCCACGACGCTTTAATGGTACCTGCAGTGCCCGATTCCTCCCGCCGACCCGGCGCCCTGGTCGTCTGCCCGACGCCGATCGGAAACCTCTCCGACGTCACGCTGCGGCTGCTCGAGGAGCTGCGCGACGCCGATGTGGTGGCCTGCGAGGACACCCGGCGCACGCGCATCCTGCTCGACCGCCACGGCATCGCGGTGCCGGTGATCGCGGTGCACGAGCACAACGAGGCCGTGCGCGCCCCCGAGGTCGTCGAGCGCATCCGCCGCGGCGAGCGGGTGGCGCTCGCCACCGACGCCGGGATGCCCGCCGTATCCGATCCGGGCGCCCGCATCGTCGCGGCCGTGGCCGCGGCCGGCCTCGTCGTCACGGTGCTGCCCGGCCCCTCCGCGGTGACGGCGGCGGTGGCCGCCTCCGGCCTGGGCGGGGCCGGCTTCGTGTTCGCGGGGTTCCTGCCCCGGCCGGCGGCGCGCGCCGCGGCCGAGGTGCGCCGGCTCGATGCCTGCGGATTGCCCGTGGTGGCGTTCGAGTCGCCCCGGCGGCTGCCCGCGACGCTGGCGGCGCTGGCGGCGGCCGAGCCGGACCGCGCCGCCGCCGTGTGCCGCGAGCTCTCGAAGGTGCACGAGCAGGTGCAGCGCGGCACGCTCGCCGACCTCGCCGAGCGGTTTGCCACCGCGCCGAAGGGCGAGGTGACCCTCGTGCTCGCGGGCGTGCCGGCCGCCGTCGGCGAGCATGACGTGCCCGCCGACGCGCTCGCCGAGCTCGTGGCGGCGTTCGGCTCCCGGCGAGCCGCGGCGCTTGCGTCGCGCCTCACCGGGGTGCCGCGAAACCGGCTCTACCAGACCGCTACGAAGCCCTGACCACGTCGTTGCCGGACAGCTCGACCCGGCACGTGGTGCACACCTGCCGGCCATGGAACTCGTCCAGGCCGCCCGTGCGGCCGCAGAAGACGCAGGCGTCGTGCGGCTTCGAGAGCACGATGGTCTCTCCGCGCACGCTGATCTCGAGCGGATCGCGTACGTCGATCCCGAACCTGCGCCGGATCTCGACCGGGATCACGATCCGGCCCAGCTCGTCCACCCTGCGCACCACGCCCCCTGCCCGCGTGGAGGCCGCGCGCCCGCGAACCCCCGCGTTGTGCCTGATAACGCTCATAGTGACCCTCGCCATCTCGTTAGGATGGAGCCCACGTCTGAGCATAGATGCCCTCCTGGCAATTTGCCAGAGGGCGGGCCCGATATGCCGTTTTCCCTTACAACTCCCATTTATTACGTCAACTCGGACCCGCACCTCGGGCACGCGTACACGACGGTCGCGGCCGATGCGCTCGCCCGTCACCACCGCCAGCGCGGGGAGGATGTCTTCTTCCTGACCGGCACCGACGAGCACGGCGCCAAGGTGGCGCAGGCCGCCGCCGAGGCCGGCCTCTCGCCGAAGGAGTTCTGCGACAAGGTGTCGGCCCGGTTCCGCGATCTGGTCGAGCGGCTCGAGGCGTCCAACGACTTCTTCATCCGCACCACCGACCGCGAGCACGAAAAGCGCGTCCAGGCGTTCATGGTGCGGCTGCGCGAGTCGGGCCACCTGTACGAGGACACGTACTCCGGGCTCTACTGCACCGGCTGCGAGCAGTTCTACGCCGAGTCCGAGCTCGAGCAGCCCGGCAACATCTGCCCGATCCACCAGCGGCCGGTGGAGTGGCTCGACGAGGAGAACACCTTCTTCCGGCTCTCGGCCTTCCAGGATCAGCTGCTCGCGCTGTACGACCGCGACCGGGAATACGTCATGCCGCGGGCCCGCTACAACGAGGCCCGCTCGTTCATCGAGTCGGGGCTCCAGGACTTCTCGGTCAGCCGCGCCTCGGTCAGCTGGGGGGTGCCGCTGCCGTGGAAGCCCGAGCAGACGGTGTACGTGTGGGTGGACGCGCTCCTCAACTACCACACGGCGCTCGAGTACGGCCTCGGCCGCGACGTCTCGCAGACGTTCTGGCCGTCGATGCACCTGCTCGGCAAGGACATCCTGCGGCTGCACTGCGTCTCGTGGCCGGCGCTCCTGATCGCAGCGGGGTACGAGCCGCCGAAGCGGCTCTTCGTGCACGGCTACCTGACGAGCGGCGACCACAAGATGTCCAAGTCGCTCGGCAACGTGATCGACCCGCTGGCCGTGATCGACGAGCTCGGCGCCGACGCGCTGCGGTTCTACGTGCTGCGCGAGGTGCAGTTCGGCCAGGACGGCAGCGTCACCCGCGACGGGCTCGACCGCCGCTACGCCGGCGAGCTCGCGAACGACCTGGGCAACCTGGTGTCGCGGGCGACGGCGATGATCGTGCGCTACCGGGGCGGGGTCGTGCCGGAGGGCCGTTGCGAGCTCGCGCCGGTCGACGCCGAGGTGCGCGAGCGCTTCGACAACATCGACCTGACCGGTGCGCTCGAGGTCGTGCTGGGGCCTCGTCCGCGCCGCCAACCGCTACGTCGAGGAGCGCCAGCCGTGGGTGCTCGCCCGCAGCCAGGCCGCGGCCGACCAGTCGCTCCTGGACACGACGCTCTACACCCTGGCGGACACCGTGCGCTCGCTGGCGGTGCTCCTGCACCCCTTCATCCCCGCCTCCGCGGCGCGGATGCTCGAGGCGGTCGGCGATCCCGGCGCGGTTGCCTGGGAGCGGGCCGGGATGGGGCTTCTGGCCGCCGGCACCGCGGTCAGCCAGCCGCCGCCGCTGTTCCCGCGGGCGTGATCGACACCCACGCCCATCTCGAGATGTGCGAGGGGCCGGCCGAGGACGTCGTCGCCGCGGCTGCGGCCGCGGGCGTCTCGCGCATCCTCACGGTCGGGCGCGAGCAGGCGCTCGGGCTGGCCGAGCGCTTCGACTCGGTCTGGGCGATCGTCGGGGTCCATCCGCACGAGGCTGCCGAGGCCGGCGACGTGGCGGCGCAGCTGCGGCCGCTGCTGGGCCATCCGCGGGCGGTCGCGGTGGGGGAGTGCGGCCTGGACTACTACCGCGACTACGCGCCCCGCGACGCCCAGGCGCGGGTGTTCGCAGCGCAGGTCGATCTCGCCAACGAGGTCGACCTGCCGCTCGTCATCCACACCCGCGCGGCCGAGGCCGACACGTTCGCGGCGCTGGAACGGGCGCGGGTGCCGGTGCTCCTGCACTGCTTCAGCTCGGTCGCGTGGCTCGAGGAGGCCATCGAGCGGGGCTACTACCTGTCGTTCGCGGGCAACGTCGCCTACCCGAAGGCCGACGACCTGCGCGCGGCCGCCGCCCAGGCGCCGGAGGATCGCATCCTGGCCGAGACCGACAGCCCCTACCTGGCCCCGCCGCCGCACCGGGGCAGCGCCAACCAGCCGGCATACGTGGCCCTCACCCTCGACGTGCTCGCGCACGTGCGGGGCGTCGAGCCGGCCGCGCTGGCCGCCCAGATCGACTGGAACGCCGACCGCCTGTTCGGCCTGTGACCCGGCAGGTGTCGCTGCAGCGGCTGGAGGAGTTCGGGATCTCGCCCGACCGCGACCTCGGCCAGAATTTCTTGATCGACGACAACGTCCTCAAGCTGGTGGGTGGGTTGGCATCGCTTGACGCAAAGGACGTTGTCATCGAGGTCGGGGCAGGCCTCGGCGTGCTCACCGTCTGGCTGGCACGCCGGGTCGCGTCGGTGCACGCCGTCGAGATCGACAGGCGCCTGGAGCCGGCGCTGCGCGAGACTGTCGCCGGCATCGAGAACGTGCACGTGCTCGTGGCCGATGTGCTCGACATCGACATCGCCGCGCTCGACCCGCCGCCGCGGGTGATGGTCGCGAACCTGCCCTACGGCGTCGCCACGCCCGTGCTGATCCGGTCGCTGCCGGCCATCGAGCGCTTCTGCGTGATGGTGCAGCGCGAGATCGGCGAGCGCCTCTTCGCGGCGCCGGGCACGAAGGCCTACGGCGCCGTCTCGGTGCTCGTGCAGCTCGTCTGCGAGCGCACGGGCGCCCGGGCGGTGTCGCGGCACGTGTTCGTCCCGCAACCGAACGTCGACTCGATGCTCGTCGCCTTCCGCCGCCGCCCCGGAGTCGTGCTCGGGCCGGAGTGGGAGTGGACGGCCAGGGTCGTCCACGGCGCCTTCGCCCACCGCAGAAAGACGCTTGCGAACTCGCTGCGCCTGGCGGGCCTGCCGGAGCCGCCGGCCGCGCTGGCCGGCCTGCGGGCCGAGCAGCTCACGCCGCAGCGGCTGGGCGAGCTCGCGCGGGAGCTGCAGCCGTGATCCTGCGCGCGCCGGCGAAGGTGAACCTGTGCCTGCGGGTGGGGCCGCTGCGCAGCGACGGCTACCACCGGCTGACGACGCTGTTCCAGGCCATCGACTGCTATGACGAGCTCGAGCTCTCCGAGGCCCCCGAGACGGTCGTCGAGGGGTTCGCCGACGACACGCTCGTGACCGCCGCCCTGGCGGCGCTCGGCGAGCCGCGGCACGTGCGGCTGACGAAGCGGATCCCGGTGGCGGCCGGCCTCGGCGGCGGGTCGTCGGATGCCGCGGCGGTGCTGCGGGCGCTGCGCGGCGATCACGACCCGAACGAGCTGCACGCCATCGCCCGGGCGCTCGGGGCCGACGTGCCGTTCTTCCTCACCGGCGCCGAGACCGGCTTCGGCACCGGCCGCGGTGACCGCATCCAGCCGCTGCCCGACTTCCCCCGCGGGCACGCCTTCGTGCTCGTGCCGTCCGATCGAGGTCTCCCCACGGGCGAGGTGTTCGCGGCGTCCGCGCCGAATCCCATCTTCCGCGCGGTCGAGGGCGACCTCGTCAGGGCCATGCACACCGTGCGGCGGGTCGAGGATGTCGCCGCGCTGATGGCGAACGACCTCGAGCCGGCGGTGCTCGGCCTGCGCCCCGACGTGGCCACGGCGCTCTCTGCGCTGCGCGCCGAGGGCGCGCTTGCCCAGATCGTCAGCGGCTCGGGGCCGACGGCGTTCGGCCTCTTCCGGCACCGGGCGGCCGCCGAGGCCGCGGCCGCCAGAATCACGGGGGCGTTCGCAGCCTCTCCGGTATGATTTTGGGCATGTCGAATTGGAACATCTCCGGGGACTCGCTCACGATCGAGCCGCGCGAGCGCCGCTCCCCGACTCGCTGGTTGCACCAGCACAGCCTGCGCATCGCCGTCGTCCTCGGCCTGGGCGAGGCGGTCTTTGCCTGGGTCGCCGGCCACCGCCTGCTCCTGACCCTGATCGGGGTCGTCTCCGTGATCGGATACCTGAACGTGCGCCAGCACCTGCACCCGGCGATCCGGCGCCCGCTCTGGGTCATCGTCATGGCCCAGGCGATCGGCGGCCTTGTGCTGCCCCTGATCTACATCGGCGTCGCCATGGCCGTGATCGTGGGCACGCTCCTCCTGATCGTCCTGGCGCTGGTCATGCTCGGCGACCGCATGCGCAAGTAGGCTCCGCCCGGTGTTCGATCGGTTCACCGAGCGCTCGCGGAAGGTCGTGCAGGACGCGCAGGAAGAGGCGCGGGCGGTCGGGCACGACCACATCGGCACCGAGCACCTGCTGGTCGGCCTGCTGCGCGAGCCCGAGGGCGTCGCGGCCCAGGTGCTCGACGCGCTCGGGGTGCAGCTCGACGTCGTCCGCGGGAAGGCGGCGGCGGTGCGCCCGCCCGCCGAGCCGATCGCCGGCGGCGAGCTGCCGCTCACGCCGCGCTCCAAGCGTGTGCTCGAGCTGGCCTCCGAGGAAGCGCTCGAGCACGGCCACGCCCACGTCGAGACCGAGCACATCCTGCTCGCCCTGGTGCGCGGCGACGGCGGCCCCGGCGCCCGCATCCTGCGCGATCTCGGCATCAGCGAGGCCTCCGTCGACGACGCGGTGGCCGGCTTCAGCGCCTGAGAAACACGTCCCGGGCCGAGTTCGTGTCGCCCGCGACCGCGGCGGATCCGGTCAGGAAGACGACCGCCCCGCCGTCGGCCGGCATCGCGCCTCCGCTCGATTTGCGCAGCAGCTGGGCGCCGGCCGCCGAGAGGCTCCACCGGGCCGTGGTGGCAGAGACGAGGTCGCGCCGGAACACGTCGGCGACGCCGTTCGAGTCGCCGCTCACGTAGCCCGGGTAGGCGGACGCGAACGTGACGTAGCGACCGTTCGCCGATACCGACACCGCCCGGGTGCTGGTCGTGTAGGGCGCTGCCGCGGACACGTTCACATGCGTCGTGGTGCCGGCGGTGCGGTCGAGCAGGAACACCTCCGAGTCGGGCGTGCCCAGGGCGTAGGACGTGAAGAGCACGTAGCGGCCGCCGCCGGCGATGTCGGCCACGATCGAGCCGTCGCCCACGCCGGCGCCCACGCGAGTGCGCGTCCCGGTTCTGCGGTCGAGCACGAACGTCTTGCCCGGGAAGTCGGTGAAGTCGATGCCGCCCGTGCTGTAGGCGACGAACCGGCCGCCGTCGGACACCCGGGCGGCGGTTGCGGCGATGAAGTTGTTCGCCACCGCGATCGTCGTTGTCGTCCGCAGCCTGCGGTCGCGCAGGAAGATGCCGATGCAGCAGCGGCTCCCGAGCAGGTTCGGGTCGCCGGCGGCGAACAGCACGAACCGGCCGTCCGGGCTCATGTCGAGGCCCTCCGGGGCACAGCACCCGGGGAACTGCGGCTGCACGCCCTGGGGCTCGATGCCGCCCGGCCCCAGATCGACCCGGCGCGTCGTCCCGCGGGCGATGTTGCGCACGAAGACGTCGGGCTGGCCGTTTCGGTCGCCGGGCACGAGGTTCGCCGCCGTCGAGCCGAAGAGCACCAGGTTGCCGTCGCGCGAGATCGCGATCACATGGCTCGTCCCGCGCGCCTGGGTGCCCGTCGACGAGACGCTCACGCGGCGGGTGACGCCCGTGCCCAGGTCGCGCACGAACACGTCCTTCGCGTGGTTCGTGTCGGGCCGCCGGGAGAGATCGGTGGCGTCCGAGTCGAACGCGACGACCGCCCCGTCCGCCGAGATCACCGCCGCCGTCGAGTCCGCGTTTGCCTGGGCGCCGTCCGACGCCACGCTGACACGGACGGTCGTCGCCGGTGCGGCGGAGGCGCTCGGGGCGAGCGCCGCGGCGACGGCGGCGGCCACGAGCAGGACGGCGAGGCGGGTGGTCATCCCTTCCGCGCCACCCGCAGGACCGACACGGTGAGCAGGGCGACGACGGCGGCGGGCACGATCCAGAACGCGCCGCCGCCGACGTCCGGGAACGCGGCCGTCACGGCCAGCGCGGCCACGACGCCGAGGGCGATCGTGATGTCGTCGCCGACCACGAACTCGTACAGGAACCGCGCCAGCCCGGCGATCCGGCTCATTCGGCCGCCGCCGCGGGCTCGGGGACGGCGCGGGCGCTGCGGGTGAGGAGCAGCACGAGCACGCGGCTCACCGCCAGATAGAACACGAACAGCCCCAGGATGGCCGCGTCCGAGCCGGGCCAGTCGGCCCCGGCGCCCTCGGCGCCCCAGAATGTCCCGAAGGTGACGAGCAGCAGGCCGACGCCGTACTTGAGCGTGTTCTCGGGCACGCGCGCGAGCGGTGCGCGCACCGCCATCCCGCCCGCCACGACGACCACGATCGCCGCCGCAGCCCCCGCGGCCGCGAGCGGGATGCTGCCCTGGTTGCTGCCGAACGTGACGACGATGAACGCCACCTCGAGACCCTCCAGCAGCACGCCCTTGAACGCGATGGTGAACGAGTACCAGTCCATCCCTGACGGCGCCGGGACGCCGACCGCGCGGGCGTGCTCGGCCTGCTCGCGGAAGATCGCGTCCTCGTCGTGGAGCGCCTTCAGGCCGCTCGAGCGCAGGATCGCCTTGCGCAGCCACTGCAGCCCGAACACGAGCAGCAGGCCGCCGACGACCACCCGCAGCGTCGAGATGGGCAGGGCCGTCAGTGCCGGCCCGAGCACCGCCACGATCCCGGCCAGCACCACGAGGGCGGCGCCCACGCCTATCAGCGGCGAGCGCCAGCCGCGCGTGACCCCGACGGCGAGCACGATCGTCAGCGCCTCGACCGCTTCGACCGCGCTTGCCAGGAAGGCGGCCACCACCAGCAGCGCGGCGCTCACCGGCGGAAGATGTCCGGCCGTTGCACGGGATGATCGTAGCCGCCTGCGGGCCGCAGG
Source organism: uncultured Actinomycetes bacterium (assembly GCA_963717845.1). Lineage (GTDB taxonomy): Bacteria > Actinomycetota > Thermoleophilia > Gaiellales > JAICJC01 > JAICJC01. Next base: position 684,093 of record CAVQXH010000004.1, read on the forward strand.
CTGGGTATACTCGCACGGCCCGGCAGGCCCCCCGGTGGGGCGTGGCCAAGTGGTAAGGCAACGGGTTTTGGTCCCGTGATCCCTGGTTCGAATCCAGGCGCCCCAGCTCCTGCACCGACCACCCCCAGCACCGACATGACCACCCCGCCGCTCGCATGCGTGATCCTGGCCGCCGGCCGGGGCACCCGCATGAAGTCCGACACGCCGAAGCTGCTGCACCCGGCGTGCGGCCGGCCGGTGCTCGAGTGGACGCTGCGCGCCATCCTGGAGCTGCGGCCTGCCCGCACGGTCGTGGTCGTGCCCCCGGACGGCGATGCGCTCCGGGCGGTGCTGCCCGAGGGCGTCGAGGCGGCCACCCAGGAGCGCCCGCTGGGCACCGGCGACGCGGCTCGCAGCGCCCGCGCCGCCCTGGCCGGCTTCGACGGCGACATCCTGGTCATGAACGGCGACCATCCGCTCACCGATCCGGCCAGCCTGCGGGAGCTGGCGGCGCAGCGGGCAGCGGCCGCGGCGGCCGCCGCCGTGCTCACCTTCGACCGCACCAGCGCGATCGGCGCCGACTTCGGCCGCATCGTCCGCGACCCGGGGGGCGCCGTCGAGCGGATCGTCGAGCTGCGCGACACGACGCCGGTGCAGCGCGAGCTCGCCGAGGTCAACTCCGGCATCTACCTCTTCCGGTCGGAGCTCCTGTGGCCGGCGCTCGAGCGGCTGGACACCGCCAACGACCAGGGCGAGCTGTATCTGACCGACGTCGTCGGGCTGCTCGTCGCCGACGGCCATGCCGTCGCCGGGTACCGCCACGACGACCCGACCGTGGCGCTCGGGATCAACACCCGGGCCGACCTCGCGGCGGCGGCGGCGCTCCTGCGCGATCGCATCAACCTGGCCCACATGCTGGCCGGGGTCACGATCGTCGACCCGGCGTCGACCTGGATCGAGCCTGGGGTCACCATCGCCGCCGACGCGTGCATCGAGCCCTTCACGGTGCTGCGGGGCACGACCGACATCGGCGCCGGCGCGACCGTCGGGCCGCACGTGGTCGCGGTCGACGCGCGCGTCGGCCCAGGGGCCAACGTGGGGCCGTTCTGCTACCTGCGCCCCGGCGCGACGCTGCAGGCCGGCGCGAAGGCCGGCACCTTCGTCGAGATCAAGAACTCCGAGCTCGGCGCGGGCGCCAAGGTGCCGCACCTGTCCTACATCGGCGATGCGTCGATCGGGGCCGGCACGAACATCGGAGCGGGCGCGATCACCGCCAACTACGATGGCCGGGCCAAGCAGCGGACAACGATCGGTGAAGATGTCCACACCAGCTGCGACAATGTCTTCGTCGCACCCGTGACGATCGGAGACGGAGCGTGGACGGCGGCGGGGTCGGTGATCACCGAGGATGTCCCACCCGAAGCGCTCGCGGTTGCTCGTGTCCACCAGAAGAACATCGAGGGGTATGGAAGACGAAAGCGCAGTTAGCCTCGAGACGGCCATCCCGCTCTTTCCGGCGACCGGCCTCGGTGCGGCCGGCATGAGCGCCGCCGACCATGCGAGCTGGATGGAGCGCGCGCCGCACAAGCGGCTCATGCTCTTCAGCGGCCGTTCCAACAAGGGCCTCGGCGAGGATATCGCCAAGCACATCGGCATCGAGCTCGGCGACGTCCTGCTGAAGACGTTCACGAACGGCGAGGTGTACGTCCGCTACGAGGAGTCGATCCGCGGCGCGGACATGTTCATCGTCCAGTCCTGCTCGTCGCCCACCAACGACTCCCTGATGGAGCTCATGATCATGGCCCAGGCGGCCCGGCTGGCGTCGGCCAAGCGGATCACGGCGGTCATGCCGTGGTACCCGTACGGGCGCCAGGACAAGAAGAGCATGCCGCGCGAGCCGATCACGGCCAAGCTGGTGGCCGACATGCTCGCCGCCGCCGGCGTCGACCGCGTGCTGACGATGGACCTGCACGCCGGCCAGCTGCAGGGCTTCTTCGACGGCGCCGTCGACCACATGACGGCCGCCCCGATGCTGGCCGCGCACTTCAACGACCTGATCGACGTCGGCCCCGAGGACATCGTCGTCGTCTCCGCCGACGCGGGCCGGGTGAAGCTCGCCAAGAAGTTCTCGGAGATGCTGGGCGCGCAGCTGGCCCTGATCACGAAGGAGCGGCCGGGGCACCAGGAGGCCGAGGTCACGAACGTGATCGGGCGCGTGCGCGGCAAGGTCTGCATCCTGCTCGACGACATGATCGACACCGCCGGCACGCTCTGCGCGGGCGGCGTCTCGCTCATGGACCACGGCGCCACCCGCGTGTTCGCCTGCGCCACCCACCCGGTGTTCTCGGGCCCGGCGCTCGAGCGGCTCGCGGCGAGCGTGTTCGAGAAGGTGGTCGTGACCGACACCATTCCGATCAACCCGCTGGCCAAGCCCGAGAAGGTCCAGGTGCTGTCGGTTGCGCCAATTCTGGCTGATACCATCTGCAACGTCTTCAACGACGATTCCGTCTCGGGGCTGTTCCACGGCGGCAATCAGCTCTTCTGAGCGAGAGCGCTTTTTCGTATTCGTGGGGACTGTCCCCACTCAAACGACGGTAAAACGACAGGTGTGAGGGCCGCATGGAGCGAGTCAAGATCGAGGTGCGCGCACGCGACGGGCGCGGAACGAAGGACGCGAAGGCGCTGCGCGCCGACGGCCACATCCCCGGCGTCATCTACTCCGCCACCTCCGACACCGAGGCGATCGTCCTGAACGCGCGCGATCTGCGCCATGCGCTCTCCGGCGCCGGCATGCACGCCGTGTTCGACGTCAGCATCGACGGCAAGAAGACCCGCCCGGTGCTGATCAAGGAGTTCCAGCTCGACCCCGTCCGCGACCGTGTGATCCACGTCGACCTGCACGAGATCCGGCTCGACCAGAAGATCAACACGTCCGTCGTGGTGCATCTCGAAGGCCACGCCGAGGGCGTGAACATGGGCGGCGCGCTCAGCCAGCCCACCCACGAGGTGCACGTCGAGGCGCTTCCGGCCGATCTGGTCGAATCGATCACGGTCGACGTGTCCGCGCTCGAGATCGGCCAGTCGATCCGGCTGTCCGACGTCACGGCCCCGAACGGGATCACCTTCACCGACGACCTCGAGGGCACCATCCTGGCGACGATCGCGGCGCCGGTGTCCGAGGATGAGCTCAAGTCCGAGGCCGAGCTCGAGGCCGAGGCCGAAGCCGAGGCCGAGGCCGCCGAGGGGGCGGAGGGCGCCGAGGGCGCAGAGGGCGAGGCGGGTGCCGACGAGGGCGCGGCCGGGGACGAGAGCGCCGAGTAGGCGGCGCGGAGCGTGCGCCTCTTGCGGCGCGACTTCGGCCCCTCGCTCGACCTGCTTGTCGTCGGGCTCGGCAACCCCGGGCCCGAATACGCCGCCACCCGCCACAACCTCGGCTTCATGGTCACCGACCGGCTGGCGGCGGAGTGGTCGGCGACGTGGCGCAGCAAGTTCTCCGGCCGGGTCGCCGAGACCCGCGACGGCGACGTGCGCCTGGCCCTGCTGCAGCCGCTGACCTTCATGAACCTCTCGGGGAAGAGCGTCGCCGCGGCCCTGCGCTTCTACAAGCTCGAGCCGGACGCGCTGGTGGTCGTGCACGACGAGATCGACCTGGAGCTCGGAGACGTGCGGGCGAAGTCCGGCGGTGGGCTGGCGGGCCACAACGGGCTGCGCTCGCTGCGCGACTCGCTGGGCACGGCCGAGTTCGTGCGGGTGCGGATCGGCGTCGGCCGGCCGGAGCGGGGCGACCGCCAGCCGGTTGCCGACTGGCTGCTGCGGCCGTTCCCGGCGGGGGTCGACGTCGATGCGCTGGTCACCCGCGGAACGGACTGCACGCGCGTCGTCGTGCGCGACGGCGTCGACGAGGCCATGCGCCGCTTCAACGGGCTCGGGCCGGAGTGACAGGTTTCTGGATTGCACGGACGGGGGTATGCTGGCCGGCATGAGTGGGAAATCGAAGCTCGGGTTCTGGCTCCTCCATCGCCATCCGCGCACGGCGGCGAAGGTGGGCTGGAAGCTCGCCCGGAATCCGAAGCGCACGGCGACGGCGATCACGGTCGTGAAGGCGGCGCCGGGGGCCGCCCGGCGGGCGCGGGCGGCTGCGTCCGACCCGCGGCTGCACGAGCACGTCCAGGAGGGGCGCGACGCTCTCGGCGCGGCGCGTGAGCGTCTTGTCAGGGCGGATGACATCGCCGGCGCCGTGACAGACGAGAAGCTCTGGGCCGAGCTTCGCCGCGCCGCGGCGGCGATGGCCGCAGGGTATGCGGTCGCCCAATCGCCCCGCCCGAAGCGCCGCCGCCGGCTGCGCCGCGCGGCGCTGACCGTGGGCGTGATCGGCGCGGGCGCGTATGCGGGCTACCGGGCGACGCGGCAGCCCGATCAGCCCGGCTGATTTCGTTGCCGAGCCGCCGCAGCGGCCGTGCCGCTCAGGCGATCAGGCGGATGCGCGGGCCCTTGCCGGACTCGGCCGGGGCGGCGACCACGTCGGGCACGCGGCCGTCGAGGCGCGACTCGAACGCCTGGCGCATCTCCTCGCCGCGCATGTGCGCGCCGTTTGCGATCCGCCAGCAGGCGAGCTTGGAGTCGAGCCGGCGGACACCCTCCGGCGGGTCGTACAGGCGCGCCCGCACCTGATACTCGCTCATTCCCCTCGTTACCGTCCGCATTGCGGCCGCAAGCGTATCGAGAAGTGCGGACGGAGTAAAGCCCCTACCGGCAAAAAACGGACGCGGCCGGGCAACGCGCGCGGGTCGGCTCAGGCCACATCCGGCAGCGCGCGGAAGATCTCGCGCGCCGACGCCATCGCCCAGTCGAGCCGGCGCAGCTCCATCCGCTCGTTGGGCGAGTGGATGTTGTCGTCGTCGGTGCCGAAGCCGGACAGGATGGTGGGGATGCCGCGGGCCGTGAACGCCGCGGCGACGGGGATCGTGCCGCCCGAGCGCACCGCCAGCGGCCGCGCGCCGGTCGCCCGCTCGATCGCGTCGAACCCGGCTTTGAGCACGGGGTGGCCGGGATCCATCCGGGCCGGGGACGCCGGCGGCCACATCTCGATGTCGAGGGTCGCCGTGGCGGGGCAGGCGTCCCGCAGCGTGCGCTCGAGCAGCGCCGACATCGCCTCGGCGTCCTGTCCCGGGGCGAGCCGCACCGAGACCGACGCGAGCGCCTGCTGCACGATGCTCGTCTTGTGCAGGGTGGGGTCGCCCGCGCCGACGGAGTGGATCGTGACCGACGGCATCGCGCCGGTGCGGTCGTAGAAGGCGGCCGCCGCGCCCGGGTCGGCGGGCACCGCGCCCGCCTCGGCGAGCACGTCGGGCCCGGCGGGGAGCGTCGCCCACGCCGCCCGCTCGTCGGCGGTCACCGGCGCCACGCCCGCGCCGAACCCCTCCGGCAGGTCGACGATGGCGGCGAGCACGCGATGCAGGTCGTGGACGGCGTTTGCGGCCGCGCCGCCGTACATGCCGGAGTGCAGCTCGCGGCGGCCCGTGGTCAGCCGCAGCTGGGCGCCGGCCAGGCCGCGCAGGCCCGTCGTGATGGCGGGCCGCTGGGCGTCGACCATGCCCCCGTCGAAGATCAGCGCGGCGGCGAAGTCGCCCTCGACCGTGGCCAGGTGGTGGATGACCGAGTGGCCGCCGATCTCCTCCTCGCCGTCCGCGAGGACGCGCACGTTCACGCCCAGCTCGCCGGCGGCGGCGAGGTCGAGCGCCGCGCGCAGGACTGCGTAGAAGTTGCCCTTGTCGTCGGTCACGCCGCGGCAGTGCAGCCAGCCGTCGCGCAGGTCGGGCTCGAACGGCGGGCTGTCCCAGAGCTCGGCCGGCCCGGGGGCCTGGACGTCGTAGTGGCCGTAGGCGATCACCGTCGGCGCGCCTGGCTTGGACGCGGGGATGAGGCCGTCGACGAGCGGGTTGCCGTGCTTCTCCGTGACCGTGGCATCGCCGCCGATCAGATCGACGATCCAGTCGGCGGCCGCGCGTAGCTCGCGCGGGTGCAGGCCGTCGCTCGACACCGACTCGATCCGCAGCAGCTCGGAGAGCTGCGCGAGCGTCGCCTCAGTTATGGCGCTGGGTGTGCTTGCCACGGGCGATGTCGATCAGCGTGAGGAACGCGAGCAGCACCGGGATCGAGAGTGCGATCACGAAGATCGTCGTGATCGTCCAGTCGTGCCCGCTGGGCTTGCCCGTGTTGTCGGTGGCCGCGGCCGCGAATGCCGCGGCGGGCAGCGTGAGGGTGAGCAGGAACGCGTACAGCGTGACGATCAGACGGCGCACTCGGAGACCTCCGTCGGCATGGCGGCACGCAGCCTACCATGCCGGTGTGGACGGCTTGGAGCAGCACGTGGACGGCCCCCTGGCGGGGGCCGAGCTGGCCCTGGCCTACCTGCTGGGCGACGCGGACTTTGCGGCCTACGCCGCCCGCACGGCGGCCGGCATCACCCGTGCCCGCGTGTCCGAGCCGATCCTGCCCGCGGTCGTCGCCGCCCTCTGGCGCTCACGCGAAGGGGTCGAGCCGAGGGCCCTGGCCGTGGTGGTCGCAGACGACGACGCGGCCCGGGCGCTGGCCGAGGCGGCCGCGGTCTTCCTGCCGCCGGAGACGGCGGCGTTCCTGCCCTCGCGCGGCGTCGGCTGGGGCAGCGGCCTCGACCCGGCCCCGCACCTCGTCGGCGAGCGCCATCGCGCGCTCGATGCGCTCGCCCGCGGCGGCCTGGTGGCCGTGTCGGCCGACGCGCTCGTCGAGCGGATCGAGCCGCCCGGCCGCCGCCCCGCGCCTGTGGGCCTGAGGCTGGGGGAGGAGCTGCCGTTCGACCACCTCGTACGCGCGCTGGCCGACGGCGGCTACGAGCGGGCCGGCGCGGTCGAGGAGCGCGGCCAGTTCTCGGTGCGCGGAGGACTGGTCGACGTCTTCCCGACGACGGGCCGCGAGCCGGTGCGGGTGGAGTTCTTCGGCGACCACGTCGAGCGCCTGTCGGCCTTCTCCGTCTTCACGCAGCGCTCGCTGCGCGACCTCGCCGAGGTGCTGATCCACCCAGCTGCTGAATCGACGGGGTCTGACCCCGAATATGCGGGGTGGGGGCGGGAGGAGGACGACCGGCCCGACGTCCCCCAGGGGCTCGTGCCGCTCGCGCCCGAGCTGGCGGCGTCCGCGGCCGTCTGTGCCTGGAACCCGGCCGAGCTCGCCGCGAGCGTCGAGAGCGCCTACGCCGAGGCCTCCGAGCATCTGCGCGATCCCGGGCTGCGCGCGCGCGGCTACGTCGCCGCCGACGCCGTCACCGACCTGATCGAGTCGGTGCCCGCCCTCGAGGAGATGCCCCTCGGCCAGCCGTACCAGTTCGAGGCGCAGCTGCCCGCGCTCGCCTCGAGCGGCATCTCCGAGGCCGAGAACGAGCTGCGCGCGCTCGTGCGGGCGGGCTACCGCGTGCTCGTCTGCTTCGCCCACCTGGGCGAGGCCCGGCGCACGCACATGTCCATGCGCCGCGTCGAGGCGGACCTGCCCGGCCCGGGCGGCGCCGGCCCCGACGAGGCGGGCGTCGCCCTTGTCGTGTCGCCGCTGCGGCACGGCTTCGTCTCGCCCGGGCTGCGCGTCGCCGTGCTGCCGGCCGCCCAGCTCCTGCGCCGGCGGGGCGCGCGCGGGCCGGCCCGCTTCGGCCGGGCGCTCTCGACGGTCGCCGACCTGCGCAGCGGCGACTACGTCGTCCACGAGGATCACGGCGTCGGCCGGTTCGTCAACTTCGACACCAAGGAGGTGGGCGGCGTCGTCCGCGACTACCTCTACCTGGAGTTCCGCGGCGACGACCGCCTGTACGTGCCCCACGACCAGCTGGCGAAGGTCAGCCGCTACGTCGGCGCCGACGGCAGGGCGCCGGCCCTCTCCAAGCTCGGCGGCAAGGCATGGAGCACCCTCAAGAGCCGCGCCCGGGTGGCGGTGCGCGAGCTGGCCGGGGAGCTGCTCGCCCTCTACGCCCGCCGCCAGACCGCAACGCGGCCGCCGGTCGGGCCCGACGACGAGTGGATGGCCCGCCTGGAGGCGTCGTTCCCGTTCGACGAGACCGACGACCAGGGCGTGGCGATCGACGCGGTGAAGCAGGATCTCGAGGCCGCCCAGCCGATGGACCGGCTCGTGTGCGGCGACGTCGGCTTCGGCAAGACCGAGGTCGCCGTGCGGGCCGCCTTCAAGGTGGCATCGTCGGGCCGCCAGGTGCTGATGCTCGTGCCGACGACGATCCTCGCCCAGCAGCACGCCGCCACGCTGCGCGACCGCTTCCGCGACTTCCCCGTGCGGGTCGAGATGGTGTCGCGGTTCCGGGCCGCGGCCGAGGTGAAGACGGTGCTGGCGGACTTCGCCGCCGGCAAGGTGGACGTGCTCGTCGGCACCCACCGGGTGCTCTCGCGCGACGTCGTCCCCCAGAACCTGGGCCTCGTGGTGCTGGACGAGGAGCAGCGCTTCGGCGTTGCCCAGAAGGAGCTTCTGCGCCAGCTGCGGCTCGAGGTCGACGTGCTCGCGATGTCGGCGACGCCGATCCCGCGCACGCTGCACATGAGCCTCTCCGGCCTGCGCGACATCAGCGTGATCACGACGCCGCCGCGCGGCCGCCATCCGATCAAGACGCACGTGGGCGAGTTCGACGAGGAGCTGATCGCCGCGGCGCTGCGCCGGGAGACGGCCCGCGGCGGCCAGTCGTTCTACCTGCACAACCGGGTCGAGTCGATCGACGACGTGGCCGAGCGGGTGCGGCGGTGGGTGCCGGAGCTGCGTGTCGGCGTCGCCCACGGGCAGATGGCCGAACGGGCCCTCGAGGGCGTGATGATGAAGTTCCTGCGGGGCGACTTCGACGTGCTCGTCTCGACGACGATCATCGAGTCGGGCCTCGACATCCCCCAGGCGAACACGCTGATCGTCGAGCGCGCGGACGCGCTCGGACTGGCCCAGCTGTACCAGATCCGCGGCCGCGTCGGCCGCTCCGACGCCGTGGCGCACGCGTTCCTGTTCTACCCCGACCGGCGCGAGCTCTCCGAGGAGGCCCGCCACCGGCTCTCGACCCTGGCCGACTACACCGAGCTCGGCTCGGGCTACCGGATCGCCATGCGCGACCTGGAGCTGCGCGGCGCCGGCAACCTGCTCGGCGACGAGCAGTCGGGCCACGTCGCCGCCGTCGGCTTCGAGCTCTACTGCGAGCTCCTGGCCGAGGCGGTGGCCGAGCTCCAGGGGGCGCCGCCGGCCGTGACCAAGCCGGTGCGGGTCGAGGCCCAGGTGGACGCCTACGTGCCCGCCGACTACGTGCCGCTCGAGGCGGTCAAGATCGACCTGCACCGCCGCGTGGCCCTGGCCGCCGACCGCTCGGAGCTGCGCGAGATCGAGGCCGAGCTGGCGGACCGCTTCGGCCCCCTGCCCGAGCCGGTCGCAAATCTGCTCGCGATCCAGGAGCTGCGGCTCGTCTGCGCCGACATGGGCATCGCGGCGGCGTCGCTTCGCGGCGGTGCGTTCAGCGTCGGCCCGATCGCGCTCGGATCCGCCGAGATGCGCGAGCTGCGCGCCCGCTTCCCGGCGGTCCGCTACACGGTCGCGGCCCGCGAGCTCAGCCTGCGCCCGGCCCTCACGCCGCCTGCGAAACGGCCGCAGGTGCGGCAGGGTCTGGAATTGCTCGATGCTATCATTGACATCCGCCGCGAGATCGCGGCGTAGTTCGTTGATGGGCCGAACACCTCTGATCATCTGCCTGGCCGCTGTGGCGGCATTCACAGCCGCCTGTGGCGGTTCGTCGTCGTCGAGCTCGTCGGCCAGCCTGCAGTCCGGCGACGTCGCCGTGGTGGGCGACACGCACATCACGAAGAGTGATCTGGATCACCAGATCAAGCTCGAGCTGGCGGCGATGGCGGTGAAGAAGCAGAAGATCCCGCAGGTCGGCTCGTCCAGCTATCAGTCGGCGATCGTGCAGCCGGTGCTGCAGTACCTGGTCACCGACGCCCAGGTGCACAACATCGCTAAGGCGCTGTCGGTCGTCGTCACGCAGAAGCAGATCCAGGACCAGGTGGCGAAGGCGATCACGCAGTTCTACGGCGGCAGCAAGGCCAAGTACCAGGCCGACCTCAAGCGCTACAAGCTGTCCGATGCCGATGTGGCCCAGCAGTTCGAGCTGACCCTCCTCGAGCAGAACATCGAGAACAAGCTCAAGAACCAGGTCAAGGTCACGCCCAAGCAGGCGCAGGACTACTACAACGCCCACAAGTCGCAGTTCCAGTCGGGCGCGTCCACCCGCCGCGTGGACTATGTGCTCATGCCGAGCAAGGCGGCGGCCGAGAACGCACGGACGCAGCTCGCCGCCGGCAAGAGCTTCAAGGCCGTCGACAAGGGCGCGATCGACGACAGCGCCCGGCATGAGCCGTTCGTCTTCACCCAGGGCGGCGGAGACACCAACTTCGACCGGGCGACGTTCACGCTGAAGACCAACGAGCTGTCCCAGCCCGTGCCGATGGCCGCCGCGTACTACGCGTCACAGCCGACCCTCAAGGGCAAGTGCAAGCCCGTCTGCTACTTCGTGATCCGCCCGGCCGCCGACACCGTCAAGGGCGGCCAGCAGAAGTCGTTCGCGGCCGTCAAGGCCCAGATCCTGTCCACGCTGCTCTCGCAGCGGCAGACGGCGCATCTGCAGCAGATCGTGACGAACCTCGAGAAGCAGCAGAAGAAGATCACCAAGTACGCCGCCGGGTTCGCGCCGCCGAAGGTGTCGACGCCTCCCACGGCACCGACGAGCTGACCCCGACGTAGACTCGGGGCATGGCGACGCTGATCGCTCTCGGCCCCGGCGATCCCGACCTGATCCCGCTCGCGTCCTGGCGGGCGCTCGAGGCGGCGGGCCCGGTCGCGGTGCTCGACGACGAGCCGCTCGCCGAGTGGCTGGGCGCCCACGGCATCGCCCTCGGCCGCCGACGCGCCGGTGGCGGCAGCCTCGGGAGAGCGTCTGCGGCGGCTGCTCGCGGCGCGGTCCTGGGATCAGACGGTCCCGGCCGGCGGCGCGCTCCAGAGCCTCGTCCTGGCCGATGCCATGCTCGGGCTGCAGCGCCTCACCGAGCGGCTGCGGCGGGACTGCCCCTGGGATCGCGAGCAGACGGTGGGGACGATCGTGCCGCACACGGTCGAGGAGGCCTACGAGGTGGCCGAGGCGGCGGGGGCGGGCACCGGCGCGAAGCTCCTCGACGAGCTGGGCGACCTGCTGTTCCAGACGTTCTTCCTCGCCCTGCTGTGCGAGGAGGACGGCGCCGGCGACCTGGCGGGCGTGGCCGCGGGAATCACCACGAAGCTGATCCGCCGCCACCCGCACGTCTTCGGGGAGCGCGAGGCGGACACGGCCGGGGCGGTGCGCCAGAACTGGGAGCAGATCAAGCGCGACCAGGAGGGCCGAAGCGGCATCTTCCACGACGTCCCCGGCGTGCTGCCGGCGCTGCTGCACGCGCGCAAGGTGCAGCGGCGGGCGGCGGCGGTCGGGTTCGACTGGGACGCGTGGGACGGAGCGTGGACGGATCTGGCCGACGAGCTGCGCGAGCTACGCGAGGCGCTCGACGCCGCGCCGGCGCCGCAGGCCGAGCACGAGCCCGCCCCCGAGGTGGTGCACGAGCTGGGCGATCTGCTGTTCGCCGCGACGAACGTCGCCCGCCTCGCCAACGTCGACCCCGAGCTCGCCCTGCGGGCCGCGGCCGGCCGTTTCCGCGAGCGGGTCGAGACGGCCGAGCGGCTGGCCGCCGAGGCCGGCGAGGAGTGGACGGCGCTCGACCTGGAGGCGCAGGACGCCTGGTACCGGCGGGCGAAGTCCGCGCTGCAGGACGCGTAGTTTGGGGAGGACCACAGAACCGGGGACTGTCCCCCGAGGGGACAGTCCCACACCAACCAAGCGTGAACACGGACACCATGAAGGCGCGATGCGACCCGCGACCGCGGGGTGCCGGCGGGGGCCTGGAGCCGCTCCCAGAAGGTCACCCGATACTCCGGGTATGGCTCCTCGGAGAGCGAGTCTCTCGGATCGACGGGGCGTGCTTTCATCGGGGCTAGTATCCCGCCTCGAACGATGACCGCCATCGTCTCTGTCACCGGGCGCGAGATCCTGGACTCGCGGGGCAACCCGACCGTCGAGGTCGACGTGCTGCTCGAGTCGGGCGCGTTCGGCCGGGCGGCGGTGCCGTCGGGCGCGTCCACCGGCGTGCACGAGGCGGTCGAGCTGCGCGACGGCGACTCGGAGCGCTACGGCGGCAAGGGCGTGCTGCAGGCCGTGGGTCACGTCAACTCGGCGATCGCGTCCTCGCTCGCGGGGATCGATGCCACCGACCAGCGCCTGGTCGACGCCACCCTGGTCGAGCTCGACGGGTCGGACAACAAGGGCAACCTGGGCGCGAACGCGATCCTGGGGGCGTCGCTCGCGACGGCGAAGGCCGCCGCCGACGATGCCGGCCTCGCGCTCTACCGCTACATCGGCGGCGCCGGCGCCCACATGCTGCCGGTGCCGATGATGAACGTGATGAACGGCGGCGTGCATGCCGACAACAGCGTCGACATGCAGGAGTTCATGCTCGTGCCGGTGGGGGCGGACTCCTTCGCCGAGGCCGTGCGCATCTGCGCCGAGACCTACCACGCCCTGAAGAAGCTCCTGCACGGCCGCGGCCTGGCCACGAACGTGGGCGACGAGGGCGGCTTCGCCCCGAACCTGGACTCCAACGAGGATGCCATCGCCGCGATCCTCGAGGCCGCCGAGGCCGCCGGCCACCGCGACGAGGTGATGGTCGCGCTCGATCCGGCCGCGAGCGAGTTCTACCGCGACGGGGCCTACCACCTGACCGGCGAGGGCCGCACGCTCTCGTCCGCCGAGATGGTCGACCTGTACGACGACCTCACGAGCCGCTATCCGATCGTCTCGCTCGAGGACGGCCTGGCCGAGGACGACTGGGACGGCTGGGAGCTGCTCACGGAGCGCCTGGGGACGCGGCTGCAGCTCGTCGGCGACGACATCTTCGTCACGAACGTCGAGCGGCTCCGTGAGGGCATCCGCCGCGGTGTCGGCAACTCGATCCTGGTGAAGCTGAACCAGATCGGCACCCTGTCGGAGACGCTCGACACCGTACGGATGGCGACGTCGTCGGCGTACGGCAGCGTGATCTCGCACCGCTCCGGCGAGACCGAGGACACGACGATCTCCGACCTGGTGGTCGCCGTCGGCTGCGGGCAGATCAAGACCGGTGCGCCGGCTCGGTCCGACCGCGTGTCCAAGTACAACCAGCTGATCAGGATCGAGGAGGAGCTGGGCGCCTCTGCCCGCTATCCCGGCCGGTCGGCGTTTGCCGCGCTCGCCGCCGCCCAAGCGTCGCGGTGACCGAGCCCCAGCCGCGCCGCACCAAGATCGTGTGCACGATCGGGCCGGCGTCATCGGACGCTGACATGATCGAGCAGCTCGCGTGGGCGGGGATGGACGCCGCCCGCCTGAACTTCTCGCACGGCGACCACGAGATGCACCGCAACTCGCGTCGCCGCCGTGCGCCGTGCGCAGGCGCTCATCGGCCGCCCGCTGGCCGTGATCGCCGACCTGCAGGGGCCGAAGATCCGGATCGGCCGCATCCGCCAGCCGCGGTCGGTCAACCCGGGCGACATGCTCGTGCTGACCGCGCCGGGCCAGGGCGCCGTCGGCGACCTCGACGTGACGTACGCCGGGATCGCCGATGCCGTCACCCCGGGCCGGGAGATCCTGATCAACGACGGCATGGTGCGCGCCCGGGTCGTGTCGGTCGAGGGCGGGCGCGTGCAGACGCGGGTGGAGGTCGGCGGGCTGATCTCGTCGGGCAAGGGCGTGAACCTCCCCGGCACGTACCTGCCGATCCCGTCGCTCACCGAGAAGGACGAGGTCGACCTCGAGTTCGCGCTCGGGATCGGGGCCGACTACATCGCGCTCTCGTTCGTGCGCAGGGCGGAGGACGTCGACGACCTGCGCCTGCGCATCGCCGCCGCCGGGTCGTCGGCCCGGATCGTCTCCAAGATCGAGAAGGCCGAGGCGGTCGAGAACCTCGACGAGATCGTGGCCGCGAGCGACGCGGTCATGGTCGCGCGCGGCGATCTCGGCGTCGAGATCGGCGCCGCCGACGTGCCGCTCGTGCAGAAGCTGATCATCCGCACCGGCCGCGACGCCGGCCGGGCCGTCATCACCGCCACCCAGATGCTCGAGTCGATGATCCACCAGCCCGAGCCCACCCGGGCAGAGGCGTCCGACGTCGCCAACGCCGTGCTGGACGGGACATCCGCGCTGATGCTGTCGGGCGAGACGGCCGTCGGCGGCTACCCGCTCGAGGCGGTCGCGACGATGAACCGGATCGCCCGGGCGGTCGAGCCGTCGCTGATCTACCACGACGCCGGCCGCCGCCGCGAGGGCGACATGGGCGCGATCCTGTCGCACGCCGTGTGCGACGTGGCCGAGGATCTGGACGCCACCGTGATCGCCTGCCCGACGCAGTCCGGCTCGACCGCGCGGATGGTGTCCAAGTTCCGGCCGCGGCGCCCGATCGTGGCGGCGAGCCCCGATCCGGTCGTGCTGCAGCAGCTCGCCCTGGAGTGGGCGGTCGTGCCGATGGTGATCCAGAGCGCGAGCTCGACCGAGGATCTGTGGAGGCGCACGATGGACGCGATCCGGCACAGCGGCCTGGCCGCTTCCGGGCGAGCGCGTGGTGCTCTCGGGCGGCACGCGCCTGAACCTGCCGGGCACGACCGACCACATCGTCGTTCGCACGATCGAGTAGGAGTCGCGCGGGCGGCGTCGAACGACGTCGCGTGGCATCGGCGCGCACGCGTACCCTCCGACGTGGCTTCACGGCCGGTCGGCTCATCGCCGGCGGCGTGCTCGTCCTGATCGCCGCCCTCTACGTCGGGCCGCTGCAGAAGGAGCTGCGGCTGCGCAGCGAGCTCGCCACGGGCCGCACCCGCGTGGCCGCGCTCGAGCTGCGCCACAAGCGGCTGGTGCGCGCCGAGGCCGCGTTGCACACGCCTGCCGAGATCATCCGCGTCGCCCGCGGATGCGGCTGGATCTTCCCCGGCGAGCAGGCCTACGTGGTCAAGGGGCTCGCCAACCGCTCGTGCCGGTGACGGCCGGGCGAGCGGTCGCGGTACCCTGACCGCATCGACGACCAGGCGGTGATCGCACGTCAGCTCGGCCGGCCGCCCCGCGGCGCTCCGGCGGTGGCCGTACGCTGCCCGCACGGCCGCCCGGCGGTGATCGAGCAGCCCGCCTACCTGGCCGACGGCAGCCCCTTCCCGACCACGTACTACCTCACGTGCCCGCATGCCGTCGCGCGGATCGACGCGCTCGAGGCGGCCGGCGGCGTCGACCGCTACGAGCGCCTGGTGGCGGCCGACGCCCTCGTCGCGGCCGAGTACCGCGCCGGCGCGGCCCGCCAGCGCGAGCTGCGCCTGCCCGGCCCGCTGATGGCCGACGCCGGGGCGAGCCTCGCGCTCGGCATCGCGGGCACGAGCCGGCCCGGAGCCGTCAAGTGCCTGCACGCTCACGCCGCGTTCGCGCTCGCCCAGCCCGGATATGCGCTGGGGCGGCGGATCGTGGCCGAGGCGGCGCCGCTCTATCCGGCCGCGGAGTGCTGCACGCCGTGACGGCCGCGGTCGAGCTGGCCCTGCTCGAGTGGGCCGAGGGGGCCCGCCGCCTGGCGGCGCTCGAGCTGACGGCCCGGCGCCGGTTCGTGGTCGAGCGCCGTGGTCGAGGAGCTCGATGCCGAGATCGTGCGCCGCGTGGGCCAGTCGTTCGACCTCGCCCGGCTGGTCTCGGTGTACGCATCCAGCGAGTCGTGGTGCCTGGACGTGATCCAGCGCGTGACCGACGAGACCTGGGCGTATGACCTGTCGATCGTCCAGCCGGCCGCGTTTGCCCGCGTCGCCCGCGACGCGATCGACTACCGCTGAGCCTGCATAAAGGTGCCAGGCACCGGTATGCAGCGGTTTACTCTCGGTCGTCGGCGCGGACGACGATCTGGTCGGCCTCGATGCGCACGATCAGCGCCCGCCGGCCGGCCCAGTGCTCGGCGAACACCGGATCGTCGCGGACGGCCCCGTCGAGCCAGAAGCCGTAGCCCTCGTCGCCGTGGTCGAGCACGGCCTCGTATCCCGACTGCTGCTTGCGGCCGCGCCCGCCCCGGCGCCTGCGGCGGCGCCCGGTGCCCTCCTCGCCGGCCGGCTCCGCGGTCGCGGTGGTCGCGGCCGCCACGGGCTCGGCGTCGGGCAGCGGCCCCGAGAGCGGGGCGACTCCGCCGGTTGCCTTCTTCGTCCGCCGCCGGCGCTGCTTGGTGGCCGGCTCCTCGGGCGGGGCGTCGGGCGGGATCACGGGCGGCGGGACGGCCGCACCCCGGCCCTCCGCGGCGTCGCGGCGCAAGATGCCGTGCTGCGACCGGAAGGCGGAGATGCTCGCCGGAGTCGAGTTGAGCGTGTGGGCGATCCAGATGTCGGTGCGCCCCTGCTCGACCCACTGGCGGATCTCCTCGAGGTACGGCTTGAGGGTCGCTTTCTGCGTCGTCACGGCGGGCAGCATATCGGCCGTGACGGCCGCCGCCCCCCGGTGTTGCGGTTCTTCCGCAGGCCGGGCAAGTGTTAAATTCGTATTGAGCAGACGGCCGCGACCGGCTACCCTATAGCTTCCTAGCGAGGAGCACGCAGTGGAGTCGACGCTGAACAAGGACGGCCTGGCGGCCGGCGCGGCATGGGTCGCCGGCGCGCGAGCGAAGGGCGAGTTCCGTTGTGAAGGGTGTGGCTACGGCGTGACCGTCTACCGGTCGCTGCCCGTATGTCCGATGTGCCACGGCAGCGAGTGGGAGCGCGTCCCCTGGCGGCCGTACACCCGGATCGTCACGCAGATGCACGAGTAGTCCTGCCAGCTGGGCAGAGGCGGTCGGAGGCCGTGAGGCCGCCGACCGCCTGGTTGAGGGCCGTCCTCTACGATGGTGACGTGCGAAGAGGCGTCAGACTGGCTCTGCAGGCGGCTGCGGTCGCGCTGCTCGCGGCCCTGATCGCCCTGTTCGCGCGCAGCGTCCTCGAGGGCTCGGCCACGGTGGCCGCGGAGCTCAACGACGGCCAGCGGCCGGCGGCGCCGAACTTCAGCCTGCCGAGCCTCGACGGGAAGGGTGACGTCGCCCTCAAGAGCTTCCGGGGCAAGGTCGTGCTCCTGAACTTCTGGGCGTCCTGGTGCCCTCCGTGCCGGGTCGAGGCGCCGCAGTTCAACCTGATCCAGCGCGAGTACGCCCGCCGCGGCGTCGCCGTGGTCGGCGTCGACTCGCAGGACTTCGCGAGCGACGCCCGCGCGTGGGCGCGTGAGCTGCACGTGAGCTATCCGCTCGTACACGACTCGTCCAACGACGTCACCAACCGCTGGGGGGTGACGAGCGGTTTCCCGGTCACGTTCGTGATCAACCGCGCGGGCGCGGTGCAGAAGATGTTCGTGACCCAGGTGACCGGCGAGATGCTCAAGCGCGCGCATCCAGCCGCTGCTCGGGAGCGGCCGGGCATGAGGCGCACGGCCTGCCTGATCGTGATCGTGCTCGCCGCACTGGTCTTCCCGGCCGCGGCGCAGGCCTGCAACGGCTGGTCCGAGCCCGACATGGAGACGCAGCTCATGTGCCCCACGTGTCACCAGGTGCTCGCCGACTCCCAGTCGAGCATCGCCACGAACATCCGCACCCACCTGCACACCTGGTGCTCTGCCGGGTGGACGTCGGGCCAGGTGAAGGACCGGCTGATCGCCCAGTTCGGCAACGAGATCCTGGCGTCGCCGCCCAAGAGCGGATTCGACCTGCTCGCGTGGCTGATCCCCGGCGCGGCCCTCGCCGCCGGCGTCGCCGTCGCCACCGCGCTCGCCCTGCGCTGGCGTGGCCGGGGCGGCCCGCCTCCGCCGCCGCCGGCCATCGACGCCGGGCTGGCCGCGCGCATCGATGCCGACATGGCCGGCCTGGAATGAGAGAGGCCGCCGTGGCGTTCTCGGCGGGCCTGCTGTCGTTCGCCACCCCCTGCGTGCTGCCGCTCGTCCCCGCCTACCTGGGCGCGATCGGCGCGCGCTCCACCGATCCGCGCCGGGCGCTGCTCGCCGCGCTGCCGTTCGTGCTCGGGTTCTCGGCGGTCTTCATCGCCCTGGGAGCGGGGGCCGGAGTGGCCGGCGGCGCGCTCACCGACCACCGCGTCCAGCTGATCAAGCTCTCGGGGATCCTGATCGTGGCGATGGGCCTCGTGATGCTGCGGCTGATCCCCGTGCCGGGGCTCGAGCGCACGTTCGCTCCCGGGCTCGAGGGCGCACACGCGTCGGGCTCCTCGCTCCTGCTCGGCGGCGCGTTCGGGCTCGCCTGGACGCCGTGCATCGGCCCCGTGCTGGGATCGATCCTGACGCTCGCGGCCACCGGTGCCACCGCCGCGCGCGGGGCGGCCCTGCTCGCGGCGTACGCTGCCGGCCTGGCCGTGCCGTTCCTGGTCGCGGGCGTGGCCCTCGGCCGGGTGATGTCGACCGCGCGTGTCGTCCGCGACCGCTACGCAATGGTGCGGGCGGTCTCGGGCGCCATCCTGATCGCGGCCGGCCTGCTCGTGTTCTTCGACAAGACCTACCTCCTGAACTCGTGGGTCGGCCAGTTCACGAGCTAGCGGGCAGCTGATGGCGACCGTCGCGCTCGTGGATGTCGACCTGTTCTTCCGCGCCAAGATCGAGGCCATGCTGGCCGCCGGCGGGCACCGCCTGGCGGGCGCCGGAGAGCGGCCAGACCTGATCATCGCCGACGTCAACCGCTGCGATCCGGCTGCCGTCGTGGCCGCCGCCGGGTCCACCCCGGTGCTCGGGTTCGGCCGCCACACGGATGCGCCGCTCCTGCGCGCCGCCCGGGAGGCGGGGTTCGCGCGGGTCGTCCCGCGGTCGGTGCTGGCGGACAGCCTGGGTGACCTGATGGCCGAGCTGGTTGGCTAGACTGCGGGCCGCAATTGGGAGTCTCAGGAGGGGCGCTTGACGTACATCATCGCGGAGCCGTGCATCGACCTGAAGGACAAGTCGTGCATCGACGTGTGCCCGGTGGACTGCATCCACGAGTTCGGCCGGATGCTCGTGATCGACCCCGAGGAGTGCATCGACTGCGGCGCGTGCGAGCCGGAGTGCCCCGTCGAGGCCATCTACCCGGAGGACGCGCTGCCGGACAAGTGGGAGCCGTACGTCAAGATCAACTACGCCTATCCCGACGGCGACGTGATCGACCGGCTGGTCAACGAGATCAAGCCGCCGGAATGATGCCCGAGCGCCCGGATCCGAGCCGGCCCGCCGAGCAGGACGAGCCGGCCGCCGACCCGGAGGGGGCCGAGGAGGCCTACTCCGAGGACGAGGCGGCCGCCGTGGCCGCCCGGCTCGAGGACCTCGGGTACATCTAGATCGTGAGTGGCCCGAAGGTCTGCGTGATCGGGCTCGACGGGACGCCCGCGAGCTACCTGCGCCGCCGCATCGCCGACGGCGCTCTGCCGCACCTGGGCGAGCTCTCGCGCCAGGGCACGCTGATGTCCGCGCGGGCGCCGCTGCCGCCGATCTCGTCGGTGTCGTGGGCGAGTGCCTCGACCGGCACGAACCCCGGCCGGCACGGCGTGTTCGGGTTCGTCGAGCGCAAGCCGGACACGTGGGAGATGACGTTCACGAACGTCTTCACGATCGCCGAGCCGCAGGTGTGGGTACGGGCCGCGCGTGCCGGCATGCGGTCGGTCGTCGTCAACATCCCGGGCACCTACCCGGCCCAGCCGAACAACGGCGGCATCCTGGTCTCGGGGTTCGTCTCGCCGACGCTCGAGCGCTCGGTGCAGCCGCCGGGGCTGATCCCGTTCCTGCAGGAGCGCGACTACCTGATCGACGTCGACCTCGGGCTCGGCCACAAGGATCTCGGCGCGTTCTGCGAGCAGCTCTTCGCCCACCACGCCGCCCGCACGCGCGTGCTGGTGGATCTGCTCGAGACCGAGCCGTGCGACCTCTTCTACGTCGCGTTCACGGGCACGGATCGCCTGCACCACTTCCTGTGGGAGCAGATGGAGCGCGGCGAGGAGCCGTGGGCGACCCGGTTCCACGACTACTACGCGGCCGTCGATGCGTCGGTCGGCGAGCTGGTCGCCCGCCTGCCTGACGACTGCCGCCTGATCCTGCTCTCCGACCACGGCTTCTGCCGCCTCGACCAGGAGGTGTTCGTGAACCGCTGGCTGGAGCGGGACGGCTGGCTCGCGCTCTCCGAGCCCGCCAAGTCGATCGCATCGATCGTCCCCGCCCGCACCCGCGCCTACTGCATGGATCCGGGCCGCCTGTACCTGAACCTGGCCGGCCGCGAGCCGGGCGGGACCGTGCAGCCGGCCGAGTACGAGCAGGTGCGCGCCGAGCTGCAGCGCTGGGCGGAGGCGCTGCCGTTCGTGCAGCGGGTGGCAACGCGCGAGGAGGCGTTCGCAGG
Source organism: uncultured Actinomycetes bacterium (assembly GCA_963717845.1). GTDB lineage: Bacteria > Actinomycetota > Thermoleophilia > Gaiellales > JAICJC01 > JAICJC01. The sequence continues at coordinate 704,564 of CAVQXH010000004.1, forward strand.
CCCGCATGCCGACCACGGCCCCGACCTGGTGCTCGTGTCGAAGAACGGCTGGGATCTGAAGGGCGCTGTGCGCACGGCCGAGCTGCAGGGCAAGGGCCGGCTCACGGGCATGCACACCCAGGACGACGCGTTCGTGCTCGTGCGCGGGGCGCATCCCGAGGGCGAGGCAGACGTGCAGGACGTGGCGGCGACCGCGCTGCACGGCCTCGGCCTCGACACGAGCGAGGTCGACGGCCGCGTCCTTTCGTGACCGCGCCGCTCGCGGAGCTGCCGTGGGCGCGGCCTGACTGGCGGCCGCGGGCCGAGGCGTGGATCGCCGCCGAGCTCGCCCGCGCGGGGCTCGAGCCGGACGGGGCGCCCGAGGAGGTGAAGATCCGGCCGTGGTCGGCGGTGCTGCGGGCGCCGACGAGCGCCGGCGACGTCTTCTTCAAGGCCAACCTGCCCGCCCTGGGCAACGAGCCGGCGATGACGCGCGTGCTGCACCGGATCGACCCCGAGCACGTGCTGCCGGTGCTGGCCGAGGAGCCGTCCGAGCTGTGGATGCTGCAGCGCGACGGCGGGCCGACGATGCGCAGCCGCCTCGCCGGCGACGGTGACCTCCACCGGTGGGAGCGCATGCTCGGGCTCTACGCCGAGGTGCAGGTGCGTGCGAGCGCGCACGTCGATGCGCTGCTCGGCGCCGGTGTTCCCGACCGGCGGCCCGCCGAGCTGGGGCGGCTGTTCGAGGAGCTCGTCGGCGCCGAGCGCGGCGTGCCGGACTCGAGCGAGAAGCTCTCGGCGTCGGAGAGCGCCCATCTGCTCGGGCTGGCGGGGACGGTCGCCGAGCTGGCTGGAGAGCTGGCGGCGTCGGGGCTGCCCGCGACGATCGACCACTCCGATCTGCACGCCGGAAACGTGCTCGCGCCCGGCGACGGCTACGTCTTCTTCGACTGGCACGAGGGCGCCGTCACGCATCCATTCTTCAGCATGGTGGTCGCCACGCGCTGGCTCGCGCACCATCACGGCGTCGAGCCGGGCAGCGCCGAGGACGCGCGCCTGCGCGATGCCTACCTCGACCCCTGGAGCGGATACGGCTCCCGCGCGTCGCTGCGCGCGACGCTCGACCTCGCGCTGCGGATCGGGCCGCTCACGCGCGCGCTCGGCTGGATGCGCGTGCTCGAGGGGCTCCCGCGCGCCGCCCAGGTCGAGTGGGCCGAATCCGCGTCCGGCTGGGTGCGCGACCTCCAGACCGAGCTCGATCGCCCATGAGCCGCTGGACGATCGCTGCGATCACGCAGGCGGAGGCCGAGGAGGTGGCGGGCTGGCACTACCCGGGCGAGTACGCCTTCTACGACGCCGACACGATCCCGGAGGGCCTGGCCGAGATCGTCGACCCCCGGCTGCGCGGAGACGGGTTCTTCGCGGCCCGGGGCCCAGGCGGCGGCCTCGAGGGGTTCGTCGAGCTCAAGCCAAAAGCCCCCGGTGCCGTCGAGATCGGCCTCGGCCTGCGCCCGGACCTGACCGGCCGCGGCCTGGGAGCAGCCTTCACGGCCGCAGCGATCCAGCTTGCGCACGATCGCGGCGCGGAGCGGGTCACCCTCGCGGTGGCGGCCTTCAACCTGCGCGCGATCACGGTCTACGAGCGGGCCGGCTTCGTCGAGACGGGTCGCCACATGCGCCACATCTTCGGCACCGACTGGGAGTTCATCGACATGGAGCTCCGCTAACCGGGGTCAGACCCCGAACGCTTGCCGTTGCACGAATGTGACCGCGGCGTTCGGGGTCTGACCCCGGTTCAGGGTCCGACAAGCGGGGGCTGTCCCCGGCAACCGGGGACACTCCCCATGCCCGCCGCCGGCGACCCGAGGGGCGGCGCATAGAATCCACCGATGCCGCTCCAGCTCGTCCTCGGCCCGGCCAACTGCGGCAAGATCGCCCTCCTGCTTGACCGGTTTCTGGCGGCGGCCGAGGCGGATCACGACCCCTTCCTGATCGTCCCCAACCGGCCCGACGTCGAGGCGCTCGAGCGCGAGCTGGTGCGCCGCCGGGGCGTGCTGGTCGGCGGCCGGATCGGCACCTTCGACGATCTGTTCGAGGAGGTGCTCGGGCGCTGCCGCGAGCTGCGTCCGCTCGTCGGCGAGGTGCAGCGCCGCCTGCTCCTGGCCGCGGTCGTGGCGGAGACGCCGCTCGAGGCGCTCGCGGCGTCGGCCCGCTTCTCCGGGTTCGAGGACGCGGTCGGTGCGCTCGCCGATGAGCTCTCGGCGGCGATGGCCGAGCCGCAGCCCGCGGCGGCCTCGCCCCGCGCCCAGGAGCTGACCGCTCTCGTCGCCGCCTATCGGGCGGCGGTGGCCGCCGCCGGGGCACACGACCGTCCGGGCCGGCGCGAGCTCGCCGCCCGTCTGCTCGAGGGCCGGCTCGACGCCTGGGACGCCCGCCCCGTGCTCGCCTACGGCTTCGAGGACATGACCCGCGCTCAGGTGCGCGCCCTGCGGGCGCTGGCCGCCCGCTGTCAGGTGACCGTATCGCTGCCGTACGAGGTCGACCGGCCCGCCTACGCCGCCGTACGGCCGCTCGTCGAGGCCCTGTCGCAGTCGGCGGCCATCGAGGAGCTGCCGCCGGCGGATCATCACCACGCGCCCGTCCTCACCCATCTCGCGCAGACCCTCTTCTCGGACCGGCCGCCGCCGCCGGCCCCGGATGCCGCCGGGGCGGTCGTGCTGCTCGAGGCCTGCGGCCGCCGCGGCGTCGCCGAGCAGGTGGCGGCCGAGGTCGCCGGGCTCGTGCGCGCCGGCCTCGCGCCGGACGAGATCGGCGTGATCGTGCCGTCGGTGGCCGGTCACCGGGCCGCGCTCGAGGCGGCGTTCGCCGCGGTCGGCGTACCGGTGGCGCTGGATGCGCGCGTGCCGCTCGACCGCACCGGCTTCGGCGTCGCCCTGCTGGGGGCGCTGCGCTTCGCGTGGCTCGGCGGCGAGCGGCCGGAGCTGTTCGCGTTCCTGCGCAGCCCGTTCGCCGGCATGCTGCGCCGGCGCGCCGACTACCTCGAGGGGCGGCTGCGCGGGCGCGGGGTGGTCGGCCACGACGAGGTCGTCGAGGCGATCGCCGAGCACGCCGGCCCGGACGCGTTCCCGGCGCTCGACCGGGTGGCGGCGGCGGAGGATCCGCTGGCCGGCCTGGCCGTGCTCGTGCGCGACATGGTGCGGGCCTCGCGGTCGCTCGGGGCGAAGTTCGTGCCCGAGCACGCCCGCGGCGACGTGCGCGCCGCCAGGGCGGTGCTGCAGGCGATCGACGAGATGCGCGCGTTCGGGCGGCCGATCGGCCGCGAGCGGGTGCTGGACGTGGTGGAGCGGCTGGGAGTGCGCATCGGCGCCGAGTCCGAGCCCGGCCGCGTGGCGGTGCTCGACCTGCGCCGCGCCCGCACGCGCCGCTTCCAGGTGGCCTTCGTGCTCGGCCTGGAGGAGGGATCGCTGCCCGGCGGCGGCTCGGAGCGGCGGGTGCTCGACGCCGCCGCCGCGGCCGAGCTCGGCGTCGACCAGGCCGATCCCGCCGAGCGCGAGCGCCACCTCTTCACGATCGCCTGCACGCGTCCGTGGCGCACCCTCTACCTGGCCCGCCAGGCGGCCACCGACGACGGCCGCCCGCTGGAGCCGTCGCCGTTCTGGGCCGAGGTCGTGCGGGTGCTCGGCCCGCAGTCGCCCGGGCTCGTGCGCCGGCGCGGCCTGGCCGACGTCAGCTGGCCGCTGCGGGAGGCGCCGAGCGACCGCGAGCGCCTGCGCGCCCTGGCGCGCGAGCTGCGCGACGACGCCGAGTGGGCGACCGGGGTGGGCGCCATGATGGGCTGGGAGCGCAAGCTGCGCCGGGCCGCCGTCGCGACCCGGCACGAGACGCGGGTGCGCGACCCCGAGATCCTGGCCGAGCTCGCGGCGACCGAGCGCTTCTCGGTGACCGAGCTCGAGCGCTACGGCGACTGCTCGTCGATGTGGTTCGTCGACCGGGTGCTCTCGCCGCGCGAGATCGACTTCGAGCTCGACGCCCGCATGCGCGGCTCGATCGCGCACGCGACGCTGGCGCGCTTCTTCACGCTGCTGCCGGCCGAGCTCGGCCTCGAGCGCCTGGGCGAGGACGACCTGCCCGCCGCCTACCCGCTCATGCGCCGCTGCCTGCACGAGGCGCTCGGCGGCCAGCGCGTTCCCGACTCGGTGGCGGGCAAGGAGCTCGCCCGCGCCCTGGAGCGCGACCTGGACGCGTTCCTGCGGGCCGAGGCCGAGCTCGCCCTGCCGCTCGTGCCGCGCCGCTTCGAGGTGCGCTTCGGCGGGCCGATGGCCGCGCCGGGGCTGAAGGACGGGCTGCGCATCGGCGACTTCGCCGTCTCGGGCCAGATCGACCGCATCGACATGGATCCGGGCATGTCGCCGCGCGGGCTCGTGTGGGACTACAAGTCGGGCGCGAGCGCGCACTCGGCGGGCGAGATGGAGCGCGAGGGCAGGCTGCAGATCCCGCTCTACATCCTCGCCCTGCGCGACCTCCTGGGCGTCGAGCCGCTCGGCGGCATGTACCGGGCGCTCGCGGGCAAGCGGGCAGCGCGCGGCCTGGTGCTCGCCGGCGAGATCGAGACCGACGGCCTGGCCCGCGGCGACCAGCTCGACACCGACGCCTTCTGGGCGCAGGTGACCCGGGCGACCGAGGTGGCCCAGGCCGCCGTCACCGGCATGCGGGCCGGCCTCGTGCGGCACGACCCGCGGACCGGCGAGTGCCCGGGCTGGTGCACGCTGCACACGATCTGCCGGGTGCCGAGGCCGTGAGCAGCGACCGCTGGAACCCGGAGCAGCGGGCCGCGATCGAGCGCCGCGGGCACGTGTTCGTCTCGGCCGGCGCGGGCACCGGCAAGACGGCGGTGCTCGTCGAACGGGTGCTGGGACAGGTGCTGGGAGGCACGCCGATCGACCGCCTGCTCGCGATCACGTTCACCGACCGGGCGGCGTCGGAGCTGCGCCGGCGGGTGCGCGAGGGGCTCGAGCTCGCCGGCGAGATGGAGCGGGCCCGGGCGATCGACACCGCCTGGATCTCGACCATCCACCGCTTCTGCCTGCGCATCCTGCGCGCGAATGCGTTCGACGCCGGCCTCGACCCCCGCTTCGCGGTGGCCGACGAGGTGGGCGCCCGCCTGCTGCGCTCCGAGGCCTTCGACCTTGCCCTGGAGCGGTTCCTGGGTGGGGCGCCGCCCGACGACGGGGGCCGCCGCCTCGACCTGCTCGCCGCCTACGGCCGCCGCCGGCTGCGCGAGACGCTCTCCGACGTGCACGAGCAACTGCGCAGCGCGGGCCGCCCGCTCGCGCTGCGTGCGCACGCGGTGGCCGAGCTTGCCCCGGCGCTCGCCGCGGCCGAGGGAGCGGCGGCCGGACTCGACCACGAGCGGGCGGCCCGGCTCACGGCCCTGCTTGCGACCGCGCCCGGCCCGGCGGCGCTCACCGACCTCTCGGCGTACAAGATCCGCAACACCGCCGGCCGCCAGGACTACAACGCGGCCCGCGAGGGGCTCGAGGCGGCGGCCCTGGACGCGGCGGCGGTCGCCGACCTCGGCCTGCTGGAGGAGCTCCTGGGCCTGCTCGACACCGCCTACGCCGAGCGCAAGGACGGCCGCAGCCTGGTCGACTTCACCGACCTCGAGCTGCGCACGCGCGATCTCCTGACGGCGCGGCCCGACCTGGCGGAGGCCTACCGCGAGCGCTTCGCCTGTGTGCTCGTGGACGAGTTCCAGGACACGAACCGGCTGCAGTGCGAGCTGATCGACCTGATCGCGGGCGGCGAGCTCTTCCTGGTCGGCGACGAGTTCCAGAGCATCTACCGTTTCCGCCACGCCGACGTCGACGTCTACCGGACGCGGCGGGAGGCGGCCGGCGCCGGCCTGATCGCGCTTCGCCGCAACTACCGCTCGCGGCCGCACGTGATCGGCACCGTGAACGAGAGCTACCGGCGCGAGTTCCCGGACCGCTACGAGCCGCTGCTCGCCGAGGGCGCCTTCGACGGCGAGGCGCCCGGCGGCGGTCGCGTCGACCTGCTCCTCACCGACAAGGTCGCCTTCCGGGCGGCAGGCCACAGCTGGCGCGATGCCGAGGCGCGCGCGCTGGCCGCGCGGATCGCCGAGCTCGTCGACGGCGGGGAGTGCCGTCCCGGCCAGGTGGTGATGCTGTTCGAGGCGGGCACCGACGCCGCCCGCTACGAGGCGGCGCTGCGCGACCGCCACCTGCAGACCGTGCGCGCGACCGGCCGCGGCTATTACGCGCAGCAGCAGGTCTCCGACGTGCTCGCCTACCTGCGCCTGATCCGCAACCGCTACGACGACGTCGCCCTTCTGACCGTCCTGGCCTCGCCGCTCGTGGGCATGTCCAATGACGGCCTCTGGCGGGTGCGCCGCGCGGCCGTCCGCCGGCCGATCTTCACCGCGCTCGAGCGCGACGACCCTCCGCCCGGCCTCGCGCCGGAGGAGCGCCAGCTCGTGCTGGCGTTCGGGCAGCGCTTCGCCCGCCTCGTGCGGGCCTCGGCGGAGGTGTCGCTCGAGCGGCTGTGCGACATGATCGCGGCCGAGCACGACTACGACCTGGCCTGCCTGGCCATGCCGGACGGCGACCGCCGCTTCGCCAACCTGCGCAAGCTCGGCCGGCTCGCGGCCGAGTTCGAGGCCGTGCGCGGGCCCGACCTGGAGGGGTTCGTCCGCTTCTGCGACGAGCAGGCCGCGCTGCAGGTGCGCGAGGGCGAGGCGGCCACGGCCGAGGAGGGCCGTGACGCCATCGTGCTCATGACCGTCCATGCGGCGAAGGGGCTCGAGTTCGACGTGGTCGCGCTGGCCGACTGCGGCCGCGAGCGGGCCTCGCGGCACACGCGCGACATCCTGGTCGACTCCGGCGGCCGCATCGCGCTGCGCGCCGTGGATCCGGCCACGGGCCTGCTGCGGCCCGCCCTCGGCTACGCCGACGTGGCCGCCCGGGAGCGCCAGTCCGAGCGGGAGGAGGCCCGCCGGCTGCAGTACGTGGGCATGACCCGCGCCCGCCACCACCTGATCGTCAGCGGCGCTCTGGATCCCGGCGAGGAGACCACGATCGCCCACCTGTGCGGCGTGCTGGGCGTCGACCTCGATTCGGAGCCGGAGCTCGACGTCGGCGACGCCCGCCTGCGCGTGCGCGTGGAACGTCCGTCCGCCGCCGATCCGGCCCCTCCCAACGGCGCCGTGACGGTTGGGGTGGAGGCCCCGGACACGCATCCGGTGGGGGAGCAGCTTGCGCTCTTCGGCGAGGGCGGGCGCACGGTCGAGGCGCTGCCCGCGCTCGCGCCGATCGCCGCCGCGCCGCCGGTGCCGCTGCGCCGGCTGAGCTACAGCGCCCTGTCGCTCTATCGCCGCTGCGGCTACCGCTACTTCGCCCAGCGGGTGCTGGGGCTGCCCGAGCCCGAGCGGGCCGAGGCCGAGGGGGGCGGCCTGGACGCGCTCGAGCTCGGCGATGCGGTGCACCTCGAGCTCGAGCGGGCCGACGGCCGCTGGCGCGACCTCTACCCGCACGCGAGCGCCGAGGACGAGGCCCGGATCGCCGCGTTCGTGGCCGGTTGGGCGGCATCGCCGCTGCGCGCCCGCGTCGCCGAGCTGGTCGATGCCCGCCACGAGGTGGCGTTCGCCTTCGACGTGGACGGTGTGCTCTTCCGCGGGCGACTCGACGTGTTCGGCCGCTTCGGCGACGGCACGGCGCTCGTCGTGGACTTCAAGACGAACCGCCTGGGCGAGCGCGTTGCACAGGACGTGATGGACACGTCCTACGCCGAGCAGGTGACCACCTACGCGCTCGCCGCGCTGCGCTCGGGGGCGCCGGCGGCCGAGATCGCCTACGCCTTCCTGGAGGACTCGGAGGCGGTCGCCGTGCGCCGGTTCGCGGCCGCGGACGCGCCCGGCCTCGAGGCCGAGCTGCGCACCGCGATCGACGCCATCCGGGCCGGCCGCTTCCCCGCCCGCCCCGGCCCCCACTGCCGCGAGTGCCCGGCGCTCGACCTGTTGTGCGCAGGGCCGAACCTGGAGTGGGAGGGATGAGGGAGCGCCGCCGCCGGGCGGTCGAGATCCTCGACCGGCTGGCCGCCGAGCACCCCGACGCCCACATCGCCCTGCACTGGTCGACGCCGCTCGAGCTGCTGGTCGCGACGATCCTCTCGGCCCAGTCGACGGACGTCGGCGTGAACCGGGTGACCGAGACGCTCTTCCGCCGCTTCCGCACGCCCGAGGACTACCTGGCGGTCCCGGTCGGGGATCTCGAGCAGCTCATCAAGCCGACCGGGTTCTTTCGCCAGAAGACGGCGGCGATCCGCGGCTGCTGCATGGCGATCCTGGAGCGGCACGGGGGAGAGGTGCCGCAGACGACGGCCGAGCTGGTGGCGCTGCCGGGGGTGGGCCGAAAGACGGCCGCGGTGGTGGCGTCGAACGCCTTCGGCAAGCGCGAGGGGATCGCGGTCGACACGCACGTGCGCCGGCTCTCCCGGCGATTGGGCCTGACCCGGCACACCGACCCGGACAAGATCGAGCGGGTGCTGATGCAGCTCTACCCGCGCGAGCGCTGGCTGCAGGTGTCAGACGTGCTCATCTTCCACGGCCGGCGGGTGTGCCACGCGCGCTCGCCGCTCTGCGCGGACTGCGCAGTGGCCGACCTGTGCCCGTCGGCCTTCCGCGTCGGCATCGGCGCATCGCCGCGCACGAAGCGGGGACTGTCCCCGCCAACCGGGGACAGTCCCCGTACCGCCGGCCGCGGCCGTTCCGGCACCGTTTCGTGACAGCGGCGGCGTAGACCCGCGACAGCGCGGCGGGCGATCATCGCCGCGTGTCCCGGATCGAGCTCGAGCTCTATGCAGACCGCGTCGCCCGCCACGCCGAGCGGCTGCGAGACGACGTCGACGGCGCCCGCCTGCGGCTGGCCTGGGCCGGCATCGAGGGGCGCGTGCGCACCGAGCTGGGCGCGCACGATGCTGCGGTGCTCGAGGCGCTCGGAGTGCTGGTCGCGGTCGATGCCGCGAGCGAGCGGCGCCTGCTCGAGCGGCGGCTGCGACAGCTGCGGGCGCTGGAGCGTCTGCAGGCGCTGGTCGAGCGGGAGCTGGCCGCCGCGCGTCCGGCGGGGCCGGAGCGGGGCGAATGACGCACGGCCAACGGGCCTCAGCCCGTATCGTGGCCGTTCATCTCCGGCGCGAGCGACGCCAGCATGCCGCCGTCCTCGTCGTACGCCGGGAACAGGTCGACCCGCACGCGCTTCGACCGGCCGGAGTGGTGCCGCAGCGTCACGTGCTGGTCGAGCTTGCGCACGCCCCACTCGAGCACGACCGGGATCGGGTTGTCGCCGTTCGTGAACCCCGACAGGCCGAAGGCCTCCCCGAGCGGCTTTCCCATCACTTCGCGCTCGGAGTAGCCCGTGAGCTCGAATACGCCCCGGCCGCACGAGAGCACGCGGCCGTCGCGGTCGCACGTGACCATGCCCGCGCCGGCAGGGGGGAAGAAGTCCTCCAGGAGCTCGAACAGATAGCCGAACCCGCACTTCTCGCAGCCGACGGGCTGATGGGTGAGGCCCGCCTTGCCGTCGTCGTCGAGCGCACGGGTCGTGCAGTTGGGGCAGATGAAAAATCGCACGTCCTGCAATGTACCGAAGCGCCGCGTGCCATCATGTGGCATGCAATCCGGCGCCAACAGGCCGCGCACGCTGGCCGACCGGTCGACGGCGGAGCTCGAGGGCGCGTTCGCCCGCGGCGTCCCGCCCGACCCGGCCCTCGACGGCCGCTACGACGGCGCGCTGCTGCACCTGACGCTCGCACCCGGGGCGGACGTCGTCCTCGAGAGCCTGCTGGGCCTGTGGCTGCCCTGGCTCGGGAAGCGCTTCGACGCGGCCTCGGCCAGCGGCGAGAACGTGTTCGACATGAGCGCCTATCGGGCGGGCGAGGTGCTGACGCCGGCCGCCTACCGGGCCTGGTGGCCCGAGGACGTCTCGAGCTACCGCGCGCTGCGGTTCACGACCGCGGTCGCGGCCGGGCGGCTCGACTCCGGCGTCGAGGTGCTGCGCATCGACTACGACCTGCCTGAGAACCCGCCGCTCCTGCGCCGGGTCGTCGACGAGCTCGTGGCGGTGCAGCCCGGCGTCTACCTCGGGCAGGCGATCCTGCGCCGGGGCGCCGGCGGCCACCGCCTGGCCTGGTTTACGCTCGAGTAGCCGCGGCCGCCTCGGCCGCCGGCTTGGCGTCTGCAGCGTGCGCCAGGAAGCGCTCGGCGTCGAGCGCCGCCATGCAGCCCATCCCCGCCGCGGTGACCGCCTGGCGGTAGACGTGGTCGACCACGTCGCCCGCGGCGAAGACGCCCTCGACGTTGGTGGCCGTGGAGCCGTCGCGCGTGAGCAGATAGCCGGCCTCGTCCATGTCGAGCACGCCCTTGAACACCGCCGTCGTCGGGTCGTGGCCGATGGCGACGAACAGGCCGTCGGCCTCCATCTCGCGCGTCTCTCCGGTGACGGTGTCCTGCAGCCGCACGCCCTTCACCTGGCCGTGGTCGGTGCCGAGCACCTCGCTGACGGTGGCATTGGTGACGAAGTCGATGTTCTCCTTCGCCTTGGCCCGGTCGGTCATGATCGGTGAGGCCCGGAACGCGTCACGGCGGTGCACCAGGGTCACCTTCGTGGCGAACTTGGCCAGGAAGGTGGCCTCCTCCATCGCCGAGTCGCCGCCGCCGACCACGACGACGTTCTTGGCCCGGAAGAAGGCCGCGTCACACACGGCGCAGTAGCTGACGCCCCGGCCCTGCAGCGTCACCTCGGTCTCGAGGCCGAGCTGGCGGGCGGTCGCGCCGGTGGCCACGATCACGGCCCGGGCGCGGAACTCGTCGTCGCCGACGTACACGCGCAGCGGCTGCGCCGAGAAGTCGACCCTGGTGACGTCGTCGGCCACGAGCTCGGCGCCGAAGCGCTGTGCCTGGGCGCGCATGGTCTGCATCAGCTCGGGCCCGAGGATGCCGTCGCGAAAGCCGGGATAGTTCTCGACGTCGGAGGTGATCATCAGCTGGCCGCCGTAGGCGAACCCCTCGAACACCAGGGGCTCGAGGTTGGCGCGCGCTGCGTACAGGGCGGCCGTGTAGCCGGCCGGCCCGCCGCCGATGATGATGACCTCACGGATGTCGCTGCTCATGTGGCTCCTTCGCCGTCGTTCGGGGGATCGCGTCCCTCACCTAGATTAACGACGAAGACGCGAAAAGATTCCTGGCAGCCTTCGCACCAGCGGCTGCCATCGGTCATGCGGTTGCCGAAGAACGATCCCAGCGGCTGGCCGCAGAACGGGCAGAAGCGCGGCTCGAGGGCGTCGGCGCCGGTCATGCCTCCGCCAGCCACGCGCCTGCAAGGAACGCCGTGAGCGTCATCATGAGCACGAGCGCCGACGCCGCGACCCGCGGCCGCTGCCCGCGCACGAGCGCGTGCCCGGCGAGCAGCGCGACGATCGCGACCAGCAGGCCCTCCTTGAGATCGATCACGCCGGGGTGCGCCGAGGCCGAGGGCTCGTGCCGGGCGAGGGCGACCCCGCTCGCGGCGAGCGCGGCCAGCGCCGTGCCGCCGGCGATCGCCAGGCTCTTGCCCGCGCCGCGGACGGTCGCGCGCACCTGCTCGGGGGGCAGGAGCCGGCGCAGGGCCGGCACCAGCACGAGCAGCGTCACCTGCATCCCCAGGAGCGTGGCCGCCGCGACCAGGTGCACGAAGCGCACGAGCGTCCATGTCCACATGTCGGGCCAATATAGGCGGAGTCGCCGCTGTGGGGCCGTCGCTATCATCTGACAGGATGGGCAAGGCCAAGAAGGAGCTCACCAACCAGCGCCGGGCACAGCGGCTCGGCACCGGCGCCGGCATCGCACCCGCCTCGCAGAAGCGCAACGGCGGCATGCCCCCGTGGGCGTGGGTCGTGAGCGGATCCGTGCTGCTCGCAGCCGTGATCGTGGCCGCCGCCTTCGTCGTGACGCGGAGCGGCTCGAGCGCGCCGAATCAGTCCGCATCGGTGGTCCAGGACCGGCTGACCCACTCCAAGATCGACTTCGTCTCCGCGGGCACGTGGCAGCCGAACTACACCGATCTGGCCGCGGCACTGCGCAAGCTCGGGCTCGCCCCGGCGAACGAGGTGAACCCGGTCGTCCACTACCACTGGCACCTGACGGTGTACGCCGGCGGCAAGAACATCGTGATCCCGCGTAACATCGGCCTGCAGGCGCCGCCGGCGATGTCGTCCGACATCCACACGCATGACGTCACCACCGACGTGCACTCCGGCATCGTCCACGTCGAGTCGTCCGTGCCCGGCTTCCAGGCGACCATCCTCCAGTTCTTCGACGTCTGGGGCGTGTACGCGAGCGACCAGTGCCTGGGCGGCTACTGCAACGGCGTCAAGGTGTACGTGAACGGCAAGCTCGCCCCGGCCGGCCTGAACACGAAGCCGAAGGAGCACGACGCGGTCACGGTCGTCGCCGGCAGCCTGCCCCCCGGCGTCAAGCCCGCGACGAAGTACACGGGCTTCACCCCGGGCGAGTAGCCCGCGGGCTAGCCGGTCTCGTCGTCGGCGAAGAGGTCCTGCGCCCCCATGCGGCCGACGCGTGGGATCAGCTCGAGCTCGCCCGGATAGCTGTAGTACTGGCGCTGCGGCGTCCCGGACGCCATGTAGGGCCGGTCGAGGTCGAGGATGACGCTGCGGCCGGCGACCCGGGCGACCGTGCCGACCTCACCCAGCTTCGGGCTGTTCCGTCCCACGATCCGCACCCGGTCGCCGGCCGCCACCGTCGGCGGCCCCGGGCGGAGCTTGTAGGTCGGCTGGTCGGGGCGCTTGCGCAGGTGCATGGCCGCCGGATTGTACGGGCAGGACCGGCGCGACCGCCCTGATCGAGTCGCCGCCGTAGGCCAGGGCCGCGCAGGCGAGGGCGCCGCCCACGAGGAAGCCGCCGGCGATGTCGGTCGGGACGTGCAGGCCACCGATCTCGAGCAGCACGGTCACGACCACGGCCCAGACGATCACGGCGCCCCGCGCGCGCGGCCACACCATCGCGAACATGGCCGCCATGATCACCGAGCGGATGGTGTGGCCGCTCGGGTAGGACCCGTTGATCGTGACGCCGAGCACGGTCACGCTCGTCCCGAACCGGAGCTGGTCGACGAGCGCCTTGCCGGCGACCTCGATCGCGAGCCCGGCGAGCAACGCGGCCATCCATACTGCCGCCACCCGCGGGCGGCCGCGGCGGCGCAGCACGAGCCCGGCGGCCGCGACCAGGATCAGCGCGGCCGCGGTGTCGGCGGGCGCGAGGACGATCGCAAAGCCGCTTGCGACCGCCGTGCGGTCGCCCGTCACGATCGGGGCGAGCGCCGACAGCGGCTCGGGCGGAGCCACGTTCTTCTCGAACGTGTCGCGTGCGAGCGGCTGCAGGTGGTGGATCGCGTACCGGTCGACCGGGTGCAGCCAGCCGGCTCCGACGGCGACGGTGAGGAGGGCGAAGGCCGCCCCGAGCAGGATGGCACGACGCATCCGGACACCCTACGCGGTCGCCCGGGCCGGCTCGCCGGTCGCCGGACCGCCCGGCGCCCGCCCGGATCCCGTGTACCGTCGCGGGTGACCCTGTGGCGGAACTGGTAGACGCACCGGGCTTAAACCCCGGAGGCCTCCGGGCCGTGTGGGTTCGAGTCCCACCAGGGCTGACCAGGAGCGCCGCGCTCAGGTCGCCCACCTCGAGCCGCGGCGCTCCGCACTGCGAGTGTCGAATCTGGACATGAGCGAGGTCTTCGACTCCGATCGAGGCGGGCCGAAGCGCTGGCGCTGGCGGGGCCGAGCATGCCGTGGGGTCGGTCGCCAACCCACCCATATATGGCGCGCGGCACACGGGGTAACCTCGACGTGTGAGATCCATCCGCACCTTCGTCGGTCGGGCGATCCGTTCGGTGAAGATCGTCGTTCGTGACGGGCGCATTCCCCGCCCGATTCGGTGGGGCGGGGCAGTCGGGCTGCTCCCAGTGCCCGGGCCGTTCGACGAGGTCGTCCTCCTAGTCGTCGGGGGCGTGCGTCTGGCTGTTCTACCGCGCCCAGCTCATGGAAGCGTGGCAAGCAGCCGGCCGACGCGCCTAGTACTCCCCCGCAGGAATCGCCAGGCGCAACTACGAGGGAGGGGCCGGCTCCCAAGGAGCGGGTACCTCCCCTTTCATGACCTCCTCTGCTGGACGTGGCCCAAGTGCAACGCACGTCAGCCGTCGTTCGGTGGAGCTGCGAGCGTCGAGCCGGGTTAGCGGGTGAGGCTGACGGTGTAGTCGGTGTTGTGGTTGGGGTCGTAGGCGCCGGTTGTGTCGCCGGTGCCGACGGAGTCTTGGAGGCCGACGAAGACGCCGGTGACGGTCTTGCCGTTGTTGGTGTAGCCGGGGGGCGGGGTGATCACGAACCAGGCGAATCCGACCACTCGCACCCATCCCGAGCCGTTCAGCCAGTTGGTGGCGCCGTTTGGATCTTCCACGATCGGGATCAGCACCAGTTGTTTGCTGGTGGGGTCAAGCAGAGTGGCCGCCTGGCCGTTGCCGCCGAACTGGACGATCTGGTCGAGCGGCTTCCAGGTGGTGATGCGGGTGTCGATGCCCTGTCGGGTGGGGCCAGAGTTTTGGCCCGGTTTGACGTCCAGTTGTTCGCCGACCGAGACCGGGCAGGCGTTCAGTGTCCCGTCGATCTCGTCTCGGTAGGGGTTGGCGCCGTTGGGTACGGGGCAGTTGGCGTTGTTTGTGTAGGGCAGTGACAGGGCGCCGTTGTTCGACGAGCTGTTGTCGGTGTAGATGGAGTAGGGCTGGCCGGGGATGTAGGTGTCTTTCATGACTCCCCAGGGCATGATGTCCTGGTTGGACGCCACCGTCCGGAACGACTCCACCGTCGCCTGCGCAGCCGCGGTGATGGTCACGCCGGAGAAGCCGAAAATCTTGCTGAAATAGGTCGGCGCCGTGCGGGTGGCGGTGACGGTGACGCTGTCGCCTGCAGACAGGTCGGTGGTGTTTGCGTACGTGGCCGAATCGCCCGGCTCGTTGTTCTTGGCGAACTCACCGCCGGCGGTCGACGACGCGGCTGCCCAGCCGCTTGGCAACTGCGACGCGCCCGCCAATGCGGCCGCGTCCACCGCCGCCTGCAAGTGCTGCTTGGACAGATACCAACTGCCAACGTCGATGACCAGGCCCGACATCCCGATCAGGGACGTCACGAACAACACCATCAGCGGCAACGTCTGCCCGCGCTCACCGCGAAAAGCCTTCACCAGCCCTCCAAACTCGCCACCGGGCATGCCGATGCCCTCCGCTCAAGGTAATCGGCCTGGTCAATCCAGTGATCGAGACACCAGGGAGGGACGCATGATTCCGGAGGCTCCGATGCAGGACGGGCCGGGCGGCAAGACGCCGGCGGGCGAGGGCTGGTTCGTCGTCAACGCGCGCGACGCGGCGTGGATCCACAACGAAAAGTTCGGCGCGGGCGTGACCTTCGAGGGCACGCCGAGTTTCCCGCACTACGGGATCAACGTCCAGGTGATGTGGCCGGGCCAGCCGAACTGCTACTACCACGCCGAGGAGGGCCAGGAGGACTTCCTCGTTCTGAGCGGTGAGTGCCTGCTGCTGGTCGAGGGGCAGGAGCGCCGCCTGCAGGCCTGGGACTTCGTGCACTGCCCGCCGTGGACGGAGCACGTCTTCGTGGGCAGCGGCGACGGCCCCTGTGTGTTCCTCGGGGTCGGCGCGCGCAATGCCGGCGACGGTCTGCGGTACCCCGTGTCGGAGTTGGCGCTGCGCTACGAGGCGGGCGTGGCCGAGGAGGCGGCCTCCGGCGAGGTGGCATATGCCGCCGTGCCGAAGACCGTCCCCGGCCCATGCCCGGAAGGGCTGCTCCCCGGCTAGGGGGTCGGCAGCGCCCGGGTGCCCTGCTCCCGCACGGCCTCGAGCAGCCGCGGATCGAAGCCCAGGAGCCGCATGATGGTGGGCGCGATCTGGGTGGTCTCGACCGGGGTCGACACCGCCCCGCGGCCGAAGCCCGCTCCCGCCACGATCAGCGGCACGTGGCGATCCTGGGGATCGTCGCCGCCGTGCTCGGCGATCTTGCTCGTGCCGCCCGTGTACACGACGCCGTGCTGGACGATGCCGACCAGGTCGGGCACGCGCGCATCGGCCTTTGCGACGCCGAAGAAGCCGGGCCCGAACCGCACCGCGCGCAGCCCCGATGCCGTGAAGCCGATCGGGTTGCCGGCGTAGTCGGTCGCCGCGCCGGCCGAGGCCGGCTGGGAGTAGTGCAGCAGGAAGTGGCGGGCGAAGCGAAGCGCCCCGTCCGAGCGGTCGGCGAGCCAGATGTACATCGCGTCGTCGTCGATCGCGAAGGCGACCAGATCCCCGCTGCCGCCGTGGGCCTGCCACGCGGCGTTCAGGGCGTCGATGACGTTGCCGTCGTCGATGCGCTTGAGCGCCGTCGTCTCGATGGGCGACTGTCCGTGCTTGGCCGACAGGATCACGGCCGTGTCGCCGCCGAGGCCGCGCCGGGCGAGCTCGGCCGTCATCCGGCCGACCGCGCGATCGACGAACCCGAGGGCGTCGCGCAGCACCGGCCCCGGCACCCAGCGGCCGTCATGGCGCACGTAGCCGCCGAGCGCGTCGTTGCCCCCGATCGGGGAGGTCGGCAGCTTCTCGGCCGTCGAGACCGACTGGAAGTTCATCCCGAAGATCGCCGGGACGCCGACGTGCGCGGTGCCGGCGTGGTTGCGGCCGTCGATCTCGTTCAGCACGGCCCGCACCTTGATCGCGTCGTAGAACTGGGTGTCGCGATTGTTCGTCGTCCAGTCCCCGCTCGGCCCGGCCGGCAGGCTCGGGTCGGTCGTGGAGCTGTTGATCTCGGGCGTGAAGAGGTCGTCGATGCCCGTCCCGGAGTGGCCCGCGAGCAGCTCGTAGGCCGGATGCTTGTCCGCCCAGGCGGTGCGCAGGCCCGCGTCGTGTGCGACCTGGAACACCGTGTTCACCCGCAGGTACTGGCGCGGGTAGACCGGCGTGCACGTGGCCGGATCGATGGGCAGCTGGGCCGGGTCGATCATCCCCGCCTCGATCGCCTGGACGGTGCCGGGCAGGGCGAGCACGCTGCCGGGAAGGCCCGGGTACAGGTTCGGGATGCCCAGGCCGGCGTCGATCGAGTTCAGGTTGCGGTCGATGTTCTCGGCGAAGTTCACCTCGGTGCCCAGGCCGGTCGTCTGCCCGGGCGTGCACGTGCTGCCCGGGGGCAGCAGCCGGCGGTTGTAGGAGTCGTCGTAGTAGATGCCGGTCGTCCGCGGGTCCCCGCCCGTGACCTGGGCGACCATGCCCGGGAAGGAGTCCGACGGCACCGGTGTGACAGCGTCGCCGTAGTCGGTGCCCGCCCGCGCGAGCCGCGCAAGCGCGCTTCGTGGGTGGTGGCGCACCCACCAGCGCAGATCCGACTGGTGCAGCCCGTCCACCGATATCAGGAGCACGTGCTCCGCGTGCGGCCGCGTGTGCGCGCTGACCTGGTGCGCACCGGTCGCGGCCGCCGCGGCCGTGGTGGTGAGCGCCCCCACACCCAGCGCGACGAGGCTCGCGCGCCGTAGACGATCGAAGCTCGACATCAGACTCCCCTTCCGACGATCTCTACCCGCCGCCTCGCATCCTTCTCAAGGCAGGGGCGCCGTGGGGTGACCGATCGGTGACCGGTCGGTGAGCATTCGGTGTACCGGCAACGCAGGCATGCCGAAGTGGGCCCGGCCGGCGGCCGGGCCCACTTCGGATCACCGCTCGGCTAGCGCCGGGCGGGGTCGGTCTCGCTCGCCTGATCCTCCGGATCCGGAACGTCCGGGTCGAGCTCGTTCGCCCGCTCGTGCAGGGCGTTCGCGTCCGCGCGCTGGCGCTCCGCCTCGGCCCGCTGCTGCTCGGCAGCCAGCCGCTCACGCTCGGCGCGTGCGGCCTGCTCGTCGGCGGCGGCACGGGCCTGGTCGGCCGCAAGCGTGCGTGTCTCCGCCTCGCGGCGGTGCTCGTCGGCAGCAATCCGCTGCTGATCGATCTTCCTGGTCTGCGCCCTGCGGAAGAGCGCAATCAGGATCGCGACCACGACGATGATTGCGACGATGATGATGATTGTTGCGGTTGTGCTCATGCCCTGACAGTTCCCCGTCCGGCGTGAGCCGAAACCGCCTCTGTTGGCGCGTCGCCTCGCGGCCGTTCATGCCGAGGGCCGCACGATGGTGCGGAAGTCGCTCGCCAGGTCGGTCGAGAGGATGTACTGCCAGGGCATCAGGAAGTAGCCGCCGAGCCCCCAGCCCTCGCCCCAGCTGTTGCGCACGAGCAGGTAGTTCGGCTCGCTGGCGAGGTAGCCCACGGCGAGCACCTCGTGCCCGCCGATCTGCTGCTCGTCCTGCGTGGGCATGGGGACGATGCCGGTCTTCGCGACGTCCGCCGACTCGAACGAGTCGTACACCGAGAAGCCGAAGGCGATCGTCTGCTTGTTCGAGAGCACCGACTTGAACTGGTTCACGGAGCGCGGCACCGACTTGTAGGACTTGGTCAGCTTGTGAGCGGCCGCGTCGTCCCAGGCCGGCTTCGGCGGGTCGTCGGCGTACTTGCTGGTGTCGTAGGGCCAGTCGGTCTCGGGTGGGGTGCCGTAGCGCTTGGCGGCCTTGAACCCGTCGCGGCCGAACGCGCCGGTGTCGCCCTTGCCCAGCGAGCCCTCGATCGAGCGCTCGCAGTAGTAGATGAAGAGCCTGCTCGGCGTCACGGGTGCGGCTCCGTCGAGCATGCCGTCGTACTCGAGGGCGGCGCCGACGGCGTTTGCGGTGCAGCTGCCCAGCTGGCCCTGGTCGTAGACGGGCGGCATCTCGCCGCGCGGATCCACCTCGGGCAACGGCGTCAGCCCGGTGGTGTCGGCGAGCAGGTCGCGATGGTCGGGAAGGCTCGGTTTCCATCCGTACCGCTGGATCTGGCGCTGCCCTTCGCTCATGACGACTCACGCTCCTTTGTGCGGTGGTCGGCGGCGGATTTTGCCGCGAGCGTAGCCGCATCCGGGGGTTTCCGCGACCCTCGGGTCGCTTCTTTACAGATCGAATGCGGCCAGCGCGGCGCCGTGCAGGATGTCGCGCTCCGAGACGACCACCGTCTCGGCAGCGGTCGCCGTCACGACGGCCGCGAGGATCACCGCGCCCGCCACGATGGTCGGCGCCCGCTCGGGCATGAGCCCGCGCACGAGGCGGCGCTGCTCGAGCGGCAGCGCGGCCAGCTCGCCCAGGAGCCGCTCGACGGCCGCCGCGGGCAGCCGGTGGCCGTCGATCACCTCGGGGATCTCGCATTCGAGGCCCATGTCGATGGTGGCGAGCGTCGACACGGTGCCGGCGACGCCGACCAGTGCGCGGGCGGCCGACGTGAGCCGGGCCGGGAGTGCGGCGGCGGCCTCCGCCCGCAGCGTCGCGAGCTCGTCCGCGGTCGGGGGATCGGTGTGCAGGTGGCGCTCCGAGAGGCGCACGCAGCCGATGTCCAGGCTGGCGCGGTCGCGCACGCCGTCGTGGCCGCCCAGGACGAGCTCCGTCGAGCCGCCGCCGATGTCGCAGATCAGGGTCCCGTCGCCCACCCGCTCGCGCGAGCACACGCCGCGGTAGGTCAGCTCCGCCTCCTCGTCGCCCGAGAGCAGCCGGGTCACGAACCCGTGCCGGGCACCGACCTCGGCCAGGAACTCGCCGCCGTTTGCGGCGTCGCGGACGGCGCTCGTGGCGGTCGCGAGCACGGGCTCGGCGCCCAGCTGCCTCGCTCGCGCGGCGTAGCGCTCGAGGGCGGCGTGGACGCGCGCCATGGCTGCGTCCGAAAGCCGGTGGTCGGCGTCGACCCGGTCGCCGAGGCGGGTGATCTCGAGCAGGCGGTCGACCTCCGCGATGCCGCCGGCCGCCGACACGTCGGCGACGAGCAGGCGGGTCGAGTTCGTGCCGATGTCGACCGCGCCGACCCGGCGGGTCATCGACGCACGATCCGCCTCAGCGCGAACAGCACCGACCCGGCGCCGCTGACCGACGAGGTCAGCACCTCAAACCCGGCCAGCGAGCGCTCGAGCCGCTCGAGCGCAGCCTGCATCCTGGCCACCTTCTCGCTCAGCTCGGCCGTTCGCTGGTCGAGCACTCCCAGTCCCTCGCCCTCGAGCACGGCCAGCCGGCCCTCGATCGTGGCCTGGGCGGCGCGCACCCGCCGGTAGGTGCGCAGGCCGTGGACGAGCGCGTACACGAAGAACGCCCCCACGACGACCACCCACACGATCACCGCCACCAGCACCATCGCCGGATCTTAGGGCATCTGCTAAAATCTTTCGCTCCGACGCGGGGTGGAGCAGTCCGGTAGCTCGTCGGGCTCATAACCCGAAGGTCGCAGGTTCGAATCCTGCCCCCGCTACCTCGAAAAGGCCCGCATATGCGGGCCTTTTTCTTTGGCGGTGGAGGAGACATGACCACACTTCGGAATCGGCCGAACACTGCGCTGCTCGTCGTCGACGTCCAGAACAACGCCGTCGAGCGGGCGCACGGCCGCGATGCGGTCGTCGCAAATGTCGGCCGCCTCGTGGAGAAGGCACGGCGGGAGGGAGTGCCCGTGGTCTGGGTGCAGCACTCCGATGAGCAGCTTGCCAGGGGCAGCGACGGCTGGCAGATCGTGCCCGAGCTGAGCCCCGGCGCTGCGGAGCCGCTGGTCGAGAAGAGCTACGGCGACTCCTTCGAGGACACCACGCTCGAGGCCGTGCTGTCCGGCCTCGCTGTCGGGCGGCTGGTCGTCGTCGGCGCGCAGACCGACTGGTGCGTCCGCTCGACCCTGCACGGCGCCCTCGCCAGGGGGTACGACGCGACGCTCGTCGGCGACGCGCACACGACCGAGGATCAGACGGAGTGGGGGGCGCCGCCACCGGCGGCGGTCATCGCGCACACCAATCTGTACTGGGCATACCAGACGGCGCCAGGCCGAACCGCGGGGACTGTCAGCTCGAGCGACGTCGACTTCGGCGGCCCGTCCTGACCCTCGTGCGGCGGCCGTAACGCTTCCGGGACGGGGGCGTGCGAGATTGGCGGCATGAACCCAACCCCACATCTCGTTCAGCGCCACCGTTCCTTCGTGGCGATGGCAGCCGCAGGCGTGCTCGCGGGGCTGCTCCTCGCCGGTTGCGGGTCGAGTGGTACCGCGGCACCCACACCGGGCACGGAGCCGACATCCACGGCTGCGTCGATCGCGCCGTCCACCAGCAGCGCCCTCCAGGGCTGCGTGCCCGCCTGCAATCCCCCGGGCCTGACCCAGCCTGGGACGATCGGGCCGGGCGCCTACACCACCCAGTGGTTCTTCGGCGGCCGGATGCGCGTCAGCCTGTCCGGGACATGGACGAGCGAGCAGGACAGCACCGGGGAGTTCAATGCGAGTCCGGCCGCGACACCGCAGAACGCCGTCTTCTTCTGGGAGGACGTCTACCCCACCCGAGCTGAGAGCCGGGTCAACGGCGTTCCGCTCACGGCGGCGGGATTGCTGCACTGGCTGCAATCAGCGAGCGCGTTGAAGACGACCGCTCCGCGAAAGGGCCGGATCGGGAGGCTCCCGGCCACCGTGGTCGACGTCAGTGTCAACAAGCACACGAAGAACGAGGATCCCAACTGTCCCGACCGGCCCTGCGTCCTCTTCCTGGGCTTCCCCCAATGGACCGAGACCTGGGGCATCGCCGGTTCGCAGGTACAACGGTTCTACCTCGCCGACGTCACCTACGGAGGCGCGAAGCACCTGTTCGTCGCGGTCGTCTATCCCGACAAGAGTTCGGATCTGACGAGCTTCGCCAAGGTCGGCGACCAGCTCCTTCGGACAGTGCGCGTGCCCGCCGCCTCGACCGGCTGACGGGCACCGCGCGTGCACCGTTGTGGCGATGGTGGCATAGTGGGCGGTCCATGGGCCGCGGCCGGGCAGGGTGGCCGTGCCCCGTCTATGCCGGCTTGCCATGGCCGGCGGTGAGGAGGTTGGCGGATGCCTGAGAACGACGATGGGCCGCCGGGGTTGGGGCTTGCCGACGCGATCGCGTCGTTGCGTGACGATCTGCTGCGGGCGCGCGCGGCCGGCGCCGGATCGGACATTCAGCTGCCGGTCGAGTCGATGACGGTGCAGCTGACGGTCACGGCCTCGCGGTCGGTGGGCGCGAAGGGGGGATTCACGGTTCCGTTCGTGGGGCTCGGACTGGGCGGCGATACCGACCGCCAGTCGGGAGCAACGCAGCTGGTGACGATCGTGTTCGGTGGCCCGCTGGATCCAGAAGGCCGGCCGGCCAAGATCGCGCAGAGGACGAGTGAGCGCAAGGGCTAGCACTCCCGCCGGCGTCTCGTTGGCCGATCGGCTGGTCGAGGTCATCGCCGACGACGGCGAAACAGCCGAGCCTCGGGATCGATATCGATACGGGTCGGGACTTGTCGTGTGCGGGCGCACCGTGCTGACGGCCGCGCATGTGGTGAAGGGTGCCGTCAGGGTCGACGTTCGAGATCCAGCGAAACGGGAGTACAAGGCGACCCTGGATCCGGAGTTCGTGGGGGATACGGACGGTCCGCTTCCCGACATCGCGCTCATCGAGGTCGCGAACGAGATGCCCGAGCTGGCGCCGATCGGGCTGGCGCGGGTCGGTCGAGGTGAAACCGGGGATGACCCGGTGGAGGGCTGTCACGCGATCGGGTATCCGTGGTTCGCCGAGACGTCGTCGCCGGATGCGGTCCGGGACACGGTCGACGCGATCGGCATCGTCCCCCAGTTCGGGCGCTTGACCAGCGGCCTCCTGAGCGTCGAGGTGTCCGTTTCCCCCCAGCAGCTGCCGTCCGGCGACTCTCAGTGGGAGGGGATGTCCGGCGCTCCGGTGCTCTCAGGCGGATCGCTGTTCGGGGTGGTGA
Organism: uncultured Actinomycetes bacterium; assembly: GCA_963717845.1. Taxonomy (GTDB): domain Bacteria; phylum Actinomycetota; class Thermoleophilia; order Gaiellales; family JAICJC01; genus JAICJC01. The sequence goes on from CAVQXH010000004.1 coordinate 727,485, forward strand.
CCGAGCACCCCAAGCGCGCCGGAGCCTCGACCATCACCGCGGTTCCGCTCACCATGCTCGAGCGCGACGACGCCCATCCCGAGTGGGGGCAGGGCGTCGCGGATCCGGCGAAGTGGTGGCAGCGGCTGGGCGTGGCCGGCGTCAAAGAGCTGAAGGTGCTACCGGAGCGCCCAGAACGCCCCGAGCCGGACTACCTCGAGCGGCTGCGCGGGTTCGGCCGCGCGCTGCACTCGCGGATGCCGCAGCTGCTGGGCAGGGAGAAGGAGTTCGCAGAGGTCGCCGCGTTCGCCGCCGGCGACGAGGGATATCGGTGGCTGGTGGGGGGAGCGTTCACCGGCAAGACCGCGCTCGTCTACGAGGCGGTCATGGTCGGTCTGCCCGTCGACGTGGATGCCGAGGTCGACGTCGTGAGCTACTTCCTGTCTCGTCGAGACACGGACGCCGACAGCAACCGGTTCCTGGCCGCGGTGGTGCCGCAGCTGGCGTACCTCTGCGACGTGGAGTCCCCGCATCCTTCCGATCGGGACCAGCTCGCCGCGCTGTGGCGGCGGGCGAGTGCGCGCGCCGACGAGACCGGCCGGCACCTGCTGCTGGTTGTCGACGGGCTCGACGAGGATGCGCTTCCGGCCGGATCGCCCAGCGTCGCCGCGCTGCTGCCGGATGTGGTCGGGGCGCACGCCCACGTGCTTGTCACCAGCCGTCCGTCGTGGGTACCGGACGGCATGCCCGACGGGCATCCGCTGACCAGGACGACGCCTGTGGCACTCGACCCGTTCGCGGGCGCCGGCGAGTTGGCCGACCGCGCTCGCCGGGAGATCGACGACCTCACGACGCACCATTCAGGGCACGCCGTGGATGAGCTTGCGTTCAACGTGCTCGGAATTCTGACCGCGGCTGCGGGGCCGCTCACCGTGGACGACCTGGCCGCTCTCTCGAGCGGCGTGGACAGGCCGGCCGCCGCCCACACCTCACAGGTGCGCCGCTTCGTCCGCGATCGTGCGGCTCGCAGCCTGGAGCGAGTCGGCCCGCAGGCGCACCCGCGCTACCAGTTCGCGCACTACTCGCTCCTGGAGCACGCCCAGACGAATGAGGATCTCACCAACCCGGAGTTCCGGGATGGGCTCCACACGTGGGCCGAGCACTGGCGCGACCGCGGATGGCCGACCACGACGGACGCCACCACCACGACCCCGCGGTACCTGCTGGACAACTACGCCGCGACGCTCACCGACGAGCCGGAGCGACTGGCGGCTCTGGTCACCGACGTCGGATGGATCGAAGCTGCGATCCGCTCGGTGGGTGTCGACCACGTCGTGGCCGACCTGCGCCGCGCGGCCGCGGCGGCGCCGACCGCCGCGGTTACGGCGATGCTCGCCGCCGTCCGCGGACAGGCTCACGAGCTGACTCCCTCGCAGCTGCTCGACCAGCCTGGCTATGTGTACTCGCAGCTCTGGGTCCAGGCCGCCGGCCTGGCCGAGCACGCCCTCGCCGGTCAGGTCCGCGCGCGGCTCGAATCGCTCTCGGCCTCGGTTGCCGTCGTCCCCCTCTGGACGACGCGCCGTATCACCCGACCTCTCATGCGCGAGCTCGGCCGCCACGACAAGCGCGTCACCGCCATCGCGGCGCTCCCCGACGGGCGGGTGATCACCGGCGACGCCGACGGCCGGGTGCTGCTCTGGGAGCCGGTGGAGGTTGCTCGGATGGTGATGGCAGCCCCCCGCCGTCAGTCTGGTTCGCCCGCCATCGAGCTCCGTCGCGACGAATCGGGCCTGAGGGGGTTGGCGGTGCTCGCGAACGGGTGGGTGGCGGCGGCCGGCTCCGACGGTCTACGCGTGTGGGATCCCGCAGACCCCGGCCCGCCACCTGTGGACTTCGGCCGCCGCGGGGGTTCGCTGCGCGCGGTCGCGGCGCTTGCCGACGGGCGGGTGGTGACGGGCGGCTTCGATGGCCGGGTGCTCGCCTGGGATCCGGCCGAGCCCGGCGCGTGGCCGGCCTCGCTCGGCGGTCACTCCGACGATGTGGGCATGATGGCGGTGGTCGCCGACGGGCGCGTGGTGACCACCTGCTCGCCCGGCTGCGATGACCGCCGGGTCATGGTTTGGGATCCTGACGAGCCCCGCACCGGGTGGGTCGAGATGCCCGGAAGCCGCGCCACCGGCGGGAGGGTCGTGGCGGCGCTTCCGGACGGGGGCGTGATGACGGGCGGCGCGGTCGACAGGCGGGTGCTGGCCTGGGATCCTGCCCGGCCCGACGTCGAGCCGGTCGAGCTCGGCCGCGACGTCGACGTGAGGCGGGCGGCGGCGCTCGCGGACGGCCGGGTGGTGAGCGCCGGCTATGGCGGTCTGATGTTGTGGGATCCCGCCGATCCGGGCTCGGCGCCGGTTGAGCTCGGCCGCGACGACGAGGAGGTGAGCGCGCTGGCGGCGCTTGCGGACGGGCGCGTGGTGACCGGCGGTGTCGATGGTCGGGTGGCCCTCTGGGATCCGGAGGTGTTCGACTCCGTACCGGTCGAGCTCGACCGCCACCGGGGCAGCCTGCGTGCGGTGGCGGCGCTCGCGGACGGCCGGGTGGTGACCGGCGGCGAGGATTGCCGGGTGCTGGTCTGGGATCCGGCCCAGCCCGACTCGGCGCCGATCGAGCTCGGCCGCCACCACAATGCCGTGAACGGGGTGGCGGTGCTCGCGAACGGCCAGGTGGTGAGCGGCAGCATCGATCGTCGGGTGCTCGTCTGGGACCCCGCCCGGCCCGACTCGGCAGCGGTCGAGCTCGGCCGGCACGCCAATGCCGTGAGGGGCCTGACGGTGCTTGCGGACGGGCGGGTGGCGTCCGGCGGTTACGACGGTCGCCTGCTGGTGTGGGATCCTGGCCAGCCGGAGTCCGCGCAGGTCGACCTCGGCAGCCACGCAGGTGTGCACGCGGTCGCGGCGTCTGCGGGCGGTCGGCTGGTGACCGGCGGTGAGGATCGCCGGATGCTGGTCTGGGATCCCGCCCAGCCTGGATCCGCACCGGTCGAGCTCGGCGGCGACGGCGTTGCCGTGAACGCTGTGGCGGTGCTTGCGGACGGGCGAGCGGTCACGGGCGGCCGCGATGGTCGGGTGCTCCTGTGGGATCCCACGGAGCCCGGCTCGGCGCCGATCGTGCTCGGCCGCCACGACCACGCCGTGAACGCCGTGGCGGCGCTTGGCGACGGACGCGTGGTGAGCGGCAGCCTCGGGCAACTGCTGCTCTGGGACGTCACGACACACGCCCGGATCGTTCAGCTCGGCTGCTCGCCGAGAGCACTCGCGGCGTACCCGCCCGGACCCGAACCAACGGGCCTGGTCATCGCACACGCCGGCGGTGGCCTGTCGTTCTGGTCGCTGATGCGCGCGTAGTACGGCCGCCGGGCCCAGCCGGATTGTTGCCCTGCCCACAATCCCATCGCCGTCCGGCGCGCGTAGCTCCTCTACACAAGTGATTTTCGAGAGGAGTACCACCAATGAGCTTGCATATCGGAACACGAGCACGGGCAGCCCTGGCCGTCGCAACGATCGCCCTGGCCGCAGCGTGCGGTTCGGCCTCCGGAGGCGCCTCAGGCGGCGCCTCCGCCGGCACGAGCACCCACCAGGCAGCAGGCGTCGTCGCGACGGCGCAGAACGCCTCGCTCTCGAGCAGGGTGCTCGTAAACCACCAGGGCATGACCCTCTACACGCTCTCGGCCGAGCGCAACGGCCACTTCATCTGCACCGCGACCGCCAAGCTTCCCGGCAGCTCGATGCGGTGCCTCCAGGTGTGGAAGCCGCTGCTCGTGAAGGGCGGCGCGGTGCACGCGGGCGGGATCGGCGCGCTCGGCACGGTCATGCGCCCCGACGACGGCGCCATGCAGCTCACCTATAAGGGGCTGCCGCTGTACACGTTCGCAGGCGACCGCGCGCCGGGCGATGCCGCCGGCAACGGCCTGAAGGATGTCGGCACGTGGAAGGCCGCCATGGTCGGCGCGGCGGCCTCCGCGGCTCCGGCGACGTCGGCGAACGGCGGGTACGGCTACTGACGCAGCCCGCTCGGCGCCCAGGGGAGCCGTGCCCACTCCCCTGGGCGCCTCACTCGAGCCATTCGGTCGTGAATGTCGGGCTGGCGTGGATGCAGACGAGCTTCGACCGCCCGGGGCCGTCATTCCGGAACGTGTGCGGCACCCCGGGCGGCACGACGACGATGTCTCCCGGCGAGGCCGCGAGCGCGTCGTCGCCCGCTGTGAACGTGAGCGTGCCCTCGACGACGACCCACGTCTCGTCGTAGGGGTGGCGGTGCAGCCGCGGGCCGCCGCCCGGGTCGCTCTCGTCGAGGATCACGCAGACCGTCGCGCCGTGGTCGGCGCCGACGAGGTTGCCGCTGGGAAGCGTGCTCGCAGGGATCAGTGCCATCGATGACCTCCGTTCGTTCGACCGTCTCGTGCGTCCTCGCCATCGGCCCGAGGGATACCCCACATGGTGGTCCCGAACGCGTGCGAGCGCCGTTGGTCCGGTACGCGCCTGGAAGCCCGGCGTTCTACACGTGCTTCGGCTGGCCATTCCTCGCAAACGCCTTCTCGCGGCTCGACAGGCATACCGAGCTGCTCGAGGCCATGCGTGGGATCGCGATCAGAACCCCGTGGATGGAAGCCGCGGAGGCGATCGCCTCCGGCCGACCCGACGCAGCCGCCGCTGCTCTCTCGGCGGTGGGGGCTGAGGCGCTGATTCCACTCACCGTGAGTGGCGCCACTTCGGCGGCGGACTGTGGCCACAGAGGCCGCCCACCAACTCCTTCCAGCCAGCCCCTTGCGCAACCAGGTTGAGTGTGCGATCGTGGCGGTCGTTACTACCCTGGCGGGAGGTCGAAATGCACGCGCGTTCATGGTGGCTCGGAGCAGGAGTGGGCGTGGCCCTCTGGCTCGCCGGCGCGGGGTCGGCCCTGGCGGCCGGATGTCCGGCCGGCTGGAGCGTCGTCACGACCACCGACAAGGGCAGTCTGATCGCTCTCTCGGTGGCGTCGCCCACCGATGCCTGGGCGGTGGGGTCGGGTGCCGGCTCGCCTGCGAACGCGATCTCCGAGCGGTGGAACGGGACGACATGGACGCGCGTAGCGGTCGTCAACCCCGGCCGGCGATCGAACGCGCTGAACGGCGTCGCGACGATCGGCCCGAGCGACGCGTGGGCGGTCGGCGGCGTCGGTCTGCGGCTGAACCACACACTGGTCGAGCACTGGAACGGGACAAAATGGGCGCGGGTTGCGGCTCCCAGCCCCGCGCCGCGGTTTGCCGTCCTCACCGACGTGTACGCCCGCAACGCGAGCGATGTGTGGGCGGTCGGCCGCGACGGCGCGCAGGGGCATACGCTCGCACTGCACTGGAACGGCCACACCTGGACGCACGTCCCCACGCCTGACGGCGGCCGGTCGAACAACGAGCTGACCTCCGTCACGGTGATCAGCGCAACGAACGCGTGGGCCAGCGGCGACTTCGGCAGCCGCGCCGCACATCCGATCTTGGAGCACTGGAACGGGACGCGCTGGTCGCTTGCGCATCTCCCGAAGACCCCGGGCGGGGTGCTCATCTCGGTGTCCGCCGCCTCCGCGTCGGACATCTGGAGCGTCGGCACGATCTTCCCGGGCTCCGGGAGCGGGAGCTTCCAGCCGCTGGGCGAGCACTGGAACGGCTCGGCCTGGCGGGTCTCGACGCCGCCGGCGTCACACAGGAACGGCATCTACAACGACGTGATCGCCACCTCGCACACGGACGTGTGGGCGGTCGGCGACGCGAACGTCCCCCGGCGCGGGCCGGAGACCGCGATCGCGGCGCATTCGAACGGCACCACCTGGACCCTCGGCGCGCCGAAGACGCCGGGCGGCATCAGCTTCTTCGACAGCGTCGACAATGTCCCCACCACCACCCAGACATGGGCGGCCGGAGGGACGACGGTCGGGGGCGTCGCCCACATCCTGATCGAACGGCACTGCTGAGGGCCCGCTCGCGGACGAACTGGTGCCACACTTCCCGGCATGCTCGCGGATGAGCATCTCGCGCCGTGATCCGGGTCATGTTCAGGGGCCTGCTCGCGCGCAAGCTCCGGCTGGCGCTCACCTCGCTCGCGATCGTGATGGGCGTCGGGATGGTGAGCGGCACCTACGTCCTCACCGACACGATCAATGCCAGCCTCGGGGCGCTGCTGGTCGGGGTCTACGCGAAGTCCGACGCGGTCATCACCGGAAAGGCCGCCTTCGGTGGCGCCGATGCACCGCCGTTCCCGGCCGCGACGCTTGGGACGATCGCGCGCCTGCCGGGCGTCGCGGCCGCCGGTGGCTCGGTCGGTGCGCTGGCCGAGATCGTCGGCGCCGACGGGAAGGTCGTCTCGCGTGGGAGCGCGCTGCAGCTCGGTGGCAGCGTCGATCGGGGCTCTCTGCGGTTCAGCCCGTTCCGGCTCGCCGCCGGCGCGTGGCCCACAGGCCCGGGCCAGGTGGCGATCGACGCAGAGACGGCGTCGTCCCAGCGGTTTCGGCCGGGGCAGCGCGTCGGCATCATCGTGAACGGCGGGCGCGAGCAGCACGACCGGGTCACGGGCGTCGTCGACTACGGCAGCTCGACGTCGCTCGCGGGTGACACGCTCGCGATCTTCGCCCTTCCCACCGCGCAGAGGCTCTTCGGCCGCGTCGGCCGGCTCGACCAGATCGACGTCGCCGCGCGGCCGGGCGTCTCGACGTCTGCGCTGCTCTCCCAGATCCGGTCGGTGCTGCCGCCGCACACGCGGGTGCGCACGAGCCGGCAGCAGGCGCAGTCGGTGTTCAACGACTACGACTCGGCGATCACGACCCTGCGCTATTTCCTGCTTGCGTTCGGCGGGATCGCGCTCTTCGTGGGGGCGTTCGTGATCGCCAATACGCTCTCGATCACGGTCGCGCAGCGGACGCGGGAGTTCGCCACGCTGCGGACCATCGGCGCGAGCGCGCGGCAGGTGCGCTCCGCGGTGATGCTGGAAGGGGTGGTGACGGGCCTGCTCGCATCGGCCGTCGGACTGGGCGTCGGGCTCGCCCTCGCCAAGGCGCTCGAAGCGCTGTTCAAGGCCGAGGGGCTCAAGCTGCCGCTGACGGGGCTCGTGTTCACGCCGCGCACCGTCGTTGTGTCGCTCGCCGTCGGCACCGGCGTGACGCTCGTCGCGAGCCTCGCGCCGGCGCTGCGCGCCACGCGTGTCCCACCGATCGCCGCCTTGCGCGAGGGCGCCGTGCTGCCGGGCTCCCGGCTTGCGCGCCTGCGGCCGGCGGTGGCGCTGCTCGTGTGCGCCGTCGCGCTCGCGCTCGTCTGCGTCGGCGGCTTCGTCTCGGCGCTTGCGACCGGGCCGCGGCTGCTCGTGCTGGGCGCCGGGGTGCTCGGGGTGTTCCTCGGGATCGCGATGGTCGCGCCGAGCATCGCCCGGCCGCTCGCCCGCGTGCTGGGCTGGCCCGCGACCCGCATCGGCGGCGCGGCCGGCCGGCTCGCCCGCTCGAACGCGATGCGCAACCCCGCCCGCACAGCCTCGACGGCCGCGGCGCTCATGATCGGGCTCGCCCTCGTGACGGCGTTCGCGGTGCTCGGACAGGGGCTCAAGCAGTCGACGGTCGGCGCGGTGAAGGCCGAGTTCCGCGGCGACTACGTCCTCACGTCCCAGAGCGGGTTCACGCCGACCTCGGTGCGGTCGGCCGAGGCGCTCCGCCGGGCCGGAGTCGCGACGATCGTCGCCGGCGTGCGCTCCGGGCAGGGCCGCGCCTTTGGCCGGACTGTCGGCGTGGCCGGGATCGACCCCGGGCTCGCCGGCCTGCTCTCTCTGAACTGGAAGCAGGGCACGAACGGCGTCATGGCGCGGCTCGGCGCCCGCGGCGCGATCGTCGCCGCGAGCTTCGCGAAGGCCCACCACCTCGTCGCCGGATCACCGCTCAGCCTGGAGACGCCCGCGGGCCGGACGATCCCCCTGCGGGTCGCGGCCGTCTACAACCCCCCGCAGGCGGGCGATCCCCTCGCGACCGTCTCGATCTCGGCGCGCACCTTCGACGCGAACTACCCCAACCCGGAGAACGTCTTCACGCTGATAGCGACTCCGGGCGGCGTCACCGCTGCCAACACGGCCGCGCTCAACCGCGTGCTGGCCGCGTTCCCCGACGCCAACCTCCAGACCGAGGGGCAGTTCCTGAGCTCGCAGGAGGCCTCGATCCAGAGCGAGCTCAACCTGATCTACCTCCTGCTCGCGCTCTCGATCATCGTCAGCCTGTTCGGGATCGTGAACACGCTCGTCCTCACGGTGTTCGAGCGCACCCGCGAGCTCGGGATGCTCCGCGCCGTCGGGATGACCCGCCGCCAGGCGCGGCGGATGATCCGCCACGAGGCGGTCATCACGGCGCTGCTCGGCGCGGCCCTGGGAATCCCGGTGGGCATCGGCCTCGCCGCGCTCTTCGATCGCGCCCTCGGCGACCTCCCGTTCTCCGTGCCGTGGGGCACGATCGTCGTGTTCGTGCTCGCCGCGATCCTCGTCGGCCTGCTCGCGGCGATCTTCCCGGCCCGCCGCGCCGCCCGGCTCAACATCCTGAGCGCGCTGCAGTACGAATAGCGCCCCGGCGACCCGAGGGGACCGTCCCCGCGTGGGGGACAGTCCCCGCTTCTCGGGCGGGCCGAGGGCTCTCGGTCAGACGGGGCCGCCGGTGCCGCTGCCGCCACCCGTCGGGCAGGTGCCGCGCACGGCGATCGTGACAGGGCGGGAGTAGTCGACCGTGTTGAACGTGTCGCCCCGTGCCGTCGTGAACTGCGTCACGACCTCGGTGCGGACGGTGGGGTTGCTCGGCCACCACGGGTAGGGGCTCGGCGAGCAGCCGGCCCCGGCGTTCACGTCGACCGCGAACGAGTGGTTGACTGCGGCGGCGTCGGGCGCCGGGGTGCAGGAGAGCGGCCTCCACGACGAGCCGTCGACCAGCCCGCCGACCGGCCAGATGCTGTTGGGTGCGTTGATGTCGGTGCAGGTGAGCACGCTGACGCTGCTCATCCGGCGGAAGCACCAGACGCCGCCGGCGGCGGCGATGCCGCGATTGCCGAAGCGCGATGGCTGCGGCCGAAGTGCGACGGCGGTGCACCCGCCGGCGAAGGTCCATTGGTGGGTGGTCGCAGGGTTGGGCCCCGGCATGCCCTGGTCGGGCGGGGCGGTGATGGCGGCCGAGGCGGCCGGGACGAAGGTCGCGGTGGCCGCGGCGGTCAGTACGAGCAGAGTGGTGAGGCGCATCCGATCCTCTCACTGGAGTGGGATGGACATGAGACGTCCTGGTTGCCTCACTATTGGTCCCGGGCCGTGGCGATGCATCACCCGATCGGGCCGAGCCGTATGCCCCGGATCTCACTCCTGCAACTCGCGCTCCCCGGCCGTTCGGCCGCGGCTTCGCACCGACTTGATGAGCTCGCGAAACGACCCGGTGGCTTCGCGCCTCACGTACCAGACGTCGCTCGTCCCGAAGAGCGAATAGACGCGGATCCGCACGAGCGGAGCGCCCGCCGCCGGCGCGGCGGCGGCGCCGTGCTCACGGCGATGGCCGAACACCGTGAGCCCGCCGAGGTCGATGTCGGCGCCGTTCTCGACGTAGAAATCGACGTTGCCGAAGACGAGCAGCGCGGTGATCGTGACGGTCGGCGCATCCAGCTCGGCCGCGCGCAGATCGATGTCCGCATCGCCGAAGACGACGGCGAGCCCGGCGGAGCGCCCCAGCCGCCACCGCCCCCGCCGCTCCACGCTGCCGAACGCCACCCCGGTGAACCGCTTGGGCGCGCGCCGCCCGGCCGGTGCGGAGGCGACCACCGCGCCGGGGTGGGACGGGAGGTCGCCCACGAGCGCATCGAGCTCGGCGCGCGTGCGGGCGGCGTAAGCCTCGTCGACGCGCTCGGAGAACTCCTCGACGGTCAGCCGGCCGTCCGCCGCGTGGGCGCGCAGGAGCTCGACGGTCTGCTCGCGCTCGCCGTCTGACGCGCGCACCGCTCGGGTCTCGTCGGCCACCTCATGCGTACATCTACCGCCCCGCCAAGGCCGCTGCAACCCGGGGACTACACTGGGCGTATGAGCACGCGGCATGACCGACGCCGGCGCGCCCGGCGCCGAGGACTCGTCATCGCGGCATCCCTGGTCGCGCTCGAGGCGCTCGCGATGCGGGCGCGCGGCTACCGGATGGGCCGCGACGTCGTTGTGCGCTGCCGCCAGGGGCATCTGTACACGACGATCTGGCTTCCCGGCGGCTCCCTGAAGTCGATCCGGTTCGGCCTGTGGAGGCTGCAACGCTGCCCGGTCGGCCGGCATTGGTCGATCGTGACGCCCGTGCGGGAGGCCGACCTGACCGAGCCCGAGCTGCGGGCCGCGCACGAGCACCGGGACATCCGGCTCCCCTGATGGCGTCGGTGGGGCTCGACGAGCTGCAGCTGGCAGCGCGCAACCACGGCCTGCCGCTCGAGGCGCTGGCCTACCCGGTGACCCCGCTCGGCCTGCACTACGTGCTCACGCACTTCGACATCCCTGCGGTCGACGCTGCGACCTTCCGGCTCGACATCGCCGGGGCGGTGGAGCGGCCGCTGTCGCTGCGGCTGGACGAGATCCAGGCCCGCCCGGCGGTGACCGCAGCGGTGACGATGGAGTGCGCCGGGAACGGCCGCGCCCTGGTGCAGCCGCACGTCGTCAGCCAGCCGTGGCTGCTCGAGGCGGTGGGCACGATGGAGTGGACCGGCACGAGCGTCGCCGGCCTGCTGGACGAGGCCGGCGTGCGCTCCGATGCCGTCGAGGTCGTGTTCGAGGGCCTCGACGCCGGCATCGACGGCGCCGTGGAGCAGCTCTACGCCCGCAGCCTGTCACTCGCCGACGCCCGCTCCGACGGCGTCATGCTGGCCTATGCGGCCAACGGTGTGCCGCTGCTGCCCCAGCACGGTTTCCCGCTGCGGCTGGTCGTGCCCGGCTGGTACGGGATGACGAGCGTCAAGTGGCTGCGCACGATCAGGGTGGTGGCGGAGCCGTTCCAGGGCTACCAGCAGGCGCACGCCTACCGGATGCGGGTCTCCGAGGACGAGCCCGGCACGCCGGTCACGCGCATGGTGCCGCGCGCGCTGATGGTTCCGCCCGGGATCCCCGACTTCATGACGCGCGAGCGGTTCGTGGCGGCCGGAGCGGTACCGATCGCGGGCCGTGCGTGGTCGGGGTGGGGCGGGATCGAGGGCGTGGACTTCTCGAGCGACGGCGGCGAGTCGTGGCATCCGGCGGCGCTGGCCGAGCCCATCGGCCGGCACGCGTGGCGCGCGTGGTCATACACCTGGCGGCCGGATCGACCCGGCCGGTACGAGCTCTGCTGCGCCGCCCGCGACGACGCCGGCAACCGCCAGCCGCTCGCGCCGCCGTGGAACGTCGGCGGGTACTCGAACAACGCCGTCCAGCGCGTCCCGGTCACCGTCCGGGCGCAGGATCAGTAGCCCGGGAACAGCGACCGGCGCAGGCCCTGCCGCGCCACCACAGCTCCGGATGCCGTCCGTGCCACCACCTCGCGAGGCAGGTCGGCGGCCCGCAGCGCGGCCGTGCTGACGGCGAACAGGTAGGAGCGGTCGTAGACGACGGCGGGCTCGGAGTGGTGGGCGTAGCGGACGGTGATCGTGGCGGCGCCCAGCGGCAGCCGGCCCCAGGCGACCGCCGCCCGGTCCGCCAGCGGCATGATGGAGGGCACGAGCCCGCCGACCTGGCCGCAGATCGCGAAGTCCTGGCGGCCGCGCGGCGTGCCGAAGGCGTCGAAGAGGCACGTCCGGTCGACGCTGATGCGGTGATCGAACCCGGCGACGTGGATGGTGAGCAGCACCGGCGACCGGCGGCCGGAAGGGCCCGTGGCATGGTCGTCCGCGCCCGTGGCAGGGCCGAGCCCTGCGGGGATGAAGAGCGCCGAGACGTCGTGGTCGCGGGCGATCACGGCACCGGCAGCGTTGCGGGCGAGGAGCGTGGTGGGGCGGTGGCCGGCCGCCTCCAGCCGCCGCGGGACGCGCAGGGCGTAGACGACGCCGCCGCGCAGCCGGATCGGCGAGAGCGGCACGTGGATGCGCTCCCGGCCGGGCCCGAGCAGCTGCATCGACGCGGTGCCCGCCGGAGCGACGCCCCAGAAGACGTATGGAGCGACGTGGAGGTGCCCGCCGGCGTCGCGCCAGGCCGTGGGCGCGAGACCGAACGGGACGATCTCCCGGGTGTGCGGCGGCGTGCACTCCGACGACCCGCCCGGGCCCAGGGCCGCGGCCTCGCAGACCGCGCCGTTGGAGAGCGGTGCCACCAGCCCGTACCCGGTGCTCCAGCTGGTCGGGCGGCCGTTGCGGTCGTAGTTGTCCGGCTGGCGTAGCTGGAACACGAGCCGCGAGCGCGCGACGAGCACGTGCAGCCCCCGCGGCCACCGGTATTCGCTGACCAGCCGCTGCTCGGCGTCCTTGCCGGCGGCCGGGACGCCGCCGCCGAACAGGCGATAGATGCGGTGGTGCTCGATTGCGCCGGCGCATCCGAGCGCCACCGCGACGGCTCCGATCCCGAACCAGACCCGGCGGTCGCGCAGCCGCGCCGGCAGGCGGCGGCCGCGCGCGCCGGGCGTGGCCGCGCGGCGGGCGACGTCGGCCCAGTCGGCGGTCGTGCCGCTCTGCGCGGGGACGTGGCGATCGAGCGCCGCGGCGACGATGGGGTCGAGGTCGACGGTCATGGAGCCTCCTTCGCAAGCGCGGAGCGAAGCGCGGTGTGGGCCGCGTTGAGCGTGGCCGCCACGGTTCCCGGGCGGATCTCGAGGGCGGCCGCGATCTGGTCGTAGGACAGGTCGGCGTAGTAGCGCAGGAAGACCACGAGCCGCTGGCGCTCGCCCAGGCCGGCGAGCGCGGCCGCGATGGTTCCGCCCGGTGCAGCCGCCGCCTGCTCGGGCTCCGCCCGCAGCCGGGCCGTCCCGGCGAGCCGCACCGTCGCCCGCCTGCGCTGGTCACGGGCCGCGTTTGTGGCCACCCGCCACAGCCACGCCTCGACGGCGTCGGGCGCGAGCCCGGGCGGGAGCGAACGCAGGCCGCGGGCGAACCCCTCCTGCACCGCGTCGTGCCCTGCCTCGACGCTTCCGGTCAGCGCCACGCACACCCGCAGGAACTCGGGGTAGCGGTCGCGGTAGACGCGCTCGACCGCCTCCGCGCCTGCGGCAGGCGCGGTTGCGCTCGGCAGATGTGCGCTGCTCATATACGCATTAACGCGCAGGCGGCGCGGATCCTTTACCGTCCGCCGCCGGCGGCACGGCTGGTAGGCTCGCCGGCGTGATGCAGACGCTGCCGGGCCGCGACTACCACGCCGCCGACGTGTTCGCCGTCGAGCGGGAGCGGATCTTCGCCCGCAACTGGTTCTACGCCGGGCGGGAGGAGGCCCTGGCGCAGGCCGGCGACTTCGTCACGGCAGACGTCGCCGGCGAGAGCGTGATCGTGCTGCGGGGCAAGGACGGCGAGGTGCATGCCTTCTACAACGTCTGCCGCCACCGTGGGTCGCGGCTGTGCGACGAGGCGGCGGGGCGCATGAAGGGTGCGGTCAAATGCCCCTACCACGCCTGGTCGTACTCGTTCGACGGCCGCCTGATCGGCACCCCCAATGTCGGCACGGACGAGATCGACCGTGACGCGCTCGGCCTGTGGCCCGTGTGCGTCGAGACCTGGCAGGGGTTCGTGTTCGTGCACCTCGACCCCGACCCGGTGCCGCTCGAGACCTGGCTTGCGACCCATCCCGACGGCCCGCTCGGCTTTGCCCGCTTCAACCTCGCGGCGCTGCGGGTGGCCCATGTCACCGTGAACGAGGTGCAGGCCAACTGGAAGATCCTGATCGAGAACTACAACGAGTGCCTGCACTGCCCGACCGTACACCCCGAGCTGGTCGCGGTCGTGCCCGCGTTCCGCAAGGGCTCCGTGTTCGAGGCGCACCGCGACGGCGGCGGCGTCGGCATCGCCGGAGGCGGCAACAGCTTCACGCGCACGGGCCGCTCGAGCCTGCCCGAGATGCCGGGCCTCGAAGAGGAGGACGCGACGTCGATCCACGGCTGCACGGTGTTCCCGAACATGTTCATCGACGTCACCGGCACGGGTGCGATCGCCACGGCGCTCCTGCCGCGCGACCCGGGCCGGACGACCGTCGTCACCGAGTACCTGTTCCTCCCGGAGGCGATCGCCGCGCCGGGCTTCGACCCGTCGGAGATCGTCGAGTTCAGCGAGCTTGTCGCCCACCAGGACTACGTTGTCTGCGAGCGCGTGCAGAAGGGCGTGCGCTCGCGGGCGTTCACCCACGGCGTGCTGGCCGAGAAGGATGCGCTGCTCGACGGCTTCAACGCCCGCTACCTGGCGGAGCGCGGCCCCGTCGACTGACGTTGGTACACTCGCGCTCCGAAATGAGCGCCGCGGCCGCCGGCCGCCTGACGGCGCTCCTGGCCTGTGTGCTCGCGCTCGCCGGCGGATGCGCGTCGGGGGTGAGTCAGAGCGAGGCCGGCAGCTCGGCGATCGCCCCGTCCGGCTCGCAGCCGGCGCCCGCCCACCACAAGCGCCGTCACCGCCCCACGCGGCGCACCGACCACCGCCGCCGCAGGCACGTGGCGGGTGTGCCCGCGGTCGACATGCCGAATCCCGCGCTCACGCCGGGCGCCGCGCTCACGACGAGCAGGGCGCGCGTGTGCGTGCGCGGGTATGCGGCGAGGGTGCGCGACGTGCCGCAGTCGGAGAAGGCTGCCGTGTACGCCCGCTACGGGGTGGTCGACGTCCCCTACAGGCACGAGGTCGACCACCTGGTCTCGCTCGAGCTGGGCGGATCGAACGTGATCGCGAACCTGTGGCCGGAGCCCTACGCCGGGAGGTGGGGCGCCCGCACGAAGGACGTCCTCGAAGACCGGCTGCACGAGCTCGTGTGCGCCGGCCGGCTCGGCCTGCGCGGCGCCCAGCGCATCGAGGCGTCCGACTGGGTGCGCGCCTACCGCCGCTACGTCGGCGGCACGCCCACGCCGCCGGCGCCGCCCGGGTCAGGGGGCGCCCGCTCCTCGGCGGGGGGCTACTACGCCTCCTCCTACCCGTCGGCGAGCACGATCTACTGCGCCGACGATCCCGGGTGGCGCAGCCTCTCGGCCACGTATCTGGTGCATTTCAGGACGTATGCGCAGGCCGGCAAGCGCTTCCCCGGCTATCACCTGCACCGGCCCTGCTGACGCACTCCACGGGACGTGCCGGTTCGGCAGGATCCTCCCGGGCGCTGCGGCGCGCGCCTCGACGATGACCGCCGCAGAGGCTAGATTGCCTCTCGATGGCCACGGGCAGGCCTTGCGACAGGCCGGGTGAATCACGATGAGCGGTGAGGGTGGGGGAGCCCGATCGCCGGCCGGCGCGTTGCCGGGCGACCTGGCCCAGACGACGCAGGCGGTCGCCGTGGCGCGCGCGAGCGACGCGGTCATGGTGGAGGTGAGCGACGGCTTCTGCGCGCTCGTCGGCAGGCGCCGCGACGAGATCGTCGGCCGCACCGCGGCCGAGCTTGGGATCAGCGACCGCGGCCGGCTCGACTGGCTGATCGACCGGTTCCCGGAGCGCGGCCGCAGCCATCACCAGCGGCGCGTGTTCGAGACGCCGCAGGGCCGCCGCCTGGCCGAGATGGACATCCACGGGATCGAGATCGGCGGCGAGCGGCTGATCATCTCGGTGATCAACCTCGTCCCGGCGGAGGAGGCGGATGCCGGCGTCCTCGGCGCGGTGCTCGACGCCTCTCCGCTCGGGATGGTGCTGTATGACCGCGACCTGCGCATCGTGCGCCTGAACCGCGCGGTCGAGCATCTGGGGAAGCTCGGCGCGCGGCACGTCGGCATGCGCCTGCCGGAGGCGATCCCCGATGTCAGCGAGCACGTCGTTGCGGCCATCCGGGGCGTCTTTGCGACCGGCGAGCCGGTCGTGGGGATGGAGACGACCGGCGTCGACGGGGGCTCCTACCTGCTCACCATGTTCCCGGTGCGCGGGGCGACCGACGAGGTCGAGCAGGTCGGGACGATGTTCCTCGACGTGACCGCGCGGGTGGCCGCCGAGCGCGCGCTGGCCGACAGCGAGCTGCGCCGCCGCGAGATCCTGGCGAGCATGCTGCAGGCCGAGGAGGTCGAGCGCAGCCGGATCGCGACCGAGCTGCACGACGACACGGTCCAGGTGCTGGCTGCGGCCCTGCTCCAGCTCGATCGCGTCGCGCTCGTGGCGGCGAAGGGCGGGAGCGACCGGCTGGCAGCGGCCGTGGCGATGGCGCGGGCGACGCTCGAGGAGGCGACCGACCGGGCGCGGCGGCTCATGTTCGAGCTGCGCCCTGCCGTTCTGCACGACCACGGCCTGCACGAGGCGGTGCGCGTCCTCGCGGGTCAGATCGCCCGCGAGCTCGGTGCCCGGGCCGAGGTGGTGGGCACGCGCGCCCGGTACGACCTCGCCGTCGAGGAGCTCGTCTACCGCTCGGCGCAGGAGGCGCTCGCCAACGTGCGCAAGCACGCCGCCCCGAACACGATCACGGTCACCATCGCCGAGCGCGCCGGGATGCTCGAGAGCGAGATCCGTGACGACGGCTGCGGCTTCGACGTCGTCGACGTGCGGTCGCGACCGACCGCCGCGCTGCACCTCGGCCTGGACACGATGATCGAGCGGGTGCGCGCGGCCGGTGGCGACGTCACGATCGACTCGGCGCCGGGTGCGGGCACGACGGTGCGCGTCGCCGTCCCGGCCCAGTCCGCGCATTGACGCCCCGAAGGGTGGGCAGAAGTCCTCACGTGGAGGAGGCGTCCTTCCGCCGCGATCCCTGGGGCCGGGTGCCCACCGAGATCCGGGTCACGAGCATCGCCCACCGGCCGCCGCGCCACGCCTAGCGCCCGACCGGGCATCAGTAGGCGGTGTGCATGCGCGCGTGCACCTGCGCGAGCGTGTCGTCGGCGATCGCCCGGGCCCGCTCGCTGCCTGCGCGCAGGACGGCGCGCAGGTGGGCACGGTCGGCGAGCAGGTCGCGGCGGCGGGCCCGCACCGCCCGGAAGCGCTCGTTCACGGCCTCGGTGACCAGCCGTTTCAACGCCGCGGCGCCGCCGGAGCCGACGCTCGCGGCCACCGTCTGGGGCGACTCCTCGCGGCAGAGGGCGGCCAGGAGCACCAGGTTCGACACCTCGGGCCGACGATCGGGCTCGTAGGTGATCGCGCGCTCCGAGTCGGTCCTCGCGGTGCGGATGAGCCGGGCCGTCTCGTCCTCGCTGGCGCCGATCGCGATGGCGTTTCCGCGGCTCTTGCTCATCTTGCCGCCGTCCACGCCGAGCAGCAGCGGAGCCGTCCCGAGCAGCGCCTCCGGCTCGGGGAAGAGCGGCGCGTCGGCGGCGTAGCGGGCGTTGAACCGCCTGGCGATCAGCCGGGCGAGCTCGACGTGCGGCAGCTGATCGCGGCCCACGGGCACGACGGTCGCGCGGCAGAAGAGGATGTCGGCGGCCTGATGCACCGGGTAGGTGAACATGAGCGCGGACATGGCCGCGCCGCCGGTGGCGGCCATCTCCTCCTTCACGGTCGGGTTGCGTCCCACCTCGGCGACGCTGACGAGGCTCAGGAACGGCACGATCAGCTGGTTCAGGGCTTCGACCTGGCTGTGGGCGAAGATCGTCGCGCGGTCGGGATCGATGCCGACCGCGAGGTAGTCGGCCACGAGACCCTCGACGTCGCCGGGCAGGCCGGCGGGCGAATCGCGGTCGGTGATCGTCTGATAGTCGGCGACGAGGACGAAGAGGTCGGCGCCCCGCTCCTGGAGCGCGACGCGGTTCTGGAGCGTGCCGAAGTGATGGCCGAGGTGCAGCGGGCCGGTGGGGCGGTCACCCGTGAGGACACGGGGCGTGGTGGGGATGAGCGGTGACATGAGAACCTCCTGAGTGGGGCGGGCGGCCTCAGGGGGTTCGCGCATTGGACGCGGGGCGAACCGTCCGAAGACCGGCCCGCCGTGGATGCACGAACGCGTACGGGCCGCCTAGAGCGGCCGCCACCAGCACGTGTGTGGGTGCGAGTGCATCGCCCTCACCGTAGCACGGGCGCCGTCACGGTCGCACGGCGTGGGGTGACCTACCCTGGAGGAGATGCGACGGCGTGTCGATCTCATCAGCCTGGCGACGGCGCTCGCAGCGTCGTTTGCCACCGGCGTCGCCAGCCTCTGGGTCAGCGAGCGGCATGCCGGTGTGGTCGTCTGGGCGCACGGCGCCGCCGGGATGGCCGTGATCCTGCTCGTCTGGAGCAAGGCCGGGGTGATCCGGCGCGGCCTGCGCCGGCGCTGGCCGCACGTCGGCGGATCGCTGCTCGCGGCCGTCTGCGCGGTCGGCCTGCTTGGCTTCGGCGTCGCCCACTCCGCCGGCGTACGCGACATCGGCCCGCTGACGGCGCTTGGCTGGCACATCACGTTCGCGCTCGTGCTCGCGCCGCTCCTGGCCGCCCACCTGACCAGCCGTCCGATCCTGCCTCGCCGGGGCGACCTCACCCGGGCCGCGTTCCTGCGCCTGGCCGCCCTCTCGGCCGCGGCAGTGGCGGCCAAGCTGGCCTTCGATCGCGTGCTGGGCGCCAGGCGGGCGGCGACCGGATCGCTCGAGCAGGCCCGGCCGGCGGCGACCGTCTGGCTGGACGACCCGGTGCCGGGGATCGACCCTGTCGCGTGGCGGCTCGCGGCCGGCGGGGCGACATTGTCGCTTGCAGACCTCGCCCGCCTGCCCCAGCACGAGTGGACGTGCGTCCTTGACTGCACGAGCGGCTGGTATGCCCGCAACCGCTGGCGGGGCGTGCTCGTCTCCGACGTCCTGGCCGTGCCGCCCGGCGCCGCGAGCGTCGAGGTGCGCTCGCAGACGGGCTATTCGCGCCGGTTCGACCCCGCGCTCGCCGGCCGGCTCATGATCGCCACCCATCTGGACGGCGTCCCGCTTGCGGCCGGGAACGGTGCCCCCGCACGGCTCGTCGCCCCGGGCCGGCGCGGCTTCTGGTGGGTGAAGTGGGTGACGGCGGTCGAGGCGAGCACGCGGCCGCCGTGGTGGCAGTCCCCGTTCCCGCTGTGATCCGATCGTACTACGATGGAGAGATGCAGGAGGAGCGCTCGATCGAAGCCGCCGCCGCCGCTGCACTCGACGCAGCCGTGGCCGACATGGGGTCTGACGTGTGCATCTGGTCGGTCAGCCTCGCGATCGACCAGATCGCCGCCGACCTCGGCACCGACCCGGCGGAGCGGGAGCGGCTGTGGGCGCTCCTGCGCAGGCGCTGCGACCTGGCCGTCTGAGGCGGCCCGGTCGAACCGGCCCGGTCGAACCGGGGACAGTCCCCGGTCGCACGAGCGTCACGACTCTGTCACGGCCGCCGTTCGGGGTCTGACCCCGCTTCGGCGAGCGCCGCCTCCAGCGGGCCGAGGTCGGCCAGCGGCGGCTCGCCCGGGCGCGGGCGGGGGGCGTGGGCGCGGACACGCTCGTAGACGCGGCGCGTGCCCTCGCCGAGCTCACCCGAGCGCTGGCGCAGGTCGACGGCCTGCGCTGCCAGGTAGAGCTCGACGGCGGCCACGTAGCGGCCGAGACGGGCCATCTCCTCGACCCGGCGGGCGGCGACGGGGGTGGGGATGACGCGATCCTCGATGCCCTCGGCCGTCGTCGACGTGGACAGGTCGAGCGTGGCCGGCAGCGCCAGCAGGCGCGCCTCCGCGGCCGCCGCACTCGCGCCGTAGACGACGATGCCGAGGCCGTCCTGGCTCGTCTGGTCGTCGTCGCGCAGGCCGGTCGGCAGGCCGCTGAAGGCGGAGTGGACGAGCTTGTTCGAGCGCTCGCACGACGCCGTGATCACATGCGCGAGGGCGATCCGCAGGTAGTCGAGCGTGACGCCGTAGGGCACCGAGTCGAAGTTGCCGGTCGAGAGCGCCCGCCCGTCGGGGGTGATGCAGGGGTTGTCGTGCGACGAGACGAGCTCGGCCTCGACGATCGTGCGGGAGTGGTGCAGGGCCGTGTGGGCGGCCGCGTGCGTCTGGGGGACGACGCGCATGGTCAGCGGATCCTGCAGGTGGCGATGCAGCGTGCCCGAGAGCAGGCTGCCGCCCCGCAGGAGCGCCTGCAGCCGCTCGATCTCGGCGCCGATCCCGGGCACCGGCCGCGCCTCGGCCACGGCCGGGTCGAGCGCCTGCACGTTGCCGAGCATGCCCTCGAACGTGAGCGCCGCCGCCTCGTCGAAGCGGTCGAGCAGCCCCGCGACGCTCACCAGGCCGAGCGCCGACCAGCCGAGCGAGAAGCCGTTTGCGTTCACGAACGCGAGCGCCTCCTTCGCGGTCGGCTCCCAGGGGACAAGGCTCAGCCGCTCGAGCTCGGCCGCCCACCCGCCGTCGCCCGTGAGCGCGGCCGCGAGATCTGCCAGCGGGCCGAGATCGGACTGGCCCAGCGAGCCGGTCGTGCGCACCCGCGGCACGAGGCCGGCGTTCAGGGCGTCGACGAGATGGTCGGCGAGCTGCGGACGCACCCCCGAGCGGCCGCGGGCGAAGCCGGCCACCTGCGCCAGCATCACCGCCCGCACGACCGGTGCGGGCACGTCGGGGCCGGTGCCGGTGCGGTGCGAGAGCAGCATCAGGCGGTTGAAGGCGAGCTGCTCGTCACGCCCGACCGAGACCCGCTTGAGCGCGCCGACACCGGTCGTCAGGCCGTAGACGCGCTCGCCGCGGGCGAGCAGCGCGTCGGTCACGTCGCGGCCGCGGGCGATCCGGGCCCGGGCGGCGTCTGCCAGCCGCACAGGGCGGCCGCGCACCGCCACATCGGCCACATCCTCGAGCGTGAGGCTCGCGTCGAGCAGCAGCGGATCGGTCACGGCGTCCGCAGGAAGGGCTCGCCGAGCGACTCCGCCCGTACGGTGACGCCGAGGCCGGGGCCGGCCGGTGCCGCCCGGCGGCCGCCCGCGCGCTCGGGGAGGCCGTCGGCATTCGCGACGGTGACCCATTCCGTGAAGTCGACGGTGTGGGCCCGGTGCGATGCGGGGGTCGAGTGCGACAGGTGGAGCATGGCGGCGGTGTCGATCGTAGCCCCGCCCGTGTCCTCGACGGTGACGGTCAGCCCGAGCTCCACCGCCACGTCCCGCAGGGCGGCCGCCCGGGTCACGCCGCCGACGCGGGCGATCTTGATCGTGACGCCGTCGGCGCCGGCGTCGCGCCGTGCCGCAAGGAGCGCGCGCAGCGACACGATCGGCTCGTCCAACACCAGCGGGTGCGGGCAGTGCGGCCGCAGCGCCGCGCACTCCTCGATCGAGGCGCACGGCTGCTCGAGCGTGTAGTCGAGGCCCGCCGTCGCGCGCAGGAAGCGGCGGGCGGCGGCGGTCGTGAAGGCGCCGTTGGCGTCGGCGAAGATGACGACTCCGGCCCCGGCGGCGTCACGCACGGCCGCGAGTCGGGCTGCGTCGGCCTCCGGGTCACCGCCGACCTTGACCTGCAGCCGCCGGTAGCCGGCGTCGAGACAGGCCTGTGCGCGTGCCACAACGGCATCGGCCGGGCCGGGCGAGAGCGATCGGTACAGGTCGACAGCCTCGCCGAAGCGGCCGCCGAGCGCCTCGCACAACGGCCGGCCGTGCAGGCTCGCGGCGGCGTCCCAGCAGGCCATGTCGAGCGCCGACTTGACGTAGGGCTGGCCGCGCATCGCCGCGTCCATCAGCTCGCCGATCCGGCGCGGCTGGCACGGGTCGGCGCCGATCAGGCGCGGCGCGAGCTCGGCGACGCCGGCCCGTGCGCCCGCCGGGAAGGCCTCGGAGTAGAACGCCCCGAGCGGCGCCATCTCGCCCCACCCGGTCACACCCTCGTCGGTCTCGACCGCCACGATCACGGAGTCGAACCCCTCGGCGGTGCCGCCCGACGTCGAGTACGGCCCGGCGGCGAACGGCTGCAGCTGCCGGTATGCGCGCACGCCGGTGATCCTCAATCGCCGAGCTCCGCGCGGCGGCGCATAACGTAGGCCTCGAGCTCGGCCCGCACGTCGGGGTCGATGGCGGGCTGCTCGTACTCCTCGAGCGTCCTGCGCCAGATCTCGCCGGCCCGCTCGGCTGCGTCGCGCGACCCCTTCGACTTCCACCGCTCGAAGTTCTCGGTCGAGGACAAGAGCGGCCGGTAGAAGCAGGTGCGGAACCGCTCCAGCGTGTGCGCCGCGCCCAGGAAGTGGCCGCCGTGGCCGACCTCCTCGTGCGCGCCGTAGGCCAGGCTGGCCTCGTCCACCTCGAGCGGCGTGAACTCCTCCTGCAGCATCCGCAGCATCTCGATGTCGACGATGAACTTCTCGAACGATGCGACCAGGCCCGACTCCAGCCACCCGGCGGCGTGCTCGACGTAGTTCGCGCCCGCGAGGAACGCCGGCAGCATCGTGTTCAGCCCCTCGTAGGCGGCCTGGGCGTCCGGCGTCTGGCTGGAGGTGAGGAAGCCGCCGCCGGCGCGCCAGGGGACGCCGAAGCGGCGCGCGAGCTGGCCCGAGCACAGGAGGCCCATCGCCGACTCGGGGCCGCCGAATCCGGGCGAGCCGGACTGCATGTCGGTGTGCGACAGGAACGATCCGAGCACCACCGGCGCGCCCGGGCGTACGAGCTGGGTGAGCGCGAGCCCGGCGAGCGACTCGGCGGTCTGCTGCACGAGCGCCGCGGGCACCGACGCGGGCGACATCGCCCCCATCAGCAGGAACGGCGTGATCACCACGGCCTGCCCGGCGGCGGCGTAGATCGCCATCGCCTCGAGCATGCGCGTGTCGTAGCGAAGCGGCGAGTTGGCGTTGACGACTCCGAACATGCGCACCGCGCCGGCGGCCGGGCCGCCATGCAGCATGTCGGTCATCGCCACCGAGTCGCGGGCGGCGTCCTGCGAGATCACCGCGCCCATGTACGGCTTGTCGGTGAGCGTCTGCACCGCCAGCAGCATGTCGAGGTGGCGCGAGTCGAGCGGCCGGTCGCCGGGCTCGCAGCACAGGCCGCCCGGGGTGTCGAGCTGGTCGAAGGCCTGGCTCAGGCGGCAGAAGTTCTCGAAGTCGGCCATGGTCGCCTCGCGCCGCTCGTCGCCCGCGCGCACGAACGGCGGCCCCTGGGTGGGGGCGAAGAACATGTGCCGGCCGCCGACGCGGATGCTGCGATCCGGGTTCCGGGCCACGAGATCGAACTCGGCCGGTGCCTCCGCGACCCGCTCGAGCACCCAGTCGGGGTCGAAGCGCACCACCGATCCCTCGACCCGCTGCCCGGCCCGCCGGAAGAGCTCGAGCGAGTCGTCGTGCAGGAACTCGATGCCGATGTCGCTCAGGAGCCGCCGCCAGCCGCGCTCGAGCACCGCCATCCCGTCGTCGGAGAGGATGTCGTAGCGGGGCATGTCGTTTCGGAACATCAGAGGTGCTCCCGGCCCGCGGCCGGGATGGTGACGCTGAAGACGGTCGCGCCGGGCTGCGAGCGCACGGCGATCGCGCCGCGGTGCCCGATCACGATCCGGCGGGCGACGTCGAGGCCGAGGCCGGTGCCCTCGCCGACCGGCTTCGTGGTGAAGAACGGCTCGAAGATGCGCGACTTGACGTCATCGGGGATGCCCGGCCCGTCGTCTGCGATCTCGACCACGACGTCGCCGCCGAGCGCACGCGTCGTGATCGTGATCGTGCCCTTGCCCTCCATCGCGTCGAGCGCGTTCGTCAGCAGGTTCGTCCACACCTGGTTCAGCTCCGACCCGTGCACGGTGACGTGCGGGAGGGTGCGGTCGTAGCGGCGCTCGATGGTCACGGGCTCGTGCTTGATCCGGAACTTGAGCATCGTCAGCGTGCTGTCGATGCCGTCGTGCACGTCGACGTCCTCGACGGCCGCGCGGTCCATGTGGGTGTAGTCCTTGATCGCGGCCACGAGCTCCGAGATCCGGGCCGTCGACTCGTGCAGCTCGCCGACCAGCGTGTGGGCCGTGAGCGACGCAGCCACCCACTCGAGCGCCGGGCCGGTGGCCGGCCCGGCCGCCGTCTCGACGTCGCTCAGCCAGCCCTCGTCGAGGCACGCGCGCGCCAACGGCTCGGCCAGCCGCCAGCCCTCCTGGCCCATGTCGTCCAGGAGCATGGCCAGCCGGTCCTCCCGGTCGGCGGACGCCACCGAGCCGTCGCCCTCGCCCGCCCGGGCGAGCGCCGCCTGCTGCAGCGCGACCAGGCGGGCGGCATCCTCGCGCTCGACCCCGCTCGAGACGAAGTGGTGGATGGTGTTCTGGAGCGTCGCCAGGGCCTCGCCCAGCTCGGTGGCGGTGCGCCGGGCCGCGGCCGCGGGGTTGTTCAGCTCGTGCGCGAGGCCGGCCGAGAGGGTGCCGAGCGCCGCCAGCTTCTCCTGCTGGCGCACGAGCGCGTCGGCCGCCTGGGCGATGGGCGCGATCAGGCGCATCGCGGTCTTCATCGCGCTCGGGTTCTCGCGCAGGAACGCCCGGAACGTGGGCACGTCCCAGGTCAGCAGCTGCACGTCGGTCATCGCCCGGCCGCTCGCGAGCAGCGGGTCGCCGGTGAGCACGTTGGCGGCGCCCACGTACGTCGGGCCGGCCCGCTGGCTGAGGATGGAGTTGACGCCGTTGATCCGGCGCGACGACTCGATCTCGCCCGAGACGATCACGGAGAAGCGGTCGGGCACCGTGCCCTCGGTGAAGAGCGGCTCGCCGGGCGCCAGCTGCTCCGCGCGCCCCTGGCCGGCGAACGCTGCGAGCACGTCGGGGTCGACGCCCTGGAAGAGATCGAGCTGTTCGAGCACGTCGATCACACGGCCGCCGCCAGGTACTCGTGCACGAAGTGCACCGCCATCGAGCCCTCGCCGACGGCCGAGGCGACCCGCTTCATCGAGTCGCTGCGCACGTCGCCTGCGACGAACACGCCGGGCATGCTCGTCTCGAGCAGGTAGGGGTCGCGGTCGAGCCGCCAGCGCGGGCGCACGTCCTCGCGCCGCAGCTCGGCGCCCGCCAGCACGAACCCGCGCCGGTCGCGGGCGACGCCCGCCGGCAGCCAGTCGGTCTGCGGCCGCGCGCCGATGAACACGAACATGGCGGCCAGGGGGATCTCGTCGAGCTCGCCGGTGACCGTGTCCCTGACCGTGATCCGCTCGAGCGAGTCGCCGCCGTGGGCCGCCGCCACCTCGCCGTGCAGGCGCACGGTGATGTTCGGAGTGGCCGCGATCGTGTCGATCAGATACTGCGACATGCTCTTCTCGAGTCCCGCGCCGCGATAGAGCAGGGTCACGTTCTGGGCGTACCCGGCGAAATAGATCGCCGCCTGGCCGGCCGAGTTCGCCCCGCCGACCACCACCACGTGCTCGTCGCGGCACGACACGCCCTCGCTGCGCGAGCCGCCGTAGTAGACGCCGCGGCCCGACAGCTCCTCGATGCCGGGCGCCTCGAGGCGGCGGTAGTCGACGCCGGTGGCGATGATGATCGCCTTCGCGCCCAGGCGGTCGTGACCGGCCAGCTCGACCAGCCGCGCCGGCCCGCGCTCGTCGATCGCGGTCACCTCCTGCACGGTCAGGAGCTCGGCGCCGAAGCGAGCCGCCTGCGCCGTCGCCCGGCGGGCGAGGTCGGCGCCGGACAGGCCCACAGGGAAGCCGAGGTAGTTCTCGATCCGCGAGCTCTGGCCGGCCTGGCCGCCGGGCGCCTCGCGCTCGATCAGCGCTGTCCGCAGCCCTTCCGACGCGCCGTAGACCGCGGCCGCAAGCCCGGCCGGCCCGCCCCCGACGATGACGAGGTCGTAGAACTCGAGCTCCGCCCGCCGCCGCACGCCGGCCCGTTCGGCGAGGTCGGACACGCTCGGGCCGTGCAGCACGCCGCCGTCGGGGAACAGGACGAGCGGGAGCGCCGCGTCGCCGTCGGCGGCCGCGATCAGCCGCCGGGCCTCGTCGTCGCGCTCGATGTCGAGCCAGCGGTACGGCACCTGGTTGCGGGCCAGGAAGTCGCGGGCGTCGTGCGACTCGCGCGACCAGCGGTGGCCGACCACCTGGATGCGGTCGGCGTCGGCGGGCGCATCCGCCCGCCAGGCATCGAGCAGGTCGTCCACGACCGGGTAGAGCTGCTCGTCGGGCGGATCCCACGGCTTCAGCAGGTAGTGGTCGAGCGACACGCGGTTGATCGCGTCGATGGCGGCCTGCGTGTCGGCGTAGGCGGTGAGGAGCACCCGCTTGGCCTCGGGCGCGAGCCGCATCGCCTCCTCCAGGAACTCGACGCCCGACATCTCGGGCATGCGCTGGTCGGCCAGGAGCAGCGCGACCGGCGCCCCGCGCAGCTTGGACTCGCGCACCGCGGCGAGCGCCGTCTCGCCGCTCTCGGCCCGCAGGATGCGGTAGTCGCGGCCGTAGCGGCGGCGCAGGTCGCGCTCGACCGCGCGGGCCACCGATGGCTCGTCGTCGACGGCGAGCAGCACCGGCCGCGCCGACTCGCGCGTCTCCGGCTCGCTGCTCACGCCCCGGCCGAGACGGTGAAGGCCACCTCGTCCTCGTAGCACCAGAACCAGTCCTCGCCCGGCTCGGCCGAGCGGATCACGGGATGCCCGCTCTGGTTCACGTGGGCCGTCGCGTGCCGGTTGGGCGAGGAGTCACAGCAGCCGATGTGGCCGCAGGTCGTGCACATCCGCAGGTGCAGCCAGCGGGAGCCCATCACCAGGCACTCCTCGCACCCGGCGATGTTCTCCGGGAGCTCGGTCAGCTCGATCTGATCCATATGCGTGCACGTATCCGCCACGTGCCACCCCCTCGTCGGCGTGGTCGAACTTCTTCGACCGATGCCTACCACAACCGCGGCCGGCATGCGGGGCGATGGGTGTGGGGCCTGGCCCCGGTCTGGCGGCGACTACAGCTGGAAGTGCGCGACGAGGCGCTCGAGGCTCTGGGCGGTGGCCGCGAGCTCCTGCGCCGAGGCGTTGATCTGTTGGGTCGCGGCATTCGTCTGCTCGGCCGAGGCCGACACCTGCTGGGTGGCCGCCGAGGACTCGACGGCGACGCCCGCGACCTCGGACGAGGCGGCGGCGATCTGCTCGATGCGGTGGGTCATGTCGTCGACCGCCTCGCCGATCTGGCCGAAGGCGACGCGCGTCTCGGCCACGATGGCGGTGCCGTCCTCGCTGCGGCGGGCGCCGTCGGAGACGACGGCGACCGTGCGCTGGGTCTCGACCTGGATCTCGCCGATCAGGCCCGCGATCTGCTCGGCGGCCCGCTTCGACTCCTCGGCCAGCTTGCGCACCTCCTCGGCGACGACGGCGAAGCCGCGGCCCTGCTCCCCGGCCCGCGCGGCCTCGATGGCGGCGTTCAGGGCGAGCAGGTTGGTCTGGCCGGCGATGGTCGTGATCGTCTCGACGATCCCGCCGATGCGGTCGGAGCGCCCCGCCAGCTGGTCGATCGCCTCGACCACCTCGGCCGACGACTGCTGCACCGCGGCCATCGCGCCCGTCGCCTCCTCGGCTGCGTGCACGCCCCGCGCCGCCACATCGCTCGCCTGCTCGGCCGCCGTGACCGACTCGGCGGCCAGGTCGCGCGTCGTCTGCACCATGCTCACCTGGCGCTCGGCGCCGCCGGCCACGCTCTGGACGGCCCGCGCGATCTCGTCGACCGCCCGGGTGGTCTCGCCCGACGTGGCGGTCAGCTCCTCGGACGCCGCCGTCAGGTGCGAGGCGGCGTCGGAGACCTGGGCGATGACGCGGCGCAGCGCCTCGACCATCTCGGCGAGGGCGCCACCCAGCACGTCGTTCGCGGAGATGGGCGCGACGGTCACGGTGAGATCGCCCTGCGCCACCCGCGTCACCGCGTCGGCGAGGCCGTGCAGGTAGGCCATCATGCGCTGGAACGCGCGCGCCGTGTCGCCGATCTCGTCGGTGCTGTCGGTGGCGACGTCGTGATCGAGCTCGCCGACGGCGATGCCCTCGGCCGCCGAGAGCATCCGCCGCAGGCGCCGGCGGATCCGCCGCGTGAGCACGGTGGCGAGCGCGGCCGCAGTGGCGACAGCGGCGAGCGTGAAGAGGACGATCGCCCACCGCGCCGTGCTCGACGTGGACGCGGCCTGCGCCGAGAGCTGCGACTCCTGCGCGCGCAGATGCCGCTGGTAGGCGGTGAGCGCCGCGACCATGCGGTCGTTGGCCGGGTCGGCGTCGGCGTTCATCACGGCGGCGGCACTCACCGAGTTGCCCGCGCCGAGCAGGCCGAACATCCGCCGGTCGACGCTGCTCGCGACGCCCACGGCCGCGTGGATCGCGGCGAGCGCGTGCCGGTCGGCGGCGCTCGACTTCAGCCGGTCGAGGTGGCCGAGAGCCTGCATGAATGCCGCCCGGTCGCCCTCGTAGTCCTGGCGCGAGGCGGTGGTGGCGTCGAGCACCGCGCGCGTCTGCGAGAAGTGCATATCGGCGGCCGCCGCGCGCACGTCGTCGACCGCGATCAGCCGCGGGGTGACCGAGCCGTCGATGGTGTTGGTGACGGAGGTCATCCCGGCGAGCCCCCACCAGGCGACCGCCCCGAGCGCGACCATGAGCGTGACGACGCCGGCGAAGCTCAGGCCGAGCTTCGCCCCGATCGTCCGTGCGAGGTTGGGACGCTTGGGCACGACCCGGGTCATCGGCCGATCCCCGAATTGGATTAGGGAGAACGCCGTGTCGCTACGTCGATCAGGGCGCGAGCAGCGTGGTCAGCCGCGCCCGCAGATCGGGCGGCGCGAACGCCGCGGCCAGCGCGGCCCGGTTGCAGCGGCGCAGATCCTCGTCGGTCCAGCCAAACGTTTGCGCGAGCCGCGCGTACTCCCGCTCGAGGTCGATGTCGGTGATCGCGCGGCCGTCGGTGTTCACGCCCAGCGAGACGCCGCGGCGGTAGAGGCGGTCGATGGGGTGGTCGGCGTAGGTGTCGCACAGGTCGGTCTGCACGTTCGACGACGGGCACACCTCCAGGTGGATCCCGGTCGCGGCCAGGTGGTCGACCAGGTCCGGATCCTCGATGCTGCGCGCACCGTGGCCGATTCGCTCCGGCCGCAGCCGCCGCAGCGTCTCCCACACGCTGTCGGGGCCCGCGGCTTCGCCGGCGTGCGCCGTGCGCCGCAGCCCGAGCTCCTCGGCGCGGCGGAAGGCGGCCTCGTGCGCGTCCAGCGGATATCCGGCCTCGTCGCCGGCGATGTCGAGCGCGACCACGAGCGACCCCGCGAACCGCTGCACGAGCGCGACGGTCGCGAGGCTCGTCGCGGCGTCGTAGTGGCGCAGCGTGCAGAGGATCAGACGCGCCTCGACGCCGGAGGCGGCGATCGCCCGCTCCACGGCGGCGTTCACGATCTCGACCACCTCGACCGGCGTGAGGCCGCCGTCGGTGTGCAGATACGGCGCGAACCGCACTTCCGCATAGACGACGCCGTCGCGGGCGAGCTGCTCGAACAGGTCGTCCACGATCACCTCGATGCCGTGCCGGTCCTGCATCAGGGCGACGATCCGGGGCGGGCGCAGCAGGAAGTCGACCAGGTTGGTGCACTTGGCCGGCGCGACGAAGTCCGCCCGGTACTGCTCGAGCGTCACTTCGGGCCGCAGCCGCGCGACCGCGGTGTGGCTGGCGGCGCAGTCGAGGTGCAGATGCAGCTCGATCTTGGGCAGGCCCGCCATCGCGGCATGGTAGTCGGGCTACTACTTCCCCATGCCCGCGCGCCAGCACCTGATCTTCGACGCCGACGACACGCTGTGGGAGAACAACATCGTCTTCGAAAGCGTGATCGCGGACTTCATCGCGTGGATCGACCACCCCGAGCTCGGGCCCGGCGAGGTGCGCCGCATCCTCGACGAGGTCGAGACGCTGCACGCGGTCGAGCACGGCTACGGCACGCAGGTCTTCGCGCTCACCCTCGAGGTGACGGCGCAGCGCCTGCGCGCCGGCGAGCTGACCGCGGACGATCGCGCCACGATCGCCGGCCTGCTGACCCGGCTCGCCTGGGATCAGCTCGAGATCATCGACGGCGTCCCCGAGACGCTCGCCGAGCTGCGCGGCCGCCACGACATGCTGCTCCTGACGAAGGGAAACCACGAGGAGCAGGCCCACAAGATCGCCCGCTCCGGGCTTGCCCACCTCTTCCGCCGCACGGTGATCACGCCCGAGAAGACGCCCGACACCTACCGCACGCTCGTCGCCGAGGAGTCGCTCGACCCGGCCCGCACGTGGATGATCGGCAACTCGCCCCGCTCGGACATCCTGCCCGCGGTGGAGGCGGGGCTGCGCGGCGTCTTCGTCCCGCATGAGCACACCTGGCGCCTGGAGCACTCGGAGCTGCCGGCGACCCACGATCGCATCCTGCAGGTGCCGGACTTCCGCGCCCTGCTCGAGCACTTCTAGACGCGGGCCTGGTCCCGCGAGAAAAGCGGGGACTGTCCCCGGTAACCGGGGACAGTCCCCATCCTGCCGCTAGTAGCGGTAGTGCTCCGACTTGTAGGGGCCGTCCTCGGGCACGCCGATGTAGGCCGCCTGCTCGGGCCGCAGCCGGGTCAGCTTCACCCCGAGCGCGTCGAGGTGCAGGCGCGCCACCTTCTCGTCCAGGTGCTTGGGCAGCGTGTACACCTGCTTCTCGTAGGCGTCGCTCTTGGTGTGCAGCTCCATCTGGGCGATCACCTGGTTCGTGAACGAGTTGCTCATCACGAAGCTGGGATGGCCGGTGGCGTTGCCGAGGTTGAGCAGCCGGCCCTCGGAGAGCACGATCACCGAGTGGCCGTCGGCGAACGCCCACTCGTCGACCTGCGGCTTGATCGTGATCCGGCGCACGCCCGGGGTCGCGGCGAGGCCGGCGACGTCGATCTCGTTGTCGAAGTGGCCGATGTTGCCGACGATCGCCTGGTGCTTCATCCGCCCCATCTGCTCGGCGGTGATGATGTCGCGGTTGCCGGTGGCGCTGATGAAGATGTCCGCCGTCTCGAGGACGTCCTCGAGCGTGGTCACCTGGTAGCCGTGCATCGCCGCCTGCAGCGCGCAGATCGGGTCGATCTCGGTCACGATCACCCGCGCGCCCTGGCCGCGCAGCGACTCGGCGCAGCCCTTGCCGACGTCGCCGTAGCCGCAGATCACGGCCACCTTGCCGCCGATCATGACGTCGGTGGCGCGGTTGATGCCGTCGATCAGCGAGTGCCGGCAGCCGTACAGGTTGTCGAACTTCGACTTCGTGACCGAGTCGTTGACGTTGATGGCCGGGAACAGGAGCTCGCCGGAGTGCTGCATCTGGTAGAGCCGGTGCACACCGGTCGTCGTCTCCTCGGTGACGCCCCGGATGCCCGCGGCGATCGTCGTCCAGCGCTGGCCGTCCTCCTCGAGCGAGCGCTCGAGGACGCGCAGCACCTCGCGCAGCTCCTCGGTGTCGGCCGCCTCCGACGACGGCACCGCGCCGGCGCGCTCGTACTCGACGCCGCGGTGCACGAGCAGCGTGGCGTCGCCGCCGTCGTCGAGGATCAGGTTGGGGCCGCCGTCGGGCCAGCGCAGCGCCCGATCGGTGCACCACCAGTACTCGGCGAGCGTCTCGCCCTTCCAGGCGAACACGGGCACGCCGCGCGGGCTCGCGGGCGTGCCGTCGGGGCCGACGGCGACCGCGGCGGCGGCGTGATCCTGCGTCGAGAAGATGTTGCACGACGCCCAGCGCACCTTCGCGCCCAGCGCCACCAGCGTCTCGATCAGGACGGCCGTCTGGATGGTCATGTGCAGCGATCCGGTGATGCGGGCGCCGCGCAGCGGCTGGGCCTCGCCGAACTCGCGCCGGGTCGCCATCAGGCCGGGCATCTCGTGCTCGGCGAGCTGGATCTCCTTGCGGCCGAAGGCGGCCAGGCCGAGGTCGGCGACCTTGAAGTCGGTGTCTGAGCTGATCGCGGTGGTGGTCATGGGTACTCCAGGTGTGTCGGGAATCAGGGGGTGGTGACGAGCTCGACGGGGGCGTGCTCGAAGGCGGTGATGCGGGTGAGGCCGTCGACCCGCCCGCGGATCTCGCCCGACGTCAGCCGGGCGACGCGGTCGGTGCCGAACTCCTCGACGTTGAACGACGCGAGCGCCGTCCCGTACGCCATCGCCTGCCGCAGCACGTCGTCGGTCAGGCCGTGCTCCACATGCCGTGCAACATAGCCCAGGAACCCGCCCGCGAACGTGTCTCCGGCGCCCGTGGGGTCGACCACCGTCTCGAGCGGGAACGCCGGCAGCGAGAAGAACGAGTCGGGTGTGATCATGCACGCGCCGTACTCGCCCTGCTTGGCGATGACGACGCGCGGCCCGAGCAGCTGCAGCTCGCGCGCCGCGGTCACCAGGTTCGGCCGGCCGGTCAGCTGGCGCAGCTCCGCGTCGTTCAGAAGGACGCAGTCGACCCGCCGGATCACCTCGAGGAGCTCGTCGCGGGCGCTCGCGATCCAGAAGTTCATCGAGTCGAGGGCGACGAACCGGGCGCGCGTGCAGGACTCGCGCACGGCGAGCTGCAGCGACGGCTGGATGTTCGCCAGGAAGAGCACGTCGCAGCCCTGCGAGGCGGGGGAGAGCTTGGGCTCGAACTCTGCGAACACGCCCAGCTCGGTGGCGTGGGTCTGGCACTGGTTGAGATCCCAGCCGTACTCGCCGTGCCAGAAGAACGTGCGCCCGCCGGGCACGCGCTCGATGTCCGACACGTTCGTGCCCCGCGTGCGCAGGACGTCGATGTGCTCCTCGCCGAAGTCGTCGCCGACCGGGCCGACGACGGTGACGGTGTCGAAGAACGACGCGGCGAGCGCGAAGTACGTGGCCGCGCCCCCGAGCATGCGCTCGCGCTCGCCGAACGGGCTCTTGACCCGATCGAAGGCGATCGAGCCGACGACGGTCAGGCCCATCGGCCGCTCCGCCGCCGTGCGGCGCCCGTCATGCGGACACCGCCGTGGCCGGCGTTGCGAGGCCGGCGGCCGCGCGCAGGCCGGCCGCGCGGTCTGTCCGCTCCCACGTGAAGTCGGGATCGTCGCGGCCGAAGTGGCCGTAGGCGGCCGTCTTCTGGTAGATCGGCCGGTGCAGGGAAAGCTCCTCGCGGAACGCGCCCGGGCGCAGGTCGAAGTGCTCTGCGATGAGCTCCGAGATGCGGCCGCGACCGATGTGCTCGGTGCCGAACGTCTCCACCATGACCGACACCGGGTGGGCGACCCCGATCGCATAGGCCACCTGCACTTCGGCGCGGTCGGCGAGGCCGGCGGCGACCACGTTCTTGGCCACCCAGCGGGCCGCGTAGGCGGCCGACCGGTCGACCTTGGACGGGTCCTTGCCGCTGAACGCGCCGCCGCCGTGGCGGGCCATGCCGCCGTAGGTGTCGACGATGATCTTGCGGCCGGTCAGGCCGCAGTCGCCCATCGGTCCGCCGATCACGAAGCGGCCGGTGGGGTTGACCAGGAAGTTGCGCCGCAGGGCCGCCTCGTCGTACATGTCGGCCGGCAGCACGGGCAGGACGACGTGCTCCCACAGGTCGGGCTTGATCTGCTCCTCGCAGTCGACGCCGTCGGCGTGCTGCGTCGAGATCAGGAGCTTCTCGATCGCCACCGGCCGGCCGTCGCAGTAGCGCACGGTCACCTGGGTCTTGCCGTCGGGCCGCAGGTACGGCACGATCCCGTCCTTGCGCACGTCCGAAAGCCGCTTCGCCACCCGGTGGGCGAGCGAGATCGGCATCGGCATCAGCTCGGGCGTCTCGTTCGTGGCGTAGCCGAACATCATGCCCTGGTCGCCCGCGCCGGCGACGTCGAGCGTGTCGCGGTCGTTCGCGTCGGAGCGCACCTCGTAGGCCCGGTCGACGCCCTGGGCGATGTCGGGCGACTGGCTGCCGATCGCGTTCATCACCGCGCAGGTGTTGCAGTCGAAGCCGTAGAGCGCGTTGTCGTAGCCGATCCGGCGCACCGTCTCGCGGGCGACGCCCTGGACGTCGACGTACGTGGTGGTCGAGATCTCGCCCGACACGACGATGAGCCCCGTGTTCACCAGCGTCTCGCAGGCGACCCGGCCGTAGGGATCGTCGGCGAGGACGGCGTCGAGGATGCCGTCGGAGATCTGGTCGGCGATCTTGTCCGGGTGCCCCTCGGTGACGGACTCGGACGTGAACAGGTACTCGTTGTCAGCTGCGGTCATGCCGGTGGCTCCTCGCTTTCTGCTCGCGTGACCTCGATCAGGTACGCGACGATGACGTTCTGGTCGCCCAGCCGGAGGTGGTATGCGTCCGACAGCTGCTCCACCCGGTGGATCTGCTGCTCCTTGTCGTGGAACAGATCGGTGAACTCGAAGAATCCGAAGTCTACGACCCGGGAGGCAAACCCTGCCCGGTCGAGCAGCGCGGCCGTGCGCCGCTGGCCGATGATCGAGAGCTGCATCAGGTAGGCGACGCCGCCCGCGGCCAGGGCCTCGGGCAGCATCGCGATCAGGTGGTCGATCAGGTTGCGGCCCCAGTAATCGAGCGGCCGGTGGGTCGAGACCGGCTCGAAGGGATCGACCGGCAGCTGGTAGAGGCTCGCCACGATCACGTCGTAGGCCTCCTCCGGCACCCACGGGAAGAGGTCGACCGCGGCGGCGCTCACGCGGTCGGCGACGCCGTTGCGAAACGCGTTCGTGAGCGTGTTCTGCGCCGCCCGCTGGTCGACGTCGATGCCGTGCACGTGGGTGGCGCCGTTCTTGGCCAGCTGCACGGTCTGTAGGCCGGTGCCGCAGCCCACGTCGAGGCAGCGCCGGCCCCGGCCGATGCCCTCGCGGAACAGGAACTTCCACACGAGGTAGCTGCCCTGGGTGGGCACGAAGACGCCCGGCTCGCACAGGATGTCCGGGAAGTCGAGCGGAAACAGGGACGAGCCGCGGGCGTCCGTCCACGGCACGGTCCGCGCGCCCGCCGGCAGCACCCCCTCGTCGGCCTCGGGGTCGACGAGCTCGAGCGGCCGCGCGTGCCCCGGGGCGGTGCCGGCCAGCGCCGCCCGCGCCGCGGCCACGTGCTCGGGGCCGACGCCGCAGCAGCCGCCGACGATCTGGGCGCCCTCCTCGCGCCAGGCCAGCGCCATGCGGGCGTACTCGGCCCCGCCGACCTCGGTCTCGGTGCGCCAGCCGGCGGTCGAGAGATAGCCCAGGTTGGGGTAGACGCCGAGCGGCAGGTCGGTGAAGTCGCGCATCCACGAGATCATCCCGCCCACGTGGTCGGGCGGGATGCAGTTGACGAGCAGGGCGTCGACGCCCATCTGCTCGAAGCGCCGCGCCGCCCGGCCGAAGGCGTCGCCCTCGGGCCCGCCCCAGTGCTCGCCGTAGACGCCGCAGACGCCGCTGTCGGCAGCGGCGGAAGCTCAGCCACACGGGGATGCCGGTTGCGAGCAGGCGCTCGACGGTGGCATACGTGGTGCCGCGCACGAGCGACAGGGTCTCGAGCAGGACGATGTCGGGCGGGTCGTCCTCGAACACGCGGGCGAGCAGGCGGATCGTCTCGGCGCCCTCGAGCGTGTCCACATCGCCGTTCAGGCTGAACGCGACCGCGCACTCGCCGGCCCGGCCGCCCTCGGCCGCGGCCTGGCGGGCGAGCTGGACGCCGCGGCGGGCGACGTCCATCCAGTGCACGGGCCGGTCGGCGTCCCAGAGCAGCGGGCGCTCCTCGCGCAGCGCCGTCGGCAGGCCCCACGTGTCGGTCGAGATCACGTCGCAGCCGACGTCGACGTAGTGGCGGTGCACGCGCAGCACGTCGTCGGGCGCGCGCACGAGGGCGCCGGTGCCCCACAGGCGCTCCTGCAGCTCCGGCCGCTCGTCGGCCGGCTCGCGCAGCTCGGTGGCGGTGCCGCCGTCCAGGATGACGCACGCGCCGGCCTCGATCAGCTCCTTGATGTGGGCGTGCGGTCTCACCCGACGGGGATCGTAGGTGAGGGCGGTATCCTGGGCGGCCGTGAACGCACCCTTGCTGATCGACTGGGAAGAGCGCGAGTTCGCCGAGGTGCGCCCCAACATCCACGGCTGCACGATCGTCTCGGCCGATCTGACGATCTCGATGTACCGCTACGGGGCCGGGTCGCGGTGGGAGGAGCACCTCCATCCCGAGGATCAGCTGACGATCGTGCTCTCCGGCGAGATCGCCTTCCGCTCCGGCGGCGACGACCTGCGCCTCGGGCCGGGCGGCCAGCTCCTGATCCCCGGCGGGGTGCCGCACTCGGCCACGGCCGGCGCGACCGATGTGGTGACGCTGAACGTGTGGCCGCCGCGCGAGCCGCCGTCGCAGTAGCGATGGGGACTGTCCCCGCGGGGACAGTCCCGGCTTCTGCGTTTACGATGACCGGGATGGCCGCCACCTCAGAGGTGCCGTACTTCGACGTCTCCGACCCCGACTTCTCGGTCTCGTCGCGCGACGTGCTGGCTGCGCGTGAGCGCAGCTGGTATGCGCGCACGAACTTCGGCCTCGCCGTCCTGCGCTACGAGCAGACCAGCCTGCTGCTGAAGGACCGGCGCCTGCGCCAGGGCAGCTTCGCCTGGCCGGAGCAGCACGGCATCACCGAGGGGCTGCTGCACCGGTGGTGGTCGCTCATCATGCTGAGCGCGGAGGGCGACGACCACCGCCGTCTGCGCCGCCTGGCCAACCCGGCCTTCTCGCGGGCGCTGATGGAGCGGATGGTGCCGGGCTTCCGCCTGCTCGCGGCCGAGCTCGTCGACGCGTTCGCCGGGCGCGGCCGCTGCGAGTTCGTGGCGGAGTTCGCCGAGCCGTACTCGGCCCGGGTGCTGTGCCGGCTGGTCGGCCTGGACGAGGACCGCTGGCGCGACCTCTCGCACTGGTCGACCGACATCGGCCTCTCGTTCGGTGTCACGATCGCCCAGGATCTCGCCAAGATCGAGGCGGGGCTCGCCCAGATGTACGACCTCGCCGACGAGCTGGTGGCGCAGCGTCGCCGCGCCCCCGGCGACGACGTCATCTCGGCCCTCGTCGCAGCGCACGACGGCGACGGCCGGCTGACGCACGAGGAGCTCCTGGCGATGATCACGCTGATCGTGTTCGGCGGCATGGACACCACCAAGAACCAGCTCGGGCTGGCGATGCAGCTCTTCATCGACCACCCCGACCAGTGGGAGCTCCTGGCGGCACGGCCGGAGCTGGCCGCAAACGCCGTCGAGGAGGTGATCCGGTGGAACCCGACCGTCGTCTGGACGACACGGCGGGCCGTCGAGGACATCACCGTGGACGGGCTCGACATCCCCGCCGGGACGACGCTGCACCTGCTCAGCCCGCCGGCCAACACCGACCCGCGTGCGGTCGGCGCGCAGCCGTTCGACATCACGGTGGAGCGGCGGGCCCACTTCGGCTTCGGCGGCGGCGCCCACCACTGCCTCGGGCACTGGCTGGCGCGCATCGACATGCGCGAGGCGCTGCCGCTGCTGGCCGGGCGCCTGCGCGCGCCGCGGCTCGAGCGGCCGGCGACGTTCCGCCCCGTGAGCGGAGTCACCGGTGCCGTGGAGCTTCCGATCGCGTTCCGCAACGCCCAGGAGGGATCATGAGAGTGACCGTCGACACGCAGACCTGCGACCACCACGGGCAGTGCATGATCGCCTGCCCGGAGGTGTTCAACCTGGTCGCGCCGGACAGGCTCGAGTACGTGGCCGAGCCGGACGAGAGCCTGCGCGACTGCGTCGAGGACGCCGAGGCGGCCTGCCCGACGCTCTCGATCATGATCGAGGACTGACGAGGCGAGCGGGTCCGGGCGGGGGAGGGCAGACCCCCGGATCGCGGTATGCGAATCCGGCCGGCGGCGACCGAGTGTTGCCCAATGCCTCGACCACGCCATCTCCTCATCGCCCTGGCGGCCCTCGCCGCCGCCCTCGCCGCCTCCGCCCCCGCCGCTCTCGCCGGTCCGATCGTGCCGGCGTCAGGCGTCTACCTCGGCGCCTTCGCCAACGAGCCGGGCGGGATCACCGCCCTCGAGTCCGACATCGGCCGCACGCTCGCCCTGGACCGCAGCTACATGCCGTGGACGTTCACGGGCTGGGCGAACCGGGTCGCGCCCGACGTCGCCGCCGGCCGCATCCCCGAGCTGGCCTGGTCGGCCGCGCCGACCACGACGGCCGCCGCCATCGCCGCGGGATCACAGGACGGGATCATCAAGCGCGCCGCCCGGGCCATGCGCGACACCGGCACCGACATCATGCTCGTGCCGTGGTACGAGTTCGACCAGCCCCGCGGCCATCCCCGCTTCATCGGCGGCCCCAAGCGCGTCGTCGCCGCGTGGCGGCGCATGGTCGGCCTGTTCCGGGCCGTCGGCGCCACGAACGTGCACTTCGTGTGGACGCCGATGGCCTACGACTTCGGCGCGCACGCGAACGTGGACGCCCGCTCGTTCTATCCCGGCAACGCCTACGTGCACTGGATCGGCGCCGACGCCTACAACTTCCCCGGCGTGCCGTTCCGCACCCAGGCCGAGCTCCTGAACCCGGCGGTGGCGTTTGCGACCCTGCATCGCAAGCCGTTCATCGTCGGCGAGACCGCGAGCCTGGGCTCCGACCCTTCGACGCCGGCCTGGATCACGGCCTACGGCGCCTGGGCGGCGCTGCATCCCGCCGTCAAGGCGGTCAACTTCTTCGACTCGATCTCGCCGAAGGGAAACGACTTCAGGCTGATCGCCCACCCGGCGCTGCTGGCCGCGTTCACGACGCTTGGCCAGGAGTCCGACATGCAGGCGATGCCCTAGCGCCTGCGGGAGCCGGTCGGCCGTGCGCTCCTCGTCGTCAGGAGTGCCCGTCCATCCAGCTCTCGACGTCGACCAGGTAGTCGGGCGCGCGGTCTGACTGGATCCGGGTGAGCGCCCGGATCTCGTCGGCGCGGTAGAGGCGCGCCCGCCCGGTGCCGCGCCGGTAGGAGCGCAGCCGGCCCCGGGAGGCGTAGGCGTAGAGCGTCGCCCGCTTCACGCCGAGCTCCTCGGCGGCCTCGTCGGCGGTCAGGTACTCGATTCCCTCCACCATCACGGGCATCGGCTCCAGTCTACGGGGCGGGGCTTCGCGTGGGCGTGCTATCATCATGAATCAATCTATGTACAGACAAATCAACAATACGTCAGATCAGAACCGGCATCGCGGCGTCTACCCCGAGGGATCGGCTCCGCGCCTGATCGCAGACGGGCTGCCGCTCGCCGTCCCGCTCGCCATCACCGACACCACGTTCCGCGACGGCCAGCAGGCGGGCGAGCCGTTCAGCCTCGCCGCCGCGCTTGCGCTCCACGGCGTGCTCGTGCGCCTCGACGCCGGCAGCGGCCGCATCGCCCAGACCGAGCTCTTCCTCTACGCCGACCGCGACCGGGCGCTGATCGAGGCGATCCGCGAGACGGGGGCGCGCTCCCCGGAGCCGACTGCGTGGATCCGCGCCGACGCCCGCGATCTCGGGCTGGTGCGGGCGGCGGGCCTGGCCGAGACGGGCATCCTGTGCTCGGCATCCGACCACCACATCTTCGGCAAGCTCGGGTGGACGCGGCGGGAGGCGTTCACGCGCTACACCGACCTCGTCCGCGCGGTGATCGATGCGGGCATCCGGCCGCGCGTGCACCTCGAGGACGTCACCCGCGCCGACCTGGACGGGTTCGTGCTGCCGCTGGCGGCGGCGCTCGTCGAGCTCGGCAGCGAGCGGGGGGTGCCGGTCAAGCTGCGCCTGTGCGACACGCTCGGGCTCGGGCTGCCCTGGCGCGAGGCGGAGCTGCCGCGCAGCGTGCCGCGGCTCGTGACAGCGCTGCGCGAGTCGGCGGGCGTCGCCCCGGCCCAGCTCGAGTGGCACGGCCACGACGATCTCGGCAAGGTGCACGCGAACGCCACCGCGGCCTGGCTGGCCGGCTGCGCCGCCGTCAACGGCACGCTCGGCGGGATCGGCGAGCGCACCGGCAACGAGCCGATCGAGCTCGCCGCGGTCGAGCTGGCCGGGATCGACCCCGGCTGCGGCCTCGACCTGAGCGCGCTGGGCGCGCTCCCCGCGGCGCTCGAGCGCGCGGGCGCCCCCGTCTCGCCGCGGCGGCCCGTGATCGGCGCCGACGCCTTCCTCACGCGGGCCGGGGTGCACATCGACGGCCTGCTGAAGGATCCGGAGATCTACCTGCCGTTCGAGCCCGGCCTGGTCGGGCGCAGCGCCGATGTGGCCCTGAACGACCGCTCGGGCGCCGCCGGCGTCGCCTGGGTGCTCGGGCGGGACAAGCGCGACCCGGTGGTCGCGGCGGTGGCGGCCCGGATCGCCGCCGAGTTCGCCGAGGGGCGCACGGCCGACGTCACGCCCGCCGAGGTCCGCGAGCTCGCCGGCTGAACCGCCGGCGGCGTCTGCCGGACGCCGCCTGGCCGCCGTGGGTAGACTCGCGGCGCATGGCCGACTGGGTGACGATCTCTGCGCTCGCGACCGCCGGGGGGACGCTCGTGCTGGCCGTGGCGACGTTCTCGTCGGTGCGCTCGGCCAACCGCTCGGCCCGCGTCGCCGAGCGATCGCTGATGGCGGGCATCCGGCCGGTGCTGATGCACTCGCACCTCGAGGACGCGCCGATCAAGGTCGGGTTCGCCGACAACCACTGGATGATGGTGCCCGGCGGGAGCGGGGCAGCGGACGTGACGTCCGAGGCGATCTATCTGGCCATGTCCCTGCGGAACGTCGGCAACGGCATCGCGGTGCTGCACGGCTGGCGCTTCTGGGCCGAGCGCCAGATGGGGGCCGACGCCGTGCCGCCGGACCTGGAGGAGTTCAACCGCCTCACCCGAGACATCTACATCCCGGTCGGCGACGTCGGCTTCTGGCAGGGCGTCTTCCGCGACGCGGCGAGCGACGCGTTCGACGAGGCGGCGGGCGCGATCGAGCGCCGCGACGCGGTGACGATCGACGTGCTCTACGGCGACCACGAGGGCGGCCAGCGCGCGATCACGCGGTTCGGGATGAGCCCGCGCCCGGACGGCGGCAGCTGGATCGTCGCGGCCGCCCGGCACTGGAACGTCGACCGCGACGATCCCCGCTGACGGCCGCGAATACACTGCGGGGATGAGCGTCCCGGCCCGGGCTGGCAACGTCACCCGCACCCGCCTCGTCGCGGTCGAGCTCGGCGACGGCCGCCGCCGCACGGCCGATGCCCTGGCCACCGAGGAGCCGCTCGAGATCCGCGTCGACGCCCCCGGGATGGAGCAGCGGGCCGTCGCGGTGACGATGCGCACGCCCGGCAGCGACTTCGAGCTCGCCGCCGGCTTCCTGCACACCGAGGGCCTGGTCGCCGCGACCGACGACGTCGCCGGCGTGCGCTACTGCGACGTGCCCCGGGCGGAGCAGCAGTACAACGTGGTCACGGTTGCCCTGCGGCGCCCCTACGACGCCGCCCTGCTCCAGCGCAACTTCTACACGACGTCGAGCTGCGGCGTCTGCGGCAAGGCATCGCTCGACTCGATCGCCGTGCGCTGCGCCCCGGTGGCCGAGGGGCCCGAGCTGGCCGAGGCGATCGTGGTGGCGCTGCCCGACCGGCTGCGCGAGGCCCAGCGCGTGTTCGACCGCACGGGCGGCCTGCACGCCGCCGGGCTCTTCGACACCGCCGGCACCCTGCTCGAGCTGCGTGAGGACGTCGGCCGCCACAACGCGGTCGACAAGCTGGTCGGCCATGCCCTGCTCACGGGCGCGCTGCCGCTGTCAGAGCGCGTGCTGATGGTCTCGGGCCGGCTCAGCTTCGAGATCGTGCAGAAGGCCGCGGTGGCCGGCATCCCGATCGTGTGCGCCGTCTCGGCGCCGTCGAGCCTGGCCGTCGACGCGGGCCGCCGGTTCGGGATGACCCTGGTCGGCTTCCTGCGCGGCAGCCGCTTCAACATCTACACGCACGCCGAGCGCATCACCGCTGCATAACGGTGCCAGGCACCGTTATGCACGCGGCGCGCGGTTCTGCACGAACTGGAAGCCGAACCGGCCCTTGACGCAGAGGTTGCCGCTGGTGACGTCGTGGTCGAGCGGCGACGTCACCTTGACGATGGTGTTGTCCTGGACGTGCAGCGTCAGGTTGCAGCCGACGCCGCAGTAGGGGCAGATCGTGTCGGTCTGCGTCTGGGCGGGCTCGTCCCAGGTGCCGGCCGCGCGGTGGTCGTGCTCGCTCTTGAACATGAGCGCGCCGGTCGGGCAGACGGCGATGCAGTTGCCGCAGTAGACGCAGGCCGAGTCGGGCAGCGGCACGGCGAACTCGGTGGCGATGCGGGCGTCGAACCCGCGTCCGGCGACGGCGATCGCAAACGTGTTCTGCCAGTCGCTGCCGCAGCCCTCGACGCACTTGTAGCAGAGGATGCACTTGCTGTAGTCGCGCACGTAGAGCTCGTTGTCGACCTTGACCGGCTGGGCCACGCGGGCGGCGGTCTGGCCGTCGCCGGCGTGGTGGTGGCCGGCGGGGGCGTGGTCGCGCTCACCCGCCGCGGCCGGCGGCGCAGGCGGCCCGTAGCGCTCCGGCCGGGCGTCGTACTCGGCCATCCAGCCGTCGACGCTCGGCGTGGTGGAGAGGTCGACGGACGAGCCCAGGAACTC
This sequence comes from uncultured Actinomycetes bacterium, assembly GCA_963717845.1. GTDB lineage: Bacteria > Actinomycetota > Thermoleophilia > Gaiellales > JAICJC01 > JAICJC01. The sequence goes on from CAVQXH010000004.1 coordinate 769,943, forward strand.
GAGCACCATCTTGCGGGCGTGGCGGACGCGCTCGGACGCCGTCTTCACCTTCATGCCCTCCTCGACCTTGCGCGCGCACGACGGCACGAGCACGCGCGACCCCTCGACCTCGACCATGCACACGCGGCACGCGTTCACCGGCGTGAGCGTCTCGCCGTAGCAGAGCGTGGGGATGTCCTGGCCCTGGCGGCGGCAGGCCTGCAGGATCGTCTCGCCCTCGCGGGCGCGCACGGCCTCGCCGTCGATCTCGAGCTCGACGGTGCGCTGCAGCGTGACCGGGACGGCGCTCATGCCGCTCCCGCCCCGGCGAAGGGGCGCAGCGTCGCGGATGGCCGACTCGATCGCGTTGGCGGCGGTCTGGCCGAGACCGCAGATCGAGGCGTCGCGCATCCCGCGCGCGATCTCGTCCAGCAGCGCGATCTCGTCGTCCACGCTGCCGCGCGGGCGACCGTCGGCGAGCCGCAGCAGCGCCTCCTGCTGGCGCACCGTCCCCACCCGGCAGGGCACGCACTGGCCGCACGACTCGTCGCGGAAGAAGGCGGCGATGCGAAGCAGGATCGGCACGAGCGGGACGGTATCGTCGAGCACCATGATCACGCCGGAGCCAAGCGTCACCCCGGCGGCGCGGGTGGCCTCGAACGAGAGCTCCAGGTCGAGCATCTCGGGGCCGACGAATGCCCCCGCCGCGCCGCCGAGCAGCATCGCCCTGAGCTCGCGGCCCGGCTCGACGCCGCCGGCCATCTCGACCACGTCGCGCAGCGTCACGCCGAACGGGGCCTCGTACAGGCCGGGCCGCTGCGACGCAGCCGGAGACGCAGAAGAGGCGCATGCCGGTCGAGCCCTCGGTGCCGGTCTCGGCGAAGTGGCCGCCGCCCTCGAGGATGATGTCGAGCACGTTCACGAGCGTCTCGACGTTGTTCACGACCGTCGGCTTCTGGAACAGGCCCGCGTCGACCGGGAACGGCGGCTTGTTGCGCGGCTCGCCCCGGAAGCCCTCGATGGAGTTGAAGAGCGCCGTCTCCTCGCCGCAGATGTAGGCGCCCGCGCCCCGGCGCAGCTCGATGTCGAAGCGCAGCCCCTGGCCCATGATGTCGTCGCCGAGGAAGCCGTGCCGGCGGGCCTGCGTGACCGCGTTCACGAGCCGCTCCCAGGCCAGCGGGTACTCGCCGCGCAGGTACAGGTAGCCGTGCTCCGAGCCGGTGGCGTAGGCCGCGATCGTCATCGCCTCGATGACGCTGAACGGATCCTGCTCGAAGACGATCCGGTCCTTGAACGTGCCCGGCTCGGACTCGTCGGCGTTGCAGACGAGGTAGTGCGGCCGGATCGGCTGGCGGGCGACGGCGTCCCACTTGCGGCCGGTCGGGAACGCGGCCCCGCCGCGGCCGAGCAGCTTCGACTCCGACACCTCGCGGATGACGCCTGCCTGGCCGAGCGCGAACGCTCGCCGGAGTGCGTCGTAGCCGCCGTGCGAGCGATAGCTGTCCAGGCTCTCCGGGTCGACGGTGCCGAACCGGCGCATCAGGCGCACGTCGCCCGAGCCCCGCTGCGGCACGAGATCGGGCACCATCGGCTCGGGCAGCGTGCCGGCCAGCGCAGCGGCCACGTCGGCGGCGCTCGCCGGCGCGATCGAGCGATCGGCCGGATCCTCGCCGGCCCGGGTCACGAGCACCGCGGGCGCCCGCTCGCACAGGCCCAGGCAGGGGCTCTCGAGCCACATCGACCAGCCGTCCGCGGACGGCTCGCCGGCCGGACCGACGGTGCGCTCGAGCTCGGCGACGAGCTCGTTCGAGCCGCGGCACATGCAGGCGATGTCGGTGCACACGTGTGTGACCAGCGGCGGCCGCGGCTCCATCGCGAACAGGGCGTAGAAGCTGGCGACGCCGTAGGCCTCGGCGGGCGGGATCGTCAGCCGCCGGCAGATGTAGCCGAGCGCGCCCGGGCTGATCCAGCCGACGCCGGCCTGCACCGCGTGCAGGGTGGGCAAAAGCAGATGCCGCTGCGACCGGGCGGCGTGGCCGCCGCGGGCGAAGTGGCCGTCGGTCTCGTTGCGCTCCGCGCCGGCCCAGGCCGACTCCGGCGGGCCGAGCACGGCGTCGACCGCCTGGCGCTCGACCGCGGTCGCCGTCTGATCCTGGATCCGGAGGTCCACTACCTGGCCGGGAGCGCCACGCGTCCGGGCGCCGCGTCCGTCTGCGGCAGCGGCAGCTTCTCGACGCGGATGGCGCTCGCCTTGAACTCGGCGGTGCCGGACTTGGGATCGGTCGCCTCGATGGTGAGGATGTTCGTCTGCACCTCGTCGGGGAAGTGCAGCGTCATGAACGCGAGGCCGGGGCGGAGGGTGGGGTCGATGCGCACGGGAGCGACCACCGTACCGCGCCGGGAGGACACCTGGACGCGCTCACCCTCCTCGACGCCCAGCTGCTCGCAGTCCTCGGGCGAGAGGTCGAGCGTCTCCGGCCGCCGCAGCGGCGACGTGTAGCCGCCGGTCTGGACGCCGGTGTTGTAGGAGTCGAGCCGCCGGCCGGTGGTGAGCCGCAGCGGGAACTCGGCCGAGAGCTCGTCGACGGGCAGCTCGTGCGCGACGGCGAAGAACGGCGCCCGCGGGCCGCCGACCGGCGTCTCCCACAGCCGCCCGTGCAGGAACTGCGCGCCGGGGTCGTCCTCGTCGAAGCACGGCCAGGCGATCCCTCCGAGCTCCTCCAGCCGGGCGTAGCTCATGCCGGTGTGCATCGGCGAGAGCGAGCGCAGCTCGTTCCAGGCGTCCTCGGCGGAGGGATAGTCCCAGTCGTGCCCCATCCGCTTGGCGAGGGCGCAGATGATCTCGATGTCGTCACGGGCGTCCCCGGGCGGGTCGAGCGCCTTGCGCACCCGCTGCACCCGCCGCTCGCTGTTCGTGACCGTGCCCTCGCACTCGCACCAGCTCGCGGACGCCGGCAGGACGACGTCGGCCATCTCGGCGGTGCGGGTGAGGAAGATGTCCTGGACGATCATGTGGTCGAGGCCCTCGAGCAGCTCGTGCGTGTGCTTGGCGTCGGCCTCGGACTGGGCCGGGTTCTCGCCGATCACGTAGAGCGCGCGCAGCTCCTTGCGCTCCATCGCCGCGAACATCTGGGTCAGGTGCCAGCCGTACTTCGGCACGATCTCGACACCCCACGCTGCCCGGAACCGCTCGCGCGCCTCGGCGTCGCGCTCGATGTCCTGGAAGCCGGGCAGCTTGTTCGGGATCGCGCCCATGTCGCCGCCGCCCTGGACGTTGTTCTGCCCGCGCAGCGGGTTCAGGCCCGAGCCGTAGCGGCCGACGTGGCCGGTGAGCAGGGCGAGGTTGATCAGGCTGAAGACGTTGTCGACCGCGTTGTGGTGCTCGGTGATGCCGAGCGTCCAGCAGATCTCGGCGCGGTCGGCGCGGGCGTAGGTGAGGGCGAGCTCGCGGATCAGCGTCGGCGGGGACGCCGGTCTCGCGCTCGCCCCGCTCGAGCGTCCACTCCTCGACGGAGGCCGCGTACTCCTCGAAGCCGGTCGTGGCCCGCTCGATGAACTCGCGGTTGTGCAGGCCCTGATGGATGATCTCGCGGGCGATCGTGTTGGAGAGCGCGATGTCGGTGCCGACGTCGATCCCCAGCCAGCCGTCGGCCCACTGGGCCGAGCCGGTGCGGCGCGGGTCGATCACGTACAGGCGGGCGCCGTTGTGCACGCCGCGCAGGACGTGGTGGAAGAAGATCGGGTGCGTCTCGCGGGCGTTCGAGCCCCACAGGACGATCACGTCCGTCTCCTCGATCTCCTTGTACGAGCTGGTGCCGCCGCCCGCCCCGAACACTGTCGCCAGACCGACGACGCTGGGAGCGTGTCAGGTGCGGTTGCAGCTGTCGATGTTGTTCGTGCCGACGGCCACCCGGGCGAACTTCTGCGCCACGAAGTTGACCTCGTTGGTCGCCTTCGAGCACGAGAAGATGCCGAGTGCGTTCGGCCCGCCGGCTGCAACGGCCGCGCTGATGCCGGCCGCGGCCCGGTCGAGGGCCTCGTCCCACGTCGCCGGCCGCAGCTGTCCGTTCTCGCGCACCAGTGGCTCCGTGAGCCGTGTGAGGGTCTTCGCCATCCCGATCACCTCCCTTCCAGCGTGTTCCCCAAATCGTAGCCCGATACACCGCCGGCAGGCGATGGCGTGGCGCCCACACTCGCGCGGTGCGCGGTGTCGGTCAGCCGCCCCGCCTGCGGGTGCGCACGATGATCGTGGTGCCCCAGCGGTCGCCGAGGCGCTGGTTGCGGGGCGAAGTCCACACGAAGATCGCCGCGATGATGGGGGTGAGCAGGAAGCAGTCGATGATGCGGCCGAGCGTGCGCAGGAGCACCGCCCGCCCGGTGACCTGGCCGCCGCTCACCATCGCCACGCGCAGGCCGACGACGCGCTTGCCGACGGTCGCGCCCCAGGCGCTCTCGAGGCCGCCGAAGTAGACGAGCGCCGCGGCGGTGATCACGAGGCTGAGCCCGGTGTTCGGGTCGCGCAGAAGGCGGTCCTCGGCCGACGTGTTCACACCGCCGGAGGCGACCCACACCACGGCGATCATGAACGCGAACAGGACCCAGTCGATCAGGAACGCGACCGCCCGCAGGCCGACGCCGACGGGAGCGCGGTCGATCATCGCGCGAGTCTACCGGGGGCTGCTTGGACGGCCGTTCGGGTGCGTCAGGCCTCGAGCTCGGCCAGGAGCGACCAGAACGGCGACCCGGCCTCGGGGATCCGCGGCGGCCGCATGCGATGCTGGCGGTGCTGGGCCCAGATGACGTAGGAGCGCAGCCGCCGGCCGGCGCTCCTGCGGGCGTGGTCGGAGAGCGGGACGATCGAGGCCGCGAGCGCCCACCGCCACGCCGCCGCCTCCTTCTCGAGCCGGGTGCCGGAGCGGCCGGGGCCGATCAGGTGGCCGAGCTCGTGGAGGGCGACCGCGTAGGTGATCTGGCTGCGGATCGGCGGGATCCGGATCCCGGGCTGCCTGCGCCCGGCGGGTCCGCGCCGGTAGGCGATCCCGCGCCCGCCCAGGCGGCGCTCGATGCCGTGCGCGGCGCACAGGTGCTGGACGTGGGCGTCCAGGTCGGCGACGGTCAGGCGCGCGGGCACCCGGGAAACGGTAGTGGGTGCGGCGGTCGGCTCTCAGCGGTACGGGCCGGGGTCGATCGCCGTCTCGGGCGCCACCGTGATCGCCTCGATGTCCGGTGCGGCCAGGACCGCGTCGATGCACGCCCGCGTGCCGCCGACATACGTCGAGTAGCCGTCGACCTCGGTCGCGACGAACCAGGCGCGGTCGCTCGGCCACCACATGTTCGGCGACTGCTCCCAGCGATGTTCGAAGACGAACGGGCGCCGGGTTCGCGTGAGCGCGCCGGTGAAGACGTAGTACTCCCGGCCAGGAAGGTGGAGCCACGGGACACGAGCGATCTCGCTGCCCTCGCGGCGGGCGCGTTCAGTGGCGATCCGGATCGCCGCCTCGTCCTGCTCGGGCGTGTTGCCTCCCCCCGTCGAGTAGCTCACGCGGCCACCCCAGAATCCGTTGCCGACCCAGAAGCAGAACACGCACGGATCCGTCGCCGTGGTAAAGGGAGCGAGGGTTGTCCCAAGCCGTGCCATCTGTCTGCTGGGCAGGCTCCCGTCACTCGGCGTCCCGTTTTCGACGACGGAGCGTCCGTTCACGTGCATGATTCCGGTCGCCTCGCTCAGGCTCGTGTCCGGACCGACGATCCGGCCGCGCACCGCAGCCAGATCCGCCCAGCGGATATCACGGCCGTCTTCACCCCGCGCGGGGTGCAGGATGCGGGCGAACGCCTCGTAGACGTCAGGCACGAAGCTCGCCAGCGAGACGGGCCCGTCCCCGGGCGATCCCCACGGGCGCAGCGCGGCGACGACCCACTCGGCGGCCGAGATGTCGTCGGCAAGCTCCAGGCCGAGATCCCAGTCGCGCCAGAGCGGTGGCAGCTCCATGCGTTTGAGCCTACCTGTGCGGGTCCCGCCAATTGGCATCCGTTCGAACGCCAATTGGCAGTCGGAGCGCCGCGCTACCCCGACAGCGGCTGCGGGCCGGCGGAGGCGCGCATGAGCGGGAAGGCGGCGAGCCCGGCCGCGACCAGGAGCAGGCACGCCGGCGGGCCGCCCAGAAGCACGGCGGCCAGGCCCGCTCCGGTGACGGCGCCCGCGACCTCGGCGTCCAGGCGGCCGGCGACCGCGAGCGCGAACGCCGCAAGGCCGAGCGGGACGACCGCGAGCACCGTCTCGGCGGCGGGAGAGACGCTGATCGCCGCGACGGCGCAGGCGGCCACGATGGCCGCGATCACAAGCGTCCGCAGCACGCCCTGGGCACTGCGCGGCACGGCCGGGGCGAGGCCGATCGCGAGGGTGAGCAGGGGCGTCGCCAGGAACGCCCACTGGGCGATGACCGCGGCCGTGATGCCGGCCACCGCGACCAGCATGCCTGCAACGATCGTCAGCGGGCGCGGGCGGCGGGTGGCCGCAACGCCCAGCAGGAGCGTGACGAACGGGATCAGGAACGGCCCGACGCTGAAGATCCCGACGAAGCTCAGGACGAGGCCGGCGCCGACCGCAGCCCACGTCCAGAACCACCCGCAATCGTTTCGGTGTGCACGCACGCGCGACCTCCGGTCGTAGTATGGCACCCGCGACATGTCCGCCGAGACCCCCAGAGCCCGCGACCTCGGCATCGTGATCGGCGACCTCCCTCCGGGGCCGGCGAACGCGATCACCGACGTGCCCGGCGTGCGGGTCGGGCATACGACCCTGATCTCGGGCGACGGCCCGCTGCGCGTCGGTGAGGGGCCGGTGCGGACGGGCGTCACGGTGATCGTGCCGGGCGCGGACGACCCGTGGCGGCAGCCGGCCGCGGCGGGCTGCCACCGGCTGAACGGCAACGGCGAGCTGACCGGCCTCGAGTGGATCCGCGAGTCCGGCCTGCTCACGACCTGCATCGGCCTCACGAACACGCACTCCGTGGGGGTGGTGCGCGACGCGCTCATCTCCGCCGCCGTCGCGGGCATGCCGCCGGGTGAGATGCGCTGGTACCTGCCGGTGGTCGGCGAGACCTTCGACGGCGACCTGAACGACATCAACGGGATGCACGTGCGCGCCGAGCACGTGCACGCAGCGCTCGAGGCCGCAGCGGGTGGCGCCGTGGCCGAGGGCGGCGTGGGCAGCGGCACGGGCATGATCTGCCACGGCTTCAAGGGCGGGATCGGCACGTCGTCGCGGGTGGTGGACGGCCACACGGTCGGCGTCCTGGTGCAGGCGAACCACGGCGCCCGGGAGCGCCTGGCGATCAACGGCGTCCCCGTCGGCAAGGCGATCGGCGCCGACGAGGTGCCCGATCCGCGCGGAGGCCACCGCGAGGGCCGCGGATCGATCATCGTGATCATCGCCACCGACGCGCCGCTCCTGCCCGGGCAGTGCCGCCGGCTGGCCCACCGATCCGCGCTCGGCGTCGGCCGCACGGGCGGGGCGGGCGAGAACGGCAGCGGCGACCTCATGCTCGCCTTTGCCACCGGCAACCGCGACCTGCAGCCGCTCGCCGACGACAGCGTCGCGTCGGAGCCGGTCGCCCTCCGCGCCGTACCGGCCGCGGGCCTCGACGCCCTCTTCTACGCCGTGGTCGAGGCCACCGAGGAGGCGATCGCAAACGCGCTCGTCGCCGGCCGCACCATGACCGGGCGCGACGGCCTGACCGCGCACGGGATCCCGCTCGACCGCCTGGCGGCGCTGGTCGCCGGCGCGCCCCGCGCGGGCTGAGCCCCGGGCGCTTGGTGCGGCCGCCTACGCGGGATGTCCGTTTCCCCGGCGGCCTTCGCTCCCCACTCGCGGCCCATTCGCCACGGGAAGGGTGAATTCGGCGGCCGGATTGAGGGATCGGGCTCACGGCCCGCGACGGGTGGGCCGATGGCGCATCTGTGATCGCAGCCACGCTTGCCGCGCTCGTCCTGGCCGGCGCCGCCGGTGCGCCGACGCTGCCCGTCTCCGCCACCGCCGGCTGCACGGCCGCGCCGACCCGTGCCGCGCTCGTCGGGGGCGCATGGGCGTGCACGATCACCGCCGCCGAACGGGTGGCCCTGCCGGGAGACGCCGTCACGGTCGCGGCCGGCAGCTACCCGCAGGCGCGGATCACGGCCAGCGGCACCGAGACCGCCCCGATCGTCGTGACGGCGGTACCGGGCACCGTCACCGTCGATGCCGGTCCCTCGGGGGGGAACGGGCTCGGCATCAGCGGCGTGTCCGACGTCCAGATCAGCGGCCTTGACGTCACCGGCGGCAGTGCCCAGGCCGTGTGGGTGAACGCGTCGCAGCGGATCTCGCTCAGCTCGCTCACCGTGAGCGGCTCGGCCGTTCACGGCGTCCAGGTCAACAACTCCCAGAGCATCGCCATCACCTCCTCGACGATCACCGCCAACCAGAGCACCGGCATCATGGAGACGGGGTCCGACTCGGGCGACGTCTACACCGACGACATCGTCTCGCACAACGGCACCGGCGGCCCGCAATATCTCGGCTCGGGCATCGAGGTCGGCGGCACCGGCACCCGGATCGTCGGCTGCACGATCACGGACAACGGCGTCTCGAAGCTGTACGAGCACGGCGTCTACGTCGCGGCCGTCGCCGACGGCTGGAGCATCACCGGATCCACCATCTCCGGTTCGAGCGGCGCCGACGTGAAGGCGGCCGGATCGAACGGCACGATCTCGACCTCCACGCTCGGCCCTTCCCGTCTGGGCGTGTACGCGAGCGGCGTCGGAGTCACCCTCTCGCAGGTGCAGATCCGGGGATCGTTCCGGGACGGCCTGGTCGTCGCCCACGGATCGACGCTGCTCTCCCAGAGCGTCGTCTCGAACGACGCCGTCGGCTACGGCAAGCAGGCGCGGGCGGCGCTCGTCTACGGCGGCGGCCGCCTGCATGTCACGGCCTCGACGCTGCTTCTGCGCGGCGTCCCCGTGAAGCCGACCCGGATCCCCTAGCGGTCAGGCCGGGTCGACCGAGGGGTCGGCCGCCTCGGCCTCGCTGATCACCTCGGGGACGTGCGCCGGCGGCGGCGCCGTCCAGGCGAAGTGGCACGCCGCCAGATGGCTGCCGCCGTCTGCGAGCAGGCCGGGATCGTCGGTGTGGCAGATCGGCTGCGCGAGCGGGCAGCGGGTGTGGAAGCGGCACCCCGGCGGCAGGTTGATCGGGCTCGGCGGGTCGCCCTCCATCGCCGCCGCTTCGCTCGGGCGCCCGGGCACGAGCCGCGGCACCGCCTTCAGCAACCCCTGTGTGTACGGGTGGCGGGGGTTCGAGAAGAGCTGCTCGGTCGGTGCCGTCTCGACGATGCGGCCCAGGTACATCACGGCCACGCGATCGCACACATGCCGGACGACCGCCATGTTGTGGGCGATGAAGAGCATCGTCAGCCCGAGCTTGGAGCGCAGCTCGTCGAGCAGGTTCAGCACCGTCGCCTGCACCGAGACGTCGAGCGCCGACACGGGCTCGTCGGCGACGAGCAGCTCCGGCTCGAGCGCGAGCGCGCGGGCGATCGACACGCGCTGGCGCTGGCCGCCGGAGAAGTTGCGCGGATGGGCGTCGAGCGATCGCGGCCCCAGCCCGACCAGCTCGACCAGCTCCCGGCAGCGCTCGTCGACCCGGTTGCGCGGCACCATGTTGTGCACTCGCAGGAGCTCGGTCAGGACCTGGCGCACCGTCATGCGCGGGTTGAGCGACGAGTACGGGTCCTGGAAGACCATCTGCATCCGCCGCCGCTGCGAGCGCGCCCGCCGCAGCGGCAGCCGCTCGCCGGCGTAGCGGATCTCGCCGGCCGTCGGCGGGTAGAGCCCGACGATGCAGCGGCCGAGAGTCGACTTGCCGCAGCCGGACTCGCCGACCAGGCCGAGCGCCTCGCCCTTCGCGATCTCGAGATCGACGCCGTCGACCGCTCGCAGCACCTCGGCGGGCACGTGCCGGGCCCGGCGCAGCATCGAGTCGGTGAGGACGAACTGCATCTGCAGGCCGCGCACCTCGAGCAGGGCCGGATCAGGCATCGACGATCACCGGCTTCTCGTGCACCGCGGTGACGCACACGTCGTCGTGGATGCAGGCGGTCGCCCGGCCCGTGCCCGCGCCGAGCGGGCGCAGGGGGAACTCGCCGCTGAGGCAATCGTCCTGGGCGTACGGGCAGCGCGGATGAAACCGGCAGCCGGCCGGCGGGTACACGAGGTCGGGCGGCTGACCGGGGATCGAGTCGAGCGACTGGCGCACGAGGTCGAACCGGGGCACGGAGCGCAGCAGGCCGAGCGTGTAGGGATGGCGCGGCCGGTGGAACACCTCCTCGACGGTGCCGGTCTCGACCACCTGGCCGGCGTACATCACCGCGATCGTGTCGCACGTCTGGGCGACGACCGCGAGGTCGTGGGTGACGAACACGACGCTCACGCCGAAGTCGCGGCGCATCGCCGCAAGCAGCTTCAGGATCTGATCCTGGATGGTCACGTCGAGGGCGGTGGTCGGCTCGTCGCAGAGGATGACCTGCGGCTCGCAGGCGAGCGCGATCGCGATCATCACCCGCTGGCGCATGCCGCCGGAGAGCTCGTGCGGGTAGGCCCGCGCCCGCCGGGCGGCGTCGGGGATGCCGACCTGCCGCATCAGCTCGAGCGCGCGGTCGCGGGCCTGGGAGCGGCTCTGGCCCATGTGCGCCATCGGCCCCTCGGCGATCTGGTCGCCGACCCGCATCACCGGGTTGAGGGCGGTCATCGGCTCCTGGAAGATGATGCCGATGCTGGCGCCGCGCACGTCGCGCAGCCGGGAGTCGGAGGCGGCGGCCAGATCCTCGCCCTGGAACAGCACCTGCCCGCCGACGACCTCGCCGGGGTGGGGCAGGAGCCCGAGGATCGCCCGCAGCGTCATGCTCTTGCCGCAGCCCGACTCGCCGACGAGCCCGAGCGACTGGCCCGGCTGGAGCTCGAAGGTGGCCCCATCGACGGCGTGGACGGTGCCGCGGCTGAGCGGGATCTCGACCCGCAGGTCGCGCACCTCGAGGATGGCGCCGTCGCTCATTCGGGCCGCAGCAGGTCGGCCAGCCCGTCGCCGATCAGCGAGAGCCCGAGCGCCGGTGATGATCACCGCGACGCCGGGGATCGTCGAGAGCTCCCACTTGGTCGTGAGGAAGGCCTGGCCGTCGGCGATCATCCCGCCCCAGTCCGGCGTCGGCGGCTGGATGCCGAGGCCGAGATAGCCCAGGGTGACGATCGCCAGGATGTCGAGCACGATGTCGGACATGGCGAACACGATCGCCTGCGTGATCACGTTGGGCAGCAGGTGGCGGAGGATGATGCGCCCGTCGCGGAAGCCCGCCGCCTGGGCGGCGAGCACGTACTCCTGGCGTTTGGCGACGAGGATCTCGCCCCGGATGATGCGGGCGTAGGACACCCAGCCGACCAGCGTGATCGCGATGTAGATGCTGCGCGCGCCCGGGCCGAGCACGAACACGAGCGCGATGATCAGCACGTAGAACGGGAACGCCACCATGACGTCGACCAGGCGCATGATCGCGGTGTCCATGAAGCGGCCGTAGTAGCCGGCGATGCAGCCGAGCGCCGTGCCGAGGAAGAACGGGAAGAGCACCGCCAGGAACGCCACCCGCAGATCGACCCGGGCGCCGTAGAGCAGGCGCGAGAACTCGTCGCGGCCGAGCTGGTCGGTGCCCAGCCAGTGCTCGGACGACGGGCCCTGGAGGATGTTGTTCAGGTCCTGCTGGGTCGGGCTGTGGCTCGTCAGGAGCGGCGCCGCGAGCGCCATCGCCACGATCGTCCCGATGATCAGGATGCCCGGCGACGAAGGCCGGCGTGCGATACCAGCGGCGCCGGAAGCCGCTCTTGTGCTCGGCGACCAGGGCTCGGTCAGGCCTTCGGCGACGGCGATGCTGCCCATTAGTCGAACCTCACTCGCGGGTCGAGGAGCGAGTGGACGCACGTCGGTGGTCAGGTACACCAGCACGACCAGGATGCCGAACACGAGCGTGACGCCCTGCACGACCGGGAAGTCGCGCTGCAGGATCGAGTTGATCATGAGCTGGCCGATGCCCGGCAGGGCGAACACCTGCTCGATCACGACGGTGCCGCCGATCAGGAAGCCGATGTTCACGCCGAGCACGGTGATGGTGGAGATGACGGCGTTTCGCAGCGCGTGGCGCGTGAGCACGCGGCGCTCGGAGATGCCCTTCGAGCGCGCCGTGGTGACGTAGTCGGACTCGAGCACCTGCAGCAGGCTCGCCCGCAGGCTGCGGATCAGGATCGGGGCGATGCCGAGCGCGACCGTGAGCGCCGGCAGGAACATCGAGTGCAGGTGGCCGAGGAAGCCCGTGCCGTAGCCGCCGACCGGGAACAGCCGGCCGAGGTGCAGCCCGAACACGAGCAGCAGCATGATCCCGAGCCAGAACGGCGGGAAGCCGAGCCCGACGAGCGGCACGGCGCGCACGACCTGGTCGCGCGCCGCGTCCTTGCGGCTGGCGGCGAGCACCGCGAGCGGGATCGCGATCAGGATCGAGAGCACCGTCCCGTAGCCGATCAGCCACAGCGTCACGGGCAGCCGGTCGAGGATCAGCGCCCGGGCCGACTCGCGGTAGAACAGCGACTCGCCCAGGTTGCCGTGCAGCAGCCGGCCCATGAACAGCTCGTACTGGGCCGGGCAGCGAGCGGTCGAGGCCCCACTGGTGGTGCAGCGCCGCGACGTTCTGCGGGGGTCGCGTGGACGCCGAGCATCGTGCGGGCGGGATCGCCCGGCACCAGGTGGATCATGAAGAAGCAGAGCACGGTGACGCCGAGGACGACCGGTATCGCCTGCAGGAGCCTGCGCAGGATGTATGCGAACCGGTCGTCCACCGTTCCTCCTCGAGCCTCAGACGCCGGCTAGTGGGAGAGCCAGACGTCCTCCATATGGAAGTTCCCCGTCGGGTACACGAGGAAGCCGTGCACCTTGTCGGTCATCGCGTAGCGGTACGGGGAGTAGTACATGAACACCATGAACGCGTCCTGCGCGGCCTGCGCCTGGATCTTGCTGTAGAGCGTCTGGCGGCCGGCTGACCGAGAACGTCTGCTCGGCCTGCTTCGTCCACTTGATCACGTCCGGGTTGTTGTAGTCGGTGTAGAACGACTTGGCGCCCGCGGACGGGACGACCGCGAAGGTCACGAGCTCGTCCGGGTCGGCGATGTCCATCGTCCAGTAGCTCAGCCCGAGCTGGTACTTGAACTGCTGCTCGTCCTGGAACTCGATGCTCGGGTCGACCGGCTTCAGGACGACCTTGATGCCGATCTTCTGGAGCTCCTGCTGGTAGATCTGGGCGATCGACTTCTCGTCGGCCACGCCGGCCCCGACCAGCATCTGCACGGTGAAGCCCTTCGGGAACTTCGACTGGGCCATCTCCTGCTTGGCCTGGGCCAGGTTGTACTGCAGCCCCGGCGACTGCGGGTCGTAGAACGGCACCTGCGGCGGCATGAACGAGTTGGCCGGCGTGCCGTGGCCGAACAGGACCGACTTGATGATCGCGTTGCGGTCGATCGCCATGCTGATCGCGCGGCGCACGTGCACGTCGGCGAGCGGCGGGTAGCGCTCGTTCATCATCGTGTAGTCGGTGCGCGTCGACGGGAACAGGGTCATCGTTGATCCCCGGCGTGCTCTTGAGCGTGTTCACCGTCTGCCAGTCGGGGAACTGGTCGATCTGCTGCTGGCCGCCCTGCAGCTGGAGCTGGCGGGTGTTCGTGTCGGTCACCGTCCGGAAGGTGATCGAGTCCAGATACGGCTTGCCCTTCTGCCAGTAGTGCGGGTTGCGCTAGAAGCTGGATCTCCGAGCCGTGCGTCCAGTGGCCCCACATGAACGGCCCGGTGCCGATCGGGTGGGTGTAGAACTGCTTGGCCGTCTCGCCGCCGTAGTTGTTCGGGACGATGCCGTTCGCGAACAGGGCGATGTCGGCCAGGAACGGCGCCCACGGATACTTCGTGTCGATGACGACGGTCGCCGGGTTGGGCGTCTTGATGTCCTTGATCGCGGCGTCGAGGTAGCCCCAGCCCTGCGAGCCCGTGTTCAGCGTCTGCTGGATCGAGAACTTGACGTCGGCCGAGGTCATCGGGTTGCCGTTCGAGAACTTCACCCCGGGGCGCAGATGGAAGGTGTAGGTCTTCTTGTTCGGCGAGAGGGTGTAGGAGGTCGCGAGCCACGGCTTCACGCTCTTGCCGTCGGGGCTGACCGTGTAGAGCGGCTCCATGATCTGCTCGAGCACCCAGATCGACTGGTTGTCGAACACGTTCTCCTTGTCCATCGACTGCGGCTCCGCCGACCAGCCGACCACGATGCTGCCACCGTGCTGCGGCGCACCGCTCGAGCCGCCGGAGGACGAGCCCCCACTGCTCCCGCCGCTCGACCCGCCGCAGCCGGCCGCCAGGGCCAGGACGGCGAGGACGATGACGGCAGCTGGCGTGGAGATCTTCATGCGACGACTCCTTGTGACGACCGGGGGCGCGCAGTATCCCACGCCGGGGGGACGGCGTCCATGTGGTGAACGCATGGTCCCGCCCCGGTGCCACGGTAGGATCGGACAATGCGCTACGCCGTCATCGGGGCCGGGGCGATCGGCGGCACGGTCGCCGCCGGGCTGATCCGCGCCGGCCACGAGGTGCTCCTGTGCGACGCCGATCCCGAGCACGTCGCCGCGATCAACGCGGACGGGTTGCGCATCGAGGGGCCGGTCGAGGAGCTCACGGTGCCCGCGCGGGCCGTGGCCGCCTGATGACCTGCCCGACGGCCTCGAGGCGGTGCTCCTGGCCGTGAAGGCCCATCACACCGCCGCCGCGATCGGGCCGGTGGCGCCGCGCCTGGCGGCCGCCGGGTTCGTGGTCTCGCTCCAGAACGGCTTCAACGAGGACGTGATCGCGGCGGCGGTGGGCCGCGAGCGCGTGGTCGGCGCCTTCGTCAACTTCGGCGCCGACGTGGTCGCGCCCGGGCGGATCCTGCGCGGCAACCGGGCGGCGCTCATGATCGGCGAGCTCGACGGGGCGGATACGCCCCGGGTGCGCGCGCTCGTGCAGGACATCACCGACGCCCGCCAGACGGCCAACATCCACGGCTTCCTGTGGTCGAAGGAGGCCTACGGGGCGATCCTGTTCGCGACGGCGGTGTCTGACCTCGCGATCGCCGACGCCCTGGCCGAGCCGCGCTACCGGCCGCTCTACGTCGCGCTCGCGCGCGAGGTGCTGGCCGCGGCGACCGCCATCCCCGAGCCGTTCGACGGGTTCGACCCGGCCGACCTGGACGGGTCGATCGACCGCCTCGTCGAGTTCAACCGCGGATCGGCCAAGACGCACTCGGGCATCTACCGCGACCTGATGGTGCGTCACCGCAAGACCGAGGTGGACTCGATGCTGGCCGTGCTCGACGGCCCGCTCGTGCGCCACACCGCGGCCCTGATCCACGCCATCGAGGACGGGCGCCGGACGTGCGAGCGGGCGAACCTCGAGCTGCTGGCCGCCTACGAGCGGCTGGAGCGGCTGGGCCGGCCGCTGAACGCCGTGATCGAGGTCCTGGACGCGCCCGAGCGGGCCGCCGCCGGGCCTCTCCTCGGTGAGCCCATCGCCGTCAAGGACAACCTCGACGTCGCCGGCTCGGTGACCACGAACGCCTCCACCGTCGCGGTGCCGCCCCCGGCCGCTGCCGACGCCGAGTCGGTCGCCCGTGTCCGCGCCGCCGGCGGCGACGTGTTCTGCAAGGCGAACCTGCTCGAGTACGGCGCCGGCGCCGTCAATCCCGCCTACGGGATGACCTACAACCCGCACGACCCGGGCCGCACGGCGGGCGGGTCGTCGAGCGGCTCGGCGGCCCTGGTGGCTGCGGGCGTGTGCGACCTCGCGGTCGGCACCGACTGCGGCGGCTCGATCCGGGTCCCGGCCGCCTACTGCGGCATCGTCGGCGTGAAGCCCACGACCGGCTCTGTGCCTGCCGCCGGCCATTTCCCGCTCGCGCCGACCTGCGACGGCGTGGGCCCGATCGCGAGCACCGTCGCAGGCGCGGCCCGGCTGCTCGAGGTGCTGCAGGGGCGGCCGTGCCCGATCGGGCCGGTCGATCGCATCCGCATCGGCGTCGTCCGCCGCCAGCTCGACGACCCCGACGTGCATCCGCTGGTGCGGGCGCGCGTGTCCGAGGCGATCGCCGCGCTGGCCGGGCTCGGCCACGAGCTTGTCGACGTCGACATCCCCGAGCTCGAGGTGGCCGACATGGCGCTCGGCATGATCGTCCTGCGCGAGGCGTGGGACGTGCACGCCGAGCGCTACCGCAGCGAGGGGGAGAAGTACGGGCCGGGCACGCGCGCGCTGCTCGATCTGGCCTCGCGCATCACCGACCCCGAGTACCACTCCGCGCTGGCCGACTGCGAGCGGGTCACGGCCGGGTTCGGGCGGGCGTTCGCGCAGGCGGACATCCTCGCGGGGCCGACGATGGCCTACGTGGCGCCGCCGGAGGATCCTCCCTTCGGGACGCCCGAGGGCGACGTCGAGGCCCGCTTCACCGGGCCGTGCAACCTGGCCCGCATCCCGGCGGTGACGCTCCCCTGCGGGGCGGCCGAGCACGGCCTGCCGGCGGCGCTGCAGCTGATGGCGCCGCGCGACCAGGAGCCGCTGCTTTTGTCGGTGGCCGCCGCGTATGAGATGGTCGCGCCGCGATGAGGATGCACGACCGCACCTGGATGCAGATCGAGGAGTACCTGCAGGGCGACGACCGCATCGTGCTGCCGCTGGGCTCGACCGAGCAGCACGCCTACCTGTCGCTCGGGGTCGACGCGATCCTGTCGGAGCGGGTGTCCGTCGAGGCGGCCGAGCCGCTCGGCGTGCCCGTGCTGCCGTCGCTGCCGTACGGCCTGACGCCGTACTTCGCCGCCTATCCGGGCAGCCCCACGCTGCGCGCCGAGACCTACCTCGCGGTCGTGCGCGAGCTGCTCGAGTCGCTTCACCACCAGGGCTTTCGCCGCTTCCTGGTGGTGAACGGGCACGGCGGCAACTCGCCGGCCGCGGTGGTCGGCCCGGAGTTCGTGGGCAGCCGCCCCGACGCGCAGGTGCTCTTCCACAACTGGTGGAACGGGCCGCGCGTGTGGGCGGTGGTGCAGTCGGTCGACCCGGACGCCTCGCACGCCTCGTGGCTCGAGAGCTTCCCCTGGACGCGCGTCGCCGGCGTCGCGATCCCCGAGGGCCACAAGCAGCCCGTCGACGCCGCCGCGATGCGGGTCGCCGACCCGGCGACGGTGCGCGAGCTGCTCGGCGACGGCTCCTACGGCGGCGACTACCGCCGGCCCGATGCCGACTGGCAGGCCGTGTGGGAGGCGGGCGTTTCCGAGGTGCGCGACCTGCTCGCCTCCGGCTGGCGCTGATGGGCTGGCTGCGCGCGGGCCTGCGAGACGCCGCAGCGGCTCGACCTGCCCACCGGCCACCACCTGCGTCCGATCCGCGCCGACGACGTCGACATCGACTATCCGGCGGTGATGGGCTCGCGCGCGCGGCTGTGGGCGCGCTACGGCGAGGCGTGGGGCTGGCCGCCCGAGACGATGACCTCCGACCAGGACCGCGACGACCTGGCCCACCACGAGGCCGAGATCGCCGCCCAGGAGACGTTCAACTACGCGGTGCTCGATGCGGGCGAGACCGAGCTCCTCGGGTGCGTCTACGTCGATCCGCCCGAGCCGGGGTCGCCGCCGGGGGCCGATGCGGTCGTGTCGTGGTGGGTGGTCGACGCGGCCGCCGGCACCGACCTCGAGCGCGCGCTGGATGACGTCATCCCGCGCTGGCTGGCGGAGACGTGGGGCTTCCGCTCGGTGCACTACTCGCCCTGAGGGGTGCCTGGCACCGGCGCGCCGGTGCCAGGCACCCGCCTAGTCGGCAAGCGGGGTGATGCCGGCGCCCAGGCCGAGCAGCAGGCCGTCGTCCGCAACGGCCGGGCTCGACGTGATGAACAGCGGCACGCCGGCCTCGGGCGCCTCGATCACCTCGAGCTCGTCGCCGAACGGGTCGAGCACGGCGCCCAGGCGGCCGCCTGCGGGCACCTCGTCGCCGACCTGCACCGACGGCTGCCACCAACCCCCCTCGCGGCAGCGCAGCCAGATGAACCGCTCGACCATGTGCTGCGGCTGCGGCGCCGGCTCGACGGCGCCGGCGAGCATCCCCAGCCGGCGCATCGTGTTGCGGCAGCCGCGCACGTGCGCCGCGACGGCGTCTGCCTCGAGCAGCCCGCAGCCGCCCACCTCGGCGGTGATCCCGGCCACGCCGACGTCGGCCGCGGCCGCGCTCGTCGTCCCGCCGATGGGCGCACCCTCGCGCTCGGTGCGCACGATGTAGGGCAGGCCGAACGCGACCGCCATCGCCCGCGCGGTCGCCTCGACCGGCGAGCCGTCGTAGAGCGCGAACGGCTCGAGCGCCTCGACCATGTCGCCGCCGTGCAGGTCGATCAGCTCGTCCGCCGGTGAGATCAGCTCGGTGAAGACGTGGTGGGCGAGCTGGTCGGAGTATGTGCCGTCGGGGTCGCCGGGGAAGCAGCGGTTGAGGTTCTTGCCGTCGGCGGGCGAGACGAACGGGGTGCGTTGCCGAAACGAGGCCACGTTCACGATCGGCACCGTCGTCACCGCCCCCGTCAGCGTCGCCGGGTCGAGCCCGCGCATCAGCTCCACCGCGCCCCTGATCGGCGAGTACTCGCAGCCGTGGATGCCCGCGATCACGACCAGGTGCGGGCCGTCGTGCGCGCCGCGCGCGTGGAAGCACGGCCACTCGTAGTCGCGCAGCGCGGGGGCGTCGAAGCGCAGCGTGCGGCGCTCGATCGTGCCGGCGGAGCTCACTCGCCCAGGCCCCGCGTGAGCGCGACGATGGTGACGAACGTGCGGTAGAGCTCGAGCGGATCCTCGGCGGTGGTGACGATCGTCCGGGCGGCGGTGCGCTCGACGCCGCGGATGGCGGTGGCGGCCGCGGCCATGTCGGCCACGAGGAAGGTGATCTCGAGGGTGGCCGGCAGTGAGATCTGCGGCGGCCCCATCTCGCCGAGCCGCTCGATCGCGGCGGTCGCGCCGGCGCGGATCAGCTCGCAGGCCTGGCGCGGGTGCATGCTCTCGGCCGCGAACCGGCTCACCGACCGCTTCACGACCACCGCCTCGATCGCGGGCGCAAACGTGCGCGCCTCGTCTGCGGTGGCCTGGTCGCCGGTGATGAGGGCGACCGGCACGCCGTGGTGCAGCGCGACCAGCGCGTTCAGGGCGCTCTCGCCGACGACGACGTCGTTCAGCCGCACCTCCCAGATCGCGCTCGGGTTGTACGTGTGCGCGAGGACGGCCCGCTCGTGCCCGATCGAGCCGTGGTAGGCGATGAAGAACGCGGCGTCGAAGCGTCGCGTCGAGTCCCTCCATCATGTAGAGCGGCTTGTGCTTGCCGGACAGGTAGGAGGCCTCGCCGTGCACCGCCGCCGGCGGCAGGTTGAACATCGTGGCGTGGGCATCGTTCACCAGGAACGCCGCCGCGCCCGCCTCGGCTGCGCCGTCGATCGCAGCGTTCACCTCGGCCAGGAGCAGCCGCCGGCCGACCTCGTACTCCGGGCTCGGCCCGAGCACCTGGCTCCAGTCGACGATGCCGGCCGTGCCCTCGATGTCGGTCGAGAGATACACCTTGCCCGCGCTCATTCGCGCTCCTCTCCGACGCGGGCCACCGCGTCCATCTCGACCAGCATGCCGTCGAACAGGAAGCCGCCGGCGACGATCGCGGTCGAAGCGGGGTAGGGCGGGGCGAAGAGCTCGCCGCGGACGCGCTTGAACGCGTCGTAGTCCGACGCGCGGGCCAGGTACACCGTCATCTTGACGATCGTGTCGAGCCCGGCGCCCTCTGCCGCGAGCACCGCCGCGACGTTCGCAAACGCCTGCCGGATCTGGGCCTCGGCGTCGTCAGGGTCGACGACGGCGCCGTCGGGCCCGAAGCCGCCCTGGCCCGCGGTGAACACGAGCTCACCGGAGGTGACGACCGACTGCGAGTACTGGTAGTCGGCGGCGAACGGGAACGGGTTGGCGCCGGCGCGGTTCACGGCCGCGGATACTACAAGGGTGGACGAGCGCGGGCGGATCGGCGATCTGGAGGCGCTGAAGCGCGCGCTGCGGCCCTGCCGGCGGTGCGTCGCGGCCGGCATCCGGGTCGAGTCGATGCCGGTCGTGAGCGGCAGCCGCGACGCCGACGCGATCCTGGTCGGGCAGGCGCCGGGCGTGCGCGAGCGCGAGAACCTGCTGCCGTTCAGCGGGCCGGCCGGGCGGCGGCTGCGGGCATGGCTCGAGCCGGCCGGCCTCGGCGACGAGGCGTCCTTCTACGGCCGCCTGTACATCGCGGCGGTGGTGCGGTGTTTCCCGGGCAAGGCCGCCGGCGGCGGTGACATCCGCCCGTCGGCCGCGATGGTGCGCGAGTGCGTGCCCTGGCTGCGGCGCGAGCTCGAGCTCGTCCCGGCGCCCGTCGTGATCTCTGTGGGCACGCTGGCGCTGGCGGAGCTGGCGCCGGGCGTGGGGCTGGACGAGGCCGTGGGCACCCCTCTGGCGCTCCCCGACGGCCGGCCGCTGCACGCGCTGCCGCATCCGTCAGGGGCGAGCACCTGGCCGCATCTGCCGGGCAACGCCGAGCGGCTCGAGCGCGCGCTCCGGATGATCGCGGGGCGGTTGGGGGGCGGTGGTTCTCCCAATTGACATCCGTGGTGGATGCCAATTGGGATACGCGGCCCAGTCGGGGCGGCCGGGCCGCGTCGTTTGGAGCCCGGCAAGCCGGAGCGGCCCTCTCGACGCGGGCATTCCGCAGAGCCACGATCAGAGTGTGACCACGGTGGGACTAGCGCGCCATCCGCGGGCTGCGACACGGCCAAGTGGCCGCGCATCACACGGCCAAGCGGCCGCCCCGCCACGGCCAAGTGGCCGCCGGCCATAGGGCCAAGTGGCCACCCGCCGTACGGCCAAGTGGCCACCCGCCACCCGGCCAAGTGGCCGGCTCAGCCGGACTCGTCCGGCTGGCGCACGACCCGGTCGGGGCCCTCGCGCGGCCAGGCCTCGGACTGGACGACGTCGAGCAGCGCCCGCACGCACTCGGGGTCGAACTGCGTCCCGGAGCAGCGCTCGATCTCGGCGATCGCCTCGGCGGGGGCCATCGCCTTGCGGTACACCCGGTCCTCGGTCATCGCGTGGAAGGCGTCGCACACGCCGATGACGCGTGAGCCGAGCGGGATGCGGTCGGCGGACAGGCCGTCGGGATAGCCCTCGCCGTCGTAGCGCTCGTGGCTTGCCCGCACGAGCGGCACCAGCTGGGCGAAGTGGGGGACGGGCTCGAGGATCCGCGCGCCGATCTGGGGGTGGCGCTGCATCACCGTCGACTCGGCGTCCGTCAGCGGCCCGGGCTTGCGCAGGATCGACTCGGGGATGCCGATCTTGCCGATGTCGTGCAGGAGCGCGCCGAGGCGGATCAGGCGGGCGTCCGCCGGGGCGATGCGCAGCTCGTCGCACACAGCGCCGGCCAGCTCGGCGATCTCGATGGCGTGGTCGTTCGTGTAGGCGTCCTTCGCTTCGAGCGCCGCGGCCAGCGCGCCCAGGGTGGCGAAGTAGGCCTCCTCGAGCCGCTCGGCCATGCGTGCCTGGGCGACGACCTTGCCGGCCTCGGCCGTGAGCGCGCGGCACAGCCGCACCTCGACGCCGCCGAACGAGCGCGGGCGGGTGTCGTAGATCTCGATCAGCGCGTACGGCGCGTCCTCGACCGACAGCGCGAACATGAGCATGGAGCGGTAGCCGAGCTGCTCGAGCCGCTGCGCCTCGGCGGGGTCGGTGTCGGGCTCGTCGAGCCGGCAGACGAGCTCGATGTCCCGCTCGATCGCCTCCGCCGTCGAGGGGTAGTCCGCGAGCCGGTACTCCTCGGCCTGCTCGTCCCAGCTGTGCGGCGGCCGGGCGTAGCCGGCGAGGTCGCGCACGGTGCCGGCCTCCATGTCGATCGTCGACACCATGCACGCCTTCGCGTCCACGAGCTCGCACAGGCTGCGCGCGAGGACGGCCAGCATCTCGGCCGGGTCGTCAAGCGCAAACAGCGCCTGGGCCGCCTCGAACACGCCCAGGGCCGGTTCCAGGTGCTCGGCCGGCAGCCGGGCGACCGGTGGCTCGAAGGGTGGCCGATCTGGCGCGTCAGACATCCGGTTCAAGTTCGCGCCGGCGCGAGGTGTTCCCTCTATCCGGGCGCTCCTCGCAGTGTGTTTTCCCGGATCCGGCGCATCGCACCCTCGATCACGGCCGCCTCTCCGGCCTCCAGGTGGCGCAGGAAGACGTCGGAGACGGCCCGGCGGTGGTCGTCGCGGGCGCGCCGGTAGGCGTCGGCCCCTGCGGGCGTGAGCGTCACGTGGACCACCCGCCGGTCGCCGGGGTCGCCGCTGCGCTCGACCAGGCCGGCGCGCTGCATGCGGTCGACGAGCCCGGTGAGGCCGCTCTTCGAGATCACGACCGCCCGCCCCAGGTCGCTCATCGTCAGCCGTGCGCCGGGCGCGGCGTGCAGCTGGAGAAGGACGTCGTACCAGCGCAGCGAGAGGCCGTGGTCTGCGTGCAGCTCGGCGTCGAGTCGGGCGTACACGGCCGCGTGGGCCTCGAAGAACATCTGCCAGCTGCCCCAGTGCTCGGGGGGAGGATCGGAGGAGGGTTGCACGAGCGCGGTCATTCGCGTATGGTACCCAAACGAACAGTTCGCATACAAACAAACTACCGGGAGAGGACGACATGCATGCGATCGTGATCACATTCCAGGATTCGGAGTCCGACCTGGCCGACGGCATCGAGCACGTGCGCGACGAGGTCGTGCCCGCGGCCGCGGCGACCGCAGGGGTGCAGGGCGTGTGGCTGGTCGACCGCGAGACGGGTGAGCGGCTGAGCGTCATGGTGTTCGACGACGACGCCGCGGCCGAGGCGGTCTTTGCGGCGATCGGGGAGCGGCGTGCCGCCGACCCCGACCGCAACCGGCCCAAGCCGACCGGGTCGCGCCGGTTCGAGGTCTACGCCCGCGTTCCCGCCGGGGTGGCCGCGCCGGCGTGACGGCGCGACGTGGCCGCGGTCATTGAATGTCCGCCGTGGCCTGCTGTATGGTCGCGCCGCAACTCGGCCGGGGGATCACATGGCGACGACCGTCGACACGCTCGAGCACGACACGGGCGAGAAGGGGCTGAAGACCGGGGCGCTCGGCTTCATCTCGAGCGTCGTCATCGGCGTCGCCTCCACCGCGCCCGGCTACAGCCTGGCGGCCAGCCTCGGGCTCGTCACCCTCGTCGTCGGCCTGCAGGCGCCGGCGATCATGCTGCTCGCGTTCGTGCCGATGCTCTTCATCGCCTCGGCCTACTACTACCTGAACCGGGCCGACCCCGACTGCGGCACCACCTTCTCGTGGGTGACGCGGGCGATGGGCCCGCACCTGGGCTGGATGGGCGGCTGGGGCATCATCGCGGCCGATGTGATCGTCATGGCGAACCTGGCCCAGATCGCCGGCCAGTACACGTTCTACCTCTTCGGCGCCGACAGCCTGGCGAACAGCAAGTGGTGGTCGCTCGCCCTGGGCGTCCTCTGGATCGTCGTGATGACCTGGATCTGCTACGTGGGCATCGAGGCGTCCGCCAAGACGCAGTGGTTCCTGCTCGGCGCCGAGGTGGTGATCCTGGGCATCTTCGCGATCGTTGCGCTTGGAAAGGTGTACTTCTCGAATCCGGCCGGCGCCATCGAGCCGTCGCTCTCGTGGCTCAACCCGTTCGCCATCAAGAGCACCAGCGCGCTCGCGGACGGGATCATCGTGGCGGTGTTCATCTACTGGGGCTGGGACAGCACGGTGACCGTCAACGAGGAGACCGAGAACTCGACCGAGACGCCCGGCAAGGCCGCCCTGTGGGCCACCGTCATCCTGGTGCTGCTGTACGTGGTCGACTCGGTCGCGGCGCAGGCCTACCACGGCGCCAGCTTCCTCTCGAACAACTCCGACGATGTCTTCAAGGCGCTCGGGGGCGATGTGCTCGGCTCGCCGTGGGACAAGCTCCTGATCATCGCCGTGCTCACATCGGCGTCGGCCTCGACGCAGACGACGATCCTGCCGACGGCACGCACCTCGCTCTCGATGGCCGCGCACGGCGCCATCCCGCGCCGGTTCGCGAACATCCATCCCCGCTACCTGACGCCGTCGACCTCGACGATCTACATGGGGACGCTGTCGATCGTCTGGTACGTCGGGCTCACGGTCATCAGCGAGTCGATCCTGTTCGCGTCGATCGCCGGCCTGGGGCTCATGATCGCCTTCTACTACGCGCTCACGGGCTACGCCTGCCCGATCTACTACCGCCGCCATCTGACGAAGAGCCTGAAGAACTTCGTCTTCATCGGGCTCTCGCCGATCATCGGCGGGGTGATCCTGACCTGGGCGTTCGTCCAGTCCGCGCACGACCTCTACAACTCGAGCGACAACGGCACCTGGTTCGGGGTGGGGCAGGCGTTCATCATCGGCATCGGCTTCCTGATCGTCGGCATCGTGCTGATGTTCGTCTACCAGCGGATCGCGCCCGCGTTCTTCCGCAAGCGGCCGGAGGTCGTCGACGACTACGTCGCCGTCCACGGGGCTGTGGCCCCGGCCGGAGGAGGCGACTGATGGCATCGACGATCGTGCTCGGCTACGACGGCTCCGACTGCGCGAAGGCGGCGCTGCAGGCCGCGGTCGACACCGCGCAGGCGTTCGGAGACCGGATCGTGGTCGCGTTCGGGGCGGGCGTCTACCCGATCGGCGAGGACTCCGATCACCTGCGGCTCGTGCGCAAGATGGGCGCCGACTGGGCCGATGAGGCGCTGGCCGCGATCCGCACCGCGGGCGTGACCGACGCCGAGACGACCGTCGTCGACGCGCGGCCGGCCGAGGCGCTCCTGAAGGTCGCCGCCGACCGCTCGGCCCGGATGATCGTGGTGGGCACGCACGGGGAGCACCCCCTCACCGGGGCCGTGCTGGGGTCGGTGCCGCACAAGCTGCTGCACCTCTCCCACGTGCCAGTGCTCGTCGTGCCCGCGCACGGCTAGCCGCGCAGGGCCGAAACCGGCTCCAGCGCAGCTAATCCGCCTGCATCTGCGGTCGATCACCGGGCTGAGGAGGCTGCTCTTCCTGCAGCCGGCCGCCCATGTCCGAGACACAATTGCCCCATCTGCCGACCCTGGTCGAAGCCGCCACCCTGCTCGTGGAGGCGTCTGCGATCGACGTCGACACGGACCGGGGCGACACCGTCGAGCTCTGGACGATCGCAAGCGACGGGGCGCTGGTCACCGCGAGCGGCCCCCGGCTGGCGGTAGCGGGCGGCATGACCATCACCTGCCGCCTCGCCCACGGCGGCCTCCCCATCCAGGTCGAGGCCGTGATCGAGGAGGCGGAGTACCGCTCCCAGGCGCGCGCCTCGCTCACCCTGCGGGTCGTGGACGTGGTCGCGCACGGCTACCGCCGGCGCACCGAGCGGCTCTCGATGAGCTCGGCCGGGTCGGTGCGCGCGCTCGTCTGCGACCGGATCGTGCCCAACGAGGTGATCCCCGTGACGCTGACCGATCTGAGCGACGCCGGCTGCGCCCTGCGCTTCACCGACAACCGCATCCGCGAGGGCGATCGCATGGCCATCACGGTGCGGTTCCTCGAGGGTGAGGTGACCGCCGACGTGCGCATCGTGCGGATCCACTCGCCCAGCCCGGAGATCTACACCGCCGGCTGCTACTTCATCAGCGCGACGGCGGCCGCCCAGGGCGTGCTTGAGCGCGTGCTCGCCCGGCTCGCCGGCAACGCCCGGCCCGTGACGGACGTGGGGGCGCTGCGCGACACGCTTGCCGAGGGCCAGGGCGAGAATTCGCTCAAGCCGAAGGCCGAACGTGCCGATGAGGCATATTGGACGTTTGCCAAGCGTTCCGCTGCACGCATTCCTCCGGCCAGACGCGCGGTCTGAGCCCGACGGCACCGCCGAGGTAACCCGCATGTCCCAGTCAGGTCGACCCGTTCCCCCCGCCCTCACCGAGCCCCCCGCCGCCGACCGCCGCACACGGCGCAGTCGCGGCCAGGCGATGGTCGAGTTCACGCTCATCCTGCCGCTCCTGATGCTCCTGATCCTCGGCATCTACCAGTTCGGGCAGACCTATGCCGACTACATCCAGGTGACCAACGCCGCCCGCGACGGCGGCCGCAAGGCGCTCGTGTCGCGCAGTGACGCAACCGGGGTCGCCGACGTGACGACGACCGCCAAGAACGCGACCTGGTGGCTGGACAAGAGCCAGATCACCGTGACCGTGTCGCCGAGCCAGCCGTGGGCGCAGGGCCAGACCGTGACCGTCACCGTGAGCTACCCGTACAGCATCAACCTGCTCGGACTCGTCGTCTCGTCGGGGACGCTCAAGTCGACGACGACCGTCCGGATGGAGTAGCCGCCCACGCGAGCCGCAGGGTCTTCGGCCTGCGGAACGCGAAACCGGCCGGCTCCTCGACGCCGGCGAGGCGCATGTCCGGAAGCGCCTCCAGCAGCCGGCCGACGGCGGTGACCGTCTCGATCCGGGCCAGGTGCGCGCCCAGGCAGTGGTGCTCGCCGAACGAGAAGCTGAGCGCATGGCGGGCGTTGGAGCGGCTGACGTCGAACCGCAGCGGGTCGGCGAAGACGGCAGGGTCGCGGTTGGCGGCGATGACCGACACGCCGACGAACTCGCCCGCGCCGAGGTCGACGCCGCCGATCTGCACCGGCGCGCGCGTCCACCGCTCCATGAAGGCGACCGGCGGGATCAGCCGGAGCGCCTCGTCGACAGCGCCGTTGAGCCGGCCCGGATCGGCGCGCACCAGCCGCAGCTGGTCGGGATTGCGCAGCAGGAGCAGCACCGTGTTCATCACCGAGCCCTGGATCGTCTCGATCGCGCCGAACATGATCACGCGCAGCTGGGCGGCGATCTCGGCGTCGTCGAGGGCCGCCTCGGGGTCGTTCGCCACCTGACCCGTCACCGATGCCTCCGCGCCCTCGCGGGAGCGGCGCAGCTCGGCGTGGAGGATGGCGTCGAGCTCGGCCCGGGCGGCGTCGGCGAGGCGCTGGGGCTCGGGATTGCCGTCGTAGCTCATCGCGCCCGCGAAGGCGGTGTAGAAGCCGTCGATGCGGGCGGCGTCGCCCAGCGAAAGGCCCAGGATCCGGCCGGCCATGCGGATGGCGAAGGGTGCCGCGAAGTCCGCGCCGAGCTCGCACTCGCCGGCCGGTGCGAGCGCGGCCGCGAGGTCGGCGGCCGCCTCGGCGACGGCCGTGCCGAAGAGGTCGCCGGAGTCGCGCATCCGGAACGGGCGCTCGAAGGGCGCGCGCATGCGGGTGTGCTCGCCGCCGTCGGAGGTGAGCATCATCCGCCCGAGCGATGCCCGCACCAGGTTCGGCTCGGCCTCGACCGTCGTCGCCGTGCGGGGACTGAGCGCCGCCCGCGCGGCCGCGTGGCTCGTCACGAGCCACCCGCCGAGCGCTGGCAGCCACGACACCGGTTCTGCCTCGCGCAGGCGGTCGAGCGCGCGCTCGCCGCCGGCCGCCTCCAGGTCGGCGAACTCGATCGCGGCGCCCACGGGGAATCGCTCCCGCCGGGCGGCGTCCTCGGCGGCGTCCACCTCGACCTGCGGGAGCAGCGTGGCCATGCCGCCACCGTACACCAGGCGGCCGTCCGGGATCTGGGGCGGCGGCTCGGTCGGCGGCCGCGACCCAATTGACATCCGCTGCAACTGCCAATTGGGCGGCGGCCCCCGACCAATTGGCATCCACCACGGATGCCAATTGAGCAAGACAGCCGCCCCGCCCCGCGCCCACCGATTATCGTCCGGCCCATGACCCGCGTCCCCACCGCCGCTGTCGCCGCCGGGTCGCTGATCGGCGGCTACCTCGTCGCCCGCGAGACCGGTGTGCGCCCGCTCGGCGGCGCCGTCCTGGTCGCCGGCGGCGCGTGGTGCACGCGCGAGTGGCTGCGCAGCCGCGGCCCGGTGGTGGCCGGATCGCTCCTGGTCGTCTGCGTCGTCGCGTTCGGCGTCTCGCACCCGCTGGCGAAGAAGGTCGGCGCGTGGCCGGCGGTGCTGGGAGTCTCGGCGTGCGCGGCCGCTGCGGCGTGGTCGCTCGCCGACCGCGACCGGGTGGGGGAGGCGCGTGAGCGCCCCGGCTGAGCCCGCGGTCACGGCGCAGCTCTCGGTCAGGCGGGGGCGCGCGGCGGTCGACTTCTACCGCGCGGCCTTCGGCGCCGAGGAGATCTACCGCGTCGGCGGCACCGACGCCCACGAGGCGGTCGTCTCACAACTGCGCGTCGGCGCGACCACCTTCTGGGTGGCGGACGAGTCGCCGGAGCACCGCAACTTCAGCCCCGAGTCGATCGGTGGCGGCTCAGTGCGGATGCTGCTCACGGTCGCCGATCCGGATGCCGCCGTTGCCCGTGCCCTGGCGGCCGGGGCGACGCTGATCGCGCCCGTCGAGAACCAGCACGGCTGGCGGCTCGGGCGGATCGCCGACCCGTTCGGGCACGACTGGGAGGTCGGCACGCCGCTCGTGCCCTGGCCGCCGGGCAGCGACCCCGGCTAGGACCGGCGTCCGACCGCCGCGACCAGCGAGCGGCTGACCTCGGCGAGCGACCGGGCGGCGGGTGAGCCGGGGTCGTCGCTCGTCACCGGCCGGCCGCGGTTGATCGAGAGCGGCACCGCCCTGTCGGAGGGCACGGTGTAGGCGATCTCGCGGCGCAGGATGTGCTCGATGTCCTCGGTGTCGAGGCCGACGTCTGCCCCGGCGCGGTTCATCAGGATGCGCACGTCGGGCAGGTCGAGCTCGAGCAGGTCGAGCGTCTCGAGGGCGATGCGGACGCTGCGCACCGCGGGCACGTCCGGCGCGCCCACCAGGATGAGCGTGTCGGTGTGGTCGAGCGCAAGCAGCGACGTCTCCGAGAAGGCCGACGCGCAGTCGATCACGACCGCCTCGTAGGTGCGGCGGGCGACCTCGAGCAGAGCCGCGAGCCGGTCGACGGCGATCAGCGCCTCCTCCTCGGGGCGGGCCGGGGCCGCGAGCACGTCGGCGCCGCTCACGTGGCGTGTGACCGCCGCGGCGAGGCCGGCAGCGTCGATCGGGGCCCGTGCGGTGACCAGGTCAAGCACGGTCATGCGAGGGGCGAGGCCGAGCACCAGCGCGTCGTCGCCCGAGTGCAGATCGAGGTCGAGGAGCAGCGTGCGCAGGCCTGACTGGGCGAAGCAGGCGGCCAGGTTGGTGGCGATCGCGGTACGGCCGGAGCCGCCCTTGGTCGAGAAGACGGTGAACACGTGCGCGCCCGCGCCGTGGCCGTCGGCGACCGGTGCCCGGCGTGATCGGGCTGCGCGCGCCTTCGCCGCCGCCATGCCGAGCGACTGCGGCGTCTGCGGCAGGCACAGGACATCGTCCACGCCCAGCCGCAGCGCCTCCTGGAACCAGCGGATGGGGTGGCGGTCGGCCAGCGCGACAACGCCCGGAGCGGCCGGGTCGGCGAGTGCGGCCAGCACGTCGGCCGGCAGGCCCTCCGCGTCGTGGGGGAGCTGCCACACGAGCACGTCGGGCACGGAGTCGACGACGCTCACCATCCCCGAGAGCTCGAAGAGCTCGCGCAGGCCCGGCTCGTCGCTCATCAGGGCGACGCGGATCAGCTCGGGATGGGGGGAGTGCTCGGGAGTGGCAGGCATCGAGGCGGCGGGGGGAGCCGTTCGGGGGACGACCGCGGAGCCTTTGCGGTCTTACTCAAGTGATAGCTCCGAAACGGTCACATGTCGAGTGTGCTATGGAGAAGCATGGGGCTGGCCGCGGCCGGGTCGGCCGGTAGGCTCCCCGCGCCGTGGTGCTCTCCATACCCAGCCCCGGGGATCCCTTCGTCTTCCAGTTCGGCAGCCTGCAGCCGCGCTGGTACGGGGTGCTGCTTGCGGTCGGCGTCGCGGTCGCGGTGTGGATGACCCGCCGCCAGCTCCGCCGCCGCGGGCTCGATCCGGAGAGCGTGTTCCCGGTGGCGGTGTGCGCCGTCCTGCTCGGCCTGGTCGGCGCCCGGATCGAGCATGTCGCCACCGACTGGAAGCCGTACAGCCAGATCTTCGTGAACGCGTTCTGGATCTGGCGCGGCGGCCTCGGCATCTACGGCGCCGTGCTCGGCGGCATGCTGGGAGCGTTGATCGGCTGCCGGATCGTGCGGCTGCCCTTCTGGGTGCTGGCCGACTGCGCCGCGCCAGGCTTGATCCTGGCGCAGGCGATCGGGCGGGTCGGCAACTACATGAACCAGGAGCTCTACGGCCACCCCAGCAGCCTGCCGTGGGCGATCCGGATCGACCATCCGCTGCCGCCGTACCTGTCCGGGCAGGCGTTCCAGCCCACGTTCCTGTACGAGGCGCTGTGGGACCTGGCCGTGCTGGGTGTGCTGCTGTACTTCCTGCGCCGCACGTCTGGCCGCCTGCGGCCGGGGACGGTGTTCGCGCTCTACGCCGCCCTCTACTCGCTCGGCCGGCTGTGGATCGAGACGCTCCGCATCGACCACACCGACCACCTGTACGGCCAGCGGGTGGAGTTCTGGGTGGCGGCCGTGGTGGTCGGCGTGGCCGGGTCGGCGTTCGCGTGGCTCTGGAGCCGGCGAGCTGTGAGCTAGGCCGGCCGGCGCCGCCGGATCGGCTCGCCGCCGGCCATCCCCCGCACCAGGCTCGCCGTGCGGCCGGCGGCCTTGCGCGCGAATGCGACGGCGGCCGGCTCGCGGCGCTCGATCGTCGTCGCCGCCCGCAGCAGCCCCGGCAGCGAGGCCGCGGTCACCGCGGCCGCGGGCACGGACGAGACGCAGGTGCCGATCGCCGCAGGTTCGTGCGCATCGGAGGAGGCCGCGTGCGGCAGTCCGCACGCGCGCGCCCATTGCAGCGCGCGGGCGTTGGCGGCGGCCGCGAGCGGGCCGCCGTTCGTGGCCTCGACGATGTCGATCAGGCCGCGGCCGCGCAGGTCCTCCCGCGCTCCGGCGTGCATCCGGCCGCGAACGATCCGGTAGAAGGGGTGCTGCAGGTACACGAGCCCGCCCTGTGCGCGAATGCGGGCCGCCGTCTCGGCCGCCGCCAGGCCGGCCGGCACGGGCTCCTCCAGGAAGAGCCCGATCAGCTCGCCGTCGGCCGTGTCGATCTCCTGGCCGACGATGACCGGGAAGCCCGCAGCCGCCCGCAGCTCCAGCGCCCCCGCGATCGTGTTGTGGTCGGTGATCGCGACCACGTCGAAGCGGCCGTGGGCGTGGGCGCGCTCGTAGTCGGCGAGCCGGTTCTGGGCGTCGTAGGAGTGGTGCGTGTGGTTGTGCAGGTCGACCAGGATGCGGCCGGCGGCGGCCACGGGGTCAGACCCCGGCGGTCTGGTTTGCGAGGAGCGTCTCCAGCGCCCGCACGCAGGCCGGATCGAACTCGCCCCGCCGCTGCCACAGGTCGGCCAGGGCCCGCCCGGCGCCGGCGCTCGAGGTGTGCCCGCCGCCCTCGACGAACGCCGACGCGACGGCGATCACGCGCGACTCGATCGGCGCGGTCTGATCCTCTCCGTGAGCGGCCAGGAGCCATTCCGCGGCCTCGGCGTCGAGCGCGTTTGCGACGACCTTCGCCGCCAGCCGCGCGCGCTCGTCGCGATCGCCGCCCGGTGTGGTCGCGTCGTAGAGAAAGGCCGCCAGCCGCACCCGGTCGGTGCGGTCGGGCGAGAGCCCGACCTCGGCGGCGATGTGGCCGGCGTAGTCGCTGACGGCGCGTGAGCTGGCAGACTGGCCGCGGGCGGCCTCGAGCGCGCGCATCGTGCGCTCGTACGTGTCGCGCTCGAGCTGCTTGGCGCGCTCCTCGGCCGAGAGCGCCTCGACGACCTCGGAGTCGTAGGCGACGGCGCGACCGCCGCCGCCGCGGCGGGCCCAGTAGAGCGCCCCGGTGGCCAGGCGCACGAGCTCGGCCTGGGTATCGCCGTCGGCCGGGAACCCGGCCACGCCGGCCGAGACGGTGGCTCCCTGGGACGATCCGGCGAAGGCCGCCGCCAGCCGCTCGAGCAGCGCGCGGGCCACGGCCGGCTCCATCCCCGGCAGCACGAGCCCGAACTCGTCCGGCCCGATCCGCGAAACGTTGTCGTAGGTGCGCACGCCCGACGCCAGGCAGCGGGCGGCGGTGCGCAGAAGCTCGTCGCCGGCGGCGTGCCCGCGCTGGTCGTTCGCGGCCTGGAAGCCGTCCAGGTCGACCATCGCCACCGACACGGGGGCGCCGCCGCGCATCGCCCGGGCCAGCTCGCGGGTCAGCGCGCGCTCGAAGCCGCGGTGGTTGGGCAGGCCGGTGAGCACGTCCTGCGTGCCGGAGCTGTCGCCTGCGCGCTCCCACAGGCGGGCCGACTCGATCGCCTGGGCGGCCAGCACGGCGATCAGCCGGATCGGCCCGAGGTCGGCATAGGCCGGGGCGTGGGTGACGATGCAGCCGACCGTGCGCCGGGCGCTGATCAGCGGGATCAGCCAGCGGTCGCCGATGTGCACCGGCCCGTCGGGCTCGGGCGGGTCGAGCTCGTCCGCGCCCTCACCGGCCACCAGCCGCAGGTTCGCGCCGTCCTCCGTGAGCACGTAGGCCGCCGTGGCGACCCCGGACAGCGACTCCGACACGGCCGAGCAGGCGGCGGCCATCACGGCGGGCAGGTCGAGGCCGTTCTCGCAGGCCTCGACGAGCGCGTCGACCGGCGTCGTGGACTGGCGCTTCCTACGCCACATCGGCGTGGTCATGAGCGGGGAGGGAGACGCGCAGCTCGGTGCCGGCGCCCGGCACGGAGTCGATCCGCAGCCGGCCGCCCAGGATCTGGGCGCGCTCGCGCATGGAGGTCATGCCGTGGTGGGGCAGGCCGTCGTCGGTCGTCGACACGGCGAAGCCCGTGCCGTCGTCGCGCA
Source organism: uncultured Actinomycetes bacterium (assembly GCA_963717845.1). Lineage (GTDB taxonomy): Bacteria > Actinomycetota > Thermoleophilia > Gaiellales > JAICJC01 > JAICJC01. The sequence continues at coordinate 802,907 of CAVQXH010000004.1, forward strand.
CGACGAGCTCGAAGCCCTCGGCCGGGTCGCCCGAGACCGTCACCGACACCGACCGCGGGGCGGCGTGCTTGACGGCGTTCTGGACGGCCTCGCGCACGATCTGGTACAGGAACACCTGGTCGTCGGCAGGCAGCTCGCCGGCGGCGTCGACGTCGAGCTCGACCGAGACGGCGTGGCCGCGCTCCATCTCGTCGGCGAGCGCCCGCAGGGCGACCACGAAGCCCTGGTCGCGCAGCACCCACGGCTCGAGCGCGAAGGACAGCTCGCGCAGGCTGCGGATCACCGAGCGCTGGCGCTCGCGGGCGGTCTCCAGCACGCGCAGGGCGCTCTCGGTCGAGCCGTCGGCGGTGTCCTCGGCCACGGCGTCGAGCATCATCGCGATGCCGGACATGGCCTGCAGCGGGCCGTCGTGCAGGAACAGCGAGAGCTTGCGGCGCTCGTCCTGCTCGGCCGAGAGGATGCGGCGCGAGAGCTCGGCCCGCTCGGCCTCGCGCATGCGCGCCTGGGCGAGCAGCGACTCGACCCGCTGGAACAGCTGGGCGTTCGCGGCGGCGCTCGCGCCGAAGTCGGCCAGGAGCACGGCCTGAGCGACCTCGGCGGGACCGAAGCCGGCGTCGCCCTGCAGCCGGAACATCACGAGCAGCGCGTGCAGCTCGTCCAGCACCACGAGCGGCGCCGCCAGCGCGGCCACCGGGCGCAGGTGGCGGCACAGGGCGTCGCCGCCCGCGTTCACGGGGCCGGCTGCGGGCGTGCGGCTCGCGGCCGCCTCGGCGACGAGCGAGCCGGCGCTGGCCGGGTCGACGACGATGCCGGCGATCGGCCCGAGCGCGATGCCGCGGGCGACGACCGGGCGCAGGCCGCGGCCGTCGGCCGAGGGCACGAGGATGATGGTGGCATCGGGCCGCAGCAGCCGGTGAGCCTGCTCGGCCGTCTGCGCCAGCACGTGGGCGGCGTCGCGGCTGGACGTCATCGCGGCCAGGCTGCCGACCACCTCGTCCAGGAAGGCGGCCTGCGACATCAGCTCGCCGCGCAGCTTGCGCTGCCATTCCTCCGACGTCTGCAGGCGGGCGGCGTCGCGGCGCACGGCGTGCGCGGCCGCTGCCCCCACGAGGGCGATCGCCGCGACACCTGCCACCAGCAGGGCCACGGGATCGGAGAACACGCTCGCCGCGACGGCGAACGCGATCGCCGTCACGGCCACCGCGAGCACAGCCAGCCCACCCATCTGCACGATCCGTTCGGACGGCGCGGAGGCGCGCGTCCCGGGGTCGGCGGGGTTAATCGATGATGGCCTGTCTGAGGGCGATGGCGACTGCATGCGTACGGGTGTCCGCCTCCAACTTGGAGAGGATATGCCGTACGTGGCTCTTCACGGTCTCCTGGCTGATGAAAAGCTTCGCAGCGACGTCGGCGTTCGACATGCCGTCGGCCAGGAGCTGGAGGATCTCGCGCTCCCGCGCGGTCAGCATGTTCTCGCGTTCCTTCGTCAGGAACGCGGGCATGAGGGCCGGGTCGACATAGCCGTCACCGCCGGCCACCTTCTGGATGGCGCGCACCAGCGTCTGGTGCGGAGCCTCCTTCAGGATGTAGCCCTTGGCGCCGGCTTCGAGGCCGCGCGTCAGGAGGCTGCGCTCGCCATATGCCGTGAACATCAGGACAGAGGCCTCGGGCACCTCGGCGCAGATCTCCCGGGCGGCCTGGAGGCCGTCGACGCCGGGCATGCGCACGTCCATGATGATGACGTTGGGGCGCCGCCGGCGGGCGAGCGCGACTGCGGCGCTGCCGTCGGAGGCCTCACCGATGACACGGATGTTGTCCGTGCGGGACAGCGCCAGGCGCAGCCCCTCACGCACCACCTCGTGGTCATCGACAATCAGACAGGTAATCGGCTCGGCCACATGTGCTCCACTCGTCGCGAGACCAGCATCCGTTCGAATCCGGTATCGGCAGAATCCCTTGCGGCCGTTAGCACTGCTGTGCGGCTGGCGTCCGGTTTTCGCCGGTTGCCCCGGCATTCCTGCCGCAGTGAATCGGCAGCGGCGCCCCGCGCTTGAGCGCTCGTTTCCCCTCTGATGTCGCGGATGACCCCCCGACTATACTTGGGAGCGCTTGAGCGACGACGTTCCGAGTAGGAGATGAGAACCGCACTCGAGCTGCTCGCGGTGGCAGTGATCGTGGCCGCGAACGGGTTTTTCGTGGCAGCGGAGTACGGCCTCGTCACGGTCCGGCGCACCCGCATGCAGGAGCTGGAGACGCAGGGCAGCCGCAAGGCGCGCAACGTGCTGCGCCTGCTCGACGTGCCGCCGCGGTTCATCTCGGCGATCCAGCTCGGCGTCACCCTGTCCAGCCTGGCGCTCGGCGCCATCGGCGAGCCGGTGGTGTCGGAGCTCCTGCAGCGGCCGCTCGATCTGCTGCCGCAGAGCTGGCACACGAGCGTCGCGACGACGATCTCGGTCATCCTCGCGTTCACGATCCTGAGCTACTTCCACGTCGTCATGGGCGAGATCGTGCCGAAGTCCTACACCCTCCAGCACCCCGAGCGGGTGGCGCTCCTGGCGGCCGGCCCGATCAACACCTTCCACGCGATCTTCCGCCCGTTCATCTGGGTGCTCGTGCGCACGAGCGCCTGGGTGCTGGGGTGGTTCGGCGTCACCGCCTCGAGCGGCGTGACGCTCGTCCACTCCGAGGAGGAGCTGAAGATGCTCGTGAACGCGAGCCGGGAGAAGGGCGTGCTCGAGGAGGAGGAGCAGGCCATGCTCCACAAGGTGTTCGAGTTCGCCGACAAGGACGCCGTCGACGTGATGGTGCCGCGGCCGGACGTCGTCGGCGTGCAGGTCGACCTGCCGGTGGAGGAGATCCTGCGGCTCGTCCTCTCACACCCGTTCACCCGCTACCCGGTGTACGAGGGCGAGCTCGACGACATCGTCGGTGTCCTGCACGTGCGCGACCTGTTCTCGGCCCTGCACGACCGCGGCCTGCAGAGCGTCGACGTGCGGTCGATCCTGCGCGAGGCGATCATGGTGCCCGAGACGAAGCCGCTCGACGAGCTCCTGGCCGAGTTCCAGCGCACCTCGAACCACCTGGCGATCGTGGTCGACGAGTACGGGTCGGTGGAGGGCCTGGTCACGCTCGAGGATCTGCTCGAGGAGATCGTGGGCGAGATCGGCGACGAGTTCGACCTACCCGACGCGGGCATCGTGCGCATCGGCCGCGGGCGTGTGCGGCTCGTGGGCTCGTTCCCGATCGACGAGTTCAACGAGCGCTTCGGCAAGCACCTGCCGGTCGACGACTACCACACGGTCGGCGGGTTCGTCTTCGGCGAGCTCGGCCGGGTGCCGAAGGTGGGGGACACGGTCGCCTTCGACGGCGCCCGGTTCGACGTGAGCGCGACCGACGGGCCGCGCATCCGCGAGGTGGACGTGACGCTCTCGGCCGGCACCACCGTGCAGCCGGCCCAGTCGGTCCAGCCGGCCGAGGAGGGGCGCTAGGCGCTCCTAGGCGAGGCCGTCGCTCTTCGCGGCCATCGCGACGTCCTTCTCGGTGATGCCGCCCGCGCTGTGGTTCACCCAGCGCAGCGTGACCGTGTCCCACGAGATGGCGATGTCGGGATGGTGGTCGGCTGCGGCGGCCGCCTGCGCGACCTTGTTCACGAACGCCATCGAGCCGTCGAAGTCGCCGCAGGAGTACGACTTCTGGAGCGCCCCGTCGCGCACCTCCCAGCCCTGCATGTCTGCGATCTGCGCGCTGAGCTCTGATTCGGCCAACACCGGCATGACGGTCCTCCTCGGGTTTTTGGCGACGCCTGGAGGGTACCCAGGGTATGGTTCCGGATCACTTCCGACGTGAAAGACCTGAACGACATCGATCGAGCGATCGTGGGCGTGCTCCAGGTCGAGGGGCGGTCGACCTTCGCGCAGATCGCGCAGCACGTGGGGCTCTCGCCCGCGGCGGTGCACGAGCGCGTGAAGAAGCTCGAGGCGCGCGGCGTGATCACGGGGTACCGGGCCGCCGTCGACCCGGAGAAGGTCGGCTGCGGCGTGACGGCGTTCATCCTCGTGACCCAGATCGCCGGGCCGCGCGGCAGCCTCGAGGAGGCGTTCGAGGGCATGCCCTGGGTCGAGGAGTGCCATCACATCGCGGGCGAGGAGAGCCTGATGCTGAAGGTGCGGGCCGAGTCGACCCGGGCGCTCGAGCATCTGATCTGGGACATCCGCGCGCTCGAATCGGTCGAGCGCACGAAGACGGTGGTCGTGCTTGCGACCGAGTTCGAGGGCCGGCCGGTGGCGCCGATGTCCACCGAGGTCGTGCTCGACCCCGCCCAGAGCGGGTGACGACCCCCCGCAGCGGGTAGCTCGACCGGGTGCTTGCCTGACGCGCCCGGCGCACGTATGCCTGAGGAGTGGCAGGGATTTCCAGCACGGCGGCCGCTGGACGGCGGCGCGGGAGGCATGCGAGACGCCCCAGAAGGGGTCTGACCCCGTTTGGTGCGGCGCGCAGGCACCGGCGCCGGCGCGAGCGGTTCGCGGCCGCCCTCGCGCGGCCCGAGGACGCGACGCTGCGCGGGCTCGCCCGTGCGGCCCGCTCCGAGGCCGGTATCTGCGATCTGGGGGCCGAAGCCGACCGCGTGTGGGCGCGGCTGCTGCCGGCCGATCGCGACATGCTGCGCTACCACCTGCGCGCGGCGGGCGTGCCCGCGACGCTGCGCCGGGCGGCGCGGTCGTGGCTTGCGAGCAGGCGCGCCCGGGCGGCGGCGGCGATCGGCGACCTGCGCCTGGCGGAGGGCGCGCGCGACCTCGAACGGCTGCTGCGCGACCGCGATCCCCGCGTGCGCCTGGCCGCCGCCCGGGCGCTCGGCCGGATCGGGACACATGGGTCGGCGCGGACGCTGATCGCCGCCCTCGAACAGGGTCTTCTGCCCGAGCAGCGGCTGGTGGAGGTGCTGGGCGAGCCGTGGGCGGCGACACCGCTCCTGCTCGCCTTCCGGGCGCCGCGGACGGTCGCGCTGCGCGTGCCGCTCGCCGACGCGCTCGGCCGCACGGGCTCGGCCGCCGCCGTCGAGGCGTTCGTGGCGGCGATGCCGGCCGCGAGCACGGATCTGCGCATCCGGATGGTGCGGGCGCTCACCCGGATCGGCTCGCCGGCCGCCGTGGCCGCGGTGCGCGCGGCCATGTCAGATCCGCACGGCCGCGTGCGCGCCCAGGCGGCCTGGTCGCTCGCCCGGCTGGGCGACCCGGACGCGACCGCCCTGCTCGAGCACGGCCTCCACGACAGCGCGCCGTGGGTGCGGGCCAACTGCACCGCCGCGTTGCGCCGCCTCGGTCGCGACTGAGAAGCGGGGCCAGGCCCCTGGCGCCGGCGCGTCCCGCGCCTACTCGACCCGCAGAGCCTCTTCGGTGATCGACATGTCCTGGATGCGGTAGCCGCGCACGTCGGCGTCGGCGCCCGCGAGCGAGACGATGACGTAGACCGCGTCCGGCCAGAACGCCTGCTCCGCGTCTGTGCGCGACGGGTAGGCCGGCGAGCTCGTGTGCGAGTGGTAGATCGCGAGCAGATCGAGCCCGGCATCGTCGATCGCGTTCATGATCCGGATCTGGTCACGCGACTCGATCCGGTAGTAGTAGGGGCTCGGCTCGTCGGCCTGGGCCGGGAAGAAGCGCTCGACACGGCCGTCGAGCCCCGCCAGGATGCCGCATGCCTCGTTGGGCAGACCGGCTCGCGCGTGCGCGACGATCGCGTCGCGCACGTCCGCCGGGATCACCACCAGACGCGCTCTTCCATCTCGCGGTCGAGCTGGTCGGCAGGCTTCGTGTAGATCCCGGCCGACAGGTACTTCGAGCCGCCGTCGGCGAACACGCAGACGACGTTTCCGCCCTCCATCTCGCCGGCGATGCGGCGGGCGACGGCGAGCGCGGCTCCGGCCGAGACGCCGGCGAAGACGCCCTCGAAGGCGAGCAGGTTGCGCAGCGCCGTCACCGCCTCGGCGTTTGAGACGAGCACCTTGCGGTCGAGCTGGGAGATGTCCAGGATCGGCGGCGTGTAGCCGTCCTCGAGGCTGCGCAGGCCCATCACGGGGTCGCCCTGCAGCGGCTCTGCCGCCACGACGAGCACGTCCGGGTTGTGCTCGCGCAGGCGCCGCGAGCAGCCCATGAGCGTCCCGCCGGTGCCGAGGCCGGCGACGAACGCGTCGACCTGCCCGTCGGGCACCTGGTCGATGATCTCGAGGGCGGTGCCGCAGTAGTGGGCGGCCGGGTTGGCCTCGTTGGCGTACTGGAACGGCATGAAGACCGACGGGTCGCGCTCGGCCATCGAGCGGGCCATCGCGACGGCCCCGTTCGAGCCCAGCGGCCCCGGTGAGAACACGATCTCGGCCCCGTACATGCGCAGGAGCTCGACCCGCTCCGGCGTCGAGGACTCGGGCATGACGGCGGTCACGGGGTAGCCCTTGACCGTGCCGATCATCGCCAGGGCGATGCCGGTGTTGCCGCTGGTCGGCTCGAGGATGCGGCGGCCGGGCTCGAGCTCGCCCGTGGCCTCGGCGGTCTCGACCATCGAGAGCGCGACGCGGTCCTTGATCGAGCCGGTCGGGTTCTGCTCCTCGAGCTTCGCGAAGATGCGCACGTCGGGGTTCGGCGACATCCGCGGCAGCTCGATGAGCGGCGTGTTGCCGACCGCCGTGAGCGCGGCGCTTCGGCGCGTCTCGAGGCAGCTCATCGCGCGCCCCCCGCCATCGCCGGCAGCACGATCACCGTCGAGTCGGGGCCGACCGTTGTCTCCAGGCCGCTGCCCAGCCGCACGTCCTCGTTGTTCACGTAGACGTTCACGAACCGGTTCAGGTCGCCGCCGTCGTCGAACAGGTGCGTGCGGATGGCGGGATAGCGGCCCGTGAGGTCATCCAGCACCTCGCGGACGGTCCCGCCGGAGGCGTCGACCTCGCGGGCGCCGCCGACCGCCTGGCGCAGGATCGGGGGCATGCGGACGGTGCTCACGAAGCGATGGCCTCCTCGGGTCGCGCCACTGCCCGCGTGGGCATGGCGCAGAACTGCTCGTAGTCGATGAACTCGATGTCGTCGGGATCCTTGCTGCACACCGGGCACTCGGGATCGCGGCGCATCTTCAGCTCCACGAACTCCATCGCGAGCGCGTCGTAGCGCAGCTGCCGCCCGACCAGCGGCTCGCCGATGCCGAGCACGAGCTTCACCGCCTCGGTGGCCTGCAGCGTCCCGATCACGCCGGGCAGGACGCCCAGCACGCCGCCCTCGGCGCACGACGGCGCGAGCTCGGGCGGGGGAGGCTCGGGATACTGGCAGCGGTAGCAGGGGCCGTCGTGCGGCTTGTACACCGTCACCGAGCCCTCGAACTGGTAGATCGACCCGTGCACCACCGGGATGCCGGCCACGAGGCTGGCGTCGTTCAGCAGGTAGCGGGTGGGGAAGTTGTCGGTGCCGTCCACGATCACGTCGTACCCGGTGATCACATCGAGGACGTTCTCGGAGGTCAGCCGTGTGGCGTACTTCACAACGGCCACGTCCGGGTTGAGCGCGCGGATCGTGGCCTCGGCCGAGTCGACCTTGGGCGTGCCGATGCGGTCGACCGTGTGCAGGATCTGGCGCTGGAGGTTGCTCGAGTCGACCACGTCGGCGTCGATGATGCCGAGCGTGCCGACGCCTGCGGCGGCCAGGTAGAGCGCCGCCGGCGAGCCGAGCCCGCCCGCGCCGATCAGCAGCACCTTCGAGTCGAGCAGCTGCAGCTGGCCCTCCTCGCCCACCTCGGGGATGAGCACGTGGCGGCTGTAGCGCTCGAACTGGTCGGGGCGCAGGGTGCGCGGCAGCGTCCAGTCGTAGCCGTTCTGCTTCCAGCCGGAGAAGCCGCCGGCCATCGACACGACATCCGTGTAGCCGAGCTCCGAGAGCGTCTTGGCCGCGTAGGCCGAGCGCGTGCCCGAGGCGCAGTAGATGATGAGGGGCGTCGAGCGGTCGGGGACGCGCGACTCGATCCTGGTCTCCAGGTTGCCGCGCGGGATGTGGATCGATCCGGGGATCAGGCCCTGCTCGTACTCGTCGCGCTCGCGCACGTCGAGAACGACGGGTCGCGGCTCGACGGCCAGCCGCTCCGCGGCCTCCTGAGCCGTCTCCTCCCGGATCTGCTGCTTCACAGATGCGAGGTAATCGCGAGCCGAAACCACCAGCTTCACCTACCCTTTCCCCTCCAGGCTTGCACGTGCAACAAGAAGTCTACCAACCGAATGGATCCAAACTTTTCTCCAGACGTCCCTAACGCGGGAACCGGGGTGCGTATTCCCGACGGACGCCGCCGCCTGGTCCTGGTGGCGGCCGTCGCGGTCGTCGCCGGCCTCATCGCCGCCGTGGCCGTGCTCGTCACGCACGGCAGCGGCGGGAGCGGCAACCCGAACGCGCAGACGGCACGGCCGCTGTCCGGCCAGCCGCCGCTCTTCCTCGACCTGCCCGGGCCCGCCGTGCACGGCGGGAACGCGGCCGTCTATGCGGCCGCCCAGAAGCGCCTGCCGGCCGACGACGTGCGCCTGGCCGTCGCCCGCGCGCTCGTCGCCTACAGCTCGGCCGATTCGGGCCGGACGCTGACCGCCCTGCGGCGGCTGCCGCAGCGAAACCCGGCCGTCGTCTTCGCGCTCGGGCTGGCCCAGCTGTGGGCGGGACGGCCGCAGGTGGCAGCGCTGACGCTCGAGCGGGTGAAGCGGCTCGACCCGTACGGCTTCTACGGCACGAACGCCGACGATCTGCTGCACCTCGGCCACGAGGCGCCCGGCTACCCGCCCTACTTCCCACCGGCCACGACCCCCGGCTCGCTGCGGGCGCTGCAGGCGGCGGTGGCGGCGCACCCGACCAGCTCCGGGGCGTGGCTTGCGCTCGCCACGCGCCTCGAGCGCACCGATCGGCTGGCGGCGCTGCGCGACGCCCGCCGGGCCGCCGACCTGAACCCCCAGGGCATCTCCGAGCAGGTGGCGGTGGCCGTGCTCGGGTTCGACAAGGACGCCCCGATGACCACGCTCCAGACGATGCTGAACCTCGCCTCCGAGACGAAGGCCCAGCCCGACCCCGAGGTGCTCTTCCACCTCGGCCTCGTCTACTTCTGGATGAAGGACAGCCAGGACGCCGCCGGGGAGTTCAGCCAGGTCGAGTCAGACGCGCCGCACAGCCACTACGCGCCCATCGCGCACGTCTTCGCCCGGTGCATCGAGAGCCCGGCCGCGTGCCAGCGGCTCGCCGGGGGCGGCTGACGAACCGGGGTCTGACCCCGAACGGAAGCGCAACGCGGGTGTCACAGTCGGCGTTCGGGGTCTGACCCCGTCCCTACCAGGGTGGGGCGCCGTGCACCCAGCGGCCGTTCAGCATCGTCGCGACGACCTGGGTCTCGGCGATGCGGTCGGGGTGGGCGACGATGTCGGTGTCGAGCACGACCAGGTCGGCGGCGTAGCCGGGCAGGAGCAGGCCGCGGCGGCGGTGCTCGCCGACGGCGTGGGCGGCGCCGGCCGTGAAGCCGAGGATCGCGTCGGGCACCGCCAGACGCTCGTCGGGATACCAGGGCTCGCGCCCGTCCGCGGTGCGGTGGACGGCCGCCTGGATGCCGGCCAGCGGGTCGAGCGCGGCCACGGGCGCATCCGAGCCGAAGGCCAGGTCGGCGCCGGCGTCGGCCAGGCCGCGCCAGCGGTAGGCGGCCGCCGCCCGCTCGCCCCAGACGCGGTCGGCCAGGTCGCGGTCGTCCATCGCGTGGGACGGCTGCACCGACGCCGTGACGCCGATCGCCGCGAAGCGGGGCAGGTCGGCGTCGTCGACGCACTGGCAGTGCTCGATGCGCGGCGCGACCGGCAGCTGCTCCCAGGCGTCGCGGGCGGCCTCGAGTCCGTCGAGCGCGGCCCGCACGGCCGCGTCGCCGATGGCGTGCACCGCGACGGCGAGGCCCGACGCGGCCGCCTCGCGGGCGATCGCCTCGAGCTCGGCGGCGCTCACGAGCGCGGCGCCCGAGCCGTCCAGCATCCAGGCCGTCCCCGAGCCCAGCGCGCCGTCCATGAACACCTTCACCGGCCCCACGCGCACGAGCTCGCTGCCGAAGCCGGTGCGCAGCTCGAGCGCGGTCGCTGCGCCCAGCATCTCGACGGGCACGGCCATGTGCACGCGCAGGTGCAGGCGCCGGTCGGCATCGAGCCGCTGCCACAGGCCACGGCCGCCGGGGCGCTGGAAGTCGTGCACGCAGACGACGCCGCGGGCATTGGCGGCGGCCACCCCTGCGCGCACGGCCCGGGAGAGCTCGAGCGGCTCGGGCGCGGGCAGGGGGAACGTGAACGCGTCGTGCTCGCGCAGGACGCCCGTCGCATCCCCGGCGGCGGCCGTGGAGAGCGCCGCCGAGTTGAGCCACAGCGAGTGCCCGTCGCGCGACCACAGCGCCGCCGGGCGATCGCCCGTGACCGCGTCGAGGTCGGCGGCGCTCACCGGCCCGTCCGGCCAGCGCACCGGCTCCCAGCCGAATCCCCGGAGCCAGCCCGTGCCGGCCGTGGCGGCCACCTGCCGCAGCGCCTCGGCCTTCGAGCCGCAGTCGCGCAGGTCGAGCTGCGTGCGCGCCAGCGACCACTCCTGGAAGTGCACGTGCGCGTCGGTGAAGCCCGGCACGACGCAGCGCCCGTCGAGGTCGATGCGCTCGTGCCCGACCGTGTCGGTGTCGCCCTCGCGCACGTCCACGCCACCTGCGATCGTCGCTCCGGCGACGGCCAGCGCCGCGATCCGCGGCAGGCGCGGATCCATCGTGTACACCGGCCCGTTGGCGAGGATCATGCGCCGGTTACGATAGGGCACGTGACTCCTGCCGCCGAGATCGAGCGCCGGATCGGGCGCCTGCGGGAGGAGCTCGCGCGGGCCGGCCTCGACGCCGCCGTGATCGTCCAGCACGCCGATCTGGCCTACTTCTCGGGCACGAACCAGCAGGCGCACCTGGTCGTGCCGGCAGACGGCGAGCCGCGGCTGCTCGTGCGGCGCGTGCTCGAGCGGGCGCAGCGCGAGTCGGCCATCGCCCGGATCGCGCCGCTGCGCTCGCTCTCCGGCCTCGTGGCCGAGATCGCCGACATGGGCATCGCGGCCGGGGCGCGGGTCGGGTTCGAGCTCGACGTGCTGCCGGCGCGCGCCTACCTCGGCTACGTGGAGCGCCTGCAGGGGATCGACGTCGTCGACGCATCGGCCGCCCTGCGCAACGTGCGGGCGGTCAAGTCGGCCTGGGATCTCGAGCAGATGCGAGTCGCCTGCGAGCAGGTGCGCCGCGGCGCCGAGGCGGTGCCGGAGCTGATCGGCGCCGGGGTGAGCGAGGCCGACGTGCAGCTCGAGGTCGAGCGGGTCATGCGCAAGGCGGGACACCAGGGCCAGCTGCGCTTCCGCGGGTTCAACCAGGAGATGCACTACGGCCAGATCCTGGGCGGCCCGAGCGGCGCCGTGCCCGGCTACTCCGACTCGCCGCTCTGTGGCCCGGGGCCGAACCCGGCCCTCGGCAAGGGGCCGGACGGGCATGTGCTTGAGCGCGGCGACACCGTCATCGCCGACCTGGTCGGCGGCCACGAGGGCTGGCTCTCCGACCAGACGCGCACCTTCGCCGTGGGGGCGCCGCCGGCCGACCTGGCCGCGGCCTACGACATCGCCGTCGCCATCCTGCGCGCGGTCGAGGAGCGGCTGGCGCCCGGCGCGCCGCCCTCGGCGCTGCATGCCCTGGCCGAGGAGATGGCCGGGGCGGCCGGCCTCGGCGAGCACTTCATGGGCGCGGGTGCGGAGCGGGTACGGTTCCTGGGCCACGGCGTGGGCATGGAGATCGACGAGCTCCCCATCCTCGCGCCCGGATTCGACGAGCCGCTCGTGGAGGGAAACGTGGTCGCGATCGAGCCCAAGTTCGTGTTCCCAGGCCGCGGGGCGGTCGGGATCGAGAACCTGTACGCGGTGACCGCGTCCGGGTACGAGACGCTCACCACGGCCCCGGAGGAGCTGATCGTGCGTGACTGACACGAGCCATCTGGAATCGCTCTCGGACGACCGCCAGATGCTGATCGACGCCGTGCGCACGCTCGCGCGCGAGCGGATCGCGCCCAGGGCGGCCGAGGTCGACCACACCGCCGAGTTCCCGTGGGACGCCGTCGCGCTCATGCGCGAGAACGACGTCTTCGCGCTCGCCTTCCCCGAGGAGTACGGCGGCACCGGCACCGGCATGCTCACGCACCTGCGCGCGGTCGAGGAGCTCTCGTGGGCCGACGCCACGGTCGGCCTGGTGCTGGCGGTGCAGGGGCTGGGCGGGCTGCCGGTGCTGCTGGACGGCACCGAGGAGCAGCGCCGCCACTACGTGCCGCGGTGGGCGAGCGGCGAGTGGATCGCCGCCTACGCGCTCACCGAGCCCGGGGCCGGCTCCGACGCCGCCGCGCTCGCGACCCGGGCCCGCCGCGACGGCTCCGACTGGGTGCTCGACGGGGTCAAGCGATTCATCACGAACGCCGGCGTCGCCCACACCTACGTCGTCTTCGCCCGCTCCGACGCCGGCATCTGCGCGTTCATGGTCGAGGCCGACGACCCCGGCTTCGCCGTCGGCCGGATCGAGCCGAAGATGGGCATCAAGGGATCGACGACCGGAGAGCTCCTGCTCGACTCGTGCCGGCTGCCCGGCGACCGCCTGATCGGCGCGGAGGGGGCCGGCTTCCGGCTGGCGATGCGGGTGCTCGACCGCTCCCGGCCGGGCATCGCCGCCCAGGCCCTCGGCATCGGCCAGGCCGCGCTCGACCACGCCGTCCGCTACGCCACCGAGCGGATCGCGTTCGGAAAGCCGATCGCCGACCAGCAGGGGATCCAGTTCATGCTGGCCGACATGGCGACGGCGCTCGAGGCCGCCCGCGGGCTCGTCCACCGCGTGGGGGCGATGCTCGATGCCGGCGCCGACGGCTCCGAGCTGACCAAGCTCTCGGCCATGTGCAAGCTGGCCGCCTCCGACGCGGCCATGCGCGTGACCACCGACGCCGTCCAGATCCTGGGCGGCTACGGCTACATCCAGGAGTTCCCGGTCGAGCGGATGATGCGCGACGCCAAGATCACCCAGATCTACGAGGGCACGAATCAGATCCAGCGGATCGTGATCGCCCGCGAGCTGCTGCGCGAGCTCGGCTGACCAGGCGGGGCCTGGCCCCGATTTCGGGTGCGTGGCGCCAGCCGTTGCGGAAAAGTTTGACTGCGGGCGGTTGCGGTGGCAGCATCCGTGTGGGCGATTTGTTTTGACCGGGGCACACCATCCAGGTTCCGGCAGGCTGGGCACGATCTCGTTTGCGTTGGTGGCCCTTGCGCTGCTGCTTTCACCTGCTTCCGCAGCGGGCTCTGCGCAGGTGCCCCGGCCGCTGCCGTTCGGGCAGTGGGTGGCGTTCGACGCCGGTACCGTCGGCACGTTCGACGCGCAGGGGCTGTTCACGTTTGCGAGCCAGACGCCGGTGCGCCTGCGCGTGACCGACGGCTTCTGCCGCGGCGACCGCTTCCGCGTCCTCGACCACGGCGTCCGCGTGCTGACCACGAGCGACGTGCCGGTCGACGCCGACTGCGACCGCATGCCGTTTGCGACCACCGGGCCGGAGGGCTGGAACGAGGCCGGCTACAGCCGCGGCCGGCTCACCCTCGCGCCGGGCCGCCACCGCATCCGCCTGCGCTCGCTGCGCAGCCCGTTCGGTGGCAGCACCGGCTTCATCGAGATCCTGCGCGTTCAGTAGCGGCCTTCTCGCCGCGGCTCAGCCGAAGCTCGAGACCTTGATCCAGTCGATCTGCAGGCCCACCTTGCTCGGCGTGCTCGAGTCGGGCAGCGTGCCGGTCTTGCCGTTCGAGCCCACGTGCGTCTGGATGCCGAGGTGCATGGGCACGTCCGGCACGTGCGAGCCGGTCGTCTCGGCCCAGACGCGGCCGTCGAGGATGTAAAGGAGCTTCCCCGGCGACCAGTTCACCCCGATGGTGTGCCAGTTCTGGAAATTCGCGTGCACGCGGTGGTGGATCTCGGTGTTGTGAGAGCCGTAGTGCAGGGTCGAGGTCTCCCAGCGGCGACCGCCGACGATCGAGGACTCCTCGGCGAAATCGACCTCGGGCGGCCAGCCGTGCTTCGGCCACAGGAACATGCACATGCCGACGCCGCGGCCCTTCGTGATCCGGAACCGCACCCGGTAGCGGCCGTAGGTCTGGTTGAGCGACCTGCCCATCGAGATGCCGGCCGACACCCACTTGCCTCCGTACGCGGGATCGCGGTAGTTCTGCAGGCGCAGGATGCCGCCCTTGACGACGACGTGCGACCGCTTCCAGATCGTGTCGGGACAGCAGCGCGGCGTGCCGTTGTAGCGCGTCCACATGCTGGAGTTGAACCCGTGGCTGAACTTCCCCCAGTAGCGCAGGTGCCACGCGGCGGATGCCTGTGACGGGACGATCAGGGCGAGCAGCACGACGGCGAGCAGGGCAACGAGCGGGGTACGGCGACGGCTCAAGGCTTCCATCTCCTTCCTCGGATGGCCTCACCGTTTCGCACCCCGCGGCGCCCGGTCAAGCACGCCGGCCGCCAATTTACCGAGTTCTTACGCCCGATTCACAACCGGCCAGGACCTGTCAAAAATCGAAGCACTCCATCAGGTCGCCGATCGCACGCACGCCGTCGCGAGGCGGTGCAGGCGGGCCCGTCGCCGCGCCTCCGGCCGCCTCGTTGTTCGGCCCGCCGGGCGTCTGGTGGTCGAAGCGATGGTTCACCGAGGCCAGCGTCGGCAGGTCGAACACGCGCTCGATGAACTTCAGGATCGACCCGTGCTCGTACACCGTCGGCTCCAGGTGGCGGCGGCGCGCATGCGGCGAGATCACCCAGGTCGGCACGCGGATGCCGAGGCCGTACGAGTCGACCTGCGGCGGCGCCACGTGGTCGAAATAGCCGCCGTGCTCGTCGTAGGTGAGGATGTAGGCCGAGCGCTGCCACTGCGGCGAGCCCATGAGCGCCCGGATCATCTGCCGCTGGATCCCCATCCCGACCGTGACGTCGGCGGGCGGGTGCTCGTCGATCCCGAGCGTGAAGCTCGGGATCAGGAACGACACGTTCGGGAGCGTCCCCCGGCGGGTGTCGCGCAGGTAGTCGTGCGTGCTCGCCCGGGTGCGATGGTCGTGGGCGAAGCGCTTGAAGAACACGAACACGTTGTCGCTGTCGCCCGCCGGCACGTTGTCGAACGCGCCCAGGTTGTAGATCTTCCACGAGACCCCGGCGTCCTCGAGCAGGTCGAGGATGCAGGGCCAGTCGAGCACGCCGAAGCCCCAGATGCCGTTCGTCGTGATCCCGCCGGATGTGCCTGACGCCAGGTAGAAGCGGTTCGGGTAGGTGGGGCCGAGCACCGAGCAGAAGTAGTTCACGCACAGCGTGAAGTGGTCGTGCAGGCCGTAGTAGAAGGGCAGCGTGCTGCCGGTGTAGTAGCCCATGCAGTCGATGCCGTCGGTCGTGAAGAACCCGTCCATCGCGCCGCCGTTCCACTCCGAGTGGACGTCGCTCCAGGCGTGGCCGATGTCGGGCGTGGCCGGGCTCGTGAACGCGAACGGCGCGACCGTGCCGCCGCTGCCGTCGGGCTGGGAGTAGCCGGCGGGGACGCCGTGCGAGCCGACGAAGGGCGCAAAGCCGTAGTAGTGGTCGAACGAGCGGTTCTCCTGGCAGTCGATCACGATGTGGTCGATCGGCGGCCGCCGCCGGCCCCGGCTGCGCGTCGCGGCCGATGCGGCGATCGGGCCGCCCAGCCCCATCGCCCCCGCGAGCGCCGCTCCGCGGCCGAGCACTCCGCGCCGTGTGGCAGTCCAGGTGGTGGTCATGCCTCCTCCTCCTTCGGTGCCTGCGGTGTCGGGGCAGATCTATCGCAGCGCCCCGGCCGCGAGGGCGGTCTTGACCGAACGCTCACGGTTCCGTATCCGTCTTCTCACACCACCTCATGCTCTGGTCGAGGGATGGGACAGCGGCTAGGCTACGGCGCGTGCGGCGCGTCCTCAGCAGCCACATCACGGCCCTGGCGGTGCTTCTGTGCCTGCAGGCGGCGGCCGGGATGCTGGCGGTGCGGCGCGATCCGGTCGACCGCTTCCGGGCCGCCTGCGTCACGGGCCTCGTGTGGGAGTCGCTGCGCCGGCTCGACCGGCGCCCGCCCGTGCGGCTCAGGAAGGCGTACCGAAGCTGACCAGGGTGGTGCCGCGGCAGGCGTAGCGGAAGGTGCGCTCGCCCGCCGTGATCGTGCCCGTGGAGCCCTCGCCGGGCGCGACCCAGGCGCTGCCCGCCGAGGTGCCGGTGCCACCGCCCCACCAGGCCCGCTCCGACTCGGTGATGGTGCCCGGCTCGCAGCGCACGAGCGGCGGCTGCGTGCTCACGATCGCCACGGCCACGAGGCCCGCGCCGAGCGGCACCCCGCAGAGCAGCGCGAGCCCCCACTCGCGCGGGCGGGCGCCGCGCAGCATCGGCACGATGGCGAAGCCGGCGACGACGGCCACGGGCAAAAGCAGCAGGCCGATGCTGAGCACCGTCGCCAGGCCGGCCACCGCCAGGCCGGCCACGAGCGCGACCATGACGGCGATGCGGGGCCGGGGCACGAGCGTCATCCCGATCGCGGCCAGCGTCGCGACCGCGCCGGCGGCGACGACGGTGATCACCGCGGCGCGGGGCAGCTGGTAGACGGCGTGGCGCGAGTGCGCGATCGTCACCGCCACCCGCAGCTCGAGCAGCGTGATCAGCGCGGCCGCCACCACGATCACGGGTAGCCGCCGCCGCCAGCTCCAACCCACATGGCCCAGGGCGCTCGCAGCCGTCACGTGTCGTAGCTTACGTCCGGGCCCCACCTGGGCGGGGCCCGGACGCAGCTCCTCGCTATCCGACCTTGAGCGTGTGCACCGGCGACACGCCCGGGCGGTGGCCCTGCTCGCCGACGTAGACGGCGTGCCACACGAACTTGTGGCCGAGCTGCGCCTTCGTCAGCTTCTTGGCCCAGCTGCCCTTGCGGCCGGTGTGCAGGCGGATGAACACCGGCGTCGACGACCTGCCGATGAAGCCCTCGATCCACACGACCCGGCCGCCGAGGGCGGTGTGGGAGGTGGTGTCGGTGAGCTTGCCCGACAGGATCGTGGGATGGCCGGCCGTGACCGGGTTGACGCTCGCGGACGCCGTGATCTTGGTGCCGTGGATGTGCACCGCCGACCGGGTGTAGTTGCCGAGGTCGGTCGCCATCTGCTGCGACGTCGACCGAGCCGAGGCCGCTGGCCAGGTCGTAGCCGGCGCCGGCGGTGTAGATCGATCCGCCGAGGATGTTGTTCGTTGCCGATCGTGACGTCGTGGAACATCGGCCGGTCGACCGCGAACTCGTGGTACAGGAACGGATCGGCGAAGCCCATCCGCATGCCGCCGTTGCGCAGGCTGAAGTGGTTCGCGTCGGCCGTGAAGGCGGCCATGAGCGGCGCCGCCGCCGACGTGCCGCCGACGATCGTCCAGCCCGGCGATCCGCACAGCTGGCCGTCGAGCAGTTGATCACGTAGCCGGTGGTCGGGTCGGCGTCGAAGGCGACGTCCGGCACCTCGCGGCAGAAGCGGGTCTTGCCGCCGCACTTCGTCTTGCTCGACTGGCCGGTGCGGATCACGCCCGGCCCCTTCTGCCAGCTCGGCATCGTGAACGAGAGCGACACGCCGCCGCCACCGCCGCCGTTGGCGGCGCTGTGGCCGCCCCACACGCGTCTCGGTGTGCGCCGGGGCTGGCGTCGAGGTTGGTGCCGCCGACGCCGGTGGCGTACGGCTGCACGGCCGGGTCGTCGACCTCGGGGCCGTTGATGCCGAGGCTGCGACGGCAGTCCGACGAGCCGTCGTCGCCGGAGGCGGCGTAGAACGACATGCCGGCCACCGCCATCAGCTGCAGCTCGCGGTTGTTGGCGGCCTGGTCGGCCTCGAGCAGCATCGAGCTCGCAGTTGCCCCAGCTGTCCGAGACGATGTGCACGCCCTCGCTCACGTGGTGCGTGTAGATCGAGTCGAGCACCGCCGCCATCGACGAGGACTGCGGCGCGATGAACGTGTAGATGTGGTTCAGGCCCGGGCGCCATCGCCGGCCAGCACCTCCTGGTCGAGCGCGACCTCGATCGCCGCCGGCGGTCGAGTCGGTGCCGCCGTTGACCTTGACCCGGGTGACCGGCGTCGGGAGTGCCGTAGCACGTCTTGTACGTGGCGATGTCGCCGTTGCGCGTAGTTCGAGAACTCGACCAGCGCGACGCTCTCGCCCGTGCCGTCGTCGCCGACCGTCCAGAGCGGCGAGAGTTGTAGCCGTTCGCGCCGGCGAGGTCTGCGCGGGCTGCAGGCTGCCGCCGGTTGCGCGTTGGCTGGGCCCCGTCAGCACGGCGGGCCCGGCGAGATCTGCGGCTTGTGGCCGTCCGCCGTGTGGTGCACCTTGTGCAGCCCCAGCGGCCGCATCAGCGGCAGCGTCGAGAGCCCGGTGACCGTGATCACGCGCGACGCCAGCGCCGGCGGCAGGTGGATCGCCCCCGAGGGCGCCCGGTAGCTCGTGCCGTCGGCCAGCCGGTAGTGGTTGAGCGCGACGCCGAAGGCCTGCTCGGCCTGGGCGGCGCTGCCGGTGAACGACATCGTCAGCATGCCGTTTCCGGCGCTCTGGAAGCCGTGTGCGCGCATGTAGGCCGTCACCTGGGCACGCGCGAAGGGGTTGGGCCGGAAGAGGCCCGTCATCACCCGCTGCGACAGGCCGGGGCGGCCGCTCGAGTGCGCCGCCAGGCGGGCCAGGAGCGCCCGGTGCGCCGGCTGCAGGACGAGCGAGACGCGCACCGCGCGCCGCGGGCGACGTGCGCCCGACCAGCGCCGAGTGCGCCACCGACGGCAGCACCGAGCCGTGCAGGGCCACCGTGGGCGCCTGCAGGTGGGTCGTGGTGGCCGTGGCCGGCTGGGCCGCGGCCAGGGCCGCGATGGCCGTGGCCAGGGCGATCATCTTCACGTTCGCGCGCACATGAAGCTCCAATAATCGGGGGTGGGCGTCGTCAGGATAAACGCTTCCGGCGACAGCGCAAATACCGAGTTCGGCTTACGCCTCGGCGAAGAGGTGGCGGCTGACGGCGGCAAGCCCCTCGAGGTCGTGCACGTCGTGCTCGAGCAGCGGCACCTCGACGACCGCGTCCGCGCCCATGCGCTCCTCGAGGTGCTCGATGTTCGCCCGGTCGCGATCGGCCAGAGCCTGGAAGTGCAGCAGGTTCTCGGCCGCGCGGGCGGCGGCCGGCTCGGGCACGCCGGCCTCGTGCAGCGCCCGCCGCGCCCGGGCGCCGATGCCCCTGCGCCCGCCGCCGACGTAGCTCGGGTGCACCTTGTTCATGACGACCCCGCCGAACGGCAGGTCGCGCTCGCGCAGCGCCCGCCAGAAGAAGTCGGCCTCGGTGATCGGCTCGGGCAGCGGGACGGTCACGAGCAGGAAGGTGGTCTCGGGCGAGGCCAGCAGCCGCGAGACCTCGTCGGCGCGGCGCTGGAAGCCCTCGTACATGCCCTCGAAGCTCGCCAGGAACTCCGACAGGTCGGCCAGGAACGTGACCCCGGTCAGCCGCTCGACCGCGCCGAGCGCCATGTTCGGGCCGGCGCCGAACATGCGCATGCCGAGCATCCCGGCCCGCACTCCGGGGCGCACGAGCAGCCGCAGCGCCCGCCCGTCGACGAACCGGGTCACCCGCCCCGGCGCCTCGAGGAAGTCGAGCGCATGCCGCGACGGCGGCGTGTCGAGCACGATCAGGTCGAACCGCCCGCTCGCCCACACCTCGTAGAGGCGCTCCATCGCCATGTACTCGTGCGAGCCGGCCACCGCCCCGGCGAGCTGCTGGTAGATCGGGTTGCGCAGGATGCGGTCGGCCGCCGCCTGCGACGGCGCCTGCTCCTGCACGAGCGCGTCGAAGGTGCGCTGCGCGTCGAGCATGGCCGCGTGCAGCGTGCCCGTGCCGGCCATGCCGTGAGCGGCCAGGTCGACCTCGTGCTCGTCGTCGTCGGTCTCGGGCAGGCCGAGCGCGCCGGCCAGGCGCCGGGCCGGGTCGATCGTGAGCACGAGCACGCGCCGGCCGCGCTGCGCCATCCCGGCCGCGAGCGCCGCCGCGGTGGTCGTCTTGCCGACGCCGCCGGCTCCGGCGCACACCGCCACCTTCGTGTCCTCCATGAGCTGCGCCAGGTTCACAGGCCGGCCAGCCTCTCGCCGAGCACGGCCACGGCAGTCGTGTCGAGTCGCGGCGCGAACAGGAACGGCAATTCGGCCAGGCAGGGCCGCACCCGTTCGAGCTGCTCGCGCTGGTCGGCGGTGCGGCCGATGCGGTCACGCGCTGCCGCTGCCGCGGCTGCGGCGGCGCCGGTGCCGCGGACGGGGGCGAGCGCCTCGGCGTCGGCGGCGTCGAAGAGCGGCTCGTAGACCGCGTTTGCGACCACCCCGGCCAGCGGCACGGCGTGGTCTGCGATGTCGGCGATCGCCTCGAGCGTCTCGGTCACCGGCAGCTCCTCGGGCGTCGTCACGAGCACGACAGCGGTCTGGGCGGGGTCCTCGAGCAGCTCGGCCACCCAGGTCGCACGGGTGTGCACCGGCCCGACGCGCGCGACCCGCGTGAACGTTCGCGGCACCTTCAGGAACCCCAGGCCGTGGCCGGTGGCGGGCGCGTCGACGACCACGAAGTCGTGGCGGCCCTGCTCGAGCAGCTGGCGGATCTTCGCGAGCGTGACCAGCTCGCGCAGGCCCGGGGCGGCGGCGGTGACGTGGCCGAACGCGCGGTTCTCGACCAGCCGCTCGACCACCATGCGCACCTTGAGCTGCGAGACGAGGTACTCCTCGAGCGCCTTCTGCGGGTCGATCGAGAACGCGTCGAGGCCGGGGTAGACCGGCGTCGCGTGGTAGCCGATCGGGCCGCCCTGGTCGAACAGGAGCGACATCCGCTCCTGCGAGGCGACCTCGGTCAGGAGCGTGCGCAGCCCGTGGCCCGCGGCCGCCATGCCGATCGCCGCCGAGACGGTCGACTTGCCCACCCCGCCCTTGCCCGACACGATCACCAGTCGCTTGGAGTAGAGCGACACGCGGCGAGGATAACCGAGAAGCGGGGCCAGGCCCCATGCTCGCCGACAAGCGGGGACAGTCCCCGACAACCGGGGACAGTCCCCAGTCGCGGCATACGCTTCACGATGTGTCCGAGAACGCCGATCCGCTGCGCCAGGCCGAGGCCCACCGCTACCAGCGCGCCCGCCGCCGGCTCGGGCTGGCCTCGAACGTCGCCGAGCTCGCCATGCTGGTCGCGATCGTCGCGCTGACGGGGACGATCGGAGGCCGCTGGGCGGTCGTGCTGCTCGTGGTGGGGACGTTCGTGCTGGGCCTGCCGTTCGGCTACGCCGGCTACCGGCTTTCGCGCGCCTACGGCCTCTCTCGGCAGACGCCGGCCGGTTGGGCGGCCGACCGGGCGAAGGGGGCCGGCGTCGGTCTCGTGCTCGGGGCGGTGGCCGCCGCAGGCCTGATCGGCATCCAGCGGGCCGCAGGAGCCTGGTGGCCGCTGCCCGCCTGGATCGCGATCGTCGCGTTCAGCGCGCTTCTGGCGGCGCTCTGGCCCGTGCTGCTGCTGCCGCTCTTCCTGCGCAGCGAGCCGATGGCCGGCGGGGCGCTCGCGGACGAGCTGTGGCAGACGGCGGAGCGCGCCCACGTGCACGTGCGCGAGCTGCGGCTGCTGAAGATGGGCGAGAAGACCGCGGCCGCAAACGCGATGGTGGCGGGCCTCGGGCCGACGGTGAAGATCTACGTGTCCGACACGCTCGCCGAGCCCGAGGACGGTGAGGACGAGGCCGGCGCGCTCGCGCGGACACGGGTCGTGCTCGCCCACGAGCTCGGCCACCACGTGCACCACGACCTCTGGCGCCTTCTGACCGTCTCGGTGGCGACGCTCGGCGTGGGCATCGCCGGCGCCTGGGCGGCGATCGAGGCGTTCGCGCCGCACGGCGCCGGCCACCTGTCGACGCTGCCGGCCGCCGTGCTCGGGTTCTCGCTGGCGTCGGCGGTCGTCTCGCCGCTCGCGGCCGCGTACTCGCGCCGGCGCGAGCGGGCGGCCGACGCGTACGCCGCGGCGCTCGCGGGCGAGGGGGAGACGTTTGCCCGGGCGATGGAGCGGCTCGTCGCCCGCAACCTCAGCGAGCTCGAGCCGCCCCGGCTGTATCACCTGCTGACGTCGTCGCACCCGACGCCGGCGGAGCGGATCGCGCGTCGCCCGCTCCGGCGGGCATGTTGCCGCCGCCTGAAAACGCGGCCGGGCGGGCAGGATTACACTTGTTCCAGGCGAACTGCGGCCTGATGCGAAATGCAACACTCCCAAACTCTCCCGTTCCTGAGCCGAATCCCGCCCGGCGGCTGCGTGCCGTCGAAGGAGCCGAACCTTTGGGCTCAGGTAATCGCCTTCGCGAACCAGAAGGGCGGCGTGGCCAAGACCACGACCACCCTCAACCTCGGCGTCGCGCTGGCAGAGCGTGGAAAGCGCGTGCTGACGGTCGACCTCGACCCGCAGAGCAACCTGACCATGAGCCAGGGCATCGATCCCGAGGACCTCGAGAAGTCGATGTTCGACGTGCTGGTGCACAAGACGCCGATGGAGGAGATCATCGCGACCTGCGAGGTCGACCTGGCGGTGTCGAGCATCGACCTGGCCGGCGCCGAGCTGGCGATGTCGTCGATGATCGGCCGCGAGCGGGCGCTGCAGAAGGCGATTCTGCCCGTGCGCTCGGTCTACGACTACATCCTGATCGACACGCCGCCGTCGCTCGGCCTGCTCACGATCAACGCGCTCACGGCCGCCGACGGCGTGATCGTGCCGGTGCAGTGCGAGTACCTGTCGCTGCGCGGGCTGATCCAGCTCGAGAACACGCTTGCGATGATCCGTGAGAACCTGAACCCGGATGTGCGCATCAAGGGCATCCTGCCGACGATGTTCGACGCCCGCACGCTGCACGCGCGCGAGGCGGTCGAGATCCTGCAGGAGAACTTCGGCACGCTGGTCTTCGACACCCGGATCAAGAAGACGGTGCGCTACGCTGAGGCGCCGGTGAAGGGTACGTCGGTGCTCAAGTACGACTCCAACGGGAACGCGGCCAGGGCGTACCGCGATCTGGCCGGGGAGGTGCTTCGCAATGGCAAAGCGCCATAGCATGCGGGACGGCCCGCTCGCGGCCCTGTTCAAGGCCACGGAGCGCGCCGAGGCGGCGGTCGAGGCGGCCCACACGGCCGTCGACGAGGACACGCAGGTCGGGATCGAGGCCGAGCGGCCCCGGGTCGTCGATCTGGGCCCGGCCGACGACGAGTTCGGGTCGGTGGAGGTGCCGTCGGCCCGCAACACGCCCTACCTGGCGGTGATCCGGGTCGTCGGCGTGGGCGGCGGCGGCTGCAACGCCGTCAACCGCATGGTCGACGCCGGCATCGGCGGGGTCGAGTTCATCGCCGTCAACACCGACCTGCAGCAGATGCAGATGTCGGACGCGACCGTCCAGATCCACATCGGCCGCCAGCGCACGCAGGGGCTCGGGTCGGGCGCCGATCCCGAGGTCGGCCGGCAGGCCGCCGAGGACTCCCACGACCGCATCAAGACCGCGCTGCGCGGCTCGGACATGGTGTTCGTGACCGCGGGCGAGGGTGGCGGCACCGGCACCGGCGCCGCGCCGGTCGTGGCCAGGATCGCCCGCGAGGTGGGCGCGCTCACGGTCGCCATCGTCACGTCGCCGTTCGGCTTCGAGGGCAACCGGCGCAAGTCGCAGGCGAGCGCGGGCGTGCGCGAGCTGCGCGACGCCGCGGACACGCTGATCGTGATCCCCAACGACCGGCTGCTCGAGGTGCTCGAGAAGGGCACGAGCCTGGTCGAGGCCTTCCGGGTCGCCGACGACGTGCTGCGCCAGGGCGTGCAGGGGATCTGCGATCTGATCACCCTGCCGGGGCTGATCAACCTCGACTTCGCCGACGTGCGCACGATCATGTCCGACGCGGGCAGCGCGATGATGGGGATCGGCATGGCCACAGGCGCGCACCGCGCCAACGAGGCGGCCACGCACGCGATCCGCAGCCCGCTGATCGACCACGAGGTCAGGGGCGCCCGCGGCATCCTGCTCGCGATCTCGGGCGGCAGCGACCTGGCCCTGCACGAGGTCAACGAGGCGGCCGAGGTGGTGCGCGCGGCGGCCGACGACGACACGACGATCATCTTCGGCGCGACGGTCGACGAGCGGCTGGCCGGACAGCTGTGGGTGACGGTCGTCGCCACCGGCTTCCCGTTGCCGGGCGACGCGCCGCGCACGGGGCTGCGCCCATCGCGCGAGCGGGTGCCCGAGCGGATCGAGCCGACCCCACGGCCGCCGGCCGAGGACTTCACGCTCGAGCCGCCGAGCTTCCTGAACTAGCCGCCTGGGGCCTGGCCCCGATTGGGGCCTGGCCCCGCTTCTCGCCGGAGGATGGGGACTGTCCCCGCATGGGGACTGTCCCCGCTTTTCGCCCGGTCACACCCGCCGGGCGACGTGCAGCGCGGCGCCCCAGTGCCGCCGCACCCGGCCGCCGGGGCGCTCGGCCAGGCGGCGGCGGATCTCGGCGTAGAGCCGCTCGCGCTGCCACGGCTGCATCGCGATGTGCCCCGAGAACGTCTCGAGCAGGTCGATGTAGGACTCGGCGTCGTAGGTCACCTCCCAGTCGAACTGGGTCACGCTCGCGTCGCTCGAACAGGCCCGTGGCGACGATCTCGCGGCGCTCGTCGGGCAGCTCGCGCGGCTGCGGCCAGCCGCGCCGCCCGAGCGGCTCGCCGATCTCGTCGTAGACCGCCTGGATCTCGCGGAAGAACGGGTCGCCGCCGGGCGGGAACACGTGCACGCCGGCCCAGAACGCCAGGTGGCCGCCGGGGCGACAGGAGCTCCCATGCCCGCCGGTAGCGCAGCTCCGGGTCGGTCCAGTGCCAGGCGGTGGCGGCCACGATCGCGGCGAACGTCGTCCCCCCCTGCGGCCGCCACGTCTCGAACGCGGCGTTCACCACCTCGACCTGCGGGAACTCGGCCAGGTTGCGGCGCGCGAGCGCGGCCAGCTCGGGACCGAGCTCGACGCAGGTCAGGCGCAGACCGCGCTCGGCCAGCGGGCGGGTGGCCTTCCCGGTGGCGCAGCCGATCTCGAGCACGTGGTCGCCCGGGGCGAGGGCCGCCTGCCGCATGAGCACGTCGAAGAGCGTGCACGGATACGCCGGCCGGGCGCGGTCGTAGCGCTCGGCCACCGAGTCGAAGGTCGCGCGCCGCGACTCACGATCGTCCGCCATGCGCGGGATTGTGCTGCATACGGCCGCGCAGGCGGGCGGCTCCCGCTGCGCCGATCAGGAGGACGACCACCGCCGTGAGGCCGATCACAAGGGCCGAGGACGACGATGATGACGGCCGTGCGGTCACGGCGCGGGCGGCCGATGCGGTCCGGAACCGCCGCAGGTCGATCGTGGCGACGGTGTGGGCGCCCGACCGCACGAGGAGCTTCGTGCCTCTGTCGGCAAGGCGCAGTGCGCATCGCCATCACGTTGCGATGGCGCAGGCCGGGCAGGTCGATGCAGTGCGCGGTGCGATTGCCGGTGTCGAGTGCGTGCACGAACGCGCCGTCCTCGCCGCCCTCGTAGAGCGTGTAGGCCCAGCCGCCGCCCGGCGCCTGCAGGCGGGAGGTCGGGATGCCGTCCATGCGCCACTCGCCGGTCGATCGGTCGGCGATCACGCCCGGGAGCAGGCGCCCGGAGCGCAGGTCGTAGGCGCGCACCGTGTAGCGGGTGACGTTGCTGGCCGACGCGTGCTGGGTCAGGTAGAGCGTCGCGCCGTCGGGTGAGAGCGCGTCGAACGCGAACACTCCGGGCAGGGTGACGCGGGCCCGCACGTGCAGGTCGCGGGTCGAGACGACGACGAACTCGGTGTGGTGGGGGAAGGGCGGCGCGTCCCAGGGCGCGAGCACGAGGCTCGAGCTGTGCGCCGGCAGCAGCTCGGTGCTGCCGTCGTAGGCCACCTCGGGGATCCCGAACCGGCCCGGCACGGACGTTGAGCGGAGCGTGGCTCCGCCCGGTGCGACCTCGGTGATCCGCGTCCCGAGGCCGCCCGGCGCGGCCTCGAACCGCTGCAGGTGCCCCTGCCACGACGCACCGGGGCTGCCGATGATCGCCCCTGGCGACGGCCCCACAGCGAGCGCCCGCCCGGGCAGGACGAGCCCCACCAGTAGCGCCGCTCCGACCAGCCTCATCCCTCTCGATCGCATGCTCTCCTCCTCGGCCGCGTGCTCCCTGCGTGCATATCCGCCGGGAGGCGGGAAACGTCACGTCATGCCGATTTGCGGCGGCTTTGCGCCGGCCTCTCACCAACAATTGGTGCCGAATCGCTCAAGTTGGGGATGGCATCGGCCGATCGGAGGGGACGGACCCAGCCATCTGGGCCGCACAGGGATTCGCCAGTCACCCAGAAAGGGCTCCATCATGTTCAAGAATATGAAGCGGTCGGTGGGTATCGGGCTCGTGCTCGTCATCGCCGCAGTCGCCGTCGGCGCGTACGCGTTCACGGCGAGCAACACGATCGCCGACGGCGGCCAGGCCGGTGTCGGCACCGCCACGATCACCGGCTACTCGGTCTCGAACGTCCTCTACACGCAGGATTCGACCGACCCCTCGACGTGGTCGTTCGTCGACTTCGACCTCTCGGCCGACGCCACCCAGGTGCAGGTCAAGCTGGACGACTCGAACGCCGTGCTCCCGAGCAGCGGCTGGATCGACTGCACCGCCGGGTCGAGCACCATCCAGCACGTCTCGCCGTGGCACGTCCACTGCCAGCTGAGCGGCGTCGACTCGCGCCTCGACACGCTGACGGTCGCCGCTTCCCGGTAGTCCCGGAGCAGCACCCTACGCGGAGCGGCGGGAACCCCCCTCCCGCCGCTCCGTAACCACCTCTTCGTGCCTTACTACCTTCCCCGCACCTCCCGCCACCGCCACTGGCGCCCGATCGCGGCGCTGCTCATCGGTCTGGTCGGGCTGGGTGCGGTCTGGTTCTTCCTCGCCCCGCCGGCGCTCGGCGGCACCACCACCTACGTCATCACCGACGGGGTCAGCATGCAGCCGCGGTTCCACACGGGCGACCTGGCCATGGTGCGGCCTGTGAGCGACTACCGGGTGGGCGACATCGTCGCCTACCGCAGCCGCCAGCTGCACGTGACCGTCCTGCACCGCATCGTCGCCGTGACCGCCGACGGCCGCTACATCTTCCGCGGCGACAACAACTCGTGGCGCGATCCCGAGCGGGTCACCCGCGCGCAGCTCATCGGCGCCCTCTGGTTCGCCGTGCCGGGGCTGGGCGGGCGGCTGCAGCAGCTGCGCTCGCCGACGACCATGGCGATCCTGGCCGGCCTCGCCACGCTGCTCTTGCTGAGCGGAGCGGGCGCACAGGCGCACCGGCGGCGCAGGCGCCGCCGCGGCCCGGAGCCGAAGTGGCTGCCCGCAAAGACGCCCGCACCCACCGCGGCCCGCATCAGCGGCTCCTACGGCGGGCTGGCGGTCACGCTGCTCGCCGTCGCCGCCTGCGCAGCGCTGGCGGTCGTCGCATGGAGCACACCGGCCCGGCGCACGGTGCCCACGCAGGTGAGCTACCGCCAGTCGGGCGCATTCGCCTATGCCGCGAGCACGATCACCGGCCCGGTCTACGACACCGGCCAGGCCACGACGGGCCAGCCGATCTTCACGCGCCTCGCCGGCCCGGTGCAGGTGCGATTCGCCTACGCGCTCCACGCCCTGCGCGGCGATGGCATCTCGGGGACAGCATCGCTGAGCGCCGTGGTCGCCTCCCCGAGCGGCTGGACGCGCACGTTCCCGCTCGAGCCGCCGACGGCGTTTGCGGGCCGCCGCACCGTCGTCACGGGGATCGTGCACCTGCGCAAGCTGGAGCGGTTCCTGCAGCGGGTCGCGACCGCCACCGCCGTCCCCGACGCGAGCTTCACGCTCACGCTCGTGCCCACGGTGCGCGTGCACGGGACGATGGCCGGGCAGCCGTTCCGGACGAGCTACGCGCCCCCGCTGCCGTTCACGCTGACGCCGCTTGCGCTCTTGCCGCCGCTCCCCGGCGCAGCGGAGGGAGTCGTGCGACCGCAGTCCGGAGCGGCCGCCGTGTTCCATCCCGGCGCGAACGGGTCGGTCGCGTCCGCGACCCGGGCCTCCGTCGAGCTCGGCGCCGGCCGCCTGAGCATGCCGGTCGCCGTCGCTCGGATCGCCGCCCTGATCGGGCTCGTCGCCGCACTCGCCGCCGCCGTGCTGGCCGGGCGCCTGCTGCGGCGCACGCGCCTTTCCGACGAGCCGACCCGCATCCGCGCCCGCTACGGCGAGTCGATCGTCACCGTCGTCCACTCGAGCCTGGGCCGGCACACCGACCTCGTCCAGGTCAAGAGCATCGAGGAGCTGGCCCGGATCGCGGAGCGCTACGAGAGCATGATCATCCACGAGCAGACCGATCTCGGGCACGCCTATCTGGTCGCCGACGGCGCCACGCTCTACGCCTACCTGCTGGAGGCGCCCGGCTCGGAGCGCGGGCTGCGCGACCGGCTCACGTCGGACCGCGCGCCGCGCGCCGGCGCAGCCTCTCCCACCTCACGAGGAGTCACGCGTACGATTCCGGCATGAGGGCGGCCGCCGCAGCCGGACATGAGCAGACAGCCCGCACGGCCGCCGCGGTGCTGGCGGACGGGGGAAACGCGGTCGACGCGACCGTGGCGGCGGCGGCGATGTCGTGGGCGGCCGAGCCTGGCCTGATCAGCCCGTGCGGGGGCGGCTTCCTGCTCGTGCGCCCGGCCCGCTCGGGCAAGGTGCATCTGCTCGACGCCTTCACGACCATTCCCGGGCACGACCTGCCGCCCGATCGCCGCCTCGGCCGGCCCGACGCCGTCCAGGTCCCGTTCGACGAGCAGACGACGCAGGTGTTCCACATCGGCGCGGCCGCCTGCGCGGTGCCCGGCGTCGTCGCCGGCCTCGCGGCGGTGCACGGACGCTTCGGGTCGAAGCCGTGGCGCGACCTGCTGATGCCCGCAGCGGCCGCGGCCAACGAGGGCGTCGCGTCGACCGGCGGCCAGCAGGCGGTGCTGGTCGCGATCCAGGTCGTCCTGGAGCACACGGCCGAGGTGCGCGAGGTGTTCGCCCCCGGCGGGCGGTTCGTGCGCGAGGGCGAGCGCGTGCGCCAGCCCGACCTCGCCGGCACGATCGAGCGGCTGGCCGAGCTCGGCGCGCGCGACTTCTACGACGGCGGCCTGGCGACGGCGATGGTCGACCACCAGCACGCGACCGGCGGGCGGCTGACGCTGGCCGACCTGGCCCGCTACCGGGCGGTGTGGCGGCGGCCGCTGCGCGTGCCCTATCACGGCCGCCGCGAGATCCTCACCAATCCGCCGCCGTCGTCCGGCGGCGTGCTGATCGGACACATGCTGGCTGTTCTGCGCGGCGTCCCCGAGCCCCTGCCGCCCGGCCGCGCCCGCACCCTGCGCGCCTACGCCGAGGCGATGCGCGCGGCTGCGCGGATGCGCGACCGCCGCTTCGAGCAGCTGCTGCACCGGGGCGGCCTCTCCCGGCACATGCTCTCCGACGAGGCGGTCGGCCGCGGGCAGGCCGCCGTGGCGGCGGCGCTCGCCGGCGCCCCGACGACGGCCGCGGCCGTCCCCTCCGACCACGGCACGACGCACATCTCGGTCGTCGACGCCGACGGCAACGCCTGCGCATACACGTCGTCGAACGGCTGCCACTCCGGCGTGATCGTGCCCGGCACCGGCCTGCACCTGAACAACATGATGGGCGAGGAGGACCTGGCCGCGGGGCGGGGGATGCCGCCGGGAACGCGCCTGACGAGCATGCAGGCGCCGACGCTGGTCGTCGGCCCGGACGGGATCGAGCTCGTGGTCGGATCGAGCGGCTCGAACCGGCTGCGCTCGGCGATCACGCAGGTGGCGATCAACGTCGTCGACCACGGCATGGGCGCCTCCGCGGCCATCAATCACCCCCGCGTGCACGTCGAGGGCGACCGGCTCGACTGCGAGGGCGGCTTCGACCCGGCCGAGCTCGAGCAGCTCGAGCGCTGGGGCGAGCGCCTGAACCGGTTCCAGGGCCTCAACCTGTACTTCGGCGGCGCAAACGCCGTGCTCATCCGGTCGGGCCGCACCGAGGCGGCCGGCGACCCGCGCCGCGGCGGCGAGGGGTTCGTGCTCGACGAATGAGCGCCCGGGTGATCATCAACGAGCCGAACGCGCTCATGCGAGGGGTGCTCCGCGATGCGCTCGAGGAGCACGGGTTCGCCGTCGTCGCAGAGTGCGCCGGCCCGGAGGACGTGCTGGCGACGGCCGGCCGCGTCGCCGCCGATGTCCTGATCACCAACGTGCTCATGCGCGGGCCGGTCGCCGACGGCTACGAGCTCACCGCCCGGCTGCGCGACGACCACCCGCAGCTCGCGGTCTTCATCGTCACGGCCTACCCGGACAGCGAGCACCGTGAGCGGGCACGCAGCGCCGGTGCGCGCGGGTTCCAGAGCAAGAACGCCGACCTGGACAGCCTCATCGCCGGCCTCACCGCGGTCGCGGCCGGCGGCACGTGGTTCGGCAACGAGCCGAGCTGACGCTCACTCGCCGGTGCGGGGGTGGGCCACCTTGCCGTTCGTGTGCGCCCGCTCGCTGATCTCTGCGGCCGTGGCGAGGTTCTTGAGGGCGAGGGCGAGCAGCTCGACGATCACCATCAGCCGGCCGCGCTCGCTGCGCTGCTCGAGGATGCGCTGCTTCTCGGGGCCGGGGAACTCGACCCGCGCCGCGATGGCGTAGGAGACCGGCGCGGCGTCCTGCGCGATGGCCGGGTCGGGCTCGCTGCCCGCGGCGGCGGCGACGCGCTCGTAGAGCTCGATCGCCGCGGCCGCCTCCTCGCCGGCCTCGAGGTCGTCCTCGGCCGGCTCCACGCGGCCGGTCGAGTACTCGCGGCCGCGGGTCAGCTCGACCACCTGCACGACCTCCTCGCCGCGCACGACGATGTTCAGGCGGCCGTCGTCGAAGCGCTCGGCCACCTCGACGAGCGCGGCGGTGCAGCCGAGCTCGCGGGTGCCGTCGTCGTCGGCGAAGAGCAGGGCGAACTCCTGGCCGCGCTCCTCGCAGTCTGCGATCAGCCGCCGGTAGCGCTCCTCGAAGATGTGGAGCGGCATCAGCTCACCCGGGACGAGCACTGCAGCGAGTGGGAAGAGTCCGATCTCGCGGGCCGACATGGCCCCTGTACCTTACCCCGAATCCGCTTGTTTATGCGGTTCTCCGCGCCGCCCCTGTATGGTCCTCCTGGCGATCGGCGGCGCTCAGCCGTCGTGAGCCGCTATCAGGAGGACGTGATGCACGCGACCATCCGCAGCTACACCGACCCCGGCCTGGCAGACATGCTGGCGAGCAACAAGGACGAGGTTGAGGCGCTGATCGGCGCCGTGCCGGGCGTCCAGAGCTACTTCCTCGTCCGCACGTCCGACGGTTGCAGCAGCATCACGGTCGGCGACGACGACACGGCCACAACGGCGTCGAGCAAGGCCGCCGCCGACTTTCTCCGCAGCAAGGGCGCCACGGCCACCGCGCCGACGGTTGTGAGCGGCGAGGTGCTCGCAACCGTGGGCACCCGCGTCACCGCGTAGCCCGCTCGACGGCGCCTGCCGGCCCGGCCTCCGGGCCGGCATGGCGTTGGTACGCTAGGCCCCGTGCGCCCCCGACCCGCCCTCGCCGATCTGCGGCCGTACGAGCCGGGCAAGCCCGCCGCCACGGTGCGGCGCGAGCTCGGCCTGCACCGGATCGTCAAGCTGGCGTCCAACGAAGGGCCGTACGGCCCGTTCCCGGCGGCGCTCGCGGCGATCGCCCGGCAGGCCCCCGAGCTCAACCGCTATCCCGAGCTCGGCGGCGAGCTGGCCGAGCGCCTGGCCGCCCGGCACGGCGTCACCGCCGACCGGATCGCGATCGGCAACGGCGCCGACGCGATCGTCGGCCTGCTCTCGACCGCCTACCTCGATCCCGGCGACGAGGCGGTCATGGGCTGGCCGTCGTTCATCAGCTACCGGCTCGCGGCGATCAAGCAGGCGGCGACACCGGTGCTCGTGCCGCTGCGCGACGGCGTCTACGACCTCGACGCGATCGCCGAGCGGATCGGCCCGCGCACGCGCATCGTGTACGTCTGCAACCCCAACAACCCCACGGGGACGATGGTCGGCCGCGCGCGGCTCTCGGCGTTTCTCGACCGCGTCCCCGAGGACGTGCTGGTGGTCGTCGACGAGGCCTACCACGACTACGTGACCGACCCCGACTACCCGGACGCGATCGCAGAGCATGTCGGCGGGCGGCCCAACGTGGCGGTGCTGCGCACGTTCTCGAAGATCTACGGCCTGGCCGGCCTGCGCATCGGCTACATGGTCGCCCCGGCCGAGGTGGTGCGCGAGGCGATGAAGGTGCGCGCGCCGTTCGACGTCTCCGAGCTCGCGCACGTCGCGGCGCTCGCGAGCCTGGACGATCCGGGTGAGCTCGCGCGCAGGCGGGATCTGAACGAGCGCGGCCGGGCCGAGCTCGTGGCTGCACTTGCCACAGCTGGGATGACGCCGTTCCCGGCGTGCGCCAACTTCCTCGCCGTCGATGTCGGCGACGGCCGCGCCCTGGCCCGCGCGCTCGAGCTGGACGGCGTGATCGTGCGCCCGCTGGAGCCCTTCGGCGCCCCCGGGAGCGTGCGGATCACGGTCGGCACCCCCGACGAGAACGCGATCTTTGCGGCCGCCCTGCACCGGGCGCTGCAGCCGCGGTGACCCGGCGGCCGACCGACTTGGCGACCCTGGTCGAGGGGGTCGGGGGCGGCGACACCCGCGCGGTGGCGCGGGCGATCACGCTGATCGAGAACCGCGATCCGCTCGCCTACGAGCTCGTGCGGGAGCTGTATCCGCGCACGGGCAAGGCCGCGATCGTCGGCTTCACGGGGCCGCCGGGAGTCGGCAAGTCGAGCCTGATCGCCTGCGTCGTCGCCTTTCTGCGGGCCGAGGAGCAGCGGGTGGGGGTGGTGACGGTCGACCCGTCGAGCCCGTTCTCGCGCGGGGCGCTGCTCGGCGACCGCATCCGCCTGGCCGACCACTTCACCGACGACGGCGTCTTCATCCGCTCGATGAGCACGCGCGGCCACCTCGGCGGCGTGTCCGAGGCGACGCTGCAGGCCCTGCTCGTGCTCGACGCGGCCGGGATGGACGAGCTGCTCCTGGAGACGGTCGGCGTGGGCCAGAGCGAGGTCGAGGTGGCGTCGCTCGCCGACACCGTGCTGCTGGTGCTGCAGCCGGGCTCGGGGGACTCCATCCAGGCGCTCAAGGCCGGGGTGATGGAGATCCCCGACATCATCGTCATCAACAAGAGCGATCACCCCGCCGCGCGCACGATGCGGGCCGAGATCCGCTCGGTGCTCGCGCTCGACCCGCAGACGGCCCGGCGCGTGCCGATCGTCGAGACCGAGGCGTTCCGGTCGGAGGGGATCGCCGAGCTCTGGGGGGCCGTGCTCGACCACCGCGCCCACCTGGCGAAGGACGGCGGCCTGGAGACGCGCCGGCGCCAGAGCGTGGAGCACGAGATCGTCGCCGTGGCGGTCGCCCAGGCGCGGCGGCGGCTGAGCGAGGCGCTCGAGCAGGATCCCGAGCTGCGCCGGCTCCTTGACGACGTGCACGCCCGCCGGCTCGACCCGCTCACCGCCACGCGCGAGATCAGCGAGCGGGTGTTCCGGGCGGGGGCCGAATGACCGCGTCCGCAGCTGAGCGCTACGTCAGGCTCGGGCTGCAGCTGGGCCGTCAGGTCGAGGGGATCGTCGACTCCTACTTCGGCCCGCCCGAGCTCGCGGCGGCCGTCGACGCGGAGCCGCAGGCCGAGCCGCGGGCGCTCGTCTCGGCGGCCGAGGCGCTGCTGCGACGAGCTCGAGGACGGCTGGCTGCGCGACCAGGTGATCGGCCTGCGCACCTACGCGGGCGTGCTCGCCGGCGAGCAGTGGTCGTACGCCGACGAGGTCGAGGCGTGCTACGGCGTGCGCCCGGTCCACACCGACGAGGCCGTCTTCGCCGAGGCGCACGAACGGCTCGAGGAACTGCTTCCCGGCGACGGATCCCTGGCGGAGCGGTACGACCGCTGGCGCAAGTCGATCCTCGTGCCGGCGGAGCGGGTCGAGGCGACGGTGGCCGCGGTCATCGACGAGGCGCGGGCGTGGACACGCGGACTGGTCGAGCTTCCGGCCGGCGAGGGAGTCGACCTGGAGATCGTCCACGACCAGCCGTGGCTGGCGTTCTGCTACTACCTCGGCGATCGCCGCAGCCGGATCTCGGTCAACGTCGATCTGCCGATCTCGGCCATCGACCTGCTCGAGCTGACGATCCACGAGACGTATCCGGGACACCACGCGGAGCGCTGCTGCAAGGAGGAGCTTCTGGTGCGCGGCCGCGGCTTGCTCGAGGAGACGATCGTGATGGTGCCCGCCCCGCAGTCGCTCGTCGCGGAGGGGATCGCATCGATCGCGCCGTCCGCGGTGCTCGAGAGCGCGGGCGGGGCGGCGCTCGCCGCCGTCCTGCACGACGCCGGCATCGAGTTCGACCTGGGGCACGCCGTCGCCGTCGAGCGGGCCCTGCAGCCGTGCGGGTGGGCCGACGTGAATGCCGCGCTCCTGCTGCACGACGCCGGGGCGAGCGAGGCCGAGGTGCACGCCTACCTGCAACGCTGGGCGCTGCGCTCGCCGGAGCTCGCGACCCACCTGATGCGCTTTCTCAACGAGCCGTCCTCACGCACCTACATGATCACGTACTCCGCCGGCCGGGATCTCTGCCGCGCCTATGTGGCGGGCGAGCCGGACCGCTTCCGCCGCCTGCTGACCGAGCAGGTGCGCGTCACCGACCTCACCCCGCCGTGAACGCGCGCCGGCCCTCGGCGATGATCTCGTCGGCGTAGGCGCGGTTGCGCCAGCCGCCGATCTCGGTGCCGGCGCCGTGCTCGAGGTCCTTGTAGACGTCGAAGAAGTGGGCGATCTCGTCGAGCAGCGACACGCGGATGTCGCCGATGTCGTGCACGCGGCTCCACTTCGGATCCTTGAACGGGACGCACAGCACCTTGTCGTCCTCGCCCTTCTCGTCGTGCATCTCGAACACGCCGACGGGCTCGACCTTGATGACGCAGCCGGGGAAGGTCGGCTCGGCCACCAGCACGAGCGCGTCGACCGGATCGCCGTCGCGGCCGAGGGTGTCGAGGATGAAGCCGTAGTCGGCCGGATAGACGACGCTCGTCCACAGCGTCCGGTCGAGCACGATCCGCTCGAGGGCGGGGTCGTACTCGTACTTGTTGCGGCTGCCCTGCGGGATCTCGATCAGGACGTTGAGGGGTTCGTCGGCCACGGTCGCAGGCAAACAGGGTACCCTTCGCGGCCACCTCGTGGTCACGCTGGAAGACATTCGCGCCGCCGCCGCAGGCCTCTCGGGTGTCGCCCACAGGACGCCCACGGAGCGCTCGGAGTCGTTCACGCGCCAGTGCGGCGGCGAGGTGTGGCTGAAGTTCGAAAATCAGCAGCGCACCGGCTCGTTCAAGATCCGCGGCGCGTACACCAAGATCCGGTCGCTC
The DNA here is from genome assembly GCA_963717845.1 of uncultured Actinomycetes bacterium. Taxonomy (GTDB): domain Bacteria; phylum Actinomycetota; class Thermoleophilia; order Gaiellales; family JAICJC01; genus JAICJC01. Next base: position 838,572 of record CAVQXH010000004.1, read on the forward strand.
ACCGACGCCGAGCGGACGGCCGGAGTGGTGGCGCCGTCGGCCGGAAACCACGCCCAGGCGGTCGCGTTCGCCGCCCGGTCGGCCGGCGTCGACGCGACCGTGTACATGCCCGAGGCGGCCTCTCTGGCGAAGGTGGGGGCGACCGAGGGCTACGGCGCCACGGTGCGTCTGGTCGGAGACAGCGTCGAGGGGTCGGTCGAGGCCGCCCGTCAGGCGGTGCGCGACGAGGGCAAGACCCTCGTGCACCCGTTCGACGACGAGGTCGTGATCGCCGGGCAGGGCACCGTGGGCCTGGAGATCCTCGAGGACGTGCCCGACCTGGATGCGGTCGTCGTCCCGCTCGGCGGCGGCGGGCTGCTCTCGGGCATCGCCATCGCCGTGAAGAGCCTGCGCCCGGAGGTGCGGGTGATCGGGGTCGAGGCGGCCGGGTGCGCGCCCTACGTCGGCTCGCTCGAGCACGGCGAGATCACGCCGGTGCCGCAGACCGAGACGATCGCCGACGGCATCGCCGTCAAGCACCCGGGCGAGATCACCTTCGCGCTCGTGCGCCAGTACGTCGACGACGTCGTCACGGTCACCGACGCCGAGATCAGCCAGACGATCGTGCAGCTGCTCGAGCGCAGCAAGGCCGTCGTCGAGGGCGCGGGCGCCGTCGCGCTGGCGGCGCTCCTGGCCGGCAAGGTGCAGGCCAAGCGGGCGGTGGCGGTGCTCTCGGGCGGCAACATCGACACGCCCCTGCTCATGCAGGTGATCCGCTTCGGCCTCACGAACGCGGGCCGCTACCTGGTCATCCGCACCCGCCTGATCGACCGCCCCGGGCAGCTGATGGCCCTGCTGAAGGTGCTCGCGGACGCCCACATCAACCTGCTCGTGGTGTCGCACCATCGCGAGAGCGTCGACGTGGCGGTCGCCGAGACGGGCATCGAGCTGATCCTGGAGACGCGCGACGAGGCCCATGCGCACGAGGTGATCGAGCTCGTGCGAAACAGCGGCTACCCCGTCACGCGCATGCACTGAGCGCGGTCAGCAGCGCTCCTCGATCCGCGGCCTCTGCTCCCCGCGGCTGAGCAGGGTGGCGCCGACCGCCCAGTAGGTCGTCGTCCCCGGCGCGTTCGTGATGCTCAGGAACTGCGCCGGCAGGCTCGTCGAGAGGACGGACTGCGCCCAGCCCGCGCCGTTCCAGTGCGCCACGGCGAGCCGATCGAGCCGCGGCCCCGTGGTCGGGAACCTGGTGCCGACGGCCCACGCGTCGTTCGTGCCCGAGGCGGCGATCGCCACGAGGAAGGTGTGCGCCGGCGCCTTGACCGACGTCGACCACGCGGTGCCGTTCCAGTGGTCGATCGAGCTGCGCAAGCCGTCCGCGGCCCACACGTCGGTCGCCGAGACGGTGGCGACTCCGTTCAGATTCGCGTTCGCGCCGGGCAGGGGCAGAAGGTGCCAGGCGTGCCCGTTCCAGCGTTCGGCCACGGCCGGGCCGACCGCCCAGACGTCGGCCGGCGAGACGGCGCTCACACCGACGAGGAGCGTGCCGCTCGCGGTGCTCGGCGACGGCACGACCGTCCACGTCGAGCCGTTGTAGTGCAGCGTGCGCGTCCGCAGCACGAGCGCTGTCGCGCCGACGACCCAGATGTCGGTCGGGGACACCGCGGTGATGTCCTCGAGGTTGGCCCTGCGCGCGTTCGCCGGCAGCGCGACCCGATGCCACGCCGTCCCGTCCCAGTGCAGCAGGAGCGCCGCGTGGGCGAAGTGGCCGAACTCGCCGACCGCCCAGGCGTCGGTCGGCGAGATCGTGACCACGGCCGAGAGCAGGCTCAGAACGCGGCCGGGGTTCGGCGTCGGCACACGCTTCCAGGTCGACCCGTTCCAGTGCTCCGCGAGCGTCCGCCGCCGGCCCCAGGTGCCGACGGCCCAGGCGTCGGTCGCAGAGCTCGCCGACACGTCGACCAGCGACCCGTGCACCGGCGCGCTCGGCACCGGCTGCCACGCCGTCGTGCACGACGCGGCGAGCGCCGGCGCCGACCACAGGAGCGCCGCCGCGAGAGCGGCCAGGACGGCCATCCCCATGCGCCGGTACGACATCGACCTGTTGAGACGCTCGCCGCCCCGTTTGCGTTAGCGGCCGGCCGGAAAGCGGGGACAGTCCCCATGCACGCGCTAGCGGGCGATCTGGCGCACTTTCTTGACAAGTGCGCGGTGGTAGGCCGGTTTGAGCGTCGTGTCGGCCGCCCCCAGCATGAGCGCGATCAGGGCCGTGTCGTAGCGGCCGATCATGTAGCCGACCACGATCAGCCCGGCCGCGGCCGCCGCGATCACCAGCCGGCCGGTGTTCGTCACCGGCTTGGGGTCGAGCCGCTCGGCGTTCTGCCACACCTCACCGAAGGTGGCGTTCTTGTCCAGCCCGAGCAGCATGCGCACGCCGTCGCGGTTTGCCCGCCGCAGCTGGCGCATCCGCACGATGTAGAACCCGCCGTAGCCGGCCGCGATCACGGCCGCGGGCGGCCACAGCCGGTCGTGCAGCCACGGCGAGAGCAGCGCGAGCGCCGGCGCGGCGAACCCCAGGATCAGGGCGGTCTCGTCGGTCAGGCGCCGGCCGGGGCCGGGCGGGAGGCCGCGCGAGACGATGGTGGCGAGGACGACTGCGCAGGCGAGCACGACGCCCGCCGCGGTGACGCCGGCGGAGGCGCTCACAAACCCAGGCCGCGGGCGATCACCATCCGCTGGACCTCGTTTGTGCCCTCGCCGATCTCGAGCACCTTCTGGTCGCGGTAGAACCGGCTGACCGGGTACTCGTCCATGAAGCCGTAGCCGCCGTGGATCTGCACCGCCTCGTTGCACACCCGCCGCGACAGCTCGCCCGTGTAGAGCTTGGCCATCGCCGCGACCTGGGCGAAGTCGCGGCCCTTGTCCTTCAGCCAGGCGGCCTTGTAGACCAGGTTGCGGGCGGCCTCGATCTCGGTCGCCATGTCGGCGAGCTTGAACTGGATCGCCTGGAAGCGGCCGATCGGGCGGCCGAACTGCTCGCGCTGACGCGCGTAGGCGAGCGACATCTCGTACGCCCCCTGCGCCGCGCCCAGGCCGAGCGCGGCCACGCTGATGCGGCCGCCGTCCAGGATCTCGAGGAACTGGCGGAAGCCGTTGCCGCGGGGGCCGAGCAGATGATCCTCGGGCACGCGGCAGCCGGCGAACACGAGCTCGCGCGTGTCGGACGAGCGCCAGCCCATCTTCTTCATCGGCGTCGACTGCGTGTAGCCCGCCGTGCCGTTCTCGATCACGATGTTCGAGACCTCGTCGGTGCCCGTGCGGGCGGTCACGGTCACGAGGGCCGAGATCTCGGTGCCGGCGTTCGTGATGAACATCTTGGCGCCGTCGACGACCCACTCACCCGCCTCGAGCCGGGCCGCGGTGCGGGTGGCGCCCGCGTCGGAGCCGGCCCCGGGCTCGGTCAGGCCGAACGCCGCCAGGCGCCGGCCCGAGGCGAGGTCGGGCAGCCAGCGGGCCTTCTGCTCGACCGTGCCGAAGAGGTTGATCGGCTGGGTGCCGAGCGACGTGTGCGCGGCGACCGTGATCGCGAACGACTGGTCGACACGGGCGAGCTCCTCGATGGCGATCGCATACGCCAGCGTGTCGGCGCCGGCGCCCTCCCACTCGGCCGGGATGGGGATGCCCATGAGCCCCAGCTCGGCGGCGCGGGCGACCAGGTCGAGCGGGAAGCGGCCCTCGCGATCGAGCGCCTCGGCCTGCGGCCCGATCTCACCCTCCGCGAACTCCCTGACCGTGTCGCGGAAGAGGCGGTGCTCGTCGGCGAGGTCGAAGCTCAGCACAGCGACTGGGCGAGCTCGACCAGGAGCCGCACGCCCCAGCCCGTGCCGCCCTTGCCGAGCCCGTCGCCGCGATCGTGGTCGAGGTCGGCCACCCCGGCGATGTCGAGATGCGCCCACTGGCCCTCGCCCGCGAACTCCTGCAGGAAGCGGGCCGCGAAGCAGGCGCCGCCCATGCCCGCCGTCGAGGCGTTCATCATGTCGGCGACGTCGGAGCGCATGAAGCGCTTGTAGGTGTCGTGCAGCGGCATCTGCCAGACGTGCTCGCCCCCCAGCTCGCCGGCGGCGCGGACGTGGTCGACGAACTCGGCGTCGCGGCCGAAGACGCCGGCGTGCAGGTCGCCGAGCGCGCCGACGATCGCCCCGGTGAGCGTGGCCAGGTCGACGACGTGGGTCGCGCCCAGGCTGCGGGCATGGTGCAGGCAGTCGGCCAGCACCAGCCGGCCCTCGGCGTCGGTGTTCGTGATCTCGATGGTCTTGCCGTTGGCGGCGCGGACGACGTCGTCGGGGCGCATGCCGGTCGCGGACACCAGGTTCTCGACGGCGCCGACCACGGTGACGACCTGGATCGGCAGCTCGAGCTCGGCGATGGCCGCGGTCGCCTCGAGCACGGCGGCGGCGCCGGACATGTCGAACTTCATCCCCGTCATGCTGCGCGCGGGCTTGAGCGAGAGGCCGCCGGTGTCGAACGTGAGCCCCTTGCCGACGAGCCCGAGCACCACCCCGGAGCGCGGCGTGCGCGGCGGGCGGTGGCGCAGCGTGATCAGTGCCGGCTGCGTGCCGCCGGCGGCGGCGACGGCCAGGAACGCGCCCATGCGGCGGCGCTCGAGGAAGCGGCGGTCGTGGACGGTGGCGGAGACGGTCGGGATGCTCGACCGCGATCGCCCGCGCCCGCTCGGCCAGCTGCTGCGGGCCGAGATGGTTCGACGGCGTGTTCTGCAGGTCGCGGGCCCGGTTCACGGCCGTCGCCACCACGCCGGCGCGGTGGGCCTGGCGGCGGTCGCCGCCGAGCAGCGTCACCGCGACCAGCCGGCTGGGCCGGTCGGTGGCGGGATCGCTGCGATAGCGGTCGAAGCGGTACTCGCCGAGCAGCGCCCCCTCCACGAGACAGCGGCTGGCGAGCTCGGGCTCGAGCGGCACGGTGTCGACGGCGAACGCGATCGATCCGGCCCGGGCGGCGGTCGTCGCCCGCGCGGCCGCGGCCGCGGCGAGGCGGACGTCGTCCGCGCTCGGCGCCTTGCCGAGGCCGGCGACGGCGACGCGGCGGGCGCGCACGCCGCTCGGCGCGTGGACGATCGTGATCTGGCCGCGGGCGCCGCGGATCTCGCCCGCGTCGATCAGGCCCTGGAGCGTGCCGCCGAGGGCCGCATCGACCTCGAGAGCGGCCCCCGCGAGCACCGGAGGCTGTGAGACCGTGACCACCAGCACATCGGCGCTGGCGCGGACTGGCGATGTGGTTGAGGTGGTGATTCGCATCCGGCGGATGACCGAGCGGTCGGCCTGCGGCATCCTACCGGTCACACCGATGCCGTCCACCCGTTGCCCCAACTGCTGCGCCGTCACTCCCGACGGCGCCCGCTTCTGCCCCAGCTGTGGTCGCCCGCTGGGCGTCGGCGACGCGGCCGAGCGCAAGCTCGCCACCGTCCTCTTCGCCGATCTGGCCGGATCGACCGAGCTTGCCACCAGCATGGACGCCGAGACGCTGCGCGGCCTCCTGGGCGACCTCTACGACCAGCTCTCGCGGGCGGCCGAGGCCTACGGCGGCACCGTCGAGAAGTTCATCGGCGACGCGGTGATGGCCGTGTTCGGCGTCCCGACCGCGCACGAGGACGACCCCGAGCGGGCGGTGCGGGCGGCGATCGTGATGCGCTCGCGCCTGGCCGGCCTGGCCGAGCGCCGCGACATGCGCATGGACCTGCGGATCGGGATCAACACCGGCCTGGTCGTGACCGGGACGAGCCCGGGCCGCGACTTCCTGGTCACCGGCGAGGCGGTCAACCTGGCCGCGCGCCTGCAGCAGGCGGCCGAGCCGGGCGAGATCCTGGTCGGCGAGCGCACCTTCCGGGCGGTCGAGCCGCTGGCGCGCACGGTCGCGCCGCGCTCGCTGCGGGTCAAGGGCCGGGCCGGGCCCGATCACGGCCTACGCCGTCGAGCGGATGGCGCCGGCCGGGTCGTACCGCCGTCGCCGGCGCGCGTTCGGCCCGTTCGTCGGCCGCGAGGCCGAGCTGACGCTGCTGCGCTCGCTGGTCGAGCGCGCGGTCGAGCACGTCGCGCCCGCACCTGGTCACGATCGTGGGCGAGCCCGGGATCGGCAAGAGCCGCCTGCTCGAGGAGGTCGTGGTCGAGCTGCGCCGCTCCGACGAGCCGCCGGCCGTGTGGGTGGGCCGGTGCCTGCCCTACGGCGAGGCGGGCCCCTACGCGCCGCTGCGCGACGTGCTCCTGCGGGCGGCGGCGGTGCGCACGGAGGACTCGCCCGACGAGGCCATCGCCCGGGTCATGGGCTACCTGCACGCGCTCGTCCCCGACGCGACCCGGGAGTGGATCGACGAGCTGCTGCGCACGGTGTCCAACCGGCGCCGGCCCGACCGCGAGCCCGACGAGCTCGAGCGCGACCCCCAGAGCGGGCGCGACGCCTGGCGCCAGCTCCTGCTCGCGATGTCGGGGCGCCAGCCGACGCTGCTCGTGATCGAGGACGCGCACTGGGCGGAGCCGGCCCTGCTCGAGCTCGTGGCCTCGGTCATCCGCACCGACACGCGCGTCCCGCTGGTGGTGATCTGCCTCGCCCGCGACGAGCTCCTGATGCAGCATCCGGGGTGGGGGTCGGGCATGCGCGACGAGACGACGGTGACGCTCTCGGCGCTCGGCGGCGGAGCAGATGCGCAGGCTCGCCACCGCCCTCGGCGGCGAGCACGACGGCGAGGTGGCCCTGGCGGGCGGCAACCCGTTCTTCCTGGAGGAGATCCTGGCGATGACGGGCGAGGGCGGCGACCGCGTGCCCGAGACGGTGCAGGGCGTGATCGCGGCCCGGATCGACCTGCTGCCGGCCGACACCAAGCAGGTGCTGCAGCGGGCCGCCGTGATCGGCCGGCGCTTCACGCAGGCCCAGCTGGCGGCGCTCGCGGGCGGCCCCGAGCTCGGCCGCATCCTGCGCCGGCTGGCCGAGCGCGGCCTGATCCACACCGAGCCCGGCGGCGGCCAGGCGTTCAAGCACGCCCTGATCCGCGACGTCGCCTACGACAGCATCCCCCGCGCCGAGCGGGCCCGGCTGCACCTGGCGCTCGCCCGTTCGCTCGAGAACGAGCCGGTGGTGAGCCGGCAGACGCTCGCAAACCACTACGCCACGGCCGCCGGCCTGGGCGCCGACGAGGCGCGGGCCGACGCCGTGCGGCTGCTGCTCGCGGCCGCCGCGGACGCCCGCTCGGTGTACGCGCACGGCCTCGCGCTGCGTCAGGCCGCGCTGGCGGAGTCGCTCTCGGCCGGCGATCTCGAGCGGTCGCTCGCCGCCGAGGCCATCGGCGATGCCCGCTGGATGACCGAGGACGCCGAGGAGGCGTTCTCGGCGTACGAGGAGGCGCTGGATCACGCCGAGGCGGCGGGAGTGGGGCCGGACGACCTCGCCCGGCTGCGGTGGAAGTGGGTGGACATGCCGACGCGGTGGGGGTCGATGCTGACCGACCTGCCGGAGCGCGGTGTCGTCACGGACACCATCGAGCCGGGGCCTGCGCGAGGCGCGGGCCGCCGATGACGAGGCGATCGAGGGGCGCCTGCTGGTCGCAAGTGCGCTCAGCCACTGGCGCTACGACTCGACCGACCCGGACGCGCTCGAGGAGGGGCTGCGCTCCGGCGAGCAGGCGCTTGCGATCGGCGAGCGGATCGGCCGTCCGGCGCTGCGCTCGGCGGCCATGGACGCCATCGGCGGCATGCTGCTCACCCTCGGCCGCTATCGCGAGGCCCGTGAGCTGGCCGACAGGCGGCTCGAGCTGGCGGTCGCAGACGGCAGGCGCGAGGAGCGCATGGACGCGTGCTCGCAGGCCGCCCGGACGCGGACCGCCGTGGGCGACTACGCCGCCGCGGTGGCCGCCGGCGAGCTCGGCTCGGCGCCCGGCGCCGAGCAGGACGCCCACTGGCAGGCCCGGCCCGTGCTCGATATCGCCGAGGCGTTCTTCTACTGGGATCAGTGGGACAAGGCCCTGCATGCCTACGACCGCTACGTCGCGCTCTACCGCCGCGGCGGCGGCCGCAGCGGCAAGACGACGGGCCGGGCGAGCGGCGTCGCGGCCGCCGTGCACCTCCTGCGCGGCGAGCAGGAGCAGGCGGACGAGCTCGAGCAGCGGCTGGGGACGGAGCCGATGGTCGCGTTCCAGCAGATGGTCGCGCAGGCGCTGCTCGGCCGCGGCGAGCCGGAGCTCGCGCTCGACCGCGTCCGCCACCGCCACAACCCGGGGCCGCGGACGCTGGCCGTGCGGGCGGAGGCGCTGGCGCTGCTCGGGCGCTGGGACGAGCTCGACGAGACGCTTACATACGTCAGCGAGCTGCCCGGGGTCGGCGAGCTGCCGCGCGTCGTCGCGCAGCTCGACCGCGCCCGCGGGATCGCGGGCGACGAGCGCGCGCTCGACCGGGCGACGGCAGGCTTCGCCGCGCTCGGCTGCCGGTTCGAGCACGCCCGCTGCCTGGAGCTCGCGGGCGACGTGGCGGCCGCGCGGGTCGTGTACGAGCGCCTGGGCGCCATCCCGGCGCTCGAGCGGGTCGGGGTGTGAGCGGCCGGGTCTATCGTGCCGAGGTCACTGACAACGAGCCAGAGGTCGAAGACATGCCGAACACGAGCGCGACCATCGAGACCAGCATGGGCACCATCGAGCTGGAGCTGTACGCCGACGACGCCCCCGAGACCGTGGCGAACTTCGCCAAGCTCGCCGGAGACGGCTTCTACGACGGCCTCATCTTCCACCGGGTGATCCCCGACTTCATGATCCAGGCGGGCTGCCCCCAGGGCACCGGCACCGGCGGCCCCGGCTACAAGTTCGACGACGAGATCAACGACCACCGCATCGTCAAGGGCACGCTGGCGATGGCGAACGCCGGCCCGAACACGAACGGCAGCCAGTTCTTCATCGTCACCGCCGACGCCACGCCGTGGCTCGACGGCAAGCACACCGCGTTCGGCCGCGTCACGAGCGGCCAGGACGTCGTGGACGCGATCCAGAGCGTCGATCGCGACGGGCGGGACAAGCCCGTGGAGCCCGTGACGATGGAGAAGGTCACCGTGAACGCGGAGGTCGGCTCGGAGTAGGCGGGCCGGCTGCGAGCAGCCGGACGAGCGCAGGCCGGGCGAAGTGCTCGGCCCACTGGAGCGGGGTCGCGTCCCAGGCGCGGTCGCGCAGGTCTGGGTCGGCGCCGCGCGCGAGCGCGAGGCGTACGAAGTCCGGCCGGTCCCACTCGACCGCCAGGTGCAGCAGGTTGCCGCCGAAGGGCTCGAGCCGCCGGCTCGCGAGGGCCGGGGCGCGCGCGAGCATCCACTCGGCCGTGGCCGGCCGGTCGGTGAGCAGGGCCAGCCGGATCGGGCTCGTCCCGCCCGGCAGATGCTCGGCCAGCTCGGCGGGGGAGGGGCGCAGGGCCGCGAGCGCGTCGCGGTCGCCGAATCCGATCGCCTCGGCCAGGGCGGTCTGGCGCGGTGCCGGCCGTGGGCCGGCCTGGTACCACCACGTCGGCTCCCCAGCCGAGCGACTCGAACCCGACGGCGCGGTAGGTGAGCGCGCCCTCGTCGGTGGCGTTCAGCACGGCGTGCGAGCAGCCGCGCTCGGCGGCGATGCGGCAGGCGGCGACCGTGAGCGCGCGGCCGATGCCCTGGCGGCGCTGGGCCGGCGCGACGCCCATCGAGTAGATGCCGGCGACGCCGCGCCACGGGTTCATCGCGGCGTGGCCGACGATCGCCCCGTCGCGGCGCACGGCCAGGTGGACGGTCGGCCGCGGGTCGGCGTCGTCGTCGCCGTACGGCACGTCGGCCGGGATCGGGCCGTGGCGGACCTCGACCTCGTGGCGGCCGGGATCGGCCGGCAGGTGGCTCAGTTCAACCCCCATCCAGTGCGGCTGCCAACCCCAGCCGAAGCCGCGGGCGACGAGGCGGGTGCCGAGGACTGGGTCGGGGGCGAGCGACCAGCAGCCCGCCTCGCGCACGCCCAGCTCGCGCACGCGCTCGACGGCCGCCTGCACCTGCCGCGTACGCGGGAAGGCGATGGTGGCGCTCCCTCCGGCGACGGTCAGGTCGACCGCGCCGGCCCGCTCGACGCGGCCGCCCGCGGCGAGGGCGTTGCGGCGAAACCACGAGCGGTGGTTGGCGGCGGCGGCGCGCAGAAGGGCGTCGGTGTCCACCGCCGTAGTGTGGCGTCAGGCCACCGGCGGGGCTTCCATCCCCGGCAGGCGCTGGGCGAGCATGAGCGTGTTGCCGTCGGGGTCGTAGAAGGTGGCGAGGCGCACCATGCCCTCGATCTCGCGCGTCTCGCCGTCGAAGCGGGTGTCGTGGGCGTCGAGCCAGGCCCGCGCGGCCTCGATGTCGGCGACTCCGAAGGTGACGGTGGCGCCGCCCGCGGGGTGCACCTGCTCCTCCTGGCCGATGCCGATGTTCGCGCCGGTGACGGGCGAGCGCAGCTCGGCCCAGCCCCAGTCGTCCAGGGTGTACTCCACCTCGAATCCGAGCACGTCGCGGTACCAGGCGAGCGAGCGGGCGAAGTCCGACACGCCGATCGCGGCCGTGAGGTGGCCGGCATAGGCGATCGGGCCGGTGGTCGGGTCGGCGGGCGCGGTGCGTGCATCCATGATCGTGGCCTCCAGTCCGTTTCTGCGGTCGTGGGAGACGGTTTTTATACTAGAATCACTTTTATGTCAAACGCCGGCGCCGAGGCCCCGGGCATCGCGAACCTGATCGGGCTCTTCCACCACCGCTGGGCGGTGCCGGTGCTGGCCGAGCTCGACCGCACCGGGGGCACGCGCGCGATCACCATGATGCGGCGCCTGGACGTGGGGCGGGAGTCGCTGCAGCGCACGCTGCAGGCGCTCGGCGAGCGCGGCCTCGTCCGCCAGAACCCGGGCTACGGGCACCCGCTGCGGCCCGAGTACCTGCTCACCGACCGGGGCGCGCTGGTCGCTCCCGCCTGCCGGGCGCTGCTCGACGGTCTGCGCGAGCTCGGGCTCGAGTCGGTCGGGCTGAACAAGTGGTCGATGCCCGTGATCGTGGCGCTGTACGCCGGCGACGAGGTGCTGCCGCGGCGCTACTCGGAGCTGCGCGACCGGCTGCCCGGGATCTCGCCGCGCGCGCTGACGCTCACGCTGAAGTCGCTCGCCGACGCGGGCGTCGTCGAGCGCACCGTGCTCGACACCTTCCCGCCCGCGACCCGCTACGGCATCGCCGGCCGCGGCCGGGTGCTCGGCCCGGCTGTGCGAGGCGTGCTCGCGAGCGCTGCGTGAGGTTGGCGGCGGGAGTCGGGGCCGGTGGCGGGGGCGCTGCGCGTGCCACTTGGCACCCGTGGTGTGTGCCAATTGGCGGGTGGCGGGTTCTGACCAATTGGCATCCGTTCGAACGGCCAAGTGGCACGACGGGTGCCTTCCCGGCCAATTGGCATCCACTGGAACGGCCAAGTGGCCGGACGGCGCGTCGGGCAGGCCACCCGCGCTGCGTGAGGGCGGCCGCCGGAGCGGGCGGGCGGCGGGGGCGCTGCGCCTGCCACTTGGCACCCGTGGTGTGTGCCAATTGGCGGGGCGCTGGTTCTGGCCAATTGGCATCCGTTCGAACGGCCAAGTGGCCAGACGGGGTGCCTTCCCGAATTGGCATCCACTGGAACGGCCAAGTGGCCGGACGGCGCGTCCCGGCCAGCCACCCGGCATCAGCCCACACCCTCGCCCGTACATCCGCAGCCGGCGCAGGTTCAGCGGTACGCGTCTCGCTGCGCGCAGGCGAGCAGGTCGCAGCGCTCGTTCAGCTCGACGCCGGAGTGGCCCTGGTGCCACTGCCAGGTCACCACGTGTGCCGCGACGGCGGCTTCGAGCTGATCCCAGAGATCGCGGTTTGCGACCGGCTTGCCGGCGCCCGTCTTCCAGCCGCGCCGTTTCCAGCCGGCCAGCCAGCCCTTCTCGAACGCGAACAGGACGTAGGTCGAGTCGGTGTGGATGGTGACCGCGCAGCGGCGGGTGAGCGCGCGCAGGCCCTCGATGCAGGCCGTCAGCTCCTGGCGATTGTTGGTCGTGTCGGCCGCGCCGCCAGAGAGCTCGCGCATGTGCTCGCCCGCGACCAGGATCGCCGCCCAGCCGCCGGGGCCGGGGTTGCCGGCGCAGGCTCCGTCCGTCCACAGATGGACCCTCTCCACGGGCCGCCTACCACCACCCGAGCGCGGCAAGCCCGCCCAGATCCGTGATGCGGGCGTCCGGCACGACGCCGCGGGCGTCGCCGCCGTCGCGGTCGACCCACACGCCGCGCAGACCAGCCTGCTGGGCTCCGGCGACGTCGCGCAGCGGGTTGTCGCCCACCATCACCGCGGTCTCTGCCCGGCAGCCGAGCTGCTCGAGCGCCGCCCGGAAGATGCGCGGGTCGGGCTTGGAGGCGGCGGCGGCCTGCGACGTGACGATCGCGTCGAAGCGGCCCGTCAGCCCGGACGCGTCGAGCTTGGCCAGCTGGTGGTCGTCCATGCCGTTCGTCACGACCGCGAGCCGCACCCGGCCCTGGAGCGCGTCGAGCGCCGCCACCGTGTCCGGAAAGGGCCGGCACAGCGCCACCCGGTGCTCGCGGTACCCCGCCGCCAAGCGTCCCGCCAGCTCGGGGTCGTCGACGTCGTGATCGGCGAGCGCCTCCCGCCACGCCTCCAGCCGGTAGGCGTCCGCCCAGGCGTCGGTCTCGGCCGGGAACGGCGCCCACAGCGCCTCCCACGAGCTCATGTCCCACATGTGGTTGGTGGCCGCCGGCGCCTGCCCCCACCGCGGCCGCGCCCGGTCGTGCAGCGCGCGGCCCATCCCGGCGGGCGCGCCCAGGGCGGCGGCGACGTCGTCGACCGCGGCCAGAAACGCGCCGTAGTCGGGCACGAGCGTCTCGTCCAGATCGAACAGCACCGCCCTCATGCGGCGACGAGGCTTCGCATCCAGGCGCCCGTCGTGCGCACGGCATCCAGGTCGACGCCGGTCTCGAAGCCGCGCTCGTGCAGCAGCCCGACCAGCGCTTCGGTCGCCAGGTTGCCGGGCGCGCCGGGGGCGAAGGGGCAGCCGCCCAGGCCGCCGGCCGAGGAGTCGAAGACGCGCACGCCGGCGTCGAGGCCGGCGGCGACGTTCTCGAGCGCCCGCCCGCCGGTGTCGTGCAGGTGCAGCGCCAGCCGCTCGACCGGCACCGACGCGGAGACGGCGTCGACGACCTCGCCCACCTGCTCGGGCCGGCCGACGCCGATGGTGTCGCCGATCGACACCTGCTCGCAGCCGAGCCCTGCCAGCGCCGCAGCGACGCCCGCCACGACCGCCGGCGCGACGGCGCCCTGGTACGGGCACCCGAACGCCGTCGAGACGTACCCGCGCGTCCACATGCCCTCGGCCGCCGCACGCTGCAGCACCGGCGCGAACGCCAAAAGCGACTCCGCGATCGTCATCGCGATGTTGGCCTGCGTGAACGCCTCGGACGCCGCCGTGAACACCGCCACCGAGTCGGCGCCGGCCGCAAGCGCGCGCTCCATCCCGCGCATGTTGGGCACGAGCACCGGATAGCGGACGCCCGGCCTGCGCCGCACCGCCGGCAGCACCTCGTCGGCGTCGGCGAGCTGCGGCACCGCGCGCGGCGAGACGAACGATGTCGCCTCGACCACCGGCAGGCCGGCAGCGGCCAGGCGCTCGATCAGCTGCACCTTCGCGGCTGCGGGCACGATCGCCGCCTCGTTCTGGAGGCCGTCGCGAGGCCCCACCTCGACCACGGTGACGGCGTCGCTCACGGCGTCTCGAGCTCCACGAGCGCCTGCCCGCGGGCGACCAGGTCGCCCTGGGCCACGAGCACCGCGGCCACCGTCCCCGCCGCGGGGGCCGACACCGCGAGCTCCATCTTCATCGCCTCGAGCACGACGAGCTGCTCGCCCTCGGCGACGTCCTGGCCCTCGCGCACATCCACCCGCAGCACGGTGCCGGGCATCGGTGCCTGCAGCGAGCCGGCCGGCACGGCCTCGAGCGCCGCCGTCTCGTCGTCGCCGGCCACCCGGTGGTGCCAGCCGCGGTAGAGGACGTACCCGGCGACCGTCTCGACCGCCGGGCCGGCCGGGGCGAACGCGTGCCAGATGTCGGCGTGGCCGGCGGCCAGCGCCGCCCGGCGGACGTCGGTGGGCAGCGGCGGCACCAGGTCGGCCCGCCACTCGCGGTCCACGAAATCGATCCCGGCCTCGCCGGCCCGGAAGCCGGGCTGCTCGATCAGCCAGCGCAGGAAGCCCAGGTTCGTGGTCACCCCGAGCACGGAGACCTCGGCGAGCGCCGCCGCCATCCGCTCGATGCAGGCGTCGCGATCCTCGGCGTGGGCGATCAGCTTCGCGAGCAGGGGGTCGTAGCGCACGCCGACCTCGTCGCCCTCGCGCACGCCGGCGTCGACGCGCACGCCGGGCCACGCCGGCAGCCGCAGCCGCTCCAGGCGGCCCGTCGCGGGGACGAAGCCCGCCGCCGGATCCTCGGCGTAGAGGCGGCACTCGATCGCGTGGCCGCGCAGCGTCACGTCGGCCTGCTCGAGCTCGAGCGGCGCGCCCGAGGCGATCTCGAGCTGCGCCCGCACGAGGTCGATCCCGGCCACCGCCTCGGTCACCGGGTGCTCCACCTGCAGCCGCGCGTTCAGCTCCAGGAAGCACCACGAGCCGTCGTCGCCGACCAGGAACTCGACGGTGCCGGCGCCGCGGTATCCGGCCGCGGAGGCGATCGCCACGGCGGCCTCGCCGAGCGCCGCCCGCTGGTCGTCGTCGACCGCGGGGGAGGGGGACTCCTCGAGGATCTTCTGGTGGCGGCGCTGCAGCGAGCAGTCGCGCTCGCCCAGGTGGATGCAGGCGCCGTGGCCGTCGGCGAGCACCTGCACCTCGACGTGCCGCGCGCCCGTCAGGCGCCGCTCGAGGTAGAGGCGATCGTCGCCGAACGCGGCCGCCGCCTCCCGCCGGGCCGAGTCGACGGCCGCCCGGATGCTGCCGACGTCGTCCACGGCCCGCATGCCGCGGCCGCCGCCACCGGCGGCGGCCTTCACGAGCAGCGGCGCCCCCAGCCGGGCGGCCTCGCGGGCCAGGGCGGCGTCGGAGAGGTCGTCGCCGGCGTAGCCCGGCGCCACGGCCACGCCCGCGGTCTCCGCCAGCCGGCGGGCCGCGATCTTGTCGCCCAGGGCGCGCATCGCTGCGGGCGGCGGCCCCACCCAGCGCATGCCGGCCGCCTCGACGGCCTCGGCCAGGTCGGCGTTCTCGGCCAGATAGCCGTAGCCGGGGTGGACGGCGTCAGCGCCCGAGTCGGCGGCGGCCGCCACGATCGCGGGGATGCTGAGGTAGCTCGAGACGGGCGTCGCGGCGTCGGCCAGCTCGACGTGCAGCGCGGCCCGGTCGGCCGGCTCGTACACCGCCTGTGCGGAGACGCCGAGCTCCCTGCACGCGCGGATCACGCGCACCGCGATCTCGCCGCGGTTTGCGATCAGGACGCGGGTGATTCCGGCGACCATGCCGGCGGCCGCTTGCCCAGGAACGCGTCCAGCCCCTCCCGGGCCTCGTTGCCGGCGCGCGTGATCGCGAGGCGCTCGGCGAGGTCGGGCAGCGACACGGCGGCGGTGGCGTCGCGCACGAGCTGCTTGGAGGCCGCGATCGCGTCGGGGCCGCAGGCCAGGTAGGCGAGGATCACGTCGGCGACGGCGTGCTCGAGCCGGTCGCGCTCGACCACCCGGTGCACCAGCCCGATCTGGAGGGCGCGCTCGGCGTCGAAGCGCTCGCCGGTCGTGAACAGGGCGCGGGCATGCCCGGCGCCGATCGTGCGCAGCACATACGGGGAGATGGTGGCCGGGATCAGGCCCAGGCGGGTCTCGGTGAAGCCGAACTTCGCCTCGGGTACCGCCACGGCGATGTCGGCGCATGCCACGAGCCCGGACCCGCCGCCCAGCGCGTGCCCGTTCACCTGGGCGATCACCGCGCGCGGGCAGGCGTCCATCGTCTCGAACAGGTTGCGGGCGATGGCCGCGTCGGCGACGTTCTCGTCCTGCTCGAGATCGCGGGCGCGGCGCATCCACTCGATGTCGGCGCCGGCGCAGAACGCGGTGCCCGCGCCGGTCAGCACGATGACGCGGGTGCCGTCGTAGGCGAGCGTCGAGAACATCTGCGTGAGCTCGATCATGAGCTCGCGGTCGAGCGCGTTGCGCGCGTCCGGCCGGTCGAGCGTGAGGGTGGCCACGAGGCCGTTTCTGTCGAGGCGGAGGTTGCTCACATCCGGAACACCCCGAAGGTCGTCTCCGGCACCGGCGCGCAGGCGGCTGCGGCCAGCCCGAGCGCGAGCACGCGGCGGGTGTCGACCGGGTCGATGATGCCGTCGTCCCACAGCCGCGCGGTGGAGTAGTACGGGCTGCCCTCGCGCTCGTAGGTCTCGAGGATCGGCGCCTCGAAGGCGTCCCGGGCGGACTCGTCCATGTCGCCGCGCACCGTCGAGAGCACCCGCGCCGCCTGCGCGCCGCCCATCACCGAGATGCGCGCGTTCGGCCACATCCACAGCTGGCGCGGCGAGTAGGCACGGCCGCACATGGCGTAGTTGCCCGCGCCGAACGACCCCCCGATGACGACCGTGAACTTGGGCACCTCGGCACACGCTACCGCGGTGACGAGCTTCGCGCCGTCCTTGGCGATCCCGCCGGCCTCGTACTCGCGCCCGACCATGAACCCGGTGATGTTCTGCAGGAACACGAGCGGGATCCGCCGCCGCGCGGCGAGCTGGACGAAGTGGGCGCCCTTGAGGGCCGACTCGCGAGAAGAGGATGCCGTTGTTGGCGAGGATCGCAACCGGATAGCCCCATGAGGTGGGCGAAGCCGCACACCAGCGTGTCGCCGTAGAGCGGCTTGAACTCCTGCATGAGCGAGCCGTCCACGATCCGGGCGATCACCTCGCGCACCTCGAACGGCCGGCGCGGGTCGGCGGGGACGACGCCGTGCAGCTCGGCCGGGTCGGCGCTGGGCTCGGCGGGCTCGCGCCGCCGCCACGGCTCCGGGGCGGGGTCGGCGAGCGTGCGCACGATCTCGCGGGCGATCGCAAGCGCGTGCTCGTCGTCGGCCGCCATGTGGTCGACGACGCCCGACCGGCGGGCATGGACGTCGGCGCCGCCGAGCTCCTCGGCGGTCACGTCCTCGCCGGTGGCGGCCTTCACGAGCGGCGGCCCGCCCAGGAAGATCGTGCCGGTGCCGCGCACGATCACGGCCTCGTCGCTCATCGCCGGCACGTACGCGCCGCCGGCCGTGCACGACCCCATCACGACCGCGATCTGGGGGATGCCGGCGGCCGACATGCGGGCCTGGTTGTAGAAGATGCGGCCGAAGTGGTCGCGGTCGGGGAAGACCTCGGCCTGGAGCGGCAGGTAGGCCCCGCCGGAGTCGACCAGGTAGATGCAGGGCAGGTGGTTCTGGGCCGCGATCTCCTGTGCCCGCAGATGCTTCTTGACGGTGAGCGGGAAGTAGCTGCCGCCCTTGACCGTGGCGTCGTTGGCGACGACGACGCACGGGCGCCCGGCGACGGGGCCGACGCCGGTGACGATGCCGGCCGCGGGGGCGTCGCCGTCGTACAGGCCGTGGGCGGCCAGCGGCGAGAGCTCGAGGAAGGCGGCGCCGGGGTCGATGAGGCGCTCGATCCGCTCGCGCGCGAGCAGCTTGCCGCGGGCGTGATGGCGCTCCACCGCCGTCTCGCCACCGCCCGCGCGGGCCCGCTCCAGATGCCGGTTGAGCTCGGCCACCAGCTCGCCCATGTGCTCGCGGTTGCGCAAAAACTCGTCCGAGCCGGCGGCGAGATGGCTGGCGATGCGCGGCACCGGCGCAGATTACCGGTGAAAAGTTCCTGCGTCAGGCAGACATTTGACAGACGCCATCAATGACATCATAATGACGTCATGGAGACGACACGGTTCGTAGATGCAGTCCGGGCAGACCTCGAGGCGGCAGCCGCCGTCGGCGGGCCCGCCCTGGTCGAGGCGGCCGGCCGCCTGTCGGCCGCGCTCGACTCGGCCATGCGGCTGGCGCTCCTGGACGCGCTGTCGGAGGCGGCGATGGAGCTCGGCCACCAGCTGGCGGCCGGCCGGATCGAGGTGCGCCTGGCCGGGCGCGACGTCGAGCTGACCTACGTCGCCGACACGCCCGCTCCGCCGCCGGCGGAGGAGGACGCATCGGCCCGCATCACCCTGCGCCTGCCGGAGCGGCTGAAGGCCGACGCCGAGGCGGCCGCCGCCCGCGAGGGCGTGTCGACCAACGCGTGGCTCGTACGCGCCGTCACGTCTGCGATCGGTCAGCGCAAGGTCGGGCACCGGCTGCGCGGATACGCCGAAGGATGAGAGGAGCAGCGATGAACACCATGCACAACCTGGGCCTCCCGGCCTCCGAGTGCGCCAAGCTCGTGCCCGCCCGGTCGGCGCACGAGCAGCGAGCGGCCGAGCAGGACGTCGTCCGCCCACAGGCGGCCGACGAGGGCGTCATCGCCCCGGCCACCCGGCCGCGGCCGGCACACCACCTGTCCGGGTTCGCCCGGGCCTGATGCGAGGAGAACTGCGATGGCAACCCACCACACCCCCGGCCGCCTGGAGCTGCAGGTGCGGGTCCCGGCCGGACGCTGTGAGATCGAGACCGCCGACACCGCCGAGACCGTCGTCGAGGCCGTGCCGATGAACGCCTCGTCTGCGTCGCGCTCGGCGGTCGAGTGCCTCGTCGAGAAGCTGAGCGAGCGGCCCGACGGCGGCCACGAGCTGCGGGTCGAGGTGCCCAAGCACAAGCGCCTGCTGCCCGGCTTCGGCGACGCCCAGGTGCTGATCCGCGTCCGCGGGCCGCACGGCCTCGACCTGGACGCGGGCACCGCCTCGGCGGACGTGATCGTGACCGGCCGGCCGCGGTGCGCCGACATCCGCACCGCCTCGGGCGACGTGTCGATCGAGGTCGCCGACGGGGCGGTTCAGGTGAAGACGGCCAGCGGCGACGTCAACCTCGGCCAGATGCGCGACGCGACCGACGTGAAGACGATGTCGGGAGACGTGGTCGTGCGCGAGTCCGGCTCGGCGACCGACGTGAACACCATGTCGGGCGATGTGCGGATCCGGCGGGCGACCGCAGGCGCGATCCAGATGCGCAGCATGTCGGGCGACATCGAGGCCGCCATTGCGCCCGGCTCCACCCTGTACGTGGACGCGACCTCGGCGTCCGGCGACGTGCGCTCGGAGATCCCCGTGTCGGGGAGCACGCCGAGCGGCCCGGCCGACGTCGACCTGCACGCCACCTCGATGTCCGGCGACATCGTCGTCACGCGGGCGCCCGCGGCGCAGGCCGCCGTGTCGCCGGAGTGACCCCGGCGACGCCTGCCGTTCGGTCCCGGCTCAGCCGTGGCCGAGCGGCAGGCTCACGGTGAAGGTGCTCCCCCGCCCCGGGGAGCTCTCGGCCGAGATGCGGCCGCCGTGGTCGAGGACGAGCTGCTCGGCGATCGAGAGCCCGAGGCCGGCGCCGCCGTCGGCGCGGCTGCGGGCCTCGTCGGCCCGGTAGAACCGCTCGAACACGTGCTTGAGCGCGCTTCGGTCGATCCCGATGCCCGTGTCGGTCACGGCCACGACCGCGGTGCCGTCGTTGCGGTGGGCGTCGACCCGCACGCGGCCGCCCTCGGGCGTGTAGCGCAGGGCGTTGTCGACCAGGATCAGGACGAGCTGGCGCAGCTGGTCGGCGTTGCCGCGCACCTCGAGCCCGACTCGCGGTGGCGACGTCGAGGACCACCTTGCGGTCGCTCGCGAGCGGCTGCATCGACTGGGCCGAGGCCGACACGAGCTCGCCGAGATCGAGGCGGTGGTCGGCGGCCGTGCCGCGCTGGCCCCGGGCGAGCGCGAGCAGCGAGTCGACGAGCGTCGCCAGCCGGTCGGTCTCGGCCAGGATCTCGGCGGCCTCCTCGCTCTCGGGCTGCTCCTGCTGCAGGAACTCGGCGTTCGCCCGGATCACGGCCAGCGGCGTGCGCAGCTCGTGCGAGGCGTCGGCCACGAACACCTGCTGGCGATCGAATGCCGCCGCCACGGGCGCAAGCGACTTGCCGGCCACGAACCAGCCGCCGACCGCGGCGACGGCGAGGCTGCCGGCGACGCCGAAGAGCATGAACGCGAGCAGGCCGTGGAGGGCGTCCTCCTCGGGCTCCATCGATCGCGCCACCTGCACGACGAGCGACTGGCTCAGCCGCTTCGAGTAGATCCGCTGCGTCACCCCGTGGCGCTCGATCGTGCGCATGTCCGACCCGGTCGCGAGCGCGGCCAGCGCGGACGGGCGGTTGGACGGGGTGCCGGTGCTGCGGGCCGGAGCGCCCGACCCGTCGCTGTAGGAGACGTTGTACGACGCCCCGTACGTGGCCGTGCTCGCGGCGGCGAACCCGCCCTTCTGGTACTTCGCCTCCACGCGCGCGGCCGTCACGTGCAGGCCGTGGTCGACGTTCGTGCGCAGCTGGTGCTCCTCGAGCTGGTACACGGCCGTGCCCAGGGCGAGCAGGAACAGCGCGAGCGTCCCCACGTACCAGGCCGTGAGGCGGATGCGTGTGCTCGTGAACACGTCAGGCGCTCTCAGTCAGCGCGCCGGAAGGCGTAGCCGAGGCCGCGCACGGTGCGGATCGGGTCGTGCTCGGCGCCTGCCTTCTTCAGCTTGCGACGCACGTAGTGGACGTAGATGTCGACGACGTTCGAGGCGGGCTCGAAGCCGTCGCCCCACACCTGCTCGCGCAGCTGGTCGCGCGAGAGGACGACGCCCGGGTTGCGCATCAGGTACTCGAGCAGGGCGAGCTCGGTGCCCGTCAGCTCGACCGTGGTGCCGTTCACGCGCAGCTCGCGGGCGGACGTGTCGAGCTCGAGCGGGCCCGACTGCAGGACCTCCGGCTCGAGCTTGCCCCGGCGGTGGAGCGCCCGCAGGCGGGCCTGCAGCTCGGCCAGCGAGAACGGCTTGGCCAGGTAGTCGTCGGCGCCGACGTCGAGCCCCTCGATGCGGTCGGAAACGGCGCCGCGGGCGGTCAGCATGATGATCGGGACGGCGTTGCCGTCGTCGCGCAGCCGCCGGCAGACCTCGATGCCCGAGAGCCGCGGCAGCTGCAGGTCGAGCACGAGCGCGTCGTGGGCGCGCGTGCGGGCCATGCGCAGGCCCTCGTCGCCGTCGCCGACGATATCGACCGTGTGCCCGCTCGATTCGATCGACTTGCGCAGGATGCGGGCAAGCGGCCTGTCGTCCTCGACCACCAGGATATGCATGTCACAAGCCTAGCGATGCGCGATTGGCCGGTTCCAACTCATCCCGCCGCGCCATGCGGGGTCAGACCCCTTTTGGCGGGTCCGCGACGGCGTCACACACGGCGCGGATGAACTCGTGCAGCGCCGCCGGCCCGCCCGCCTCGGCCACCTCGATCGCCTTCGACCCGATGATCACCCCGTCGGCGCCGGCTGCGAGCGCGGCCACCGCGTGCTCGGGCGCGGCGATGCCGAACCCCACGAGCAGCGGCAGTTCGGTGTGCGCCCGCACGCGCTCGGCCAGGCCGGCCACCCGGTCCGACAGCTGCGCCCGGGCGCCGGTGATCCCGGCCACCGAGACGAGGTAGACGAACCCGCCGGCATGGGCGCAGGCGAGCGCGATCCGCTCGTCGGCCGAGGTCGGCGCGAGCAGGGGCACCAGGTCGAGGCCGTGCTCGCGGCAGCCCGCCACGAGCTCGCCGGCCTCGTCGGCCGGCACGTCGGGCACGATCAGGCCGTCCGCGCCCGCGGCCGCCGCGTCGGCGCAGAAGCGGCTCTCGCCGTAGGCCATCACCGGCGCGGCGTAGGTCATCGGCACGATCGGAACGTCCACGCGCGACGCGCACCTCGCGCAGCACGCCGAGCGCCCGCGTCGTCGTCATCCCGCCCGCCAGCGAGCGCTGTCCGGCGCGCTGCACCGTCGGCCCGTCCGCGAGCGGGTCGGAGTAGGGGATGCCGAGCTCGAGCAGGCCCGCGCCGGCGGCGACGGCCGCCTCGGCCAGGTCGGCCGTGTCGGCGTCGGCCATCAGGTACACCGACACGACCGGCGGCGACAGCTTCATCGCGACTCGACCGCCTCGACGGTGTCCACGTCCTTGTCGCCGCGGCCGGAGAGGCCCACGAGCCACACCTCGCCGGGCTTCGCGCTGCGCACGGCGAGCGCGAGGGCGTGCGCCGACTCGAGCGCGGGGATGATGCCCTCGCGCTCGCACAGCAGGTGGAAGGCCTCGAGCGCCTCGGCGTCGGTGACCGGCTCGTAGGAGGCGCGGCCGGAGTCCTTCAGGTAGGAGTGCTCGGGCCCGACCCCGGGGTAGTCGAGCCCGGCCGAGATGGAGTGGCTCTCGAGCACCTGGCCGTCGGCGTCGGCAAGCACGTAGGAGCGGGAGCCGTGCAGCACCGACACCCGTCCCTTCGACAGCGTGGCCGCGTGGCCGCGGTCGTCGCCGCCGGCCTCGGCCCCGCACAGGCGCACCGCCGCGTCGTCCAGGAACGGGTGGAAGAGGCCGATCGCGTTCGATCCCCCGCCGACGCAGGCGCAGACGGCGTCCGGCAGCCGGCCCTCGCGCTCGAGGATCTGGGCGCGGGCCTCGCGGCCGATCACCGCCTGCAGGTCGCGCACGAGCATCGGGTAGGGGTGGGGGCCGGCGGCCGAGCCGATCAGGTAGTGCGTCGTCTCGACGTTTGTGATCCAGTCGCGGATGGCCTCGTTCATCGCGTCCTTGAGCGTGCCCGCGCCGGCACTCACGGGCACGACCTCGGCGCCCAGCATGTGCATGCGAACGACGTTGGGGTGCTGGCGGCGGATGTCCTCCTCGCCCATGTACACGTGGCAGTCGAGGCCGAAGCGGGCGCACACCGTCGCCGCGGCCACGCCGTGCTGGCCGGCGCCGGTCTCGGCCACGATCCGGCGCTTGCCGAGCCGCACCGCGAGCAGCGCCTGGCCGACGGCGTTGTTGATCTTGTGCGCGCCGGTGTGGTTCAGGTCCTCGCGCTTGAGCCAGAAGCGGGCGCCGGTGGCCTCGCCCACGCGCTCGGCCAGGTAGAGCGGTGTCGGCCGGCCGACGTAGTCGCGGCCCAGGCGCTCGACCTCGGCAGCGAAGGCCGGATCGGCGCGGGCCGCCTCGTAGCCTGCCGAGAGCTCGTCCAGCGCGCCCATCACGGTCTCGGGGACGAACCGGCCGCCGAAGTCGCCGAAGCGACCGCGTCCGTCGGGGTAGGTGGTGCTCACGGGGCCTCCTTTGCTGTGCGCACGAACGCCGCCACGAGGTCGTGATCCTTGACGCCGGGGGCGGACTCGACCCCGCGCGAGGTGTCGACCGCCCACGGCCGGGCAACGGCGATCGCCGCGGCGACGTTGCCCGGGTGCAGCCCTCCGGCCAGCATCACCGGCTGGCGGGTGCGGGCCGCCCGCTCCCAGTGGCTGTGCAGGGCAGCGCCGTCCGGGCGCGAGCCGTAGGGCAGATCGAGCAGCACCGGCACCTGCTCGGGCACGCCGGCGGGCGGCTCGCCGCGGGCGGCGACGATGGTGTCGCGGAAGTCCGCCGGAGTGTCATAGGTCTGCACCAGATCGAACCCCTGGATCGACCGGGGCCCGGCCCCAGCAGCGGCGGGGCCAGGCCCCAGCGGCCCTCCATCGACGACCGCGACCGTCTTCACCCCTGCCGGGACACGGGCGGCCAGGGCGCGGGCGCGGTCGAGCTCGACGTAGCGCGGCGTGTCGGGCACGAGCACGAACCCGACCATGTCCGCGCCGGCGGCGATCGCGGCGTCGACGTCCTGCTCGCGGGTGAGGCCGCAGATCTTGACCAGCGTCACCGCGGCACCCCGGTGAGCTCGGCGAGCAGCTCGGGCCGGCGCATGAGCGCGGTCCCGACCAGCACCGCATCGGCCCCCGCGTCGCGGGCGGCCTCGACGTCGGCGCGCGCGCCGATGCCCGACTCCGCCACCCGCACGACCGAGCCGGGCAGCGCCGCCACGAGCTCGAGCTGGCGGTCGCGGTCGATCGCGAGCGTGTCGAGGTCGCGCGCGTTCACGCCCACGACGCGGGCGTCGAGCCCGACCGCCCGCTCCACCTCGGCCGCGGTGTGCGCCTCGACGAGCGCGTCCATGCCCAGGAGCTCTGCCGCCTGCAGCAGGCGGCGGGCCTCGTCGTCGGTCACCATCGCCAGGATCACGAGGATCGCGTCGGCGCCGGCCAGCCGCTGGGCGGCGACCTGCTGGGGGAAGACGGTGAAGTCCTTTGCGAGCGCCGGCAGCTCGGCCGCGCGGCGGGCGGCGGCGAGGTCGTCCAGGCTGCCGGCGAAGTCGCGCTCGGCGCACAGCACCGACATCGCGGCCGCGCCGCCCGCGGTGTAGGCCCGGGCAGTCGCCGCCACGTCTGCGGACGGCGCGATCGCGCCCTGCGACGGCGACGCGCGCTTGATCTCGGCGATCACGGCGACGGCAGGCCCGGCCGCGAGCGCGTCGGTGAAGCCCCGGGCGGGCTCGGGCGCGTCGCGGCGGATGTCGCCGGAGAGGCGGGCCAGGTAGCCGCTCATCCGGCCACCGGCGCCCGGTCGCGGGTGAACTCCGCGAGCTCCTGCAGCTTGGCGAGGGCCGCGCCCGAGTCGATCGTCTCGACCGCGAGGTCGATGCCTGGCTCGAGCTCTGCGACCACGCCGCCCACGACCAGCGCGGCCGCGGCGTTCAGGATGACCGCGTCGCGGCGGGGGCCGCGCTCGCCGTCGAACACCGTCAGGATCACGGCCGCGTTCTGGGCCGGATCGCCGCCGCAGCGCAGGTCGTCGGGGCTGCCCGGGCCCGGCCCGGTCGAGAGCGGGCTCGGATCGAGCGTGTAGGTGCGCACCTCGCCGTCGCGCACCTCCGAGACGAGGTTCTCGCCGGTCGGGGTGAGCTCGTCCAGGCCACCGGCGCCGTGCACGACCATCGCGTGCTCGGCGCCGAGCTTGGCCAGCACCTGCGCGATCGGCTCGACCAGGCTCTCGGCGTACACGCCGACCACCTGCCGGCGGGCGCCGGCCGGGTTCGTGAGCGGGCCGAGCAGGTTGAACACGGTGCGGATGCCGAGCTCGCGCCGCACCGGCCCGACGTGGCGCATGGCGGGGTGGTGGGCCTGGGCGAACAGGAACCCGAAGCCGACCGAGTCGATGCACTCGGCGACGTCGGCGGGGGCCAGGTCGATGCGCACGCCGAGCGCCTCGAGCACGTCGGCGGAGCCGGTCCGCGACGACATGGCCCGGTTGCCGTGCTTGGCCACGGTGGCGCCGGCGGCGGCCGCGACGAGCGCGGCCGACGTCGAGATGTTGAACGTGTTCAGGCCGTCGCCGCCGGTACCGCACGTGTCGACCAGATCGGGCCGCGACGGCCGCGCCGGGGTGACGTGCGCGCGCATCGCCCGGGCGCAGCCGGCGATCTCGTCGGGCGTCTCTCCCTTCATCCGCAGCGCGACCAGGAAGGCGGAGATCTGCGTCTGGGACGCGTCGCCGCTCATCACCTGCATCATGGCGATGTGCGTCTCCTCGGCCGAGAGATCGTGGCCTTCGACGAGCGTCTTGATGGCATCGGTGATCACGGCCGCGGCCCCTCCATCGCCAGGAAATTTCCGATCAGTGTGCGCCCATGCGGGGTCAGCACCGACTCGGGGTGGAACTGTACGCCGTGCACCGAGTACGCCCGGTGGCGCACGCCCATCACCTCGCCGTCGGGCGTGCGGGCGGTCACCTCCAGGTCGGCCGGCACCGCGCCGACGACGGCCAGGGAGTGGTAGCGGCCGGCCTCGAACGGGCTCGGGATGCCGGCGTAGAGCGGCGAGCCGTCGTGGCTCACCTGGTCGGGCTTGCCGTGCACGATCCGGCCGGCGCGGTCGACCGTGCCGCCGTAGAGCTCGCAGATCACCTGGTGGCCGAGGCAGACGCCGAGCACGGGGATGCGGCCCGCGGCGCGCTCGATCAGGGCCGCCGAGACGCCCGCGTCGGCCGGAGTGCCCGGGCCGGGGGAGACGACGAGGTGGGTCGGCGCCCATTCGTCGACGCCGTCGGCCGAGACCGCGTCGTTTCGCTCCACCCGCACCTCGGCGCCGGCCGTGGCGATGTAGTCGACCAGGTTGTAGGTGAACGAGTCGTAGTTGTCCAGCACGAACACCCGCGCGGCGCTCATCGCCCGTACACCCCCGTCTCGGCCCCGTCGATGGCGGCGGCGAGCGCCGCCACCTTGTTCATCGCCTCCTGGTACTCCTCGCCCGGGTCGGAGTCGGCCACGACCCCGCAGCCCGACTGCAGGTAGGCGACGCCCGCCCGCAGCACCATCGTGCGCAGCGCGATGCACGTGTCCATGTCGCCCCCGAAGCCGAGATAGCCGACCGCGCCCGCGTAGGCGCCGCGGCGGCGGCCCTCGAGCTCGGAGATGATCTGCATCGCCCGCACCTTCGGCGCGCCGGACACCGTGCCGGCGGGGAACGTCGCCCGCAGCAGGTCGACCGCGTCGCGCCCGGAGGCGATCTGGCCGAACACGCGCGAGACGATGTGCATGACGTGGGAATAGCGCTCGACGTCCATGTAGCGCTCCAGTCGCACCGACCCGGGCACGCACACGCGGCCGAGGTCGTTGCGGGCCAGGTCGACGAGCATCACGTGCTCGGCCCGCTCCTTCTCCGACGCCATCAGCTCGGCCGCGAGCGCGTCGTCGGCGGCGGCGTCGGCTCCGCGCGGGCGGGTGCCCGCGATCGGGCGCAGCTCGCAGGTGCCGTCCATGTCAAGGCGCACGTGCGTCTCGGGGGACGAGCCGATCAGCTGGAAGTCGCCCATCTCGAGCAGGAACATGTACGGCGACGGGTTGACCGTCCGCAGCGCCCGGTAGATCGCGAACGCCGAGGCCTCGGTGGGGCGGCGCACGCGCTGCGACGGCACGATCTGGAACGCGTCGCCGGCGGCGATGTGGAGCTTGGCCCGCTCGACGGCGGCGATGAACCCCGAGCGCGTCATCTCGGCGGCCGCGGCGCCGGCTTGCACCGGCTCCGACGGGGGCGCCGCGGCGGGCTGGTCGAGGGCGGCGGTGACCCGGTCGACCTCGGCCCGCGGGCCGGTGACCGTCATCGTGCGGCGGACGTGGTCGAACGCCACCGACGTGGAGGCGAGCAGGAACCGCATCACGGGCAGGCCGGCATCGGCGGGGTCGGGCGCGGGCAGCGGCACGGGCTCGAGCTGTGCGACCCAGTCGTAGCTCAGGAAGCCGACCGCGCCGCCCATGAACGGCGGCTGCCCGGCGGCCGGGCCGGGGCGCGAGGCCGCGAACGCGGCCGCCTCGGCGAGCGAGTCGACGGCCGGCAGCCCGGCGCCCAGGAACGAGTAGCGGCCGACCTGCTCGCCCCGCTCGACCGACTCGAGCAGGAAGGCCGGGGCGCCCAGCGCGGCGCGCAGGCGCAGGTAGGCGCCGACCGGGGTGACCAGATCGGCGGGCAGGATGCGGGTGTGCAGATCGTCGTTCATGGCAACAAAAAAGCCTCCCGCCGGATGGCGGAGAGGCCGAGTGCGAAGCGCGGATGCCGTGGCAGAGCTAGCGGGCCGCACCTCGCACGCATCGCCACCACCATGTTCCGCCGGGCGTCATTTCGGCCTTGACTATGCTGCATCGCCGCCCGTCCGTCAAATTTGGAGAGGATCGCATTGCCGCGCACCGTCGTCCTCGGCACAGCCCGCACGCCGTTCGGAAAGCTGGGCGGCGGCCTGGCCTCCCAGACCGCCCCGCAGCTCGGGATCGCGGCGGCCGGCGGGGCGCTCGCGCGCTCCGGCGTTGACGCCGCCGACGTCGGCTACGTGGTCATGGGCCAGGTGCTGCAGGCCGGGTCGGGCCAGATCCCGTCGCGCCAGGTGTCGGTCGGGATCGGCCTCGGGCCGGCGGTGGGC
Source organism: uncultured Actinomycetes bacterium (assembly GCA_963717845.1). Lineage (GTDB taxonomy): Bacteria > Actinomycetota > Thermoleophilia > Gaiellales > JAICJC01 > JAICJC01. Next base: position 866,498 of record CAVQXH010000004.1, read on the forward strand.
TCGGAGACGATCAACAAGGTGTGCGCGTCGGGTATGCGGGCGGCGACGCTGGCCGACGTCATGATCCGGGCCGGCGAGCACGAGGTGATCGTGGCCGGCGGCATGGAGAGCATGTCGAACGCGCCCTACCTGCTGCCGAAGGCCCGCTTCGGGTACAGCTTCGGCGACGGCACGCTGGTCGACTCGATGACCTCCGACGGCCTCACCTGCACGTTCGACGGCCTGATCATGGCCGCTCAGAACTCGCAGGTGTCGGCCGAGATGGGCATCACCCGCGAGCAGCAGGACGCGTGGGCGCTGCGCAGCCACGAGCGCGCGATCGCCGCGATCGACGCCGGCCGCCTGGCCGACGAGATCGTGCCGGTGACCATCCCCGGCCGCCGCGGCGACACCGTGGTCGACACCGACGAGGGGCCGCGCCGCGACACCTCGGCCGAGCGCCTCGCGTCGCTTCCGCCCGTGTTCTCGAAGGACGGGGCGACGACCGCGGGCAACGCGCCGGGGGTGAACGACGGCGCGGCGGCGCTCGTGCTCGCGTCCGAGGACTGGGCGCGCGAGCGTGGCCTCGCGCCGCTGGCCGTGATCCGCTCGGCGGGGTATGTGGCCGACGACTTCGCCTATCTCGTGCGCACGCCGGCGGGCGCGACGAAGGTGGCGCTCGCGAAGGCGGGACTCGACGTCTCCGACATCGACCTGCTCGAGGTGAACGAGGCGTTCTGCTCGGTCGCCCTGAACACCATCGACCTGCTCGGGATCGACCCCGAGCGGGTGAACGTGAACGGCGGCGCGGTCGCGCTCGGCCACCCCATCGGGGCGTCCGGGGCGCGCCTGCTCGGCACGCTCGTGCACGAGCTGCGCCGCCGCGGCGGCGGCATCGGCGTGGCCGCCATCTGCTCGGGCGCCGCCCAGGGCGACGCGACGATCCTCGAGGTGTTCCCTCCGTGAGCGAGCGGATCTGCGTGGTCGGGGCAGGCCAGATGGGATCCGGGATCGCCCAGGTGGCGGCGGTGGCCGGCTACGACGTGACGCTCGTCGACGTCTCCCAGGCCCAGCTCGACCGCGCCCGCTCGGGCATCGAGCGCTCGCTCGGGAAGCTGGTCGAGAAGGGCAAGGTGCCGCGGGACGCGGCGGACGCGGCCGTGGGCCGGATCGCGCCGGCGAGCGCGCCGGTGGCCGCCGACCTCGCCATCGAGGCCGCCACCGAGGACGTCGCCCTCAAGGAGCGCATCTTCCGCGACCTGGACGAGGCCGCCGGCCCCGGCGCCGTGCTCGCCACCAACACGAGCTCGATCCCGATCACGCGCCTGGCCGCCGTGACGGCGCGGCCGCAGCGCGTGGTCGGCATGCACTTCATGAACCCGGTGCCGCTGATGCCGCTCGTGGAGCTGATCCGCGGGCTCGACACGTCGGACGAGGCCGCCGCCTACGTCCGCGCCGCCGCCGAGCGGATGGGCAAGACGGTGGCCGAGGCGCACGACCACCCCGGCTTCATCTCCAACCGCATCCTGGTGCCGATGATCAACGAGGCCGTCTACTGCCTGATGGAGGGCGTCGGCGACCGCGACTCGATCGACACCGTCATGCGGCTCGGCATGAACCATCCCATGGGGCCGCTGCGGCTGGCAGACCTGATCGGGCTCGACACCTGCCTCGCGATCATGGAGGTGCTGCACCACGGCCTCGGCGATGACAAGTACCGGCCGTGCCCGCTTCTGCGAAGCTATGTCGAGGCAGGCCGGCTGGGCCGCAAGGCAGGGCGGGGGTTCTACGACTACACAGACTGACGACAGGCACGAGCGGCACACTCGTCGATCCGTACTGGTACGAGACGTTCTTCGACGAGCACTGGCTCACGATCTCGAGCCACACGCACACCGCCGAGAAGAGCGCGGCCGAGGTCGAGTTCCTGATCTCGGCGCTCGGCCTCGAGCCCGGTCAGCGCGTGCTCGACATCCCCTGCGGCCACGGCCGCCACAGCATCGAGCTCGCCCGCCGCGGCCTGCGCGTCGTCGGCGTCGACCTGAACGACCTGCCGCTCGAGCTCGCGAGCGCCGATGCGCGCGCGGCGGGCGTGCAGCTCGACCTGCGCCGCCTCGACATGCGCGAGATCGAGTTCCGGGACGAGTTCGACGCGGTGCTCAACCTGTGGACGTCGTTCGGCTACTTCGAGTCCGAGGCCGAGGACCGGCTGGTGCTCGAGCGGGCGCTGCGGGCGCTGCGGCCCGGCGGCGCGCTCGTGGTCGAGACCATCAACCTGCACGGCGTCCTGCGCCGCTTCGAGCCGCGCGCGTGGCACGAGCTCGGCGCCGGCCGGCTGCTGCTCGAGGAGCGCGCGTTCGACCCGTGGACGGGCCGGATGCACTCCGGCTGGACGCTGGTCGAGCCGTCCGGCGAGCGCGTCGACATGTCGTTTGCGACCCGCGCCTACACGCTGGTCGAGCTCAGCGGGCATGATGGCGGCGGCCGGCTTCGACGTCGAGGGCGCGTGGGGCGACTACCAGGGCTCGGACTACCGGGTCGACAGCCGCCGCATGATCGTGCTCGCCCGCCGCCCGCGGCGGTGAACTTTTCGGCCGCGCCGGCCGACTAATGGGTATGCACGTTCGCGCAGCACTGACCGCCCTGTCCGCAGCCGTCGTCGCCACCGCGCTCGCCGGCTGCGGCAGCGCGCCCGCCGACGTCTCAACGTCCGGCTCGGGAAGCTCAGCGCCTGCCTCGCCCACGCGCACCATCACCGGGATCGTCGTCCAGACCGATTCGCACCATCCCCACGGGGGCACGGCCGTGGCCGGCGTGAAGGTCGGCCTCTACCTGCAGCCGGTGCACGCCGGCGGACCGATCGCCGCCGATCCGCCCCAGCCGATCGCAACGGTCACGACCGACGCCCATGGCGCGTTCCGCTTCACCGGGCTGCGGCCCGGCAAGCGCTACTTCGTGTTCGCGTCGGGCGCCCGGGGCTACTCGATCGGCCACTGGGAGGAGCCCGGCCGGCACGTGCAGCTGAGCGCCTGCACCGACTGCGTGATGCCGCTCTAGGCGCCTGCGGCTAGGGATACGAGCGGGCCTCGGCGTTGCCGACCGGCACCTCGGCGGCCGGCGCGCTCGTCCCCGGCAGCCACCGCCACGCGATCGCGGCGCCCCCTGCGCCGGAGACGGCCGCAATCGCCCACAGCGCCCCGTAGCCGAGGTTCTCGACCGCGAGCCCGGCGACGGGCGCGACCAGCGCGCCACCGCCGAAGACGACGGTCGAGGCCACGCCCACGGCGACCCCCGAGCGGGCCGATCCGGCCAGCTCGCCGACGATCAGATAGATGAGGCCGTTGAAGCCGAAGACGCCGAACGCGAGCACCGCGGTCGCCGCCAGCCCGGGCACGACGCCGGCGTGCAGCGCGGGCAGGATGACCACCGCGCCCGCGGCGCCGACCATGCCCGTCTCGCGCAGGGTGCGCATGCGCCGGGTGCCGCCGCCGCTGTCGGCCAGCTGCCCCCACAGCGGCCGCGAGATGCCGGCGACGACGTTCACGAGCGTGAACCCGACCGCCGCCTCGGTGCGGGTGAACCCGGCGTCGCGCACGGCGGGGATGTAGTACGTGAGCACCGCGGTCAGGCCCAGGATGTAGACGAACGCGACCGTGAGCGCCGGGCGGATGCCGGTCACCCGCAGCACGTCGCGCAGGCCGCCGCGGCTGCCGACGGTGCGCGCTGCGGGCGCGTGGCCGACGAGCAGGCCGAAGCCGACCGAGGTGACGGTCACCGCGACGGCGCAGGCGACGAGCGCGAGCCGGACGCCGCCCCTGTCGGCGAGCAGCGGCAGGGCCACGGCGCCGATCGTGCCGCCGAGCGGGACGGCGAGCTGGCGCCAGCCCATCACCACGCCGCGCCGCTCCGGCGGGAATGCGCGCATGAGCGACGCCATCCCGGCCACCGGCACCGCCGATCCGCCGATCCCGGCGACGAGCAGCGCACCGGCGAACGCGGCCGGGCTTGTGAGCGTGGCGGCCGCCAGCGTCCCGAGCCCGTTCACGACGCCGCCGATCACGAGCACCCAGCGGGCGCCGACGCGGTCGACCAGCATCCCGGCCGGGATCAGCGCGAGCGCCGATCCCAGGCTGACCGCCGCGAACACCGCTCCGAAGCCGGCCATCCCGATGTCGAGCCGGTCGCGGATCTCGAGCGCGATCGCCGGCAGGCCGAACGAGATCAGCGAGTAGGCGGCCTGCGACGCGATCGCCAGGGCGAGGATGGTGCGCTGCTTGCCCACTGAAGCGCAGCCTAGAGCGTGCCTGGGGACTGTCCCCGCAACAGGCGGGGACAGTCCCCGGTTGGTCGCTCAGGCAGCGACGCGGTGGAGCAGGCCGCCGCCCATGTAGACGCGGCGGGTGACGCGGATGGCCTCGTCGATGCGGCGGCGCAGGCTCATGGCGTTCGTGGGCTGCTCCGGGTCGACCATGATCACGGGCGTCGAGTCGAGCTCGTCGCAGGCCGCCAGGGTCGACGGTCACCATGGCGATCTCGGCGTTGTCCAGCGTCATGTCGATCATGACGATGTCGGGGTGATGCTCGTCGATCATCGCGAGGGCGTCGGTGCCGTTCTCGGCGACGATGATCCGGTAGTGGTCGGCGATCGCGCGCCGGGCCAGATCGAGGGTGAGCGGGTCGCGATCGATGACGAGCACGGTCGCGGACGCGCCGATCGCGGTCACGTCGGCGAACGAGTCGGTGGCGAAGCGGTGGGTGAGGCCATACATGGGAAGTCCTTTGGGAGCGCGAGGGGAGGGCGAGCTTCGGCCTGGTAGTCGGCTGTTTACATCTTCCTCACAAACCCCTAACGGGTGAACCGGCACCCGCGGACGGGGGATGCGTCGGATAGTGTGCAAACGTGCGCATCGACCGCATCTACACGCGCGGCGGCGACGCCGGGCAGACGTCGCTCGGCGACGGCGAGCGGGTGTCGAAGAACGATCTGCGCATCTGGGCGTACGGCACCGTCGACGAGACCGGGGCCGCCGATCGGCGTCGCGATCGCGACCGGCCTCGAGCCGGCCCTGACCGACCTGCTCGTGCGCGTCCAGAACGACCTCTTCGACGTCGGCGCCGACCTGTCGGTGCCGCTCGACACCGAGCGCGGCCACGGCAAGAGCCGGCTGCGCATCACCGACGACCACGTGGCCGGCGCTCGAGCGCGCCTGCGACGAGCTCGGCGAGCGGCTCGAGCCGCTGACGAGCTTCGTGCTCTCGGGCGGGACGCCGGCCGCGGCGGCCCTCCACGTCGCCCGCACGATCTGCCGGCGGGCCGAGCGCCACGCCGTCGCGCTGGCCGAGTCCGAGCCGGTCAACCCGGCCGCGCTCGCGTACCTGAACCGGCTCTCCGACCTGCTCTTCATCCTGGCGCGGATCGCGAACGACGAGGGCCGCGCCGACGTGCTCTGGCGGCCGGGTGGATCGGTGGCCGGGCGATGAGCTCGGCCGGCCACGCCCGCGCCCCCGAGCCGCCCGCCGAGCCGGAGCGCTCGACCATCTCGGGCATCCCCTACCAGCCGCTCTACACGCCCAGACGACGCCGAGCTCGACTACGACCGCGACCTCGGCGACCCGGGCCACTACCCGTACACGCGCGGCGTCTACGAGACGATGTACCGCGGCAAGCCGTGGACGATGCGCCAGTTCGCCGGGTTCGGCACCGCCGAGGAGACGAACGAGCGCTTCCGCTACCTGCTCGACCACGGCCAGACGGGCCTCTCGACGGCCTTCGACATGCCCACGCTGATGGGCTACGACTCCGACCACACCCGCTCGCTCGGCGAGGTCGGGCGCGAGGGCGTCGCGGTCGACACGCTGGCCGACATGGAGGATCTGTTCGCCGGCATCCCGCTCGACCGGGTCACGACGTCGATGACCGTGAACGCGCCGGCCGCGATGGTGCTCGCGCAGTACGTGTGCGTGGCCGAGCGCCAGGGCATCCCGCCGGAGGCGCTCGGCGGCACGATCCAGGCCGACATCCTCAAGGAGTACATCGCCCAGAAGGAGTGGATCTTCCCGCCCGAGCCGTCGATGCGGCTCATGGTGGACATGATCGAGTGGTGCACGCAGACGCATGCCGCGCTGGCACCCGATCTCGATCTCGGGCTACCACATCCGCGAGGCGGGGGCGACGGCGGCGCAGGAGCTCGCGTTCACGCTCGCCGACGGCTTCGCCTACGTCGAGGCCTGCCGGGCGCGGGGGATGGACGTCGACGACTTCGCGCCGCGGCTGTCGTTCTTCTTCAACGCCCACATCGACTTCTTCGAGGAGATCGCCAAGTACCGCGCCGCCCGCCGCATCTGGGCGCGCGAGCTGCGCGACCGCTACGGCGCCACGCGGCGAGCGCTCGCTTCTGATGCGCTTCCACACCCAGACGGCCGGCGTGTCGCTGACCGCCCAGCAGCCCGAGGTGAACATCGTGCGCACGGCGGTCGAGGCGCTCTCGGCGGTGCTCGGCGGCACCCAGTCGCTGCACACGAACTCCTACGACGAGGCGCTCGCGCTCCCCACCGAGGGCGCCGCCCGGCTGGCGCTGCGCACCCAGCAGGTGATCGCGCACGAGACGGGCGTCGTGCACGCGGCCGATCCGCTCGGCGGCTCGTGGCTCGTCGAGGCCTGACCGACCGGCTCGAGCGCGAGGCCTACGACTACTTCGACCGCATCGACCGGCTCGGCGGCGTCGTCGCCGCGCTGAACGAGAACTTCTTCCAGCGCGAGATCGCCGAGGCCTCCTACCGCTACCAGCAGGAGGTCGAGGACGGCCGCCGCCTGATCGTCGGCGTGAACGCACACACGAGCGACGACGACGATCAGGTCGAGATCCTGCGCATCTCGCCCGAGGTCGAGCGGCGCCAGCGCGACCGCCTGAACGCCGTGCGCGGCCGCCGCGACGCCGCTGCGGTGCAGGCGTCGCTCGAGCGGCTCTCCGCCGACGCCGCCACCGACCGCAACGTGATGCCGGCGCTCGTGGAGTGCGCCCGCGCCTACGCGTCAGAGGGCGAGATCTGCGACGCCCTGCGGGCCGTGTGGGGCGTCTACCGCGAGACCCCGGTCTTCTGAGCGAGGGTGGGGACTGTCCCCGCATGGGGACTGTCCCCGCTTCGTCGGCGTGCCCGCCGCGCTAGCCCCTCCACGGATCGCGATCCAGCGCCGCGACGAGGTCGTCGCGCCCGTGCACGGGGGCTCCGTGCGACACGAGCACGTGCTCCACGTCGTGCGCGGCGAGGATCGCGCGCAGGGTGGGGACGACCCTGCGCCTGTGCCAGGGCGTGTCCCACACGCGCAGCGTCCCCTCCGGATCGCACATCACGCCGTCGGCGAAGACGAGCGCTCGCTGCTCGGGCAGGTAGGCGGGCGTCTCCCGCCGCCAGCGGCCGTCGTCGAGCAGGAGCACGCCCCCGGGCAGCTCCCAGCCCGGCGCCGTCGGCTCGAACGGAGCGACGTCGGGGCAGGTCTCCGCGTGGGCGTCCCAGTCGCCGTAGGCCGTCGCGCCGTAGCGGTCGCAGAACATGCCGACATCGCGGATGTGGTCGGGCTTCAGATACACCGCGGCGCTCGGACGCAGGCCGTCGAGGCGCTCCCAGACGCGGTCATCGTCGGGCGCGAGCCCGTCCAGGACGAGCGTCACCCCGCGCGATGTGACGCAGAACGAGGACACCGCGGGCTCCCAGTCGAAGCCCCGCTGCCACTCCGGGTGCGCGCGTGTCCACCCCCACAGCCCGGCGGCGACGTCGAACATGCCGCGATCCTAGCCAACCGGGGCCAGGCCCCGGTTCTGGCATAGGATGGCGCGGATGGAAGCGTTCGAGATCGACGGGCTCGAGGCCTCCCGCCTGGCGGCGGGGCAGCTCTACCACGAGTTCCTGCGCCAGGACTCGATGAGCGCCGGCCTGTACGTGCTGCGCGCCCGCGAGGACGATCCACAGACGCCGCACGCCCAGGACGAGCTCTACTACGTCGTCTCCGGCCGAGGCCGCTTTCGCGTCGCCGGCCACGACCGGCCGGTCGGTCCGGGCACCGTGCTCTTCGTCGAAGCCGGCGCCGAGCACAGCTTCCACACGATCACCCAGGACCTGAGCGTGCTCGTGGTGTTCGCGCCGCCAGAGGGGTGAGCGCGTATACACTCGCCCGCGATGCCTGGGCCTATTCGAGTGGTGGTGGCCAAGCCCGGCCTGGACGGACACGACCGGGGCGCCAAGATCATCGCCCGGTCGCTGCGCGACGCCGGCATGGAGGTGATCTACACCGGTCTGCACCAGACGCCGGAGCAGATCGTCGCCACCGTGCTGCAGGAGGACGCCGATGCCGTCGGCATCTCGATCCTGTCGGGCGCCCACATGACGCTCGTGCCGCGCATCCTGGAGCTCCTGAACGAGCGCGGGGCGGGTGACGTGGTCGTCGTGGTCGGCGGCACGATCCCCGGCGAGGACGTGGTCGAGCTGAAGAAGCTCGGGGTGGCCGAGGTGTTCACGCCGGGCGCGCCGACGGCCGGGATCGTCGAGTTCCTGCGCTCGAAAGTGGGGACGGACTAGTGGCCGGCTCCGGTCTGCGGATCGCCATCGACGAGCGGGTGGCCACGGTGACCATCGACCGCCCCGACGTGCTGAACGCGCTCAACACCGCCCTGCTCGAGGAGCTCCTGGCCACGCTGACCGACCTCGGCAACGACCCGGCGGTCGGCGTCGTCGTCCTCACCGGCGAGGGCGAGCGCTCCTTCATCGCGGGCGCCGACATCAAGGAGATGGCCGGCAAGACGCCGCTCGAGGCGCGGGCGTACTCCGAGCTCGGCCAGGAGATCGCCCACAAGCTCGAGACGATGCGCAAGCCGACCATCGCGGCCGTGAACGGGTACGCGCTCGGCGGCGGCTGCGAGATGGCGCTCGCCTGCGACGTGCGGCTCGCGTCCGAGCACGCCCAGTTCGGCCAGCCCGAGATCAACCTCGGCATCATCCCCGGCTGGGGCGCGAGCCAGCGCCTGGCCCGGGCCACCAACATCGGCTACGCCAAGGAGCTGATCCTGACCGGGCGCATGGTCGACGCCGCCGAGGCGCTCGAGAAGGGCCTCGTCCAGCACGTCTACCCGCCGGACGAGCTGATGCCGGCCGCCTGGGCGATGGCCGCGCAGATGGCCGCGAAGAGCCCCGTCGCGCTCTACTACGCCAAGGAGGCGACCAACCGGTCGCTGCACGGCGACATCGGCGGCAACCTCGTCCACGAGGCCGACCTGTACTCGCTCATGTTCTCCACCGACGACGCCCGCGAGGGCATGAACGCCTTCGTGGAGAAGCGGCAGGCGTCGTTCATCGGCAAGTAGTCTGCGGGCGAACCGGGGTCAAGGAGGGAACACGGAGTGAACATCGCAGTCTGCGTCAAGGAGGTGCCGAGCGCGACGTCGCACCGGCGGCTCGATCCAGGCACGAAGCGGCTCGACCGGTCGGGGGACTCCGAGCCGAACCCGTTCGACATGCACGCGCTCGAGGAGGCGATCCGCATCCGTGAGCGGGGCGCCGACGTGGGCGAGATCGTGGCGGTGTGCATGGGCCCCGAGTCGGCCCAGCGGGTGCTGACGAAGGCGCTCGCCCTGGGCGCCGACCGGGCCGTGCTCGTCACCGACGCCGCCCTGGCAGGGTCGGACATCGCCGGCACCGCCTACGTGCTGGCGGCGGCGGTCGGAAAGCAGGACGCCGAGCTCGTCCTGCTCGGCCAGCAGGCCGCCGACGCGGACTGCTACGTGATGGCCGCTGCGGTCGCCGATCACCTGCGCCGCCCGCTCGTCACCCAGGTCGCCGACCTCCAGCTGGACGGCGGCACGGTGCGGGCCAAGCGCCAGGCCGAGCATGGCTACGACTTGATCGAGGCGCCGCTGCCCGCGGTGGTCTCGGTCTCGGACGCGATCAACACCCCCCGGCTGCCCTCGATCAAGGCGATCATGGGCGCCAAGCGCAAGCCGCTCGAGACGCTCTCGGCGGCCGACCTCGAGCTCGACGTCGCCCGCGTGGGCGGCGACGGCGCGCGCAGCGTGGTGCGGTCGATCTCGCCTCCGCCGGCCAAGTCTGAGGGATTGAAGATCGAGGACGCGGGCGGCGACGCGGCCGAGAAGGTCGTCGCCTTCCTGAACGAGAAAGGGCTGATCTAGATGGGTGTCCTCGTCTACGCGCACCACGACGACGGCGAGTTCGCGGCCAACAGCCTCGGCATCCTGGCGAAGGCGGCCACGCTCGGCGGCGAGGTGACGGCGTTCGTGGCCGGAAGCGGCATCGACGACGGCTGGGCGGCAGCGCTCGGCGGCCACGGCGCGGGCAAGGTGCTCGTCGCCGACGACCCGGCGCTCGCGGGCGGTCTGTCCCAGCCCATCGTGGACGCCCTGGAGCCCTCGGCGCGCGAGGCCGATGCCGTGCTCTTCGGCGCCGGCGTGGTCTCGGCCGACGTGGCCGCCGGGCTGGCGGCGCGGCTCGGGGCCGGCATCGCCTGCGAGACGACCGATCTGGCAGCGGCCGACGGCGGCATCGTCGCGACGCGGCCGGCCCTCGACGACTCCGTCATGGTGGAGTCGGGGTTCGCGTCCGCGCCGGGCGTGGTGCTCGCCCGCGCAAACGCGTTTGCGCCGCGCGAGGACGCCAGCGGAACCGCGCCGGTCGAGCGCGTGGACGTGACGATCGCCGACTGGTCGCGCGCGGCCGCCCTGACGGGCCGCGAGGCCGCCGAGGGCGGCGGCGTCGACATCACCGAGGCCGACATCCTGGTCACGGTGGGGCGGGGGATGGGCGGCCCCGAGAACGTGCCGCTCGTCGAGGCGCTGGCGAAGGCGCTCGGCGGCGAGGTGGCCGCGACCCGCGCCGTGGTCGACGCGGGCTGGGTGCCGTACTCGATGCAGGTCGGCCAGACCGGCAAGACCGTCTCGCCGAAGCTCTACATCGCGTGCGGCGTCTCCGGAGCGATCCAGCACAAGGTGGGGATGGCGAACGCGGGCACGATCATCGCGATCAACAAGGATCAGAACGCGCCCATCTTCGAGTTCGCCGACGTCGGCGTGATCGGCGATGCGCTCGCGATCCTGCCCAAGCTGACCGAGCTCGTCGCCGCCCGCAAGGGCTAGTCGGCCGGCGGCGACTCCCGCAGCACCAAGAGCGCGTTTCGCAGGCGCACGACGTCTGCCAGCACGTCGCTCAGCTGCTGCTCGAGCGGCGCACTCGGCACGGGCCGGCCGAGCCGCTTGAACAGCCGCTCGGTGTCGCGCACCGACCAGCGCCGGTCGGCGCCGACCTCGATCGGCACGTCGCTCCGGCGCCGGTCAGCCCCCGCGAGGAACTCCTCGAGGTGGGCGATCAGCGTGTCGATCCGCTCGCGGTCGCCGGTCATGGCTACATGTGGGTGTACTCGGGGCCGCTGCCGCCCTCGGGCGGGGTCAGCCGGCCGCCCTTGGCGGTGATCGCCCCGCACTGGACGCAGTTGGAGGGCGTGATCTCGACCTCCACCATCCCGCCGCCCTCGCCGCGCAGCTCGTAGACGCCCGCCGGGCACATCGCCACCCATGTCTGACCGACCTCGCGCGGAACGCGGGTGCGCAGGCGGATGTGGTTGGGCTGGTCGTCGCGGCTGCGGTTGCCGGAGAGAAAGACGCTCGAGAGCTTGTCGAACGTGAGCGCGCCGTCGGGCTCGGGGTAATGGCGAGGCTCGATCGTCATCGCCGCCTCGGCGTCCCTGTGCGTCGAGAACTGCCCACCCGGGAGGGCGCCGCGGGTCACGTCCATCGCGCCGGCCAGGGCGCCGCCGACCACCAGGCCGCGGTTGAGCGCCTGGCGCATGTTGCGGACGCGGCGCAGGTCGCTCCAGATGTGGCTCGCACGCACGCGGGCGTCGTAGCCGTCCAGGACGCCCGGGTCGGCCGGATCGGCCCCCGCCTTGAGCTGCTCGTAGATCGCCTCGGCGGCCAGCATGCCCGACCGCATCGCGTAGTGGATGCCCTTGAGCTTCGGCACGTTCACGAAGCCGGCGGCGTCGCCCGTGAGCACGGCGCCCGGCACCGACAGGCGCGAGGGCAGCGCATAGAGGCCGCCCTCGGGGATCGTCTTCGCGCCCCAGCCGATGCGCTCGCCGCCCTCGAGCAGCGGCCGGATCAGCGGGTGGAGCTTGAACTCCTGCAGCAGGTCGTGGACGGACAGCGAGGCGTCGCGGTAGTCGAGCCCGACCACGAGGCCGAGTGCGATCTGATCCTCGCCCATCGGGTAGATGAAGCTGCCGCCGCTCTCCCCGTATTTGGCCTGGGCGCGCAGCGGCCACCCCAGCGTGTGGATCACGCGGTCAAGCGGCCGCGCGACCCGCCACAGCTCCTTCACGCCGAGGCTCCACACCTGCGGATTCTGCGAGCGCAGGCCGAAGGCCTCGGTGAGGGCGGCGGTCAGGTGGCCCTGCGTGCCCTCCGAGAGCACGGTCGCCTGCGCGTGGATCTCGGCGCCGGGCTCGTAGCTCCCGGTCGGCTCGCCGTCGCGGCCGAGGCCCTTGTCCCCGGTGACGACGCCACGGACGGCGCCGCCGGAGACGAGCAGGGTGTGGGCGTCGGTCTCGGGGAGCACCATCGCGCCGAGCTCCTCCGCCTGCCCGGCCAGGTGGCGGCCGAGCTGGGCGAGCGAGAAGATCCAGTTGCCCTTGTTGTGGAACGGGGGCGGGGTGGGGATGCGGACGCCGTAGCGGGGGCGCATGAAGTAGACCGACTCGTGTTTCACCGGCCCATACGAGGGCAGCTGCTCGATCGGCGTGTCCGGCAGCAGGTCGCGCAGCGCCGAGGGGTTGACCACGGCGCCCGAGAGCAGGTGCGCCCCGACGACCTTGCCCTTGTCGAGCACCGCCACGGGCACCTCTCCCAGCCGCTCGGCGGTGGCCGGGTCGGCCGCGAGCAGCTGGCCCATGCGGATGGCGCCGGCCAGGCCGGCTGGCCCGCCGCCGACGAAGAGGACGCCGACGTCGATGCGCTCGTCCTCGGCGGCCTGCGGCTCGGCCACGAACTCGCGCACCTTCACGGGCGGTGGATAGTCTGAGGGGCGCCGCGCCACGGGCGGGCATGCTACCGGTTCGGCACGGTTCCTCGACGCCCCGCGACAGACACGTGACAGGCACCGGCCCTATCGTCGCCGCATGAACACATTCACCGGCTTTCAGCCCGAGGCCTTTGCCTACCTGCGCGAGCTCGCCGCGCACAACGACCGCGAGTGGTTCCATGCCCATCAGGCCGAGTACAAGGGCCTCCTGCTCGAGCCCGCCCGCGGCCTCGTCGAGGCGATCGGCGCGCATCTCGCCGCCGTCGCCCCGGTCGTCCACGCAGACCCGCGCGTGAACGGCTCCATCCTGCGCATCGCTCGCGACACCCGCTTCTCCGCCGACAAGTCGCCTTACCGCACGCATCTCGACCTGTGGTTCTGGGAGGGCGACGGCCCCAGCCGCCAGAGCGCGGGCTACTTCATGCGCCTCGACCCGGACGCGGTCACGCTCGGGGTCGGCGCGCACCACTTCACCGATGCGGGCCTGGCCTCCTACCGGCGGGCGGTCGACGCGGCCGACCGGGGCGCTGAGCTCGACCGGGCGGTGCGCGACGCCCTCACGGCCGGGGCGAGGTTCGGCCCGGCCCGGTGGAAGCGCGTGCCCGCGCCATACGCCGCCGACCACCCGCGGGCCGATCTGCTCCGCCACGGCGGCCTGGTCGCGGCCACCACCGACCCCATGCCGGCCGAGGCATTCACCGAGGCGTTCCCGGAGTGGTGCGTCGAGCGCTGGCGGCCGCTGCGGCCGCTGCAGGCGTGGGTGGCCGGGGTGGTGGAGGCGGCGCAGGCCACAGCCGTCTGACGCGGCCTGACTAGGCGGCGGCCGTGCGGCGCGGCCGGGCCACCAGCTCGCCGCCGCAGTTCGGGCACACGCCCTGCATGGACTCCGAGCACGCCGGGCAGAACGTGCACTCGTAGCTGCAGATCCGGGCCGCGGCGGCCGGGTCGAGCGGCGTGTCGCAGCGCTCGCAGCGGGTACGCATCTCCAGGGCCACACCGGAACGATACGCTTGCCCGCGCATGCGCGTCGTCGACCTCCGCTCCGACACCGTCACCCGGCCCACGCCCGAGATGCGCCGGGTGATGGCCGAGGCCGCCGTCGGCGACGACGTCTGGGGCGACGACCCGACGGTGATCGAGCTCGAGGCCGAGGTCGCCCGCATGCTGGGCAAGGAGGCGGCGGTGTACGTGCCGTCCGGGACGATGGGGAATCAGATCGCGATCCGCTCCCAGACGCGGCCGGGCGACGAGATCTTCGTCCACGAGTCGGCGCACGTCGTCGTCCACGAGCAGGGTGGCGCCGCGGCGCTCTCCGGCGTCCAGACGCGGCTTCTGGAGGGCGAGGGCGGCATGCTCGACGTCGAGACGATTGCCCTTCGCCTGCGCGACCCGGCCGATCCGCACCACGCCCGCCAGAGCCTGCTCTGCCTCGAGAACACGATCGGCGAGATGGGCGGGCGCGTGCTGCCCGCCGAGCGCATGGCCGAGCTGGCCGATTTCGCGCACGCCCACGGCATGCGGGTGCACCTGGACGGCGCCCGGATCTGGAACGCCGCGGTGGCGAGCGGCCGCACGCCCGCCGAGGTGGCCGCGCCGGCCGACTCGGCCTCGGTGTGCTTCTCGAAGGGCCTCGGCGCCCCGGTGGGCTCGGCGGTCGTCGGCTCGGCCGAGCTGCTCGAGGTGGCGCGCCGAAACCGCAAGCTGTTCGGCGGCGGCATGCGCCAGGCGGGCATCATCGCCGCCGGCGCGCTGCATGCCCTCCGCCACAACGTCGACCGCCTCGCCGACGACCACGCAAACGCCCGCCGTCTGGCCGCCGGCATGGCCGCCTACCGGCGGCTGCGGTTCCAGCCGGACGCGATCGAGACGAACATCGTGCTGTCGACCGTGACCGACGGCACGCGCGCCCCGGACCTGGTCGAGGAGCTGGCCGGAGCCGGCGTCCTGTGCGCCTCGCTGGACGATCGCACGGTGCGCTTCGTGACCCATCTGGACGTCGATTCCGAGGCCGTCGACGCGGCCGTGGAAGCCGCAGGACGCGTGCTATCCTGAACTCCATGAAGGCTGACATTCACCCTGACTACGTTGTCTCGCACGTGACATGTTCGTGCGGCAACGAGTTCATCACGCGGGCCACCAAGCCCGAGCTGCATGTCGAGATCTGCTCGGCGTGCCACCCCTTCTATACCGGCAAGCAGAAGCTGGTCGACACCGGCGGCCGGGTGGAGCGATTCCGTCGCCGCCAGGCCCGCTCGTCAACCACGGCGTAGCCCAGCCGGTCTCACGATTCTCTCGCCCGGTGCCGACAAGGACCGGGTGAGGAACCCGTGTCAGCGGTGAGCCAGAACGTCGGCGGGCAGGCCGTGCTCGAGGGCGTGATGATGCGCAGCCCCGGGTCGTGGGCCGTGACCGTGCGCAGGCCCGACGGCGGCCTGGCGCGCGTGTGCCGGCCGGTCTCGAGCGCCGCGTCGCGCCACCGCTTCCTGCGGCTGCCGATCCTGCGCGGGATGGTCGCGCTCGGCGAGTCGCTCGTGATCGGCTTCCGGGCGTTGGCGGTGTCGGCATCGTTCGCCGCCGTCGAGGAGGGCGAGGAGCCCGACCTCGAGGCTGCCGCCGAGCTCACGCGCGGCCAGATCGCCTTTGCGTTCGTGTTCGCGATCGGGTTCGCTGTCCTGGTCTTCAAGGTCTCGCCGGCGGTCATCACCGACCTGCTACCGATCCACTCCACGATCGTGTTCGTCCTGGTCGAGGGCGCGATCCGGGTGGGCCTGCTGATCGCCTACCTGGCCGCGATCTCGTTCATCCCCGACCTGCGCCGCGTCTTCCAGTACCACGCCGCGGAGCACAAGACGATCAACGCCTACGAGGACGGGGCCGAGCTCGTGCCCGAGCGGGTGCAGACCTACTCCAAGATCCACCTCCGCTGCGGCACGGCGTTTCTGCTGTGGGTGATGGTGATCGCGATCTTCGTCTTCGCGTTCGTCGGCCGGCCCGACTGGCCGACGCTGATCGCGTCGCGCATCCTGCTCCTGCCCGTGATCGCCGGCCTCGCCTACGAGGTCATCCGCTTCGGCGGCAAGCACCCCGACAACCCGATCGTGCGCACGCTGCTCACGCCCGGGCTGTGGCTGCAGGGGCTGACGACGCGCGAGCCGACCCTCGACCAGGTCGAGGTCTCGATCCAGGCCCTGCAGGACGTGCTCGAGGCCGAGCGCACCTCCGGGGCCGGTGCGCCCGTCGAGGTGATGGCGTAGGCTTGCCCGGTGGCAAGCGCCGACTCCCCCGAGCACCTCGAGCAGCTGATCGACCGCTACAACGACGCCTGGAACCGCCAGGACGTCGAGGCGATCACCGCGATGCACACGGACGACATCGTGTTCCACAACCACACGGCCGGCGAGTCGGTCGAAGGCGCCGCGGCCGTCGCCGACCACATCGCCGGCATCTTCCGCAACTGGCCGGGGATGCGCTTCACCGGGCGCAGCCTGTACGTGCGCGACGCGCTGGTCGTGCAGGAGTGGACGGCGACCGGCACGCATGCCGAGAGCGGCAAGACCGCCACGTGGGACGGGATGGACATCCTGCCGACCCGCGACGGCCGCTTCTCCCGCAAGGACGTCTACTCGGACTCGGTCAGCGTGCTGCGCCAGCTCGGCCGCATCGGCTGACGTCACTATCCTTCGACGGTCATGGAACCGCTGGTCGCAGAGATCGAGCGCCGCTTCGCCGAGCTGGAGGCCCAGCTGGGCGACCCGGCCGTGCTCGCCGACCAGCGCCGCTACGCCGAGGTCGCGCGCGAGCACAAGCGGCTCTCGGCGGCCGCCGAGCTCGCCCGCCAGTGGCGCGAGCGCACGACCCAGGTGGCCGACGCGGCCGAGCTTGCGAACGATCCCGACGACGAGATGCGCGCGTTCGCCCAGGAGCAGGTGCTCGAGGCCCGCGAGGCGCTGCCCGCGCTCGAGGAGGAGATCCGGCTGGCGATGCTCGAGCGCGACCCGGCCGACGACAAGGACGTGATCGTCGAGCTGCGCGCCGGCACCGGCGGCGACGAGGCGGCCATCTTCGCCGGCAACCTGTACGAGATGCTCACCCGCTACGCCCAGCAGCGCGGCTTCAAGACCGACACGCTGGCGGCGTCCGGCGGCGATGCGGGCGGCTTCAAGGAGCTCGTGTTCGAGATCAAGGGCGACGGCGCCTACTCCGTGTTCAAGCACGAGAGCGGCGTGCACCGGGTGCAGCGCGTCCCGGCCACGGAGTCGCAGGGCCGCATCCACACGTCGACGGCCACCGTCGCGGTGCTGCCCGAGGCCGCGGACGTCGAGTTCCACGTCGACCCGAACGACCTGCGCATCGACGTCTACCGGGCCGGCGGTCACGGCGGCCAGTCGGTCAACACCACCGACTCGGCCGTTCGCATCACGCATATCCCGACCGACACCGTGGTCACCTGCCAGGACGAGCGCTCGCAGCTCCAGAACAAGGAGCGGGCGATGAAGATCCTGCGGGCGCGCCTGTACGAGCAGGAGCGCGAGCGCCAGGCCCGCGAGGAGGCGGCCACGCGGCTCGCCCAGATCGGAAGCGGCGAGCGCTCCGAGAAGATCCGCACCTACAACTACCCGCAGGACCGCGTCACCGACCACCGCATCGGGCTCACGGTGCACGATCTGAACCGCGTGCTGGGCGGTGACCTGAGCGAGTTCTCCGACGCCCTCGCCGCCGACGAGCGCCGCCGCAAGCTGGCCGCCGCGGCCGGAGGGTGAGGACGCTGGCCGAGGTGCTGCGGCTGTCGGCCTCCTACCTCGAGGAGCGCGGCAGCCCGACGCCTCGGCTCGATGCCGAGCTCCTGATCGGGCACGCGCTCGGCCTGCAGCGGATCGAGCTCTACACCAACTTCGACCGGCCGCTGCACGAGCCGGAGCTGGCGGCCTGCCGGACGCTGCTCGACCGCCGCGGCCGGCGCGAGCCGGTGGCCTACATCCTGGGCCGGTGGGGGTTCCACGGCCTGGAGTTGCTCGTGGACGCGAGGGTGCTCGTGCCGCGGCCCGAGACGGAGCTGCTCGTGGAACGCTGCCTCGCCGTCGTGGCCGAGCGGCCGCAGCCGAGCGTGCTCGACGTCGGCACGGGCTCGGGGGCGATCGCTCTCGCGATCAAGGCGGCCGCCCGGACGCGGTCGTCACGGCCGTCGATGTCTCCGCCGCCGCCCTGGCGGTGGCGGCGGCCAACGCGGCCGCGCTGGGGCTCGAGGTCGAGCTGGCCGAGTCCGACCTGCTCGGCGGCCTGACCGGCCGCCGCTTCGACCTGATCGCCTCGAACCCGCCGTACGTGAGCGAGGCCGAGATAGAGACGCTGGAGCCGGAGGTGGCCCGGTTCGAGCCCAGGGGCGCCCTGGTGGCCGGCCCGCGCGGAACCGAGGTGCTGGAACGCCTTGCGGCGGCTGCGCCGGCGGCGCTCGCGCCCGGAGGCTGGCTCGTGGTCGAGTGCGGCGCCGGGCAGGCCGCGGCCGTGCGCGGCCTGCTGGTCTCCGCCGGGGCGGCCGAGACGTTCGTCGTCGCGGACATGGCCGGCATAGAGCGGGTGGTCGGGGGCCGATGGGCGTGAGCGAGCACGAGCGCGCGCTCCGCGCGGGCGGCCTCGCGATCCTGCCCACCGACACGGTCTACGGGATCGGCTGCGCCGCCGACCACCGCGACGCATGCGCGCGCCTGTATGCGTGCAAGTCGAGGGGCCGCGACCAGCCGACGGCGGTCGTGCTCGGCAGCGTGGCGACCCTGCTCGAGGACGTCCTGCCCGAGCTGACCGGTCGCGCGGGCGGGCTCTGCCGGCGGGTGCTGCCGGGGCCGGTGACGCTCGTCGTGCCCAACCCGGCCGGCCGCTTCGCGCACCTGTGCGGGGCGACGCCCGACCGCATCGGCGTGCGCGTGCCCGTGCTCGCGGCCGCCGTCGCGGCGCTGGCGGATGCGGCCGGCGGGCTCGCGCTCACGAGCGCGAACCTGCGCGGCGGGCCCCCGCCCGACCGGCTCGCCGACGTCCCCGCCGAGCTGCGCGACCTGTGCGCGTTCACGATCGACGGCGGCGTCCTGGCAGGGACGCCGTCGAGCGTGATCGACATCACCGGCCCCGAGCCGGTGCTGCTGCGGAGAGGGGCGGACGCCGCCGCGGCCATGACCGCGCTCCTGGGATAGAGTCGGCGGAGTCGAACCGAGGAGGCACCCGCGTGGCCACGGCCGAACAGACCTTCGAGCATCTCCGGACCGCCGGCCTGACGGACATCGATCCCGACGTCGCCGGGCTGATCGACCACGAGCTCGGTCGCCAGCGCGACCAGCTCGAGCTGATCGCGTCCGAGAACTTCACCTGGCCGGCCGTGCTCGAGGCGGCCAGCTCGGTGCTCACGAACAAGTACGCCGAGGGCTACCCCGGCCGGCGCTATTACGGCGGCTGCGAGTGGGTCGACGAGGTCGAGCAGCTCGCGATCGACCGGGCGAAGGCGCTCTTTGGCGCCGACCACGCGAACGTGCAGCCGCACGCCGGCGGCCCTGCCAACCTGGCCGCGTACTTCGCCATGCTCGATCCGGGCGATCCGATCCTCGGGCTGCGGCTCGATCACGGCGGCCACCTCACCCACGGCCTGAAGGTGAACTTCTCCGGCCGCCTCTACGACGTGCACGCCTACGGCGTCCGCCAGGAGGACTCGCTGATCGACTTCGACGAGGTCGAGCGGCTGGCCCACATGCACCGGCCCAAGCTGATCGTGGCGGGTGCGTCGGCCTACCCCCGCGTCATCGACGCCGCCCGGTTCCGGGCGATCGCCGACGAGGTGGGCGCGCGGCTCATGGTGGACATGGCCCACTTCTCCGGGCTCGTCGCCGCCGGCCTGCACCCGAACCCGGTGGAGCACGCCGACGTGGTCACGTCGACCACGCACAAGACGCTCGCCGGGCCGCGCGCGGGGCTCGTGCTCTGCCGCGAGGAGCACGCCGCGGCCGTCGACAAGGCCGTGTTCCCCGGCCTGCAGGGCGGGCCGCTCTGCCACATCGTCGCCGCCAAGGCCGTGTGCTTCAAGCTGGCTCAGACCGAGGCGTTCCGGGAGTACCAGACCCGCATCGTCCGAAACGCCCAGGCGCTTGCCCAGACGCTGATGGACGGCGGCCAGAAGCTCCTGACCGGCGGCACCGACATCCACCTGCTGCAGCTCGACCTGCGCGGCACGCAGTGGAGCGGCAAGGACGCGGAGGAGCGGCTGCACGAGGTGTCGATCACCGTTAATCGCAACACGGTGCCGTTCGACGAGCGGCCGCCGACGATCGCGTCGGGGGTGCGCATCGGCACTCCGGCGGTGACGATGCGCGGGTTCACCGAGGACGACATGCGCGAGGTCGGCGCGATCATCCTCGAGACGCTCGACCCGGCGGCCGACCTGGGGGCGCTGCGCCGGCGCACGGGCGAGCTCCTGGCCGGACGGCCGCTCTACTCGGGATTCCCGCATGGCCACGCCTCGTACTGACCGCCTGGTCGTTCTCGACCACCCGCTTGTGCAGCACAAGCTCGCGCTGCTGCGCGACTCCGAGACGAACACGAAGGATTTCCGCCACCTGATGGGCGAGCTGGCCGCGTTCCTCTGCTACGAGGCCACGCGTGACCTCGAGCTCGAGGAGTTCCAGGTGCACACGCCGCTCGAGGTCACGCCCGCGCGGCGGGTCTCGGGCAAGAAGCTGGGCGTCGTCGCCGTGCTGCGAGCGGGCCTGGGGATGCTGGACGCCGTCCTCGACCTGATCCCGGTCGCGCGGGTCGGGTTCGTGGGCGTCTACCGCGACGAGCGCACGCTCGAGCCGGTCGAGTACTACTGCAAGCTGCCGGGCGACCTGGCCGAGCGCGACGTGCTGGTGCTCGACCCGATGCTGGCCACCGGCGGCTCGGCCTCCGAGGCGCTCACGCTGTGCAAGCGCCAGGGCGCCGTGCGCACGAGCCTTCTGTGCGTGGTCGCCGCGCCGGCGGGCATCGACAGGGTCGCCGCCGACCACCCCGACGTGGCCGTGTACGCGGCCTGCGTCGACCGCGAGCTCAACTCGGACGGCTACATCCTGCCGGGCCTGGGCGACGCCGGCGACCGCCTGTTCGGCACCCGCTAGACCCGAGAAGCGGGGACAGTCCCCCGAACCGGGGACAGTCCCCAGCCTCAACGCCTCGGTGTGCCCTCAACGAGCTGCTGATATGCCCTCGCCGCAGCTCCCGTGTCAACCGCGAACTGGCTGAGCACCCAGCCGACATCGAGGAAGGCCGGCGCCGGGACGATCCCCACCGTCGCTGGAGCGCTCGACCACGGCCAGTCCCGCGGCCGAGCGCACAGGCCTGCACGGACGGGATTCGCCGCGATGTAGCGCACAACCGCGAGCACGTGGGCCTCGGTCTCGAGGATCTCCGACCAGTACCGCTCCTGAAAGAGGTGACCGACCCGATCATGGCGGTGGTTGAACCATTGCGCGTACAGCTGATTCAGCCGACCCATGCCGGCACCGAGGTTCGGCTCGGGCGTCATCAGCGCAAGGTGGTAGTGGTTCGTCATCAGGCAGTACGCATGGCAGCGCCACCCGAACCGCTCGACGACGGTGGCGAGGATGTCCAGGAACCGGCGCCGGTCCTCGTCGCTCGTGAACACCGGCGACCTGTCGTTGCCACGGACGCCGACGTGGTAGTGGGCCCCTGCGGCCTGGACGCGGTTCCTTCTCGCCATTCTTCGAACGTACCGCCGCGCGGAGGTGGATCCAGGGGCGACATGTCGCGATTGTGTGCCGTGTCGACCACGGCCGGCGTTCAGGGGACTGTCCCCGCTTGTCGGGGACAGTCCCCGGTTTTCGTAGGGGGATCGTCCAGCGGGGCGAGGGGTTACGCTTTCCGGGCTGGCACCTGACCCATGACCGGATCGATCCTCGATTACCAGGCCGCCGCCGTGGGCTTTGCGGTTGCCTTCATGCTCGTGCTGCTGCTCACCCCGGCCGTGTCGCTCGCAGCCTGGCGGGCGGGCCTGCTCGATCGTCCCGACGACGACCGCCGGCTGCACCGCGACCCGATGCCGCGGCTCGGGGGGATCGCCATCTTCGCCGCGATCGCCATCCCCGCGGCCGCGCTCGGGAACCAGCACGGGTTCTGGGGCGTGATGCTCGGGGCGGCGCTCATGACGGCGCTCGGCGCGACGGACGACATCCGCACGCTGCACCCGCTGACGAAGCTCCTCGGCCAGATCGCGATCGCCACGCTGACGGTGCACCTGGGCATCGCGATCGACCACGTCACCCTGCCCGTCGTGGGCGTCTTCGACCTCGACTGGCTGCGCTACCCGGTGACGGTGATCTGGATCGTGGCGATCGTGAACATCGTCAACTTCATCGACGGGCTGGACGGGCTCGCGGCCGGCTTCTGCGGCATCGCCGCGCTCACGTTCTCGATCCTGTCGGCGTCGCTCGGGCGGATCGACGCCGCGGCCGTGTCGGCCATCCTGGCCGGGGCTGCGATCGGCTTCCTGCGCTACAACTTCCACCCCGCCACGATCATCATGGGCGACTCGGGCTCGCTGATGATGGGCTACCTGCTGGCCACGATCGCGATCGAGGGGGTGCTGAAGACGGCCGCGGCCGTGTCGCTCGTGTTCCCGCTCGTGATCCTCGCCCTGCCGATCCTGGACACCTCGTTCGTGATCCTGAAGCGGCTGAAGTACCGCCAGCCGATCTACCAGGCCGACCGCTGGCACTTCCACCACCGCTTCTCCAACATCGGCTTCTCGCAGCGGCGCACCGCGCTCACCCTGTACGCCTGGTGCATGGTGCTCTCGGCGTTCGCGCTCGCGATCCGGTTTGTGCCGTCGCACCGGCACGGATGGGGCTGGGTGTCGCTCGTCATCCTCGGCGGGCTGGGGGTGTTCGCGCTCGCGTCGTCGGTCTACGTCGTGTACACGCTCGAGATCCTCAAGCTGCGCCGTCTGCGCGCGCGCCGGGCCGGCCGGCGGGAGGCTCGGGAAGTGACACAAACTCGGCCGGCAGCCTGACCATCCCGTCGCAGAATTCGCCGAAAATAGGGTATTCTGGCGGGGTCGTGGATGAACTCGTGTTGTCACGAAGTCGATCGTCTGGCATACTTACGCCCGCCCGCTCAACCGTCCGCTCCGACGACAGGATCACCACGGCAGGGAGGCCTGCAGCATCCGGCGCGATGGCCGGGATCCAACTCCTGGTCACGCTCATCGTGTGCGTGGGATTCGGTCTCGGGATCGGATGGGTGGCGGGCAGCCCGGCCGCCGGCGCGGCCGTCGGAGCGGTGATCGGAATCCCCGCCAGCTTCTACCTCGTCTACCGCACGTACCGCGACCTGTGACCGCTCGAACGACCTCCCCGGCGCAACTCTGCGCACACAACATCGACGCCATCCTGGCGCTCGCTGCGCTGCCCCTCTTCGCGGCGACCGGGCTGCCGCTGGAGGGCTGGTTCTGGGCGACGTTCCTGTGGGCGCTGAACCGCTACGCGCAGGCCTCGGTCGAGCGTCGGGCGGTACGCATGGGCCCGCTGCAGGGGGTGGGGACGATGGGCGTGAGCATGCTCGTGCGGCCGTGGATCGGCATGCTGGCGCTGTTTCTGATCACGCGGCATTCCAGCACGCTTCTGATCTCGTCGGTGCTGCTCTTCCTGCTCCTTCTGACGGTCGACATCGTCACGCGCATCGTCACCCACCGCAACGTGGGCAGCGGCGTCGGAGGCGCGGTCTAGATGCTCCCGTTCCTCAAGGTCGACTTCAACCCCGTCTCGGACTTCACCGACTTCGTCCACAACCCGTACGTCAGCCTGCCGCTCGGCCTGGACATCAACAAGGCGGTCATCTACCTGTGGATGACGGGTGCGATCGCGATCCTCGTGACGCTCCTGATCGTGCGCCGCGGCCTGAAGCTGCGTCCCGACGGGCGCCAGACCGCCGTCGAGGTGGTCTACGACCTGTGCCAGGAGCAGATCGCGAAGGGCGGCCTGCCGCCGGAGGGGATGCGGATCTGGTTCCCGTACGTGGCGACGCTGTTCGTGTTCATCTGGACGATGAACCTGATCGGGTTCATCCCGCTGCCGTTCGGCGAGCGCCACGTCGACGTGTTCGGCCTGAGCGTGCCCGAGTTCCAGATCTACGCCGCCAGCGCCAACCTGTCGGTGACGCTCGCGCTCACGCTCGTCACGTTCTTCGCCACCCACATCGAGGGCATCCGCTACAACGGCCCGGTCAAGTACTTCAAGAGCTGGATGCCCTCGGGCCTGCCGTCGGCGCGGCCGTTCGGCGCGAAGACGCCCGCGGTGCTGATCCTGCTCACGCTGATCGCCGTGATCGAGGTGCTCTCGCAGTTCGTGCGCATCGTGTCGCTCAGCTTCCGACTCTTTTTCAACATGCTGGCAGGCCACCTCGTGATCGCCGTGTTCCTCGGCCTCGCCTCGCTGCTCAGCACGTACTTCATCCTGCCCATCGGCATCCCCATGGGCGTCGCGCTCTACCTGCTCGAATGCACGCTGATCGCCGGCCTGCAGGCGTTCATCTTCGCCACCCTGTCCGCCATCTACATCGGTGGAGCCATCCACCCCGATCACTAGGAGCCCGAATGGCCCTTGACGGCAATATCCACGACTCAGCCCGAGCGCTCGAGCTCGGACTCGCGACCGGCCTCGGCGCGATCGGCCCCGGCATCGGGGTCGGCTTCATCTTCGGCAAGACGATCGAGGCCGTGGGCCGCCAGCCCGAGATGCGCGGGCAGCTGCAGGGCCTGATGTGGCTCGGATTCGCACTGACCGAGGCCATCATCTTCTACGCCCTCGGCATGGCCTTCGTCGCCTACGCCATCGCCTGAGACCGGGAGCCGGCGTGATCCTCTACGACTCGACCCTGATCACCCCGACCACGGGGCTGATGATCTGGACGCTGGTGACGTTCGTGATCGTGCTGATCGTGCTGAAGAAGTACGCCTTCGGCCCGATCCAGGAGATGCTCGACGCCCGCCGCAAGGCGATCGTCGCCGACCTCGACTCGGCCGAGTCCGCCCGCACCGAGGCGCAGGAGACGCTGGCCGAGTACCGCCAGCAGCTGGCCGAGGCGCGCAAGGAGGCAGGCAAGATCGTCGAGGAGGCCCGCCGCGTCGGCGACGAGCGCCGCACCGCGGCCGTCGCCGAGCTCGAGGCCGAGAAGGCGCGGCTCATGAAGCAGACCCAGGAGGAGATCCGGGCCGAGACGCGCCAGGCGCTGAACGCGATCAAGCACCAGGTGGCCGACCTGGCCGTCGCCGCGACCGAGAAGGTCGTGCGCGCGCGGCTCGACGAGGCCGAGCAGCGGCGCCTGATCGACGAGGCGCTCGCCGACGTCGATCTCTCGACGCTCGTGCCACCGGAGCCGGGGGCGAGCGCCTAGATGGCCGACCGCGTCGATCCGGCCGCGCGCGTCTACGCGAAGGCCCTGCACGAGGCGGCCGGCGAGGCGGGCCGCGTGCAGGAGGCCGACCGCGACCTGAAGGCGCTTGTGGCGGCCCTCGGCGAGAGCCCCGTGGTGCTGCGGGCGCTGGTCAACCCGGCCCTGCCGCGCGAGGGCAAGCGCCGCATCCTCGTCGGCCTGCTCCAGGGGGCCGACCCGCTGGCGCGAAACGCCGTCCTCGTGCTCGCCGAGCACGGCCGGCTCTCGCTCCTGGTCGACCTGCAGGTGGCCTACGCCGACCTGGCGGCCGACGACGACCAGATCCTGCCGGTCGAGGTGACCACCGCGGTCGCGCTCGAGCAGAAGGAGCTCGACGCGCTGCAGGAGCGCATCTCGACGGCCGTCGGGCGGCGGGCCGAGGTCACCGCCACGGTCGATCCGGCCCTCATCGGCGGCCTCGTCCTGCGCGCCCGAAACGTGCTCGTCGACGCCTCCGTCAAGCGCCGCCTCGAGGAGCTGCGGCGCGCCCTGATCCATACACCCTTGCCCGTTGGGAGTGAAGCGTGAAGCTGCGTCCAGACGAGATCGCGAACATCCTGAAGACCGAGATCGAGCGCTACGAGGTCGAGGCCGAGGTCGAGGAGATCGGCACGGTCATCCAGCTCGGCGACGGCATCGCCCGCGTGTACGGGCTCGACCGCTGCGTGGCGATGGAGAAGCTCGAGTTCGGCCACGGCGTGACCGGCCTGGCGCTGAACCTCGAGGAGGACAACGTCGCCTGCGTGCTCTTCGGCGACTGGGACCAGATCAAGGAGGGCGACACCGTCCGCCGCACCGGCGAGGTGATGGCGATCCCCGTCGGCGAGCGGCTGATCGGGCGCGTCGTCGACCCGCTCGGCCAGGCCATCGACGGCGGCCCGGAGATCGAGGCCGGCGAGACGCGGCCGATGGAGTTCAAGGCCCCGGGCGTCGTCGACCGCCAGCCGGTGTCCGAGCCGGTGCAGACCGGGATCAAGGCCATCGACTCGATGATCCCGATCGGGCGCGGCCAGCGCGAGCTGATCATCGGCGACCGCACCACGGGCAAGACCGCCATCTGCGTCGACACCATCCTGAACCAGAAGGGCCAGGACCTGATCTGCATCTACGTCGCGATCGGGCAGAAGGCCTCGACGGTGCGGGCGGTCGAGGCGACGCTGCGCAAGGCGGGGGCGATGGAGTACACGATCATCGTGGCGGCATCGGCCACGGAGGCGGCGCCGATCAAGTTCATGGCCCCGTACGCCGGCTGCGCGATGGGCGAGCACTTCCTCTACAACGGCAAGCACGCGCTCGTCATCTACGACGACCTGTCCAAGCACGCCGACGCCTACCGGCAGATGTCGCTGCTCGTGCGCCGGCCGCCGGGCCGCGAGGCCTACCCGGGCGACGTCTTCTACCTGCATTCACGGCTGCTCGAGCGGGCCGTGAAGCTGTCCGACGATCTCGGCGCCGGGTCGCTGACCGCGCTGCCCGTGATCGAGACGCAGGCGGGCGACGTGTCGGCCTACATCCCGACGAACGTGATCTCGATCACGGACGGCCAGATCTTCCTGCAATCCGACCTGTTCTACTCGGGCGTGCGTCCGGCCATCAACGCCGGCATCTCGGTGTCGCGCGTCGGCGGCGACGCCCAGATCCGGGCGATGAAGAAGGTCGCCGGCCGCCTGCGGCTCGACCTCGCCTCCTACCGCGAGCTCGAGGCCTTCTCGCAGTTCGGCTCCGAGCTCGACCAGACCACGCAGAACCAGCTCGCCCGCGGCGAGCGGGTGGTGGCCTCGCTCAACCAGCCGCAGTACGCCCCGTGGCCGGTCGAGGAGCAGGTTGCGGTCATCTGGTCGGTCACGAACGGCTTCGTCGACGGGATCCCGGTGCAGGATGTGGCCCGGTTCAACGACGAGCTCGTGCAGTCGCTGCGCGGCGAGAGCACGATCCTGAAGGAGATCGCCGAGTCCCGCGACCTGTCCGACGACGTGGTGGAGCGGCTGCGCAAGCACCTCGACTCGTTCAAGGACGGCTTCTTCGTCGAGGGCGACCACGAGGCCGCGGGCTCCGCCGCGTAGCCGCAGCAGATGGCCACCCAGCAGGACATCGCGCGCCGCATCCGGTCGGTGCGAAACACCGGCAAGATCACGAAGGCCATGGAGCTCGTGGCGGCCTCGCGGCTGCGCCGCGCGCAGGCCCGCGTCCAGGGGCTGCGGCCGTACGCCGACCGCATGCAGCAGCTGACCGTCGAGATCGCGGCGGCCAGCTCACACGCGCACGGCCAGCCCCTGCTCGAGCGGCGCGAGGTCAAGGGCGTCGCCGTGCTCGCGCTGACCGCCGACCGCGGCCTCGCCGGGGCGTTCAACGCCAACGTCATCCGCCAGTCGCTGCGGATCGCGGGCGAGCATCGCCGCGCCGGCCGCGACGTGCACTGGGTGACCGTCGGCCGCAAGGGCGGCTCGTCGCTGCGCTTCCGCGGCCAGCAGGTCGAGGACGCCTACACCGGCATCACCGACCGGCCGAAGTACGCCGACGCGCGCACGATCGCGGGGCGGGTGGCCGAGCTGTACATCGCCGGCGAGGTCGACCTCGTGGTCATGGTCTACAACCGGTTCGTGTCGGCGCTCACGCAGCAGCTGGAGACGCTCGAGGTGCTGCCGGTGCCGGAGACGGCCCTCTCCGGCGCGGAGATCGAGCCGATCGAGGGCGCCTACCTGGAGGAGCCCGACCGCTCCGAGATCCTGGCCCACCTGCTCCCGACCTACATCGAGGTCACGATCTACCGGGCCCTGCTCGAATCGACGGCCTCCGAGCACGGCGCCCGCATGACGGCGATGGGCAACGCCTCGGAGAACGCCTCCAACCTGATCGACTCGCTGACGCTGGCCATGAACCGCGCCCGCCAGGGCGAGATCACGCAGCAGATCCTCGAGGTCGTGGCGGGCGCGGATGCCCTCGAATAACCGCGACGCTACACTGACCGGCGTGGAACGAGTGGGGAAGCTGTGGGACCGCTCGCTCGTCCGTGCGGTCTTTACGACGATCTCGGTGATCGTCCTCATCGCGGGGTTCGTGGTGTACGTCAGCTCGCGCAACGGCGTGAAGCTGGCCGACAGCCCCGGCTCGCCGCTTGCGTCCACCCCGAACCAGACGGCCCTGTACGGCAAGCCCATCGCCGTTCCGCCCAAGGCCGTGGCGACGGCCCGCAAGTTCATCCAGACGGCCGTCCTGCGCACGGATGTGGCGGCCGCGTGGCCGCTCGTCACGCCGAAGGTGCGCGGCGGCCTCACGCGCGCGCAGTGGAACACCGGGACGATCCCGGTGGTGCCCTACCCGAGCGAGAAGTTCGGCGGCGCGAAGTTCAAGATCGACCGGTCGCGCCAGCGCGACATCCTGATCGAGGTGCTCCTGAGCTCGCACAAGCTGGGAGTCGCCCCGATCGACGACTTCATCGAGCTCGTGCCGCGGGGCGGCCGCTGGCTCGTCCAGGACTTCGTCCCGCGGGGCGTGAACCCACCCGTGCCCGCCGCGCAGCCGTGAGTCGCGTTGTGAGCGCCCCATCTTGCCGGGCGCGCCTCTTGTCGTTATCCTGAGCCTGCCGATGGCGTCACACCAAGAACGAACCACACTCGTCCCCGGTGCAGCGGTCGCTGTCGGCGTCTCGGGTGAGGTCGGCGGAGACGGCGGCGACATTCGTGCCCGCGGCTACTGGGAGCAGGCGTGGCGCCGCTTCCGCCGCGACCGCATCGCCCTGCTCAGCGGGATCGTGATCATCCTGATCGTCCTGACGGCGTTCATCGGCGCCCCGCTCGCGGCGCACATCCTCGGCCACGGGCCGAACGACATCAACTCGAACGCGGTCATCAACTTCGCGCCGGCCGGCCCGTTCACGAGCGTGAAGGACCAGAACGGCAACCAGACGTTCTACGTCCTCGGCGCCTCGGACGCCGTCGGCCGCGACGAGTTCCTGCGGATCCTCTCCGGCGCCCGCGTCTCGCTCGAGGTCGCCGTCTTCGCCACGATGATCGGCCTCTTCGTCGGCATCGTCCTCGGCACGCTCGCCGGCTTCTACGGCGGCCTGATGGACACGGTCGTGTCGCGGATGACCGAGATCGTCATGGCGTTCCCGCTGCTGCTCTTCGCGATCGGCATCGCCGCGACGATCGGCGACCGGCTCAACTCCTACACCATGTTCGGGTTATTCGTGCCGGGCATCATCACGCTCGTCATCATCATCAGCGTGTTCTCGTGGTATTACCCTGCCCGCATCGTGCGGGCGCAGGTGCTGTCGCTGCGCGAGAAGGAGTTCATCGAGGCCGCGCGCATGGTCGGCGGGTCGAACTTCCGCATCATGCGCTCGCACCTGCTGCCGCACCTCGTCGGCACGATCATCGTCTACGGCACGCTGACCGTCGCCACGAACATCCTGTTCGAGGCCGCCCTGTCATATCTCGGCGTGGGCCTGCCGCCCCCGAACGCGAGCTGGGGCAACCTGCTCTCCGACGCGGTCACGTACTACACCGTGCAGCCGTGGCTGATCGTGTGGCCGGGCCTTGCGATCCTGATCACGACGCTCTCGTTCAACCTGCTCGGCGACGGCATGCGCGACGCGATCGACCCGCGCTCCACGCTGTAACCGAGCACCCCTAACTTCCCGACCGCATCAGCGTCTTAGCGGTCGTAGCAAGGGGCTCGTCCGGGCGATCTGCGTCCGCGATCCTCGCCATCCAACTCGAGGGGTTCACATGAGACGACCGGGATTGTGGCTTGCGGTGGGTGCGCTCACCGTGGGCGTCGTTCTTCTCGGCGCGGCCGGCTGCGGCAATTCCAGCAGCTCGGGCAGCGGCGGGAACTCGAGCGCGCCTGGGGGCCAGAGCGTTGTCGCGCACGTCAACGGCGGCACGCTGAAGATGGCTGCGCACGGTGATATCGACTTCATCGATCCCGCGCTGGCCTACTACCAGACGTCGTGGCAGGTGGAGTACGCCACGTGCGTGAAGCTTCTGAACTACCCCGACAAGTCGGGTGACGCCGGCAAGGTGCTGACCCCCGAAGCGGCCTCGGCCCTGCCGACGGTGTCCGCCGACGGCAAGACGTACACATTCACCGTCCCGGCCGGCAAGTACAAGTTCAACACCGGCGAGCCGGTGACGGCGGCGACGTTCCAGCATGCGCTGGAGCGCGACCTCTCCCCGAAGCAGGCGTCGTACTTCGGCGCCACGTTCCTGAGCGACGTCCAGGGCGCCTCGGGCTACAAGGGCCTGCCCGCGCACGTGTCCGGCATCAAGGTCTCGGGCGATCAGCTCGCCATCACGCTGACCCAGAAGGACGCCGGCTTCCTGTCGAAGGTGGCCACGCCGTTTGCCTGCGCGATCCCCAAGGCCACCCCGATCAACGCCAAGGGCGTCCAGTCGATCGCCGGCGCCGGCCCGTACTACATCTCGAGCTGGACACAGCACCGCTCGCTCGTCCTGAAGGAGAACCCCTTCTACAAGGGCCCGCGGCCGCACTACCTGAACCAGATCGACTACACGCAGCTGACCATCGACCAGAACCAGGGCACCCTGGAGCTCAAGAACGGCCAGCTCGACTACTGCCCGGACTGCGTTCCGGGAAGCCAGACGTTCCAGCTGAACCAGCAGTTCGGCCCCGAGGGCACGGCGACGAAGTCGTCGGGTGATCAGCGGTTCTTCATCACCCCGGCGGCGATCATCTCCTACTTCGCCCTGAACACGGTCCGCCCGACGTTCAAGAACCCGCTCGTCCGCGAGGCGGTCAACTGGGCGATCGACCGGCCGGCGATCGAGAAGCCGTACGGCTACGGCTACGGGACGCCGGGCGACAAGATCCTGCCGCCCGCACTCCCGGGGAGCCAGTTCGAGAAGAGCCTCTACCCGACGAGCAGCCCGACTGCGGCTGACATCACGAAGGCGAAGGACCTGATCAAGCAGGCCGGCGTGAAGACGCCGCTGACGGCGATCGAGTACTCGACCGCCGGCACGCCCTCCGTCAGCGCGGCTGACGCGGTGCTGACGTCGAACCTGGCCAAGATCGGGATCACGGTCAAGCCCAAGTACTTCACCCGCGCTCTGCAGTTCCAGAACGAGGGCACGAAGGGCGTGGCGATGGACATCGCCAACGAGGGCTGGATCGAGGACTACCCCGATCCGTACGACTTCATGAACATCCTGCTCTCCGGGGACAACATCCCGAAGACGGGCGGGAACAACTTCGCCTACTTCAACGTGCCGAAGTACAACTCCCAGATGGATCACGCCAACACGCTGAGCGGGAACGCCCGCTACCAGGCGTACGGCTCCATCGCGACGGACATGATGCAGAACGATCCGCCGTGGGCGCCGTGGCTGTACACCAACAACATCGACTTCTTCGGCCCGAACGTCGGCTGCACGGTCGATACCCCCTCGTACATCATGGATCTCGCCACGATGTGCTTGAAGAAGTAGCGAAGGGGTAAACTCGCTGCTTAGATGAGAAAACGGCGGGGCGCCGGGTCTCCACCCGGCGCCCCGCTCAACCCTCTACCACCGGGAGAACGGCATGGTTCGGTACGTGATCCGGCGCCTGCTCTGGGCGATCGTCCTCTTCATCGCAGTGACGGTGGTCACCTATCTGATCTTCTTCCTGATCCCGGTCGATCCGGCCCGCCTCGCGGCGGGCAAGTCAGCCACGCCGGCCGAGGTGAAGGCGGTCGCACACCGGCTCTACCTCGACCGCCCGGTCTACGAGCAGTACCTGCACTTCCTGGGGCAGCTCGTGCTCCACGGCAGCCTCGGGTACTCGTTCAACGACCGCCAGAGCGTCAACTCGTCGATCTTCGCGGCGGCGCCGGTGACGGCATCGCTCGTGATCGGCGGGGCGATCGTGTGGATGCTCATCGCCGTCCCCGTCGGCATCCTGTCGGCGCTCAAGCCGCGCTCGATCCTCGACCGCTTCGCCATGGTCGGCGTGCTCGGCGGCATCTCGGCGCATCCGGTGTGGATCGGCCTCATGGCCTCCTACATCTTCGGGTACAAGCTGAACCTGCTCCCGATCCAGGGCTACTGCAACCTGAGCGGGGCGTCGGCCGGCCAGATCTGCGGCGGGCCGGTGGACTGGTTCACGCACATGCTGATGCCGTGGCTCATGTTCGCGGTGCTGTACTCGGCGTTCTACGTGCGCATGATCAGAGCCAACGTGATGGAGACGCTGAACGAGGACTATGTGCGCACGGCCCGGGCGAAGGGCGCCCCGGAGTCGATCGTCATGCGCAGGCACGTGCTCAGAAACGCGATGCTGCCGGTGGTGACGATGCTCGGCATGGACATCGCCATCGCCCTCGGCGGCGCCGTGCTGATCGAGGAGGTCTTCGGCCTGCCCGGCCTGGGCGACCTCGCGATCCAGTCGGTGTACCAGTTCGACCTGCCCAAGATCGTGGGGGTGACCGTGTTCGCCTCTGTGCTCGTGATCGGGTTCAATCTGCTGGTCGACCTGTTGTACGCATGGATCGACCCACGCATCCGGCTTGCGTAGGTCCACACCGGTAGACTGAACCACGTGGCGCTCCTCGACGTCCGCGACCTGAAGACGCAGTTCCGCACCGACGACGGCATCGTCGGCGCGGTCGACGGCGTCTCCTTCTCGGTCGAGAAGGGCAAGACGCTTGCGATCGTGGGCGAGTCCGGCTGCGGCAAGAGCGTCACCTGCCTGACCATCCTTGGGCTCAACCCGCGCGCGAAGACGATCTCGACCGGCGAAGCGGTGTTCAAGGGCCGCAACCTGCTTGAGCTGCCGACGTCGGAGCTGCGCAAGGTGCGCGGCAACGAGATCTCGATGATCTTCCAGGACCCGATGACCTCGCTGAACCCGGTGCACTCGGTCGGCAAGCAGCTGCGGGAGGCCGTGCAGCTGCACGAGGACGCCACCAAGGCGGCGGCGAGCAAGCGTGCGCTCGAGATGCTGAAGGCGGTGGGGATCCCGCGCGCCGAGCAGCGCCTGGAGGACTACCCGCACCAGTTCTCGGGCGGCATGCGCCAGCGCGTGATGATCGCGATGGCGCTCATCAACAACCCCGACCTGCTGATCGCCGACGAGCCCACCACGGCGCTCGACGTGACCACGCAGGCCCAGATCCTGAAGCTGATGAACGACCTGCAGCGCGACTTCGGAAGCGCGATCATCCTGATCACGCACGACCTCGGCGTGGTGGCCGAGACGGCCGACGAGGTGCTCGTGATGTACGCCGCCAAGCCGGCGGAGCAGGGCACCTACCAGGACATCTTCTACCACGCCCACCATCCCTACACGTGGGGGCTGATGCGGTCGCTGCCGCGGCTCGCCGGCGAGGGCCAGGAGCTGCGGCCGATCCCGGGCTCGCCGCCGTCGCTCCTGCGGCCGCCGCCGGGGTGCCGCTTCCACCTGCGCTGCTCCTACGCGATGGACGTGTGCCGGCAGACCGAGCCCGCGTTCGAGGCGGTCGAGGGCTCGAACGTGCACCGGGCCGCGTGCCATCTGGATGCCGACACGAAGCGGCGCGAGGCGGAGAAGCTCGTCGCCGAGACCATGGCGTCGGCGGGCTGAGGGGGGAACAGGGTGGCTGAAGACCTGCTGGCGGTCGAGGATCTGAAGAAGCACTTCCCGGTCACGCGCGGGATCATCTTCCAGAAGGAGGTCGCGAGCGTCCGCGCCGTCGACGGCGTGTCGTTCACGATCAAGAAGGGCGAGACGCTGGGCGTGGTGGGCGAGTCGGGCTGCGGCAAGTCCACGATGGCGCGCTGCGTGATGCGCCTGATCGAGACCACCGCCGGCAGCATCGTGTTCGAGGGCCACGACATCACCAAGCTCAAGGGCTCCGACCTCATGGCGTTCCGCCGCGAGATGATGATGGTGTTCCAGGATCCGTACGCGTCGCTCAACCCGCGCAAGCGGGTCGGCGCGATCGTCGGCGAGGCGCTCGAGGTGCACAAGATCGGCACCGCGGCCGAGAACAAGCGCCGCGTCCAGGAGCTGCTGGACGTGGTCGGCCTGAACCCGGAGCACTACAACCGCTTCCCGCACGAGTTCTCGGGCGGGCAGCGCCAGCGCATCGGCGTCGCCCGGGCGCTCGCGATCCGGCCGAAGCTGATCGTCTGCGACGAGCCGGTGTCGGCGCTCGACGTGTCGGTGCAGGCCCAGATCCTGAACCTGCTGAAGCGGCTGCAGCGCGAGTTCGACCTCACGTACATGTTCATCGCCCACGACCTCGACGTCGTCCGCCACATCTCCGACCGGGTGGCCGTGATGTACCTCGGCAAGATGGTCGAGCTGGCCGACGGCAACGGCCTCTACGACCAGCCCCGGCATCCCTACACCGGCGCGCTGCTCTCGGCGATCCCGATCCCCAATCCCGATCTGGCCCGCGCGCGCAAGCCGGTCGTGCTCGAGGGCGACGTGCCGAGCCCGATCAACCCGCCGAGCGCCTGCCGGTTCCATCCCCGCTGCCCGCGCTTCCAGCACGGGGTGTGCGATGTCGACGAGCCCCAGCTGAAGGCGAGCGACGACGGCCACCTGACGGCCTGCCACTTCCCCCTCGAGAGCTGGCCGCTCTCCGATCTGCGCCTGCCTGCCAGCGGGGCGGCCACGGGCTGATCCGCGATGCCGACGCGTCGCCAGCTGATCGACGGCGTCCGCCGCTTTCTCACCGTGACCGCGGTCGTCATCGTCATGACGGCGGCCATCTCGCTCGCGCTCGGCCTGCTCGTCGGCGACTCGGTGAACCGGTCGCTCTCGGTCGGCTTCTACCTGTCGGCCTGCCTGTTCATGCTCCTCGGCGTCTTCTTCGGGATCCGGCCGCCGGTGCGCCAGGAGGGCGACGCCGGAGCGCTCGGAGGCCTGTTCGGGGTGTTCGGCAGCGGGCCGGTGCGCTTCGCCACCCCGGAGGAGCGCGAGGACTCGCTTTCGAGCTCGGCGGTGTTCGTGATCCTGGGGCTCGTGCTCGTCTTGTGCGGGCTCGTGTGTGACGGCCGCCATCCGCTGGCCTAACATTCGTCGTGACCGCGCCGTCGAACGTTCAGGACCATGTCCTTCGGCTTCCCCCATCGCGACGACTGTGACCGCGCCCGTGAGCTCGCCTCCCGGCGGCTCGACGGCGACCTGACCGAGTTCGACGTCGGTCTCCTGCGCATGCATCTGCGCGACTGCGCCGAGTGCACCGAGGTGACACAGGCGATGGAGGGCGTGACCCATCGCATCCGCGACACGCGGCTGCTCGAGCCCGGTCCGGCCCGGCCGATGGTCGTCTCAGCGGCCCGTCCCCGCCGGCGGTCGGGCCACCGCGTGCTGGCGACGGCGGCGGTGCTCGCGGCGACGGCGGCGGCGGCAGGCGCCGGCGCGCTCGTCGCCTCGCACTCCGCGCACACCTCGGCGCGCCCGTCGCAGCCGACGACGCTGGCCGAGCTGGCGCCGCTCGACCACCAGTTCCGCAGCATTCGCGAGGGCAAGCTGCTCCTCGTGCTGCCCGCGCCGCGGGTGCGCTCGCCGCACCGCCGCGGCATCTTCGTCTAGGTCGGTAAGGGCCGCGACCGTAACGTCCGCGCCGGCGCCGGTACAGTGTGGGCATGGCCTTCCTCTCCGCCGCCGGCTCCCGGGTCTGACACCTCGACCACGCCGCCCGGGTGGCGGCGTCGATCGATGCGCAGCGCGTCGACGCCGAGCTGAGCCCGCAGGAGGGCCGCCGGCGGCGTCTGCGGATGCCCCGGTTCGTGTCACAAGGTCGACCGGCGATCAACCTCTTCGCTGGTAGAATCCGGCTCCGCTAGCCGCGAACCTCCCGATCCGGCCCTCTTTCAAGGAGTTACATGTCCCAGAACGGACAGTCCGCCCACCTGGGCAGCATCGTCGAGATCAAGGGCGTCGTCATCGACGCCGTCTTCCCCGAGGAGATGCCGGCCATCTACAACGCGCTCGAGGTCGACGTGCCGGCCACGGCGGGCGAGACGTCCTCGCGCGTGCTCGTGGCCGAGGTGCAGCAGCACCTGGGCGACGGCCGCGTCCGCGCGATCGCGATGGATGCGACCGACGGGCTCTCGCGGGGGCTCGAGGTGAGGGACACCGGCGGCCCGATCACCGTCCCGGTGGGCGAGGCGACGCTCGGCCGCATCTTCAACGTGCTCGGAGAGACGATCGACAACGGCGACCCGGTGCAGACCGAGGAGCGCTGGCCGATCCACCGCCCGGCGCCCGACTTCGAGATGCTCTCGCCGACCACCGAGATCTTCGAGACCGGGATCAAGGTGATCGACCTGCTCGCCCCGTACGTCAAGGGCGGCAAGGTCGGCCTGTTCGGCGGCGCCGGCGTGGGCAAGACGGTGCTGATCATGGAGCTGATCAACAACATCGCCCAGGAGCACGGCGGCCTGTCGGTGTTCGCGGGCGTGGGGGAGCGCACGCGCGAGGGCAACGGCCTCTACCTCGAGATGAAGGAGTCCGGGGTCATCTCGAAGACCGCGCTCATGTTCGGGCAGATGAACGAGCCGCCCGGAGCGCGCCTGCGCGTCGGCCTCTCCGGCCTGACGATGGCCGAGTACTTCCGCGACCAGCTCGGGCAGGACGTGCTGCTCTTCATCGACAACATCTTCCGGTTCGTCCAGGCCGGCTCCGAGGTGTCGGCGCTGCTCGGCCGGATGCCGAGCGCCGTGGGCTACCAGCCCACGCTCGCCACCGAGATGGGCCAGCTGCAGGAGCGGATCACGTCCACGTCCAAGGGCTCGATCACCTCGATCCAGGCCATCTACGTGCCCGCCGACGACCTCACCGACCCCGCCCCGGCGGCGTCCTTCGCCCACCTCGACGCGACGACCACGCTCTCGCGGTCGATCGCCGAGCGGGGCATCTACCCGGCCGTCGACCCGCTCGACTCGCGCTCGAACCTGCTCCAGCCGGGCACGGTCACCGACGAGCACTACGCCACCGCCACCCAGGTGCAGGAGGTGCTCCAGCGCTACAAGGACCTCGAGAGCATCATCGCGATCCTGGGGATGGACGAGCTGTCCGACGAGGACAAGGTGATCGTGGCCCGGGCGCGCAAGGTGCAGCAGTTCCTCGGCCAGCCGTTCCACGTGGCCGAGGTGTTCACCGGCACCCCCGGCAAGTACGTCCGGCTCGACGACACCATCCGCGGCTTCCAGGAGATCCTGGAGGGCAAGCACGACGACCTGCCCGAGCAGGCGTTCCGGCTCGTCGGCGGCATCGAGGAGGCGGTCGAGGCCGCGGAGAAGCTGAAGGCGACGGCGTAGGCATGCCCGAGTACACCCCGTATCCGGTCGAGCTGATCACACCCGAGGGGATCGCGTTCTCGGGCGACGCCGAGCGCCTGATCGTGCCCGGTGCCGCCGGCGAGCTCGGCATCTTCGCGAACCACGCCCCGCTCGTGTCGCTGCTCCAGCCGGGCGAGACGCGGCTGACCGACGCCGACGGCACCGTGCGCCGCTACGCGACCGACGACGGCTACGTGCAGGTGCGCCAAAACCGCGCGGTGGTGCTGGTGGGGGAGGCGGTGCCCGTCGAGTCGATCGACGCCGCCGCGGCCGCGCGGCGGCTCGACGAGGCCCAGGGTGCGCTCGAGCGGGCCGAGGGTGGAGACGGCGACGTGCACGCCGCCCGGCGCGAGCTCGGCTTCGCCGAGGCCCTGGTGAAGACGGCGAAGGGCACTGGCTAGCATCTCCGGGTGGCCGGCCACCCCTATCTCGACCTGATCGAGCGCAGAGCCGTCGTCTTCGACGGCGCGATGGGCACGCAGATCCAGGCGGTCGAGCTGGGAGCGGCCGACTTCGGCGGCGAGCGCCAGGTCGGCAACAACGATCACCTCTCGCTCACCCGGCCCGACCTGATCGAGGCCATCCACTGCGCGTACCTCGAGGCCGGCGCGGACGTCGTCGAGACGAACAGCTTCCAGGCGTCGCGGATCCGCATGCAGGAGTGGGGAGTCGGCGAGCACACGCGCGAGATCAACCTGGGCGCCGCGCGCATCGCCCGGGCGGCGGCCGACGCGTTCTCGACGCCGACGCGACCGCGGTTCGTCGCCGGCTCGATCGGGCCGAGCGGCATGCTGCCGTCGAGCGACGACCCGGCCCTCTCCGGCGTCTCGTTCGCCGACCTCTCGGAGACCTTCCGTGAGCAGTCCGCGGCGCTGGTCGAGGGCGGCGCCGACCTGCTCGTGATCGAGACGCAGCAGGACATCCTCGAGACGCGGGCGGCCATCGACGGCGCCCGGGCGGCGTTCCGGGAGCTCGGCAGGTGGGTGCCGCTGCAGGTGCAGGTGGCGCTCGACGTCACCGGGCGGATGCTGCTCGGCACCGACGTGGGAGCCGTGCTCGCGATCCTGCACGGGATGCGCGCAGATGTGATCGGGGTGAACTGCTCGGTCGGGCCCGAGCACCTGCGCGAGCCGGTCAGGTTCCTGTGCCAGCACGCGCCCGGGCCGGTGTCGGTGATCCCCAACGCCGGCCTGCCGCGCAACGTCGACGGCGTCGCCTCCTATCCGCTCGGCCCCGACGACATGGCCCGCGAGCTGGCCCAGTTCGTCTCCGAGCTCGGCGCGCCCGTGGTCGGTGGCTGCTGCGGCAGCACCCCCGAGCACATCGTGGCGCTGCGGGAGGCCGTGGCGGGAGCGGCCCGCGCGCCCCGCCAGGTCGTGTTCGAGCGGTCGCTCGCGAGCGCGATCACGGCCTCCGCGCTCGAGCAGCAGCCCAAGCCGCTCCTGATCGGCGAGCGCGTGAACACCCAGGGCAGCCGCGCGTTCAAGCAGGTGATGCTCGCCGACGACTACGACGGCGCGGTCGCCATCGCCCGCGATCAGGTCGAGGGCGGGGCGCACGCGCTCGACGTGTGCGTGGCGCTGACCGAGCGCGCCGACGAGGCCGAGATGATGGCCACGCTCGTGAAGCGCCTGGCGATGAGCGTTGAGATGCCGCTCGTGTTCGACTCGACCGACGCCGCGGTCATCGCCCGCGCGCTCGAGACCTACCCGGGCCGGGCGCTCATCAACTCGATCAACATGGAGAGCGGCCGCGAGCGGATCGACGCCGTCTGCCCGCACGCCGTCCGCCACGGCGCCGCCTGCGTGGCGCTCACGATCGACGAGGAGGGGATGGCCAAGACGGCCGAGCGCAAGCTCGCCGTGGCGCGGCGGATCCACGACATCTGCGTGGGCGAGTTCGGCATGGCTCCCGGCGACCTCATCTTCGACACGCTCACGTTCACGCTCGCGACGGGACAGGAGGAGTTCCGGCGAAGCGCGATCGAGACGATCGAGGGCATCCGCGCCGTCAAGCGCGAGCTGCCGGGCACGTGGACGGTGCTCGGCGTCTCGAACGTCTCGTTCGGCCTCTCGCCGGCGGCGCGGGCCGTCATCAACTCCGTGTTCCTGCATCACGCGATCGCCGCCGGCCTCGATGCCGCAATCGTGAATCCGGTGCACGTGCGGCCGATCTACGAGATCTCCGCGCAGGAGCGCGAGCTGGCCGACGAGCTGATCTTCGACAGCCGCCCGGACGCGCTCGAGCGCTGCATCGCCCATTTCGACCAGACCGAGACGGTGGCCGCGCCGCAGGAGGATCCGTTCGCGGGGCTCACCACCGACGAGCGCCTCCACGCGAAGATCCTGCACCGCACGCGCGAGGGGGTCGAGGACGACATCGACCTGGCCCTGGACGAGCGCGGCGGCCGTGACAACGACCGGGCGGTCGACGTCCTGAACGGCGTGCTCCTGCCGGCGATGAAGGACGTCGGCGACCGCTTCGGCGCCGGGGAGCTGATCCTGCCGTTCGTGCTCCAGTCGGCCGAGGTGATGAAGCGTTCGGTGGCCCATCTCGAGCGCTACCTCGACCGGCTCGAGGGCCAGGCCAAGGCGACCGTCGTGCTTGCGACCGTGTTCGGCGACGTGCACGACATCGGCAAGAACCTGGTCGGGACGATCCTCTCGAACAACGGCTACCGGGTGGTCGACCTCGGGCGGCAGGTGCCGCTGAACGTGATCATGGACAGCGCCGTGAGCGAGCACGCCGACGCCGTCGGACTGTCCGCGCTGCTCGTGTCGACGTCGCGGCAGATGCCGCTCGCGCTGCATGAGCTCGACCATCGCGGCCTGCACGTCCCGGTGCTGGTGGGCGGGGCGGCCATCAACCGTGCGTTCGGCCGCCGGATCGCGTTCCTCGACGACGGCCGTCTGTACGAGCCGGGCGTGTTCTACTGCAAGGACGCGTTCGAGGGCCTGGGCGTGATGGATCGCCTGAGCGACGGCGAGCTGCGCGGGGGTCTGATCGCGGAGCGGCGCGAGCAGGCCGTGGCCGAGCGGGACACGCCCAAGCCGGCGCCTGCTCCGGAGAGCCCCCCGGAGCGGACCGGCCGCGAGACGCTGCGCTCGGGCGTCGACGTGCCCGAGCCGCCGTTCCTGGGTGCACGGCTCGTGGACGCGATCGAGCCGGCCGCGGCGTTCGCGCTGATGGACGAGCGGTCGCTCTACAAGCTCTCGTGGGGCGGCAAGGGGGTGCGCGGCGAGGAGTGGGAGCGGCTGCTCGCCGACGACTTCCGCCCGCGCCGCGCGCGGATGCAGGCCGAGGCGCTCGAGCGGGGCTGGATCGTGCCGCGCGCCGCCTACGGCTTCTTCCAGGCGGTCGCCGACGGCGACGATGCCGTCGTGCTCGACGCCGATGGGGGCGAGCGCTGCCGGTTCGAGTTCCCGCGGCAGGACCGGCACGATCGCCTGTGCATCGCCGACTACCTGCGGCCGGCGGGCGGCCCGCCCGACGTGATCGCCCTCCAGATCGTGACCGCCGGCGCCGAGGCGACCGAGCACATCGACGCGCTGCAGGCCGCCGGCGAGTACAGCGAGGCCTACTTCGCCCACGGGCTGGCCGTCGAGGCGGCCGAGGGACTGGCCGAGTACGTGCACCGCCGCATCCTGGCCGAGCTCGGCCTCGATCCCAGCCGCGGCCGCCGCTACTCGTGGGGCTACCCGGCCTGCCCCGACCTGGAGCAGCACGAGCTGGTGCTGCGGCTGCTGCCCCCGGCCGTCGACCTCGGCATCGAGCTCTCCGCCGCCTACCAGTTCATCCCCGAGCAGACGACCGCCGCGATCGTGATCCACCATCCCCAGGCGGTCTACTTCTCGGCCCGCCGCGGCATCCGCGCCGGCGGCGAGTAACCCGCCAAGCGGGGTCAGACCCCTTTTGGCGGGTGGCGTGTTTGCATGCGCTGGGCGAGCGTGGAGTGGTGGATGCCCAGCAGCGTCGCGATTCGGCGCATCGAGTAGCCGTACTCGTCACGTACGCGCAAGACGTCGTCGACAGCACCCTGGCGAAGGAGTTGTCGCACCGCGGCGGCTTCGGGATCAGTGACAT
This sequence comes from uncultured Actinomycetes bacterium, assembly GCA_963717845.1. Taxonomy (GTDB): domain Bacteria; phylum Actinomycetota; class Thermoleophilia; order Gaiellales; family JAICJC01; genus JAICJC01. The sequence goes on from CAVQXH010000004.1 coordinate 908,374, forward strand.
GACGTCCGGCTGCGACGAACTCACGGTAGTGCCGACGTGCCTTCTCGCCCGACCCAAACCAGCGAAGAGTGGTATCGATCGTGAGCCACGGCTGCGCTCGCCGCTCTCCGGCGGTCGCGAGGTAGTTCGACCACGCCCAGTCTGCGGGCCGATCACATATCCCGGCGCGAACTGGATTCAGCGGTATGTATCGCACGACTTCGAGCGCGTGCTCCTGACTTCGAACGACTCGCGAGTCGTAGCGACCCTGGAAGACGTGACCCGACAGGTCGTGAGCGGTGTTGAACCGTGTCGCGTAGGTGCTGTTCAGGTCTCGCATGCCTTCAGGGAGATCGGCGCCTGGGGTTTCGACCAGCAAGTGGTAGTGGTTGGGCATCAGGCAGTAGCAGTGACAGCGCCACCCACGGTCGGTCACGACTTCGCCGAGTGTCGAGAGGAAGACCCGGCCGTCGGCCGCTGTGCGGAACACCGCCCTCCGGGCGACTCCGCGCGACGTCAGATGGTAGAGATGCTCCTTCGACCGGGAACGGGGGCGTCTGGGCATCCCTCGAGGCTACGAGCGAGGGAGTGACGGGGGTGTTTCGATGCGTGCCAGGTGTTTGGCGGACCCGCCAAAAGGGGTCTGACCCCGCCTGGCGGGCCGGCCTGCCACAATCGGGGCGTGAGCGGTGTCGACGATCTTGCCCTGGCCGAGAGCCTGATCGCCTACGACACCTCGACCGAGGAGGGGATCCGCAGCGCGGTGGGGTTCCTGCAGGGCTGGCTCGAGGGGCAGGGCATCGCCCACCAGGTCGTCGACGTGAACGGCCGGCCCGCCATCGTCGCGACCGTCGGCGCCGGCCCGCGCACCCTCATCCTGAGCTCGCATGTCGACGTCGTCCCCGGCCATCGCGACCAGTTCGAGCCGCGGCGCGAGAACGGCTATCTGTTCGGCCGCGGCGCCTACGACATGAAGGGCGCGCTCGCCGCCATGCTCGCGGCGCTGGCCGATCTGGCCGCCGCGCCCGAAGGCCTCGCCGGGGCGTGCGTGCGCCTCCTGATCGCCCCTGACGAGGAGTCCGACGCCGCCTCGATCGAGGACAAGGCCACCGCCCGGCTGGCCGATGCGGGCGACCCGGGCGACTTCGCGATCTGCGGCGAGCCCACCGACCTGCAGATCGGCGTCCAGGCGAAGGGCGCGCTGGTCGTTCGCTTCGAGGTGCGCGGCCGCGCCGCGCACGGCTCCACGCCGTGGCTCGGCGAGAACGCGGTGCTCAAGGCGATCGATCTCTACGGCCGCATCGGCGCGCTGCCGTTCGCGTCGGAGCGCTCGGAGCTCTTCGAGGGGCCGTCCGTGAGCCTGGGCCGGATCGCCGGCGGGAAGGCCGTCAACGCCGTCCCCGATCAGTGCCGCATGGACGTCGACATCCGCCACCTGCCCACCCAGGATCCCGACGAGGTGATGCGCCAGGTGCGCACGCTCGACGCCGGTGCGACCCTGCTCTATCAGGTGCCGGCAGCCCAGCTCAATCCGCACAACGACCACGTGCAGCTGCTGCGCCACGTCGTGCGCAAGCATCGCGAGGGCAAGGCGATCGGGGTCGGCCGCCACGGCGCCTCGGACGCCGTCCTGTTCCTGCAGCGCGGCGTCCCCTGCGTCGAGTTCGGCCCCGCCGGCGCCGGCCACCACGGGCCCGACGAGCACCTCGAGATCGCCTCGCTCGCCACGTACAGGCGCATCCTCGTCGGGTTTGCGCGGGTGTTCGCGGAGGCCGGATCCGGGTAAGGAGTCCGGCGGGCGAGGTCGAACCCTCGGTCTATACTCACCCGGGCCTGCCCGCCGCGGGCCCTCGCGTCTTCAACCCGATGGCAACCCAGACTCCGCCAACCACGCCGAGTGACGGGGGAGGCGGAAGCAGGCCCCCCGGGCCACCCCGACCCAGAATGACCGTTTATGCGGGGGGCGCGCCGCCGCGCAAGCCCCGCCGTAACCGCCGCCGCCGGTGGGTGCGGGTGGCGCTCTGGACGACCGGCACCATCCTCCTTGTGGTGATCGCGGTCGCCGCCGCCGGCTTCTACATGTTCTACGGCGACTACTCGCGCCTGACGACGCCGCCGAAGGACTTCCGGCAGGCCGAGAACCAGATCGATCCGACGCTGCCGGTGGCCAACGCGGCCGCGATCGCGCTCGTGATCGGATCCGACCACCGCTACACCGACGGCTCGGCGCCCGCCCGCTCCGACACGCTGATGCTGGTGCGGATCGACCCGCGCACGCACCTGATCTCGCTGCTCTCGCTGCCGCGCGACCTGTGGGTGAACATCCCGGGCTTCGGCCAGGACAAGATCAACGCCGCGTACTCCGACGGCGGCCCGAAGCTCGCGCTCGAGACCGTGAAACAGGTCACCGGCCTGCACGTGAACTACCTGATCGGCGTGAACTTCCACAGCTTCACGAGCCTCGTGAACGACCTCGGCGGCGTCTACATCCCGGTCGACCAGGCCTACGTCCACACCGAGGCCGACAACAACCTGCTGCCCGTCAGCGAGCGCTGGTCGGCCATCGACATCCTGCCCGGCTACCAGCTCCTGAACGGCACGAACGCGCTCGCCTTCTCGCGCTTCCGCCACACCGACTCGGACTTCTACCGCACGGCCCGCCAGCAGACCTTCCTGCACGCGTTCGAGCAGAAGGTGTCCGCCCGCTTCCACGGCATCAGCCTCAGCGACCTCGGCGCGATCAAGGACATGATCCACACGATCTCGTCCAACGTCGACATCGCCGGGGCATCCGGCGGGATCGGCCTGCAGACGATGCTCAAGTACGCGACGCTGGCCTACTCGAGCCGGGGCCACCTGATCTCGTCCAAGCTGCAGGCCGGGACCGGCATGATCGGGGCGGCGTCGGTGGTGGAGGCCACGCCCGCGGCGATGAAGGCCGCGGTGTTCGCGTTCACGCATCCTCAGAACGTCCAGACGCCCACGAACCAGCTTCCGTCGGCGCCGACGCACCACAAGGCCAAGCATCACGCGTTCAAGCCCGCGGTCGATCCCGCCACGGTGTCGCTCTCGGTGCTGAACGGCACGCTGAAGACGGGCGCGGCGGCCACCGCCGCCCAGCAGCTGTCGAAGTTCGGCTACACGACGTCGTCCGGAAACGCCCCGACCCAGTCCTACGCGCAGACGTGGGTCTACTACGCGGCCGGGCACGCCAGGGCGGCGGCCGACGTGGCCCACATCGTCGGCGGGGGCGCCCCCACGGCGCCGATGCCGGCCTCGATCGCGTCGGCCGAGGACGTCGTCGTGGTGATCGGGAGCGACTTCAGCGGCAAGCTCGCGGTCGGCCCCGCCAAGGTCGACGCACACGTCCGCCTTCCCGACCGACATCACGCCCGACAGCCAGGCCTACCTGACCGAGTTCCGCACGGTGACCCATCGGGTCAGCTTCCCGGTGCTCTACCCGACGGTCACGCAGGAGCGCTCCGATGTGCCATCGCTCGACCCGATCCGGGCCTACCACATCCCCGCCGAGGGCCGCCATTTCAGCTCGCTCTACGCCTATTTCCAATTGCCCAGCACGCCCGGCGCGAACTGGGGGATCGAGGAGACCCGCTTCCTCGACGCGCCGATCCTGGCCAACCCGAGCGCGCAGCGCAAGATCGGCCGGCGCACCTACCGGTTCTACTTCAACGGCGCCAAGATCCACATGATCGCGTTCGTCGAGCACGGCACCGCCTACTGGGTGCAGAACACGCTGCTCGACGACCTCTCAAACGCCGACATGGTCGCGATCGCGAAGTCGCTCGAGCCGGCCGGATGAGCCCGAACGGAAACCGCCAGCCCGTCGGCGTGATCGGGGTCGGCTACGTCGGCCTCGTCACCGCGGTCTGCTTCGCCGACCTCGGCTACGACGTCGTCTGCCTCGACGTGAACGAGGAGCGGATCGCGGGCCTGCAGGCGGGCCGGGTGCCGATCTACGAGCCGGGCGTCGACCGCCTGCTCGTGCGCAACCGCGCCCGGCTCACCTTCACGCTCGACCTGGACGAGGTGCTGCGCCGCTGCCGGATCATCTTCGTCTGCGTCGACACTCCGGCCACCCACTCGGGCGACGCCGACCTGTCGCGCGTGCGCGCCGTCATCACCGCCCTGCCCGCGACCGGCGAGCGCTTCGTCCTCGTGATGAAGAGCACCGTCCCCGTCGGCACCGGCGAGAAGATGCGCGACGACATGGACGCCCGCGGCCTGGGCCACGTCGGCTACGCGGCCAACCCCGAGTTCCTGCGCGAGGGCCGGGCCGTGGCCGACTTCATGGAGCCCGACCGGATCGTGATCGGCGCGTTCGACCCGGCCGACGGACGCGCCGTCGCGAGCCTCTACGCCGACGTGCGCGCGCCGGTGATCAGCACCGACGTGGCGAGCGCCGAGATGATCAAGTACGCCTCGAACGCCTTCCTCGCCACCAAGATCTCGTTCATCAACGAGATCGCGAACGTGTGCGAGGAGGTCGGCGCCGATGTCGGCGTCGTCGCGCAGGGCATGGGGCTCGATGTCCGCATCGGCACGCACTTCCTGCGCCCCGGCATCGGCTATGGCGGCAGCTGCTTCCCGAAGGACGTGAAGGCGCTGAAGCAGCTCGCCGGCAACTCCGGGTACCACTTCCAGCTCCTGACCTCGGTGATCGAGGTGAACGACCTGCAGAAGCGGCGCGTCGTCGGCAAGCTCGAGCGTCACCTCGGCTCGCTGCGCGGGACGCGCATCGCCCTGCTCGGCCTGGCGTTCAAGGCGGACACCGACGACATGCGCGAGGCGTCGAGCCTCGTGCTGGCGGCGCGGCTGCGGGCCGAGGGGGCCACCGTCATCGGCTACGACCCGGTGGCGATGCAAAACGCCGCCACGATGCTGGGCGAGGAGGTCGAGCTGGCCGACTCGATGATCGCGGCGGTCACGGGCGCGGACGCGGTCGTGATCGTGACGGAGTGGGGCGAGTTCCGGCAGGTGTGCTCGGCGGCCGTGCGCGAAGCGATGCGCACGCCGCTCGTCGTCGACGGCCGCAACCTGCTCGACCCGGCCCAGGCGCGCGCGGCCGGATTCGCATACGAGTCGGTGGGACGGCCGTCCGACCCGGCCGATCTCCTGCGCTCCGCGGGCGACCCCGACGTCGCCGCTCGGTGATCGCGGTCATCCTCGTGGGGGGCGAGGGCACGCGCCTGCGCCCGCTCACCTACGACACCCCCAAGCCGATGCTGCCGATCGCCAACCGGCCGTTCCTGGAGCATCAGATCGCGCATCTGCGCCGGCACGGCGTCGACCGCATCCGCCTTGCCTGCGGGTACCGGCCCGATGCCATCCAGGCCCACTTCGGCGACGCGCTCGAGTACGTGGTCGAGCCCGAGCCGCTGGGGACGGGGGGCGCCATCGCCCACGCCGCCCGCGGTCTGGGCGAGACGTTCGTGGTCGCAAACGGCGATGTGCTCACCGACCTCGACCTGACCGCCCTCGTGGGCTTCCATCGCGAGCGCGGCGCCCGCATGACGCTCGCCCTGCACCCCGTGGCCGATCCCAGCCGCTACGGCGTCGTCGTCACGGCGGCAGACGGCGCGGTCGAGGCGTTCGTCGAGAAGCCCGCCCCCGGCACGGTCGCGTCGAGCACGATCAACGCCGGCACCTACGTCGTCGAGCCCGGCGTGCTCGAGCTGATCCCGGTTGGTCAGAAGGTGTCGGTCGAGTACGACGTCTTCCCCCGGCTGGTCGGCGCCGGGCTGTACGCGCAGAGCTCCGCGGGGTACTGGCGCGATATCGGCACGCCCGCCAGCTATCTCGGCGCAAACCTCGAGGCGATGCCCGCCGGCGGCCTGGTCGACCCCACCGCGCACATCGATCCGCGTGCCGTTGTGACCGGCTCCGTGATCGGCCCCGGCTGCCGCGTCGAGGCCGGCGCGCACGTGTCCGCATCGGTGCTTCTGGCCGGCGCAGTTGTGGCCGAGGGCCGGACGGTGGACAATCAAGTGGTGGGAACAACTGGAGAACCCGTTTGGTAGCGGCCGCCGACCCGTCCGGGATGGCGGATGCGATCGCCGGGATGGCGGAGCAGTTGCGGCAGGGAGAACGCGTCGGCGCCGCCGTGGGCGTCGACGTGGCGCTGCCCGGCGCGGTCGTGATCGCGGCCATGGGCGGCTCGGCGATGGGCGGCGAGCTGCTGCGCGCGCTTGTCGCGGGCGAGTGCCCCGTGCCGATCACGCGCGTCCGCGGCTTCCGCATCCCGCACTGGGCCGGGCCGGGGACGCTCGTCATGTGCGTGAGCTACTCGGGCGAGACCGAGGAGACGCTCGCCTGCGCCCGCCAGGCGCACCGGCAGGGCGCGGACATCCTGATCGTCGCCGCCGGCGGCACGCTGGCCAGCCTGGCGCAGGAGTGGGGGGTCGCCTACGCCCACGTGCCCCCGGTGGTCGCCACGGGCCAGCCACGGGCCGCTCTCGGCTACCTGTTCGGCGCGATGGCCGGCGCGTTCGGGGCCTGCGGCCTCGCCTCCGAGGGGATCGCCTCGGCGGCCGCGGAGGGGGTGGAGGCCGTCGACGGGGGCGCGGCCCGCGAGCTGGGCGAGCGCCTCGCGACCACGATCCCGCTGATCTACGGCGCCGGGCCGATGGGGGCGGTCGCCTACCGGTGGAAGACGCAGATGAACGAGAACGCCAAGATGCACGCGTTCAGCCATGCGCTGCCCGAGCTCGCGCACAACGAGATCGTCGGCTGGGAGGGCTCGGCGCCGGGGACGTTCGCGGCCGTCCTCCTGTCGGATCCGGGCCAGGACGAGGCCGTCCGCCGCAGCATCGCAGCGACCGCCGCGCTGATCGCGCCGGACGCGGCCCTGGTCGAGATCGTCGAGGGCCGCGGCGACACGCCGGCGGCACGGGCGTTCTCGCTCGTGGCCCAGGGCGACTGGGCGAGCTACGGGGCCGCGATGCGGCGCGGGATCGACCCCACCCCGGTGCTGAACATCGGCGCGCTCAAGCGCGCCTTGCGTTCGTAGCATTTCCGCCGTATAGAGCGAGTATGGTATATGACGATCTGGTCGCGCGGCTCGCCGACGCGCTCGAGCGCGGTGAGATCGATCCGGCCCAGCTCGAGGCCCTGCTGCGGCGGCCACGGGCCGCGAACGGCCGCATCGACATCTCGTCGCTGCTGCGGGCGGCCGGCGCCCTCGTTTGCCTGGCCGGCGCCGCGCTCCTCTACGCGATCGGCTTCTCGTCCTATCCGGTCTCGGTACAGGCCGTCACGCCGTTCCTGTTCCCGGCGGCGGCACTCGGCGGGGCGATCGCCCTGCATCGTGCCGGTCGCCCGGCCTGGGAGGCCGAGCTGGCCGGCATCGTCGGCTATGTCGCCTTCGGCCTCGCCTCCGTCACCTCGGCGTTCGCCACGGGGGCCGGCCCCGGGTTCGGCATCGCGGCGAGCCTCGCCGCCACGGCGATCGTGCTCGGGCTGCACGCGGCCCTGCGGATCGTGCGCCTGACCGGCTGGGGGCTGTCCGCCTCGCTGGTCGCATTCACGGGCTTCTGCACCGATGCCGGTGGCCTGCTGAGCGGCTCCACGGCTCCCTGGTGGCTGGGGCTGCAGGGGGTCGCCGCGGTGCTCACCGGCGCGCTGCTCCTGCAGCGGTCGCGCGCCGGTTCCGAGGCAGCCTGGCGGTCGGCGGCTCTCCTGGGGACGGTCGCCGCCGTGGCCGGGATGGCCGACACGAGCTTCGCCGGTCTGGGGCCCTGGCATGCGCTGCTCACCCTCGTCGTGGGGGCCTCGCTCATGGCCGCGGCACGCTGCGACATGCCCAGCCTGATGTGGATGGGCGCCCTCGGGTCGCTCGTGTGGCTGGCCACGCTGGCGGTGGTGGTGGGGTCGAGCGCCGGCTGGGCGCTCGCCGTGATCGCCTTCGGTCTGGGGCTGGTTGCCCTCGCGGCGCTCGTCGCCCGCCGCCGCGGGCCGGCGCGGGCCACGCCGGCGATATAGTCCGGCACCGGTGATCGCGCCACCTCGCAGCTCCGCGCTCGACCCCCACCGGATCGCCCGCCTGGAGGACGATGCGGTCGTCCTGCTCGACCAGACCCGGCTTCCGGGGGAGGCGGTCGAGATGCGCTTGCAGACGTGGCAGGAGGTGGCCGCCGCGATCCGGTCGATGGTGGTGCGCGGCGCGCCTGCGATCGGGATCGCCGCGGCCTACGGCGTCGCCCTGGCGGCCGCGCGCAGCGGCGCCGAGAGCGTCGACGGCCTGCGCGAGGACGTGGCCCGTGCGTGCTCAGGGCTGGCGGCGACCCGACCCACGGCCGTCAACCTGCCCTGGGCGATGGAGCGCATGCGCGAGTGCGCTGAGGCGCCCTACCCGGACGCCCGCGCCATGCGGGCCGCGCTGCGCGCCCAGGCCGGGTCGCTGCACGCCGACGAGGTCGAGCGCTGCCGCCGCATCGGCGGGCACGGCGCGGAGCTCCTGCGGGCCGGCGCCCACGTGCTGACCCACTGCAATGCCGGTGCGCTGGCGACGGCCGGATACGGCACCGCGCTCGGCGTGATCCGGGCCGCGCACCGGCGCGACCCCTCCCTGCACGTGTGGGTCGACGAGACGCGGCCGCTGCTGCAGGGCGCACGCCTGACCGCCTGGGAGCTGCGCGAGGAGGGCATCTCGGCCACGCTGCTCACCGACTCCGCCGCCGGCTGGCTGATGGCCCAGGGCAAGGTCGACGCGGTGATCACCGGGGCCGACCGCATCGCCCGAAACGGCGATGCCGCCAACAAGATCGGGACGTACGGCCTCAGCCTGCTCGCGCGGGCGCACAGCCTGCCGTTCTACGTCGCCGCGCCGACGTCGACGATCGACCGGGCGATCGCGACGGGCGAGGACATCCCCATCGAGCACCGCCGCCCGGACGAGCTGGGGCCGTCGGTGCCGGAGGGGTTCGGGGTCTACAACCCGGCGTTCGACGTCACCCCCGCCGCGAACATCAGCGCGATCATCACCGAGCACGGCGTGCGCCGGCCGCCGTACCGGTTCTAGGCTACTCGCCCTTCTTGGACGCGGCCTTCGCCTTCTCGAGGTCCGTGCGCATGCGGTCGAAGCCGGGGTGGGCAGGGTCGACCGAGCGTCTGTCCCAGAGCGCGACCACCGCGAGCAGGAGCGCGCACCAGACCACGAGGAAGATCATCACTCTCATCCTTGAGAAGTGGGTCGCAGATCCGTTGCGACCCGGCGGGAGCCGTGTCCTCAGGATGGGGGGCCGGGCGTCGCTGCGCGACCCCTCGATGGGCATTTTCGCCTACTCCAAAGCGGCCGTTGGCCGGCCGGCGCGGGCCGCGGCGAGGGTAGGGTAGGCGGATGGGGGAAGACCGGTTCGGCGCGCTTCGGGCGTCCCTGGCGGCACACGGCCAGGAGCATCTGCTGCGCTTCTGGGACGAGCTGGGAGATGCCGGCCGCGCGCACCTCGAGCGCGACATCCGCTCGCTCGATCTCGACGTGCTCGACCGGCTGATCGAGACGCTCGTACGCGCGGGGGACGTGCCGGTCGACGTCGAGGGCGTGGAGCCGGCGCAGCTCGCGCCCGCGCCCACGGCCCGCAGCATCGCCGCGGGCGAGGCGGCGCTGCGCCTCGGGCAGGTCGCGGTCGTGATCGTGGCCGGCGGCCAGGGCACGCGGCTCGGGTTCGACGGGCCGAAGGGCTGCTACCCGATCGGGCCGGTCACCGACCGCTCGCTGTTCCAGATCCATTGCGAGAAGGTGGCTGCGCTCGGCAGCCGCTACGGCCGCACGCCGCCGCTGTACGTGATGACGAGCGACGAGAACCACGAGCCGACCGAGCGCTTCCTCGCCGCGCACGGCTGGTTCGGGCTGGAGCACCTGCGGCTCTTCCGGCAGGGGACGATGCCGGCGGTCGACCGCACCAGCGGGGCGGTGCTGCTGGCCGACCGCGACCGCATCGCCCTGAGCCCGGACGGGCACGGCGGCACCCTGCGGGCGCTGCGAGGTGCCGGCTGCCTCGACGAGATGCGCGAGCGCGGGATCGAGACCGTGTTCTACCTGCAGGTCGACAACCCGATGGTCGCGATCGGCGACCCCGGGTTCGTCGGCGCCCACCGGCTCGCCGAGGCCGACGTCTCGTCGAAGGTGGTGCGCAAGCGCGATCCGGGCGAGAAGGTGGGCGTCGTCGCCGAGCGGGACGGCCGCCAGCTCATGATCGAGTACTCCGACCTGCCCGAGCGGCTGGCCGCCCTGCGCCGGCCGGACGGGGAGCTGGCGTTCGCCGCGGGCAGCATCGCCCTGCACGTCTTCGCGCTCGACTTCATCGCCCGGGTGGCGGCCTCGGCCGAGCTGCCCTACCACCGGGCCGTGAAGCCGGTGGCCCACATCGACGAGCACGGCCGGGCGGTCGAGCCGGTCGTCCCGAACGCCGTCAAGTTCGAGCAGTTCATCTTCGACACGCTGCCCCTGGCAGAGCGCTCGCTGGTGCTCGAGACCGACCGGGCGGCCGAGTTCGAGCCGCTCAAGAACGCGGCCGGCGACGCCTCGCCCGAGACCGTGCGGCAGCGGCTGAGCGACGCCGGCGCCGACGCGCTCGAGCGGGTCGGCGCGGTCGTGTCGCGCCGCCCCGACGGCTCGGCGGCGGCGCCGATCGAGATCGGCCCGCTGCTCGCGGCCGACCCGGAGGCGCTCGCGCGGCGGGTGCCGCCCGGGACGGTTGTGGACGCGCCGTTCGTGCTTTCGTGACAATCTCGGCACGGCCGCGCGCCCACGTGTGACGGCCGCGGGCGTAGCGTCGCGTGGGTGCGAGCGCTCCTCGATCTGCTCATCCCGGCCGCTTGCGCGCTGTGCGGGCGCGGCGCCGATCCCGTCTGCCCGGACTGCCTGGCGGCGCTGCCCGTGCTCGGCGGCCCCGAGTGCGCTCGCTGCGGCAAGCCGACGGCGGCTCCGGTCGCCGACTGCCGCGAGTGCCGCGGGCGGCGGCTGGGGTTCGACACGGCCGTCGCGGCGCTCGCGTTCGAAGGCCGCGGCCGCGACCTGGTGCTGCGGTACAAGGACGCGGGGCTGCGCGGGCTCTCGGAGCCCGCCGCGGGGATCATCGCGACCATCGTCCCCAGGCCGGAGTGCGATCTGCTGACGTGGGTGCCGGCCGACCGCTGGCGCACGATCACGCGCGGCTACCACCCCCCGCAGGTGCTGGCCCTGCAGCTCTCCCGGCGGTGGGGTGTGCCGGCGCGGGCGCTGCTGGGTGCGGCGCCGCTGCGCCGCCCGCAGCGCGGCCTCGATCACGTCGCCCGGCGCCGCAACGTGCGCGGGGCGTTTCGGCCGCTGTGCGCCCTTGCCGGCGAGCGGATCGCGGTCGTCGACGATGTCTTCACCACCGGCGCGACGCTCTCGGCGTGCGGCACGGCGCTGCGCGCGGCCGGTGCGGGCGCGGTCGCCGCGGTCAGCCTCGCCCGGGTGGTGCGGATCTAGACGGCCGGAGCGCCGGTCGGGAGGGCGGTCGGTGACCGGGGCGCAGAGCGGGTATGTTTCCAGCACTCCTCCGTCCAAAGGAGCCGCGATGAAGTTGCAGGTCAAGGGCCGGAATGTGGACGTCACCGACGCACTGTTCGCATATTCGGAGCGCAAGCTGGGCAAGCTTGCGCGGCATCTGTCCGACGAGAGCCGGTGTGAGCTCGAGCTGGCGGTCGAGCACAACCCGTCGATCAACGACAAGCAGGTCGCGGAGGCGACCGTGTGGACGAAGGGGCCGGTGCTGCGTGCCCGTGAGTCGTCGACCGACATGTACGCCTCGATCGACCTCGTCGCCGACAAGCTCGAGCGCCAGGTCAAGCGGTATCGCAACAGGCGCAGCCGCAAGGGCGCCCAGCACATCGCCACCCACGTCGCGCCGCCGTCCGCCGAGACGGCTGCGCTCCCCGATGAGGAGGACGCGGTGATCGTCAAGTCGAAGCAGTTCAACATGAAGCCGATGCCTCCCGAGGAGGCCATGCTTCAGCTCGAGCTGATCGGGCACGACTTCTTCGTGTTCGTGAACGCGGACTCGGCCGACGTGAACGTCATCTACAAGCGGCGGGACGGCAACTACGGCCTGATCGAGCCGACCCTGGACGGCGAGGGCTGAACGAGCTCGACCGCCGCGCGGCCGCGCTCGGCGTGGCGCTCGAGCGCGGCGGGGTCGGGCTGCTCGCCGAGATCGAGCCGTTGTGGCTCGCGCTCTTCGATCATCACCGCGCGATCGGCTCGGCCGGCCTGCCGACGATCGACCGCGCCGAGACCTGGCCGCGCCGGCGGGCGCTGTACGAGAAGCTGCTGGCGACGCCGGACGCGTTCGTGCTCGTCGCCCGCCGCGCCGGCGTCGCGGTCGGCTACGCCCTGGTGCATGTCCACGAGGGCGCCGACGACACCTGGCCGACCGGCGAGCGGATCGCCGAGCTCGAGTCGTTCGCGGTGCTGGCCGGCGAGCGCGGCCGCGGCGTGGGCACGCTCCTGCTCGACGCGGCCGATGCGGATCTGGCCGCGCTCGGCATCACGGACATGATCGTCGCCGTGCTCGTCGGCAACGCCGCGGCGGAGGAGCTCTACCGGCGGCGGGGGCTCGTGCCCGCGATGACGAAGATGATCCGCCTCGGCGAAGGCCACGGGGGCCGGTAGCCGCGGCATCCCCATCCCGGAGGGGTGAGACCGCCTCACCGCCTCCCCAGCCGGTGTGAGGAGCTCGCCCCGGCCCGGCGTATTTCCGCGGATTTGCGCTTCGCAGCCCTCGCGGGGCTGCCGAGGTAGCCAGCGACTTCCAATTGGGCCGCCATCGGGCGTGCCCAGCGCAGAGGAGCTGATCCAACGTGAAATACGCCAGCATCGCCATCATCTGCCTGATCTCACTCGCTGCCGGCACCGCCACCGCCATCGCATCGTCCGCGCCCACGACCCACCGCCCCGGGGATGAGGCGTCGTCCGCGGTGCGCGCGCTGCGGCAGGAGATTCGTTCGACCCGCCACCTGGCCCTGTGGACGGCCTACATCGCCGCGCTGCCGGAGCCCCGCCACGGCCACGCCGAGCGCACCGCGACCACCGTCCCTGCGCTCGTGCCGATCCTGATCCGGTGGCAGCACCGGCTGACGTACTACCGCGCCGCGCTCGCCCGCCGCCAGCCCGTGCTCGCCGGCCTGCGCTGCATCCACCGCTACGAGGGTCCCTGGAACGCCGTGTCGGACTCGTCGCCCACCTACTACGGCGGCCTGCAGATGGATCGCTCGTTCGAGCAGGCCTACGGGGACGACGTGCTGGCGGCGTACGGCGGCACGGACGCCGATACCTGGTCGGCCCACGACCAGCTGATGGTCGGCATGCGCGCCTATCGCAGCGTCGGCTACACCCCGTGGCCGAACACGGCCGCGGCCTGCGGCCTGCTCTGAGAGCGGCGCCCCGCTGGCGGACGCAGATCGCCCGCATCGCCGTATCGGCTATGTGTGGTCGTCGCCTGGTCGGAGGAGCGCCTGGGGTGCGGCCGCCGCCGGGCTGATCGTCGCGGCCGGCTGCGGCGGAGGCCGGCACCCCGCAGGCTCCGCCGGCTCGCGCTGCCCGCCACCGCCCCAGGGCAGCGGTCCGCGTCTCAGCCCCCTCTCCGGGCGGCCCGGCAGCCGCGTGATCGTCTCCGGAATCCAGCCCCACGGCGGCGGCGAGGGCGGCGCGCCGGTCGCGCTCGCGACGGGCATTCGCGTATGGTGGAACCTCGACGCGGCGGCGTGGTGGACGGCCCTGCGGCCGCCACCGCGGCCGAGCCGTCCCGGCAGCCCGGTCGTGCAGGTGGCCGCGAGCCGTGTCGCCGGCTGCCGCTACCGCGCGGGCCTCACCGTCCCGGCCGGATCGGTGCCCGGCCGGTACCGCATCGTGGTGCTCTACGAGAGCCGCACCAGCACCGCCAGCCTGCCGCCGCGGTGGTTCACGGTGCCCGGCAGGCCGGCCGGGCAGGTTGCGCTCGTGACCGACGCCGGCCTGCGGATCCGCTATCCGGCCGCCTGGTACGGGCAGGTCGTCGCCGGGCAGGACGCCCTCATCTCCTCCACACCGATCCACGCGCCCGCGCTCGCCCTCCGCGAGACGCCTGCCGCGGGCGTGCTCGTCTCCGTGTTCGACATCCCCCCGGCCCAGATGTCCGCGCTTCGCGGACCGACTCCGGCCCGGCCGCTACGGCTGGCGCACTTCGCGCCGAGCTACGAAGGCATCGGCGCCGCCTATCGCATCGCCTTCACCACCCGCGGCCACCACGTCATCGTCTTCGTCTCCCTCGGCGACGCCGTCAGCCGGGCGACGAAGCGCGCGGCGCTCGAGGTGTTGCGCGGCATCTCGGCCGATGTGGCCGCCTCGCGGGCGTGGATCCGGGGTCACGGCGGCGGGTGAACGGTGGTCGGTTGGGGGGTGGCCACTTGGCCGTCCCACCGGTGGCCAAGCGCGAGCCCCGTCCCGGTGGCCACTTGGCCGTCGTCCGGACGGCCACTCGTCAGGAGCGGTGGCCACTTGGCCGTTCGGCAGACGGCCACTTGCCCATCCAGCCACCCTCCAAGCCTCGCCACACCCTCGTCACACCCTGTCACCCACACGGCACACGCTGCCCGCCACAATCGTGCGATGATTCCCGTCCCCACGCTCTACAAGGCGCGCGGTGTGCCGAACAAGCAGGCGGTGTGCGCGATCTGTGTGGAGCGGACGCGGGGGCGGACGAGCATGGTGCGCTACGGCTACGGGGTGACGGTGTGGCTGTGCGCGGCCCACGCGTCGCCGGAGTTCCAGACGCGGCGCAGCGGGCGTGACCTGGTGCTGACGCTGCAGCGCCTGTGGCAGGCGCACGGCTGTCTGACGGCGGCCCGCCGAAGTGCGCTCTCGGCGCATCTGGCGGCCTGCACGGCCGTCGCCCGGCGACCGCGGCCGGGGAGCTACAGCTGGCCCGACCTGCGCGCCGAGGCCGAGCGGCGCTTCGCCGCGGGGGCGGCGCCGCATAGCGTGACCCGGGATCTGCGCTCGCCGACCGCCGGCTGCCCCGGTCGGCCGCCGAGCGCGCGCACGATCCGGCGCTGGCACTCGCAGCGCAGGTGGCTACCCCGGGTGCACGGCCCGC